>NZ_CP159615.1:0-2665000 GCF_047946695.1 Sphingomonas sp. VDB2
CGGGCGCGCGTTTGAGCCGGGCCCGTTCGGCGACGGCCGCACGCTTGGCTGATGCCTCGTCCGCATAGGTTTTGCGCAGGCGCTTGGCACCATCCTCTTTGCCCACGGTGATGGTTTTGCGCTTCGCGCCCTTGCGATCGTGCCAGCTAGCCGTCACGCCCTCCTGACCATCGCGCGTCTGGCGCTGCCAGCTATGGCCGTCGCCATCGCGCCGGCGAAGAGCGATCGTCGGCAGCGGCTTTCCGCTCGCCGTCTCTCCCGCGCCGATCGGCGCGAAGATCAGTATCTTGTCCTTAATGGTCGCCACAGCGCCATTCTCCCGCCCCAGGCGGCGAAGGAACGCGATATCGCTTTCGCGGCTCTGGCTGATCGTGGGAATAGTAATGGCGGCGAGGGCGGGCGCGACCTTCGCGGTGAGGCCATTGCGGCCCGCGACATCGGCCAGAACCGCGCCCAGGGTGGTGGCCTTCCAACTTTGTTCGCGCCGGTTGCGGATCTGGCTGGTGAAGTCCACCGCGCGCGCGCGGATCTTGATCTGATCAGGCGGGCCGGCGTGCGACACGTCATCCACTTTGAAGCTTCCCTTGTCCACGAGGCCGATCGCCACGTCGCGGCCGCGCTTCCAGCCCAGCGCCAGGCGCAGGATCGCGCCTTCCTTGGGGATCGCCAGCAGGCCGTCACCATCCTCCAGCGTGATATCCAGTTGGTCAGCCTCGTCGCCGCGCTTTTCCGATAGCGACAGGCCGATCAACCGGGGCCGCATGCGATCGGTCAAATCCTTGCCGTCTAGCGTCACGCGCCAGTCGGCGACATTGTTGATCGCGTCGCTCATGCGACCGTCGTTCCATCGGCCAAGGCGGGGTCATCCACGCGCAACAGATCGATGGCGAAGTCGATGCGGCGCGCACGGCCATCCGCCATGATGGCCGCATGACGTTCGTCGATCGCCTCGATCACGAAATTACCGAACACCAGGCCGGTGCCGTCGAGCAGCGGATAGGCATCGCCGTCGTCGGCCATCGCGCGCAACTGGTCGATCGACACGCTGCCATCGCTGATCTCGCTATAGACCGCGCCTGACAGGTTGACCGTTTCCGCGCCTGGTCCGACGAACTGGGTCGCATCGCGCGCGCCGACCCGGCCCGAACGCGCATGGACCCACTGCGCCTTGCGCTGCATTTCGTCATGGGCGAGCGTCGGGATTTCGAAGATGAACATGCCCAGCGCCATCAACATCATGCGTCTCCTTCGTCGCCAAAGCCGCGTCCGCGCCGCTCGCGCTCCAACTGCTCCATCGCCTGCTTCACGGCCTGGGCGATGTCCTGCGGGCTGCCAGTCACGCCATGTAAGTGCAGATTATAGGTAGCGGGCGGCGCATTGCCGGCGGGCGCGCCGCGCGCCATCGCCGGCGGCGTGTCTGCCCCCGTCGAGGCAGCCGCCATCGCGGGCGTTGCCGCCCCCACCGCCATGGCACGGCTTATGTCGGCCGCCAGCGCCTTCACGCGGTCGATCGGCGCGCGCTGTTCAGACTGTATACCGCCGTCCAGTCCCTCCATCATATAGCCGCCAAACTGGGCGAAGACACGGGAGGGGCTATGAATGCCCAGCTTTTCCTTAAACCAGCGGGCGGCCGACCCGGCGGCGTCGATGATGGTCGATTTGAGCGCGCCCAGCATGGAGGTGATGCCGTTGATGAGACCACGGATCATTTCGCTCCCTGCCTGCGACAGGCGGGAAGGGACGTCTATGCCGAGCCAATTCAGAAGCGCGGCAATGCCGCCATAGAGCAGGCCCATGGGAGAGAAGTTGCTCAGGAAGGCAGATATCCCCGCGATGCCGCCGGAAAAATAGCCGGTGATTTCCGTCCAGATGCCGCCAAACCATCCGGCGATCGCGTCCCACTTGGCGTAAAGCAGATATCCCGCGCCCACCAGCAGGCCGATGCCCAGCATGACGCCAGCGACGATACCGATGAGCGGCAGCATGCCGATGCCGAGCAGGGTGGCGGCACCCGCCAGGGCGGCGAAGGGCGCGACCAGACCGGCAATGATGATTGCGCCCCCACCCAATATGACGAACAGGGCAGCCATCACGCCGGCGGCGACGGCGATGCCCCTGGTCAGATTGGGATGGCGCCGGGCCAGATCCGAAATGCGGGATGCCCACCCAGAAAGATATTCCGACGCGGCGGCCACGGTCGGCATCAACTGCTCCCCGACCGTATCCTTGAGCAGCTTGGACTGGATCTGCAGCCGCTTCACCTTTTCCGCGCCGTCCTGCATCCGCTCGGCAAAATCGATATTGACGGTGCCGTTCGCGCCCAGGGCGTCGGCGCGGATCGCCTGATATTCCTTGAACGCGGACATAAGCGGGCGAAGCGCCTGTTGCACCTGCATGTCGCCAAACAGCGACGACAGTTTGGCCTGGTCGCCGCCGGTCGCCTGCTGGGTCAGGCGCACGATCTCCTCGATCGGACTGCGCCCGTCCTTGGCCGCCTTCTTCATGGCGGCCGGGATGTCGATGCCGAACTTGGCGAAATTCTTGATCGTGTCGCCGGCATTGATCTTGGAAATCAGATTCTGGAGATTATTCGCCGCGCCCGCCGAATCGCCCGCGCCCTTGCGTGTGATCTGCAGGGCGGCGGCCAGGTCCGCGACGGCAGGCACGCCCTTCGACCCAAGGCTCTGCATGGAGGCGGTGAGTTCGGGGAAATATTGGGCCATGTCCTTGACCTCGAACGCGCCGCTCTTGCCTGCCTGCGCCATGACGTCGAGCGCCTTGCCGGTCTGCTCGATCGGCACTTTGAGATTGTCATGGGCGGCAAAGGTCGCACGGCCAAGATCATCGATCTCCGCCTTGTAAGCCGTCGCCGCGCGGCCGATCGGCGTCATCATGTCGGTTGCCTGGCGCGCGCCCAGGCCAAAGCCGGTGAGGGTATCGACGCCCTTTTGCAGATCCGCCGGCATTTGATTGACGGCCAGCGCCGCGACTTGCAAATCCCGGCCCATACGGCGACCAGCCTCGCGGGTCTGGTTCACCTTCTGGTTGATATCCGTCATCGTCGCTTCATATTCAAGCGCGCCAGATACCGCCTCTTCCAGCGGGCGAGCGATGACCATGCCGGTGCCCATTGCCGCCGCGCCGCCGGCGGCAAGTCCAGTTGCGGTGCCCTGGATCTGCGAGAACTGGTTGCGCGCGGCCGCCACGCGGCGCGACCGGTCGGCAAGCTGCTGGAGCCGGCGTTCCTGCTCGCGTAGCGTGTCGTTGGTCGAGGCCGCCTCGGTGCGCAGGCGGCGTTCATGCGAGGCCAGGTCGCGGGTCGAGACGCCGGCGGCGGCCATGCGGGATCGGAGCGCCTGCAGGCGGCTCGATTGCTGGCCATGTTCGTCAGACAGGCGTGCGGCTTCGCGCCGCGCCTGTTCGAATTCGCGGCGCATCTTCTTGGTAGGGTTTTCGGTCTGGGCTATGGCACGGCCCAGCTGGGTGGTTCGTGACTGGGCTTCCTGCATGCGCCGGGAGGTTTCAGCCAGGCCGGTTTTCAGTTCGCGGAATTCGCCGATATCGGCCTGCGCCCGCTCAATCTCCTTCATCCTGTCGCGGGTGACGCGTAGCGCCTGAGACAGGCGGGATGAACCGCCGGCGGCTTCGCGCAAGGGGCGGGTCAGCCGGTCGGCCCCTTCGAGCAGCATGCGGATGCGGAGATTGCGGTCCATTGGGCGCCCCTATTTGTCGGCGCCCGCCCGCTTGGCGGCGCGGCCGCGCCATTGCATCAGTTCGGAAAGGTCCATGGGGTCCATCACCGGCGGCCCCCAATGGAAGATGACCGCGATGTCGGCCATCGCGTCGTCTACCCGTTCGGGGAGAGCGCCGCCTTGGCGCCCTTCGGCAGCAAAAAATCCATCACTTCGCTGCCCAGCTGGGTGAAGTCGGACGGGTCCATGACGATGATCTGCGCCTTGGTGAGGGTCGGGATGGTGATACGCGGCAGGAGGTTTTCCAGCGCGGCATAGTCGAGGTTGAGGAGAGCGGAGAGGCTGAGGCCGCGCAGTTCGCCCGCCTGGGGCTTTCGCACCTTCACTTCGCTGATCGTGATGTCGCCGCTGACGATCGGCGCGTCGAGGATGACGGTGGACATCTGGGAGCCAGTGGACTGGTCGGTCATGTAAAATCTGCCTGTCTAGCGGAGAGGAAGGCCCGCCCGACCGTGAAGCCGGGCAGGATGGATCAGAAGATGCCGATGGCGGCGCGGCGCTCGGCCGAGCGATCGATGCCGTCCACGATTTCGATGCCATTCAGCGGGTCGATCTCGATTTCCGTGCGGCCGTTCCAGACCAGCTTGTAGTAGGCCAAAGCCGACTTGACCTTGAATTCGCCTACTTCGCCGGGCTTCTGCTCGCCCATCTCGATCTCTTCATGACGGCCGCGCACGATGACTTCGACGCTATCGACATTGCCGGTATCGTCCTGCTGATAGGAACCGGCAAAGCGCAGATAGACGCCCGCAACAGTGGTGACGCCCCACTGGCGCAGGATGTCGCGCATGGGACCGCCAAAGGCCGCTTCCAGTTCCAGCGCCTCCATGCCCATGTCGATCTTCACCGGGGCGCTCATGCCAGCGCCGCGCCAATCCTCCATCTTGCGGGTGAGGGTTGGCAGGGTGACCGAAGCGCATTCGCCCAGATAGGCGAAGCCCTCGTTAAACAGCATCATATCTTTGAGGACGCGGGGCAGACCCATTGCAGGCTCCTATTGTGACGGGAAAAAGAGGCGCGCCGGATCAGCCGGCGTCGGTCAGTTGGGACGCAAAGTCGGCGAAATATTCGTCGGTGATTTCCTGGTAGAAACCCAGATCCTCCAACGGGGGCGGAACCGTATATTTGTAGCGGATGCGCAGCTTGCCTGCCTTGAGGCTGTCGATGCCGTTGACCGTTTCATCATACCAGGCCTCCGCGCCCAGGATGACGCCGGCGGCCTTGAGATTGCGGAACAGGCCGTTGACGGTTTCGATGATGTCCTTGGCCAGGCTGGGCGTCAGCGGCTTGTCCACCGCCCAGTCCATGCCATGGGCGATCGTGTCGGCCAGCAGCTGGGCCACGCGCACGCTGCTTTCGAAGGCGAAGAGCGGATCGTCCGAACAGGTGCGATTGCCCCAGAAGTAGAAGCCCGCGCTCTTGCGGATCAATGCCGTGACTTCCGAGGCGTTGAGCAGGCCCGCGTCGGTGTCCTGATCCTCGATATCCCAATGGATGGGCTGGCTGAGGCCGACGACGCCCTGCACCGCCACGTTGGACAGGGTCTTTTGCGGGCCGGTGCTTTCATCGATCAGCGCGCGCAGGCCCATGGCGCGCGCGGCGGCGAAGCTGGTGACATTCTCGGCCTCTTCGGTGTCCCAGGCGAGGAAGTCGGGCATCAGCAGCATCAGTTCGCGCTGCGAGAAGTTGGCGCGATAGAGTTTGGCAGCGGCCACGCTCGCGCCGATCGCGCGGGCATAGGCAAAGCCACGCAGCTTCTTGGCGACGACGGCGAGCGCGGTGGTCACCGCCTGCGTTTCGAGGCCCGGCGTGCCGAGGATGCGTGGAACGACGCCCAGTTGCGACACAGCGGCCAGCAAGGCCTGCATGCCGGTGCGGGCGCCATCGACCGTCGTGGTGCCGATGACGTTGCTGGCGGTTTCGGCGGCATCCTCGCCTTCCTCGACGCGGATGGCAACGATGATTGGCCGGGTCTGGTCAGCGATGGCGCGCAGGCTGCGCGCAAGGGTGCCTGCGACGCCAGCCTTGCCGATGGCAGCCTCTACGTCGCTGATCAGCACCGGCGTATCGAGCGGGAAGGCGGTCGCGTCGGCATCCGACGCCGTGGCGACCAGGCCGATGATCGCGGTGGAAACGGCCGTCAGCGTCCGCGCGCCGCTGGTGACCTCGGTAACGGTGATGCCGTGTTTGAACGTGGGCACAAGCGGCTCCTATGGCTAACGGTTGAGTGGAACGAGAAGGCGGGCAAGACTGGCGGTCGCCCCGGTTTCGGTGCGTTGCGCCTCGATCGCGATGATGCCGGCGCCGGGCCGGTCGCCGGCCACCAGTCCGATCCGGCGAACACGTATGCGGTCTTCCCAGCGGGCGAGCGCAGTGGCGCTGGCAGCGAAGATGCGCAGCAGATTCGGGCGCGTCATAGGCTGGTCGATCAGTGCAGGGACCAGGGAACCATATTCGCGCAGGCCGACGACGGTGCCGATCGGCGTCGAAAGGATATCGCTGACAGACTGGATGATATGATCGACGCCATCGAGCGTCGCGCCGGACTGGCGAGCCATACCGGTCATGCGATAGGCTTCCCGCTCTCGGCAGCGCCCGCTTGCACCTGGCCGTGCTTATGATCCTTGAGGCTGATGCCTGCACCCACGACGTCTTCCGTCGCGGTGATCGGACCATTGACTGTCAGAGGACCGTTGATCGTCGTGCCGCCGGCAGCGGTGATATCGACCGTGCCGCCCGTGGGCAGGACAGCGGCAAGCGCATGGGCGGCATGATCGTAAGAGAGGATCGCGCCGTCCGGGAATGCGAGCATCGTGACATTGGGGTCCGACGAGGGCGCAGGACAGGCGTCGGAATATAGGCCAACGATCACCAGGCCGCAGGCGATATCGCCTTCGGGAGCGAGCAGCAGGCATTGTTCGCCGACTGTGGGCGGCGACCATGTGCGAAGTCCACCGGCGCGCTGGGCGACCCAGGGCAGTTCTCCTGTGATGATATCGCCGCTTTCGACGGTGCAGCTGGCGTTGCCATGATCGACCGACGCGATGGTGCCATAACGAAGGACTTCGCCGGTCAGCCGTTCGGGATCTGCAATATGCGCCATGGCGGCGACCATGCCGCCCGCCGCCTGTTGTGGCATTGGCCTGCATTTGTAGAGGCCGCCTCTACAAATGCGGAAAGGCGCAGACGCGCGCTATCGCCCATCAACTTGGGCGAAGCGATTGGCGCGATCGCGAACAGCGCTACCGGCGCGCGCTATCAGACAATCTGCGCAGGGCTGGCACACTGTCAATGTCTTCGCCTATCGACGTGCGGCAGCAATGATGGCAGGAAACCAAAATCCAAGCGGATGGGGGTCTTGCACATGGAATCAGACAGAACGGATGATAGCTTCTGCATATGGCTTCTCGGGCAGGTGGCGCGCGACGACTGGATTGGCGCGCTGGCGGCCTTGGTTAGATCGACCCCCAGCCTGCGGACCAGCGGCACGCCGGAAGAATTGCGCGTGCGGTTGCAGGAGGCTGGCGTCGCGCATGAATATTTCGAGGGGCTGGACGAGGCTGAAAACGCCTGGCTGAGCGAATAGGATATGCCGACTCTAACCCATCCACTCAAATATCAGTGTGCTGGTCATTTCTAGAGTATATCGAGGCCGCATTGACATCGCCGAATCGCGAATACGGTCATAATGCTGGGGGACATGTATGGGATTGAGCGATTGGGAAATCTGGGCCTGCGCCCAGAAGGCCATCGAGCAGCATGGGGCCAAGGCCCCGATGCATGTCGCCGACCGGCTCGGCAGCCTGACCGCTGCCGGCGATCTCTGTGGCGTAGCAGCTTGGCAAGCTATTGCCGCCAAGGTCGATCAGCTGATGGATTACCGGAACGGCATAGCACTCAGTCGGCAGTGACGATCATACATCGCTGAAATCATTCTGGGCGTGCGAGGCGGCAGTTATCGTCAAACTCGTTATTGTTCGAGCGACTTGATGCAATGGAGCGGGAACCAGATCCCACCATCTGCGTAATGCGGGATGGAACTACCCGTTCCACGCGAAAGACCCCCTTGCCCCGCCTCTTCACCCCCCGACAGAGGCGGGGCATTTTTAAGGCTGACGGTCTATTGTTTGCCCTTGGTCGCGTGGTATCACCCGCCTGATCCTGTCGCACACCTTCATCGCGGCGCGCGGCAGGGTCGCCGATATGGCGATCCCTCCCGCCTTATTTGAACAGAGGGTAGGCTTTTAACCTTTTCTTATGATTTTCGGCCTCTTCGTCAGGGCGTCTCCGCTTCCCCCCGAGGCGCGGGACAACCTTCGATCGGCCCCGACGCACCCCCCCCCCACGGCGTCGGGGTCACTTTCTTTGCGGCTCTGGATCACCTTCACCAGCGCCCGGCCGGCAGCCATCTGCCGCTGCTCCTCGATCTGGGATGCCGTGTTAGAACCGCAATCCATAAGTGAAGTCCGCCACATCGCGGACCAGGTCCAGTACCGGCGCGGCCCCCGCGAGGATATCGCCGTCAAACTGCATGACGTCGGTCACCGACCCGGTCATGATGCTGGAACCGGCATTGTTGAGGGCGCCGACGATCAGGGCGGCAGACGTCATCGTGCTGTTATTGCCGCCGGTGGCCTCGATATATCGGCCGTTGACCCAGAGACGCAGCGTGCCCGCGCCATTGGCGGAGGTGACGATCACATTCCAATCGCCCGACGCGGCGGCCGGCAGCGTCAGCGCCTTGTTCCCCTGCACGAAGTTGATGAGGCCGCCGGCGGCGAAGCTGATATATTCGGGCAAGCTGGAGGAGTTGGCCGACAGGATGACATCGGGATAGGTGGTGTCCCCGCTGCGGGCGATCACGGCCAGGCCGTGGGCGAGGGTGAAGTTGCGCTGCACCGAGCAGACCAGCCGGTCGTTCGCGCCATCGAACACAGCAGCGGGATAGCCGTTGAGGGCATTCTCGGCATAGGCGGGCCGGTTGTCGGCCGTCGCCTGGACGAGCGAGGCAGCGCCCTTCTGACCGAGGATCGTGTCGACCTTGCCATCAGTGACGTGCGCGCCGAATTCCGGGTCGGCCTGATACCAGTCGAACAGTTCCGATCGGGCGAGCAATTCTTCGGCAATGGTGCCGAAGGAGGGAAGGCCGGAGGCGGAGAAGTTGCCGGCAATGCGCAGCATGTTCATGAGACTTGTCCTTTAGCTGGGGGTGATTTCGCTCATGCGGAGCGCGTAGTGGCGGACCTTCGCCGGAGTGCCGTAAGCGGTGAAGCTGGACGGGCCGCCCGCGACATAGATGTTGCCGCGCCCGCGCGCCCACAGGGCGGTCGCCGCGCCAGTGTCGCGGGCATAATCGACCCGGACCGGCCCACCGGGATCGGCCGATAGGATCAGGCGCAGGACATTGGTCCCGACGATCGCCACGCCGTTGATGGTGAGCGGCGTGCCATCAGCGGCCAGGAAGCAATTGAAGCCCTTCGAACCGGGATCGGGCACGATGTCGCCATCAACCAGCAATTGCGGGCCGGGCATGTTGGGAAAGGTGATGTCGATCTGCGCGCCGGTGCGCACCATCGTCACGACCAGCCCCAGCGCGCGGAAGGTGCCGCCAGCTTCTACAATCGCCGCCGCCTCAGCTTCGGCTTCGGTGACCATCATGCGGCCGACATTGCCGGCATGGATGTTGGTCGGCCCCTGGGGGAACATCTCGGCCTGATACATGGGGCCGGTGCAGGTGACCGATCCCAGCCGCGCGACCGCGACCGAGCGCTGATCCAGTTCCACACCCGACGCGGTCGAATCGCCGGCGGTCTGGTTGATCTGGTTGAAGTAGAAATGCGGGTTGAAGCTCTGGCCCAGCGTCGAACGGACGCCGGACACATAGGCGTCGATCACCTGGCCGAAGACCGTCGCATAAGGATAAGGCCCGGCCTCGCCCTGGGTCCAAAGGATGCGCTTGCAGACGGCACCGACAAATCCATAGCGCCCAAGGTTCTCCTTCAGCTTGGCAATGCCCGCAATCGCATTTTCATAAAGATAATAGCCCGCACCCGGCAGGAAGTTGCCCGCTGGATAGGAGCCGCGCCATGAGGCGATAACACCCATGGCCGGGCTACGGCGACGTGCGCGGCGATCAACCGCGACGCGCGCCTGCGCATGGAGGATGGTCGGCGCGAGCGCATAATTAGGCCGATGGACCGATGGCGTCAGTTCTGAAAATTCGGACCAGGCATAGGTCTGGTCACCATAGAAGTCGGTGTTGCCGACGCCGGTCGGCCGCGACAGCGCAAGGATATGGTGCGGATTGTCGACCTTCTGGAATGGCGTTGCGAGTTCCTCATTGCCGGAACCGCCGCCGCGACCGCTCTGACCGATGCCGATGACGATCTCCACCGGCCCCACCGCTACCGCCGTCGCCAGATTGCCGTAGCGAAGCTGCACCGCGTCGAAGATGGTGCCATCGGGATCGGTCAGCATGGCGCGGACAAATTGCTTGCCGGTGCGGACGAAGGCGCGGTTTTCGGTGCCGCGCCAGCTATCGACCGTACCGAAATCGTCAGCCAGCCGGGCGAGGCCCACGCTGTTGAAGGCGGCGGCAATGCGCCTGTCCTTGTCTATGCCCAGGATCGCGTTGCCGTCCTGATCCTCGATCGCGGACACATAGCGCGACGGGCGGCGA
This sequence comes from Sphingomonas sp. VDB2, assembly GCF_047946695.1. NCBI lineage: Bacteria > Pseudomonadati > Pseudomonadota > Alphaproteobacteria > Sphingomonadales > Sphingomonadaceae > Sphingomonas > Sphingomonas sp. VDB2. The sequence continues at coordinate 10,432 of NZ_CP159615.1, forward strand.
TGCTTGACCGGAGGGGCGAACAGATTGATTCCGGCCGCGCCTATTCTCGCCGCCCAATCGACATACATGCCGATGCCGCCAGCCTCACCTTCAATGGCGAAGGCATAGCGGCTCGGGCGCCGCGAGTGGGTGTTGATGAAGCTGAGCCGATAGACATTGGTGACGTCGGCGCGGTCGATGTAGAAGGCGGTGCGCCCGTCATCGCCGAAAAACTGTGCGCGGACGCGGGAGGGGCGACGGCGGCCGACAGGCATCGCGCCGGCGCGGATGATCGTCGCCTGGTCCCGCTCAACCTGCTTCATCATCACCATGCCGCCGGCGTCGCCGACGCGATCGGCATCAAGAGCAGGTCCAACGAAAGCGGGTTCGATCTTGCTTGGCAAAGGGGGCATTATGCTAGCTCCACCGGCACGATGCCGATCAATGGGTTGGTTGAGCGCAGGACGGTGTAGGGCCGGTTTCCGGCCGTGGTGGCGACGGTGAGGGTCTGGACCGCATAGCCGTCGTAAAAGCCGAAGAGCCGGTAGGCGGCGGGCGCGCCGAAGTCGGCGGGATAGGCGTAATAGATATATTGGCCCGCATCGCCGCCGCCATCGACGCTGAATGCCTTCATGCGATTGGCGGCCTGGTCGCTATAGGGCAGCGCGGCGACCTCCGAGGCGGTCAGGGCGGATTTGGAACTGGCGCCCCAGAAGCGCGGGCCGGCCGCCGGATCGCCATTGCCGGGCCACAGATTGGCAAGCGCGTCCGCCAGCGCGTCAACGTGCTGCTGCCGCGCCACCCCATAGGGATGGATATAGTCGGCCAATTCTGAGTCCTTGATGCCCGACGCCTCGGTGCCGGCATCGGTCAGCTTCCATCCCGCAACCGGGTCTTGATAGGCCCAGGCGCTGCACAGGAAGATGTTGCTGTCGCCGGCGGCCCGCAGCGCCGTCACCCGTTCCACGATGGTCCGCAGGATCGTCGCCCAGCCGGCGGCATATTGGGCATAGGCGGTCGAACCAAAGGGCAGCGTGGTGGCCCAAAGGACGATCCGGGCCAAAGGCTGGGCGCGGCGGATTTCGGCGATGATGGCGGAGAGGTTGGCGGCGAACTGCGCCGACCCCTGAAACAGGTCGTTCATGCCCAGGTTGAGCAGCACGATATCCATCGCCGGGATCGCGAAGCGCGTGGCGTAAAAGGCCAGATCGAATTTATAGCCGATGCCGCCGATCGTGACGACGGGCGCCTGCGAGGCCGATTCCGAGGCCAGGCGCAGGAAGGGATTGATGAGCCGCTTCTGCGCCTTGGTTAGGCCGGCATATGTGGCTTCGTCACCCGCCGCGAGAGGCTGGATCGCCTCGCCACCCACGGTCATGCTGAGGCCAAGATAGTTGGCCGCCGACCAGCCCTCGCGCCCTTCGCCCGGCGGCCCGCCCGCAAAATCCTGCCAATCGGGATTTTCCGAACTGTTGATGGTGCCATGCCAGGTCACCATGCCGCCCTTGGCGCTCAGCGCCGCATTGAGCAGGGCGAGCGTCATGCGGTTGAGGATGCTGTCGCCCAGCGCCCATATCTTCGCCGTGCCGGTCAGGGCGCTGAGGCGCTTGCGCACGACAAGCGCGCGGGTGCGCAGCTTGGCGCTCTGCACCTGGCGGACGGCGCGCACGGAAAAGCTGGTCGCGATCCGGGCCGGGTCGAGCATGATCCTGCCGCCGGCCTGCATCGCCGCGAAGCCCGCGTCCGACGACAGCGACACCATGGGCGATTGCGCCGCGCGATCGGCGAAGAGATTGGCGGGATAGATGGGGCGCGCCTGATCGGTCAGAAACAGGTCGGGGCCGATGATGGGGGAAAAGGGATCGAGGAGGCCATCGTCATATGTGACGACGTTCACGCCGGGATAAGCGGCCACGACGTCGCCCCAGACGTCGATCAGCGGCACATAGCCGCCGGTCGCATCGGGCTGGGCCGGATGGGTGGCGATGTCATATCGGGAGGGCTGCACCGCAAAATAGAGCGTGGACGCGATGCCGGGAGTGGCGCTGTCAAAAGTGAACTTCACATAGCCGGGAAATTCCGTGCTGGCGGCGTTTGCGGGCATGTAGCCCTGTTTGAGGCCCAATATGGGGGCGTGGACGAAGATATATTCGAGCGGCGCATAGATGGCATGGCCGCCACCCGCCTTGTTGAGCAGGTCGTTGATGAGCGGCCGGATCGTAATGACCCTGGCATCCATCGGCCGATCGGCCCGCACCATGAAGGCCTTCAGGTCCGCCGGCGACATATAGCCGGTGTCCCGCGCGAGGGTGCCGCCCATATCCGCTGGCAGCACCTTGGCATCGATCCGCAGGCGCTGGCTGACCTCCGCAATTACCGGCGCGACATAGCTTGCGATGGCGGTATCGCGCGCGACGGCTTCTTCGCCCACCCGATTGTCGGCATAGGCCCTGGCGGCAGCGACATCCGCAACGCGCGCCGCCGCCTCGACCGCCAGCGCGTCGGTCGCGTCTTCAAAGCGGGCATCCACTACCGCATCGATGATCGCCTGCGCCGAAGCGCGCTGCGTTTCGTCGTCTCCCTCGATGATGATCTGATCGGCACCGGTCGGGTTCGCCCGAATGGGAAGGTCGTTGATTTTCGCCATGGTCAGTCCACCGGCCAGAAGGGATGATGCGCGATGTCCAGGGCGTCGAGATCGGCCGCGCCGGCGGCAAGGATCGCCGCCTCGATATGATTGGACGCGGCGCGCAGGGCGTCGATCGCCGCGAAGCGCGCTTCGCCCAGCGCCGATGGCGCGCGCTGGTCGTTCAGCTGTCGCCAGACCGGCGCCACCGCTTCGATACGGCGCGCCGCCTCTCGCTTCACATGGCGGATGGCGGCCGCGCGGCGCTCATCGATCGTGGGCTTTGCGCGCTGGATCTTCGGGCGTCCATCATGGCCCGCGACGATCGCCGCGCCGTCCGCCTGGGCGGCCAGCAGTTCGGCATGGCGGGCGCCACTGATCTTCACCGCATCGGCGGGAATGGCGGCATGGATGCCATCGGCATAGAAGCCCGCGGACTGCGCCGAATAGAAAATCTGCATGTCAGAGGCCCACCGCAATATAGCGCATACCCGCGCTGGAATCGTCGGCCGAGAAGACGTAAAAGCCCGTCAGGCTGATGCTGCTCTCGACAAGAACGGGCGGATTGTCCTGGCTGTCCGCGCCCCCGCTGACGCCGCCGGCCGGGACGACGGCGAGGCAGGCGGATGGGAAGGCGAGCGGGAACAGGGTGGAACTGGTGCTGTTGGATGACGCGGTAAACCGCCCCCATTGCAGCATCAGCCCCTGCCCGCCGGGGATGGGGCAATAGCCATTCTGCCCCAGATATTTGGTCATGCCGGCCAGGATCAGCGGGGTTATCGCCACATCGTTCGATGTGCCGGCGACCAGATCCGCGACCGTCGCGCGCGGCACGGTCAGCACGCGACTGGCGCTCAGATCGCCGCCGCCAGTGACCAGGCCGCCCCCGGTGATGGTCCGCGCCACCAGCGCAGCGAGCAAGGCGTCGACACCCGATGCCAGCGCGCTCAGGTCCGCGTCGGTTTCCGCCGCCAGCGCTGCAATCGCCGCGTTCAGCGCCTGCGACAGGGCGGCGAGACGCTGCTGCAGGGTAAGCGGCGTGATGGCGCGCTCATGATCGGTGCCTGCCGCCGCCTCGGCAGCGGTGGCGATCTCGATCGACCCTTTCACCGTTTCGGTGGCGGGCGGCAGCAGGAAGCTGGTGTCGCCAAAGACGATCTCCCCTTGCACCGCGTTCGCAAATGCGACGTCGAGGGCGAGCAGGAAGAAGGCGATCGACACTTTGCGGACGATCGGCTCCGCCTGGCTATAGGCGGCGAACAGCGTGCCATCTTCGAGATAGAGGCCAAGCCCGCGCAGATCATAGATGTCGGCGCTGGTATCCTGCGCCGTCATATGGATGATCGTTTCGCTGGCCGACTGGCCCGAAACCGATGTCAGCCGCTTGATTTCGCCAGGAACCGCTGTCAGCGTCGGGGCCATCACGAAGTGGTTGGCGGACAGGCCTACCGAAACGATACGGATCGGATCGGTCGCCCCGCTCCCGGCGTTGACCAGGGCATCAAGCCCGGCCGTGGTGATCATGAGCTGGATCACGCGGTCAAGCCTCCAGAAATGCGCCGGCGGCCGTCTGCAGCGGCTCGCCATCGGATGTGAGGAGATAGGACAGCCATTCAGGCTGCCCGGCGGTGGCGACGTCGGCGGCGACTTCGAAGCGCAGCATGTCGCCCAGCCTGGCCGCCGACAGCAGCCAGGCGGCCGCCGCCGCGCGAAGGCGGAAAACCGCCTGCATGGCGGCGCGCACAGGTTTCACCTGCGCGATGTCGCGCAGGATCTGGCCCACCAGCGCTTCATCATAAATGACGTCGCTTTCCGCAACGAGCGGGAGTTCCAGGCGGAAGGAATAGGGATCGAGGTTGATCCGATCCTGGGACCATTCGACGATGCCGATCAGCGTGTCGAAGCGATCAAGGACAACGCGCAACGATGCCGGCGTGCCTTTGCGCCGCTGGAAGCTGATAGCGTCGGCGACGGCATCGCGCTTTTGCTGCTCGGACCAGTTCGAATCCCAGATGTCGATCGACAGCCCCCAGGCCAGCCATGGCAGATCTTCGATCCGGCAATCTGTCGGCGACCACAGGTCGCGAAAGGGAACGGGGATGTCGAGGACGCCGGCGGCGACCTGTTCCAGGGCTTGTTGAAGCTGGGTCGAACCGGGCGGCAGCAGGGTGGGATAGCTCATTCGCCATCCCCCTGATGCGTAATCGTGACGCCGATGCACAGCGGCGCTTGCTGGCGGGTTATGCTCAGATCCTCGGCAGGACTGGTCAGCACCACATTCTGAACGCCTGCGACGTGCAAGGCCGCGATGATGCCCGATCGGGTGATGTCGCGGCCCAGCCGGTGGCTGTCGGCGATATAGGCGTCGAGGCGCGCGCGCGACGTCGCAAGCACCAGGGCCGCATCGGGGCCACGAAAGGTGATGACCGTCGCCACGATCGCATAGGTGACGATCGTGGCCGACTGGGCCGTGACCGCGTCGGTCAACGGGCGGCGGATATCGTCCGACAGATAGGCTTCGACCTTGGCGACCAGATCGGCCGATGCCTGACCATCGCCACTACGAGACAGCACCGACAGAATGACCTGGCCGGGCCAGATGGCAGCGTCGAGCGCGGCGACCATGGCGGCGCGCAGTTCGGCAGAAGCATCATGGTCGGCCAGCACCGACTGGACCAGCTGGCGGATGCTGTCAGGGCGACGCGTCGTCGCGCTGGCGTCCAGAACGTCGGGATCAGCCGAGAGGGCATGGAAGATATAGGCGCCTTCGGGACCGGCAACCGAATAGCCTTCGGGCGCCAGCACCATGCGCCGGCGAAAGTCGGTGTCGCTTTCCATGACGGCGGCGATGCCAAGTGCATCGTCCGCCGGCGTGATGGTGAAGCGAGTGACGCCGAACAGCGCGCCCAGATTATCAAGATCTGCGCCATTGGCATAAGCCACCATGACGGCCCGCGCCGCTTCGTTGATACGTTGCCGCAGCAGATGCGCGACATAGGAGAAGACGCGCAGCAGCTTGGTCGCCGGATCGCTCTCCCGCTCCTCGAAATCCGGCATTTCCGCCTTCATCAGCGCGATGGCCTGGCCAAGGATCGTGTCGAAATCGAGCGCTTCGACCACGTCGGGTGCAGGCAGGCGCGAAAGGTCAACGGCGGTGAAGGTGGTATCGGCCATGGCGGCCTTATCAACGATATCGGTTTGCCCCCGATACGCCGGGCATTTGTAGAGGGTTGCTCTACAAATGCCCGGCCACATCGCCTCCGTGCAGCCAAGCGCAAAACGGCATGCGGCCACCCCGTCCTTCCGCTGCTTTTAAAGAGCGTTAGAGCCACTTGGCTCCGACCTGAAGACCGTATACTCAAAGAGCTTATTTTTGGTTGGCGCATGCCTTTGCGGAAACGCCCTTGCAAATTTGGCCTAGGCGCGACTGAGCCCCGGAAGGACAATTATGATAGGATTCGCATTATCAATAGTGGCGAGTGCGGCTTCATCCTGCATACCTGGTACGTTGCGTCAACGTCCGGAGACAAGGACTATTGCACCAACCGCAGGAAATTGGATTGAACCATTTAAAGGTGCACTTGCTGGTAAGTACTTGCTCTTCCATGATGGAGAATTCATTACTCTTAGTGGCCGAGGTTATTTTCAAATTCGAACAGAAATAGAGTATTGGCATAGGTCAGGCGAGATAAAACCAATTCGATTTCGCGGGCAGAAGGGAAATCTACTTCATGTCGCATCTGGCGGTGGCAGAAGACTCGATGATGAATGGCCTTCTGAACCTGGACGCAATGCTTTTGGACGGCCAGGTATGAAACGAAGTTACATGGCCTCAGGTGCGAGAATCCCTTGGCTTAATGAGTATTATTACTTAGATGGATCTGTCACATTAAGACTTAGTGAGTCGAATCTAGGCACAATCAATTATGGAGTAGCGCCAGTTGATTATCGAGAAGTACGCGAAGGTGTAGAAGGTGGAAAAAATCACAAAAATTATTGGATAAAATCCGGAATATACTACGATAAATGCTGATCGTGAAATAAAGAACGAGATATTTCATTATTGCGAAAGGAAAGCGTAGAATGGAAAAAATGCTTATTTTTGGGTTCAGCGTGACTGCTGAAAAAGATGGATACGCACCGATCGCTGCAAATATTATTGAAAAATCGAGTAAAGAAATTAGCGTAGATGTGAAGTCAATAGGAGGAGCTACATTTAATCTCCTTCCACTTATTCATAATGTTTTAGAATTAAAAAAATATAAATATATTATATTGGAAATATCAACTTGCCTCCGTTTCAATGAAGATGAGAATTATTATCATAAAATATTGTCGGATATATGTTTGCTATTTTCTAGGAACGGGGCAAAAATTGGATTTTTAATATTCCACAGGGATAATATTGATTACAAGACTGATGTGATGTCAAAGTCGATTATATCGTTTTGTCAACGTAATAATTTCCCAGTTCTAGATGCAACACCAGAAGTTGTAGCGCTTCGAGAAAAAGGCGACGAAGGTCAGCTTTTGCGAGATGGTACTCACACGACGCCTGCGGGCGCAAATTTTTACGCTGAATATGCCGTGAGGCTCGCCAGGACGCTCATTGACCGTCCCCCCGCTGCGGTATCAGAGAACGGAATGCCTGCTTCAGGGCTTATGAAAATTGATACAATTAAGTCTCTAAGGAAATTTGAAAATTTCGAAAAAGGAGGTATTTCTCTCCCATACCTCGAGCTACGGCAGGACAGATCAATCGATCTCAAATTTAATAGGACCATTCAGTTTCAGGGTCTTATGCTGGTCATTGGTGCGAATTCGGCATGGGGCAAGATAACTATTCCAGATCAGAATATTGAAATTGAACGGCACATTTATGATAACAGGTGTTATTACTATAGATATGCATACTGGTTTACTAAAAATATTGAGACCGATCATCTGAAAATTTCAGCTTTGGACAAGGAGCCAGAGGTAAAATTACTAAAGGGTGACGAATGGAAAGGTCCAAGAAGTTTGAATATTGCGGGAATTTTTGTCAGAAACTACGGCGATGGTCAAATTAAAGTGAAAATTCCGCGCAAGAGCTAGTTGATTTTTTTGACGATAAATTTATCGGCTTTTGACTAAATGTTAATATATAAAGATTCGATCTATATATCATTCTGCAAAATTTTAATTTGTTAAACTATTGATAATAGTGCCAAGTAATAGTTCGTGGTCCAAATCTGTCGCGCCGATCAGCTCGCGTTGAGGGTAGTAGGCAGATTTTGCGCGCAATGACGGCTTATCGCGCAAGCCATAATGATGGACATTGGCGACCGCCGCCGCCTTGCCGGAAAAGCCGACCCAAAAGCCCTGATCCGTCGCTTGCGACCGGAGATAGCGGGCCGAGGCAAGGCGGCGGAACATGGCCTTGCGCCGCAGGCCGCCGCGCCGGCGTAATGTGCCGCCGCCCGCATTGCGATATTCGTCAGGGACAGGCAGCCATTTGACGATCTTGTCAAAGTCGAACGATCGAATGCTGCCTGCCTCGATATCGAAGCCGGTCATCATCCGTCCTGTCGCCCAGGTGAAACTTTTCATGATGACGCGGCGCGGTTCGCCACCGCCGCCCGATGGATAGAGAAAGCATGTCGCGCCCCGCCCCGATATAGGCGCGTCCTTCTGCTTACGCGGCGCGAAGGCCGAACCGTCCGGCTGCTTCTGGGTCGCGATGCGCTGGCGCTGGGACAAAGCAAGGTCGCGCGCCATGCGCCGCATGAGGGTGCGACGCTGGGCCGCTGACAGGTTGCGGATCAGCGCGCCGGCGATCTGCTCCAGTTCGGCCAGATCGTCATTCACGGCACTATCGGTTCATCGTTGGCGAAGGCCTGCTGGAACGAGGCGGAGACGCCGGCGAAGGCGTCGGTCAGGTCTGGTTCGGGCGGATGTTCGATATCATAGCCGGTGCCGTCCGCGCGGGGCAGGACAAGCACGGGTTCGGTCAGGTCGATCGAGATCAGGATGTCCGACACGTCGCCGTCGAGCAATTCCGCCTCAAATTCGAACGGGTCGCTGTCGTCGCGACGCAGCAGTTCGCGCTGTTCCTTTTCGATCCATGCGAGCATGGGGACCATGATATGATCGGGATCGCCGGCAAAGTCCCAGATCCCGACTTTGAGCGTGTAGCGGTAGACGAAAGACAGGCTGCGCGATCGACGCGCGGCGATGCGGCCGCCCTCGACATAGATTTGCAGGCGATCGGGATGGGTTTTGAGATCGGGCAGATAGGCGGTGAGCCATCGCCGCAGACTGTCGGCCTTGCGCATGTCAGTCGGCCCCGCGCGCGATGCGCACCTGATCCTGCAATTCGATCAGGGTCGCGCGGATCTGGCCCGCGACGTCATAGAGGCTGATCAGGCTGCCCTGGCACTGCGCGCCGGTCATCTGGCCAGTGTCAGTCCGCTGGGCGATCGGCAATCGGGCGGGTGTCGCCAGCAATGCCCCAGATATCATCGGCATTGGCCGTGGCGGCGGCGCGGTCGAGCAGGCCGACGCCGTCAGCATCAATGCAGACGTTGCGATAGACCGGGCGGTCGATGACTTTCTGACTTTCATGGTAGATTTCCCTGACGTCGGACTGGCGGGTCTGCTCTTTGGCCTGATGATCTTCTGCGGATGCATCGATCCTGCGCTGCACCTGTTGGCGCGCCTTCTCGGCCTGGGCATCGGCACGCCGCTGCGCAGCTTGTTCCTGGGCGATCCCAATATCGACGCCATAGGCGTATCCGCCGATGCCGGCGAAGCAGGCGGCAACGACGCCCGCCAGCGCAATATGAGAGAGGCCGAGCGTCATGCCAGCAACCCCTTGAAATAGGTGCGGCGCGAATAGGTCAGGACATCCTTGCGCAACCGACCGTCGCGATAGCTGACATGTATCCAGCCGCTATCGGGCTGGCCGCGCACATAGTTTTCAAGGATCAACTGGTCGAACGCCATGCGGTCGCGGATGAAGCGGGCGATCGTGACATTGTCGATGCCGGGGATCTCAAAGTCCGCCGCTTCGCCCCTGGCGTGCTGGCTATCCACGCTCGACCCTACGGCCAGACACAGCTTGGGCGTGCGGAAGCCCGACGACAGATGGACCGGCCGACCGAAATGGGCGCGCAATGGCTCCAGAACCTTGGCGCACAGCATCTTCATCGCCGCGATCTGCGCGGCGTTAGGCGTGTTGTCGATGCGCTGGGCAACAGCAGTGGCAGACGCGGTGAATTCGGCCAGGGTGAAGTTGGGGGACAGTTGCATAGGGCTTAGTCCTTGTTCGGGAAGTAGCGGTCGGCCAGGCGCGCGGGCATCGCGGCCAGCGCGTCGGCGGCGGCACGCATGATCCGGGGCGTGGCGTCAAAGGCGATGAGGGCGATGGCGAAGGCGATCGACTGGGCGACGAAGCCATTCCAGCCCGTCACGGCGATGATGCCGACCGTTGCATAATAGCTGACCGTCGATCCCACGATCCACTGCACGAAGCGTTGACGGAACGGCAGGGCGGGCTTCCAGGCCTGGGCGACGGCCGATCCGATCAAAGAGGGCGTGAGCGAGCCGACGATTTCAGCGGCAGACTGGAGAAAGGTGCGCGTGTCCATGATATCAGTCCCAAAGTTGGATGAGGGGGCGCACGCGCGTCGTGACGGCGTCGGCGGTAGCGGGAATGATGACGACCGTGCCGAGCGGCAGCACGGCGCCACTGTCGACCAGGCCGGGATTCGCATTGAGGACGCGGGTGAGTTCGCTCGGCCCAAGCCCGGCCTCGCGCCAGATGAGCAGATCGAGCATGTCGCCCTGCTGCGCTACCAGGCGCTTTGCTGCCGCCATCAGATCAGATCGACCGTGGTGCGGGTGCGGCCCAGAATATCGCGGATCGCATGTTGAGCGTCGCGGCGCAGATCCGCGACCGATCCTTCCAGTTCGCTGGCCTGATTCGCGCCGGCGGCCGTGCTGTCGAAGTCGCGATGGCGCTCGATCAGTTCGGCCTTGGCAAACAAGGCAGTGGCGCGCCGGTAAGCGTGGACGCGCACGCTGGCCCCGTCGATCTGCGCCGCCGGCACCGCCGCCAGCGTGGCGTGGCCTGCCGCGATCGAGGATGCGGCAAAGGCGCGCAGATCCGCCAGCACGGTCATGATCGCGCCGATAATCGCGGCGCGAAGGCGCGGCGGGGTCATGCTGGTCGGGATGCGCGCGACGTCGCGCACCTGGGCTGGATCGATGTCGGGGAAAAAGCCATCATTGATGATGAGGGGTTCCGCTGCAGGCGGTGCCTCGATCTCTGACGAGGGCGGACGCGCGACGAAACTCATGCCATGATGCTTCTGGCGAGGAGAACCGTCGAGGCGCAGAATAAGGCCCCACCAAGGGCAATCATCGTGCCCACAGTCAGCGTCGATCGAACATAGATCCGGTCCCAGGCGCGGTTTGCAAGATGGAAGATCCAGAGGGCGAGCAGGCAGCCGGCCAGTGACATGAGAATGGGCGTGTTCGCCAAGCCCCAGAGGAAGGCCGGCTTAATCAGCATGCAGCCCAGACAACCTATGAGAATGGCGCCGCAGATGCGTTCGGCGCAGCATGCGCCTCTCACTGGCATGGCCGTCCATCCATAAGCGGCAGCCATTGGCCATTGGATGAGCATGGCAATAAAGCCGATCGCCATTGCGGCGACTATGAGAAAGGCGGAAATGAGATCGAACATGGTGAAGGTCCTCTTGTTTCGGCCAACCGGCCTACGGGGGTGAGGATCGGGGCAGAGGCGGCCCTGTGGCCCGAAGGCCTCCCGTCTCGCGCGATCCGCCCCCGAGCGCCGGGGGCGAGCTATTCGGGCGGAAAGGCGGCCAGGTTGGCCGCGATCAGCTTGTCCGCCTTCTTGATCTTGGTGCTGACGCCGATGCGGCTATGGAGGCGCTGGGCCTCGCGCAGGCTGTCGCGCGCGGCCGTGAGGGCAGCGAGCGCTGCCGGCCCGGCTTCCATATCTTCGGCCTCTGTCAGTTGCTCAGTGCCAACGGCCTTGAACAGCTTGGCTCGCACCTCATCATGGATGTCGTGCGTGTCGGTCAGATCCTCGACCCGCAGAAGGATGTCGATCGGGAAGGCCGCGCCAGCGCCCTGGGCCTTGTTGGCAGCGTCCGCGATTTCTTCCACGACGATGGTGGCGGCGTCGCGCTGGTAGCGTGACGGCATCGCGACCCGGTGCGCGAACATGAAAGGGACGAGATCGAGCGCGTCCATATAGGCGCCGGTGTCGATCAGCCAGACCATGATGGTGGGCAGCACTTCGGCGGCGGTACCCGATCCGACACCCGCATCGGCCGCGACCAGGCCGGCAACCCAGCTTTGATATTCGGGCAGCATCTCGCGCTTGGCCGCGATCTTGAGATCGATGGAGCGGATTTCCTTGAGGCGACGAAGATCATGGGTGAGGCGCAGCGCGATCTGCGCGGCGGCGCGATCGGCGGGCGTGGAGATATTGGCCCCCGATGCCGGGAGAGGAGCGGCATCGGGGGCAGCCGCCACAAAATCGAGGACGGCCGCAGCATGTTGGGCAGCGAGAATCTTTTCCCGGTGACGTCGAGCGAGGCTCATTGCGTGTCCTGTCAGTTGGGCGGTTTGGCGTTGGGGCGGCTGCCGGCGATCAGGCCGGCTTCGGCCCCATGACGATGTTTTCGATGAGGACGGTCTTGCCGTAATCCTCGACCACGAACGCTTCATTGACGCTTTCATAGTTGGCGATCTGGGTCAGTTCCGGTTCGTCCCTGAGGTAACGGCGGCGCAATTCCTCCTGCTCGTAGATCGCCAGATTCTTGTAGCTGGTGAGGAGGATGGACGAGGTCGGGAAGTCGGGCACGCGCTCGGCAGGGAAGCCGCCCACCTGATTGGCCGCGCGCAGGATGGCGTCGCGCGCCAACTGCTCGGTCGGGGTGTCGCCGGCCTTGTTGATGATCGGCATATATTTGTCGTGGACCAGGTCGCGGCTGATCATCACCACAAGATCGTCGGCATCCTGATGCCAGTCATCCAGCAGGGTGCTGGCGTCCTTCACCAGCGCGTCCAGATTGACATAGTCACGCTTGGTGGCGTCGCTGCTGTCGGCCACATAAATCGCCTTGCCGCTGCTGGTCAGGGCGCCATCGTCCAGCACGCGCGCGGGAGCGTAGGTGCGGATTTTGTGCAGCCAGCCCTTGTTGACGTCCTGCAGGCGCGGATTGGCGACAAGATCGGTCGCGGTGGCGACCGAGGTGCCGTGGAAACCGATGGTGATGCGATCGAGCGCCTGGCGCTTGAGGATGACGTCGCGGACCAGCTGCTGGAATTCGGGCTTATGGCGCCAGGCGTCGAGCCGTTCCCACGAAATGGCATGATCGTAAAAGGTCTGTTCGCACCGATAACGGCCGCCATCGCTGGTGTCGGTCGGATCGGTGGGCGTGCGGCGCGTGCCGCCGCGCGTGTTGACGCGCCCCGCCAGCGGACGGGTGACGCCGACGCCGACCTTGTCGCCTTCCTGATTGACGACGGTTTCGAACGCGATCTTCTGGAGGAAGGCGCTCGATTTCTGGATCAGTTCCACCATCTTTTGCTGGACCGAGGGCGCGACCGAGAAGCTGTCGGTGGCGTTGGGCACGCCGCTGAGACGGGCGATCTGGGCCAGATAGGCGTTGAAGGCGATGCGAGTGTCACGATGCATGGGGAGGCTCCTGGGCGAGATGGGCAGCGGGCGGGATGGGCTGGATCAGCAGTCGGTCTGGACCGTGGCACCGCCGCCGGTGGCCGGGGCGCGCGAGAAAGTCGGCTGTTCGGTCGTTTCCAGCTTCGCCTTCATTGCGGCGAATTCGCCCTGCAGGGCCGAGATTGCATCGGTCGATGGCTTGATCGCGGCAGCGACCTGCTCGCCCAGGGCCGTGCTGAAGGCTGCCACATCGAAGCTGTTGTCGTTCGCCGGCGGCGGGGGTGCCTTGGGTTCTTCCTTGGGCTTTTCGCCGGTCGCGAACTTGGCGGCGAGCGTCGAGAAGCCGGCGGCGATGGCGGCAGCGATGCCCGTCGAACTGACCGGCTCATCCTCCATCTCGATATCCACGGCTTCGAACGCCTCGGAAAAAAGATTGGCGGGGGCGGTCTTGCGTGCGTCGAACATTGGCTTGAAGGCGGCGAAGTTGAACGCTTCAACGCCCAGCGAGGCGGGGTTGTCGGTCAGGCCGAGGCCAGTCATGCCGATCTTACCGGTGCCGGCGAAGTCGGGGGCGATTTCCAGCGAGGGGTAGGGCTTCTGCCCCTTGGCCCGCAGGGCGATCAGCTGATCATTGGGTTCGACCTGGGCATAGAGCGCGCGACGGCGCTGGGTCTGGCCGTCGATGGTGAATTCATCGGTCTGGGCCTTGACTGCGACCACGTCGCCATAGCCGTTGAACGGCGGCTCGGGGCTGTAACCCTTGATGTGCTCGACATTGATGCGCGGCGTATAGTTGGCGGTGTTGAAGGTCGCGACAATGTCGTCGATCCATGCGGCCTCGATCTTGCGACCGTCGCTGACGGTGAAGCCTTCGACGAAGACGCGGAAAAATTTGCTCTTGGCCATGGTCGGTCCCGGTTCCCGTGATTGCTGGGCGCGCGCCCTGTTGAGCGCAGAAAGGGACGCAAAGGGGCATCGGCTCAAGGCGGGGCATTTGTAGAGGCGGCCTCTACAAATGGAGGCCGATGCCTAGTGGCGGATGTGCGCGGCATGGTCCGCCGCGATGACCACGCAATCCCCCCAGCCCGGCGCGCCGTCTGCCCTATGGCAGTTCGATCCGCGCCGCCATGCGCGCAGCCTGTATTGGCGCGGGTGGGGTGTTACGCAGATCGCCGACGAATTTGCCCTGCATCATGTCGTCAACGACAAGGGCGGCCAGATCCCGCGCGCCACGATCGAGGCATGGAAGCAGCGCGACCGTTGGGATGATGCGCCATCGATCCGCAAGATCGAGGACGGGCTGGAAATCCGGCTGCTGACGCTGATCGCCAAGGAAAAGAAGACCAGCGGCGACTATGTCGAACTGGACGCGCTTCGCCGCCAGGTCGAAAGTCTGGCGCGGGTCCGCCGGCATGATGCGCCAGGCGGCCATGCCGGCGATCTCAACGACAAGGTCGGCAATCGCAACGCCGGCGCGCGCAAGAAGGCGAAGAAGAACCATTTCACCGTCGAGCAGGCGGCCGAACTCAAGCGTATCTTCCTCGACGGCCTGTATGATTATCAGCATCGCTGGTGGCAGGCGAAGGATCAGCGCACCCGCATGATCCTGAAGTCGCGCCAGATCGGCGCGACCTATTATTTCGCCTTCGAAGCGCTGATCGACGCGATCGAGACGGGGCGCAACCAGATATTCCTGTCCGCGTCCAAGGCGCAGGCCCATCAGTTCCGATCCTATATTGTGAGCTTCGCCAAGCTGGTCGACGTCGCGCTGACGGGTGATCCGATGCTGATCACGTCGGACCTGCGTCCTGCCGAGGAAGCGGCGGCCGAACTGCATTTCCTGGGCACCAATTTCCGCACTGCCCAGGGGCGCCACGGTAATTTCTATTTCGACGAATTCTTCTGGGTCCACTCGTTCGAGGAACTGAACAAGGTCGCCTCCGGCATGGCAACTCACAAGAAATGGCGGAAAACCTATTTTTCGACGCCATCGACCATCGCCCATCCCGCCTATCCCTATTGGACTGGCGAGCGGCGCAACCGCCGTCGCAAAAAGGTCGACAGGATCGAAATCGATGTCAGCCATGCCGCTTTGGCGATCGGATCGGTCGGGCCAGATCGCATCTGGCGGCACATCGTCAACATCCGCGATGCCGAGGCCGGCGGATGCGACCTGTTCGACATCGAGGAACTGGAAGACGAATATGCGCCCGACGAATTCGCCAACCTGTTCCTGTGCGATTTCGTGGACGACAGCCTGTCCGCCTTCCGCTTCAACGACCTGGTCAAATGCGGCTGCGACAGCCTGGTCGAATGGGCCGACTTCAATCCCGAAGCAGCGCGGCCATATGGCAATCGCGCGGTGTGGGCCGGTTATGATCCGCAGGACAGCGAGGATGGCGACAATGCCGCCCTGGTCATCATGGCACCGCCCGATAGCGAAGGCGGCACCTTCCGCATTCTTGAAAAGCATCAGCTGCGCGGTCTGGACTTCGAACAGCAGGCCGAGTTCATCCGTGCCGTCCTGTCCCGCTATAATTGCACCTATGTCGGCGTCGATGCCACCGGCGTCGGCGCCGGCGTCTATCAGCTGCTCGCCAAGACGCAAAAGGGCGTGGTGAAAATCGAATATTCGCTGGAGGTGAAGGCCGGCATGGTCATGAAGGCGCAGAATGTCGTGCGCCGGGGCCGGATCGCCTTCGAAGCCGGTTGGATCGACATCGTGTCCTCCTTCATCAGCATCAAGAAGACGCTGACCACCAGTGGACGCAACGTCACCTTCAAGGCGGGAAGGGGCGGCGGCGACGGCCATGCTGATCTCGCCTGGGCCGTGATGCACGTCCTCATGAACGAGCCGCTCGACGGCAAAGAGCCACCCAAAGCAACAATGGAGATCCTATGAGCAAGCGTGCGCGCCGCATGAACCGGGCCGAGGCGCGGGACGCGGCTCAAGGGGCGATCGTCGCCAGCAGCCAGAGGGCAGGCGTCGAGGCCTTCGCCTTCGGCGATCCCGAACCCGTGATGGACCGGGCGACATTGATGGACATGGTCGAATGCTGGCACAATCAGCGCTGGTATGAGCCGCCCTTGCCACTGGACGGCCTGGCCCGCGCGTTTCGCGCCAGTCCGCACCATAGCAGCGCGATCCTCCTCAAGCGGAATATACTGGCCGCCAGTTTCAAGCCAACGTCGCTGCTGTCGCGCAAGGCCTTCACGGCGGCGGTGCAGGACTATCTGATTTTCGGCAACGCCTATTTCGAGGCCCGGCTCAACCGCCTGGGGGGCATCATACGCCTCGATCATAGCCTGGCCAAATATACGCGGCGCGGGGTGGAGCCGGGCAGCTTCTGGTGGGTGCCGGGGTTCGGTAACGAAAGCGAATTTGCGCCGGGCAGCGTGCTGCAGGTGATGGCGCCCGACATTAATCAGGAAATCTATGGCTTGCCCGAATATCTTTCGGCCCTGCAGTCTGCCTTGCTCAATGAAAGCGCCACCCTGTTCCGGCGCCGCTATTATCTGAACGGCAGCCATGCGGGCTATATCCTCTATGCCACCGGTGATTTTGCCGAAGGCGATGTGGACGCGATGCGCGACGCGCTCAAAAAATCGAAGGGGCCGGGCAATTTCCGCAATCTGTTCGTCCATGCACCTAGCGGCAAGGAAGGCGGCATCAAATTGCTGCCGATCGCCGAGGTGGGGGCGAAGGACGAATTTCTGGGCATCAAGAACACGACGCGTGACGATGTGCTGGCCGCCCACCGCGTGCCGCCCCAGCTGCTGGGCATCGTGCCGCAGAATGCCGGTGGCTTTGGCAGTCCGGCAGACGCGATCATCAGCTTTCACGAATTGGAAATCGAGCCGATCCAGGCAAAGTTTCTGGAGGTGAATGACGAACTGGGTATCGAGGCCGTCCAGTTTGAGGAGCGCGCGAAAGCGGCTGCCTGACTGATATTCATCGCCGATCGGGATGGGTGCGAAGCCTATCCTGTGAGGCGGGGGACGCCGCGCTGCAACGCGGACAAACCGACGAGGATGCTCTCGCCACGACCAACCGGCCACCCTGGCCGCCCCGCCCCTGAACCAGGGCGGTGGATCAATTGAGAGCTATTTTCCTACATGTCACTCGAAAAGATCAATCCTGTATCCCCTGCCGCCGGCTATATCGGGGGCAAGCGTAATCTGGCGCGACGTCTGGTGTCGATCATCGGCCAGGTGCCGCATGATAGCTATGCCGAACCCTTCGTAGGCATGGGTGGCATCTTTCTGCGCCGCACGTCCCGCCCCCGATCGGAGGCGATCAATGACATCAGCGGCGATGTCGCTACCTTCTTCCGCATCCTGCAGGAGCATTATCCTTATTTTATCGACATGCTACGCTGGCGCGTCAGCAGCCGGGCCGAGTTCGAACGGTTGCGGGCGCTGCCGGGGGACCGGCTGACCGACCTGCAGCGGGCGGCGCGGTTCCTCTATCTCCAGCGTCTTGCCTTCGGTGGGAAAGTGGCCGGGCGCGCCTTTGGCGTGGATCGGTCCAACGGCGGTCGGTTCAACATCACCAAGCTGGAACCCATGTTGGCGGACATCCACGAACGGCTTGCGGGTGTCGTGATCGAGCAACTGCCCTATGGCGAGTTCATCCGGCGGTACGATGCGTGCGGGGCGCTCTTCTATCTCGATCCGCCTTATTGGGGGTGTGAGGCTGATTATGGCCAGGACGTGTTTTCGCGCGCGGACTTCGATCAGCTGGCCGACCAGCTAGACGGGATCAGGGGCAAGTTTCTGCTGTCGATCAATGCGACGCAGGGCGCGCGGGAGACGTTCGGCCGCTTCCATGTGACCGATGTCGCCACGACATATTCTATCGGTGGCCAGCCCAGGCCGGTGAACGAACTGATCGTCAGCAACTTCCCGCTGCCTGGTTAACGACGAGGGTCGGGTGATGTCAGGGCGGTCCGCACGTGCGGGCCGCCCTTTTTCGTGCGCGCAATATTATGTCGCGCTTGACCACGCCGGGCGGAGGGCCGGCAGGGCGCTCGGCCGACCCAATCCCGCCTGCCCACGGCAGGCCGGGCACCATCGGGCCGGATCAGCGTTGCCACCCCGAATTGCGCGCTTAATCCCCCGCCTCGCCCGCGCGCTTTTTATGTCGGTTTTGATGCAATAGCGGCATGGGCCGCACGCCGGGGCAACACCTAGGCGGATCGACGTTTCAGCCGGGCGTGACGCTGATGCAAATAGATGCACCTGACGGCGCCGACATCGCGGCAATCCCAACGCAGAGATTTTGTGCTCGTTTTGACCTGGGCGCCCCTGGCAGCCCCCGGTGGCGCTTAAGCGACACCGGTCCCCGACGGTCGGTCGAAGGTGCTTCTTGGCCTGACTGGGCGACGGTGATGGTCGTTCCCTCAAATCTACGTCTCGCGAAGCGAGTCCATTCCCCCTTTTATATTTCTACCCCTGGATAGTGTCGGGACTCCCGACTAGCGCTATCCCTAATATCCAGCGTGTCACCGAGAGAATTTAACGCGAAGATTAGCGCCGGATCATCGACCCGTGGGGGCGACTGCAAGCCCTCTGGAGCCTTGCCGCGTCGCTTGATCACTTTGCGCCGTAGTGCTGCTTTGAACGTCGCCCAGACCCTCTTGGGGGCAGAACTGAGATCAAAGAAAAAGGCGTTGCTGATCTGCTCGCGTTGAGGGCCGGCGAGGCCGGCTGTTTCGGCGACGACTGTGCGCCTGACCCAGCGCAGACCAAGCCATTTCGCGAAACGTTTGCATGCCTCGATCGCCGTAGCGCGATGACAACCCGCACGATCTGCCAGTTCCTGATAGCTGGGGTCAAGTTGGCCTGTCTTGAAATCGATCAGTTTCAGGAAGCTCAGTAGGATTCGGCGATCGCCATCTTGGAGGCGGTCGCTCTCCTTGTAGCGGCTCAGCCGCTGGTCATGTAGCAATTCGTCAAATGTTTGGAGGACAGCGCCGATCCAGTCCCAGCCATGGCGCACCGGTTGGAAGACCTGCGCGCGCTGATCGTCGATGTCGTAGCTGTTGCGGCGAGGCGTCCGCTTGCGATCGGGATCTTTGCGATCCGTAAAAGCACTAGCGATGTCGCCAAAGGACAGCGCGATCATGCGCGCAAGCCTTGAGAATTTACAGAAGAGCCCAGTTGCGTCTTGCGTTCGGCGAGCACAATATGCCCCTTAGAAACGCAAAGTTCTGGCTAGGTATCTTATCGTTGGTAGCGGAGGAGGGACTTGAACCCCCGACACGCGGATTATGATTCCGCTGCTCTAACCAGCTGAGCTACTCCGCCCCAAAGGGCCTCGCCGGGCGCTGCGCCCTGCGGTGAGGCGGCGCTATACGCAGCGAGGACGGGTCGGTCAACGGGGTTTGCGCAAATCTTGTGCGATCATTTCCGGCGGACTTCCCAGCCGGCCGGCAAGCTGGCCGGATAGCTGTCCAGCGCGTCGTCATCCACCGCCTCGATCGCTTCGCTGACCAGCGGGCCAAGTGTCGCCATGTCGGGATTATGACCGGCGCCCGGCGCGATCAGCCAGTCGGCGGGGTGGCCGGCGGCGGCGAACAGCGCCGTGGCTTGGCCCATGTCGACGCGATCGTCGGCGGTGCCGTAAAACATCACCAGCGGCGCCTTGATCTTGGTCGCGGCGTCCAGATTATTCCATTTGTCGGGCAGCAGGGCGCTCACCCCGCCCGGCGCGGATTCGGCCAGCTTGTCGAAGGTGGACAGGGTGACGACGCCCGCGACCGGCACCGTCGCCGCGACATGCAACGCCACCGCGCCGCCCAGCGAATGGCCGACCAGGAAGATGCGCGCGTTCGATCCCACCAGCCGGCGCGCCCGGTCGATATAGGCGCGACCGTCGCGCATCAGCCCGGCCTGGGTCGGGCTGCCCGGATTGCCGCCGAAGCCGCGATAGGACACGACAATGACATGATCGCCCCGGCCGGTCAGATGTTCGGCATAGCGGGCCGCGACACCCTGGTTCGATCCCCGGCCGTGGAAGAAGAGGATGACGTCGCGGTCCATCGGATCGCCGGGCCAGTAATAGCCGGTCAGCGCCAGCCCGTCCGCCGTCCGTACCGGGAGTGCCTGCGGCCGGACATGGGTCCATTGCGCGATATCTATCTGCGCCCCGTTCGCCTTGTATATCTGTTCGCGCACTGCGCCGGCGCAGCCGGTCAGGGTCAGCGATGCGGCGATCGCCCAGCGGGCCAGGGGCCGGTTGAAACGGCTCATCGTCGGTTTTCTCCCACTTCATGGTCCTTTTGAGGACGGCGGCGCGAAACCGTCAATGGTCGTGCGCAGAAACGAAACACCATGGCTTTTCCACCATATATCCTGAGCGGCACGGCAACCTTTTGCCCGCTCGCCATTTTTGCCTTGCAATCGCCACAGCGCGGCGCACTAATATTGCAATGCACAACCGGCCCTGTCGGCCGAGGGAGGAACGTCCAATTGCCCTTCCATGAAATGTTTGAGCCGGATGGTTCGATACGCCCCTGTTATGACGAAGTGCAGAAATGGGTGGAGCGAACGGGCATTGCCGGACTCAATCGCCGCATGGACGAGGCCGAGGCGATCTTCCGCCGCATCGGCATCACCTTCGCCGTCTATGGCGAGGGCGGCGATCCGGAACGGCTGATCCCCTTCGACCTGCTGCCGCGCATCTTCACCGCGAACGAATGGCGTGTGCTGGACAAGGGCATTCGCCAGCGCGCGCGCGCGCTCAACGCCTTCCTGCACGACGTCTATCATCGCGGCGAGATCGTGAAGGCCGGCATCATGCCCGCCGACATCATCTACAAGAACAGCGCCTATCTGGCGGAGATGGCCGACTTCACCCCGCCGGGGAAGGTCTACAGCCATATCGTGGGCATCGACATCGTGCGCACCGGGCCGGGCAGCTTCGAAGTGCTGGAAGATAATTGCCGCACCCCCTCGGGCGTGTCCTACATGCTCGAAAATCGCGAGATCATGACACGCATGTTCCCCGAACTGTTCGCGCAGGGGATCGTCGCGCCGGTGGACGATTATCCCGCCGAATTGCTCAAGAGCCTGAAGGAAGTCGCGCCGCCTGCGTGCAAGGGCGATCCGGTCGTGGTCGTGCTGACCCCCGGTTCGCTCAACAGCGCCTATTATGAGCACAGCTTCCTCGCCGACCTGATGGGCGTGGAACTGGTCGAGCCGGCGGACCTGTTCGTCGACAATGACCGCGTCTGGATGAAGACCACGCTGGGGCCGAAGGCTGTCGACGTCATCTATCGCCGCATCGACGACGAATATATCGATCCGCTGGTGTTCCGCCCCGACAGCCTGCTGGGCGTGCCGGGCATTTTCAACGTCTATCGCAACGGCGGCGTCACGCTGGCGTCGGCGCCGGGCGCGGGGATCGCGGACGACAAGGCGGTCTATATCTACGTGCCGGAGATGATCCGCTTCTATCTGGGCGAGAAGCCGATCCTCGACAATATCCAGACCTGGCAGTGCGGCAAGCCTGACGAGATGGCCTATGTGCTGGACAATCTGCACGAGCTGGTGGGCAAGGAAGTCCATGGATCGGGCGGCTATGGCATGTTGATCGGCCCCAAATCGACCAAGGACGAAGTCGCCGCCTATGCCGCGCGGATCAGGGCCAATCCTGGCGAGTTCATCGCCCAGCCGACGCTCGATCTGTCGACCGTGCCGACGCTCGGCCCGGCGGCGGTGGTGGGCCGCCACGCCGATTTCCGCCCCTATTGCCTGGTCGGCAAGCAGATCCGCCTCGTCCCCGGCGGCCTGACCCGCGTCGCGCTGACCGAAGGGTCGCTTGTCGTGAACTCCAGCCAGGGCGGCGGCGTCAAGGACACCTGGGTCTTGCAGGATTAATGCGGATGCCCTCTCACTTCCTTCCCATCGAGATCACCCCATGCTGAGCCGGACCGCCGAAAATCTCTTCTGGATGGCGCGCTATATGGAGCGGGCGGAGGCGACCGCGCGGCTGCTGACCATGGGGCAGCGCATGGCGATCCTGCCCGGCGCGCATCATCGCGACGAATGGCGGTCGGTCGTCCGCGCCACCGGCGCCGGGCATCAATTCCCCGAAGGCACGATCGTCACCGAAAGCGACGCCGTGTCCTTCCTGATGCTGGACGCGGACAATCCCAGCTCGATCCGCTCCTGCCTGCTCAAGGCGCGCGCCAACGCCAAGTCCGCCCGCACCATGTTGACGCAGGACATGTGGGAAGCGCTGAACGACGGCTGGCGCAAGCTCGACAGCTATGATGTCGGCGAAGCGCGCCAGCAGCTCCCCACGCTGATCGACTGGGTCAAGACCCGCGTCATGACCTTTCGCGGCGCCGCCCATTCGGGCCAGCTCCGCAACGAAGGCCACGACTTTTTGCGCGCCGGCTCCGCGCTGGAGCGGGCGCAGATGACGCTGCGGCTGCTGGACGTCAAATATTATGTCCTGCTGCCCGAAACCGAAGTGATCGGCGGCAATCGCGACCATTATCAATGGACGTCCGTGCTGCACGCGCTGTCGGGCAGCCGCGCCTATCACCATGTCTATGGCGGCACCTACACGCCCTGGCAGATCACCGATTTCCTGATGCTCAACCGGCTGTTCCCGCGCAGCGTCGCCTATTGCTACGACCAACTGGCCTATCGGCTCAACCGGCTGGCGGGCTGGCATGACGCGCGCGCCGCCTGCCATGATACGGTGCAGGAGATGGTCGCCGCGCTGGAGAAGTTGGACAGCGGCGAAATCTTCCGCTTCGGCCTGCATGAAACGGTGCAGCACGGCCTGTCGATGACCAACCGGCTGGGCGCGGAAATCGCGCAGGCCTATCATTTCGGCTGATCGGGAAAGGAACGGCCGGCGCGCATACTGGGTAAGGGGGACGTCATGAAATTGCTGGTTCGCCACCAGACCGTCTATCGCTACGCGGCCACCGCGGGGCGGGTGGCGATGCGGCTGAAGCTGATGCCGGTCGATACGCCAGCGCAGAGCGTGCTGGACTGGCAGGTCAGCGTCAATGACGAGCCGCTTACCGGCTTTCGCCGCAACAGCTATGGCGAGATGGAGACGATCTGGATTCGCCACGACCGGCTCGATCATGCCGTGATCGTGGCGGAGGGGCTGGTCGATACGCGCGAAAGCCATGGCGTGGTCGGTCATCTCGACAGTCGCGTCGACCCGCGCTATTTCCTGCGCGATACGCCCCTGACGCGCGCGTCGGACGGCATTGCCGAGATGGCGCGCGCGGCGCCGACCGGCGAAGGCCCGCTGGCGCAGCTCCATGCGCTCTCGGCCGCGGTCAGCGACGCCGTACAGTATCGCGCCGGCGTCACCAGCTCGGCGACCAGCGCGGCCCAGGCCTTCGCGCTGGGTGCGGGCGTCTGCCAGGACCATGCCCAGATATTCATCGCCGCCGCCCGCGTGATCGGGCGACCCGCCCGCTATGTATCGGGCTATCTGCTGGCCGGCGACGGCAGCGCGCTGCACGAAACCCATGGCTGGGCCGAAGCCCATGTGCCGGGCCTTGGCTGGATCGGATTCGATCCGTCGAACCGGGTATGCGTCACCGAACGCTATCTCCGCCTCGCCAGCGGTCTGGACGCCGACGACGCCGCGCCGATCCGGGGTTCGGTGACGGTCGCGGGCGATATCTGGATTGACGCGGACGTCCGTATCGCGCAGGCGGAAGAAGGCGTCGAGGAACGACAGCTGCAACGGCAGCAACAACAAAGCGTCCCGCCGCCCGAACAGACGGGTTAATATTCGCGATCGCAGGTCATATGGTGCATCCGATGATGGGGCGAATCGCGACAGACAGAACACAGGGGGCCAGCGGGCCGTGACTTATTGTGTGGCCGTGCGCGTCGATCAGGGACTGGTCATGCTGTCCGACACCCGCACCAATGCGGGCATGGACAATATCGCGCGCTTCCGGAAAAGCTTCACCTATCATGTGCCGGGCGAGCGCGCGATCACGCTGATGTGCTCGGGCAATCTGTCGATCACCCAGGGGGTGAAGGCGACGCTGAGCAAGGCGATCAAGGAATCGACGCTCGACCCCGATGTCGAAACCATCCTGAATTGCGACACCATGCACCGCGCGGCGCAGATCGTGGGCGACGCGATGCAGAAGATGCAGCAGCGCTATCGCGAGAATATCGAGATGGGCGGATCGGGTTCCGGCGCATCGATCATGATCGCGGGCCAGCGCCAGGGCGGCAAGCCGCGCCTCTACCTCATCTATTCCGCCGGCAATTTCATCGAGGCGACGGAGGACACGCCCTTCTTCCAGATCGGCGAGCATAAATATGGCAAGCCGATCCTCGACCGCATCATCAGCCGCGAAACCAGCCTGGAGGATGCGACCAAGGCGGTGCTGGTGTCGATGGATTCGACGCTGCGCTCCAACCTGTCGGTCGGCATGCCACTCGACCTGACGGTGATCGCGACCGACGCCTTCGACTTCCGCGTCCGCACCCGGATCGAGGCGGATAATGAAGAGTTCCTGACGATCTCCCAGGGCTGGGGCGCCGCGTTGCGCAAGGGCTTCGAGGATTTGCCCAACGTCTTGGATTGAGCGGGGCTAAGGGCGGATTTGCGCCATCTCGGTCGTTCGACTGCGATTTTATTGTGCTTGGAAGCTGTCATTCCGCTTATGGGCATACGGCGGGAATCGAGCAGCAGAAGACTTACGTGACGACGATTAAATAGTTGTTGCGATTTAGAGAGGCCGACCCGCCTGACCGCTCCTCAACCACGGTAACCGCCAGCGAGGTGGCTGCACGGGCGACGGGTTGGCGGGACGGGTCCCCCCGCTCAGCGTCAGGTAATCTGATAGGCGTCGTTCCAAGCGCTTGATGATCATCTTATCGGTCACTGGTATGTAATAGGCGGAGTAGCGAATTTTCTGCGTGAAGGTCGCCCTGTTCATATGACCACATTGGAAGCTCTCGACCAAGTGCCATGTGATCAATTCGTCCTCGACGCTGTCGCAGTAAAAATATCGGAGCGGGTGCAGGTTGAAGTAAAACGAGCCCGGCTCAACCCGCTTCGCACCTAAGGGAAGTTGGTCCAGAGAGAAGTGGATTGCTTCTCCGGTTTGGACGTTCGTGTAAATTACTGGATGACGGAATACGCTCGGGTCGATCCGAATGTTGCCTGACAGCCCTCGGCCCTCTCGGCTGGCGACCATGCACTCGATCGCAGACAACTTACCCTGCGGAAAATAGTAGTCGTCTGGCGGGCTGATTCTACGCGCTGGCCTGATCTTGATCTTGTCGAGTAGGGTCTTTCCGGGGGCGGGGACGGACAGGCGCTGCGATTGAAGGAACTCGTTCAATGTGGTGCCATCTTCAAATAGCGTCTTTTCGACGTAGTACTGCATCTGGGACGGCTCGTTTGGCATGACCCATCGGGTACGATTGGAGTAGATTAGCGTGGCTTGCTCAACGGCCAAAATGGTCTCCAAATCGCCTATCTTCAATTCTGGCACTGTGCCTTCCGGTATGTCTGGCGCGTTCGGGTTCCGCATAACGAGGTAGGTGTTGGTCGGCGAAATCTCTAATTCTTGCTCGTCGAATGCGACGGTGAATAGGTCAACCCCATGTCGCTCCGCGACAGCTATTGCGCCACTTTGATAGCCAGCAGCAGTCACGAAGACCGCCTTGCTTGCGAGTTGGTCCCGCGCCTTGTTGATGAAAGCATCGAGGTCTTCCACTGAGGCCTTACGGGTGCGGTTTTTCACCTCAACCAAGACAAGGTAACGCAGCGTCCCAACGGTAAAACGGACGACCACATCGAACTGCCGCCCGTTGATTGTCTCGTTCCATGTCACGTCCGCGTCTTCGGTTGTTACGGCGTGGATGCCTGCAACAATGCGCTCAAGATATTCGTCATCGCTGATCATAGCTTTAGATAACGCGACTGAGATTGGAGTAAAAGTCGCTTAATTTGGGAAGCCCTCGCACACATAGGTCTTACAATCCGATCCCCAATGTCCGCGTTGCCTATTTGACTGACCAAGAGCCGACATTCCGTAATCGGCCAATCCCAGCCCTTCCAACATCCTTCCCAAATAGGATTTCGTCTGATCTACTTTCGGTATGGATCAGCCTCCCTTCATCTCTCACCGCACCACCCCTCGCATCCCCGCGCCCCAATCACGCCTGCATCACCCCATAGGAAGTGACGCGTCGCGAGCGCCTTCGGGAAGCCTTGCGAGCGCTTCCGGCCCATTTCGTGCGTTACACTGTGAACTTCGCGCGCCACCTCGCGCCAACCCCAAAGCACCGCTTCGCCGCCCCCATGCAAATCCTTCGCTTGGCGCGCGGCGTGGGGGTGCCTATCTCTCTGGCCCACCCGAATCGCATCTGAAAGCCTGATATGACCGCCACCCATTCCACCCGCATGCTCATCCTCGGTTCCGGCCCGGCCGGCCTGTCCGCCGCCATTTACGGCGCCCGCGCGGGTCTGGCGCCGATCGTGGTGCAGGGAATGCAGCCGGGCGGCCAGCTCACCATCACCACCGATGTCGAAAATTATCCCGGTTTCAAGGACGTGATCCAGGGACCGTGGCTGATGGAGCAGATGCAGGCGCAGGCCGAGCATGTCGGCGCACAGATGATGTACGACCAGATCGTCGACGTCGATCTGTCCGAACGTCCCTTCCGCCTGCGCGGCGATGGCGGCACCCTCTATGTCGCCGACACGCTGGTCATCTGCACCGGCGCGCAGGCCAAATGGCTGGGCGTGGAGGGCGAGGAGCATCTGCAGGGCAAGGGCGTATCGGCCTGCGCCACCTGCGACGGCTTCTTTTATCGCGGCAAGAAGGTGGTGGTCATCGGCGGCGGCAACACCGCGGTCGAGGAAGCGCTCTACCTCACCAACCACAGCCATGACGTCACCCTGATCCACCGCCGCGATTCGCTGCGCGCGGAAAAGATCCTGCAACAGCGGCTGCACGCCCATCCGCACATCAAGGTGCTGTGGAACAAGGCGGTCGACCAATTCGTCGGCGGCGGCACGCCCGAAGGTCTGGTCGGGGTCGACCTGATCGATACGGTGACGGGCGAAAAGTCGCATGAGCCGACCGACGGCGGCTTCGTCGCGATCGGCCATCATCCCGCGACCGAGCTGTTCACCGGCAAGCTGCCGACCGACGAGGGCTATCTGCTGGTGGAAAAGGGTACGACCCGCACGGCGATTCCGGGCGTGTTCGCGGCGGGCGACGTCACCGATAAAATCTATCGCCAGGCCGTGACCGCGGCGGGCATGGGCTGCATGGCCGCGCTCGACGTCGAGAAATTCCTGGCGGAACAGGATTTCGAGGAACTGGTGGAGGCGTAAGCCGCCGCCGCGGGCGGGCTGGGTTCAGGCCAGCTTCGCCTGCGCGAAGGCGACGAGCGACCCGAATGTCTCGAACGTGTCGCCGTCGATATCGTCATCCTCGATCAGGATATCGAAGCGGTCCTCGATTTCGGTCAGCAGGCCCGCGACCGCCATCGAATCCAGTTCCGGCAGCGCGCCGAACAGGGGGGTGTCCGCGTCGAAGCTATCGACCTGGGTTTGCGGCAGGCTGAGTACGTCGCGCAACAGCGCCCGCATCAGGCTGTCCACATCGAGAGTCCGGTCGACCGGCTGAGAATTTTGCGCCCGCATGATGCGCGCTAAATAGAGGGACGCGGCTTAACCTACAAGCGCTGAAATGGCGGTGCGCGCCGCCGGGAGCCAGCTGGAGGGGAAACGCGGGTTGAAAGCGTCGATGCGGTGGAGCGGGATGCGCCGGTCCATCCAGTCGGTCTTGTAGCCGTTGTCGCCGGTGCCATAGTCGATCATGCGCACCCGATCCCCGTCGATCGCCTGCTTGAACATCGCATGGCTCAACAATGTGCCGGGGGAAGCATGGTCGAAGGCGCTGTCATGGCTCAGCTTGTGGATCAGGGCGACGTCCCGCTCCACGGTCCACAATTGGGTCGCCACCGCGCGCCCGTCCAACCGCGCGAAACCCAGCCGCAACGTCCCCGCCGCGCTTTCCCGCTCGGCCAGGTCGCGCAGGAAATCGAGGCCGGGTTCAGCCTCCTTCCAGCTACGCTCATGCACATCGATATAGTCCCGCCACAGATCGTCGGTCAGCCGCGTGGCGATCGACAGGGCGAACGGGTCGCCACGTCCCTTGCGCTTGACGAGATTGCGCAGCCGGCCCGGCCGCGCCGCCCAATATTCGGCGAAGTTGCGGCCCTCCACCTGCAACAGATAGCGCCCGCCCATCGCCCGCTGGACGGCGAACCAGCCGGCGCGGCGCAGCGCGGCGAGCAGGGGCGCGGCATCCTCCAGCGGATAGAGATCGATCTGCGCGCAGCGCGTCATCAGGTGCCGGGCCAAGCTTTCCAGCAACCGCTGCCGGGTCGCGGCATCGGGCGCGCCGATGAAGACGGGCGCCCAGGCGAAGCTGTACCAGTTGGCGAGCGCGCTGGCGCGACGGGGGGCGGGGGCGAGCAGGAACAGCCACGCTTGCGCATCGCCCTCCTGCGCCTGCACGATAGAGACGGGCTGGTCAGGGAAGCAGCGATCATGCAGAGCCGCAAACCAGTCGATCCGGTCGAACAGGGCCAATCCATGCGCGCGATCGAGCCGACCGGCCAAAGCCTGCCGCGCCTGTGCGAGCATCTGATATTCCCTTGGCGCCACCAACCGACTATCTCCGCCCCAACTATAGGGCGGCATAGGGGAAAAGTCTGGAAATGGAGTTAAGCCCGCCTGTGTCCACGGATTTCCCGATGATCGACGGCGCGCAGTTGCGGCCGATCGACCATCTGCTGCTGCGCGGCGACGCCTTGCGGACGGCGCTGGATGGTCGATCCGGCAGCTACAGCTATGCCGAACTGGAAGAGACGCTGGGACGGCTGGCGGGCTGGCTGGCGGGATTCGGGCTGAAGAAGGGCGCGCGAGTCGCAAGCTGGATCGCCAAAGGGCCGGTCGCCGCGCTGATGCCGTTGGCGGCGCCGCGTGCGGGTTTGGTCCATGTGCCGGTCAATCCATTGCTCAAACATGCGCAGGTCGCCCATATCCTGGCCGACAGCGGTGCGATGCTGCTGATCGGGACGGCGGCGCGACTCGAAAGCCTGTCGCCTGGCGACGTGCCGGCCGATTGCCAACTGCATCGCGAGGATGACGCCGCCTGCGCGATGAGCGGCGGCCAGGCGATCGGGCCTTCTACCGCCGCGCCCGACGATCTGGCGGCGATCCTCTACACCAGCGGTTCCACCGGACGGCCCAAGGGGGTGATGCTCAGCCACGCCAACCTGTGGCTTGGCGCGGTGGCGGTGGCCGATTATCTGGGGATGACGGCGCGGGATCGTACGGCCTGCGTCTTGCCCTTCAGCTTCGATTATGGGCAGAACCAGTTGCTTTCCACCTGGTATGGCGGGGGCTGCGTCTATCCGCTCGATTATCTGACGCCGCGCGATGTGATGAAGCTGGTGGATCGGCGGGACATCACGACGTTGGCCGGGGTGCCGCCGCTCTGGGTGCAATTGACCGAGCTGGACTGGCCGGACGAGGTGGCGGTGAAGCTCAAGCGGCTGACCAACAGTGGCGGGGCGCTGACCCGGCCGCTGGTCGCCAAGCTGCGCGCGCTGTTCCCACGGGCCGACCTCTATCCCATGTACGGGCTGACCGAGGCGTTTCGTTCCACCTATCTGCCGCCGGCGCTGGTGGGCAGCCATCCCGATTCGATGGGCCGGGCGATCCCCTTTGCGGAGATTCTGGTAGTGCGCCCGGACGGCAGCATCACCGACGATGAGGAGCCGGGCGAACTGGTCCATTGCGGGCCGCTGGTGGCGCAGGGCTATTGGCGCGACCCGGCGCGGACGGCCGAGCGGTTCAAGCCCGCGCCCGCGATCTCGGCCTATGGCGGCATGGCGGTCTGGTCGGGCGACACGGTGCGCCGGGATGCCCAGGGCCTGCTCTATTTCGTCGGCCGCGACGATGCGATGATCAAGTCGGCGGGCAACCGGATCAGCCCGACCGAGATAGAGGAGGCCGCGGTCGCCGTGCCTGGCGTCTCCGAAGCCGTGGCTTTGGGGGTACGGGATGACCGGCTGGGGCAGGCGGTGCGGCTGCTGATCCGCGCCGGCGACCTTTCCGTCGCCTCGGCGGTTGCCGCCCGTCTCAAGACCGAACTGCCCAATTTCATGCAGCCCAAGGATATCGTCGTGCTTCCAGATTTCCCCCGCAATCCCAATGGCAAGATCGACCGGGTCGCGCTGGCCAAGGAGTATGGCGCATGAAGCCGATGGGGCCGATTCCCGCCTGGTTTGCGCAGGAAGAGGGCATGTTGATCGTCGGCGGCTGCGGCGCGGCCAGCCTGGTGGACGAGGCGGGAGACACGCCGCTTTTCGCCTATGACATGAACGTCGTCGAAGCGCAGGTGCGAAGGTTTCGCGCCGCCATGCCCGATGCGTTGCATCTCCATTATGCGATCAAGGCCAACCCCTATGCGCCGCTGCTGGCCCGGATGGGGAGCCAGGTGGATGGATTCGATATTGCCTCGGGGGGCGAACTGGAAATGGCGCTTACAGCCGGAATGGCGCCGGATCGGATCAGTTTTGCAGGACCGGGCAAGCGCAACGACGAATTGGAAGCCGCGATCTTCGCGGGCGTGACCATCAATTTGGAGTCGGAGGGAGAAGGGCGCCGCGCGCTGGCTGTTGCCGAAAAGCTCGGCAAGACGCCGCGCCTGGCGGTGCGGGTCAACCCGGACTTCGACCTCAAGGGATCGGGGATGCGCATGGGCGGCGGGGCCAAGCCGTTCGGCGTCGATGCCGATCGCGCGGCGGCGCTGGCGCGGGCGATGATCGATGCGGGGGCGGACTGGCGGGGCTGGCATATTTTCGCCGGCAGCCAGAATCTCGATCCATTGGCGATCATCGAGACGCAGGCGGCGACGATTGCGCTGGCGGCGCGGCTGTCGGACGATGTCGGCGCGTCGCCGCCGCTGGTCAATCTGGGCGGGGGCTTTGGCCTGGCCTATTTCCCCGGCGACGAACGGCTGGATATCCGCCCGATCGGCGTGGCGCTGGACAGCGCATTGGACAGTTTGCCGGGCATTTTGCAGGGCAGCGCCTTCGCGATCGAACTGGGGCGCTGGCTGGTGGGGGAGGCGGGGGTCTATCTGACCCGTGTCATCGATGTGAAGGTCAGCCAAGGCGAAACCTTCGTCGTGGTCGATGGGGGTCTGCATCACCAACTGGCCGCCAGCGGTAATTTCGGCACGGTCGTACGGCGCAACTACCCGATCGCGGTCGCCAACCGCTTCGGTGCGGCCTCGACGGGCCAGCCGGTGACGGTGGTGGGGTGCCTGTGCACGCCGATCGATCGTCTGGGCGACAAAGTGGCGCTGCCGCCGGTCAGGGAGGGTGACCTGATCGCCATCTTCCTGGCCGGGGCCTATGGCGCGTCGGCAAGTCCTGCGGCATTTCTTGGTCACCCAAGTCCTCGCGAACTTTTACTTGGCTGATTTGCTCAGGACTTAACTCCTAACGGTATCTTTACCCTTTCCCGGCAAGAAGAAGTTCGAAGCCATGTGCTGCCTGGTTGCCTTGCCCTCTTTGGCGGCCGCCGGTGCATGGCCGCACAAAGAGGTGAGATTATGCGTTTTGTGTCGGTTTCCAGGCTTTTGATCGGCGTATCGCTACCCGCCGTCGCCTTGTCGGGCTGCGCCTCTGCGCCGTCCGGACCGCAATTGCCGCCCGCTTCTTTCGTGTCGACGCAGGAAGGGCCGGGTGAGGAATATATCATCGGTCCGCTCGACGACCTCACCATCTTCGTGTGGCGCAATCCCGAACTGGGCGCGAAGGTTCAGGTGCGCCCCGATGGCCGCATCACTACGCCGCTGATCACGGACATGCCCGCTGTGGGCAAGACGCCCAAGATGCTGTCGGACGACATCAAGCTGGCGTTGACCCAATATATCGAAAATCCGCTGGTGTCGGTGATCGTCAACAATTTCAGCGGCACGTTCAGCCAGCAGGTACGGATCGTGGGCGCGACGGAAAAGCCCGCGTCGATTCCCTATCGTGCGAACATGACCCTGCTGGACGCGATGATCGCCGTCGGCGGCCTGTCCGAATATGCGGCGGGCAACCGCGCGCGGCTTGTTCGCTTCGACAAGAATACGGGCACGCAGAAGGAATATCAGGTCCGCCTGGGCGACCTTTTGAAGAAGGGGGATACGCGCGCCAATGTGTTGCTGTCGCCCGGCGACGTCATCATCATTCCTGAAAGCATGTTCTGATCATGGCCGGTCTCTACGACGAATTGTTGGTCCTGCTCCACGGCATATGGAGCCGCCGCTGGGTGGCGCTCGGCGTCGCCTGGGGCTTGTGCATGCTGGGCTGGCTGGGCGTGGCGCTCATCCCCAACAGCTATCAGTCCAAGGCGCGGGTCTATGTGAACACCCAGTCGTTGCTGGAGGACAAGGTGGGGATAACCCAGGTCCAGTCACAGCAGGATCTCGACCGGGTGCGCAGCACGCTGGCGAGCGCTGAGAATCTGGAAAAGGTGGTACGCGATACCGACCTGTCCCAGTCCGTGTCCGGCCCGCGCGACATTGCCGCCAAGATCACGGCGTTGCGCGAGAACATCACGGTGATGGCGCAGGCCGATCCCAGCATGATCGACATCAGTGCGATCTCTGCCGATTCGGGCCTGTCGGATGGCGCCAATGCGCGCATCGCGCAACAGGTCGTGCAGAAGCTGATCGATATCTTCCAGGAAGAGAATCTGTCGGGCGATCGCAACCAGACCAAGCAGAGCCTGGCCTTCCTCGACCAGCAGATCGCCGCGCGCGGCAAGCAGTTGGAGGCAGCAGACCAGCGCCGCGTCGAATTCGCGCAGCGCTATATCGGCCTGTTGCCGGGCGCCGGCTCCATCAGCCAGCGTATGGATGCGGCCCGCGCGGAGATCAGCAATATCGATTCGCAACTCGTTCAGGCGCAGAGTGCCCTGAGCGCGATGAACGGCCAACTCGCGGGCACGCCGGCGACTCTGCCGGGCGTCGGCGCATCGGGCGGGGTATCGCCGCTGGCGCAGGCGCAATCCAATCTGGCGTCGATGCGCGCGCGTGGGTGGACCGCCAACCACCCCGACGTGATTGCGGCCCAGCGCGAAGTCGATGCCCTGCGCAAGAGCGGTGGCGGCGGCAGCGCGGGTGGCGCCGGCAGCACGCCCAATCCCGCTTATCTGTCGATCAAGTCGATGCAGGCGGAACGGGCCGCCACGGTGCAGGCGCTCAGCACGCGCAAGGCGCAGTTGCAGGGCGACCTCAACACCATGATGTCCAAACAGGTGAATGAACCGGGCGTCGCATCCGAACAGGAAAAGATCGAAAGCGACTATGCCGCGCTCAAGGCGCAATATGACAAGCTGGCCGCCGACCGGGAGGAAATCCGCCTGCGGGGCGACGTCAAGACCGAGACCGGCTCCGTCCAGTTTCGCGTCATCCAGCCGCCCAGCACCCCGACGGCGCCGTCGGCCCCCAACCGGCCGCTGCTGCTGCTGGGCGTGCTGATCCTGGGCATCGGTGCGGGCGTCGGCGTCGCCTTCGCGCTCGGCCAGCTCAAGGGCACCTTCCCGACCGCCGCGCGGCTGGAAAAGGCGCTTGGCCTGCCGGTCGCCGGATCGATCAGCCAGACGGTCAGCGCGGCGCAGGTGGCGGTCGAAAAGCAACGTATGAAATGGTTCGCCGGAGCGAGCGGGGGGCTGGCGGCCGTCTGCCTGCTGCTGATCGTCGTCGAATTCGTCCAGCGCGGTATGGCGTGAAGGAGCCAGGGAAGATGAACCAGCACAGCTCCATCAAGGGCCGGGGATCGCTGATCGAGCGGGCGACCGAAATCTACGATTTCAACGCCGCATTGCGTGGCCGCGGCGCGCCTGCCGTCGATGTGCCCGCCGACCTGCCGCCCGCGCCCGTTGCGCCGCCGGCGCCTGCGGCCCTCGTGGCCGATACGCCTGCCGCGCCGACCTTCCGCGCGCCGGCCTGGACCGGGCCGGTGCAGACGATCGACCGGATCAAGCTGGTCGAGGACGGCTTCCTGCGTCCCGACAGCGCGGTTACGACGATGAGCGAGGAATTTCGCCTGCTCAAGCGCGACCTGCTGTCGCAGCTACGGAATAATCCGCGGGGCAATCGGATCCTCGTCTGCTCAGCCCATAGCGGCGATGGCAAGACCTTCTGTGCGATCAACCTGGCGCTCAGCCTGGCGGCGGAGAAGGATCGCGAGATCCTGCTGGTAGACGCCGATTTCGGCAAGCCCGGCATTCCCGCGCAACTGGGGCTGGAGGCCGGACCCGGCCTGATGGACGCGCTCGCTGACCCCATGGTTGCGATCGAAGACTGCGTGATCCGCACTGACATTCCCTCGCTCGCCGTGCTGCCCGCCGGGCAGCGCAGCAACAACGACACCGAATATCTCGCCTCGGCCCGGACCGAACAACTGCTCAAGCGGCTGACCGATGGCCGGCCCGACCGCATCGTGATCTTCGATTCGCCGCCGTTGCTGGCGGCATCGCCCGCCGCCGTGCTGGCCAGCCACGCCGCCATCGCGCTGCTGGTCGTGCGCGCCGACAAGACGCCCGAAAGCGCGCTGCGCGACGCCGCGGGCCTGTTGAGGGGCGGCGCGCAGGTGCAGCTTTTGCTCAATGCCGTCCGCTTCAACAGCGGCGGCCGCCGTTTCGGCAGCTATTACGCCAAGGGGGAAGCCCAGTGAAGACCGTTCGGCTCTGGATCGCAGGCGCATCCTGCGTCGCGCTGGCCGCTGCAATGCCCGTCCATGCGCAATCGTCGTCCGACGAGAAGCGCGTCGATGTGGTCCCCTATATCGGGGTGGACCAGGTCGTGATGGGGCCGCTCAAGGGCGGCGGCGACGTTCTGACCTACACCAATGTTACCGCGGGCCTGACCGCCGAAGTGCAGAACAAGCGGGTCGAGGCGGCCGTTGACCTGCAATATAATCACAGCTTCGGCTGGAGCAGCCAAGCGGTCGATCAGGATGTGCTGAGCGGCTTTGGCCATGCCAACGTCAATGTCGCCCGCGGCCTATCCATCCAGAGCGGCGGCCTTGCCACGCGGGTGCGTACCGACGGCCTGTCGGGCGCGTCCACTCAGCGCGACACCTATACCAGCCAGGTCTGGTCCGGCTATGTCGGCCCATCCTATACGACGCAGCTTGGCGACTTCAACGTCAACGCCTCCTATCGCCTCGGCTATGCGCGGGTCGATGACAGTGTGAGCCAGAACAGCGTTCAGGGACAGGGCGGCGGCTCCTTCGCCGATAGCTGGACGCACAGTTTGAGCGGATCGGTCGGCTTTTCGCCCGACACGGTGTTGCCGGGCATCGGCCTGACGGCCAGCGGCGGCTATGACCGCGAAGATGCCAGCCAGCTCGACCAGCGGTTCGAGGATCTGTGGGGCCGGGTCGATGCGACCGTACCCATCACGCCAACGCTCGCCGCCGTCGGCGGCGTCGGCTATGAAAAGATCGAGATCAGCCAGCGTTCGCCCGAACTGGGTGCGGACGGCCTGCCGCTGATCCGCAACGGCCGCTATGTTACCGACAAAAGCTCGCCGCGCGCGCTGGTCTATGATTTCGACGACATCATCTGGGACGCGGGTGTTTTGTGGCGGCCCAGCCGTCGCACGACGTTACAGGCGCGGGTCGGCGAACGCTATGGCGGGATGACCTATCAGGGCAGCTTCCTGTGGCAGGGCCGCGACAGCAGCGTCGCCATCATCGTCTTCGACGGGATCGACAGTTTCGGCCGCATGATTACCGCCGACGTAGCCGCCCTGTCGGGCAGCAATTTCGACGTGGCGCGCAACCCGTTCACCGGCGACATCACCGGCTGCGCCTTCTCCACCACGGGTGGCGGCCAGTGCTTTAATGATGCGTTGTCGGGCATCACCGACGCCAATTTCCGCTATCGTGGCGTGTCGGCGCAATATTCGCTGCGTCGCGGGCCGTGGGGCTGGGGCGTGGGCGCGGGCTATTCGCAGCGTAAGTTCATCACCCCCAGCGGCCAGACCATATTGATCCGCGGATCGCGGGACGAGAACTGGTACGGCAACGGGTCGGTGAGCTATATGTTCAACGATCGCGACAGTATCGACCTGGTTGGCTACGTGAATTATTTCGATGCCAGCGGTGGACGGCCAGATGTGTTGAACTATGGGTCATTCGCCAGCTATTATAAGGGGTTGTCGCGCCGTCTGTCTGCCTCTGCCTCGCTTGGCCTGGATGGGGTGCAGGCGGATGATCTGGACACCATCATCAGCGCGATGGGGCAGGTCGGCCTGCGCTACAGCTTCTAACCGGTCGCCTTGGAGACGAAGAGATGTACGATCAATTCTACGGATTGCAGGGCCGTCCGTTCCAACTGACGCCGGACCCGCATTATTATTTCGAGAGCGCGACCCATCGCAAGGCATTATCCTATCTGGGCTACGGCCTGGCGCAGGGTGAAGGCTTCATTGTCATTACCGGCGACATCGGCGCGGGCAAGACGACGCTGGTCGGTCACCTGATGCAGACCATCGATCCGGCGCGGCTGACCGCCGTCAAGATCGTGTCGACGCAGGTAGAGGGCGACGACATGCTCCGCCTCGCCGCGCAGAGTTTCGGTCTTTCCACCGACGGCCTGTCCAAGGCGGCGATTCTGCAACAGGTCGAAGCCATGCTTCATGCTCAGGCGCGCGCCGGGCGGCGCAGCCTGCTGATCGTGGACGAGGCGCAGAACCTGCCTGTTTCCGCGATCGAGGAATTGCGGATGCTGTCCAATTTCCAGTTGGGTGGTCAGTCGCTGCTGCAGATATTCCTGCTGGGCCAGCCGGAATTTCGCGACCTTCTCAAGTCGCCCGAACTGGAGCAGTTGCGCCAGCGCGTCATTGCGACCCATCATCTGGAACCGATGATGGCCAATGAGGTCGAACCCTATATCCTCCATCGCCTCGCCATTGCGGGTTGGAGCGGCAACCCGGCTTTTACGCCAGGGGCCTTTTCGGCGCTCTATGCGGCAACCGGCGGCGTACCGCGCCGCCTGAACGCGCTGGCCAGCCGGGTGCTGCTGCTGGGCGCGATCGAGCAACTGCATGTGATCGACGAGGAAGTCGTGGACGCCGTCGTCGCGGACATGGGCCTGGATGCCGATATCGCGCCGGAACCCGTCGCGCCGTCGGTGCTGGATGCCGCTGAAGAGTCGGTTGCGTTCGAGTCGGAACCGGTCGAGCTTGTAGTCGCCGACGAGAGCGTCAAGGACGAGCCGATCGAGGAGCAGGCCGTCCCGCAACCCTTCGGCCATTATCCCGCCGAAGAGCAACTGGCCGACGACGAGCCGGTAAAGGACGAGACCATCGAACTGGATGCGGCCTGGGCGCAGCCGGACTGGACGACGGCGGAGATCGAACCGCTCGCTCCCGCTGCCGAGGCGGAAGAGGATGATTTGGCTGGCGAGCCGGTGACGCCGATCGTCGTGGCACCCTTCGCGCGACCGGCCTTCGCCGCCTTTGCGCCGCCGCCGGCGGTCGAGCGTGCGTTCGAACCCGAAGCGGCGCTTGACCCGGTTGAAGAAGAGGTCGAGCCAGAAGAGACGGCGTCCTTCGCCGCGCCGTTCGCGCCGGAGCAATCGGAAGCCATCGAGGTGGAAAGCGTCGTGGAGGCCGAACCGTCGGTCGTGGACGAGGCCTTCGATGAGATCGAGACTGTGGCCGAGGCTGAGCCGGTCGGAGATGCCGAACCTTTCGCCGAGGCGGCGGCCGCGCCGTTCGCCACGGTAGATGCGGTCGATGTCGATGCGCTGCGCGCCGACATGCTGGGCGAGATCGAAGCGTTGCGGGCCGAGATCGCATCCCTGCGGGCGGTGCAGTCCCATGCGCCCTTCGGCCAGCCGGCACAGCCGGAAATCGATCCCGAAGCGCTCAAGGGCTGTTTCACTTTGATCGAGGAACGGCTGTCGGCGCTGGAGTTTCGTGCCGAGGAACAGGATACGGCCTTGCGCCGTGTGCTGACGCTGCTGGTCGACTGGGTCGAGCGCGAGGAACGGATGGCGGATATGCAGGCGGGCGTCGCCGCCTGACGCCTTATATGACTGACAAGGTTGGAGGATCATGCAGAACGCCCTGTCTGTCGATGTCGAGGACTGGTTCCAGGTCGGCGCGTTCGAGCGCACGCTGCGGCGTGCCGACTGGGACAGCCTGACCCACCGGGTCGAAACCAATAGCGACGCGGTGCTGGACCTGTTCGCGCAGGCCGGCGTCAAGGCGACCTTCTTCACCCTGGGCTGGGTGGCCGAGCGCTATCCCGCGTTGATGCGCCGGATTGCGGATGCCGGCCATGAAGTCGCCAGCCATGGCTATGACCATGCCCGCGTCTTCACCTTCACCCCGGAAGAATTTCGCGCCGACCTGCGCAAGTCGCGCGCTATCCTGGAGGATGCGAGCGGGCAGGCGGTCACCGGCTATCGTGCGCCCAGCTTCTCCATCGATCCGCGCACGCCCTGGGCGCACCCCATACTGGCCGAAGAAGGCTATCGCTATTCCTCCAGCGTCGCGCCGATCCGGCATGACCATTATGGCTGGCCGGATTCGCCGCGTTTCGCCTGGAAGCCGGTCGCGGGATCCGATCTGGTCGAACTGCCCGTCACCACCGCGAAATGGGGCAAGCGCACGCTGGCGGCCGGCGGGGGCGGCTTTTTCCGCCTGCTACCCTACGCCTTTTCGCGTTGGGCGATCCGGCAGGTCAACGAACAGGCCGGCCGTCCAGCGATCATTTATTTCCATCCGTGGGAAATCGACCCGGACCAGCCACGGGTCGCGGATGCGCCGCTGCGGTCGCGCCTGCGCCATTACAGCAACCTGTCGGTGATGGCGGCCAAGCTACGCCGCCTGACCCGCGATTTCGCTTGGACTCGCGTCGATGCGCTGGCGGATGCGGAAGCGGCGCGCGCCTCATGATGGTCTGCAATGCCGCCGATTTCGGCGTCACGATGCTGGACGTCGATGATCCGGGTCAGACGCAGGCCGCCGACGATTTCGTCATGGCCCATGATGCCGGCACGCCCTTTCATCGAGCCGCCTGGCTGCGCGCGATCACGCAGGCGACGGGGCATCGCGCGTTATTGCTCGCCGCGGTGGCGCCGTCCGGCCAGATTCGCGGGATATTGCCGCTCCATCATGTGAAGAGCCGGCTGTTCGGCGACGCGCTCGTGTCCTGCGCCTTTGCGGTCGATGGTGGTCTTCTGGTCACGGATGATCGGGCGGTGGCGCCGCTCGCCGCGGCAGCCCAGGGGTTGGCGCGCACGCGGGGCGGGCCGCCGCTGGAATTGCGTGGCGGGGTTGCGCCGGGCGACGAGTGGCAGCGGTGCGAAGGCGAGTATGTCGGTTTCGTCCGCCCCTTGGCCGCAGACGACGACGCGGAACTGCTCGCCGTGCCCCGCAAGCATCGCGCCGAATTGCGCAAGGCGCTCGCTAATCCTGCGCTCAGCGTGGAGGCAGGGCGCAGCGAGCGACTGCGGCGCGACCATTATCGCGTGTACGCGGCCAGCGTCCGCAATCTCGGCACGCCGGTTTTCCCCGCAAAGCTGTTTCAGTCGGTGTTGCAGCAGTTTGGCAAGGATGCCGACCTGCTGGTCGTGCGCGACGGCGATCGGCCGGTGTCGGCGGTATTGACCCTTTATCACCAAGGGAGGGTGATGCCCTATTGGGGCGGCGGCGTGGCCGATGCGCGGCGACTACGCTCCAACGAACTCATGTACTATCGGCTGATGAGCCATGGTCGCGACCGTGGCATGACCCAGTTCGATTTCGGCCGTTCCAAGGCCGGCAGCGGCCAGGCGGCGTGGAAGAAGAGCTTCGGTTTCGATCCGGCGCCGCGCGTCTATCATAGCTGGTCCGTCGACGGGACCAGGCGCGACGTCAATCCGAACAGCGCCAAATATCAGCGGCGCATCGAATATTGGAAGCGATTGCCGCTGCCCGTCGCCAACATTTTGGGGCCGCTGATTTCGCGCGGTCTCGGTTGAATCGCACATCAAATATTCAACCCTGACCGGTAGGTTCGGGCAGGGGTGACAAGGGAATGACTTCCATGAATGCTATCACCGGTCTGGGCGTCATCGTCGATGAAGCGCGCTTGTCCGACGCCACGACCGTCGCGGAACTGGACGCATGGGTATGCGCGCACCCCGACTCCACGCCCTTTCACCGGCCGGGATGGATCATGGGCGTGGAAGCGGGCACCGGACAGAAGGCCAGGATGCTGGTCGCGCGCCTGATCGGCGGCGAGATCGTCGGCCTGTTGCCGCTGACCTATATCCGATCGGCGCTGTTTGGGCGCGCGCTGGTGGGCAGCGGTTTTGCCGTCGATGGCGGCCTGTTGACCAGTCATCGCAAGGCCGGGGCGGCGCTGGCCGACGCCGCCTGGACGCTGGCGGAACGGCTGGGCTGCGATACGCTGGAATTGCGCGGCGGGGAAGCGCCTGGCGGTCCGGTGTGGCAGGAGAAGGCGGACGCCTATCTGGGCTTCTCGCGGGCGCTGGCGGCCGATGACGAGGCGGAACTGAAGGCCGTGCCCAAGCGCCACCGGGCAGAAATCCGCAAGGGGATCGCGAACGACCTGCATTTCGAGACCGGGCGCGACAAGCGGTTGCGCGACATCCACTACCGGCTTTACGCCCATAGCGTCCATAATCTGGGAACGCCGGTCTTCCCGCGCGCGCTGTTCGAGCAGATCATGGACCGGTTCGGCGACGACGCCGACATCGCTTTGGTGTCGAAGGACGGCGTGCCGCTGTCGGCGGTCATCAGCTTCTATCATCGCGGCGCCTGCATGCCTTATTGGCATGGCGCCGGCGAAGGTGCACGGACGATGCGATCGAACGAATTTCTCTATTTCAGCCTGATGCGGGCGGCGCGCGAGCGGGGCTGCGCCATCTTCGATTTCGGCCGGTCGAAGGTCGGCACCGGGCCTGCCGCCTGGAAGAAGACATGGGGGTTCGAGGGCGAACCGCTCGGCTATCATCTGCGCACCGCGCCGGGCAAGGAGACGCGCGACGTCAATCCGCTTTCGCCGCAATATCGGCGGAAGGTCGAATTGTGGAAGAAGTTGCCCGAATCGATCGCCAACCTGATCGGGCCGCATATCGCGCGAGGGCTGGGATGATCGGCGACATCCTTTTCCTCTGCCATCGCATTCCCTTTCCGCCGGACCGGGGTGACAAGATCCGGTCCTATCACCTTCTCCAGCGGTTGGCGGAGATTGCGCCCGTCCATGTCGGCTGCTTCGCCGACGATGGTCGCGACATGGGCTTTGCGAGCGAGATGGGCCAGGTCGCAGCCAGCCAGTGCGTGCTGATGCGCGACCGGTCGAAGCTGGTCGCGGGGCTGACGGGGCTGGCGAAGCGCCAGTCGCTGCTGGTGTCGCTGTTCGACCATCCCGGCCTGCATCGCTGGGTGGCGCAGACGCTGGCGGAGCGACCGATCCGCGCCGTCGTCGCCTATTCGGCGCAGATGGCGCATTTCGTGCCCGTCCTTCCCGCTGACGTGCGTTTCCTGATGGATTTCGTCGATTTCGATTCCGCTAAATATGCGACCTATGGCGCGGAAGGATCGGGGCCGATGGGCTGGATCAACCGGCGCGAGGGGCGCGTTCTGCTGAACTTCGAGCGGCAGACCGCGGCGCGGGCGGACATCAGCAGCTTCGTGAGCGAGGCGGAAGCGGCTCTGTTCCGCGACGCCTGCGGCCTGGGTGCCGACCGCGTAGTCGGACTCGAAAATGGCGTGGCGCTCGACTATTTCGATCCGGCGGCGGATTTTCCTGCGGTCGATCGGGAGGCGGGGCCACTGCTCGTCTTCACCGGGCAGATGGATTATCGCCCCAATGTCGAGGCTGTGGAGAGCTTTGCGCGCCAGAGCCTGCCCGCCATTCGCACCGTCCATCCCGGCGCGCGCTTCGCCATCGTCGGCCGCAATCCCGTCAAGGCGGTTGAGGCGCTGGCGCAACTCCCCGGCGTGATCGTGACCGGCGGCGTGCCCGATGTGCGTGGCTGGCTGGCGGCGGCCGATGTCGTGGTCGCGCCGCTGCGCATCGCGCGTGGCATCCAGAACAAGGTGCTGGAGGCGATGGCGATGGCGCGGCCGGTCGTCGCTTCGCCGCAGGCCGCCGAAGGCATCGATGCCAGCGACGAGTTCCATTTTCTGGTCGCCGCCAGTCCCGCCGAGGAAGCGGCGAAGATCGTCGCGCTGCTGGCCGATCCGGCCCGCGCGCAGCGGCTGGGCCTCGCCGCGCGGGCGCGGACGCAAGAACGCTATCGCTGGTCCACGACATTGGCGGCGCTGCCCGACCTGCTACTTCGCGCGCCCGCTAAAGGCGCGTGCGCGGCGTGAACGAACGGGCGATCCCCATGGACCGGATGCCGCTGAGCGACCTGACCGGCTGGCGCGGTCATCTGATCGCGGTGGGCGTGGTCGCTTTTGCGATTCTCGCGCTGTTCTTTGCCGACGTCCGCAGCATGGTGTCGATCTGGTGGAACGCCTCCACCTTCGGCCATTGCCTGTTCATTCCCTTCCTCATCGCCTGGCTGGTGCAGCAGCGCCTGGCCGGATTGCGGCAACTGGAGCCCGTCGCCTGGGCGCCGGGGCTTGTCTGGCTGGGCGCGGGTGCATTGGCCTGGTTGCTGGGCGCGGCGGCGGGCGTGGCGATGGTGCGGCATGGCGCGCTGATTATGATGTTGCAGGGCGCGACCATCGCGCTGCTCGGCCCGGCGGTGGCGCGCGCGCTGCTCTTCCCGCTCTTCTACGCCTTCTTCATGGTGCCCTTCGGCGAGGAGATCGTGCCGCCGCTGCAACTGGTGACCGCGCGCCTCGCCATGCTACTGCTCGACCTGTCGGGCGTGCCGGCGCATATGGAGGGGATATTCATCACCACGCCGACCGGCTATTTCGAAGTGGCGGAGGCCTGTTCGGGCGCGAAATTCCTGATCGCCATGACCGCCTATGGCGTATTGGTCTGCAATGTCTGTTTCAAGAGCTGGTCGCGTCGCGCGGTGTTTCTCGCCGGCGCGCTCAGCCTGTCGGTGCTGGCCAATGGCGTGCGCGCTTTCGCCACCATCCTGGTCGCGCATCTTACGACCGTCGATGCCGCGGTGGGTTTCGACCATGTCGTTTATGGCTGGGTCTTCTTTGCGATCGTGATGACGATCGTCATGGCGGCGGCGTGGCCCTTTTTCGATCGCAAGCCGGGCGATCCCTGGTTCGATCCGCGCACGTTGCAAGGCGCAGTGCGCAGGCCGTCGCGTACAGGTGCAATCGCCGGTGGCGCGCTGACGATGATCGTGGCGGCGCCGCTCTGGCTTGCCGCCACTGCCGCCACCGCCGATCCGCTGCCGCCGGTGCTGACCCTGCCCGTGGTGCCGGGGTGGAGCCGGACCGACATCCACCAGGCCTATCCGTGGAAGCCACGGTTCGACGGCGCGGATCATTTCGTCATTGGGCGCTACAGCAACGGGCGGGGACAAGTCGTCGACCTCGCCATCGCCGCCTATGCGCGGCAGGATGAGGGCCGCGAACTGGTGGGCTTCGGCCAGGGGGCGGCCGATCCGGAAAGCGAATGGGTCTGGTCGTCGCCGGCCCGCGCACCTGCTTATGGCCGGGGCGAACAGATTACCGCGCCCGGCCCGGTGGTGCGGCATGTCGTGAGCGTCTATCGGATAGGCGACGGCGCCCTGTCCGGCAGCAGGCCCGCGGTCAAGCTGGCGACGATGAAGGCCCGGTTGCTCGGGCAGGACCAGCGCGCCGTCGCCATCCTGGTGTCGGCGGAAGAGGCCGAAGGGCGTTCGTCCGATGCGGCCATCGCGGC
The DNA here is from genome assembly GCF_047946695.1 of Sphingomonas sp. VDB2. NCBI lineage: Bacteria > Pseudomonadati > Pseudomonadota > Alphaproteobacteria > Sphingomonadales > Sphingomonadaceae > Sphingomonas > Sphingomonas sp. VDB2. Next base: position 54,651 of record NZ_CP159615.1, read on the forward strand.
TTTCCTTTCCAATCTTGGCGATGTGCAGCTTTTGGCTGACCACAGCGTCGGCATCCGCTAGGGAAGTTCGCATGTGCGGCATAGCGGGTATCTTCCATCTCGAAACGGCCAAGCCCGTGGACCCGGCACGGGTACGCGCGATGCTGGACGTCATGCCGCATCGCGGGCCGGACGGCAGCGGGATCTGGACCGCGCCGGGCGTGGGCCTGGGCCATCTGCGCCTGTCGATCATCGACCTGGAAGCCGGTGCGCAGCCGATGCTGACCGAGGACGAAAGCCTGACGGTCGTCTTCAACGGCGAAATCTATAATTTCGCCGAGGTGCGCGCCGAACTGGAGGCGAAGGGCCATGTCTTTCGCACCCATAGCGACACCGAAGTCATCCTGCACGGCTATCGCCAATGGGGCGAGGAGTGCGTGCAGCGCTTCAACGGCATGTTCGCCTTCGCTTTGTTCGACGCGCGGGCGCAGGCATTGTGGCTGGTGCGCGACCGGCTGGGCGTCAAGCCGCTCCATTATGCACTGCTGTCCGATGGCAGCCTGATCTTCGGGTCGGAATTGAAGAGCCTGCTGGCGCACCCGCTGCTGCGCCGCGCGCCGGACCTGTCGGCGGTCGAGGATTATATGGCCTATGGCTATGTCCCCGACGATGCCTGCCTGGTGGCGGGCGTGCGCAAGCTGGGCGCGGGGGAGACTTTGCGGCTGGTGCGCGGACGACCCCTGCCGCAGCCGCAACGCTATTGGGACGTCAGTTTCGCCGAGCGGAGCAAGGCGTCGCCGCAAGCGCTGGAGGAAGAACTGGTCGCGCTGATGCGGCAGGCGGTGCGATCGCGCATGGTCGCCGATGTGCCGTTGGGTGCGTTCCTGTCGGGCGGTGTCGACAGCAGCAGCGTGGTCGCGCTGATGGCCGAAGCGTCGAGCCAGGCGGTCAAGACCTGCACCATCGGCTTCGACGTCGCGGCGTTGGACGAGACGGCCTATGCCGATCGCATCGCCCGCCGCTTCGCCACCGATCATCGCAGCCGGATCGTGTCGCCCGACGATTATGGGTTGATCGACCGGCTGGCCTTTCATTTCGACGAGCCTTTCGCCGATGCGTCCGCCCTGCCGACCTTCCGCGTGTGCGAACTGGCGCGCGAGCAGGTGACGGTGGCGCTGTCGGGCGACGGCGCGGACGAAGCCTTTGCGGGCTATCGCCGCCATCGGTTCCAGATGCAGGGCGAGCGATTTCGCTCGCTGATCCCTGCGTTGGTGCGTCAGCCTTTGTTCGGCACGCTGGGGAAATATTATCCCAAGGCCGATTGGGCGCCACGCGCGTTGCGCGCCAAGTCGACTTTCCTCGAACTGGCGGGGGAGGGCGGCGAAGCCTATGCCGCGTCGGTCGGCGTGACGCCCCATGGCCTGCGCCAGCGATTGTTCAGCCAGGAGATGAAAAGCCGCCTGGGCGCCTATCGGGCGGAGGATCGCTATATCAAGGCGATGGCCGATGCCCCCGCGCGTGATGCGCTGGACCGGGCGCAATATGCCGATATCCGCATCTGGTTGCCCGGCGATATCCTGACCAAGACCGACCGGATGAGCATGGCCGTCAGCCTGGAGGCCCGCGAGCCGCTACTGGACCATCGGCTGGTCGAATTCGCCGCGCGCCTGCCAGTGGGGCAGCGCATCCGCGGTAATAGCGGCAAATATATCATGAAGAAGGCGATGGAGCCGTTCCTGCCGCAGGACATTCTCTATCGCCAGAAAATGGGATTCGTCACGCCGATCAGCGCCTGGTTCCGGGGGGCTTTGGCGGGCGAAGCGACCGCGATCGCAGGCGGATCGGCGCTGGCGCGGACCGACTGGTTCGACACGAAGATGCTGGCGAAGGTCGCGGCCGACCATCGATCGGGCGTGTCGGATCATGGGCGCCTGTTGTGGCAGTTGCTGATGCTGGACAAGGCGCTGACGCGGTTGTTTGGGGCCTAGGGACGTACAGCCGTTCGTTTCGCGCATGTGGAGAAACGCGGACACGGCGCTACCCGCTTATCGCCTGTGCTCGGAGCGAACGGGTGCGAAGACACAACCCCTTGCAACCCGCGCGCGCGGGTGCCAACGGGACGCATGGCGATAATCAGGGCGCACCAGTGACAGTCTCCAAGGAAATCGTGCGGCTGCGGCTCTATGCGCTGTGCCTTGCGGGCGACATGGCAGGGCTGTTCTGCGCCTTTCTCGCCGCCAACTGGTTCGTGCTGGGCGCCCTGTGGGGGGAGCCGGGCAAGCCGCACGGCCTCGTGATGTTTGCCATGGTCGCGCCGCTCTATGCGCTGCTGGCGGTGCAGGGTGGCGCCTATGGCATCAATACGCTGGAGCGGGTGCGGCGTGGCATCGTGCGGGCGCTGTGGGCGCTGGTGCAGGCGGCGCTGCTGATGCTGCTGATCGTCTATCTGGGCAAGATCGCCGAGCAATTGTCGCGTCTGACCTTCATTACCGGCCTGGGATTGAGCGCGGTGGCGGTGGCGTTGGTGCGTGTCGCGGTCGCGCGGCTGGCGGTCGCCTTGCTGGGCGATGTGCCGCATCTGACGGCCGTCATCCTGGACGGCGTATCGATCACGGTCGGCCCGCATATGGACGTCATCGATGCGGATGCGGCGAACCTTCATCCCGAACGGCATGACGCCGACATGGCGGCACGGCTCGCCGCCGTGGTCGGCATGGCGGAGCGGGTGATCGTCGCCTGTCCGCTCGATCGGATGGCCGACTGGTCCGCTGCGCTCAAGTCCTTGTCGGCGCGGGGAGAGATTGTCGTGCCCGAACTGCTGCGCTTTGCGCCGGCACGGATCGATGAATTTGACGGCCAACCGACCATTATTGTGGCGGGCGGTCCGCTGCATTTCCGCGATCGACTGATCAAACGGCTGTTCGACCTGATCGTCGCCACGGTCGCGACCATCCTGCTGTCGCCGATCCTGATCGCGGCGACGCTGGCGGTGCGGCTGACCAGCCCCGGCCCCGCGCTGTTCCGCCAGCCACGCATCGGCAAGGACGCCCGGCCGTTCGCGATCTACAAGTTCCGCTCGATGCGGGCGGAGGCGAGCGACCATAAGGCCGCGACGCTGACCCGGCGCGACGACGACCGGGTGACGAAGGTCGGCGCCTTCCTGCGCAAGACCAGCATCGACGAACTGCCGCAATTGTTCAATGTGTTGAAGGGCGACATGAGCATCGTCGGCCCGCGCCCCCACGCCGCCGCCGCCAAGGCCGGCGACAGCCTCTATTGGGAGGTCGATGCGCGCTATTGGGAACGGCATTGCATCAAGCCGGGCATGACCGGCCTGGCGCAGGTGCGCGGCCATCGCGGCTCCACCGATCATCATCAGGATCTGATCGATCGGCTTCAGTCGGATCTGGAATATGTCAGCGACTGGTCGGTGTGGCGTGACCTGCGGATCATTTTTGCGACGCTGGGCGTGCTGGTCCATCACAAGGCCTATTGAGCGATGGCGACCAACCTTATTCTTGGCGTTGTTCTGCTGCTTTGTCTGGCTGCGGTGGCATGGCCGTTTTTATTCTATCCCTTGATCCTGCGCGCTTTGCCGACCGTGGCGGAAGCGCCGGTCGAGGGGCCGAAACCCAGCGCGTCCCTGCTGTTCTGCGCCTATAATGAAGCGGCGGCGATGCCGGAGAAGCTGGCTAATCTGGCGATGCTGAAAGCGCGGCATCCGGAGCTGGCGATACTGGCGTTCGACGATGGATCCTCGGACGGCACCGGCGATCTGATCGCCGCGCAAGATGATATGGTGACGCTGGTGCGTGGGCCGGGGCGTAGCGGTAAAGCGTATGGGATGAAGCAACTGGCCGCCCGCGCGCGCGGTGATGTGCTGATATTTACCGACGCCAACGTGCTGCTGGAAGCCGACGCGATCGACAATCTGCTTGCCCGCTATGCAGACCCGCAGGTCGGTGGCGTGCTGGGCTCGCTCCACTATATCGGCGCGGAGGATAGCGCGACCGCCTCGGTCGGGTCGCTCTACTGGCGGATCGAGGAAAAGTTGAAGGACGAGGAGTCGCGCACCGGCAATGTGCTGGGCGCGGACGGATCGATCTTCTCGATCCGGCGCAGCCTGTATCCCGATTTCCCCGATAGCGTGCTGGACGATCTGACCGTGTCGATGGCGGTCGTGTTCGCGGGCAAGCGTTTGGTGAAGGCCAAGGATGTGATCGCGCGCGAGCGGTTGGTGACGGCGCGCAAGGACGAATATCGGCGCAAGGTACGGATTGCCGCGCGGGCCTGGCACACGCACGCCCATTTGCGCCTGCAATTGCGGCGGATGGCGGCGGTCGATCGCTTCAAATATGCGTCGCGCAAGATCGTCCGCTGGTTTGGCGGACTGTTTATTCTGGTCGGCGCGATCGCGGCGGGCGCGCTTGCGATGCGGGTATCGCCAGCGCTTTATCTGGCGGGCGCGCTGGGCGTAGCATTGGTCCTTTGGATCGGCGTGCGGGCGAAGAGCGGTCCCTTCGCCGCGCTGGTCGATGTTATGATCGCCTATGCCGCGACCCTGCAGGGCGTCGCCAAGGCCATGACGGGGCGTACCTTCACCGTCTGGAACCCCGCCCAGTCTCGCTAAATCGACCGCGTCGAACTACTGCCCCTTCACATAGACGCGCTTGCCGCCGATCCAGGTTTCCAGCACCTGGGTCTGGCGGATGTCGGCCGGACGCGCCGTCGAGATATCGCGATCGATCAGCAGGAAATCGGCGCGCTGGCCCGGAACGAGGCTGCCGAATTTCTTGTCGGCGAAACCGGCATAGGCGGCCTGGCGCGTGAAACCGTCCAGCGCGGCGTCGAAGCCGACCCGCTGTTCGGGCATCCAGCCACCGGCCGGTTCGCCCTTGCCGTCCTCGCGGCTCATGGCCACGGCGATGCCGGCAAAGGGATTGGGGCTTTCCACCGGCACGTCGGAACCGAAGGCGAGGGGCACCTTGTTGTCCAGCATCGCTTTCCACGCATAGGCGCCATTCAGCCGGGCTTCGCCCAGTCGGGCCGTCGCCATGCGCCAGTCCGACGCTTCATGGACCGGCTGCATCGATGCAATTGCGCCCAGCGGCCCGAAGCGCGGCAGGTCGCTGGGCGTGACGATCTGCGCATGTTCGATCCGCCAGCGGCGGTCGCCCTTATAGGTGTCGTTCAGTTCCTCGATCGCGTTCAGCAATTCATGATTGGCCGCATCGCCGATGGCGTGGACGGCGACCTGGAAATTGTCCATCGCCGCGCGGCTCATGAAATTGCGCAACTGCGTGTCTGGGATCATCGGCAAACCGCGCTGGCCCGGCGCATCGGCATAATCGGCGCGCAGCCAGGCGCCGCGCGACCCCAAGGCGCCGTCGAGCAGCAACTTCACGCCGCCCATGCGCAGATGATCGTCATAGAGCCAGGGCGTCGGTTCCGGCCCGGCGATCAGTACCATATTGTCGATGCCATAGGCATAGGACATGATCCGCACCCGCAGCGCGCCGCGATCGGCCGAGCGGCGGAACGCCTGCCAATCCTCTATGCTGGTGCCCATGTCGGCAATGCCGGTGATGCCAACCGCCAGCAGCGCGCGCTGCGCCTTTTCCAGCGCGATGTCGCGGTCCTTGGGCGCGGGCGGCGGTGTTACCTTCTGGATCAGGTCCATCGCCTTGTCGACGAAGACGCCGGAAGGCTTGCCGCCGGCCATTTCGATCCGCCCGCCCATCGGCGCCTTGGTCGCGGGGGTGATGCCCGCCGCGCGAATCGCCGCGCTGTTGGCCCAGCCGGCATGGCCGTCGATCCGCTCCAGCCACACCGGAATGTCGCCGACCGCCGCGTCCAGTTCTGCGGCGGTGGGGAAGCGCCCCAGACCCCATTGTTCCTGATTCCAGCCGGTGCCGATGATCCACTTGCGCCCGGCATTGGCCTGCGCATAGGCGCGAATCTCGGCCTGCGCCTCCGCCAGCGATCGCGTTTCCGACAGGTCGAGCGTGATCAGCGACAGGCCATAGCCCATCACATGCCCATGCGCGTCGATCAGGCCGGGGATCAGCGTCTTGCCGCCCGCATCCAGCTTGAACGCCAGCCCTTTGGGCGGTTCAGGCCAGGGCTGCCCCTTTTTCGGCTTTTTGGGCCGCTCATATTTGGGCTCCTGATAACGGCCCGGCAGCAGCTTTTCGACCTTGCCATCGTCATCGATCATCAGCGCGGCGAACCGGACGACCTTGCCATTGGGATCGATGGCGATGCCGTTGACATTGTCGATGACGCCCGCGGCGAGCGCGGGGAGGGGCAGGGCGAGCGCAACGATGGCCGCAAGATATAGGGGCTTCATGCGCGGGTGATCCGGCGCACCAGCGCGCTGGTATCCTGCCGGTTGCCGCCCATAGCCTGCACGTCGGCGTAGAATTGATCGACCATCGCGGTCACCGGCAGCGTCGCGCCATTGGCCCGCGCTTCTTCCAGCGCCAGTCCCAGATCCTTGCGCATCCAGTCGACGGCAAAGCCGAAGTCGAAACTGTCCTGCGCCATCGTCTTCCAGCGATTGTCCATCTGCCAGCTTTGCGCCGCGCCGCCGGAAATCGCTTCGAACACCGCGTCCAGATCCAGTTCGGCGGCCTGGGCGAAGCGCAGCGCTTCCGATAGGCCCTGCAAGACGCCGCCGATGCAGATCTGGTTCACCATCTTGGTGGTCTGCCCCGCGCCCGCGCCGCCGACATGGACGATCCGTGCGGCATAGGCCTGCATCACCAGCTTGGCCGCCGCCACCGCCGGATCGCTGCCGCCGCACATGATCGACAGCCGCCCGTTTTCCGCGCCCGCCTGACCGCCCGATACCGGCGCGTCGACGCTGTGGATGCCGCGGCTTTCGCCCTCTACGAACAATTGCCGGGCGATCCGCGCCGACACGGTCGTGTGGTCGATGAACAGGCTACCCTCCTTCATCGTGCGGAACGCGCCTTCGCGGCCCAGCGTAATCTGCGACAGGTCATCGTCATTGCCGACGCAACTGATGACGATGTCCGCCTCTTCCGCCGCCTTGGCCGGGCTGATGGCGACGGCGCCGCCATAGGCTTCCGCCCATGTCTTCGCCTTGCCGATGGAGCGATTGTAGACGGTCAGGCTATGCCCCGCCTTGGCCAGATGTCCTGCCACGGGGCTGCCCATGACGCCCAGGCCGATAAACGCGATATTAGCCATATGCCTCGTACATTTTATGCGTGCGCCCTGCCATAGGGCCAGTTTTGCGACAGTGCCAGTTTCTTAACCCGCAATTTTCGTTTAGGTGCCCGCTCATGAACACGCTCGCCAAGATCGAAAGCGCCCTGCCGCTGCCCGTCACCGTCGATGACATCCTTGCCGCCCGAACCCGGATTGCGGGTTCGATCGTCAAGACGCCGACTTTGATCAGCCAGACGCTGTCGAACATGCTGGGCTGCAATGTCTATCTGAAGTTCGAGAACCTCCAGTTCACCGCTGCCTATAAGGAGCGCGGCGCGCTCAATCGCCTGATCCAGCTGGACGACGCGGCCAAGGCGAAGGGCGTGATCGCGGCGTCGGCGGGCAATCATGCGCAGGGGCTGGCCTATCATGGCAGGCGGCTGGGCGTACCCGTCACCATCGTCATGCCCACCACCACGCCTACGGTGAAGATCACGCAGACGCAGGGCCATGGCGCGACCGTGGTGCAATATGGCGAGAAGTTCGACGATGCCTACGCCCATGCGCGGTTGCTGGAGGTGGAGCAGGGCCTGACCTTCGTTCATCCGTTCGACGAACCCGACATCATGGCCGGGCAGGGCACGGTCGCGCTGGAAATGCTGGAGGACGCGCCGGAAATCGACACGCTAATCATCCCGATCGGCGGCGGCGGCCTTTTTTCGGGCATGGGGACCGCGGCGCGTGCGATGAAGCCGGACATCCAGCTTTTCGGCGTGCAGGCGGAACTGTATCCGTCGATGTACGACTTTATCAAGGGCGCGGATCTGGCCTGCGACGGCGATACGCTGGCGGAGGGCATCGCCGTCAAGCAACCCGGCGAACTGACCCGCCGCTTCGTCGAGCGGCTGGCCGACGATGTGCTGCTGGTGACCGAGCGGCGGCTGGAAGAGGCGCTGAGCCTGTTGTTGCAGATCGAAAAGACCGTTGTGGAGGGCGCGGGCGCCGCGGGCCTCGCTGCGCTGCTGACCTATCGGGAAAAATTCGCCGGGCGCAATGTCGGGCTGGTGCTGACCGGCGGCAATATCGACACCCGCCTGCTCGCCAATGTGCTGCTGCGCGACCTGGCCCGGTCGGGCCGTCTGGCGCGGCTGCGGATCATCCTGCAGGATCGGCCCGGCGCACTGTTCCATGTCGCCCGCATCTTCGATCAGGAAGCGGTCAACATCCTCGAACTGGCGCATCAGCGCATCTTCACCAACCTGCCGGCCAAGGGGCTGAGCCTGGATGTCGAGTGCGAGACGCGCGATCGCGCGCATCTTCAGCGGTTGATCGCGGCGCTGGGCGAGGCTGGTTATGAGGTCGCGCCGATCGAGGTTGCGTGACCGCGGGAAGCGGGCGCGATTTTTCGTGGTAAACGCCCTTTTCAGAGGGGCATCGTGGCGGCATAGTCAATGTTATGACTGACGTCCGCCGCCATGAAAGGAAGCCTGGAGCGTGACTGCCGCCTTCCGCTTTCCCCGTTTCTTCGTCACCAACCCCAGCCCTTGCCCCTATCTGCCGGGCAAGAGCGAGCGGAAGGTGTTTACCGAGCTGAACGGGGACAATGCGGCGGAACTGAACGACGCGCTGGGCCGCATCGGCTTTCGTCGCAGCCAGAATGTCGCCTATCGGCCGAGCTGTGCGGACTGTTCAGCCTGTGTGTCGGTGCGGGTCGTCGCCCATGAATTCCAGCCCAATGCGACGCAACGCAAGCTGATCCGTCGCAACAGCGACCTGATCGTCACGGCCTGCAAGCCCTGGTCCACCGAGGAGCAGTTCGCGCTGCTCCAGCGCTATCTGGTCGATCGTCATCCCGGCGGCGGCATGACCGAGATGGACGAGATGGACTTCTCCGACATGGTCGAGCAGACGCCGGTCGACAGCTATATTATCGAATATCGCGAACCGGGCGTCGATGGTCGCCCCGGCAAGCTGATCGGCGCCTGCCTGACCGACCGTCAGGGCGACGGCCTGTCGATGATCTACAGCTTCTTCGATACGCAGCTTGAGCATCGGCCGGGCCTGGGCAATTACATCATCCTGGATCATATCACCCGGGCGTCCGGTGCCGGCCTGCCCTATGTCTATCTGGGCTATTGGGTCGATGGATCGCAGCGAATGCAATATAAGATCCGCTATCGTCCGCTGGAAAAGCTCAGCCGCAGCGGCTGGGTGCGTTTCGATCCGCACGAGCAGGCACAGGCCATTCGCGGCGCCCAGCAGCGCGACGAACCGCCGCTGCCGGTCGAACTGGTGGGCATGTTCCGTAAATAGACAGCCAGATCGGCGAAGGTCGATCGTTCAATGATGGTTGTGCCATCCGTTTCGGTCGCTGCAACCTGATGCGCTTTTGTCTTGTCGGTCTTCGAACTGATTTTGCCGCCATTGCTGCGCTAGGTAAAACAGAATGGTGCCGCGCCAAACGCCAACGCACGGGCTGGTCGAGGTCTAGATCCTGATGACATGCAGCGGACCGTGGCGTGTCTGGCGCGGTGCGTCGGGCAGGACTTCCATCTGGGCCGACCACTACCGGGCGACACCTTCAGTTCTCCGAAATTCGATCGGCAAAAAAAGGGGTCGGGCCTGTGCGGCCCGACCCCGATCCAGCGCTGGTCCGGCGTCGTGACTCGCCGGACAGGCGCTTATTTGCAGCGGCAGCCTCGGACGGCCCTGCGGCGTACCGGCTGGCGAACCGTTTCGGTGACGTAGGTGGTCGTCGTAGTCGTTGTCGTCTGGGCGGGCTGTATCGTGACGGTCGTCACCACCGGTGCGGGATAATAATAGCCACCCGCGATATAGCCGCCGCCCTGCTGCACCACCGGGCCCGGACCTGCCGACCAATGCGACGCCCCGGCATAAGGCGGCGCGTCATAGTCGACGCCAGCGCCGCGCACTTCGCCCTCGAACCGGCCGTCATAGGTGCCGCTCACCTGCCGCCCGTCATCCGTGGTCCAGGTGCCGGTCCAGCGGCCTTCATAATCGTTCTGGGTGGTGACGCTGTCGTCGGCATAGCCATAGCCATCGTCATAGCCCACGCTCGGACGGCGCGACGGGGGTGGCGCATGACGGCCGGGGCCGTCCTCGGCCTTGTCGATCGCCATGCCCGCCACGGCGCCGACGCCGGCGCCGATCAGCGTGCCCGCGGTGCGATTGCCGCGCCCGGCGATGCGGTTGCCCGCCACGCCGCCGACCACCGCGCCGATGGCGGCGCCACCAACGCCATTATCGTGGCGCGGCTCGTCATAATAGCCGTCATCGCCATCGGGACCATAGCCGCCTTCGTAGCGGTTCCATTCGATGTTGCTGCGCGAGTCGTAGACCCGGCCATAACGGTCGGTCATCACCGCATCGTCATAATAGCGCGACCAGCCATAGCCGTAGGCAGGCGCAGGCAGGCCATAGGCGCCATAGTTGGCGATATAATAATTGGGGCTGGTCCAATATTGCGGCAGGACATAGCCATAGATCGGACGCTGATAGCCGCCCCAGCCGCCCGGCGCGCGCCAGCCGGCGAACCAGCGGCCGTTCTGGCGCGGTCCCCAGCGATGCCCACCATTATTCCAGTGTCCGTTCCAGCCGCCACCGGGGCGTGGCATATGCGTGCCGGGACGGGGGCCGGGGTGCGGCATCGAACCGCCGGGGCGTGGCCCATTCGCGCCGCCGGCGATAGCCGGCGCGGCGACGCCTGCCAGTGCAACGCTCGCCCCCAAAAGAAGTAAGGTTGGAGTCCGCATGGTTAACACTCCCTGTTTTTACGGCGCGCCAACCGGATGCGCAGCCTAAAATGCTAACGCTTCGTTTAGCATGGCGATCCTTGGCTATCCATGATCCAGGGCTTGAAATCCTGTCCCGAAACGGGGCGGAAAGCGCGGCACTGCGGAGGTGCCGTGAAGAAACAGGGTTAATGGATCAGCAAATGCGGGCCGCGATCCGCGCCGCCAGCGCCTCAAGCCCGGTGGCATCGTCCGAGTCGAAGCGGGCGGGAAGCGGGCTGTCGAGATCGATCACGCCGATGAGCTTGCCGTCGTGCAGCACCGGGACAACGATTTCGGACGCGCTGGCCGCATCGCAGGCGATATGGCCGGGGAAGGCATGGACGTCCTCCACCAATTGGGTTTCGCGGGTTGCTGCGGCCGCACCGCATACGCCGCGACCGACCGGAATGCGGATACAGGCGGGCTTGCCCTGGAACGGGCCAAGGACGAGTTCATCCTCCACAATGCGATAGAAGCCGGCCCAGTTGAGATTGGGCAGGAACTGCCAGAGCAGGGCGGACAGGTTCGCCATGTTGGCGATCGGGTCCGGCTCCGATGCGGTCAGCGCATCGGCGGCCGAGAGCAAATCGGCATAAAGGGTGGGCTTGTCGGCGGCGGTGGGGGCGAAATCGTACATGGCGCCCATATAGGCGCGACCTTCGATCGCGACCAGAGCGCGACAAGAATGCATTAACCAAAAGCCGCTATCGCCATCCAAAGGCCTGAAATCCCGAGGGTGACGATGTTCGTAGACGCCATGCATAGTCTGTCCCACCTGCGCGGGGATGTTCGCGCGATCGACGTGTCGATCGTCATGCCCTGCCTGGACGAGGCGATCAGCCTGCCGCATTGCATCGCCAATGCGCGTCGCGCGCTGGATTTGATCGAAGCGCGGCATGGGCTGTTCGGCGAGATCGTAATTGCCGACAATGGATCGACCGACGGCAGCCAACAACTGGCGACGGGGCTCGGCGCGCGGGTCGTGCCAGTGGAGCGGCGCGGCTATGGCGCGGCGTTGATAGGCGGCTGCGAGGGCGCCTATGGCCGCTACCTGCTGATGGGTGACGCTGACGGCAGCTATGACTTCACTGACGGCGTGGCGATGATCGGCGAATTGCTGGATGGGGCGGATTTGTGCATGGGTTCGCGCTTCAGGGGCGGGATTGCGCCCGGCGCCATGCCTTGGAAGAACCGCTATATCGGCAATCCGGTGCTGACCGGCATCCTCAATCTCTTCTTCCGGTCGGGCATCAGCGATGCCCATTGCGGTCTGCGGGCCATTACGCGGGACTGTTTCGCCTCGCTGGACCTGTCGGGGTCCGGCATGGAGTTCGCCAGCGAAATGGTGATCAAGGCCAGCCTGCGCCGCTTCCGTCTGGCCGAGGTGCCCGCGACCTTGTCTGTCGACCTGCGCGACCGGGCGCCCCATTTGCGGCCCTGGCGCGATGGGTGGCGGCATCTGCGCTACCTGATGATGCTGAGCCCGACCTGGGTATTCGGCGTGCCAGGCGTGGTGGCGCTCGGCGTCGGTCTGGCGCTCTTCGCCATGGCGCTGATGCAGGCGCTGGCGCCGGGAAGCTTCCCCGCGGTCGGCAATTACTGGGTCGTGCTGGCGGCGGCTCTGGTGTCCGGCGGGCATTTATGCGGTATGCTGGCGTTCGCCGGCAAACTCTATGGTTTGCGCGCCGGCTATCGCGCTGCGCGACCATGGGAATTGCGGCTGGGCGAAAAATTGTCGCTGGAGGCGATGCTGCTGTCTGGCCTTGCCATCAGCGGAACGGGCGTCGCGGTGCTGGCGGCGGTCTTCTGGAAATGGACGGCCCGCGATTTTGGCGCCACCTATAGCATCCTGCCGGCGGTGTTGGGCACGACGCTCGTCACCATGGGTATGCAGACTGTCATGGGTGGTTTCCTCATGGCGATATTGGGCGGCAATGAATCGCGCTTTTATCGCATGCAAGCGGTGCCGCCGCTGCCGTTGCGCTGATGCCGATACCGCGTCTTTCCATCATCATGCCCGTGCATGAGGGCGATGCCTATCTCGATGCCGCATTGGCGAGCCTGCCGGACGACGCCAACGGCCTGATCGAAGTGATCGTGCTCGATTCCAGTTCGACCATGCGTTGTCGCGACATCGCCGCGCGCCATGCCGGCCGACTGACCCTGCGGTATGAATATCGGCCTGACATTCTGTCCTGGACGGCCAAAACCAATCGGGCCGCGGCGATGGCGCGGGCGCCGCACGTCGCGATGTTGCACCAGGACGATCTTTGGCTTCCCGACCGGCTGACCGCTATTTTGGCTGCGCTGGATGCTGATCCTGATGCCGCTATGCTGCTGACGGCGGCGACCATCATCGACGAGGGTGGGCGGACATTGGGCCGCTGGCGTTGCCCGCTGGAAGGTCGGTCGAGTTGGGAGGGGCCGGCCGTCATGGAGCGGCTGCTGGTGCAGAATTTTGTGGCGCTGCCCTCTGTCGTCATGCGCCGGGACATATGGAAGGACGCGGGCGGGCTTGACGAGAGCCTGTGGTACACCCCAGACTGGGACATATACATGAAGGCCGCGATGCGCGGACGCGTCAGCTACCTCGCCGAACCGACCGTCGCCTTTCGCATCCATGGCGGGTCGCAGACAATGCTGGGCAGTCGGACGCCGGCTGATTTCCTGAATCAGATGGAGATTGTCGTCGCTCGCTACGCGCCGGTCATCGCCGGGCCAAAGGCAAAGACGATCCGCCATATTGCCGCGGCATCGGCGCGCATAAACTGTCTGCTGGCCGAAGTGATGCATGGTCGCACAGCCGCGCTGGCGCAAATCATGGGCGAGTTGCTGAGGCTGGGACCGTGGGGTGTGTGGCGTTATATGAGCCATTCGCGCATTATCGATCGCGTATTGCCACGCATCCACGCACGGTTGCGAGGGGCGCTGTGATGCACGCAGGACTGTTGCGGTTGATGCGGTTCGGTATCGTTGGCGGCGGGGTGACCCTGATCGCTTATCTGCTGTTCCTGGGGGCGATAGCAGGCGGCCTGCACTATGTGGCTGCGAGCGTGCTGGCCTGGGCCGGGGGGCTGTGCGTCGGTTTTCTGGCGCATCGGCATGTCACCTTCGGCGACCGCGGCGGATGGCGCAGCCAGATCTGGCGCTATATTGGCGTGTATCTGCTCCAGCTTTTGTTCGGGACGGCGACGCTTGCCGCGCTGATCGATTTGGCGGGGCTGGCTCCGTGGCTGGCCTATCCGGTCAACATCATCTTCACGGCGACATTCAGCTATGTGCTGATGAGCCGCATGGTGTTCACGCCGGCGGGCGACGTGCAACGCGCCTGATGCTGGCGCAGAGCTTTTCCAGGCGCAGAAATCGATCGGTCGCTGTTTCCTTGGCGGGAATGGCGCGCTGGATTGGGGCAAGCTGCTTCTCGCCGACGAATGCGATGCTGTGCGTGCGGCAGAGCGCCGCCATTGCGCGATCATCCAGTTGGCTGGCCATCAATCGCACCGGCCTGTTGCCCAGATCGGGGCGATTGGATACCAGGTCGCCGCCAAAGGCCGTTGCAAGATCGTCGATCACCGCCAGGTCGCTGTCCGTTCGGTCGATAGTGCGGGACACGGTGGCATAAGGACGCACGATAGTCGCGGCGAGGGCGATGTGGACTGGCACGACGGCCACAAAATTCGCGATGTTCGCGGCCGTCCACAGCGCCGGCGTTCCGGTCCGTTTTCGAAGCGCCGACCAGCCATAGCCCCCCAGCAGGCAGGCATTGCCGATCACGCCGTGGAGATAGCGATAGCCCCATCCGTGTCCCTGATAGGCCAGCAGCAGCGTCGCGGCGGCAATCGGAAGGAGCAGTCCAGCGAGCAGTGAGAGAGCCAGCGGATCGCGCCAGGCGAAACGTATGCCGGCCACCGCCAGAGGGAGCAGCAGCAGATGCTGCCAGGCGACGAAGCGCAGCAGGTTGAGGCTCATCAGCCAAAGGCTGATCCCGTCGAAGCCGGACAGGAGCATGGCGATCCGCGCGCCATAGCCGAGTTGCCCGCCCTGCGTGGCTGCTCCACCCGCTGCGCTCGCGGCAAAATGCGGCCAGGCAAGCCAGGCGAGGCCGATCGCGGCATAGGTCAGGCCATAGAGGCAAAAGAGTCGCCAGCGACGTTGCCAGGCGAGCATGACGATAAACGGAAGGACGAACAGCGGATGGAAAATCGGCTGATGCCAACCGGTGGCGATCAGGCCGATGCATAGCGCGCCACCATGACCCATTACGCCGCCGCGCAGGAAGAGCGCCAGCCAGATGAGATTGAGGGCCAGATAGCCGGGCATGGCATAGCTGCTCATTCCCATCACGACGATCTGGGACGACCCGACGTAGAGCAGGAGGGCGGCTATCTGCGCACTGCCGTCCTGCGGCCAAAGGCGGCGGGCGATGCGCCAGAGGGCCGTGGCGCCAATGGCGGTGAGAAGCGGATTGGTGAGTGCAGGATCGGCGATCGTCCCCAGCAGGTTTCGGGTCAGTGCATGAACCGGCAGATAGTCCGAAATCCAAGCCCGATGCCCCGCAATCGGCAATATGAATTGCTGATTGAGGGCGAGGGCGTTGTGCTGCCAGAAGGCAGGTAACGGCCATCCGAGACGGGCATGGTGATAGATGAATCCGTCGAACAGGCCCATCTGTTCGTCGCGAGTCAAATCATAGCCGTCAAAGGCCAGGCGATGGCCGGCCCAGCAGAGGAGGAGCAGAAGGACAGGAGCGCTCCACCAGAATCGGCCCGCCTTTTCCGCCCATAGCGGCACGGCCGGCGCAGGCCAGAGGCCGAAGCGGAGCAGCAGGATCAGAAGCAGGAGGAAAAGCGCATCTTGCCGCACGAAAAGAAAGGCGGCGAACTGCCTCTTGTCCTGGACGGGGTCGATCAGGATGCCGGCGAAGGCCAGGAGCATCAGAATGCCCAGGCCGTAAAAAACCGCCTTCCGGTCCTGCGCCATTCCACCGTTCATGCCGTCGACGTCCCCCTAAATTCTGTACTCAGTCCATCGGCACTCGTCCGCGGCCCTGCTTCACGTTGCTGCGCGCTTTCTTGGCATCGACCCGCCGCGCCTTCGCGGCCTTGCCCGGTTTGGTGGCGATGCGCCGGGCGTCGCGGACGTGGGCCTTGGCGATCATCTCGTTCAGGCGGTCGCGCGCGTCCTGCCGGTTCGCCTCCTGCGTGCGGAAGCGGGACGCCTGGATCACGATCTCGTTGCCGGCGGTCAGCCGCGATCCGGCCAGTTCCTTGAGCTTGCGATAGGCGTAAGGTGGCAGGGCCAGCCTGAACAGGTTCACGCGCAACTGGACGGTCGTCGCCACCTTGTTGACGTTCTGCCCGCCCGGCCCGCCGCCGGTGATGAAGCGCTCCTCCAGCGCATCATCGGGAATCTCAAAGCCCGGCATCGTCCAGCAAGTCCTGGCCGAAGCCCGCCGCAGCGAAGGTCGCAGGCAGGGGGGCGGTCGCCTCCGCCGCGGGCTTGTCGCCGCGCGGCATACTCAGGAAACGACTGTGCAACAGCATGGCTCCTTCCCCGTCACCATAGACCGGATCGCCGACGATGCCGAAGCCCAGGCCATGCAGCGCATGGACGCGGATCTGGTGGGTGCGCCCGGTCTGGGGGGAGAAGGCGATCAGCGACCGGCCGTCCTTTTCCGCGACCTTGCGCCAGTGGGTGATGGCGTTCTTCCCCGCCTTGGCCGGGATCATGCGCCATCCTTCCGCCGCGGTGCTGACCTTCTTGAGCGCCAGTTCGATCGTGCCTTCATCTTCTTCCGGCACGCCTTCGATCACCGCGACATAGCGTTTGACCACCGTGCCTGCCTCGAACGCGGCGGCGAAGCGCTTGTGCGCCTTGGGATTGCGGGCCAGCAGCAGGCAGCCGCTGGTGTCGCGATCCAGCCTGTGGACCGGCAGCGGCCAGCGCAGGAAACCGAAGGTCAGCGAGGCGAGGTGATTTTCAAGCGCCATGGAGCCGTCGCGCGGCGCATCGACCGGCAGGCCCGCAGGCTTGTCGAGGATGAGGGCTTCGCCATCGATGAACAGCACATGGTCGGTAAGCAGGGCCAAGGAAGAGTTTCCGATCGGGACAGAAGAAAATGGGAGGAGAATTGACGCACGCGGCGCTTCCTATAGGCGGTGGAGGCGATGGAATACAGGGGGCATGATCGGCGCCAGGCGCAATTTCGGCTTGATTGGGTCGATGTGGCGCGCGGGCTGGGCATATTGGCGGTGGTGATCGGCCATGTCTGGACCCGCGGGCCGCTCCGCGATGCCATGTACAGTTTCCATATGCCGCTCTTCTTCCTGCTGTCGGGGATGCTGTCGCGGCCGCACGATGTCGGCGCGTTCACACGGCGGCAACTGGTTGGCCAGATGCGGCCCTATGCCGCCTTCCTGCTGCTGCTGATCCTGATCGACCAGATCATCGAACCGCTGAAGGGCGGTCGGCCCATTTTCCACCAATGGCCGGAGGATCTGGTGCCGATCCTGCTGGGCGGCTTCTGGTTGCGCGGCCCCTATACCATCTTCTGGTTCGTGCCTTGTCTGATGATGGCGCGCATCCTGTTCAATGTCGCGCTAGGCCGCTGGCCCGATGTGCTGGATCGGCGCTGGGCGCTGCTGCTGCTTCCGGTGCTGGTTCTTGCCTATGTCCTGGGTTGGTGGCTGAAAGCGTCACCGTTGGGGATGCTGAGCGTGCCGATGGCCTTCGTGCTGTTATGGGTAGGAGCGGCGTGGCCCCGAGTCCGCTGGCGGGGCTGGATGATCGCGCCGCTGGGAGCGATGGCTGCGGTCGGGCTGACGGGCGTGCTCCCCACGCTCAACATGAAGGTCGCAGATTATGGCTGGCCCTTGCTGTCGGTCGCCTCGGCCATTGCCACTTCACTGCTGTTGTTCCGCCTGTCGGCCCTGATCGCACCCCTTGCCGCGCCGGTTGCGGCGGTGGGGCGGGCGTCGCTGGTCGTCATGTACTGCCATGTCGCCGTCATCCACTATCTCTCCCCCTATTGGGGCAAGCCGTGGCTGCTGCTGGCGGCGTTAATGATCCCGCTGGCGATCGACCGGCTGATCCGCCCGTCGCCGACGGCCAGCCGCTTCCTGCTTTAACCGTCCTGGATCAAGGACATGCGATTGTCGGTCCCGGCGCGGGCAACAATGGCATAGGCGGCCTGGGCGATGAGTTGTGCCTGGGTCAGTGATGCGCTGTCGGTCGCCGTCTGGGCGGTCGCGGCGGGATCGGCGACGGCCGAGGCTTCGGGGGAGGCGTAATAGCCTGCGTCGCTCAGTCGATTGCTCAGGCCGGCCGTGGGTGCGGGATCGGCTACGGCGGTCATTTGACGCGGGCCGGACGAAGGCGCGCTATAGGTTAGCGGCTCGGACGGGGCCGGGTTGGCGACGACTGTCGGCGGGGTAGGGGCTTCGGGTGATGTCGGCGCGTCCGGCGTGTTGGGGGACGGCGTAGGCGCAGGGGTGGCGCTCGGCGCAGGGGGCGTCGCCTGGGCAACCGTGTCCAGCGACTTCTTGATCTGTCCCCATGCGTTGCCGATGCCTGTCGCGTTGATCGCGCTCACCATGTAAATATTCTCCCGTCCCCGCCGTTCTTATCCGTTATCGGCCCTGCCATGCCCTCTACGAACAGGGTGTGCACCCCGTTAAGCGTCAATGCAGGTGCCGCAGCTTGTCCGGGTTGCGCATGATGTAGATGGCGGTGACCCGACCGTCCTGGATGTCCAGTGCCGTGGTCTGCACCTCGCCATCGGCCTCCCGCGTGACGAAGCCGGGCAGGCCGTTGATGAGGCAGGTGCGCAGCAGGGTGGAGCCATGCTTGCGGAAGTTGACGGTCAGCGCCTTGTGCAACTGCATGACCTGACCGAAGCCGATCGCCGGGCGCACCGTCGCGGGCCGCTTGCCCCCCCCGTCGCTGTGCAGGCTGACATCCTGCGCCAGGAGCGCGCCGAGGCTGGTCATGTCGCCGCTGCGCGAGGCCGTGAAGAAGGCGCCGGCAATCTCCAGGCCGCGTTGCTTCTCGACCTGGAAGCGTGGCCGCGCGTCACGGACGTGGGTTCGTGCGCGCGCGGCGAGTTGTCGGCAGGCGGCGGCGTCGCGGTCGATGGTGCGGGCGACCTCCTCGAAGGCCAGGCCGAAGACGTCGTGCAGCAGGAAGGCGGCGCGCTCCAAGGGGGACAGCCGTTCCAGCGCCAGCATCAGCGGGAGGGTTACGTCCTCTTCCTCCTCGTCATCCCCGACCAGCGGCTCGGGCAGCCAGGGGCCGACATAGGTTTCGCGGCGCACCCGCGCCGATTTCAACTGGTCGAGGCAAAGCCGCGTCACCGTGCGGCGGAGGAAGGCTTCGGGTTCGCGGATGGCCGCCCGATCGACGCCCATCCAGCGGATGAACGCTTCCTGCACCACATCCTCGGCGTCGGCGACCGATCCGAGCATCCGATAGGCGACGCGGATGAGGCGGGGACGCAGCGGGTCGAAGCGCGCCGCCGCGTCCTGTTGCGTCCCCCGCTCCATCAGGCCGCCGCCTTCATCGGCATATCGTACCAGAGGTCGAAGCCGACCGCGATGCGGTTCCAGCCATTGATGATGTTGATCATCAAGGTAAGCTTCACCTGCTCCTCCTCGGTAAATTCCCAGTTGAGCGCCTCGCGCGCGGCGCTATGGCTATGCCCCTTGGCGATTTCGGTTAGAGCCTCGGTCCAGGCGAGAGCGGCGCGTTCCCGGTCGGTATAGCAGGGGGCCTCGCGCCAGGCGGAGAGGAGGTAGATGCGCTGCTCGGTCTCGCCCTTCGCGCGGGCTTCAAAGCTGTGCATGTTGATGCAGTTGGCGCAACCGTTGATCTGTGATGAACGAATCTTGACCAGCTCGATCAGGCTGGGTTGCAGGCTCTCTCCGATCGCGGTCGACAGTGCGGTCCAGCTTTTCATCAGTTGCGGCGCGGCGGCATAGGGGTTGATCTTGTCGGTCATGATGCGGTCCTTTCGCTTGGGGATGCAGACATGACGAGAGGCGCGCGCGGGATGTGACATGGGAACGAATTTTTTCGTCGCGAAGCGCTGGACAGGGGCGGGGGCGACGGCTAGCGGGCGCCCCCTATGTCAGTCATTGCCACAATCATGAACACGGCCACGGGCCAGCCCATCCAGAAAATGAAGTTCGAACGGATGCCCAAGCCTTGGGTATCGCTGAACCTGGAAAATGGCGAATTGGTCACGGCCGACCGCGTCGTCGTCGGCAAACCCGCGCCGGGCAAGTTCATCATCCCCGTCGAGGTCTGGGTGACGCCCAAGACATTGGGATAGGCATGGCAGGAAAGGGGCTGGCGCATAGTCCCGATGCGCCAGCCCCTACGGCGTGATTCAAGCCTTGATGCGACCAAAGGGCTCTCGCTGCGCCGCCTCATACAGACGGCGCGGCAGGCGATCAGCCGTGCAGCTTGATCGCGGTCTCCGCGATGCGGCGACCCTGGTAGCGGGCGCCGTCCAGTTCCTCTTCGCTGGGCTGGCGGCTGCCGTCGCTATCGGCCAGGGTGGTCGCGCCATAGGGCGATCCCCCGCGCACCTTGTCCACGCCCATCTGACCCGCAAAGCCATAGTCGAGGCCGACGATGGTCATGCCGAAATGCAGCAGGTTGGTGATGATCGAGAAGAGGGTGACTTCCTGTCCGCCATGTTGGCTGGCGGTCGAGGTGAAGGCGCCGCCGACCTTGCCGTTCAGCGCGCCGCGCGCCCACAGGCCGCCGGCCTGATCGAGGAAGGCCGCCATCTGGCTCGACATGCGGCCAAAGCGCGTGCCGGTGCCGACGATGATCGCGTCATAGTCCGCCAGTTCGGCGACGGTCGCGATGGGGGCGTCCTGGTCGAGCTTGAAATGCGCATTCTGCGCCACTTCGAGCGGGGCGGTTTCGGGCACGCGCTTGATATCGACCTGCGCGCCGGCGGCAATGGCGCCTTCGGCCATGGCCTTCGCCATCGTCTCGATATGACCGTAGGAAGAATAATAGAGAACCAGTACCTTAGCCATGAGGCATCTCCTTGAAAGGATGGGGAAAGGGTAGCCGCCCGCATAGGGGATACGGGCGGCCTGGCCCGTCCGGGGGGAGGGGATTGGACGGGCCGATAGGGTCAGATGCTGTCCACCAGGACGATTTCGGCGTCCTCGATGGCCGTGATGGTGATCGGATCGCCGCCCAGGATCGCCGCGCCATCGCGGGCCTCGAACGGCTGGCCGTCAATCTCGATCCGGCCCGTCGCGGGAACCAGATAGAGGTGGCGACCTTCCGCGCTGTCATAGGTCACGCTGGTCCCGGCCTTCACCGTGCCGCCGAGCAGGCGGGCGTCGGCGCGGATGCGCAGCGCTTCCCTGTCATCGTCATAGCCGCTGGCGAGGACGACGAGCTTGCCGGAGCGATCGCCCTTGGGGAAAGGCTTGGCCCCCCAACTGGGCTGGCCGCCGCGGGCGCGGGGAATGACCCAGATCTGGAACAGGGTGGTTGTTTCATCCTCCAGATTATATTCGGCGTGGCGGATGCCGGTGCCCGCGGACATGACCTGCACGTCGCCGGCCTCGGTGCGGCCCTGATTGCCCAGGCTGTCCTTGTGCGTGATCGCGCCGGTGCGGACATAGGTGATGATTTCCATGTCGCTGTGCGGATGCGGCGGGAAGCCCGAGCGGGGGCCGATTTCGTCATCGTTCCACACCCGGATTGCCCCCCAGTGCATGCGTTCTTCGTCATGATAGTCGGCGAAGGAAAAATGGTGGCGCGCGTTCAGCCAGCCATGGTCGGCATGGCCGAGCGACGCGAACGGGCGGCGCTCGATGCGGCTCGTGGTGGTCGTGGTCATACAAGATGCCTTTCGTTGCGGAGGCGGATGCTTCCGCTTGCTTTCCGACAATCTAGCCATCAGGATCGTTTCTTAAACCGGCAGCTTTGAAACGGATTGTTTCCCGATGCGACTACCTGACTTCGAGGCCTGGGCCATGTTCGCCGCCGTGGTCGAGCATCGCAGCTTCACCGATGCGGCCAAGGCGCTGAGCGTGTCCAAGGCGACCGTGTCCAAGGCGGTGACCCGGCTGGAGGAGCATCTGGACACGAGCCTGTTCAACCGCACCAGCCGCCGCCTGGCGCTGACCGAAAGCGGCAAGCGGCTGGCCGACCACGCCCATCGCATCCTGGCGGAGGGGCAGGCGGCGGAGGAAGCCGCGCGCGACGAGACGGCGGAATTGTCGGGCGTGGTGCGGCTGGGCGCGCCGATGACCTTCGGCCTGCTGCGCGTCGCGCCGCTGGTTGCGCAATTCACCAAGGAGCATCCGTTGGTCGATGTCGACCTGCATTTGTCGGACGCGCAGATCGACATCGTAGAGATGGGGCTGGATGCGACCATCCGCATTGCCGACATGCCAGACAGCTCGCTGCGCGCGCGGCGGCTGGCGGATGTGACGATGCATGTGATCGCTTCGCCCGCCTATCTCGACGCGCGCGGGCGGCCGCAGCATCCCTCTGACCTCGGGAGCCACGACTGTCTCTGCTATTCCAACGTCGCGGCGCCCGACGTGTGGCGCTTTTCAGGTCCGGGGCAGCAGAATGTGGTGGTGCAGGTGCGCAGCCGCATCACGGTGAACAGCGGGGAAGCGATGCTGCCCGCGCTGCGCATCGGGGTGGGCATCGCCCGATTGCCCGACTTCATCATCGGCGATGCGCTGGCGAAGGGCGAGGTGGAGGAGATATTGATCGACTGGCGCCCCGCGCCGTTCGGCTTGCATCTGGTGACGCCGCCGTCGCGCCTGCGCCCCGCGCGGGTCGAAGCGCTGCTGGACTATCTGACGAAGCATCATGGCTGTTAACCCGCAGCATTAAGGTTAGCGAAAAATTTCCGTCCTCGGTTCAGGATGATGGGCGTTTGGACGCGTTTGAGCGTCGTTTCGCAGGTGAATCCATCTTGACTCCGGGTCGGCCGTTTCGGCTTCAACCCTTTGTAAACAGATTCGTTTTGGTGCGACTCGCGGATTTCTGCCGGTTAGCGAAAAATTAACCTTTGTCCTTCAGAAGTTTTTTGGTTAATGATTTGGAGCAGAAGCCGTTCTGGTGGGGTGAACGGGACTGCGACGCAAAGGGGCTTCACATGCGCGTGCTGCTGATTGAGGACGAACCGACCACCGCCAAGGCGATCGAGCTTATGCTCACGACCGAAGGCTTCAACGTCTACACGACCGATCTGGGCGAAGAAGGCCTCGATCTGGGCAAGCTCTATGATTACGACATCATCTGCCTGGACCTGAACCTGCCCGACATGCACGGCTATGACGTGCTGAAAAAGCTGCGGGCGGCCAAGGTGCAGACCCCGGTGCTGATCCTGTCGGGCATTTCGGAGATGGACAGCAAGGTCCGCTCCTTCGGCTTCGGCGCCGACGATTATGTGACCAAGCCCTTCCATCGCGAAGAGCTGATCGCCCGCATCCACGCCGTGGTGCGCCGGTCCAAGGGCCATAGCCAGTCGGTCATCCGCACTGGCAAGCTGGCCGTCAACCTGGACGCCAAGACGGTGGAGGTGGACGGCAACCGCGTTCATTTGACCGGCAAGGAATATGCGATGCTGGAGCTGCTTTCGCTCCGCAAGGGCACGACGCTGACCAAGGAAATGTTCCTCAACCACCTTTATGGCGGGATGGACGAGCCGGAACTCAAGATCATCGACGTGTTCATCTGCAAGCTGCGCAAGAAGCTGGCGCTGGCCTGCGGTGGCGACAATTATATCGAGACGGTGTGGGGCCGTGGCTATGTGCTGCGCGACCCGGACGAGATTCTGGAGGAGCAGGCCAAGGTCGCCTGATCCCGGACTGGTTAATGGGGGGTGGAAAGGCCGGGGTCCGAAAGGACGCCGGCCTTTTCCGTTTTGGGTGTCGGCAAAAGATATGTTCTCTTTTTGATCGCATTTCATCGTTGGGGCGTGGATCATCCTTCCGCTTGCGGTTAAGGCAGGGGCATGGATGACCTGTTTGCCGATCGATCTTTAAGTGAACAGACGCTGGGCCGGGGCGACATCGCGCCGCTGGCGAAAAAGGGTTTGCCTCATCATTTGATCGATTGCGATCTGGACGAGGCGGATCTGTCTGGGCTGGACCTGTCGCGCTGGATCTTCGAACGCTGCCAAGTCCGCCGCACCGACTTTACCGGGGCGAAGCTGGACGCGACGCGCTGGCAATCCTGCCGGGGCGGGTTCGTGCAATTGACGGGCGCGGACCTGCGCGAAGCGGAATTTCTCGCCTGCGATTTCAACAATGGCGTGCTGCGGCGCGCGAAGCTGTTCGGCGCGCAGTTCGAACGATGCAAGCTGACCGGCGCAGACCTGAGCGAGGCGAGCGCGCTGGACGTGCAATTTGCCGAAACGCTGCTCGTCAATGCGCGATTGCCGGGCTTTTCCTTTCGCAAGCTGGTTTTGAAGGCGATCGATTTCAGCCAGGCGGACCTCGCCAAATGCGATTTTCGCGGCACCTTGTTCGATGGATGCAGCCTGCGCGATGCGGCGCTGGACGGATGTCGGTTCGATGGTGCGGACTTGCGCGGGGCAGATATCGGCGGATTGCGGCTGATCAATGCCGGTCTGTTTCGCGGCGCAACGATATCGCGCGAGCAGGCGGGACAGTTGCTGGGCGAACTGGGCTTGAACGTCCGCTGATCGGCACAGTGGAACGGGCCGGCGGTCTCAAAGGCAGCCGGCCCGTTCGTCAGGCGGTGGGGCGTCGGGCGGCGGCGTGGAACTTGACCGCTACCCGCGTGCAGCCCCGTGCGGGGTCAATCGTCCGCCTGATTCGGTGTAGGGGTGCTGCTGCTTGCCGAACCCTGGCCGGTGGCTTCGCCCGAAAGCTGGCCGCTGGCATCGACCGATGCGGCATTGTCGAGCGCGCCTTGCGCTTGGCCCGCAGCACTGCCCGCTGCCGAACCAGCGCCATTGGCTACACCCGAAGCGCGATCGCGGGTGGCATTGACGGCATTGCCTGCCCGGTCGCGGGCATTGGCAGCCGTCGCGCTGGCGCGATCCCGCGCGGCGGAGGCGGTGTCAGTCGCCCGATCACGCGCGGTTCCCACCGTGTCACCGGCGCGGTCGCGCACCGTGCCGACGGCGTTGCGCGCGTCGCTGGTCCCCAATGTGTCGACCGCCAGGCCGCCATCGGCCGATCCGCTGGCCGACCCCGAGGCGCTGCCGCTGCGGGTCTTGCCGTTGCGCGTCGCCGAACCGGTCGCCGAGCCATCGGCCCGACCGCGGCTTGATCCGCTCGCGCCGACCCGACCATTGTCGAGGTCGATGCTGCGATCCAGGCTGCCCGAACCGCCCAGCGTACCGCCGAGCGATCCGCCAAGGCCGCCCCCCAGGCCGCCCAGCGACCCACCCAGGCCGCCGCCACCGCCGCCGCCGCCCAGCAACTGGGCCGAGGCCGGCGCTGCGGTTAATGCAGCGAGGCAGGCGGTCGCGATCAGGAACTTGGCTTTCATCACTCGTCTCCTTCATAGGCGTATCAATGCGATGAAGGGAGAACGGGAGGGGCGGCCGCTTTAATCCCGGTCCGCCAAGAAAAATATCAAGCCTTTGAAAATCATTCGTTATTTCTGCAATCGGCGCAGATGATCGGCGTCTTTCCCTTGGTCGGCGGGGTGGCTTCGGCGCGCAGCGCAGCGATGCCGCCACGCATCAGCAGGCGGCCAGCGACCAGCGGCGCGGCGAAGCTGGTGCCGCGCACCGCGCCCTTGCCGCCACTTGTGGTTGCTGCCTGCATGTCTGCGCCGGGAGCGGCGAAATCGATATGCAGCGCGCGGCCCGCTTCGGGCAAGGGCCGGCCGCGTCCATCGATTCCCGTCACGGCGATGACGCCGGGATAGGAGGCGGGATAGGCCGGCGGGGCGGCGGGGCCGTCATTGCCGACCGCCGCGACCACGGTCACGCCCTTGTCCTGCGCCAGCCGGATCGCGCCGTCGAGCAGCGGATTGGCCGGGCCGACCAGACTGACGGTGACGACGCGCACGCCGCGCGCCGCCATCCATCCCAGCGCGCGGACGATCGCAAAGGCGCCGCCCCCCGCCGGATCGTCGCCATAGACGTCCGCGACCAACAGCGACGCAGCGGGCGCTGCGCCCCGTATCGATCCATCGCCGCTGATGAGCGAAGCGACGGCAGTGCCATGGGCGCTGGCGCGCGGCGCACCATGGGCGAAGCCGCGCTGTTCGATTGGCCCGGTGAGCGCCGGATGCCGCGCGACCCCGCCGTCGATCAGCCCCGCCAGACGACCGTCGACCCCGCCGCCGCCCGCCAATGCGGCGGCGGTGAGCGGCAGCGCCGCGCCGCTGGGGAAATAGAGATTGTCCGCGCTGGCCTGCGCACGCGGGGCGATCCGGCGCACCTCGCGCAGCGCCCTGGCCAGGCTGCGGCCCTTGGGCGGGGTGAGGTGGGCGACGCGCAGGTCGATGCCCTCAACCCTTTCGTCAGTCACGCCATAGCCCGTCGCGCGCAAGGCATCGAGCGTCGCGTCGTCCGCGCCGGTGAGGAGGATGACGCCGCGCCGCGCCGGTTCGCGCCGGTCATCCAGCTCGATGCGATCGCCGTGGCGGCGCAGTAAATCGGTGAGGCGCGTGGCGCGCGCCGCCGCCAGCCGGTCGGCCAGGCGCGCGGGCGACAGGCGGTCGAGATCGGCCGCATCGACCGCGCCGCCGACACGCTCCATAATGTCGGGCACCACCTGACCCACCGTGCCCAGCCCGCCGCCGCCGGGCAGCAACTGCGCCTGGGTGGCGGATGGCGCGATCAGGATCATCCCCGCGATCAGCCAGGGGCGCGTCAGCTTCATGTCCGTCTCACCGATCCTCTCGCATGCAAAATCAACCATTGCGAAAAAATGTCCATCCGTCTTCTGTCTGCGGGATGAAACGGATGGGCTGGCGCGTTTCATCCCTCGAACAAGTGACGGAGTATCGATGTCGTTCGAAAGCGACCTGCTGGCGATCCTGCCCCGGCTGCGGCGTTTTGCCGCCAGCCTGTCGCGGGACCGCGCCGATGGCGATGATCTGTGCCAGGCGGCGCTGGAACGTGGCTTGAAGGCGCGCGATCAGTGGCAGCCCGGCACCCGTCTGGACAGTTGGATGTATCGGATCATGCGCAACCTGTGGATCGATGAGGCCCGCGCGCGCCAGCGCGCCGCCAAGACCTTCGCCCCCGAAGAGGCCGGTGCGCATGTCGGCCATGCCGGCGACCGCGATGTCGAGGCGCATATGATGCTGTCCGACGTCGATCGGGCGATGCAGGCATTGCCCGAAGAACAGCGCGAGGCGATCGCGCTCGTGCTGGTGGAGGGGCTATCCTACAAGGAAGCGGCAGCGGTGCTGGGCGTGCCCATGGGCACATTGACGTCGCGGCTGGTGCGTGGGCGCGGCGCGTTGTTGGAACTGATGGGAGAGGCGGCATGACGGACATAGACGAAGCCATGCTGATCGCGCTGGTCGATGGCGAACTGGACGAGGTGAACCGGCGTCGGGTCGAGCGGGCGGTGGCCGCCGATCCGGCCCTGGCGGCGCGGCTGGCGCAGCATCGTTCGTTGCGCGCGCGACTGGCGGGCCATTATGCGCCTGTGGCGCAGGAGCCGGTGCCAGATCGTTTGCGCGCGGTTCTGGAGGACAGCGCGACGGTGACGCCTCTGGCGCGCCCAGCGCCCCGCTGGCGTGGCTGGGCGATGGGCGGGGCGATCGCCGCCAGCCTTGTGCTGGGGCTGGGTCTGGGGCGCATGTCGGGCGAGGAGCCGGGATCGATCGGCATGCAGGGCGGCGTGATGGTGGCGCAGGGCGCGCTCGCGACCGCACTCGACGGGCAATTGGCGTCTGCGCAGCGGGATGGACCGATCCACATCGGCCTGAGCTTCCAGCGCAAGGGCGGCGGCTGGTGCCGCAGCTTCGATGGCCCCATTGCGGGCGTAGCCTGCCGCGAGGGGGAAGGCTGGCAGATGCAGCAGGCTTTGCCCGGCGCGGGTTCTCAGACCGTCTATCGACAAGCCTCCTCCGCCGACGCGCGGGTCATGGCGACGGTGGACGCGCTGATCGACGGCGCACCGGTGGATGCCGCCGGGGAAAAGGCGGCGCAGGCGAAGGGCTGGCGGTGAGTTGCGGCGTTCTCCCGCACAGGCAGGAGAACGCCGCCTCATTGTCTAGGCATGCGCCACCGCATGACCCGCGCAGCATGCGGCACGGCTGCTTTCGACATAGTCCGGGTCATGCCACCAATAATGTTGATGAGCGTCCGCCAGCATCGGCAGCATCTTGCTCGCCGCCGCCTGCGGCTTTGCATTGACGAAGGGCGCCATCAGCGCCTCGGGCGTATGGACGACGCCGTTGGCGATCACCTGCTGCACATTCGCAACGGCGGCGACATCCTTCAGAGGATCGCCGTCCACCAGGATCAGGTCGGCCAGCATCCCGCGCTCGATTCGGCCGACCGGTTCGCCCAGAAATTCGCCGCTCCAGCGCGTCGTCATCAACAGCGCTTCATAGGGCGAGATGCCGAACTTGACCATGCCGCGCAGGTTGAGGTGCAGGCTGATCGCGGTCAGGTCGATCGGCGCGTCGGTGCCGGAAAAGGGATGCCATCCCGCCGCCAGCGTCATCTTGATCTGTTCGACCTGCCGTTCCAGCGAGGCAAGCATCGGCTTGCCGCCGTCGCCCGACATCGCCTTCACCCGCGCGCGCAGCTTGTCATATTCCCATGGGGGATAGAGCGTCGTGATGCGCGGATCGCGCGTAAAGCCGTCGTCCAGTCCCAGCAGGGACGTGGCCGCGAATAATGTCGGCGTGCGCCCCGCCTTGGCCGCGGCGAACAGGTCGTTGACGTCATGATAGCCGCCGCCGAGCGAGGTGATGGTGCGCGAATAGCCGTAGCGGTTGGTCGCGCCGGTATGTTCCATGCAATCCATGCCGCTGTGCAGGGCGGGGTAGTGATAATGGGACGACAGGTGCATCCCCATCTTGTGGGAAGCGTCAACCACCTCCTTCTGCGTGTCGTGGCGCAGGCGGACATAGGTTTTCACCATGTCGTAGTCGAGCGCCTTCGCGCGCTCCAGCTCCAGCGCCATCTGCCCCTTTTCGGTCACGGGCCGCATGAAATTATAGAAGATGCGCCCGCCGTCGATCGCCTCGCCGGTGGCGTAATGGCGCGCGGCGATGCGCTTGCCGCTCTGGATCGCCTCGCGATCCTCGACCATATGATAGGCGGGGCAACCGGGTGACCGTGTCGCCGTCACGCCCATCGCCAGCCACAGCCGCCCCATCCGGTCGCCATAGCCATAGCCCGCCATCTGCCGGTGGGTGTGCATGTCGATCAGGCCCGGCATCAGCGTCAGGTCGGGCGCGTCAATCAGCCTGGCGTTGGCGTCCGATGCGCCCGCGCCGCGCGGTGTCACGGCGGCGATCAGGTTGCCGTCCAGCACGACATCGACTTGAGTCTTGTAATCGGTCGAGAGGGCATCCCAGACTTTGCCCGCCCGTATGACGGTGCGATCCGAAGGCTTGGCATTGGCCCAATTGAGGCGGCAGGGCACGGTCTGCGCTGCGCCGCCGGTGGCGGATACGATGCGCAGCTTGCCGTTGCTGAGATACAGCAATTTGCTGCCGTCGCCGCCCCAGCTTGGCGCGTCGGTGACTTCGGTAGTGATCTGCTTCGGCGCGGCGGTAAAGCTGCCGTCGGGCGCGACCGGCGCGACCCACAGGGTGCTGGCGAAGACGAACGCCATGCGCGTGCCGTCGGGCGACCAGACCGGGCCGTCATGGCCGCGTGTGCCGAGCGACTTGCCGTCGAACACCGGGCGGTATGTGCCTTTGCCGGTAGCGAGGTCGACGGTCAGTATCTGGCTGGCGCCTTCGCGATAGCGGCCGGTGACGGGCTTGAACGCGGCATAGGCGATGGTCTTGCCACCGGGGCCGAAGCTGGGGCGGCCCGGTTCCCAGATAGCGTCGAAGCGTTTCGTGACAACGCCGCTCGCGACATCGACCGTATGGAGCGCGCCGTCCTGGTCGAGGAAGGCGATCATCTTGCCGTCCTGCGACCAGCTGCCCCAGGCGACCGCCTTGTCGGGGATGTTGGTGAGCTGCTTTTCCTTGCTCGTAGCGACGTCATGCAGCCACAGATCCAGCGTGCCGCCACGGTCGCAGGAATAGGCGATGGTCCTGCCGTCGGGCGACCAGGCGGGGTCGCATTTGTGGAATCCGTCGCCGACGATTTTCTTCGGCGCGCCGCCGACGGGCATCAGATAGAGGTCGTTGAGCGCAGCGAAGACGATATGCTTGCCGTCCGGCGAGAGCATCGGCGCAGCGATGCCCACCACGGGCTTTGCCGTGGTGGAGGTGAAGTCGCGGGTCTTCTTGCGGTAGCTGGGCGTGGTGACCGGCACGTCGGTGCGGAAGGGAATGACGCTCGCCTTGCCTCCTTTCAGGCTGCGCAGCTTGCCATCGGAGCCGTAGAGGATCGCGCCATCTTTGGTGAAGGCGGGGCGGAAGGGATAGAGATCTTCGCCGACGACGATATCCTTGCCGTCATGGACCAGCGTCATTGTGCCCGGCTGCACGCGGGTATAGGCGATGGTCCCGTCGGGCGCGAAGGCAGGGGCCATGATCGCCGAAGGGTTGAAACGGTCGGCCGATGGCGTGACCGACGCCACGTCGGTCACCGCCCCGCTGGCGATGTCGATCGTGACCAGCTTCGTGCCCCCCGCGACATAGGCGACGCGCTTGCCGTCGGGCGACCAGGCGGGTTCGCTGTCGTTGGTCGTGCCCATCGACAGGGGCGTGACCTGGCCGCTCGCCACGTCGAGCAGATAGATGGCGTAGCGGCCGTCCGCCCGGTCGCTGGAAAAGGCGATGCTCTTGCCGTCGGGCGACCAGCGCGGCTCGCGATCGTCCAACAGGCCATCGGTGTGCTGGCGCATGTCGCCGCCGTCCGCTGCGATCGACCAGAGGTGGAAATTGCCGGTGCGATAGGATTGGAAGACAATCCGTTTGCCGTCGGGCGACCAGTCGGGCTGCGCGAGATCGTCAAAGTCGCCGGTCAAGCGGGTCAGCGGCCCGCCTGACACCGGCATCGTCCAGAGGATGCCCAACAGGTCAAAGGCGATCGTCCGCCCGTCGGGCGACAGGGCGAGGGCGACGTTGGTGCAGTCTTCGACCTTGACGATCGTATCCTGTCCCGGCGCCGGGGCGCCTGCCGTCCCCTGCGCCACCGACGTCGCGCTGCCCGCGGCAAGCAGCCCGATCCCGCCCGCCGCGAGTGCTTCGCGGCGGTTGACACCCTTGGTCTTCGTCATATCAGAACTCCAGGTTGAACCGGCCATAATAGAAGCCGCCGCTGATGCCGTAGGGGGCGTAGGCGTTGTAAAGGCTGCCCGCGAGCCGGTTCACCGGCTTCAGCTTGTTGGGATAGGTGTTGAGCAGATTGTTCGCGCCGATCGACAGCTTGACGCCCTTGGCCAGCTTGTAGCCCAGTTCGAGGTCGAGAATGACCTTGGGCTTCAGCTCTTCGTCGGCATAGCCCGACGTACAGGTCGCCGACACGGTCGAGCAGGACACCCAGTCAGCGGTGTGCAACACCGGCAACGCCGCGCGCTGGGTGACCTTGCCAAAGCGCGTGGCGCGCAGATTGGCGTTGATCGGTCCATTCTCCCAAAGGAAATTGGCGATGAACTTGTTGCGCGGCGTGCCTTCGCTGAGGTCACCCTGACGATCACGCGCGACGAAGGAGACGCCGCTGCCACCCGTCGGCGGCGGATCGATATGGGTAAAGATGGTCTTGTTGAAATTGGCCGACAAGGAACTCGTCAGATGGCCCATGCCGCCCAGATCGGCGCGATGGGTGGCGACGATATCCAGGCCGCGGGTCCGCGTATCGGCGGCGTTCGAGAAAATGAGCGCGCCGAAATTGCCAGCATAGCCGTTGGCGTTCAGGATATCGACGACAGCCGTGCCGGACAGCGTGCCGCTGAGCAATATCCGGTCCTTCACCTTGATCTGATAGGCATCGACGGTGAGGTTGAAGTTGGGCAGGGGCGTCAGCACCAGCCCCGCCGAAAAGCTGGTCGATTTTTCAGGCTTGAGCGCAACGGCGCCGAGCGCCTGCGCCGCGGCGCTATCGACCGGCAGCGCGACTACGGGACGCAACTGGCTGACCCCGTCGATGACTACGCCGATCGTGCTGGACGAATTATAATGTTGCTGCTGGAGCGTGGGTGCACGGAAACCAGTGCTGGCCGTGCCACGGATCGCTATGCCCCTGACGGGTTCTATGCGCAGCGACGCCTTGCCCGTATCGGTGGTGCCGAAATCCGAATAATCCTCATGTCGCCCGGCAAGGCCGAACTCGACGCCCTCGACGATCTTGCCTTCGATATTGCCGTAGGCGCTCCAATTGTCACGGCTCCAGCTACCCGATCCCTCGGGGGTGAAGCCGATGACGCCCTGCGACCCGATGCCGCTGGCAAAGGTGCCGCCGCGCCAGCCGCCCGTCGGGAAGATATAGCCGCCGTTGATATAGGACACCGCATCGCCGGGGCTGATGACGAACTTGTTCTTCTTATACTCGCCGCCCACCGCGACCGAGAGCGGCCCGGCAAGGCCGATGTCGAATTCCTTGCTGAGGTCGAGATTGCTGACCCATTCGTCGAAGCGCAGCTTGCCGAGGTAGAAATGGGTCGGGCTTGCCGGCCCGAGCGAGGGGTTGAGCGAGGTCGTCTGGGCATATTTGACCTCGTCCTGGCCGTAGCTGGTGCTGAGGTCGAAATGCACGCCGCCGCCCACTTCGCCGCGCAGGCCGCCCGCAAACTGGAAATCCTCGTCATAGACGTGGATGCGCGGGATATAGCCTTCGGGATAGATTTCCAGAATATTATTGGCGGCCTGCGGTGTGCGATAGGTGAGCCAGCCCGCGGCATGGCGCTTGGAATAGGTGCCGAAACTATAGAGTTCCAGGCTGTTCCCTACCGGCATCATCGCATCATAGCCCAGATTGCCGCCGATCACCTGCGGCTGCCCATATTTGGCGCGGATGCGGTCGGGATCGGCGTTGCGCGGGTCGCCGGTCGGATAGAATTGCCCGGTGATCGGGCTGCTCTTCGTGATCGTATTATCCTGCAGCACGCCGTCCGCCGACAAGTGGACATAGCCGCCGTCCTGGCCCAGGGCGAACCCCTTGTCGACCTGCCAGCGCCCCTGCCAGCCACCATTGTCGGCGGTGCTGCCCATGGTCAGCGCCGCGCCGCCCGACATATCGTTCTTCAGGATGATGTTGACCACGCCGGCGATCGCATCGGAGCCATATTGCGCCGATGCGCCATCGCGCAGCACCTCGATCCGCTGGATCGCGTTGCCGGCAATCAGGTCGAGGTCAGGCGGCGACTGGCCGTTCTGGACCGACCCGTTGATGAAGAGCGTCGCGGTATTGTGCCGGCGCTTGCCGTTTACCAGCACCAGCAACTGGTCGCCGCCGAGGCCGCGCAGCGACAGGGTGCGCACCGCCCAGCTCGCGCCCGCGCCATTGTTCGACACGTTGATCGAGGGGACCAGCGTGCCGAGCAGGTCGCGTACCGACTGTTTGCCGCTCGATTCCAGATCCTTTTCGCCCAGCACGTCGATCGGCGCCAGGCTTTCGGCGACGGTGCGGTTCGTGGTGCGCGTGCCGGTGACGATGATCGGCGTTGCATCCTCGACCGGTTCGGGGGCGGGGGCCATGGTCATGGCCTGCGCGCCCGTACCCGGCAGGGTCGCCTGCGCATATTGCAGCGCGAGCGGGCTGCGGCGCGCGGCGCTGCGATTGGCGGGGGCGGCCAGGGCGATCACGCCCGCGCCGGCCGGGGTAGAAGTGAGTTCGGTGCCGGCCAGCAGCCGGGCGAGGGCGTCCTGCGTCGACAACCATCCCTGGATGCGGCGGCTGCGGATCGCGGCGACCTCGTCATAGGGGAAGAGGATGCGGACGCCCGACTGGGCCGACAATTCCCGCAGCGCGCTGCTGAGTGGCTGGACATGGATGTCGAATTTATGCCGCTGGGTCAGCGTGGCGTCCGGCGTCGCGGCGGCGAGAAGTTGCGTAGGCGAGACGAGGCAGATGGCGAGGGCGATCCCCGCCATGGCATGGCGTTTATGCATGTGTCTGTTCCCCTGCTGTAACGGCATTTCCTGCCGCTCTGCTGTCTCCAACGAAGAAACTTTAGGGTTCCGCTATCGCGAATACTGGACAGGCAATATAAAATCTTTCTCATGGATTTATGAGAAGCGCTGGGCGTCCGGTCGCCGCCGCGAACCCCGCACGCCGATGCAGTCATGCGGGGCCATCACCCCCTGGTCTGCAAAATCCAGCGATCGACGCCTTCCAGGCCGATTGCGGTCAGGCGTCCCGAAAAGAAGGCGCCGGTGTCGATGCCGATCCGGCCCGCTTGTTCGTCCACATCGGTGCTGATGCTATGGCCATGGACGACCATGCTGGGATGGCGGCCGCGATGCGTCAGGAATTCCTGTCTGATCCAGCGCAGGTCGGCCGGGCTTTGATCTTCCACCGGCACGCCGGGGCGAATGCCGGCATGGACGAACAGATAGTCGCCGATCGCGATGCTGTCGGGCAGGGCGTCGAGGAAATCGACATGCGCGCGCGGCACATGGCGCTCCATCCAGGCGGCCAGTTCGGCATCGGTCATCACCCGGAACAGCGCGGGGTCGAGGCCATAGCTGGCCAGCGTCGCTTCGCCCTCCATGCGCCGGAACAGAGGCAGGGCGCGCAAGTCGCCGCGTGCCGCCAGGATGAAGGCTTCCTCATGATTGCCCTTGAGGCAGCGTACGTCGCCGCCCGATGCCGCCAACGCCATCACCCGGTCCACCACGGTGCGGGAATCAGGGCCGCGATCGACCAGGTCGCCCAGCAGGATCAGGCTGATCGGCTTGCGCAGCCGGACATCGTCGTCGCGCGCGATCATCGCCAGCAGCGCGTCGAGAAGGTCGGCGCGGCCATGCACGTCGCCGATCGCATAGACCCGCCGGTCAGCGCCGATATCGGGTCGCGCACCCCGTAATTCGCTGCGCCAGAAGCTCATGGCGCATAGTGTCGCATCACAGGCGGGGCAATGTCACGCCCTGCTGCCCCATATATTTGCCCGCGCGGTCGGCATAGCTGACCTCGCATGGTTCATTGCCCTGCAGGAACAGGAACTGGCACGCGCCTTCATTGGCGTAGATCTTTGCGGGCAGCGGCGTCGTGTTGGAAAATTCCAGCGTCACATGCCCCTCCCAGCCCGGTTCCAGCGGCGTCACGTTCACGATGATGCCGCAGCGGGCATAGGTGGATTTGCCGAGGCAGATGACCAGCACGTCGCGCGGCACGCGGAAATATTCGACCGTGCGGGCCAGCGCGAAGCTGTTGGGCGGGATGATGCAGCAGTCGGTCTGGCGATCGACGAAATTCTTGGGATCGAAATCCTTCGGATCGACGATCGTACTGTCGACATTGGTGAAGATCTTGAATTCGTCCGCCACCCGCGCGTCATAGCCGTAAGAGGATAGGCCATAGCTGATGCAGCCTTCGCGCCGCTGGCTCTCCACGAACGGCTCGATCATGCCGGTGCTCAGCGCCTGTTCGCGAATCCACTTGTCGGAAAGAATGGCCATGTCGTGTCAGCTCTTTTTCATGGGACCGATGCCCAGGTCCGCAGGACCGAAGGCATGGGGGAGGAGGTCTGCGACCTTAAGGTCCAGGATGCGGTCGCCGCTGGGCGTGGCGCAATAGATGGCAAGGGTGCGGCCGGCCATCTGTTCGGCTTCGTTCATGATCTGGCGGCAGCGGCCGCAAGGTGTGACGAGCGCTTCTTCCCCAGCATCCATGGCGCCACCGACTACGGCGATTTCCGTTACGTCAGCGAAACGACCTTGTGCGTTGACGCTGGCGAGCGCGACCGTTTCGGCGCAGAGCGACAGGCCATAGCTGGCATTTTCGAAGTTGCAGCCAGTGATGATCGTGCCATCGGTCAGCCGCACCGCTGCGCCCACTGCAAAGCGGCTATAGGGCGCATGGGCATGGGCCATCGCCCCCCGCGCAGCCGCAATCAACTGTCCAACTCGTTGTTCGTCTCGCATCAGGGCGTCACCACATTCCACCGGACCGGGCCATCGACGCCGTCGATATGCCGCATGTCGCTGGCTGTCCACATCACCCAGGGCTTGGTCGCATAATCGGGCGGGAAGAAATTGCCGTCCAGCCACAAGGTCCGGTTGATGCCGGAGCCGATATCATAGGCCTTGTCGAAATCCTCAGTCACATTGAGCAGCACGGTCTTGCCGGCATGGCCCTCGATCAGATTGACCAGCGTGTTGAGTTCCGACAGCAGCAGGTCGCGGTTCGGCCGGGCGGTGCAGGCGGGGGAGAAGGCGAGGCGGATCACCGGCGGCAGCGCGGCGTTGTCGCGCGGCACCGTGGTCATGTAGCGGGTCGCCTGATCGCTGGCGAGGCGACAAGGGGTGAATTCGAGCAGCGCGCCGTAGCGCAGGCCCGCTGCGCGCGCCGCGCGCCAATTGGCGGCGAAGGCCGGGTCGCGCCGGTCGGCGGCGTCGGCGGCGCGGATATAGGCGAAGTCTGCGCCCTGCGCCGCCAGCGTGCCCCAGTCGACCGGACCATTGTTGGCGCTGATGCTGACGCCCTGCACCGGATATTGGTCACGGCTGGGCGCCCAGCCGCGCGCATAGAGCCACAGCGCCAGCGCCAGCGCCGCGACCACCGCCAGTCCCGCACCGATGCGGACCAGCAGGCCCCCCAAAGTCACAACCCTGATCGTTCTACCCCTTGATATGCAGCACGCAGATCAGCGTGAAGAGCCGCCGCGCCGTGTCGAAATCGACGTCGATCTTACCCTCCAGCCGCTCCTTCAGCACTTCCGCCGCATCATTGTGGATGCCGCGCCGGGCCATGTCCACCGTCTCGATCTGTTGCGGGGAAGCGTTGCTGATCGCCTGATAATAGCTGTCGCAAATGGCGAAATATTCGCGGATCGGGCGACGGAAGCGGCCCAGGCCCAGGATGATCGCCTCCAGCGGCGCGTCGTCCTCCCGGTTGATCTCGATCACCAGCCGTCCGTCCTCGACCCGCAGCACGACCTTGTACGGGCCGGCATAGCCGTCGGCATGGACCCGCTGCGGCGCGAAGTGATTATCCTCAAGCAGGTCGAAGATCGCGATGCGCCGTTCCTGCTCCACGTCGGCATTGCGCCACAGGATCGTGCGCTGGTCCAGCTGGATGTCTATGATGCGCGGATCGGCCATGGTGAAGCCCATAGTCAGTGCGGCGGCGCGCGGCGAAAAGCAAGCGCGACTTATCCACAGATGGTTTCCGCCTTGGCCCTTGCGCGGCGTGCGCCGGCAGAGGAAAGAGAGGCCATGGTCGAACTGCTGAAAATCAATCCCGCCGACAATGGCGGCACCGAATTGCCGCGCAACGTGGAGGCCGAAGCCGCGCTGCTGGGCGCGATCATGATCGACAACCGCATTGCCGAGGATGTCCAGCTCAAGATCAAGGCCGAACATTTTTTCGAGCCGCTGCACGGCCGTATCTACGACGCGATCATGCGCCTGCTCGACAAGGACATGATCGCCAATCCGGTCACGCTCAAGCCGATGCTGGACATGGACCCGGCATTGAAGGAACTGGGCGGGGCGGGCTATCTGGCGCAACTGACCGGCAATGGCGCGGCGCTGATCGGCGCGCGCGACTTCGCCACCCAGATCTACGATCTGGCGTTGCTCAGGGAACTGGTCAATGTCGGCCGCGAACTGGTTGAAAATGCGCTGGACACCAGCGAAGCCGTCAATCCGCGCGAGCAGATAGAGGCGGCCGAAGTCGCGCTCTACAAAGTGTCGGAGGGCGAGGGCGAGGGTGGTTCGGTCAAGAGCTTCCTCATGGCCTCCACCGCGGCGGTGCAGGTGGCGGAGCGTGCGCTCAACAGCGGCGGTCATGTGTCGGGGATCACGACCGGGATCAACAGCCTGAACGCCAAGATCGGCGGCCTGCACAATTCGGACTTGATGATCCTGGCCGGTCGGCCGGGCATGGGAAAGACGTCGCTGGCGACGAACATCGCCTATAATGCGGCGTCGCGCTGGTTGCGCGACAATGCCGACGGCATCCCGGCGGAAAAGAATATGGGCGCCAAGACCGCCTTCTTCAGCCTCGAAATGTCGGCCGACCAGTTGGCGACCCGCGTTCTGGCCGAACAGTCGGGCATCAGCGGCGAAGCGCTGCGCATGGGCAAGATCAGCCGGGCGGACTTCCAGAATCTGTCGCGCGCGGCGCGAGAGTTGCAGGAATTGCCTTTATTCATCGATGATACGCCGGGCCTGACCATCGCCGCGCTGCGCACCCGCGCGCGTCGGTTGAAGCGGCGGCATGATATCGGTTTCATCGTCGTCGACTATCTTCAGCTATTGCAGGGCACCGGCCGCGGCAACGAGAATCGCGTCAACGAGATTTCGGAAATCTCGCGGGGTTTGAAGACGTTGGCGAAAGAATTGCATGTTCCGGTGCTGGCGCTGTCGCAGCTCAGCCGTGCGGTGGAACAGCGCGAGGACAAAAGGCCGCAGCTCTCCGACTTACGCGAATCCGGCTCGATCGAGCAGGATGCGGACATGGTCTGGTTCGTGTTCCGTGAGGATTATTACGAAGCGGCCAAGGAGCCCAAGCCCGACGATGAGGCGGCTTACGCCACGTGGAAGGAAAATATGGAGCGAATCTACGGCCTGGCCGAGGTGATTATCGCCAAGCAGCGTCACGGCTCCACCGGCCGCATCCGCATGAAGTTCGACGCGAAGATCACGCGATTCTCGGATATTGCGGACGATAGCTATCAGGATTTGAACTACGAATAACCTGGCTGATCAGCCCCCGTTCGTGTCGTCTGAAACGAACGGGGGCATGGGCGCCTAGCCCTTCGCCCGCGCGGCGACCCGTTTCTCCAGCATCGACAGCGGCATTGCACCTTCCTCAAGAATGGCGTGGAACTGCTTGAGATCGAAGGATTTTCCCTGCACGGCCTGGGCGTCGGCGCGGGCTTTCGTCCAGACGCCATGGCCGACCTTGTAGCTGGTCGCCTGGCCGGGCTGGGTGCAGTAGCGCTCGACCTCCCGCTGGCAACGCGGCCGGGCGAAGCCGGTCTTCTCCACCATATAGTCGGTCGCCTGCTTCACATCCCATTTCTTCGCATGGATGCCGGTGTCGACCACCAGTCGCGCCGCGCGGAACAGGAAGGACTGGAGATAGCCGGCCCGGTCGAGCGGCGTCGTATAACCGCCCAGTTCGTCCGCCAATTGCTCCGCATAGAGCGCCCAGCCTTCGCTATAGGCGCTCATGAACGCGGTCTTGCGCAGCATCGGGATGTCGCCGGCTGTCTGGGCGGTCGAGATCTGGAGGTGATGGCCCGGCACGCCCTCGTGATAGGTCAGCGCCGGCAGGCCATATTTCGGCCAGTCGCCGACATCCTTGAGGTTGATGAAATAGATGGCGGGCCGCGATCCGTCGAGCGCGGCGCGGTTATAATAGCCGTTGGAGGCGCCGTCCTGAATCTCGACCGGTACGGCGCGGATTTCCAATGCCGTGTCGGGAATGGTGGTGAAGGCGTTGGGAAGTCTGGCCTTCATCGCATCGAGATCGCGATTGAGCTGCGCCAGCAAGGCCGTCCGCCCGTCCGTGCTGTCGGCATAGAGTTGCGAGGGTTCGACATTGAGCGCGGCGAGGCGCTCGCCGATCATGCCCTTGCTGTAGCCCGCGCCCTTCAAAATGGTGTCGAGCTGGGCGCTGATGTCGGCCACCTGCTCCAGCCCCATGGCGTGGATCTGGTCGGCGGACAGGTCGGTCGTCGTCGCGCTCTTGAGCGCGGCGGCATAGATTTCATCGCCGCGCGGCGTGCGCCATATGCCATCGCCAGCCGCGGTCTTGCCCCGTAGACTTTCGATCGCGGCGATCTGCTCGTCCAGCGCGGGATAGATGGATTTTTCTACTACCGCGGCCGCCTGCGCTTGCCAGTCGCCCGCGATCCCCTTGGCGGCGGCGCGCTTGACCAGCGACTGGACCATCGAACTGTCGGGGGCCGGCTGCCCGCGCAGCTTCTTCATCTGGCCGAGCGTCAGGTCGAGCGACCAGCCCGGCGCCAGATAGCCGCGCGCGGCTTCGTCGCGCTGGAGCGCGGTGTCGGTGCGCAGGTTGCGGGCGAAGGCTTCCAGCCGCGCGACATAGGCGTCGCCATCGGCGGCGGCGTTGATGGTGTGGGCGGTATTCAGGAAATCGGGCGTCGAGAAATAGCTGCCGCCCTGCTGGAAGATGCGATAGGGGCGAACCGCGCTGTTGAGGCCGAACTTGGCCGGGGCGACGGTCTGCTGGCGCAGCGCATAGAGGATGACGTCGAGGTTGAGCCGCTGCGCATCGGACAGGCTGGCGGCCTTATAGCTGTCCAACTCCTTGATCGCGCCTTGCGTCGCGGCCAACCGTTTCAGCATCGCAGACTTGCTGTTGTCGTCGAGCTGGCTTTTGGCCCCAGCACGCGCGCCCTTGTCGAGGCCCAGGCTGGTGACGAAGCTGGGCGACAGGTCCAGTTGCCGCTCGAAAATGGCGGCGAAGGCGGCCGAGAGGCGCGCATCGTCGCTACCGGCTGCCTGCGCCAGCGCGCGGGGGGCGGCGGCGGTAAGCGCGACGGCGCAGGTGGTGGCGAGGAATTGACGGCGGTCCATGGGGCGACTCCCTTATGTCTGACAATGGCGCGCGGGTATCGCCCGGCTGGTGCGGTTCGTCCAGTCGCTTGTAACTTTGTTACGCGGACGGGATAGATTTAGCCGGGCAGAGTGAAGCGTTTGGCCAGCCCGTGGTACAGCCGTTCCTTGCTGACCAACTGGGCCGAAAAGTCGGCGACCAGGGCCGCTGCGAGCAGGGGCATCATCAGTCCACGGCTGGCGGTGGTTTCGGAAATGATGATGACGGCGGTCAGAGGCGCGCGGACGACGCCGGTGAAATAGGCGACCATACCCAGCAGCACCACCGCGCCCTGCGGATAGCTGGGGAACAGGCTGCGCAGCATGTCGCCGATGCCGGCGCCAACCGACAAGGAGGGTGCGAAGATGCCGCCCGGCAGGCCGGATACCGCGGTCGCCAGCGTCGACACGAATTTCGCCGCGCCGAACCACAATGGCACGTCCCGCCCGGTAATGACCGCCTGCGCCGTTTCGTAGCCCGTGCCCCAGGTCAAGCCCGTTGCGACCCCCATGATTGCGACCGCGGACCCGCACAGCAGAGCAAGTCGGACCGGCCGCTCGCGCAGCCACCGCATCGGCTTCCATTGGGTGGAGCCGGACGCCAGCATCAGCCGGGAAAAGAGGCCGCCGGCGATCCCGCCCAGAAAGCCCGCCACCGGTGCGGCGATCAGCGCGTCATGGACGCTCAACGTCTGGCGCATCTCCCCGAAATAGACATAGTCGCCAGCCAGCCCCAGGCTGACCATGCCTGCGATCAGCACGGCGGCCATCACCAGCAGGGTCATGCGCTGCTCATAGGCGGCCGCCAGTTCCTCGATGGCGAAGGCGACCCCGGCCAGCGGCGTGTTGAACGCCGCCGCCACGCCCGCCGCGCCACCGGCGATGAACACCGACGCGCGCAGCGGGATGCGCATGAAGCGGTGCATATAGCCCATGATGCTGGCGGCGATCTGGACCGTCGGACCTTCGCGGCCCACCGACGCGCCGAACAGCAAGGTGCCGATGGTCAGCCAGAATTTGACGAAGGCTGTGCGGGCGGACACCAGTTGCTTCATCCCTGCGTCGGGATTGCGCGCGGCGGCGATTACCTGCGGTATGCCCGATCCTTTGGCGGCAGGGGCGAGCTTCATCGTGATCCAGGCGAAGGCGGCGAACCCCAGGGGCGTCACGACCAGCGGAAGCCACCAGCGCCAGGCTACCATGCGCCGGAACAGCGCGCCGGCATGGTCGGCCAGTTCGGCGAACAGCAGCGCCGTCAGGCCGACCAGCACTGCGCCGGCCAATATGGCGATACGCCGCCGCCAGATCAGTGCTTCGGGGCCATGGCGGCGCATGATGACGCGTGCCCGCCGCCGGAACAGGCGAAGCTGTCCGATCATGATAGTGGCGCCATGCCGAT
The DNA here is from genome assembly GCF_047946695.1 of Sphingomonas sp. VDB2. NCBI lineage: Bacteria > Pseudomonadati > Pseudomonadota > Alphaproteobacteria > Sphingomonadales > Sphingomonadaceae > Sphingomonas > Sphingomonas sp. VDB2. Next base: position 96,807 of record NZ_CP159615.1, read on the forward strand.
AATCCGCCCGTGCTGTGACCGGTCAGGCCGGGAAGGCCGACCCATAGCGACGTCGGGTGCGAGACGGAACCCCGCAAGGCCGATTTTTCCGGCCTTCCGATCGATCGGAAGATCGACAGTCGGGCGAGACTTTATGAATCGATCATATGAAAGGGCATGACGGCGCGTGTGGACGCCGCCGTCCGATTTCAGGCTGGAGAGACGATTCGTTCAGAAGCCGGTGACAATGTTGCGTGGATGCGCGCCGGTGCCGGCAGCGTTGCGGCGGCGGGCGTCTGAAGATGGGCTTCGAGCAGGTCGAGAATATGGCTGTCCTCCTGCGCGTCGAATTTGCGGGCGAACAGGTCGGGGCTGAGCGTCAGTCGCAGCGCGTCGCGGGTGACGAAGGTGCGGGGGCGCAGCTTGATGTCTCCATCGGGGATCCAGTCGATCGTGCGCAGATCGTCATTGACCACCTTGCCGCCGGCAAAGGCGTTCATCATGAGTGTCTGGAAAAAACCTTCGTCGGCAATCAGGGTGCGGCGATAAAATTGCTTGAAGCGCCGGGCCGCAGGTGCGTGGCAGGCGAAGGCGCAGAATTCGCGCGTGACCGCCTTCCACTGGGTGCCGATATAGGGCGTGATCCCGGCCATCGGCCGGCGACTTATGCCAGTGCGCACGATGCGGTTGAAGGCTTCGACGAAATAATGGCTGAGGCGATTCATTGTGTCCGGGCGAACCGCCTGTTGCGGTACGTTGCGGATGAACTCCGTGCCGTCATGGCGGGCCAGATAGTCGGCGATATAGGCCTGAGACTTGAGCGGAAAATCCTGCCCGCTCAAATTGATGAAATAACGCCAGTCCGCATTCATCTCCAGCAGCTTGGCCATGCCCCGCAATTCGGCGTCCACCAGACTGTACCCGCCCCACAGCATCTTGTGCGAGGGTAGCATGGCGACGTTGATATAGGGTTTGAGGAAGGCGGCGATGTCGGCCGTCATGGCTGCGCCCGATCGCTGGTCTACGTGGATCAGATAATGGTTGCCCGGCACATAGATGGCCTGGAACATGCGTTTGAACTGCTCTGGAAAGCGATGGACGAGGATCAGATAGGCGATCATGCGGGGCGTACTCCATCGGGCACGCATCGGGCCGATCGACCGATGCGATGCAGGTGTTTCCAGCCTTTTGGAAAATTATCGAACCGGAGTTCGACCGACATAAGGGGTTCAGGTCGAAGCGAGGCCGCCACGGTCCTATGCCGAAATCGGCATATGGGGACTAAATGCAGCGATTGTTAGGGGCCGCCGAAATCAGGCGGCCATGATTGGCAGGAGCGGCGGCGCAGGACGGGCGGCACAGGCTTGCCTATGTCAGAACACCGGCTGGTTGGCGGGGTCTTCGGGATCGACGACGGGGATCGGCGTGACCGGCGAATGGATACCGCATTCCACCTTGTCCCAGCCGCGCCAGCGGCCCGCACGCGGGTCTTCGCCCGGCATCACCTTCGACGTGCAGGGTTCGCAGCCGATCGACAGATAGCCTTGCGCCTCCAGCGGATGGCGAGGCAGTTTCTCGGCCTCGAAATAGGCCTCCAGATCGGCCTTGTTCCAGTCGCCCAGGGGATTGAGCTTGAGCCGGCCGTCTTCGACTTCGAAACGGGGCAGGTTCTGGCGCGTCACCGACTGGAACGCCTTGCGGCCCGAAATCCAGGCATCCAGGCCATCCTTGGCGCGCTTCATCGGTTCGACCTTGCGGATTTCGCAGCAGCCGTCCGGGTCGTAGGACCAGCGCAGGCCGGTCTCGTCCTTCTTGGCGATGACGTCGGCGATCGGCGTCACCGTGCGGCTGTCGGTAAAACCGAAGCGCTTGATGAGCGTATCGCGATAGTTGAGCGTCTCGGCGAACATCTTCAACGTATCGACGAAGATCACCGGAATGGTCGGATCGGCCTTCGCCACCAGATCGAGCAGCACCGCGCTTTCCGTGCCGAAGGAGGAGACGACGGCGACATTGCCGGCGAGCCCTTCTGCAAACACGGTCTTGAGCATGGTGATCGTATCGACACCCTCAAACCGCGCGTTCAGCGCATCGGCCTGTGCCTGGGTGAAGGCGGGGCGGGCGTCGATCAGGTCGATCTGACGAGCAGGTTCAGCCATTAATCTTCTCCGGGTGCCGTTTCGCCCAAATCGGGGTGCGGCCGTCGATCGCCTTCTGATAGACGTCAGCATAGCGATGGAGCGCGCGGTCGACGGCGGCGTCGTCCAGCGGCTTGGCGGGATGAAAACTGTCGAAACCGCAGCGGCGCATGGCGACGATCTGATCGACCAGCACGTCGCCCACCGCGCGCAGTTCGCCCCGATAGCCGGATTCCCGCAGGATGCGGGCGGCGGAATAGCCGCGCCCGTCCCCATAAGCGGGGAAATTTATCTCCACCAGCGACAGGCGATCGAGATAGGGCAGCAGTTCGCGCGCATCTTCACCCGCTTCGATGCGGACGGCGGTCGAGTTGGACTGGCCGGTAAAGGCCTCGACCGTGACGGAGGGTTCCTGCGCGGCTTCGCCGTCGCGGAAGGACAGGAATTCAACCATAGATCGCCTCCTTGAAGGGCTTCATGCCGATGCGGCGATAGGTGTCGAGGAAGCGTTCGCCACCTTCGCGCTGCGCGAGATAGAGGTCCGTGACCTTCTCGATAGCATCGACCACGCCGTCTTCCGAAAAGCCCGGCCCGGTGATCTGACCCAGCGATGCATCCTCCGCGCCCGATCCGCCCAGCGAGAGCTGGAAATTCTCCACGCCTTTCCGATCGACACCCAGAACGCCGATATGGCCGGCATGGTGATGGCCGCAGGCATTGATGCAGCCCGAAATCTTGACCTTGAGTTCCCCCAGTTCCGCCTGACGCTCCGCCGCGGCGAAGCGCTGCGCGATCTTCTGCGCCAGCGGGATCGAGCGCGCATTGGCGAGGGCGCAATAATCAAGGCCTGGACAGGCGATGATGTCGGTGATGAGGTCGAGATTGGCCTCGGCCAGACCCGCTTCCTCCAGCTTCTGCCAGATGGCGTGGAGGTCGGCCTTCTTCACGTGCGGCAGGACCAGGTTTTGCGCATGGGTGACGCGCAGTTCGTCGAGCGAATATTGCTCGGCCAAGGTCGCGACCAGTTCGATCTGTTCCGCCGATGCGTCGCCGGGAATGCCGGTCAGCGGCTTCAGGCTGATATTGACGATGGCATAGCCGGGCGCCTTGTGCGGCGCGACCTGACGATCGACCCAAAGGGCGAAGGCCGGGTCGGCGCGTTCGATCGCATCGGACAGGCCGTTTTCATAGGCCGGTGCGGCGAAGAAGGCGCGGATGCGGTCCAGTTCCTCGACCGGCGGGTTGAGGCCCAGCGTGCGCATATGGGCGAACTCTTCCTCGACCTGGCGCTTATAGTCCTCGACGCCAATCTCGTGGACCAGGATTTTGATCCGGGCCTTGTACTTATTGTCGCGGCGGCCGTAGCGGTTATACACGCGCAGGCAGGCTTCCAGATAAGAAATAATCTCATCTTCCGGCACGAAGCCGTTGATAAGCGGTGCGACCATCGGTGTGCGGCCCATGCCGCCGCCAGCATAGACTTCGGCGCCGATCTTGCCGTCTTTCGACACCAGCTTAAGGCCGATATCGTGCAGCCGCATCGCCGCGCGATCATCGTCGCTGGCGATCACGCAAATCTTGAACTTGCGCGGCAGATAGGTGAATTCCGGGTGGAAGCTCGACCATTGGCGCAGCAGTTCGGCCCAGGGGCGGGGATCTGCCACCTCGTCGGCGCTGACGCCGGCATATTGGTCGGAACTGATGTTGCGGATGCAGTTGCCCGACGTCTGGATGGCATGCATCTCCACCGTCGCCAGCTCGGCCAGGATGTCGGGCGCGTCGGCCAGCTTGATCCAGTTATATTGGAGATTTTGGCGCGTGGTGAAGTGTCCATAGCCGCGATCATATTTCGCTGCGATCTCGCCCAGCTTGCGCATCTGTTTGCCCGACAGCGTGCCATAAGGGATGGCGACACGCAGCATATAGGCGTGCAACTGGAGGTAGAGGCCATTCATCAGCCGGAGCGGCTTGAACTGATCCTCTGTCAGCGCGCCGGTCAGGCGGCGCTGCACCTGGTCGCGAAATTCCTCGACGCGAGCGTCGACGATGGACTGGTCATAGCTGTCGTAGCGATACATGGTTCAGATCACCCAGTTGCCGGCATCGGCGTCGTTTGGTTTCAGCGTCAGATCGGGGCGCACCGTCGGGCCGAGCGCGCGGATGCGGTCCTTGATATGGGCCGGGCGCACACCGTCTTCGGTGACGGTCGCGTCGATCACATAGGCGCCGACCACGCGCAGCGCGGCTTCCTCGGTGCGGGCGAGGTCATCGCCGCGTTCGCCCACGTCGGCGCTGTCGCCGACCTGGCGCGACCAGCCATCGCCCGCCCACCAGATGACGTCGCCGCTCACAAGATCGTTGCCGGTCAATATCTTCACGAACGCATCTCCGAAATACTCTCCCCTTTGGCGGTCCAGTCCGCCAGCACATCTTGCGCCAGCGCATGGGCCGCCACCTCGCCGACCACGATCAGGGCCGGGCTTTTGATCTGCTCGCGCGCCACCATGTCACCCAGGTCGGCGAGCAGCGTGCGCAATGTCCGCATGTCGGCGCGCGTACCATTTTCCAGCACTGCGACCGGGATGGAGGGCGACACGCCGTCCGCGATCAGCTTGTCGGCGATGTCGGCCGCGGTTGCGACGCCCATATAGATGACGAGCGTGCGACCTTTGCCCGCCAGGCCCGACCAGTCCTGGTCCGTCAGTCCCTTGCACTGGCCTGCGACGAAGCTGACGGCGCTGGACGCATCGCGAAGGGTCAGAGGCAATTGCGCCATCGCAGCGCTGCCAATCGCGGCACTGATGCCGGGCACGACTTCGAGCGGCACGCCCGCCGCACGGCAGGCGTCGACTTCCTCGCCACCGCGGCCGAAGATGAACGGATCGCCGCCCTTCAGGCGGACGACATGACGGCCTTCACGCGCCAGATCGACCAGCAGGGCGTTGATCGCGTCCTGTGGCATCGAATGGCGGCTTCGCTGCTTGGCAACGGAGATAAGTTCGGCGTCCGGCGAAGCCAGCGCAAGAATGTCGTCCGACACCAGCCCGTCATGCACGATGACGTCGGCCTGCGCAATCAGGCGCGCGGCCTTGATGGTCAGCAGGTCCGGATCGCCCGGTCCCGCGCCCACCAGGTGGACTGTCGAAGATGCTTTGTCAGCCATGCTGGTCAGATGGCGAAAGCGCCGCGAAAGTTCAATTCAGAATGGGTATGGAGGGGACTAGGAAATGTTTTGGGGAAATATTTGCCCCTATCTCCGTCAATCGCCCATCACGCTGACGTCGATGTCCTTCAGGCCGACGCCGATTGAGGCGCGGGGTGTTTCGATTTCTGCCGACACCACCGGATAGGCACAATAATCGGCGGCATAATAGGCGCTGGGGCGGTGATTGCCCGAAATGCCGGTGCCACCGAAAGGTGCAGAAGAGGAAGCGCCATTGGTTGGCCGGTTCCAGTTGACCACGCCGGCGCGGACATTGGCCCAGAACTGATTATATTGCTCGGGCGATCCACCGATGAGCGAGGCGGAGAGGCCATAGCGGGTATTGTTCGCTTCCGCGATCGCGTCGCCGAAGTCCGCGACGCGGATGACTTGCAGCAGCGGGCCGAACAGTTCGACATCGGGCCGTTCCTTCATTGCGGTGACGTCGATGATTGCGGGGCTGAGGAAGGGCAGGCCCTTGTGGGGCCGGACCATATGCTTGATCGGCCTGCCGCCATTGCTCATCAGGAAGAGGAAGCTTTCGGTCAGTCCGTCGGCAGTAGGGTTGTCGATCACCGGACCCATATAGGGGGTAGGATTGGCATGGGGATGGTCCACGATCAGCCGGTCGGCCAGTTTCTTGATCTCCGCGATCAGCCGATCCGCGATGCCGTCGCGCACGATCAGGCGGCTGGCGGCGGTGCAGCGCTGACCGCTGCTCATAAAAGCCGACTGGACCACCAGCGTCGCTGCGGCGTTGATTTCGGGCGTGTCCCATACGATGATCGGGTTATTGCCGCCCATTTCCAGCGCCAGTATCTTGGACGGCTGCGCGGCATATTGCCGGTTGATCGCGATACCGGTCTGGGCCGATCCCGTGAAGAGTATGCCGCCGACATCGGGGTGGGCGGCCAGCGCCTTGCCCGCATCCGGGCCGCCGAGCAGCAGTCGGATCGCATCCACCGGTACGCCGGCTTCCTGATAGAGCTTCACCAGCATTTCGCCCACGGCAGGCGTCTTTTCCGACGGCTTGAACACCACGGCGTTGCCCGCCAGCAGCGCGGGGATGATATGCCCATTGGGAAGGTGTGCGGGGAAATTATAGGGACCAAGCACCGCCATGACGCCATGGGGCTTGTGCCGCACCGACTGGCGCGCGCCCAGCGCCGCTTCCAGCCGGCGCTGGCCGGTGCGTTCGGAATAGGCGGCGACGCTGACATCGACCTTGCCCATCACCGCATGCACTTCGTTGCGGGCGTCCCATAGCGGCTTGCCGGTTTCGCGCGCGATGAGATCGGCGAGCGCATCTTCCTGCCGACGCACGACGTTGACGAAGCGGCGCAGCGTTTCGATGCGATAGGCGATGGGCTGCGCCGCCCATTTGGGCCAGGCGGCGCGGGCGCGGGCGACTTCCGCGTCGACATCGCCCGTCTCGCCTTGCCAGAGCAGGGCGCCGGTGGCGGGTTCATGGGATGTAAGCGGCGCGACCATTTGACGCGATATATGGCTGAAAAAGGTTAAGGAAAATAGGGCGGAGGCGAGGAGGCAGGCGCGACGTCAATCTATTGTGGCGGCGGCAGGTCTGCGGCCATCAGCCACATCTCTGCCGGCAGTCGCGAGCTGAATGCGCCCACTTCCGATCCGTGCAGCTTCGCGCGCAAGCGCTGTTTGCTCTGTTTGTCAGGGGTCAGGATCGCCACCCGGTCGCCCGGCTGATAGGTGCGATGGCATTCGGTCAGAACATAGTCGTCTATGCCCATATCCTGTTCGTCGGCGGTGCTCAGGTCCGAAAGCACCCGAACAGGTTCGCCGTTTCGTCTTTTCTGCGCGACGATCTCACGCATCGCTCGAAAATGCGCATCCAGCTCTGCCCTTGTCCAATGCCCCGAAGACCGGACGGTTATAATGCCGTCCGGGTCAGTCAAGTCGCGCTCGATCATGGTGCCACCACAGGTTGCAGGATCGCAGAATGCTTAACCTCCGATAATCTTCCTCTTGTTAATATTGTTCCTTCAATTCAGCATTTGTCATTATCTGTCATCGTGCAATGCGATGAGCGTCGCCCATCCGCCTGATCGCGGCGACTTTGTTATGAAGCGGTGTCCAGTCGTCATCCGTGTCGATGGCACTCCAGATCGACTCCACCTCATCGATATGCATGGAGCAGGGCGCTTCGTCCGACCAATAGGGATGGTCCCTTGCGTTGGGCAAAGCGGTAAAGCCCGCAATCGCCTCGCGGAACGGCGCCCAGCCAGCATCGTCATAATGCGCGCCGGAGGGGACTGTGCCGCCGCGCCAGTCGTGGAAGAAACGGTCGATCGGCGTGCCGCTCGTCACCAGGCCGCGCACCGCCGCCTCGATCATCGCGCCAGGGTCGGTGCCCTCGACGCCCAGTCGCCAGCAGAAGCGCCGCTGCATAGCATCGCCGTAGAGCGTCGGGAACCGTTCCAACTGTTCGATCAGGGACGGCGCCTCCACCAGCGGGCGGAGCGATACCGCGAGTTGCGCTACATCCCAATGGATCGCTTCGGCCTGCCGTCCGAAGGCATAGAGTCCCTGCTGGTCGAAATAGGCGGCGGTGAAATGGGCATCCCACAACGGAGTGAAACGCCAAGGACCATAGTCGAAGCTCTCGCCCGTCACATTGATATTGTCGCTGTTGAGCACGCCATGGACGAAGCCCGCAACCATGTAGCTGGCGGCGAGGTCGGCGGTGCGCTCGACCACCCGACCCAGCAATTGTGCGGATGGATTGTCCCCCGGCGTCTCGCCATAGAGGCGGGTGAGGGCATAGTCGGTCAGCTTCGCCAGCAGCGCCTTGTCGTCATGAAAGGCCGCGCGCTGGAACGACCCGATGCGAATATGCGAATGGCTCAGGCGCACCATAGCCGCGCCGCGTGTGGGGGACGGTTCGTCGTTGCGCTCCAGTGCCTCGCCCGTCTCGATGATGGAAAAGGTCTTGGACGTGTTGACGCCCAGGGCTTCCAGCATCTCGGTCGCCAATATCTCGCGCACGCCGCCCTTCAGCGTCAACCGGCCGTCGCCGAAGCGGCTATAGGGGGTCTGGCCCGATCCCTTGGTCCCCAGGTCCAGCAATCGGTCGGCATCGTCGCGCAACTGGGCGAACAGGAATCCGCGCCCGTCGCCGATATCGGGGTTATAGTGGCGGAACTGATGGCCGTGATAGCGCAGGGCCAGCGGCTGGGGCAGGCTGCCCTCCAGCGGCTCAAAACGGCCGAAATGGGCGATCCATTGCGCGTCGCTCAACTCGTCCAGCCCCACCGAGGCGGCGGCGCGGTCGTTGCGGTAGCGCAGGATCGTCTGCGGAAAGTCCGCCGCCGTGACCGGGGCGGCGATGTCGGGCATCAGCGCGTCGATTTCAGAGGCGGGGCGATAAATGGCGGCTTGCGGCGTCTGGTTCATAAGGCGATATGGGGGAAGGTCACCAGAAGGATCAAGCTTGAGCGGCTACAGCGATGGATATTGGTGGTCACCCGATGGGCTGCGGCTCCATTATCGGGATTATGCGGGAGGCGATGACGGCCGCCCGCCCTTGCTCTGCCTGCCGGGGCTGACCCGCAACGCCCGCGATTTCGAACCGCTGGCCGGTCGGCTGGCGGGCGAGTGGCGGCTGATCTGCCCGGACATGCGCGGCCGCGCCGAAAGCGCCTATGCCAAGGATGCGATGACCTATGTCCCGCTAACCTATTTGCAGGATATCAGCCGCTTGCTGGCCGATCTCGCCATCACCCGCTTCGTTGCGGTCGGCACGTCGCTGGGCGGCGTCATCACCATGTTGATCGCCGCAACCCACAAGGAATGGCTGGCGGGCGCGTTGCTCAACGACGTCGGGCCGGTACTGGACGAAGGCGGGCTGGCGCGCATCCGATCCTATGTCGGCGTGGGCCAGTCGCACCCGACCTGGGTCCATGCCGCCCGCGCCCTGGCCGAGGCCAATGGCGACGTCTATCCCGGCTATGACCTGGAACAATGGCTGGCCATGGCCAAGCGCCTCTATCGACTGAACAGTGGCGGGCGCGTCGTGCTGGACTATGATATGAAGATCGCCGAACCGATCCGCGCCATGGGCAGCGAGGCCGGCGTCGACATGTGGCCCGTGATGCAGGCTTTCCGCGGCATTCCGACGCTGTTGCTGCGGGGCGAGCGATCCGACCTGCTGTCCGCCGCCACGGCGCAGCGCATGGTGGAGGGGATCGGCGACAGTGCCGAACTGACGACCGTTCCTGACGTCGGCCATGCGCCGGGGCTGGACGAGCCGGAAAGCGTCGCCGCGATCGACCGGTTGTTGGACCGCGTCCTGCATGGTTGATATTTCGGGCAAGAATAGGCCGCATATCCTCCACGTCCACGGCAGTTTCACTCTGGGCGGCAAGGAAGCGCGCGCCGTGCGGCTGATGAATATCTGGGGCGACAAGGCGCGGCACAGCATCGTCAGCGCCGATCCCGCGGCCATGGGTGCGCGGGACGCGATCGATCCTGCGATCGACGTCGAATTTCCCGATGGGCCGTCTTTTGCGGGCAAGCCGGGGCTGGCGCGTTACAAGGTCATCACAGCCTTCCTCAGGCGGTTCGACCTGATCCTGACCTATAATTGGGGATCGATGGATGCGGTCATGGCGCATCGGCTGGCGGGCGCATCGGCCGGCCTGCCGCCGCTGATCCATCATGAGGACGGGTTCAACGCCGATGAGACCGAGCGGTTGAAGACCAAGCGCAACCTGTTCCGTCGGGTCGGGCTGCAACGCGCGCACGGCATGGTGGTGCCCTCGGTCCGGCTCGAAACCATCGCGCGATCGGTGTGGAAGCAGCCGGCAGGCAAGGTCCATCTGATCCGCAACGGCATCGACGTCGTTCGTTATGCCACGCCGCCAGCTAAGGACGCCATTCCTGGCCTGGTCCGCACGCCCGGCAAGCTGCTGGTCGGCACGCTGGCAGGGCTTCGGCCGGTCAAGAATATCCCCCGCCTCGTACGCGCCGTCGCGGCGCACAAGGATAGGCTGCAACTGGTGGTAGTGGGCGAGGGGCCGGAGCGCGAGGCGATCCTGGCGCAGGCCGCCGCCCTTGGCCTGGACGATATCCATATGGCTGGTTTCATGGACCGTCCTTGGCGCTTCGTCGGCCTGTTCGACATTTTCGCCCTGTCTTCCGACAGCGAACAGTTTCCGATATCGCTAGTAGAAGCGATGGCGGCCGGCGTGCCCGCGGCGTCCATGGATGTCGGCGATGTCGCCAACATGGTCGCCCCGGAAAACCGGCCGTTCGTCGTGTCTGACGAGCAGAGGATGGCAGATGCGCTGGAAACGCTGGCTGGCGACGCCGAACTGCGGGCCCGACTGGGAGCCGCCAACCGAGGCCGCGCAACGCGCGACTATGCCGAAGCCGACATGGTGAATGCTTATGCGCGCCTATATGGCGAGGCACTGGCCAGCCCCATGATTTTGCGCTAGGGCGCGCCAAATTCGTCATAGACAGCCAAAGCTGCTATAGGGTCGCTTTTACCCGGTCGAGGGGGCCGGGCGGTTTTTGCGGGAGATGTCGTTGTTCAAGGGGTTGAAGCCCATCGTCTATGGTGGCCGTGAAGTCTGGCCGCTGGTCGAAGGCGGCAAGGGCGTTGCCGTGTCCAACCACGCCAGTTCCGGCGCGTGGGCGGCTGCGGGCGGCATCGGCACGGTGTCGGCGGTGAACGCCGACAGCTATGACAGTTTCGGCAACGTCATCCCTCAGATCTACCATGGCCGTACCCGTCGCGATCGTCACGAGGAACTGGTCGCCTATGCTATCGACGGCGCGGTCGAGCAGGTGAAGCGCGCCTACGAGATCGCTGGCGGCAAGGGTGCGATCAACATCAACGTGCTGTGGGAAATGGGCGGCGCGCAGCGCGTGCTGCACGGCGTACTGGAAAAGACCAAGGGCATGGTGGCGGGCGTCACCTGCGGCGCGGGCATGCCCTATAAGCTGTCCGAGATCGCGGCCTCCTACAATGTCAGCTATCTGCCGATCGTGTCTTCCGGCCGCGCCTTCCGCGCGCTGTGGAAACGCGCCTATTCCAAGGCGTCGGAATGGCTGGCGGCAGTGGTCTATGAAGATCCCTGGCTGGCGGGTGGCCATAACGGCCTGTCCAACGCCGAAGATCCCAAGGTGCCGCAAGACCCCTATCCCCGCGTCAAGGCGCTGCGCGACACGATGCGCGAAGGCGGCATTTCCGACGACGTGCCGATCGTGATGGCGGGCGGCGTCTGGGCTCTCAAGGACTGGAACGACTGGATCGACAACCCCGAACTGGGCGCGATCGCCTTCCAGTTCGGCACCCGTCCGCTGCTGACGCAGGAAAGCCCGATCCCACAGTTGTGGAAGGAGCGGCTGACCCAGCTCAATCCCGGCGACATCCTGCTGCATAAATTCTCGCCGACCGGCTTCTACAGTTCGGCCGTCCGCAATCCCTTCCTGCGCAGCCTGGAGGCGCGCTCGGAACGGCAGATTCCGTTCAGCACCGAACAGGCGGGCGACCATACCCACCAGCTCGACGTGGGCGTGAAGGGCAAGAATTTCTGGGTTACGCTGGGCGATCTGACCCGTGCGCGCGAATGGGTAGGGCAGGGCTTCACCGCTGCGCTCAAGACGCCGGACAATACGCTGGTTTTCGTCGGCGAAGAGGAAAAGGGCGTCATCCGCAAGGATCAGACGGACTGCATGGGCTGCCTCAGCCAATGTTCCTTCTCGTCCTGGATGGACAGCGAGACCAATTCGACCGGTCGCCTGGCCGATCCGCGGAGCTTCTGTATCCAGAAGGCATTGCAGGAAGCGGTGCATGGCGGCGACCTCGACCAGAATCTGCTGTTCGCGGGTCACGGTGCCTATAAATTCAAGCAGGATCCCTTCTACTCCAACGGGTTCGTGCCGACCGTGAAACAACTGGTCGACCGTATCCTGACCGGCGATTGACGGCGTCGGCGATGATCGGGGACATTCAGGGTCTGGCGGTGCTGCACTATGACACGCCGCATTTCGACATCGTGCAACCGGGGCAGTTCGTGCTGTGCGCCGTATCCGGCGCGAGAATCGATTTGGAAGATCTGAAATATTGGAGCGCCGAGTTTCAGGAAGCCTATCGCGGGCCGGAAGAAGCGACTCGGTCCTTTCTGCAACATCGCGGCCCGGATTTCCGATAAATAACGGCCGTTAAAGCGACGCCAGCCTGTCTGCCAGAAGGGGTGGGCTGGCCTAAATCGCTTTCAAGAGGTGCTGAACATCGGTTCAGCGTCTCAATAAGGCGATTGGTCGCAACTTTGCTATTCCGATACGGTGAAAACTGATGTAATCTTTTCTCAGAGGCGACGTAGAGCGCTGCATGTGGAAGGATGTTTTTCTGATGTCTCGTATCGACGTCTTTGGTGATCGTATTTGCATCGTGTCGAGCCTGCTGATCGTGGGCTGGTTCCTCTACAGCACGATCTTCTGATTCCTGCGGCGGGATTTCCCGCCTGACCGCGCTTTGGTCGGGGTCATTGTCTGGATCGAGCGCCTGTGCCACGTCTATGGGCGCGGCTATGTTGCGTCCATGCACCCTGTGGTTCTGCATATTGGAGATGATGATGTTCAGCCACATCATGGTGGGTGCCAACGATATGGAGGCGTCCAAGTCCTTCTACGACGCGACATTCGGTGCGCTGGGTGCGAAACCCGGCTTTTACGACGAAATGGGGCGTGTCATCTATATGCATGACAATGCCTTGTTTCTGGTGACCAAGCCGATCGACGGTGCGTCGGCCTGTCATGCGAATGGCGGGACGATCGGTTTCACCATGGCCTCGCCCGAACAGGCGGACGCTTGGCACGCAGCAGGCGTGGCAGCGGGCGGCGCAACCTGCGAAGATCCGCCCGGTGTGCGCGAAGGCGGCTTCGGCAAGCTGTATCTCGCCTATCTGCGCGATCCGGCGGGCAACAAGCTGTGCGGGCTCCATCGGATCGGGTGATTAGGCATAGGCTGGTTTTGGTTGGGATGACCAAGCAGGACTGGCGGCACCCCAAGCAAAGCTATTTCGACTTTCTCAACTAAATGACTAGATAGAGTGGCGAGCGTTTCGCTCCGCGGCTTTTGAAGGATGTCAGCTTGCTCCGCGTCACCAACGGCTAAAGCGCACGGTGCCGAAGCGACGACGCCAGGTTTCGTGTTCCCTTGCTATGAGGAGAAGACGATGACTCGCAAAACCACACGCCCCCGCCAGCCTCATCGCGTCCAGCCGGACAGCCATGTCTATCTGCCCCATTCGTCCTGGACTCGCGTCGAGCGCAAGGCGGCTGCGGGCGGCGCGATCGCGCCCGATGACTTTTGGGCGCGGCTCGGGCTTTGAACCCAGGTCCGGTCAGGAAAGCTATCATCTTGGAGGGCGAGGCGCCCGCGTCGTTCGGTCACGCGACCGACGGCGCGGGCGGCCGTATCAATTGCTCAAGCCGTTGACTGGCACCGCCGCGACGCCCTCCGCCTCGAAACTGGCGATGGGATAGGCGCAATAGTCTGCGGCATAATAGGCGCTGGGGCGGTGATTGCCTGATGCGCCCAGGCCGCCAAAGGGCATGTTGCCCGCCGCGCCCGTGGTCGGCCTGTTGCGGTTGACCACGCCAGCGCGGCTTTCCTCGACCACCCGCTGCCACAATGCCTGATCCTGCGAGATCAGCCCGGCGGACAGGCCGAAGCTGGTGGCGTTGGCGGCGGCGATCGCAGCATCGAAGTCCGGCACGCGGATGACCGTCAGCACCGGTGCGAAAATCTCCGCATCGGGCGCGTCAACGCCGGTCAGGTCGAGCAGGGCTGGGGTGACGAAGGCGGCGCTGCGATCCTGCACGCTGTCGAAGTCGCGGATCACCCGCGCGCCGCGCGCGATCAGGTCGCTGACGGCGCGGTGTGCGGCCGCGGCAGCCTGGTCCGACACCAGCGGTCCCATGAAGGCGTCGCCCGGCTCGTTCCAGGCGGCGATCGGCAGGCGGGAGGCAAGGGCGGCGGTAGCCTCCACGATGGAGTCGCCGGTCGCGCCTTCGGGCACGATCAGACGGCGGGCGCAGGAACAGCGCTGGCCGGTGGTGATGAAGGCGGAGTTGACGATGATCGACGCGGATGCTTCTGGCGAGTCCCAGGCGATCAGCGGGTTATTGCCGCCCAGTTCCAGCGCCATGACGACATGGGGCCGGTCGACCAGCGCCCGACGCAGCGCGGCGCCCGCGCCTGCCGATCCGGTAAAGAGCAAGCCGTCAATATCGCCCGCGACCAGCGCCTCGCCGGTAGCGCGACCACCCTGGACCACGGTCAACAACCCGTCGGGCAGGCCCGCCGCTGCCCAGGCGTCGGCCATCGCCGCACCGGTCGCGGGGGTGATCTCCGACGGTTTGAAGACGACGGCATTGCCTGCGATCAGGGCGGGGACGATATGACCATTGGGCAGGTGGCCTGGGAAATTATAAGGGCCAAGCACCGCCATCACGCCATGGCCGCGGTGACGGAGCACTGCGCGACCGAAGGGCATGTCGGCGGCGCGCTCGCCGGTACGTTCGGCATGAGCCTTGATCGACACATCGACCTTCGCGATCATCGATCCGATTTCGGCGTCGCTTTCCCAGAGCAGTTTGCCCGTTTCGCGGGATATGAGTGCGGCCAGCGCCGCGCGCCTGTCCCCCAATATCTGCGCATAGCGGCGCGCGATGGCGGTGCGGTCGTCCACCGGTAGCGCGCGCCAGCCGGGCAGGGCAGCATGGGCGGTGGCAATGGCGCGGTGACAGTCGTCCGCGCTTGCGACCGGGCCTTCCCAGACCAGTTCGCGCGACGCCGGATCGAAGGACTGGAGCATCATACTCACCGTGCCGCGCCCGCTTGCGCACTGGTCATGGCGAAGATGCCAGTCGCGTTGCCGGTGTCGAAGGCGAGGTCGAGCCTGCCCGTCGCGGGATCGACATCGCGGCTGATGAATTCGTAGAAGGAGCCGGGCACCTGCCGCAATTCCCCGTCGGCGAAGAGTCGTTCGACGCTGTCGGCGCGGAAGGCGGTCTGGCGCACGCGGCCCGTTGCGGAGACTTCCAGTTTCTCTTTCATCGGGCGATCCTCCGCTTTCAGCCGTTCAGCAAGAGCGGCGACATCCGCAACCCGGTCGGTCGCATGGTTGAAGCCATTGCCCTCGGTCGCGATCCAGGCGGCTTCGTTGGAGCGGGACAGGAGCAACTGATAATCGGCGAAACCCGGTGCATCATGCTGACGATCGAAGGCGGACAGGATCACCGGTAGCGTGGCGATTGCGTCAACGAGTTGGACAGCTTCTCCGGCTTCATAGCGCGCCAGCATCGCCTTCGCCCGATCGTCCAAGGGATCGCGCGACGTGCCGAAGACACGGGCGGCGGCCTCGGCAAATTCCGGGTCGAAGCGATCGACATGGAGTTCGGACAGGAAGAATTGCGGGATCGCTTCGGGGAAGTCGCTATGGCGGTAGGCCCGGCCGGTCATCTTCAGCCGGTCGAGCGGATAAATGGCCGCCATTGCATAGCCCAAGGGCAGGAAGATGCGGGTAAAGGCATCCTCACCGCCGGGCAGCGCGCCGGTCGGGCCATCGGGGAAGCGGATCGAGCGGAGCGCGCCATGGTCGAACATAACCTTGCCGCCCCGGGTGAGCGTATCGGCGACATAGGCGTTTCCGCTCGGCACCCGATGCAGCAGGTCGGCGAACAGGGTGACGTTCAGCGCCATGGCGAAGGCGGCGCGCGACACGGTGTCGCCGCGCTGCGTCAGCAGGGCGGGATCGATCGCCAGCATGGCGAGCGTCTGGCGGCCCGCCGCTTCGCCTAGGGTGGCGACGACCAATGTCTCTATGCTGCCCATATTCTCAATCGACATGAAATGCTCCGGGATGACAACGCCCTTATCGCAAGATAGGCATGATTTTCAAAATGGCGACCTGTCATCTGTAGATGCGAGTTTGGAATGAGTGGATTGCGCAAATGGCTGCCGCCAATGAACGCACTGACCGCCTTCGAAGCGGCAGTGAGCCATGGCGGATTTTCGCGCGCGGGCGAGGAGATTGGGCTGACCCAGAGCGCGGTCAGTCGCCAGATCGCGCAACTGGAGGACTGGCTGCAGACGCCCTTGTTCGACCGGATCGGACGACGGGTGCGGCTGAACGAAGCGGGGCGGGCCTATGCCGACGACCTGTTGCCGGCGCTCGACGCCATCCGCCGCGCGACGGCACGAGCCTCGGCGCGGCCGTCACAGACCGCCCTGCGGGTCGCGACCTTGCCCAGCTTCGGGATGCGCTGGCTTGCGCCGCGCCTGCCGCAACTGACCGCGCGGCATCCCGATCTGGTGATCGATTTCGCCGCTCGTTCGCAACCCTTCGACTTCGGGCATGAGGATTTCGATGCAGCCGTTCATTTCGGTGTCGCGGCGGATTGGCCCGGCGTCACGATGGATTTTCTGTTCCGCGAGGAAGCGGTGCCCGTTTGCGCGCCGGCCTGGCTGGCGGCACATCCGCTGCGCGAACCGGGGGACCTGCTGCGCGCGCCGCTCTTGAGCCAGACGTCGCGTCGCGATGCCTGGACCCGCTGGCTGACGGCGGCGGGCGTGGATGCGTCGGCACTGGCGCCTGGACCGGCCTATGAGCATTTCCTGATGCTGGCGCAGGCCTGCGCAGCCGGGGGCGGGGTGGCGCTGATCCCCAGTTTCCTGATCCAGCCGGAACTGGCGGCGGGCACGCTGGTCGTCCCCTTCGCCCGGCCGCTGTCGAGCGAACAGGCCTATTATCTGGTCTACCCGACCGGGGCGCTGATCGCGGGGGCGCTGGCCCAGTTTCGCGACTGGATGGTGGATCAGGCGCGAGGCGCCTGAACCTTCACATCTTCTTGGGCATGCAGTCCGCGCCGGCGGCCTTGATCGCGCCGCAGAGGCGCGCGGCGTCGTTGCTGCTGGCGAGCGGCCCGGCCTGGAGCCGCGTGACCGCGCCGGCCTTCACCAGATAGGGCTGATAGGCGGACAGGCCGCTGACCTTGCGGCTGAGCTGGCTCCAGAGCGTGCGGGCGCGCGCTTCTTCGCCGAACGCGCCGAGCTGTACGCGCCAGCCGCCCGAAGCGGCGGGGGCAGCGGCCATGGCAGCAGGACGCGCGGGTTCCGGCGCTGGCTTTGGCTTGGCGACAACGACCTGCGGTGCGGGCCGGGGCGGCGCCGGCGCGGGTTTGGGGGCGGGTTGGCTGGGCGTGGAGGGCGGCAATTGGGTGGTGCGGACGGCCGATGGGCCGCTGCGCGGCGGCGGCGGAGCCGCTTGCGCCAGCATGACGCTCTTGTCGCCCTTGTCCAGGCTGGCGGCGAGTGCCAGACCCTGCTTGCGTTGATCTTCTGGGATATATTTGTCCATCTGCTCCAGGCTGGTCGCGGCCTGCGGCAGGCCCGACGCGGAGGCGCGGGTCATCAGCGCATAGGCGCGGACCCAATCCTTGCCGAGCGTGTCGCCGTTGAACAGGGCGGTGCCGACGATATATTGCGCCCGCGGTTCGCCGCGCATCGACGCGCGCTGCAGATAGGGCATGGCGCCGGTGCGGTCGCCTTGCTGGAACATCAGCAGGCCCAGATTATCCTCTGCGCGCAAATGTCCCTGCACCGTCGCCTTGCGATACCAGTCTATGGCGGCGTTGAGGTCGGGCTGGACTCCGCGGCCCAGCTTGTAGGCCTGACCCAGATTAAACTGTGCATCGGGGTCGCCCGATTGCGCCAGCGGCCGCCATTCGGCGATCGCCTTCGCATAATCGCCCTGCTGCCAGGCGTCCACGCCGGCCTTCACATCCGCCAACGCGGGCAACGCAATGCCCAGCATCGCGACCAGCGCCGCGGTTCCCCAGATATGTTTCATATGCACAGGCTCCAGTGCGAAAATCGTCATGGGCAACCGCAATGGTCAAACAAGGTTAAAGTCCTGTTAGCGTAACGGTAAGATGCCGCACAGCAACTTAACCATGATGTCGCACGACCATCAAGTTTCGCGGGCAGTTAACCAAATTTTAGCGGCACTCGTGGCAATCCGGCCCGGAACTGGATTTTCTGGGGGGTGTGCGTGCGGATTTTGGCAATGGCGTCGCAAAAGGGCGGATCGGGCAAGACGACCTTGTCGGGCCATCTGGCCGTGCAGGCGCAGCGTGCCGGCGCCGGCCCGGTCGTGCTCATCGATATCGATCCGCAGGGTTCGCTGGCCGACTGGTGGAACGAGCGCGAGGCGGAGTTTCCGGCCTTTGCCCAAACCACGGTCGCGCGCCTCGCCGCCGACCTCGAGATATTGCGCCAGCAGGGTTTCAAACTGGCCGTCATCGATACGCCGCCTGCCATCACCATGGCGATCCAGAGCGTCATTTCGGTCGCCGAACTGATCGTCGTGCCTACCCGGCCAAGCCCGCACGACCTGCGCGCCGTGGGCGCCACCGTCGACCTTTGCGAACGCGCTGGCAAGCCGCTGATCTTCGTGGTGAACGCCGCCACACCCAAGGCGCGCATTACCTCGGAAGCCGCCGTGGCCCTGTCGCAGCATGGCACGGTCGCACCGGTGACGCTGCATCACCGTACCGATTTCGCCGCATCGATGATCGACGGCCGCACCGTGATGGAGGTCGACCCCAAGGGGCGGTCCGCCGCCGAGGTGGAGGCGCTCTGGTCCTATGTGTCGGACCGGCTGGAGAAGAATTTCCGCCGCACCGTCTTTTCCGTGCCGCAGGGCACCGTCGGCACGATCGCCAGCCGTCCATCGAGCGGGGGCTTCGGCCGCCGCGTGATCGGCCAGTAAGGAAAGCCAGGACCATGGCCGAACCCAAACCGCTTGCTTCGCTGACATCGGGCCTGCTGGCCCGCAAGGGCGCGGCCCAGCCGGCGATGCGCCGCCCGATGCTGGGCTTTGGCCGTGCATCGAGCGCGGCGCTGCAGCAGGATGACCTAGGCTGGAACGACATGGGCTTCGATGTCGAGCCGGTGCATGAACCGATGGAGGAACCGGCTGCGCCGATCGGCCTGACGCCGATGACGCCCGTCGTTCCCGTGCCGCCGGTGGTGGCGGAGCGCAAGGTTCTGGCCAAGCGCCTCGCCGCCAAGCCCGCATCGGTTCAGGCCGTCGCCCGCAACCGCAAGGCGGCGTTCACGCTGCGCCTGGATGCCGACCGGCATCTGAAACTGCGTCTGGCCTGCGCGATCACGGGCCGTTCGGCCCAGCAGATTGTGACGCAGGCGCTGGACGATCTTCTCAATGACCTGCCGGAAATCGACCGGCTGACTCAGCAGCTGCCGCATATGCGCGACGGCCAGTGAATGAAGGGTGGGTAAATTTATGAAACGCACGACATTCGGAAAGGCGGCGCTGTCTTCCCTGCTCGTCGCCACGACCATGGTCGGCTGCACCGGCGCGGCTTTTCGCCCGTCGGCTTCGGCCGTCCAGCAGAAGGGCAATCCGGGCAAGCTCGCCATCGCCGCCGAAAAGGCGCTGGCCGATCGCAACGCCGCCAAGGCGGTGGAAGCCGCTGAAGCCGCGGTGCAGCTTGCGCCGCAGAACGCCGCCTATCGCCAAATTTTGGGCCGTGCCTATGTGCTGGCCGGACGCTTCGCATCGGCCGAAACGGCACTGAGCGACGCCATGACGCTGGGTAATAGCGACGCCAGCACGATCGTCAGCCTGGCGCTGGTGCAGGTGGCGCAGGGTCGCCCCGACGCCGCGCGCAGCTTGCTGGTCGCCAATGCCGGCACGGTTCCAGCGGGCGACTATGGCCTGGCGATGGCGATGGCGGGGGATTCGGCCGAAGGCGTCCGCATCTTGTCCGAAGCCATTCACGATCCGTCGGCGACCGCGCGCACGCGCCAGAACCTGGCCTATGCCTATGCGCTGGCCGGCCGGTGGAAGGATGCGCGCATGATCGTGGGCATGGACCTGGAGCAACTGGCCGCGAACAAACGTATTTCCGACTGGGCGCAGATCGCCGAGCCGTCCCTGGCGCCGATGCGCGTCGCCGCGTTGATGGGCGTGACCATCAACGGGGGCGATGCCGGGCAGCCGGTCGCGCTGGCGCTGGCGCCTGCCGCCGCGTCGGTCGAAATGGCGCAGGCCGTGCCTGAAGTCGCGCCCTTGCCCGAGAGTCAGCCCGAAGCGCCGGTGCAGATGGCGCAAGCCGCCCCCGCGCCGCAGCCGGTGGTCGAGGCCGCGCCCGTCATCAGGGCCGAACGCGCGCCGGTGCGCGTCGCCGCCCGCGATTTCATCGTCGAGGATCGCAAC
Organism: Sphingomonas sp. VDB2; assembly: GCF_047946695.1. Taxonomy (NCBI): domain Bacteria; kingdom Pseudomonadati; phylum Pseudomonadota; class Alphaproteobacteria; order Sphingomonadales; family Sphingomonadaceae; genus Sphingomonas; species Sphingomonas sp. VDB2. The sequence continues at coordinate 117,413 of NZ_CP159615.1, forward strand.
GCCAAGCCGGTTCAGGCCAAGAGCCGCACCGCCAAGGCGCCGCCGGTCGTCGCCGCGCGGATGCAGCAGGCCGCCTTCATCAAGCCGGTCGCCAATGGCGCCAGCAACTGGGTGGTGCAATTGGGCGCCTATGACAATGCGGCGATCGCCAAGGAAAAATGGATGACCATGGCCGGGCGCAGCAGCACGCTGGCCGCTTTCCCGGTCCTCACCAGCCAGGCGACCGTCAAGGGCAAGGCCTATCACCGCCTCGCCATCAGCGGCTTTGGCAGCCGGGCAGACGCCATGACGGCGTGTCGCACGATCCGCGCCCAGAGCGGCCAGTGCTTCGTGCGCGAAGGCGCGCCGGGCGCGACGCCGCAGCGCTGGGCCGTCGCCACCAAGGGCCGCCAATACGCATCGCGCTGAACCTTCCCTCCCAAGCGTGACCCTGAACGCGCGAGGCCCACCGGCTTCGCGCGTTTTTTCTTGGCCAAAGACGGCATGAGGCGATTTGGCGCCAAACCATTGCTGATGCTGGGAAAAATGGCTCCCCGAGTAGGATTCGAACCTACGGCCATTCGATTAACAGTCGAATGCTCTACCGCTGAGCTATCGGGGAACGACCGGCTTTCGCCGGACAGGCCGCGCCTATGCATCGGCTGATTGGAAATGGCAAGAGCGTCGCGCGCCTGAAAATCGAAAAAAGGCTGGTGCAATATGACAGGCGGCAAGATGGCCCGGATGTGACGGGATCGTCGGGCGCGGCTCCGTGAGGGAGCCGCGCCGCGCGATCAGATTTTCCCGGACAGGGAGACGCCGAATACGCGCGGTTCGTTGAACACGGCCGCCATATAGTTTTCGATCACGCCCTTGAGGTTTTTCTCGTTGGTGATGTTGCGGGCGAACGCGGCGATCTCATATTTACCGTCCGGGGCGCTGTAGCCGACCCGCAGTCCGCCTTCGAAATCACCCTTCGAATAGAACTCCTTCGTCCGGTACAGGACGAAGTTGGTATAGCCCTGGATGTTCCAGTCGGTTGCGGCGAAGATCTTGCCGCCATTGCCCAGCGGCACGTCGTAGCGGGCCGAGACGTTGGCGGTATATTTGGGCGCGTTAGGCAGCGGATTGCCATCGATCTGGGCGAAGCTGTTGGCTCCGACCTTGATCGTCGGATCCTCCACCGTGCAGACGACCACGCCGTTCAGGACGCACACTTGAGCGTAGACATTCTTGTCCTTGATCTTGCTGTGCAGCAAGCTGAGGCCGGCCGACAGGGTCAGATTTTCGAACGGACGGGCTTCCAGCTCGGCTTCCATGCCGTACGCGTCGGCCTTGTCGGCGTTGAAGAGGACGCCGTTGCCATTCACATCGTTGCCATTGAGCTGGATATTCTTCACCCGGTATGTGAAACCCGACAGGTTGAAGCGCAACCGGTTGTCGAGCAGGCTGGACTTGAGGCCGGCTTCCCAGGACAGGATGGTTTCGGAGTCCGCGGTGGTGAAATCGCTGTTGAACACGGCGGAGCGGCCCTGGATGGTGGGACCGCGGAAGCCACGCGCGACGCGGGCGTAGACGCTGACGTCCGGGCTGATCTCATAAAGCGCGCTGACGTCCCAGCTGGGTTCTTTGCCGGTCAGCTTCACATAGCGGCGACCGCCATAGGTGACGGCATTTGCGATGGTATTGGCGGTCTTGACCAGCCGGGTTTCCTTGGTGTCCTTTGTGTAGCGGCCACCGGCGGTCAGGGTGAAGCCGGGCGTGATTTCATAGCTTGCCTGGCCGAACACGGCCCAACTGCTATTCTTGTCGCGCAGGCGCACCCAATTGTTGGGATTGTGCGCCGCGGTGGTCAGGAAGAAGGCGCGCTGGTAGAAATCGGTCGTGTCATGCTGGTCGAAATACATGCCGCCAACCTGCCATTTGAACGCCGTGTCGCCGTTGCTGGCGAAGCGGAGTTCCTGGGTCAACTGGTCGAGATCGCGGATATTGCCCTGGCTCTGACCGAAGCCGTTGGGTACGCCAGCGACCGGGAAATTGGCGCCTGCGCCGCCATCGGTATCGCCGCGGCTATAGCCCTGGGTCGTTTCATAGGCGGTGATGGAGGTCAGTGTGACCGGACCGAAGTCGATGCCGATATGCTCGGACGCGCCATAGGTCTTGTACGCCTGGGGGTTGTTGTGCGCTTCATCGAGCGCGACCGAACTACGCAGCGTATTCGCTACGCTGTTGGATCCCTTTGCCAGGCCTGCACGGTGGAAGATGGTCGATGTCCCGTCATAGTCGCGGGCATGGAAGCTGGTCAGCATCGAGAGGGTTTCATTGGGCGTCAACAGCAACTGGACGCGCACGTCCTTCTCGTTGAAGCCGCCCATGGCGTCCTTCCTGGGCGATACCGTGCCGTCGGCGCTGGGGCCGGAATAGCTGTTATCGACCCAGTCGTCGCGATGCTGGTAGAGCGCCGAGATGCGGACGGCGAGCTTGTCCGCCACGATCGGACCGCCGACGCCGCCGTCGAATGTCACGCTGTTATAATTGCCATAGCTGGCCGAAGCCCGGCCCTGCCAGTCCATGGTCGGACGGTTGGTATCGAATTTGATGATACCCGCGGTCGTGTTGCGGCCGAACAGCGAACCCTGCGGGCCGCGCAGCACTTCGACCTGCGCGACGTCGAACAGCGGATTCGATTTCAGCACGACATGCTCCAGCACGACATCGTCCTGGATGATGGATACCGGCTGCGAGGCGCCGAGGTAGAAGTCGATATTGCCCAGGCCGCGAATGTAGAAGCGCGGGAAAATGCGGCCGGTGGTGGTTTCGGCGTAGAGGCCGGGAACGCGCGCGGCCAGTTCCAATATGTCGCCGCCGCCGCTCTGCAACGCGCGCAACTGGTCGCCCTGAACGACGCCGACCGAAACAGGCACCTTTTGCAGATTTTCCGAGCGACGTTCGGCGGTCACGACGATTTCGTCGAGCCGGTCGTCTACCGCGGCTTCCTGCGCATGACTCGCCTGAGCAGATGAGAGCGCGCCAAGCGCTGCCGCCAGCATCAGCGCCGGCCGACCGGATAGGATTTTGGACACGATATTTCCCCGATAATGATATGGTTCTGAAGGCCGGATACGCAATGCAGCCGGACCTGCGTCCGAATGGCTGAAGAAAGGACCGTCGCCCGACCTGTCGTCACCACCCTGTGTGGCTGCCGCTAAGGCGACGACATGTCGATAATGTTACAATATGTTTCTGTGTCTCGGCGGCTCGTCGCAAAGCGGCGGCTTGTGGCATTCGCGTCACAGTGGGAGCGTGCCGCCGGTCTGGACGGACGGCCACGCGCCTTTCATACGGAGCGCTTAGCGCTGCATGCAAGGGGACAAATATCTTGAAAATCGGCTCTTTCGCTCTTGTGGCGATCAGTCTGGCTGCGCTGTCCTGCGCCAACGCTTATGCGCAAACGCCGGGCGACAATGACGGAACGATCATCGTGACCGCTCAATTGCGCGAACAGGATCCGATCGATGTGCCGATGGCCCTGACCGCGATCGGCAGTGAACAACTCGATCGTTTCGGTATCGAGGAATTCGACGAACTGTCCCGTTACGTCCCGGGTTTCGAGGTCCAGAATCAGTCGCCCAACAATCCCGGCTTCGTGATGCGGGGAATCACATCGGACAGCGGCACGGCCTTCAACGAACCGCGCGTGTCGGTGTTTCAGGACGGCGTGTCGATTTCCAAGTCGCGCGGTTCCTATGTCGAACTGTTCGACATCGGCCGGGTCGAGGTCGCCAAAGGGCCGCAGTCGACGCTTTACGGTCGCGGTGCGCTGATCGGTGCGGTCAACATCGTTCAGAACAAGGCGAAGCCGGGCATTTTCGAAGGCGCCGGCAAGGCATCCTATGGCAATTACAACGCCTTTCTCGCCGAAGCCATGGTGAATGCGCCGATCGGGGACGACATGGCCATCCGCCTCGCGGGTCGGATGCGCAAACGTGACGGCTATGTCGAAAATCTGCTGGGGGGCGAGGATTTCAACTCCGCCGACACCTATGCGCTGCGCGGCAGTTTTCATGGAGAAGCCGGGGTTCTGAGCTTCGACCTGATCGGCAATTATCAGAAGGACACGCCCGAAGGCACCGCCTTCAAGTCGATCGCCTACAACCCGACCGATCCGGCGACCGGCACCGTGATCGGGAATCGCGGGCGCAATAGTGGTGCGACGCTATCGCCGGGAGCGGGCTTTGAAGGCGGCAAGCCCCTTGGACTCGATCGGCAAGTCTGGGGCGTGACCGGCATCGCGAAGCTGAAGCTCGACGAAAGCTTCACCCTCACCTCCATTACCGCCTTCCGCAAGTTCGATACGCTGGAAATTTTCGACGCCGACGGCCTGTCGCTGCCGATACTGACTGCCGCAGAGCAGGCGCATGGCGAACAGACGAGCCAGGAATTGCGCCTCACTTATGAAAATGGCCCGCTGACGGCGTTCGTCGGTGCGAGCTATTTCCACGAGACCGGCTTTCAGCGCGCGTCTGCGCAGCTGGACGAACGAGCGCTGCTGGCGCGCCTTGCCGGTGCGCTCAACGGCGGCGGCGCCATTCCCGGACGGCCGGCCAGCGATCCCGTTCCCGCGGCGCTGCTTGCCAGCCCGGCCTTCACAGGCGCGCTGCTGCAGGGCGTAACCGCCGCCTATGGTGCGCCTATGTCGAGTGCGCAGGCGCAGGCGATCGCCGCTAATCTCAAATCCAACCACTTGGAATCCAACAGCAATAGCGCGCAAACCAGGGCGCTCGACCTCTTCGGTGACGTCACGATTCGTCTATCGGACAGGTTCGAGATCGGCGGTGGGCTGCGCTACAGCCATGACGACAAGCGGGGCGGCTATACGGCGTCTGTGCTGAACGGCCGATCAATCCTGGGCGGGGTTATCGGTGCGCTAGGGCAACCCGCGGCGGTGCGAGATGCGCTGCTGGGCGCATTGTCGGTGCCCGGCGCTGCCGCCATTCCGACGTCGGCCGCCTATCCAGTGCCGCTCTTCGGCCTCGGCAGCCAGCCGACCGCAGGCAATGGCGGGGTCGACAGCGCCAGCCACAAGAATGGCGGCTTTTCCTGGCGCCTCACCGCGCGCTTCATGCCCGGCGAAGGCGCCAGCGTCTATGCGACCTATGCCAGGGGCCGACGTCCCGAAATCCTCGCGCCCACCGGCCCGGCTGCGCCCTTCGGCGCGACCAGTTTTACGGTGCTGCCATCGGAGACGGTCGACAGCTACGAACTCGGTGCGAAGACGGCATTCGCCAACCACAGCCTGTTCCTCGACGGATCAGTCTTCTTTTACCAGTATGACAATTTCCAGACGACCGTGCAGCAAGGCACGCAGACCGTCACCACCAATGCCGGAAAGGCCGAAAGCTATGGTTTTGAGGGGCAAGCGCGTTGGGTACCCGATGATCTGATCAGCCTGTATGCAAGTTACGCCTATAATCACAGCCGGTTCAAGGCGGGCATTCGCGACGGCAACCGCTTTCGCCTGTCACCCGATCACAGCGCATCGCTCGGTGCGATACTGAGCGTGCCGGCCGGTCCCGGTCGCGTCGCCTTCTCGCCCAGCGTCACTTGGCAATCGGGGGTCTTCTTTGACGACGACAATGACCGGTCAGACTTGCAGCAGCCGCCAGCGGCGCTGGCCGTCGACAATCTGCAGGACGAAATGCAAAAGGGTTATGCGCTGGCGAATGCGCGGCTGGGCTATGAGGCGGTGGGCGGCGACTGGCGGATCGAGGCCTTTATCGAAAATGCTTTCGACAGGAAATATGTCAAGGATGCCGGCAATGCCGGCGACGCGCTCGGTATGCCGACTTTCATCGCGGGCGAGCCGCGCTTCTACGGCATTTCGGCCAGCTTCCGCTTCGGCAGTGCAAAATGACGGGCGATCGGCGGTCCGCGCCTGATCGACGGCGGCTTTGCTTGTCGGCGACAGTCGCCGGGGCGCGCGAAATCTGGTCGTCGCCAACGTCGAAGGCTAACGTTTCCACACCCAAAAATTGGTCCGAAAGGATTTCGCTACATAGCGCACCGCCAGGCACCAAGCCTGGCGACCTAAGCCGCGTCTCGTGTGTAGGAATGTGGCTCCCATCGAACGATACGTCAAGAACACTTTTGCCGCTATTTTTGCCAGAGTCTCGAAGAACAATATCAAGGTATCGAGCGCTCGTTAAAAGCGCGAAATTCGCTCAGCCTTCTGGGTCCGACGAATTTCTTCGAGATTCAGTATTTTATTTGAAAGCATCTACGGGCGGAGTTCGTAAGCGTGACCGCGACCGTGCCATTCGCATCAGGGCTGAAGGCAGGCCGCGGCCGTCTTTGAGGGAGCGTGCGGTGGCGCTGGCAAAACAAAAGGGAGAGGTTCGCGCCAAGGACCTCACGGCTATCGGAGTTCCTCGTTGCTATCTGACTCCCATGTGTGACGAGGGGCTGCTCACAAAGGTCGGCTACGGCCGTTACCGCGTACCTCTCTCAAAAGGCGACTAATTCGGATCGCTCTTCTGATTTGTCCAGTCTCAAACTGCCGCTAGCGGGCAGTTTGAGCGGTGTTATCGGCATTGATCTTAACAATACGGGCTTTTCCGGCTTCGAAGAAACCGAAACTGAGTGCTACGAGAGCCAGCGCATGAAAGGCACATGAGCTTATCGCCGGCCAAGTGAGAAAAAGTCATTCAACGCGGCGGACATCACGCGGGCTTCCGCGTCGATACCCGTCGAGGGCGCTGATGCTTTCGATCAGGGAACCGGTTCATAGCGATTTTGGTGGCTGTCCGGCTACGCCAAGCTAAGGTCTGATCGTAGTCGCCGAAGGAGGGGCAAATTGTCGACCTATTCCTGCGATCGCGGACAGGCCGAAGCGGTCAAGGGCAAAAGCGTTGCGCATCCGGGCTGGACCATTGCGGCGACCATGCTTGCCTCTAGCCTCGCCTTCATCGACGGATCAGTTACCAATGTCGCCTTGCCCGCGATCGGCAAAGAGCTTGGGGGGGATGCATCCAGCCTGCCTTGGGTCATTAACAGCTATCTGCTGCCGCTGTCCGCTCTTCTGCTTCTCGGTGGGGCTGCCGGCGATCATTTCGGGCGCAAGCGCGCGCTGATCCTCGGCATCATTCTGTTCGCGCTCGCCTCGGTCGGCTGCGCCTTCGCGCCGGACCTGCCGTCCCTGTTCCTCGCACGGGCCGCGCAGGGCGTCGGCGCGGCAATCCTGATGCCCAACAGCCTTGGGATATTGGGCAGTTCGTTCGAGGGAGAAGCCCGCGGGCGTGCGGTCGGCACCTGGGCCGCGGCCGGTGCGATAGCGAGTGCCGTTGGGCCACCGCTCGGCGGTTGGCTGGTCGACAGCGTCGGCTGGCGCGCGATCTTCTATCTGAACATCCCCGTCGCTACGGCCGCGATCATTGTGGCGTGGCACTATGTGGAAGAGAGCGCACAGGGACGAGGACGGCTCGACTGGATGGGCGCACTGCTTGCGACGGCCGCGCTCGGCACGCTGACTTGGGCGCTGACCCTGTGGTCGAGCCGTCATGCCGCATCGTTTGATACCTGGGCCGGCCTTGGCGGCGGCATCATGCTGCTCGTCCTGTTCCTGATCGTCGAGCACCGGCTCGGCGACCGCGCGATGATGCCGCTTGCCCTGTTCGCCTCGCGTCCCTTTGTCGGGCTGACGCTTCTCACGCTGTCGCTCTACGGCGCTCTAGGCGGACTGCTGGTACTGCTGCCTTATCTGCTGATCGTCGGGGGCCAGTACAGCCCGACCCAGGCGGGGCTCGCGCTCCTGCCTTTCTCGATCGTCATCGGAACGGTATCGCGCCTTGCCGGCCGCCTTGCCGAACGGATCGGACCGCGCTGGCCGCTGTCGATCGGGCCGATAGTCACCGGCGCAGGGTTCGCACTCGTGGTCCGCGCCGATCCGAATGCGAGTTATTGGACCAGCATTCTGCCAGGCATGGCCGTGGTCGCGCTCGGCATGGCGGGTGCGGTCGCGCCGCTAACGACCGCTGTGCTGTCCTCGGTGGATGATCGGCACACAGGTACGGCTTCGGGCTTCAACAGCGCGACAGCGCGGACCGGCGGGCTGGTGGCGACAGCAATCGCCGGCGCAGTGATCGCGGTGCCTCGCGCCGACCTGACCGGTGCGTTTCAGGCGGCGGCGATCGTCGCGGCCGTTCTGGCCGTCGCCGCCGGCGTGATCGCGTTCCTTACGCTGGCAAAATCCAGCTAAGCGGCGTGCAGAGCTCTCCTCCTCGGCTAGCTCTTGGGCTTGTCCGACTGCGCTTGCCTCTTGAACCGATTGCGCATTCGATCCATCTGACCGTCGCCCTATTGTCAGATGAGAGATGTACGACCAATGACAGCCGACACCGTGAGCGCCCCTGAAACGCGTGCCTTCGAGGCCGATGTTTCCAAGCTCCTGCACATGATGGTGCACTCGGTCTATTCGGATAAGGATGTGTTCCTGCGCGAGCTCATCTCCAACGCGGCCGACGCGTGCGAGAAGCTGCGCTACGAGGCGATTTCGAATCCGGCCCTCTTCGGCGATGATCCGCAGCCGCGGATCACGCTGATCCTCGACAAGGAAGCCGGCACCATCGTTGTCGAGGATAATGGCATCGGCATGACCGCGGCTGACATGGGTGAGACGCTCGGCACCATTGCGCGCTCGGGGACCAAGGCGTTCATGGACAAGTTGGTGGCCGAAAAGGACGGAGAGGGTCAGCAGCTGATCGGCCAGTTCGGTGTCGGCTTTTACTCGGCCTTCATGGTCGCAGGCCGGGTCGATGTGGTTTCACGGCGCGCTGGTACGGATGAGGCGGCGAGCTGGTCGTCCGCCGGTCAGGGCACCTACACTATCGCGCCGGTCGATGTAGCGGACGCACCCGCGCGCGGCACGCGGGTGACGCTCCATCTGCTCGATGACGCCAAGACCTATGCCGAGCGCTACACAGTGGAGCGGATCGTGAAAGCGCAGTCTGGCCATGTGCCGGTACCCATCTTCGTCAAGGAGCAGGGCAGCGAGGAGGAAGAGCGGCAGGTCGCTGACGGCGCCGCGCTCTGGACCAAGGCGAAGTCGGAGATCAGCGAAGAGGATTATGCCGACTTTTATCGCAGCGTCGCGGGCCAGTTCGACAAGCCGGCGCTGACCCTCCATTACCGGGCGGAGGGTCGCCACGAATATTCGGTGCTGACCTTCATTCCCGAGACCAAGCCGTTCGACCTGTTCGATCCCGACCGCAAGGGTCGGATCAAGCTCTATGTCCGCCGCGTGTTCATCACCGACGAGGCCGATATCCTGCCGCGTTACCTGCGCTTCGTGCGCGGTCTCGTCGATTCTGCCGACCTGCCGCTCAACATGTCGCGCGAGATGATCCAGGACAGCCCTGTGCTGTCCGCCATCCAGAAGGGTGTGAGCAACCGGGTCCTTTCCGAGTTGGATAAGCTCGCGGGCAGCGAGCCTGAGCGGTACGCCGCGATCTGGGAGAATTTCGGGGCCGTCCTCAAGGAAGGTCTCTACGAGGATTTCGAGCGGCGCGAGCAACTGCTGGGTCTCGCCCGGTTCAAGAGCACGACGTCGGACGGGCAATGGCGCTCGCTCAAGGACTATGCCGCCTCGCTCAAGGAAAACCAGACCGCGATCTACTATGCCACCGGCACGGACCTGGAGCGGATCGCGCAGTCGCCGCAGCTCGAAGGGTTCAAGGCTCGTGGCATCGAGGTGCTGTTGCTCCCTGACCAGGTCGACAGTTTCTGGACGACCATAGGCGTCGATTATGAGGGCAAGCCTTTCAAATCCGTGACCCAGGGCGCGACCGACCTCAGCCTCATCCCGCTGGCGGAGGGCGGGGCTGCCTCGGAGGCCCAGGCCAGCGAGGAAGTCAGCGACTTCATTGCCTTTGCCAAGCAAGTCCTGGCGGACCAGGTCTCGGACGTTCGCGTGTCCGATCGGCTGACGACCAGTGCCGTCTGCATCGTCGCGCCCGAGAACGCGATGGATCTGCAGCTGGAGAAGATGCTGGCGTCGGCCGGACGCGCGCCCGAGCGGGCCAAGCCCGTGCTGGAGGTGAATGCGGGCCATGCGCTGATCGCGAAACTGGGCGAGGCCAGCGGGAGTGAAGAAGACCGTAGCGACCTGGCGTTCTTACTGCTCGACGAGGCGCGGATCGCAGAGGGAGAGCCGCCGGCCGATCCACGCGCCTTTGCCGAGCGCCTTGAACGCCTGATGGCGAGGGCGCTCGGCTGACGGCATGTCGGACATCGGTTCCGGCCGGAGCCGATGGCGATCCTCCTATGCTCTCCTTAAAGGTGGCATTAGGCGGTCCGCTTACTCGCGGGATAAAGATCGATGCGATCGGCATCCGGCAGGATCGCGTCGATCAGCAGCGATCGATGGCAACCGCCCGGCTCGCGTTCGAAGCAGAGGAGGGCGGTGGGCCTCTCTTGCGCCATTTCAACCAATTGCGCGCCCTGGACGATCGCTTCGGGCAGGTCGAGCTGGCCGGAATAGACTTCCGCCAGGCGCGCATGATTGCCCTTGCGCGCGGCCTCCCGGCCCTCGGGCGGCGTGCCCAGCGCCTTGAGCCCGATATAGTCGATACCCGCGTCCCTGAGCCCCGCCGCGAGGATATTCTTGGAGAAGCCGGGCCTGCGCGACAGCGGAACGGCGCGAATATCTGCCAGCAACGTGACGCCCGCTTCCTTCAGGGCCGCGATAAGCTCGGCCTGGGTCGCGCCATCATATCCGATTGTGAAGATCTGCATGCGACCCAGATAGGGTGACGGTCTTTCGATTACACGGGCTTCCTCGATCGATTGCGCCCGTCGCGGATACTGGCGGGACCAGTTTCGGCGGCTGCGCGTTGTTTGACCATGACAAACGATATCCGGGAACGGTGCGGCGGATGCGCGTGCGGCGCGCTGCGCTTCGTTGCGAGCGGCGCGGCCGTGCGCGTCGGCCTGTGTCATTGCCTTACCTGTCAGAAGGCGCATGGCGCGCCCTATCTCGCCTTCGCCGTCTTTCCGCTCGGGGCGGTCGACCTGTCGGGCGCGCATGCCGGATGGGAGAGCAGCGCCGGTTATCACAGGCTATATTGTCCGGCGTGCGGATCGCGCTTTGCCAACTTGGCAGGCGACGAGATCGAGCTTCCGGTCGCGAGCTTTCACGATGCGTCAGGGCTCGACCCGCAATATGAGAATTGGACCATCCGGCGGCTATCCTGGGTCGCACCTCTTGCGGTTCCCCAATTTGCGCGCGATCGGGATAGCTGAATGGGCAAGGAGGGGCGCGTGCGGCAAGAGACGACAATCCTTTCAATCGATACGCCGGGCCAGGGGCTGCATGAGGTGACCGATCCGATCCTGCGGTGGGTCCAGGAAGGCGGGATTGCAGAAGGTCTGCTGACGATCTTCTGCCAGCACACGTCCGCATCGCTGCTCATCCAGGAAAATGCCGCGCCGGCCGCGCGCCGCGACCTGGAGGCCTATTTCGCGCGGATCGCGCCCGAGGATCCGGTGCGTTACGATCATGACGATGAGGGACCCGACGACATGCCCGCCCATCTGCGCGCGGCGCTCACGCAGGTGCAGCTTTCCGTCCCCGTGATCGACGGCGCGCTGAGCCTGGGAACATGGCAGGGCATCTACCTGTTCGAACATAGGCGCACGGCGCACGCCCGACGGCTTACCCTCCATCTCATGGGCGAATGACTGGCAGAACCGAAGCTGGAGATAGGATGATGGCCGACACGGGCGATGTACGGAATAACGAGGCGGAGGGGCGCTATGAGCTGGCGGTCGACGGACAGTTGGCGATCGCGGCCTATGACCGGCGGGAAGGTGCGCTGGTTTTCACCCATACGCAGGTGCCCGAAGCGCTTGAGGGACAGGGCGTCGGCAGTCGCCTGGTCAAGGACGCCCTCGCCGACGCCCGCGCGCAAAACCTCAAAGTCGTGCCGCTGTGCGAATTTGTCGCGGCCTATATCGAGCGTCATCCCCAAGAGCAGGATCTGCTGGCGCTCGACGCGCCCGGATGAGCGCTCGGGGCAAGTCGAGACGCCGCAGCGCTAGAGGCCGAGCTTGTCGAGCGCGGCGGTCAGTTCGGCGGCGGCTGCCGTCCCGTCCTTTGGCGTCATGCGGTTCAGAACCGTCTGCACGCGTTTCTGGGCGACCTGGATCGTCTTGTGCCGGACCTCACGGGTTGCATTGGTTCGCCAGGAATGGCTCTGACCAAGCAATGCCGCCCATTTGGCTTCTTCCGCGGCCAGGACAGACAGGGCGAGGCGAAGGCCGTCGCGGCGGCCATGGTCATAGTCGTTGGGCATCAAAGACATCCGGAAGGTAGGCATGCGCCGCTTGAAATGGCGCTGACAAGACAGTTCATGGCGCGCGGCGAAGCGTCAGGCGCGTCAACTCGGACGGACGACGAAGGCGCAGGGCGAAACCGGGCCAGATGCCGGTACCGTTGTTCACATATAGCGTCATGCCATCGACATCGTAAGGACCTGATACGAACCCAGCATTTCCGCGCGCCACCAGCCGATCGAGGCCGGGCATCATCCCACCATGCGTATGCCCGGACAGCTGCGCCGCGACGCCGCGCGCAGCGGCACGACGGGCACCGCGCGGCTGGTGGTCAAGCAGCAGAATGGGGACACCGGGCGGGCCTTCCGCAAGCGCGGCGACGAGGTCCGGCTTGGGCTGCCCCGTCGCGGGCGCTGACACGTCGGTGACGCCGGCGAGCATGAGGTGCGCGCCACGCCGTTCCAGGATCGCGTGGGCGTTGGCGAGGATGCGCATGCCCATATCGGCAAAATGCTGCATCCACTCGCGATAGCCGAGAAAATATTCATGGTTCCCAGGGCTCATATAGACGCCATCCCTGGCGCGCAGCGCGCCCAAAGGCGCCACATCGGTGCGGCGCATCGCAAGCGAACCGTCGATCACGTCGCCCGTCACGACGATGAGATCGACGTCCAGCGTATTGACGCGTTCGACGACCCTTTGTGTCCATGCCTTGGGAAACAGGCGGCTGATGTGGAGATCGGTGAGCTGGACGATGGTGTAACCTTCGAACTCCGGCGGCAGGCCGCGGATATGAAGATCGATGTCCTTGAGCGGCGGAACGCGCACGGCATTGAGAACGCCGATCGCGGCCAGAAGGCTGGCGGCCGCTGCCATCGCATAGCGGACGGCGTTCGGCACCGCAGGCGCCTCGCCCGGTAGCATCCACATGGCCAAAATCGTCACATCGAGCAGCAGCTGGAGCAGCGCGAGGAACAGGATGGCGCCGCTGGCCCAGTTAAAGAGAATGACGATGCCGCGCGGGAATTCGGGCGTGAACACCGAACCCGACGACAATCTGCTCCAAAAGTGAAATTGCGATGCGGCGAGGAGCAAGCCTGCCACCGCGACCTTGGCCAGAACCGGGACCGCCAGGGGCCACAGGAACTGGGTGATGACCAGGATCGCGGGCAACGCAAAAATGAAGTGGACGATGGCAAGGCTCCGATGAGCGGGCTAAGATGGCGTGCGGGCACGCTCCGCTGGTCGAAGGTGGGAAGCCGCCGCCTTGTTCGCAATGGGATGACGCCGCCGGTCGGCGCGAGTTTCATGGTTACGACCCTTCGCGCTTATGAGGGTAAGGCGGCCAGCGCTGTTCGACGGGCAGAGCAAGCCCAGGACGCAAGGTTCAATCTGCGTCATCGATAGCCCTGTCCAGAAGGGGCTCGTCACTTTGATCAGGATCAACGCAATTCTGTCCATTCGTTCAGGATCGTCTGCAGAGCCTGGGACGTTGAGCGCGTAATTCGATCATGAAGGATTTGCATGCCTCATTACCATCTCCTCGCTGACGACTGCGTTGCCGCGCGCAAAGTATCAAGCAAGCGCTCCTGGGTTCTCGCGACAGCGATCTTCTTCGCGTCCACGTCCATGTCCACCGCCTTCGCTCAACAAGGCGACGGAACGCATGTCACGATGTCGACGACCATCTTCAAACCCGCCAAGGTGCCGGCGACGCCCGAACGCATCGCGTCCATCAAGGCGCCCCCGGGCTTTACGGTAACCGCCTTTGCCACCGGCCTCAAAAACGCCCGTGTCCTCGCCGTTTCGGCCGATGGGACGGTCTATCTGACGCGTCGCGATCAGGGCGATGTGCTGATGCTGAAGGACGCCGATGGTGACGGTCGGGCGGACGGCATGCCCGTGACCGTCGCCAATCGGGCAGGTATGCACGGTATCGCGATCCATGGCACGAAAATGTACCTGGTGACGGTCAAGGAGCTCTTCGTCGCCGATATCATGGGCGACGGCACACTCGGGCCGCTGACGATGCTCGCCGGCGATCTTCCCGACGCAGGGCAGCATGCAAACCGCACGATCGCTTGGGGCCCGGACGACATGCTGTATCTCAGCGTTGGTTCGACTTGCAACGTCTGCAACGAAAGCAATCCCGAGAATGCGACGATCCTGCGTATATCGCCCGACGGCAAGAGCCGGACGATCTTCGCAAGCGGCCTGCGCAACACGATCGGTTTCGACTGGGACCCCAGGTCGGGTGAGCTGTGGGGCCTCGACAACGGCATCGATTTTCTGGGCGACGAGGATCAGCCCGAGGAGTTGAACCGCATCGAGGCCGGCAGGGCCTATGGCTGGCCCCATGCCTATGCCGATGGAAAAATCTATCCCCAGTCGACGCCGGTGGGCGGGATCACCAAGGAGCAGTGGAAAGCGCAGAGCGTTCCGATGGTGCTGGGCTACGACGCTCATGCAGCGCCGATGCAGATGCTTTTCTACAAGGGCGCTTCCTTCCCGTCGGACTATAATGGCGACGCCTTCGCGACGATGCGCGGTTCGTGGAACCGGGAACGGCCATCGGGTTACAATATCGTTCGCATCCGCTTCGATCGCGGCACGGCGACGGCAATCGAGCCGTTCGTGACCGGCTTCCTGACCGATGGCGGGCAGACGCATATCGCCAGGCCCATGGGCCTTGCGGTCGCCAAGGACGGCTCGCTGCTGATGGCGGACGACGCCAATGGGGTGATCTACCGCATCGCTTATGGAAAAGGCCGGAAGAATGCGGTGACGACGATGGCGCCGGCGGTTGCGATGGTTCGCCAGACGGGCAAGGGAAGCGATGTGCCGCTGGCCCTCGCGCGACCCGAAACATCGGCGCGGGGAGTAATCGGTATCACATCGGCAACGATCCAGCCTAATGGCGCAATCCCGATGAAGCATAGCGACTATGCCGACGGCGCGTCTCCCGCGCTACGATGGAACGCCGTGCCCGGCGCGCAAAGCTACGCGCTCATCGTCGAAGATCCCGATGCCAAGCCCGCGTCGCCCTTCGTCCACTGGGTCGCCTGGAATATACCGGCCTCCGTTACGGCGCTGCCGGAAGGCGTGCAGGAACAGCCCCGGCTGACCGAGCCGGAAGGCCTGCTTCAGGGGCGAACCACGCGCGGGTCGACCGGCTATTATGGGCCGCGTCCGCCGGTCGGCGATCCGCCGCACCATTATCATTTTCAGATCATGGCGCTCGACCGGATGCTGACGGTGCCAGCGGGCGCAGATCGCGACGCGGTGCTGACGCAGGCGAAAGGTCATGTGATCGCCAAGGGCGAACTCATCGGAACCTATGCCCATACAGTGGCACCACCCAAATGAAGGCGCTGGAAAACCTGACGCAAGAGGGTGCCCGGTTGGTCGATGAACTGGCCGATCGCCACGGCGTCAGCCGTGAGGCCGCAGCGACGCTGCTACAGGCGATGGCGGCAGGTGGCGGTAATCAGGCGCAATTCAACCATGCCGAATTGGGAGGTCTCGGACAATGGTCGCGCGGCGGCATGCTGATGATCGGCAACATGTTTAATCATGGCCTGAAAGCCAGGGTTGCGGCTCTGGCGGAGGACCTTGCGACGGCCTTGCGAGCCGATGTCTCGGCCCTGACGCGCGTTACCGCATCGGACATGTCTGCGTCGAACGAGAGCGGCCGATGGCCGGTTGCACTGGGTAACCCGGCTTCGAGCGGATCGCAGAACGACATGCATTATGCGGTTTTCCCCGCAATGCATCGCCTTGCTATTGAGAGAGGCGGGCAGATCACGCTCTATGATACGGCCGATCACCAGATTATCGGGTTCGGCCAGCAGCAGGGTGACGGTCAGTCGCTCACTCTGACCACTCAATATGGTCTCGTCCGGGTGGACAGCCTTGCGGTGGTGTCGACGGACGGCCGATCGATCGGCGAACTGGCACCTGATGAAGGCGGGCCTTCGGGGGATGGCACAGCCGTCGCCGGGGTTCATGCGAAGCCGCGAGCTGCTGCCGCCGAACCTGACGGCGGCATAGTCGCGACGATCGAAGCGCTCGCCGGACTGCACGCAAAGGGCATACTGACGGACGACGAGTTTTCGGCCAAGAAGGCAGATCTGCTTTCGCGTTTGTGATCCGGCATAGCTTCCTGTCCTTGCGGTGGAACTTCCCGGAACCACTACGCGCTGTGCCGAGAGAATGACCTGAACGAAATCTTGGCGGAGGCCTTCAATTTGAGTGAAGCAAGCTGGAGCGATACGACGAAGACTCCCGCAATCGATTGGTCAATCAGTGCGGGGCTCGAAAATGTCGCGCGTGGCGGACAGGATATTGCCGAGGTCACCAACCTTGAAGGCGCGGTGCGGGCATGGTTGGCGCTCGATCAGGAGCATCAGAAGGAGGCCAGGTTGACGATCGAGCATCCGATCCTGCTCGATGGTGTCGCAATGTCTCACTTCTCGGGTCTGACTATCGCGGCGTTGGCTGAGCACTTGCCCCCTGAAACCAGCCGGGCGTGACGCGGGCGGGCGACCGCGTGGATCCGGAGGAGGCGCCTCGTCTCGACGCCCACCAAGGCGACGGGGTCGTGCGCGCAACGACGCGGATGGAGGCCTTCGCCGACGCGGTGTTCGCCATCGCGTTCACCATCCCGGCGGTCGAGGTGGTTATTCCGCATGCCGACAAATTCTATGGCGCCAAAGCTGCTTGAACTATGGCCCACCTATCTTGGATATGGCCTCTCGGCGCTGGTGGTTGGCATATATTGGGTGAACCATCATTTCGTTGGCGCGATCTACCGCACCGCTGGGCATCGTTTTCTGCTCGCGACCCTGCTATTCCTGGCCGCGGTCGGCTTCATCGCAGTGCCGACGCGTGCCTTTGCCGAGAATATCCTCGACCAGGACGCTCGGATCGCGGGCGCCCATTTCTATGTTTGCGCACTTTCCTTCGCGTCGCTGTGCTGGTGGCTCAAATGGAGGGTCGGTATCGCGCAGGGCGAGATCGACGAGCGTTTGGAAGCTGGCTATGTTCGGCGCCTTAACGGACGCTACGCTGTCGCCACGCTGCTTATGACCGCTGCTATTCCGCTCGTGTTTGTACGTTGGGAGGCGGAACTTGCTCTGGGGGGCATTGTGACGCTCTCCTTCCTGCGAACCCCTGAGACGCCGCAATATCGAAATGCTTCACCTGAAATCGAGGGGGAGGGGTGACAAGGCAACTTGCCTCCCGATGCGAAGTCGAAGCGACAACGCGCGTTGATGCGGATTTCCGTCGTTCATCCTTTGCTATCACCGACAGGTTGTAGGTCGAACAGCTCGGACGGACGCAGTTCATACTGTAGCTGGTCCATGCGGCACTGATGTGGCGCCTTGTCCGGGCGCCACCGCACCAGCGCTGTCCCGTGCCGGAAGCGATCGGCTGTGACCTGATCATACTGTACCTCGACGACAAGCTCAGGGGCGAGCGGATGCCAGGGGCTCTCCTTGCCGTCGTTCCATCGGCTGGGGCCTCCAGGCGCCTTCCCGGTGAAGCCTGGTACTTGGATCAGCGCCTCGAGCCTTTTTGTCAGAACCGCCTTATCCTCATTAGCCAGCGCCGACGTGAAACCGACATGGTTGAGATGTCCGGCATCATCATAAAGTCCCAGCAACAGAGACGCGACCTCTGACCCGCTCTTGCTGCGCCTGAAACCCCCGACGACGCAATCGGCCGTACGGTGCCGCTTCATCTTGCGCATGGCGCGTGCGCCCGGCTGGTACCCTACACCCAATGGCTTGGCGATCACGCCATCAAGCGCGCCGCCGCTCTTTTGAAGCCACCAAGTAGCCTGGCGTTCATCCCCTGTCGCCGGCGAGAGGAGCAATGTCGGATTGACCTCCTGGGCATGGAACCGCTCGATCGCCGCGCGGCGGTCTTCAAGCGGTGCTTCAATCAAGCTGCGCCCGCCCAGCGCCAGGCAATCGAACAACATCAGCTTGGCCGGCGTCTCGACGGAAAGCTTCGTAATTCGACTTTCCGCAGGATGTGGGCGCGCCTGGAGGGCATCGAAGGATAATATCTCGCCAACGGGCAGGATCAGTTCGCCATCGACAACGAAATCGCGTTCATCGGTTGCAGCCAGTACTGCCACGATCTCCGGAAAATAGCGCGCGAGGCTCTTGCCCGACTTCGACATGATCTCGATCGCGTCGCCAAAACGCGAGGCGATTGCGCGGAAGCCATCCCATTTCGGTTCATATTGCCAACCGGGTCCGACCGGAAGCACGTCGACGAGCTTTGCTTCCATCGGCGGCGTGGCCGCAAGCGGGTGCGCCTTGGACATCAACTTTCCCCCGAAATGGGTATCAGCTTTTCAGATAGGCTTCGACAGCCGACGCGCTGTTTTCCGCCAACGCGCTGAGTTCTCATCCGTTGCAGCAACCGAGCAACTATTAGCGGGGAGCGACTGCGAGTGGAACGAGCATACCGGCCGCGGGTTGAGCCACGCATTGGCATAGGAGACGATCATGGCAGCACGACCTTATTGGCGAGGCCAGATCCGGCTGGCGCTGGTTTCGATCCCGGTCGAAATTTACTCAGCGACAAAAAGCGGCGCGACAATCGCCTTCAATCAGATTCACGAACCCTCGGGCAAGCGCATCAAATATGAGAAGGTCGTGCCCGGCATCGGCCCGGTCGACGTTGAAGACATCGTCAAGGGCTTCGAATATGCCAAGGGCGAATATGTCCTCCTCGACGAGAAGGAGATCGAGGGGGTGAAGCTCGAGAGCAAGAAGACGCTCGAGCTCACCCAGTTCGTCGATAGTCACGAGATCGACGCCATCTATTTCGAGAAGCCCTATTATGTCGTGCCCGCCGACGACCTCGCCGAAGAGGCCTTCATCGTCCTGCGCGAGGCACTGCGCCGCAGTCACAAAATCGGTCTTGGACAGCTCGCCATGCGCGGCCGCGAATATGTCGTCAGTATCAAGGCCTGCGGCCGCGGCCTGGTGATGGAAACGCTTCGCTATGCTGACGAGGTCAACAAGGCGGCGAGCTATTTTCGCGAGATCGGCGACGCCGATCCCGACGAGGAACTGCTCGATCTGGCCACCACGCTGATCGACAAGAAGACCGGCAAGTTCGATGCGAGCGAGTTTCACGATCGCTATGTCGACGCGCTGAAGGACCTCATCGAACGCAAGAAAAAAGGCAAGACGCTCAATATCGATGACGACAGCGACGCGGGCTCCGATCCGCGCGGCAGCAATGTCGTTGACCTGATGGCGGCACTCAAGAAATCGATCGGGCCGGCGGGCGGCGCGGCAGGCGCCAAGGCACCGGCCAAGAAGCCGGCCGCCAAAGCTGCCGCGAAGTCCGAGAAAGCGGCGGCGAAAGGCCCTGCCAAGACGCCGGCAAAAAAGCGGGCTTGAGACGTGGTCGATATCGTTCGCGCCTCTAGCAACGACGATGATGATGCTGCCTTTGCGGAGGGCGCCATCACCTTGTGGAGCAATCTGCTCGCGCTGATGGGCACCCATCTTATGGAGGCGGGTACTCCGCGCCAAGACGTCCTCGACATGCTGACCATGCTGCATGAAACCAACGAGGAAACGATACGTTCGCCCCGCGCGCGGGCGATAGCCGGCCGTCACCTGATGTCGGTTTATCGGGTGCTGGGTGAAGCATGAGAATCGTCAGGCATTTGGGCCAAAGCGTCGCCGCTCCGGATCGCGGCGGCACTGGAAACGTCCCTTGATCTGTTCGTTGAAGAAGGCGCCCGCGGAACTGGCTTTGCAGAGCGCCTCGAAGATGGTCGCGGGCACCTCATAATAGAGATATTTGCCCGTCTGCTTGAACGAGACGCTCAGGACGCGCGCATCATCGTCAAATGCGACACGGTCGATCATCGATGAGGTTTTGATACGGCAGGCACGCATGCCGGCTCAGCGTGCGGCGGACTCCGCCGTTCCAGTGCATGCGGCGAAGCGAATCCCTCGCGCGCCCAAGCGAGTCATGGCGAGCCAGCAGCGCCTGCCATGCCGTCTGAACCGGCGCCCCGATTGCGGGTTATGAAGATATGCCCGACGAGACCATCGATCAGAGACTGCGCGAAATGGCGGAGCACCGCGGCTTCAAGCTCGTCAAATCACGCCGGCGCAAGCCCGGCTCGGGAGATTATGGCAAGTTCGGGCTGACGCAGGCGGATGGAAAGGCGCTGCTCGGGATCGGTGAGGCCGGGTTGACGGCATCCGCCAGCGATATCGAATCCTATCTGCGCAAAGGGTCTGTGAGCACGTGGAAGGCCTCGGCTGAAACTGTGCCGGCCCGTGCCGCTTCAAAGCCGGATAGATCGACCGGGCAGGATGACGATGTCGAAAATGCGCCCGTCATCCGGCCTCGGCGCAAGAATGCCGCCACCCGAAAATCAGACGTCGGACATGCAACGTCTGGAAGGCAAGCGCTGCAATCCACCGGGGAGCAGAAGACCGATGTCGAACGGCGAAGCCGTCCGTCGAAGGGCGGCGGCGGGCGGTCGCAGACGGAAGCGAGGCCCAATGTCCGTGCTCACACCGATGCTTTGTCTCCGCCTCCGCCCGCACCTGCGCCGAAGCTCGACATTCGCGTTGTGAGGCCGGGCGACGCCGCCGGGCTGGCAAAGCTGTTGCGGCAGCTGGCACATGTCGACATCGACGAACCTGGAATAGCGCGCAATCTCGAAGCGGCACGCAAAGCCAAGGGTGGCATGGTCGTTGCTGAACTCGGCATGCTGGTTGGATGCTGCGCCTGGGCGTACGTGCCCACGATCCAATACGGGCTGATCGGGCGTATCACGATGATCCTGGTCGACGAGGATCACCGTCGCCGCGGCATTGCGACAGACTTGTTCAAAGCGGCCTCTGGCGACCTCAGCAAAGCGGGATGCACGCGCGTGGAAGCGATGAGCGATATCGAGATCAGGAACGCGCACGGTTTCTTCAGGACCTTGCAGTTCGAGCAAACGAGTTACCGGTTTGCGCGGGACCTCGATCCGGATGCCTGAAACCGATCCGTCAGTTTGACGGTTTGCGGGCGGAACGAGTCCTCCAATCCGCGGATTGAAGCGCAAAGGGATTGGACCGCGTCAGCATGGCAGGCAAGCAGACCAAGACAACAGACGACAGCCTCGCCACCTACCGGGCCAAGCGGGACTTTGCGCGCACCGCCGAGCCTGCGGGTGCGGAGCTGCCAAGCACAGGCAACGGCTTCGTCGTCCAGAAACATGCGGCGAGCCGCCTCCATTATGATTTCCGCCTCGAGCTTGATGGCGTGCTGGTCAGCTGGGCGGTGACGCGGGGCCCGAGCGTCAACCCGGACGATAAGCGCCTTGCTGTCCGGACAGAGGATCACCCCCTCGATTATGCCCGCTTCGAGGGAACGATCCCCAAGGGCGAATATGGCGGCGGGACCGTCATGCTCTGGGATAATGGCACATGGGAATCGATCCCGGGCAAGGACCCGCGCGAGACGCTGCCGGAGGGACATCTTCATTTCATCCTGCACGGCCGGCGCATGCAGGGCGAATGGATATTGTTTCGCCTGAAACCACGGGGAAGGGAGAAGGGCGAGAACTGGATCCTGCGCAAGGTGAACGACGCGTTCGCAGGCGGCTCGGATGATCTTGTGGGTATCCATCTGACCAGCGTCGATACCGGGCGCTCGATGGACGAGATCGCCGCCGGCAAAGCCGTGCGCGAGCGAAAGAGTGCGAAACCGGCGGCGAAATCTGCAAGTCCGGTCAAGTCAGCCAGGAAACGAAAGGCGGTCGGTACGCTTCCCCCGTTTCAACCGGTGCAGCTCGCGGCACTGGTCGACCATGTGCCCCCGGGCGACCGCTGGATCCATGAACTCAAATATGACGGCTATCGCACGCTGCTGGCGATCGGTGGCGGGGAGGGGCGGGCCTATACCCGTTCGGGGCTGGACTGGTCGGACCGCTTTGCCGGACTGATCGGCGATGCCACTGGTCTGGACGCGGAAAGCGCGCTTATCGATGGCGAGGCGGTCGTGATCCTGCCCGACGGGCGCACCAGCTTTCAGGCCCTGCAAGCGGCGCTCAAGGGCGATCCCGGCAAAATCGACTATGTCGCATTCGACCTGCTCGAACTCGACGGAGAAGATCTGACACAGCGCCCGCTGTTGGAACGCAAGGAGATGCTGGCGGCGCTGATTGGCGAGGGCAGGGGCCATCTGCGCTACTCCGATCATATCGTCGGACGCGGCGAGGAACTGTTCAAGAGCTTCTGCGGCGCAGGTCTCGAGGGCGTCATCTCCAAGCGTGTCGATGCGCGCTACTCCGGGTCCCGGTCCGGCTCCTGGGTGAAGACCAAATGCATCCGGCGGCAGGAGTTCGTCATCGTCGGCTGGACGCCTTCGGACAAGCAGCGCGGCTTTCGCGCACTTCTCTTGGGCGTCAACGAGAAGGGCAAGCTACGCTTTGCCGGCAAGGTCGGAACCGGCTTTACCGGCGACGAGATCGAGCGGTTGATGGCATTGATGGCGCCGCTGGAGCAGAAGACAGCGACGGTCGAGGCGCCCCGCGCCGCTGTCCGCGGCGCGCATTGGATCAAGCCGAAGCTGGTCGCCGAGGTGGCCTATATCGAGTTCACGGACGAAGGCGTGCTGCGCCACTCGAGCTATCTGGGGTTACGCGAGGACAAGAAGCCCGAAGCCGTGATACTCGAGGTGGAAGCGCCCGTTGCTGAGGCGCCGGCCGCGACCAGCGGCGTCAAGATCAGCAATCGCGACCGCGTGATCTTCCCCGAGGGCACGCTCACCAAGGGCGAGCTGGCCGACTATTATGTGGCAGTGGCTGAGATCATGCTGCCCTGGGCGGGAAGCCGGCCGATCAGTCTGGTGCGATGCCCACAGGGCCGCGACAAGAAATGCTTTTTCCAGAAGCATGACGCCGGAAGCTTCGGCGATGACGTCAAGCAAGTCGGAATTTTGGAGAAGGACGGGCACGAGGAGCCCTATATGTTTGTCGACACGCCCGCCGGACTTCTCACTTGCGTCCAGATGGGCACCATTGAGTTCCATGGTTGGGGCGCCCGCATCGAGGATGTCGAAAAGGCCGATCGGCTGGTATTCGACCTCGATCCGGACGAGGGCTTGGATTTCAAGGATGTCGTCTCCGCTGCCTTCCATCTCCAGGATGTGCTGGGACAGATGGGACTCGTCACCTTCCCGATGGTCACGGGTGGCAAGGGCGTGCATGTAATTGCGCCGCTGACGCCGACGGCGGAATGGCCGCAGGTCAAGGATTTCGCACATCGTTTTGCGGTGGCGCTGGCCCAAGCCAACCCCGAAAGATTCACCGCGGCACTTGCGAAGGCGAAGCGCACGGGCAAAATCTTCATCGACTATCTGCGCAACCAGCGCGGCGCGACCGCCGTCTTGCCCTACAGTGCGCGTTCCCGGCCCTTTGCACCGATTGCCGTGCCGCTAACCTGGGAGGAGTTGCGGGACCTCGAAAGCCCCGACCGATGGCATATCGGCGACGCTGCCGAGATGCTGAAGCGGGCGGCTTCAAAGGATTTGGCGCATTGGGGCCGCGCCGATCAAGTCTTGCCTGACCTATAGCTTGCGACCTATGACATGAGCGGCTGAAGCCGACGCGCCCCAGTGCGAAAGCACCTTCTCATCCTCCGCCTTTTCATCACGGTCGGGCGTCACTGCGGTCGCCCTCGGGATAGTCTTCGGGTTCCACGGTCCCGACCGAAGGACGGTCTTCGACATCTTCCTGCCGATTGCTTCCCTTCGTCCGGGGATCGAGATCATCCTCGTTCGGGCGGACGTCTCCGGCGGGCCCGCGGCGGGGAAGCTCGTTGGACTGACCATTATGCGGATCGAGCCCATTTTCGTTTCCGGGCATATTCTTTCTCCTTGTGCGCGATACTGGCGGAAAACCTATCCAAGGCGCAGCGTAACAAGCACTACGGTCGCTGATGAGTTTCATCTGAGGTGCGAAGTTGATCTGGATGAGTATGATTTTTCAGGAGCTATTTTAGGGTTGCACGCATTGTCCCCCGCATGACAACTTCGATTGCATTTGTCGGCGCAGGTCCGACAATGATCTACACGCTTCACGCTTTGCTGGAGCAGGAGCCGGGCCCGTTCCGCCTGACCATCTTTGAAAAGCAAGGCAGCGTCGGCCGTGGGACGCCCTACCGTCCGGGATGGAACGATCCGGCCATGCTCTCCAATATCGCCAGCATCGAAATCCCGCCGCTTGAGGAGACGCTGTTCGACTGGTTGAGCCGACAGCCCGACGAGCGCCTGGCCAATCTTCAAATTGCACGCGGTGAGATTAACGAGCGCTCCTTCTATCCACGCGTAGCCCTGGGCGAGTATTTCTGCGATCAGCTCGAGGCCATGATCGCGCGGGCAGAGCGGGCCGGTATCGATGTTACCGTGCGCACGCATTGCGCGGTGGTCGATGCCGTGGGAGGCTCCGACGGCATGACGCTTATTGCTCAATCTGGTCGCGGCGCGGCTTTCGAGGAGCAGTTCGACCATGTGGTCCTAGCCACGGGACATCAGTGGCCCGAAGAGCCGGAGGTTCGACCCGGCTATTTCCTCAGCCCTTGGCCGGCAACGGCGTTGGCTCAGGTTCCGCCCTGCAAGATCGGGATCCGCGGATCATCCCTCAGCGCGATCGATGCCGCCGTTGCGCTGGCTGTGACGCATGGCACCTTCGTAGAGGACGATGCCGGCGACGTCGCCTATTGTCCGTCGCCCGGCACAGATGATTTCCATATGACGATGCTGTCGCGCAAAGGCCTGCTCCCTGAAGCGGACTTCTATTTTCCCATACCCTATGCGCCCTTGTCATTCTGTACGGCAGAAGCAATCGAGGCGCTCGTGGCGGACCAGCGGCCGGATCTTCTCGATCGGGCCTTTGGCCTCTTCAAACGGGAGCTGGAAGTCGCCGATCCGGACTATGCCGACAAGATCGAACTGCATAAGCTCGATATGGAGGCATTTTGCGACAGCTACTTTGCCGACCGGATCGCGACCGATCCCTTCATGTGGGCCAAGGCAAATCTGGAGCAAGCACAGCGCGACTATGCACGGCGCTATACAGTGCCTTGGCGCTACGCGATCCTGCGCATGCATGAGGTGATCCAGGAGTTGGTACCGCATCTGAACGACGAGGAGTTCCGACGCTTCTCGCGCCATTTCAAGCCGATTTTCGTCGATGACTATGCCACTGTTCCCCATGTATCCATCAAGCGCATGCTGGCGCTTCATGCAGCTGGAAAGCTGTCCGTCATGGCAGTGGGCGAGGGGTACCGGATCGACAGTCATAGACCCGAGAGCGGCGCCGTGCTGGATTTAGGTTCCGAACAGACACATTTTCCCGTCTTCATCGAGGCAATGGGACAGAGGGCTTTGTCCACAAAGGATTTTCCCTTTGCGTCACTCCGCGATCAAGGGATCGTTCGCGATGTCGCTCCTGACGATGCGCCTGGTCCGACCAGGGGGATCGTGATCGACGACCAGTTCCACCCGGTTTCGCCAGACATCCCTACCGATCAGCTTTTTTGCCTAAGCCTGCCTTTCCTCATGGGGCGGCATCCCTTTATCCAGGGGATTACCAGCGCTCATGAAATGGGGCTCGTCGTGGGTGAAGAGCTTGCCAAGGCGATCAGGCGCAACGGGGTCGAATTTTACGCTCTTCCCTCGGCAACCGAGGGACGGTCCGCCTGGTGATGAAGCTCTTCGCCATCTATGTCGGTGGGGAGTTTCCCGGCGCCAATATCGAGATCCATGACGTGCGTTTCGTGGTCGCCAACAGGATCGAGGAGACGCACGCCGAACTCAGGCGTCAGTGGTGGGGCATCCCAAAGAGCCTGCACATCGATTGTTGGGCGGAAATCACCCACGCCGATGGTTATGATGTCACGCTCCGTCCGGAGCCTTTCACCGGGATGGAGAGGCTCTATTTCGTTAATCTGGGCGGTTACGAACCGGGAGAATTTGCCGAGCGGCACCGCAATCTCTTCGTGGTCGCCGACAGCGAGCCAAAAGCAAAATCGCGAGCGCTAAAATCGATCAGACACTGGAGCGATCCCCATCGCGACGATCTGTACGAGGCCGAGCAGGCTTTCTGCCTCAGTGCAAGATCGGGTGACACAGGTCTCCACGTTCATCTGATACCCGGTTCTCAACCGCATGGCCCCAATTTTGTCTGCCAATATATTCCGATCAGGAAGAATAGTTGATCCATGTTTCAAATTGGCTGGTTCGACTGTGATCTGTTCCGCATGATCAGTGCGATATAGTCTGCTTTCAATCCTCAAAGCGGAGCAAAACCCCTTCTGATGCGCTTTACACCTGTCATGACCAAGCATGACATATACCGACAGGAGATATTCATGGGCATCAAAGGTGAACTCAAGGAAGCCGCCGGTTACGTGAAGGAAGAAGCTTACGAGCACGGCAATTCGGCCGAAGCGAAGGAAAAGGCTCAGGAAGGTCGCGATCTGCGCAACGAAGGCCGGATCGAAGATGGCAAGGCGCCAAAGACGACCAAGCCGGGCACCGACAACTGACATGAACGCCCCCGCCGTGCGCGGGGGCAATCGTCTTTGAGGGGCAGCTATCTTGCAGGCCGTCGGGCTTAACCTCTTTTCTAGGCATCGCTGTCGCACTGGAAATCCAGTTTTCCTGAAACCAGTTGAATGTTCATGCACTTATGTCGCCGCATTCTCATAGCGGACCCACCAAATTTCTGTCGGAGCCTCCACCATGCTGATCCGTGCCGGCTATGACCTCATGTTCGAGGCTTATGCTCCCACGCCGCTGATTTCGATGATGAGCGTCCGTCCCGAGCGATGGAACGATCTGCAGACGACCCACCGTCTGGTCAGCGATCGTGCCATGGGTATGGAAGACTATCGGGACGTGTTCGGCAACATCTGCACGCGCATGACATTGCCCGCCGGGCGCTCCACCATAGCCTGCGATTTCGTGATCGCAGACCCCGGAACCGTTGATCGCCAAAGCCCGGAGGCCGTGCAGCACCCGATAGCGGAACTTCCCGCGGACATTCTCATGTATCTCGTCGCGAGCCGCTATTGCGACACGGACATCCTATCCAACGAGGCTTGGTGGCTCTTCGGACACATTCCGCCCGGCTGGCAGCGGGTTCAGGCAATCGTCGATTTCGTGCACAGCCATTTGACCTATGGCTATGCCTATGCCCGCTCGACCCGCACCGCCTGGGAAGCCTATCAGGAGAAGGTCGGCGTGTGCCGGGACTTTGCCCATCTGTCAGTGGCGCTGTGCCGGTGCATGAACATACCCGCCCGCTATTGCAGCGGCTATCTGGGCGATATCGGCATAGACCCCGTCGACGTCCCGATGGACTTTCATGCCTGGTTCGAAGTCTATCTGGGCGGGCAATGGCATAGCTTCGACGCGCGGCACCGTGTGCCGCGGATCGGACGGATTCTTATGGCCTGCGGTCGCGATGCAGCCGATACGGCGTTGACGACGGCATTCGGCAATGTGCGCCTTGAAAGCTTCAAGGTGCATACCGACGAGGTGACGCAAGTGCCTTTCGAGCAGAGCCCTGCCGTCAGGCTCGCTGCGTAACCGTGATCGAGGCCCGCGTAGGTCCGTCAGATCACAATCGCATGGCATCAAAAGCCTTCATCCTGAGGGATTCCCGCTGGCATGATGTGGGTACAGCGTTATCTTTGGACACATGTTCGATCGCCGGACCTTCCTGATTGCAAGTGGCGCAGCACTGATCGCGGCGCGCGCGCCAGACCTGCTCGAGCGCGCTATAGCGCGTGCAGGTGGGGACCGGGCTTTGAGACGCGCCAGGATCCTCCAATGGTCGGGGGCTGCAACGGTTACGGCAGGCGGCCGCACGGTGGAGATCGATATGGTGACGCATGTCGAACCCTTTGTGCGCGCCAGGTCCGACAGCTGGCTTACAAGCGAAGGGCCGACGCACAAACGCTCCCTCATCGTCGAGGGCGAGCAAGGCTGGATTGAGCGGAACGGGCAACGCATGGTATGTGGCCGCCATGCTCGCGCACGAGCGGGCGCAATATGCCATCTACGGCTTGATGCGCCTTGTCAGTTTGCAAGATAAGGACGCGTCATGGGCGCCTGGTTTTTTACCCGACCGCCTGATCGCCCGCCATCCCCTGGCTCCTGAAACGATATTGGGATTTGACACGGACGCAC
The DNA here is from genome assembly GCF_047946695.1 of Sphingomonas sp. VDB2. Lineage (NCBI taxonomy): Bacteria > Pseudomonadati > Pseudomonadota > Alphaproteobacteria > Sphingomonadales > Sphingomonadaceae > Sphingomonas > Sphingomonas sp. VDB2. Next base: position 145,958 of record NZ_CP159615.1, read on the forward strand.
GGCTCGCCTGGGCCACCAACCGCATTCCTGCCGTGAACGGGTCTGCCATAGTCGATCAGCGCTTCGAATTTTCCGGGGAAATGGAAAACGGCGGCGTTCGATGGCCGCAGCGGCTCACCATCGCCGAGGGCGGCGAACCGTATTTCGACCTCCGTCTGAAAAGTTTCGCCGTGCAAAGCTGACCGCGTGGTCTGCTGCGCTATAGCTCATCTCTCTTAGAGAGACCCTTTGCCCTGCGACTGCGACCTCTTGTCATGGGATCTGGCTTTTTGGGACGCACCCAGCCCGCTGGCGGGCGTACGCGCTGCTGGCTCGTACCCAGACCCATCGCACCAGGCTGCTGCCGCTTAAGACCCTGTGGGTCGATATCCGTTGCGGGCTGATCGCCGCCGGCCCGCACGAGGCTGATCATGTCGCGCAGACGGGCGGCTTCATCGAAATTCAGCGCCGCGGCAGCTGCGTCCATGGCGTGTCTCAATTCTTCAAGCCGAGTCACGATGATATCTTCCAGGCTGCCCGCTCGATCACGCGCGCAGACTGTCTGGGACGATGCCGCCATTTTCGGCCAGCTTGGCTATGACGGCTCGATGAAGGGCAATATTCTGCTCCGCGCTGCCGTCTTCGCCGGCATGCACATTGAGTTCTGCGGCCAGCTCCTTGCGCGCGACAAGGCTTGAATCGAGGTCCAACAGCTTGAGTAGATCGACGATGGAGCTCTGATAATTGCCTCCGCCACCCTTCATGTCCGCCATCGCCGCAAGCACAGCGCCAACATCTACCGCCGGGGCAGCCGGCGCGGGGGTGGCCGCAGGGGGAGGGGGCGCGGCAACCGTGGGGCTCGGCGACGCAGGATGCGACGGAGGGGCGGGCGGTGGAGGAGAGGCTGGCGCTGCGGCTTTCGCGTCGTGATGGAAAATCTTGTCCATGATCTTGCCGAAGATGCCCATGCTTTGCCTTTCAAATGCAGCGCGATGGCGTGACGTTCACGCACTCTCGCCGTCAACGGCACAATGGAAGGAAAGGTCCCTCGGAACGAGGTAGCGCGACGAATGTTGATGCCCCATCGGTGACCCGCCGACGGGAGACAGATAATGAAGCGCAGCATTCTCATGACCGTGTCGGTGGCCGCGTTGGCGCTGGCATCCTGCGGCAAGAAAGCTGATCCCATCGCCGAGAATAGCAGCACGAACACGGCGAATGCGGTGGCCGCACAAAGCGTGCCCGCGATCAGCCCCGGTCAGGCCTTTGCCAATGCGGCAGCGGCCAGCGACAATTTTGAGATCGAGACGTCCAAGCTGGCTGCCGGCAGCGCCGCGTCGGCCGCGACAAAAGCCTTTGCCCAGTCGATGATCAAGGCCCACACGGACTCGACGGCAAAGCTCAAAGCGGCGGCTGGCGGGGCCGTGCCGGCGATCACGCCCGACCCCGCCCTCACACCAGAGCAGGTTCAGACGCTTGAAGCGCTCAAGGGCAAGGAAGGTGCAGCGTTCGACGCGGCTTATGCCGATGCCCAGATCAGCGCGCATCAGATGACCCTCGACACATTGAAGGCTTATGCTGCGAGCGGCGACGTCGCCTCGCTCAAATCCTTCGCCTCGACACTGGTGCCTATCGTGACAGCGCATGTGAACATGGCCAAAGGTCTGAAGCGCTAGGGGCCATCCACTTCAGCGCCGGTCCCGAGGGCATGTCTTGGCTCCGGCTCGAAATCGCCCAGTTGAAATGCCGGTGCGTACGCTCACCATCGATATGGAGCCTGGCCGAAGTGTTTGCGACATTGATGCCGGGCGCCACCTTGATCGCGAACGAGCCTAGCCGTCAGGAGCTCGACAAGATCGCTTGCGGTCATTCCTCGTCCTCGTCGGTTTCGTCTCCATCCTGGCCCTCATAGGCCTGGCCTGACCAATCGCCCGGGGTGTCGAGATACGCCTCCAGTTCGCGCCAATGGCGGTCCCACCCTGGCCCGCGACGACTAAGGGGAACCTACATCTCTACAACTTGGCGCGCGCGGGAGATGGAATTGCCGGACGGAGAGCGGAGGCGTTCGAGAATGGCCCGCAGTTGATCAACGCGCGGGCCGACCAGAGGAACGGCGTCATCGCTACGCATTCTAGCCGCCCGTTTTAGGCGTCACCCAGACTTCGACTGGCGCCACGAACTTTCCGGGCGCCGGCTTCCCCACATGGACCCGGTCGGCGCTCACGCGTTCGCCGGACGCGAGGTTGAAAATGGCCCAGGGCTTGGGCATTCGCCCGAAGGTCATTTTCTGGATAGGCTGACCGGTAGCCGAGTTCATGATGGTTGCGACGATGCTCATGGCGGTTCGATAGCGGAAGGGTCCCGAAACTGTCCATAGTCGTGATCGATCCCTGATCGCGTGGTGCTTCCCGCCCCTTGCTCCAGTCAAACTCCACCGTCTAAGGGTGTGGACTTGTTTTGTTGAAAGGCACCTCATGAACAATAGTGATCTCGCCGATGCCGTGGCTGGCGAGCTTGGGCTCTCCAAGGCCGACGCGCGCAAGGCCGTCGATACGGTCTTTTCGGCAATTGCCGCGGCGGCGGCCAAGGGCGACGAAGTTTCCTTGAACGGCTTTGGCAAGTTCAAGGTGAAGGAAAGCGCGGCGCGCGAGGGCCGCAATCCCTCGACCGGCGCGACGATCCAGATAGCAGCGTCGAAAAAGCTAGGATTTTCGGCCGCCAAGGCGGTGAAGGATCAACTCAACGGATGAAGGTCGTCGGCCCCGCGATGGCGGGGCCGATCTCCCATTTGAAACTTTCGTCGGCGCTAATCCATCCGTCTTTCGAGGATCGAACGGCCCGCTTGCAGGACATTTGCGCCTTCGCAATGATGAGCAGATCGCGCACGATTCGCATCGGGAGGATGGTTCATGACCTTCGAAGAACGTCTGCTTTCCCTCAAGGGTCTGATGAAGTCGGCTCGGGACGACGATACCCGCTATCTGATTGCGGGCGCACTTCGCGACCTTGGCTATATCGATTTCCAGGATTTCTGTCGCACATCCCCGCCATCGGCTCATATCGAGGTGATCGAGCAGGCCTTCGCAACAAGGGTCGCGCTTTAGCCCCAATCAATGGACCGGATGAGGCCGTCGGCGAGCAGTGCTATTCTTGGCGTCAGAGGATTGCCGCGCTCAGACTGATGAATGGGCGTCGATGGCAATGCATGCCTCGGAGAAATCATCATGTCCGATGAGATGACGGACGACGAAAAAGTCTTTTTTACCCTGGCGCTTGTCGAACAATGCGTTCGGAATACCAGCCTTGAAGATCTCCATGCGGGCTTGGTCCCCGGCAGTAAGACAGGCGATTTCAGCGATGTGAAAGTCGTGACTCCCTTTGGAGAGATCCCTTGGACACGCGTCTCCCGCATATCGGATGAAGAGATGAAATCCTTGATGATCGAGGTAACGAACAGGGTGTTCACGTTCCTGACCCATGCGGAGGATTTGCTGGTGGTGGGGGCTGCCAGCCGGTGGAACCGGCCGCAGCTCGATCCCGCGATGGTGACGTCGGCAAGACGCCGAGCGGCCGAGCGAGAGTGAATTATAACATGCGCCATGCTTGTCGCCGCCCACTTGAGTTGAGGGTGGTTTCGACGATTCACGTGGAGGGGGGATAATGAATTGAGTAAAAGATAAGAGGATCGACGCGAGAGCGTGGTTCTCTGCTGCTTGGAGGCTGAGATGGTTGATATGATCGATGATCAATCCGAGCCTGTCGTCAGTGACGAAGGCCAGCCCTTAGGATTGCGACGTTGGGCATGGGCGCCCTGGTACGCGAAAATCTGGTGGAGCCTGGCGCTGATTTATTGGCTCTTGCGCAGCCTCTCGTACAAGATGGATGTTTTGAGCTGGATGAACGAGCCGGGTCTTGCGGGCTACTTCGTAGTCGCGTTTTTTCCACCCCTCATGCTTTTCATCTTAGCGTTCGGCGTCTTGAGGACCCGGCTCAATGCTGCTGGCACCGATGATCTTCTAACTGAAGACACTGATGCTGATATAGGTCATCTCGATCTGTTTGATCACAGACGAGGGCCGTCCGGCTTACCATATTACATAGATCCACTTGATCCAAGATCGGGCACATTTTGGATTGGAAATCCGTTAAACCCATTGAATGGATCCTATATCAATCGCGGGTCTTGAAAGACCCGTCCCCATCGGAAAGTCCTCCACCTGGATCGTTAGATAGCCGGCCTTTGGACAATACCGAAGACTGTTCATATGATGTGATTGGGGCGTTTATGTCGAAGGTTCCACGACTGTTGTCCGCATCGCGGAGATACCGGTTGCGGAGGCCATCTTTTCCAAGGATTTGCCCAGACAATTCCATCGAGAAGGATCGATGTGGCGAGGCTGATCGAGCTGCTGATCGCTCCGCATTGGCTATCGCCTGACGAACATCGAAGTTTATGACATCGAGGGTAGAAGACGCAGATTCGCTTGTGCTGCCGCTTTCCGCGCTAGGGTCAGGACCCATTGATATGATTGGATTTGTGTGATTCAGGCTCCGTGAGGAGATTGGATTTGAGTGATTTGTATTGGCTGACGGACGAGCAGATGGCGCGGCTGGAGCCTTATTTTCCGAAGAGCCACGGCAAGCCCCGGGTGGATGATCGCCGAGTGTTGAGCGGGATCATCTTCGTCAATCGCAATGGGCTGCGCTGGCGCGATGCACCGAAGGACTATGGGCCACACAAGACGTTGTACAATCGTTGGAAGCGGTGGGGCGACAAGGGCGTATTCCTTCGGATGATGGAAGGGCTGGCTGCGCCGCAGGCTTCCGAACGCAAGACTGTGATGATCGACGCGACCTATTTGAAGGCGCACCGCACGGCATCGAGCCTGCGGGTAAAAAAGGGGATGTGAACCGCGCCGGGTTTGCCGGAGGCTCCAACTCCTGAGAAGGTGGAGCCTGTATGAGCAAGACGACGAACAAGTTTGCACCGGAAGTGCGCGAGCGTGCGGTGCGGATGGTGGCCGATCATGAGCGCGATTATCCCTCCCGCTCGGCAGCTGTGGTGTCGATCGCGGAGAAGATCGGCTGCGTTCCGCAGACGCTGCATGAGTGGGTGAAGAATGCCGAGGTCGATAGCGGCAAGCGCGCTGGTGTCCCGACCGAGGTTGCCGACAAGGTGAAGGCGCTGGAGCGCGAGGTTCGCGAGTTGCGTCAGGCCAACGAGATTCTCCGCAAGGCGTCGGCATATTTTGCGCAGGCGGAGCTCGACCGCCCGTTCAAGCGATGATCGCGTTCATCGATGATCACCGCGATGCCTATGGGGTCGAGCCGATCTGCCGCGTGCTGCCGATCGCCCCATCCACCTACCACGAGCGCGTCGCGCAGCGACAGGATCCAACACGCCTGTCGGCGCGAGCACGGCAGGATGCGGCCCTCAAGCCTGAGGTCGCGCGCGTGTTCGCCGAGAACTTCGCGGTCTACGGCGTGCGCAAGGTCTGGCGGCAGATGGTGCGGGAAGGCTTTCCGGTCGCCCGCTGTACGGTCGCGCGGTTGCTGCGCGAGATGGGCCTGGCAGGGGTGATCCGGGGCAAGCCGGTGCGCACGACCATCAGCGACAAGGCGGCGCCGTGCCCGCTCGATCACGTCAACCGCAGGTTTTACGCGCCAGCGCCGAACATGCTGTGGGTGTCGGACTTCACTTACGTCGCAACCTGGTCGGGGTTCGTCTACGTCGCCTTCGTTATCGACACCTACGCCAGACGGATCGTCGGTTGGCGGGCCAGCAGAACGGCCCATGCCAGCTTTGTCCTCGATGCCTTAGAGCAGGCGCTTCATGATCGCCGGCCGACCCATCGGGGCGGCCTCATCCATCATAGCGACCGTGGATCGCAATACGTGTCCATCAAGTATACCGAGCGCCTCGCCGAGGCCGGGATCGAACCTTCGGTCGGTAGCGTCGGCGACAGCTACGACAACGCTTTGGCCGAGACCATCAATGGCCTCTACAAGGCAGAGGTGATCCACCGGCGCGGGCCGTGGCGCAGCTTCGAAGCCGTTGAATATGCCACGCTCGAGTGGGTCGACTGGTTCAACCATCGTCGGCTGCTGGAACCCATCGGCAACATCCCGCCTGCCGAAGCCGAAGATCAATATTATGCTGCCGCAGACAACATCGATATGGCAGCGTGACTCACAACCCAATGCCTCCGATAGACCCGGCGCGGTTCAGTTCCCGCCGTGCGCGGTATCGTAGTATCTCCTATCTCGCTACTGGTGTGCCAACCGATAATAACCTAATCCAGCCCCAATAATGTTACAGGATGGCTACCTTGCATGGTCAAGGCTGCAAAAGCGAGTGATAGGCCGCGCGAGGTTGTCCGCAACTTCGGGGGGTGATGGGCCGGCGATGGAGGCGGACTCAGGCACAGGGAAAGCTTTCGCCTCGGCGCGCTTTGAAAGTTGAGCTATTTCCGTTGGTTGCTGGCGCAGTCGCGGCCCTTATCATCCTGCTGGCTTGCCAAATTATTCGCTGAGTGTCCAAGAACTGCCGGACGGCGAGGTTATCAGCGACAGGTATCAAGCTGATACTCAGACTGAGTAATTTCGTTCGGAAAAACTGAGCGAGGATTGCCTGCCGATTTCCGGAAGCCAGCAGCCAGTCTGCTCACCTAGCGATTATCGGGGATACACCTTCACGAGATAAGGGGCGGGGCAATTGATTGGCCGATAGCAATGGTAGCTGTTCCTATCATTGCAGAAGCAGGTTCAGCCGAAGAGATCATCGATTGTCTTGGCAATATTGTGTGTCGTGTAAGGCTTTTGCACTACTGTTGCCGAGCGATGCTCCATCGGCAGGTTCGCCTGCTCGCCATAGCCAGAGGCGAAAAAGAAGGGGATGCCCAATTCGTTGAGCCGATCGGCGATGCCGAAGCTGGTCTGGTCGCCTAGATTGATGTCCAATATTGCGAAATCGACGCGCTCCTTGTCGAGGATATCGTGCGCGGCCTCGGGAGTGGATGCGGTCGCGACCGCTGCGCCGAAGCGGTCCAGTATGTCCTCCGCGTCGAGCGCGATGATGAGGCTATCCTCGACCAATAGCACGGTTTTACGTCCCAAAAGGTCGGGATCGACCGGCTGCTGGCTGGAGACAGGCTTGCGCGAGATGCGGATATTGGGCGCATCATAGGATTTGGGTTCGGAAACATGCCGGGCGGGAATGCAGAATTCCGCCCGAACGCCATCGGATGCATAGTCGATGGTCGCATGCCCGCCCAAGTCATAGGGAACGGAGCGATTGACGATCGTGGTGCCGAACCCCTTGCGCCTAGGCGGAGACACGGGCGGCCCGCCCACCTCATGCCAAATCAGGACGAGATCACCTTTGTGATCGCGAGACCAATTGATATGGACCTCGCCCTCACCGGACAGGCTGCCATATTTGGTGGAGTTGGTGACGAGTTCATGGATCACCAACGCCATGGTCGAATAGGCTTGCGGATTCAAAAGGACGGGACTGCCGTTGGATATGATGGCGCTCTGACGCGTGGCGGCGAAGGCGGCGGCCTCCGCCTCGATCAGCGCTTCGAGTGGAGCCGGTCCCCAATGGTCGTCGGTGATCTGGTTGTGGGCGCGGGCGAGGGCATGGATACGGCCATCGACCAGCTTCACGAAGTCGCGGACTTCCTCATTGTCCGGCTGAGACTGGCGGATAAGTCCGCGGATCACGCCGAGGATGTTGCGGACGCGATGGTTGAGTTCGGCGATCAACATCTCCTGGCGCGCCGTCGATTGCCGCCGCTCAGCCGCCGCCTCGTCGGCCAGTCTTAGCACCACCTCGATCAGGGTCGCGCGCAGGGTCTCCGCGACGCGGATTTCTGAAGGCGCGAACGGTTCGGCATGGCCATCGACTTCCTCCTGCCATTCGGCGAAGCTCTCGCGCGGCGTCAGACGTGGCCCGTTCGGGCCATATTCGACGGGCTTGTGCGGATCGCCAGCCCAGCGCACCGATTGTTTCAGCTCCGAACGAAAGAGCACGACATAGTCGCGCGGCGACCGCGAGATGGGGATCGCGAGCAAACCAGCCGCTTCTTTGGCAAAGCCGCGGGCACGCTCGATGAGGCTGCCGATATGATCGGTGGTATAAACCCGTCCCGCCGCCAGTCCGTTGAGCGCGCGAATGATCCGGCGGAAATCCTCGGTAGGCGGAGTCGAGCCGGAAAAGGCATAATTGCCGTTAATCCAGATGCCCACGCCATCCGCAGGAATCGCGCTCGTCAGAATGTCGCCGAGCCAGTCGGGGTCGTTAAGCAGCGTCTCGTCCGACGCCACGGCCCCGAGTAGCTGGTCCGAAATGTCGCGTGCGCGCCGTTCATAGTCGGTGATCAGGCGGCGCTCGCGCGATTCCAGCCGCATGGAAAACATCTCGGCGAACAGTTCGCACACCGAGCGGCGCTCGAACGTGGGCGCGCGGGGCGCATAATTGTGACAGGCGAAGAGACCCCACAGCTCGTCATCGACGATGATCGAGATAGAGAGGGACGCTTCGACACCCATATTCTTGAGATATTCGATATGGATGGGCGAGACGGACCGCAGGATGGACAGGGAGAGGTCGAGGCGCTGACCCGTCGCGTCGATTTCCGGCACGATCCCCACGGGCTCCTGATTGACGTCGCGGATCACACGGACAAGATTGCGCTTGTAGAGCGCCCGGGCCTGCCGGGGGATATCGCTCGCCGGGTAGTGAAGCCCCAGAAAGCTGCCGATGCCTGGCTTGGTGGCTTCGGCGACCACCTCGCCCGCGCCGTTCGAGGCAAATTTGTAGACCATGACCCGGTCATAGCCGAGGAGCGTGCGGACCTGGCGTGCGCCTTCCTTGTAGAAGGTCTTCAAATCCTTGGCGCGATCGAGGCGGGACATCATCGCGCGGACGGCATTGGTGGAATCGCCGCCACCCGGCATGCCGGGTTCGGCTTCGATGACGATCTGGCCCCCGGAAAAATGCATGGCAACGTCATATGGCTGCCCGGAGATGCCGATCTGACAGCCGAAAAGACGCTCCACCATATCGGGGTCCGAAAGATAGGAAATCTTGTTACGCAGGTCGTGCAGCAGCGCGGCGGGCACATAGTCCGGGAGCGGCGTGCCGATCAGTTCCTCTGGGTCATGGCCCAGCAGGTCACGGATGTTTTTCGATACTCTGGCGATGATCCAGTCGGTGCTGACCGCAATCAGGAATCCAGGTGTCTGGATGGCGCCGAGGAGATGGATGGGTTCGCGATCGCAATTTGTCAGATCGACCTTTTCGAATTCAGCCACTTTGATCCTGTGTCATAGGATGGCCAAGCCATCGGAGAGGGGTGCCCCGCTCCCTTCGAAACGTCGCAAATGCATATACAGTTGCGCTTGTGCAACCTGTTCATGAGACTTGCTTCAGAAAATTCGCTCCTGAACCGATAGAGGGTCAACCCCGGCATATGGAGCTGAACCGAACTCCACACAAAACCATAGCAAAGGCTGCAGAAATAAAAATCTAGTAATTCATATCTCTTGTTTCGCTGCTTATACGCGTCTTAATTTAGCAAAACATCAGTAGGATAATGGATACAGGCCTCGCCACCACGTGAGGTCTGTAAGTTAAAAATGATCCATAGTTATTTCGTGCCGTCCGCAATAACCCAACGGTAGGGACGTCGATTTTTTTCTTTTCATTTTTAACTTTGGGTACGTCGATCGTGGTATTTTTTGTCCCCAAGACGACTTATTTGGAGTTTAGATCGACATCGGGAAGTGCGCCGCCTTCAGCCTTCACATCGACCTTTGGCAAAGCGCCGCCCTTGACGTCCGCGCTCCAAAAGCCGGTTACGAAAAGCAGTGCGACGGCAACCGCAGCCAGCGCTAGGACAATGCCGACGATCATGCCCGTGTTGCTGTGGTTTTCGACGTGCACGTTTCGATGGGGTTTGCCCACTGTGTCTGGTGAGCCAGATATCCAGGCCCCGCCCGACTGAGAGAAAATCAAGTTAATGAAGATCAATCGCGGCAATTTTCTTGCGACTTTCGCTGCTGCCCATCGTTGTTGGACCATGTGGCCGTGTCCCTGCGGCGGCATTCCTTTTATCTACGACAGGAAACAGCATGTCCGAGACCAGTCACGAGATATCCACGCTCAACGGCCTGATCGCTACCACGCTAGACAGCGTGGACGGCTATACCGAGGCGGCCAAGGACAGCGAGAACAGCCGTTTCGGTGCGCTGTTCACCAGCCGTGCTGGTGAGCGCCGCGAGATCGCATCTCGTCTGCAGCAGGAGGTAACGGCTCTAGGCGGCGACCCGGAGGACGACGGCACCGTGCTGGCAGGCGCCCATAGGATGTTCCTCAACTTGAAGTCCGCGGTAACGGGCAGCGACGACAAGGCAATCATCAATGAGGTGGAAGCGGGCGAAGACCATATCAAAGCCAAGTTCGAGGATGCCTTGGGCGACATGGAACTGTCGCCTGCCGTGCGCGACCTCATTGAAACCTGCTATACGTCGGTCAAGGCCGGCCATGACGAGATGCGGGACATCAAGCACTCGATGGAAGGCTGACGATCAGCGGCGGGGGAACCCCGCCGTTTTTCGACGGACCCTTATCAGTCGGGCCGGACGCGCGCCTGGGCGACTTCGTCAATAGTGGGCTGACGCAACAGCGTGATCCTGTCGCCCGCACGGGCAATGAGGCCCATCTCCTTAAAAGCCGCAAGCCAGCCCTCCATGGGCCAGACTTTCCAGCGCTGGTAAAACAGGCGAGCGTTCCGGACGATGTCCGCCAGATGCTGCACCGGCGGATCGAAACTATCATGATGTTGGTGGAAGGCGCCGGCGCCACCCATGAACAGCAGTGGCAGGCCGGCCTGTTTTGCGCGGAAACCAAAATCCGTGTCTTCGGCGCCATAGCCAGTAAAAGCTTCGTCAAAACCGCCTAGAGCAGAAAAGCGCGAACGGCGGATGGCAAAGACCAGCGACCAGAAAAGCCCGGCATTCTCCTCCACGCGAAATCCGCGCGCGGGAAATTGACGGACCGGGTGGCCCGTTGCCCGTGCCATCAGGTCGCCCTCATCCCAGTCCTTGCGCGCATCGTCGGGGCCAAGATACAGGACTTCGGCGCAAATCAGCGCGTCCTTATCGAGGGCAAGCGCTGCGATGGTATCTATCAACCGATGCATCGGGATGCAGTCTACATCGAGAAACAGCAGCGTATCGCCGCTTGCTGATCGCGCCGCCGCGTTACGTGCCGCCGCAAGGGGCAGGCCGGCCTGCGTCAGCCGCAGAATATGAACTGGGAAATGCATGCTTTCTACAACGACAGGAACGCGGCTGCCCATATCGACGATGATCAGCTCCCGCGGCGGGACCTGGCTTCGCCCGAGACCTTCGACCAACTGCGCCAGATGGCCCGACCGATCCTTGACGATGGTCAGCACGCTGAGGCTCATGACGCGTGTCGCCAAAGATCGAGGCGATAACGGTCGCGTCGTTCCGCCGCGACGACCAGGAGGGGCGCGTCAAGGGCATCGCGCATTTTCGCCACGGCCTCGTCCCCGCCCTGGGGATAGTCTGTCTCCCCGGTCCAATGGACCAGCAGCAAGTCGCCGCCCTCGGCAAGATGCGTGTCGATCCATTCCGCCGCTCGGCCTATGTCACCATCATCCCAATAATATACCACTTCGGACAGGATGATGAGGTCGAACGCGCTGCCGAGCGGCGCCTCGTCTGGGAAAGCCATGCGAGCAAAGGATATCTGATCGAACGTCTCGCACCGTTCGCGAGCCGCCTTCAACGCCGTTTCGCTAATGTCGATCGCCAGCAGCGCCCGGCAATGCTCGGCCAGTCCCCGTGTCAGCACGCCTTTGGCGCATCCGACTTCGAAGCCCAGTTCATAGTGACGGGAGCCGAGCGCCAGCAATGTGTGCGCATATTTTTCTCGTTCGTAGTCGCTGCTCTCCAGATCCCACGGATCGTCGGTTCCCCGGAACATCCCTTCGAAATAGTCTGCATCCAGGCTCGCCTCATGTCGCGTCACATCGACCTCCTCAGATAAAGCACATCGCTGGCGGGCATGCGGCGACGCTCCGACGGCAAGCGAAAACCGGGACCGTGCGCGGCGGTCAGCTGGCTGCGATGGGCATCCAGGGCATGGCGCCTTTGGCCAATCAGCATCGGCGCTGTGCGAATGGCAAGGCATGCCGGCGCGGCGGGCGCTTCGGCCCAGACCAGATATTCGGCGATCAGAAGGGGGCGTCCGACGATGTCCCGGACGGCATAGGCGAGGCGCGCGGCCGCTTCATGGTCGCAATGCGGTTCGTGCAGGGCTGTGACCGCCAGAGCATCGACCCGGCGGCGGCGGCAAATGGCGGCCAGCGCGCGCGCTGCGCGATCAAATTCCCGGCTGCCCGGCTGGGCGGGTGCGGCGTCCTTCCACCCCAGGTGGATCGGCGGCTGAGCGCGCGTGCCCGTCAGGCGCTGGAGCGCGGCCGCCCCTTCACGCTTGCGCCGATGCACCAGCGCGACGCTCAGGTCGGCATGCGATCCGGACCCGTCCGTCAGATAGACAAGGCCGGCGAACAGGCGCGCCTTAGCGGTCTGCGCGATCAGCGCGCCCGCGCCCAGCGTCTCGTCGTCAGGATGCGGCGCGAGCACGAGCCAGCGCAGTGGCTGTCGGGCGATCCTCACCATAAAGCATCGTCCGCGCCCCAGGCGTCATGGTCGAGCCATGCCAGCGCCGCTTCGTCCCGCGCATGATCGGGGCCGCCCTGCCGGAGATAGAGACTCAAATCCCGGATGATCTTGTCGACGCGCTGCCCATCCATGGCGCTGCGCGTGCCAATAATGCGCGCGGCGAGTTCCATGACGTCGAGCGCGGCACGCTCGACGATGCCGCGGGTCATCCGGGCAAAGGCCGGACCATCGGCATCTTCACGCGCCGCCCGCAACGCGCATTCGCGGACCCAGAGATAGGCGGTGCGCGTCGCCGCCACCGCATCGGCGAATTTTGCGCGTTGCAGCGGATCGCTCCGGGCGGCATCGGACATGGCGAGGCGCGTTTCCGTGAGCAGTGCCTCGACCCCGCCCAACTGGACTGCCGTGAACCGCCAGGCACCGGTGGTGAAACGCGGCTCCAGGTCATAATCGCCCGGCAGACCCAGGCAGTCCGCCGCCCGGACAGGCAGGCGGGTAAGGTCATAGGTGCCGCTTCCGGTCGCGCGCATGCCCCGGACCCGCCAGTGGGACAGGTCGGTGCGAGCGGGATCGTTGGCCGGAACGATCACCAGTCGTCGCTGGCCCTGTTGGGGCTGGGCCGTGACAATCGCATGGGCGAGACCTCCGGCGCCGGTCGCGAAAGATTTGGCGCCTTCGAGCAGTTGCTGGCCGTCCAGCTCCCGCAGCCGCACGCCGGGGGCAGGCTCGGTCGCCCAGACGCCATAGAAAGCGCCGCGGTCCAGTGCACGCCCGAGCGAGGTCTGTTGGTCAACCGAACCGAACCAGTCGAACAGGGCAAGCGCATTGACATGGCCTTCGTACAGTCGCCCTACGCTGAGGTCCGCACGGCCCACGATCCGCAGAACAGTCATCAGGCAGAGTGCGCGGGCGACAGCGTCCGCATAGGCGGCGCCACCGCTTGCATTGGGCGCGAAGCTGCGGTGCAGTCCGGCTGCAGCCAGGCATTGCATGCTGTCGGCCGGAAAGACGGGCGCGGCGTCATAGCGGGCGCCCAGTTCCGCAAGGCGGGGCGCGATGGCGGCGGCGCGGGCGGCCGGGCCGTCCGGGGCGGCCTTCAGATGCGGCGAAGAGATCATGCGGCGTCGGCCCTTTCGCCGATGTAGCGCCCTGCCAGGGCCGCCAGCCAGACCGCTGCCGCCTTGGCGCCCAAAGGATCATGCAGGCGCCGACGCACGTCCGATGGTATGGCCGCCTCTCGCTCGATGAGATCCGGCCACTCCACCGGCTGTGGCGACTGCTTGAGTACAATCGCAGCACCCAGTCTTTCGAGTGCTTGGGCCGTTGCAAACTGCTCGCCGAAGGGCCGGTCTTCAGGCAGGCAGATGAAGGACCGATCAGCCGCCAGCACCGCGCCGACCAGTCCATCGCCCGCCGCGCCTATGACGCAGGCGGCGCGCGCGATCTCGCTCGCCGGATCGTCAACCCATCCCGCGAAGATCAGGTTGGACGGGCAACGGGCTGGCGGCGTCACCGGACCGATCACCCGCCAGGACTTGTGGGGACAGGCACGCGCTGCATCGGCGATCCACGCGCTATTACCCGGAACGCCGCCACGCCCTACAACAATCAATATCCTGTCCGCTTCGACGCCAGCTTTGAAAGGGACAGGCGTGATGCCCGGCAGATAGCGCGTCTTCGCGCGCACCCAATCGGGCGTTTCAGACCGTTCGAACGTCTCGTGAAAGGGCGCCAGCAGCGCATGGGCGCTGGCGAAGGCTTGGGCATGCGGCGGATCGCTCCGATCGCCGTTCAACCGGACATAGACGACGGGCACCGATGCCAATCGCGCGAGCATCGCGATCTCGACCGAGACGTCCACCACCATGAGCGCAGGCCGGGCGACGGCGATCCACTCGCTCACCTTTGCGATTCGTGATCGTATGCCTTCATGATCGAGCGGAGCATAATGGAGCGCTTCTGGCCGGTCACCGGCGCCGTCCAGCCCGTCGAACCCTCCCGGTATCAGCCGATCGTCGCTAAGGTCGATCCCCCTGTCGCCAATGCCGGTACCCAGCAGGACGACCGGCCAGTCGCTCGCCGCCGCGATAGCGTTCGCCCGCGCCAGGTGACCCGCACCATGATGATGGACATAATAACCGATCGGCCGCCGCGTCATGCGGAAAGCTCCAACACCATATCGTGCGGCATGGGCGGAAGGAGCGGTTCGCGCCGGGCGATCAGGGCGTCGCCGTCGGGTCGCCCGCGCAAACGCTTGCGCCAGGCCGCGCGGCCGCGCCAATGATCGAGGGCGGGGGCAAGCGGCGGCGATCCCGTTTCGGCGCTTTCGAACATCTGATGCATGGCGTCGGCCATGCCCCCCTGCGCGCGTCCGTCCCGCCGGGGCGATACGAATGTCCAGACATCGGCAGGATGGGCGAGCCGGGCGCCCGTCTTGAGCGCCGCCGTCACCAGAGCGCGATCCTCGCCCGTCGGCAAAGGTGGCACACCGCCACAGGCGCGATAAAGGCCAGCCCGCATCGCGAGTGAGGCGCCGGTATGATCGCCATGGCGCGGCGCCGGATCCCAGGGCAACGGGTCGATATTGTCTTCGATCGCTCTGACAGTCTCCCAGTAGCGATCCCACGCAGTCCGCAAACGCCATACGGATGCGGGAAGAGGCTCATTCGGATCGACCTCGATCCGTCCACCGATCAGATCGGCTCCACGATCAAAGGCGGCGACGATCCTCGCCAGCCATTCGATCGGCGGCCGCGCATCCGCATCCGTGCTAACAAGGATTGCACCTGGATCGGCGGGCGCTATGGCTAAACCGGCATCCATAGCGAGCTTGCGTGCTGATCCGGCATGCGCCTGCGCGGGCGGAAATTCCGCCTGCACAACCCTGATGTCCAGCCGGCGGGCATGACGTCGTTTCTCCAAGTCAATGACGAGAAGGCTGTCGTCCGTCGTGTTGTTGATGGCCAGGGAAATGGGAATGACACCCGGCCATGTCTGTGCCGCCAGCGCGCCAAACAATATGGGCAGCCGGTTCGCCTCGTTGCGCGCCGGTACGCAGACGCATAGGTCAACCATGCAACGCGGCCCGTTCAGCGCCCAGATGCAAAGGCATGGCAATTGGTCTCGAGACGGTGTGTTGCTCCGCGCGGCCGATTTGCCGCCGGTAGAGAGCTTCGTAGCTGTCGACCATGCGTTCGGCGTCGCACAATGTTTCCGCCCGTCGGCGGCAATCCCGTCGATCGAGCGCCAATGCCGCCAATCCGGCTTCCGCGAGCGAGACGAAGTCATCCGGCACCGCCAGAACGCCGCATCGGGCGTCGAGAATTTCGGGAATGGCGCCCCGCGCGAACGCTGCCACCGGCACCCCGCAGGCCAGGGCTTCGGCCACGACCAGGCCATAGGGCTCGTCCCACATCGGCGTGCAGAGAAATGCTCGCGCTCCGCCGACCAGCTTGGCAAGATCCTCATGGGCCAGATGCCCGACATGCACCGCGTCGGTGCCCAGGGCTGGCGCGATCGAGGTGTTGTAATAATCCTCGTCCAGGATCGGCCCCGCGATCCGGAGCGGGAGGCCGATGCGTCGCGCCGCCTCGATCGCCAGATGCAGGCCTTTTTCCGGAACGATGCGGCCGTACCAGACCAGATAGCCTTGCGGGTCGGCACGATCGCGGAAAGCGAATTTGGCGAGATCGATCCCGTTCAATATGACGGCATCCGTGGGCGTCACATGGTTCCATAGCGTCGCGACCGACTGGGATACCGCCACCACCGCATTGTTGCGGGCCGCGCACAGGCGCAGGCCGCTCTCAAGCCAACAAAAAGGCGGCGTATGCAGCGTCGTGACCATCGGCATCGGCAGGCTGTCGGCCATGGCCACGGGCAGATAGTGAAGCGAATTATTGTGGATGATATCGAAGTCGCGATGCCGCAGGTCGGTCATCAGGCTGAGATAGGCATGATGCTCCCGGAAGAAGGCGACATCGATCGCTTCCGTCGTGCCGACCGCCATCATCGCCGTTTCCGCGCAGATCGCTTCCACGCCGATTGCCGGGTCGGACCGGGAAGAGGCGAATACCGTCACGCGATGACCGCGCTTGCGCAGGGATCGGGCTAGCAAATGGGTATGCATCTCGAGACCGCCAGCAAAAGGTTCGGCAATGGGATGCTTCAAATGTGCGATGATGCCTATCCGCATGCAGCGGGGCGCGCGAATGGGCGAAACGGGGGATGGCCCAAGGCCATCCCCGATTTGTCTGGATCCGTGCACGACGTCAGGCGGCAGGCTGCGCATCGAGATCGACGCCGAGTTCCCTGGGCCAATGGCGCAGCGCGCGGCAGGCGGCAAGGAAGTTCGCCGCATCCTTGACCGCGCCGAGCGGCAGACAGGCATCATCCATGTCGTCGGCGATGCCCGCCTTTTCGAACAACAGATGCGCCTCCGCGGTCAGGGCGATGAACTTGCAATGGGCGAAGGCGTCGGTCACAAAATCCTTGGCCGCTGCATCAATAGCCAGCAGCGCCGCCCCATCCTTCGATGCGACCACGGCGATGGCGTCGTACAGCACCGATGGTCCGCCATCGATTTTCTGCTTGGCCGCAACCATCGTACCGTCCGACAGCGTTACGCCGCTGATCTTGGGCGCTATCACCTCATAGACGGCCGCTTCTTTCTCCAACGCTTTGACGAGCGCATTGAAGATCGCGGCATCCGCGCCGTCCGTCAGCAATATGCCAAGCTTGCGGCCCTTGAAGCTGTCCGGCCCGTTCCTGACGATGCTGAGCGCGTCGGAAGGCGGCAGGTCCATGATCGTTGGCCGCGCGGCCTGCGCCGCTTTTGGCAGTGCAAGGCCAAGGCCGTCCGCGACCGTCGCCGCCAGCGCCTCGTCGATGTTAAGAAGGTGCGAAACGATGCGCGAGCGGATGTCAGGCCGCTCCACCTTGCTCAGTTCGAATACCAACGCGTCGCCGATATGCTTCTGCTCAATCGGCGTCTGGCTGGTGAAGAATTGCCGCGCCTGGCTGTAATGGTCGGCGAAGCTCTCCGATCGGACCCGCTGCCTGGGTCCATCGGCGGCTTCGGCAAAGCTTGTAAAGCCGCGCACCGGGTCCTCGCGCGGGCCGCCCTGCGCGGCGCCCCAGCTATTGGGCTCGTAGTTCGCACGCCCGACGGGGTTACGCATCGCCATATGTCCGTCCTGCTGGAAATGGGCCATTGGGCACTTGGGCGCATTGATCGGGATATGCGTGAAGTTGGGGCCGCCAAGGCGCTTCAATTGCGTATCGAGATAGGAGAAGTTGCGGCCCTGCAGCAGCGGATCGTTGGAGAAATCGACGCCCGGCGGGACATTATGGGTCATGAAGGCGACCTGCTCGGTCTCCGCGAAGAAATTGTCGACGACGCGATCCAGGACGAGGCGGCCGACGATGCGGACCGGCACCAGCTCCTCGGGGATCAACTTCGTCGCATCCAGCACGTCGAAATCGAAACTGTCGGCGAAATCATCGTCGAACAGCTGTACGCCCAGCTCCCACTCGGGAAAATCGCCTGCGTTGATCGCGTCCCACAGATCGCGGCGATGAAAGTCGGGATCGGCACCGTTGATCTTGACCGCCTCGTTCCACGCGACCGATTGCAGGCCCTGCTTGGGCTTCCAGTGGAATTTTACGAAGGTCGATTTTCCCTCCGCATTGACGAGCCGGAACGTGTGGACGCCAAAGCCCTCGATCGTCCGCAGTGAGCGGGGGATTGTCCGGTCGGACATGATCCACATGACCATGTGCATGGATTCCGGGGTCAGGCTGATGAAGTCCCAGAAATTATCGTGCGCCGTCTGCGCCTGCGGGAAATCGCGATCGGGCTCGGGCTTTGCGGCATGGATCAGGTCGGGAAACTTGATCGCGTCCTGGATGAAGAAGACGGGGATGTTGTTGCCAACGATATCCCAATTGCCCTCCTGGGTATAAAGCTTCACCGCGAAACCGCGCACGTCGCGCGCCAGGTCGGCCGAGCCTTTCGATCCCGCCACGGTCGAGAAGCGCACGAAAGCAGGCACGCGCTCGCCCACGCGCTGCAGCACGTCGGCGCGGGTCACGTCGCTCAGCGATTCAGTCAGTTCGAAATAGCCATGGGCACCGTAGCCGCGGGCGTGGACGACGCGCTCGGGAATGCGCTCATGGTCGAAATGGAAAATCTTCTCGCGGAAATGCACATCTTCCAGCAGTGTCGGGCCGCGCGAACCTTGTTTCAGCATATTCTGGTCGTCGGCGACGGGGATGCCCTGCGCGGTCGTCAGCACAGCCACGTCGCCGCCGGCGGTCTGATGAGTCTCGCCTCCCGTTCCCTGCGGCTCTGCAAAACTATCCGAAATGGCATCGGCCGGAGCGGCAGGCGGCGCCTTTGTGGGCGTTTCGCCGGAGATTTTGCCGGGCGCAGAAGCGGATTTTGAAGGCTTTGACATAAATGATCCTTAGGTTTCGGGGCTGCGCAAACCACGCCGGACGCGCAGGTGAAGTCGGCGAAGATATGGATCGAGCCTCCAGCGCAAAAATTGCGCGGATTTGATCCGAGAGGATGTGGAGAGAACAACCGACCAGCCGGCAAGTTGCGGTGGAATGGCGCATGTTAATCTGCGTCATGACGATTTGTTCGGGTCTGTCGGATAGAGCAGGCCGATGAGCCGTTGGCCATATGACGGCTAGCCCGCTATCCGACCCGTTCGACGAGTGAGACCGCGCCCGTGTTTACAGAAAGATTCTTGCGCGGCCGCGCCGGTGTTCATTTGGACCGTGAAGAACGCGTCGCGCTGGAAGGCGCTATATCGGAAGTACGAACGGTCGATGCACGCATGACCATAGTGCATGCTGGAGAAGCCTTGTCGCATAGCAATCTGCTGGTGGAAGGCTTTATGTGCCGGTATCTGGACGACCGCGAGGGCCATCGGCAGCTAGTCGCGATCCATGTACCCGGCGATTTCGTCGATCTCCACGCCTATCCGCTCAAGATACTCGATCATGACGTCGCGACCCTTACAGCAGCCACCTTCGCGATCGTGCCACATCGAACTCTCGATACCATCTTGGAGACTATGCCGGCGCTGTCCCGAAAGCTCTGGTTCTCGACCTTGCTCGACGCGGCTATGCACCGGGCCTGGCTCTTTCGGCTGGGGCGACTGGACGCGGTCGGACGGGTCGCGCATTTTTTGAGCGAAACAAACGTGCGTATGCAATCTGCAGGGCTAAGTGATGGACGGCGTTTCGCTCTGGGGCTGACGCAGACAGATTTATCCGAAGTGTGTGGCATCACCAATGTCCATACCAACCGCGTGCTGCGGCAACTTCGGGAGGACGGCCTTTGCGTTTTCCGCTCTGCTCTGGTCGAGATACAGGATGTTCCCGGCCTGGCCCGCCGCGGACAGTTCGATCCAGACTATCTCTATATCGACGGCGATCTCGCCATATCCCAACAGAAAAGAGCTCTTTCATGATCGCTAAATTCATTCCCGTTGGGACGCAGACAGAAGCAGGGCGGGCCAGCGTGGAGGAAGGCCTGGTCCTGCTGGACGGACCTGATGGCATCGCCGTCACCATGACGGCCTCGGCCGCGCTCGAAACGGGCAAACGTCTCGTCGAAGCCGCCAAGCTGGCCGGCGAGGAGAGCCGTCAGATCTCGCGAGAGTAAGGCCTACCGCGCAAGGAGATTGTCATGGAAGAAAATCGCCCGGGCCAACACCCCGACGCGGATCAGCGACCAGCCGGGCAGGGAGTCCACGAACGTGCCGCGCCGGTATCGCCCGCATCGCCACCAAGCGGCAAGGAGCGGGCGGTGATAGACGAGGCACAATGGCGCGCGGATCAGGATCGCGCAACGTCTCGCGCGACGGGCCATGGCGACCATAAGGGCGAAGACGGCTTTTAATGCCAAGCGTCTCGTGCCAGCTCAGCCGATCAGTAAGAACGTGATGCCATGCTAACACCGCTGGGCCAGCCCTAAAATACTCTGCAAGGCAGTGGGCAGCTTCCGACTGCTTGGGAGAACGCCAGATACTGCCGCAACTGTTTGGCATCGACATCACGGCACCTACCGATCGACCCATGATCTGGCGACAGATCGTCCAGTCTCGCTAAGCCATCAGCCGCGCGCTGAGGGTCAAATATTTGCTCTAGGAGCGGGCCTACGCCGTCGATGCCACGGAGGAGCGTGGCAACATGGCCCTGCAGTTCAAGCCTGTCAGGTGGAGAAAGAAAAGCCCCAAGCGATGGCTCTTATCTGGCCCTGACGCAGTAGGGCCGTGACATCGCCATCGACGCCAACTTCGCTTCACGAACTGAGACCGCGAAGCTTGGTGGCTTGATCAATCCTCGCTGGCGGAACCGGGCTCGGCCATTTTGCGATGCTGCTCCGCCAGGACTGCGGCAGGCGTGACATGCGCCAGGGCCGCTTGCACTTTGTTCTTCCATCCGGACACGATATGCGCCTCGCCCTTCATCAAGGCATCCCAGCCGTCGCGCGCGACGTCAGCCGGATCGCTCTTGCTTTCCGATGCACCGACGCTGGTGTCGAGCATATCGGCGCGATCGAAGAATTCGGTCTCGACCGGGCCGGGCATCAGCGTCGTGATCGTGACCCCCTTACTATCCTTGATCTCATTGCGGATCGCATCGGCGAAGCTGTCCACGAACGCCTTGGAGCCGTTATAGACCGCCTGGAAACTGCCAGGAATGAATCCGGCGATCGATCCGGTGATCAGTATCTTTCCGGCATCGCGGGTCACCATGTCCTTCAGTATCTTCTGAAGTAAATAGAGAGTGCCGGTGATGTTGGTGTCGATGACGCAACGCCAGTCGGCGACCTCCTGATCCAGGAATCCATGACCAAGGCCGCGCCCGGCATTCGCGCAGAGCAGATCGATTTGCCGGCCATTGGTCGCGGTCAGCAACTGGTCGACGCCCTGCAACGTCGACAGGTCCGCCTCCACTGACACGACATTGACGCCGTGCCGCTTGAAGTCCTCGGCCGCGGCATCGATAAGCGGCTCATCGGCGACGACCAACAAGTCATAGCCCTTTTCGGCGGCGATGGAGGCGAGTTCGAAGCCGATGCCGGTCGAAGCACCAGTGATGATCGCGAATTTATTGGCCATGATGTTTTCTCCTATTCCGCGGGACACGCGGCGGGTGCGAAATCGGGCTTGAGCACGATCTTCGTCACTTCGTTCTGGTTGTCGTGGAACATCTTGTAGCCTTTGGGCGCATCCTCCAGCGCCATGCGGTGCGAGATGAGGAATGTCGTATTGATCTTTTTCTCGACGATCGCATTGAGCAGCGCGGGCATATAATGCTGCACGCTGGTCTGGCCGGTCTTGAGGGTCAGGCCCTTTTCCATGAAGGCGCCCAGCGGGAACTTGTCGACGAAGCCGCCATAGACTGCGGGCATCGAGACGCGCCCACCTTTGCGACAGGCATGGATCGCCTGACGGATCGAATGGGTGCGGTCGGTGCCCAGGAACAGCGACGCCTTGATCTGGTCGACCACATTGTCGACGAAGAAGCCATGCGCCTCGAGCCCGACCGCGTCGATGACCGCATCGGGGCCGATGCCGCCCGTCATCTCCATCAGCGCCTCATATGTCTTGGATTCTTCGAAGTTGATTGTCTCGGCGCCGAACTTCTTCGCCAGTTCCAAACGATGCGGGAAATGATCGATGGCGATGACGCGCTGCGCCCCCATGAGGAAAGCCGACTGGACCGCGAACAGCCCGACCGGGCCGCAACCCCAGACCGCGACCGTATCCCCCGGCTCGATGTCGGCATTTTCCGCCGCCTGCCAGCCGGTCGGCAGGATGTCGGAGAGGAACAGCACCTCGTCGTCGTCCATGCCGTCCGGTATGACGATCGGGCCCACATCGCTGAAGGGCACGCGGACATATTCGGCCTGGCCGCCGGCATAGCCGCCGGTCAGATGGCTGTAGCCGAACAGGCCCGACATGGGCTGGCCGTACATTTCCTGGCCGATGTCCTGATTGTCGGCGGGGTTGCCATTGTCGCAGGCGGAATATTGATGCTTGCCGCAATGGTAGCAGCTGCCGCAGGCAATGGTGAACGGCACCACGACCCGCTGGCCCTTCTGCAGGGTTGATCTAGGGCCGGTTTCGACCACTTCGCCCATGAATTCATGGCCGAGAATATCGCCGGCCTGCATGGTCGGTATATAGCCGTCATAGAGATGCAGATCGGAACCGCAGATTGCGGTGGAGGTGACCTTGATGATCGCATCGCGCGGATTGAGGATCTCGGGATCGTCGACCGTATCTACGCGCACGTCATGCTTGCCGTGCCATGTGAGCGCGCGCATCAGGCCTTCTCCTCGTCGAGCTGTTTCTGGGTCCAGGCCGCGGTCGCGACCTCGCCTGTTTCCATCAATTGCTTGAAGCGGCGCAGGTCGCGCCGCGCCTGGATCGCCGGTTCGCGCTGGAACAGCTTGGCGATCACTTGGCCGATGATGCCGGCCGGCGGATCATAGGCGATGATGGCGGTGACGACCGTGCCACGGTCCCCGGCATCGCGAAACTCGATCCGACCGCTATTGGGCACGTTCGCGCCGTCGTCCGATGCCCAGGCGATGAATTCGCCGTCCCGTTCGTCGGTAATGGTCGCGTCCCACTCCACCGTCTTTCCGCCCGGGGCCTTGACCACCCAATGGCTGCGCGTGGGCGACAGCGTGTCGATCCGTTCGACATTGTCCATGAAAGCGGGGAGGTTGGTGAGGTCGCGCCAATAGGCGAACAACTCGGCGCGCTGCCGGTTGATCGTGACCGACCGTCCGATGATCGTGCTGTCCCCTTCGGGCGCATGGACTTGGGCAGCGGCGTCGCGCTGGCCTTCCCTGGTCTTGGCGGTTTCCAAAGGCGCGTCGTCTGTTGCAAGGGGCATGCGCTGTCTCCGATTTTTTGGACGAACGGTGAAGGCCGCCGCGCCAAGCGGCTTTGGCCGCCAACGATCCTCATTTGAATGCAGGATATGCTGCACAACGCCGACCTGGCCCGTTGGTCCCATCATGCGAGGTGAAATCTGCTTGATAGAAGTTAGACCGCTATGTCTCCGCCTACAGTTGGCACGATGCGGCGGAACGCAGTGTCCGATTCGCGCGTATTGCGTGCATCTCCATCCAAGAGGCATCCATGGCAACCGCGCCCACCAATGTGCGTTGTGTCCGGGCTCACCCCGTTCACGGCATCCTTTCCGCCTATCCGCTCGCCTTCTTCACCGCGGCATTCGTGGCGGACATCGCCTATGCCAACAGCGCGCAAATGCAGTAGGCCAATTTCGCGGTGTGGCTGATCACCGGCGGGCTGCTGATCGGCGTTTTGGCCGCCATCGCGGGGATCGTGGATGCGCTGCTCTACAAGGGGACACGCAGCCGATCGTGGCCGCACAGCGTCGGCGTGTTGCTGATGATGATCCTCGCGCTGTTCAACGTCTTCATCCACAGCCGTGACGGATGGACGTCGGTAATGCCGACAGGCCTGATCCTGTCCGCGATTGTCTCGGGGCTGGCGCTGGTGACGAGCTGGATGGGCTATTCGCTTGAAGCGCGGCGGGAGGGCCTGTGATGTCTCCATTCATACGCACCACCTTGATGGCAGTGTCCGCCCTCGCGCTGTCGTCCTGCGGCGGCGGCGGTTCCGCCTCCGATCAGGTTGGCCCCAATCCCAAACTGCCTTCACAACAGCAGTATCTGGTTCCGCCGATGCACGTCGCCAGCCCCGAACCTTGGGGCAGCAGGGTACCGCAGGTCGCAGACGGGCTGAAAATCTCGGCCTTTGCGACCGGCTTCAAGAATGTGCGCGCGCTGTACGTGCTGCCCAATGGCGATGTGCTGGCCGTTGAGCCCAAGGCGCCGAGCGAACCGGTCAGCAGGCCAAAGGACATCCTCGTCGGTATCATCCAGAGCTTCGGGCACAGCAAGGTCACCGGCGCCGATCAGATCACGTTGCTGCGCGACGCCGATGGTGATGGGCGCGTGGAGACGCGAACCGTGCTTATCGACAAGCTCACATCGCCCTTCGGCGTGGCCTTGGTTGGCGGCGATCTCTATGTCGCCAACACCGATGCGATACTGCGCTTTCCCTATGTGACCGGCCAGATCAGGATCACCGCACCGGGCACGGTCCTGACCGAACTGCCCGGCGGCCCCATCAACCATCACTGGACCAAGAGCCTCGTCGCCAGCCCCGACGGAACGAAGCTCTATGTCGGCATCGACTCGAACAGCAACATCACCGAAGCGGGCATGGAGGCCGAAAAGGATCGTGCCCGCATCTGGGAGGTCGATCGCGCGACCGGCGCCCACCGCGACTATGCCACAGGCCTGCGCAATCCCAATGGCCTCTCCTTCAATCCGGTCAGCGGGCAGCTATGGACGGTCGTCAACGAGCGCGACGAACTGGGACCGGACCTAGTGCCCGACTATATGACCTCGGTCCGCCCCGGCGGCTTCTACGGTTGGCCGTGGAGCTATTGGGGCCGCAACGTCGATCCGCGCGTCATGCCCCGGCGGCCGGACAAGGTCGCCCGCGCGATCATGCCCGATTATAGCCTGGGTTCGCATGTAGCGCCCCTTGGCATGGCCTTCTACACCGGCTCGGGCCTGCCTGCTGGTTATCGCGGCGGCGCATTCGTCGGCGAGCATGGCAGCTGGAACCGGGGCAATCTTAACGGCTACAAGGTCGTTTGGGTGCCATTCGCGGGAGCCCGGCCCAGCGGCAAGGCGCGTGATGTAGTCACCGGTTTTGTCGCGGCTGACGGCAAGGCGTTAGGGCGGCCCGTCGGGCTCGCCGTCGACCGTGCCGGTGCGCTCCTGATCGCAGACGATCTGGGCAATGTAGTGTGGCGGGTGACCGCGCGCTGACTGCTGACCCACCCTCATCCAAATCCTGCCGTTCAAAAGGACATATCGATGCCAAGTCCCGCCATTTTCTACAGCGCCGATGTCGAAACCATCCTGCCCGACGAGGCGGAGACCCAAGCCGAACTGATCGAGACCTTCCGCTCGATTATCGAGACTGTGCATGCCGATACGGGGCACGCCTATCGCAGCGTGCATGCCAAAAGTCATGCGTTGCTGGAAGGCGAGATGGAAGTGCTGAGCGACTTACCGACCGAACTGGCGCAGGGCCTTTTCCTGACGCCGCGGCGCTATCCGGTCCTGGCGCGAATATCGACCAACGCAGGCGACATCCTGCCGGATTCGATATCCTTGGCGCGCGGCCTCGCCATCAAGGTGCTGGGCGTAGACGGCGAGCGGCTGCCTGGCAGCGAGGGCGACAGCACGCAGGATTTCGTGATGGCGAACGGCGCCAGATTTCCCGCACCAACGGCGAAAGATTTCCTCAAGAGTCTGAAGCTGCTGGCCAAAACGACCGACCGGATCGAATGGGGCAAGAAGGCGATCTCGGCGGTGTTCCGCGTGACGGAGAAAGCGCTCGAAGCGGTCGGAGGCGAAAGTGCGCTCCTGAAGTCGCTGGGCGGTTACCCTAACAGCCATCCGCTGGGCGAGCGCTATTTCAGCCAGGCGCCCATCCGCTACGGTGCCCACATCGCCAAGGTTGCCGTCGTGCCTCTGTCGGCCAACTTCAACGCGCTGTCGGATACCGAAATCGCGATAGACGGCCGCGAAAATGCCCTTCGCGAGGAAGTCGCCAAGGTCCTGGCGACGCAAGGCGGGCAATGGGAATTACGGGTCCAGCTCTGCCGCGATCTGGAAGCCAATCCCGTCGAGGACGCGTCCGTCGCATGGCCGGAAGACGATAATCCCTATGTTCCTGTCGCCATCATCACCATCCCGGCCCAGACCAGCTGGTCGGAAGACCGCGCGGCAAAGATGGACGACGGCACGTCTTTCAGCCCTTGGCACGGCATCGCCGACCATCGGCCGCTGGGTAATATCATGCGCGCGCGCAAGCCTGCCTATGCGGCATCTTCCCAGTTTCGCGGATCGCTTAACGGCTGTCCCATGCACGAGCCGGTGCCAGAACCTTCCGTCTAGCAAATCTTGCCAAGCCTGCTGGCGCAGTAAGATCGCCTGGCCTATGACCAGTGCGATCATGAAGCGCGAGACATAGTTGATGGCACTGGTAAAGAAGTCGACGCTCGGGACGCGCAAAAGACCAGCCGTTGGCGATGAGGAGTCCCCGCCGGAAGCACCGGCGGCAACCACAAGGCGGAAGCCAGTCCGTCGCGCTTCTGCCGAGCGTGCGGTGACGGTCGTCGAACGGATCGACCAGGCGACCGAAGAGTTGGCGAGCGGCCTTGCCGAGGCGTCCTCGGCCTCGACGGAATTGCAGCAGTCGATGACGCGCATCGCAAGCGGTGCCGAGGAAGCGGCAGGCGCGGCGCAGGAGTCCTTGGGATCGGTCGGTGCGCTCGGCAAAGCCTTCGAGTCCGCGCGCGAACGTGCCGAGGCGTCACAGCGCAGAGCGGAAGGCGTCCAGACCGCCTTCGGCGACGCCAGCGCGCAGATTGAGATGGCGGTCGCCGCCATCGAACTCAACGCCCGGCGCCAACTCAGCACGGTCGAGACGATCGGATCGCTGGAAGCCGCTGCCGCCAGCATCGGCGATATCGGCCAGACGGTCGCTGACATATCCGACCAGACAAGTCTCCTCGCGCTCAACGCCACCATCGAGGCCGCGCGCGCGGGCGACAGCGGCACGGGTTTTGCGGTCGTCGCCGACGAGGTGAGGGCACTGGCGGAAAGCTCCGAGGCGAGCGCCGGCGATATAAAGACGCTTGCAGTGAACATCGCCGGCGAAATCCGCCTCATCGCAGAGCGCGTGCGGAGTGCCGCTGCCACAGCTGATGCCGAGGCAAAGGCCGGTCGCGAAGTGGTCGGTCAGCTGGAGGACGCGCGTGCAGAATTGGCACTAGTCGCCGCTGGCGCGCAGGACATATTGTCCGCGGCGACGGAAATGGACATCGCGGCGCGTGAGGCCGAGCGTGGGGCCGAGCAGGTAGCGAGCGCCGCCGAAGAGCAGTCGGCGGCCGCGGCCGAGGCGCAGCAGGCGATCGAACAACAGAGCATTTCGCTCGACCAGAGCCAGCAGACGTCGGAATCGCTGGGGCGGCTGACGCAGCATCTACGCGGGTCGGGGGACACGAGTTCGGCTGCCCACGAGGTGGCCGCTGCCGCCGAAGAGCTGTCCGCGACCGTTCAGGAGCTGTCGGGCGCGTCGGGCCAGATCCTGGTCGCGATCGAGCAGATCGGGCGTGGCGCTGAGATCCAGTCTGCGGCGACCATTGAAGCCAACAGCGCCATGGGCCAGATCGAGACCGCCGCCACCCTCGCGCAAGGCCGTGCGGCTACATCCGCCGAGCGGCTAAGCGCACTTGTAGCCAAGGTGACGATCAGCCGTAAGACGGTCGAAACGCTCGCCGCAGGGGTCGACGGCTCGGTCGGCGAGACACGGAACGTGCTCGTGCTGCTCGCCAAGTTGGGAGATACCGGACGCAGGGTGGAGAAGATTACCGACGCGCTCGCCCTGATCGCCGTGCAGACGAACATGCTGGCCGTCAGCGGCTCGGTCGAAGCCACGCGTGCCGGGGAAGCCGGATCGGGCTTCTCCACGGTCGCAGCCGACATCCGCAAATTGTCGCGGGAATCCGCTCTCAATGCCGAACGGGCCAAGGACACGGTGCGGGCGATCCAGGACCAGATGGCGGCCGTGCGCCGCGACCTTGACCAGATCGTAGGTGCTGCGGAGGGAGAAGTCGTACGCGCCCGGGCCATGATCGACCGCTTCAATCAGATCTCGGCGGATCTCGACCAGTCCCAACTCGACAGCATGGGCATCTCGCAAGATGTCGATGCGATTTTGCGCTCGGTGCGCGAAGTAAAGAGCGGCACCGAACAGATCGCGACCGCCGCCGAGCTGGCCGCGGAGGCGGCGCGTGAAGCGTCGGCGGCCGCCCGTCAGCAATCGCAGGGCGCCGAGATGCTCGCCGCGGCGATCGAGGAGATCGCTTCGCTCGCCGGCGCGCTGGTGACGAAGTCGGCCTGACCATGGCGAGTGCCGTCACCAACGTCGATGAAGAAAGACTTCTGGGCTTCCGCTGCGGCGAGGATCATTTCGGCGTCGCCGCGTCGCTGGTGCGCGAAGTGGGACGCGTGCCCCGCCTGACTCGCGTGCCGCATGCGCCGGCCAGCCTGATGGGTCTCGGAAATTTCCGGGGCACGGTGTTGCCGGTGCTGTCCTTCGCCCGGCTAAGCGGGCGGCCGGTGGAGGACGAACGGCGTGTGATCCTGTTGGATACCGCCAATCCCATGGCCTTGGCGGTGAATGCGATATCGGCGCTCACCAGCGACCGACATGTCCGCAGGGTGGATGTCGAGGAACTTGCGAACAGCGACTTCTCGGCGACCACCAAGCCCCGAGCGCGGATCACCGCCGTGGAAAGCGAAACGGCAATCCCTGCCGAATCGGCGGTGCTGCTGGTCTCTTTCCTGGTCGGCGGCCAGGAATTCGCACTGCCGATCGGCGCCGTTCAGGAAATCGTGCCGCTGCCCGACAGCATCGCCACTCTGCCGCACGCTGACAGCGTCGCGCTCGGATCGATCGCCGTCCGCGATGTTCTGCTGCCGCTCTTGTCGCTGCGCGCCTTGCTCGCTTTGCCGCAAAAGGAACAAGGCGCGCGTGCGCGGATCGTCGTCGTTCGGATCGGCGCGCACCGGGTCGGTCTGGTGGTCGATGCGATGCGCGGGGTCATCCGCGTCGCCGAAAGCCAGATCGACGCGGTGCCGCCGGTTCTCGCACGCGGGGGGGCGGAGGCGCGCATCCAGGCGATATGCCGGCTCGAGCGCGGCGACCGCTTGGTGTCGGTGCTCGCACCCGAGCATCTTATCCGCGACGACATCACCGCGCGCCTGCTGGAGACCGCATCGACCGAGGACGGAATGACCAAGAGCAAGAGCGGCGACGCACAGGAACAGTTTCTGATCTTCCGCATCGGCCAAAGCGCGTTCGGCTTGCCGATCGGCACAGTGATCGAAGTCGCAGCGCTTCCGCCCAAGCTCACTCGCCTCCCCAAGGCGCCGGCCTTCGTTCAGGGCGTCATGACATTGCGCAATTCGGTCATTCCAGTGATCGACCAGACGATGCGCTTCGACGGTACGCCGGCGCAGGGTGCGCGCCGCCGCGTGATCGTCGTGCGGATCGGCGAACTGGCGGCGGGTTTCGTGGTGGATGCCGTGAGCGAGGTCCGCACTATCTCGGTCGCCGCACTCGGCCCTGCACCGAATATGGGTAGCGAAGACACGCAAGTCTTCGATCGGGTGGCGACATTGGAGGATGAGCGCATCGTCCTGATCGTCAGCCCGCAGGAACTGCTCGACCGAACCGAGCGGGCATTGCTCGCCAACTTCAACGAAGCGGCACCGGCCACGCCTTCGTGACGCGGCTACTTATCGTCGATGATTCGCCGCTAATGCGGCGACTGCTGCTAGATATATTCAGCGGCGCGGGCGGTTTCGACATCGATGTTGCCAAAAACGGCGAAGAAGCGATCGATCTGCTCCACCGGTTCAAGCCTGACGTCGTCACGCTTGACATCCATATGCCCGGCATGGACGGCCTCCAATGCCTCGACCGGATCATGGTGGAGCGGCCGACGCCGGTGGTGATGATTTCGGCACTGACCGCGGAGGGCGCCGACGAGACGCTGGAGGCGATGGCGCTCGGCGCGATCGATTTTGTCGGCAAGCCGCGTGGGCCGATCTCGATCGAGATCGAGGGCGTCACGGAACTGCTTATCGAGAAGGTGCGATCGGCAGCGCAGGCGAAAATCTCGCGGACGACCCGTCTGACGGATCGGGTGCGGCTGCGATCGGCCCTTGTGCAACCGAAGTCCAAGCCACGGACCGGCGCGGTTCCTGCCGCCAAGCCCCGCCCCATCAAGCCGCTGCCCGAACGATCAAGCGCCGATGGGCTCGTGCTCATCGGCACCTCGACAGGAGGACCCGCCGCGCTCGACGTCGTCCTGGCCGGCATTCCCGCGGACTTTCCCTGGCCCGTCGTGATCGCGCAGCATATGCCCAAAAGCTTCACGGGCGCGCTCGCCCGCCGCCTCGACCGCTTCTGCGCGCTCACGGTCATCGAAGTCACCAAATCCGAGCCGCTGCGGCCGGGTCACGCCTATATCGGCCGCGGGGACGCAGACCTGCTGATCAGCCGACGCGGCGCATCGCTGATCGCGCTGGCCGCCCCGAGCGCGTCCGAACTGCACTGGCATCCGAGCGTCGACCGGCTAGTTGAGAGCGCGATGCAATATCTCGGCCCCGAACGCCTCATTGGGGTGTTGATGACGGGCATGGGCAATGACGGAGCGCGAGAGATGGCCGAACTGGCACGCAAGGGCGGCCGCACGATCGCCGAAGCCGAGGAGACGGCCGTGGTCTGGGGCATGCCGGGCGCGCTCGTCGCGGCGGGCGGGGCGGATCATATCGAACCGCTCGACGCCATCGCGGCCAGACTGAACATGCTCGTGGGCCGGTGAGCGATATCACCCGACCGGCCGAGGCGCCGGACATCTCGATCTCGCCCGGGGAACTGCAGAAGGTCACGGCGTGGATCTATCGCTGGACCGGCATGACCTTCGGCGAGGGCAAACGCTATTATATCGAACGGCGGATCGCCGAGCGGATCGGCAAGACGGGCTGCAGGGACACCAGGGCCTATCTGCTGCTCTTGGGGAGCGATCCCAAGGAACGCCAGCTACTGACCAACGCCTTCACCATCAACGAGACCTATTTCTATCGCGAGGAGCATCAGTTCGCCGCCCTCGCCAACGAGATATTGCCGGCCATCATCACGACCAAGCGGCCGGGCGACCTGATCCGGATATGGTCGGTGCCCTGCTCGACCGGAGACGAGGCCTATTCGATCGCACTGTGGTTGCTGGAGAACTGGCCGCTGGTCGATGCCTATAATGTCGAGATAGTGGGATCGGATATCGACACAAAGGCGGTTGAAGCCGCGCTGGCCGGACGCTTCGCCGCCCGCGCCCTGCAACGTCTACCCGAAAAGCTGCTCACCGCCTATTTCGAGCCTGAGCATGGCCATCGCCGCAAGATCATCGACGACCTGCGCGAATCGGTGCGCTTCACCGCCGCCAATCTGTTCGACGCCGCGTCGCTGGCGGACCTTGGTCGGTTCGACGTCATCTTCTGCCGCAACCTGCTGATCTATTTCGATGACGCATCGCGGTTGATCGCGGCCGACAATCTGCACGACCGGCTCGTGCCGGGCGGGTATCTGTGCCTGGGCCATAGCGAGTCGATGGCGCGGATCAGCGATCGTTTCGATCTGGTTCGCCTGAGCGACGCAATCGTCTATCGTCGGGCGTGATGGACGAACTGCTCGAACAATTTCTGATCGAAGGGCGTGACCTGGTCGCCCATGCCAATGCCGCCTTT
The DNA here is from genome assembly GCF_047946695.1 of Sphingomonas sp. VDB2. Lineage (NCBI taxonomy): Bacteria > Pseudomonadati > Pseudomonadota > Alphaproteobacteria > Sphingomonadales > Sphingomonadaceae > Sphingomonas > Sphingomonas sp. VDB2. The sequence continues at coordinate 178,122 of NZ_CP159615.1, forward strand.
GCGCTGTTGCACGGCAAACCGGGGGAGGAGGGGGCGATCGATGCGGCCTTTCGCGCCGTCCATACGCTCAAGGGCTCGGTCGGCCTGTTCGACATGGCACCCGCCGAGCGGCTGCTCCATGCAGCCGAGGACAGGCTCTCCCTCGCGCGCAAGGGTGAGACCAGGCTGACGGCTGTAGATTTAGCCTCGCTGGTCGGGATGATTGACCAGGTCGATCGTTGGATAGACGCACTGGAACGGGATGGCACGCTGGGCCCCGACGCCTCTACCCTGGCGGAGCGGTTGTTGACCTCAGACGGCTTGGAGGTCCGCGCCGAGTCTGGCAGGGGCTGGCTCGCTGCTCTCATCAACCGTCATCGGGCGGTGATCCAAAATAGCCAGACCCCCTTGGTCGCCTTTCGCTATGCGCCGGACAGCGACGCTTTCTTCCGCGGTGAAGACCCCCTGGCGCTGGTCGCGACCCTGCCCGGCTTAGTAGCGATCGACATACTGCCGGCTACGGAAAAATGGCCGACCGCCGACGCGTTCGAGGCTTTCTCGTGCATCATCGCGATAGAAGGTCTCAGCAGCGCGACGGCCGATACTCTGCGTCCCTTCTTCCGGCTCGTACCGGACCAGTTCACACTAACGCCGTTGGAGGTCGGTCGCGAAGACGGCGCTGGCACGGTCGAACCCGCAGCGGAACCGGACACCCAGGCCGCTGGCACGATAGTTCGCGTGGACGCCCACAGGGTCGATGCGCTGGCGGACACGGTCGGCGAACTCGTGGTTGCGACCAATGCCCTAGCCATTCTCGCCGAACGGGCCGACGCCATCGACGCGCCGCTCGCGCTCGGCATCCGCGCGGCCCAGGCGGACTTGGAGCGTGCGGTCGGCGCGGCGTCGCGCGCCGTCTCGGCCGTTCGGCTGGTCTCGCTGGCGCCCGCACTGCGCCGGCTGCCCCGTCTGGTCCGCGAGATCGCGGCGAGCTTGGACAAGGATATCCACTTCGCCATGACCGGCGAGCAGACGGAGGTCGACAAGCAGATCGCCGATGGCCTGTTCGAACCGCTGCTGCATCTGGTGCGCAACGCGATCGACCATGGGATCGAGGATGCGGCCGCACGCATGCATGCCGGCAAGACACCGACCGGCAGCCTGACCCTCGCCATCGGGCGGGAGGCGGAGGACATCGTCGTAACGCTCTCCGACGACGGCGCCGGGATCGATCGCGACCGGATTCGCACTACCGCCGTGGTCCGCGGCCTCATCACGGCCGAAGTCGGCGAAGCTCTTTCCGACGCCGGCACGCTGGCGCTGATCTTTGCTCCGGGCTTCTCGACCGCGCAGACTGTCAGCGCCGTCTCGGGACGGGGCGTGGGCATGGACGCGGTACAGGTTGCCATCGACCGGTTGCGCGGCCGGATCGAGATCGACAGTGTGGTCGGCCGGGGAACGCGCTTCACCTTGCGGCTCCCGGCCAACGCGATCACCACCCGGTTGCTGGTCATCGATGTGGCAAACGACCGCTATGCCGTGCCGTTCGACCAAATCGCCGAGACCGTCCGGGTCGGCGGCGACCGGCTTGTGCCGGTAGGCACCGGCATGGCCTGCGTCCTGCGGAACCGTACCGTCCCCGTCCTCAGCCTTGCCGAAATGCTGGGCGGCACGGATAGCGGCGCGTCGCCGGTCAAACTGCTGGTGACGCGTGCGAGCGGCGATCCTGTCGCGCTGCGCGTCGACGGCTTTCACGAGCGGCTGGATGCCATGGTCCGGCCGCCGTCGGGTTTGCTGGCGGGTATGCCGCTGGTGGGCGGAACGACGACGATGGGCGACGGCGCCGTGCTGCTGGTACTCAACATGGCGGAGGTCGTGGGATGAGCGTGCGGGTCGACGGCATGACGATCCATATCGAGGGCAACAGCCCGGTCGAGGATGCCGAGCCTTTGCTAAGCGCGTTGCAGCGCATGCCGGACGCGACCGTCGATCTTTCCAGGGCGACCCGCCTGCACAGCGCCAGCGTGCAGATATTGCGCGCCTTGGCGCCGCCTACCGTTGGATCGCCCTCCGATCCATTTCAGGCCAGCTTCGTCTTCCCCCTGCTCTCGATCAGTGACGGCCGCAAAGAGTTGGTCTAACAGCATGCGTTACGCTCGGCGCGACTCTTGCGCTGTTCCGCTCTGCGCCCTTTTGGAGTTGCCATGTCCGTTACCGTCCTGATCGTCGATGACAGCAAACTCGCCCGGATCGTGGCGGGCAAGGCGCTGGCCGAGCTTCAGCCGGAATGGCAGAAACTGGAAGCATCGAGCGCCGCCGAAGCCCTGGCCGTGATCGCGGACAAGCCGGTGGATATCTGCCTCATCGACTTCAATATGGTGGACAAGGACGGCCTCGAACTGACCGAAGAATTGCGCGAGACGCGACCGGACATGCCGATCGCGCTCATCACCGCCAACATCCAGGATGAGATCATCGCCCGCGCGCGCGCGGCTAGCGCGACTTTCGTGGCGAAGCCGGTCACCAGCGAAGGGTTGCAGGGCTTTCTGTCCGGCGCCGCGCTGCGCCTGCGATCGTCGAAAGCATGACCGCTGAAAGCATCTCGCTCGACGATCTCGAGCGCGACGCGTTGACCGAGATCGTCAATATCGGCGTCAGCCGCGCGGCATCCAGCCTGCGCAAGATGATCGGCGATCAAGTCCTGCTGTCCGTGCCCTCGATCGAAGTCGTGAGCCAGCGCCGCGCGGCCCGGCTGATCAGCGAACGCGAGACATCCGAGCTGGTCGCGGTTCGGCAGGATTTCTCCGGCCCCTTCTCCGGCCGCGCCTTGCTCATCTTTCCCGAAACCAACAGCCTGGAGCTGGTGCGGGCGGTTACGGGCGGCGAGCTGACCGCGCAGGAAGTCGTCGACCTCGAGCATGAAGCGCTGGCGGAGACCGGCAACATCATCCTCAACAGCTGCCTTGCGACCATGGCCAACATGCTCAAGCGGTCGCTGACGATGACCATACCGGAAGTCCTTCGCGGTTCGGGCGCCATGCTGTTCGAGGTCAACGAAGACGGACCTTCTGAAGGGCTGGTCCTGTTTCTCTATATCGATTTTGCCGTCCGCAAGCATGACATACGCGGTTATATCGCGATGATCATGGACTTGCCGTCGCTCGGCGTCCTGAAGGAACTGCTTGCAGAGTTCATCGCCAATATCGTGGGTGACACGGACTGATGCTTGCCGGGGCGGATGCAGGAGACGATGTCCGCGCGATCCTCGCAGCCGCAGGAGCGAGCGGCACTTGGGACTGGGACGTCGTCGCCGGCGAACTGCGCATCGACGGGCGCTTTGCCGAGCTTTACGGCCTCGATCCCGCGGACGCGCAGCGTGTCTTGCCCACGCGCCTCTTCTTCAAGGCGATCCACCCCGAGGATCAGGCGCGGATCAAGATCGCGGTAACCGGCATGACCGCTGGCGCGGAACGGTTTTCGAAAGAATTCCGTGTGGTCGCGCCAAATGGCGAGACGCTGTGGATGCACGGCCGGGGCCAGGCGCATTTCGACGATCAGGATGTGCCCGTCCGTTTCACCGGGCTGCTGGTAGATGTGACCGAACGCAAGCGCACCGAGGAGCGGCTGCGCATCGCACAATCCGCCGGGGGTGTCGGTACTTTCGAATATTCCGACGGCTATGCGACCGCGACGGTGTCGGGCGAATTTTGCCGGCTGCTCGGCCTTCACCCCGCCACCACGCTGCCGGTGCGAACGATCAATTCAGTCCTCAAGAACAAGGACGAGCCCGACCTCATCCCCGAAGCACATCGCGGCGGACCACCGGAAACGCTGGACGGCAGTTTCTGCGTCGTCCGAAGCGACGATGGCGAGGAAAGGTGGATCGCCCGGCGCGGCGAGATAGTGCGCGACAAGGATAACGGCGGTTACCGCCTGATTGGCGTCATTTATGACGTGACTGCCACGAAGGCGCAGGAGGCTGCGCTCCGCGACCTCAACGAAACGCTCGAGATGCGGGTTGAGCAGGCGGTGGCGGAGCGGCAAGCGGTCGAGGATGCGCTGCGCCAGGCGCAGAAGATGGAAGCGGTCGGCAATCTCACTGGCGGCATCGCGCATGATTTCAACAATCTGCTGACGATCATCATCGGCAATATCGACACAGTTATCCGCCGGTTTGATCCGGGCGCCGATCCTCGCGCCAAGCGTGCACTCGAAAACGCGCTGAAGGGCGCGGATCGCGCCGCTGCGCTCGTGCAGCGTCTCCTCGCCTTCTCCCGTCGCCAGCCGCTCGATCCCAAGTCGATCGACATCGAGCGGCTGCTGACGGGCATGGCGGATCTGCTGACGCGCTCCATCTCGGAATCGATCGCGATCCAGATCGTGCCGACAGCTGACCTCTGGACCGTCGAGGCCGATCCCAATCAGTTGGAGAATGTCATTCTTAATCTGGCGGTCAATGCGCGCGATGCCATGCCCGATGGCGGTGCGCTGACGATCGAAGCGAGGAACGTCACGCTAGACGCCAACGCCGTGCCCGATGCCCCCGCGGGCGACTATGTCGCGATCAGCGTCGTTGACGACGGTATCGGCATGTCGCCGGAGACGGTGGAGAAGGTATTCGATCCCTTTTTCACGACGAAGGAAGTGGGCAAGGGCACGGGCCTCGGCCTCTCGATGGTCTATGGCTTCGTCAAGCAATCCGGCGGTCATATCCAGATACTGTCCACCCCTGGGTGCGGTACGACGATCACGCTGTTTCTTCAGCGCTACCTGGGTCACAGCGCAGCCCTCGCCGCCGATGTCGTGCCTGTAGACGAACAGGCGGGAGGTCACGAATCCATCCTGGTGGTGGAAGATGATGACGATGTCCGCGCCTACACCGTCGGAATATTGAGGGAACTGGGCTATCGCGTCATAGAGGCGCATGACGGTTCAACCGCGCTCAAACTGCTCGAACGCGCCGATCCCGTCATTGCTCTGCTTCTGACGGACGTCGTGATGCCGAAAATGTCGGGAAGCCAACTTGCCGACGCCGCCAAGGCATTGCAGCCCGGGTTGGGCGTCCTTTACACGTCGGGATATACGCGCGACGCGATCACGCGCGACGGCCGGCTGGAGGCCGGCGTTGACCTGCTCACGAAACCCTTCACTTACACGACGCTGGCGTCGAAGGTGCGAGACCTTCTTGATGGCCACTGAAACAAGCGGTTCGGAACTCGTGGCCAAGCTGAACTTCCGATCAAATGTTTTAACGCATCAGGCCAGCTGAACGCAGGGCGTCTTCGATGATCGCGCCGACGCCTGCTTTGGCGCGCGCCGGCTCCGGTGCTGCTTCCATGCGATGCTCCTGCCGATGCATGGGCTGCTCAGCCTGCAATAACCCCCAACTGCGGGCTATGTGACGTGTCGATGAAATGCCGACGTCCAGCATATAAGGTCCGCTCACGCCGCAAGCGTCCGGCCCGTCGGTCTTGAGTGGTGTGCCGTGCCCCATGCCACTGATCGTGTAGGATTCGATGACGCGTCGTCCCGTCGGATCCGTCCAGCAATCTCGTGCGTATCCGTCGACAACTTCGCGCGTCGCGGGCTGATCGGCAACACCGTGGATGCCGCGCCACTGAGCGACGATCCGCCCCGCGTTCGACGGATCGACCGTCTTGTCGGCGCCGCCCTGCCACACCGATACTATCGGCCAAGGTCCGTCGTGGGCCGACGCATCGCGTACCAGCGTCGCAAGGCGTGCGTCGGCCGGGTAGCCCGCCCCACGCATGCGCGCGAACGCATCAGGGATCGAATGGGCCGCGCCGAAGGGAAGGCCCGCAATGATCGCGCCGCCGGCAAAGACTTCGGGATAGCCAGCCAGCATGATCGAGGCCATGGCGCCACCGGCCGAAAGGCCGGTCACGAACACGCGCGAGGGATCAATGTCGTGCCGGGCGGTCATCGCGGCGACCATGTGCCGGATCGAGGATGCCTCGCCCCCGTCGCGCCGTGCATCGGCCGACGAGAACCAATTGAAGCACAAGTTGGGATTGTTGGCACGCGTCTGTTCGGGGAACAGCAACGCGAACCCGTGATCGTCGGCCACGTGCGACCAACCCGACCCATGGTCATAGCCGGCAGCGTCCTGGGTGCATCCGTGAAGCACCACGACCAGCGCCGGGTCCCGCGCGAGATGCTCCGGGACATATATGCGCGCGTGCAACGCGCCCGGGTTGCTGCCGAAGTCGGTGAGATCGGTCAGCCGGTCCTGCCGTCCTGGCATCATGTTGGGGAGGTTCTTGGACCTTAGTTTCGCCAATTGCGCGATCGTCTTACTCAAATGGGCCATTTTGTGCCTCCAGCGCAGGCGGAAGCCATTGCAAACAGGGAACGCCTCATCGCTCGGATTCGTTGCTGCACTGCACAATGAATCGTCTTGATCGGGATCAAGTGGCGCGCTGTTCACCGATCAGGCCATCATTGCAAGCGCGTCCAGCAAGGATTGCACGCGCGGGATGCGCTCGTCGTCCTGCGTCGGCTGCTGCAGCAGCAGGCGGCCGTTCTTCTCGACCAGGCCCAATGCTCTCAGATCTCCCGTTCGATCGCAGCGAAGGGTAAGCGCGATGGCGGCGGGACCGGCATCGATCCGCGCGATAGACAGGGTGCGTGCCGCCACGCGAATCCGGGCCCGCATCAGCAGCATGGCGGCCTCCTGGGGGAGAGGGCCGAACCTGTCGATCAATTCGTCCTCGAAGGCATCCATTCCGTCATCGTCCATGATGCGCGACAGACGGACATAGAGTGCGAGCCTAACATCTGCTTCGGGAATCCAGCCCTGCGGCAAGCCACCGCCGGAGCCGAGATGAAGGTCCGGCGTCCAGCGCTCCACCGCCTCACCGCGCGCCTGGCGCAGCGCGGCGCCGAGCAAATGCTGATAGAGGTCGATGCCGATGAGTTTGATATGTCCTGCCTGGTTTTCGCCCAGCAGGTCGCCCGCGCCGCGAATGTCGAGGTCCTGCGCACTGATGTCGAACCCCGCACCCAGACGATCGAACGTCGCCAAGGTACGAAGTCGCTTCAATGTCCGCTCACCGATCGCCTCCTCGCTTTGCGTCAGAAGGATCACCTGTCCGCGCCGATTGCCGCGGCCCACCCGGCCGCGCAGCTGGTGCAATTGCGCAAGGCCGAAGCGGTCGGCGCGCCAGACGATCATCGTATTGGCGCGCGGCACGTCCAGTCCGGCTTCGATGATGTTCGTCGCCAGCAATATGTCGCCCTGTCCCTGCCCGAACCCGACCATGACCGCGTCGATCTCCGTCGCCGGCATCTTGCCATGGGCCTCGACCAGAGCGAGGTCGGGTACGACGCGACGGAGCTTTTCGGACAGTGTCGCCATATCCTCGATACGCGGCACCACTACGAAGCTTTGCCCGCCGCGCCCTTTTTCGCGGAGCAATGCGGTGCGGATGCGCCCGTCCTCATATTGGTCGAGGCTGGTACGGATCGGCTGGCGGCGGGCGGGCGGCGTGGCGATGACCGATATCTGCTGCAAGCCGATAAGCGCCATCTGCAAGGTGCGCGGGATTGGCGTTGCGCTGAGCGTCAGCAGATGCACATCGCCCGCGCCGCGCAGCTTCACCTTGTCGGCGGCGCCGAAGCGCTGCTCCTCGTCGACCACGACTAGGCCGAGCTTCGTATAGGTCACGCCCTTGGCCATGACCGCGCCGGTGCCGATCACGATGTGCACAGACCCGTCGGCAAGCCCCGCTTTGACGGCCTTCTTTTCCGCCGCGCTGGACAGGCGCGACAGGCCCGCGACCTGAATGCCCGATCCTTCGAACCGCCGCTGGAAATTTTCGATATGCTGGCGAACGAGCACCGTGGTGGGCGCGGCGATCACCACCTGATAGCCGGCGAGCGCGGCCAGGGCTGCGGCGCGCAGCGCGACCTCCGTCTTTCCGTAGCCCACGTCGCCCACGACCAGGCGATCCATCGGCTTCCCGCTTGTCAGGTCGTCGCGGACGGCCGCGATGGCGCGCGCCTGGTCCGCCGTTTCGTTGAAGGGGAAGCCGTTCGCAAAGCGTTCATAGACTGCCGGATCGGGCGCCATGATCGGTGCGGTGAGGCTCGCACGCGCCTCCGCCAGCGCTGCGAGGGCCTTGGCGCTTTCCGCGATGGCTGCGTCGATCGCGCCCCGCCGCTTGAGCCAGGATGCGCCGTCGAGCCTGTCGAACGTCACGGCGTTGGCATCCGCACCATAGCGCCAAATCTTTTCGGCATCGTCGATCGTGACCAGCCGGCGCGCGCCGCCGGCATATTCCAGCGCGATCATCTCCGCGCCATTGTCCGCTTTGCCCTGGGTCGGGGCGGGTGCGAGCCCGAGCACGCGCCCCACGCCATGATCCTCATGCACCACGACGTCGCCGACGCGAATCTCCGCGCCGCTGCTCGCCCAGGGATTGGCGGTCGCGATGGCGTCGTCGTCCATGACGGCGCGGCTGCCAATCAGATCCGCAGCGGCGATTAGGATCAGCTGTTCGTCGACGAATCCGGCATCGACCGGCATCGTGATACTCGCGCCGCTTCCGGCTTTCAGGTCTTCGATACTGGTCCAGTCGGTGACTTCGGAAAGGTCGAGCGCGAGGCGTTTGCCGACCCGCGTGCGCAGGAAGCGCAGATCGCGCCGACTGCCCGCGAGCAGCAATGCGCGCCCTTCGGCCAGGAGCGGCTTGGCGAAGCGGGCCAACGCGGTGAGCGGCGAGGCTGCTTGCGCAAAACGCGGAACCGCCTTGATCGCATCGTCAAAGGACATGCTGCGCCAGGATTTGCAGGCGCGTGACCAGGCCGCGTCATCCATCGCGTCGATCGTCTTGCCGTTGCGTGCCACCGCATCGGTAGCGAGCTGGATGAACCTTTGCCGCCGCCGATCCGCCTTGTCCGATTGGGCAAGCACGCCCGGCGTCAGATGATCCAGGATCGTGACGGCCTCCCAGACAGGCGGCTCGGCGGCGCGCCCGATCTCGAGCGCCTCCATCTCCGCGATCGTTCGCTGGGTCACCGGATCATAGGCGCGAACCGCGCTGACCTTACCGTCCAGCAGGTCGATACGCGCCGGCAGGCCGGCATCCGCAGGGAATAGGTCGATAACATCGCCCCGGATCGCCATTTCGCCTGGTTCGTCGACACGATCGTCGGCGAAATAGCCGAGATCGACCAGCGCGGCCCTGAAGGCTTCCGTGTCGACAGGATCGCCAACGCGCACCGTCGGCGGCGCACGATCGAACGCCTGGGGCGCGGCATAGCGACGCGCTGCCGCCTCGCCGCTCAATATGCAGGCGACCGGGCGCCGTTCCTTGTCCTGCTGCGTAAGCCGCAACGCGCGCAACGCCGCCGCTCGCCTGCCGGCATTGGCGGGGGAGGCGGGAACGGGGTCACCGGGGAGAGCATCGCTCGATGCGACATGAATGACGGGGTTTTCGGGCCGGAGGCAGCGCACAGCAGCGGTGAGCGCTTCGGCCTGTTGCTCGTCATCGGCGAGGAAAAGGATGTCGTCCTCGGCGAGGGTCCGGGCGATCTGCATCGCGGTGAAGGCGAGGTTCATGCGGCGCGCCCCGTCGCTCGCGGCGGGACGGCGTCGGGCCAATCTCCGCTTTCCAGCGGTGCAAGCGCCGCGAAGGCGACGGCGTTCAAGTCGACCCTGATCGCGTCGCAGCTGAAACGGATCGCGTCGCGCGGGACGGCGCGCAGATCTTCTCCAAGCGCACCGGTCTTGGCTGTCGCAACCACGATGTAACTCACCTCGCCGGAACGGCATTCGATCAGCGCTTCGACCGCCTTGCCCATGGCTGTGCCGTCGGCATCGACGACGGGCAGGCCCGCAATCCCGGTCGCCGTGAACAGGGTCGGGACCGACGATTTGCGGCTCTTGACCTCCGCCGATTTGCCGCCATCCTCATAAGCGCGCTGCCGTCCGAGCCACCGCCAGATGCCGACGAGGTTGACGAAAGTCAGAAAGCCGTTGGCCGTGATGAGGTTGGTCTGACTCGAACCGATGCCGACAAGCGTCCAGCAGATTGACCCTAAGGTGAAGACGACAAAGCCCCATCCGGTAATTCTGGCGCCCAGATTGGCGGCGGTCATCATCGCAGCGATCATCGTTGCGGCGGGCGCGATCCATCCGGCAAGTTCGTTCAAGGCGCGTCCTTTCGTGGTGCCATGTGGCCCGATGCGGTCCCAGGTGGGAAGAAAAGCTCTGACGCTCGTGATCGGCACCGGAAATTTTTCCAAACTGATCCGCGTCAATATGATTTACCGGTGACGCACCGTTTCGCGCGGCTGGGGCGCCCGTTCGGGTTCAGGCCGCCTGAGCGAGCGCGTAACGACGACAATGTTCCAGATAGCCGGCCTCGTGGCTGGCGGTCAGATGGACGACGCTGTCCCAAAGCCAGGTGGGCGCGTCGATCTCCGCGCTCGAGCGCTGGGCGATGGCCTTGGACCAGTGCGCGCGATCGCTACGATCCATCTGGCGGGCATGCGCGACGCCGACGATATAGGCGAGATAGCGCGCAGCACGGGTCGCTTCGCCGCTCGAAAACTGGTCGATCTCCAGCTTGAGATCCTGCGGCATCAGTTCGCGCAGCACCATCGGCCGGTCGAGCACCTGCGTGGCCAGCATGCGCTCGCCAAGGTTGGGCGCGAGCGCCTGCGCGCCTGCGACCACCCGCGCCGCATGGTCGGACGGCATGGCCTTGGCATCGCTCGACGGCGCAATGGCGGCGACCGCTTCCTTCAGATCGATCAAGGCATATTCCGCAGGCGACTTTTTCGTGCCGCCGATCGCAAGCAGCGCCGCGTAGCGAAGGTTTCCGAGCGAGCTGCAACCCTTTTTCCAATAGGCAGCATCGACCAGGCGCGCGCGATCGTCCGCGTCGCGTCCGCTGAGCGAAAGGATCATGGCCGTCACCGCAGACGATTCGAACAGCGCCTCGAGCGCCGACTGCTCATCATCATCCAACTTCCAAAACTTCTTGCCCAACGGAAGCCTCGGTTCCACATCGTCGAGCCGCTCATCGGCGAGGTGGCGCCAGCGGCGTCCCAACGCCCGTCGGCGTACCGCGCGCACGACATTGGGCTCAAGCGCGCGATCGTCGTCCCGGTCGGCCATTGCGTGGGAATAGCCTTCCACCATCTCCTCAATCATCCGCGCTGTCGTGACGCCAAGAAGGTCTGATCCGCGTGCAGCCGTCGCCAGGCTGAGGCCGAGCCGGATGAGATCATGCGCCGGATTGCCGATCACGCTTTGATCGAGGTCGCGGATCTGGATATCGACCTTGCCACCGGCATTGCCCACGGGTCCCAGATTGCCGAGATGACAATCTCCGCAAATCCAGATCGCGGGTCCTTCGGGCAGATGCCGGGCCAAGCCAGCCTCCGCCAGCCAGTCGTAGAATTTGGCGGTGTTGCCGCGCACATAGGCGTGGGTAGACCGCGCCATCTTCAGCGCACGGCTTTGTTCGAGTTCGCGCAGACGGTTGTCGCTCATCCGGTTCATTGCTGTTCCATTGCCAGAATATGGCAGAGAAACGCGCCGAAAGAGGAAAATGGCTCATCGCCTAAGCGCTGATTGGTCAATTCCGAACAAATTTAGTTGAGGAATAAAAGTTTCACGACGATTTTTTCAAAATCAGTTATTTCAAATGAAAAAATGCGCATCTTGCAGCACTCTTCGTTTAGACAGCAAATAATTTCAATATCAAAGTAACATTATTGATTTTTAGCGCGATCGTCATTGTTTGGTCTACGACAGTGTTCGCGCAATGCCCCATGTCGACTAATGCGGTGCCGCCACCCAAGCCCGCCATATCAGCCGATATTCGATATCCAATCGGGACGTCCGCTCGCCCTTGAATCCCTCATACGGCAGCATAAGCGCAATTGCTGGCGAAATTCTCGCGGGGGTCATGTCTAAGAACCGTTACGCCTTCGATCAGAAGTGCCGCGTCGCCGCGATCAAGGGCGCAGTCGCTGTCGAATTCTAGAGACCGATGCGCGGCTGTCGATTAATATCCTGCCTGATGCCGTTTATTCGTCTTTTGCGTGCATCCAGTTGACCTTGAAGACGGCCAAGGAAGCAGACTTTCCCGCCAATCGGCCATTTTTCGAATCTAACGAGAACGAGCAGATCACCGATACTGATCATGTGCAGTCCGTCGTTGATTCCTATCAAGATGGGGTTCGGCACAGCCGTTGACGATTTCGGCGCCCGCTATGCGGGGCTGGGCCTTCTAGCCAAGTTTCAAACCGACTATATCAAGCTTGACATGGATCTATTTCGTGGTTGGAACGCGAGCATGCTCCGCCGGCTGATCACCCGCAACCTGTGTTCGAAGACGTTGAACCCAGCCTGTCAAGTGGCCCATCTCGCTGCAAAGGCTGGTGACGCGAGAAAGCTCGAAGGTTGCGGCGAGGTGGGCGGAGGGTCGCATACGCCCTCCTCGATATAGCGCAATGCCGACTGCAGCCCGCTTCGGGAAAAGGGCTTTGGGATGACGCCATGTCCACCCGCGAAGTCATCGGGGATCTTTTTGGGATTGGCGGTGACGAAAATGATGAAGGTTTCAGGCCACCGCCTCGTAATCAGCCGGGCCACGTCGAGGCCGCTGGTTTGTCTGGCAAGCTGGACGTCCACGAAGGCGAGGTGCGGGGCAAGCGTATCGGACAGCGCCTGGACGTCAAACAGCGACGCCGCTTCCGCGACGACATGATGCCCGACATCTTCGATCATCGCCTCGATATCCATGACGAGCAGGGCTTCGTCCTCGACGATCAGGACGGAAAGCGGCGGTTGGGGACGATGCAAGATTAGTTCTCCACGGGAAAAATGATGCGCACTTGCGTTCCCGGATTGGCCGATATCCACTCGGCACGAGCCCCCACTTGCCGCGAAAGACGCTTTATCAGGACTTGGCCCAAGCCATCGACGGTGCCCACGGCAGACATGCCCGGCCCGTCATCCTCAATAATGATAATCGCCTCACCCTCGGATTTTCGCGCCGATATGCTGAGCGTTCCCGGCCTTCCATCGGCAAAACCGTGCTTGATCGCATTCGTCACAATCTCGTTGAGGACAAGACCAAGCGCCGCCGCATTGCCTGATGGGATTTCGATCGGTTCTATGTCCGTTGCGGTCCTGATGTCATCGCGGCCGCTTGAACCGACTACGTCCGCGACCAGGTTCTCGGTGAAGGCGCCGACGTCGAATTTCGACACATCGTCCGACTGATAGAGGCGGCGGTGTACGGTAGCGAGAGCATCGATCCGCTCGAGCATCGCCTCGATCTTCGCCGTAATCGTCGGATCGTTGATGGTGCGGGCCTGCAAACGCAGCAGGGAGCCGATCATGGTGAGGTTATTCTTCACGCGATGATCGACCTCATGCAGCAAGAGCGTCTTGGCTTCGAGCGCTTCATTGAGCTCTGCCGTTCGGCGTTCGACCTCCCGTTCGATCTCGTCATGCCGCCGGTGAATTTCCGTCTGCGCGTCGACACGCGCGGAAACATCGAGCTGGGAGGCGAAGAAAAACTGGATATTCCCGGCATCGTCGCGCACCGGGCTAAGGTACAAAGCGTTCCAGAAGGTCGAGCCGTCCTTGCGATAATTCAGGAGGTCGATCTCGATATTGGCGCCCTGGTCAATTGCGCTTTTTATTCGTGCGACAGACTGTCGGTCCGTACCTGGCCCTTGGAGAAAACGGCAATTGCGGCCGACGATTTCTTCCCGTTCGTAGCCGGTCAGGGCCTGAAACGCCTTATTGCAGAAGATGATGGGATTATCGGCCTGTGCGGGATCGGTGATGACCATCGGCATGCGCGTAGCGCGAACGGCGGCCGCGAAAGGGTCGCCCCGGCCCAGGTCATGCTTGATCGCCTCGGTCAAATGCCAGTCGTCGCGCTGCTCCACCCCATCTCCTTCCTGCGACAAAAGGCCGCGCTGCTAAAAGAGTAACCTAGGTTTTTCCCGAACGTTCCTATCGTTTCGGCTTGCAGCCAAAACATCCTAATCGGGTGAAGTATCGCCATCACCTGAACCCGGCGCAGCGCTGCCTTTCATCGATGATTGACAGATGGCACAGCCTTGCCATTTGGCGCTCTAGTTGCGCTGCTCGTTATGCTTCCCCGCCCGAGCCTGCCGACTTGTCGCCTTCATCGATCAGATCGCGAACCTTGTTCGCGATCGCTTCAATGCCAAAGGGCTTGGTGATGACATGCATGTCCTGACCCAAGAGGCCATTGCCGACCACGGCATTTTCGGCATAGCCCGTGATGAACAATATCTTCAGTCTGGGACGGTGCACCCGGCCGGCGTCGGCGACCTGGCGACCGTTCATTCCGCCAGGCAATCCGACGTCGGTGATCAGAAGATCGATCCGCAGGTCGGATTGCAGCACCTTGAGCCCACTGGGGCCGTCCGCCGCTTCGATGACATGATAACCTCCGTCGGTAAGGACATCGACGATGAGCGAGCGAACCGAGGCCTCGTCGTCGATCACGAGCACCGTTTCGCCATGGCCGCCAAGTTCAATTTGCGTCGGCTCCGGCTCCGGCGTTTCTGTGACAGCGCCCATATAGCGGGGCAAATAGAGGCACATGGTCGTGCCGGCGCCGACCTCGGAATAGATCCGGACCTGTCCCCCGGACTGGCGCACGAACCCATAGATCATCGAAAGGCCCAGGCCCGTACCTTCGCCGAGGGGCTTGGTCGTGAAGAAGGGATCGAAAGCGCGAGCGATCACCTCAGGCGTCATGCCCGTTCCGGTGTCGCTTACGCACAACGACACATATTGGCCGGGCGGCAGTTCGCGATCGCGCGCCATACGTTCATCGAGCCATTTGTTGGCCGTTTCGATCGTCAGCCGGCCACCGTCCGGCATGGCGTCCCGGGCGTTTATGCACAGATTGAGAAGAGCATTTTCGAGCTGATAGCGATCGACCAATGTCGTCCACAGCCCGCCGGACCCGACTACCTCGATCTCCGCCGATGGGCCCACGGTACGGCGCAGCAGATCCTCCAGCCCTGCGACCAGCTGATTGATATTGACGGGCGTGGGATCGAGCGTCTGCCGCCGCGAAAAAGCGAGCAGCCGCTGCGTCAGGGCAGCGGCCCGTTTTGCCGCACCTTGTGCCGTCTCAAGGTGGCGGCTTAGCGCCTCCAGTCGGCCCTGCGAAATGCGCAGTTCCAGCAGTTCGAGATTGCCAAGGATTCCCGCCAGCAGATTGTTGAAGTCATGCGCGATGCCGCCGGTCAGCTGCCCGACCGCTTCCATCTTCTGACTCTGGCGCAAGGCCTCTTCGGCAGAGGCCAGCGCCTCGGCCGCTTCGGTCTCGGTCGTGATATCGCGTCCGAACAAATAGAGCATCCCACCCTCAGGCACCGTGGTCCATGCGAAGCGATGTTCGCTACCGTCCCGCGCCCGAAAAACGCTTTGTGATTCGACGACCTTTGCGTCGGGTTGGGCAAGCCTTCCCAATCTTCTCTTCGCGGCGTCCTGCTCCTCGGCAACATATTCCAGAATATTGCGGCCGACCGTATCGGCCTCGGTCCATCCAAGCACCTTCGTCCAGGACGGATTGACGGCGTTGATGATGCCTTCGGTCGTCGTCACGACCTTGACGATCGGGGAGATCGCCCAGATTCGTTCCCGGTCGCGGGCAAGCTGGCGTTCCCGGGTGATGTCGCGCGCGACCGCGTGGATCCGGCCTGAATCCGGCACCGCATTCCAGTCGAGCAATCGATAGTTGCCGTCCCGACAGCGATAGCGGTTCTCGAAGGACAGGGTGGTGATGCCTTGCGCCAGCTTCTCAACCTCGGCCGCCGTGCTGGGCAGATCTTCGGGATGGACAAACTCGGCCAGCACGTGGCCGATCATCTCGTCTTCCTGCCAACCCAGGAGCCGGGTGGCCGAGGGGTTGACCGATCGGATGATGCCGTCAAAATCGCAAACCAGCATGAGGTCCTGGCTCAGCGACCAGAGGCGATCGCGATCGCGCCGTTGCGCCGAGAGCGCGTCGATCGTGGCCAGCGCGCCTGCGATCTGAACGGCGATCAAGCTCGCAAAATCCCGGGTGACATCGTCGAGGATGCGGTAGGGATTGAGGCCAAGCACCAGGGCACCGATGGCTTCTGGCTCCCCTGGCTGCTCGACCGCAAGCATCAAAGCTTCGCGTGGGGGGATCTGCCATGGTCCGGTCGGCAAATCAGGCTTCAAGTTTTCAAAGGCGATCACCTTTTGCTTCTCGCCTCTTTCAATGTCGGCAACGGGCCAAAACGCTGTGTCGTCGGACCCGGGATAAGGTCTGTCGGTCAATTCGAATAAGGTCAGATCGGCGAACGGAAAGTCCCGGCCATCGTGAGCAAAAACATCATGAACTGCTTGCGTCACATCCGATCGGCGTTGCGCCTTGAGCAACGCCGCGGCCAGATCATTCAGCTGTTTGATCCGTCGTTCGCTGATGACCCTGTCGGTTTCCTCGCTGACAACGCACATCAGTCCCTCGACAGCGCCGGCGCTGCCGATCAACGGGCTATAGGAGAATGTATGGTAGGTTTCCTCCAGATAGCCGTTGCGCTCGAGGAGCAGCAGTAACTGCTCGTCCCAGGTCGCGACGCCATCGTTCATGACGGAGAATATGCGGTCTTTGACGTCCTCGAACACTTCCTTCCAAACCTGCGACATGGGCTGGCCGAGCGCGGTCGGATGCTTGGAACCGAGCGTTGGAATATAGGCGTCATTATAGAAGAAAGTGAGGTCCTCTCCCCAGCCGAGCCACATGTCGAAACGCGACAGAAGCATGAGCCGGAGCGACGCCTTCAGTCCGTCTGGCCATTGATCTGGCGGTCCTAATCGCGTGGCTTCCCAATCATGCGCACGCATGAAGGCGCTCATCTTGGACTCGCCAGGAAAGATGTCGGAGAGGCAGCCTGTCATATTCCCCCTACTGCTTGTCACAAGACTGCAGCTAAGCGGTAATGACTTCAGTCGCCTTAGGTTCCTGCCGATGGGACACTGGACGCTTGAGGTCTGTCGGATCGACCTGATCCGACGCAACGCTATTGCCGCCGGGCTGGGAAGACCATTGGCCGCTTATTCGACCTGTGAGCGCGCCTCCATTGCGGCGCGTAATAATTCCCGCGCCGTGATTTCCGCAGCGTCCGGGGTTAGGGCGATGGCAATCCCGTCGGGCCCGTCCAGCAGGACCTGCCCTTTTTCCGCTACGGCTTTTCCGGCGTCAGAATAAGGCTGCTGGGTCATGTCGATCTCCACCTGATAAGGAGCGAACGACACGGACCCATCAGTGTTCCGTCAAAGAATCATCGATGAAAAGATAGTCGGCGTTGAATTCGGTGAGCCGATAGAGCGCGGGTGGGTCAATAAAAGTCACTTGATGGGCTCGCACCGTCAGCAGGTCGCGCTCGCGCAATTCCCTCAGCATGCGGTTGACGTGGACGGAAGTCAGACCGCAGGCTTCGCCGAGATCAGCTTGGGTCACGGGAAGGTGGAATTGCCTGCCATCACTCATCCCAACGGCGCGCAGCTTCATCTCGATTTCGCAGAAGAAATGGCCAAGCCGCTGGATCGCATCGAGGCGGCCGAGCCGAAATATCCACTCGCGGTGCATCGCCGCGTCCAACAAGGTGCTGAACCATAGCAATTTCGCCATGCCGGGTCGCTCCGCCATGATTTCGTCTAGTCTGTTGTGGGGTACCTGGGCGATGGTGCAGGCGGTCATGGTCGCGACATCATGATCCAGGCGTTTGAGCGGATAAGCATGGAGGTCGACAAAGTCGCCCGGCACATGAACGGCGATCAACTGCCTGTACCCCTCACGGTCGTCCTTGTAGCGACACATAAAGCCATCGACGAGGTAGGTGCTCATAGATACCGGATCGCCCTCGCGTATCAGCATATGACGAGGAGAAAGCGCGCTCATTGGACCTGCCGCCTGCTCCAGGGCAGCGAGATCCGCGTCTGTCAGCTGATTGCGGCGGCGACCGAGAAGAAACTTATCGAACGTCATTAGCGCCCCCCAAGAAAACGGCGTAGCACGCAATTCATAGGGGTCTGGTTGCCCGCAGCAAGGACGTTTATCTCCGACGCCGCAGGTTATCCGGCACCATCTACGAACCGTATCACGGTCCGGCAAAAGGTATCGTTGCGGCCCGTATCTTCGAGCGGCCGGAACGAGTTATGCTCTCTTGCACTTTTCCTCGCCATGAAGAGTGTCACTTCGGATGGTGGAAGCCCGAACCGTCGGTGCGGTAGGACGGCGGCGACCTTTGTACACAGGTCGGAATCGCAAAGGCGCGCGACGGCGCAGCCTTCGCTCGGTTTGTGCTGGGTAATCCCAACCGCGCCCGTCTCGTGAAGATCGCGACCTTTAATGTGAACGGGGTCAACGGGCGGCTTCCGGTGCTGCTGCGATGGCTCGAACTGGCGCAACCGGATATAGTCTGCCTCCAGGAGCTGAAAGCGCCCGACGAACGATTTCCGGAGAGGGCGATCCGGGACCTTGGCTATGAAGCAATATGGCACGGGCAGAAGAGCTGGAACGGCGTCGCGATCCTGAGCCGTGTCGGTGAGATTCATGAGACCCGCCGGGCTCTTCCGGGCGATCCCGACGACAGCCATAGCCGCTACATCGAGGCGGCGGTCAATGGCGTGCTGATCGCAGGCCTGTACCTCCCTAACGGCAATCCGCGTCCCGGGCCCAAGTTCGATTACAAGCTTCGCTGGTTCGATCGGTTGCACGACCATCTCTCCGAGTTGGTCGGATTAGATGCGCCGGTCGTCATCGCCGGCGACTTCAATGTCATGCCGACCGATCTCGATGTCTATGCGCCCGGGCGCTGGCGCGACGATGCCTTGTTCGCGCCGGAGGTCAGAGCCGCCTATGCGCGCCTCTTGGAGCAAGGCTGGACTGACGCGCTGCGCGCGCTGCATCCCGGCGAGCCGATCTACAGCTTCTGGAAATATTGGCGGGATTCCTTTCAGCGCGATGCGGGCCTGCGGATCGATCATATCCTGCTCAACAAGCCGGCGGCGGCGCGACTGGTGGCAGCCGAAGTCGATCGGCGTCCGCGTGCTTGGCAGAAGACCAGCGATCACGCGCCCGTCTGGATCGAGCTTGCCGACAGGCCAAAGCGGACACGCAGGCCCAAGGGAGATGCATAATGGAGATCGCGACCTTCCTGCTTGCCGAGAATGACTGGGTGCCCAACAATGCCCGCCTTCCGGTCATCCTCTATCGTGGCGTCGAGAACGGGCCGTGCGAGACGATCGCCAAGGCGTTCGAGGACCGGTTTGCCCTCAATGGCTGGCCGCCCAAATGGCGCGATACGATCTTCGGCTATCACCATTATCATTCGACGTCGCATGAGGCGCTCGGAGTCGCCGCGGGGAATGCGACCCTCGAGTTGGGAGGGCCTGGCGGCCGGACGGTCGAAGTAACCGCGGGAGATGTGCTGCTCCTTCCGGTCGGTACCGGTCACCGCCGCATCAGTCAGAGCAAGGACTTCCTCGTGGTCGGCGCCTATCCCGACGGGGAGGACTGGGACATTTGTCGCTCGGCTCCGGACAATGCAGCGAGACGCCGCATTGCAACGCTGAAGGTCCCCGAGCGCGATCCGATTGCGGGTGGGGAGGGGCCGATGACAACCGCCTGGCCGTGCTGATCCGGACAATCGACTTCAATGACCCTGTGGGGAGGTAGGTCTGGAGGATAGGGAGACAGGCGCCGATCAATCTCGTTCCGGTTCGCCCTGATCGCCGTCGAGAGCGGCATACCAATGCGCATAGGGCGTCGTTCGGGCCATATGACGATTGAGGTCGGGCGCGCCATCCGTCCACCAGACCGGTCCTCGCTCGCCTAGCGCCCGTTTTGCCTCATCCACTGCAGCGTGCGCGGCATCTCCCGCCTCTTCGTCCCCCGAGCGCTTGGCAGCGCCCACCTTTCGCCGTGCCGCCATGAGGGCGCGGACGAAGGTCGCGCGCCTGTCCTCGCCGAGATCCGGGTTGGACATGCGCCAGAGCCGTCCGCGCACGACGAAATAGCGCCCGTCCGGCGTAACGGGATGGTGGCCAACGCGTCTGGCCGGATCAGCCATGCGGAATTCTCGAAGCGAGAGAAGCCTGAGCGGCTGCGCGAACCGCGAGCCAGCGATCCCGTTCAGCCACGGCATCCGGCAGGGCCCGGTGTGCTGGCACATGATCGTCGCGCACCTCGGTCAACGCCAGAATGTTCGCGACTTCGCGTTCGATGGCCGCGCCGGGACGGTGAGGAGCAAGGATTTCACGCGCGGTCTCATGGAGCAGGTCGTCGCTATCCTGAAGCCGTAGTGCGTGGCGCGGCAGGCCTGCGGCTCGCAGCAATGCGCTCAGCCATTTGCCATCCCAGGACGGTGCACTCGCGTAGAGCGCGTGACCGCTGAGCGCGACGAGCATCTGCTGGGCGACCACCCCGTGGCTCGTGCCTTCGGCGAGGAGTGTCTCCCGTTCGATGCCGTGGATCGCTTGCGCGCTTTCGTCCCAGTCGGTCCAGCCTGCGGCCGGTTTGATGAGATAGGACGTGGTGCGCCCGTCTTCGAACACCCAGGCGACCTCGATCGGATAGCTGTGTTTGCCAAGCGACGAGGCTTCGAGGTCTAGAAAGACGATCATCGTCTCAAAACCACTGCGCGGGCCAGCACGTTCCGGAGCCGCGGATCGGGTTCGCCGGGCAGAAGCGCGGCGTGGGGAGATTCCAATGAATTTACGTTGGGACGAAGCCGATGACGACATGGCGCGTTGGGCAGCTGAAGGAGACTGTCATGGCCCCCGAAGACGAAAATGACCGCCCGTTTCCCGCGCCCGAGCAGGACGAGGGAAATCCGCCCGAGCCGGAAAAAGGCTCGCCCGTCCCGAGTGACCTCGAACTGGAGGAGTTGGACAAGGAGATCGAGGCGGAAGGCAATCCCGCCGATGACGAAAACGAGAATGGTCTTGCGGCCGAGACCAATGTCGAGCCTGGAAGCTAGATCAGCATTCATAGTGACGAAGATCGGCAGCGGGCGCACCGACCGATTTCAACAACCTTAGTTTCGAGGAGCACGATATGTCAGAAAGAACAGTAAGAGACCTCGCCGAGAAGATGAAGGATATCGACTTCGCAATGCTCTCGACCCACAGTCCGGGCGGCACCATCGGGTCGCGGCCGATGAGCAATAATCGCGACGTCGACTATGACGGCGATAGCTGGTTCTTCACAACCGACGATACCCAGATGGTTGCGGACATCGCCAGCGACCCCAAGGTCGGCCTGAGTTTTCAGGGAAAAGCCGGCATGCTGGGGCTTCGGCCCTTCTTCATCGCCATCGAAGGGCAGGCGGAGCTGATCCGCGACAAGGCCAGCTTCGAGGCGCACTGGACCAAGGATCTTGATCGCTGGTTCAAGCAGGGCGCCGATACGCCAGGTCTCGTGCTGATCAAGGTCCACGCCACCAGCGCACATTATTGGGACGGCGAGGAGGAAGGCGAAGTCCTGATCGACCGCAGCGCGTTCGTCGGCGGACCCTGATCATCTGACGGTGCCACGGACCCGTTGCGGGCCATTACCGTAACTGGCTGTCCTTGCTGCCGCGGCGATTGATGCCCGAATAGGTGGGGCGTTTGTCGCGTCCTTCCTGACAAGCAACGCAGGTACGTGCGCCAGGCAGGGCGCGGCGTCGGTCTTGCGGAATGGGCTCGCCACAATCCTCGCAATCCACGAGGCCCGGCCCCGAGGGCAGGCGCGCTCGTGCGCTCGCCAGAGCGTCCTTCACGCTGTCGTCGATCTGATCCTGAACCGCGCCATCGGGCGCCCAGCCATTGGCCATGTTTGCAACTCTCGCGAAACTCCTGCTCACCGCCGATATAGGGCGCGGGCACTCTCATTTCATCGGGTGCCGTCAGGGCGGGGCACTCCTGCCATGCCACCATTGGTCCTGAGCTGGCGCACGATCCCGTTATAGGAGGCATGCAATCCCTGGCTTCGGCCGATCTCGTCGTCCGATCCCGCACATTCCCAGAATGTCACCAGCCATTCGTCGGCGCAAAGGCCGCGCAGTACCCACAGGGCAAGGGCGACGCCGCGCGTCTGCGCCTTGCGCTTGTCCGCCGCCGCCTCGCGCAGCACGTTAAGTGCGCGTTCGACCGTGCCGCCGGTCCGCGCGTTCGCGTCAATGGAAGTCATGGCTGCGGATACGCACGATCTCTTCTCGTTCGGCGGCCGTACCGAATGGCGCCGACGCCAATGTTCGGCCGCGCGGTATGCCCGGATCGCGCGGGTCGGGTCCGCCCCCATGGGTCGCACCATCGCCGCGTCCCGGCATGACGCTGAAATCCATGCGTCCGATGGAGCGCAGCATATCGTCATGATCGGTGATGCGGTCGCAGATGATATGGATGACCTCGCCTTCCTTCTGGAGGCGCCCCCGCATCGCGATCATCGAGGCGGACATGACCTGGCGGCGGTAGATCTCGAAGCGGTCAGGCCAGAGGATGCCTTGCGCCACCCCCGTCTCATCCTCGATCGTTACGAACAGAACGCCCTTGGCCGAGCCCGGCCGCTGGCGGACAAGGATCACGCCGGCGACCTCGACATTGCGGCCTTCGCGCACGGTCGTAAGATCCGCGCATCTGACGATACGCATCTCGTCCAGTCGGGCGCGCAGGAATTGCAGCGGATGGCCGCGCAGCGAGAGCTGCAACGCCCGATAATCCTCGACCACCTCACGGCCCGCCGTCATCTTGGCAAGCGTCACGTCCGGTTCCAGGCCTTCGGGCGAGAAGCCTTGCTCCCGCGCGTCGGCCGCCGCGAACAGCGGCAGCGGCGCTTCGCCCAGGCCTTTGACCTTCCAAAGCCCCTGGCGCCGGTCATCGGCAAGGCATTGGAAAGCATCGGCCTCGGCCAGCCGCTCGATCGCGGCGCGCGGCACGCCGGCCCGGCGCCACACCTCCTCGATGCTCTCATAGGGAGCGGGGCCGCGCGCCGCGACGATCGCCGCGCCATGGATGTTGGCAAGGCCGCGCACCTGCCGGAGGCCGAGACGGACCGCCTTGTATCGGCCTCTAGTCTCCTCGAGCGAGCAGTCCCAATGGCTGTGATTGATCGAGACGGGCCTGACTTCGACGCCATGGTTGCGCGCATCGCGCACGATCTGCGCGGGCGCATAGAAGCCCATGGGCTGGGCGTTCAGAAGCGCAGCGCAGAAGACGTCGGGATGATGATGTTTCATCCAGCAGGACGCGTAAGCGATCTTGGCGAAGGAGGCCGCGTGGCTTTCGGGAAAGCCGTAGGAGCCAAACCCCTCGATCTGCTTGAACGTGCGCTCGGCAAAGTCCTTGGGATAGCCGCGCGCGACCATTCCGCCCACGAGCTTGTCGTAGAAGTGGCTGACGCCGCCGGTGAGCTTGAAAGTTGCCATGGCGCGGCGAAGCTGGTCGGCCTCCTGCGGGCTGAACCCCGCGCCCACGATCGCGACCTTCATCGCCTGCTCCTGGAACAGCGGCACGCCCAATGTCTTTTCGAGCACGGCGCGCAGTTCCGGCTTGGGATATTCGGGATTTTCCTTCCCCTCGCGCCGGCGAAGATAGGGATGGACCATGTCGCCCTGGATCGGCCCGGGGCGCACGATCGCGACTTCGATCACGAGATCGTAAAATTCCCGCGGCTTCATGCGCGGCAGCATCGACATCTGCGCGCGGCTCTCGATCTGGAAGGTGCCGAGCGTGTCGGCCTTCTGGATCATGGCGTAAACGTCGGGGTCATCGTCCTGGAGATCCGCCATCGTGACGCGGATGCCCTTGTCCTGTTCCAGAAGGTTGAACGCGCGGTTCATGCAGCCGAGCATGCCAAGCCCCAGCACATCGACCTTCATGAACTTCAAGGCGTCGATATCGTCCTTGTCCCATTCGATGATTTGCCGGTCTTCCATCCGCGCGGGCTCGATCGGCACGAGATCGTCGAGCCGATTCTGCGTCAGTACGAAGCCGCCGGGATGCTGCGAGAGATGGCGTGGCGTGCCGATCAGCTGGCGCGCCAGGTCCAGGGTGAGCTTCAGGCGATGATCCTCGGCGTTGAGATTGAGGCTCTCGATCTGCTCTTGCGGAATGCCATCCATGCTCCAACCCCAGACCAGACCCGTCAGCATCTTGGTCAAGTCGCGCGGGAGCCCGAGCGCCTTGCCGACCTCGGCGACGGCGCCGCGCGTGCGATAGCGGGTGACGACGGCGGTCAGGGCCGAGTGGTCGCGACCATAGGTCTCGTAAATCCACTGGATGATCTCCTCGCGGCGCTCATGCTCGAAATCGACGTCGACATCGGGCGGTTCGCGCCGCTCGCCCGAGACGAACCGTTCGAACAGCAGCTCATGCTGGATCGGATCGATCGACGTGACGCCCAGCAGATAGCACACGCAACTATTGGCAGCCGATCCACGCCCCTGGCACAGGATACCGCGTCGCCGGCTCTCGGCGACGATCGCATTGACCGTCAGGAAATAGGGCGCATAGCCGAGCCGTTCGATGAGGCCGAGCTCATGGTCGATCTGGTCGCGATAGCGCTTGGGGACGCCGTCGGGGAATTTGACCTCGGCCGCCTGTCTCGTAAGCGCAGCGAGAGCCTGCTGCGCGGTTCGCCCTTCCATCACCTCCTCATAGGGATATTGATATTGGATTTCGCCAAGATCGAAGGTGCATTGCGCAGCGATGGCGGCGCTGGCTGCGATCGCGTCGGGGAAAGCGGCGAAACGGCGTTCCATCTCCGCGGGCGATTTCAAGTCACGATCCATGAACCGCTCGCGGCGGAAACCCAGCTCGTCGATGGTGCACTTCTCGCGGATCGCGCTCATCACGTCCTGCAGCGGACGTCGTTCGGCGCTGTGATAGAGGATGTCGCCGGTCGCAACCGACCGTACGCCGCTTACGCGCGCAAGGAC
The DNA here is from genome assembly GCF_047946695.1 of Sphingomonas sp. VDB2. Lineage (NCBI taxonomy): Bacteria > Pseudomonadati > Pseudomonadota > Alphaproteobacteria > Sphingomonadales > Sphingomonadaceae > Sphingomonas > Sphingomonas sp. VDB2. Next base: position 203,088 of record NZ_CP159615.1, read on the forward strand.
ATCGAGCCGGTGCAGCCTCTCGGCATCGTCCGGACGACGGCGCAGCGACAGCGCGCAAAAGCCACGCGGCCCGAATATATCGCACAGGTCGCGAAGATGGCTGCCCGTGATGTCGCCGGGCATATCGGGTACCAGGATGCCGACCATATCTTCAGAATGGGCAGCGACGTCCGCCCATTCGAGCAGGCATTTGCCCTTGCCGCCGCGTTTCTTGCCGATCGAGAGGAGCCGCGTCAGCCGCGACCAGGCCGGGCGCGATCGAGGATAGAGGAGCAGCGCGCGACCATCGACCAGATCGACCCGGCTCCCCGCGATCATCCGGACCCCGGTCGCCTTCTGGCCATCCCATCCGCGCACGACGCCCGCGACCGTTCCCCAATCCGCCAGGCCCATCGCGGAATGTCCACGAAGCGCCGCGGCGGCGAACAGCTCCTCGGGCGAGGACGCGCCGCGCAGGAACGAGAAATGGCTCGTCACCTGAAGTTCGACATAGGACGTTTGCGGCGCTGCCATCAGCCGAACATTCCGTGCATATACCAGCTGAGGTCGCCGGTCTCAGCCTCGACGCCGTCGCCGCGGCGAAACAGCCAGAAGCGCGCGCCGCCTTCCGCCTCCACCCGAAAATAATCGCGCACCGCCCACATTTCCTGAGGCGATCGCCACCACTCGCCATGGATGCGCTCGGGCCCGTCGCCGGCGACGACGCGGTAGCTTTGACCGCGCCAGACAAAGCGGCGCGGCGGATGATCGGGCAGGAGCGCAACGACATTGGCAAGCGGCTCGGGGCGCTTGAGCAACCGCACCGGGCGTTTCCAGCCCGGCCATCCGGTGGGCGTGGCGAGCGGCGACACGCGCCGCATCGCCCGTTCGGGCACGTCGCTCTCGCGCGATGAGAGTCGGAACAGCGCCGACACGCCCGCGCGCGTGCCGAGCTGGTCGACGAGCGGCGCTATGTCGCGGGTCTTGCCCGAGCTCTCGAGAAGCGCGCCCACGGCCTGGGCGCCGAGCGGCTCATGATAGGGAACGGCAAGGTGCATCGCCTCGATGCCAAGGCCGGGGTCGAGTTCGCTGATCTTAAGCGCGAACATGCGCTTCAAATGCCGCTCGTCGCGCGTCGCCCGGGAGGCGCCGATGCCAAGGCGTTGCGCTTCGCCGTCGACCCGGTTGGCGATGAGCAGAACCGCACGTGCGCCAAGCCCGCGCGTGCGGAGCAGGACCACGAGATCGTCGACAAGGTCGGTGATCACCTGGGCGATGCTTTCGGGCGTGCCGATAGGTTCGAGCAGATGGCGTGTCACCCGCGGCGCCTCGGCGGGCACGACCGGGACGATTGGCTCGGCGAGACTGCCTCTTGCCTGGTCGAGGCGATCGACCGTCGCAAGACCAAGCCGGCGCGCGAGCGGGCCGCGCGGCATAGGATAGAGATCGGCGATGCGCTCCAACCCGAAACGGGCCGCCGCGACCAGGGCTTCGGGTTCGAGCCGGAGCGCGGCGAGCGGAAGGTCGGCGATCGCCTGGGCCTCTTCGCCGGGCGCCAGCAAGGTTATCGGGCGGCCGCCGAACCGCGCCAGCGCATGCGCGGCGCCGGGCGTCCCAGCAACCGCGATCCGGGCCGTGAAACCCAGGCGCTTCAAGAAAGCGAGCAGCCGCCGGCAGAAATGATCTTCGCCCCCGAACAGGTGCGTCGTGCCGCTGAGATCGAACCACAGCCCGTCGAGCCCCGATACGCTCGCCGTCGGCGTCCATTGCCGCGCCGCGTGAAGGGCAAGCCGGTCGAGCCAGGCGCGATCGGCGTCCGGCTCGGCGTCGCGGACGTCGAGATCGGCAACCAGCGCACGGGCATGAGCGGCAGCCATGCCGGGCAGCAGGCCAAGTTCGAGCGCGCGCGGGGAGGCGGCCGTGATGATATCTTTCTGACCGCTCCGGGTGACGAGCACGGTCGGCGTGCCCCACCATGCCGCCCAACTCGGCGCAGCGGCCAGCGTGCCGCTGTGCCCGTCGTCTGATCGCATCGCTTTGAAGGGATGTTCTGCATGCTCACTGCGCCTGCCCATCTCGCGCATTGTCGGCCTTTGATGGGCCGGCAAGGCCTCCATGTCGGACCGCGATGGCCGACGTCCCAGCGCGCCGTCCCGCGCCCAGCGCGCGCCGGGGCGCCAGCCGCCACCGCGCGGGACGGAGCAGGCGCCCGGATCATCGTCGATCGGCTCTGGAAAGCGCAGCGCGTTCGCCGGCGGCGCCTCAGGCAGCGTTGCTGGCCGCTCGTTCCCGCGCAATCGCTCGATCGGCAATTGCGGCAGGAAGAGCGAGGCGACCCTTTGCATCGCAGGCCTCCAGCTCGAGAGAAAAGGGATCGCCGTTCCGCTGCCGGACAAGCTCGACCTGCCAGCGCGGCCGCCCAACGCCTGGCCAGGACAGGCGCTCGGACGCGAGGCAGCCGATCCGCCAGCGCGTCATGGCCGAGGAGGGCAGGGAGAGCGGACAGCGGTCGCGCGATCGATGCCGCCGATAGAGCAGCATCGGTGTCTGTCCGTCGGAAGCGGCGAGCTGCAGCCGGCGCGTCGCGGTCATGTCGGCGGCCTTCACCTCCGCGATCACGCAGGCCATGGCGCCATAACGCAGAGCATCTTCGGCCATCGCCAGCACCACGCTGTCCTTGTGGCCTTGCGCATAGAGGATCTGGCCGGGATCAAGCCCCACTTGCTCGAGACCCGGCGCATAGAGATCGAACGCCGTCATGGCCCAGAAGACGTCGCTCGTCGCCTTGGCGGCAAAGCGTGCCGCTATGCCGGCCGCGAAAAGGGTGGCGGCCGCGTCATCGCTCAATGTTGCCGAGGCAGCGGCGATCTCATGGAGACCGGTACCGTCAAGTCCGCCATCGGCGAGTCGTGCGTCTATTTGAGGCAGACCAAAGTCCAGCGCAGGCCCACGCGCAGCCCGCGCCCGCACCAGATCCGCGCGCAGCGCGGACAGGTCGGCCTGGGATGACGGCGTAGCGGAGGGCAGGGCGATAGACATGAAGGGCACGACTCAAATGTTCCCTTTATGTTCCACCTCTCATCGCTTGGGGTCAAGTGGGGCCCGGGCTATTTTGGTAAGCGAACAAAAGCGGTGGAACCAGCCGCTGTCCAACTGGTTTAGCCGATGCTGGACGCGACGCCCCCCGTTCGTCGCGCCGGCTCCCATAGAGGCCTTGTCGGTTTGAACCGGCGAGGCCTTTTTGCTGTTCGACCTGGAATGGCTTCAGCATTACTGCTCGAGGAGCCTTAGCGTAGCGTCGTCGCGCTCGCCGTCATACCATCGCTCGATCGCGGCAGCCAAAAGCGGGCTAGGGCGAGCCTGCTCGAACAGCGTCAGAGAGGAGCGCAACTTCATGGCGTCCACCAACCCCATCACCGCCACGGGATCTCTGGTCGACAGCCCCTGCAGCGCCTCCACGCAGGCGCGATAGCGCGCACCGAGCACCGGGTGAGCGTCATAGGCCCGTGCTTCGCCGAGCGAGACGATGCCGTAAAATTGAGCAATCGGACTGCGGCCAAGCGCCTTGAGCTGTGGAAAGATGAACCACATCCAATGCGATCGCTTCGACCCGGCGCGCAATTCGGCGAGGGCTCGGGGATAGACCTCTTCCTGGGCCGCAACGAAACGGTCGAGGCCTTCCTTTTGGCCAGTCATAGCAGCGATGCCTGTGCGGGCGGCGCGCCATGCACCTGTGTGACGGGAAGGCTGCCCTTGGGCAGCCAATGCAGAATATCTTTGGCCGGCACCGCAGGGTCGAGCCAGTCAGCCCATTGATCCCGTCGCAGGGGGATGATCTGCCGATGATGATAGGGCGAGACGTCGGGACCCGCATCCATCGTCAGCATCGTGAAGGCCTCGCCGGCCGCGTCGGCGCGCCAGATGCCCGCGATGCAGAACCAGTCATGATCCTTCATCGTGAACAGCCATTTATCCAGCCGCTTCTGCTTGGGATCGGCGGGATCGGTGAACTCATAGAAGCCGTCGGCGAGGATGAGGCAGCGATGCGAGGCAAAGGTTCGACCCTCGGAGCGGAAATTATAGACCGGGCGGCCGTTCTGGCCGGGCCAGCTCCAGCGCCGACTGACGAGTTCCCCTATTCCGCGCTCCCCCTCGACCGACCGGACGATGGGGCCCATGTCGGTGATCTTCACATCCTCGCGCGCGGCGACGTTGGGCGCTCCTTCCGGCATCTTGATCTTAATCTTGAGATCCGCAAAGTCTTCGACGATCGATGCGATATCTATGAGCAGGCGATAGTCGTTACACATGTTGGTGGTCCTTGTCCGCCCTTGTCCGAAACGCTTGTTCCTTGTATGTTCCTTTTCATGGACTCGAAAGCCACCCCCTTTGATACCGAGGCGCCGCTCGACGATCGCCGGGCCATCATCCGGCGACACCCCGAGGATCCAAGCGAAATCGAGATGGTGGAGGCGACATGGGGTTCAAACCCCCAGTTCGCCGATGGAGTTTCTTATCGGTTCGCGCGCGCGGAAGGACGGCGCTTTCCTGCCCAGCGTTGCCTGATCCCGGCTTCGGAATTCCATATCCGCAACGACGAGCGCCGGTTTCGCGTGACGCTCGACGGCGGCAATTTCTTCTATCTCGCCGGCATATGGGAGCCGGCGATCGGCGAGTGGCCGCTCAGCTACCGCGTCATCACGGTGGACGCGAACCCGGAAGTGATGCGCTATCAGGAACGGCAGGGCGCCATCATTCATCGCCGGCAGGTCATGCAATGGCTGGATTTCACGGTTCCCGAGATCGATTTGCTGCAAACGCCGCCTGCCCGCAGTTTCCTGATCGAAGAGATCAATCCCAAGCCGGTGCAAACGTCTCTGGCGCTCTGATCCATCATGTCGATGCTTCCACTCTTTTCCGGTAATGATCAGGCCGAGTTGTTCGGCGCGGCTGTGCTGCCGGGCTTCGCCAGCGCCGACGCCTTCCTATCCGTTGCCGAGGAACGCGCGCTGATCGCTCGCATCGACCATACGGACCTTTCGCCCTTCCGTTTCCAGCAATGGACGGGAAAGCGGCTCACCCATAGCTATGGCTGGAGCTATGATTTCGAAAATGGCCGCTTCGCGCCTGCCGATCCGATACCGGACTGGTTGTTGCCGATCAAAGCGCGCGCCGAGGCGTTCGCAGGGCTCGCGCCGGGGGAACTCGTGCAAGCTTTGTTGATCCGCTATGATCCCGGCGCCGGCATTGGCTGGCACAAGGACAGGCCGGTGTTCGAGCATGTCGTGGGCATTTCGCTTGGAATGCCTGCGACGATGCGGTTTCGCCGACGGGCGGATGGTGCTTTCAAGCGTTCCAATGCGTCGTTGGCGCCGCGGACCATCTATCATCTCTCCGGAGCGGCGCGGCACGCTTGGGAACATAGCATCGTTGAGATGGCCGAAACCCGATGGTCGATAACATTTCGGAGCCTGGCGCTGAAATGAGCCGATAAAGCCTCTATCGGTTCATCCGCCGTCCAGCCCGCGTCGCGCATCGCACCTCGTCACCTGTGTGCCGTCACGACTGCCCGCTTGTTCAACAAAGCCCGATCATGGGCCGGGCATTGGCATGACGCGTCGAAACAAGGCAGTGCAATCCGCATCGATCGCTTTTGGGCCATGGTCGCCGGCAATGGCGCGGCCAATCGCTTTGATGATCGTCCCCGGCGATTTTGCCTTCTTTGGTATCAAGATCCTGGGTTCGCGGATCGTGCCGGCAAGGCTGATCGTCCCGTCATACCGAAGTGCGGCCTTTCCCTTGGGCGCGCCGGTCAGGCGAATGTCCAGACGTTCGTCGGGAAAGGCAATGTTGCCGCCGCCGCGGGTCTGGCTGATGGCGGTGTCGGCAATCAGGCGATCGACGATGCCCTGGCCATGGCGCATGTCGAGCCGCAGGACAGCGCAACGCAGCTGCGATCGCCCGTCATGGTCACCCAGCAGTCCCTTGCCGATGTCGAAGCCCATCAGGGCTGCGACCTTCTCGGGCAGGGGGCCGGACCGCGCGGCCATGCCGATATGGCCATCCGACATGCCGACCGCCTCGCGGATGGTGTCGCCAACGCCGGTCAGCCTTACGCTGGCATCGACGCGGCCGTCGATGTCGCGGCTTCCTCCACCTGCCAGCGCGGCGATCCGGCTGTCCTGCAGGTCGAGCGAGAGACGGACAGTCGGTTTTTTCTGACCCGCGCGCTGATCGACGGTGGCATTGCCCACGATCACGCCTTTCGTCAGACCGATACGCAACGGATCGATCGTAAGAATGCGGTTGTCGAGCGTCAGGACGCCGGTAATGTTGGCGATGGACGATGGGCGCCGACCGCCCAAGACCTGATCGACCCGGACGGCAATGCGGCCGTCCGTCTTGTCGATCTTGGCGATATTGACCCGGGTATTGGGGACGAGCCGCAGACCTTGGGCGCGCTCGAGGTCCTGCGCCCTGGCATTGCCGCTGTCGCTGGCGAGATCCTCGAAATCAAGCCGGCTGAAATGGACTGCGCCGTCGAGCTTCGTGCGGCCATCGGCCTTCGTTGCGGTCAGATGTCCGTCGAGCACGCTCTGCCCGATTGTGCCCCACAGCGTCTTGATCGTCCAGCGGTCGTCGCGGTGAAGCACCTCCGCCCGAAGATCGACGTCCCGCGTGCCAAACAGACCGGCCTCGATGATCCGGTCCACCCGCTTAAGGTCATCGGCCTGGGCGCGAAGAGAGAAGGCCATGTCGTTCGTCCGTAGGGGCCCCGCCATAGTGCCGCGCGCCCGAAGGCGCAGCGCGCTGCCGTCGATCCGTGCTTCGAACGGCCAGCGGCGCCCCTGTGTCATGGGCGCGCCCTTCAGCGCCACGGTAACGGGCGCGCCATCGATGGTTCCGCTGCCACGGGCGGTCAGGCCGGTCGCCGGATCGATGGTTATGGCGAGCAACAGGCTGCGCTTCTGGATGGCGTCCCGGTACCGCAGCGTCGCGTCGGAGACCTGTGCGATCGACATGCCCCGTGACGAGCGTCCGTCGCTATCGTCTGGCTTGCGCCAGTTCTCTCGGCCTTCGGCGTTGCGGATCAGGTCAAGCTTAACCCCCGTCGCCGACAGAAGGTCAGCATCGACCCGTCCGATCAGCAGCGACAGCGGGTATAGTCGTATCCGGACAAGGCGCGCCGAAGCCATGGTGCCGGCTCCGGCCCATCCGGGTTGCGCTACGGTGACGTCGGTCACATGAACGACCGGACGGAACGAGAAAATCTCTTCCCGCGCCAGCATACCGATCCGCACCGGGCTGCCGATCTTCGCGCTCATATGGTGCTCGATGCTGTCCTTGAACCAGGCCAGGGGAAATGCCGCGACCATCAGCAGAAGGACAATGGCGAGCCCAGCGGCCGCAGCGAAAAAGATTCGCGCACGGCGCGGCAGGGTAGAGATCATCGCTTTGGGACGAGCGGTGCGACATTATGTTCCGCAAGACACGGGCAGGCGGAAACTTATCCGCTGCAACCCGCCGGTCAGGCCGCGAGCGCCATCAGACCCTGGGCTGAAGGGCGCGCGCTTTGCTGATGCTGGATTTGGTCGAGATATGAGAAAATGCTGACGACAGCGTCCTGCGCATCATCGAAATCGCTACGTTTCATGTCCAGAATGCCACCGCTCAGGATTTGCTCGAGCGCTGCCCTGGCGCGCGCTACACGGCTCTTCACCGTGCCGATGGCAACGCCGGTGATCTGCGCGGTCTCTTCATAGGAAATGCCGCCTGCGCCGACCAGGATTAGAGCTTCGCGCTGTGGTTCGGGGAGCTGTGTGAGCGCGCGCATCAGGTCGCGCAACTCGACACAGCTGTCCTGCGATGCAGGCGCGGCCAGCAGGCGGTCCGCGACCAGTTCGTCCCAGTCGCCAGTGAAGCGGTAGCGCCGTGTCAGGCTGAAATAATGGTTGCGCAGGATCGTGAAGGACCAGGCGCGAAAATTTGTGTCGGCGGCATAGCGGGTACGCGCTGCCCAGCTCTTCAGCATCGTTTCCTGCACCAGATCGTCGGCCAGGTCCGGATTGCCGCACAGGCTGCGTGCGAAGGCGCGTAGTTGCGGGAGGACCTTGGTCAGTTCCTTCTTGAACGCCTCATCGGAAAGGCGGACCGGCTCGCGCTCGACAGGCATCGCGTCAGACATGAATATTCCCTTTTTTGCCGGTATGTGCATAAGAACATTTCGGATGAGTATCGGTTCCGTCGAGGCGAGGCCCAGGCAAGCCGGGGCAGGGCGGGATTGAAGGAACCTGCTCGAGACGTTCGCACCGACAGGCTTCGCGAAGGCTGGAGCTTAAAAGCCTGTGAGAATCATCCGCAAAAGTACCCGAACCTTCATTGGCGCGTTGTGCGGGAAGAGGCAGGGTGATCTTGCCTTGGCTCCAACGTAAGGGCATGATCATGGCCGACAAGACTGTAGACGCCATTGCGCTCCTCAAAGCTGATCATCGCGCCGTCGAGGCGTTGTTCGAGAAGTTCGAAGCGACCAATTCTAAGTCGAAGCAGAAGGCTGTCGCGACCGAAATCTGCACCGAACTCGTCATTCATACGATGATCGAGGAGGAGCTTTTCTATCCTGCGCTCAAGGGCAAGATCGAAGCAGACCTTCTTGATGAGTCTTATGTGGAGCATGACGGCGCCAAGCTGCTCATCGGGCAGATCGTCGCCGGCGAACCCGAGGAGGACTTCTACGAAGCCAAGGTGACAGTCCTTTCCGAAGAGATCAAGCATCACGTCAAGGAAGAGGAGAGGCCGAAGGAGGGCATGTTCGCTCAGGCTCGCGCCACGGACGTCGACCTCGTGGCCCTTGGCGCGGCCATGGCCGCGCGCAAGGAGGAGCTTAAGGCACAGTTCAAGGGCAACGGCCTTCCGACGCCGACCGCGCGCACACTAAAGCCCGTGAAAATCGCGCTGGGCGAACCCGTCGCCTGATCGCACATCGCGCAGCGGCCGCGCTCAAGGCGGCTGCTGTGCGAGCAAGCATGACTATGCGCGAAGGGCCATTGGAGACCCATATGATCGATCCCTTTACCGCCTGGTCGCGCATGATGGCGGCAGGCATCGATATGCAGGCTACCTGGATGCGCGGCGCCGAAACGCTTCAAGCATCGCATTCTGTCATCGGGGCGCGAACTGGCATGATGCGCGACGCGGCGCTTTTCCCCTTCAAGACCGACTATGAAGAATTAGGCCGAATGGTGCCTGAAAAGGTCGAGGCCTTTGCAAGCAGTGCGCAAACGGTGATGCGCGAGACGTTGGCGATGCAGGGCGCCTGGGCCACCCAAATGCAGCGGATCGGTTTGATGATGGTATCTGGCCGCATGCCGACCTTCGCTGAAACCACGACATTGGCGACGCAAACCGCAAATTATTCCCTTGGCGTTATGACAGCAAGCGCCCGGCTCGGCAAAGGTGCACTCTCGCCCGTGCATCGCGCCGCAACCGGCAATGCGAGGCGGCTGGGCAAAACGAAAAAGAAATGAGCTGCGCTGCGATCTAAAGGGAAGCGGCGCCGCCGCGCGCATGGAGCTGGACATTCTCTTAGGCGCTCCGGCGCCAGAGGCTTTTTTCTGACCATAGGTCAGTCATAGGTAAGTGGTGATGAGACGATTCCGTCAACCAGCCGCTCTAGGGCTTGATGAGGTGGCGGTGGGCTGGTCCTCCTGGCAGCGGAGCCCCAGCAATGATCCTAGGCTGATCCATCGGCCAACTCCGCTCACGACAATATTGTCCCTGACGCAACCATATCGACGGGTGATCCAAAGGCGGAGACGTGCAGCCCATCCCGTCGGGTGACGTCGCCTCTGCGAGATGGTCCGGATTTCGGAGCTGTTCCGCTGGTTCGGCCGGATCGCCGATGCGATTGAGGGAAGGTTTCCAAGACCGTTCATGGCGGTGCATCGTCGTCCGGAGAATCTGCGATAGGGGCGTTCAAGATTCTGTCCCGCCTCGTGCGGATGATGTTCGACACGCAGCTGAGCGTGCGGAAAGAGGCCATGCTGGTAATCGCCGGCGAAAGCCTTACGATCCTTCTGTCCGTTGCAGCTCCCTATCTTCTCAAGCTTGCCGTCGATCTGCTCAGCCAAACCAGGGATCATTCCGCACGGCTGATCTGCATCCTCCTCCTCTTCGCCCTCGCGACCGGTGTAACCGGAGCACTGGCTGGCGTGCGGCATCATGCCACGACGCGCATCGTCGAGGCGCTTGCCGGCCATATCACAGTTGCCACGTTACGTGGTCAGGTGCCGCGCCTGGCAAATACCGGCGACGATGGCGGTCCGCTTTTCGGGCAGATCGAGCGGTTGCCCTACAATCTTCAGCTGCTCATCGACGGGATATTATGGCAGGTCGTCCCGCTCGCTGTGCAGATGATCATCTCGCTTTGCGTCATCACGGCCTTTGTGCCCTGGCCCTATGCGCTAGCGATCGGCCTGATCATAAGCGCTTATATGGCGGCATCGATCATCGGGGCGGATCGATACCATGAGCAGGCCGAAGCGACGAACGAGACGGCTGGGAGGCTGACGGCGCTCGTGGGTGACATCCTGCGCTATCCGTCCAGAGCAGCGTTCAACGGCAATGTGCCTGGAGAACTGACGAGCGTCGTGCATCTTTCCAACAGGCGCCTGCGCGAGGCCAGCAGAGGCGCGCGATCGCTCGTGACAATGACTATCGTCCAGTCGTCCTTGCTGGTCCTGGGCCTTGCCGCGTTGCTCGTTCTCGCGGCGCTCGACGTTCTTCAGCATCGGTTGAGCCTCGGGGATTTCGTGCTGCTGCACGCCTTCATTCTCCGCCTCACGCTGCCCCTGGGGGGCTTTGGTTTCTTGGTGCATCAGGCCGGACGCTCCTATGCGCAGACACGCGACATCCTCCTCCTACGGGAGCCGGTCAGGCTCGAGACCTCCTCGTCCGTGCCAAGGCCGGGACCAGCGGCTGTCCATCTTGAAGGCCTAAGCTTTCGCTATGGGGACGGGCCGCTCATCATCAAGAAAGTGAGCGGCTCGATCGTCGCCGGTGGTCTTACCGTGCTTGTCGGCCCCAACGGTTCTGGCAAATCGACCCTTGCGCGTTTGATGGCGGGGCTGCTCGATCCGACCGAGGGCAGGGTCTGGGTCGGTCAGGAGTGCCTCTCAAATATTTCGCCCGAGCTGCGCCATCGGCATATCCTCTATGTTCCGCAACAGATTGGGCTATTCAACCGTCCGTTGCGCGACAATGGTCTTTACCCGCCGACGAGGCTCGACGACGCGCAACTGCTCGATCGCCTCCAGGCTTTGCGCTTCTACGCCGACGAGCGCGTGCCCGACCTCGATCTTACGGTCGGCGATCGGGGTCAGGCCTTGTCAGGCGGACAGATTCAAAAGCTCGAAATAGCACGGCTCACGGGCGTGGAAACGCCGGCCATCATTCTCGATGAGACCAGCTCGGACCTAGACCCGGCGAGCGAACTCGCCGTCATCGAGATGCTGCGGGATGAAAGGCCGGAGAGTACGCTGGTCCTTGTCACGCATCGCCGCGTTATCGCCGAAAAGGCGGATCAGGTCCTTTTCATGTCTACTGGCACACTTCTCTTTTCAGGCACGCATGCGGCGCTCATGAAAAAGTCTCCCTATTGTGCATATTGGGCAGGAAGCGATGCGTCACCGCGGCGTCGCAAATAGGGCGGGCGGGCGTCGCGGCGTTGCGAAGACGACGACGCAGCGCATTGACAAGACGTGACGAACAGGCAAAGAATCGCGTCATTCACTATGGCTTTCCGCCGGAAGGCCCGCCGGTACCGCGGGATGTGGTCATCTCCAGACCTGGCACCATTCATCGGAACAGGTCCAGCTGTCGCTGGACCGTTGCTAGTGCCCGGGCCTTTTGCCTCATGTCCGTTTCGCAGTGTCTCAGCGCCATTTCTCGTGCGCCTGGCGGTTTCGCGTATGCCTCCCGGTGATGACCGCGATGTCGCGAAGGCAGATCAGGACAAGGGAACGAGGCGCCATATTCTCGAAAGGCTATTCCGCTCGGAAGCACCCGGTCTTACGCGCTTCGTTCGCAGCCGCATCGGCAAGGAGGAAGAGGTGCACGATCTGGTGCAGGAAGCGTTCGTCTCTCTGGCGGCGGCCAGGCCGCACGTGCTTCTGGAACGCCCTGAAGCCTATCTGCAGCGCATCGCGCGTAACCTTGTCTTCGACCGCTATCGGCGCGCAGGGCGTATGCGGCGCCCGACACTTGTCCCGGTCGACGAGGCGTTAAGCGTGGCGGTTCCCCCGCAGCAGGAATGGGCGATCGAAGCCGATGATGCGAGGAGCCGCTACGTTGCCGTCCTCGACACCTTGCCGCCGCGCACGCGCGAGATATTCCTCCTGAACAGGGTGGATGGCCTGACCTATGCGGACATCGCCATGCGCCTCGACCTGACGGTCAAGACGATCGAATATCATATGAGCCGTGCGCTCACACAGCTTCATCAGGCATTTTACGGGCAATGAACGACGAACCCACCGAGCCGTCCGATGATGCTGCCGCCAATCCGCTTCTGGAGGAAGCGATCGGCTGGTGTCTTCGCATGCATGGCGACGATGCGCAGGTGCATAGGGCCGCCTTCGAGGCCTGGCTCGCCCTGGGCGGCGTACACCGCCAGATATACAGCGAGGTCAGCGAACTCTACGGCTTCGGCGAGACCCTGCGCGACATGAAGATCGATTGCGCGAACGAGAGCATGACCGCGGAGGAGCGCCCCGGCCGCCGCTCGCATCCGCGTGCATGGGGAGTGACCGGCGCCGCCATCGTTGCGCTCGCAGCAGGCGGTCTCTTTGTCCAGCAGGTCCGGCACGAACAGGCGATCAGCGACCCGCGCGCCCACCAGATCGACGGGGCCGGGCAACTCCAGACCGCTCTTGGCGAGATCCGAACGGTCCGATTGGATGATGGCGTCATAGTGACGCTGGATACCGACAGCCTGGTCACCCTGGCGGATGATGGTCAAACCCGAAAATTGCGACTTGAGCGTGGAAGGGCACGATTTGCGGTCGCGCGCGACAGCGCGCCTCTGGTCGTCGCCGCCGGCATGGGCACGATCACCGCTCTGGGAACGATTTTCGATGTCGATCTGTCGTCCTATAAGGCGGTGAAGGTCTCGGCTGTGCAAGGCGCGGTCGATGTCCGGGCGAGCGACAAATGGTGGGCTTTGCGGTCGACCCGCATGTTGCGGGTCACAGCAGGGCATTGGTGGCGCTATGGCCCCGGCGAAACCATGGCGATCACAAAAATGGCGCGCACGGAGGTTACTGCGAACGCATGGCCCAGTGGTCTCATGGCCTTCGACGGCGTTCCGCTTTCGCAGATAATAGGGCAGGCCAATCGCTACGGCGTGACAAAGATCGTGCTGACGGACGCGGCGCTTGGAACGCGCCGCTTTCACGGAACGCTGCGTCTCAACGACACTCGCAAGCTCGCCGCCGTCCTGGCGCATGCTCTTTCCCTGCGTATTGACGAGGAGCCGGGCACGATTCGGCTGTCCGCGCAATAAATCTGCAACAGCCCCTAGGGTAGAGTTCGACTTTAGCGATGTCCCCGACAGAGACCCGGGAGCGACCGGGCCTAATAGATATTGGGGGACTTTTCATGCCTATGGCCCGTAATTGGGTGGCAAGTAGCCTGCTTGCCATCGCGATCGTTCACACCCTTCCGATCGTCGATGCGCGCGAGGACAGCGGCGCGTCTGCGCTCTACAATCTTCCGGCGCAGCCGCTTGCCAGCACGCTGCTTGCAATCGGCCAATTGTCCGGACAGCAGATCGTCTTTCCCGGCGACGCGATGACCGGGCTCAAGGCGCCCCGGATAGAGGGGCGGCTCGATGTGGAGACCGCGCTCGCCCGCGCGCTTGCGGGAACCGGGTTCAGGGTCGAGATCGCCGGTGATGCGATCTATATCCGGTTGCCATCGCGTGGCGCGATTGGGGAAAGGGACGAGCGAAGCGACAGCGCCATCATCGTGACGGGCTCGCATATCCGAGGCGCTGCTTCGGCCTCGCCGGTCTACCGCTACGATACCGCGACCGCGCGCGACCAGGGCGTGACCGATATGCGCGGACTGGCGGCCGCCATCCCTCAGAATTTTACCGGGGGCCAGAACCCGGGGATCGGCTATGGCGCGGAAGGCGCAGGCAGCACGAACATCAATTCCTCGACCGCGCTCAACCTGCGCGGCCTTGGACCCGGTTCGACCCTCACCCTGCTTAATGGCCATCGTATGGCCTATAATCTGAGCAATCAGTCCGTCGATTTCTCGAGCATTCCCTTTGCCGCCGTGGATCGCGTCGAAATCATGCCGGACGGCGCCTCGGCACTATACGGTTCCGACGCGATTGGTGGCGTCGCGAACGTCATCCTCAAAAATGATTTCCGCGGGTTTTCCGCCAATGCAGTGATCGGTGCCGCCACGGACGGAGGCTATGTCACTCAGAGCTACAATCTCGTAGGCGGCACGGCCTGGCAATCGGGCAGTCTGATGCTCACGGGCAATTACGACCGAAGCACCGACATCGTCGCGGGCGACCGTAGCTTCACCGCAGGCGCCAATCCCTATCTCACCCTCTATCCGCCGCTACGCTCGCACGCCGTCGTCGGCAGCGCCCATCAGGACATCGGACCCAATCTTACCCTCGCGATCGATGCGCTCTATTCCGCCAGGAAAGCATCCCGCGATACGCCCTATACCGATGTTGGCCCTGTGGAGCTGGACGGTTTCGTGTCGACGAGCGCGAGCCGCAATTTCAGCATCGCGCCTTCGGTCAGGCTGCGCCTCTCGGGATGGACGTTCGACCTCATCGGCACCTACGGCACGAGCCATCTCACCAGCGGCGACCAGAGCTATCCAGGCCCTTACCGGGAGGTGAAGCTCGGCAATGAGACGATCTCGGCGGAATTTTCCGCAGAAGGCACGCTTCTCGCGTTGCCCGCAGGCGACCTGGGTCTGGCATTTGGCGGCGGGTTTCGGACTGACGAATTTGTCTATCATCTGCCGAGCAATCCGCTGCGTGCGCGCCAGGACAATTATTTCGGATATGCCGAGGTCAGCATCCCCCTGACCTCGCCGACTCAGGCCATTCCGGCGTTCTACCGGACCTCGCTGTCAGCCGCCATTCGGTATGAGGACTATCCCGGCATGGGGCGGCTCGCGACACCCAAGGTCGGCTTCATCTGGTCGCCGACGGCCGATCTGGACGTGAAGCTGGGTTGGGGCCGTTCGTTCAAGGCGCCCACGCTTTATCAGCGCTTCAATCCTACCATCGCCTATCTCTTTCCCGGCGACCTTTACGGGTCACGCGAAGCCCCGGAAGGCCAAACCATCATCAGCGTGCAGGGCGGCAAGAATGATCTGCGGCCCGAGAAGGCGGACAGCTTCACCGCCGGCCTCGTCGTTCACCCGCGTGCCGTCCCCGAGCTCGATCTCGCGATCAGCCTGTTCAAGGTGACTTACCGCAACCGGGTCGTCGCGCCGATCCCTTCGACGAGCAAGGCTCTCATCGATCCGGTCTATGCCGACTTCGTGACCTTCATGCCGAGCGCCGCCGATATCGCATCGACCATCGCCATGTCGCCGATGGGGCTCAGCAATCAGACCGGCACCAGCGATCCCTTCGATCCGGCCAGCGTCTTCGCAATCGTCGACAGCCGCACCCAGAATGTCGCCCGCGACAAGATAAAGGGTGTCGATGTCTCGCTGGCCTATCAGGTGAAGACGCACGGCACCGGCACGTTCAATTTCCATGCGAACGCCACATACCTGCGCTCTTCGCGCGTGTTGATTGATGGCCTTCCCGAGATCGTGCTCGCAGGCAAGGTCTTCAATCCGCCCCATCTCAAACTGCGCGGCGGCGTCGGCTGGGCGCTCGACGGCGTCATGGTGAACGGCGTCGCGAACTATATCGGCGGCGTGACGGACAATCGTCGGCTCGCGACGACAAAGATCCGCGGCCTGACCAGCATCGATCTCTCCGCCAAGGTCCGTGCCGGCAGCGTGGACAATGGGGTCGATGTCCAGCTCTCCGTCCTCAATATCTTCAACGCGAAGCCGGCGATCATTCGGGGATCGAGCCTGGAAGCACCCTTTGATACGACCAACTATCCCTCGATCGGGCGCTATGTCAGTCTGTCGTTCACCAAGGGCTTCTGAACATGGTGGGCATGCTGCTCGGCCTGTCGCTTGCGGCAGCGTCTCTTCCAGCCCACCCCGGAAGCGACCCCTGCGCCCATGCCTCCGCAGCCGCCAGCGCCTCTGAGCGGGGAAGGCACGCGACGATCGCCGATCTGATGTGCCTTCGCGACATCGGAGGACAAGGCGATGACGAGCCGCCATTTTCTCTCTCGCCGGACGGGACGAAGCTGGCCGTTGCGTTGCGGCAGACCGATCCTGATCGAAATGACTATCGCCAATCCGTGCTGGTCATCGACATCAAAAGCGGAAAGGTAGGCAACTCAATCGTCGTGCGTGGCGGGGTGGCGCTCTGCCGGTTCGATCTGCCGACTATCCCGGATTTCGGCGGCGGCGTGATCGCGACAAATCTGCCACGTTGGTCGCCAGATGGGCTGTGGCTCGCCTATCTGGAGCGCCGCGACGGTATCATGCAGGTTGTGCGGGCCAAGGCATCCGGCGGCGAGTCCGTGGCGGTCACCCAGTCAAAGGTCGATGTCCGGAGCTTCAGCTGGAGCGCGGATGGTAGCGAGATCCTGTTTTCGTCGCGACTCGACAATATTGCCGCCGCCAGGGTCCTGGTCGAGGAGGGGGCAAGGGGGTTTCGGTTCGACGAACGCTGGATACCGGAATGGCGACCGATGCCTTTTCCAGCGCCGTCGCCCGATCGTCATTTCGCGATAGCGATCGGATCAGGCGCTATTCGGGACGATCGGCCTGCTACGGTCGAGGCTGTCGGCGACGTGCCTGTGGACGAGGCAACGAGTCCCGCTGGCAATGTGGCAAGGATCGCATTTCTGGAAGCAGGCGTCATCAATGGTCCGAAGAGTATCACGGTTTCGACCCGAAGCGGCGTCAAATGGGAATGCCGCGACGCGAGCTGCGCGTTGGCGACGCGCCTCTGGTGGCGTGACGAGCGGCATCTGATCTTCGCGCGCCGCGCGGGATGGGGCAATAATCTGACCGAATTGGTGAGCTGGGACATCCTCACGGATCGCAAGCGCCTCCTTATGCGGACAAGCGATCTGCTTGCCGGTTGCCGGCCGGCGCCCGTAGGTCTTGTTTGCGTGATCGAGGGCTCCCGGGCGCCCCGACGGCTTTTCGTCATCGACTATGCAACCGGTGCCCGCAGGCTCCTGTTCGATCCCAACCCGCAATGGGCCGATCTCGATCTGGGTCGCGTGCGGCGTCTCTTCTGGCAGAATGACCGAGGCCTCAAGACATTCGGCGATCTTGTCCTGCCTCCTGGCAGGGCGCGGGCAGCGGGGCTGCCGCTTGTCGTCGTCGGCTACCGCTCGCGCGGCTTCCTGCGCGGCGGATCGGGCGATCTCTTTCCGATATTCCCGCTCGCGGCCAAGGGATTTGCCGTGCTCGTCTATGAGCGGCCGGAACAGGTAGGCAATCTCGCGCCTGTCGCGAGCCAGGCGGAGTCGGATCGGCTGGATCTTGAAGGATGGGCGGACAAGAAGAGCGGTGCCTCCTCCATCATGACGGCCGTCTCGATGCTCGTGCGCGACGGGATCGTCGACCGCAAGCGCATCGGACTGACCGGTTTTAGCGATGGCGTCGACAAGGGGACCTACACGCTCATCCACAATGATATTTTCAGGGCCGTCGCGCTGGCGGGATGTTGCAGCGACCCGGTTATGGTCAACGCATCGATCGGTCCCTATCTTGCCCGCCAGATGATCGTTGCGGGGTATCCTGCCTATCGGGATCGGGGCAGCGAGCGGGTAAGCGACTATTCCCTGGCGGCCAACGCCGACCGCATAGATGTGCCCATCCTGATGCAGGTGGGAGACCGCGAATATCTGCGCAGCCTCGAAGTCGAGGCTGCGTTTCGACAGGCCGGCAGGCCGCTCAGCCTCTACGTCTTCCCCGATGAATATCATAATCTGTGGCAACCCGCCCATCGCCAGGCCGCCTATTCCAGAAATCTGGCCTGGTTCGACTATCATCTCCTGCATGACGGCAAAGGGCCTATGCCCGAATGGATCAGGCCGATGGCCGGGGCCGACTAGCGGCGCTCCGAGCGCGCGTCATGCGGCATGGGATCGGCACCAGATCTCCGCGTCGGCGAGCTCCAAGATCCTGAGATATTCCAAGTCCCGCACCGGCGGAGGCCGCTCGCAGTAGCGGCGAATGGCGTCCGCATCGACGATGCCATGCTCGCTGAGCATGCCGTCGCAGAGAAACCGCGAAATCTCGTCGCGATGCATCTCGAAATAGCAGCTGTGCATCGCCATGGGCGAGCCCTTGCTCCGCCGCGTGGCGATCATCGGCGGCAGCGCCGGCGCGGCCATGCGCGCGATCGATCGGTCCTTGCCGTCCGCGCACCAGAGCCAGCTGGGAATGGCAAGGCAGGTCTCCACGATTGGTGCCAGCAGAAGAGGCCAGATATGGGCAGGTCCCGACGCGCGCGGCATGCGCTCGAGATAGACATGGCTGGCGAGGAGCGACGCGACATGCGCCGCGGACCCTGACGCCGCGCCTGCCGGAGCGGTCAGCCAAGGGTGGAGGTTGCCTGGCTTATTCCTGTCGGCGATCGCCGGGGACAGAAAGGCTGGCTGCCGCGGCCAAGGGGCGGCTTTTGCTCTGCGCCAGCGGCGCGTCGAGACTTTGGCCCCATGGCGGAGAAGGTCGATATAGGATGCGGACGTGAGTTTCCTCAGATCGCGCATCGTTTCGAGGACCGCCCTGAACCCAGCGCCGCCGTCGATCCTGTCACCCAGCGCATAGGCGGCGGCGCCAGCATGGAAGATATTGTCGCCGCCAAAGCCGCCTAGAATGGCGTCATGACCGCCAAGGAAGGCCTCGTCGGCGATCCTCGCGTTCATCAGACCCGCGATCGTGCGGTGCGTGAGCCGCGGCAGGGGCATATCGGTCCGACAGTTGATCGCGAAATTGGCGGCGGCATAGGGCGCCTCCGTCAGTGGTGCCGCGCAGGCTTCGGCGACCACCCGCGCATAGGATCGCTCGTCACCGAGCGGGTCCGATGGCGTATAGAAGGTCAGGTGACGCGCGCCGGCTGTATGGAGGCTCATCTGCGTCGCGACGATCGAAGAATCGAGGCCGCCCGATACGGTGATGAGCGACCGGGGAAAGCGATCCGCGATCGCCTCATGGACCAAGGCGAAGGATTGGCGCAGGCGTTCGACCGCTTCCGGGCGCTGCCCGATCGGTGCCCCGGCATGGTCCCAGGGGCTCCAGGCCACTTCCGTTCGAAGGCGGCTTCCGCTGATCACCAGTATTTCGCCGGCAAGGAGTTCGCGCACGCCGGCAAGGGCGGTACGGGCCGAGAAGTGATTGGGGAAGAGGAGCTCGTCGGCGACCTCATCCCAGTCGATGTCGAAGGTCTGGCGATCGGCGGCGCGCAATAAATCCAGATCCGATGCGATGATCCAGCCGGCGCCATCGGCCCGATAGAAGCAGGGCAACTGTCCGGAAGGGTCGCGGACGATGCTGATCTCGCCGCCGGGCCCGGCTCGAAACCCGACAAACATGCCCCAGGCGCTTTCCAGCAAGGCCTTCGCGTTGGCTGGCCGCGCACGGGAAGCGTCATAGGGAAAGGCGATGCCGAGAATCGCATAGCCGTCTTCGTCGGCCGGCGCGAACGCCAACTGGTCGTTGATGAACAGCGAGAGGGTCTCGGTCGCGAGGGCGGCCCTGAACCCCATGGGCGCGCCCGGCGGGGGACGGGATCGCGCCTCGTCGCCGCGCGTGGATCGGACGAAGCAGAGGTAGCGACCGCTCATGTCAGACGATCAGGATGGGCGTGAAGGGGCGAACCGTGTCAAGATCGCCATTGACGAGCAAACCTTCGACCTCGACCCAGCAGTGCGCCGAAAAAGGCGCTGTACGAACGCCGATGACCAGCGTTGCCGGAACCTGTCGGCGCAGCATTGCCATCATGAGGCCGATCGCCATGGACATGCACCTGTCCTTGATCGGAAAGAGGGGCGCGATGCGGTCAAAGGCGCTCGCAATGAGGGCCGCGTCGTCGAGTCGCATCCTCCTGCCTGCAAGGCATCGCTTCTTGCGTTCGATCCGTTCGATGATGTGGTGCAGCGATGCGAACCGAAGCCACAGAGCTGATATCGCCCGATAGCGAAAGGCGCTCGTCAATCTCGGGAGACTTGGCCAACCCTGCGCTGGCGCCAACTGCCCTCCCAAAGGAGCAATGTTTGCGCGCGGGGGCGTAGCCGGTCGATCGCTTTGCACTGGTCCAACAGGATCGAGAATGAAGGAAAGTCGCTCGCGGGCGAGCGCGTCTTCGCCGCCCTGTTCAACAAGCGTGCGGAAGGCCGAATGCAGTGGCCTTGGCACGGCAAAATAGCGATCCTGCTTCAAATCGAGCAGGATGATGTCGTCCTGGCAGGCGGTATAGACGAGGCCCGTCCGCAGCTGAAAAGCCATCGACACTCTCCCCTAACCGGGCGCGCGCGAACGCGCGCCCGGCGACCCTCACTCGGCGTCGAGAGCGGGCGGCTTCTGCCGGAGGGAGCCGGGATCGTCCTGGCCGCCCGTCATGCTGTTGCCCTTGGTGACGGCCGTCGCCGCGCCCAGGTCGATGAGCTCGTCGCTCAGCTGCTCATGCTTGTGCGTCATGTGTCGCTCCTTGATTAGCCGCCGAATCGCGGCTCCCAAAGCATCGCGCCGCAGCGCCTCCAGGCAAAATGGAGAAGGTCCGGATGTCGGACAATAGGGGGCACGATTCGCCGGATTTATAAGCGTTTCCCGTTCCTTGAGTCCGGCTTTTGTGAGCGTACTCGAATGGAGGGAAAGGGGGAGAGACTGGGTGCCATTGGCATCAAGGATCATTTTTCCATGAACAATCCACTGCTTGAGCGGGCAGCAGCCGAGCTCGCTAACCGACTTGGCGGCATCTGGCGGCCCCATGGCGCGATGTGCCGCTGTCCCGCGCATGGCGATAGGGTTCCCAGTCTCTCGGTCCGGGTCGGACATAGCAGCCTGCTCTTCAAATGCTTCGCCGGCTGCAGCAACCAGGATGTGCTTCGCGCCATCCGCCGCCTGCGCCTCGCCGTGCCGGTCGATCCTTCGCCTTCCTCGCGCGTCGATGCGCCGCCCGACAACCGGACGGCGGATCTGGCAAGGTCGCTCTGGAATGACGCGCGCATGCTCGCCGGCTCTCCAGGAGAGACCTATCTGCGCGCGCGAAACATCCACACGCTTCCCGATGGCCTGCGATGGCATCCCCGTACGCCGCTTGGCCGTGGCACCGCCGTTCGCTACCGGTCCGCGGTCCTGGCAGCGCTCGAGGATCGCGGCAGGATAGTCGCTGTCCAGCGGTTGTTCCTCGAACCCGGCGGTACGGGATTGGCTCGCGACTTGATTAGGCCCAAGCGCACGCTTGGCCGACCTCTGGGCGGCGCCGTTCGCCTGCGACCGGCGGGCTCGTGGCTCGGCCTTGCGGAGGGCGTGGAGAGCGCGGAGTCGGCCGCCATCCTGCTGGGCATTCCGGTCTGGGCAGCGCTCGGGAGCGAGCGGCTCCATCAACTCGACCTTCCCGACGCCGTCGAAAGGCTCGTCCTCCTGCCGGACAATGACATGGCGGGACGCAGAGCAGAGCGACTCACGCGACAGGCCTACCAGCGCGCTTCTCTGAAAATCGAGACGATCTGGCCCTGGTGGGGTCTCAACGACTGGAACGATGTGCTCGAAAGGAAGGAGGAGGGGGTGGGGAGCCGGGTGCGGGGTGCGGCCTGACGGTCAGGCCGCCCCGCCTTTCGGAGACATTGTGATGACCAAACCCACCATCGACTATGTGCTGGCGCGCGACTGCTTCAAGTCGCCCGACAATGTGCGAACCCATAGCGACGCGGCGGCCGACGCGGAGCTCAAGGCCAATATCGCGGCGAACGGCTATCTTCTTGAAAACCTCATCGGCGTGCGCGTCACCCGGGGCGCCGCAAAGGGCAGGGTCGAGATATATGGCGGCGGCCGTCGGCTCGAGGCGACGCTCGCCAATATCGAGGACGGCGCGCTCGATCAGGATTTCATGGTCCCGGTCCTCATCGCGAAAAATGCGCGCGACGCGATCGAGATGAGTTCTTGCTGAAAATTATTTCCAGCTGCCCATGAACCCGGCCGACGAATGTTGCGCCTTCCAGGCCATCATCGAGCGGGAAAAGAAGAGTCCGGCCGACCTTGCCCGCCGCTTCGGCAAGAGCGAGACGTTCGTGCTCGGCCGCCTGCGGCTCGCTAACCTTGCCCCGTCCATCTTTGCCGCGTTGCGTGCCGGCGAGATCGGCATGGAGGTCGCCAAGGCCTATGGCTCGACCGCCGATCAGGACAGCCAAGCGCGTATCTTCGAGCAATTGGGATCGAGCTATCAGAAGAACAATGTCAACGAGATACGGCGCCTTCTTGCAAGCGGTTCCTATCGCGGCGCCGATCCCAAGGCACTGCTTGTCGGGCGCGATGCCTATGTCGCGGCCGGCGGCAGGCTGGACGTCGACCTCTTCTCCAGCGCCGCGACCGAGATCTGGCTGGACGGGGGTCTGGTCGAGGAGCTCGCCGAGCAGGCTCTTTCTACGGCGGCCGAGGCCATTCGCGAGCGCGAAGGCTTTGCGCAGATCCGGGTGGTCCCCTCGACCATGATTCCCTGGGCGCAGACCTACGCGCTCGACGAAATCGAACCGGAACCGCTCGATCTGCCGGTCGATGTCCTGGCGCGGCAGGTCGCGATCGAGGCCGAGCTCGAGGAGATCGAACGGGAAGCGGAAGGCGAGGAGGACTATAGCCCCGAACAGGCCGGCCGGATCGAGACGCTGGAGGCCGAGCGCGACGCTCTGGTCCCGACCGAAAGAGCGTTCACGCCGGCGCAGAAGGCCGGCGCTATCGCTTTCCTTCTCATCGACGAGACCGGTGCGCCCAAACTTCACACCAGCGTCTATGCGCTAGAGGAGGACCAGCCCGCAGTGGACGACGAGGCCATCGGCATCGACGAGGATGGCGAGGATGATGACGACGTGGACGGCGACGACCGTGGCGACGAGGCGGATGACGCCGAGGAGCCTCGGTCCTACAGCATGCGGCTGCGCGACGAGCTCGCCATGATGAAGACCGAGTTGCTCGCAGTCCATATCGCGAGCGATCCGCTCTTCGCGCTCGATCTTGGCACCTTCATCATGGCCGACGATGCCTGCCACCTCGGCTGGAGCGGCATGCCGTCCGAGCTTCGCGCAAAGGCCGCGACCCCCCGGGTGCACGGTTTTGCGAGCGAGTCGGCCGCGGCGCTGGCCTGGGCGAAGCTCGACGAGGCGCTCGACCGCAGCTGGGTGGGTCTTGCGACGATCGAGTCGCGTTACGACGCTTTCTGTGCGCTTGGTGACGAGGCCCGCGCGGCCTGGCTCGGCTGGGCGATCGCGCGGACGATCATCGCGGTTCCCGATGGCCAGAGCGGCAGCGGCTTCCTCGACCATCTGGGCAAGGCGCTCGCGATCGACGTGGCGGCATGGTGGCGTCCAACTGCGCGCAATTTCTTCGATCGGCTGACCAAGCCCGGGATCCTCGATCTCTTCTACGAGATTGGCGGCCTCGAGCTCAAGAACCGCTACGCCGGGTCGCGCAAGTTCGACTTGGCGCACGCGGCGGAGAAGCTGTTCGCGGGCGACGTCATTGCCGAGGCGGACGTCAAGGCGCGCGCGCTCGCCTGGCTTCCCGACCCCATGCGCTTGCCGGTCGAGGAAGCGGCAGCGCCGGCCGAGGCGCCTGCGCATAGCGATGACGAAGCGCTGGCGGCGGTCGCGCCCGGCACTTCGGATGAGAGCCTTCCCGAGGCAGCCTGATCTGACCCGAGGGCCGGGGACCGACAAGGCGTCATGTCGGTCCCCGCGCTTTTTTGCGGGCGTGCGTTTCGCTCGCCGCTCCCACTGGAGAAGAGGGGGGAAGGGGTGGGCGAGGGCCAGGAGCCCTCCATCGCAGCCCGGAGACCCTTATGAACATGCCACTTTTTGCTGAACCTGCCGGCGCTCAGCCGGCTGGCTCTAAAACGCTCGCTCTGTTTGCTGCCGCGCAGGCGATCGCCGAGCACCTCTCCCATGGCGGGATCGTCGATCGTCGTCTGCTGGGCTCCTTGCTGCGCCGGCATGTCGGCGGCTCGGACGCGAGCGGAGACTGGACGATGCGCGAAGCCTATGACGCGCTTGAGATCGCGCAGGTCCTGCTTATCCGCGACCCGCAGAGCGGCCTTGTCCAATGGGACGACCCGGCGGCTGCCTTCGCCGCCCGGGAGGAACTGAGCGCGCTTCTTCCAACGCAGCATTATCGCAGCGAGCGCCAGATCGCGCTTCAGCAATTCTCGACGCCGCTTGGTCTTGCCTGGGCGGTCGCCTGCGCGGCCGATATCCGCGCCCGCGATCTCGTTCTCGAGCCCTCGGCCGGCACCGGCATGCTCGCCGTGCATGCCCTCGCGCGGGGCGCTGGGCTGCTCCTCAATGAACGCGATCCCGACCGGGCGGCGCTACTCGCCCTGGCCCTGGGCCAGCCGGTCAGTTGCCATGATGCCGAGTTTATCGACGATCTCATTGCGGACAGGCGACGGCCAAGCCTCGTCCTCATCAACCCGCCCTTCTCCCGATCGGAAAGCCGGGGAGTCGACCGGTACGCCGGCGCGCGCCATCTCGAAAGCGCCTTGTGGCGCCTCGGCCAAGACGGCCGGTGCGTCGCGATCATGCCCCCCAGCTTCGCCCGGGACGGTAGCGGCGCCCAGGGCTATGAGATGGTCGCCCGCACCGTGATGCCGCGATGGGAACTCGCAATCGCGGGGAAGCCCTATGCCAAGCACGGGACCTCGGTCTCGGTGCGGATCTTGGTCTACGACAAGGGCTGGACCGGCCCAACGGCGCGCCATGTCGCCACGAGCCTGGCCGAGATGTCGGCACTGCTTGAGACCGTCCCGCCGCGCCTCGACGGAAGCCCTTCGCTGCCGCCCGAGCCCGCTCTTGTTTCAGCGCCGATCGTTTCTGCGCGCATGCCCGCACGCAAGCGCCTCAGCCTCTTCCCGCGCTTCGCTGGTACCAGGCCCGCAGCGCCATTGCCCGCCGTGGCGGCTACGACGGACGAGCCGGCGCCGCTCTGCTATGAAACGTTGGCCGAGCCGCCCGCTGCTGGCGACGCCATCGGCATCTATGTGCCCTGGCGCCTCTTGCGCATGCGCTTCGAGCCCGCGCGACCTCATCCCGACTGCCTCGTCGAATCGATGGCGATGGCCTCGATCCTCCCGCCCGTGCCCGCCTATCGCCCGATGCTGCCCGACCGCACAGTCGCGACCCTGTCCGATGCCCAGCTCGAGACGGTCGTTTTCGCAGGCCAGGCGTTCGAGCGGGATTTGCCGGGCCGTTTTCGTCCGAACGATGCCGGGACGCTGCTCCATCCGGACAGCGAGGGCGCGGTCTATCGGGCCGGCTTCATGGTCGGCGACGGCACGGGCGTCGGAAAGGGACGCCAGATCGCCGCCTGCATCATGGATCAGTGGAGCCGCGGTCAGCACAAGGCGGTGTGGATTTCCAAAAGCGCCAGTCTGCTGGAGGACGCGCGGCGCGACTGGGCCGCGATCGGCGGCCTTGGCATCGATGTGCAGCCGCTCGACACGGTGCCGCTCGGCAAGTCCGTCGCGATGGACAGTGCGATCCTCTTCCTGACCTTCGCGACGCTCCGCTCGCAGCGCGACGACAGCCAGTCGCGCCTGCAGCAGATCCTGGCCTGGCTCGGGCCCGATTTCGACGGGCTCATCGTCTTCGACGAGGCGCATGAGATGGCGAACGCGGCGGGGACCGCCACCAAGTTTGGCGGCCAGAAGGGATCCGAGCAGGGTCTTGCCGGCGTGCGGCTCCAGAACCTGCTTCCGCGCGCCCGTATCCTCTACAACAGCGCGACCGGCGCCACCGATCCCGCCAATCTCTGCTATGCGGCCAGGCTCGGCCTATGGGGCAGCGCTGCCTTCGAGACGCGCGAGGCGTTCATGGCGGCGATCGGCGACGGCGGCATCGCGGCGATGGAAATCGTGGCGCGAGACCTCAAAGCCATGGGCTTCTACACCGCCCGCGCGCTCACCTTCCAGGGCGTGGACTATGACCCGCTCGAACATGTGCTCACTCCCGAGCAGATCGATACCTACGACGCCTATGCCGACGCCTGGGCGCTCATTCACCGCGATCTCGACAAGGCGCTTGCCGCTACCGCCATCGTCGATGGCATGACGGGCGAGTCGCTCAACGCCCAGGCCAAGGGCGCGGCGCTCTCGCGCTTCGAAAGCGCTAAGCAGCGCTTCTTCGCCCAGCTTCTCATCTCTATGAAGCTCCCCACGGTCATCCAGGCGATCGAGGCCGACATCGCGCAGGGGCGGCATCCCGTGGTGCAGCTGGTCACGACCAGCGAGGCGATGCTCGATCGTCATCTGGCGGGGCTGTCGGCGCAGGACCGCGCGGACCTCGACATCGAACTCAGCCCGCGCGAGCTCATGATCCAATATCTGACCGCTGCCTTCCCGACCCGGCAGATGCGGATCTTTAAGGATCCGGGCGGTGATCTGCGCTCTGAACCGATGCAGGACGAGGCCGGCAATGCCGTCCATTGCGCCAAGGCCGTGCGTGCCCGCGACGACCTTGTCGAACAGCTCTGCGCCATGCCGCCGATTCCGAGCGCGCTCGACGCCCTCGTCGCCCATTTCGGTGCCGACCGGCTGGCGGAAGTCACCGGGCGGACGCGGCGCATCGTGATCGATGGCGCCGGCCGCCAACGGCTCGATCGACGCACGGCGCGGAGCAATATCGCCGAAGCCCAGGCCTTCATGGACGGGGCCAAGAGCGTCCTCGTCTTCTCGGATGCCGGCGGCACGGGGCGAAGCTATCATGCCGACCGCGGCTGCGCGTCGGCGAACCGTCGGCGCGTCCATTATCTCCTGGAGCCAGGCTGGCGCGCCGCAGCAGCCATCCAGGGCCTGGGTCGAACCAACCGCACCAACCAGATGACCGCCCCCATCTTCCGGCCGGTCACGACCGATTGCCGGGGAGAGCGGCGCTTCATCAGCACGATCGCCCGTCGGCTCGATAGCCTGGGCGCCCTGACTCGCGGCCAGCGGCAGACGGGCGGGCAGAATCTGTTCGATCCGATGGACAATCTGGAGAGCGATCACGCCCGCGACGCGCTGCAGCAATGGTATTCGCTGCTCTATCGCGGCAAACTCAAGAGCGTGACCCTGGGGCGGTTCGTCGAGATGACCGGCCTCAAGCTTGTCAGCGACGATGGCGGCGCGCTGCTCGATGATCTCCCGCCGATCCAGCGCTGGCTCAACCGCCTGCTGGCGCTCCGGATCGCCACGCAAAATGCCATATTTGAGGAATATATGGCGCTCATCCAGGCCCGGATCGACGCGGCGCGCGAGCG
Source organism: Sphingomonas sp. VDB2 (assembly GCF_047946695.1). Lineage (NCBI taxonomy): Bacteria > Pseudomonadati > Pseudomonadota > Alphaproteobacteria > Sphingomonadales > Sphingomonadaceae > Sphingomonas > Sphingomonas sp. VDB2. The sequence continues at coordinate 230,700 of NZ_CP159615.1, forward strand.
CGGCACGCTCGATGTCGGCGTCGAGACGATTCTGGTCGAGCAGATCGTGTCCGTCGAGCAGCAACGCCTGCGCCGGGATCCCGACACGGGCGCGGAAACCTGGCTCCAGCGTCTGGAGCTGCACCGGCGACGGCGGCCCGCGGACCTGGCCGCCCTGCTCGAGCAGTGGGGCAGTTCGCGCCGTATCGCCTTCCTGCGCAATGCCCGTTCGGGCCGGGTCGCGCTTCGACTCCCGTCATGGTCCATTCTCGACAATGACGGCGAAGAGATCGAGGTCTGGGAGCTCGCGCGCCCATCAGGTTCGGAGCGCATGCCGGCCTCGCGCCTGTCCGAAAGCGCCTGGGAGCCCTTCGCCCAAGAGGCGTTTCGGGACGCCTGGACCGCCGAGGCGAAAGAGATTGCCGAGCGGATCGACGTCGAAACCATCAGCATCGCGACTGGGCTTCTACTCCCCGTGTGGAATCGCCTTCCCGACGACGATCTGCGGGTCTGGCGCATCGCGGACGGCCAAGGGCAGTCGGTGCTCGGCCGCATCATCTCGCCCGCTGGCCTTGCAAAGATCGCAAACGGCTTTGGAATCGACATGAAGGTGGCGCTCTCGCCCGCGGAGCTCGTCCTTGCCGCGCGCGGCGCGGACGGCGTCGCCATACCGGCCATGGCAGGGGCGAGGTTGCACCGCGTTCACGTGAACGACGAGGCCCGGCTGGAGATCAAGAGCTATCCCGTGCTCAAGCTGGCGCGGCTCAAGGCTTTGGGCTGCTTCACCGAGATCATCCAGTTTCGAACGCGCCTCTTCGTGCCGATGAACAAAGCGGCCGAGATATTGGGAGCGATCGAGAAAGCCCTTTCCGACGGGAGCGGACTGGCAGCGTGATGCGCCGTGCCGTCAGAAATCCGGCCCGGCGCAGTCCCACTGTGTCGCTGTCTCTCTTGAGGGTTCTCCGGCTTCACGGCCCTGAAAAACCGTCGGCGTTCGGCGACAGGAGGGGTGGGGGAAGGAGGGCGTGAGGTCGCCGGCCGGCGATCTTGCCCTCTTGGTCCAAGGAGTATTTCCGATGAACATGCTCGCACCAGCATCCCGCGCCGTAGCGGGAGGCTTCAAGGTCGATATCAGCCGCGGCCAGAATGTCGGCCGCGTCTCGTCCGAATGGTTCAGCCGGCCCGCGGATGAGCGCTTCCTCTCGCTCGAGACGCTCTACGACCATGTCCTTCGGCGCAGGGACGTGGCGAACACGCGCGTCGTCGAGAGTCGGGCCATCCGCGTCGAGGCGCGAACCGACGACGTATCGTCGCTGAGACTGTTGGCGCCGGGAGCCGAGGGACCCGTCGCACCCACGCACTGGTCCTTTGGCCAGCTCTGCAGCCTGGTCGGCGCGCCGGCGGGCTATCTGCGCGACCTCCCCGCGGCCCTTGCCGGCATAAACCTTCAGCATGGGCTCATCGAGCATCGCGCCGAGCATGTGAAGCTGCTCGAGACCCATGACGGACGCACCGAGCTGCGGGCCGTCACCGGTCCCGATTATGGTCGCATCTGGGATTGCGAGCTGGTCGAGGCAGTCATGCGCTTCGCAGGCAATGGCGTTGGCGATACGCGCTGGAAGGTGCCCGGCGTCCTCGACTGGGGCTCGATGATTTACAACCCCTATGTCGACGTCAGCGCCGAGACGACGACGCTCTATGCCTCGGACCGGGACGTCTTCCTCTTCCTGGTCGACGACACCCATCCGATCGAGGCCGGTCGGCTGCCCAATGGCGATCCGGACCTCTATTTCAGGGGCTTCTATTGCTGGAACAGCGAGGTGGGCTCGAAGGCCCTCGGCATCGCGACCTTCTATCTGCGTGCGGTCTGCATGAACCGGAACCTGTGGGGCGTCGAGAATTTCGAGGAGATCAATATCCGCCACTCGAAGTTCGCGGCGAACAGGTTCGCCGCCCAAGCCGCGCCGGCGCTCACGCATTTTGCAGACTCCTCTCCACAAGATTTCGTGCGGGGCATTTCCGCGGCCAAGGACCGGATCGTGGCGCGCAAGGATGAGGACCGGGAGGACTTCCTGCGACGCCAGGGCTTTTCGAAGGCCGATACGGGCAGGATCATCGCCACTGTTCTTGCCGAGGAAGGACATCCGCCCGCCTCCATCTATGACTTCGTGCAGGGCGTCACCGCGCTCGCGCGGAGCCGCCCCAATCAGGACGCCCGCCTCGAGCTTGAAGGCAAAGCCAGGCGCCTCCTCCAGAAGGCCGGCTGATCAGAACGGGCGTCGGCCCGAGGCCGGCGCCACTCTCTTTTCAAACAAGGAGCCGAGCGATGACCGATCATCTGCAATCAAAGCCGCGCGCCTATAGCGCCTGTGTCGATTTCCTGAGTGATGGATGGCTTTATGCCCGGGAAGTTTACCAGGTCGAGGCAGGCGACGAATTTGAGGCGGAACGTCTGGCACGCAGACGCGCGCAGGACAGCGTCTATTTCAACCTGCGTATTCCCGACCTTGCAATGTCCGTAGCCATCGATCCAACGGATCTGGACACTGAAGCCGCCTGAACTGCCTTGATGCCGGGTGGCCACCGTCTTGACATACCGCGTCATGTGAGGCATATATTAGCATCAGGAGACGCGACATGACTAATGTTGTTCAGTTTCGAGAGCCGACGCCGGATGCAAGCCAGGTTCAAACATTTGCGGCAGAAGCAGATCGCGCAAGGCTGACGGGCCCGGCAGTGAAAGCCGTTCTGCGCGCCGTCGAGGCCTGGGAAGGCAGTAATGCAGAGGGCGCGGCGCTTCTAGGCGTGTCGGAGAGCACCTGGGATCGCATGAAGGCTGGTCGGTGGGAGGGCGTCCTCAGTCAAGATCAGCTGACGCGGGCATCGGCGTTGATCGGCCTCTTCAAGGGTCTGCATCTCCTGTTCGCCGACAGCATGGCGGACCGCTGGCCCAAGCTTCCCAATCGCGGCCCTGTTTTCGATCGGTTGACCCCTGTCCAAGCGATGATCGCAGGGGGTATACCGCGCATGCTGGAAACCCGGCTTTATGTAGACGCTCTGCGTGGCGGGCTCTGAGGAAGGCGCGCTGGATGGCGTGCCACTGGTTCGGGAAGCCTTTCCGCGCACGGTACGCCTCGTCTCGAGCGCTCGGCTGCGAGCCGCGGTCATGGACTCGCTTGCCGACGACGAAGACGAGCTCGCCGCCCTGGCCGAAATCGAGGGCGCAACCAGCGGTCGCCGGATTGCGCAGGAGCGGGGGACCGGCGCCTTGAGCGCAGCGGAGCTCGTGCATGGTGTTCCCCATGCCCGGTTCATCAATGCAAGCTTCGCCTACGCCAAGCCGCGCGAGCCCAACCGCTTCAACCCCGCCGAACGGGGTGCATGGTATGCGGCCATGGCGGTCGAGACCTGCATTGCCGAGGTCGGTCACCACCTGACCAAAGCTCTTGCCGATGCCGGAGACTTCAACGCCGTGGTCGAATATGGGGAGATGCTGGCAAGCATGTCGGGTGTTTTCGTCGACCTGCGCGGCATGCCAAATCATCCTGGCCTCGATCCCGACCCTTTCATCGGTTACCCTGCAGGAAACGCTCTTGCCGCCGGCGCGCGCGTCATGGGTTATAACGGCATCATCTATCCTTCCGTGCGTCATATCGGCGGGCTTTGCGTCGCGGCGTTATGGCCCAATGTCGTCCAGTCTGTGGTTCAGGGCGAGCTCCATCGGCTGATTTGGAGTGGCACAGCGGAATTTGTAGCGGAGCGCGTCACCTAAGCGATGCGACGAAGCCACGCGGGTCACGGCCGTTATGCAATTGTTTTCAAGCCGGCCGCCTGAAGGGCATCCCAGAAATGTGTGATGAATTTGGCTGCTTTCATTGCGCCGTCCAGTGCGAGACTTTTGACCGGGTTTAGACCAGTTGTCTCCAAAAGCCGGGCCGGAAGAAGCTCGCGGTTGAAGGCTCGTATCTGAATGAATTGCGCAGCGTCTCTGGCGGATCGCATGAGAGCGCGGACCTGATCCGAACGGCCGAGCTCGCCCGCAGCCTCAATCAGCAGGTTGGAAAAGACGATTGCCTGGGTGATACCGGCGATCTGGCTGCTATTAAGGAGCAGTTCGGCCATGACCATCGCGGCGTTGGCCTGATCGAGCGTTTCGCTCGTAAGGAGCCGGGCATAGTCGCGCAGGCGATCATTGGGCGCCCATGCGCTGTCCTGCAGTTCGCCTACGACATCAGCGGCATTGAACTGAACGAACGTGTAGTTTGCGTCGAAGAGGGCGCCAAGGATCTGCCGATATTCCGCATGGGTGATCGCGCGAGCGCGATGGCCCACCTGACCTAGCACCTGCGTCCAGCTGACCTGTGCGCCGGCCGCTTGGGCGATGACACGGAAACCCAGATCATCGGTCAGGAGCGCGCGTTTCGGCGCCAGTGCAGCGATCACGCTGTCATGATAGGCAGGGTCAAGGTCGCCGATCAGTTCGGCCACCCCCTCGGGCATCGCCTGATCGGACTCGGCGGCCACAAGAGGCAGGGCCTCGGCCAGTTCGAGGGCGGACCGAGCGTCAACGATCTGCTGTTGGGCGGCTTCCGGCGTTAGCTCAATGAAAAAGTAACGCTCCCCATCATAGCCGAACGTGCCCGATTTGCGCCCCCGATGGCCTTCGCGCTCTTCGACGAGCTGCCGCAGCGCATCGATCGTGGACTGCACGATGGCGAGACGGTCGGAGAGTTTGGCGATCACCGCACCCAGACCCATGCGTGCCCAGGCGTAGACAGAAAGGGGATCCACGACCGCGACGCCCGCCCCTGCACCCCTGCATCCGGCCTCGAACTCGCCCTGCGCACCTTGAGCGACTTTAAGCCCAAGGCTGTTCTTTTGTCTGAAATTCTCCCAGATCTCGAAAATGTCTGCCCCGCTAAACCGCGCGAACATGGGGATCGGAATGACGCCGTCGCGATAGAGGTTTTCGAGCTGCTGTCCCTCCGCGGCGCGGTTGCGGGCCATCGCAAACATTTCCTCGAACCGGTCATCGCCCTTGCTGTCGTCGATCGTGAACGAGCCGAACGCAGGGTTGTCGGGGAATAGGGTCGGGAACTGCCTCATGGTTCGACGGAAGGCGAACAGAAAAGGAGTCTGGATCTCGGCTACCCGAAAGCTTTGCGGGCCAACGCCCAGCTTCGTAAACTCGATGCTGTCACCGACCCGCAGCCCGAGCAGCCGCTTTGCAAAGGTCTCGTCGGGCGAGAGCTCGTCCCGTTCGACTGCCGGAACGGGGCCAGTCTCGATGATCCTATGGAGCTCGTCACCGGTCGCGTCATTGATGAGGACCACGCCTGCGCCTGCCTCGATCGCCTCGGGCGGTGCCATTGTCACACTGCTGGAGCGCCCGCCCACGATCAGACCCAAGGCGTAAGCAAGGTGGATCCTTGGCTGACCATAGCCAGTCCGCAGGGCGCGATAGCCTAGCGACAGCGCCTTGGCCGCATGACCAAGATAGCGATCAACGAGCTGCGCGAGGGCGATGAGCTCGATCGGTGTGCCCTCGATATCTTGGGACACGCGGTCCAGCCAGTCGCGCATCTGATCGGCGCGGCCGAGGCGAACGAGCAGTTGGATCCAGATGAGCCTGTTGCGTAGCACGTCATGCTGCGCGACAGCGCTTTCCACGAGTTTGAGCGCCGGCTTTAACAGCCCGGCGCGCTCGTAGATGGCGACGCCGACGGCGAGATAGCCGTCCGAGGCGCGCAGCGCGGTCGGGAGCGTTTCGAACAGCCTGCGCGCCTCGGCCCGCCTGTCAGCGAGGTTGAGCGCTTGGAGCCGGCGTCGCAGCGCATAATTACCTTCCGCCCCGTGCACGACCGCATAAAGATCCGCGGCCATGGCATAATTGCCCTGCGCATAAAGGGTCTCGGCTGCGTGCATGCGCTCGCGCAGGCTGAGTTCGCCCTGCGCAAGCGAACCGATCTCGCTCGCCAGCTGCGCGCGCAGTGGATCCTGCGGCTCCAGGCCATCGAACAGGACAGAGCGTACGACGATCGAGCCTGGTCGCTTCGCGATGGCATTGGCAATGAGGGCGGCGGGGTCGGCGCTTCCTAGCATCGCGGCATGGACCTGCATCGCCTCGATCAGCTCGGCCCGTTCGGTCATCGCGGGCTGCCCGACATCGGCCGTCTGCATACGCCCAGCCCAGAGGACCGCGCCAGCGGCGTCCTTCAGCTGAAGCGCGGCATGGGTTCGCAATAAAAGTGCGTCGAAGGTCAAGGTGTCCCGCGGCAGCGCATCAAGCGTTGCGGCGACCCCGCGCCAGTCGTCATTGGCTGCCGATCTGCGAGCCGCAAAGAGACCGAGCGGCGGATAATGAGGCATGGCGCCGAGCGCCTCGTCGAGGATTTGGTCGGCTTCCGCTTCGCGCCCGATGATCCCGAGAAGGCTGATCAAGTTGGCCGACACATGCCGGCCCTGGATACTGGAGTCTTGGTCCAGAAGCGTCTTCCACGCTGCCTTCAGGAGGCCGACCGCGCGCTCGACATCCGCCTGGAGATGCGCAGGCACATCATGGGTGATCCCCAGGCCTTCGAGCGCGGAGAGTGGTTGGACCAGCGCTTCAGCCAGTGTCGCCATGACGCGCCAGTCCTCTGGCGCGATTGCAAGAGCCGCCTGCGCATGGGCCAGGTGGCGGTCGACATCGCCGATCCCGCCCGACCGCAGTGCCAGGTGCAACTGAATGTCGAGCGTTTCGAGAAGTGCGGGTGGGAGCGCCTCTTCGATTTCTGCCATGGGCCGATCGAGCGGCATCGTGTCGATCCAGATGCCCGCATTGCGGGCGGATGTCCGGTCGTCCTGGAAGGCGGCGCTGGCGATCGGCTCGGCCTCCTCGCGCTTTCCCTCCAAAAGAAGCGCCATGGCCTTGGTCGCCCGGGCGTTCGGGAAATCCGGGTACGCCTCGAAGGCCGCATGGAACAACGGGATCGCGCGGTCTTCTTCGTCCAACGCATAATGGGCGTTTCCAAGGCTCGCCAGCATGCGATAGCGCGCGAGCGGGCTGGCGGTTGCGTCATGCTCTGCCCTTATCCGCTCAAGCGCCCGGATGGCGGCGCGCGGCGATCCGTCACTGACGAGTTTGCCGATCTCCGCGACCTGAGTGGCTAGGGGATCGTCAGCGCCGGTCACATCGCGCGATTCCGTGAGCATCCGCGTGGCGCTGCGTATCAGCATCTGCATCTGAGCGAAGCCCGCGGCATTCTGCTCGGCGCCGGCGGCGATCTGGCCCATCACATCGACGGGCGCTAGATCCCGATAATATTTGAGCAGGACATCAGGATCGTCTGCGACGAAGCTGCGTAACGTCGTCCAGCCCGTGACGCGCACTTCGAACAGGCCAAGCCGGCCATGCTCAAGACTGATCTGCCGCGCGATCCCCTGAATCGCCTGATCGTTTGGCGCGGTGGTCGCAAGGATGAAGACGTCGAGCGGTGGCTGGAACGTCCTTGCTTTGGCGACCTCGTTTCGCAGCTCCGTCTCAGTGACTACTGCACGTAGGTCGCCATCCTTTCCCTTGCACTGGACGCCAGTATATTTCTGCTCGACCCGGTCGGTGCCATAAACATCAACGCCCGCCTGCGGCTGTCCCTGGCGTCCATGGAGCTGGGCGTCGTTCGTCTTCCACAATCTCCGGTAGATATCGAAGGTCAGGTTTTCAAATTCCTGCCAATTTTTGGGGGCTGGCAATTCTCGCGATATGACGGACATCGGCCTAGCATATATGTTCCCGCTTTGATCTGGAAGGGCGGATTGCCGTTGCATGCAGCCAATGTGTCGATGGGTTCTGCAAACGGGCAAAGCGCTGCCAATAGGGAGGAAGGGAAAGGGGTTGACGGCTGCCCGCTGGCGCGGGCACCGCGGCTCTATCTCCGCTGCGCTCCGACCAAGCTCCGGCTGCGCCGGATCTCGGCCCTGACGGGTGACGATCCGCTGCCGGAGCGCAGCGCGGCGTGGGGCGAAGCGAACCTGTGGGTTGCCGACGCAAGGTGGGCGCGGGCGTGACGGGTGGATCGACGTCATGCCTGCTGGGCAGGGGCTTCGCTAGTGGCGGGATGCCCCGATCCCATGCCACGTCGCGCGTACGTCGAGCGCTCCGTAGCAGAGGAGAGAGGGACCTTTTGGGGGTGTCGATTTGGAATGGTCCAGAGCGACATTCGTCAAAGGAAAGTCTCATGAACATTGGTGAATTCAAGCAAGTCAACGGCCGTCTGCTGGGCTGGATCGCAACGCGCAACATGGACCTGCCGCGGCTCGGCCTGCGCAAGGTCGAGAGCAGCAACGAGCGCGCGCCCGTTTTCGAGATCCTCGCGCTCAATGTCGGCAATCGCTGGGTGCAGGTTGGCGCGCTCTGGGAGGCCTTCGCCAAAAATACGACCGGCGAGGCCTTTCTCCAGGGGTCTATCGATGACCCGAGCCTGCCCGAGCCGCTGCCGATCGCGCTGTTCGGCGATGATGCCGAAGGCTTCCGCGTCGCCTGGCGGCGTCAGCAGCCGCGCGACATGTTCGCGCCGGTCAGCCGCGGCGCGCGGCGCGAGGATGCGATGGGCGGCGAAGGGGGCTTTGGCGCCAGCACGGCGGGCGACGATGGCGGGCTCGTCGGAGCTGGCGGGGCGTTCGAGGACCAGTTCCCCGACTGACACGCGGAGCCACCACTGAACCGGGCCGGGGGAAGCATGGGCTTCCTCCGGCCTTTTTCTGTTTCCGATCGTAGGAGCCAGGGCCATGACCCGCACCCATTCGCAAAGCGTCCACCGGTTCGCCGACTTGAAGACACTCTATGCCGAAATGACCGCCACCCCCGAATTCCAGGCCGTGTTCGGCGAGCCCATGGGGCTCACCATCATGGCCCCGGGCGAGATGCCCATGGAACTCGACATGCCCGACCCGCTCGCCGTCCAGGCCGATTGCGGCGGGGTGGTCGCCTGCCTGTTCGATCTTCTCAACGATACGAGGCTCGAGGCGCTGGCGCCCGATATCGCTTGGGGGTTCGTGAACTCCTTCCATTTCGTCGCGGGCAAGCTTGCGCGGCGCGAGGACGCGCTCGCCCAGGAACTGGGCGAGATGGCGCGCGTGCCCGACATGAGCGAGGTCTACATCCGCGAACTGGAGGAGAAGCAGCTTCTCTGCCAGAGCGTCGCCGAGCAGCGCGAGGCGCTGGAGGTCATGTGCGACTTTGCCGCCGACATGTATCGCGCCGTGTCGGGCATGCCCTGGTCGCCCGCGCGCGGGAGCCGGACATCGAACCGCGCGGCCTCGCAGGTCGACGCCCTCGACTTCCTGCGCGCGCGCCAGCTCGCGGCGCGCGAGCGGCACCTGCCGCAGGGACCGATCGTCGTCTTCTCAGGGCCCGCCCAGTGGCACGACACCGACATCCTCTTCGCCAAGCTCGACGAGATCCGGGCCCGCGTGCCGCATATGACATTGGTCACCACCGGCCAACGGACAGGCGCCGACGCGATCGCCGCCGCATGGGCGGGCCGGCCCGGCGTCAAGGTGCCTTTGGTCTCCTTCCGGCTCTACGGATCGGGCGCAAAGAAGGCATTCGACCGCAATCGCAAGCTGCTCGAACTTCGGCCCGTGGAGGCGGTGCTGTGCGAAGGCTCGGGCATCCAGGCGAACCTCTATCAGGCGCTTCGCCAGGAGGGCGTGCCCATCCATGCCTTCCGCAAGGGCGACCAGACGCCCGATGTCGGGCTGCGGCGCGGCATGGCGAGAGGGAGGGCGTGATGGCCATTCCCGAGCCCTTCAGGCGCAATTTCGACACGCTGCTGCGCGCGGCCGAGGAGGGCGACCTTGCCCTCCTTGAATGCACCGACGCGGTGACCGGCGCGCCGCGCTATGTCCTTTGCGCGGTCGGGCGCGAGGCGGGTGCCTATGTGATGACGCCGTTCGGGCATCTGCACGACGGCAATCCGTTCGAGGCCTATGTCCCGCCTGCCTGAGCCGCCGGCAGAGCCGGCTCCGCCACGCCGGTCTCCTCCGGAGATCGGCGCTTATCTTGTCCTCAGCACCGCGCATATCCCCCTGGAGACCGCGTTGCTGCTCAACCGCTGGGCCGAGCTTGCCGCCGAGCCCCAACCGCTGGTCGTCGCCTCGACCTGCTATGGCTGGTTTCTGTCCGCTGCCGCCGTGGAGGGAAGGGCCGCGCAGGCCATTCCGCCCGAGATCGCAGGGATCCAGCGCTTTGCCCGATCGCTCGGATGCCATTATGTCCTGCTCGATTGCGACGGCGAGGAGGTCGAGGAGCTTCCAACCTTCAGCTGGTAGCAGCCCAATCGAATCGGTCGGGTCTATTCCGTGAGGCGGGCGAGATTGCGCAGGCTCGACGCCATGCCTTGCGCATGGTCGTGCGGAGTGATGCCTTGCGGAACGTCATGGGCGCAGACGATGACCTTGGTCCCGTCCCGGTCCTTTTCGAAGCTGGTAATGAGCGTCATGACGCCGCCGAACATCGGATCGTCGCTGAGGAATCGCACCTTCTCGACTACCCGTTCCTCGGCGATCATTTCTGCGAACACGACCTCCACCTCGTCCTCGCCCGGAAGGGTCTTGCCCTGGTTCGCGGCATCCTCGCCATGGTAGCGAAGCCGCATGCGATAGCCCCCGCCGACCTGTGGCCGGAAGTCCCGTATCTCCGCATCCATAGCCTCCGGGGCGCGCCAGCCGGCCATTGTCTCGGCGTCGAGAAACGCACGATACAAGGTCCTGGCGCTCGCCAGAATGACGCGCGAGGCGCGGTCGATCCGCTGCTCTTTCCGCTCTTCACCCAATGCTCATCAATCCCATTCGCGCGTAGCCGTTGGCTGTCCCCAACCTTGCTTCCAGACAGGGTCCCGCCTGCACCAACCAGGCATAAGGACGCAACGGGTAATCCGACCGAACCAGCGCTTCTCCCGATAGCGAAGCTCGAAGGGCACCATTAGGGTGTCTGGCGGAAACGCTGTGCCTCCCACTTTGCCCTGCGAGGGGCATCGAGCCCCCCGCAGGGCAGCTCTTCCTCTCTCTCAAGTCCTTTAAGTGTGGCACGGGACCGCGTCGGCCTCAAGGACGGCGGGGCCCCACCATTTTCCTTGGCGGGTCGAGCGTCTGTGCGCCTGCGCGGCGCGAGCGGCCGCCAAGGAAAATCGTGACCCCCACCGCCGCTTCGCGGTCGCTGCGCGATCCTTGACCCCGCCGCTCGGAGCCCGTGCAGGGGAGATAACCTCTTTCAACAAGGAGGTTACCGATGACCGAATATATAGACACGCCCACCCGCTTCACCGACGTCGCCGACTTCTTCCTGGACGAGACGCGCATGCCGGCCGACAGTTACGCCGCCGCCTTTGCCGAGACCGCGGATCAGGTCCGCCTCGCACCGGCCGAGGAGGCGTCGGGCGCCGACATGCCCGATCCGCTGCAGGCAGAACTGGGCGTTGAACTCCTCGTCACGACGCTTTTCGACATGCTGCGGGATACGCGACTGGAACCCTTGGCCGACCGCCTCGCCTGGGGCATTGTCCACAGCTTCCATAAGGTGGCCGACCAACTCGATGGCGAAGCCGACCGGGCGGCGCAGCAGGTGGGGCGCCTCATCCGCGAACAGGACGGGAGCGAGATCGCCGCGACCAGCCTGGAGGAGGCGCAAACGCTCTGCCATGGCCTCGACGAGGCGCGAGAGGCGGTCGCGTGCATGCGCGATCATGCCGCCGCGATGTTCCATAGCGAGACCGGCCGGCCCTGGTCGGCGCCGCGGGCGACGCTGGTATCGGGAAAGCGCACCGCCTCGGTGGTGGCCGCTACCGACTTCCTTGCCGCCCGCCGGAGCCGACGCATCGAGGCTCATGCCCCGACGGGACCGGTGGTGCTCTTCTCTGGCGGACAGGAGTGGGAGGATCATGCGCAGCTCTGGGCGCGGCTCGACATGGTGCGGGCAAGGATACCAGCGATGGTGTTGGCGACGACGGCGCAGGAAAAGGGATGCGACGCCATCGCTGCTTCCTGGGCGGCCTCGCGCAAGGTGACGCTGGTGCCCTTCGATCTTGGCAAATGGCGAAAGCTCGGCAAACGGGCCGGGTTCGCGCGCAACGAGGCGCTGATCGGCCTGAAACCGGTCGAAGCGATCATCTGCGAGGGCAACGGGCTACAGTCCCATCTGGCGCGTCTCGTCCGCGACGCCGCCGTGCCGCGGCACTTCTTCGTGAAGGCCGGGCAGAATATCAGGCGCTGAACGGGCAAGCCGGCGAGGGAGCGGTCTCCCCCGCCGGCTTTTTTGTTGAGAGGGAAGAGGTCGCCGGGCTCAGGGAAGCCAGCCTAGTGGCTGGCCCCGTCGCCCGGCGATGCGGCGCCCGGAGAGGGCGCCGGCCTCCTGCGCGCGGCTCCGCCGTGCTCGTCGCTGGGACGCCGTTCCGGCGGGTCGTTGGATGGGGCGGGGACTGGCGAAATGGCTCTCAAGGTGCTGACTGCCTGGCTTCCGCCGATCCGGATTGCCTGGGTCAGGAGTTCGCGAAACTCGCGTTCGCTAAGCTCTTCCACGGCAATATCCGCCGTGAGCGTGCCATAATGTTCGCGCAGTGCGCGGCGCACTGACGCTGCTTCCTGGGCAAGCTTGTGCTGGTCGGCTGCGAGCTTTGCCAGACGCTCACGGTCATTCATCTTGGGCATATATGTCTCCTTGAAAAAGGAGGCCTGCCCGCCGCGAATTATTATTCCCGATCGGTTGACCGATCGCAATCCCGATTGATAGCCAGCTGACGCCGGCGAAAGGCTAAAAGAGCCCCTGCCGGGGAAGGGCCGCCCGTGCCCGGGCAAGGGGACGCAGCGCGCAGGAGCGCTGCGAGGGGACGACGCACGCCCAGGGCGTTTGTAATGCACCGTACGCACCCGTGCTGCCAATAAATGGCGTAAAATCAATATGTTGCGAGCAGTTCTTAAAACGCTCCAGGACACATTTTGTGTCCTGGGGATCAATTTTGCAAGCGATTTTTATCTCCTACAGCGAGCGGTTTGGAGGAATGGAAAGCCCGTTATCGCCCGTATGACGGAGGTAGAAGAGGCTGATATTGATCCTTCTTCCGCATGCGCGAATGTCATTAGCACAAACCCACATTTGTGCTAATGTGCGCGATGTTCATTTGCGAAGGGTAATCCCATGAGCCGCCTGACAATAGATATAACTGATCAGCAGCATCAAAGTCTGAAAGCGCTGGCTGCTCTGCAAGGCAAAACGATCAAGCAGTATGCAATCGAAAAGCTGTTCCCTACCGTCGGCGGGCAGGATGATGCCTGGCTGGAACTTAAGGCTTTGATGGCCCAACGCATCGAAGCCGGCCTGGCGGGGGATGTCTCCACCAAGGACATCGGCACTATCCTGGACGAGGAATTTAACGGGATAGGCCGCCTTTGACCGCTGCCTATATTCTCTCATCGGCGGCAGAAACGGACCTTCGAACTATCATCCGCTATACGCGAGCGGAATGGGGAGATGTGCAAGCCCGGATATATCTGAAGAAGCTGACCCGCGGGCTCGAGCGGGTGGCGACGGGGCAGGGCGCATTCAGAAACATGAGCGCGCTTTATCCTAATCTGCGGGTGATCCGATGCGAGCATCATTACATCTTCTGCCTGCCGCGTGACGCGGCGCCCGCGCTTATTGTCGCGATCTTTCATGAACGAATGGATTTGATGGTGAGGCTGGCGGACAGACTTGCGTCTGACGAAAACTGACAGGCATTTCGAGCCTATCGATATCCTGCCAGTGAGTAACAGGGAGAAAATGATCGATAGAAACGGGTTCTATCGATCATGGGGAATTTGAGATCAGCTCAGTGTCGATAGCATTTCGTGAAGTTTTATGATGGGGCATGCTTCCCGCGTTGACCGGGTGGGCGATGCGTCCTGCAATGCCGACAAACTATCAAATTGGACTGTTACTGATGACTTCAAAATATAGCCGTGCGTGCTGCATGTCGCTGCAGCCTTTTGCGTCGAAAGGAAGTCGCATGCTCATCCCGGTTCGGGAATGCGCAGTTCAAGCCGGGGCAGATGCGATCGTCACAATGAACGTCCGGGACTTCATGCCAGCACGAGAACTGTGTCGAGGCGACGTCATTGAGTCCGGTGAGTTGTTTTTACGCCTCGAACGAGGAGAGATGAAATGAGCAATTTTCCTCTGCAGTTGCCAGATCATGTTATGGCTGAAGCCAAGCATCTAGCGGAGTTGGATGGCATTTCGCTCAACCAGTTCCTGTCGTTGCTGATTGCGGAGCGGGTTGGGGAATTGAGGGCAATCGCAGGCATCCGGCTCCGCGCCAAACGCGCTGATCCGGCGGGTGCGCTAGCAATCCTCGCGCAGGTGCCAGATCGGCCTCCGCTAGAGGATGACGAGTTGCCTGGAACACATTGAAGAAGTGATGGTCACCACGAAGGCGAGGGGCTGCGTGCGCACGGGCAGTTCGCCAGTTGTGTTTCATGAGGCATATCTACAGGATTTATAACTCATATACTGCGATAAAATGAGCTATAAATCCATTTTTTTATTATCTTTCAAATCGTTGATAGTTTCAGGCGCTTGCGTCGTCATACGAGAAAAGCTGGGACTTTATGGTCAGTCAGCTTTAGAGCGCCGAGATGGCGATAGCGGACATCAAATCAATCTTCATTCCACAATGGCGCAACCGTGCCGGTTCCACCAAGACAATTAGCTTCGATAACGTAACAAAAAACTTGGTTGAGATAGATGCGCTGTGAGATTGAGGCCTTTCCAGCAGAAGGCGCTAACCTGGATTAAACAAAAAAGTCATAGACTTAATTCGATCTAAACCTTGATCCGTTATGGATGCATCTTCTGGAGGGCATTCATGGGTTTTCTTAAACGCTTGCGCGACAACGAAGCGGGCAACGTTCTCGTGATGGTCGCTGCTGGATTTATTCCCTTGCTGGGCTTTATTGGCGGGGGCGTCGATATGGCGCGCATATATCTCGTCAAAACGCGGCTTCAGCACGCCTGCGACGCGGGAGCGCTGGCGGGGCGCAAGCAGATGGCTGGCGGTGCTTGGAACGCTAATGGCGACAAGGCGCGCACCACGGCCGAAGGCATCTTCAACATCAACTACGTGCCAGGCTCCTACGGGTCGAGCACCCTGTCCAAAAACTTCATCGAAAATCAGGGCAAGGTGACGGGTACAGCTTCAGTCACCATCCCGATGACGATTATGGTGATATTCGGTCAATCCACCAAAACGATTGCGGTCACATGCGACGCGGAAATGCGTATACCCAACACGGATGTGATGTTCGTTCTCGACACGACGGGGTCGATGGCATCGATCAATGCAAGCGACAGCGACACCAAGATCAATGGCCTGAAAAAGGCGGTCAAATGCTTCTATGAAGCCTTGGCGAAGGTCGATACCTCCGCTGACTGCGGGAGTAATCCGACCGGCAGCCGCAACAATGACGTGCAATTGCGCTTCGGCTTCGTCCCTTATTCGTCGAACGTGAATGTCGGACGCCTGCTGCGCAACGACTGGATGGTCGATAGCGCGCTCTATCAGTCGCGCAAGGCGAAGATGGCGGGAGGGGTTGATGTAGACGGCTATAAGGAGGGCAAGGCTGAAGTCGTTTCTGCAGAACAAATCCCTTACAACATGAACTGGAGCGCTTGGGAGAATTTCGGAAGCGCCAGTGGTACGAGCTGCGCGGGAAAAATACCAGCCGATTCAACCGAAATGACCGGGACTGAAAGCGCGCCCTACAATGAAAGCGTAAGCGGGAGCGGTGCCAGCCGGGTGGTCAGCTGGTCCACCAATCAGGATGGCCGCTATTACAACTATCAAGGCGTGATGGTCAGCGGGAAGTGCCAGTTACAGCGGCGCTATATCAGCGGCTATTTGAAGCGAAATTATCAACGTACCGATACCACCGGCTTCAAGGAATATGAATATGATCAACTGACGTTCAACGTGTCCGGCCTAAAAGCTGGAGGAAGTAGCTGGAGCACCGGCATTACAGCGCCTGTTGGCGCATTCGGCCAGACTGCTACGATCGGTTGGGACGGCTGCATCGAGGAACGCCAGACATATCAGAACAGCGATGACGATCCGACCGGCGAGTTCAGCCCGATCCCCGCCGGCGCCCTCGATATGAACATTGATCTTGTCCCTAATGGGTCGGATGCCAGCAAATGGCGTCCGCTCCTGCCGGATCTTGTATGGGGCCGCTATGATAGCGCCGGCAATTGGACGACTGCAAAGGTCAAGACGAGTTCGGACCTTAGTCGAAACTACACCTACGCCTGTCCCACGTCGGCATCGAAGCTCAAGGTCTATTCCTCCGCTAACGCGTTCGAATCCTACGTGAACACGCTATACCCGAACGGCAACACCTACCATGATATTGGCCTACTTTGGGGGGCGCGGCTTATGTCCCCGACCGGTCTGTTCGAATCGGAAAATGCGTTCACACCCACCGGCGGTGAGATCGAACGCCATCTGGTATTTATGACCGACGGCGACACGGTTACGAGTAATCAAGGCTATACCGCCCATGGAATTGGCTGGTGGGACAGGCGACAGACGCGTAGCAATGCAGGGCCGAGTTCCAATGTCCTCACCTCTGTTGTCAACGAACGCACCAAGGCTCTGTGCTCGGCTATCAAATCGAAGAATATCACCTTGTGGGTAATCTCCTTCGGGTCGGGTGTCAGTTCCGGGGCACAGGCGTTGCTTCAGTCCTGTGCGTCGCCAAACCGTTTCTATGTAGCTGCTAACAGCGCCACGCTAATTTCCAACTTTCAGCAGATTGCGGATGAAATATCTCAGTTGAGGCTGACGAAATGATCGCTCTTCAAGGCCATGGTTGCAGATTGATTAAAGAAGAGGCGGGCGCCACGATCGTCGAGTTCGGCCTGATTGCTACCGTATTCGTGACAACGTTGCTCGGCTTCATGGACCTTGGGCACAGCTTGTACGTGCAGTCCGTGTTGCAGGGCACTGTGCAGAAAAGCGCGCGGGACGCCACGCTTGAAAGCGGAAAAGTAGACGTTCAGCAGCAGCTTCTGGACGCGGCCGTGCGTGAACGGGTCCAGCTTCTGGCCGCTAATTCGACCGTTACCTTTACGCGTCGCTACTTCCGCGACTTTACCAAGGCAGCACAGGCGACAGCCGAAGCGTTTCAGGACATTAATGCTAACGGGCTCTGCGACAATGATGAACCCTTCCAGGACAACAATCGCAACACGGTTTGGGATCGAGATGGGGGCGACAACGGGCAGGGCGGGGCCAAAGATGATGTGGTCTATACCGTGACGATGACCTATCCGCGTCTCTTGCCGATCGCGAAGCTGGTAGGACTTTCGGAGAATGTGACCGTTGAAGCCCGGACAGTGCTGGAAAACCAGCCGTTCGGAGAGCAAGGCGCATATGGAAGCCCGATTGTGGGGCATTGCGCATGAATATCGCTGCGCTCTTCAGGCGCCTCGCGTGTGAATCCAAGGCTGTTGCCGTAGTGGAGTTCGGCCTCGCCTTGCCGCTGATGACGGCTATCGCTTTTACCGGAGCGGAACTTACAAATTTCGTCACCACTAAGATGCGGATCAGCCAGCTTGCATTGCACGTGGCGGATAATGCGGCCCGCATCGGCACCGGCACTGTTCTCGCAAACAAGCAGATCACTGAGGCGCAGATCAACGATCTTCTGACCGGCGCAAACCTTCAGGGCGGCCGTCTTGATCTTTACGGCAAAGGCCGGGTCATCCTGAGCAGCATCGAACCCGTGGCCAATCCTAACCCGACCAACCGATATCGGATCAGGTGGCAACGGTGCCGCGGCAGCAAAAATTGGCCATCTTCCTATGGGCGGTCCGGCGATAGCAACCTGACCGGGATCACCGTGGGTGGGCAAACCGCAACTGCGCCTGATGATGGCGCGCTTATGTTCGTAGAGATAGCCTACGACTATCAGCCTCTTATAGCGCGTCTCTTCATTCCACAGAATCAAATCACCGCCGTCGCTGCCATGACCGTGCGCGATCAGAGAGATTATGGCGGTGGCTCAAACGGCATATACAACAACGAAAATGTCGTTCCATCGACATGCTGAAAGATAGGCGAAACCATGGATAAGTTCATCTATGTGGCATTGGGGGTGGGTGTGCTAATCATCGCAGCGGTCGACCAGTCGACCAGCACAGGGCAAGCCACGTCGCCAGCCTTAGTTGCCAATACTGCCGCGGCTCAGTCTCCTTCATCAGCTATCAACGAGTCCGGTGCATCGTACAACGCCGATACGAGTCCCCGTGTGACCTTTTCCGTACTCCCGCCATCCAATCCGATTCCCCGCGCTGACGCCTTGGGCGGTAAGGTGATCGACGATCGGTTTCAGCCGGATGGCTAAGCGGGCATTCTTTCGTGGCCGTTGGCGCACTCCTGATCAGGGAGCGTGCGCGTGCGCTTGAGCCGTTTCATCGGCGCTGGAGACGCCGGGCTGGCGGAAAGCCAGGCGGCGCGCTTGCTCGCCAAATATGAAGAAAAGGGCAAAGGGTGGTTCTGGGCGACGCATAGAGACGGCTCTCTTTCCTATCTCAGCGCGAAGATAAGTAGCACCATGGCAACTTTTGGCGTCTATCCGGCTAACCTGTCTGATCTGGTTGATAGCGACACCAGTCTCGCGGAGGAAGCGTCGGAGCGAAGCCTCAGCTTCTATATCGCATCTCGCATCCCGTTCGACGGGCTGGTCCTGAAGGCTAAGGGGGACGACGATCTTTGGTGGTCGCTCACCGGCGGACCCTATCATGACGAAGCTGGTCGATATTGTGGGTTTGTCGGCTTTGCGGTCGATCTCACCGATCAGAAGAATTCCGAAATCAAACTTCTGCAACTGGCCCGCTTCGATTCCCTCACCAGTCTTGCGAACCGGGAGACGATGCGGCAGGCGCTGGAAAATAGCCTCGTCTCGTGCGCTCATCGCAAACAACGATGTGCCACGATGATATTGGATCTCGACCGGTTCAAACTCGTCAACGACACATTCGGCCACCTCATGGGTGACCAATTGCTGAAGGCCGTTTCAGAGCGTTTGGTAAATACCGTCGCTGGAAGAGGGCAAGTCGGTCGTCTTGGCGGCGACGAGTTTCAGTTAGTATTTGCCGATATCTGCGAAGAAGATATTCTTTCGACTATCGCGGCAGATATCATTTACACCCTGTCCCAACCCTACATCATCAAAACACAGTTGATCACGATCGGTACCTCTATCGGGATTGCTACCTCAGATTACGACCACCGGTCTGCTATTGATTTGATCCGAGATGCAGACCTTGCTCTTTATGCCGCAAAAGCGGCGGGTAAAGGCACCTATCGGTTTTTTGCTTCGGAAATGCACGAGCAGGCGCTGCTGCGGCAGCAGATCGAAGAGGACATGCAAAGGGCTTTGGAAAGAGGCGAGTTTCATCTCGCTTATCAGCCTGTAATTGATACACAATCTAATGCTTTGGCGGGGTTCGAGGCGCTGGTTCGCTGGACCCACTCCGTGCGCGGGGTCATGTCTCCTGCGGTATTTATTCCGATCGCCGAAGAATCCGGCCTCATTAATGAGTTAGGCGAATGGGTATTGCGCACCGCTTGCATCGAAGCCGCGAAATGGCCCAGTTCGGTAAGCGTTGCTGTCAATATTTCTCCCGTTCAATTTTCAAGTCAGGCACTCCCGACATTGGTGACCAGCGCGCTGGCTTATGCAGGCTTGCCCGCAGACAGGCTGGAGCTTGAAATTACGGAAGGCGCATTACTCAACGACACCGCGAAAACGCGCGCTGCCATCGCGACCTTGAAAGGGCTAGGCGTCAAGATTGCGCTGGATGATTTTGGCACAGGCTATTCCAGCCTTGGGTACCTTAAGACGATCCCCTTTGACAAAATCAAGATTGATCAGTCTTTCATCAAGGGGGCAACCCTCCGGGGAAGCAACAATATTCCTATCATTAAGGCCATTGTCGGCCTGGCTAATGATCTTGGCATGATTACAACGGCAGAAGGGGTGGAAACCGAGGATCAGCTGGCCCTCGTCCGCGAACTGGGATGCACGCTAATCCAAGGCTATATATATGGTCGTCCGATGGACGCCTACTCTGCGATGAACCGCGCTCAAGGTAATGGCTCTGCCGCCAGCGGTCACCGCAATGATCGGGCCGAGCGCCGTCGCCTTATACGAGCGGGGCAAATAACGGCGCGTGCTACAAGCGAAGCAGTTCGGCTGCGTAATATCTCATGTACTGGGGCCATGGTGGAAACCAGCCTGCCATTGCAGATCGGCGAAGTGGTATCGCTAGAGATTGGTCTTTTAGAACCTCTCGATGCGGATGTACGCTGGATCAAAGATGGACGGGCTGGCTTAAAATTCATGGAGCCTATCGACATTGAGGAAATATTACTCTCCAAGTCCAAGGCCTCGTTTAAAGCGTTCGTTCCCGAATACCTCTCTAAAGACAGCAGTGACTTATATGCTGATAAGGTGCGGCTTGACCCAAGAACTCTAAATAGACGATAGCGAGTTGTCTGCAGCCTTTATCTTCTTGCGCGTGGCCACTTTCCTTTGAAAATTCACTCAACGGAGGCTTTGGGCTGCGGCTGCCGGAAAAGAGGAAGGTCTGCACTTAAGGAGCAAAGGCTGGGTAAGTGGGGCGGCGGCCCCACCTTGCGGACGTAAAGTGTAGCCGTGAGTCTGCACCTCCTGATCAGGATGGAGGACGCTGGTGCTTTGACGATGCCATGTGACGATGCTTGCACCAGTAACGTTCAGCGGTTCGAGGTTTTCACCGGAGCCGGCCGGCGGCGGGACTGGGCGCCCGAAGTGAAGGCCGCGATCATCGCAGAGAGCTATTCCAAGCAGGAGACGGTCTGCGCCGTTGCCCGTCGGCGCTGCCTTAGCCCATCGCAGCTGTTCACCTGGCGGCGGCAGCTGCGCCAGCAGATGGAGGCCCGCGGCGTTGCGCTGCCAGTTGCCCCCACGATGGCGTCCGCGTTCGTCCCCGCGATTATCGAGGAGCGGTTGTTGATCAAACCTGCTCCCGCGAAGCGCCCGCGGAAGCAGGCGCGTGCAAAGGGCAGCGCGGTCGAGCTGGAGGTCGACAGAGGTGGCCGGGTGGGTCTGAACAGCGATCGGCATTGGATAAGTGGATCATCTGCCGGTTGTTTGCTCGCACTGCCGATATGGGGCGTCATATAGGGAGGGCGTAGCCCGACCGGAGTGACGCCCCATATCGGCGGGCATATTCATGCTGCCATCGCCACGGGCAGGTTGTCAAAATATGCTTGGTCCGGGGTCTTGGCGCCAAGGCTCGAGTGCGGCCTCTTCGCGTTGTAAAAGCTTAGATAACGACCGATCGATCCCCGGGCTTCGCTGACTGCGGCGTAGGCGCGGAGATAAACCTCCTCGTATTTCACCGAGCGCCACAGGCGCTCGACCACCACATTGTCGCGCCATGCGCCCCGCCCGTCCATGCTGATGGCAATTTCCTCCCGGTGCAGCACGCTGGTGAAGGCAAGCGAAGTGAACTGACTGCCTTGGTCGGTGTTGAAAATCTCCGGTTTCCCGAAGCGCGCGAGCGCTTCCTCCAATGCCTCGACGCAGAAGTCGGCCTCCATCGTGATCGACACCCGCCAAGCCAGGACCTTCCGGCTGAACCAGTCAACGATGGCCACCAGATAGACGAACCCCTTCGCCATCGGGATGTAGCTGATGTCGGTCGCCCAGACCGGGTTGGGCCGCACAATCGGCAGTTTGCGCAATAGGTAGGGGTAAATCTTGTGCCCTGGTGTCGGCTTCGATGTGTTCGGGCGACGGTAAATCGCTTCGATCGCCATCTTCTTCATCAGCGTGGCGACATGCTGGCGGCCGATCTCGATGCCTTCCTGCCGCAGCAGATCGCGCAGCATCCGACTACCCGCGAATGGAAATTCCAGGTGCAATTCGTCGATGCGCCGCATGACTGTCAGATCAGCCGCCGAAACCGGCTTGGGCAGATAATAGACGCTGCCCCGGCTGATCCCAAGCGTCCGGGCCTGCCGCGCGAGCGGCAAGCTGTGCGAACGATCGATCACCGCTTTGCGTTCGGCAACAGACCCGCCTTGCCGAGCGCGCCTGACAAAAAATCGTTCACCAGCGTCAGTTCGCCAATCTTGGCGTGCAGCGTCTTTACGTCGATCACCGGCTCGGCAGTGTCGTTCCGCGTCTCGCTGCCGAACACACCAGCGGCCCCTTCCAGAAGCTGCCCGCGCCATTGCGTGATCTGGTTGGGATGCACGTCAAACTGCTGCGCCAACTCGGCCAGCGTCTTCTCGCCCTTCACGGCAGCCAATGCCACCTTCGCCTTAAATGCCGGGCTGTGGTTCCGGCGGGGTCGTTTGCTCATCTCTGCTCCTGTCTCGCGGCCATACTGGCCGCCGTCAGGCAGAAAATCCACTTATCCCACTGTCCAATTTTGCCAGGCCACCTCTGACAGCGCGGCAGTGAAGATCGGCCGTGGCACCGTTGCCGGCCTCATCGCCGCAGTAATTGAAGCCCTTATGGCGACCCGATGATCGGACCAGGAGTTGGCACCAGCGTGATGGTAGCGACGCGCCCGGTGGATTTTCGCAAAGGGCCGGACGCCTTGGCCGCGTTGGTGAGCGCCGATCATGGCGGCGATGCATTTTCCGGCGTGATTTACGTTTTCCGGGCCAAGCGTGCCGATCGGGTCAAGCTGATCTGGTGGGACGGGATGGTCGCGCCGATCGCGCGGGCATAAACGAAGCCGCGCAGTTTCTTGGCCACCACGCGCGCGCGCTGGTAACTGGCTGGGTCTCAAGGCCCGGCGTGCCGAGGATGCGCGGGACGAAGCCCAGCTGCGACGCGGCGGTCAGAAGCGCCTGCATGCCGCTGCGCGAGCCATCGACGCCGACCGTGCCGATGACATTGCTGGCAGTTTCGGCTTCATCCTCGTCCTCTGCCACGCGCACGAAGACGATGACCGGGCGGGTGATGGCAGCGATGGCGCGCAGCGAGCGGACGAGCGTTCACGACGCCGGCCTGGCCGATGGCGGTCTCGGCATCCGAGATCAGCACCGGCGTATCGAACGGGAAGATATCTGCGTCGGCGTCGGACGCGGTGGCGATGAGGCCTATGACCGCGGTACTGACCACTGTCAGCGTGCGCGCCGTTCAACACTTCGGTAACGCTGATGCCATGCTTGAACGTCGTGTTAGCCATGGATGGACCTTTCTCTTGGCGATGAGGGGCAGGACGATGCGGGAGAGGCTGGCGTTGCTGGCTGCGCCCTTACGTCGGGCGTCGATCGCCAGCGCAGCCGAACCGGCGCGCTCGCCCGCGACTAGGCTGACGCGGGTCACGCGGATTCAATCCTCCCAGCAGGCGAGCGCCAGGACGGCGGCGAACAGGGGCAGGATGTTCGGCCCGGTCATGGGCTTGTCGATCAGGGTGGGGACGAGCGAGCCATAGTCGCGGCGGCCGACCAGCGTGCCGATCTCGGTCGAGAGGATGTCGCTGACCGACTGGCGGATATCTCCGTCGCCGTCGATCACGATGCCGCTGCTGCGGTGCATCGCGCTCATGGCTGGGCCTTGCCCGACAGGCTGCCGCCCGACTGGACCTTGTCATGAATATGATCGCGCGGGATGATGTCGTCCGCCTTCGCTCGCCGGTGGCGCTGATGTCGCCATCCACCCGCACCGGTCCCTTGATCTCAATGCCGGCGCTCGCTTCCACGCGCACGGTCCCGCGTTCCGGCAGGATAGCGGTCAGGAGGTGGTCGGCTTGGTCTTAGCCGATGACCGCGTCGTCATCATATTGGATCAGGTTGACATTGGGATAGGTCGAGGGCGGCGGATAGACGTTCGAATAGAGGCCGACAATGACCAGGCCATTGGCTAGGTCGCCTTCGGGCGCGAGCAACAGACATTGTCCGCCCTCGCCAGCAGCGCACCCTGCCGGCGCGCTGGGCGATTCAAGGCAGGTCGCCGGTGAGGATGTCGCCGCTGCGCACGGTGCACGTCGCATTGGCGGATCGACGGAGGCGATCGTGCCAAGGCGCAGCACTTCGCCGGCGGGGGCTTCGGGATCGAGAGAACAGGCCATGGCCGCGACCATGACGGCAAGTGGCTGGGGGCACTTGGGGACGGATATGGAGTAGCCGCCTGTCCATATGGAGGGGGCCATGCACCAGGGGACAGCTTGAACAGGGAGTTGGCGACTGCCAATGTTCGCGGAAGGAAACTCAGGCCTCGCGCGTTGATTATGAGCGTCGCACGAGTTCAAGAGTGAGGAGATCGATGAACCAGGAGGAGTTGATCGCCAGAATGCGGGGGCGCGTCGCCCTTTGTCGGAGGCTGGCTATCCTGACGACGGATCACCATACCGCTGACGCCCTGATTGCGATGGCGAATGAGGGCGAGACGGACGTTGAGCGCCTTCTTGCGGCCACAGCGGAAAAGGCGACAGGCGAGCCATTCAGCTTGGTGCCTTCAACAGGCAGAGCGTGGAACGAATATTCGACGTCCAACTGATCCAGTCCTCGGAACGCTTGATCGATTACTGAAATATTGCCCGTCCGGAACAGAAAGTTTCGCCTCTCGTTTCCTCCTGCACCATAATCGAGGAGGATGTGATGGCCGATCATCGTTATGACGACCGGGTGGTCGTTAAAAGGAGCGGAGCAGGACGAACGATTGCAATTGTGCTCATCGTCGCACTGGCAATTGTCGGCGTACTGTTCGCGACTGGATTTTGGTCAGCTGATGTGAAGGAAGGCGACATGCCGGAAGTCAGCGTGAAGGGCGGAGCGCTTCCCAAGGTCGATGTGGACAGCAAGGAAGTTGTCGTCGGCACCAAGAAGGAAGAGATCGACGTCCCGACCGTCGGCGTGAAGGATAATGGCGAGGAATAATCCAGGGTCTATGGAACAGGTTGCGGGGTAATCCGTTTTTTCAGCATCGGATGAAACCCCTGTCCCCCGCGATCATCCGCACCCGCAGGCCCCGTCAGAAATGGCGGGGCCGTTTTTGTGGACATCGCATTGATGGGTGCGCTGCGAGGCTACAGCCCCATTTCCCCTGACATAATTCCTACTAGGTCGTGAACCCATAAATCGCATCACTCGAACGTGGCGGATCGTTATTGATGATCGCGCAAGAGGGGCTATTCATTGGGCATGATATCGCGCATCGCCTATTGCCTCATATTCGCAATGCTTGCGGGCTCGTGCAGTCCGAGTTTTCCTGAGCCATCCGCCCAAGACCCTAGCCCTATTCTCGGTTGTTACGTCGCCCCAGATGCCCCGTGGTTTGTCATCGATGCTTCTACCGTGAAATTTGCCGGTGACGGAAAGGGTGTGTCCTATCGTTACGAACTGCCAAAAGTCGGAACAGTGCTTCGTGTGCCAATGGACGCGGCCATCGTTGATGGCCGTTTGATTTTTACGCCTTCGGAAGACCGCTTCTATCGTGTGTTACATACGAGCGCGGGACCAGTGGTTCGCGTTGCCTTCGGAAAGGAAGGCCTCCTTCGCGACTATCAACACAAATCTCTCGATGAATGCACGGGATAACGCGAAAATCCGTTTGGTGGATTACATCTTGCCCCTGAATCTGATTCAGCATCGGCATGAGCCGATATGATCTGACCGATTTCGAATGGCGCGTGATCGAGCCGCTGTTGCCCAATAAATCCAGAGGAGTGCCGCGCGTCGATGATCGGCGCGTTCTGAACGGCATCTTTTGGGTGCTGCGGTCCGGTGCGCCGTGGCGCGACTTGCCCGAGCGCTATGGGCCGCGCACGACATGCTACAATCGCTTCGTGCGATGGGGGAAGGCTGGTGTCTGGGACCGGATGATGGACGCCGTCACCGCTGCCCATGACGGCGACATCCAAATGATCGACAGCACCTCCGTTCGCGTCCACCAACAGGCCGCGACGGCAAAAAGGGGGATCGAGATCATTGTCTCGGTCGTTCCCGAGGTGGACTTACGACCAAAATCCACGCGGTCGTCGATGCGCAGGGGCTCCCGATCCGTCTCGGCCTGACCGCTGGCCAAGCTCATGACGGGCAGGTCGCGGACACGCTGCTCGACCATCTTGGCCCCCACACCATCGTGCTGGCGGACAAGGCTTATGACGCTGACCGCATCCGCGCTCTGATTGAGGAACAGGGCGCAACGCCCAATATCCCGCCCAAAAGCAACCGCCGCTGGAAACCCTGCTTCAGCAAGCGCCTCTACCGCGAGCGCAACCTGATCGAGCGGTTCTTCTCCAAATTGAAGCACTTCCGCCGCGTCGCCACTCGATACGACAAGCTCGCGGCCAACTTCCTTGCAATGGTCCAGCTTGCCTCAATGCGGCTGTGGCTCAGGGCTTATGAGTCTACGGCCTAATTGAGCCGCATGGAACGGATGAGTTTATCGGCGGATGCCTGATACATTGTGGCAAGTTGGCTGTGAGCGCGAATCGCCCCTTCATGATCCCCACGCGCAAGTGCCGCTTTAGCTTTCAGCTTCCTGTTGGGATCGCTGCAAGAGATAATCGAGATCTTCCACCTGGCCCATCGCTGCCTCCTGCGGTCTTCGGGTGGATCATATTTTAGAGGAGCATCGATATTAATGTCGGCGAGACGGTACGACCATGACAAACATATCGAGAGGATCAATCCAAACGACCCCGGCGCAAGGCGGGGCAAACGCAGGGGGCGTTTAGAGAGCGCCCATTGCCGAAGGAGGAGCGTGCAAACAAATTCCTCTAAAATTGTTACCAGAAGATTAATTTGTCTTCGATTGGAGCTTGTCTCTGACGGGCAACCTGACTGTCCGCAGCTGGATGCCAGAAATCGGCTCGTGACCGTCTTGGAAGGGTCGTCTCACACACAAATTAGCCATGGGTTCGATCTGACCGTGAGGGTCATTCTTCGGCTATTCTGAGGACTGGTTTGACGACCGTCCCATTTTCGCTTGCGATAATGGCTTCGTTGATCTCATCAAACTCAAAATGTCCAATCAACCGATCGAACGGGAAGCGACCCGCGCGATAATGGTCCATCAATTCGGGTAGAAAAGTTTGCAGGTCGCTGTCGCCGCCCAATATGCCCATGATCCTGCGCCCGCCGCCCATCAACGCCGATTCGTTGAACGTCAGCGTGTCGGCAGGGTCGGATGCGCCGACAAGGCCGGCAATGCCCATCGGCGCCAACAGCGACACTGCCTGCTCGATCAATTTGTTTACGCCGGTCGTGTCGAACGCGTAGCCTAGACCCGTCGGGCACAGTTCGCGGATGCGCGAAACGACATCGTCGCGGCCGTTGATCACATGCGTCGCGCCAAGCTCGCGCGCCAGGTCGAGGCGCATGTCATGGATGTCGATGGCGATGATCGGACTCGCGCCGGCAATCTTTGCGGCCATGATCGCCGCCATACCGACAGTGCCGGCGCCCCAGATCGCGATGGGAAGGCCGGCCCGCACCTTCATCGCCCGCAATATGGCGCCTGCGCCCGTCATCAGTCCGCAGCCGATGGGAGCAAGAATATCGAGCGGCACGCTGTCCATCGTGTCGGGCACGCGGACAACGTTGCGTTGATGCGCGATGGCATGGGTGGCGAATGCGGACTGGCCGAAGAAATTGCCGTTCATGGGCGCGCCGTCCTGGAACAGCGTGGCGCTGCCATCGGCGCGGACGCCGGACCAGTTATGCGGGAAAAATTCGTAGCAATAGGTGGGCGCGTCGACGGCACAACTGGGGCAATGACCGCAGGAGTTGAAGCTCATCACCACGCGGTCGCCAGGTCGCACGATCGACACTGCGCTGCCGACCTCTTCGACAATCCCGGCGCCTTCATGACCCAGTACGATCGGCAGCGGCACCGGGAGTTGGGCGTCGCGCACCGCGAGATCCGTATGACATATGCCGCAGGCGACGATCCGTACCCGAATCTCATCAGGCCTGAGCGCGTCGAGCGTGATGTCTTCGATAGCGAAAGGCTGGCTATTGCCGCGGCAAATTGCGGCCTTGGCTGATATCATGACAAATCCTCTTCTCGATCGCATTCAAAGCGTGTTGCCCGAATCATGGCCGCTAAGGTCAAATGATGTAAGGTAATTTTTTGAAATTTTTTGGCTGGCCGCCAGATGGGTCCCGATCATGCAAGCACCTGTGGGGCGGTGTCCTGGCTCTTCATCAGCCGCTGGAACAGAGTGATGGCGCGGTCGGCGGTGGCGGGCATGGGCAGGCGTGTAGGATCGGCGTCGATGATCCGCTGCTGTGCCTCGATCATCAGCTTGTCCTCGCGAAAGGCCTGTGTCGCAGTATCGATCATCAACTGTGCGATGGCCTCGTCCCCGAACCGTGATCCCGGCCCCCAGCTATAATAATAGCGCGACGTTCGCTCCCCGGTCGGGACCACCGCCTGACTGGTGAAATTGTCGAACAGGACCATATGCGCCTCGGCCGGCGCTTCGCCGTTGCATGCCTGCGCGGTCCCGGCCGGATACATAGCGGTGTAGAGCAGGAACACGCCGGGCAGCACGAAATCATAGCTGGTCCATATATCGACCCGATCATGCTGCGCCGCCTCGCCAAGCGGCGGGATGGGCGGCGATCCCTCGATCCAGCGCGACGATCGGACGCCTTCGGCGATACGTTCTATTTTGGGGCGGTTACGTGACCAGGCCTCGTCCGCGCCGAAGCTGCCAGCATGGACATAGGTCAGGTGGGTGAGATCGAGAAGATTGTCGTTGATAAGCTGATAGTTAGCATCATAATCGAGCTGCCCTGTCTTCAATATCCATGCCGGATCGTCCAGCGCCTTGGAGGGCGCAATGCGCAATGGATCGGCGCGATCTGGATCGCCCATCCAGACCCATACCCAATCATTCTTCTCACACACCGGATAGGCGCGAACGCAGGTACGCGGCGGCACCATGTCCTGCCCTGGTATCTCGTGGCACTGGCCCTCCGCGCCGAATAGGAAGCCATGATAGAGGCAGCGGATCGCGTCTCCCTCGACCCGGCCCATCGACAAAGGCGCGAGCCGATGGGCACAGCGATCCTCCAGCGCTATCGGCGCGCCATCCTCGCGCCGATAGAGGACGACCGGCTCACCCAGCAGCATGCGCTGCACAGGTGCGCGGCCGATGTCATGGCTCCAGCCGGCGACATACCAGCAGTTGTGGACGAGATTGGACATGATCCGCCGCTCAATATTTGATGCTGATTGTGGCGTAATATTCGCGCGGTCGCGAATAGGTGACGGTTGTGGCCCCCACCGCATCGACCTGCGTGCCGGTGACGATGTAGCGCTCGTCTGTCAGGTTTAACACGCCCAGCTTGAACTCCAGCAGTTCGTCGGCGCGGGTCCAGCGCAACGAGGCGTTGGCGATATTTTGGGGCCGGGCGATCAGGGCTGGCGTGTTGACGGCGTCGCGCGCCATGCGGCTCTTGTAGCTGTAATCGCCATGCACGGTGACCTTCCCGTCCGCAGCATCGAACAGATCGACGTCCGCACCGATGAAGGCGGTCCATTTGGGCGTATTCACGAAATGATCGTCGGTGCCGAAAGTGACGCCGGGATCAAGGTCCGTATAGCGCGCGTCGATATAGCCGATGCTGCCATTCAGGCGGATTTCGGGGATTGGCCGGGCGACCATTTCCAGTTCGACGCCGTCGATCTTCGCCTTACCGGCATTCTGGATGAAGGGGGAGATGCCGCGTACCACGGTAATCTGGAGATTCTTGTAATCGGTATGGAAGGCGGCGAGGTTGAGTTGCAGGCGGTGGTCGAGAAACTGCGTCTTGGCGCCGATTTCATAGGTGTCCGCCCGTTCGGGATCGAAGCGTGGCGCGACATTGCCGGGCGTCGGGATCGACAGGCGCGTGGTATAGCCGCCCGATTTGAACCCCTGCGCGAAGGAGCCGTAGAGCATGATATCGCGCGTGACCTTATATTCCGCGCCTAGTCGCACCGAGAAATTGTCATAGCTGTCGCGCCGCTCGCCGAGCGGATAGAGGCGGGTCGGGTCGGTCGGATCGGGCAACTGGTCGGGTGTGAACAGACCAAGCTTTAGCAGCGACAGGTTGAGATCGGACTGGCCCGCCGAGAAGCTCTTCTTGTCTTTGGTGTAGCGCGCGCCCAGCGTCAGGCTGAACTGGTCGGTCAGATTGATATTATTGTGCGTGTAGACGGCATAGGATTTATTGTCGTTCCGGTAGGGGCCGTAAAATTGCCCTAGCCCCTCGGACAGATAGGCATTTTCCAGATTCTGGTTCTTTTCGCGGAAATAATAAAGGCCGAAGACGGATTTCAGGCGTTCGTCGAACGCATCTATGTTGAACTGCAATTCCTGCGAGAATTGCTTTTCGCGCAGCCGCGCCAGAGTGGAGGCAATCATCATCGGCGCGCCATCGATGTCGTTGGCCAGATCCGCCCTGACCTCACGATAGCCGGTGATCGATTTCAGCGCGACATGGTCGGTCAGTTCGACGTCAACCTGTCCTGTCAGGCCCCAGGTCTTCACCAGCGAACGGTTGGCGCCATTGGCATAGGTCGTATCGATATCTTCGGTGATATATTGATCGCCGAATGTCAGGCGCGGGAGTGTGTTGGTAAAATTATATCCCGCCAGTCCCGGCAGTGCCGCGCGACCCGGTACCCCGCCGCCGCGCGGCCCGCAGATCGGCGCGAGGAAGGCAAGCGGTCCACCCGTGCCGAATAGCACCGGTGGCGCACTGACGCATGTATTATAGACGGCGGCATAGGTCGGCGCGGCGGCCATCGCATTGGTGTCGGTCGCGACCAGCGATACGGCGCCCGCTTCCTCATCCGCTTTGGAATAATCGGCGGCGATGCGCAGCGTCAGGTCATCGCTCGGTTGCCATTTCAGCTTGCCACGGAAAGTATAGGTTTCCGTCCCGCCACGGCGGTTCGATGTGTTCCGTGGAATGATGTTCAGATTATATTCGTCCGTAACGCCGGTGTCGCCGGGGAAGGGAATGATCTTCTGATAGCCTTTCTGGCTTTTGGTCGTGAAACTGATCTGCGAGAAGAGCGTGTCGCCTAATGGAATGTCCACTGTGCCGCGCAGGTCGAAACGGTCGCGACTGCCATAGGTGGTTTCGGCTCGCACACCGAACTTGTTTGCAGGATCGCGAGTCACGACGGAGATGGCGCCGCCGATCGTGTTGCGCCCGAACAAGGTGCCCTGCGGCCCTTTCAGCACTTCGATCCGTTCCACATCGAGCAGGTCGACATTGGCGCCGATCGAACGGGCGAGGATGACGCCGTCGAGATAGATGCCGACGCCCGGCTCCAGACTGGACGACACGTCATTCTGGCCGATGCCGCGAATGAAACCGGTCAGGATTTGAGAAGAGGAAAAGATCGGCGCGCTCGAATCCAGTTGCACATTGGGCGCGAGTTTCGACAGGTCGGCGACCGAGCTGATATTCTGGTTCTTCAGCCCTTCGGCGGTGACGGCGGTGATCGCGATCGGCACGTCCTGTACATTTTCCGCGCGCTTCTGCGCAGTGACGATGATTTCGGCGATGCCTGCGCTGTTTTCCTGCGCTTGCGCAGGCACGGCCGCCAGCAGCGGCAGCGCCACGGACGCCAGGATGGTGGAGGTCGATAATATGCTCTTCATGGTCCTACTCCCCTGCAATTTTCTTCTTGGATATTGGCAGTCTGGAAATTCAGTCGGCCTGGCTTTCCAGGTCCATCATGCGCTGAAGGATGCGGCGGCCTTCCACTGTCGTCGTGTCGCTGCGTATCATCAGTTCGGGCGGCAAATTCTCACTGCGCCCGATGATTTTTTCTATTTCCTCGGTGGCAAAGATATCTTCGTCCAGCACCGGCCAAAGCGCCTGTTTCAGCGCATCGACCTGCGGTTCGCTGGTGCCGCCCAGCGCGAAGAAATAGTTGGTGTCGTGCCGGGTAGCGGGCGTAACAGCATGGAACACCTTGGCGCTGTTGATGCATTCGCCGCCTCGCTCGCCATGGTCGGCGACGACGAAAGTGTCGTCCAGTCCGGCATGGAAGCCCGGAGCGAAGAAGGTCATGGCCGATACTCGATCCACCTTCCCGTCATAGCGACCCGCTGCCGCCATCAGCGGCGGGCAATCAGCGCCCTGCATGAAGCGGCGACTGCGGATCGTGCGATCGTCCACTTGCCGCTCTTCCGGCGTGCTGGCATTTTCGCTGGTGCCGATGCTGGTGCCATGGAGATAGCCCAGATGGGTAAGGTCCAGCAGATTGTCGTTGAGCAACTGGTAGCGACCCTTGACCGACACGAAACGGAAGGGCTTGTAGATATAGCCCGGCGCGCCAAAGCCCATATCCGCTTCACTCGGCAACAGGCTCTCGTCCGCCTTGTCCGGATCGCCCGACCAGATGAAGGCCCATAGCCCGCGTTCGACCAGCGGATAGGACGAGATGCGATAGACGGACGGGACGTTGGACTGACTGGGCACCTTGCTGCATCGCCCGTCCGGGCCGAAGGTGAAGCCATGATAGCCGCACTGGATCGAATCTCCGATCCGGGTAGATTCCCCCAACGGAAAATAGCGGTGCGGACAGCGGCCGCCGACCGCGACGGCGGTGCCGTCCTGCTTGCGATAGAGGACGACCGGTTCGCCCAATATCCAGCGGGAGAGCAGGCTGGCACCGATCTCTTCGCTGAAGGCAGCGACATACCAGGCGTTGCGCGGGGCGAAACTGCCTTGTTTGAACGGGTACATTGGTGGTTTCCCCCTTGTCTCAGGCCGGGACCGCGCGGGCGGCCAGCCGCCGGAATGCGCGGGATATATTGTTGAGCGCCCGATCGGGTGGGCCAACAATCTCGAAGCGTGCGACGCGCTGCGCCAGCGCGGTGAAGACGGCGGTGAGTTCCATCCGCGCCAATCCTTGTCCCGCGCAGCCGTGCGGGCCATGGCCAAAGCCCAGATTCTGCTTTTCGCGCCGGTCGATGCGGAAAGCGTCGGGTCGATCGAACTGGCGCTGGTCTCGATTGGCGCTGGCATAGGAGACGATGACCCGCGCGCCCTGCGGCAGGATCGTGCCGTCGGACAGCGCAACCTCGCCCGTCGTTACCCGCGCGAAATTCTGGAGCGGGGTTTCCATCCGTACGATCTCGTTTGCCGCGCCCATGGCGAGGCGCGGATCGACGCGCAGCTTGTCCCATTCGTCCGGATTCCGGGCAAAGAACCAGATGCCCGCCGCCATCGCGCTGATCGTGGTTTCGAACGCGGCGACGACATAGCCAGCCAGCATACCGATCGCCGTGTCGCGGCTAATGTCGCCGCGATGGGCCGCTGCGATCAGCTTGTCGGCAAAACCATCGGGCGTGACCCGGTTCTGATCGTAAATGTCCGCCAGCAGCGCCATCATCTCCTGCAAGCGGGTCAGGCCCGTTTCCATCCGCGCATTGGCCGGGCCGGCCGCATTCCACGATCCTTCGGCAAGGCGCAGCAGTTGCGAGCGGACATCCTCCGGCCAGCCGATCAGGTCCATCACCACGCCGACCGGCAGGTCATGTGCGAGGTCCGTCACCGCATCGAAATCGCCCATCGCGACGATCCGCTCGGCCAGCGCACT
This sequence comes from Sphingomonas sp. VDB2, assembly GCF_047946695.1. Lineage (NCBI taxonomy): Bacteria > Pseudomonadati > Pseudomonadota > Alphaproteobacteria > Sphingomonadales > Sphingomonadaceae > Sphingomonas > Sphingomonas sp. VDB2. Next base: position 264,318 of record NZ_CP159615.1, read on the forward strand.
GGCACGGCTGGCGATCGTGTCGGCCACCGGCTTGAGCGCGACCGGCCCAAGCGCCTCCATGATGAGCCGCCGCCGGTCGGTATGGATGGGTGGGTCTTGGCAGATCAGCGCCTCATCCCAGGCGGCGTTGATGATCGGGTTGAGGCCGATGCCCTGATCCGACGAGAAACTGCGCCAGTCGTTAAGCGCCGCGCGCACATCGGCATAGCGGCCGATGAAATAGACGCCGCTTCGCTCTAGCCATACCGCCGATCCCTGATCGCGCAGCGCGCGGTAGGTCGGGTACGGGTCCAGCAACGTCGAATCGTCAAACAGGTCGATGGCGCTGGTCGGCGGCGGACCGACAGAAGTTTTCATGTCCATAGCGCTCACCTTATCCCCTGCTTGCCAGGTGACAGGATGTGATTGGGGTCCAGTGCCTGCTTGATCCGTGCGTTAAGGTCGCGGTTCGCCTCGCCATATTGCTGCGCCACCAGATCCATGGTGTTGACGCCGGTGCGATAGCTGGCCCAGCCGCGTTCGCCGAATCGGGTGATCATTTCCCGGATGCAGCCGTCCGCCTTCTTCTCCTCGTCCGGGTCGGACTTGTCGTAAAGGATGAAGACCAGGTGATGCAGTTCGCGCCCGCCGATTGCATAGGCGACCGAATAGTCCAGGCCGTATTTCCCCAATATCTCTTGCGCGAGTTCGGTCTGCTGGCTCGTCTCTGCGCCCTTGGCCGGGGCGACCGGGGCAAAGCAGCACATACCGCCGCCGCGCCAGCGCATGATGCCCTTTTCCTCCAGCGTCATCTGGCCGCTCATCAGATTCTTGTGATGTTCGAACCAGAGGTTGCCACCCATTTCCTTCTCGGTAAGCACTTCGCCGCCCGACGCCTCGAAGGCGCGGCGCACGATCGGTTCCACTGCGGCGATGATCTCGTCCGTTCCGTAAAGCGCGAAATAGGTGTTCCACATGCCCAGGCCCTTGGCCTTGGCGAAGTCGCGGATCACCGTGTCGGGCACCGATTCCGGCTTGTCCCAAATCTCCTCGCGGCGATGGAACATGGCCAGCTGATAGGCCGCGCCCATCATCAGCACCACATTGGGGATGAGGTTGCTCATGCGGAACGGGCGCATGGCGTCTACGATCTTGGCGACATCCGCCATCTCGCCATGACGCACCATGAACGGCTTGAACGCGGGCGGCTTGGGCATTAGCCAGAACCCCAATTTGGTCACGACGCCGAAATTGGACTGGGTGAAGATGCCGTCGACATAGGGGCCATAGCCCCATTTGAATGCCTGCCATGTGGTCGAATTCTTGACCGATCCCATGCCGGTGCGCACGATCGTACCGTCGGCCAGCACCACTTCCATGCCGCACTGCATGAAGAAATGATCGCCATAGGGAGTGTAGCCGACGCCGCGTTCCAGCGTGTTGCCCAGCGGCGATACGATCGGTCCCACGGTCGGCACGTCGATCCAGTAAGGCAGGTCATGTTCGACCAGATAGTTGTGCATATCCTGATAGGTGACGCCCGGTTCGACTAGCGCGGTGCCCAGGTCCGCATCGATCGCGATGATCTTGTTCATGCGCTTGAGATCGAGGATCATCTGACCGCTACTGGCAGGCGTGGCGCAACCATAGCCCATATTCTTGCCGGTGGAGACGGTCCAGAGCGGTAGCTTATACTTGTTCGCCACCTTCAACACCGCCTGAACTTCCTCGACGGAAGCTGGGGCGACCGCGCCGCTCGGGACATGTTCGTGGCGGGGGTCGGGGGTGAAGCTTTTAAGATAGGGCAGGGTGGTGTCGGCGTCCGCGAACACCCAGTCGGCGCCGACCACGGCTCGCAGTTCGGCGACCGCCGCGGCAAAAACACCCTTGTCGAGTTGCGCCGGCAACATGCGCGCGCCGTCAAGCGGGGAGGCGTGTGCCCCGGCGGCATAGGCCGCCGCGCCAGCAGCACCGGTGCGCAGAAGGTCGCGTCTGCTGAAACCGCTCATTGTTCATGCTCCCTGGGATCAGCCTTGGAAGCGTTGATCCATTGGGCGAGCCCCTTCAGCTCTGCATCGGAAATCTCGGTCTGGCGGAAAGCAGGCATGGCGGCGGGGCCGGTGCGGACGAACTGGACGACCGCTTCGGGTGGCAGCGCCCGTCCGCGGATCACCGGTGCGACATGTTGCCCGTGGCAATAGCCGCAGGTTGAGGCGTAGATTTTTTCCGGCGATCGCGGCTTGGGCGCCGCGCTGATGACAGGGCTACAAGCCACCGCCATCAATCCCGCCAAAACGCAAATCACCCCTGCCCGTACGCCATGATGGCGCCGGAGCCTTTTCCAGCCAGGCATCCCACTCTCCCAAACCGCCGGGGTACGCCCGGTCATGCATCAATATGAATCAGACAAACTGTCAGATTGATGGTGGGAATATCACAATCTTACAAAGTGTCAACTTTGATATTCGATGCCCTCGGTAGCAACCAGAATGGGGAGGGGCCGGCTGGAAATCTCGGTCGCATCGGAGCGGCTGACGCCTAGGCTCATCAGGATGCTCTGCACGATCTGAACCGGATATTCGGGGCTGTGGTGTTCGCGCAACATGGACGAGATGGCGGCTATGGTGGTGCCCAGGATAGAATCGCGACCGATTGCGCTACATGGAACAGTCAGCAGTCCAGCCTGTAGCCCTTCCACCACAGTCAATTCGGCCTGGCGGAATGTCTCGGCGCCAAAGATCACGCCATTGGCACTCAGGTTGATCATCGACCAGCCCCAGCGGGCGTCTTCTGCTACTTTGTTAAGATAAAAACGGATCGCCGCTGCGGCTTTCTCGCGCGGATCTGACAGGAGCGATACGGTCCGGGTCACCGCCGTCAGAAAATCATGCGTGACCTCATAGGTCACGGCTTCGCGAAGTTCGGGCATGCCGGTGAAATGATCGTAGAAGGTAGCGCGGGTGATCTCTGCTCGTTTGGCGATTTCTTCGATCCGTGCATAGAGACCGCTTTCGTCGCCGAACACGTCAAAAGCTGCGGCGACGATCTTGGCACGTGTTTTGGCCCGCCGAACTCTGCCTACCTCCAGGCGCCGCTCCTGATCCGTGACGGCTTTCGTCATGTCTGTCCCTAATGCCATAGTTTTCGTCCATAGGTTGGGTGGCACAGCGATGCAATTTTCATGAGGGGCGGGTTGAAGAGCCCGCAGCGGTAACGTAGCGCCAATCTCACGGCGGATGAGTCGCTATTGTTCACGATTATTCGCGTTCACGAGCGGAGGTGAAAACAGGAGGTCGTCAGCGAGGGGGCTAAAGAGACCGCCCCGGTGGCGCGATCTCACGTCGAGCGACATGTCGACAGAAGCTACTTTATCTGCGTCTAGGTTCGGGCTTGATCGAAAGCCGCCGGAATACCGGACAGTCGGCACTTGAGCAGCAAAATCTGTTTGCTTAACGTCCTATTTGGGTCGGAGTTGCTGGCCTAAGGTAATCGTCAAAGTACGTGTGCTCCTATATCGCGCGGGAAATCGGCCGCCAGATGATCGATTAATGCTCGAACGGCTGGCGGGAGACCCCTGCGCGTTGTAAAGACTAGATGTACGATCCCTTGTAGGCCGCGCCAGTCGGGCAGGATATGGAGCAGCCTGCCGGCAAGGAGGGCCTCGCGACAGACACGATCGGGCAGTATCGCTACTCCTAGACCGTCCATGGCGGCGTTGCGCACGGCGGCCACGTCGGTGCAGCCCATGCGCGGCTCTATCCGGACGACATGCTTGCGTCCGTCCAATGCTTCCAGATGCCATTCGAGGTCGTCCGCTGCATCATGGGTCGCCAGTGCCGGGAGAAAAGCCAGTTGCTCGATGCTGCTCACCTGGTTTGCCACCTGCGGGCTGGCGACGAGGATACGGGTCGATGTCCCCAGTGACCGCATCGTCAGCGCGGCGTCGCTGGCTAGGCTAGCGCGCACGCGCAAGGCGAGGTCGATCCGTTCCTCGATCAGATCGACAGCGCGATCCGTCGCCACGAGTTGGAGCTTCACCTTGGGATAACAGGCAAGGAAGGAAGCGATCAGGCCGGATATCGTCTCGACCATACCTGTCGGGCAGCTGAAGCGGATGCGGCCATGCGGTTCGGCCCGCGCCTGCATCACCAGCGCCTCCGCCTGTTCCGCCTCCGCCAATATGGCGCGGCATCGCTCGTAAAAGGCCTGACCGGTGTCGGTCACGCGAAAGCGTCGGCTCGATCGCTCGATCAGCCGCAGGCCAAGGCGTTCCTCCAGTCCCGTGATGCGTCGGCTGAGTTTCGACTTGGGTTCGCGCAGGGCGCGGCCCGCCGCCGCAAAGCCGCCATGAGGCACCACCTCCGCAAAATAGGCATAGTCGTTAAGATCCACCCGCATCATCGTTCCTCCATCGGAACGTTAAGTGCCATATTTGCCATCTACAAGCATCATCGTTCTCAGCGCATCTACAAAGGACACCCGGCGCCTCGCTGGGGGTTCAAAGGAGGCAGACGATGACTAAAAAATTCGACAACAAGGTTGTGGTGGTTACCGGCGGCACCAGCGGCATCGGCCTTGCCACTGCCAAGGCATTCGCGGCGGAAGGCGCGTCGGTGTTCATTACCGGCCGCCGCCAGGACGTGCTGGATGCGGCGGTGAAGCAAATTAGCGGTCGGGTAACAGGTGTGCGCGGCGACATGGCGCAACTGCCCGACATCGACCGGCTCTACGATGCCGTCCAGCAGCGACACAGCCAGATCGACGTGGTCTTCGCCAATGCGGGCGGCGGCGAGATGGCGCCCCTCGGTTCGATCACCGAGGAGCATTATCAGGCCACCTTCGACACCAATGTGAAGGGCGTCCTGTTTACGGTGCAGAAGGCGCTGCCGCTGTTGAAGGACGGTGCCTCGGTCATCCTGACCAGTTCGACCACCAGCGTTTCAGGCACGCCCGCGTTCAGCGTCTACTCGGCGACCAAAGCAGCGGTCCGCAACTTTGCGCGTAACTGGATCCTCGACCTCAAAGACCGGCATATTCGGGTGAATGCGGTTAGCCCCGGCGTGACAGATACTGCGGGCCTCGACCACCTGTTCGGCGGCGGCGATCAGGCCGAGGGCACGAAGGATTATCTGGCTAGCCTGATTCCCGCTGGCCGCGTCGGCCAACCAGAGGAAATTGCGAAGGCGGTGCTGTTCCTCGCCTCCGACGATGCCAGCTTCGTCAACGGCGTCGAACTGTTCGTCGATGGCGGGCAGGTTCAAATCTGAACGTGGGTATCTAGAGGCCGGATGGCATGCTCCGCGCAGCAAACCATCCGGCTTTCGATCAACTGGAGCGGGATATGAAACCGGACTGACCGCACCTGGGGATGATAGATCACCCACCGGACGTCTGTGATGGGTCGAAGGCTTAGTGATCGTGACCGAAGGCCCAATTTGACTCCAGTGCACAGAGCAGCATGCGTGAGATAGCTTGCGTTTAATTTTCTTTCCCTCTAGAGAGGGGCTGAAACTTAAACGGAGCTACAAATGCCGTCGTTTGCAACCGCTATAGTTGAGGGTGAGCGCCCCGTCGCCGATCGGTTGAACGATTTTGGCCTGGTGCCCGAGCAAATTGAGGCCGTTGGAGTGGCTGCGCGCACTTGGGCAGATGACGCAAGTCCCTTGATGCCTATTAACGCTCCCGGAACGTTGGCGTATATTTATGGTGTTATGGAACTGCGGCAGCAGATTCTCGACGGCATTTGGTCCGCGGACCGGACGTGCGGCATCGAAGCAGTGGTCAATCGCGATCTCAAGATGCGCATCGGTTTCCAGAATGTAGACCGTGCCTGCGATCCCGACTTTCCACCTACCCCGCGGTCCGCGAAAGGCAGCGCTTCCGAGAGCCTCTGCGGCCCTACGTTGTTTGAGCACGCGGGCATTGATGCGGGGCCTCTAACAGGGGTGAAGGCGGATGGCATCCCAACTTACTACGTGATGGTTGGTGAGGACGGTAGCCTAGAGCTTTCTCATCCTGTGATCAGCAACGGTTCCTACAAGCATTTCCACGAGCGTATCTTTATCGTCTCTCCGAACCGCGATTGGGCCGATGATATCAATCCAGATAACGCTCCCCTCGACGACTTCGATATCGAAATCCGCTTCAAAGATACCGCATGACTTTCTCCTCACATCGCCTCATGGTCGCACGGCAAAGGCGGAAGCTGTCTGGGAAGGACTTGGCTGATCGTGCCGGTCTAACCCCGGTTACCATTTCCAAGGCAGAGAATGGACATCAAGTCGAAGCGGCGACGGCGGAGAAGATCGCCGACGCGCTAGAATACCCGCTTGACTTCTTTTTCCTGGATGCGCCTGAGATCGTAGAAGCTGATACAGTCAGTTTTCGAAGTCTGAAGAAGATGAGTGCTGCGGAACGGGACGCCTCGCTCGCAGCTGGTGTTCTCGGTATCGAACTTTACGAATGGATCGACAATCGCTTCGATTTGCCTGCAACTGATCTTATCGATCTCAATAAGGAACGAAGCCGTCCGGAAAGTGCAGCACGTCTGCTGAGGCAGCATTGGGGCTTGGGTGACCGGCCCATTGGGAACGTACTTAAGCTGCTGGAATCCAAGGGGGTCCGTGTGCTCTCCCTTTCTGAGAACACGCAGAATGTGGATGCCTATTCCTTCTGGCGTAGCGATCGTGCCTATATCTTTCTAAATCAGGAAAAGACCGCCGAACGGTCTATTTTCGATAGTGCGCATGAGCTCGGCCACCTAGTCCTGCATCATCACGCCGGTGCGCGAAATGACAAGGGCGCGGAATTTCAAGCTGACCAATTCGCCTCGGCGTTTCTCATGCCCGAGCATGATATCAAAAACGAGTTGTCCAACGTTGTCTCTCCGCAGCAGATTATTCGCGCAAAGAAGCGTTGGAAGGTGTCAGCGATGGCGCTAGCTTACAGACTGCACAGCCTCAAGCTGCTGACCGATTGGAACTACCGGGCATTTTGTATCGAGCTTGGGAAGCTCGGATATCGAAGCGGGGAGCCAGGAGGGGTAGAGCGAGAAAGATCAACCGTCTTGGCAAAAGTTCTTGCTGCCTTGTGGACCAAACGGCTTACCAAAGCGGAGATTGCAAAAGACCTAGCCGTGCCGCTCGAAGAAATTGAAACTTTGATTTTCAGACTGGCCGGGCCGGAGCCATCTTCGACCTCGAACGTCAGCCTTTCGCTTGTTTCTTAATCACTCAAAGCAGGGTTTGGATCGGCGCATAAGGATCATTATAGAGCCAGTTATCAAAAGCCGCCGGTCCGCACCTAGGCGTCCCAAATTCGGCGCTGAGTGACCGACAAGGGTCGGAGGCAGAGATAACGGCCGGTGCCTTGTGCGTCTATGAATATGGCGAAGGCGGCGGTGGGTTAGCCGCGGCTTGATAGCAGAGATAGTATCCCGGCCTTGACGGGCACCAATCCTCCAGTACGCGCACCTCTCCGCGTCAGCGGATTTGTTCAATCCCGTGAATGCAGACAGCACTCAAGATGACCATCAAGCAATCGTCATAATCCGAGCGCCGCCGCCATGCTTCAAGGGTTTCACCACGACCTGATCGCCTAAGCGATCAAACATGATATCGACCTTGTCCAGACCGATGCCCAAATCCCTGATCGTGAGGCTCTGGAGGAAATGCGGCAGCGTCGGTCTCTGAAAGGATATCTGCGCCGCCGGGACATCGAATCTCAGCCCCAGGCTGGATTGGATAAGCGCCAGCGGCGCCGCAGCCGACCAGGCCTGCGGGCTGCAAGCCACCGGATAAAAGGTCGGCCCCTGCGACCGGCGGCGCGGGAAGCCGCAGAAAAGTTCCGGAAGGCGCATCATGTCGACATAGGTGGCGGCGGCAAACAGGCCTTCGAATATTTGCGCGGCCTCGCGCTGATATCCGTACCGCGCGAAGCCGCCTGCGATCAGCGCATTGTCGTGAGGCCAGATCGAGCCATTGTGATAGCTCATCGGATTATAGCGCTTTTCGGTCGAGGCGATGGTGCGCACACCCCAGCCTGAAAAGGAGGCGGGCGCCATCAGCGTGCGGACGACGGCCTCTACCCGCTCCTCACGCGCGAGCCCGGTGTATAGGACATGGCCGGCGTTGGAGGACCGCACGCGGCAGGGCTGCTTGTCGCCGTCGAGAGCGAGGACATAAGTGCCCAGCGCCGCGTCGAAGAAGGCGGCATCGAACCGATCGCGCAGCCGCGCCGTGCGATCGCGATAGTCGGCTGCGCGCGCATGGTCGCCGATCGCGCCGAACAGCGCCGCGGCCGCCTGCCACGCGCCATAGACATAGGCCTGCACCTCGGCGAGGGCGATCGGCCCGCGCGCGAGCGTGCCATCGGCGTGGAAGATGGAATCATGGCTGTCCTTCCAGCCCTGATTTTGCAGGCCCTTGTCGGTCAGGCGACCATATTCGACGAAGCCGTCGCCATCGCGATCGCCGTGGGTGTCGATCCAAGCGAGCGCCGCTTCGATATGGGGCAATATGGTCGTCAGGAAGGCGGCGTCGCCGGTCCGCTCCAGATAGGCGCCCGCCAGCATCACGAACAGAGGCGTGGAATCGATGCTGCCATAATAATGGCGGAACGGCACCTCGCCCAGTTCCGCCATTTCGCCTTGGCGCACCTCGTGCAATATCTTGCCAGGTTCGGCGTCGGCCGCCGGGTCGAAGCTGGTGGCCTGATGCGCGGCGAGATAGCCGAGCACGCCGCGGCTGATGGCTGGATCCATCCAGAGGGTTTCGAGCGCGGTGATGATGGCGTCGCGCCCGAACACCGTGCTGAACCAGGGAATGCCCGCATAAGGATAGGGACCATATTCGGTGTCGGTCGACAGCATCGAAATGTCCGCGACCGACCGGCGGGCGACCTCGTTGAACAGGTCGTTGGACGAATGCAGCGTCGCGCCGCGCCTGCGCGCCGCCCGCAGCGCCTCCATCGCCTCGCGCAGGGACTTGAGGAACTGCTTTGGGAGCGCCGCCGCTGCCTCGGACCGTTCGCAGCAGATGCGGGTAAACAATGCGCAGCGCTGGCCCGGCGGCACGGTCACGTCGAACCGCGCATGGCTGTCGGTCAGTTCATCCGGCATCGGATCGAAATGCAGGTGCGTCTGCCGTTCGTGATCGTCGCGTCCCACATAGCCGAGCAGGACATCGGACGAACCGACCTGCGGGTCGCGCATCGTTCCGCGGCGCAGGCGCGTCATGCCGCGTATTTCGAACAGATCGGCGAAGTCCGCCGCGAAGCTGAGGTCGATGCTGACCTGGCGCGTTTCCGTGTCGAAGTTGCGGATGGTGACGCGCTCATACAAAGCGTCTTTCCACAGGAAACGGGTACGACGCAGGTGGATAAGGTCATGTTCCACCGCCACCCGGCCGTCGTCCCCGAAGAAATCGGGATTGGCGAGATCGCAGGTCAGCATCGCATTGTCATCGCGCAGCGCGGAACTGAGCAGGATCGGCCGCATCGCATTGACGGTGAGATAGAGGTGGGAGAGATGACGGGTATCACGATGATAGAGCCCCTCCGGACTGCCGGGTCCGGAAATCGCGTCGCCGCTATGATCGAACACGGCAAAACTTTCGCCATGTTTAAGCGTGCGCGGCCTGCGCTCATGGAGCGACGCAGTCGCCGGGATGAAGAACTGGGTCTGCGCCTGGGACAGCGCCTGTCCTCCGGCGATACCTGGAATGTCGGCCTGGGACTGGCTCGGGGTCATGGCCTCTCCTATGCGACGATCTGCAGTTCCGCTTCGACACCCCGCTGGCGCCGCAACCGCGCCGCGTCGGTACGGGCGCCGGGCAGATCATGGTACAAGGCGACATAGTCTGCGGCCATCCGCTGCGCCGTGAAACGTGCGTCGAACGCGTCGCGTACCCGGCACCGGTCGAGATCGCGCAGCGCCGCTACGGCGGCTATCGCTTCGTCCTCGCTCTCGACGATAAAACCGGACACGCCATGCTCGATCACTTCGGGGACCGATCCGCAGCGGAAGGCGATCACCGGCGTGGCGCAGGCCATCGCCTCGATCATCACCAGCCCGAAAGGCTCGGGCCAGTCGATCGGAAAGAGCAGCGCGGCCGCTTCACCCAGGAAATGCGCCTTCTGCTGCTCGTTGATTTCGCCGATAAATTCCACATCGGGATATTGGTCCACCAGCGGAGCGATCTTCCGTTCCCAATAGCCGCGATCGACGCTATCGATCTTGGCAGCGATCTTGAGCTTCAGGCCCGAGCGCGCGGCGATGCGGATCGCGCGATCCGGCCGCTTTTCCGGCGAGATGCGCCCGAGAAAGGCGAGATAATCCTCGCCCGCGCCCAAACGTGGCGCCAGCCGGTCGGCAGGCAGGCCATGATAGATGGTTCCGCCCCAATTGACCGGCGGCATCGGCAGGCGCTGATGATCGGAGATCGACACCAAGCTGTGGTTGGCGAAGGTGCGGTAGAAGGGCGGCAGGTCGGGCAGGTCGAGCCGGCCGTGCAGCGTGGTCACGGTGCGCCCGATGAAATCCTGCACCATCGGCAGGTGCAGCATATCGATATGGAAATGCAGAGCGTCGAACTCGTCGGCACGGCGACGGACCTGCTCCAGCATCATCATATGATAGGGGATGGTATCGACCACAGCCGGGTTGAGGCGCAACGCCATGTTCGTGATCGGCACCAGTTCGGCGCTGGTCTGCGAATCTCCGCTGGCGAACAGGGTCACCTCATGACCCTGGCGAACCAGTTCTTCGGTCAGATAGGACACGATACGCTCGGTGCCGCCATAGAGTTTGGGCGGCACACTTTCAGCTAAAGGAGCGATTTGCGCGATCTTCATGCAGGCGGTCCTCTCAAAGGAGTGGAGCCCTCCGTCCCCCATCTGCGGCAGGCTGCACGGCTACAAGCATTCAAACGCGGGGGAGTTTCATGAACGAAAATATTCCGTCCTAATTCTGGACCACCTTTCTGGGGAATAATTGTAAATGGTTGCGCAAGCCGCCATTTTCTGCCGTTGGAAAGCGAAGCGGCTGGTCTGCACTTGAGGAACGGAAAACAGCTGCGGAACGGCCAATAAGGGTGTGCGCCGTCCAAAGGCGGCACTTCCTAGTGGGTGAAGGCCCACCCGGCGATGCTCCAGCCGCACGCAACCGGGGCAGGCATGGAGGTGACGAGATGTCTGAAGCCCCCGGATGATGGTCACATATTTGACCGTGCGAGGCCGTAACGTGAGTGTGAACCGTACCGGGTTTACCGGAGGCTATTTGGTTTAAGTTACGCAGCCATGGAGACGTCGTCCAGCATGGCATAATATTGTGCTTCGGCCTCAGCCGATGGGATATTGCCGATGGGCTCCAGCAGGCGTCTGTTGTTAAACCAGTCCACCCATTCGAGCGTGGCATATTCGACGGCTTCAAAGGACCGCCATGGTCCTCGCCGATGTATCACCTCGGCCTTATAAAGGCCGTTGATCGTCTCAGCCAAAGCATTGTCATAGCTGTCGCCGACGCTGCCAACCGATGGCTCGATCCCGGCTTCGGCAAGCCGCTCCGAGTATCGGATCGACACGTATTGCGATCCGCGGTCGCTGTGATGGATGAGACCACCCCGATGGACAGGACGTCGTTCGTGGATAGCCTGTTCCAGTGCGTCCAGCACGAAGCCGGCATGCGCAGTCCTGCTGACCCGCCAGCCCACAATGTAGCGAGCATAGACATCGATCACGAAGGCGACATAAACGAAGCCCGCCCACGTCGCGACGTAGGTGAAGTCCGACACCCAGAGCATGTTCGGCGCCGGTGCATGGAACTGCCGGTTCACATGATCGAGCGGGCACGGCGCAGCCTTGTCGCTGATCGTGGTGCGCACGGGCTTGCCCCGGATCACCCCCTGTAAACCCAGATCGCGCATCAGACGCGCGATAGTGCAACGGGCAACAGCAAAGCCCTCGCGGTTCATCTGCCGCCAGACCTTGCGCACGCCGTACACCCCGAAATTCTCGGCAAAGACCCGGACCACCTCTGGCTTCAGATCCTGATCGCGCCGGACACGATCTGACAGTCGCTCCGGATCACGTCGCTGTGCGACGCGCTCATGATAGGTGGATGGGGCAATTGGCAGAACCCTGCAAATCGGCTCGACCCCATATTCCGCGCGATGCTCGTCTATGAAGGCCGTCATCGTTTGAACGGGCGGTCGAGCTCCGCCTGGGCAAAATATGCGCTCGCCTTGCGCAATATCTCATTGGCCTGACGCAACTCCCGGTTCTCACGCTCCAGCGCCTTCAGGCGATCAGCCATCTCGGTAGGCACGCCAGCGCGCTTGCCGCTGTCCACCTCCGCCTTCTTTACCCACTCGTTCAGCGTGTGCGCCGAGCACCCGATCTTCTCGGCGATAGAAATCATCGCTGCCCAGCGAGAGGGATGATCTGCTTCGTGATCCAGCACCATGCGCACCGCCCGTGCGCGAACCTCAGGTGCAAACTTGTTCGTCGTTTTGCTCATATCGGCTCCACTTACTCAGAAGTTGGAGCCTCCGGCAAACCCGGTACGGTTCACACCGAGGCCAGCATCCTTATCGTGGAGGATATGATCAGGTCGGCGAATTCGCCTCCCAATCGCTGGGCGATCTGGGCTTCACGACCCGCCGTGCCGCCAACGCGCGGGAGGCGCTCGTCATACTGGAGCGCGAGCATCACGACATTGATATCCTCTTCTCCGACGTGATCATGCCTGGGATCGATGGCGTGGAACTGGCCAGACAGGTTCGCGAACGCTGGCCGGACCTGATAATCGTGCTGACAAGTGGGTATAGTCACGTGCTGGCCGATGATGCGCGGCACGGGTTCGCTCTGTTGCACAAACCCTATTCCGTCGACGAACTGTCCCGGGTCCTGCGGGATGCCCGCTGGGCAAATAGCCGCTGAGTGCCAAGAACAGGCGAAATCCGCCCCTGAGGCTGTCGCTGATGGGACGCTCACCATTTATGAACTGCCGGATAGCCCGCTCATCGATCCTGAGACGCCGCGCAAATACTGCCGTTTCAGCAAACAGCGCTACACAGTCTGCGAGGTGCTCCTGTCGATTTTGCATGCACCGCTGTCTTGCGAGGGGAACGATGTAAGGGAAAGCGGCCCCTCCGCTCCTGGGAAGTGAAATCCGGCGTTTGAATGGCGGCAAAGGGTCGCTTTAGTGAGCCTGATCAACATTTTTGTTGAGTATCGCGCCGTCTATAAGTCGAGGTATCATCGGCAGCAGTTCACGTGCCAGAAAGCCCACCGTCGCCATTTCATGTGACAGGGCTGCACCCGTTCGACCGTGAATGCAGGCCCCCCATCCAGCAGCGGTCAACGGGGCTGCACCCCGTGCTGCCAGCCCGCCTATAATTCCCGCAAGCACATCCCCGGATCCGCCGGTGGCGAGGCCGACAGAGCCGCCCCGATGGATCGCAATTTCGCCTGACGGGGCTGCAAGAATGCTCTCCTTGCCTTTTAGCAAGATGATGGCGTTGAACCGTTGTGCGATGTCGCGGGCCACGCCCTCCGGATCGGCCTTCACCGCTTCGATCTCCAGCCCGGAAAGATGCGCCATTTCGCCATGATGGGGCGTCAATATGACATGCCCGTGATGCGCCGCGATCAGTCCTTCCAAACATTGCGCCGACGTCAGCGCCGCCGCGTCCAGCAAGATGGTACGCGAGCCGTCCGGCGCACTGAGGAGGTCAGCCACTAGCTGGTCGGTGCGCTCGCCAATGCTCATGCCAGGGCCTAGAATCAGGGCGTCGCAGCGCAGGAGCTTTTCGCGAAGCACCTCCGCCGCCTCCGCGGCAATCTCGCCCTTCTCATCGGAAGGCAGGGCAATCATGGCCGCTTCGGGGATCAGCACACCCAGAGCCATCGCCACAGTCTTGACCGTTGCGAGCTGCAGTTTGCCCGCACCCGCACGCAGCGCTGCCTCGCCAGTCAGCCGCAGCGCGCCGGGCACGAACTCCGCCCCGCCAACCACCAGCACGCGACCTCGGCTGTCCTTATTGCATACGGTGTCCAAGCCGGGTAGAGGATGGGCTGCAAGCCAAGTATCGTCGATTTCGGTCACCCGCGCGCGCCCGCGATGCGGTCTGGAGCTTTGGTGACGGGCGTCGCTTCCTTCTCCATCGCTGCGGTGACATTGTAACGCTGCAGGACCAGCTTTCCCGCCGCCTCATCGAAACGGTAATCGGTGATGGCGCAATTCGCCACATCGCCTTTGGCGTCGATGGCAAGTATCTCCTGCTCACGCAGATTCTCGATAATGTAGCGCAAGCATAACACGACGACCTGGTGCGAAAAGATCATCACGCGCTTGCCCGCATAATGCAGCGAAATGGTGTCCATTACAGAGCGTAGGCGCAAGATAACGTCGCACCAACTCTCCCCTCCCGGCGAGCGATGATAGAATTTGCCAAGCAGTTGCCGGAATGCCGCCTGTTCCGGCTGGAGGTGGCGGATGCCTGTGCTGGTTAGGCCATCCAGTATCCCGAATTCCTTTTCTCGCAGACGCTCGTCGAAGCAGATCGGCTTATCTCGGGGGGCGCCGCCCTGCGCGCGGAAAATGTCCGCGGTCTGGCAAGCGCGAAGATAGGGTGAGGACAGGATGACTTCCGGTCTGTCCTCTTCAGGTTGCACGGCGAACCAATGCCCTAGCGCCGACGCCTGTTCACGCCCCAGATCGCTCAGCGGCACATCAGCATCGCGGATGGACAGGGGGATGCGGTCCTCCTCCGCCTCATGTGCTGCATCGCGCGCGACATTCCCGGCGCTTTGCCCGTGGCGCACGATGATGAGCTGGCTTGGCCAGCGGCCGGGTCCGCTCAACGCTTCCTCCTTCAAAACAGGCAATTTAAAGGAAGTGTTTGTCTGCGCCGCAAGTTCCACCAGAAGGCACTGATCGGTACTCAGCTGATAAAGGCGAGACTCAGATCACCAACGATGTTGCTTATTTGCTTTTGTTGGAGGTGCTGCTTTGTGACTTCGCCGCGCTCTTGGCAGCTTCCTCAGCGGTGAAGGGATGACTGTCGGGAACGCCAGGCACAACTTCTTCGCCCTTGTTTGTCCAGCGTCCATCAGTGGTCTTGGCGGTCCGGGTCACGTTGCGGGAGTCGGCTGGCTCATATTCACCGGTCTTGGCCGTTGGTTCCTTATCCCCGCTCCAGCGTCCGTCCTTGGTATTGGCCGCGCCGGTCACGTTCCGAGAATCCTCAGGTTCATATTCACCACCGCTCATGGCTAAACTCCAATCAGAATTGCGACCTCTCACAGCCAGCGTGGTGGAAACGGTACGCAAGACGCCATGGTTCCTCTCGGTCATCGGGAGATATCGGTTCAGCGACTATTCCCGGTTGAGCCCGCCATTTGTGGCTGATCCTGGTGCTGGTGGGTATGTCCGCTTTCCGCTGTGCGATAAGGGACAACCGGACGGTCTGCACCTGAGAAGCTCAAACGGGCGCTGAATGACTGACATGGGTCGTTCGAGGCTGAATATAGATGCCGCAGCTCAGATCACCAGCTGATCACGGACCGCTTCTGCTGGCTGATTGGTGCAGCGTCATGGCTTGGCCAAAAATGGATCCTGCGGGTCCAGTTTTGCGGCCTCATAGGCACAAGTTCGCAACTGTTCGACGGCGCGTGACGAGCCATCGAGTTTGATGGCTGAAACCACTGTGCCTTGAGGAGTCAGCACCGCCATGAAGCCGGAGCTGGCAAAGTCAGCCAGGAAATCTTTGTAAGTAGGGGATGCGCTGAGAACCCGTTGCGCATCCACCTCATGGACGTCGAACGGCATCACATGTTTGATGGTAAAAGGCCGTTCAGGTTCGCTGCCAAATACGACCACCAGCGACTTCACCTCGCCCGCCCGAAGCGATGTGGCGTGCTTGTTGGTGATCATCACGCTGGTGCCGACGCGCGGCTTATATCCAATGGTGACATATTCGTCAAAAGCCGTGGGAAATCCCAGGTCGCACATCTCCTCGCCGGGATAGGCGAAAACGCGCCAGCCCTCGTCACCGGACCAATATGGCGTGAGGTCTGAATCGATCCGCGCGGTGCTGTCCTGCGTAGCAGCGAGCAGAGCAATGGCGGCAATGGCTGCGAAAGCTGGCATAACCGTCAAATCCGATTGAATTGTGAGAGCGCCGACCGCTCAACAGATGCTTTCGCAAGGCACCCCATCGCCATCACCATCCAACCGACCAACCCCGCACTCGTTGAGATAATGATAGGCTTCCTCGCAGCTGCTCATCTGTCGGCATAGATGTTTGCTTCCACAGCTTGGTCTCTCATCGCGCGACCCTAGATCTTCCAACGCGCGGCTTGAGACCAATGCAGCTGGCTCGGGGGCACGCTCAGGGGGCGCCTCGACGGGCGTATCCAAAGCTTCTCCTGGGGAGGCCACAGCATCAGATGACATCAGCGCTACTGGGGCAGGGTCAGTGGCAGGCTTAGGGCCTTCTGCGGAACATCGGCCGAGCGCAAACAGAAAGGCACCAATGGCGATGAAGCCGATCAGACTGTCATTTTTCTCCCCCGCATGGACGTGCGCTATGCCATGCAATCCTTTACACGCCGTATCGCTTGTTGCCACTGCGCGTGATGCAATAACGTCCTCCTCTTGGACCGACGCAGACTTTGCCGCCGTTACATGGGCATTCGCCATCATCTGTCGTGCCGCGGCCAAATAAAGGCGTGGACGCGCCGCTGCCGGTACGGCGCCGTGCCTTGCGACTGCGGCGCTTGGCATCGCCATCGCTTTCAAGTCCAGTGATTGCTAGCGCAAAAATGCCAGCCAAAAACGCGCGTCGATGCATCTCGTCCCTCTCCCGATAGCAAGATCAATCGACAGCAAAGTTGATTGCAAGTCAAATAGACTTGGATTAAAGATGCATAACTTTGATCTTGGGAGAGAGGTTGCTGCCTTCTACGGCTTTCATGCCGCGGTGGTGCCGCCCTGTAGCATGATGATGGCTATGCGAACTCAGACAGCATGCCTGCCCGCGACCAGATCATCGAGCCGATGAGCCAGCGCCTGCCACAGGGCAACGCCACCATCCTCGCCATGATGTGCCAATCTCGCGATCCGGCCGGCGACTTCGGATGACGCTTTGTTGCCATGCTGACGCAGCATCATAAGGGCCATGCCCCAAAGCTCTTCGTCTCGAGTCATGCGGGTTCGATTTTCTGCACAGCGAGCAAATCGAAGCCGTCGCGGACGCCGATCACCCTTACGCGTGTGCCGAAGAGATGTTTGTGGCGTTTGGTGATGTCTAACCGCCATTCGCCACCGCCTGGCGTACGCAGGATGGGGTAGAATCCGTTTTCGAGAAGGATCCCGGTCAGATCATGTTCGCTTCCGCGTGGCATTGAGCGTGATCATAATCCTGTTCGGTGCTGGAGGTCTATATCGCTATGGCCATTCACTTTGCTCGACAGCCATAAGCAACCGACCGAAGGCTGGCATTTGGCCGAGCTGCATTGTATTTCGCTTTTGAAGGCGGTGAGGGCCATGAGACTGTGAAGGGTGTCTTCGAGATCAGCGGGGCGTCACGCTATGACGATCTTATCGCTGAGCGCTATCACTTCCCACGAATTTATCTGCGGGCTGCGCAAACCTGCATCGGCGACTGGATCATCTACCGTGAGACGGGGTCGGGTGGTGGCCGTAAAGCCTATGTCGCAGCGGGTCATGTCGACCGAATTGACGCGGACCCGGCCGCGCCTGGCCTTTACTATGCGCGGATTAGCCAGTTCGTCGAATTTGACCGCCCGGTTGCCTATCGCGATGCGACAGGTCGGTTCGCTGAACAGATGCTGCGGGATCTTTCGAACCCGGCGGAGGCAGGGCGTGCGCTGCGCGGACGGTCAGTCAGAGCGCTAAGCGGCAGCGATTTCACCGCGATCGTCAGCGATGGGCTGACGGACACGCTGTCGGAGCGCCTTGCCATTCGGCTGGAACTAGACGCCGCGCATCTTGATCCGATGACGCAAGCTTTGTTGCATGAACCTCCGTCTGAGCGCCGGATCGAACAGATCCTCATCAACAAGAAGATCCGCAGTGCAGCCTTTCGAGGACATGTGCTTGACGCCTATGACAATCGCTGTGCGGTGACGGGGCTTAGGATGATCAACGGCGGGGGCAAGGCAGAAGCGCAGGCAGCGCATATCTGGTCGGTCGCCGACGGAGGACCCGATGAGGTGCAGAATGGGATAGCCTTGTCGGCAACGGCTCATTGGCTGTTCGACCGGCATCTCATCAGCCTGGATGAGCAGTTCGGTCTACTCGTGTCGCATAATAAGGTGCCGGCCGAGCTTAGCCGCCTCTTCCCGACTTCCGGCATGCCTATTCACTTGCCTGCCAATCCCAAATTCCGGCCCCGGCCAGAATATGTCGCGCGACACCGGGCTCGCTTCATGGGTGACCTGCACTGACCGCTTACGCCCGCACGATCGCAGCCTATGATGAGGCAGCAGCAGATCTGGCTGCGCGATATGAGGCGTTGCCTGGCGGCGCTGCCTTTGTGCAGGCTCATGGCCTGTTGCCCAAAAAGGGTTTGGCGCTCGACGTGGGCGCCGGATCTGGGCGGGATGCTGCCTGGCTCCACGCACAGGGATATGATGTCGTCGCTGTTGAGCCTGCTGACGGATTTCGCCTGGAGGGCCGCGCGCGTCATAGCCTAGATATTCGTTGGCTCGACGACCAGCTGCCCAGCTTGAACCAGGTGCATCGGCTCGGCTTGGCATTCGATCTGATCGTGCTGTCAGCCGTCTGGCAGCATGTCGCGCCAAAAGACCGGGCGCGCGCCTTTCGAAAATTGGTGACCCTGCTTCGTGCGGGTGGCGTGATGGTCCTCACTTTACGGTCCGGGCCGGCGCCTGAAGATCGGCCGATGTTCTCTACCTCGAGTGGCGAGATCGAAGGCCTGGCACGAACCTATGGCATGGAGATCCTTAAGGTCCATGCGTCTCACGATCTACAAGGACGCGATGGCGTCAGCTGGACCACTGTCTGTCTGCGTCTGCCTGATGATGGCACCAGTGCGCTGCCTTTGATCCGCGGCATTGTGCTGGGCGACGAAAAGTCATCCACCTACAAGCTCGGCCTATTGCGCGCAGTGGCTCGGATCGCAGAGCAGACGCCAGCGGCCGCCACGCCTTCGCGCGAACTGGATG
Source organism: Sphingomonas sp. VDB2 (assembly GCF_047946695.1). Lineage (NCBI taxonomy): Bacteria > Pseudomonadati > Pseudomonadota > Alphaproteobacteria > Sphingomonadales > Sphingomonadaceae > Sphingomonas > Sphingomonas sp. VDB2. The sequence goes on from NZ_CP159615.1 coordinate 283,509, forward strand.
ATGCTGTCGACCTTCCTCTTGGCCTCGTGGCGCTGACCTGGGTTCGCCTCTACTTGCCTTTGATCCGCTTGGGCTTGCCCCAGGCTCCGCGCAACAGTGGTCCCGACGGGTTGGGTTTTGCCAAAATGGGGTTTCGAGCGCTGCTCGCTGATGGCACGGATGCTTCCGACCTACGCGTGGGCTCAGTCTTTGAAGCCGAGCGCGGTACTGCAATCGCGGCGGCAATTACTGAGGCAGCCCGCACCATCACCGCAATGCCTGCCCATTTTACGCGCTTTCCCAATTCTGATCAGCCGGTCTTCGCTGTGCAGCGCGGGCGATCCGGCCGCCAACAGGGTCTGGAGCTTGGTCTTGATCTGCTGCGGGCATGGGGAACCCTCACTGTCCCCGGCAATGTGTGGCGCGCGCTGTCTCGCTTTGGCCCATGGATCGAGCCGATGCTCGTGACAGAATGGGCAAGGCTTATTCGCCGATATGCCGATCACATCGGGCTTGCGGTCCAAGCCGGCAGCGCTGAGGCCGCGCTCGAATGGCGCGAACCCGTGCGAAGCACGGCAACTGCCCGCTTCGCCGCGCAGAAGCTCGTGGCGGGAGGGCCGGGGCTATCTTGTGTCTGGACGGCCCAGAGATTGAGCGAGGGCAAATTGGATGTGGATCACTGCCTGCCTTGGTCGGCATGGCCCTGTGGCGATCTTTGGAATCTTGCGCCCTGCGACTCTCGGATCAACCGCCACGAAAAGCGGGATCGGTTGCCTTCTGCCGCCATGTTCGCCGAAAGCCGCGAACGCATTATCACATGGTGGCGTGATGCCTATCTCGATGATGCGGGCCTGCGCCACCGGTTCCTGCGCGAAGCCGCCGCCGCACTACCTGTCCTGCAAGGCGAGGATCTGAGCGACATTTTCACTGCCTTTGATTGGCGGCGCCTGAGGCTGTTGCAGGATCAGCGCGTGCCGGAATGGCACTGGTCGGCCTGATTGCCACCTCAAGGCCTTCGGCAAATCTCGCATCCGGAAACGCAAACCGGTCGGTCCGCACCTAGGCGGACAAATCAGCGTTGAATGGCTGACATGGGTCGGATTCGGCGGGGTCTGGGATATTGCCGCCCTTCAAGTCCGCCGTCCCGAAGGGCCGCTCCCGCTGTAAGCGGTCATTCCCGATCGCATCTGAGGATGCCGATGTTGGCGAACGATTGGTGGGAAAGCGGACAATCACGGGATCGCATGATCGAGGTCCGCTAGGGTCAGAAGCGGACTGGTGCCGGACGGATCAGGCAGGAAAATGAATTCCGCACAGTTTGTTACCGTCGGGGTCACGAAAATAGGCCAGTTCGATGGTGCCCATGGAGGCAGTTTCGCGCGGTCCGGGCGGAGCTTCGATCGAGGTCCCGCCAGCGGCAACGGCGGTATCGTGAAGATGCTTCACCTGCTCAGGCGAATCGCAGGAAAAGGCGACGGTGCTGCCGTTGGCGACGCTTGCCGGTTCGTCGTTGATCGGCTGGCTGACGATGAAGTTGGTCCCGTTGCCGTTATTGTAGATCAGACGTGTATGGCCGCTGTCGGCGATGTTCCTCGTCCCTTCCCCTGCACCCAAGATGCCGAGCACCGTGTCGTAGAAGCGCTTGGACCGTTCAATGTCGTTCGATCCGACCATGGTGTGAAAAAGCACGCATACTCTCCTGAAGGCTGATCGACTTCCGATCGCCATTAGCGGTCTCACCTAACAGCCATTTAATCCGCGGTCACCCTCGGGCCCGCGGAATGTCCGCTACTGGAGCGCCTGCCGACCGGCGGCTTCATCACGCTCGATCGGCTGCTCCTGTCAAATCCGGACGCTCACGTCCCCACAGGGGAGCGGCGATATCTGGTCGAATCAGGACGAAAGCTAAGTGGCGTTCGTGCACCCGATGATCCACCCTGCGATCTCAGGTAGGGGAGGAGGGGATGGATGGGAGCGGGTTCCTTAAGTTGCGGTTGTAAATAGTCATTCAGCCGGGGAGCCTCGTTGGAGGTTTCTATGTTCCATTCATCTGTTCAAGAGCTTTTGCAGGCAGCGCGTGACTTCATCGCCGATATTCCGCCTCTCGCACTTCTGAACGCACCACGACGCAGGGGACGCAAGCTGGTGATCGATATTGATCAGGTCCTAGCCGCTGCGCCATGGAAGGCCGCGCCTGTGGATTTGCTCGAAGACGCCAGGAAGCACTGGCAAGGGCGCGCAATCCAAATAGACGATGATGCCGTCATGCGCGCCGACGCCGCAGGCTTGTGGGTCGGTGCGTGGGTGCTGGCGGCACCACCGATCACTACGATTTCGACAATAGGGTTTCGGACAGCTCTTGATGCTCTGCCCATAATGGAGCGCGAGGTATATGTCTTGCATCGCGTCGAGGGTCGTCCTTTCAGCTACCTGGCTGAACGCCTGGGCATCACGATTGGACAGGCCGAAACGCTGCTGCTCAATGCCCTGCATCAGCTTCATGTTGCTATCTACGGCCATTGATGGGTGGCCCTCTCTCGTTTGACTTGAACCGGCCCCTACGGCGCTCCATAGCATCAGGCAAAGCATGAAGACCGACCTTTCCCATCTGCCCCAGGCCAAGCAGCGCGAACTTGCGCGCATCGTCCAGTTCCTGTTCGAGGAATTTGGCGACGCAACGGTGATGGCGGAGGGCAAACGGAAGGCCGGGCGTATCCTGAAGGTCATCCTATTCGGTTCACATGCACGAAACGACTGGGTGGATGAGCCGCACACCGCGAAAGGCTATGTCTCGGACTACGACCTCCTGGTTATCGTCAACCAGCAGGACCTCACCGAACCTGATCTCTGGCACAATGCCGAGGAACGTCTGATCCGCGAGACGCAGATCACGAAGGTTTTGCGCACGCCTGCCAACTTCATCGTTCACAGCTTGAAAGAGGTGAACGATGCGCTCGCGCAGGGCCGATTTTTCTTCATGGACATCGCCCGCGACGGGATCGCGCTCTATCAGTCCAGCGATACCGAACTGCACCAACCCAAGCCCAAAGAACCGACCGACGCGTTCGCGATGGCGCAGGAGTATTTTGACGAATGGTTTCCCTCGGCCAGCCAGTTCCATGGTTCGGCGTTGCACTCGATGGGACAGGGTTGGCTGAAGAAAGCTGCCTTTGATCTCCATCAAGCCACCGAGCGTCTCTATCACTGCCTGCTGCTGACAATGACCTTTTACACGCCGCACCGTCATAACATCGCATTTTTACGGTCGAATGCGGATAAGCTCGACGTCCGCTTGGTGAGCGTCTGGCCGCGGGACGATCGGAAAGCGCGCGCGCTCTTCACCAAACTGCGCGATGCCTATGTGAAGGCGCGCTACTCCAAGCATTACAGCGTGACGGCAGACGATCTCGACTGGCTTGCTGCCAGGGTCGAGGAATTGGGGCAGGTGGTGCACACGGTCTGTACTGAGAAAATCGCAGAGCTCAAGCGGATCGCGGGCGTTCTGTAGCTGGCATCATCGCGCTGTTCTTTATCTGTTGCCGGTGACGGCCGATCGACCCATCCAGGGTTCATCCCTTTCCAAGACTGAGTATGCCCCTGACCGAACTCGGCCGGGATGCGCAACTCGCACCCTGCAAGGGCCGTGTTGTCGTCCTTCGGCCGCCTGCCCGCACCACCCCTTTTGCGCGGAGTTTCCCTCGCCTGTGCTCGGTGCGATCCCGACCGTGCCCGATCCTTTCGGGGCTCAGTCAAGGGAAGAGCCCTGGACGGATCGAACAGCATCAGGAAGGTCAGGCACATGAAGAACATAGTCACTCTCGTCGGCTTCGTCGGAAACGCCCCCGAAACCCGCAGGACGCGCGGCGACGCTTCAATCACCAGCCTCTCGCTCGCCACCAACCGCAGCTTCCGTGACGGGGCAGGGGAGCGCAAGAACGAGACCGAATGGCACCGCATCACCTGCTTCAATGGCGTGGGCAAGACCGTCGCCGAGCATGTCACCAAGGGCGCGATGGTCATGGTGACGGGCCGGCTTCACTACTCCCGCTGGCAGGACAAGAATGGCGCTGAGCGCTTTGGATGCGAGGTCATCGCCGAGCGGGTCGACTTCCTCGCCAAGGCGAAGGCTCAGGCCGACACAAGGCAAGGGCAGCTCTTCGCATGAGGCGCAGACCCGGCGGCGATGGCCGCCGGGTCTTTTTACTCAGGTCCTCTTTTGTTTCGCGCCTGCGCTTTTGAGGATCAGTTGGCCAATCCGTTCCGACGCCGACAGCAAGGAGTCATCGGCGAGGTGGGCATAGCGTGCCGTCATCCGGATATGGCTATGTCCCAGAAGCCTGGAGGTACTGAACAGGGTCTCGCCTGACATCACGGCATGACTTGCAAAACTGTGCCGCAGGTCATGAATGCGAAGCGTCGGGGGCAGTGCGGCTGTTCGCCGCACCACCGCCCAGACGCTCCGCACGGCTTCATAATTCTGTCCAGCCGCAAGGGGAAATACCGGAGCCGAGACTGACTGCGCCGGCTTGGGCAATGCGGCCCGATGGGACTTGAAGAAGCGCCGGACCGGCAGGCCGAGGAGAACGTCTCTTGGTCCGGTCTTGGTGTCGCGAAGATGCAGCCTGTCCGGCTGCACATCGCGCCATTCGAGATTGACCGCTTCGCTCACCCGACATCCTGTTAGGGCGAGGAACCGCAACAGGCTCGATCCAATGCATCCTGCCTTTATGCGGCTTTCCAGGATGCCGCCCAGGCGCTGCATTTGCTCCTCGCTCAGGAACGTGCCAACCGAGCGCCGGGCATTCGCCCTGACGCCCGATGCCGGGTTCCGCCACGTATCGGGCAGATACCCCCAATCCTTGGCCTGGCCCAGCATCTGGCGCAATATACCGAGTGCCCGATTGGCTCCGCCAGGCGCTCGGGCACTGTAGCGCTCGAACCAGCGGACGATGTCGTGACGGTCGATGGTTTCGAGCCGCTTGCCCGCGAAAGCGGGCAGCAGCTCCGCCCGGACATAAATCTGATAGGTGTGCAGCCCCGCCGGCTTGTAGCGGGACGCACAGCGGCCTTCATGCTCAGCCTGGTAAAGCTCGAACAGGGGTGAAGTCGGGCGTGACGCCGGAATCGCGACGCCGTCGGCGAGGACAGCGCTTGCGATTTTTCTGGCATCCTTGACCCTGATCTCGGGAAAGGTGCCGAGCGTGTGTCGGGTCGATTTGCCATCTTTCCTAAGGCGCACGATCCACGCCTTGGTTCCGCCTGGCTGTATGCGCAGTGCCAGCCTTCGCTGGCGTTGATCCAGCAGGCTATATTCCTGCACTTCAGGCTGTGCCAAGGCGCAGAGGCGATCAGTCAGGGAGAGCCGGAGACTAGCCATTGGCCACCCCCTTGCTCTTGCATTGGTGGACGTTTTCCGTCCTGGTTGGAAGCCTTTTGGGTAACCGTCCCGTGGCGGATTCTCCGCGCAACGACCGGTCGATCAAGCCCGATACGCGCGTAGCGGACTTCATCAGCGCGTCGCCGCCCAGATGAGCATAGCCGAGCGTGCTGTCGATATCGACATGGCCGAGCAGTTGACCCACGAGACGAAGATCCACGCCGTTCGATACCGCCACTGAGGCGAAGTGATGGCGCAGGTCATGGACCCGCAATCCGGTGATACCAGCCTCGACGCAAACCTGCTTCCATGCCCGGTCGATGACCTTCATCGGTCCTTCACTTCGCTCGGCAGGGAAAACATGTTGCCCTATGCGCTGCTCGCGCCGCGCGTCGAGAATGGCTCTTGCGGGCGCATTAAGCCAGATCGTCCGCGGCCCCTCCTTGCTATCGGCCAGCACGGCTCGCGAACCCACGATATGGTCCCATCCGAGCGATAATATCTCGCTTCGCCTTGCCCCGGTGAGCATCAAGAGCCGTATGGCGTCACACGCATCCGGCTTGGATGTTTGCACCTTGTCGAGCGCCTGCCAGAGGTCACGCACAGTGGAGGCTGGGAGCAGCCTGCCGCGTCGGCTTCGCTCCTTGCGGCGAAGGCCCTTGCAGGGATTGGTGCCCGCTTCGCGCAGTCCATGATCCTCCGCGTAGAGCATGAGGCCCGACAAAGTGGACAGCGCCATGCGGACGGCCTTGCTCCGCGCGGCGACATCGGCGTGCCAGCGCGTGACCTCCTGACGGGTGATCGCCGCAACCTTTCTCGCCCCGATGAAGGGGATGATATGCACTGCCGCCATGGCGCGCATATTCCGCAAGGTACTTTCTTTCCACCGTATGCCGGGCCGCGCCTTTAGGAACTCAGCCAGCAAGTCCGATATCCGTGTGTCGTCGTTATAGACCGCTATCAATGGATCATTGCGCGGGGGTGAAGCGGGGGAGGGGCTGTGCGCGATCGCCATGCGCCGCGCGATGGTGAGGGAGATCATATTCACGCCCCCCAGGGTGTCGCGGACGGTGCGACCATCGCGTTTTCCAAAGACGATCCAGCTTCGCGCGCCACTGGCCCGCACGCGGATCGCCAGGCACTCGACAATGGCGTCGCGCACGACGCGCTCGCCTTTGTCGGGTGAACACAAGGCCTCAATGTCGAGCGTTTCGAGATCAGTCCGTTCAATGTGCCGCATCGGGCAAGGCTCCATAAATCGCGGCTCGGTTCAGAGCCTGTGGAGCGTGTCCGGGATGACACCCAGGACACGCGGGGATTTATGGGCAGCACTGATTCGCACGGCTCGACGGACCTCTCCGTCCGTCCTTGCCAACCCTTCGGAGCGTAGAATATTTCCGTTCGAGATCAGCAATTTACCCGCCATCGGGAGCGCGAGACTGGCGCATTCGCAAGCTCATGCGAAGCAACAGACGCACGCTCCGAAGAGCGTATTTGTAATGCACCGTACGCACGGGTGCTGCGGGCGCGAATCACCAGTGTTTCTGCCGCTTTCGCGGCGTTCCGCCTTGATTTTGAAGTGGCACTGTCTGGCACCGACGGCACATATTGGCTGACCTGCGCGGCTGCGCTGCTAACAAGCCATTGATCTTTCTTGGCAACCTTTGGCTGCCGGCTCTTATACATCTATTCCCTTGAGATCAGGGCAGATTTCGCCTATCTACGGTCTTGCTTCATCACCGTGATCAGGCGTCGAACAGGAGTTCGGCGCTTGGCAAGAGTTACCATCAGATTCAAAGACGCGCTTTACGAGCGTCTCCTCGTCGGCGCGCGTGCTGCCGACACGAACGTCGCGGATTATGTCCGCAACATTCTCGATCGCTACGAAGGTATGGACGCAGGCGGCTATCATGGCCGCTTCGATGAGCTGCATGCGACGAACATCCAGGTATTCGCGATCCTCGCAGCCTATGTGAGTGCACGCCATCCCGACATCCTCGCTCGGGGTACGGCAGATGCTCGGGCTCTCCTCCTCGAACGGGGTCTCATCGATCCCGTGGAGGAGCGCTCATGAGCATCTTCCGAAACGACACGCTTGGGTCCTGGACCAGGGGCGGACAGGCGATCGTCCACAATGTCCGCATGACCACGCAGGTGTTTCTCCAGACCGTGGTGGCCGGCCTAGTCCTGTGGGTAGGCGGCACGCTCTGGTATGTTCTGGAGAAGGCGAACGACTATCAGCGTTACGTCGCGTTCAAGATCGTCGAGGCGACCCTCAAGAGTGACGTTCCAGGCGGCGCGCCCCTCCTGTTCCGAGGACCCGAAGGCCCGGAATATTGGACCAACTCCGATATGCTGTTGGAGTCGGGCGTTGCCGCCCAGGCGCTCCGGGCAATGGAGCATCACCTCCTAGTCGGCGCGGCCCTGGTGGGGAGTTTCTCCCTGCTCATGCTGTTCTGGGCCTGGTTCTACTTTACGAGGACGGGGAGGGGCCTTGGATCCAACCAGTTCCTGCGCGGCGCGCGCTTCGGGACGCCCAGACAGTTGCGACGCTTGCTATGGGGGAGCCGCAAAGGCAGTTTCGCCATCGGAGGTGTGCCGGTTCCGGACGCCTTCGAGCCCGAACATATATTGATCTGTGGCGCCCCGGGGACGGGCAAGACCAACATCATCGTCAAGATGCTTGCCGGCATCCGCGAGGAGGGCCGCAGAGCCATCGTCTATGACGCGGCGGGGACCTTCGTCGAGAAATTCTACAGGCCCGGGCACGACATCCTGCTCAATCCGCTCGACGCGCGGGCTGACAGCTGGTCGCCCTGGGTCGATGTGCCTCGCGACTATCACTACGATCAGATCGCCGAGTCGACCATTCCCGACAAGTCAGGCGATCCCTTCTGGGCAAAGGCTGCCCGGGGCACGCTGGTCGCCGTTCTCCGCAAGCTCGCCCGCGACGACCGCATGCTTGTCTCGGTTCTCCTCGATACGATTCTGCGTTCTCCGCTCAAGGAGTTGGCGACCTTTGCCGAGGGAACCGACGCTGCCGCCTTCATCTCGACGGAGGGCGATCGCACGTCGGCCGGCATCCGCGCCGAGCTCGCCTCGGTCATGCGCAGCTTCTCCTATCTCGACGACACGCTCGATGGCTTCTCGATCCGTGATTGGGTCTCCAATGAGGAGGACGACAGCTGGCTGTTCATCACGGTGAAGGCAGATCAGTTGCCCTCGCTCCGGCCGCTGATCACCGTCTGGCTCGACATCGCCATCAGCGCGATCATGAGCCTCACGCCCGATCGCATGCGGCGACTCTATTGCGTTATTGACGAGCTCCCCACGCTCCAGAAACTTCCCTCGCTCTCGGACTTTCTCGCCCGTGCGCGGAAATATGGCGGCTGCGGCATATTGGGGTTCCAGAGTTACCCGCAGCTTGAGGCGACCTACGGCATCCAGGATGCAGCGGCGATCACCGGCTATTGCTCGACCTGGGTGGCGTTGCGCGCGAACGACACGCCGACGGCCAAGCATGTCTCCGAGAATTTGGGGCAGGTCGAGCAGGTCGAAGCCAATGAAGGCATGTCCTATGGCGTGAACGATATGCGTGATGGCGTGAACCTCTCGCGCATGCAGGTCACGCGGCCGCTCGTCATGCACACGGAGGTGACCAATCTCCCCAATCTGACCGGATTTCTTCGCTTTGGCCGCGATCTTCCAGTTGCGCGCTTCGCCGACAGTTACAACCGGTCCCCGACATGTTTTCCGGCTTTTGAGGACCGGACAGCCCCTGCGGTACGACTGTCCGCCATCGTCCCGGCGCCTGTTCCGGACGCGTCCAAGACCATGGCGAAGAAAGAGCGCTCATCGCGAAAGGAAACCTCATCGCCTGAACTTCCGCTAGAGGGGAGCGGCCCGCCGCGAGACGAGGCTGCTCCTTTTGCCGGCAGTGTGGCGCAGCCACCGCGATCGCCCACGCCGGGACCGGAACTTTTGGGTCGCTCATCCGGCTTTGGCCTATCTCAGCATGGCCGCAGGGGCGGTGCGCGTAGCGCGTCGAGGCCGGCATGATGCATCCTAGACGATTGACCGGCACAGCCGGCAACATCGCGCGCTACTACACGATCGGCGACTACTACACCAAGGGCGGAACGGAGGGCTCGCAATGGGGTGGCGAGCTTGCAGACGAACTCGGCCTTTCCGGCGAGGTCGATCCGAAAACCTTCGAAACTCTGCTCCGTGGCGAGGTCGCGGGCCAGCAACTCGGGCGGCACCGCAAGGAGGGGATCGAGCACCACCCAGGCTGGGACTTCGCACTCAGCGCGCCTAAATCGGTCTCGGTCATCGCACTGGCGGTCGGCGACACACGGATCGCCAGCGCGCACGAGCGGGCGGTCAGCGTCGCGCTGTCATGGATCGAGGAGCAGGCGCAACTGCGACGCCGGGAGGAGGGTACCGTTAGGCACGAGACGACGGGGCGACTTCTCTGGGCGCGCTTTACCGAACATGCGAGCCGCGAGCTCGATCCGCATCTTCATACCCATGTGGTGGTCCTCAACATGACCAATCGCGAACGGGGCGGCCCCATGGCGAGCCTGGAGACCCGGGCGATGTACAGCGAGCAGATGAGTTCCGGGCAGATCTACCGAAACGAGCTCGCGCACGGCCTGCGGACGCTTGGCTACGAAATCGCCGCCGACCCGCGCCGGGGCCTTTTCGAAATCCGCGGGGTGCCCGAAGAGCTGGTCGCGGAAATGTCGCAGCGGGCAGAGCAGATCGATGCCCATGCCCGCGAACATGGTCTGGAAGGACAGGCCGCGCGCCGACAATCTTTCTACGCGACGCGGGGCCCCAAGGAGAAGGTCGGCCTGGAGGCGCTGCATCTCCAGTGGCGGGCTCGGCTCGGGGGACATACCCCAGCGCTCGACAGCCTGCGCCAGGCTGCGGAGCGGCGCGAAGGACGTGCGATCGTGGTCGCGCCCGCCGACTCGGCGCGCGCAGCCTTATTTGGCATCCGGCAAACCGAGGGGCGCGAGGCGGTCAATCCATTTGGCCGATTGCTTGCGAACGGGCTTGCCGCGCATGTAGGCGAGGTCCGTTTCCGGGATGTGCGTCCGCTCATCGATGAACACGAGGCGCGCCGTAAGTTGCTCGCGACCCGGGAGCAGACGGGCGACCAAATCCTCAACCGCGGACGTACGACACGCCGCTCGGCCCGTTTCGAGCAAGCGCTCGCGCTGCACCTCGCCCTTTCGATAGACGATGGCCGGCCGATCGCTTCTGCCGACCGCCTGCTTGCTTCGCTCGATAGGGCTGGATTGTCTCCGATGCAGGAGCGAGCGCTTGTGGACATGGCCCTGAGCCGCGATCGGGTAACGGCTCTTCATGGGGTGGCCGGCTCGGGCAAATCGACACTGATCGCCGCTCTGCACGCAGCTGCGGAGCCCGGCTCCACGCTACATGCTGTAGCGCCAACGTCTTCTGCCGCTGCCAACCTTGGCGACATGGCGGGGATCGGATCACGAACCGTGGCGAGCCTGCTTGCTGAGGGCGGCTATGGCCTTTCCGGGCGGGATGTCCTGATCCTGGACGAAGCGGGCCAGCTGGGGAACCGCCAGGCACTGCGCGTCCTTGAAATCAGTCGCGCAACCGGAGCGCGGTTGGTTTTGCTGGGAGACAACAAGCAGACGGGCGCAATCGAACAGGGGAAAGCGTTCTGGCTCATGCAGCAGCTCGGAATGCCCACCTCGCAGCTTACCGAATCGCGTCGACAGGAGACGGCGCGCATGAAGGATGCGGTCGCCCGAGCGCGTGCCGGCGATTATGCGGGGTCGCTCGAGCAGTTAGACAAGGTCGTGGCCGGGGCCGACGCGGAGGCGTTGGCGAAGGGACTCGTCGGTGAATGGACAAGGCTCCGGCCCGAAACCCGAGCAACAACCAACATGCTTGTTCTGGATAATGCCACCAGGCTGGTCGTCAATACGCAGGTCCGCGAGGCATTGCAGCGCGAAGGGGTGGTCGCCGCGCAGGACAGCAGGCTTTCTATTCTGGCGCCCGCGGGTTTTTCTGAACAGGAAAAGCATCTCGCTCGCTTCTATTCATCCGGTCAGGTCGTGACCTTTGGTCGCGATCACGCCGAAGCGGGCTTGGCCCGTGACGCGGAATATCGCGTGCTCGGCGCGGCGCGCGACGAACGTGGCAGACCGATAGTTCGCCTGGTCGATGAACATGGCCGAGTCATTCGTTGGGATCCACGCCTTACCAAGGCGGGACGGGTCAACGTGTTCGTCTCGGAAACCCGTGACCTTGCCCAAGGCGATCGCATTCAGTGGAGGCTTGTCTCCCACGAACTAGGCATCAAGAATGCCCAACGTGGTACCGTCGAGCGCCTTGAGGGCGCCATCGCCACAATTCGCTGGGACAAAGCGGATCGCACCCAGGAGATCGACCTCGCCAAGCACAAGAGCTGGGATCATGGCTATGCGGAGACCATTTATTCGGCTCAATCGCGAACCTATTCCCGCGTGTATGTTCTGGCGCCCCTTGGCTCACCTCTCGTTACCGGCCAGAACTATTATACGGCAATCACCCGCGCGCGCTTGGGCGTCAAACTTTGGACCCAGGACAAGAAGGCCCTTATCGAAAAGCTGGAGCAAGCCTCTGGCGAGAAAAGCTCCGCGCTGGAAGGGCTGGGCCGGCTTGATCGTGACAGGGCAGATCGGCTCGCAAGCCGCGACCCATCGCGCATCGATAGGCTGCGCCAAGACCAGCAGCAGGAGCGACATGCACATGCAGAGCGCAGCCTAAGCGCAAGACTGGGCAAACGATTGGGCCGCAAGGATGGATTTGCGGTCCGACTGGCGACAAATGCCAGAAACCTGGCGGAAGCCTTAGATCGGCACTTGAATGGACTGCTGGATCGCCCGGAATCTAACCCGCGCCCTGTCGGCCCTGTCCATGCCGAACACACCGAGGTGGGAGGTCGGCATGGCGTCGATCGCTAAAGGCCTTACGGTCGCAGTTGCTCTGCCTCTTGCGCTTGCGGTTGGGCATCCCGCTGTGCACGCGAAGGCCCTGCCCGGTGGCGAAGCTGAGCAGATCGGCAGTTGCATAAAGGCAGCGTCTCGCGACGCTTTGTGGCTGGAGCGTACCTTATGGGGACTTCGCGATCAGGAGGGCGGCTGGATCGGCGCCCAAGTCGCGAACGCAAACGGCACGCACGATTTGGGTCCGCTGCAAGTCAATAGTTGGTGGGTGCCCAAGATTGCGAAGGCCATCGCGATGAGCGAGGAAGCGGTTCGATACCAACTGCGTTTCGATCCCTGCTTCAACGTTGAAGTCGCTCGCTGGATATTCCTCTCAGGTCTGGCGAGCACTCGCGATTACTGGAAGGCGATCGGCATCTATCACAGCCCGATCGGATGGCGACAGCGTCTCTACGCGCGTAGCGTGGTCCGCCATCTGCAACGAAGATATGGGCCGGAGATATTTCGCGGACTGGCGCAAAGGAGTCTCCGACCATGAGGCGGTTGCGCCTTGAAACCACGCCTTATGGTCCGGTTCCTGAACTTCCTGAATCCGCGTCGCCACCACCTTCCGCAAAATGGGATATGGCCGCCGACTCCCGTGAACACCGTTGGGTGACACGGAAAAGCGCCTTCTCCAACGCGTTGGTCGCCGAGGCGCGCGGGCTTTTTGAGGAGCGCCTGGGACGATCGATATCGGAAGGCGAGGCGAGAAACCTGCTGGGCAATCTGGCCGACTATGCTTGGATGCTGGTCAAATGTGAGATCGACCCTCACTCGGAGATGCCAGTCGATCAGGCGGAGCGGCGGCGCATGGGACGCCCACGCAAGAAGCGCGAATCCAAGCCGCCACTGCGTTCTCGCGGTCGACCTAGAAAGCACCCCTTATCCCAGACATGATCCGGGAGGTGGCTGCGCAACAAAGCCGACTTGGACCTTAGGGTCTGGCCTGTCCAGACCGATGTAATGTTCGAGCGGACCAGCATTCCTCGTCTGTTTGTCCGCCGCTTTCCCACAAGCGCCTGGCGCGCCTCCTCGGGAGGAAGGGGAGGGTGGTGGAGATGGTGGCAACAGAATTGGAAGACAGATGGCAAGACCTCGAAAGCCGAAACCGCAGGGCAGTGCGAATGCTCCGAAATCCTCGGCGCAAAGGGCAGTGCTTTATGCACGCGTTTCAACGGCCGAGCAGGAAAAGGAGGGCTTCTCGATCGATGCCCAGATAAACCTCATTCGAGAATATGCGGGGAAGTCGGACCTCAGGATCGTGGAGGAATATGTCGATGTTGAGTCGGCGAAGCGGACCGGTCGCACGCAGTTCGAGGCGATGCTCAAATATCTTAGGGCGCATGCCGGCGTGCGGCATCTGCTCGTTGAAAAGACCGATCGCCTCTACCGAAATCTCAAGGACTGGGTGACGCTCGACGAGTTCGATATCGAAATCCATCTCGTCAAGGAAGGCGCGATCATATCGCGCGATTCCCGATCGTCAGAGAAGTTCATGCACGGGATCAAGGTCCTCATGGCCAAAAATTACGTGGACAATCTCTCAGAGGAAGCGCGCAAGGGCATGCTTGAAAAGGCCAAGCAGGGGCTCTGGCCATCGACCGCGCCGGTCGGGTATCTCAATGTCGTCGGCCCAAGCGGAAAGAAGATCATCGTTCCCGATCCAGCAGCAGCGCCGATCGTGGCACGCATGTTCGAATGGTTTGAGACCGGCAACTATTCGCTCAAGGAGCTGTCGAAGATGGGGCGTGACGCCGGCCTGCTCCGCCATCGCAGCCAACGTCCCGTCAGCGTCTCGACCGTCCACCACATGTTGCGCAACCGTCTATATGCCGGTGCATTTGAATGGCAGGGACGGATGTTTCAGGGCACGCATGAGCCCCTCGTGTCGACAGAGACCTGGGAGAATGTTCAGGAAGTCCTGGACGGGCGAAGCGTCAGCAATATCAGGGCAAAGCCGCTTTTATTCGCCTTCACAGGCCTCATCACCTGCGGGCACTGCGGTTGCGCTCTGGTCGCGGAGATCAAGCGGGAGCGATACATCTACTATCACTGTTCGGGCTACAAGCAGAAGTGCCCGGAGAAATATGTGCGGCAGGGGGCGCTGGTAGAGGCATTTTCCGAACAGCTCGCGCGGCTGCATCTGGACGATCAGGTCTTCGCGCTGATCGAACGCGCCCTTCGCGAGTCGCATACGGACCGGAGTCGCGAACGGATTGAAACGATGACTCGCTTAAGGGCTGAAGCCGATCGCCTGCAGCAGCGGTTAGACAAGCTCTACGTAGATCATCTTGACGGGCGGATCTCTGGAGACATGCACGATCGGATGGCATCGACCTGGCGTGAGGAGCGGGAGCGCTGCTTGCGGCACCTTGAAGGTCTCCACAGCACCGAGGACCTCATTGTCGATGACGGTATCGCGCTTCTGGAGCTTGGCCGGAACGCGCATAAAATGTTCAATAAACAGTCTCCAGGCACCCAAAATGCCCTTTTAAAACTGTTAGTATCGAACACTGTCTGGGCCGGCGGAATGCTAAGAGTAGAGTTCAACGAACCCTTTGGAATGCTTGACAAAATGTCTGATTTTGCGTTGCGTGAAAATCAGCCAGAAGAGGCCGAAAAATCGCAGCGTACAATTTGGCTCCCCGAGTAGGATTCGAACCTACGGCCATTCGATTAACAGTCGAATGCTCTACCGCTGAGCTATCGGGGAGCAACCCGCTTTCGCTGGGCAGGCCGCGCCTATAGCAGCGGCTTTCCTGACATGGCAAGGGCCAAATGACGGAAATTTATGCGATGAATTGTTCCGCCGCGATGCGGTCGTCCAGGGTATGTTCGGGGTCGAACAACAATGTCAGCGGGGTCGCGCGGTCGATGCCGATCTCCACCTGCGCGATGTCGCGCACTTCGCGCTGGTCGGCCACGGCGCTGACCGGGCGCTTGACGGGATCGAGGACGATGAAACGGATGACCGTATTTTCGGGCAGGATGGCGCCGCGCCAGCGCCGGGGACGGAACGGACTGATCGGGGTCAGCGCGACAAGCGCGGACCCCAGCGGCAGGATCGGCCCGTGGGCGGACAGATTATAGGCGGTTGAGCCGGCCGGGGTCGCCACCAGCACGCCATCGCACACCAGTTCAGGCAGCACGGTGCGGCCGTTTACCTGTACCTCCAGCTTCGCGGTCTGGCGGGTTTCGCGCAGCAGCGACACTTCGTTGATGGCGGGAATGGAGAAGCGCTCACCATCGACCGTGTCGACCGTCATGCGCAGCGGATTGACCTTGAAGCTCTTGGCCTTGTCCAGCCGCTGGTCGAGCCGTTCCAGCCGCCATTCGTTCATCAGGAAGCCGACCGTGCCCAGGTTCATGCCGAAGATGGGGACGATCCGCCGCCCTTCCAGCATCGAATGGAGCGTCTGGAGCATGAAGCCGTCGCCGCCGAGCGCGATGATCATGTCGGCCTGCTCGACCGGCACGAAGTCATAGGCGGCGCGCAACCGTTCCTCAGCCGCCCGCGCAGCCTGGGTGGGGGACGCGACCAGAGCGCGCCTTGGTTCGCTGCTCATCCGCCGGTGACGCTCATATGACGCTGCGTGGCGGCGCCTTCGCCCGCGCCGATGCGGAAGTCGTGGGCGGCGGGCTTCAGCCGCAACGCCCGGTCGATCAGGGGTTCTACAGCGGTCAGGCCGCCTTCACGCAGGGCCGCCTTGAAGTCGACATGGTCCTCATGGCCCAGGCACATGAATATCTTGCCCTCGCACGTCATGCGGATACGGTTGCAGTTGGCGCAGAAATTCTGGGTGAGCGGGGTGATGAGGCCCAGTTTGATGCCCATCCCCTCGACCGCATGATAGCGGGCAGGGCCGCCAGTCCGGTGGGAGAGGGGGGTGAGCGCATGTTCGGCGCGAATGCGGTCGGCGACCAGGGTCAGCGGCAGATAATGGTCGGTGCGATCCTCACCGGTGTTGCCGAGTGGCATGGTTTCGATCAGGGTCAGGTCGAACCCTTCTTCGCCGCACCAGCGCAGCATCGGCAGGATTTCATCGTCATTCACGCCCTTGAGCGCGACCATGTTGATCTTGACCGCAAGCCCCGCGGCACGCGCGCCGTCCAGCCCGGCGAAGACCTGATCAATCTTCCCGCCGCGGGTGACATGGGCGAAGCGCTCGGGATCGCGGCTGTCCAGGCTGACATTGATCCGCCGCACGCCCGCATCCGCCAGCATCTCCGCATGGTCGGCCAGCCGCGTGCCGTTGGTGGTGAGGGTCAGTTCCTCCAACTCCGCGCCGATGTGCCGCCCGATCCGGCGAACCAGATCGCCGATGTCCCGCCGCACCAACGGCTCGCCACCGGTCAGGCGAATCTTGCGGATACCGCGTGCGATGAAAAGATCGGCCAGCAGCGCGATCTCCTCCAGCGTCAGCACCTGATTCTTGGGCAGGAACTGCATCTTTTCCGCCATGCAATAGCGGCAGCGCAAGTCGCAGCGGTCAGTGACCGAAATGCGCAGATAGCTGATCCGGCGGCCCAGGCCGTCGGTCATCAATGTGCGTGAGGGATCGGCCATGGCCATGCCGACTAGCTAGGCGATGGACATGGCCGGTGCAAGCGTCGCGGCTTGCGGGGACCATAGGAAGTTGCAGACGAGGCAAGAGGTCGGTAACGCCTATATGCTAGGGCGTGGCGATGCGCGGCGCCGGGGAAAGAAGATTGTGAGCGCGGACCAGAGCGGCGGGGACCAGAGCGGCGGGGGCCAGAGCGGCGGGGGCCAGCGCAGCCTGTTCATCCTGTCGCCCGGAGACCGCGACGGATTAAGCCAGGCCGCGCAGCGTGCCGGCTGGCGCGCTATTGGCGCACGAAGAGCGAAGGATGCGCCGCAGCGTTATCTGCATAGCGAAGCGCAGGTGGCCCTGGTCGATTTGCGCGGCGGCGGCAATGTCGAGGCGCTGCTGACGCCGCTGGTCCCGGCGATGGAAGCGGGCGGCGGTGCGATACTGATATTGATCGATCCGGAGCATCTGGACCAGGCTCCTGCCTTGCTGGCGGTTGGCGCGACCCATTATCTGGTGGGGCCGATCAGCGACATGGGCTTGCGCGCCGCCCTGGCGTCCGCGCATCGACTGGTGGAAAGGCTGGGCGGCGGTGTCGCGCATAACCAGCGCGCGCAGCGCATCCGGCGCGGCGACGCGCTCTATTGGGCGCTCGGGCGTGACGGACAGTTGCGGTTGAGCGACAATCTGGCGCGGCATATGGGATTGGACGACACGCGGATCGCGCCGGCCGCGCTGGTGCGCCGGCTGCCCCGTGTCGAGCGTCGGGCGGTGCTGGCCGGGCTGAGAGCGATGAGGCGCGCAGGGCGACCGGCTGCGCTCGCCCATGCCTTGCCCGAACGACCGGGCCAGCGGCTGGTCCATCATCTGCGTCATAGCGACGGTGCGATCGCCGCCGATGTCGAGTGGTTGTCGGACGGGCAGGCGCAGGATGGCGCCACGCGCGATTATCTGACCGGGCTGCGGTCGCGTCAGGCGGCGCTCGACTGGCTGGATCGGCGGGCGGGCCTTGCCACCACGATCCTGCTACTGTCGATCAGCCAGTTCGACCGGATGAACGCGGCCTATGGCCAGGTTGTCGGCGACGCTCTGCTGGGCCGGATCGCGCGGCGGATCGAGCGGATGGTCGACGATGTCGCGCCCGGCACCATGGTCGCCCGCATCGCGGGAACGGAATTTCTGGTCGGCCTGACCGGCGAAGCAGCCGGGAGTGACCGGGCGACCTTTCTGGCGCGGCAACTGATCGGCGCGGTCGGGCAGCCGTTCAGCGCGGGCGATCACCTCATCCGCCTGATCGCCCGTTGCGGCATTGCGCAGGCCCGGACGGAGGATGACGCCACCCAGTTGCTGCGGCGTGCGGGCACGGCCCTGTCCGATGCGCGGCAGGCAGGCGGCGAAGGCATCCGCATCCTGTCGGCCGAAAAACATAGCCGCCAGGTAGATGCCGACCGGCTGGAGACGGACCTGCGCCTGGCTCTGGACCGGGGCGAGATCGGCATCGTGTTCCAGCCGCAATATCCGGTCGACAGCGACAAGATCAGCGGCGTGGAGGCGCTGGCGCGCTGGAATCATCCCCATTACGGGCCGCTGGGCGCAGGCATTTTATTCGCTACCGCCGAACGATCCGACTATATGCTGCCTCTGTCGGCGCATATCCAGGCGGAGGCGTTGCGGCAGGCGGCGGCCTGGCCGCGCGCGCTGTCCGACCTGCGTCTGTCGATCAACGTCACCGCGGCCGACATCGCCCAGCCGGGCTTCATGACCGGTCTGCTGGGGCTGGTCGATCGCAGCGGCTTCCCACGGTCGCGCCTGACGGTGGAGATTACCGAAAGCGGGCTGATCGAGGATGTCGGCGCGGCGTCGGCGCTGCTCACGGCGTTGAGGACGGAAGGGCTGGGGGTGGCGATCGACGATTTCGGCACCGGCTATTCCAGCCTCTCCTATCTCAAGAATCTGCCGCTCGACTATCTCAAGATCGACAGCGGACTGGCGCAGGATATTGCCGGCACGGCCCGCGACCGCATTATCGTGCGCGGTGTCATCCACATGGCCAAGTCTCTGGGCCTCAAAGTGATCGCCGAGGGCGTGGAGACGGAGGAGCAGTTGCATCTGCTCGCCCGCGAGGGATGCGATTTTTATCAGGGCTTCCTGCGGTCGGCGGGCGTGTCTTCCGCCGACCTCATCAATCTGGTCCTGGCGACTTAGACAGTCAGCAGCGGCCAGAGGGCGATCAATATACCGACCAGGCTAGCCAGGAAGATGACGGTGCGGACCACCGGGATGCCCGCTGCGTAGAGCGGCAGATAGACGACCCGCGCGCCCAGCCAGATCCAGCCGCCCATGGCCGTCCATTCGCTGGTCTTGTCCGCCACCACCACGCCAATGAGCGCGACGATGGCAATGGGCAGGGTTTCCTTGAAATTGGCTTCCGCGCGGACCAGACGTCCCGCGAGCGGATGGAGGGGCGGCAGTTTTTCGTCGCGGGCGCCCATATTCCATTTGGGGCCATATTGCTTCGTCTTCACATGGGCCGCGGCGAATATGTGGACCAGCAGCAGAACCATGGACCAGGCCAGGATCGTGAGTTCGACGGGCATGATATTTCCCCCTCCATATGGAGGGGGAAGGATAGGTCTGCGGCCGCTGCATAACAAGCGGAATAGGCGGTGGCCTAAAGCGTCAATCCGACCTTGGCGATCAGGCTGGCGCCGGCATGGCGGCTGGCGGGGCCGTCGATGCTGCTGTTGGCATAGCGCAGGCCGGCGGACCAGCGGCCCCTATACCAGTCGAGCGCAACGCCATGGTCCCAATAGCCGCCATCGGGACGGAGCCGTGTGGCGCGCGGGGCGTCACGTACATCGCCCGAAGAGTGGCCGACATGGCCCGACAGCGTAAGCGGTGTGCCGGGGATGCCGACAGCGGAACTGGCCGACAGATAGAGGTTGTCGCCGCCGATCGCCGACTGGCGCGGGGCATAGCGAGCGGCCAAATCCATGCTGGCAGGGCCGAGTGAGAAACCGGCGATCGCGCCGACTTCGCCATAGCCCCATCCGTCGCCATTCGCGCCGGATGCGCCGGGGAAGAGATGGTAGCGCCCCTCCGCGCTCAGCCGCCAGCCGCCTAGCTGCCGCATATAGGTGGCGCCCAGGTCGATCACGGCATCGGCGTCGCCATGGCGGTTGCTGCCCCAGAGCGTGGTGGCCGTGCCATCGAGGCTGAGCCCTTGCGCGACCGGCACCGACACCGTTCCGCGCAGCACGGGATCGCCGTCGCTCCAACTAAGGCCGCGGCGACGTTCGTCGCTGGCGGCTTCGAGTGTGACGGTCGGGTCGGACGCCATCTGCGCGGCGGCCGGAACGGCATGGCCGGCGAGCATGATCGCTCCCAGCCATGCCAGGCGATGGAAACGATCAGTTCGACGCAAGATTGCGCACCGAATCCAGTTCGGCCAGCAGCGGCGCGCGATCGGCCTGCGCCACCGCGACCAGATGCGCCGCAATCTTGTCCTGATGCTGGGCGAGATTGCGCTCGCCCGACTGGCGGCCGGGGGTGCAGGCGCCTGCTTCGCTGCCAGAAAACTGCTTGTCGGTCGCGATAGTGCGGGCCAGCGCTGGGCCATGGTCCAGCTTGCGATCAACGACGA
Source organism: Sphingomonas sp. VDB2 (assembly GCF_047946695.1). NCBI lineage: Bacteria > Pseudomonadati > Pseudomonadota > Alphaproteobacteria > Sphingomonadales > Sphingomonadaceae > Sphingomonas > Sphingomonas sp. VDB2. The sequence goes on from NZ_CP159615.1 coordinate 304,074, forward strand.
TGGTCGCGGTCCATTGGCAGCGCTGGGCATCCATCCGGTTGGGGACTTTGGCGCCAACGGTCCTGGTGCGCATTTCCGCGCGGGCGGTGTAGGTTGCGCCGAGCTGCTGGCCGTGATGTTCGATCGAGACGCTATGGGACGCGGCGGCAGCCGCGAGCGCGATTAGGGTGATGCTCATGTCAATTCTCCTGCTGTGACGCCGGACTTTGCTGGCCGGTCGTCAAAAGCGGATTTAGGTTTCCCCTGTTGCTGCTTGTTTGCTGGATGATGAGGAATGGCGACTTGAGGGTCTAGGTGGAAGCGACGCGATCCGTTTTACCCCGCCGCCTTGGCCAGCCCCTTCGACAGTTGCAAAGCGCCGTTCAGGCGCGCCTGCGGATCGGGCCAGGCGCGATTGACGACGATCTTGCTGTCGGGGCGCAGGCGGGCGACGCCATCCAGGCGCTGGACGTAGGCGACCAGACCCGCGGGATTGGGGAAGCGGTCTTCGAAGAAGCTGACCAGCGCGCCCTTGGCACCCATGTCGATTTTGGCGATGTTCGCTGTCATGCAATTCTGCTTGATCTCTATGATCTTGAGCAGGTTTTGCGTGGGCAGCGGGAGCTTCCCGAAACGGTCGATCAGTTCGGCGGCGAAGGATTCGAGGCCCTGACGGTCCTCGATGTCGTTGATGCGGCGGTAGAGGCCCATGCGCAGATCGAGGTCCGGCACATAATCGTCGGGGATGAGGATGGGCGCGTCGACGCTGATCTGGGGGGAGAAGCTGTCGCTGCGTTTTTCGATCCCGACGCCGCCGGCCTTGGCGTCCATGATCGCCTCTTCCAGCATCGACTGGTAGAGTTCGAAGCCGACTTCCTTGATATGGCCCGACTGTTCGTCACCGACCAGGTTGCCCGCGCCGCGAATGTCGAGATCGTGGGAGGCAAGCTGGAAGCCAGCGCCCAGCGTGTCGAGGTCCGAGAGAACCTTGAGCCGCTTTTCCGCCGTTTCCGTGATGATACGGTTGGCGGGTGTCGTCATATAGGCATAGGCGCGCGTCTTGGATCGGCCGACGCGGCCGCGGAGTTGGTAGAGCTGGGCAAGGCCGAAGCGGTCGGCACGATGGATGATGAGCGTGTTGGCGCTGGGGATGTCCAGGCCGGATTCCACGATGGTGGTGGACAGCAGCACATCGTAGCGCTTGTCGTAGAAGGCGGACATGCGCTCCTCCACTTCGGTTGCGCTCATCTGGCCATGGGCGACGATGGCCTTGATCTCCGGCACCTCGTTGCGGAGATACTCCTCGATCTCGGTCAGGTCGGCGATGCGGGGGACGACGAAGAAGCTCTGTCCGCCGCGATAATGTTCACGCAGCAGCGCTTCGCGGATGACTACGCCGTCCCAGGGCATGATGTAGGTGCGCACCGCGAGGCGATCGACCGGCGGGGTCTGGATGACCGATAGTTCGCGCAAGCCCGACATCGCCATTTGCAGCGTGCGGGGGATCGGCGTTGCAGTGAGGGTCAGGACATGGACGTCGGTCTTGAGGGACTTCAGCCGTTCCTTATGGGTGACGCCGAACCGCTGTTCCTCGTCCACGATGACGAGGCCGAGCCGCTTGAACTCCAGTCCCTTGGCGAGCAGCGCGTGAGTGCCCACGACGATGTCGATCGTGCCCTCGGCCAGACCCGCCTTGGTCGCCTTCGCCTCCTTGTCCGGGACGAGGCGGGAGAGGCGGCCGATATTGACCGGAAAGCCGCGGAACCGCTCCTCGAACTGCATATGATGCTGGCGCGCGAGGAGGGTAGTCGGGCAGATGACCACGACCTGCATTCCGGCCATGGCCGCGACGAAGGCCGCGCGGAGCGCGACCTCGGTCTTGCCGAAGCCGACGTCGCCGCAGACAAGGCGGTCCATGGGCTTGCCCGATCCCAGATCCTCCACCACGTCGTTGATCGCGCGGTCCTGATCGTCCGTCTCCTGATAGGGGAAGCGATCTACGAAAGCGGGGTATCCGGCCTGATCCGGTTCGGCGACGGTTGCGGCGCGCAGGGCGCGTTCGGCGGCGGTTTTCAGGAGTTCACCCGCAATTTCGCGGATGCGCTCCTTCATCTTCGCCTTGCGCCGCTGCCAGGCTTCGCCGCCCAGCTTGTCGAGGCTGACGCCTTCATTCTCGCTGCCGTAGCGGGAGAGAACTTCGAGATTTTCAACCGGAACGTAGAGTTTGTCGCCACCAGCATAGGTCAGGGCGACGCAATCATGGGCGGCCTTGCTGACCGGAATCTGCGTCAGCCCTTCATAGCGGCCGATGCCGTGATCCATGTGGACGACGAGGTCGCCGGGCGAGAGGGTGGCCAGTTCCTGTAGGAAGGCGTCGGCGCTTTTCTTGCGCTTGGCGCGACGGACCAGGCGGTCGCCGAGCATGTCCTGTTCGGTGAGGACGGCAACGTCGGGTGCGGTGAAGCCGTGGTCGAGCGGCAGGACGGTGAGCGTGACGCTGCCACTGGCGGCGACGCCCAGCGCTTCTTGCCAGCCGTCGGCGGTGGCGAGGCGGGGGACGTCATGGTCGGCGAGCAGGCCGGACAGGCGTTCGCGTGCGCCGAGCGAATAGCTGGCGATGACGATCTTTTTTTTGGTCCGGCGCAGGCTGGCGATATGCTTGCTGACCGCTTCGTAGATGTTGCTGTTCTGCGCGCGTTCGGGGGCGAAATCACGGGGGCCGTCGACGGCGAAGTCGAGGACGGTCGCACTTTCCGGTTCGTGGAAGGGCGTGGTGTGGTGCATCCGCCGCGTGGCGACGGCGGCGTCCCATTCGGTGGCGTCGAGATAGAGCGAGTCGGGTTTGAGCGGACGGTAGGCGCCAGGATCGGCCGACTTCGCCTGGACGCGGTTGGCATGATAGTCGCGGATCGCCTCGAACCGGTTTTCCGCCGCGCCCGCGACGCCGGGATCGCGGATCAGGACGGCGTCATCGCCCAGATGGTCGGCGAGGGGGACGAGCTTTTCCTCGAACAGGGGGAGCCAATGTTCCATGCCCGCCAGGCGGCGGCCGTCGCTGACCGCCTGATAGAGCGGGTCGCCGGTCGCGGTCGCGCCGAACGTCTCGCGGTAGCGGCTGCGGAACCGCTTGATCGTGTCTTCGTCCAGCAGCGCTTCGGAGGCGGGGAGGAGGGTGAAGCCATCGACATTTTCGATCGTGCGCTGGTCGGCCGCGTCGAATCGGCGGACCGTCTCGATCTCGTCGCCGAAGAAGTCGAGGCGGAGCGGTTGTTCCTCGCCGCCGGGGAACAGGTCGACGATGCCGCCGCGAATGGCGAATTCGCCCCGGTCGTGGACCGTGTCGGTACGGACATAGCCGTTGGCCTGGAGCATGGCGGCCAGCGTCTGGATCGCGATCCGTTCCTTGGGCGCGAGTTTGGCGACAAGCTGACGCACGCGGAAGGGGGTGAGCGTGCGCTGGGTCATGGCCGCCAGCGTGGTGAGGACCAGTTGCGGGCCTTTGGGCGGGGCTTGCAGCGCATGGAGTCCCGCCAGGCGCGCGGAGGCGGCGCGCAGCGAGGGGCTGGCGCGATCGTAGGGCAGGCAATCCCAGGCCGGGATTTCGATGATCTCGATCTCTGGCGCGAAATAATGCGCCGTGTCTGCGACCGCACGCATCAACTGTTCGTCGGACGCGATGAAGACGGCACGGCCGCCAGCGGCCCCCGCCGCGCGGGCGATGTCGGCCAGCAGCCAGGGCTGGAAGCCTGCGGGCACGCCGGACAGGGTGAGCGGCGCCTTCGCCTTCAGGATTTTCTGGAGATCGGTCATTCTGCTTTTCGTCATTCCCGCGAAGGCGGGAATTTATCTCCCGGCCTGTCGCCTAATTGGTCCGTTAGAAGATGGATCCCCGCGCTGGCTTGCGGCCGCTCTTCGGGTCGCGGGGATGACGAGGATCAGTTCTCGATCTTCACGAAATCGAGCTTCAGGAACTTGTCCATCATCGGGCCTTTCCATTCGTCCGGCACTGGGATGGTGCCGAGCGCCCAGCCGATGATGTCGGCGTCCTGCTCCTCCATGAACCGTTCGAACCAATCGATCTCTTCCGCATTCCATTCCGCATGATAGCGTTCGAAGAAACCGCCGACCGTGTAATCCGATTCGCGCGTGCCGCGGTGCCAGGCCCGAAATTTCAGACGGCGCATCAGGGGGGTGTCGTTCACAATTTGTTCCTTTTGCGGGCATGGCAAAATGGCCGATCGGGGATTTGTATGACCGCCCCTGCTCAGCTACAGGCAGCCAGATAGCCATGCGACCCGATATTCTCAATCCGCTCTTTGCCGAAATATCCCTGTTCAAGGGGATCGGCCCCACGCTGGCCCGTCCTCTGGAGCGGCTGGGGCTGGCGCGGGCGGTCGATGTCGCCTTTCATCTGCCGGTTAGCTGGGTGGACCGCCACCTGACCGACAGGCTGGACATGGCCGATGCCGGGCGAGTGGTCGGGATCGAACTGACGCCGGTCGATTATCGCGCCAGCGGCAGCGCGCGCGCGCCCTTTCGCGTCGATGCGGTCGATCGCTACGGCAATCATGTGGCGCTGGTCTATTTCGGCCGGAATAGCGGCTGGCCGCGCAAATTGCTGCCATTGAACGAGCCGAAATTCGTGTCGGGGAAGCTGGAGGCCTATGGCGACAATCTCCAGATCGTCCACCCGGACTATGTGTTGCCGCCCGAAGAAGGCGGCACGGTGCCGCCGCGCGAATCTGTCTATGGGCTATCCGAAGGGCTGACCAACAACCGGATGCGTGACATTGCGGGACAGGCGCTGAGCCGCGCGCCCGACCTGCCCGAATGGATCGAGCCGAGCCTGCTGGCGCGCAAGGATTGGCCTGCCTGGCGCGAAGCACTGGGTCGGGTTCATGCCGACCCGTCCGACGCCATGGCGCGCGAGCGACTGGCCTATGACGAGATTTTCGCCGGACAGTTGGCGCTGATGCTGGTGCGGCAATCCTCGCGCAGGCGGCGGGGTGTCTCGATCCAGGGCGATGGGCGATTGCGGGACATGCTGAAATTGCCCTTCGCGCCTACGGGCGCGCAGCGACGGGCGATCGGCGAGATCGAAGGCGACATGGCGCAGGCGACGCCGATGCTGCGGCTGCTTCAGGGCGATGTCGGGTCGGGCAAGACCTTGGTGGCGCTGATGGCGCTGCTGAACGCGGTCGAGGCCGGGATGCAGGGTGCGATGCTGGCGCCGACCGAGATTTTGGCGCGGCAACATCATGAGACGCTGCGGAAAATGGCGTCGGGCCTGCCGATCGAGATCGCGATCCTGACCGGGCGTGAGAAGGGCAAGGTCCGGGAAGCCACGCTGATGGGGCTGGCGGACGGCAGCATAGACATCCTTGTCGGCACCCACGCCATCTTTCAGGAAGCGGTGCAATATAAGGCGCTGGGTCTGGCCGTGATCGACGAGCAGCATCGGTTCGGCGTGGCGCAGCGCATGATGCTGGCCAGCAAGGCGGAGCGCTCGCCGCATCTGCTGGTGATGACGGCGACGCCGATTCCGCGCACGCTGACGCTGACATATTATGGCGAGATGGACGTGTCGCGGCTGGACGAGATGCCGCCGGGGCGCCAGCCGATCCAGACGCTCGTCATGGCCGCCAGCCGGCTGGACGAGGTGGTGGAGGCGCTGGCCCGCCATGTCGAGGGCGGGGGGCAGGCCTATTGGGTGTGCCCGCTGGTCGAGGAAAGCGAGACGAGCGATCAGGCCGCGGCGGAAATGCGGGCGGAGTCGCTGCGGCAGCGGTTCGGGGCGCGTGTAGGCCTTGTCCATGGCCGGATGAAGGGACCGGACAAGGATGCGGCGATGGAGGCCTTTGCCGCCAATCGCACGCAGATATTGGTGGCGACGACGGTGATCGAAGTGGGCGTGGATGTGCCCAACTCCAGCCTCATCATCATCGAGGGGGCGGAGCGGTTCGGCCTCGCGCAACTCCACCAGCTACGTGGGCGCGTGGGGCGTGGCGACAAGCCGTCGGTCTGCCTGCTGCTGCGCGGCAATGCGCTGGGCGAGACGTCGCGCGCGCGACTGGCGCTGATGCGCGAGACGAATGACGGATTCCGGATCGCCGAGGAGGATCTGAAGCTGCGTGGCGCGGGCGAAGTGCTGGGCACGCGCCAGTCGGGGGAGGCGGAACTGAAGGTCGCAACGCCGGAGCATGTCGCGGCGCTGGTGGATAGCGCGCGGGACGATGCGCATTTGCTGATCGAACGGGACGGCGGGCTGGACAGCGCGCGGGGGCAGGCGGCGCGGACATGTCTGTATCTGTTCGAGAAGGATGCGGCTGTGGGGTTGTTACGGGGCGGATAGCCCTCCAACGGAACCGCTCGTCGCTTTTTTGCTGCAACTGCGAAACGTCAGAGCGGTCATGGCGTTGCCTTGTCGATGACGGATATAAGTTTGACCCACATCACGCCCATGGCGGCGATGTCGATCGCCATTGCGGTGGCTGCCGCTTTCCTGATCCACTGGGCGCTCTACTGGATCGCACTGCGGGTTGCGAAACATTCGAAGATCGAGCCGGTGCTGCTGCCCGCCATCTTCCAGCCGACGCGATGGCTGGTGGTGTTGCTGGCATTGGGCGCGGGCCTCAAGTCGATCGAGGTAGGGCCGGGCACGGAAGATATCTGGTCGATCGGGGCGCGGATGATCTTTGCGCTGCTGGTCGGCTGGCTGATCTTCCGCGTAATGCGCGCGGGCAAGGCGATGCTGGAGGAGCGCGCCGACATCAGCGTCGAGGATAATCTCAAAGCCCGGCGGCGGCGGACCAAGATCAGCATCCTCTACCGCATCTGCCAGTGCATCATCGGCTTCTTCGTGATCGCGATGATGCTGATCGCCATTCCGGGCGTGCGGACGATCGGCGTGTCGTTGATGGCGTCGGCGGGCCTTGCAGCGCTTGCGGTCGGCGCGGCGGCTCAGCCGGCGCTCAAGAATCTGATCGCGGGCGTGCAGATGGCCTTTTCCGAACCGATCCGGCTTGACGACGTCGTGATCGTCGAGGGCGAATGGGGGCGGGTCGAGGAAATCAGGCTGACCTATGTCATCATCCGTATCTGGGACGACCGGCGAATGGTGGCGCCGGTATCCTACTTCCTGGAAAAACCGTTCCAGAACTGGACCACCAAGACGTCCGACCTGCTGGGCACCGTGTTCCTCTATGTCGACCCCACCGCGGATATCGAGCGTATCCGCACCCAATTCGTCGAGGCGGTGAAGGCGAACGGCCGCTGGGACGGGCGGGTCGCGATCCTGCAGGTGACGGATCATCGCGCCGACGCGCTGGAACTGCGCGGGCTGTTGAGCGCGCGCAATGCGGGTATTGCGTTCGACCTGCGCTGCGAAGTGCGGGAGGCTATGTTGAGCTTCCTGCGCACCGAGATGCCCGAAGCGCTGGTGCGCGGGCGTCAGCGGGTGGAGACAGGAGAGGGCTTAGCCCGGCTGGACGTCGCCGGACTTGACGCCATCAGTCCGGAAATTACCAGGCCGTCCGGCGCGGCGGAATGAGCGACAGCATCGCGTCATAGATTTTGGGGCTGATCGGCTCGTAAAACTCCATGCCGAACCGGCCATCCTCCACCCAGCGTATTTCAGCGGGATAGTCCTTTAGGATCGGCAACCAGATGCTGACCCGTTCGCCCTGTAATAAGGCGCTGTCGCTGCGGCACATCAGGCCGAGGGCGGAGATATTGATGATCCGTACGCCATGACTACGCCCCTGCGCCGTGACATGGCTCACCATGTCGACCAGTTCGCGCTGCGCACGGCGTTGATCGACCGCAGGGTCGCGCGAGCGTAGCACATGGCCGAGATTGGCGAAGACGGAGGACGACATGGTCCCGAGTCTAAGCCGTTGGAAATGGACGAGTCGATAGGAAGGAGCGTTAATCGGGTGCTAACGCTCTTTTGCCAGTTTGTTGCCATGGTCGGTCATTGCGAGCGCTCTGCGCTCGCAATGATGAATTTCAGGCGACGACCAGACCGTGCTTCTTCGCACCGAAGCTCAGCTTATCGCCGGGCTTGAGTGTGACGGCGGGGTCGGTGACGACATCGCCATTTACCCGGATTGCGCCTTCGCCCAGTTTGCGGCGCACTTCCTTGTTGGAGGTGGCGAAGCCAAGGCCGGTGGTGGCCTGCACGACGTTCAGGCCGTCCGCGCCGAGGCTGACGGTCGGCAGGTTGGCGTCCGACGCGCCTTCCTCGAAAGTCTTGCGCGCGGTTTCGGCGGCCGCGGTCGCGGCCTCCTTGCCATGGGCCATGGCGGTGGCGGCATGGGCCAGGATCTTCTTCGCCTCGTTGATCTCCGCGCCTTCCAGCGCCTCCAGCCGGGCGATCTCGTCCAGCGGCAGGTCGGTGAAGAGGCGTAGGAAGCGGCCGACATCGGCATCCTGGGTGTTGCGCCAGAATTGCCAATAGTCATAGGCGGGCAGGGCGTCGGCGTTCAGCCACACCGCGCCGTTCATGGTCTTGCCCATCTTCCCACCGTCGGCGGTGGTGATGAGCGGGCTGGTCAGGCCGAAGACCTGCGTGCCGTCCACCCGGCGCGAAAGTTCGATGCCATTGACGATATTGCCCCACTGGTCGGAGCCGCCCATCTGCAGGCGGCAGGCCGAGCGGCGCGACAGTTCGAGAAAGTCGTAGGCCTGCAGGATCATATAGTTGAATTCGAGGAAGCTGAGCGACTGTTCGCGGTCGAGGCGCATCTTGACCGAGTCGAAGCTGAGCATCCGGTTGACCGAAAAATGCTGGCCGATGTCGCGCAGGAAGGGGATATATTCCAGAGCATCGAGCCAGTCGGCATTATCGACCATCACCGCGTCGGTCGGGCCTTCGCCGAAGGTCAGGAATTTTTCGAACACCCGCTTGATGCTGGCGACGTTGGACGCGATCGTGTCGCCGGTCATCAGCTTGCGGGCTTCATCCTTGAAGCTGGGGTCGCCGATCTTGCCGGTGCCGCCGCCCATCAGCACGATCGGCTTATGGCCGGCCTGCTGCATCCGGCGCAGCATCATGATCTGCACCAGGCTGCCGACATGGAGCGACGGGGCGGTCGGATCGAAGCCGATATAGCCGGGCACCACCTGGCTTTTGGCAAGGGCGTCAAGCCCCTGCGCGTCGGTCAGCTGGTGGATATAGCCGCGCGTGTCGAGCAGGCGGAGAAGATCGGACTGATAGTTGCTCATGGCGCGCGCCTGTAGCATTGCGGTTGCGACTGTTAAAGAGGCGGAGTTTTCGATCATGTTGGCAATCGGCCTGATGTCCGGCACATCGCGCGACGGAATCGACGCGGCGCTGATCGAAACGGACGGCGAGGGGCTTAGCCACGCGATCGAATTTCACGCCATGGCCTATGATGACGGCTTTCGCCTGCGGCTGGCCGAAGCGTGCCAGCGGGCGATGGCGATGGATAAGCCTGGCTTCGAGCCGCTGCTCGCCTCGGTCGAGGCGGAACTGACCGAGCGCCATGTGCAGGCAGTCGCGGATTTGCTGGGCCGTAGCGGGCATATCGCCGAGGATGTGGGCGTGATCGGCTTTCACGGCCATACCGTCGCGCATCGGCCCGATCGAGGCTGGACCTGGCAGATCGGCGACGGGGTGGGTCTGGCCGGGGCGTTCGGCATTCCGGTCGTCGCCGACCTGCGCAGCGCCGATGTGGCGGCGGGCGGGCAGGGCGCACCGCTGTTGCCCGTCTATCATCGGGCGCTGGCGGCGGGGCTGGACAAGCCGGCGGCGGTGCTCAACCTGGGCGGGGTGGCGAACATTACCTTCATCGGATCGGACGGCACGCTGATCGCGTTCGACACCGGCATGGCGAGCGGGCTGATCGACAATTGGATGCAGACGCATGGCGATGCCGCCTATGACGCGGGCGGGGCATGTGCGGCGCGGGGGCGCGTTGATGAGGCGCGGTTGGCGGCGATGATGGCCGATCCCTGGTTCGACGCGCTGCCGCCCAAAAGCATTGATCGCGAGCAGTTCAGCACCGATACGGTGCAGGGTCTTTCACTGGAGGATGGCGCGGCGACGTTGACGGCCTTCACTGCGGCGGCAGTGGCGCGGGCGGTCGATCACTTGCCGGAGCGGCCGCGAGCGATCCATGTCGCGGGTGGCGGACGGCATAATGATGTGCTCATGGCTATGCTGACCGAGCGGACCGGCGCGGCAGTGCTGTCGGTCGATGGATTGGGCTGGAACGGGGACGCGCTGGAGGCGCAGGGCTTCGCTTATATGGCGGTACGGCATTTGAAGGGGCTGCCGATCAGCTTTCCGGGGACCACCGGCGCGCCCGAACCGATGACCGGTGGGGTGCTGTTCCGGTCATGAGGGCTAATGATGTAAGAATGGCGATGAAGGGGGCGGTGCAGGCTGGCATTTCTACATTGTCATCCCTGCCGGCGCCTGGCTCAGGCCGTCGACCTTGACGCCATGGTTCACCGTTTGCGCGTCAGTTCGCGCATCGCCGCGTCTATGCCCTGGATCGTCAGCGGGTACATGCGATCGTTCATCAGGTCGCGGATCATCTTCGTCGACTGGCTATAGCCCCAATGCGCTTGCGCCGCGGGGTTGAGCCAGATGCAGGCGGGATAGGTGTGGGCGACGCGCTGGAGCCAGACGGCGCCGGCTTCCTCGTTCATATGTTCGACCGAACCACCTGGATGGGCGATTTCATAAGGGCTCATTGCCGCGTCGCCGACGAAGATGACCTTATAATCATGGCCATATTTGTGGAGGATGTCCCAGGTCGGGATACGCTCCGAAAAGCGGCGGCGATTATCCTTCCACACGCCTTCATAGAGGCAATTGTGGAAGTAGAAGAATTCCATATTCTTGAATTCGCCGGTCGCGGCTGAAAACAGTTCCTCGCACAGCGTGACGAACGGGTCCATCGATCCGCCGACGTCGAGGAAGAGCAGCAGCTTGACCGCATTATGCCGTTCGGGCCGCATACGGATGTCGAGCCAGCCCTGTCGTGCGGTGCCGCGGATTGTTTCATCGAGGTCCAGTTCATCGGCCGCGCCTTCGCGCGCGAAGCGGCGCAGGCGGCGCAGCGCGACCTTGATGTTGCGGGTGCCCAGTTCCTTGGCATTGTCGAGATTGGCGAATTCGCGCTTTTCCCAGACCTTGATTGCGCGCTTGTGCCGGGATTCGCCGCCGATCCGCACGCCTTCCGGATTGTAGCCGCCATTACCGAAAGGGGAGGTGCCGCCGGTGCCAATCCACTTGTTGCCGCCCTGATGCCGGCCCTTCTGCTCCTCCAGCCGCTCCTTGAGCGTTTTCATGATCTCGTCCCAGTCGCCCAGGGATCTGATCTTCTCCATTTCCTCGGGGCTGAGGAATTTTTCGGCGGCGAGGCGCAGCCATTCCTCGGGTATCTCCGCCTCGACCCCATCCTGGCCCAGCACGCCCTTGAACACCTTGGCGAACACCTGGTCGAACCGGTCGAGCAGCCCTTCGTCCTTCACATAGGTGGCGCGGGCGAGATAATAGAAATCCTCCGGCCGCCGGGCGATGACGTCGCGGTCGAGCGCTTCGAGCAGCAGCAGATGCTCCTTGATGCTGGCGTTGATGCCGGCGGCGCGGAGCGCATCGAGAAAGTTGAGCAGCATGGTCCGCTTGTCGGCCAGCGCGCGGCGCGATGCAAGCTGCCGTCGTCGCATGGATTGTCCGAATATTAAGTGTTGCAGTGCATGGTTAATCCGTCACTATCCGCGGCACAAAGATGAGCAGGGGCGCGCTTGGAAAACAGGGACTTGCTGGCTGATCTGGGGGAACGGTCGGGCGACATCGCATTGCAGTGCAGCGAAACGGCTGGATATCTCGGCGAGTTGAACCGTCGTATCCAGGGCGATTCCGCGCATCTGGCGAATTTGCAGGCCAATATGGAAACGCTGGCCGCCAGCCAGAATGAGAGCGTGGCCGCGGCGCAGGAGCTGAGTCTGACCGCACGGCGCGCCGGACGCATCATCGCCGACGGACATGAGGTGATTGGCCTGTCGCTGGGCGAGGTCGCGGGGCTGGTGGAGCATGTCACCGGGCTGGAGGCGCATTTGCGCCAGTTCCTGACCGTGATCGAAGCGGTGGGCGATATCAGCGAGGAACTGGGCGCGATCGCGCGGCAGACACGAATGCTGGGGGTCAATGCCGCGATCGAGGCGGCGCGCGGTGGCGCAGCGACGCAGGGCTTTGCCGTGGTGGCGGACGAGATCAGGCGCCTGGCGGGGCAAGCGGGCGAATCCGCGGCGTCGGCCGGCGACAAGCTGATCCAGCTGGATCGGGATGCGCGTCATCTGATCGGCGGGGTGGAGGCCAATATCGTGCGCGGCCGGGGGGCGGGTGCGCATATCGACCGACTGCGGCTCAGCATGGCGGAAATCGCTTCGCTCGTCACCCAGTTCGGCGAACGATCGGACGCCATCGTCACCTGCACCGATGCGGCCGACGGCGACGTCAATGCACTGCGCCATGGGCTTGCGACGTTCAGCCGGTCCGCCAGCGACAGCGCTGCGCGGGTCGATGTCGCGCGTGAGCAGCTCGAAGGGCTGGAGGGCATGGCCAACGCCATGCTGAATACCGCCGCGCACGGTCCGCAGAAGACGCGAAACAGCCGCTATATCGGACTGGCGGAAGATGGCGCAGACGAGGTGGGCGCGCTGATCGAACGGGCGCTGGAGACGGGGGAGATCAGCCTGTCGCAGCTATTCGACACTGACTATCGCCTGATCGAAGGATCGGCGCCGCCCCAATATCTCAACGGCTTCACCCATTTCGCCGACGGCATGTTGCGGCCGGTACTGGACCGGCGCACGGGCGAGGACAGTGCGATCGTCGGCTGCTGCCTGCTCGACATTAATGGCTATCTGCCCACCCATATCAGCGCGCGCTGCCAGCCGCAGCGGGCCGGTGCTCACGACTGGAATATGGAGAATGCCCGCAACCGGCAGATTTTCATGGACAGCCAGACCAGCCGGGCGTTGCAGGAAGAGGGCGACTTCTTCCTCTATACCTATCGGCAGGATCTGGGCGAAGGTCGATACCGCGCGCTGCGCAGCGTGTTCGTGCCCCTGGTCTTCGGCGGGCGACGCTGGGGACTGTACGAGGTCGGTTATCTGATCTGATCGCGCTTCGTGCCCATGCCGTGGATCAAGGACACGAGCACGAACGAGATGATGATCAGCAGATACCAGCTGCCCAGTTTGGCGACGCTCACCATCTGCCAGCCATGCCGTTGATCGGGATAGGTCCAGGCATTGGCGAAGGTGCCGATATTTTCCGCGAACCATATGAACAGGGCGACGAGGATGAAGCCGATGAGGAGCGGCATCCGTCGCGGTATGTGCCAGGGCGTAAAGACAATCCAGGTGCGGCCGAACAGCAGGATTGCCGCAGCGAACAGCGCCAAGCGCATGTCCGGCAGCCAATGATGGGCAAAGAAATTGACGTAGATCGTGGCGGCCAGCAGCGCCGTGGCCCAGACCGGCGGATAATAGGTGAAGCGGAAGTCGAAGATGCGCCAGATGCGCGCGATATAGCTGCCTACCGCTGCATACATGAAGCCTGAGAAGAGCGGGACGGGGCCGACATGGAGCAGACTGGCTTCCGGATAGATCCACGAACCGGTATGGGTCTTGAACAATTCCATGACCGTGCCGATGAGGTGGAACGCGAAGATGACCTTCGCCTCGCTCCAGCTTTCGAGCCGGAAGCCCAGCATGGCAGCCTGAATGGAGAGCGCCGCCAGCGTAAGGAAATCATAACGGTGAAGCGGCGCTTCGGATGGATAGAAGAGGTGCGTTGCCAGCAGGAGCGTCAGCATCAGGCCGCCGAACAGGCAGGCCCAGCCTTGCTTGAAGCCGAAGAGGAGAAATTCGAACGCCCATGCCGGTGGGCCAGGCGCGATCTGGATCGTTTCCAGCCGCGCGCGGACACGGGCAAAACGGGTCGCGTCTCGCGGCTGAATCATAAGGGCGGATCAAAGCCGATTTTCAGCGGGACAGGAAGAACGCGATCAGCGCCCCTTTTGCGCCAGGCGGCTAACCGTGATCTCGCCATTGGCGGCATAGGTCGCGACGGCCTGCGCTTCGGCGGTTTGGGTGTCTTTGCCGTCGATAATGGCGGCCACCTGACGCGGGCTGGGCACCTTGTCATAGACGCCGTAGATATCGGTCTGGCCGACCATGTGGATCGAGAGCTTATAGCCTTGTCCATCGGTCGCCGGATCGAAGGCGAGGACGGTGCCGCTGTCGTCGATTGGCACGATGATTGCGCCGTCGTCGCGCCCAGCCTGCTGGAGCATGTCGTAGTTGCCATCGGCAGTGGCCACGGTGCCTCGGATGCAGAGTGCGTCCCTGCCGTCGCGCGGGATGCGGACATCCTGGGGTACGGCTTCCTCGGTAAGCTTGGCCGGGGTCAGTCGGGCGTCGGCAGTCGACGCGGCAGGACAGGCGGCGAAGCTGGCCGGAGCAGTGGCATGCAGGCTGGCGGGATCATCGACCGACAGGTTGGCGAGCATGCCGTCCAGGCCGGCCAGCACTTCACCACGTCGCTCGGTCGGCCCGGTCACGCGAAGCTTGACGATCCAGCGTCCGGCATGGACGAAACCGGCGGCGGTCGTCAGCGCGCCGTCGGCGGCGTCGTCATAGACCGCGCGTATAGCGCTGTCCGCGTGGCCGGCGGCAGGGGCGCTGGCATAGGCCGTGCGGCGGGTTTTCGCGCCAAACCTTTCCATCACCGCCTTGTCGGTCATATAGGCGGCCAGCGAGGCGTCGGCATAGGTCGGGAGATAGACATAGAGGGTCGCCTGGATGGCGCCGTCCTCGGACAGATATTGCGCATAATTGTCGACCGCGCGCCCGCCGTTGGATGCTTCGCCGCTCTTGCTGAGCGACAGGCCGGCCACGGTCTGGGGCAGGGCGATGCCGGCCGAAGCGGCGCGGATAGCGCTTTCGGTCGGGGTCCAGGCTTCGGTATCGGCGGCATGGGCAGGCGATGAAATGGCAAAGCACAACGCCGCGCCAGATATCATGACGGCAATGAGGCCTTGGGTGCGCTTCGGCATCGTCATCACTCTCCAGGTCGATACCGTCTTCGCGCGGCATTGAACTATGACAAGGAGGCTACAGGCTAAACCAGGCCGTGCAAGCGCCTATTTCAAACCACCGGCGGGATTTGCGCCGGATAATGGGGCAGGTCGGGATCATGATGTGCCCATGTCGGCGCGGCATCGGTCCAGATGACCGCCTGCGGCCCGATCAACGAGGGATCCTCCAGCGCACCGGCGCGGATGAAGGTCAGATGCGGGCGTGATTCGGCCAGGCTGAACAGCGGCGTGCCGCAGGTCGGGCAAAAGCCGCGCTTCATCGCGTTGCCGCTGTCGGCGATGCTGTCGTGCCACCGCACCTCGCCGCTGGTCATTATCTTGTCCGATGGAAAGCACACGTTCACCGTGGCCGCGCCGCCGCCCAGATACTGGCACAGCCGGCACCAGCACATGCGTGCGGCGATCGGTTCGGCGTCGATGGCGATGCGGACAGCGCCGCAGAGGCATCCGGCGGAATGAGGCATGGTTGGGCTTTCCCTTCAAATCCCTCTCCCTCAGGAAAGGAGAGACATAGGTGATTCAGGTCATCGCCCTTGACGGCGCGCCATGAAGGCGAGGCGCTCGAACATCATGATGTCCTGCTCATTCTTGAGCAGCGCGCCGTGGAGCGGCGGGATCGCCTTGGTCGGGTCGCTGTTCTGGAGGACGTCGAGCGGCATGTCCTCGTTCAGCAACAGTTTCAGCCAGTCGAGCAGTTCGCTGGTGCTGGGCTTCTTCTTGAGGCCGGGAACTTCCCGGATGTCGTAGAAAATATCCATCGCCTTGCTGACCAATATCTTCTGGATGCCGGGGAAATGGACATCGACGATTTGCGCCAATGTGTCGCGGTCGGGGAATTTGATATAGTGGAAGAAGCAGCGGCGCAGGAAGGCGTCGGGCAGTTCCTTCTCGTTGTTCGAGGTGATGATGACGATCGGGCGATCGGCCGCAGCGATCGTCTCGCCCGTCTCATAGACGTGGAAGGCCATGCGATCGAGCTCCTGCAACAGGTCGTTGGGAAACTCGATGTCGGCCTTGTCGATCTCGTCGATCAGCAGGACGGGCAGCTTAGGTGAGGTGAAGGCCTCCCACAGCTTGCCCTTGCGGATGTAGTTGGCGATGTCGTGGACGCGCTCGTCGCCCAATTGGCCATCGCGCAGGCGTGCGACGGCGTCATATTCGTAGAGGCCCTGATGCGCCTTGGTCGTGGATTTGACGTTCCATTCGATCAGGGGAGCATCCAGCGCCTTGGCGATTTCCTGGGCGAGGACGGTCTTGCCGGTGCCCGGCTCACCCTTCACCAGCAGCGGACGGCGCAGCAGCACGGCGGCGTTGACCGCGACCTTCAGATCGTCGGTGGCGACATAGTCCTGCGTGCCTTCAAAGCGCATATTGCTGTTCCGTTCGGTTGCCGATGGCAACCGGACTAGGCAATGCGGCGGACCTGCGCAATCGGGAAAGGGGGAATCAGCCCTGTCGGGCGCGCACGTCGGCGCGGGCCGCGAGCAGATCCCAGAGGCCGCGATGCTGGTTGAGCAACTGGCGCGCGCCGAACTGGATGGCCCGGTCGATGCCATCGTCGCCGCCGATCGCGCGGGCGACGTCCAGCGTCGCATTGCGATCGGGCATGGCATAGGGATGAGGCTCCAGGCCCGCGCGCAGAGCCGCCATGTCGAGCACATGGCGCACGGCGCGCCAGTCGAGCACCAGCGCCATGGCAGCGCCCATGGCGCAACCCCGCCGATCGGACTGGGCCAGCATATCGAGCGCGTGGCGCTGCTGGCTGACGGCGGTTTCGCAATCGGCCTGGCCCGCTGTGCTGGGAGCGGGGCCGGTGGCGACGGTGACCTGGGTCAGATAGGCGCGTTCGCGGGCAAAGGCATCGGCCGTCTCGATCAGCCACTGGCGCGCGGCGTTGTCGGCCGAGCGGGTCGCGGCATGGTCGATCACGCCGGGATGGCGCCCATGGAGCATACAGAGATAATAGGCCGCGTCGGCAAGGTCGGACAGCGATAGCAGCGCGTCGCGGGCGACGCCTGTGCTGGCGCGATTGGCATAGGCATGGGCAGCCGTTCCATCGGCGGCGACCAGCGCCTCCAGGATTCGCGCTATGTCGCCAAATTGATAGCGCGGTGCCGCTTCGCTCATGCCCAAATCCCTGTAATGCCCGCATCGGCAGGCTATAATCACAAGGCATAGTGCGCCCAAGTAAACGTCCGGTTTACGGAAGCAGAAAGGGCGACCGTGAAAGCCGCCCTTTTCCGTCAACGATGGTTAATTTACATTTACCGATCGATTTTAATTTATTGATCGAGGAAGGATCGCATCTTCCGGCTGCGCGACGGGTGCTTGAGCTTGCGCAGCGCCTTCGCCTCGATCTGGCGGATACGTTCGCGGGTCACGCTGAACTGCTGGCCCACTTCTTCCAGCGTATGATCGGTGTTCATGCCGATGCCGAAGCGCATACGCAGCACGCGTTCCTCACGCGGCGTCAGCGATGCAAGGACGCGGGTGACCGTTTCCTTCAGGTTCGCCTGAATCGCGGCATCGACCGGGATGATCGCATTCTTGTCCTCGATGAAGTCGCCCAGATGGCTGTCTTCCTCGTCGCCGATCGGTGTTTCGAGGGAGATCGGCTCCTTGGCGATCTTCATCACCTTGCGCACCTTCTCCAGCGGCATGGACAGACGCTCTGCCATTTCCTCCGGGGTCGGTTCGCGGCCCTGCTCGTGCAGGAACTGGCGGCTGGTGCGGACCAGCTTGTTGATCGTCTCGATCATATGGACCGGAATACGGATGGTCCGAGCCTGATCCGCGATCGAGCGGGTGATCGCCTGCCTGATCCACCAGGTCGCATAGGTGCTGAACTTGTAGCCGCGACGATATTCGAACTTATCGACCGCCTTCATCAGGCCGATATTGCCTTCCTGAATAAGATCAAGGAATTGCAGGCCGCGGTTCGTATATTTTTTAGCAATGGAAATGACGAGGCGCAGGTTCGCTTCGACCATTTCCTTCTTTGCGATGCGGGCTTCTCGCTCGCCCTTCTGCACCATGTTGACGATGCGGCGGAATTCGCTGAGCGACATGCCGGTCGCCTGGGCGATCTCGCTCACCTCGTTGCGGATGCGGTCGACTGCGCGCCCTTCGGCGGCGGCGAAAGCGGCCCATTTCTTGTCCAGGCCCTGAACCTTATCGAGCCAGGCGTCGTCCAGCTCATGATTCACATAGCGGTCGAGGAAATCCTTGCGGCTGACCTTGTGGCGCTCGGCCAGGCGCAGCATCTGGCCGCCCAGTGCGGTCAGGCGCCGGTTATAGGCATAGAGCTGATCGACCAGATATTCGATCTTCTGCTGATGGAACTGCACGCTCTCGACCTGCGCGGTCAGGCTTTCGCGCAGTTCCTGATAATCATCCTCGTCCTTCTGGCTCAGCGTCTCGCCGATCGCCATGGCGACCATGCGCGATTCCTGGGCATTGGAGAAGGCGCGGAAAATCTCGGTGATGGTCGCGAATTTCTCCAGCGCCATCGGCTTGAGAGTCTCTTCCATCTGCGCGAGGGAGAGGGTGTTGTCTTCCTCCTCTTCTTCTTCCACGCGACGAGTCCGACGTTCGGTACCGTCTTCATCCTCGTCGCCGTCGACGGATTCTTCCTCCGGCTCTTCCTCTTCCTTGAAGCTGGGACCGGCGGTTTTTTCGCTGATCTCGCCATCATCGTCCTCGGCGCCTTCCTCCAGACTTTCCGGGGCAGGATCCTTGGAGAGCATGGCGTCGAGATCGAGGATCTCGCGCAACTGCATCTCGCCGTTGTTGAGCGCGGTCGACCATTCGATGATCGCGTTGAAGGTGGTCGGGCTTTCGCACAGGCCCAGGATCATCGTATCGCGGCCGGCCTCGATCCGTTTGGCGATGGCGATTTCGCCCTCGCGGCTGAGCAGTTCCACCGCGCCCATTTCACGCAGATACATGCGAACGGGATCGTCGGTGCGATCGACCGTTTCCTTCTTCTTCTCGGTGATGAGCTTCGGGCCGTCATCGTCGCTCGAACTCATCTTCGGCGTCCTCGGCATCCTCGCGCTCGCGCTGCTCGTCGCCGTCCTCGCTCGCTTCTTCATTCTCGACGATGTTGACGCCCATGTCGTTGAGCGCGGACATCACATCCTCGATCTGCTCGGAGGACATCTGGTCCTGCGGCAAGGCATCGTTCAGCTCGTCATAGGTGATGTAACCGCGCTTCTTGGCGCGGGCGATCAGCTTCTTGACCGAGGCTTCGTTGAGGTCGAGCAGGGGCGCATCGCCGCCTTCATCCCCGCCATCGCCTGCACCCGCCGCACTTTTGCTGTTCGCCTTGGTCGCCATTTATTCGCCTTAACTCCGCCGTCCCTTGGAGGGACGATCACATCAAACCCGTCGTCCCTCCAAGGGACGATCTATATCAAACAATGTCTTCCGACTGCGCCAGTTCCGCCAGTCGACTGTCATGGTCCGCCTTGAGAGCGCGTAAGCGTTGTTGCTCAGCGAGATTTTCCTCGCTGACGTCATTTCTGAACCGCCTCGTAGCCTCCGCCAGCGCCGTTTCCAACTCCGGTCCCTGCGCCATCACCCGGATGGCTTCCTCCAGATCGCGCGCAAGGCGATCGGGATCGGTTGCCATCCTGTGAGGGGTGAGTGTGAACGTGTCGGCCCGGAGCATCCCCTTAGCCATATTATACACTTCACCTTGCCCCAATATGGTAAGGAGGGCCTGCGTTTCAACTGTTTCTTTTCGGAAGGACGCGGCGATCATCGCCGCAAGCAACTGGGCGAGCATCGGGTCGCCGATCTGGAGGCCCGAAAGCGCTTCCCGATGCGGCGCGATCTGGGCCGGGTGCCGCAGCAAGCCGGCGAGGATAGCGCGCAGCAGCCGCTGCTCCATGCCGCTCGCGCCGATCGCGCGTGCCTCGGTGCCGGCGGACGGGATGGGCGGTTTCCAGTTGCCGCGCTTGTCGCGTTGCCAGCGGCCGCCATCCCCGCCGCCGCGCGCTTGCCTTTGCGCCGGGGCGTTGTCGCGCCGGGCGAAGAAGCGGGCGTCATAGCGTTCGCGAAATTCATGGGCGTAGTGGGCGCGGACGTCGGAATGGGCGATCGCGTCCGTTATGGCGCGAAGCCGCTGCTTGAGCGCGGCCTTCTGTTCGGGCGTGTCGAGCGGCATGGCGCTCAGTTCATGACTCCACAGCCGTTCGATCAGCGGCTCTGCCGCTTTGAGCACCGCTTCCATTGCCTCCGCCCCGCTGGTGCGGATCAGGTCGTCGGGATCCTGGCCGGGCGGCAGCGTCGCAAAACACAGGCTATGTCCGGGGCGCAGCAGGGGCAGGGCGCGGGTGGCGGCGCGGATCGCGGCCTTCTGCCCGGCAGAATCGCCGTCGAAGCATAGGATCGGCACTTCGACCATTTTCCAAAGCCGCTCGATCTGATGTTCGGTCAGCGCGGTGCCGAGCGGAGCGACTGCGTCGCTGAAGCCGGCCTGCGCCAGCGCGATCACGTCCATATAGCCTTCGACCACGATCACCCGCTCGGTCTGGCGGCTGGCGGGGGAGGCGCGGTCGATATTGTAAAGCGTGCGGCCCTTGTCGAACAGCGGCGTATCGGGGGAGTTCAGATATTTTGGCTCGCCCGCGCCCAATATACGGCCACCGAACGCAATGACGCGGCCACGAATGTCGCGGATGGGCAGCATCAGGCGGCCGCGGAAGCGATCATAGCTTTCGCGTTTCTTGGCGTTGCCCTGCTCCAGTGCTTCAGGATCGATCAGCAGTCCGGCCTCGACCAGCATCGGCTCGCCAAATTCCTTGAGCGCGCTCTTCAGACGGCCGCGCCCGTCAGGGGAGAAGCCGAAGCCGAAGGCCCGGCGGATGGCTTCGCTGATGCCGCGCTTTTGCAGATAGGCGCGGGCATCGCCACCGTCGATGCCGCCCAGTTGCTCCTCGAAAAATGCCTGCGCCGCCGCCATGGCGTCATGCAGGCCCTTTGCCTGTTCGGCGCGCCTGGCGGCGCGTGGATCGGCGGCGGGGACGTCCATGCTGGCGGCTTGGGCCAGTTCCTTCACGGCCTCCATGAAGGGCAGGCCGCGCTGGTCGGTCATCCAGCGGATCGCATCGCCATGCGCGCCGCAGCCGAAGCAATGGTAGAAGCCCTTTTCATCGTTGATCGTGAAGCTGGGCGTCTTTTCGTTATGGAAGGGGCAGCAAGCCTTATATTCGCGGCCCGCTTTGGTGACCTTTACGGTCTTGCCGATGAGGGTGGAGAGCGATGTGCGTGCGCGCAGTTCGTCCAGCCATTGGGGGGTGAGGGTCATGCCGTTTAAAGCCCCTCCCTTCCAAGTTCAAACGAGTCACGCGCCTCGTTTGAAGGGTTGGGGTGGGTGATCTTCTGCCTCTCAGGCAGCACGCTTGCTCGATCCAGGATGGCCGTCAGCACGCCGTCCAGATTGTCACGAATGTCGGCATTGGAGAAACGCAAAACCAAATAGCCCTGATTGGCGAGATCGAAGTCGCGATCCTGGTCCTTGATCGCATCATGGCGATCATCATCGACTTCCACGATAAGGCCGATGAGAGGGCACAGAAAGTCGCATATATAGGGGGCGATGACAGCTTGGCGGCGGAATTTGAAACCGTGTAACTGCGATGCCCGTAATTTGCCCCATTGGCGTCGTTCATAGTCGGTGGGTTCCCGGCGCATCTCGTGCGCATATTGGCCGAGTTTTGCATTGATGCGTAGCGCCATCACCCACCCCAACCCCTCCCTTGGAAGGGAGGGGCTTTCTATGTCAGCCCTGCATCATCCTGTCACCCCAGCGCAGCCTTCACCAGCCCGCTGGCCTTGCTCATGTCGATCACGCTGCCATGGCGTTCCTTGAGCACGGCCATCACCTTGCCCATGTCCTTCACGCTTGCGGCACCGACCTCGGCCTTGATGCCCTCGATCGCGGCCTTCGTTTCCTCTTCGCTCAACTGCGCAGGCAGGAAGCCTTCGATCACGGCCAGTTCGGCCTGTTCCCTCGCCGCCAGTTCCTCGCGGCCGCCGGTCGTGAACATCTCGATCAATTCGCGGCGCTGCTTGACCATCTTCTGCAACACTTCGACCACGATGGCGTCGTCGTCCGGCACATTGGAGGCGGTGCGCAGTTCGATGTCGCGGTCCTTCAGCTTCGCCAGGATCAGGCGGACGGCGGCCAGCCTTTCCTTGTCGCCGGCCTTCATGGCGGTGACCTGGGCGCTCTTGATGGTATCGCGAATCATCGACGCATTAATCCTGTTGCTTGCGGAAAGGAGCAGATATAGCGCCAAAAGAGATTTTTAACAGACGTTGACCTTGCGGGCGTGGGGGCATAGGTGACCGGCCGTTTAACCCGCACCAGACGGGTTCCCGCAAAAGCATAAAGGACCGACCGCCATGGCTGACGCCAAAACCCTTACCGTGCCTAAAGGAGCGACAGGGGTCGTGGTTTTCGCCGATGGGTCCGCGGTATTTGGCCGCGGCTTCGGCGCGGTCGGCGAGGCTGTGGGCGAACTGTGCTTCAACACGTCGATCACCGGCTATCAGGAGATCATGACCGATCCGTCCTATGCCGGGCAGATCATCAATTTCACCTTTCCCCATATCGGCAATGTCGGCACCAACCTAGACGATGTCGAGGCGGATCAGCCCTATGCGCTGGGCTGCATCGTGCGCGAGGACGTCACCGCGCCGAGCAATTTCCGCAATGTCGAGCCGTTCGACCAATGGATGGCCGAAAATGGCCGTATTGGCCTCGCCGGTGTCGATACCCGCGCGCTGACCCGCCTGATCCGCGTCAAGGGCGCGCCCAATGTCGTGATCGCCCATGATCCCGACGGCGCGTTCGACATCGCGGCGCTCAGCGCAAAGGCGGCGGGCTGGCCGGGGCTGCAGGGCATGGACCTCGCCATCGCAGTCACCGGCAAGGAAACGCGCCTGTGGAAGGATGGCGGCTGGACGCTCGGCAAGGGCTATGATGTCGACGCCACCGACGCGCTGGAGACAGTCGCGGCGGGCTATCCGGCGAGCGATGCGGAGGGCAATGCGCTGCTGTTCGATCAGCAGGATCTGCCGACCCCCGCGCCGCGCCCGCATGTCGTGGCGATCGATTATGGCGCGAAGAACAATATCTTCCGCAATCTGGTGAAGGCCGGCGCGCGCGTGACCGTGCTGCCCGCGACGGCGACGTTCGAGCAGGTGATGGATTTGCAGCCCGACGGCGTGTTCCTGTCCAATGGACCCGGCGATCCGGCCGCAACCGGCGCCTATGCCGTGCCGGTGATCGCGGCGCTGCTGACCGAGAATGTGCCGATCTTCGGCATTTGCCTGGGCCATCAGTTGCTGGGTCTGGCTGTTGGCGCGAAGACGATCAAGATGCATCAGGGGCATCGCGGCGCGAACCATCCGGTCAAGCGGCTGGACGACGGGCTGGTCGAGATCACGTCCATGAACCACGGCTTTGCCGTGGATGCCGCCACGTTGCCAGCCAATGTCCGCGCGACCCATGTGTCGCTGTTCGACGGCAGCAATTGCGGGATCGAGCTGACCGACAGGAACGCCTTTTCGGTGCAGTATCATCCCGAAGCCTCGCCGGGGCCGCAGGACAGTTTCTATCTGTTCAAGAAGTTCGTGACCGGCCTCAAAGGATCGGTCGCGGCGTGAGCCAGAACCTCCCCCCCGTCGATGAAGCGCGCCTCGCCGCCGAGTGGGAGGCGGACAAGGACGTTCTGGCCAACCTCGCCGCCAATGGCGACGTGGCGCGGATCGCGCGGCCGGTGGACGTGTCCTTCCGGGGCAGCGAAAAGGATTTCGAGCGGCTGCTCACCATCGCCAGCCAGTTCGGCTTTGTCGAACTGGACCGGGAAGAGGATGAGGAGGGCGACCTGTACCTGTTCCTGGAATGCGTGCAGCCGGTCGACGAAGCGTCGATCCGCGCCCTGACCAAGAAATGCCTCCAGATCGAAATCCTCTGCGGCGTCGAATATGACGGCTGGGGGTGCGAGGCGCAGGCGGGGGGCGTGCATTGATTTTCGATTGGCTCTTTCTCCATTGGAGGGGCCTATTAGTATGTTTGATAGTCTTGTTTTTGATTGCCTCGCTGGCAGCCAAATTCGTCATCGACTATCGTGCGGTTGCCGCATTTCGTGGAGATGATCTCAGATATTTTAGGTACTGCGCGACCAGTTGGATGTGTGACCGGATCATCAAGAGAGCAGAGCCTCTGGGATGGGAATTGATCAAACGTGAGGATGCTGGAAATCGCTGCGAGTATATAGTTTTCAAAGCCAATGATGATGCGGCGCCGCTCTCACAGCTTTTGATCAAACTTCACTGGTCGGGTTTTCCGATCAAGCCACAACCTCTGCAACTGGATTGCGAAAAGCCTGATGCC
Organism: Sphingomonas sp. VDB2; assembly: GCF_047946695.1. Taxonomy (NCBI): domain Bacteria; kingdom Pseudomonadati; phylum Pseudomonadota; class Alphaproteobacteria; order Sphingomonadales; family Sphingomonadaceae; genus Sphingomonas; species Sphingomonas sp. VDB2. Next base: position 328,602 of record NZ_CP159615.1, read on the forward strand.
TAAAAGAACCGACATCTCCTCCATCCTCATCATCGGCGCTGGTCCGATCATCATCGGCCAGGCGTGCGAGTTCGATTATTCGGGCACGCAGGCGGTGAAGGCGCTCAAGGAAGAGGGCTATCGCATCATCCTCGTTAATTCCAACCCGGCCACGATCATGACCGACCCGGAATTTGCCGACGCGACCTATGTCGAGCCGATCACGCCCGAAATCGTGGCGAAGATCATCGAGAAGGAGCGGCCGGACGCGGTGCTGCCGACCATGGGCGGGCAGACGGCGCTGAATACGGCGCTGGCGCTGTTCAATGATGGCACGCTGGAAAAGTACGGCGTGCAGATGATCGGCGCGGACGCCGAAGCGATCGACAAGGCGGAGGACCGGATCAAGTTCCGCGACGCCATGGACAAGATCGGTCTGGAATCGGCCCGCTCGCGCATCGCGCATACGATGGAAGAGGCGCTGGAAGGGCTGGAGTTTACCGGCCTGCCGTCGATCATCCGCCCCAGCTTCACCATGGGCGGCACCGGCGGCGGCATCGCCTATAATCGCGACGAGTTCATGACGATCGTGCGTGGCGGGCTGGATGCGTCACCCACGACCGAAGTGCTGATCGAGGAATCGCTGCTCGGCTGGAAAGAATATGAGATGGAGGTCGTGCGGGATCGCAACGACAACTGCATCATCATCTGTTCGATCGAGAATGTCGATCCGATGGGCGTCCATACCGGCGACTCCATCACCGTCGCCCCGGCGCTGACGCTGACCGACAAGGAATATCAGATCATGCGCAATGCATCGATCGCGGTATTGCGGGAAATCGGTGTCGAAACAGGCGGTTCCAACGTCCAATTCGCAGTGAATCCGAAGGATGGCCGTCTGGTCGTGATCGAGATGAACCCGCGCGTGTCGCGCTCGTCCGCGCTGGCGTCCAAGGCGACGGGCTTCCCGATCGCCAAGGTCGCGGCGAAGCTGGCGGTGGGTTATACGCTGGACGAGATCACCAACGACATTACCGGCGCGACGCCTGCGTCGTTCGAACCGACGATCGATTATGTCGTGACGAAGATTCCGCGCTTCGCCTTCGAAAAGTTCAAGGGCGCCGAGCCGCTGCTGGGCACCGCGATGAAGTCGGTCGGCGAAGTCATGGCGATCGGCCGCAACATCCACGAATCGATGCAGAAGGCGCTGCGCGGTCTGGAAACGGGGCTGAGCGGCTTCAACACCGTCGACCATCTGGTCGGCGCGCCCAAGGACGATATTGTCGCAGCGCTCGCTGCCCCGACGCCAGACCGGCTGCTGGTCGCCGCGCAGGCGCTGCGCGAAGGCTTAAGCGTTCAGGAAATCCACAATATCGCGAAGTTCGATCCCTGGTTCCTGGAACGGATCAAGGAAATCGTGGACGCGGAAGGCGAAGTGCTGGCCAACGGCCTGCCGCGCGACGCGGACGGGATGCGGCGCCTGAAGGCCATGGGCTTTTCCGACAAGCGGCTCGCCTGGCTGGCGCTCAAGTCCGCCAATCTGGCGGGCAACGAGCGCGGCATCGCGCGCGGATCGGGCCTGATCCACGAAGCGGTCGTCGCCATGACTGGTGGCGTTACCGAGGATGAGGTCCGTGCGCTGCGCCACAAGCTGGGCGTGCGTCCGGTGTTCAAGCGCATCGACACCTGCGCCGCCGAGTTCGAGGCCAAGACGCCCTATATGTACTCGACCTATGAAGCGCCGATCTTCGGCGAGGCCGAGAATGAATCCGCGCCGACGAACCGGGAGAAGGTCGTGATCCTGGGCGGCGGGCCGAACCGGATCGGGCAAGGGATCGAGTTCGACTATTGCTGCGTCCATGCCTGCTTCGCGCTGAGCGATGTTGGCTATGAAACCATCATGATCAACTGCAATCCCGAGACGGTGTCGACGGACTATGATACGTCTGACCGCCTCTATTTCGAACCGCTGACGGCCGAGGATGTGCTGGAAATCCTGAGCGTCGAAATGTCGAACGGGACGCTTAAGGGCGTGATCGTCCAGTTTGGCGGCCAGACGCCGCTCAAGCTGGCGCAGGCGCTGGAAGATGCGGGCATCCCGATCCTGGGCACCAGCCCCGACGCGATCGACTTGGCCGAAGACCGCGAGCGGTTCGCCGCGCTGATCGACAAGCTGAAATTGAAGCAGCCCGCCAACGGCATCGCGCGCAGCCGGGAAGAGGCGATCGCGGTCGCCAATCGCATCGGCTACCCCGTCCTGATGCGGCCCAGCTATGTGCTGGGTGGTCGGGCGATGGAGATTGTCGACGGTCAGGCGCAGCTTGAGGAATATATCACCACGGCGGTCAAGGTGTCGGGCGACTCGCCGGTGCTGATCGACCAATATCTCCGCGACGCGATCGAGGTCGATGTCGATGCGCTGTGCGATGGCGACGATGTCGTCGTGGCCGGCGTGTTGCAGCATATCGAGGAGGCGGGCGTCCATTCGGGCGACAGCGCCTGCTCGCTGCCGCCCTACAGCCTGTCGGACGACATCATCGCGGAGATCGAGCGCCAGACCGAAGTGCTGGCGCACGCCCTGTCGGTGCGCGGCCTGATGAACATCCAGTTCGCGGTGAAAGACGGCGTCGTTTATCTGATCGAGGTCAATCCCCGCGCCAGCCGCACTGTGCCCTTCGTCGCCAAGGCGATCGGTACGCCCATCGCCAAGATCGCCAGCCGCGTGATGGCGGGGGAGAAGATCAAGGATCTGCCCAGGATCGACCGCAACGCGATTGACCATGTGGCGGTGAAGGAAGCCGTTTTCCCCTTCGGCCGCTTCCCCGGCGTCGATCCCGTGCTGTCACCAGAAATGAAGAGCACCGGTGAAGTCATGGGAATCGACAGCAATTTCGCGATCGCGTTCGCCAAGGCGCAGATCGGCGCGGGCACCCTATTGCCGACCAGCGGCACCGTGTTCATCTCGCTCAAGGACAGCGACAAGCCCGTGATCCTGCCCGCCGCGCGCAAGCTGGTGGACATGGGCTTCAGGCTGATCGCGACTGGCGGCACCGCTCAATATCTGGAAGAACAGGGCATCGCGGTGCAGCGGGTCAACAAGGTTGCCGAGGGGCGGCCGCACATCGTGGACAAGATCACCGACGGCGACGTGCAATTGATCTTCAACACCACCGAAGGCTGGCAGTCCTTGAAGGACAGCAAGGCGATCCGCACCAGCGCGTTGCGCCAGAAGGTTGCGAGCTTCACCACGGCCGCCGCGAGCGTCGCTGCGGCCGATGCGATCGAGGCTTTGCGGGGTCATGCCCTTGAAGTGCGCTCGCTCCAGTCCTATTATCCCCTGTCGCAAGCCTGATCCCCTGCACAAGGAAGCATGCTGCGGGTGACCCGACGTTCGGGTCGCCAAAGGGAAGTTTTGACGAAGGATTTGCACTCATGGCGACCGTCGAGAAGATGCCGATGCTGCAGATGGGCTATGACAAGCTCAATGCGCAGCTCCGCGAACTGAAGGCCGAGCGGCCGCTGATCGTGGACGCCATCGAAGAAGCGCGCGCGCACGGCGATTTGTCCGAAAACGCCGAATATCACGCCGCGAAGGAACGGCAGGGCCAGGTCGAGGCAACGATCAACGACTTGGAGGACAAGCTGTCCCGCGCCCAGGTGATCGACCCCACGACCCTGTCGGGCGACAAGATCGTGTTCGGCGCGACCGTGACGCTGCTGGATGAAGACGACAAGCCGGTAAAATACCAGATTGTCGGTCAGGCCGAAGCCGATGCCAAGCAGGGCATGATCAGCTACAACAGCCCGCTGGGCCGCGCCCTGATCGGCCGGACCGTCGGCGAGGATGTGGAAGTGTCCGTGCCGGCCGGGGATAAATTCTACCAGGTCGACAAGATCGATTTCATCTGACCGTGAAACTGCCTGCTGGCCGACTGACCAACGGGATCGCGGCGATCACGGTCGCCGCCTTCCTGCTGCTCTATCTGACGGGACAAGTCGATAACGCTGCGATCGTCGGCGGCTTCATGCCTGCGCGGCTGGGCGATCCGGCGCTGCTGGAGGGCATGGCGGCGGTGCCGGTCTGGCTGACGCCGCTTAGCTGCACCTTCATCCATGCAGGCTGGCTGCATATCGGCTTCAACATGTTAATGCTGATATTTTGTGGTCGGCAGGTCGAACATGTGCTGGGCTGGGGCGGGACGCTCGCCCTTTATGTCGTCGGCGCCTATGGTGCCTGTCTGGCGCAATGGGCGATCGATCCGGGATCGACCAATCCTATGGTCGGCGCCAGCGGCGCGATTTCCGCCATCATTGCGCCCTACGCGCTGCTCTACAGTCAGCAGCAGGTTCGCGCAATCGGGCAACTGTCGGCCAATCTGGTGCGGCTGTTGTGGCTGGCGGGCGCGTGGATCGCGGTACAGTTGATGATCGGGCTGGCGAGCGGGGCGGGGATGAGCGAACTCGGCCAGATCGCGATCGCCGCGCATATCGGCGGCTTCCTCGTGGGGCTGGCCCTGACCCGGCCGCTATTGCGCTGGCGCTTCAGGAAAAAGCCGCGAGCGGTGCATTAAAGGACAAATATGTCCGCTTCGAACGAAGCCGAGAAGTGGTCGGCCCAATGCCCCCTTGTCTGGCTTCGTTCGACACGAACGGATTGGATTTTCCGGTCAGGCGGCCGGAAGTTCCGGTTCTAGCAGGCGGTGCAGATGTACGATAACATAGCGCATCTCGGCATCATCGACGGTGCGCTGCGCCGCGCCGCGCCAGGCCTTTTCGGCGGATGCATAGTCGGGGAACACGCCGACCAGATCGACCTTGCTGAGATCCTGAAATTCAAGCGTCTGCGGATCGGTTACGCGACCGCCCATCACCAGATGCATTTTGCTCATGGCGTTATCTATTCTCCTTTGGATGAACCGCAACCCTAGCAGGGCAGCGCGGTCCATCCAAGGGGCACGAAAGGCTGAACAGATTGCGTTCGGCGCAGGAGCGATTAGCTTTTGGGCAATCGCGCCTTGATCGCATCGCTCAGCGCATCGACCTTCGCCGCCACAAGAGCAGTCACTTCATCGGCGAGTTTTGACGCCTTGGCCGGCAGGTCGGCCGATGCCACGCTGTCGCGCGCATCCGATGCTACGTCGGTTGCGACGTGCAGCGCGTTAGTGGCCCCTTGCTTCACTGTCTCGGCGCCTTCGGCAGCGGCGGCGCGCGCGGCGACGGCCGCCTCCAACATGCGCGAGCCTGCGGTCATGGCCAGGCCCGGCAACGCCTTCATGGCGGCACGGCTCTTGGGGAACATCCAGGCGACGACTGCGCCCACGGCGACGGCGCCGGCCACGGCGACGATCGGATGCTCCTGCACGATCTCATTGGCGCGGGTGGCGACGCGCTGGGTCTTGTCGCGCGCTTCGCCATAGGCTTCGCTTGCCTTGTCGCGGCTGGTCTGGATCAGTTCGCCGGCGCTTTCGCGCGCCTTTTCGCCGGTATCCTTGATCCGGTCGGTGGCGGTCGCTGCGGCGTCGTTCGCCGCTTCACGAACGCGGGTCAGTTGGGCGCGGATATCAGCCATCGTCATTCTCCGAATTATCTGTCTGGGTGTCTTGGAAGCGAACGTATAGCCGCCGGAAAAGTGCCGCCAGCGGACGTCGCGCAAGAAATAGCCCGAAGGCGGCGGCCGCTGCGCCAATTGCGACGGGCCTCTGCTGCGCTTGCGCCGCCACATTCGCCATGCCGTTCAACATTGCGTTGCTCGCCTTGTCCTTCACATCCTGTTTGAGCCGCGCGGGCGCGACGCGCGCCTTGGCTTCCTTCGCCGCCAGGTCCAGGCGTCCACGCGCGGCATCTGCGCGTTCGCAAGCTTGGCGATAGCGGGTTTCCAGGTTCATGGCGCGATCGCCTTCTTCATTCGCGTAATACAGCCCTTGGCCGCCAGCAGTAGCAGCACGACAAGGATCAAAGCGCCGCTCACGACGATGAGGGTCGCCCAGAGCGGCGCCATCAGTTGTGCCAGGGCGATCGTCAGCCCCACCAGCAGCGCGATTATGCTGGCGAAGGCCAGCATGAGCGCTACCATCCCGAAGATCGCGGCATTGCGCACGCCGACGCCGATAATGCCTGCACGCAGCTTCTGCTTTTCCGCTTCGGCCGCGGCATAGGCGCGGCCGTCGGTGTAGAGGCGCGCGAACACTTCACGCACGCTTTCATCGGGCGCGCCGTCGGGCTGCCCATCGGTGCGCGGCGTCACCGCCGTATCCGCTGGCTCGTCAATCAATTGGCCCTCCGTCCCGCCGTGCAGGATCGTGCGTCGGTCAGGAAATGCGCGTCTGCATCAGGCCTTGTCATCCGATCCCTTGGCCAGACGCATCAGCACGAAGCCGACCACTGCCGCCGCGCCGATCGCCACCGCCGGGCTCTTGCGCACGAAATCGCGGGCTTCACCCAGCAACTGGTCGACATCCTTGGCATCGAGCGTGTCGGCCGCGCCAGCGACCGACTCAGCGGCCTGACGGGCATAGTCGCCATATTGCGGGCCGAGCTTGGAATCGACGGTGCCGGCGGTGTCGGCGATCAGTTTCGCCAGACTCTGCAAGGTCGTGCCGGTCTTGTCCTTGGCGACGCCGGCGGCGGACTTGGCGGTCTTGCCAGCCTGTTCCTTAATGGGGTCGATATGCGCCTTCCAATCGACTGCGTTCAGCTTGTCGGCAGCGGCCTTGGCGGCCTTTTCGGCTTGCGCCTTGATCGGGGCGATCTGCGCGGTCCAGCCATGGGCGGCGGCACCGTTGCCCGGCTTCTTGGCGGCAGGTGCCTTGCGCGTGGCGGCTTTCTTGACCGGTGCGGCCTTGACCGCAGGGGCCGACGGCGTCGCGATGGCGGGCTTGGCGGCCTTCGCCTTCACCGGCTTGACGGCTGCCGTCTTCTTCACGCGCTTGATAGGCGGGGTTCCCGGTGTGTCGGCCATGGTCCTCTTGTCTCCCTTTCAAATACGGCATGGCGGCCGCCAAGGCCGCGGGCATCATGGTTCAAATGCATCGCAGCGGCCTACAGTTCCGTTGCCGTTACATTTTCGACCATCGGCATTTTTTGCATCTGCGCAACCCCCCGCATTGCCATTGGAGGAGGCGCTGGCTAAGCGGAGCGCGCATTCCCGGCCACAGGCCGCCCGTTACGACCGCAAGTGCAGGAGCGATCATGACCGCCATTCTCGACATTCACGCCCGCCAGATTCTCGACAGCCGGGGCAATCCCACCGTCGAAGTCGATGTCATGCTGGAAGACGGCAGCTTCGGCCGCGCCGCCGTGCCGTCGGGCGCGTCGACGGGCGCCTATGAAGCGGTGGAAAAGCGTGACGGCGACATGAGCCAATATCTCGGCAAGGGCGTGCTGGCCGCTGTCGCCGCGGTCAATGACGAGATTGCCGGCGAGCTGATCGGCCTGGATGCCGAGGACCAGGGCGAAGTCGACGCCGCGATGATCGCGCTCGATGGCACGGAAAACAAGTCGCGCCTGGGCGCCAATGCGATCCTGGGCGTGTCGCTTGCCGCCGCCAAGGCGGCTGCCGATGCGCGCGGCCTGCCGCTCTATCGCTATGTCGGCGGCGTGTCGTCGCATGTGCTGCCGGTGCCGATGATGAACATCATCAACGGTGGCGAACATGCCGACAACCCGATCGATTTCCAGGAATTCATGATCATGCCGGTGGGGGCGGACAGCATCGCCGACGCCGTGCGGATCGGGTCCGAAATCTTCCATACGCTCAAGAAGGGCCTGCACGACAAGGGGCTGGCGACGTCGGTCGGCGACGAGGGCGGCTTTGCCCCCAACATCGCGTCGACCCGCGACGCGCTGGACTTCATCATGCTGTCGGTCGAGAAGGCGGGCTACAAGCCCGGCGACGACGTCGTGCTGGCGCTGGATTGCGCCGCGACCGAATTCTTCAAGAATGGCAAATATGAGATTTCGGGCGAGGGCCTGTCCCTCTCGCCGGTCGAAATGGCCGACTACCTCGCTGCGCTGTGCGCCGACTATCCGATCAAGTCGATCGAGGACGGCATGAGCGAGGATGATTTCGAAGGCTGGAAGGCGCTGACCGACAAGATCGGCGACAAGGTCCAGCTGGTGGGCGACGACCTGTTCGTCACCAACCCCAAGCGCCTGGCGATGGGCATCGGCAAGGGGCTGGCCAATTCGCTGCTGGTCAAGGTCAACCAGATCGGCACGCTGACCGAAACGCTGGCCGCCGTCGATATGGCGCATCGCGCGCGTTATAGCGCGGTCATGTCGCACCGGTCGGGCGAGACGGAGGACGCGACCATCGCCGACCTCGCCGTCGCCACCAATTGCGGGCAGATCAAGACCGGTTCGCTCGCCCGTTCGGACCGGCTCGCCAAATATAACCAGCTCATCCGCATCGAGGAAGAACTGGGCGATATCGCCGTATATGCTGGACGTTCGATCTTCCGCTAAGCATCGGGAGACTCGGCTGGCCGCAAGCGACGCATTTTTCGCTTGCGGTCGGCCTTTTCCTGTGATTCTTCTGGTCCATGGCGCATATCGCTAAACTTCGTCTCCTCCTCTGGTCGGCCATCGGCCCCGCGATCGCGCTGCTTTTGCTGCTGTTCTTCGCGGGCTATGTCGTGCTGGGGTCCAACGGCGTGCTCGCCTGGGGCGATTATTCGCGCCAGTTGCAGGCGGCGAAAACGGAATTGAAGCATGTGCAGGCGGCGCGGGCCGAACTGCACAACCGGGTCGACCTGCTCAATCCGCGCCGCGTCGATCCCGATCTGTCGGACGAACTGATCCGCCGTCAATTGGGCGTTATCCATCATGATGAAGTGGTCGTGCCACTAAACTGAGCCCGGTCATCCTGCGCAGGCTCATGAAATGATTTTGCGTTGAAAATGCCGTCTCGGTAATTTTGCTGCGAGCCTTGCGAGGCCACCCTCGCAGATGCGCTCCGCGTCATCAATTTTTGGCCGCAGCTATTGGTTCTGCCCGGATTCCGCGGGGTCCGCCGTTGCAATATATGCAACTCTGCCGCTATATCGGCCTTCCTTCCATCCTACCCCCACGCAAAAGGATAAGAGCCTTGGCGAAACCAACGACGCCGCGTCCTTCACGCGCAACGGCAAAGGCGGCTGCACCCGCTGCCGGCGCGGACCATAACCGGCCTCGCCCCCAGACCCCGACCGATTACAAGGCCAGCAAGGACGAACTGCTGGAATTTTATCGGCAGATGGTCCTCATCCGCCGCTTCGAGGAAAAGGCCGGCCAATTGTACGGCCTGGGCCTGATCGGCGGCTTCTGCCACCTCTATATCGGTCAGGAAGCGGTCGCGGTGGGCATCCAGTCGGCATTGAAGCCCGGCAAGGACAGCGTCATCACCGGCTATCGCGATCACGGCCACATGCTTGCCTATGGTATCGACCCCAATGTCATCATGGCCGAACTGACCGGCCGCGAAGCCGGCATTTCGCGCGGCAAGGGCGGTTCGATGCACATGTTCAGCGTCGAACATAAATTCTTCGGCGGCCATGGCATTGTCGGCGCGCAGGTGTCGTTGGGCGCGGGGCTGGGCTTTGCGCATAAATATAATGGCGATGGTGGTGTGTGCGTCGCCTATTTCGGCGACGGCGCGGCCAATCAGGGCCAGGTCTATGAATCCTTCAACATGGCCGAACTGTGGAAGCTCCCGATCATCTTCGTGATCGAGAATAACCAATATGCCATGGGCACCAGCGTCAATCGCTCGTCGGCGGAAGACCAGCTTTATCGTCGCGGCGAAAGCTTCCGCATTCCGGGGCTTCAGGTCAACGGCATGGACGTGCTGGCCGTGCGCGGCGCGACCGAAGAGGCGCTCAAGTGGGTGCAGGAGGGCAATGGCCCGATCCTGCTGGAAATGAAGACCTATCGCTATCGCGGCCACTCCATGTCCGACCCGGCCAAATACCGGTCGCGCGAGGAAGTGCAGGCGATGCGCGACAAGTCCGATCCGATCGAAGGCGTGAAGAAATATCTGATCGAGGCCGGCGTCAGCGAGGACGACATCAAGGTGATCGACCAGGATATCCGCAAGACCGTCGCCGAAGCGGCCGATTTCGCGGAAACCTCGCCAGAGCCTGAACTGTCCGAACTCTATACCGACGTGCTGGTGGAGCAATATTAATGGGTATCGTAATCAAGATGCCGGCGCTCTCGCCGACGATGGAAGAGGGCACGCTGGCCAAATGGCTGGTGAAGGAAGGCGATGAGGTCAAGTCCGGCGACATCCTCGCCGAGATCGAGACCGACAAGGCGACGATGGAATTCGAAGCCGTCGACGAGGGCAAGATCGGCAAGATCATGATCGCCGAAGGCACCGAAGGCGTGAAGGTCGGCACCGTGATCGCCGAGATGGCGGGAGAGGGCGGTGAAGAAGCCGCGCCGGCGCCCAAGGCCGAAGCGCCCAAGGCGGAAGCCGCGTCAGCGCCCAAGAAGGCCGAAAGCGGCACGTCCAAGCTGGCTAGCGACGTCAAGGCGTCGGTCCAGGACCCCGCCATTCCGGAAGGCACCGAGTTCGTCAAGACGACCGTGCGCGAAGCGCTGCGCGACGCCATGGCCGAGGAGATGCGCAAGGACGAGCGCGTCTTCGTGATGGGCGAGGAAGTTGCGGAATATCAGGGCGCCTATAAGGTGACCCAGGGCCTGCTCGACGAATTCGGCGACAAGCGCGTCATCGACACGCCGATCACCGAATATGGCTTTGCCGGCATCGGTGCGGGTGCGGCGATGGGCGGCCTGCGCCCGATCGTGGAGTTCATGACGTTCAACTTTGCCATGCAGGCGATCGACCACATCATCAACTCGGCCGCCAAGACCAATTACATGTCCGGCGGCCAGATGCGCTGCCCGATCGTGTTCCGCGGTCCCAACGGCGCGGCGAGCCGCGTCGGCGCACAGCACAGCCAGAATTACGGTCCCTGGTATGCCGCCGTCCCCGGCCTGATCGTCATCGCACCTTATGATGCCGCCGACGCCAAGGGCCTGCTGAAAGCCGCGATCCGCTCGACCGACCCGGTCGTGTTCCTGGAAAATGAACTTCTCTACGGCCGCAGCTTCGACGTGCCCAAGCTGGACGATTATGTCCTGCCGATCGGCAAGGCGCGGATCATGCGTCCGGGCAAGGATGTGACGCTGGTCAGCTATTCGATCGGCGTGGGGCTGGCGCTGGACGCGGCGGAAACGCTGGCGGGCGAAGGCATCGACGCCGAAGTGATCGACCTGCGGACGCTGCGGCCGCTCGACACCGCGACGGTGCTGGAAAGCCTGAAGAAGACCAACCGCCTGGTGGTGGTGGAAGAAGGCTGGCCGACCTGCTCGATCGCGTCGGAAATCGCTGCCGTGGTCATGGAGCAGGGCTTCGACGATCTCGACGCCCCGGTCCTGCGCGTCACTAACGAAGACGTGCCGCTGCCTTATGCCGCGAACCTCGAAAAGGCCGCATTGATCGACGCGAGCCGCGTCGTCGCGGCGGCCAAGAAGGTCTGCTACAAGTAGGCACGCATCAAAAATGAGAATGAAGGGCGGCTGGAAAGGCCGCCCTTTTCATATCAGCTGCAGGATGCGGTGGCCGATGTGGCGAGATTGCCGGCATTCTTGATCGCCTGGTCGGTTCGCTCGCGCACGTTGAAGGCGCTGGTATAGCGGATGATTTTCGCGCCGAAGATCGAATTGGTGATCAGCGGCTGATAATTATAGGCGACCTCCACGAACATCACTGCGGTACCGCTGGCGGCCGACACTTTCGTCGCGGCCGTCGTGCCCGGTCCCATGCCATTGGCCATGCTGGCCGTGGTGGCGCCATCACCGGCCACGCCATAGCTGGATGTGAAGGTGCCGGAGCCCCAGCAACGCTGCCAGCGGATATATTGGCCGGCGTTCGCACCCGTCTTGCCGTTAGGCTCCAGGTCGGAGAGGAATATCCGGCCATTGGCTTTCAGGCCCAAGGAGTTGGTCGACAGGTCGGCGCCGGTCATGATCTCATTGATGTCCGCTTCGTCGATCGATGTCCGCACGCGCGCGGCATTGTCGGCGACCAGCATCGCGACCTGGCTGACGCGCATATGCGCCAGCGCCAGGTTCGCGCATTCCAGGCCAGCCATGCACAATATGACCAGCACCGGCAGCGAGAAGGCGAATTCGATGAGCGCCAGGCCGCGATCGTCGCGGCGCAGCCGGTGCATCAGGGCGGTGAGGCGGGGGCGTGCCGACATCATGAGCATCGGATCGTCGGCGTGCCCTGGTTCGCCCAGGGCTGGTTGCGGACGATGGTGGTGGCGGTGGCGGACTGGGTCGCGCTCCAGCCCAGCAATTTCGCCATCGGGAACAGGCGCGGCATCGATATGGTGACTTCATAATAGACGATGTCGTCGGCGCTGCCGAGACCGGTCGATCCGCCCGCGGCGTCATAGGCGCCATTGCCGTTGGCGTCCTCATAACAGTCGCCCGCATTATAACTGCCCAATGGTGCGGTGTCGGTGGTGATCTTCTCCGGCTTGCCCACGCGTGAGAAGTTATAATAGCTTTTCTTGATCGTGGAGGTGGTGCCGTTCTTGGAGTTGATCGCGGCCATTTGCGCCTCGATATAGGTGTCGATGTCGGTGCTGTTGAGCGTCCCGACCGATGCGGAGCGGGACGCCTTCTCCAACACGCCACGCGTCACCGCGCGCAGATAGGACTGATAGCCCAGATCGCCGATCGCCATGATGGTCAGGATCAGCGGCCCGGCGACCAGCCCGAATTCCAGCAGCGTCGCGCCGCGCGCATGAGCGCGCAGGCGAGCGAGGAAGCGGCCGATCCGACCGATCATTGCGACAGCCTCAAGCCGCCGATATTCTTGGCGATGTCCTTGAACTTCTGACGCAGCGTGGACGGCTTATAGGCCATGAACCAATGGTTGCTGCTGTTGGCGCAAGTCTGCAACTCGGTGTCGAGCATCGTCGAATCGGCGGTGCCTGCCGGCGGTTGATCCTTGAAGCCGACGACCCAGATGGTGATGCCCTTGCCCTTGACCGCGTTGCACAGCATTTCCAGCCGCCGTTTGTGGATGGCGGTCAGATCGCTGTTACCGGTACTGGCTGCGGCTACGCGCGCGTCCAGCTTCTGATAACCATAGGCTCCATAGACTGCATCATAGGCGCTCATATCGCCGTCTGTCATGAAGATGATGTGGCGCGAGATGTTGAAGCCATTGGGTGCGGCGCCGTTGTCAGTCGCGAAGATACCCGTCGGCGACAGGAAGCGAGCACCCCAGATCATGCCGATGTCGTGATAGGTGCCGCCGATCGCTATCAGGCCATCGACATAGCTGTCGAAGCTGCTGGACATGCCGGTCGGCACGGCTGTGCGGCTGGAATAGCTCGCCAGCTTGCGCGCCTTGCTGGGGCAGGCATTCCAGCCGCCGGTGCCGGAGCGATAGTCGTTATTGCGATTGTCGTTTAGCCAACGGCCGCTGCGATCGAACTCCACATCCGGCCAATGGGGGCGCCATTTGGTGGCGGTGTTTGTGGGCGCGGTATCGATCTGCAGGTCGTAGGCGCCATTCGGGATGGCAGTTGTGGAAGTCGTCGCGGTTATGCTGCTGTCGGTATCGCGTTCCTCGATGCAACCGGCCCATGTGTTGGTCGCGGACACGGTCGTGCCGTTGGCGTCGGTGGTCGCCCCGGTCACGGACGTCGGATTGGTGGTCGCATTGCCGGTGATGTAATTCGACACGTCGAGCGGATATTGCCCATATTGCCAGCTATATTGCGGCGTCTGGGTCACGGTCGTGCTACGCTGTTCGGTGTAGCTGTTATATGTGACGGAGGTCCAATCCTTCCGGTATTTATTGCTGGAATAATAGCAGCTGCCGTTGGTGTAGTTGATGCCGGTGGTGACGCGCGTTTCCGTTCCGGTGGTTGTGATCACCCCGTTGCCGTCAGTCGTGGACGGATTGGACGAATTGCTACTGGTGGAAGTGACGGTATCCGAGCGGTCGTTGGGACAGGTCCAGCGATCGCCGACATCGGTCCCACTGCCGTTGGTCGTAGATCCGGACGTTTTGGTCCAGCTGCCATAGCTGGTGGAACTGGTGTAGCTACTGATGTAGCGGCGGCGGGTCTGGTAATTCCAGGTTTCACCCGTGGTTCCACCTATTAAAGCGCTGGCCGGCAACGAATAACCTACGTTCACGGTCGAACTATAGGGCATGAAGCCGTAGCGGATACGCCCGGTCGTGTCGGACCCGGCGCCCAGCGTATCGTAGAAATCCTTCACCGCCAGCTTGAGCGCGGCCAGCCGCGTCATGACGGTGCCGTCGGTATCGGTCATGTTGCTGGACATGGACCCGGTGGTGTCGAGCACCAGCATGACGTCGGTATTGCCGATGTCGAACCGGCTTTCGCATGTCACGGCGAGCGGGAGGGTCTGATAGCCGAAGATCTTCATGATGGTGGTCGGCATGGTCGTTTCCGCCGTCACCTGCACCGTGGTGGTTTCGCCCGGCTTGCTCTGGATCACGGGGACGAAGGTCGCAGCCTGGAAAGTATTTTGCGGGAAGTTGAAATCGAAGAATTTCTTCGCTTCATCCTTGTCGGCCTGGCTCATGGAGGAACCGGTCATGGCGCGGCGCCCCGCCAGCGCGGCGGCGTCGCAGGCCTGCTGCATCCGGGCGCGCGCCATATAGGCGCGGCTCATGTCGAGTCCGCCGCCGATCAGCGCCGCGAGCGGGATGATCGCCGCAGCGACCATCGCCATGACGTTGCCCGCCTGGTTGCCCGCCAGCCGCTTCAGGAAGCCTTGTCGATGCTCTTCTGTCTTGCCCATTTGCCTGCAATCACCCATGTCGCGCCCGAGACCCCCCACATATGGGTTGGGCAGCCTGTCCGCCTATGCAGGCGCACTCGTTAGAATGTGTATGAGGAAGATGGTTAAAGGACCGATAACCTGCGTAGTCCTTGTCACGACGGGAGTCGCCCGATGAGCCTTGACGAAGACGCCGTGCCGCCGTTCGGCGCGGTGCTGGCGGCCCATGCCGGCGGTGGGCAGGCGGCGCGGCATCGTGCGCTCTGGGCGTTCGATGCGCGGCTGGCCAAGGTCGCGCGCACCACCAGCGAGGCGATGATCGGCCAGATGCGCCTTGCCTGGTGGAATGACGTCATCGCCGATTCGGCCGGCATCAAGGGGCAGGGCGAACCCGTCGTCGATGCGATGCGGGCGACGGGAGCGATCGGTTCGCCGGGATTGGTGGCGGTGATCGATGGCTGGGAAGTGCTGGTGGTCGAGCCGGACATCGACGTGCAGGGGCTGCGCGACTATGCGACGGGACGGGGCGGGGGATTGTTCCGGGCGCTGGCCGATGCGGCGGAGATGCCGCACTGGCTGGCGGCGGCGGGGCAGGTTTGGGCGCTGTGGGATCTGGCCGGGCATGTTGGGGACAAGGCGCTGGCGGAAGCGGCGCTGGCTCTGGCCTCCGAGTTGCTGCCGCAGGTTGACGGCGCGCGCTGGCCGCGGGGATGGAAGCCGCTGCGGATCGCCTTCACCCTGGCGCGGCAGGATGTGCAGGCCAGGCGGGGCGCGCTCAGAGGCATGCCGCGGGCGCTGGCGGGACGGTTGCTGCGGATCGCGCTTGTCGGACGCTAGTCGGTCGGGATAGGCTGGCCGCCTACGGACTTGAGGAGGGCGGCATGGGGCGATTGCTGGCGGGTGGCATGGCGGCGCTGCTGCTGGTCGCGGGCGGCCTGTTCTGGTGGCAGGGGCGGGCGGACAATGCGCCGGTGCCCCAGCTTGCCTCCGCCCCGCCGCCACCGCCGGAGATGGAGGCGCTGCCGGAGGGCGATCCCGATGCCGTCGGCGACGCGCCGCCGATGCCCGGTGAGGCCAGTCCGCAGAGCCGCGAGCAGAAGCGCTTCGCCCGCTACGACCGGAACCGCGACGGCGTCATCACCCGTGTCGAGATGATGGGCAGCCGCACCAAGGCGTTCAAGGCGCTGGACAAGGATGGCGACAATCTGTTGTCGTTCGAGGAATGGGCGGTGGCGACGGCGGACCGGTTCGGCGCGGCGGATGCCGACAAGGACGGCAAGCTGACCCCGGCGGAGTTCGCCGCCACCGCGCCCAAGCGGGCGGTGAAGGCGAAGTGTAAATGTTGATCTCAACGGGAATGGGGTAATCAGGCGAGTTCCATCTCCCCCATCCACAGGCCGAAGGACGCGCGGGCGCGGGAGGTATAGGCTTCCTTGCGCTGCTTTTTCTTCACGTCGTCCAAAGTCGGGAACAGGCCGAAATTGACGTTCATCGGCTGATAGTCGGCGCTCACCACATTGCCGGTCACATGGCCGAGCAGCGCGCCCAGCGCCGTGTCGGCCGGCGGCGGGGTCAGGTCGCGGCCCAGCAGTTCAGCCGCGGCGAAGCGCCCGGCGATCAGGCCGATCGCGGCGCTTTCCACATAGCCTTCGCAGCCCGTCATTTGGCCTGCAAAGCGGATATGCGGCGCGCTCTTCAGCCGCAAAGTCGGGTCGAGCAGCTTGGGGCTCTGGATGAAGGTGTTGCGGTGCAACCCGCCCAGCCGCGCGAACTCGGCATTCTGGAGGCCGGCTATGGTGCGGAACAATTCGGCCTGCGCGCCATGTTTCAGCTTGGTCTGGAAACCGACCATATTCCATAAAGTGCCGCTGGCATTGTCCTGCCGCAACTGCACCACCGCATAGGGCCAGCGGCCGGTGCGCGGATTGTCGAGGCCCATCGGCTTCATCGGCCCGTGGCGCAGCGTTTCCGGGCCGCGCGACGCCATGACCTCGATCGGCATGCAGCCCTCGAAATAGGGGGTGCTTGCCTCCCACTCCTTGAACTCGGTCTTTTCGCCGTCGAGCAGGCCCTGGACGAAGGCCTGATACTGGTCCTTGTCCATGGGGCAGTTGATATAATCCTTCCCCTCGCCGCCGCCGGGGCCGATCTTGTCCCAGCGATTGGCCATCCAGCACTGATCCATGTCGATGCTGTCAAAATGGACGACCGGCGCGATCGCGTCGAAAAAGGCGAGATGCTCCATGCCCGCCGCCCGGCCGATGCTGGTGGCGAGCGCGGGCGCGGTCAACGGGCCGGTGGCGACGATGGTCATGCCGTCGGTGGGCAGCATGTCGATCCGCTCGCGCACGATCTCCACATTGGGATGGTCGGCGAGCGCGCGGGTGACGGCGTCGGAAAAGACATGGCGGTCGACCGCCAGCGCGGAGCCGGCGGGCACCTTGGCCGGTTCGGCGCTCGCCATGATGAGCGAGTCCAGCCGGCGCATTTCCTGATGCAGCAGGCCCACGGCATTTTTGTCCGCATCGTCGGACCGGAAACTGTTGGAGCAGACCAGTTCGGCCAGCCCCTCGGTCTGGTGTGCGGGGGTCATGTCGCCGCTCCCGCGCATTTCCGACAAGCGCACGCGGATGCCGGCCTGCGCCAACTGCCAGGCGGCTTCCGTTCCGGCGAGGCCGCCGCCGATGATGTGGACCTGATGATGGGGCATGGTGCGTGTGACTTTATGGCTGTGTGGGGAATGCGGATGGTGCGGGCGTCCGTGGGACATATCGCCGCTTTGGGCAAGGGCTATAGCCGATGGCGGGCGTGTAGGACAGGGCGGGGTTGGGGGCTTTGGGAGTAGGCGACGATTGGCGAAGGCTGCGAAGTTCACACCGTCGCAGGGTTCGCTTTTGCGCGGGTGCGGCTACGCAGGGCGGACTTCGCAATAGGAGGGTTTTTGCGAAGTGGTGTTCGTTTATGTCGAGAGGGAAGTGGCAGAGATGGTGGTCGGGCAGAAAGGGCGCACATCAAACACCGTGATCGGCATGGTCGATGGAACCGCCGACAGTCTCGTGGGTAGGGCTATAGCCGATTCAAAAAAAACCGAGGAAACCCGATGACCGATCCGTCTGTCCCCCGCACCACTAACGACGCCGGCATCCCTGTCCAGAGCGACGAATATTCACTCAGTGTCGGCAGCGACGGGCCGATCCTGCTCAACGATCACTATCTGCTGGAGCAGATGGCGAACTTCAATCGGGAGCAGATCCCCGAGAGACAGCCGCACGCAAAGGGGAGCGGTGCATTCGGGCATTTCGAAGTCACCGGGGATGTCGCGAAATATACCAAGGCAAAGCTGTTCCAGCCGGGGGCTAAAACCGATGTCGCCATGCGCTTTTCGACCGTTGCGGGCGAGCGTGGCAGCCCCGACACATGGCGCGATCCGCGCGGTTTCTCAGTAAAATTCTATACCGAGGAGGGCAATTTCGATATGGTCGGCAATAATACGCCGATCTTCTTCGTGCGCGATCCGATGAAGTTTCAGCACTTCATACGCTCGCAGAAGCGCAGGGCCGACAATGGCTTGCGCGATCATGACATGCAGTGGGATTTCTGGACATTGTCGCCCGAAAGCGCTCATCAGGTGACCTATCTGATGGGCGATCGGGGGATTCCCAAGACGTGGCGCGAGATGAACGGCTATTCCAGCCATACCTATTCGCTCATCAATGCCGACGGCGAGAAATTCTGGGTCAAGTTCCATTTCCACACCGATCTGGGCGACGGCAACGCATGTTTCACCCAGGATGACGCCGACAAGATGGCCGGCAAGGATGGCGACTATCATCGCCGCGACCTCTTCAATGCCATTGCCAAGGGCGATCATCCAAGCTGGACGCTTAAATGGCAGATCATGCCCTATGAGGACGCCAAGACCTACCGGATCAATCCGTTCGATTTGACCAAGACCTGGCCGCACGCGGACTATCCGTTGATCGAGGTCGGCAAGTTGATGCTGACCCGCAACCCGACCGATTTTCACACCGAGATCGAGCAACTGGCGTTCGAACCCAACAATATGGTGCCCGGCGTGGGCCTTTCACCCGACAAGATGCTGCTCGCGCGCGGCTTCTCCTATGCCGATGCCCATCGCGCCCGGCTCGGCGTCAACTACAAGCAGATACCGGTCAACCAGCCGGTCGCGCCTGTCCATAGCTATTCGCAGGCAGGCGCCATGCGCGTCGCGAAAGCGACCGATCCGGTCTATGCGCCCAATAGCTATGGTGGTCCGGCGGCGCAGGCCGACGCCCATGAGGCCGGGCTTTGGCAGGCGGACGGCGAAATGGTGCGAACCGCATATAGTTTGCGTGCGAACGATGATGACTGGAGCCAGCCCGGCGCGCTGGTGCGCGATGTGATGGACGATGCCGCGCGTGCGCGGCTGGTCGACAATGTCGTGGGCCATTTGTGCGACGGCGTGAGTGAGAAGGTGCTGATGCGCGCCTTTGCCTATTGGCGCAATATCGACCCGGAAACGGGACAACGGATCGAGAAGGGTGTTCGCGACAAGCTTGGCGGAGCATCGGACGCGCCGGGCATGGCGTCAGCCGAAACGGTGCATGAGACCGAGGCGGCGGAATAGAAAGCGCCAAAGAGACGGAACCTGCCCGGATGGAATGGTGGGCAGGTTCCGTATATTGGCAGCGGCTATGCCCTAAACCTCTACCAGCGCGCCCTCGCCATAATAAGCCGCCTCGTCCAATATCCCCTCCCGCTTGGCGACGATGACGCCGACCAGCACCTGTCCCGCGACGTTGACCGCCGTGCGGCCCATATCCAAAATCGGGTCGATCGCCAGCAACAGCCCCACGCCCTCCAGCGGCAGGCCCAGCGTCGAGAGCGTCAGCGTCAGCATCACGATCGCGCCGGTCAGGCCCGCCGTCGCGGCCGATCCGATGACCGATACGAAGACGATCAGCGCATAGTCCACGAAGTGGAGCGGGATGCCGTAGAAGCCCGCGACGAAGATCGCCGCCAGCGCAGGATAGATCGACGCGCAGCCATCCATCTTGGTGGTGGAGGCCAGCGGAATGGCGAAGGCGGCATAGCCCTTGTCCACGCCCAGCCGTTCGGTCACGGCTTCGGTGACGGGCAGGGTGCCGACCGAGGAGCGCGAGACGAAGCCCAACTGGATCGCGGGCCAGGCCTTGGCGAAATAGGGGCCGGGTTTCAGGCCATTGGCGACCAGCAGCAGCGGATAGACGACCAGCAGCACCAGCGCGAGGCCCAGGTAAATGGCGGCGGTGAAGGCGCCAAGCTGCGCCAGCGCGCTCCAGCCATAAGTGGCGATGGCGGTGCCGATCAGCGCGGCCGAGCCGATCGGCGTCAGGCGGATGACCCAGCCGAGCAACGCGCGCACGACCGCGAGCAACGAGCGGACGAAGCCGAGGAAGGGGTCGGCCTTTTCCCCGACCTTCAAGGTGGCGAGGCCGACCGCGATCGAAATGACCAGCAGTTGCAGGATGTTGAAGCTGATACTGGTGGACGCGCTGCCGTCGGTGATCTTGGTGCTGCCCGACAGGGCCAGGCTGTTGGCAGGCACCAGACCCTTGAGGAAATCGAGCCAGCCGCCCATATTCTCGCTCTTGCCCATGGCGAGCGCCGTGCCGTGCAGGCCCGCGCCCGGCTGGACGATGACGCCGATGGCGATGCCGATCGCGACTGCGATCAGCGCGGTGATGGCGAACCAGAGCAGGGTCTGCCCGGCCAGCCGCGCGGCATTGTCGAGCGCGCGCAGATTGGCGATTGACGCGACGATGGCGGCGAAGACCAGAGGCGGTACGATCGCCTTCAGCAGCGAGACGAAGATAGAGCCGACCGTCTTGAGCGCGGTCGCCAGCCAGTTGAGGTCGCCATCCGGCCCCGCGCCGATCTGGCGGGCGACGAGGCCCAGCAAGAGGCCAACGACCATGCCGGCCAGAACCTGAAATCCGAAACTGCGATAAGGAAGGGCCATGTCTGTTTCCTCTGGGCGACCGGCCGCCTATATCGGGTGATGGCCGGTCGATTGCGCGCAAGCAATTCTTGACGTGTGTATAACAGGGATAAGGTGGCCCTCTTTCCGCTGTGGTGGATCAACGCATTGGCGTGATCGATCCGCTATGCCAGACAGGCGATATCGATCCATCGGGGAGTTCACACTATGATGATGCGCGGCGCATGTTCGGCTTTGGCGCTGCTGGCGCTGCCGCAGGGCGCGATGGCGGCGGCGGATGCCGGGGCGGCCAAGGATATCCTGATGCGATCGGTCGCGATCAAGACGGTGCAGGGCGAAGGGCAGGTGCCGAAACTGGCGGCCTATTATGCGGGCGTGCTGAAGGCCGCGGGCTTTGCCGACGCCGATATCGTCATCACGCCGATGGGCGAGACGGCGACCCTCGCCGCGACGATTCTGGGGAGCGACCCGACGCTGAAGCCCATGGCGCTGATCGGCCATATGGATGTGGTCGCGGCGGACCGGGCGGACTGGACCCGCAATCCCTTCGTGCCGGTGGAGGAGAATGGCTACATCTTCGGGCGCGGGGCGGAGGATAATAAATATGACGTCGCGATGATGGTCTCGACCATGGCGCAGTTGAAGAAGGAAGGCTGGAAACCGCGCCGGACCGTCATCCTGCTTTTGTCGGGGGATGAGGAAACCGACATGGTGACGACCAAGGCGCTGGCGGGGCAATATAAGGACATCGAACTGCTGCTGAACGGCGATGGCGGCGGCGGGCTGCTGAACGACGAGGGCAGGCCGGTGCTGTACCAGTTGCAGGCGGGCGAGAAGAGCTATGCGGATTTCGAATTCGCCTTCACCGATGCGGGCGGTCATTCGAGCGCCCCGACGCCGGGCAATCCCATCTATCGCATGGCCAAGGCGATCGACGCGATCGCGGCCTATCAGTTCCCGCCGATGCGGAACGCACTGACCAGGGCGTCGCTGGCGCTGTCCGCCGACCGGATCGGCGGCGAAGTGGGACAGGCGATGAAGCGCTATGCCGATACGGGCGATGCGGCGGCGGCGGAACTGCTGTCGACCCGGCCGGAATTTGTCGGGCAGGTCCGCACCACCTGCGTCGCGACGATGGCGAGCGCCGGCCATGCGCTCAACGCCCTGCCGCAGAGCGCGAAGGTGCAGGTGAATTGCCGCATCTTCCCAGGCGTCACCATCGAGGATGTGAAGGCGCAACTGGTGAAGGTGGTGGCCGATCCGAGCGCGCGCGTGAAGACGCTGGGCGATCCGCTCGCCAGCGACGCGTCGCCCCTGCGCGCAGACGTGATGAAGGTGGTGCGCGATGCGGTGACGGCGCGGTCGCCGGGCGTCGCGGTGATGCCGGGCATGTCAGCGGGCGCCACCGACAGCCTCTATTTTCGCGCGCTGGGGGTGCCCAGCTACGGCGTGTCCAGCCTGTTCATGAAGGCGGAGGATGGCTTCGCCCACGGGCTGAACGAACGGGTGCCGGTGGCGGGGATTAGGGAATCG
Source organism: Sphingomonas sp. VDB2 (assembly GCF_047946695.1). Taxonomy (NCBI): domain Bacteria; kingdom Pseudomonadati; phylum Pseudomonadota; class Alphaproteobacteria; order Sphingomonadales; family Sphingomonadaceae; genus Sphingomonas; species Sphingomonas sp. VDB2. The sequence continues at coordinate 350,914 of NZ_CP159615.1, forward strand.
CTGGAGCATTGGGACGCGGTGGTGCGCGGGCTGGCGAAGTAGGGGACGGGCTTACCCTCTCTATCCCGTTCGGTTCGAGCAGCTTCGAGCGAAGTCGAGAAGCGTCCGTCGAGAACAGTTCTCGACAAGCTCGAACCGAACGGGGGTAGATGTCGGGTAGGCGCTTAACCCCGCACCGCAATCCCATTCGCCGCCGACAGCACCGCCTGCACCGACGCCGTCGCGACATCCGCGTCCGTGCCCACGCCGAAGACTGTGCGGCCGTCGGGGGTGCGGCATTCGACATAGGCGGCGGCGTTCACGTCGCTGCCTGCGCCGATCGCATGTTCGCTATAGTCGGCGATTTCGAGCTGCACGCCGAATTCGTCGCGCAGGGCGGCCAGCACCGAGGAGAGCAGGCCGTTGCCGCGCCCGGAAATGGAGCGCTCCACGCCTTCATGGGTGATCTTACCAGTGAAGATGCGATCGCCCGCCACGCCGCTCTCATGATAGTCGATCAGGCTATAGGCCTGCTCGCCCGACAGACGGTAATGGGTCTGGAACGCGCTCCAGATGTCGGCGGCGTTGAGTTCGCGGCTGCTTTCGTCGGCCATCGCCTGCACAACCTTGGAAAATTCGGCCTGCATCCGCTTGGGCATCTTATAGCCCTTGTCCTGTTGCAGCACCCAGGCGACGCCGCCTTTGCCCGATTGCGAATTGACGCGGATCACCGCTTCATAATCGCGGCCCAGATCCTTGGGATCGATCGGCAGATAGGGCACGTCCCAGATCAGGTCGTTGCGTGCTTCCTGCGCGGCGAAGCCCTTCTTGATCGCGTCCTGATGGCTGCCGGAAAAGGCCGTGAACACCAGTTCGCCGGCATAGGGATGGCGCGGATGGACGGGCAACTGGTTGCAATATTCGACGGTCTGGATGACCTCGTCAATGTCGCTGAAGTCCAACAGCGGGTTGATGCCCTGCGTGTACATGTTGAGCGCCACGGTCACCAGATCGCAATTGCCGGTGCGCTCGCCATTGCCGAACAGGCAGCCCTCGACACGATCCGCGCCGGCCATCAGGCCCAGTTCCGCCGCCGCGACGCCGGTGCCGCGGTCGTTATGCGGATGCAGCGAGATGACGACGCTGTCGCGCTTGGAGATATGGCGACACATCCATTCGATCTGGTCGGCATAGATGTTGGGCGTCGCGCATTCAACCGTCGCGGGCAGGTTCAGGATCAGCGGACGATCGGGCGTGGGCTGGAGGATATCCATCACCGCCTCGCAGCACTCCAGGCTGAAATCCAGTTCGGCCGTGGAGAAGGTTTCGGGCGAATATTCGAAATGCCAGTCGGTGTCCGGCTGGGCCGCCGCATTGTCGCGCAGCAGCTTGGCGGCGTTGACGGCGATTGCCTTGATCTCCGGCCGGCTCATCTGGAACACGATGTTGCGCCAGGCGGGCGACACGGCGTTGTAGACATGGACGATCGCCTTGGGCGCGCCGCGCAGCGATTCGAAGGTGGTCGCGATCAGGTCGGCGCGCGCCTGCGTCAGCACCTGGACGATCACGTCGTCGGGGATTGCGCCGTCGCGGACGAGCCCGGAAATGAAGTCGAACTCGGTCGCGCCCGCAGCGGGGAAGCCGATCTCGATTTCCTTGACGCCGACCTTCAGCAGCAGGTCGAAGAAGCGGCGCTTCTTTTCCGCGTTCATCGGGTCGATCAGCGACTGGTTGCCATCGCGCATGTCGGTCGACAGCCAGCGCGGCGGCGCGGTGATGACCTGCGAAGGCCATTGGCGATTGGGCAGGTCCACCTGCGGGAAGGCGCGGTATTTCTGCGAGGGATCGGTCAGCATCATGGGATCAAACTACTTCTTTGCCAGCGGCGCGCGGGTCGGCGCTTTCCGGTATACGACTTGACTGCGATGAATGCCCTTAGGCGGATCGGTGCTGCCCATAGTCGAAAGGCAGCATAAAAACCACGCCTAAGGGCGTGTAAGTCGTAGCAGGGTAAGAAGGCTGACGCTCTGCATGATGCCTCCCCTTACCCCTTTTGTGGGGGAGGGGTAAAGCTCATAATTGGGCGCGGCTGAAAATGGCATCGACGCTGAGGTCCACCTTGTCGGACACGAAGGGGCGGCCGAAGCCCATGCCGAACTGGCTGCGTTCGACCGTCATGGCGCCGGAGAAATGCATGGTGGACAGGCCCGGCGCTTCGTCCGGGGTCGTACCGACCAGCCGGACGGAGAGAGTGACGGGACGGGTCTGCCCGTGCATCGTCAGTTCGCCGGCAATGGGCGTGGGCGCATCGCTGCGCGCCAGCGGGGCATTTTGCGCCATGAAGCGGATGGTGGGAAATTTCGCCATGTCGAAGAAGCTGTCGCCCTTCAGCATCGCGTCGGTGGAGGCGTCGCCGGTGGTCAGCTTTTCGACCGGGAAGCTGATGTCGACGGTCGCGCGGTCGGGCTGGGCAGGGTCGATCACCACCGCGCCTTCGGGCGCGACGAAGTCGCCTTCATAGCCGCCGACCAGCGCCTTCACATGGAAATGCACCCTGGTCGCCACGCTATCGACCTGATAGCGGCCGGGTGCATAAAGGGCTGGCGGCGCGGCGGCCGCCGGCGCAAGCGCGACGATGCTCAGGAGCAGCGCGGCTTGCACCGGACGGCGCATGGCTTATTGCTTTTCGAAGCCGGCGATGATCTTCAATTCGATCGCGTCGCCGACGACCGGCACGCCATAGCCCATGCCGAAGTCGCTGCGCTTGATCGTGCCGGTGGCGACGAAGCCGACATTTTCCTTCTTGCTCATCGGCTGCACGCCCGCGCCGTAAAATTCGGCGTCGAGGGTGACGGGCTTGGTCACGCCCTTGATGGTCAGGTTGCCGGTGATTTCGGCGCCGCTCGCGCCTTCTGGCTTCACGCTGGTGGACACGAAGGTCGCGGTGGGGAACTTGGCGGCGTCGAAGAAGTCGGCCTTCATCAGATGCTCGTCCAGCTTCGCCACGCCGGTGCGCAGATTGGCGATGGTGAATTCGACCGACACCTTGGATGCGGCGGGGTTGGCCTTGTCCAGCGTCAGCGTGCCGGTCGGCTCGGCGATGGTGCCGGCATTATTGGTGAAGCCCATATGGTCCCAGGCGAAGACGACCTGGGTATGGCCGCCATCGACCTTGTAGGTGCCGCCGGTGACCTTGGCGACGTCCTTGCTGCCGGGGGCAGAGGTCGGCATCTGGGCGACGACGACGGTGCCACCCGCAATGGCGATCAAGGCGGCGGCGGGGATCAGAAATTTCTTCATGAGACAGACTCTCCGTAAACGCTCAAGGGGCGCAGCTTGAATAAGCCACGCCCCTCGATTGTGCCAGAGCCGTAACCGGAAACGGATCGTTCCGGTTACGCTTTCATCTGGGACTTAGTTCTTTTCCTGGTCCACCAGCTTGTTGGCGCCGATCCAGGGCATCATGGCGCGCAGCTTGGCGCCGGTTTCCTCGATCGGGTGGCGCTGGGCCGCGATGCGGCTGGCCTTGAGTTCCGGCTGGCCAGCGCGGTTGTCGAGGACGAAGTCCTTGACGAAGCGGCCCGACTGGATGTCGGCCAGCACGCGCTTCATTTCCTTCTTCGTTTCTTCGGTGATGATGCGCGGGCCGGTCTTGATATCGCCATATTCGGCGGTGTTCGAGATCGAATAGCGCATGTTGGCGATGCCGCCTTCATACATCAGGTCGACGATCAGCTTGAGTTCGTGCAGGCACTCGAAATAGGCCATTTCCGGCGCGTAGCCGGCTTCGACCAGCGTTTCGAAACCGGCCTGGACCAGCGCGGTCGCGCCGCCGCAGAGGACAGCCTGCTCGCCGAACAGGTCGGTTTCGCATTCTTCGCGGAAGTTGGTTTCGATGATGCCGCTGCGACCGCCGCCCACGCCGCTGGCGTAGGACAGGGCGATGTCATGGGCGTTGCCGGTCGCGTCCTGATGGACCGCGATCAGGCAGGGCACGCCGCCGCCGCGCTGATATTCGCTGCGCACGGTGTGGCCCGGACCCTTGGGCGCGATCATGATGACGTCCACGTCCTTGCGGGTTTCGATCAGGCCGAAATGGACGTTGAGGCCATGGGCGAAGGCCAGCGCCGCTCCGGGGCGCAGATTTTCGTGGATGTCGGCGGCGTAGATGGCGGCCTGATGCTCGTCGGGGGCCAGGATCATGAGCACGTCGGCCCAGGCGGCGGCTTCGGCGTTGGGCAGAACCTTGAAGCCTGCGCCTTCGGCCTTCTTCGCGGACGGCGAACCGGCGCGCAGGGCGATGGCGACTTCGGCGACGCCGCTGTCGCGCAGATTCTGCGCATGGGCGTGACCCTGCGAACCATAGCCCAGGATGGCGACCTTCTTGCCCTTGATCAGGCCGATGTCCGCGTCGTGATCGTAATAAACCTTCATGTCTCTTCCCTCATGTCCATTTTCCTCGCCCTTTCAGGGAGAGGATACAAAATCTTGGCCTGGCGCAGCCGGGCCTAGATGAAGTTGGAGAGGGGGAACACGCTAACGAGCGTCGCGGCCCCCTCTCCCAGCTTCGCCTAGGCAGCAAGCTGCCAAGGCTGCGCAACCCTCTCCCCCCAAGGGGAGAGGGAAATCAGTTCGCCTCTTTTCCGCGGATCAGGCCGACGACGCCGGTGCGGCCGACTTCGACCAGGCCGATCTGGCGCATCAGGGCGACGAAATTGTCGATCTTGTCGGTGGTGCCGGTAATCTCGAAGATGAAGCTCTCGATCGTCGTATCGACCACCTTGGCGCGGAACACGTCGGCCAGGCGCAGCGCCTCGATCCGGTCCTCGCCCGTGCCCGCGACCTTCACCAGCGCCAGTTCGCGCTCGACGAAGGGACCGGCTTCGGTCAGGTCGGTCACCTTGTGCACCGGCACCAGCCGGTCGAGCTGGGCGATGATCTGGTCGATCACCTTGGGCGGGCCGTTGGTGACGATGGTGATGCGGCTGACGCCATGGTCCTGCGTGATGTCCGCCACGGTCAGGCTGTCGATATTATAGCCGCGCGCGGTGAACAGGCCCGCGATGCGCGCCAATATGCCCGCCTCGTTCGAAACGGTCAGCGACAGAACGTGCCGCTGGCTGAGTTCTTCCTGGATATGCATCAGATGCTTGTCCCGTTATCCGTAACCGCGCCATCGTCATGATCGTCATAGCGCTGCGAAATCATCGCGGTGAAGGCATAGTGCCAGCCGCCGTCCTGTCGATGGGCGAGGCGAACGGGAAAACCCGTCACCGCATCGAACATGCGGACCAGATGTTCGCCCACATAGCGGGGACCGGCCAGCAATGTGCCGATATGCCGCTCGTGAAAATCGAACCCTTCGTCCAGATGCACTTCCCATTCCTCATTGTCCGGGTCGGCATGATCGGTGGTCCAGCCGGTAATGTCGGCCATGCCCGCGATCCGTTCGAAATCCCAGGGCTCCGTCACATGGATGCGGAGCTTCAGATGCTGCGTCACAGGACGGCCATCATACGAGCGCCTTCGCCTCGTCCGACATCACGCCTTCGACCTGGCTGGGGTCGAGCAGCATGTCGGTGTGCGCCGCGCCCGACGGGATCATCGGGAAGCAGTTGGACATTTTGGCGACGCGGCAATCGACGATCACCGGGCCGTCGGTTTCCAGCATCTGGCGGATGCCGGCTTCCAGTTCCTGCGGCCCTTCGATGCGGATGCCGGTCCAGCCATAGGCTTCGCCCAGCTTCACGAAATCGGGCAGACTGTCCGAATAGCTGTTCGAATAGCGGCTTTCATAGGTCAGTTCCTGCCACTGGCGGACCATGCCCATATATTCATTGTTGAGGATGAACAGCTTCACCGGCAGGCGATACTGGCTGGCCGTGCCCAGTTCCTGGATATTCATCTGGACCGAGGCGTCGCCTGCGATGCAGATGCACAGGCTGTCGGCATTGCCCATCTGCGCGCCGATGGCGGCCGGGAAGCCATAGCCCATGGTGCCAAGCCCGCCCGAGGTCAGCCATTTATTGGGCGCCTCAAAACCGAAATGCTGGGCCGCCCACATCTGGTGCTGGCCGACTTCGGTGGTGATGATGACGTCCTTGCCGGTCGCCTGGGTCGCCTTGTACAGGTCGGCGATCGCGCGCTGGGGCATGATCTCGACGCCGTTTTCGGCATAGTCCAGGCTGCGCTTCGCGCGCCAGCCGTCGATCCGCGACCACCATTGCGTCAGGTCCGCCTTCTGGTGCCCGCGCTGCTTCCACAGCGCGATCATGTCGTCCAGCGCGCTGGCGACGTCGGCGACGATGGCAACATCGACATCGACGATCTTGTTGATCGAGCTGCGGTCGATGTCGATATGGACCTTGCGGCTGTTGGGCGCAAAGGCATCCAGTCGGCCCGTCACGCGATCGTCGAAGCGCGCGCCGATGCACAGGATCAGGTCCGCCTGATTCATCGCCCAATTGGCTTCATAGGTGCCGTGCATCCCCAGCATCCCCAGCCATGCGTCCCCGGACGCGGGATAAGCGCCCAGACCCATCAGGGTCGAGGTGACGGGCGCGCCCGTCAGCGCCGCCAGTTCGCGCAGCAAGGCGCTCGCCTGCGGCCCGGCATTGATGACGCCGCCGCCGGTATAGAGGATCGGCCGTTCCGCCGCCGCCAGCATTTCGACCGCCGCGTCGATGCCCGCCGCATCCGCCTTTGTCTGCGGATGGTAGCTGGCATGGACCTTCAGTTCCGGCTTCGCATAGGGCGCGGTCGCGATCTGGACGTTCTTGGGGATATCCACGACGACCGGGCCGGGGCGGCCGGTGGTGGCGATATGAAACGCCTCATGCACGACCTCGGCCAGCTTGGCCGGCGACTTGACCAGATAGTTGTGCTTCGAACAGTGGCGCGTGATGCCGATCGTGTCGGCTTCCTGGAAGGCGTCGGTGCCGATCAGTTGCGTTGGCACCTGGCCGGTGATGACGACCATGGGGATCGAATCCATCAGCGCGTCGGTAATGCCGGTGACGGCATTGGTCGCGCCGGGGCCGGATGTGACCAGCACGACGCCGGGCTTGCCGGTTGACCGGGCATAGCCCTCCGCCATGTGGGTCGCGCCCTGTTCGTGGCGGACCAGCACATGCTTGATCGTGGGATGATTGTAGAGCGCGTCATAAATCGGCAGCACCGCGCCGCCGGGATAGCCGAACACGACCTCGACACCGAGATCGATCAGGCATTCAACCAATATGTCCGCGCCGCTCTTTTCGGCCACGATAAAATCCTTCTGTTCTGGGTGCAGGGCGACGTCCTTTGCGACAGCACGCCTGCGATGGCAAGGAGGCTGCCTCTAGTGGACATAAAATGACGGGTCAACCCCTATAGTTGTAATTTAGTTGCTAATTCATCAATGATTTTAGCATCTATCTCTCGTCCTTCGCGTGGCCAGGCGGGTGGGGGCTGGTTGGTGAACCAGGTATATTGCCGCTTGGCATATTGGCGGGTGGCCAGGCTCGCCTTGGCGATACAGATGTCCAGATCGCTGTCTCCGCGCAGATAGGCCGCGATGTCCGGCACGCCGATCGCGCGCATCACCGGTAGGTCGGGATGGAGGTTGCGGATCAGCAGCGCCGCCACTTCCGCCACCGCGCCCTGTTCGATCATCTGCGCAAAACGCCGGTCGCACCGCTCGATCAGCCAGTCGCGCGGCGGGCGCAGGATCATGGGGGCCAGGGTGATCTGGTCGCCAATGCCGCCCGCCTTATGCTGCTGCCATATCTTGAGCGGCCGACCCGTCGATCGCACCACCTCCAGCGCGCGAGCGACGCGGGTGGTGTCGGCCGGGGCAAGGCGCGCGGCAGCTTCGGGGTCTTCGCGCGTCAGCGCATCATGGGCATCAGCCACCGGTAGCGCGCGCACGACGGCGCGGATATCAGGGTCGATCTCCGGCACCGGGGCGATACCGTCCAGCAGGGTGCGGATATAGAGGCCAGTGCCGCCGACCAGTATCGGCAGCTTGCCAGCCTCATGCGCGGCGGCGATCTGCGCCTTCGCCTCGGCCGCCCAGCGCGGCGCGGTGCAGGCTTTCGCGCCGTCGATATGGCCGAAAAGCCGATGGGGGACATCGCCCATCTCTTCGGCGGAGGGGCGGGCGGACAGGATCGCGAGATCGGCATAGACCTGGCTGGCGTCGGCATTGATGACGATGCCGCCGGTCGCTTTGGCCAGCGCAATGGCGAGCGCGCTCTTGCCGCTGGCGGTCGGCCCGGCAATAAGCGCGACGCGGGGGCGGGATTCGCCCGATGATGGTTCAGGAGTGTGCATGTTCGTCGCGACCTTAGTGGCAAGTGGCTCGATCGGGCAGGGGGATATTGCACAGGCCGTCGACCGGTTGCGCGACGCCGGATGCCAGCCGGGCGATGTCGCATGGCTGGATGACAGCAAGGCGGCCGATATCTTCTTCGCCGGCGATCCGGTCGCGGCCCGCGCGGCGTTGAACGGCGTGGGCGACAAGGTGGACGTGATCGTCCAGCGGGTTGCGACCCGCGCAAAGACGCTGCTGATCGCCGACATGGATTCCACCATGATTACGGTCGAGTGCATCGACGAACTGGCCGACTATGCCGGGATCAAGCCGCAGATTGCCGAGATCACAGAGCGGGCGATGCGCGGTGAACTGGATTTCGAAGGCGCGCTGCACGGCCGGGTCGCGTTGTTGAAGGGCTTGCCCGACGGCGCCATCGACCAGTGCCGCGAGGAACGCGTCGTCATCATGGGCGGCGCCAAGGCGCTGGTCCGCACTATGAAGGCGCGGGGGGCGAAGACGCTGCTGGTGTCGGGCGGCTTCACCCGCTTCACCGGGCCGGTGGCGGCGGAGATCGGTTTCGACGCCAATGTGGCCAATGTGCTGGAGATTGCCGACGGCGCGCTTCTGGGCACCGTCACCACGCCGATTGTGGACGCCGCGCGCAAGCGGACCGAACTGGAGGCGGCGATCGCGGGCGGCATCGACCGGGCGCTGACGCTGGCGGTTGGGGACGGCGCCAACGACATTCCGATGATCCAGGGCGCGGGATTGGGCGTCGCCTATCATGCCAAGCCGGTGACGCGCGCCGCCGCCGCGGCCGAGATCGTCCATGGCGACCTGTCGGTGCTGCTTTATGCGCAGGGCATCCCTTCGTCGGAATGGGTCGCCTGAATCCAAAGGGCAGCCTGTTCCCGCGCAGGCGAGAACCCAGTCCCAAGGTCTGAACTGGGTTCCCGCCTGCGCGGGAACACCTTCTTCATCCTATGGCGGTTCGCCGCTGATAGGCCACGCTTTATCGTCATTTCGATCGGGTAATGGATTTTATTCCGTGCCTGCACGTTGACGTCGAGCCGCATGGGTCGCGGCGAGGAGTCTAACGGCGCAAGGCGGCCTGCCGCCTGGGGCGTTCAGGGAGTTTTTATGCACTATAAATATCTGGCTTTGGCCGCTGGCGGTCTATTGGCGCTGAGCGCCTGTGCCAAGAATGAAGCGCCGGTCACGGCCGCGCCGCCGGTCGGCCCCGGCGCCATTGCCGGAACCGTCGCCGCCGACCGCGATGGCGACGGCTATGTCGATGGATATTATACTGCCGACGGCATCTATCACGCCGTCCAGGGACCGCCTTGCCCGCCGCCTCCGCCTCCGCCGCCGTCGCGCCGGGGAGAACGCGGCTGATCCACGCGGTATTTCGGGCGCGGCGAGTTCGTCGCGCCCCTTCGCTTTCGCTGCTCGCCTGCCTGCTGGCCGCCGCCGCGGTGCCTTCTGGAGCGCTGGCGCAGAGTGGCGCGGCCGACAAGGCCGCCCAATCGAGCGTCGCCGCCGAAATTCGCGCGGGCGTGAGCGGGAAGCTCAAGGATTTCTACAGCCCGCGCGGTTTCTGGCAGCTCTGGGTGGAAAAGGATCGCATCGGACCGCAGGCCGACGCGCTGCTGGCGTTGATCGAGGATAGCGAGGCCGATGGCCTGAACCCGCGCGACTATGACGCGCGCGACCTCAAGCGCCTGATCGAGGTGGCCGACACCGAGGGCAGCCCGAAAGCGCTCGCCCGCGCCGACCTCGCTCTGTCGCGCGCCTTCGCCGCGCTGGTCGGCGACATGCGCCGCCCGGCCAGGGGCGTGAAGATGCGCTATATCGACCAGGAGGCTGAACCCAAACCGCCCAGCCCGGCCGATATCGTGCGCGCCGCATCGCTCGCCCCGTCGCTGACCGACTATATCCAGACTGCCGGGTGGATGAGTCCGCTTTATATGCGGTTGCGCAGCGCGCGGGCGCATTATCTCGACACATGGGGCGGTCTGCCCGCGGTGCAGATCCCCGAAGGCGTCAAGCTGCGCCCCGGCGGAAAGACACCGGAAATCACGCTGCTGCGCCATCGGCTCGGCCTGTCGGACGGCGTCGCCTATGACAAGGCGCTGGCGGCGAAGGTGAAGGCGTTCCAGACCGACCATGGCCTCAAGCCCGACGGCGTCGCGGGCGCGATGACGATCGCGGCGCTGAACGACGGGCCGGACCGCTACGACCGGCTGCTGGCGCTCAATCTGGAGCGGGCGCGCGTGCTGCCCGGCCCCTGGACCCGTCATGTGGTGGTGGACGCGGCCTCGGCGCGGCTCTGGTATTATAGCAAGGGCGCGCTGGACGGCACGATGAAGGTCGTCGCCGGCACGAAGGAGACGCAGACGCCGCTGATGGCGGGGATGATCCGTTATGCGACGCTCAACCCCTATTGGAACATCCCGTCCGACCTGGTGGAGCGCAAGGTTGCGCCCAAGATACTGAGCGGCGCGTCGCTGAAAAGCCTGCGTTATGAAGCGCTGTCCGACTGGAGCGCCAATCCTGCGCCGCTGGCGCAGAGCGCGATCGACTGGGAGGCGGTGGCGGCCGGACAGAGCGAAGTGCGCGTGCGGCAGTTGCCCGGCGGCACCAATGCCATGGGGCGGATCAAGTTCATGTTCCCCAACGATCTGGGCATATATCTGCACGACACGCCCCAGCGCGACCTGTTCGCCAAGGAGGATCGCCATTATAGCAATGGCTGCGTCCGGCTGGAGGATGCGCAGCGGCTGGGGCGCTGGTTCTTCGGCAAGACGCCGACGACCGACAGCGATGCGCCCGAGCAGCATGAACCACTGCCCCAGCCGGTGCCGGTGTTCCTGACCTATCTGACCGCGGTGCCGACCGCGGGCGGGGTGCAGTTCCTGCCCGATGTCTATGGGCGGGACGGGGAGTAACCAACCTCCGTTCGTTTCGAGCGTGTCGAGAGACGGGGAGCGCTGTGCCAGCGGCTTCTCGACTTCGCTCGAAGCGAACGGATGTGGTCTGGTTTAGTGGATGCCGGCCAGCATCCACGCATTTGGCTAGTGGATGCCTGCCAGCATCCACAGGGCCATCGCGACCATCATCACATTCTCGGTCAGCGATACGAAGCCCAGCGGCACGCTGCTGCTGCCGCCGACACAGGCGCATTTGAGGTCGCGCTTTTCGACATAGACCGCCTGGAAGACGGACACCGCGCCGATGCCGCCGATGAACAGGGCTACGGGGATCGAGAGCCAGTCGAGCGTCCGCGTCAGCATCAGCACGCCCGCGCCCAGTTCCAGGAAGGGATAGACGAGGCCATAGGGCGGCAGGCGGCGGGCGAGCAGGTCGTAGTTCAGGAACATGGTCGCGAACCGGTCCACATCCTGCAATTTCAGCATGGCGAGCAGGATCATCGCGATCGCGACGAACCGCTCCAGCGTCATGAAGGAAACGAGCGGCAGGAAGGTCAGCCAGTCGACCGCCAGCGCCAGCAGCGCCGCTACGGCGAACACCGCCAGCACCGGGACATAGCTGGTCGCGCCGGCGTCCTTCACCTTAAGGCCAAGGAAGCGGCGCAGATCGTCATGGCCACCGATCCGCTGACCGTCGATGAAGATTTGTGGGGTGGTCTTGACGTCATGCTGCACCTTGAAGGCGTCGGTTTCCGCGCGGGTCGTCAGCCAGTGATCGTCCACGGCATAGCCGTGGCGCTCGAGCAGCCAGCGCGCCTTGACGCCATAGGGACAGGTGTGGCCGGGCATCACCATGCGGTACAGGCTGGCGCCGGTTCTGGCATCGGTTCCGGGGGCGGGGCTGGTCATCGGTGCATCCTTGGCAGTGTGGCGGATGCAGCCCATATAGGAGCCGTACCATGGTACGGAGTCAAGCGAGGATTTTTGGGATGAGCATGACGATTTCCGCGCTGGCGCAGGCCGGTGGCGTCGGGGTGGAGACGGTGCGCTATTATCAGCGGCGCGGGCTGCTGGAAACGCCGGCGCGGGGGACGGGCATACGCCGCTATGGCGAAGCGGACGCAAGGCGGCTGTGTTTCATCCGCTCGGCGCAGGGGGCTGGCTTCACGCTGGAGCAGATCGGCGAGTTGCTGCATCTGGACGCCGGGCAGGATCGGGCGCGCGCGCGGGCGCTGGCGGCGGAGCGGATCGCTGCGCTCGATGTGAAGATTGCGGAGATGCAGGCGGCGCGCAGTGCGCTGGAACGGCTGGCGCGGCAATGCCATGCAAGCGACGAGGGGCCATGCCCGATCATCGCGGCGTTCGAGGGGTGAGATTGGGGGATGGGGTGGGCCTCGGTCCGTGCGAGGACCATAGTCCATGCCACGGAGCGAACACGTCGCTAGCCGTCAGGCAGTTCCTGTTCGTTGACGATGACGCTTTCAGCCCCGAAATGATGTCGCCACAGATGCGCGCCCAGGTTCGCGGACCGATCCAGCGACGACCCCACCGTCAACCATTGTAACATGGTCGGATATAGCCCCGCATCGAACAACATGAACCCGGCAGCGAGGCAGCAGGTGTCCGCCTGAATGCCGCATACAAGCACGCGCCCGACATCTTCTTCCTTCAGATAGGCGATCAGCGCGACCGGCGGGGAATAGCCATGCTTCACGAACAGCCTGTCCGTGCGCACCAACGGATCATCGTCGGGCGCCGGTTTCCAACCGAGTTGGCCCCAGAAGGGCGTAACCGACTCATCGTGCCGCTCCACGGTCGCAACCGACAGCATGGTAGATGCAAGCCGTGCAATGCCTTGAACCTGCCATTCCGGCGGGTCGAAGCTGGGCTGCACGTCGATGACGAGGAGAGCTTGTTTCATGCCCCGCCATAGGCGCTCGGCCTCGGTCAAGAAAGCGTGGCGATTATCGCGTCGCCTATGATCCTCAAGCCAGCCTTCGGGCGAACCTATCGCCCTCAGCGCTTCTTGCGGCTCTTCTTCTTCACCGGTCCCTTGGTCGCGGTCGGGCAAGGCCAGGCCTTGCGGGTGGCGGCGAAGACCTGGGAGGAAGCGGATTTCTTGCGGTCGATCGGGTTCTTGCCCAGATAATCGACCGTAGCCGCGCGCAACTGATTGATCGTCACGTCGCCGGGGATGCAGCTTTTGAGCTTGTTGGCCTCCCGCGTCGTGTTGAACGCATCGACCGCGCCGCTGATATAGCCGACGCATTCATAGCTTTTCTCGAAATAATCCTTGCCGTCCTTGTCGGTGGTGCAGACGGCATAGAGTTCGTCGCCGCTGTAGAAGCCGGCCTGCGCCGCGATGGGTAGGCACGCGCCGTTGGCGAGGAGGAGGGCATAGAGAAGATGTCGGGGCTGCATCGTCATGTCACTCCATCCCGGCGACCAGCCCGTCGATCGCCCCTTGCAAGATATAGCTGGCGGCGAGCTTGTCGACCAGTTCGTCGCGGCGGGCGCGGCTGGCGTCGGCTTCCAGCAGGGTGCGAGTCACCGCCTGGGTCGACCAGCGTTCGTCCCACAGCAACACCGGGCAGCCCAGGTCGGCGACATTATGGGCGAAGGCGCGGCTCGACTGGCTGCGCGGCGAATTGGTGCCGTCCAGGTTCAGGGGCAGACCGATGACGATTCCCTTCACATGCTGCTGCGTGATGAAGGCAGCGAGGCCGATCTTGTCCTTGCTGAACTTGCCGCGCGTCACCGTGTAGGCGGGACTCGCGATCGACCATTCTGCGTCACACAGCGCCAGGCCGATCGTCTTGGTGCCGACATCCATGCCGATGAGGCGTCCGCCCCGCGGCAGCGCCGCGCGGAAGACCGCGCGATCCGTTGTAACCAATGTCATGGCGCCCGCCCTGTCATGTCTTCAGCGCAAAGTCACTTCTTCAGGAAAGCCGCCAGTCGTTTCTGCGCATCTTCCCGTACATTGCCCCAGAAGAGACTGTAGTCGTAGACATGGTAATTATTGCCCGGCAGGGTGAACGGCCCCATGTCGACCGGCTCGCCGATCATCAGCACGCCGCTGGTGTCGCAGCGCGCCGGAACGATGCCGGTCAGCAGCTTGGGCGGCTGGCCCTGCTCGCGCGCATCGAGCGTGCCCTTGTTGGCGCTGGCCGGGGCGGCGCCGTTGAAGGCGCCGGTGATCGGGTTGGTGCAGAGCATATGCGTACCCTTGCGGGGCTTGCCGGTATAGCCGGTCTTGCGTTCGAAACTCTCGACCACGGCGGACGGATCGGCCGGTTCGGCATAGCTTTGCCAACTGACGATGCAATGCGCCTGGTCCTGCCGGCCGCAGGCGGGGAGGCCGAGCGCGGGCAGGTCCGCTTCCACCGATACCGGCCAGCCGACCGCATAGACCGCGGCGATGCGGTCGGCGACGGGCTTGCCCGCCACCTGTTCGCGCAGCAGTTGCAACAGGTGGCGCGATCCCTGGCTATGCCCGGCCAGGATCAGCGGGCCGGTGGGATTGGCCTTCAGGAAGGCGGCGAAGGCCTGGGCCACGTCGCGATAGGCGGCGGCCAATGCCTGGTCGCCGGCCGGCTTGTCGGTCAGGAAGGCGCCATAATTGGCCTGGCGATAGCGCGGCGCCCAGACGGCGCCGGCGGCGTTGAAGGCACTGGCCTGGCCCATGACGAAGCGGCGGGCGGTCGCGTCCGCGTCCTTGTCCCCGATCCGGGCGTTCCAGTGCGCATCGCCGAAGGTGGTGATGTAGCTGGTCGGGTGGATGAAGAAGATGGCGGCCTTCTGCGCCGCCCTGGCCGGCGCTGCCCCGGCCGGGGTCCAGAGCGCCACATTGTCCTTCACGATGTCGGGACGGGCGATCCACATATCGGCACTGTCATAGGCATTGGCGGGCAGCGGCTGAAGCTGGGTGAAGGCTTCGCGCGGCACCATCACCAGCCGGATGAGTTGCATCCCCCACACCCGGTAGACGAGCAAGGCAGCGATCACCAGCACGACGAGGGTCGCGATGATATAGAGGAATTTGCGGGCCACCCATGCTCTCCGAATTTGTCGCCCTTGTCTGGCGCATGGCGTGGGCGGGCGCAAGAGGCGCTAAAGCGGCTTGAAGCGGACGGGCGCGGGTGGTAGCGGCGGCCCATGTCGATAGACCTTCAGACCGTGAAAAAGATCGCCAGCCTTTCGCGCATTTCGGTGACGGATGCAGAAGCGGAGGCCATGGTGCCCGAACTCAACAACATCCTTGGCTGGGTGGAGCAACTGGGCGAGGTGGACGTCACCGGCATAGAGCCGATGACCGCCGTCATCCCCAACCACCAGCGGCTGCGCCAGGACGTCGTCACCGACGGCGACGTGCGCGACAAGGTGCTGGCCAATGCGCCGCAGGCCGAACATGGCTTTTTCGCGGTGCCCAAGGTGATCGAATAATGACCGACATTACTGATCTGACGGTCGCGGGCATCCGCGACGGCTTTCGCGCAGGCGATTTTTCGGCGCGCGAAGTGGCGAGCGCATTCAACGCCAACGTCGCCGCCGCCAAGGCGCTGAACGCCTTCATCGTCGAAACGCCGGACAAGGCGCTGCAAGCCGCCGACGCCGCGGACAAGGCGAAAGCCGCTGGCGAAACGCCGGGCGCGCTGGCCGGCGTGCCGATCGGCATGAAAGATCTGTTCTGCACCGAAGGGACGCAGACCACCGCCGCCAGCCATATGCTGGAAGGCTTCGTGCCGACCTATGAGTCGACCGTGTCGGCCAAGCTGTGGGCCGCGGGGGCGGGGATGCTGGGCAAGCTCAACCTCGACCAGTTCGCCATGGGATCGTCCAACGAAACGAGCTATTATGGCAATGTGATCTCGCCCTGGCGGCGCAATGACGGCGGCAATGCCGCCCTCGCGCCCGGTGGGTCTTCGGGCGGTTCCTCCTCGGCGATTGCCGCGCGGCTGTGCCCGGCGGCGACCGGCACCGACACGGGTGGTTCCATCCGCCAGCCGGCCGCCTTCACCGGCATTTCCGGCATCAAGCCGACCTATGGCCGCTGCTCGCGCTGGGGCATCGTGGCCTTCGCGTCTTCGCTGGATCAGGCCGGGCCGATGGCGCGGACGGTGCGCGACAATGCGATCCTGCTGGAAGTCATGGCGGGCTTCGACCCCAAGGATTCGACCAGCCTCGACCTGGCCGTGCCGCAGTGGGAAGCCGGCCTGTCGAACGATCTGCGCGGCAAAAAGGTTGGTATTCCAAAGGAATATCGCCCCGATGGCCTGAACGCGGAAATCTCCGCCATGTGGGATCGCGGCATCGCCTGGCTCAAGGATGCGGGTGCCGAAGTGGTGGAAGTGTCGCTGCCGCATACCCAATATGCGCTGCCGACCTATTATATCATCGCCCCTGCCGAAGCCTCGTCCAACCTCGCTCGCTATGACGGCGTGCGGTACGGCCAGCGCGACCTGCCCGATGGCGCAGGCTTGCAGGACATGTATGCCGCGACCCGCGCTGCCGGTTTCGGGCCGGAAGTGAAGCGCCGCATCATGATCGGCACCTATGTGCTGTCGGCGGGCTTCTATGATGCCTATTATACGCAGGCGCAGAAGGTCCGAGCGCTGATCGCGCGCGATTTCGAACAGGCCTTTGAAAAGTGCGACCTGCTGCTGACGCCGACCGCGCCGAGCGCGTCCTTCGCGCTGGGCGAGAAGCAGGCCGATCCGCTCGCCATGTATCTGAACGACGTCTTCACCGTGCCGGCGTCGCTGGCCGGACTGCCGGCGATGGCTGTGCCGGGCGGGCTGGACAGCCAGGGCTTGCCCATCGGCCTCCAGATCATCGGCAAGGCGCTGGACGAGCAGACGGTTCTGAACGCGGGTCTGGCGATCGAGGAACGGGCGGGCTTCGTCGCACGGCCAGGCAAGTGGTGGTAAGCTAGAGAGACAAGGGCCAGAGGCGGAGAAGGCATGTTCAGGCCAGGCGGTTTTCGGGAACGCAATGTCGAAGTGCTGCGGGAGGCGCAGAATGCGCTGAACGTCGCCTTCGGCGCGATCCTGAGCGCCTATGTCGGCAATTCGCTGACCGATATCGACAATCGGCCGTTCGACCATGTGCTGCTGGCCAAATTCTTCGTTCTCATCGCGCTCTTCATCCTGGGGCTGTGCGTGGGCAATGCGGTGATCCTGCGCGGCGATTTCTGGATGGGCGGGCTTTTCCTGGCCGGTGCGCTGCTGGCGGCGCTGTTCGCGCATCATGCCGGAGCGGAACTGGGCTTTGAAGTCATCGTCCTGCGCGTCTTGACGGCATGTTGGGTTTTCGGCCTGCTCGGCAGCAATGCGGTCCTGACCACGATCAACTATATTCATCATCGGAACATGAAAAAATGAGCAGCTATCGCATCCAGGGCGCAACCGGCGAGTGGGAGGTCGTGATCGGCCTGGAAGTCCATGCGCAGGTGACGTCGAACGCCAAGCTCTTTTCGGGCGCCGCCACCGCCTTCGGCGCGGAGCCGAACACGCAGGTCAGCCTGGTCGACGCGGCCATGCCCGGCATGTTGCCCGTGCCCAATCAGGAATGCATCCGTCAGGCAGTGCGTACCGGCATGGCGATCGACGCGCAGATCAATAAGTGGTCGCGCTTCGACCGCAAAAATTACTTCTACGCCGACCTGCCGCAGGGCTATCAGATCAGCCAGCTCTACCACCCGATCGTGGGTGAGGGGCAGATCGAGATCGTGCTGGACGAGAAGAATCCCGACACCAGCACGAAGGTGATCGGCGTCGAGCGCATCCATGTCGAGCAGGACGCCGGCAAGCTGATGCATGACCAGCATCCCACCAGCTCCTATGTCGACCTCAACCGGTCGGGCGTGGCGCTGATGGAGATCGTGTCGAAGCCGGATATGCGCTCGCCCGCCGAAGCAGGCGCCTATCTGGCGAAGCTGCGCACGATCCTGCGCTATGTCGGAAGTTGCGACGGCAATATGGACCAGGGGTCGATGCGCGCCGACGTGAACGTGTCCGTGCGCAAGCCGGGCGAGGAATTCGGCACCCGGACCGAGACGAAGAACGTCAATTCGGTGCGCTTCGTGATGGCCGTGGTCGAGCATGAGGCGAACCGTCAGGTCGACGTGCTGGAGGCCGGCGGCAAGATCGTGCAGGAAACGCGCCTCTACGATCCGGATCGCAACGAGACGCGCTCGATGCGGTCGAAGGAAGATGCGCACGACTATCGCTACTTCCCCGATCCCGACCTGTTGCCGCTGGAACTGGACGATGCGTTTCTGGCGGAATGCCGCGCCTCGCTGCCCGAACTGCCCGACGTCAAGCGCAAGCGCTACGAGCAGGCGCTGGGCCTGTCGGCCTATAACGCCGCGACGCTGACCGCCGACGCCGACACGGCGCGTTGGTTCGAAACGCTGGTGGCGGAGGCCGCGCACATCCAGGGCAAGAGCGAGAGCGACGTCGCCAAGGCATCGGCCAACTGGCTATTGTCGGAACTCTATGGCGCGCTTAACCGCCTCGGCAAGACGCTGGACACCAGCCCGGTCGGCCCGACCGACGGCGCGGAACTGCTGGCGCTGGTGGCCGACGGCACGATCAGCGGCACGATCGCCAAGCAGGTGTTCGAGATCATGCTCGAAACCGGCGACAAGCCCGGCAAGATCGTCGAGGAAAAGGGGCTGAAGCAGACGTCCGACACTGGCGCGATCAAGGCGGCGGTGGCTGAGGTGCTTGCCCGCAATGGCGACAAGGTCGAACAATATCGCGGCGGCAAGGAAGCCTTGTTCGGCTTCTTCGTCGGCCAGACGATGAAGGCGATGCAGGGCAAGGCCAACCCGCAGGTCGTCAACGAAATGGTGAAGAAGGCGCTGGCGTAAGCCAGCACCTTCTTCTGATATTTCAGTTCGTGTTGAAGTTTGACAACACGACATATCGGATTTTCTGGTTATCGGCCGTCAAGACTTTTATCCGCGCACCACGATAAGCAATCTCTGTTGAGGCCGACAAATCATATTCGGCTTCGTTCGAAAAAGCGGGGCGTGCGATGCTGCCGCTACTTTCCCGATAACCTATTTTGATGCGATCACCGACACGACCGCTGTAAAGGAGGGTCTGCTGCAAATCACGATCGGAAAGGACGGGCTGCCGCTTCCTTTGAAAGGCGTGTTCCGTATCGCACATGGGTCCGTTTAGGCCACCTGTAATGATGCAGGTTTCCTGTTTGGTCTTTGAGGCGCGTATGGACTGAGGGAAGGGCAACGGTAGGCCTAACAAATCGCGTGCTTGGGGCAAATATCCAGCGCCCTCTCGGTTCGGCGTCATACGATAGGAATGATATGTACTGTCTTTATCCTCGGCAATTTGGGGGTAAAATCCTTTGCTGAGTCGATAGCCCTTGATATTGTTCTCTGTCGAAAAATCAATTCCATCTTCCTCAGTGTAGAATCCTTGGCGGAGCATATCCTCTCCGAGCGAAACTTGCGTTTCTTCCCCAAGTTTTGGAAAACTAATCGGCGTCCGTATAGGTGTGTAGTTGGGGGCTGGCGTTGAAGCGCAGGCCGATAAGGCTATAGTTATTGCGACCAGAAAATAAGCACGCATGTTGGCCCCCCTTGTTTGAAAAATTCGGTAGTCCGTCGGTTTATAATTCAACGCGATGAATGTGAAAGCTACTGAATTATACAAACACAACAAAAATAAGGGGCGCCGCCGGGGGGCCGGCGACGCCCCTCTCTTTATGTCCGGCGCCCTTGGGGAGGGATATTGCCGGAGCGGAAGGGACGGACCGGGAGGGTCTGTGGGGTGTGGCCCGTCCTTTCCTGTTCAAGACGTCACAGGACGAAGTTAACCGTCGCCCTAAATGAGATGGCGACGTGATTTTGTTGTTCCTCCGCGCCGAATTCCCCGCCGACGCGGAACGTGTCGGTGCCGCCATAGAGGCGCGCGCGTCCGGTCCAGCCGTTGGTGCGGTCTTCCGATACCAGCGTGAACTGGTCGCCATCCTTGAAGGAGGCGGTGGTGTCGCCCAGCGATCCGCCCAGTATCTGGCGCCGGCCGCCTTCCAGTTCGATGCGGACCCAGCCGTCTTCCCTGTTCAGGCTGCCAAAATCGTATCCGGCCGTGACCGTGCCGTTGGCGGTCAGTTCGTCGCTGGTGCGGCCCAGCACGGTCAGGTTGAACGCGTCGCCGCCGCCGGTTTCGCTATAACCGTCTTCCTTAAGCCGGTAATAGTCGATGCCGACCGCCGGACGCAGGCTGAAGCGGCCCATGTCGATCTGGTAGGCCGCGCCCGCCGTGGCGGACATCAGCGTGCCGTTCCACTTGCCGTCCGCGGTGCGGGTGACGTCGCCGCTTTCGAAATGGCGGGTGCCGTCGAACTTGATGCGGGCGGCCGACAAGCGGGCGAAGCTGAGCAGCGGCCCCCATTGGCCGCGCCAGTGCGCCGCCAGCTCGAACTGGTCGGAATCGACCGCATTGTTCGAACTGCCGCTGCTGTCGCTGCCATGGATATAGGCGAAGGAACCGCCGAACGCGCCAATGTCGCTCAGATATTCCAGGCCGCCGCCCGCACCCCAACCCGTGATGTCGTAGGAAGCGGTGCTGCCCACGCTCTTGGCGCTGCCGAAGGCGACCTGCTGGAGCCAGAAGCCGAGGCGTCCGTCCTTGGTGCGATAAATGCCGTTGGGGTCGGACAGGATGCGGGCGGTGGCGCGCGATCCCGACGTGACCGCTTCGAAGGTGCCGCCGGCATGGTCGGGCAGCATCTGGCGCAGGTTGCTGGTCAGGGTCGCCCCGTCGTTGATCGCCAGATAGGCGCCAGCGACACCGGCATCATTGTCCAGCGCGTTGAAGATCGCCGAATAGGCGCTGGCGGTCGATCCGCTCAGGCCCAGTTCCGATACGCTCTTGGCCGCGACGGACAGGGTGACGGTGCCGGCCGTGCTGTCGCCGGCCACGCTGCCCTTGAACATATAGGGCAGCAGCGTGGTGGTGGCGAGCGTCGGCGAACCGCTGAGCGATCCGGCGCGGACGATGACATAGTCGCCCACCGATCCGCCGACCTGGGTCAGGTTCACCTTGACCTGCGATCCGCTGGCGAAGCTGGCGGCCCCGGCCACGTCATAGACGGTGCTGGCCCCGGTTGCGCCGTTGATGGTGACGCCCAGGGTCGATGTACCGCTGGCGGAGAGCGAGCCGAGCGCGACCGAGCCGGTGGCGCTGCTGCCCAATGTACCGCCATTCAGCACGACGGCGACATTGCCGGCGTTGGCGATCGTGCCCGACAGGGACGATGTGCCACCCAGCGTCAGCGTGCCGGCGCCGCCGCCGAAATCGACCGCGCCGGCGGCCTTGGCGGTGTCCGTCAGGGTCAGGCTGTTGGCACCGGCGCCAAAAGCGATATTGCCGGTCAGGCTGGACGTGCCCGACAGGGCGACGCTGTCATTGCCCGCGCCCAGGCTGAGGTCGCCTGTGATGCTGCCGGCCGACACGGTCAGCGCATCATTGCCCGATCCCAGGCGGATATCGCCGATGATGCTGGGGGCGGTGGCGGTCGAGGATGCCAGCGCCTGGGTCAAAGTGACGCCGCTATTGTTGGCGGACAGGTCGATCGCGATGTTCGATCCCGTCTTGCCGCCGGTGGCGCTGATCTTGCCGGTATTGGCCAGGCTGGACACGGCGCCTGAAGAATCGAAAATCGCGATCGCGCTGCCCTTTTCGGTGCTGCCTGCGGCCGCGCCCACGGCGCCGCTGACGACGATCGATCCCACCGTCGCGCCGGAGTCGATCACCAGGCCGCGTGCGACCGTGCCGTCCTTCGTCGATCCGCTGGCCGCCACCGATCCGCTGACCTCGATCGTGCCGGCGCTCGCGCCGGAGCCGACGCGCAGGGCGGTGGCGTTGCTGTCATAGGAAACGGCCGCAACCGTCCCCTTCACCTGCACGCCCTTGGCGATCGACACGTCGCCGCCCAGGCCGCCGATGACCAGGCCGTTGGCATCGATGCCGTCATAGACGCCATAGCCGGCGATACCGCCATTGACGATCAGGCCGTAACCGGTGTTGCCTGCCGCGACCGCGCCGATGACGGTGTCGCTGTCGGCCGCGCCGATCTGGACCGCTGCCGCCTTGCCATAGGAGATGACGGCGGCCGTGCCTTCGCTGCTGTCGGTCAGTCCGTCGTCATCGACGTCGGTGTCCTTGTCGTCCAGCGTCGGGGGGACGTCGAAAATGATGCCGCCGGTCACATTGCCGGCGATGACGAGCGCGGAACCGCCTTGCAGCAGGTCGTCCGCGTCGAGCTTCGTCACGTCGGTCGGACGGGTCGTGCTGCGGTATCCGGTGCTGGTGATCGTACCCTGGATCTTGACCGCCCCGTTCACATCGCCCAGCAGCGCCGCGCCGATGCTGTTGGCGCCCGCGACGGAGGTGGTGCCGCGCAACGTGACATTGCCGGTCACGTCGTTGGCGACCACGCCATAGCTGTTGTCGCCGATCACGCTAGTGGTGCCGCTGGTCGACAGATTGCCCGTCAGCGCGCCATCGAGGCGGATGCCCGCCGACTGGTTGCCCTCGATCGAGATCGTGCCGCTATGGTCGATATTGCCCGTGTGGCCTGCGCCGGACTGGACCCAGATCGCGGTCTTGCCCGTGCCTTTGGCGAAGGGACCGTCAATGTCGCCATCGCTGTCCGTGTCGGTCGCGGTATAATCTTCGGTCAGCGTGATGGTGCCGCTGTTGGTGATGGCGCCGGTCGTGCCGGGCGCAATCAGGATGCCGGTGACATTGTTCGCGTCGTT
This sequence comes from Sphingomonas sp. VDB2, assembly GCF_047946695.1. Lineage (NCBI taxonomy): Bacteria > Pseudomonadati > Pseudomonadota > Alphaproteobacteria > Sphingomonadales > Sphingomonadaceae > Sphingomonas > Sphingomonas sp. VDB2. The sequence goes on from NZ_CP159615.1 coordinate 373,916, forward strand.
GATGGTGATGGTGCCCGCGTTCGACACCTTGTTGTTGCTGTCGACCGTGACCGCGGCGCCGCTGGTCAGCTTGATCGATCCCGCCGCGCTGATGGTGATGTCGTCCGCCGCACCGTTGGCCACGGTGGAGGTCTTGACGGCAGCGGTGGTGGCGGTGGCGATGGTGGTTTCGGCCGCGGCGTTGGCCACGGTAAGGGCCACAAGCACGGGCGCGATCGCCGTGCAGGCCAGTAGATGTCGCATGATGTCTCCTCTGCGTATCGCGCTGTATCAAATGCGCGCGTGCGCATGGGACGACGCCGGACCGTGGCTTCCGTCAGGCGATGCGATGAATGGTTGTTCAGAAAGCGAAATCGATCCCGAAGCGGACGGTGCGTGGCCGCAGCGGCGTATAATAGTCGGTGCGCAGGTCGAACGGCGTGCCGAGCGAGAAGCGGTTGCCGTCGCTGTCCATCAGGTTGGTCAGCGACAGCGAATATTGCACCGGCCCGCGGGTCAGGCTGGCGGACAGGCTGGTATCGACATAGTCGCCCTGGGTCTGACCCAATATCGGCCCGACGCCCAGGCGCGACTTGCCGACATAGCGGGCCGATCCGGACAGGTGCAGATCTATCGCGTCGCCGATCGGCGTCCGATAGTCGAACGCCAGCCGGCCGCCCAGATTGGCGACATTGGGCAGGGTCAGCGACCGGCCGTCATAGGAGAGTGCGCGCACGAAATCATTGGGCTGGGTCAGGCGGCTGTCATTATAGATGACGCTGCCGTCCAGGGTGATCGCCGGGGTCGGCCGTACGACGATGCGCCCTTCGACCGTGTAGATGCGCCCGTCGCCGATATTGGCGGTGGTGGGCAGGCCGATGCGGTCGGTGACATCGGCCTGGATATTGCGCCAGTCGGTATAGGCGATGTTGGCGCTCGCGGCGAAGAGGTCGCGGCCCGGCACGCCCTTGCGCGCGCCGATTTCCACGGTGGACACGCGATCATTCTGGAACCGGCGCACCCGCTGGTCGTCGACGGCCAGGCCGCCGGGGCGGAAGCCCTGCTGGAAGCGGGCGTAGAGCGTCAGGTCGGGGATGGCGTCGGTCAAGATCGAGGCGGAGGGCAGGAATATCGTTTCGCTGCGGTCGGCCTGCGCCTCCGCGCGCGCCAGTTCGCTGTCGGAAAGCGCGGCGACCGGATCGAGCGCCTCGCCCGACAGGCGGCTGTTGGTCAGGCGGCCGCCAAAGGTCGCGATCAGCCCCTTGACCGGTTCGAAGGAGGCTTCGCCGAACAGGGTCGCTTCCTTGACCATGTTGCGCACGCCGGTTGCCGGTGCTGCCATGCCGCGGCCGAACATCGCGACGCCGGGGATGATGACGGGCTGCATCGCGGCGGTGCCGAAGGACGTCAGCGATCGATTGAGGTCGGACGTGCTTTGCAGATAGGAGGCGCCCAATATCCAGCCCAGCCCGTTATCGAGATCGCGCACCAGCCGGTTCTCGGTCGAAAAGATGGTGACCTTGTTGCGCTGGCGGAACAGGGCGGGGGGGCCGTCCGGCTGGGTCGCATCATAGCTTTCGGCCAATATGTTGCGGACATAGCCGGTCGAAGAGACGAAGCGCAGGCTGTCCCATTGCTTTTCGATCCGCAGATTGGCCAGCATATAGTCCGAATAATAGGGCTGGGCGACGGCGGAGGCGCGTTCCAGCCGGCCGACCGATCGGGTCGCATATTGGGCGTCGTCGCCGTCGATATGCTGGTAGACGCCGTTCAGGTCGATGGTCCAGTCGGCGTCGGGCGCGAAGCGCAGCGCAGCGCGGCCGCCATAGGTGCCGGTGCGGTTGACGTCATCCTTGCCGCGATTGACGTCGTCGATATAGCCGCCATCCCGCACGCCATAACCCACGACGCGCAGCGCCAGCTTCTCCGCCACGATCGGCAGGTTGAGCGTCGCACTGATGTCGCCGCCCGGATCGCCATGCTGGGTGGCGGACAGGCCGGCCGACATCTGTCCGCCATATTCGGCGAGATTCGGCGCATTGGGCATGACGCGGATGATGCCGCCCAAAGATCCCGCGCCATAGAGCGTACCCTGCGGCCCCTCCAGCACCTCGACCCGGCCGACATCATAGAGCTTCAGGTCCGGGTCGGGCGCGGCATAGTTCAGGCGCATGTCGCCCAGATACTGGCCGGTGGTCGCCTGGGTCGGTCCGGCGACCCCCGAATCCGCGATCGCGCGGATGAACAGCTTGTTGCGGCCCGCCCCGGCATGGGTGGAACTGAGGCTGGCGACGCGCGCCAGCAACGTGGCGGTGCCACCCGATGCTTCGGCCGTGGTGAACAGGCCGGCGTCCAGCGCCTCGACCATGCCGGCATAGCGGGGCAGCGGCGTGTCGCGCTTGGACGCGGTGACGATGATCTCCGCCGGGGCCTGTTCGGCTGTGGGCGCGATCTGGATCGGGGCGGGCGCAACGGCGGGGCGCGCCGGCGCGATGCGGGCGCGCACGATGCGCCAGCCATTGCCGCCGATCCGCTGCGCCTTTGCGCCGCTGCCCTTGAGGAGTTGCTTGAGCGCTGCCTCCGCGCTCATCCGGCCCTGGACGGGAGGGGTGCGGATGCCGGCCAGCGACTGGTCCGACATGCCGATGCTGGCGCCGGTTTGACGGCCGAGCGCTATCGCTGCCTCGCCCAACCTGCCGGGGGCGATGCTGATATCCTGTCTGTCCGCCCCTGATGCGGGCGTTGCCGTCGCTAGGACGATCGCGATTGCGGGGGCGGTGACGAAAAGGAGGTCAGCTCTGCGGCCCATTCCCTTCTTTCATTGGCCCTTCTTTCATTGGCCCTTCCTGCAAGAGCCAGCCATCGCCCTGACGCACGGCGGTCAGCCCCATCAGCGGCGCGGCCTGCGCAAGGAAGCGCGCCGGATCGCGATCCAGCCGGATCGTGCCGGTAAAACGCATGGCCTGCGCCTGCGGCGTGAAATATACCGTCAGGCCCAGCGACCGGGCGGCGTCTTCCGCCACCTGCGTGACGGGGGCGTTGCTATAGACCAGCTGCCCCTGCCGCCAACTGGCGACGGCGGACGGCGCGATATCCATCACGCGCAGGCCCTGCGCGTCCTCCGCCAGCGCGCGACCGGCAGGCAGGGCGATCGCTTCGGCCTGCGGATTGTAGATCACCTTGCCTTCCGACACGCCGATGCGGGTCGCAGCGTTGGTGTGGACGATGTTGAATATCGTGCCGGCATCTTCGAACACCGTGTCGCCCACGGTCACGCGGAACGGGTTGGCGGCGTCATGGCGCACGGTGAAGGCGGCTTCGCCCGTGTCGAGCGCGGCGAAACGCGCATCCTTGCGATCGAAGCGCATCGTCGTGCCGCCATTTAGTGCGACGCTGGTGCCGTCGTCCAGCGCGATCACGCGGGTTTCGCCGGGGCGGGTGCTGACGCTGTAGATATCGCTGCGGTTGAGGACGGCGATCGAGACGGTCGCGACCAGTGCGGCCGCAATCGCGCCGCCGCCGATCCAGCGCAGCGGACGGCGGGGGCGCACACCCGGATCGTTCGCCGGGACTGGCAATATGGGGGGCATGGCGACCGGATCGGACGGCAGGATGCTGTCCAACTCGCCGTCTGCCAGCATCATCGCGTCATAGGCTGACACATGCGCAGGATCAGCCTCCAGCCATGTGGTGAAGGCGTCCCAGTCGGCAAAGTCGGGATCGCGCGTGCGGACGACCCAGCCCAGCGCCTCCTCGTTTATCATGGCTCCAGCCCCGTTTCTTTTGTGCCCCTTGTCGACACTGACGCCGCCGCCGCGCTCATTCCGTATCCAGTTTCTGCTTGAGCGTCAGCATCGCACGATAGGCTTTTTGCAAATCCTTCTCCACCGTGGTCAGGCTGACCCCCAGTTCATCGGCGATCAGGCGCTGGCCCACGCCTTCGATCCGGAAGCGGCGAAACACCATTTCGACCCGCGGCCCCAGGTCGCGTAGCACGGCGCGGGCCTGGTCCAGCTGTTCGTTGAGGACCATGCGGTCGTCGACGGCGATATCCTCGGTCGGATCGGCCATCACGCCGCCCGCGCCCCCGGCCCAATCCTGTTCGCGCCGCTCGCGCCGCGTGGCCGAGCGATAACGGTCCAGCATCAGATTGTTGGCCATGCGATAGAGATAGGGCAGCGGATCGGAAACGGGGCCAAGATCCTTCGCCTCCAGCTTCATCCACATATCCTGCAACAGATCCTCGGCATCTTCGCCCGCCCCGCGCGCACGCAAGAAGCGGAGCAGGGCGGCGCGGTTGGCCATGAAGATTGCGGAGAGGCCGGTGGCCATGCCTGTCATGCGTCCAGTCAATATGGTCTGGCGCGTTGCCATAGAGGGGCGGGTGGGGTCTTGGCAACGTCCAAGCTGTTTACCTGTCCGCGTCGCTGGGTTAGCGGGAGGGATGATTAGCGGAGCGGCGAGCGGCATGGCGGACGGAATCGGTGCGGAGAGGGTCGGCGCGAACGGCATCGGCGCGAACGGCATCGGCGTAGACGGCATCGACAGGGCGGCGTGTCAGGCGGCGGGGATGGACCCGGACCGGCTGGAGGCGCTGGTCGGCTTTCTCGACCGCACCTATCTGGTCACGGGCAAGCTGCCGCACATGCAATTGCTGCTGTCGCGCGACGAGCTGCCGCTGCTATCGGTGACGCGCGGCGCGGCACGGGCGACCGGGGAGCCGCTACGTGACGACGCGCTGTTCCGTATCGCATCAATGACCAAGCCGGTCACGTCCGTGGCCTTCATGATGCTGGTGGAGGCCGGGCGGGTCGCGCTCGATACGCCCGTCGCCGACGTCATCCCCGAATTTGCCGACCTGCGCGTGGGGCAGGCCAATCGCGCCAGGCCCAAACGGGCGATGCTGATGATCGACCTGCTGCGGCATACGTCCGGCCTGACCTATGGCCTGCAACGCCAGACCCCGATCGATGCGCGCTATCGCAAGCTGGGCCTGGACGAGTTCCAGCAGAAGCGCACCTCAGACCAGTTCATCATCGACCTCGCCACCCTGCCGCTGGAATTTTCGCCGGGCGATCGTTGGAATTATTCGGTGTCGACCGACGTGCTGGGCGTGGTGGTCGAGCGGCTGTCGGGCATGGACCTGGAGACGTTTTTCCGCACCCGCATCTTCGATCCGCTGGCCATGGTCGATACGACCTTCGTCCTGCCCGATGACAAGGCGCATCGCATGACCGACGCCTGGCGGCTGGACGAGACGGGCGGCCTTGCCATCGCGGACATCGGCGCGCGCAGCGGCTGGCGCCGCACCGGGCGTTTCCTGTCGGGCGGCGGCGGGCTGGTGTCGTGCGTGGCGGACTATCACCGCTTCGCCCGCATGTTGCTGCGCGGCGGCGAGTTGGACGGCGTGCGGCTGCTGGCGGCGGAGACGGTGGAGCGGATGCGCAGCAACCAGTTGCCGGGCGGCGGCGACCTGTCCAGCCTGTCCAGCGCAATGTTCAGCGAAGCGGATTATCAGGGCGTCGGCTTCGGCCTGGGTTTCGCCATGGGCATGGAAAGCCACGAATATTATTGGGGTGGTGTGTTTTCGACCTATTTCTGGATCGATCCGGTCGCACGGCTGATCGGCATTTTCATGACCCAGCATCTGCCTTCCAGCACCTATCCGGTGCGCGCCGAACTGCGCGCTGGCGTGGCCGGGGCCGTAATAGGGCGATAACGGCGTAAGGTTCCATCCGAAAACGGCTGAAAACAGCCGATATTTCTTGCTGCGCTGCAAAAATGTGCATGGCGTGGCGCGGGGGGCTGTGTCATCATCGGGTCCGACTCAGCGAAGGGGGACCGCGCCTGTGAATCTCAAGGGCCAGACCAAGCTTCCCATACCCGCACCGCGGCAGGTGGACCCGGAAGTCCTGGCCCATGAGATTGTCGAGCGCCTGACCTATCGCATCGGCAAGAATGCGGCGGCGGCCAAGCCGCATGACTGGCTGCATGCCGTCATCCTCGCGATCCGCGACCGGGTGATCGACGCCTGGATCATCTCGACGCAGAAAACCTATGAGGAGGAAGGACGACGGGTCTATTATCTGTCCCTCGAATTCCTCATCGGCCGGCTGATGCGCGATGCGGCGTCCAACATGGAAATGCTGGACGACATGCAGGCGGCGCTCGCTTCCCTGGGGGTCGATATCGACATCATCGCCGCGCTGGAGCCGGATGCGGCGCTGGGCAATGGCGGGCTGGGGCGGCTGGCGGCCTGCTTCATGGAGAGCATGGCGACGGTGGACGTGCCCGCCTATGGCTATGGCATCCGTTATGTGAACGGCATGTTCCGGCAGGAGATCAGCGACGGCTGGCAGGTCGAACTGCCCGAAAACTGGCTGGCGCACGGCAATCCGTGGGAGTTTGAACGGCGCGAGGCGAGTTACGAGATCGGTTTCGGCGGACGGGTCGATCCGGCCGAGGGCGAGGATGCCGGGCCGCACCAGATGCGCTGGCGGCCGGCCGAGCGCGTCATCGCCACGCCTTATGATACGCCGATCGCGGGCTGGCGCGGCAAGCGGGTCAACACGCTGCGCCTGTGGGAAGCGCAGCCGATCGACCCGATCCTGCTCGACAAGTTCAATGCCGGCGACCATCTGGGGGCGCTCGCGGAGAGCAACCGGGCGGAATCGCTGACCCGCGTCCTCTATCCCGCCGACAGTTCGGCCGCAGGGCAGGAATTGCGGCTGCGGCAGGAATATTTCTTCTCCTCCGCCTCGCTACAGGACATCGTCCGGCGGCATATTCAATATTTCGGCAGCATCCTGACGCTGCCGGACAAGGCGGCGATCCAGCTCAACGATACCCATCCCGCGGTCGCGGTGGCGGAGCTGATGCGCATCCTGCTGGACGATCATGGCGTGGATTTCGCCGAGGCGTGGGACATTACCCGGCGCACCTTCAGCTACACCAACCACACCTTGCTGCCCGAAGCGCTGGAAAGCTGGCCGGTGCCGCTGTTCGAACGGCTGCTGCCCCGGCATATGCAGATCGTCTATGCGATCAACAGCAAGCTGCTGGGCGAAGCCCGCAAATCGGGCCAGTTCACCGACAGCGCGATCGGCGCCATATCCCTGATAGACGAAGGCGGCGACCGGCGCGTGCGCATGGGCAACCTCGCCTTTGCCGGCTCGCACAGCGTGAACGGCGTGTCGGCGCTGCATACCGATTTGATGAAGGTCACGGTCTTCGCCGACCTGCACAAGCTTTATCCGACGCGGATCAACAACAAGACCAACGGCGTCACCTTCCGTCGCTGGCTGATGCAGTGCAATCCGGGCCTGACCGGTCTGGTCCGCGAGGCGATCGGCGACCGTTTCCTGGACGATCCCGAAGCGCTCCGCGATCTGGACGCTTTCGCCGACGACAGCGGCTTTCAGGAAAAGTTCGTCGCGGTGAAGCGCGCCAACAAGGCCGCCCTGTCGGACCTGCTGCGCAAGCGGGTCAATGCGCGGGTCGACCCCGCCGCCCTGTTCGACATCCAGATCAAGCGCATCCACGAATATAAGCGGCAGTTGCTCAACATCGTCGAGGCGGTGTCGCTCTACGACCAGATCCGCTCGCACCCGGAAAAGGACTGGGTGCCGCGGGTGAAGCTGTTCGGCGGCAAGGCGGCGTCGAGCTATCACAACGCCAAGCTGATCATCAAACTGGCGGGCGATGTCGCCCGTGCGGTCAATCACGACCCGGCGGTGCAGGGGCTGCTCAAGCTGCAATTCGTGCCGAACTACAATGTCTCGATGGCGGAGGTGATGATCCCCGCCGCCGACCTCTCCGAACAGATTTCGACCGCGGGCATGGAAGCGTCGGGCACCGGCAACATGAAGTTCGCGGTCAATGGCGCGCTGACGATCGGGACGCTGGACGGCGCCAATGTCGAGATGCGCGACCATGTGGGCGAGGATAATATCGTCATCTTCGGCCTGACCGCGCAGGAGGTGAACGACCGTCGGGCGCAGGGCTATGTCCCGCGCGAGGTGATCGGCCAGAGCCGCGAACTGGGGCAGGCGCTCGATGCGATCGCCAGCGGCGTCTTCTCGCCCGACGACCCCGATCGTTACAAGGGGCTGGTGCAGGGCATTTACGACCATGACTGGTTCATGGTCGCGGCCGATTTCGACAGCTATTCCGCCGCCCAGCGACAGGTCGATGCGCTTTGGCTGGACCAGCCGCTCTGGGCGAAGAAGGCGATCCACAATGTCGCGCGCATGGGCTGGTTCTCGTCCGACCGCACGATCCGCGAATATGCGGCCGACATATGGAAGATCACGCCATGAGCGTAAGCGAAGGATAGGTCGGTGCTGACGCCGGAACAGATCGACCGGCTGGTCACGGGCCTTGACGACGATCCCTTCGCCACGCTTGGCGTGCATCCGGCTGGAAAGCATTTCACCGCCTGCCTGTTGATGCCCGAAGCGGTCAGCGTGACGGCGCAGACGCTGGACGGCAAGCCTGTCGGCGCTCTGGCGCGGGTCCATGGCGATGGCTTGTTCTTCGGCAATGTCTCCATCCGCAAGCGCCAGCCGCTGCGCTATGTCGCCACCTTTGGGGATGGCGGCACCTATGCGTTGGTCGATCCCTATGGCTTCGGGCCGGTGCTGGGGCCGATGGACGACCATTATCTGGCGCAAGGATCGCACGGCCGCCTGTTCGACAAGCTGGGCGCGCATGTGATGACGCATGAGGGTGTCGAGGGCACGCATTTCGCGGTCTGGGCGCCCAATGCGCGGCGCGTGTCGGTGGTCGGCGACTTCAATCGCTGGGACGGGCGGCGCGGGCTGATGCGCCGTCGCGCCGATGCGGGCCTGTGGGAGATTTTCCTGCCCGAAGTCGGAGCGTGCAGCGCCTACAAGTTCGAGATCATCGGCGCGGACGGCGTGCTGCTGCCGCTCAAGGCCGATCCCTATGCCTTTCAGAGCGAATTGCGCCCCTCCACTGCCTCGATCGTCGCGCCGCCGCTTGACCACAAATGGGGCGATGATCGCCATCGGGACCATTGGCGCACAACCGACGCACGCCGCCAGCCGGTGTCGATCTACGAAGTCCATGCCGGATCGTGGCAACGCGACGATCGCGGCGAATTTCTCAGTTGGGACGACCTCGCCAACCGCCTGATCCCCTATGTCGTCGGCATGGGCTTCACCCATATCGAATTTCTGCCGATCAGCGAATATCCCTATGATCCGAGCTGGGGATATCAGACGCTGGGCCTCTATGCGCCGACCGCACGCTTCGGCGATCCGGCGGGGTTCGCGCGCTTCGTCGATGGGGCGCATCGGGCGGGGGTCGGCGTCATCCTGGACTGGGTGCCGGCGCATTTCCCGACCGACGAACATGGGCTGGCGCATTTCGACGGCACGGCGCTCTACGAACATGCCGACCCGCGCAAGGGCTTCCACCCCGACTGGAACACCGCCATCTATAATTTCGGCCGGCGCGAAGTGGCGCAATATCTGGTCAACAATGCGCTATTCTGGGCCGAGCGCTATCATGTCGACGGGCTTCGCGTCGATGCCGTCGCCTCGATGCTCTACCTCGATTATTCGCGCAAGCCCGGCGAATGGGTGCCCAACGACCATGGCGGCCGCGAAAATGTGGAGGCGGTCGCCTTCCTCCAGCAGATGAACAAGGCGCTATATGGTGCGCAGCCCGGCATCATGACCATCGCCGAGGAATTGACCAGCTGGCCCGGCGTGTCGAAACCGGTCCACACTGGCGGGCTGGGCTTCGGCTTCAAATGGAATATGGGCTTCATGCACGACACGCTGCGCTATCTGCAGCGCGATCCGGTGCATCGCGCCCATCATCATGACGATATCACCTTCGGCCTGCTCTACGCCTTTACCGAAAATTTCGTGCTGGCGCTGAGCCATGACGAGGTGGTGCATGGCAAGGCCTCGCTGCTGCACAAGATGCCGGGCGACGACTGGCAGAAATTCGCGACGCTGCGGGCCTATTACGGCTTCATGTGGGGCTATCCCGGCAAGAAGCTGCTGTTCATGGGGCAGGAATTCGCCCAGCGCGGCGAATGGAGCGAAGAGCGCGCGCTCGACTGGGATCTGCTCGACCATGCGCCCCATCTGGGGGTGCAGAAACTCGTCGGCGATCTCAACCATCTCTATCGATCCCGCCCGGCCCTGCATGAGCGCGATTGCGAGGCGGAAGGATTTGAATGGGTGCTGGTCGACGGTGCCGCGGATTCTATCTTCGCCTGGCAACGGCGCGCGCCCGGCATCCGGCCGATCGTCGTCATCAGCCATTTCACCCCGATGCTGCGGCATGGCTATCGCATGCGGCTGCCGTCGGGCGGGCGCTGGCGCGAGATATTGAACAGCGATGCGGCCGATTATGGCGGCAGCGGCGCGGGTAACATGGGTCAGGTGCAGGCGGACGAGGAAGGGTGGGCGAACATCACCATCCCGCCCTTTGCAACCTTGATGCTGGAATTGGATTATTGAACACCGACGGCGCGTGCAGGCAGTCGCGGGCGAAATGAGGAGAGGCCCTATGCAGAGCAAGTATCAGCCGATCGCACGCGACGCCATGGCCTATGTCCTGGCCGGTGGACGCGGCAGTCGGCTGGCGGAACTGACCGACAAGCGCGCCAAGCCCGCGGTGCATTTCGGCGGCAAGGCGCGGATCATCGATTTCGCCCTGTCCAATGCGCTCAACAGCGGCATCCGCCGCATCGGCGTGGCGACCCAGTATAAGGCCCATTCGCTGATCCGGCACTTGCAGCGCGGCTGGAATTTCCTGCGCCCCGAGCGCAATGAAAGTTTCGATATCCTGCCCGCCAGCCAGCGCGTGTCGGAAAGCCAATGGTATGAAGGCACGGCCGATGCGGTGTTCCAGAATATCGACATCATCGAAAGCTATGCGCCCGAATATATGGTGCTGCTGGCCGGCGACCATGTGTACAAGATGGACTATGAGCTGATGCTGCAACAGCATGTCGACAGCGGCGCGGACGTCACCGTCGGCTGCCTGGAGGTGCCGCGGATGGAGGCGGTGGGCTTCGGCGTCATGCATGTCGATGACACGGACAGGATCACCGCCTTCATCGAAAAGCCCAAAAACCCGCCCGGTATTCCCGGCCAGCCTGACATGGCGCTGGCGTCGATGGGCATCTATGTGTTCCAGACCAAATTCCTGATCGAACAACTGCGCCGCGACGCCGACGATCCGAACAGCAAGCGCGATTTCGGCGGCGACATCATTCCCCATATCGTCAAACATGGCAAAGCGGTCGCGCATCGCTTTTCCAGCAGTTGCGTGCGCGCCGAAAGCGAACTGGAACCCTATTGGCGCGATGTCGGCACGATCGACGCCTATTGGCAGGCGAGCGTCGACCTGACCGACGTGGTGCCCAGCCTGGACCTGTACGACCGTAGCTGGCCGCTCTGGACCTATTCGGAAGTCACGCCGCCGGCCAAGTTCGTCCATAATGAGGATGGCCGGCGCGGGTCCGCGACATCGTCGCTGGTGGCGGGCGGTTGCATCGTGTCGGGTTCCTCGCTCCATCGCAGCCTGCTCTTTTCGGGGGTGCGCACCCACAGCTTCTCGTCGGTGACGGAAAGCGTCATCATGCCCAATTGCGAGATTGGGCGCGGGGCGCGACTGCATAAATGCGTGCTCGACTCCGGGATCATCATCCCGCCGGGCCTCATCATCGGCGAACATCCCGAAGAGGATGCGCAGCGCTTCCGCCGCACCGACAGCGGCATATGCCTGGTGACGCAGCCGATGATCGACCGGCTGGTGGCCTGACGCGCGCCATGACGATCAAACTGCTGTCGGTCGCATCCGAAATCTATCCGCTGATCAAGACCGGGGGGCTGGCCGATGTCGTCGGCGCGCTGCCCGGCGCGCTGGCGGGGCAGGGGGTGCAGGTACGCACGCTGGTGCCCGGCTATCCCGCCGTCATCGCGCGATTGGGCAAGGCGAAGGCGGTGCGCCGCTACGACGCCCTGTTCGGCGCGGGCGCCAGCGTGCTGGCCGCGACCGTTGACGGGCTGGACCTGCTGGTGCTGGATGCGCCGGATTTCTTCGCCCGCGAAGGCGGCCCCTATGGCGATCATAGCGGCAATGACTGGGCCGACAATTGGCGGCGTTTTGCGGCCCTGTCGCGCGCGGGGGCCGACATTGCGGCCGACGGGGTGAAGGGCTGGCGGCCCGACATCGTCCATGTCCATGACTGGCAGGCGGCGATGACCGCCGCCTATATGCGTTTCGGTCCGGCGGCGCAGGTGCCCAAGGTCGTGACGATCCACAATCTCGCCTTCCAGGGCCGGTTCAGCGCGGGCATCTTCCCGGATCTCGGCCTGCCGCCCGAAGCCTGGGGCGTGGACGGGGTGGAATATTATGGCGGCACGGGCTATCTGAAGGCCGGGTTGGTGTCGGCCGACGCGATCACCACGGTCAGCCCCAGCTATGCGCAGGAAATCCGCTCGCCGGTCCATGGCATGGGACTGGACGGCCTGATCAACGGCCGGGTCGACCGGCTGCATGGCATATTGAACGGTGTCGATACCGACATCTGGAACCCGGCGACCGATGGGCTGATCGCCAAGCCTTACAGCCTGCGCGCGCCGGGCGGGCGGGCGGTGAACCGCCGCGCGCTCGAACGGCGCTTCGGGCTGGATCATGACGGCGCGCCGATCGTCGTCATCGTCAGCCGCCTGACCTGGCAGAAGGGCATGGACCTGATGATCGACGCGGCCGAACATCTGGTCGCGATGGGCGGCAAGCTGGCCGTGCTGGGATCGGGCGATCATCCGCTGGAAGGCGCGCTGCTGGGCGCGGCGGACCGGCATCGCGGGCGGATCGGCGTGCAGATCGGCTATGACGAGCCGCTATCGCACCTGATGCAAGCGGGCGGCGACGCCATCTTGATCCCCTCCCGCTTCGAACCCTGCGGCCTGACCCAGCTCTATGCGCTGCGCTATGGCTGCGTGCCGGTGGTGGCGCGGGTCGGCGGGCTGGCCGATACGGTGATCGACGCCAATGAGGCCGCGGTGGGCGCGGGCGCGGCGACCGGCATCGTCTTCACCCCGTCCGATCCGATGGCGTTGCATGGCGCGATCAACCGGCTGATGGACCTGTATGGCGACAAGGCGGCGTGGCAGGCGATGCAGCGCGCGGGAATGCGCGCCGACTTCTCCTGGCCCCATAGCGCGGCGAAATATGCGGACCTCTATCGCGCGCTGATAGCGGAGGCGGCGTGAAGCCGGGGGTGTCGGTGGAGCCAAGCGGCACACGCTTTTGCGTCTGGTCGCCCGACGCGACCCAATTGTGGCTCTGCCTGTTCGACGGCGCCGATCGCGAAACCCGCCTGCCGATGCTGCGCGATGCCGATGGCTGCTGGCATGTCGAAGCGGCCGGCGTGGGCGCGGGCGCGCGCTATGGCTTGCGCGCCGATGGTCCCTATGATCCGGGCGCGGGCCTGTGGTTCGATCCCGACAAGCTGCTGCTCGACCCCTATGCACTGGCGATCGACCGGGCGTTCCGCTATGACCCCGTGCTGGCGGCGCCGCGTGGCGAGGGAGGCGACACCGCCCCCTTGATGCCCAAGGGCGTCGTTGCCGCTGCCATCGAACCCTTGCCGCAGGCACCGCCCCGCTTCGCGCCGGGCGGGCTGATCTACGAAGTACAGGTGCGCGGTTTCACCATGTTGCATCCGGACGTGCCGGAAACGCAGCGCGGCACCATCGCCGCGCTCGCCCATCCGGCGGTGATCGCGCATCTGCAAAGCCTGCATGTATCAGCGATCGAACTGATGCCGATCAACGCCTGGATCGACGAGCGGCATCTGGGGCCGCTGGGCCTGACCAACGCCTGGGGCTATAATCCGGTCAGCTATTTCGCGCTCGACCCGCGGCTGGCGCCGGGCGGCATCGCAGAACTGCGCGCGACCGTGGCGGCGCTGCATGAGGCCGGGATCGGCGTGATCCTCGACATGGTCTATAATCATGACGGCGAAAGCGACGCGCAGGGGCCGACTCTGTCCCTGCGCGGGCTGGATGCGCGCGGTTATTTCCGCCACGATGCCGAGGGTCGGCTGATCAACGATACCGGCACCGGCAACAGCATCGCCTGCAACGCGCCGGTCACGCGCCGCCTGATTCTCGACTCCCTGCGGCATTTCGTGGCGCAGGCCGGGGTGGACGGCTTCCGTTTCGACCTTGGCCCGGCGCTGGGGCGGATGGCGGACGGCTTCGATCCACAGGCACCGCTGTTGCAAGAGATGCGCGCCGATCCGCTGCTGGCCGATCGCATCATGATTGCCGAACCCTGGGACATCGGGCCGGGCGGCTATCAGCTCGGCAATTTCGGCGAGGGCTGGCTGGAATGGAACGATCGCTATCGCGACGACATCCGCCGCTTCTGGCGCGGCGACGCCGGGACGCTGGGGGCATTCGCGATGCGGCTGGCCGGATCGTCGGATATTTTCGGCAGCGGCCAGACCCGGAGCGTCAATTTCCTCGCCGCCCATGACGGCTTCACCCTGGCCGACCTCACCGCCTATGAACACCGTCACAACGACGCCAATGGTGAGCAGAATCGCGATGGTCATGGCGAGAATCTGAGCTGGAACAACGGCGTCGAGGGCGTGAGCGACGATCCGGCCGTGCAGGCCGTCCGGACCCGCGACGGCAAGGCCCTGCTGTCCACCCTGTTCGCGACACGTGGCGCGATCATGCTGACGGCGGGCGACGAATTCGGCCGTAGCCAGCAGGGCAACAACAACGCCTATGCGCAGGACAATGCGATCGGCTGGATCGACTGGGAGAGGCGGAATCGCGATCTGGAGGCGCATAGCTTCGCGCTGGCGGCGCTGCGGGCGGAGACGCCCGATCTGCGCGGCACGGCGATGCTGTCCGACGCGGACGTCGAATGGCTGGACGAACATGGACAGGCATTGACGATAGGTCAGTGGGAAGACCCGGCGCGCCGCCGCCTGACGCTGCGCTATCGGGCGAGCGGGGTCGCGATCTGCGTCAATGGCGATACGGAACCCTGCCGCTTTCGGCTGGTGGACGGCGATGCCGATGTGGACGGCCGCTCCGTTGCCCTGATGCGACCGGCGCGATGATGGTGAGTCCAGCTGGGTTCGAACCAGCGACCTACTGATTAAAAGTCAGTTGCTCTACCGACTGAGCTATGGACCCCCGAAGCGGTGGAGGCTGCCCTAAAGGCGGCGGGGCGGATGGTCAACTCTTTGGCGCGGCTTTTTGCAGTCGCGCATGAAGATGGCGCACGGTCATCGCCAGATGCGGGTCGCGCCAGTCGGGGGCGACCGCCAGCAGCGGCGTCAGCACGAAGGCGCGGGTGCGATAGGCGGCATGGGGAATGGTCAGCGTCCGGCTGCGCCATGGGCCGCCCGACCAGAGGATGATGTCGATGTCGACACTGCGCGCGCCCCAGCGGCGATAGCGGCGGCGGCCCAGCCTGTGTTCGATGTGCTGAAGGAAGGCCAGCATCGCAGGCGGCGAGAGCGGGCTTTCAACCAGGATCGCGCCATTGGCGAAGCGGCGTGCGGAAGGACCGAGCGGCGGGGTGGAGAGCGTCGGCGAGATGCGCAGCACCCGTGCCTGTTCGCCCATCAGCGCTATGGCCTCCGCCAGCAGCCGGGCGGGCGTGCGCCGCGCGGACAGCGGCCGGTTCGATCCCAGCGCCAGCGCATAGAGATGGGGCGCGTCTATCGTACCCCGTCCCTGGCCTGCGCCTTCATCTGCGCATAGGCGGCCTCGCGCGTGTCGATGGCCAGCGACAGCAGATAGCGCAGGGCTTCCTTATAGGTCAGGAAAGGCCGATCGTCCGCCATGACCGGGACTGTCCGCCCATTATAGAGCCGTTTCAGCAGCCGCTTTTGCGGACGGCTGAGGTCGTCAGGCTGATCGGTCGCGTCTTCGCCAACGGTCGCGTCCATTCAGATGTCCTGCGCGATCCGGCCGTAAAGCTCCGGCCGACGATCGCGGAAGAAGCCCATGCCGGCGCGATGCATGCGCGCCTTGGCCAGGTCCAGCGTCGCCACCAGCGCGCCCTGGTCCTTCGCATCGGCTTCGGCGGCGAAATCGCCCCATTCGTCGGTGATGAAGCTGTGGCCGTAGAAGAGCTGGCCGTCCTCGTCGCCGATCCGGTTGGCGGCGATCACCGGCATACAGTTGCTGACCGCATGGCCGATCATCGCCCGGCGCCACATGCGGCTGGTGTCCAGCTCGCTGTCATAGGGTTCGGAGCCGATCGCGGTGGGGTAGAAGAGCATCTCCGCTCCCATCAGCGCCATGCAGCGCGCGGTTTCGGGATACCATTGGTCCCAGCAGATGCCGACGCCGATAGTGCCATATTTGGTCGGCCACACCTTGAACCCCGTATTGCCGGGGCGGAAATAATATTTTTCCTCATAGCCCGGTCCGTCGGGAATATGGCTCTTGCGATAGACGCCCATGATCTCGCCTGTGTCATCGATCATCGCGAGCGAGTTGTAATGATGATGGCCGTCGCGCTCGAAAAAGCTGGTGGGGATATAGACGCCCAGTTCTTTCGCCAGCTTGCGCATTGCCTGCACCGCGGGATGGGTGTCGGTCGGCTCGGCGCTGGCGAACAGCGCTTCGTCTTCGACCCGGCAGAAATAAGGCCCCTCGAACAGTTCTGGCGGCAGGATGATCTTTGCGCCGCGGCTGGCGGCCTTGCGCACATGGTCCGCGACCTTGGCGATATTCTCGCCCATATCGTCGGAAAAGCTGAGTTGCAGCGCGGCTACGGTCACTTTGGTCATGTCTGTCCCTGAATTTATCAGACGGATGGCATCTGCTGGCTGCAACAATGGAAGCTGCCGCCGCCCGACAATATGGCGTCACTGCGCAGCCCGACAATATCCCGGCCCGGAAAGAAGGGACGGAAGGCGTCGAGCGCGGCCTGGTCGTTGGGCTGGCCATAGATGGGCACGATGACGGCGGCGTTGCCGACATAGAAATTCATATAGCTGGCCGGGATCGCCTCGCCATCCACCAGCACCAGACCGGGGGAGGGGATGTCCATCACCTCGACGCCATGTGCTTTCGCGCGGCCGCGGGCGTCGGCATAGAGGGCCGCATTGGGATCGTCGTCGGTCGTCGCGATCGGCAGCGCCAGCTTGCCCGGCCCGACGAAACGGGCGAGATTGTCGACATGGCCGTCGGTATGATCGTTCAGCAAGCCGTCGCCCAGCCACAGCATGTCCGACAGGCCCAACGCGCCGGCCAGCAGCGTTTCGATCTTGCCGCGGTCCAGGTCAGGGTTGCGATTGGGGTTCAGCAGACATTGCTCCGTGGTCACGAACAGGCCGGAGCCGTCGGTGTCGATCGCGCCGCCTTCGAACACCCAATGCTGGGTGGAAACGGGCATATCGGTGGTTGCAGCCAGCCGCGCGCCGATATCCTCGTCGCCCGGCATCTGATATTTGCCGCCCCAGCCGTTGAAGCCGAAATCGACCAGTGCGCGACTCCCTGCGCCGTTCAGCACCGCGATCGGCGCGGTGTCGCGCAGCCAGACGTCGCCCAGCTTATGGACGATGATCGATACGCCCGGCGCAACCAGCGCGCGCGCCGCTTGCGCATCGCCCTCATTGGCGACGACCAGCCGCACCTCCTCGCCCTTGCCGTCGGCATGGAGGGCGCTGGCGAAGGCGGCGATCTGCGCGCGCGCCTCCTCGAACGCGCCGGGCCATTCTGCGGGGTTGGTCGGAAAGCCGATCCAGGTCCAGTCGTGCGGCGCCCATTCGGCGGGCATGCGGAAAGTCATGGCTTTTGTCCTTGCTCGACCGGGGGCCGATCCGTGATAGCGGGCGTTGCGCGCGCTCCATAGCGTGCCGGATGGCGTGTGGACAGAGGGCGAAGGCCATGAAGAGACGAGTTTCGACGATCGCGGCCGGGCTGCTGCTGCTGTTCTCCGGCCAGGGTCAGGCGGGCGAACTGCCCGACTGGCTGACCGGCGAATGGCTGCAAAAGCGGGACGATCGCTGGACCGAGGAAGTCTGGACGCTGCCGCGCGGCGGCACGATGATCGGCGTTGGGCGGACGGGGCGCGGGGAAACGCTGCGATCCTGGGAGGTGATGCGCATCGTGCGCGCGCCCGACGGAGCGCTGACCCTCCATGCCGCGCCCGAAGGCGGTGCGACGACGATCTTCCCCGTCGTCGCCGAAGGTGTGCGTGACATCAGCTTCGCCAACCCGAACCATGATTATCCCCAGCGCATCCGCTACTGGCGGGAGGGGCGGCTGCTGATGGCCGAAACCGCCAGGATGGATGGCAGCCAGGCGCAGAATTGGACCTATTCCCCGGCCGGGGAATAGGTCGCTTCCCTCTACTTCCCCGCGCGATCCTTGTCGCGAATGGCGCGGAATTCGTCGCCGTCCACCCAGTTGGGCCAGTCGGTCGTGGTCGCCAGGTCGCGACCTACGCTGTAATAGAGCTTCAGGTCCGCCAGCACCCCGGTCCAGTCCCAATTGGGATCATATTCGTCCTTGGGGCCATGATAGCGGTTCTTGGTATAATCCTCCGCCGCGGCCAGCCCCGCCGCGGTACCGCCCTGCACCAGATCCTCGCCGCCCTCGAAATAGAGCATCGGCAAGCCGTGCTTGGCGAAGCTGAAATGGTCGGAACGATAGTAGAAGCCCTTTTCCGGGGTCGGCTCCAGCGTCGATACCCGGCCCTGCGCGCTCAGCGCCCGGTCGAGATAGGCGTCGAGCTGCGACTTGCCCTTGCCGATCACTACGACATTCTTGGCGAGGCCCGCGACGCTGAGCGCGTCCATGTTGACGCCGCCTACCGTCTTGCTGAACGGGAAGACGGGGTTATCGCCATAATAGGCCGATCCCAGCAGCCCCGATTCCTCGGCCGTCACCGCCAGGAACACCTGGCTGCGGTCGGTCGGACCGGCCTTCACATTGGCCTGCGCCAGCGCCACCAGCGCCGCAGTGCCGGTCGCGTTGTCCACTGCGCCGTTGCAGATGTCGTCGCCGTCCGGCGCCGCCTGGCAATGGCCCAGATGGTCCCAATGGGCGCTGTAGAGCACATATTCGTCGGGCCGCGTCTTGCCCGGCAGCAGCGCCACGACGTTTTTCGACATATGCTTGCGCAGGTCGTTGTCGAACGAGACCGTCGCCTTGACGCCCGTCAGCGCCACCGCCTTGAAGCCCGGCTTCTTCGCCGCGGCCATCTGCGCGTCGAGGTTCAGGCCCGCGCTGGCGAACAAAGCGGCGGCCTTGTCCTTCTGGATCCAACCGATCGCCTGGCTCTGGTCGGCATTGCCGTTGGCGCTGTCGGCGACATGCTGCGCGCCGGTCCAGCTCGACTGCACCACGTTCCAGCCATAGGCGGCGGGCACGGTATCATGCACAATGATCGCGGCAGCCGCGCCTTGGCGTGCGGCTTCCTCGAACTTGTAGGTCCAGCGGCCATAATAGGTCATCGCCCGGCCGTTGAACGGGCCGGTCAGCCCCGGCGTCTCATAATCCGGGTCGTTGACCAGGATGACCACCGTCTTGCCCTTGACGTCCAGCCCGGCATAGTCGTTCCAGCCCTTTTCGGGCGCGTTGATGCCATAGCCGACGAAGACGACCGGGCTGTCCTTGATCGCGATCCTGGGCTGCGTGGTGCGATAGGTGCCGATCACCATTTCGGGGCCGTAGTTGGCGGTGACGGCGCTCTTGCCGCCGGTGAAGCGCAGCGGCGAGACATTCCTGGCATTGATCTCGACCAGCGGCACGTCCTGAAACCAGCTACCCTTGTTGCCGGGCTGGAGGCCGAGCTTGCCGAATTCGGCGGCGAGCAGGGCCAGCGTTTTTTCTTCGCCGGGCGATCCGGGCGCGCGGCCCTCATAGGCGTCCGAAGACAGTAACTGCACCAGCCGCTTCATCGTGTCGATCGACGGCTCTGCGGCGGCCGTTGCGGGCGGCGTTGCGGATGCCGCAGCGGGCGCGGTGTCGGCACCGTCGGTCGCGCAGGCCGACAGGGCAAGGACGGCGGCAATCGCCGCGATGGAGCTACGCATGGAAGTCACCCTTTATTTTACGAATGATCAGGTGATGCCACCGTGCGCGTGCAAGGGCAAGCAAGGCGGTTGCCAACTTACGATGCTTGTCTTAGCCGTTGATACAGAGGGATTTTAGCAGGGGGAATTTTGGGGCATGTATTATTTTGCCAAGTCGGCGCTGCTCGCGCTTCTGGCGACGGGAACGGCGCAGGGCGCACTGGCGCAGGGCCAGCCGGATGCGCTGGCCAGGGCTTTCGGCGCGCGCGAAACGGTGATTTCCGCCAGCCTGTCTCCCGATGGGCAGAAGATCGCGCTGATCGCGGCCGGCAACGGGCGCACGACCAAGGCCTATGTGCTGGAGGCGAAGGAGGGTGCAGAGCCCAAATCGGTGGCGGCCACGACCGGCCAGCCGGAGAATCTCTATCGGTGCAACTGGGTGTCCAATGATCGGCTGGCCTGCGAGATTGGCGGCGCCAGCCGCGTGGGAGACGATGTCTACGGGTTCAGCAGCATCTTCGCCGTCGATGCGGCGGGGGGCAATATCCGTGCGTTGAGTCGTCGTCAGAGCCAGAATGCGCTGGGCTTTGATCTGCGTGGCGGCGATATTCTCGATCTGCTGCCGGCCGAAGACGGCGCGGTGTTAATGACGCGATCCTATGTGCCCGAAGCCAAGATCGGCAGTTTGGTGGATAACAAGCTGCGCGGTTTGGGGGTCGATCGGATCGATACGCGGTCGGGTGCAACCAAGCGGATCGAACAGCCAGAGACGTTGGCCATCGACTATATTTCTGATGGTCACGGCACGGTCCGGGTGATGGGCTTGCAAGAGAATAAAGGCTCCGGCTTCGCCAAGGGCACGTTCCGTTACCTCTATCGTCCGCAGGGCAAGTCGGGATGGAGCGACCTGAGCATCTACGACATGCGCAATCGCAGCGGTTTCTATCCGGTCGCCGTCGATGCCGAAAAGAATATCGCCTATGGCTATGAACGGATCGACGGCAGGCAGGCGCTGGTCAGCGTGGCGCTCGATCCAGGCCTCGAAAAAACGGTGTTGTTCACCCATCCCAGGGTCGACGTTGCCGGGTTGGTCACCGTGGGGCGGGATCGTCGTGTCGTGGGCGTCGGCTATACCGAAGAACATAGCGAAGTCGCCTATTTCGACGAGAAGGTGAAGGCGCTCTCGGCATCGCTCGGCAAGGCGCTAGGTGGGAAGGCCGTCCATATCGGCGATATGAGCCAGGACGGGCAACGCGTTCTGGTGTGGGCGGGCAGCGATACCGATCCCGGTCAATATTATCTGTTCGACCGGACCGCCAAGAAATTGTCACCGGTGATGCCCGACCGGCCGGCGCTGGCCGACCGGCTGCTGGCGACAATGAAGCCGGTTACCTACAAGGCCAGCGACGGCACGACGATCCCAGCCTATCTGACCCTGCCGCCGGGCAAGGAGGATGCGAAGGGTTTGCCCGCCATCGTCATGCCCCATGGTGGGCCGGAGGCGCGCGACGAATGGGGGTTCGACTGGCTGGCACAATATTTCGCCGCCCGCGGGTTCGCCGTGATCCAGCCGCAGTTCCGCGGCTCCAATGGGTTTGGCGAACAATGGCTAATCCAGAACGCGTTCAAATCCTGGCGCACCGCCATCGGTGACGTCGCCGACAGCGGACGCTGGCTGGTGTCACAGGGGATCGCCGATCCTTCAAGGTTGACGATCCTGGGCTGGTCCTATGGTGGCTATGCGGCGCTGCAGGCGCAGGCGATCGATCCCAATCTGTTCAAGGCGGTCGTGGCAATCGCGCCGGTGACCGATATTGGCGACATGCTGCGTCGCGGGCGCTGGAATGCGGACTATGTGATCTCTAGCGAGTATCTCGGGCAAGGGACGAAGGCGCAGGAAGCCTCGCCCGCCAATCATGCGGCCGAATTTGCAGCACCCGTACTGATGTTTCATGGCACAGACGACAATAATGTCGACATCAGCCAATCGAAAATCATGCAGGGTAAATTACAGGGCGTGGGCAAGCGCAGCCGCCTCGTGGTATATGACGGACTGACCCATAATTTGAACGACAGCGATGCGCGCGCCGACATGCTGCAGCAGAGCGCCGACTTCCTGCTGGCGGCAGGAAAATGACAGGAAAGGAGGGCGTGGCGACCCTTCTTCCTTTCCCAATCGTTTCAGACATAAAAGAAGGGCGGCTCCTTACGGGGCCGCCCTTCTTTGTAACTCTGCTCGGAAGACCGATTAGCGCGAATAGAATTCGACGACCAGATTCGGTTCCATCTTCACCGGATAGGGCACTTCGTCCAGCGTGGGCACGCGGACATAGCTGACCTTGGCGGCGCCGTCGGGGGCGACATAGTCGGGGATGTCACGCTCGGGCAGGCTCTGCGCTTCCAGAACCAGCGCCATTTCCTGCGCCTTCTTGCCCAGGGTGATTTCGTCGCCCGGCTTCACCAGACGCGACGCGATGTTGCACTTCACGCCGTTCACATAGATGTGGCCGTGCGACACGATCTGGCGGGCCGAGAAGATGGTCGGCGCGAACTTGGCGCGGTACACGACGGCATCCAGGCGGCGCTCCAGCAGGCCGATCAGGTTCTGGCCGGTGTCGCCCTTCATGCGGCTGGCTTCGAAATAGTTCTTCTTGAACTGCTTCTCGGTGATGTCGCCATAATAGCCCTTCAGCTTCTGCTTGGCGCGCAGCTGGATGCCATAGTCCGACATCTTGCCCTTGCGGCGCTGGCCGTGCTGACCGGGACCATATTCGCGCTTGTTGACAGGCGACTTGGGACGGCCCCAGATATTCTCGCCCATACGACGGTCGAGCTTGTACTTGGCGCTGGTGCGCTTCGTCATAGATAATTCCTAGTCATTGCGTCTAACGTTGTTCCCGGTATCGCCTACGTCCGTTTTGCGTTTGTGCGCTCAGGGGCAGGGCCGCCGCTTCACCGGGATGCGGAGCCAATTGCGAAGGCGCGCCTATGACCAGAAGAGGGATATATGTCAAGCCTCGACAGGTTGCGTGCGGCGGCTTAGTCGGACAGGCATGACTCCCGAACACTATTCCACCATGGCGCAGGTGCGCGCCGGCGTCGACAATCTCGACCGGCAGATCGTGGCCCTGCTGGCCCAGCGCTTCGCCCATATGCGCGCCGCCGCCCGGATCAAGCCCGATCGCAGCGCCGTCCGCGACGAAGCGCGCAAGGCGGAGGTCATCGCCAACGCCTGCGCCGAGGCGGAGGCGTTGGGGGTGCCGTGCGACCTGATCGCGGGCATGTGGGAAGAGCTGGTCGAAGCGTCGATCGCCTATGAAATGGCGGAGTTCGACCGGACGCGGGGTTAACTTGCCCCCGTTCGGTTCGAGCCTGTCGAGAACCCTGGCGCCAGGGTTCTCGACAGGCTCGAACCGAACGGAAGATGAGCTCACCGCTCCCGCGGTCTCGCCAGGTGCGACAGCACGCCGCGCAGCGTCCGTACCTCCAGATGGTTCCAGCCCGGCTTGGTCAGCAGGTTGCGCAGCGTCAGGCGGGTCGCACCGGCGCGGTCGGGCGGGAAAAAATAGCCGGCCTTCACCAGCAGCGCATCGAGCTGCTCGATCATGCCCTCCAGCTCCGCCTGTGGCGCAGGTTCGCCCAGATCGGTGATGGTGGGCTGTGCCAGATCGGCCTGTTTCGACCATTCATAGGCGCACAGGATCACCGCCTGCGCCAGATTGAGCGACCCGAATTCCGGGTTGATCGGCACGGTCAGGATCTTGCGCGCGACCGCGACATCCTCCGTCTCCAGCCCCGACCGCTCCGGGCCGAAGACATAGGCGCAACGGCCCTGCGCGGCATGGATTTCACGCGCGGCTTCCTCCGGTGTCACGACCGGCTTGGTCACGCCGCGCTTGCGGACCGTGGTGGCATAGACATGAGCGCAGTCCGCGACCGCATCGGCCAGCGTCTCATAGACTTGCGCCTGATCCAGGATGAAGTCCGCGCCGGCCGCCGCCGGGCCGGCATCGGGATTGGGCCAGCCGTCGCGCGGGGTCACCAGCCGCATGTCGGTCAGCCCAAAATTCAGCATCGCGCGCGCGGCCTTCCCGATATTCTCGCCCAGTTGCGGGCGGACCAGGATGATGACGGGGGAGGGGTTGGGGCTATTCATTGAACCGTTCTTTTGAAAGGCCTCTTCTTCCGTTCGCCCTGAGCGAAGTCGAAGGGCATCACTGAGCGGAGGCGAAGTGCGGGGCGAAGGCGAGGCGTGGGAAATGGCAGCCTCTTTCAGCTTTGGCCAGTTTCCTGCGATCAGCGCTTCCTTCTTTTTTCTCGACCAGCCTTTAATCTGGAATTCGCTTTCCATCGCCTCTGCCCGTGTTCCGTACTCTTGCGACCACATGAGTTCGACGGGAAGGCGTTCGGACGTGTAACCCTTGATCGCGCCAGACTGATGAGCAGCGAACCGGGCATCCAGATTGTCAGTGTGCCCGGTATAGTAGGAGCCGTCCGCGCATCTCAATATGTAGCTGTAGAAGGCCATATTGCTTCATTAACCTCGCTGCGCTCGGTCCTGGCCTTCGACTTCGCTCAGGCTGAACGGAGGAGAGATTTGTTATGTCTCACTCCCGCCCGACTTCCTTCACCGTCCCGGCAAATTCCTCGAAATCCTTGGCGTCGGTGAAGTCCTTATAGACGCTGGCGAAGCGGATATAGGCGACACTGTCGAGGCGTTTCAGCCCTTCCATCACCAGTTCACCGATCGCGCGGGCGGGGACTTCGCTGTCGCCGCTGGTTTCCAACTGGCGCTGGATGCCGGAGATCAGCTTTTCCAGGCGGCTGGGGTCGATCGGCCGTTTGCGGCAGGCGATGCCGATGGAGCGGGCCAGCTTGTCGCGCTCGAACGCTTCCTTGCGGCCTTCGCTCTTCACCACCCAGATGTCGCGCAACTGGATGCGTTCGAAGGTGGTGAAGCGCGCGCCGCACGCTTCGCACTGGCGGCGGCGGCGGATGGCGTTGCCATCTTCCGTCGGCCGGCTGTCCTTCACCTGGCTGTCTTCATGGGCGCAGAAGGGGCAGCGCATGGGTCTTTTTACTCCGTTCGCCCTGAGCGAAAGTTGAAGCCTGTCCTGAGCGTAGCGAAGCCTTCACTCCGTTCGGGCTGAGGCTTAGACGTCGCTCAGCCCGAACGGATCAGGTATATCAGTAAATCGGGAAGCGCGCGGTCAGGCCCAGCACCTTTTCCCGCACATGCTGCTCGACCTGGCCATCGCCTTCGTCGCCATTGCGCTTCAGGCCTTCCACGACCTCGGCGATCAGGCGGCCGATTTCGCGGAATTCTTCCTCGCGGAAGCCGCGCGTCGTGCCCGCAGGCGTACCCAAACGGACACCCGAGGTGACGAACGGGCTGGTCGTGTCGAACGGCACGTTGTTCTTGTTGCAGGTGATATAGGCGCGATCGAGCGCCTTTTCCGCGGCCTTGCCGGTGGTGTTCTTGGCGCGCAGGTCGACCAGCATCAGATGATTGTCGGTGCCGCCCGACACGATCGACAGGCCGGCATCGGCCAGCGTCTCGCTCAGCGCGCGGGCGTTGGCGACGATCTGATGGGCATAGGCTTTGAATTCGGGCGTCAGCGCTTCCTTGAACGCCACCGCCTTGGCCGCGATGATGTGCATCAGTGGGCCGCCCTGCAAGCCGGGGAAGATCGCGCTGTTCAGCTTCTTGGCGATCGCCTCGTCATTGCTGAGGATGATGCCCGATCGCGGACCGCGCAGCGACTTGTGGGTCGTGGTCGTGGTGACATGGGCGTGAGGGACCGGCGAGGGATGCGCGCCGCCCGCGACCAGGCCGGAAAAATGCGACATATCGGCCAGCAGATAGGCGCCGACCTCATCCGCGATTTCGCGGAAGCGCTTGAAGTCCCACACGCGCGAATAGGCCGTGCCGCCGCAGATGATGAGCTTTGGCTTGCATTCGCGCGCGATGCGGGCGACCTCGTCCATGTCGATCAGATGATCGTCGGGGCGCACGCCATAGGCGACCGGCTTGAACCACTTGCCCGACATATTGACCGGCGACCCGTGGGTCAGGTGGCCGCCCGACGACAGGTCGAGGCCCATGAAGGTATCGCCCGGCTGGAGCAGCGCCAGGAACACGGCCTGGTTCATCTGGCTGCCGCTATTGGGTTGGACGTTGGCGAAGTTCGCACCGAACAGCTCTTTCGCGCGTTCGATCGCCAGTGTCTCGACCACATCGGCATATTCGCAGCCGCCATAATAGCGCTTGCCCGGATAGCCTTCAGCATATTTGTTGGTGAAGATCGAACCGGCCGCTTCCAGCACCGCCTTCGACACGATGTTCTCGGACGCGATCAGTTCGA
The DNA here is from genome assembly GCF_047946695.1 of Sphingomonas sp. VDB2. Taxonomy (NCBI): domain Bacteria; kingdom Pseudomonadati; phylum Pseudomonadota; class Alphaproteobacteria; order Sphingomonadales; family Sphingomonadaceae; genus Sphingomonas; species Sphingomonas sp. VDB2. The sequence goes on from NZ_CP159615.1 coordinate 400,313, forward strand.
TCTTGTCCTGCTGGCGCTTCAGCTCATTGCCAATCGCGCCGAAGATTTCCGGGTCCGCAAGGCCAAGCGATTCGCTGAAGAAGCCGTCCTGGCGGATGGCGGGGGCGAGGATGTCAGTGCTCATCGAAACTTCCTTTCAGAGCGCGGGCTGGGACAGTTTTTCGACGCGGCCGGCATGGCGGCCACCGCCGAAATCGGTGGTGAGGAAGGCGGTGACGCAGGCTTTCGCCATGTCCACGCCGGTCAGGCGGGCGCCCATGGCGAGGACGTTGGCGTCATTATGCTCGCGCGACAGGGCGGCCGACAGCGGCTCACCCACCAGCGCGCAGCGGCAGGCCGGGTTGCGGTTGACCGCGATCGAAATGCCGATGCCGGAGCCGCATAGCGCAATGCCGCGTTCCGCGTCGCCGGATGCGACCGCTGTCGCAAGCTTGTAACCATAATCGGGATAATCGACGCGGTCGGCGGTCGCGGGGCCGAGGTCGGCGACCGCATGGCCCTCGTCGCGCAGCCACTGCGCAAGTTCCGCTTTCAGGTCGATGGCGGCATGATCGGAAGCGATGGCGATTTTCATAGGTGCAGCCCCTGCGTTCCTGGGGTGATTCGTTCTGCGCGCCTCATAAGGGGACAGGACGGCAATTGCCACCGTCGAGCTTGGCGCTTAAGGCAACGCCCATGGCTGGCACGATTTTATCCATATTGATGCTCGCGGGTATGCTGCTGACCGGCGGCGGCGTCTATGCGATCGTGAAGAAGGGCGACCGCAAGCGCGGCGGCCTGATGATCCTCGCGGGGATCGTCATGTTCGGCAATGTCGCGATCAGCGCGATTCCCGGCCCGGATCTGCCGGCGCTGGAGCAGCGCTAGCCCGAAGCGCCAGCGAGGCCAGCAAATCGGTCTGGGTCACCAGCCCCTGCAATCTGTGATCGGCATCGACGACGATGGCGGCGCGCCGCGCGCCGCTGCTCAGGGGACCGATGAGCCGCGCGACCGGCGTGTCGGCATGGACCAGCAGGGCGCGGCGGGCAATGTCGCCGGCGCGTTCGCCCTCCCGGCCAAGGTCGAGAGCGCCTATGATTCCCTGCACGCGCCCTGCATCGTCCAATACCGGCAGCGACAACAGGTCGCGCGCCAGCATCAAGGCGCGCACCTGCTCCATCGGCTGGCTGGCGGGCACATGGATCACGTCGCGCGCCATGATCTGCGCGCAGGGCACCGCGCCATGCAGCCGTTCGGCCGCGCGCAGTTCGGCGTCCGCCAGCAACTGGCGCAGGTCCGCCTGGTCCACGTCCAGCGCATCGCCATAGCCCTGCACCGCGTCGGCCACGTCCTGCGCGCTCGGACCGGCGCGCAGCAGCGGCGCGGGATCGGCGGTGCCGTGCGGGGCGGGCGCTTTGGGCGCCACATGGGGATAATTATGACCGGCGATGCGATGGAACAGGACCGCCACGACCAGCAGCAGCAGGGTGTTCACCCCCACCGGCACCAGCGCGAACAGATAGCTGCTCGCCACCCCCTTTACGCCCAGCGCGGCGGACAGCGCCACCGCGCCGCCGGGCGGGTGGAGGCAGCGGAGCAGCGACATGATGGCGATCGCCGCGCCCACCGCCAGCGCGGCGGCGAAGGTGGGATCGGGAACGGCCTTCGCCACGAAGATACCGACCAGCGCGGAAATGACGTTGCCGCCCAGCACCGGCCAGGGCTGGGCCAGCGGACTGGCAGGAACCGCGAACAGCAGCACCGCCGACGCGCCCATCGGCGCGACCAGCAGCGGATGGGCCAGACCATTGCCCAGCATCAGCCCGCACAGCAGCCCCGTCACCGCGATCCCGCCGATCGCCCCGCTCGCCGCTTTCAGTCGGTCGACAAAGCCCGGTCCCGACGGACCGGCGGGGATGAAGGCGCTGTAATAGCGGCTCCAGATCAGGCGAACGTCGTTTTTCGGGGCGTCGGACATGGCGCGGATCGCTATCGCCGGCCGGACGGTGCGCCAAGCGGGAAATTATGGGGCGGGGTAAAGGGGGCTTTGCACGGTCGCGTCCGGCTGTCAGGCGCGGCTTGTGCTAGCCGGTATCCTGCGTCCCGCATGTCTGGTAGGATCGACGTCATGCTCAACCGATCGGCCTCGACCATCCTGGCAGCGCTTGGCTGCCTGATTGCGACCCCTAGTCTTGCCGCCCCAGGCCATGCTGCGCCGCCGGCCGTTTCGCCCGTGCCGCCTGCTCCGGCGCAGATCCGCGGCCTGTCCTGTACCGCCGACGACCGATCCGTGCGGGAAATCGTGATCGATTTCACCGCTGGCCGGTGGCGCGAAGGCGGCCAGGGCTGGAACAAGATCGCGGCGCAGGACGATGCGACGATCACCCTGGTCCAGCAAGGCGGCGGGATGTTCAGCGGCCTGCTCAGCGACATGCGGCGGCTGGAGCGGCTGGACCGGTCGACCCTTGTCCTGTCGACCGAACTGCACACCGGCCTGATCGACGAAGTGCGCGCCTACCGCTGCAAGATCGTCACGCCGTTCGATACGAAGCGCCAGATATAGGGAAGGGCGTGAAAGCGGTTGGTCGGGAATCGACCAAAGGTGATCACTCAGCCATTGTCAACCAAAGCCCAAAACTCGCCGCTCATTCAGATGGCAAGTCGAAAGCCGGATACCCGACTCTGGGTAGTTAGCGGTCGTCGCTCGGTGGGCACGTTTTTACAATCGTCACGCATACATGGTCTCCTCCGCAGGAGGCGCCCGTAGCCCAGACATTCGATTGATCGTTAACTGCGGTTGCCTCGGCTAGAAATCTCCATGACTGGAAAGCCCTAGCGATATATCCCGAAGCACGGCCAAAATGACGCTCTTTGGAAAGGAGTTGCGCCCAAGCGAGCATAGCGTGCTGCTCGTCAGCAGCGTACACCTGAAGGCTACTCGTTGTGCCGCGAAAATCTGAAACTACAGTGAAGAGATTATCGGCCATGCGATGATCTAATCCGTTTAGCGCCACGTCCGCAACGGGGCCATTGTTGCGGAATGATCTTAACCGCACTGCTTCTGCGATTGGGGTTCGTCTCCCCAAAAACCGCCAGTCAGCTAACCACCCCTCCCAGCCTCACATTCCACAAAAAAAGGCCGCCTCGCGGGCGGCCTTTCTCGTTCGTAGACTTCCCGATCGCTCAGCGGATCGGGGAATCCGGGGACAGGCGCATGTCGAGATAATTGTCGACCGACTTCATCAACTGGTCCAGCTCATGCTCGAAGAAATGGTTCGCGCCGCGAATTTCGTCGTGATGGATGGTGATGCCCTTTTGCGTGCGCAGCTTGTCGACCAGCTTCTGCACCGCGCTCGCGGTCACCACTTCGTCCGACGTGCCCTGCACGATGATGCCCGACGAGGGGCAGGGCGCGAGGAAGGAGAAGTCGTACATGTTGGCGGGCGGCGCGACCGAGATGAAGCCGCGGATTTCCGGGCGACGCATCAGCAATTGCATGCCGATCCAGGCGCCGAAGGAGAAGCCCGCGATCCAGGTGGTCTGCGCTTCGGGGTGGAAGCTCTGCACCCAGTCGAGCGCGGCGGCGGCATCGCTCAGTTCACCGATGCCATTGTCGAACGTGCCCTGGCTGCGGCCGACGCCGCGGAAGTTGAAGCGCAGCACGGCGAAGCCGCGCTTCACGAAGGTCTTGTAGAGCGCCTGGGTGATGCGGTCGTTCATCGTGCCGCCGCCCTGGGGATGCGGATGCAGGATCATGGCGACCGGCGCACGCGGGCGGGGCGGGGGGCTGAAGCGGCCTTCGAGGCGACCTTCGGGTCCGGGGAAAATGACGTCGGGCATGGCACCTGTTATCGTTCTGGGCCGTCCTGCCCGCATGGGCTGGCGGCGAATGGATGCGGATCGCACAGACGGTCGCATGGGCAAATGCTATTGCTGGCGCTGCGCGGCAGACCGCCTATATAGAAGCCGCCGCCATTTCCGCAATCAATGAGTAACGCCGCTTGGCCGCCGACCGCCTTTATCTCGATCATGCCGCTACCACGCCCATGCTGCCCGCCGCGCGCGACGCGATGATGGAGGCGATGGCGAACTGGGCCAACCCGTCCAGCCCCCATGCCGACGGCCGCGCCGCCCGCGCCCGGTTGGAGGATGCCCGGCGGCGCATCGCGGCGGCGCTGGACTGGAGCGGGCATGTGATCTTCACCTCCGGCGCGAGCGAGGCGATCGCGATCGGCCTGCTGCGCGCGAAGGGCGGGCGCATCGTCACATCGCCGGTCGAGCATGACGCGGTGCTGCGCGTGACGAAGGACGCGGCGCGGCTGGCGGTGGATGGGAATGGGATCGCTATATCCCCCCGTCATCCCAACGAAAGCTGGGATCTCCCTTCTTCTAGTGCGTCGGAAGAACAAAAGAGAGACGCCAGCCTTCGCTGGCATGACGGAAAACAGGGAAACCCGCCACTGCTCGCCATCCAACACGTCAACAACGAAACCGGCGTCATCCAGCCGCTCGACCGCATCGACCGCGACGGCGCGATCCTGTTCGCCGATTGCGCCCAGAGCGCGGGCAAGCTGCCCCTGCCGGACGCGGACATGATCGCGATCAGCGCGCACAAATTCGGCGGTCCGCCCGGCATTGGCGCGCTGCTGATCCGCGACCTGGCGCTGATCGAGCCGAGCGGCGGGCAGGAGCAGGGCTATCGCGCCGGCACCGAAAATCTGCCCGCGATCCTGGCCATGGTGGCGGCGCTGGAGGCGCGGGAGGACTGGCTGCCCCGCGCGACCGCCCTGCGCACGCGGCTGGACGCAGGGATAGAGGCGGCGGGCGGCGTCATCGTGGCGCGCGACGCGCCGCGCCTGCCCGCCATCGCCAGTTACCGGATGCCCGGCCTGTCGGCCCGCGCGCAACTGATCCAGTTCGACCTGGCGGGCATTTCCGTGTCCGCTGGCAGCGCCTGTTCCTCCGGCTCGCTCAAGACCAGCCATGTGCTGGGCGCGATGGGCTGGGACGAGGACGCCGCGGCTGAGGTCGTCCGCGTCAGCTTCGGCCCGCAAACATGCGACAGCGACATGGACAGGTTCCTCGCCATTTGGAAAAGCATGGCGGCCAAGGCTTTTGGGCGAGCAAGCCAATGATCTATCTCGATTATCAGGCCACGACACCGCTCGCGCCCGAAGCCTTCGATGCGATGGTGCCGTTGTTGCGCGACCAGTTCGCCAACCCGCACAGCGCGCATCGCCTGGGCCGCTTCGCCGCCGCGCAGGTGGAGGTGGCGCGGGACGAGATTGTCCGATTGCTCCCCCCCGGCGGCACGTTGCTGTTCACCTCCGGCGCGACCGAAGCGCTCAACATCGCGATCCAGGGCGCGCCGCCGGGCGGCATCGTGACCATCGCGACCGAACATGCCGCGGTGCTGGATACAGCCGAAGCGACGGCCCGGACCGGGCGGGATGTGACCGTGTTGCCGGTCGGACCGGACGGTGTCGTCGATCTGGAGGCCGCGGCCCGCGCCATCGGTCCAGCTGTCGCACTCGTCGTCGCGATGCTGGTGAATAACGAGATCGGCGTGATCCAGCCGGTCGCGGCGCTCGCCGACCTCGCGCACCGCGCGGGTGCGCTGTTCCTGTGCGATGCGGTGCAGGGCTATGGCCGCGTCCCCATTCCGTCCATCTGCGACATGGTCGCGATCAGCGCGCACAAGATCCATGGCCCCAAGGGCGTGGGCGCGCTCTGGCTGCGCGACGGTGTCCGGCCAGCGCCGCTGATCCATGGCGGCGGGCAGGAGGGTGGGCTGCGCTCCGGCACATTGTCGCCCGCCCTGTGCGCGGGATTCGGCGTCGCGGCGCGGCTGATGCGCGACCGGGCGGACAGCGACCGCGCCCATGTCGAAAGCCTCGCCGCGCTGGCCGCCAAGCTCTTTGCGGACTGGACGTTGAACGGCTCGCAAACGGCGCGCTATCCGGGCAATCTCAACCTGCGGCGCGACGGAATCGACGGCGCGCGGCTGTTGTCGGATTGCCGCAATGTTGCTTTTTCGCTCGGTAGCGCTTGCGCAAGCGGGTCCGGGCGGCCTAGCCATGTCCTGCGCGCGCTCGGGCTGACAGATGCACAGGCGCGCGGATCGGTGCGGATCGGCTTTGGCCGATACACGCGCCGGGAAGAGTTGGAGAGGGCGGCAGAGGCATTGCAGGAAGCGGCAGCCGCACAAGCGGCGCCGTAAAAGGGAGCGCACGCATTAGCATGACCAGGGTCACCTTCATCAGCGCCGACGGCGAGAGACGACAGGAGGTTGACGCGCCCGCGGGATCGGTGCTGCTCGATATCGCCCAGGCCGCCGGCCAGCCGCTGGAGGGCACATGCGAAGGGCAGATGGCCTGTTCCACCTGCCATGTCGTCGTCGATGCCGAAGATTTTGCGCGCCTGCCGCGCGCCAGCGAGGATGAAGAGGATATGCTCGACCTTGCCGCCGCCGCCACCCGGACCAGCCGCCTGTCCTGCCAGATCATCATTGACGACAAGATGGACCGGCTGACCGTCCGTATTCCCGGTGAATTCAACAATATGCAGGGCATGTAACCGTGAAGATTCTGACCGCTCTGGCAACGCTGGCCCTGCTGGCGGCGCCGTCGATCGCCGCCGACAGGAAGAAGGCGCCGGCCAGGCCGCCCGGACCCACCGGCCGGCTCGATTCGCTGCTGCCGGCTGCGCCGCGCTATCTGGTGCCGCAATCGGCGCTCGCCTCGGTGCGCAACCCGGCGGAGATCGAGAAGGAGACCGGCGGCCGCCTCGGTGTCGCGCTGGTTGATCGGAGTGGCGCGCTGCTGCTGGGCTTCAACCGCGACGAGCGGTTCGCCATGTGCTCGACCTTCAAGGCGCCGTTGGCCGCCGCCGTGCTGATCGGCGCGGAAGGGGGCAAGTTCGGGCTGGAAGGCGAAATCCCGTTCAGCGGCGACGACATCCTCGATTACGCCCCGGTGGTGAAGAAGAACAAGAAGCGCGGCCGCATGAGCATGGGTGAACTGGCCCAGGCCGCGGTCGAGGTGAGCGACAACAGCGCCGCCAACCTGCTGCTGCCGATGCTGGGCGGGCCGGAGGGGCTGACCGCCTTCATGCGCGCCCATGGCGACGCCGTGACCCGGCTCGACCGCACCGAACCGACGCTCAATGAAAATGCGGAGGGTGATCCGCGCGACACCACCACGCCGGCCGCCATGGCCGGGCTGATGGGTCGGCTCTTCTTCCGCGACATGCAGCCGACGAGCGTCGACAAGCTGCGCACCTGGTTCAACGCCAGCAGCACCGGCGACAAGCGGATCAAGGCGGGCCTGCCCGCGGGATGGACATCGGGCAGCAAGACCGGGACATGCGGCACCGCTTATAATGACGTGGCGCTGGTGAAGGCGCCCAATGGCGACGAATATGTCCTGGCCATCTATCTCGACCGGCCAACGGTGGACGCGAAGAAGGCCGAGGCCGCGATCGCCGAAACCGCGCGCGCCGCGCTCGATTTCGTGGGCAAGGCGCAGAAGAGCGGGCTGGAGTAGCCAAAAATCATCCGTTCGCTTCGAGCGAAGTCGAGAAGCGCGCAGGAAAGATTTCTCGACTTCGCTCGAAACGAACGGAGACGGGATTGTGCCCTTGCCATCCCGGTCCCCTTTCGCCATATGCCGCGCCGGGAGTCGGGCGGACGTGATCGTCGCGAACCTGGTCAGGTCCTGACGGAAGCAGCCACAGTGATTTCGTCACGGGTCGTTCCGGCTCCCACCCTCCACCTTCATCCAGCTTCGACAATAGCCACCCGAACGGCTAGACGATGACTATGTCCGATTCCCCGCAGCCCTATCGCGTCCTGGCGCGCAAATATCGACCGCGCAGTTTCGGTGAACTGATCGGGCAGGATGCGATGGTCCAGACGCTGGGCAATGCGATCAAGCGCGGCCGGCTGGCCCACGCCTTCCTGATGACCGGCGTGCGCGGGGTAGGGAAGACCTCCACCGCGCGGCTGATCGCCAAGGCGCTCAACTGTATCGGCCCGGACGGGCAGGGCGGCCCGACCATCGACCCCTGCGGCGTCTGCGAACCCTGCGTCGCCATTGCCGAGGGTCGGCATATCGACGTGGTCGAAATGGACGCCGCCAGCCATACCGGCGTGGACGATGTGCGCGAGATTATCGAGGCGGTGCGCTATGCCGCCGTGTCGGCGCGCTACAAAATCTACATCATCGACGAAGTCCATATGCTCTCCAAAAACGCCTTCAACGCGCTGTTGAAGACGCTGGAGGAGCCGCCCGCCCATGTGAAATTCCTGTTCGCCACGACCGAGGTGAACAAGGTGCCGGTGACGGTGCTGTCGCGCTGCCAGCGCTTCGACCTGCGCCGCATCCCTGCCGAACTGCTCGCCGCCCATTTCGCCCATGTGGTGGAAGCCGAAAGCGTCGCCGCCGAACCCGATGCGCTGGCGCTGATCGCGCAGGCGGCCGAAGGCTCCGCGCGCGATGGCCTCTCGATCCTCGATCAGGCGATCGCCCATGCGGAAATGGGGCCAGATGGCGAGAACGGTGGTGCGCCGCTGGTCACGGCGGTTCAGGTGCGCGACATGTTGGGCCTGTCCGATCGCGGATCGGTGCGCCGCTTGCTGGGTTTGCTGCTGGAAGGCGATACGGGCGCGTTGCTGGGCGCGGTGCGCGACCAATATGCGCTGGGCGTCGAGCCGCTTGCGCTGATGCGCGGCCTGATGGAGCTGGTCCATGCCGTGACCCTGGCGAAGGCCGGTCGCGACATCGCCAGCCCCGGCCAGTCGGCCGAAGAGCGGGAAGCGCTGGCCGACTGGGCCGCGCAACTGGGCTTCGCGCCGCTCCATCGCCTGTGGCAATTGCTGCTCAAGGGGCATGACGAGGTGGCCAGCGCCGTCCTGCCGATCGAAAGCTGCGAAATGGCGCTGCTGCGCGTCATGCACGCCGCCACCATGCCCGATCCGGGCGAACTGGCGCGGATGCTGCGGGAGGGGGCGCCCGCCATGGTTGCGCCTGCTTCCGGTGGAACGCCTGCCGCGCCGTCCTCCGCGCCCGCCGCGCGGCTGCCCGCTACGATGCAGGAAATCGTCGCGCTGATCGACCGGCAGAAGCCGTTGCTGGCCAATCATCTCAATGATTGCGCCGCGCTCGTTTCGCTCAGCCCGCCCGATATCGCCATTCGCCTGACCCATGCGTGGACGCATGGCGACTTCAAGCGCGACCTGGAGCAGGCGCTGAACGCCGCGACATCCGGCACGCGCTGGATCGTGACGCTGGCGGAGAGCGGCGGCGAGCAGACGCTGCTGGAGCAGGAGCAGGCGGTGAAGGCCGCTGCGCGCGCCGATATATTGGAAACCCCGGTGGTCAAGGCGGCGATCGCCGCCTTCCCCGAAGCGGAGTTGGTCGAGACCGACCGGCCCGAACAATGGAGTGCAGGACAATGAAGGACTTGAACGAAATCCTCGGCATGGCGAGCCGTGTTCAGGAAGAATTGCAGCGTGCGCAGGACAATCTCGACAAGCTGGAGGTCGAGGGCGCGGCCGGCGGCGGGCTGGTCAGGGTGCGCGCCTCGGCCAAGGGGCGCATCCTGGGCGTATCGATCGACGACACGCTGCTCGCGCCGTCGGAAAAGCCGATATTGGAAGACCTTATCACCGCTGCGTTCAACGATGCGCGCAAGAAGGCGGACGAGATTAGCAATGCCGAAATGGGCAAGATGACCGCGGGCCTGCCGCTGCCCCCCGGCTTCAAACTGCCCTTTTGATGACGGCTTGGCTGGGCGGCGATGGATCGATCACCTGACGTTCATCGTTTCGTCATTATGACAGCTCGCAATTGATTGCTGCGACGGGCATCCCCATAAAGGCGATGAACCGTAGGAGAGGGCCGCTTCTTTCGGCCCCGGAGACTGAATGACTGTGCAATATCCCCTTCTGCCGCTGCGCGACATCGTCGTCTTCCCGCAGATGATCGTCCCGCTGTTCGTCGGTCGCGACAAGAGCGTCGCTGCGCTCGAAGCGGCGATGGAAGGCTCGAAGGAAATCTTCCTCGTGTCGCAGCTCGACCCGGCGGAGGATGATCCGGGCCGGGATTCGCTCTACGACACCGGCGTCGTCGCGATTGTGCTGCAACTGCTCAAGCTGCCCGACGGCACCGTCCGCGTGCTGGTGGAGGGCAAGCATCGCGCCCAGCTCGAATCGATGGAGGCGCGCGACACCTATCTCGTCGCCAATGTCGACGATGTCGAAGAGATCGTGGCGGAAGGCCCCGAAGCCTCCGCGCTGATGCGCTCGGTCGCCGAGCAGTTTGAAAATTACGCCAAGCTCAACAAGAAGCTGCCGGCCGAAACCCCGGTCCAGTTGCGCGAGATCGAGGATGCCGGTCGTCTGGCCGACGCCGTGTCGGCTAACATCAACGTCAAGGTGTCCGACAAGCAGTCGCTGCTGGTCGAGGCCGATCCCGTCAAGCGCCTCGAAATGGTCTTCGCCTTCATGGAAGGCGAATTGGGCGTGTTGCAGGTCGAAAAGAAGATCCGCGGTCGCGTGAAGCGCCAGATGGAAAAGACCCAGCGCGAATATTATCTCAACGAGCAGCTCAAGGCGATTCAGCGCGAACTGGGCAATGGCGAGGGTGAGGAAGGCGATGAACTCGCCGAACTGACCGAGAAGATCGCCAAGACCAAGCTGTCCAAGGAAGCACGGTCGAAGGCCACGGCGGAACTGAAGAAGCTCAAGGGCATGCAGCCCATGTCGGCCGAAGCGACCGTCGTGCGCAACTATCTGGACGTGCTGCTCGGCCTGCCCTGGGGCAAGAAGGGCAAGGTCAAGAATGACCTCAAGAAAGCGCAGGATATCCTCGATGAGGATCATTTCGCGCTGGAGAAGGTCAAGGACCGGATCATCGAATATCTGGCCGTGCAGGCGCGCACCAACAAGCTGAAGGGGCCGATCCTGTGCCTCGTCGGCCCGCCGGGCGTCGGCAAGACGTCGCTGGGTCGCTCGATCGCCAAGGCGACCGGGCGCGAGTTCGTGCGCCAGTCGCTGGGCGGCGTGCGCGACGAGGCTGAAATTCGCGGCCACCGCCGCACCTATATCGGCTCGCTGCCGGGCAAGATCGTCACCAACCTCAAGAAAGCGGGGACGATGAACCCGCTCTTCCTGCTGGATGAGATCGACAAGCTGGGTCAGGATTTCCGGGGCGATCCGGCATCGGCGCTGCTGGAGGTGCTGGACCCGGAACAGAATAGCAAGTTTCAGGATCATTATCTGGAGATCGACGTCGATCTTTCGGACATCATGTTCGTGACGACCGCCAACTCGCTGAATTTGCCGCAGCCTTTGCTCGACCGCATGGAGATCATCCGGCTGGAAGGCTATACCGAGGACGAGAAGGTCGAGATCGCCCAGCGCCATCTGGTCGCCAAGCAGATCGACGCCCATGGCCTCAAGGGCGACGAGTTCGTGGTGACGGAAGATGCCGTCCGCGACCTCATCCGCTATTATACCCGCGAGGCTGGCGTCCGCACGCTGGAGCGCGAGATTGCGCGCCTCGCCCGCAAGGCGCTGCGCAAGATCCTGGAAGGCGCCTATGACAAGGTCGTCATCACGCCCGACAATCTGGCCGATTATGCCGGTGTGCGGAAATTCCGCCACGGCGTGGGCGAGGAAGAGGATCAGATCGGCGCGGTGACGGGCCTGGCCTGGACCGAGGTTGGCGGCGAGCTGCTGACGATCGAGGCGGTGACCGTGCCCGGCAAGGGCATGATCAAGACCACCGGCAAGCTCGGCGAGGTCATGAACGAATCGATCCAGGCGGCCTTTTCTTATGTCCGGGCGCGCTCGCCCGGCTATGGCATCAAGCCCAGCGTCTTCAACCGCAAGGACATCCATATCCATCTGCCCGAAGGCGCAGTGCCCAAAGATGGTCCGTCTGCGGGCATCGGCATGGTGACCTGCATCGTGTCCACGCTGACCGGCATCCCCGTCCACAAGGACGTGGCGATGACCGGCGAGGTCACGTTGCGCGGGCGGGTGCTGCCGATCGGCGGCCTCAAGGAGAAGCTGCTGGCCGCGCTGCGCGGCGGCATCAAGACGGTGCTGATCCCGCAGGAAAACGAGAAGGACCTGGCGGAAATTCCGGCCAACATCCGCGACGGTCTGGAAATCGTGCCGGTCAGCCATGTGGACGAGGTGCTGGCGCGTGCGCTGGCGTCGGTTCCCGAAGCGATCGCCTGGACCGAAGAGGACGACCTCGCCGCCCAGCCGAGCAATGCGCCCGGCCGCGACAGCGATCCCGCGCTGCGGCATTAAGCCAAACCGAAACCGGCGGTTTGCCGTCGGTTTCGGCATATTTCGCGCAGGCGGGCGCAAATTTCGATCGCAGCGAAGGACTTTGTCGCTTTCCCTTTGACAGGCGCAGAAATCCGCGCCTTATTGCGCCGCCTACGCCGCGATTCCTAAATCAACCAACAGCACAAGGGGGTTCCCAAGGCATGAACAAGCAGGATTTGATCAGCGCAGTCGCTGAAAGCAGCGGCCTCAGCAAGAATGACGCGACGAAGGCTGTAGAAGGCGTGTTCGACGCCATCACCGGCGCTCTGAAGAAGGGCGACGAAGTGCGCCTCGTCGGCTTCGGCACCTTCTCGGTTTCGCAGCGCAAGGCTTCGACCGGCCGTAACCCGCGCACCGGCGAAACCATGACCATCAAGGCTTCGGCGCAGCCGAAGTTCAAGGCCGGCAAGGGCCTGAAGGATTCGGTCAACTGACGGATGGGGCGCCTGCCATTGGCGGGCGCCCACCGTTTGACGACCTACCGGCATCGCGGCCGGAAAGTTTTTCAGGAGAGTGATGCGGCGACAGGAAGTTGATCTTCCGCGACGCAGATGCCGAAAGGCGAAGGGGATGAAGAGGCGCCATGCCTTTTCGGCCCCTTCTTTTTGCCCGATCGGCCTCGACCCGCCCGCCTGCCGGCGATAGGAAGGCGGCATGACGGGACGCGCGGGCAGGCACATCTGGATCATTTGCGGGTTCGCGACGCTCTCCGCTTGCGCCGGCGGCGACTATCGTCCGGTGCGCGATACGCCGGTCCGGATCGGCCCGCCCTACAAGGTGCGCGGCGCCACCTATGTCCCGGCGGCGGACCCCGGCTATGACATGTTGGGCTATGCGAGCTGGTATGGTTCGGAATCGGGCAATCGCACCGCCAATGGCGAACGCTTTCGCGCCAAATGGATCACCGCCGCGCACACCAGCCTGCCGCTGCCCAGCTATGTCGAGGTGACCGCGCTCGATACCGGCCGGACCATCCTGGTTCGCGTCAACGATCGCGGCCCCTTCGCCGGGCGCAGGCGGGTGATCGACCTGTCGCGCGGCGCGGCCGAGCAATTGGGCATCCGCGCCCAGGGTCATGCCGCGGTGCGCGTGCGGTTCGTCGATCCGCCGGAAAAGGACAGGGAACGACTGCGCAAGGGGAAGCCCGCGTCGGATCGCCCAAAGGTGCCGGAACGGACGCTCGTCAATCTCCGGGCGCAATTGCAGGCGGCTGTGCCGCCACCATGATTGTGGCGCCATGACCGTGGCGCAGGAGAAGGCGGTGCGCCGCATCGCCTCCAACCATCCGGTCGCCGACGCTATTCTGCGGCGCTGGTCGCAACTGGGCCTGCCCGACGCCTGGCTGTCGGGCAGCCTTCTGGCCCAGGCCTGGTGGAACGCCTGTTTCCATCTGCCGCCGCTGCATGGCATCGCCGACGCGGACATCATCTATCATGACGCCGCCGACCTGTCGGAAGCGGGCGAGGCCGCGGCCGCGGCGCATGTGGCGCAATTGTTCGCCGATCTGCCGGTCCGTTTCGACGTCAAGAATCAGGCGCGCGTCCACCTCTGGTATCCCGACCGCTTCGGCATCGTGATTCCGCCTTACCGTTCGGCGTTGCAGGCGACCACGACCTATCCGGCCACCGTGTCCGCGGTGGCCATCAGCGACGTCGCCCTGTCCGCGCCTTTCGGCCTGGACGATTTTCTGGCGCCCGTCGTGCGAGCCAATGCGACGCTGATCGACCGGTCGGTATATGAAGCCAAGACGCAGCGCTGGGCCGCTTGCTGGCCCGATCTGGCGATCCTGCCATGGAGCGCGGCAGTCCGTCATTCGCACCTGCAATGACGGCATAATCGCGATCATCCGGCATCGGGTGCATTTGTCTGCTTGACGGCCGGTAATGGGCCGCATATGTGGCCAACTCTCGCGGGCCGGAAGGCCCTGTGGCGATCGTAGCTCAGTTGGTTAGAGCGCCGGTTTGTGGTACCGGAGGTCGCGGGTTCGGATCCCGTCGATCGCCCCATTTTCTGATTTTCCCCTGATCCGAGGGGATCGTCTCGCGCCGGGACGGTCATGCCTTTCCTATCATCGGATACGCAAAAGCGGTTCCCACTTGTCCGCGCGATGCTCTATAGCGCCCCCATGACCGATGCGCGCGACAAGGGGCTGACCCTTAATCCCAAATATGACGATCATGGCCTGATCACCGCTGTCGTGACCGACGCGGCCGACGGTGAAGTGCTGATGGTCGCGCATATGAATGCGCAGGCGCTGGCGCTGACGGTCGAAACCGGCCTCGCCCATTTCTGGTCGCGCAGCCGCCAGGCGCTGTGGAAGAAGGGCGAGACGTCCGGCCATATGCTGGAGGTGCGCGACATCCGCATCGATTGCGATCAGGACGCGGTCTGGGTGAAAGCGGTCCCGGCCGGCCCGACCTGCCACACCGGCGCGCGGTCCTGCTTTTTCCGTCGGGTCGGGCCGGATGGCCTGACGCCCGTCGATCTTGCGGCTGATCCATCCATCGATGCCGCGGGCTAGCCTCGCGCTTCTTCTCCTGCTGGCGGCGTGCCAGCGCGCGCCGACGGCCGCCGACGCCGCCGCATCGGATGCTGGTGGTGCGCCGGCGTCCGGGCTGGAACGGGCCGCTATCGAAAGCGGGGCGATCACCGATACGGGCAAGACGTCGCCCGTCGGCCTCTACCAGCGCAGCCATGAAGCCGGGCGCGACCTGCTCTGCGTCATGCCGGCCAAGGATGCGGCCTTCCGCTTCGGCTTGCAGGCCAATTTCGGCGAGGAGCAGAGCTGTCGCGGGCAGGGTATGGCACGCCGCGCGGGCGACAAGCTGATCCTCAGCTTCAAGGGCGGCGACCGCTGCATCGTGGTCGCCCAATATGATGGCGACCAGGTGGCGCTGCCGGGCGTGGTCGACATGGCCTGTGCGGACCTGTGCGAGGGCCGCGGCACGCTGGAGGGAGTCAGCTTCCCCCGCATCGCCAATGACGCCGCCAGCGCGCTGCGCGCCCGCGACAGCGACGGCAAGGCGCTCTGCGAGGGCTAGCGGCCTTGGAGCGATTTCTAATCCGATGGAATCATCTGATGACTCGGACATCGCGTAAATCCAATAATCTGGAGCGGCTGGTCCGATGCAATCGGACCGCGAACCGCTCTAGTGGCCGATATAACGCCCCGGCCGGTGATTGACGATCAGCACCGCATTGATGGCGGCGGCGGACAGGATCGACAGGCCGAACCGCTCGACGCTCAGGATCGGCAAAGACGCCAGCAGGATCGCGATGTCGCACAGCATCTGGGTACGCCCCGCATTCCAGCCGCGCGACCGTTGCAGGATCAATGCGACGACGCCCACGCCGCCCACGCCCGCGCCATGGCGGGCGATCGCCAATATGCCGAAGCCGATGATCGACCCGCCGAACAGGGCGGCGAAGAAGGGGCTGATTCGCGCGATGTGCAGCGCCGCCGGCATGGCCAGCCCCACGCCCATGATCGCGACATTGGCGAATAGCGTCTTCAACCCGAACGCCACCCCCATCGCCCGGCCCGCGAAGAGAAAGAAGGGAATGTTGATGAGCAGGAACAGGAGCGCAGGCGACCAGTGGAGCAGATAGGATAGCAGCAGCGCGATCCCCGCCATCCCGCCGGTCACCAGATTGGCGGCCTTCAGCATCATCAGCCCCAGCGCGATGAAGGCGCAGCCGATGGCGATGGCATAGCCGTCCTCGGCCAGACTGTGGGGACGGGGAGAAGGGGCAGTGATGGTCATGTGGGCAAGGTTCCTGGGATCATGCCCGGCCATCCTCTTGCCCATTTTCCGGCGTCATATGTGCTTATGCGCTGCTGATAGCGGGACGGCGCGTCCCGTTCAACCGCCGGTATCGACCTGCGCCGGCCCGAAGGCGTCGATCGCCTGGAACAATCGGATCAGCGCCTCGCGCTCCTCCGCGCCGATTTCCGGCCGCCACATCTCGAACAGCAGCACGACGCGCGTCTCCGCGCTGCGGTTCCACGCCTCATGCTCGACGCTGTCGTCGAAGATCAGCATTTCGCCCCGGCGCCAGTTGCGCGTCTCCGCGCCCACGCGCAGCGCGCAATCGGGTGGCGTCAGCAGCGGCAGGTGGCAGATCAGCCGGGTGTTGAGCAGGCCATGATGCGGCTGGATATGGGTGCCGGGCTTGAGCAGCGACCATAATGCCATCGGCGATCGGCCTGCGATCACCGGCATGGGCGCCAGCGCCAGTGCCTCCATCACCGCGGGGCAGCGCTGCGCATTTTCCGCGACCGGCGCGCCGCCCTGCCAGAAATAGAGCGCGCCCCAACTGGGATCGTCGCGCAGCGGATTGTTGGGCGCAGGGCGATCGGCGGCGGTCTGGACATAGGGAGCGAAATCCGCCTCCTGCGCGCGCACGGCGTGCAGCTCCGCGACGATCGCATCGGTCATCGCCTCCATCGGCGCGGCCCAGTCGAACTCGTCCCGTTCGTAGAAGGCGCGCTGGGGCAGGCCGGGGAAATAGAACATGCTGGGCTGTTGCAGAAACAGGTCGCGCTTGCCCAGCAGCAGGTCGGTGGCGTGGGCGATCCGGGGCAGCGGCGGCAGGTCGGCAATCGCGGCGGTCAGATGATCCTCGAACCGCTGGCTCGACCGGGCGACGCTGGCCTGCGCCTGTTGCAACAGCGGCTGGAGCTGCGGCGGCGCGCCGGTCGCGGCCGCCTGCGCCAGCGCCGCGCGGAACCAGCTTATCGATCCGCGCTCGTCGTCGCGCCGCAGCGCATTCTGCCCCATGGCGAGCAGTGCCGGCAGGTTGCGCATGTCGCTGTCCAGGATGCGCCGCAGCGCCGCCGCTTCGCCATCCAGGTCGCCGCTGCGGTTGCAGGCCTGCGCCAGCAGCATCGCGGGCGGATCGCCCATCTCGCGCAGCGTCGCCAATGCACCATCGGCATCGCCGCGGCGCAGGGCGGCCACCGCCGCCTCCTGCAGTCTCGTCTCTCTCGCCGGATCATTCATGCCACTGCCATATCCGGCGGCGATGCGGCGCGAAAGCGGCTTATTCGGCGGCGGCGGGGATCAGGCCCGGTCCGCGCCGTTCCAGCACGATCGCCAGCAGGAAGACGGCGAGGCCGCCCAGCGCCAGCGCGGCGCCGATCCAGCCAGTCGAAACAAGACCATAGCCTGCCGCGATCGACAGACCGCCCAGCCAGGGGCCGATCGCATTGGCGACGTTGAAGGCGCTGTGGTGCAGCGCGGCGGCCAGTGTCTGCGCGTCGCCCGACACGTCCATCAGCCGCGCCTGCAACGGCGTGCCCAGCCCCCCGCCAATGCCGATCAGGAAGACGATCAGGCTGAGCGTCCAGATATTGCCGGCCATCAGCGGGAACAGCGCCAGCGACGCGGCGCTCCATAGCAGCACTCCGATGACGGTGCGGTTGCGCGCCTTGTCCGCCAGCCAGGCCACCGCCAGATTGCCCAGCGTCATGCCGATGCCGAAGATTGCCAGGATGAACGGAACATAGGTTTCCGACACATGGGTGACTTCCATCATGGTCGAGGCGACATAGGTATAGACGGCGAACAGGCCGCCGAAACCGATCGCGCCGGTCAGCAGGGTCAGCCATACCTGCCCCTTGCCCAGCGCCGTCAACTCGCGCATTGGGCTGGCCTTTGCGTCGCCCGCGTCGCGCGGGGCGTAGAGCGCCACCAGCGTCATCGTCGCCACGGCCAGCGCCGCCACGACGAAGAAGCCGGAGCGCCAGCCCAGCGCCTGCCCCATCCAGTTGGCGACCGGCACGCCGATCACCGTGGCCACGGTCAGGCCCGACATGACCTTGGCGATCGCCAGCGTGCGCTGTTCGATCGGCACCAGATTGGCGGCCACCAGCGCCGCGACGCCGAAATAGGCGCCATGCGGCACGCCGCTCAGGAACCGGAACAGCAGCATCCAATGATAGCTGGGCGACAGGGCGGACAAGCCGTTGGCGAGCGCGAACATCGCCATCAGGCCGATCAGCAGCGTGCGCCGCGGCAGGCGCGCGCCCAGGGCGGCGATGACCGGCGCGCCCGCGACCACGCCCAGGGCATAGGCGCTGATCGCATGGCCGGCGGTCGGCAGGTCGATGCCCAGATCCCGCGCGAAGAAAGGCAGCAGGCTCATGGCCGCAAATTCGGTGGTCCCGATCGCGAACGCGCCGACCGCCAGGGCGAACAGGACGAGCGCGGGGGGCGCCTTATGGGGAAGCGCGGTCTGGAAAGGGGCGCCCATGGCAAGCTCCATGCTGCAATGCAAAATTATACGGAAGTCGCGCAGATGGGCTTCATGACAGCGCTGGTCAACCCTGCATTCGTATGAGTTTTCTGCACCTGCGTCATCACGCGGTGCAATCGTTGCCGAGCGCGCGCAAGGCGCTCGCGCGCGGCGTCGGATCGTCTATAGGCTTGGCGCATGGACAGAAACGGCGGACAGGATACGGGCAGGGTGGCGCTGATGGGGGCGGGGGCGGTGCTGGCGTCGCTCATCTCGGTCAATTTCGGCGCGGCCTTCGCCAAGACGGTATTTCCGCTCCTCGGTGCGGCGGGCGTCTCGGCGCTACGCATCAGCCTGGCGGCAGCCCTGCTATGGCTGATCCGACGTCCATGGCGACGGCGCGTGCCAGCGGGTGCGGGCTGGTGGCTGGCCGGCTATGGCGCGACGCTGGGGCTGATGAACCTGTGCATCTATCTGGCGTTCGCGCGTATCCCGCTGGGCGTGGCCATCGCGATCGAGGTGGCGGGGCCGCTGGCGGTCGTGCTGTTCGGGTCGCGGCGGCCGCGCGATTTCTGCTGGCTGGCGGCGGCGGTGGCCGGCCTGCTGCTGTTGCTGCCGCTGCGCAGCGACGCCCCGCTCGATCCGGTCGGCGTCGCCTTCGCCTGCGCGGCCGGCCTGTGCTGGGCACTCTATATCGTGGCGGGCAAGCGGGTGTCGGGCGCGGTCGGCGGGGATGCCGTCGCCTGGGGGATGCTGGCCGCGGCGATCCTCGTCCTGCCGCTGGGCGTCGCCCATGCAGGCGCGGCGCTGCTATCGCCCGGCGTCCTGCTCGTCGGGCTGGTCATCGCCATCCTGTCGAGCGCCCTGCCCTATTCGCTGGAGATGGAAGCGATGCGGCGCCTGCCCGCCCATGTCTTCGGCCTGCTGGTCAGCGCGTCGCCGGCCGTCGGGGCGCTGGCCGGTTTTATCGTGCTGGGCGAGCGGCTGACGCCGCTTCAGTGGATTGCGATCGCGTGCATCATGGCCGCGTCGGCCGGCAGCGCGCTGACCGCGGGCCACAAGCCCGCAATCGAGGATGCGCCGCAATAAGCGGATGGCCTACCCGCTCACCTGCGCCTGGCTGACGTCCAGCATCTTGCCGTCGGTAATCACCACCATGTCGCCAACCTTTGTGACGCCAAAGAGCTTCTTGGCGAATGCGACAGGTACGCCGATGCAGCCATGGGTGCCCCGGCCCCATTGCACGTCGCTGCCGTGGATGAAGACGCCGTCGCTGGTCAGCCGCTGCGCGAAGGGCATGGGCGCATTGTCATAGGTGCGCGAAAAATAGTCGGCATGTTTCGCCATGATCGGGAAAGCGCCCTTGGGGCTGGGTTTGTCGGTCGCGCCATAGAGGATCACCGCCGCGCCGATCTCATAGCCCGCGCGGAACACCGACAGGGTCTGCGCGCGCAGGTCGACGGTGATGATGACGGGGCCGGTCGCCGGCGCGCCCTGTTCGTCCCAGGCATAGTCGCCATGGCGGAACGGCCCGTCGATTTTGAGCACGCGCTTGACCCGCAACGCGCCCGGATCGACCGCCATGCCCTGGTCGCTGCGCCGCTCGATCGGCTTGGCGGGGGCAGGGGCAGGGACGGAGGGAGGGGAGGGTGTAGCGGCGGGCGCGGCCGCCGTTTCGGACGACGCATGGCCTTCCAGCGCCGGCCGATCGATCGATGCGAACACAACCAGGCCGGTCAACGCCACTATCCCGCCGATCGCCAGCTTCGGCCCGACCTGTTTCAGGAAACCCGCCATCTCTATCCTCATGCCTCCATGCCCGGCCAGCATAGGCGCCAAAGGTTAATCCTAGCCTTCCCGGGCCACTTCCGCCGCTGCGATCGCGGTCAGATTGAGGATGCCGCGCGACGTGACGCCGGGCGTCAGCACATGGATCGGCTTGCTCAGGCCCATCAGCATCGGCCCGACCGTGGGCGAACTGGATGACGCCGACAGCGCGGTCAGCGTGATGTTCGCCGCGTCGAGGTTCGGCATCACCAGCAGGTTGGCCGGCCCCTCGAACCGCGAATCCGGGATCAGCCGTTCGCGCAGCGCCTGGCTGAGCGCCGCGTCGGCATGCATTTCGCCGTCCACCGCCAGTTCGGGCGCAGCGTCGCGCACGATCTTGAACGCTTTGCGCATCTTGCGCGCGCTGTCGGTGTGCGACGCGCCGAAATTGGAGTGGGACAGCAAAGCCGCGCGCGGCGTCAGCCCGAAATGCTGGATCTCGGTCGCCGCCAGCAGCGTCATTTCGGCGATCTGCTCGGGCGTCGGGTCCGGCACCATATGGGTGTCGGTGATGAACAGCGCGCCTGCGTCCAGGATCAGGCCCGACAGCGCATAGACGCGGCTGTGGCCCGGCGTGCGATCGATGATGCGCAGCACATGCTCGACCTGGCCCCAATATTCGGACCGTCCGCCGACCAGCGCGGCGTCGACCCGTCCGGTCCGCAGCAGCATCGCAGCGGTGATGGTCGGGCGGCGATAGACATGGCGCAATATCTCGTCGGCTGGCACGCCCCGGCGCGACGCGACCGTGCGATAGGCTTCGACCAGTTCGCCCATCACCAGATGGTCGGTCTCCGGATCGATCACCTCGACATCGCGGTCCAGGTCGAAGCTCAGCCCCAGTTCGGGCAGCTTCTGCGCCAGGATACGGCGACGCGCGACGATGGTCGGGCGGACGATGCCTTCGTCCAGCGCATCACGGATGGCGCGCAGCACGCGATCGTCCTCGCCCTCGCCATAGGCGATGCGGCATTCGGTGCCGCGCGCGGCTTCGAACACCGGCAGCATCAACTGGCCCGACCGCGCGCTCTGGCGCGACAGGCTGCGCCGATAGTCGTCCAGGTCCAGCGTCTTCTTCGCAACGCCGCTGTCCATCGCCGCCCGCGCGACGGCGACAGCGATCTCGCCGATCAGGCGCGGATCGAAAGGCGTGGGAATGATATAGTCCGGCCCGAACACCAGCCTGCGCCCGCCATAGGCCTGCGCGACGCTGTCATGCGCGGGCATCCGGGCGAGCGCCGCAATGGCGTCGGCGGCGGCGACCTTCATCGCCTCGTTGATCTGCGTCGCGCCGCAATCCAGCGCGCCGCGGAAGATATAGGGGAAGCACAGAACATTGTTGACCTGATTGGGATAGTCGGACCGGCCCGTCGCGATGATCGCGTCCGGCCGCACTTCGCGCGCGGCCTCCGGGCGAATTTCCGGCTCCGGATTGGCGAGCGCGAAGATCAGCGGATTGGGGGCCATCAGCGGCAGCCATTCGGGCTTCAGCACGCCGGGCGCCGACAGGCCCAGGAACAGGTTGGCGCCCGGCAGCACATCGGGCAGGGTGCGCGCATTGGTGGTGCGGGCATAGCGCGCCATATTGGGCAACATACCCTCGCGCCCCGCATGGATCACGCCATCCTTGTCGGTCATGGTGACGTTTTCGATCGGCAGGCCCATCGACACCAGCAGGTCGACACAGGCCAGCGCCGCTGCACCCGCGCCCGACGTCACAAGCTTCGCGTCGGCCAGCGTCTTGCCCTGCAGCACCAGCGCGTTGCGCACGGCGGCCGCGACGACGATGGCGGTGCCATGCTGGTCGTCATGGAAGACCGGAATGTTCATCCGTTCCTTCAGGCGACGCTCGATCTCGAAGCACTCAGGCGCCTTGATGTCTTCCAGGTTGATGCCGCCGAAAGTCGGCTCCATCAGCGCCACCGCTTCGACGAACTTGTCCGCGTCGGTCGTGTCGATTTCGATGTCGAACACGTCGATATCGGCGAATTTCTTGAAGAGGACGGCCTTGCCCTCCATCACCGGCTTCGACGCCAGCGCGCCGATCGCGCCCAGCCCCAGAACCGCCGTGCCGTTGGAGATGACGGCGACCAGGTTGCCGCGCGCGGTATAGTCCATCGCCTTGTCGGGATCGGCCGCGATCTCCACGCAGGGCGCGGCGACGCCGGGCGAATAGGCCAGCGCCAGGTCGCGCTGGTTCACCATGCGCTTGGTCGGCTCTATGCGGAGCTTACCGGGCTGGGGATAGCGATGATAGTCGAGGGCGGCGCGGCGGGTGTTATCGTCCATGCGATGGGCCTTAGTGACTGCGTTTCGTCAGGGCAACCCAATGCGGTCCCAGGGCGGCTTCGGGACATAAAGTGTAACAAGAAAATCGATGAACGCGGTGATCGCGGCAGGCGGATTCTGCTGTGGCAGTTGCACGGCGAACAGGCTGACATCGGTCGACCCCTCATAATCCGGCAGGATTTGCCGAACATCGCCGCGGTCGAGCGCGGCGCTGATATCCCATAGCGATCGCAGCGCGATGCCGCCGCCCGCCAGCGCCAGTTCGCGCACCAGTTCGCTGCTGTTGGTGCGGACATGGCTGCGCCCCTCGACCGCTACCGGCCCCTTCGGCCCGACCAGTCGCCAGGGCATCTGTCCTTCGGCGGCCAGCAGGCGATGGTTTTTCAGGTCCGCGATCGTCTCCGGCACGTCGAACCGCTCCAGATAGGCGGGCGCGGCGCACAGGATGCGGCGGTTGGCGGCGAGCTGGCGCGCGGTCAGGCCCGGACCAGGATCGGCGGTGATGCGGATGGCGAGGTCCGCGCGGCTCTCGATCAGGTCGCTGAAATCGTCCGACAGGTCGATGCTCAACTCCACCTTCGGATGCGCGTCGATGAAGCGCGGAAGATAGGGCGCCAGATGCATTCGCCCGAAGGATGTCGGCGCGGTGATGCGCAGCGGCCCGCTCGCCACCGCCGACGCACCCGACACGCGCCGCTCCGCCTCGTCCAGCGCTGCCAATATGCCGCGCAGGTCGGCATGGAGCCGCTCGCCCGCCGGCGTCAGCGCCAGCCGCCGCGTGGTGCGATGCACCAGCTTGGCACCCAGCCGCTCCTCCAGCCGCGCCAGCCGCTTGGACATCATCGCGGGCGAGATATGCAGCCGTCGCCCGGCCGCCGCCAGCCCGCCCTCATCCACCACGCATACGAACAGTTCATGATCGGGGTCCATCATATTCGTTCACCAAAGGAATGACTGTCTTCGTATAATAGCGTCTACACGGCATAATGGGAATCGGCTATCGCTATCGCAACAGTCGTCCTTTCCGCCTGCGCGGGAAGGATGAAGGATGGAGCAGGAGAAGACGATGACCGACCGCATGATCGACAAGGCCGGCCTTCAGGTCGCCGAGCCACTGGCCGATTTCATCGACAGCCGCGCGCTGCCCGGCACCGGTATCGCGCCCGACGCCTTCTGGGCGGGCACGGCGGACCTGTTCGCCCGTTTCGCCCCGGAAAACGCGACGCTGCTGCGCAAGCGCGACACGTTGCAGGCGCAGATCGATAGCTGGCATGAGCGGCGCAAGGGGCAGCCGCATGACGCCACCGCCTATCAGGCCTTTCTGCGCGAGATCGGCTATCTGGTCCCCGAACCCGCACCTTTCGCCATCGGTAGTGAAAATGTCGATGACGAGGTCGCGCGGCTGGCGGGGCCGCAACTGGTCGTCCCGATCCTCAACGCCCGCTTCCTGCTCAACGCCGCCAATGCGCGCTGGGGCAGCCTCTATGATGCGCTCTACGGCACCGATGCGATACCGGGCGCGGCGGCGGGACAGGGCTATGACGCCGCGCGCGGCGCACAGGTCATCGCCTGGGCCAAGGCCTTTCTGGACGATGCGATCCCGCTGGCGGACGGCAGTTGGGCGGATCTGTCCAGCGACGCCATCATCCTGCGCGATCCGACCCAATATATCGGCGCCAGCGAGAAGGGCCGCCTGTTCCGCCACAATGGTCTGCACATCGAAATCGTCTTCGATGCCACGCATCCGATCGGCGCGACCGATCCGGCAGGCATAGCCGACGTCATCCTCGAATCCGCCCTGACCGCGATCTGCGACCTCGAAGACTCCGTCGCCGCCGTCGATGCGCAGGACAAGGTCGCGGCCTATGCCAACTGGCTGGGCCTGATGCGCGGCGACCTGACCGAGACGTTCGAGAAGGGCGGCGCGACCATGACCCGCGCGCTCAACCCCGACCGCGCCTATACCGCGCCGGATGGCAGCAGCTTGACCCTGCCGGGGCGCAGCCTGCTGTTCGTCCGCAATGTCGGCCATCTGATGACCAACCCGGCGGTCCGCCTGCCCGATGGCGACGAAGCGCCCGAAGGCATATTGGACGGGATCGTCACCAGCCTGATCGCGCTCCAAGATTTGAAGCGCGACGGCGGCAACAGCCGCGCGGGCAGCGTCTATATCGTCAAGCCCAAGATGCATGGGCCGGAGGAAGCGGCTTTCACCAACCGTCTTTTCGATGCGATCGAGGATCTGCTGGGCATGGCGCGCCACACGATCAAGGTCGGCGTCATGGACGAAGAGCGCCGCACGTCGGCGAACCTTGCCGCCTGTATCGAGGCTGTCCGCGACCGCATCGTCTTCATCAACACCGGCTTCCTCGACCGCACGGGGGACGAGATGCACACGTCGATGCAGGCCGGCCCGATGATCCGCAAGGGCGAGATGAAGAGCAGCGACTGGATCACCGCCTATGAGGATCGCAACGTCCAGATCGGCCTGGCCTGCGGCCTGTCGGGCCGGGCGCAGATCGGCAAGGGCATGTGGGCCGCGCCCGATCGCATGGCCGACATGCTGGAGCAGAAGGCGGGCCATCCGAAGAGCGGGGCCAACACCGCCTGGGTTCCCTCGCCGACGGCCGCCACCCTGCACGCGACCCATTATCACCGCATCGACGTCTTCGCTCGCCAGGAAGAGCGCAAGGCGGAAGGCATCGCCTCGCTCGACAGGCTGCTGACCATCCCCGTCGCGGTCGGCCGCAACTTCTCCGAAGAGGAGATCGCGCAGGAACTGGACAACAACGCGCAGGGCATCCTCGGCTATGTCGTCCGCTGGGTCGATCAGGGCGTCGGCTGTTCCAAGGTGCCCGATATCCACGATATCGGCCTGATGGAGGATCGCGCGACGCTGCGCATTTCCTCGCAGCATATGGCCAACTGGCTGTTGCACGGCGTCTGCACGGCGGAGCAGGTCGATGCTGCGCTGCAACGCATGGCCGCCAAGGTCGACGCCCAGAACGCCGGCGATCCGCTCTATCAGCAGATGAGCGGGCGCGAAGCCGAAAGCCTGGCCTATCAGGCCGCCCGCGCCCTGATATTCGAAGGCGTCGAACAGCCCAGCGGCTATACCGAACCGCTGCTCCACGCCTTCCGTGCGGAACAGAAGGCCGAGGCGCTGGAAGACGCATAACATTTCCAAACCTGTTGTGGCGGTTCCCATGCTGCGTTACGCCCTCACCGGCGGGCAGCATGGGAGCCATCATGACGATCCTCGTCCACCACCTCAATAACAGCCGATCGCAGCGAATCCTCTGGCTGCTGGAGGAACTGGGCGAACCTTATGAAGTCCGCCGCTATGAGCGCGACCGCAAGACGATGCGCGCGCCCGAAAGCCTGCGCGCCATCCATCCGCTCGGCCGGTCGCCGGTGGTGGAGGTGGACGGCCATCGCCTGATCGAAACCGGCGCGATCATGGAACATCTGGTCGCCCGCGCCGGCAGCCGCTTCGGCCCGCCCGCCGATACGGAAAGCGCGATCCGTTATCGCCAATATATGCACTATGCCGAAGGATCGATGATGCCGCCGCTGCTGGCGTTGCTCATCATCGGCAAGCTGGGCCTGCTCGGCCGCCCCGCGCGTCCGACCGTGCAAAAGATGCTGGACGACCATCTCGACTGGATCGAAACCGAACTGGCGAGCCGCCCCTATTTCGCGGGCGATGCCTTCACCGCCGCCGACATGATGATGAGCTTCCCGCTGGAAGCCTCCCGCGCACGCGGCGGCCTCAGCGAATCACGCCCCAACACTCTCCGCTGGCTGACCGCAATGCATGACCGCCCCGCCTATCAGGCCGCTCTCCAGACCGGAGGCAAATATGCCTACGCCTGACCGCCGCACGCTTCTGCGCTATGCCGCCGCGACCCTCGCCACCGCCGCGATAAGCCCGCGCCTCTTCGCGCAGGAGCGAGCCGCCGAAGCGCTCGCGTCCCTCACCGGCGCCGTGACCCCGATCGGCAAGGCCGAACGCGCCGACCGCCTCGCTCGCGCGCAGAAGATGATGCAGGCGGCGGGCATCGACGCCCTGCTGGTCGAACCGGGCGCCAGCCTTATCTATTTTAGCGGCATCCGCTGGCACCGGTCGGAGCGCCTGACCGCGCTGGTTATTCCGGCCAGCGGCACGCCGCTGGTCGTCTGCCCCTCCTTCGAAAAGCCCTCTATCGACGAATCGCTCGCCATCCCCGCAGAGGTGCGCGTCTGGCAGGAGCATGAAAGCCCCTATGCGCCGATCGCCGACTATCTGACCGCCAAAGGCCTTGCGAAGGGCCGCATCGGCATCGAGGAAACGGTCCGCTATTTCGCGGTCGATGGCCTCAAGGCCGCGCTGCCCGCCGCAAGCCTTGTGAAAGACCCCGTCACCCGCGCCATCCGTATGCGCAAGACCGCCGCCGAAATCGCCCTGATGCAGACGGCCGCCGACGTCACCATGGCCGCCTATCGCTGGACCTACCGCCAAGTAAAGGCCGGCATGACCCCTGCCGATATCGGCGCGCTGATGAGTGCCGCGACGAAGCAACTGGGCGGGCAGGTGGAGTTCAACCTGATCCTGCTGGGCGAGGCCGCCGCCTATCCGCACGGCTCCGGCAAGCCGCAGGCGGTGCGCGCGGGGGAGGTGGTGCTGATGGACTGCGGCTGCACGGTCGAGGATTATCAGTCCGACATCAGCCGCACCTGGGTCCATGGCGCCACCCCCACCTCGCAGCAGCGCAAGGTCTGGAATGACGTGTCGCAGGGGCAGAAGATCGCCTTCGCCGCCGCCAAACTGGGCGCGCCCGCCGGCTCGGTCGATGACGCGGTGCGCAGCTATTATGAAAAACAGGGTTATGGCCCCGGCTATGCACTGCCCGGCCTGTCCCACCGCACCGGCCATGGCATCGGCATGGAAGGGCATGAGCCGGTGAACCTGGTCCACGGTGAAACCACGAAGCTGGACGTTGGCATGTGCTTCTCCAACGAACCCGGCCTGTATCTGCCCGGCACCATGGGCATCCGCATGGAGGATTGCTTCCACATGACCGCGCAGGGACCGGCATGGTTTTCCAAGCCGCCGGTGTCGATCGAACAGCCGATCGGGTAAGCGCCGGACCATGGAGTTGATTGAACTCGATGCGTCCGGCTGGGCAAAGCCGTTGGACTTCTATCTCGCCCTGTTGCCACGACTGGGCGCGCCTGAATGGCATGGTCTTAATCTGGATGCCCTGTACGACAGTTTGCTGGGCGACATTAACGCCGTTGAGCCGCCCTTCGCTGTAACGATAGCAAATATCGACAACCTGCCGGTCGAGATGGCCGACTTCATGGCGCGGGTGGCAACTGTGTTCGCCGATGCCCGACATGACCATGGTGTGGAGGTCACGCTGCAATTGATCTGACGCGGGTTGTGACATCGCGACCAAATCCCCCGCTTGTGCGGCGGGCCGCTTCCCACTAAATCGCCCCCATGACCTCGACCAACGACATTCGCCGCTCTTTCCTCGACTATTTCGGGGCCAACGGCCACACCATCGTCCCGTCCGCGCCGCTGGTGCCGCACAACGACCCGACCTTGATGTTCGTCAATGCGGGCATGGTGCCGTTCAAGAATGTCTTCACGGGTCTGGAAACGCGCCCCTACAAGACCGCGACGTCGAGCCAGAAGTCGGTCCGCGCAGGCGGCAAGCATAATGACCTCGACAATGTCGGCTATACCGCGCGCCATCATACTTTCTTCGAAATGCTGGGCAATTTCAGCTTCGGCGATTATTTCAAGGAACAGGCGATCACCCACGCCTGGACCCTGCTGACCAAGGAATGGGGCCTGCCCGCGGACAAGCTGACCGCGACCGTCTATCACACGGACGACGAGGCGTTCGACCTGTGGAAGAAGATCGCCGGCCTGCCCGAACAGCGCATCATTCGCATCCCGACAAAGGATAATTTCTGGGCGATGGGCGACAGCGGCCCGTGCGGTCCCTGTTCGGAAATCTTCTACGACCATGGCGACCATATCTGGGGCGGCCCTCCCGGTTCGCCGGAGGAAGATGGCGACCGCTTCGTCGAAATCTGGAACCTCGTCTTCATGCAATATGAGCAGGAAGCGAACGAGATCGTCAGCGAACTGCCCAAGCCGTCGATCGACACCGGCATGGGTCTGGAGCGCATCGCCGCCGTCATGCAGGGCGTGCACAACAATTACGATACGGACACGTTCAAGGCGCTGATCGCGGAGTCCGGCGCGATCACCCGCACCGCGACGGATGGCGAATTTCAGGCAAGCCACCGCGTCATCGCCGATCATCTCCGCTCGACCAGCTTCCTGATTGCAGACGGCGTGCTGCCCGCCAATGAAGGCCGCGGCTATGTCCTGCGCCGCATCATGCGCCGCGCCATGCGCCATGCGCATATCATCGGCGCCAAAGACCCGTTGATGTATCGCCTCGTTTCCAGCCTCGTGTCGGAAATGGGCGGCGCCTATCCCGAACTGGTCCGCGCCCAACCGCTGATCGAGGAAACCCTGCTGCGCGAGGAAACCCGTTTCCGCAAGACGCTGGAAAACGGCCTGCGCCTGCTGGATGAAGCCACCACCGGCCTGGGCGACGGCGCGACGTTGCCGGGCGAAACCGCGTTCAAGCTCTATGACACCTATGGCTTCCCCTATGACCTGACAGAGGATGCGCTGCGCACCCAGGGGCTGTCGGTCGACCGCGCAGGTTTCGACGCCGCCATGGCCGAACAGAAAGCCGCCGCCCGCGCCGCCTGGAAGGGCTCCGGCGAAAAGGCGTCGGACGAAATCTGGTACGACATCGCCGAAACCTTCGGCACGTCCGAGTTCGTCGGCTACGCCTCCACCCAGGGCGAAGGCGAAGTGCAGGCCATCGTCAAGGACGGCGCGCGCGTAGACAGCGCCACGGTCGGCGACACGGTCGCGATCATCACCAACCAGACGCCCTTCTACGGCGAAAGCGGCGGCCAGAATGGCGACGCGGGCACGATCACCTCGCTGGGCGGCCTGTCCGCCGACGTGGCCGACACGTCCAAGCCGCTGGGTCGCCTTCACGCCCATCAGGCGACGATCAGCGCAGGCAGCGTGAAGGTCGGCGACACCGTCCAGTTGACCGTCGATGTCGAGCGCCGCGACCGCATCCGCGCCAACCACAGCGCTACCCATTTGCTGCACGCAGCCCTCCGCAAGGAACTGGGCCAGCATGTGACGCAGAAGGGCAGCATGGTCGCGGCCGAACGCCTGCGCTTCGACTTCTCCCACCCCGAAGCGCTGACCCACGCCCAGATCGCAAAGGTCGAGGCGGATGTGAATGCGCAAATCCGCCATAATGAGGAAGTCACGACCCGCCTCATGACCCCGGACGATGCGATCGGCGCAGGCGCGATGGCGCTGTTCGGCGAAAAATATGGCGACGAAGTCCGCGTCCTCTCCATGGGCCGGGGCGATGAACATCATTATTCGGTCGAACTGTGCGGC
Organism: Sphingomonas sp. VDB2; assembly: GCF_047946695.1. NCBI lineage: Bacteria > Pseudomonadati > Pseudomonadota > Alphaproteobacteria > Sphingomonadales > Sphingomonadaceae > Sphingomonas > Sphingomonas sp. VDB2. The sequence goes on from NZ_CP159615.1 coordinate 430,492, forward strand.
GGCACCCATGTCCGCGCGACCGGCGACATCGCTTTGTTCAAGATCGTGTCGGAAAGCGCCGTCTCGTCGGGTGTCCGCCGGATCGAGGCGCTGACCGGCGAGGCCGCGCGCCTCTGGCTGGTGGACCGCGACGACAAGCTGCGCCAGACCGCCAACGCGCTCAAGACTTCGCCCGAGGAAGTGCCCGCCCGCATCGCCGCGCTGGTCGAACAAAGCCGCAAGCTGGAACGGGAACTGGCCGAAGCGAAGAAAGCGCTGGCCCTTGGCGGCGGATCGGGCGCAGCCCCGGCCGGTCCCGAACAGGTCGGCGCTGTCAGCTTCCTGGGCCAGGTCATCGACGGCCTCGACCCCAAGGAACTGCGCGGCATCGTGGACGGCAACAAGAAGACCCTGGGCAGCGGCGTGTCCGCGATCGTCGCGGTGGTCGACGGCCGCGCGACCATCGCGGTCGGCGTTACCGACGACCTGACCGCCAGCATCAGCGCGGTCGATCTCGTCCGCGTCGGCGTCGAAGCGCTGGGTGGCAAGGGCGGCGGCGGGCGTCCCGATATGGCACAGGGCGGCGGCCCGGACGGCGACAAGGCCGCGGCGGCGATCGACGCGGTGAAGGCGGCGCTGGCGAGCGTGCCGGTTTCGTAACGCGACGGTAAGATTTTGCTGTGACATCATGCCTCTGCCTGACAGTGGAGGGATGACATGCGCTTAGTTGTGATCGGGATGGTCGCCATGATGGCGACGTCCGCTACGGCGCAGGTGTCCGCAGCGCCGCCGCCACCACCTATCGCGGTGCCATCTGCGACCCGCGTCCCGCCCCCTGTCTTCTCCCCATCGCCGGGGGATCGGCGCGGGTTGCCCGTGACGTCGATCATGGTCCGTATGATGCTGGGTAAGCAGATTCTGTGGAATGGCCCGCTCAATATCGGGGGGAATGGCGTCGCCCGCATATCTGTTAACGAACCGGTCGACAGGCCGGACGATTGCAATGCATCGCCAGAGAATAGAGCGTATCGGCAGATCGAGCTGTCGATAAACAGCCAGACCTACAGGTCTGGCAATATGCCTGAATATAGGCTGTCTGCCCGCTATGTCCGGCCCGGTGAAGGTGCCGACTGTCCCATGGGAACGCGGACCATTGCCATTGACCAAGGCTTTTCGCTCGATGGCAGGAAGAGCTTCTTGTTCGAAGGGGATGGCGGTATGCAGGTGCAGATCATTCTACAATGATAGCATATGGCGCTACGCTCTGGCTTTTTCTCGCCTGATCGGATGAACCAGGTAAGGCGATATTATGCGGATAAAGCGCTGAACCATGTCCCTGGATTTAACCGCGATCATCGATGACATTATCGCCCAGATCGCCATGGCGGAGGATCGCGGAACGGTCGCCAGCTACATCCCCGAACTGGCGAAGATCGATCCGGCGCAGTTCGGCATCGCCATCGCAACAGCCGACGGCCGCCTCCTGACCGGCGGTGACGCCGACACCGGCTTTTCGATCCAGTCCGTGTCGAAAGTCTTCGCCCTGACCCTGGCGCTGGGCAAGGTCGGCGACCAGCTATGGGACCGTGTCGGGCGCGAGCCATCGGGCAATGCCTTCAATTCCATCGTCCAGTTGGAGCAGGAGAAGGGCATCCCGCGCAATCCCTTCATCAACGCCGGCGCGATCGTGGTGGCGGACGTCAATCTGGGCGGGCACCAGCCGCGCGTCGCCATCGGCGAGATGCTGCGTTTCGTGCGCTACCTGACCGGCGACGACAGCGTCGCCATCAATGAAGATGTCGCCGCGTCCGAAACCGCCACCGGCTATCGCAACATGGCGCTCGCCAACTATATGCGCGCCTTCGCCAATGTCCGACATCCGGTCGATCTGGTGCTCGGCACCTATTTCCATCAATGCGCGATCGAGATGAGCTGCCGCCAACTGGCGCTCGCCGGCCGCTATCTGATGCTGGATGGCCGGCATCCCGACGGGGGCAGGGTGGTGTCGCCCAGCCGCGCCCGGCGCATCAACGCGCTGATGCTGACCTGCGGCCATTATGACGCCTCGGGCGATTTCGCCTTTCGCGTCGGCATACCCGGCAAGTCGGGCGTAGGAGGCGGGATTCTCGCCATCGTGCCGGGCCGTGCCTCGATCGCGGTCTGGTCGCCGGGCCTCAACGACAGCGGCAACAGTTGCCTGGGCACCCAGGCGCTGGAGCTATTGGCGCGCCGCACCGGCTGGTCGGTTTTCAGCCCGCCCGAAGAGGGCGATTAGCCTACCTCGTCCGGCCGCAGCCGCCGCAGCTTGGGTGCGGTCGCCATCTGCGCCGCCTCCTTGATCCCGACGCGCAGATCCTCGCGGGTCTGGTGGATCGATGCGATCACCGGCCCCATGGCGACGCCAAGGTCGACCAGCGCCGTCTCGGCCAGTTGCAGCGAGCTTTCCAGCGTCTCGGGCACCGCATCGCTCGCCCCCGCCTTGTAGAGTTGGGCGGCATGATCGGTATCGCGCGCACGGGCGATGATTGGCAGGTCCGGCACCCATCCGCGCACCCGCTTGGTGACGCGCACCGAAAGGACCGGGTCGTCCATCGTCAGGATCAGCGCGCGGGCATGGCCCAGCCGCAGCCGGTCGAGCATCTCCACCCGCGCGACGTCGCCGAACAGGATCGGATAGCCCAGCCGCCGCGCCTCCGCGACCACATCGGGGTCCGATTCGACGACGACGAAACGCTGCTTGTGCGCCTTGAGCAGGTCGCACACCATGCGGCCCACGCGGCCGAAACCGATGACGACCGCTGCCGCCTCGATATGGTCCTCGGTCGCTTCGATCCGCTCCTCGCCCAGCGCCATTTCCAGCCGCCGGGCGACGTCATGGCCGATCCGCGCCAGCAGCGGCGTGATGGTGAGGCCAATGGCGGTCACGATCTGCCAGAAGGCAGCGGTGGACGGCAGGATCAATTGCGCAGCCGCGGCGGTCGACAGCACGATCAGCGTGGTTTCCGACGGGCTGGACATCAGCACCCCGACCTCCAGCGCCACGCCCTTGCGCACGCCCGACAGATAGAGCAGCGCCGACGTCACCAGCGTCTTGGCCAGCACCACGCCCAGGACGGCGAGCAGCAGGCTGGGCCAGTTGGCCAGGATGACGCGGATGTCCAGGCTCATGCCCACGGTGATCAGGAACACGCCCAGCGCGAGGCCCTTGAACGGGGCGGTCATCACCTCGACCTCGCTATGATAGTCGGTTTCGGCGATCAATATCCCGGCGAGCAGCGCGCCGACGATCGGCGACAGCCCCGCGATCGAGGTGGCGAGGCTGGAGACGATCACGACCAGCAGGCTCGCCGCCAGGAACACTTCGGGGCTTTTCGTGCGCGCCGCCTGGCTGAAGATATGGGGCAGGACCAGCCGACCCAGCACCAGCATCACGGCGATGGTGATGCCGCCCTTCATTAGCGTATTGGCCATTTCGCTCCACGCGCCGTCGGGACTTGCGGCTACGGAAGGGGCGAGCGCGCCCAGCATGAAGATGATCGGCACCAGCGCCAGATCCTCGAACAACAGCATGGAGAAGGCGGCGCGTCCGACCGCGCTCTGCGTGCCGACCATCGGCAGCACGACTGCCGTGGAGGACAAAGCCAGTGCGAGGCCCAGGCCGATCGCCCCGGCGGTTGGCTGTCCCAGCAGGTACAGACCCGTCGCGATCAGCAGCGCGCCGCCGATCAATTCGGTCGCACCGACCCCGAAGACCTGCGCGCGCATCGTCCATAATCGCCGGAAACTCAGTTCCAGGCCGATCGAGAAGAGCAATAATATGACGCCCAGTTCGGCGAAAGGCTCGATCGCCGCGCCATTGGATATGGTGACATGGTATAGCCAGGGATATTGGCCGACCAGCGATCCCAGACCCGCCGGTCCGACCGCGAGGCCGACCAGAATGAAGCCGATCACCGGACTGATGCGAAGCCGCGCGAAACCGGGAATGACGAGTCCCGCCGCCCCCAGGATGACGAGGGAGTCGCTGAAACTATTGGGATTGATTGCACCGGCCATGGCGGCATCATTGCGGCAACGGGTCGCAATATCCAGCCTTTTGGTCGAAAAAAGCATATTGTCGATGATGGTGCGGACGGCGGGACTTGAACCCGCATTTCCAGGGGAAGGCGGATTTTAAGTCCGCATTTTACCCTTATTTATCATGCCTTTTTCCGACAGGTTCTCCTTTTGTTGCCGTATTTGATATCAATCGGTTAGCCATTTTGTCGGAATGGCGGAGGTCCGCTGCGCGCGTCCGCCTTCCTTGCTTTCCGGCCGGGAATATATCGCAATATTCATCCACCGGCGGACGCGGCGGATAAATGATCTGCGGGCTGGGCTTCGGTTGGGGCAGGGCGGGGGTCGATCCGTCAGCGCTCGCGCGAATCACACAGCCCCAGGTGTCCGCACTTTGGAAGACGGCCCGGCCGACGGAGACAAGGCCGGGCATCTTGGCGAGGTCATCAGGGCTGACATAGCCGACCTGGACGCCGCGCTCAGAATAGACACCCACTGATCGCTTGCCATCGGCCGGGCCGCGCAGACGGCGGAACGTCAGCGGGTCGCCCGGCCGGCACTGCGCGATCTCGGCGCGCCGCTCCGCGCCCCGGTGGTTCGGGTAGCTGGCGCCAGCAATGGCGAGCGATGCTGTGCCTGAGAACATGGCATGAACATAAGCCTTCGCTCGGCTGGTCGCAATGACCATCGACCGATTAGGGTCACCATCTTGAATGGCGTAGATCGGTAATTTATTGGTCGCCCGATCCCGACGAATCAGAGCGCGACCCATTCGGTTTGTCGGGGTCACCCTTGATCGCCTTCACCAGCGCCCGCCCGGCGACGACGAGATAGCCGACACCCTTGATCAGCATCCCGACCTTGCCCAGCCCACGCGCGATCTTGCCGATGCCCATCAGCTTTTGCCCTTGATGGCGTCGGCCGCGGTGACGGCAGCATCCGCGACCTGATCGGCCGCGCGCGCCGAGCGGCGCCGGCTCTTCGCCAAGCTGGGTGAGCAGCTGGATATTGACTAGCTCCCCGGCAGCGCCAGCACATCAAAGGTGACCCCAGCCCCCGCCACCTTGCGCGGCAATAGGCCCAGTCCCAGGATCGTCTGATCCTGAAAGCATTTGATAGTGGCACCGGTCGTGGTGACGGTTCCGGTCACCGGCTTGCAGTCCCAGATCGCCGTGTCGCTGGCGCCAACATAGGATGTGACCGTCAACTTCGGGACCGATGGCATCGCGGGCCAGGCGAGCGCCGCCGATCCTGTCGCCAGCGTCGTACCGCTGACCGTTCGCGAAATGCGCGGTGCCTGGTCGTCAGGCCGACGATAGCGCGGGGACGATCCCAGCGAGCCGGCCGTGGACATATCGGCGCTGGGCACGGCGTCGGATGGCTTGGGGATGCTCGCCTGAATGGCGGCCAGTTCGGAGGCCGACGCGCCGGGCGGATAGATGACCTGAGCGACCGCGAGCGAAGGAATCAGGCAGGCTATGGCAAGGAGTATGCGGACCATGGCAACACCTCAATATTGCTCAATGAAGCTGACGGTGGTGGTGGCGGAGCAGGCGCCGTAGATCGCCGCGGACGTCTCTATCGGGTAGCTCGCGCCATCGACGCCTTTGATGCGAAAACCGGTAGTCGTCGTGACACCAGCGTTTCCGAAATAGCAGTCATTAGCTCCATGGAGCGTCACCGTAATTTTGCCGCGCCCGCTGCGCGCCGCGGCGACCAGCGTGCTGGATGTGCCGACGGATATTTGCCCGGTCGCTAGAGACGGGGCACCCTTCGAGACACTATATGCGCCGGTCGTATCACCGGGTGCGCGGACCCATTGCGCGGCACCGGCATTGTAAAGGCTGCCTGCCGAATAGACCCGAAGCGCATTGAGTGTGTTGCTGCCCGTGTCATTTGCCGTGCCAACGCCTGCAAAGGCCGTGACACTGTCGGCCGTCATCAATTGCACCTGTAGAGCGCCGCGCGACCCCAATTGAAGATTGCCTCGCAGGCTGTCTGTCAAGGTCGGCGGCGTGGTGGAATAGATGCCGCCGACCCCTACCGGGTTGCCGACAGCCGCCGCGCCAGCCGCGCCAGCGCCTTGCACCTGGTCCGACGTCGCGCCGCTTCCACCGCTGCTCGCGGTCACCGGCAGCGGCGCGGTGGCAGAGACAGGCACGCAGGTGCCATCGACCTGCTTGACGCACGGCGCTTGCATCGGCGCATAACCTGCGGGCGCCTGGACAGATGAGCCGGTCGTCTGCGCCATGGCTGGCGAGAGGATCAGGGCAAGCGCCAGCGCGCACGCCAATCTGATAATGGTCATGGAAATAGTCTCCTATGTGGGTTTCTCAGGTGGCTGGCGTGTCGCCATCAGGCGGCGGAACATCGCCGCCATCGTCCGGCCGCTTTCGGCGGATCGCCTTCCACAGCGAGGCTCCGGCCGCGACGACATAGCCCAGCCCCTCGATCGCCAGTCCGATCTTGCCGAGGCTGCGCGCGATCTTGCCGATGCCCATCAGCTTTTGCCCTTGATGGCATCGGCCGCGGTGACGGCAGCATCCGCGACCTGATCGGCTGCTACACCAGCAGCGCCGGGCGAGCTTGCCCCGGACACCGCAATCACGGCATCCGCAAGCTTGCCCGTCGTCGCGGTCCGCTTCGCGTCCAGCTCGGCGTCACCCGCCTTCTGCGTATAATGATAGGCGACGATGCCACCGGCAAAGCCGGAAAGCTGGCCGATCATGTAGGTCACGATCTGCTCATTGCCCTTGGGGATCGGAATGATGAACAAGGCGAACAACGCCCCCAGGAAGCCGCTGATCAGCGCAACGCCGATCACATTGGCCAGCATCCGCAAATTGATGGGACGGCCCAGCGCGAGCCGGGCGCGGCGCTCGCCGACGCGATCGAGATATTCCCAGAGCGTCATGCCGCGATTCCCATGCGCACCTGCCGGGCGATCCAGCCATAGGCGAACTCTTCATTGGCCGGGCGGGCGATGCTGATGTCCTCATAGCGGCCGGTGCGGAAACCATGGATCGTCCAGAGCAGCACTTGCAGGCCTTCCCCCGTCCGGCCGCGCTTCTGGAAATAGCTGTCGAGCGCCGCCCGCGTCATCGCCCCGCAGGCGCCGTCCACCTTCAGGTCGGGATAGAAGGACGCGCCACGGTTGAAGAGGTTCAGGGCGCGCTGGAGGAACTGGCCGGCGACCGCCTGCCCCATGTTGATGCCGGTATCGAATAGCAGTTCGCCGACGCGCGCGGACATGGCCGCGATCTTGTCGAAGCCGGGATCGATCGCGTAGCGCTGGCGATAGATGGCGACCGCCGTTTCGCGCGGCAACAGCTTCATATCGCCCTTGTAGCCATAGGCGCGCGCCACCTGCTCGGTGACCCCCCAGCGGGTCGGGCCACCCTTGTCCTTCGGGTTATTGACGTAATCGCCTTCTCGCCCGATCGCCTCGTCAATCATCTGGTCGATGGTCATTGCTCATTTCCTTTCGGACGCTCGGCGGCCAGCGCCAGCCGGTCGGCCGCGACGATCGCCTGCGCTTTCTGATCGATGATGCCCTTGCCCTCGATGATGGCCTTGAGTTTCAGCACTTCAGCTTCGGCCCTGGCGTGCTGCTTCTGGCAGTCGGCCAGCAGCGCCTCGACCGCGTCCAGCCGCTGGGTGAGTTTGTCGATGCGCTGATCCTGATTGCTGAAAAGCTTGTCCGCAGCGCTGTCCAGGCGGGCCTCCCGCTTATCAAGGCGGCTCGCCAGCCACTCCGCGAACCATTTGACCGCGAAGAACCCGCCGCCGCCGCTGGCCCCCAGGGTCGCGACGGCGCCGATCTGCTCGATATATTCAGAGGCCATCCGCCGCTGCTCCTTGTGTAGATACGAGCTATCAGATCGCGATATCGACCGTAGAGGCGAGCAGCTTTGCCCAGGCATAGGCATCCAGACGCTCGCTCGAAGTCAGCAGCCTCGACCATGCCATAGCCAGCGCAACGTCGCCGGAGCCGCCGTACACGCTGGAATAGCCGCTGCCGATCAGGATAGCCTTGTTCGGGTTGGTACGAACATAACCGTCATTGAGCGCCCCGATGCCGATGCCGCCGCTGGTCATGTTTCGGATCGTCGGGCCGTCGTCATTCGTCGAAGTGAGGCCCGTCTTTGCTGCGGTCCCGATCAGGCAGGCAAAATCAGACGCTAACACAGCGCCGCTTACCGTCGTGACAGTGCTGCCGCCGTTGTTCGAATAGGTCGCCTGCATACGCGGGCCGGTGACCGATCCTGCCATGAAGGATGTCGCAGTAGAGGCGCCATAGTTGCCGCCGAAGACAAAGCGGCTCGCGGGCGTGGCATCGACCGCGCCTGTTTCGCGCGCGATGAACAGGTAAGTGATGTCTTCGCCGATATCGACAAAGGACGTTTCCAGATAATTGGCCGCCGAGTGCAGCGATACAAAGCCATCGCCATCGACCGGGGCCCCGATCTGGCGGGCGTTTGCCTTGCCCTTCGCCCAGTTGCGCAGGAAGGCCTCCGACCCCGCGACGCCGGCATGGAGAAATTCCAGGCCCGTGTCCAACGTCCCCGGAAGGATCAGTTCGGCGGCAGCCGGGTTCCAGCTCAACTCGCCGGTGTTAAATTCTACGCCCATGATGAGTTCTCCTTCAAGCGATGCAGGCGATGGCGCTGGCGAGGGCGAGCGCTTGCTGCTCGCGGGCGATGCCAAAGGGGTGGATGATGTCGCTGATTGTCGTCGTGCGCACGCCAGTTGCAGGATCGGTGACGCCGGTGGCGGTCGCCCATCCGGCCTCCGCTGTTTGGTGCGCCCAGGCCGAACACAGGTGGACATTGGTCTTCCCGGCGTCGCGGCGCGCTTTGACGATCGCCGTGACGGCGTTGATGATCGCCGCCCAGCTTCCCTGCCATGTCGCGTCGCCCGTCAGGTCCACAGGCATGGCCGACGCCCATGCGATGACCTTGGTGGCGGGCCATGCGCGCTCGATTTCGTCCAGCACATAGCCATAGCCCTGATTGACCTGCTCCAGCGCCTTGACCGCGCCCTGCTCGTTGCGGTCGTTCATGCCGAAATTGAGCGGGATGATGTCAGGGCGCACGAAACCGAACGGCGCGAAACGCTGCTCGAAGAAGCTCAGGTCAGCCCGATATTGCTGGCCGCCAACGGTGACGATGGGCGTGGAGGCGGATGAACTGCCGATCGGGCAGAGATACGGGTTCCACTTGTTCTTTTCCGCCTTGGACAGCGCCATGTAGGCGGCCTCCTGCCCCAAGGGGAGCGGGCCATAGGGAATGTCGCCGTCCGTCAGGTCATAGCCCAGCACGTCGCTGAACGCCCATCCCTCATGCGCTTCACCCAGCGGGCCTGCGACATTCTGCGCATCGGTGGAGGATGCAGAGCCGTTGATCGTGCCGACAAAGATCACCGTGAAGCCCCAGGACTCCAGATAGGCTTTGATAAACTGAGCCATCTGGCGGTTCGTGGTGCTGTCACCCCACGGCATCAGGATCACGGTCTTTGCGGCAGTGAGCGGCACCGTCTTGACCATGACGCTCAGTGTCTTCACCAGTCGCGCCGTCCGGTTGCCGATGGTACGCACGGTCAATGTCGCCGTGCCGGCCATCCGCGACGGGTCCAGTTCGATCACATTATCAACCGAACTGCCGCAAAAGGATTTCGCCGGTGGACCGGCGCGACTGTCGATCGTGACACGCCCGAACCGGTCGTCCGACCGCGACATGCGGATATTTTCGACATAGAGCGGCAATGCGCGGTCGCTGGTCAGGAACAGTTCGGACCCGATCATGGGAAGCACGTCGATGACCGGCTCGGGCGGGGGGATCACGCCCCCATCGTCGCCGTCGCCGGACCTGAAACCGCTGGCATCGGCTACGAAATTGACTTGCCCCAGCCCATTGACGGATCGCACATATGCATCGCTGATCGCGCGGACGACCATGCCGGGCAGGCGGGTGCCGCTCTCTTCGCTGCCGATGATGAGGTCGCCCAGATCATTGCGATAACTCATGCCGCCGCACACGTCGCCCGTCAGCCGACCACCGGGCAGGATAACCGCGCCGTCGTCATCGACGCCGAAGGGAGATTGACCCAATCGGTTCGTCCCGCGCAGAAACGGGCCACTGTCGGAAGGGCGTCCGAACTTGAAGCCGGGGAGGTCGAAGCCGCCCTGGGAATAAAAATAGGCCCAGAACTGACCGAGCAGATTTTTCCACTGAACGGCGGCCTCATTCGGCATGGCGGGACCATCCGTTCGGCGAACCGTGTCCGCGACGAACAAGACCAGTTCCGCGCTTGGCGTGGTCTTGCCGGTCGGAACCGCGATGCCCGCCAGCTTCAGATATTCTTCTGCGACGCGCTGATCGTCGGCAGATCGCACCCAAAAGGGTGCGCCCTCGTCCGTTTGCGCCAGGCCCTCGCCCGTTGTGCTGTATAGCTTACCGATGGTTTGCGCCGTAGTGGCCGCAATCTCGGCCCGACCAGCCGCTGTCTCGGCTTGCCCACGAAATGTGTTCGCGGCGCCCTTGGCGGCATCGGCTTGATCGACCAGGTTTTCCACGGTCTCGACGAACGGCGCCACCGCCGCGACTGCCTCCGCGCGATTATGTGCATCCATCGCCGCGGCCGTTGGCTCATCGATGATGTCGGCTTTGAACAATTCCAGCGATGCACGATCACCCGCCGCCCCGCGCTGGACGATCGCCAGCGTTGCCGCGTCCATCGTCACCTCGATCGCCGGGATGGCCGCGACGATCGGCGCACGATCGGTCGGGAAATCCGGCCCCGGTTCGACCTTAACCTGCTCATAATAATGGGTGAAGGACGCGCCGCTGGTCGTTTCGGTGAAATAATAGCTGATCGCCTTGGATGCACCGGTCAGGAATATCTGCGTCGCGGCGGCGGCATCCCCCATCAGCAGGGCGGATTTGCCGCCTTCCTCCAGATAGCTGTCCCGCACCAGAAAGGGGTCGGTCTGCCCGCTGATCAGGAAGGCCAGGGCGAAGGTTTTGCCGACCATATCCTGCGGCGCGCCCTGGGCGTCGGTCACGATCACGCGCAGCGCAAAAGGTTCGCCGGCGCGCACGATCAGGGCGCCGGCGGGGGACAACCCCATCGGATGGCTCATTGCTGGTCCTTTTTCGGTTAATTCAGCTGATCGGCACCAGCGCGCCGTCCACGACGCGATGGGTGACATCCCAGTTGCCGCGATACTGGTCCACCTCGACATAGGGCCGACCATCGGCCTTGATCTCGAAGTCCGGACCAGTATCGCACTGGATGATGCGGCCGTCCGACGGCGCGAAGAAGACGACGATCATCAGTCGTAGATGATCGTGGTGGCGATGTTGCGGCCGTTCACGGTCATGGTCGATGGTCCATTGAACATGATCTCCACGCTATAGGTGCCGGCGGCAAGGCCGCTCTTCGATCCCGACAACGGCACCGCAGGTGCGGCGGCCGCGCCGCCGGCCGAGAAGACTTCGGTGCCGTCGATATACAACGCCAGATCGGCGGCCGCCGGCGTGCCGCTATAGGCCGTCGCCACCGCCGCGACGGCCTGGATTGAACCGGGGGCCAGAAGCGTCACCGACTTGCTCAGCACGACCTGCGCCGCCCCGGTCCCCGCCAGCGATCCGGATGCCGACGCACTGCCGAACTGGGCGCTGTTGCCGGTGCCAGCCTTGATCCGGTTCACCTGCACGTCATTCATGGCGATGCCGTCATCGCCGACCTCGAACAACAGGTCGTCGGTGCCCGGCTTGAACAGCCGAAGGGCATCGAGCTCTGCGTCGAAGCCGGTCTGAATCTGGCTGTTGGTCAGCATGATCGCGCCGACACGGCCATTCGGCTTGATGAGCAGCACGGCCTTGGCGATATAGTCCGGCGCGGGCTTGATCAGCAGATCTTCCAGCCCGTCGATAGCTTCCTGTATCGGCGATTGAGGCAGCGGCGGCACATTGGTCAGCCCCTCGATCGTCAAGGTGCAATAGCTTTTCGCGACCAGCGACAGGTCGATCGAGAAATCCTTGAAGAAGCCGTAGATCGTCAGGCTGTCATATTCCTCCTCGCCGATCCACAGGCAGGCGCGGGCGCGCAGCGCGGCTAGGCGTCGCTGGACGATGTCCGCGTCAGCGGCATCGATCAGGGAACGGATGCCCATCCGCTTGGCCCATCCCCGCTCGACCACCGTGGTGGTCCCGAAATCGTCGGTATTGCGCCGGCTGAAATCGGTGATGGAGACAGACGGGCCGGTTTCGGTGATGCCCAGGTCCACGATCGAACCGATGATCAGCGTGCCGATCTCGACCGTCGCCATGGCGCTGGCGGCGGATGCCGTCATGCTGACGGTCGCCGCCGGATCGACGGGGAGGTCACGAAAGATCAGGCTCGTCTGTTCGACACCGCGCGCCAGCGTCTCGTCATAGACATCCGACCCGCCGATCGACACCTGCACGCGCACGTCGACGGCATCGGTGTCCAGCACGGCCAGCGTATCGACAAATTGACCGGACGCGATCGTCACGGCGATCGTATCGCTTTGCCGGGTCGCCGATCCCACCGCCTCGTCGAACATGGCCCAGCGGTTGGTGGCCCCGACCTCGATCCACCAACTGCCGTCATCCTCCTGCGGATCATTGCCGACATTCTCGACCGCGACGCTCTCATAGACGCGGTGGACCGACGCCTTGATGACGCGATAGCCTAGCGGATAGGTGGTGCCGGATACCCATTCGGGATGGTCGGTTTCAGGCACATTGCTGGCCGTCAGCATGGCGTCCGTCACGATGACGGGGGGCACGACCTTCATGCGGCGGGCACCGTCGAAATGGCGTCACCGCCACTCTGCGCCGTAACATTGTCCAGCGTGCGAACCATCTTGCCGGTATTGCCTGCCGTGGCGGCATGGCCCGCATTGTTATCAGCGCGCATCTGCTCCAGCTCGGCTTTGAGAGCATCGATCTTGGCCCCCAGGTCCGCTGTGCTGGCGGCGCTGCCGGTTGCCGAACTGGTCGATATGGCTGCAGCGTCGGCCGCCGCGCTCAGCGTGTCGTCGATCGATGTCAGCAACAGCACGCTGGCGTTGGTCGCGTCCAGCGTTGCCTGCGCGACGTCGATCTGATTTTGCGCCGCATCGATGCCGCCGTCGACATAACGCGCGACCATGGCGACATCGCGCTGATATTGGGCCAGGCTCGACGCGTTGTTGCGCGCCGATGTCAGGAAATCCTGGCTGACACCTTGCAAGTCCGCCAACGCGGTAGCGTCGCCACCGGCGGCCAGGCCGCCCGTCTGCATCAATTTGATCAGCGCGGCGCGGTAGGACAGGCCGCCATCCTCCTGACCGAACAGGGTATCGCGATAGTCCTGCAACGACTCGACCAGCGGACGCATCTTCTCGATGATTGCGCTGGCATCCTCCATCGCCCACACCCGCTGTTGTAACGGGCGCAGGCTCGCGTCCATCTGCTCGATCTCGATCTGACGCAGTATCGCGACCGATTGCAGATCCTTGCCCTGCAACTCCAATATGCGCGCCTCCAACGTGCGGCGATCCCGGCTCAGCTCTTCTGCCTCACTGTTAGCCTGCTTGATCGCGTCGATCTTCTTCAGCTGGTAAAGCTGCTCCAGATCGGCATATTCCGCCGCACTGGCGCCCGCCTCGGCAAATACGTCGCGTAGCTGGGCGAACTGCTTGTCGAGCGCGTCGACCGCTGCGCCGACAGGATCGGTGTACGATTTCAATTCCGTGAAGACGCCTTCGAACTGCACGGCCTTTTCCAACGCGGATTGCAGATCGTCGCCCGCGCTGAGCAGGCGTTGCGTCGAAGCCCGGATGCCGGTGATAACGCCCTTGTCGAGCGCGCTCTGGATCGCGGCGGCGATAGCTTCTTCGGCCGTTTCGAACGATTGCCGATCGGCAGACGTGCCGGAGGTCGGGTCGAAGATATACTTCTTGTTGCGCATACCGAGCGACCCGAGATTCAGACCGCCGTTGAGGCCGCCGCCCAGCGCGCTGGCAATATCGTAGAGCGATGACCCGAATGCGGTCGCCATGCTCTGGCCCGCAGAATAGCGGCCACCGCTGTTGCTGACCTGGTTATAATCGACGCCGCCGGTGGCACCGACGTTGATGCCGCTCGCATAGCCGTATTTGGTGCCGCTGAAGAGCTTGCCCAATATCCCGCCAGCTAGGCCACCCACGATGCTGCCGATCGGCCCGGCAAAATCGCCCAAGCCCTTGGCAATGCTTTCCAGTCCCTTGGAAAGCAATTTCTCGCCCAGCTTTTCACCAAACGCGCCACCAATAAACGATCCCATGCTGCTACCCTGGCTGCCGAGCAGCAGTTTGCTGGCCGCCGATCCTGTCGCGCCGCCATTCAGCAAGCTGCCCATCGTTTTTGCAAAGGAGCCATTGCCGCCGAATATATGGTCCAGCTTGGCCGTGACCTTATCCCACCCATCCTTGCCAACCATGCCGGTGACGCCCTGGAGAAGGTTGCCGAAGTTTCCTCCAACGCCGGAGAAGTTGCCAGTATATAGCCCACTCACGAAGCCAGCGATCGTCCCGGCAGCTCCGCCAATCTGCTGAATGACATCGAGCTGGCGGAGATAGAGGTCCAATATATCCTGCTGGCCCTGCTTTTCGGCTTCCAGCAATTTGGCGCGATCTTGATCTTGCTCGATCATCTTTTCGCCGACGGTCTGTATACCTCGACCCCATTCGAGATGCTGCTTTAGCATGTCCGCTGCCAGTTTTTGCACATTGCCCTGGGCAGTAAGGCGCGTATCGCCCAGCCATTTCACCAGCTTTTCATATTCGGCTGCGGCCTCTTTCGCAGCGCGGGCCGCTTCGCGCAGATCCTTGTTATGACCACGCGTCGCCTCCCGCGCCGCCTTCTGAGCAGCCTCAGCAGCATTGACGGCCGTCATGGCTGCGGTCAGGTCGTCCCGGTATTTGATCAAAGCCGCGCCACCCGCCTTGTCTGCCGCAGTCGCCCCCTGCTGCACGAGAGCAAGTTTGGCCCGCGCTCGCTCGACAGCTGACGTGGCGGTGGCGAATCCAACCTGCTTTTCGATTAGGCTCGTGGTGCCCCGTGCAAGGGCAGAAGTGTCCCCCGCCAAGCCGCGCAGTTCCTTGCTCAGTTTCTCATTCTCGCGCTGAGCCATGATCGCAGCCCCGGCTTGGCCGGTAATATCCAGAGTGAGGCCTTTGAGATCGGGACGGGTCGTCTGTGCGAGGCGCGCCAAACTTTGCGATAGCTTATCGATGTTGCCGCCCGCTGCAGCTAGTGCCTTCTGTACATCTGGGTCGAGCACGCGCTGAACTGCGGCGATATCGGGATCCCATGACTGCGGATTGCCGGCGACATCGAGCCGAGCATTGCGTGCAGCTGCAAATGCGGCGTTGCGCTGCTGGGACATGGCCGCCTCATTGTCAGCGATCTGTTTTTTGCGGGTCAAGATCGCGTTCAGCACCAACACACGATTTTGCTCGACCAGCTTGCCAGTGGCCTGATCGATGAAATTGCCGATATCGGACTGACGGGCCTGAAACTCCTTCATGCCGTCAGCCGCTTTTTTGGCAGCTTCACCGCTTTCAAGGAATTTGTCTGCCATACCGGCAAGCAACGTGATGCCGAGCGTAATGGCGATGCCCCAGGGGCCGTTGAGAAAACGGCCAACGGTACCTAGTTTCCCTTCGAAGCCAGAAAGCGCGCCGGTCGCCTGCGGGAACTGCATCGCAAAGGCGCGAAGGACAGATGTCCCGCCAATCACCTGGACGCTGAAATCGGACATCTGAAAGCCGAGATTCTGCACAGCCGCCCGCGATGCGTTCGACGCCCCGGCAGCGTTTTTGGTAGCATGCTCCAGTCGAGTGATTTCGGCACTCGCGCTCCGCAGTCGAGCCGCTAACTCTGTAAGGCCTTGACTTTCGGCTGCGACTGCCTTCATCTCTGTGCGCATCTGGCGGATTTCTGACGCGCTTTTCCCAAACACCTCGATCTGTCGTTCCAACTGACGGACCATACTCTCGCCAGCTTTTTCGGCACGGTTGGTGTCACGAACAACGTTCGCAAATTCACGGCTGACGGCGTTGCCGAACGTCGATATCTGCGACGTCGCTCCCCCCAGCTTTACCATGCCGCCAGTAGCGCGCTCGATTTTGGTCGCTTCGGCCAGCACCTTGCCCTCTGTGCTTTCCATGACCTGCTGCAGGCGCGTCAATTCATCAAAAGACGCGCCCGTCTCGATCGCAAAGCCAACCTCCAGGGTCGGGACATCATAATCTGCCATCGCCGACCTTTCTCAGATTAACCAAGCAGCGCGCGCAGGCGCCGTTCTTCAACTTCACGCTCACGCGCGGTTACGACCATGCGCCAGGGCGGCGGACAGGTTTCGGCTTCCGCCCGACGGCTTTCGACCAGATAGGCATTGGACAATTTCCGCAGCAGCCGGCCTTCCCATGGCGCGAGACGGACGCCGGTCACCTGCTGCCAGCCATGGATGGCCGCCCAGCTGATGGGCGCGGCCCCCATGCCCGCGGCCTCGGTCAGCCCGATCTCGACCAGCCGATGGATGATGTGGGGTGCAGGATTGGGTGGCATCGACAATGCCAGCCCATCCCGCTTGCGCTGTTCGCCACGGCTCAGCACCGCTGCCGGCTCTTCCCGTTGGCCCCGCCGACTGCGCGGGTCCGGCTTGGGCGTGGCATTGAACCACGCCATCTGCCGGACGAAGAGGGTTAGTTCCCGGCCGAGCCGGGCTTGAAGTTTCCCCAGTCCTGCACCGACTTCATCACCTGCTGCGCCATATAGCCGAGCTTCGGATCGGCATAGAAGGCCTGGAACAACTCAGCGCCCTGCTTGTCCGCAGCGGGCGGATAGGTGAAGTTTTCGAACGCCACCGTGATGGCCGCCAGATCCTCGGCACGTTCGGCGTTGCGCTCGATGGGCGGCACAGCGGAAGGCTTGCCGTCATTATCGGCCATGCGCTTGAGGACGCGACTGGTCTGCCGCGACTCGATCATCGCGAACTGTTCGGAGCCGGGACCGTAGACGATCACGCGGCACGGCTTGCTGGTATCGCCATTCGAATAGAGCAGGTCGCCGGTCGCGCTTTTCAGGTGGATGGGAGCGGTGGCCGCAACGGCCTGGGTGGTGATGTCCATGGGATAGTCCTTCGCGGGTTGAGGATGCACCGACCCGCCCCGTGACCCGCGAGGCGCGAGACGGGTCGATGCGCAGTGATCCGGGCCGATGCGGCGCAGAAATGGTGTTAGGAGGCGGCGACCTTGACGACGTCGCTGCAGATCTCGACGGTCGGATTGGCCATGACGACCGTGTCGGCGCCGTCGACGGTTTCGGGCATCCCGAATACGCGGCCCATGAAAAAGCGCTTGGCCCCGTCTTGGAGCGTCACCTTGAACGGATAGAGCTTCTGCGTCTTGTCGGCCGCTGCCGTCTGCATCAGGATTTGGCCAGCGTCGAGCATGTCCAGCGCCATGGACGGCGAAAGCGAACCGGAGTCATACGACCCCTTCAGCTTGTCTTTCGCGCCCTTGAGGGGCTGAAATTCGACCTTGGCGAACGTAGGGTTGATCGTACCGATCTTGTCGACGCCGCCCACCTCGGTCAGCGTCAGGGCGGCATAGCCGGCAGCGTCGAAGGTCGCGGGCGGCGTAGCCCCGACGGCGATGGTCGAACCGGCCGCAGTTTGCGCAGTCATGATGTGTCTCCTGTTGGGCGAGCCGGCTCAACCGGCGCGATTCTCTTGCGGAAGAAGGGTCAGGCGGCGGCGCCGGACGCGCCCGACGCCTTGCTGGCGTCTTTGCGATCCTCGGCGGTCGCCTTGCGCACCAGGCCGGCGGCCTCGTAATTGGCAAACGCGCCTTCCTCGATCGCGACGACCGATCCACCGGCAAACGACGTTTCCGTGCCGCTGTCTTTGAAATCGCGAATGATGAAGGCGTCCTTTTTCTTGGCATCGGTCATATCAAGTCTCCTGTTCTTAACGGGTTCAGCGCGGCGCGTCGTAGAACACGCGAAAGTCATGGGTTCGCTCGAAGCTATTGCCCGGCCCCAGCAAGCTCGGCCCGGCGCCGGCGGACAGCACTGAAATGCGCTGTGCGTCGCCCAGGCTGCTGCCGGTCCATAAAGTGAGGCACCGGCGCACCAGCACCAGCCTGGCGTCCCGGTCGATCACGCTGCCGGCGCGCACGGTGGCCGACACGCGCTCTACCGATCGCACCAGCGGCTCTCGGGACAGCGTCTGACGATCGGTCAGGCTGACCGACTTCAGGACGATCCCAAACTGATTTTCCGGCAGCATATCTTCCTTGATCGATGCCGCCGGGATGATGGCTATCAGAGGTGCATAGTCACGCAACAGCGTGCCCACGATCTCGACGCCCCTCATGGCTCGTCTCCCTGATCCGAACCGGTGATTCCGCTCGGCATGACCCGTGCGCTGATAAAGGCCTGCGCTGCGCGGATCGCGTCCGCTTCCTCCATATCCAGCGCCGGACGAAGGAACGGATGCGCCCGCGCGCCGGGATGGAACACGGTTTCGCCGACGAAATTGCCACCGATCACCAGTGAGGCATTGCCGCCCTCTTCGCGGACCTTCGAGTTGATCCTCCTGATGCCCTGGCCCCGGCGCTGACTGTCGGACACGCTGATGAAATGCGGGTCCGTTCCATATTCGAGCCACAAGGGCAGATTGTAATTGCCCATCAGCACCTGGACGCGGGCGATGATCTTGCCGTCCTCCCGCTTGGTCCGGACCTTGATCTTGTCCGACACCTCCGACGAGATGGACAATTCCTTGGCTTTGGTCGCGACGACAGCGCCCGCCGCGCGGGCCGCGCCGCGCAGGACACGCTCCCGCAACGCCTCGGGCGCATCTTTCATGTAGCGCATTACCGCTGCCTTGCCGCGCGACGTGGCCATCAGGCCGGGTTCCCAGCGGGCCGATAATCCTCGACCATGAATTCCAGTCCCTCGCGAAAACCGAGTTCCGCAGGACCACCCACAATCTGCATGATCCGGTCGCCCATGACGAACCGCATGTCGGGCGTGATCCCTTCGCGATACAGCATCCGCACCCGCGCAGGCCGCCGTGCCGTGGTCATGCCCTCGCTAACCTGCTCGCCACGCGAGGGCAGCACGTCCTCGAGATTGACAACGGATATGCCAAACAGCCTCCATTTCCCCGATCCTGCACCTTTCAGGCTCGTGTCCGGCATCGGCCGTTCTATCCGGATGGTATGACGCCGCTTCTTGCGACTGAGGGATGGGTGCATCAGATATACACTCTGAACGGGCTCAACAGATTATCTGCTGAGGCAGGTATCCTGACCTGCGAGAGGGCACCGCTAGTGACGCTCTCCGGGTACTGAAACATATCTGCGATCATAAAGCGGACAGCTTGCTTGATCGGCTCGGGCACAGTCACATATCCCGCCCGATACCTAATTCTGACCGCTTCTCGACGAGATGACGCACCTACCCAAGGCCAACCCGCGAGCGGCACGATCTCGGCGCCAAGCAACTCTAGATCGCTGAGGCTCGCGGATTGTTCTGTACCGTCAACGTTCAGATATTTTACACTGACCAACTCGACAACTGGAGGTGATGGCAAGCGGATTGAACAAGGATTCTGTGCATCACAACGGAGTTCTAACGTCTGTAGCCCGATCGACCGACCCAGCCATCCATCCGGGTTGTCGATATGGGCGCACGCTGCGGCCAACAAGCTCGCAAGGCGCCGGCGATCAGATAGGTCGTCCCCCAGTCCTAGATAGTCTGACATTTCGTCCAAAGTGACAAACGGTGCAGGCGGGGTGACGACCAGAACGCGCATCATTCGGCCTTGGCTTCCCGCGCCAGCTCGATCGCGGCTATGATATCGTCTTTCTTGGTCGCGTCCCCCAGATCGATCTCTTCCTTGGCGGCCAGCGCCTTAAGGTCGTCAACCTTCATCTTGGCAAGGGCGCCAGCATCCTCCGACTTATCCCGAAAACGCTGGATCATGGTGCGCAGATCGTCGTCGCTTGCGCTGGCCATTTTGGATCGAACGACCTCGATCGCTACCGCTTCTAGTTCGGCGCGGGTCATGTCCTCGACTGGCTTCACGCCAACATCCTGGGCGGGCGTTCCGCCCGACACTGCGCCATTGCGTTTCAATTCCTTATAGTCGGCCTCCGAGAAGGTTCGCTTCGTGCCGATCGGGTCGCCGTCGAGCGGCTTGGTCAAAATTGCTTCGATGTCAGGCATGACTGTTCTCCACATAGTGAGAGGGCGAGGCCGAAGCCCCGCCCTCTGTCATCAGGCGACGCGGCCGAGGTCGCCGTAGACGAAGGCCTGCGGGCGGTAGATCGCCAGCGCCAGCCGCTCTTCCGCGCGGATGGTGACCTTGTTCTTGGTGAAGTTGTCGCCGTCCTCCGTCGACACCTCGACGGTGGCATCCTGCCGGTCGAAGATCTGCGCGCCCAAGTTGAACGCGCCGACCAGCGCCTTGTCGACGGTCATGGCCTGCGTTTCGACTACGGGGAGGCCCCACAGGCGCTTGTCGATGGTGCCCTGCGGATTGCCAATCAGATAGCGACCCTGACCATCTTTCAGCATCTCAATCGCTGCCATGTCGATCGGATTCATCACGATGCCGTTCGCCGGATATTCGGCGAGGGAGACCTGAAGGATCATCAGGCGGAGAATGTCGATAGATGCGGTAGCGGTCAGACTGCCCGGCGCCGCATAGGCGGTTGCGTTGGTTACCAGGCCGGGCAGGTTCTGGCCGGTGCCGGAACCATTCAGGAGCTGGGTTTCCTCGACATAGGATAGGCCGTAGCGCAGGCGCTGGTCGATGATCGAACGCAGGGCCGGGACGTCCGCCAGCACCTGAACCGATGCGCGCATCCAGTGCGCGATGGTGCGGACGGTGGCCGTCGCATCCTCGAACTGCAGGTCCGACTGCGGCTTGGATGCACCTTCCGCAACGGGCGCGGCGCTGTTCGTGAACAGCTTCTCGCGCTCATATTCGATGCTGCTGCTGGACGTGTTGCCCTGCGCCAGCAACGCACGGACGGTCATGCGGCGCTGGGGCAGCATGACAGGCGCGGCGCGATCCGGCTGAATGAGGGCGCCAACACTGCCAGCCGCGTCGGTGGTGAGCGAAGAAATGTCCTTCACCTCCACGATCTGGCGACCGCGCGGACGCGTCTGGGCCGCAAAGGACTTGAACCCTTCGTCATTGACGAAGCGCTCGCCCGCAGTGGTCGGGCCTTCGTTCTCGTTGGTGCGACGCGCCATCTTTTGTTCGAGATCGTCCATGCGCGTCTTGGCTTCGTTCATGCCGGTGATGGCCTGATCCGCCAATTCCTTGACGGTCCCGGACAGGGTCTTGCCTTCCTTGGCCTCTGTCAGCGCCTGTTCGGCGATGGACTTGACCTCGTCATGCTTCTTTTCGAACGCAGCCTTGGTTTCAGCCGCCAGTTCGGCCATCGACTTGCCAGAGCCATGGCCTGCGCCATCGCGCAGGAAGCGGCCCATGCGGCGTTCGTTGGGGGTCAGCGTGCCGATCAGGGCAAGCGCGAACACGCCGCGGGCCGAGCCCGCGAACATCATCTTCTTCATCGTGATAGTCCTTGGAATAGGGGCCTATTCGCCCGTGAGGTCTTCGATCGGCGCGTCGCGCATTGCTGCCCAAAGCGCCGCCATCGGATCTGCCGTGACGTCAGGCTCCCCCTGACCCTTGAGGTTGATGCGCACGGCGCGCTCAGCCTCCGAGTTGGAAAGGTCGAAGCCCTTCTTGAGCAGACCTTCCCATTCGCGCTCGGTCAGCCGGTCCCCGGCCGCGAGGCGCGCTCGCAAATCTTGAATTTCCTTGACCCGCGTAATCTGGGTCTTTTCGTTCATCGGGATCGCCACAAGGGAAACCTCGTGCAGGACGACCTCAATCAGTTCGCGAGCCTTGTCGGTAAAGCGCTCCTTGACCGAGCGATAACCGATGGAGAGGCCAGACAGCGCGCCCTCGCGTGCCAGCGCCAAAGCCTCAATCCCGGCGGCCGTGCTGGTAACGATTCGACCCTTCATCGACACGCCGCGTTGTGAATCGGAGAACTCCGACCAAACTCCAACCGGAATGCGCTGATCGTGATACATCAGCATAGGCAGCGACTTGCGACCCTTCAGGGTTTTCGTGAAGGCACCTGGAAGGATGATGTCGCCGCCAAAGTCGATATTGTTGTAAGCGGCGGCGAGGCCTTCGATGGCGCCGTCTTCGCCGACATCCTTAACGTCGAGCGGAAAATCGATATAGTCCATGGCTATTCCTTCGCCGCTGGCTTCTGGCCCAAAGGCTCATCCTGCATCTGCCGATAGATCTGATCGCCACCGGGGACAGGCTCCCAGCCTTCCAGCGCGCGCACCTGATTGATGGTCATGAAGGGCTTCATCTTTTCGTAGAATTCGGCGCGGCCCTGGCTGTCGCCGCGCAGGAAGCCTTCAATATTGAACTCGATCGACACGCCAGCCTCGATGTCGGCGCGGGTCAGAAGCTGCATTTCGACGGCCGATTCGATCCGCTTCAGGCGCTTGCGCATCTTGAATTTGATGAACCCCTGCGTCTGCTCCTTGATGCTGCTGCCCAGCGTGGTGTTGCCTTCGGTGTGGCCGACAAGGTGCGGCGGCACGTCGAAAATCCGGCAAATCTCTTCGACGCTGAATTTCCGGCTTTCCAGCATTTCAGCGTCGCCAGGGTCGATGGACAGGGCCTGCCATGACAGACCGTTGTCGAGCAGCATCGGCCGCCCCGCATTGATCGCGCCGATATATTTCTCTTGCAGCAAGCGCTCCAGCTCTTCGCGCTGCGGCTTCGTTAAGGCGACGCCCTCCTTCGTCAGGATACCACTAGACATCACGCCGTTGGCGAAAATCTTGGCCGCGGCATCTTCGACCGAGGCCGCGGCGGAGAAGGCTTTGCGACAGACCGCCAGTGGCGAGAGGCCGCCCAACGGCGATCCGCCGAAGCCCCGGACATGGACCATGCGTTCCTGGGTGACGATGCGGGCTTTGCCATCCTCCGACCAGCTATATTCAATGTCGCCCGACGCCAGTCGACGGACGTTCATGATATCGGGACGGACCGGAGTGAGCGAGATCACGCGCTCGCCAGAGCCAATCGTCTTTTCTGCGAAGGCGTTACCGTGCAGTTCGATCGATGCCGCCATGAACTCCCAAAAATCAAAGGCTGATTGATCGAAGTTCGGGCGGCTATGGAGCAGGCGGTAAAGCGGGTGGTCGGTAGCTTCGACCGGAACGCCGCCAGCGCCTTTGCGATAGATGGTCAGGGGCAGCGATGCGATGGTGCCTGCAATGAAGTTGACGCAAGCCCATGTGGTAGCCAGCCCAAGAATACCGCCGCCGCGGTCGTTATGCTCCGCAACAGTGATCTTGTTGGTGCGGAAATTGTCCTCGTCCTGGGCGCCCGCCGGCAGGCCGTTGCGCAGATATGATACGTCCTTGCGCTCCATCGAGCGATTCCAGTGGGCTTCGGTCTGGGCGGCGCGGGCGGATAGCTTGTATCCGGTCATGCGTAGCTCTGAATCCAACTGTCGACATCCAAGGTATCGACAGGAAGGAGCATCGGGGCGGTCGCATTGATCATAGCATCCACTCCGTCGATCTTGTTCGCGCTGTTGGGCGTCTCCTTCTTGGGAAGGAGGCTGCCGTTGATGCGGCGGTCGACCACCGCGTTAGCGACCATCCACCCCATAACCGGATTGCCATCGTGGCGAAGGTGTTCAGGCCCGGCTTTTACGCGCGCCTCAATGGCTTTGGCGGGGTCGGTATGGTTCGCGGCGTTCTTGGGAAGCTGCGCGGCGAAGGCGTCGTCCCCTTCGCTGAAATCTTCATTGAGGCGCGACGCCATCGCAAGGCCACTGTTCCACTGGTCGAAGGTTGCCTTGCGCAACGCCAGCGCCGCCTTGATCTCCCGGATCTTGTCCTCGATGGTCCGGTGATCGATGAAGTTGCCTTCGGTAGCGGTCAGGTGCCCGTCCTTGTGCCACCGCTTGAGCATGTCGGTGACCTGCTTCACCGAATTGTCCACGCTCTTGAGCCGGGCTTCCGGGCAGTAGAACCACGTCTTGATGAGCAACCGGCCCTCAGCGTCGAGCGCCGCCAGCACGAGGGCGGAAAGGTCATCGACGTTGGAAAGGTCGCCGCCGAGCCAGCAATCAAGCCCGGCGAAATCATCCAGGGTCAGCGACTGGTCGCCGCACTTGATCCACTGCGCCACGTTGAGCCAGGCAGACAGTGCGCCGGACCATATGTTCAAGCGCTTGGTCTTGAAATCACCCTCGGCAGCGGGGTTCTGCTGCGCCTCCAGCGCCGCTTCGCGCAATCCCTTTAGGTCGACAGCCTTGCCCAGAAGCGGGTTGGCCTTGATCCAGAACCGTTCGTCAAACGGATCGTCGCCCTCTTTCCGGTCATCGCCGTAATCTTCGGCGCGATCGAGGGTGAAGATGATCCCGAAATAATGCTCCGCTTCGATTGATCGGTCCAGCACCTTGGCGATGAAGGTTCGCTCTTCATAACATGGGCCGTGGATATTCGGCCCGGCCGTGGTGATGATCCACATGAGCGGCTGCTTGCGGGCGCCAAAGGCGGACCGCATGACATCGAAAAGGCCGCGATCTGCATGGGCATGGAACTCGTCCAGCGTCACAAGATGCGGGTTATGACCGTCCTGCGATTTCGACTTGGCGTGCAGCGGCTGCATATAGCCGCCGTTTTCGTCGCAGGTGATGGACTTCGCCCACGGCGTCAGCCCGAATGCTTCCTGAATTTCCGGTAGCTTCTCGACCATGCGCTTGGCCGGGTGGAACACTTTCTTGGCCTGGTCGAATGTCGTTGCGACCGTCAGGATTTGCGGCCCGATCTCGCCCTCACAGCACAGGCAGTAGAGCGATATCCCGGCTGTCAGCGTCGACTTGGCGTTCTTGCGGGCCATCTCCTGATAGACCATCGTGAAGCGGCGCAGCCCTGTGGCCTTGCTGCGCCAGCCGAACACGACCGCCAGGATGAAAACCTGCACCGGCTCAAGATCGATCGTAGGCTTTTCCCAGACGCCCTCGATGTGAACCAGCTTCTCCATGAAGTCGCACACATCGTTGGCGTGCCATGGGTCGAATCGGTACGGCCAATCCTTCGCCTTCGCCCGCTTCAGATCGTCCAGGTGGCGCTGACATGCCTGCCGGACGAACTTGCAATGACGCCGCTGTTTCTTGTCGGCCACCGCCGCCTTCGCATAGGCGAGGGCGATGGCCGCATAATCTCTAGCGTGCCCCGTTCCTTGCGAATGGGTTGCGGTTTTTCGTCGGGTCATCAACCACCTTGCCGACCCGGCTCTTGCGTCCAGCGATGCCCAGCAACTCGGCATATTGCCGTAGCAGCGTAAGGTACGCGGCGGAGGGTGGCTCGCCGCCAGCCTTGAAAGCCAGCCGCACCAGCGCCTCGGCTGAGCAGTATCGCGCGAACAGGTCGCTATCGAGTTCGGACGTGCCGGCCGCCATCACGCGCCCGATGTTTTCCTGCCAGACGTCGATCGCTTCGGCGGTCAGATAGTCCGGCATCGCTGGCGGATCGCCGGGAACGATGATCTCGGTCTTGAGGCCGTCGCGCACTGGCTGTAGAGTGCCGCGCGCAGCCTTGACGCCCTTGGGATCAGGCTTTCTGCCTCGCTCCATAAAGCCCTCGCAACATAGTTGCGGGCCAGCGTCGCAAAGTTTTATCGGCCCGAAAGTTTAATTCGCACGCGCAAGAAAAGACCCCAGCGCTCGGTCCCAGAGCCGCCGACCCCGGACTTTTGATCCCCCCGCCCCCCTGTCAGGGGGCAAATCGGATCCGATCCGGCCGGAAATCGGCCGAAAACGGCGGTTTCCCGTGGGTTTCAGCCATGCGCCAGCGTCACGTCGGCGCCGTTGATGACGAAGGTCACCTGAGCCGTCGACGTTCCATCAGCCTGCGTCGTCACCTGGCACGTCACCTGACCGGGCAGCGGTTCGCCTGCATGATCGCACATGACCAGCATCGGCAGACCACCGGCCCAGCGCGGGGGCCGGAGACGAACGAGCAACGGCATGACATCATCAGCCATGGTCAGCGAACCTCCATGCGCATCGCACGCTTTGCCAGCCATTCGGCCGCCGCGTCGAAGTCTGTAAGGATGCGAGCGTGCAGGAGGGCGGCCAGCACATAGAGCGCCGGGCCGAAGAACCAGCGCTTGCGCAGATGCAGGGTGACAATCACCGTGGCCATCCATCGTCTCCTATGTCGACACGCCTGCGTGACCGAACCCCGCGCGCCCGTGTCGCTTCCTGAGCCGTCTTGGCATCATGGCAGGGCTTGCATATGCCCTGATAGTTCTCACGATCGCCCGTGCCGCCCTCGCTCAGCGGCTTGATGTGATCGGCAATGGTCGATGGCGTGATGCGTCCGCGCGCCTGGCACGGCCGACACAGCGGCTCTTCCCTCAAAACCACGGCTCGCATCAGATCATGCTCGCGGCCATAGCCACGCTCCTGCCTGCTCTTGCGGGTGCTGGCCCACGCCTTGGGCTTGGCGCGGGGCTTCTGCTTAAGGCTGGGCGGACGGCTGGGCATCAGGGGCGCGAGGGGAGCGGTGGCGGCTTGGCCCTGTTGGCCCTGTTGGCCTGCACAAGTATGGGGCCGTTGCACGTCGGACAAGCAACGCTCAGATAAAGACCGTCGCGCGGGCAATCTACCAATCGTGCGTCGCGCCGCTCAAACTCAACCTCAGTCTTGCAGCGGTGACAGGTGCCGTCGAACAGATCATGATCGGGCAGAGAGCCTTGCTTCGTCACCTTAATCATGCTGCCTCCGAACTGGTTGCCACAGCGGGATTTGAACCCGCGACCTCCAGCTTATGAGGCTGGCGAGCTACCGGACTGCTCTATGCGGCTATATAGAAATGCGTTGCAATGCCGGCCAAACGCCAATCGGCTTCGGTCGGTTTGGTCGGGGAGCGCAAGGGTCGATGCCCCAGATCGTCTAGCCCCGCCTGCTGCTTCAGGCAGCGTCGCTCATTTGCGAACCATCAGTGCGTAACACAACCGGGAGGATGCGCCAAGCCTCTACCGTCATAGAATAAATGCCGCCAAAATCAATCTCAGCGGTGGAGCCGTTGCTCTTCGTGATGGCGCCTTCCAGGCCCGCCAGCGCATGCGACCCGCTCACCCTAACTAGTTCGCCCGGCTCGAATGACCGACGCACCTGGCGCAGGGCCTTCAACTTCGCGCGTTCGCTACCAAGGCGTTCGGCACGTGCGCGCCGCGCTTCATCACGGCTTTCAGCGTCGCGTTCACACTGGATTGCATCCTCGGCAGCGCGTTCAGCATTTCGCAGCCCTGACACACTGGCTTCACTTACCAGCGCAGCATGGCCGCACCGCTGCATGACGGTGAACGGCAAATGCGCGTTGCTCTGACTTCGAGCAAAGCGCACGAGATCATCTTCCGCACCCTCACGCACGAAGACGAAACCGGAGAGGATTGCCGCAGCGACCTCGATCATCCGGCGCCGTTGGCCCATGACCAGGCGCCGGCGCTGGCCAGGCGCAGGGCGGCGGATGAATCGCCGCGGCGTCCATGCCTCAAATCCGACGCTGTTCAGGGCGTCCGCAAGCGCCAAAGTCTTCGGGCCATTCGTCCGCAAAATGCACCACCGCTTGCCTTGTTCGCTCATGTCCCGCTCGCTCCGTTCTACTCTTGTTCTTACTGCTGTTCGCCGTCGCCCGCCAGCGGCGCGGCAAGTATCCTGCCCAACTTCGCCGCCTCGTCCGCTGTGAGGAGCGGCTGCGGCTCCCGCCATTCGCGCTCGTGCTTGAGGATCAGAAGTTCGGCGCGGTTTGCCCGCGCCATGCGCTTTGCCCGTATCGGCGCAACGATCTCTTCGATCTCCGCGACGGTCGGGAAAAATCGGCACCGGCGGAGGATGACGTCGAAAGCCGCTTGCAGGTCCGGGAGCGCGTGACTGCTGAGCGTGCGCCGATACAGCATCATCCGCTCTTCCGCCTGCTCCTGGGTCAGCCCGCGCGGGCTGGGCATCATGTTGGCCACGCGGGTCATCATCTGGTTGACCTGATACTCGGTGGCATGCGGTGGGCGGCAGGCGGCGACATAGGCGCGCAACTGGCCCGCGCTGACCGGTCCGACGATCGGCAGGTCATTGAGACCAGCGGGGCGATCCAGCAGCATGCTCAGCTTCGAAGGCAAGCCCGGCTCCGACCAGCGTGTTGCCGTCTGGCCGCTCCGAGTGCTGATGGCGGTTTGAGCGTTCATATCGTCCGATCCTGTCGTCGGCCTGTATCAGCCAGTTGATCCACGTTCGTTGCCAGCTGATCTTCAACCCGTCCTTTCCGGGCTTGGAGATCCAGAAATTGAGGAACTTCTGCAGTTCCCGGTCGATCGCCCCAGGCGGCCATCCAGCGACCATGTCCACCGCCTTCCCGATCAACGGTTCCGGTTCCCAATCCTCGGACAAGCGGGTGCCCTTACGCGCGGGCGCGGTGTTCGCGGGGGTGTGGGTGGGGGCGGGGGTTGGTTGGGGGTTTGGGGGAAGGAAGGGGGAGGGGGCGGGAGAGGGGGAGTTGTCCGCAATGTCCGCGTAGTCGGCGGACTCCGGTGGATGTCCGGTGGACAGCTTGGCGGCGGCCCGCTCCGCCCGCTTGCGATCGCGGTCATATTCGCGGCGCTTCTCGGCAACGGGATCGCGCGGGACAGCCATGCTCGCCTCCATCTCCGCGACGGCAGCGACGATGGCATCCGCAGGCATCCCTGCGGCCAGCATATGCTTCAGTGCGGACGCAATGACGCTCACGCAATCCATCCCCACTCGCGCACGACGTCGAGCGCCTGCTCAGGCGTGCGGATCATCGCCCAAGGGAAGCCCCAGGCCTGCAGGTCATCGCGCCACTTCTTTTGATCATCGCCCAGATCGTTGCCGATCTCCCGCTTTACCTCTACGAACCCCACCTGCAGGACCATCTTACGGTTGAACAGGATCAGGTCGGGGAAGCCGGGGCGCAGGCCATCTTTGCGCAGCGCCGCCATCTGCTTAGCGCGCGCGAGCTTGTCGCCAGCCAGATGCGAGCCGTTGGGCACATGCACCGCCTCGATGCCGCGCATGGCGAGCAGGCGGATCGCGCCGCGCTGCACCGGGCGTTCGTGCATGCCAGCGGGTGCAGCCCTGCCCTTGCCGCCAGACGACGGGCGGCGTTTATTGATCCAAGACGCGGCCACAGTCGACTATTCCATTCCCAGCGCGGAGAGATAGGTCTGAAGGATGGCCTCCATCTCCTGCCGGTCGTGCGGCTGCATCTTCCGCAGGCGGATGACCTGGCGCATGATCTTGCCGTCATATCCATTGGCCTTTGCCTCCAGATAGACGTCTTTCACATCCTCCCCGATGCCCTTCTTCTCTTCCTCCAGCCGCTCTATGCGCTCTATGAACAGGCGCAGTTGGTCGGCAGCGACATTTCCATCAGACATTGGACAGTTCCTCGAATATGGACCGCTGCGGGTCCGGGTTTGCTACCTGCCATGCGGCGAGGCGGTGTATGGCCGCTTCCAACGCCGATAGGGCGGATGCTTGTTCGGCCAGCGCCGCCGCCACCTTCGCCGCCGCGCGATCGATGCGCTTGCGGCACAGCAGGATGGCTTCCTCCATCTGCTCCGGGGCGACGGGGCGTGGTTCAATCTGCATGGGCGCCTGCAGCGGTGATGGCGAAGCCGAGATATGCGCGGGCGAAGTCCTGGCGACGGTCTGCCCATTCGGGCGGCACGTCGAGCGCGTCGGCGGTGCGGACGATCAGCGTCTGGATTGCTACGGCCAGCCGGGCTGATCCATCCCGCGCAGCAGTCTTGCGCAGGGTCAGCTCGCTGTCGCCAATCGGCGGCAGGGCGTCGCGGACGGGGGCAGCGGCGCGAAATGCCGGCCGCTTCGCGTATCGAGGCCCGGTCATGCATCTTCCTCGGTGACAGGAGTGGAAAGATGCAGGCCCTGCTCAACCTGCTCGACAAAGGCGCCCAGCCGGGTGACGAGGAGGGATCCGCTCTCTGCGTCGACCTTCCCGGCGGCGATGAGGTTGGTGACGGCGGCGATCTGCCACCGGCCGAACTGCGCGACCTGGGCGCGCTCGGCGATGTGCGCCTGCGCGGCCACCTCGGCGAAGGTGCGGCGGCGGTAGCGGCGGGTCATGCTGCCTGGTGTCCCATGCTGGCCGCCAGCGCGTGGAAGCGACTGATACAGGCGTTCTTGCTCTTGTGCAGGATTTTACCCATGGCGGCGAAGGTCAGGCCTTCGGCGATGCCATCCATAAGGATCGCGTCCCGATCCTCCGTCCAGCCGCCCTTTTGTCGCCGCCTGCCTATGGTCCCAGCCGTTTTCTTGCCGGTCTTCACGATCGTGACGATGCGGCTTGCGAAACCGCGATCAACCGTGATGAATCCCATTGCCTCCAGCATGGAGATCAAGTCAGAGGCTTTTGAAGGCCCGGCATAGCCCATCAGATGCGACAGATCCTCGTTCGATGGGCAGGGGGCATTATTGTTTGCTGCGCGTTCCAGTGCGCGAAGCATCTTCTCAAGCCGATCGTCGCGGGTGCGCTGCTGCGGGGTGCGCGCCTTGCGCACTGCGGCGATACCGGCGCTCATGCCGCTTGCTCCAAATCCAGCAGGTCGAAGAGCGACGGGACCGCCATCTGATCTTCCGCCTCGCGCAGATAGCTGATGCTATGCGCCCAATAATCAGGATTAAGCTCGCTGCCCGCGCCGCGCCGGCCGGACAGGATCGCGCGCATGGGCACGGTGCCCAGCCCGCAGAACGGATCATAGACAAGGTCGCCCTTCGCCGAATATCGCTCGATCAGCCGATCAACGATGTCGAACTGGAGCGGGCAGACGTGCTTTTCCCGGCCCTTCTGGACCTGATCGGCATTGAGCGTGCGCATCCGCACGACATCATCCCAGACGTCCGGATGATGGCTGCCAGGGTCGAGCGCCATGAAGGTGCGGGGCAGCTTGCCGCGCGTGTCGGTGCCCGGCCGGGCCTCGATCTCTTCGCCTATGTCGACATGCGCCTTGAAGCTGTAGATGAGATCACGGCTTTCCTCGCGGAACCGCTTCGCCAATCGCCCGGTCGCCATGCTGGAGAACCGCTCAGACACCTCCCACAATTCCGGGATGGTGAGCGGGCGTTCGCCGCTGGAACGCCAGAAGGCATGCGCGTCGACCTGCCAGCGGGCCAGGCTGTAATCGTCGGCCGCCTTTACAACCGGACGATCGGCATAGCCGCGGCTGCGGTCGCTCTGGGGCTTGCGCATCAGCAGCACATATTCCGGGCTGCCCACGCCCATCTTCGTGCCGTCCTTGAGCATCTCGGTGTAGGAGAGCCGGTAGGTCTGGTTGTTCTCGCGCACGACGTCGGTGACGATCGTGATCATGCCCATGAACTGGAAGCCGTGGCGCATATAATGCTCGATACACCGGGCGTGGAACGGGCTGACGGTGGGCACGCCCTCGCCGGTGACCGAGCCGAACAGGATCCGGTCCTTCACATGGATGCAGGCGAGGCGGCCGGGCGCGAGGGCGCGGAAAAGCGCAGGCGTCAGGAAATCCATCTGCGCGAAGAAGTGCGTGTCGTCGTCGGTATGGCCGAAATCGTTATAGCTCGGCGTATATTCATAGTGGTTGGAGAAGGGGATCGAGGTGACGATCAGGTCCAGCGACCCTTCGTCCAGCCGCTGCGCTTCGGCGACGCAATCATTATGGGCGAGCGTCCAGCCGTTACCGCTCGCCTCCCGGCGTTCGCAACCGATCGACCGCTTCACATTCTCGGCGGCTGCATCGTGGTTGAGGCCATAGCGGCGGATCAGGTCCGACATGGTAGAGCGGAACTCTTCGTCGCGCGCCCACTTCGCCTGCAGTTCGCGGACGACCTCGACCTCCGTCTCGGCATGGATGATGTCGATCTCGACCGGTGAAGACTGGCCGAACCGCTGGATGCGATGGATTGCCTGGATGAAGTCGCGGAACTTAAAGCCGACGCCGGCGAAGATGGCGCGGTGGCAATGGCGCTGGAGATTGACGCCGCCGCCCAGCATGATCGGCTTCGCGCCGATCAGGGGCAAGGCACCGTCGGCGAACCGGCCGACAATCTCTTCGCGCACGTCCAGCTTCTGCGCGCCGAACACGGTGGCGCAGCCGGGGAGCGCCTTTTCGATCGCGCGGCGCTCATTCTCCAAATCGTGCCAGATGATGAAATGATCATTGGGCGCAGCGGCGACGATCTCGGCCGCCTTGGCGATCCGGATATCAAGCGTCCGATTCTTCTCGCGGGATGCTTGCACCACGCCAAGCGCCGTGTCGCGCATCAGTCGGCCCTGGCCGTTGCTCTCGGGCTCCACGTCGCTGATGTCCGCTTCGACCTGATGCCAGCGCACCTCGATCGGGGGCAGGTCATAGCCTTCATCGGAAAAGCCCAAATCGCTGGGGCGCTGGATGCAGACGGACCAGCTGTTAACCCAGGTCCAGAACTCATCGACCTTGTGCGGATAGAGGGTGAGATCGCCAGCCTTCTCGCTGTTGCGCTGGAAGAAGCGGGTCAGCGCCTGCCCGGTATCCATGATGCCGAGAAACCCGGCATAGTGGATCATTTCCTTGTAGCGATTGGGCGCAGGGGTGGCGGTGGCGACGAAGCGGTATGGCACCGGCTCGAAAAGCGGCAGGAACTCCTGATAGGTCTTCGAGCCGTAGGAGCGCAGCACGTCCGCTTCGTCCAGGCTGGCGGCGCGGAAGCGATTGACGCTGAGCTTGCCCTCGCGCACGCTCTCGTAATTGGTCAGGAAGATGCCGCCTTCGTCGCCGGCGGCGTCCATCTCTGCATCGGACTGGACGAACCGCACTTCGATGCCGAGCAGCATCGCATCATTGATGAATTCGCGGCGCACGTTGAGCGGCACGACGATAAGGGCGTCGGGCTTGAAGCCTTCGGCGGCCTCGATCTTGCGCAGGATGATGTCGAGGATCAGCAGCTGCTGCATGGTCTTGTGCAGGCCGAAGCTCTCGAACAGGCCGCGTCGGCCGCCTTCGACCGCCCAGCGGACGATATGGCGGACATGCTCCTTCATCGGCCGGCCGTCGGTCAGATGCGTCGGCACCTCTTCTAGTGAGCAGGGGAAGCCCACCGGGGGAACCGATGGGATTTTCGCCTCCAGAAAGGCGCGGTATTCAGGATGCAGTTCTTCGTTCGCGGAACTGCCCATCGGCAGCACCGCGCTGGTCGCGCTGTCCATATTCTCACTCCTGGGCGCTGCGGCCCGCTAAATGCCTATCTGATGATGTGCGCCCGAAGGGTCGGGATCAGGGCTTCCGCCCGTTCGGAAAACATCGCCTTCTCACGCGGATCGATGATGCCATCGGCAAGGAACTCGTTGCCGTCCGCCACCAGTTGCGACGCTTGGGCGAGGGCACGGCGCATGCAGGCCGTCTCTTCGTCCTCGATGCGCGGCGGCGCGCAGAAGCCCATGGCCGCGTTCACTTTGGCCCACGCGGCGGCGGGCAGCTGGGCGAAGACGCGCATCATCATCGGCGCGGGCATCGCGGGCGGCGCCTGCTCGACATAGCTGCGCAGCGTGCCTTCCTTGTCGCCCGTGGCAGCGGCCAGGTCTTCCCAGCTCAACACCTTGCCCCGGCCGACGAAAAGGCGGAGCGTGTCGGCGATGACGCGTTTTCCGACCTCGTCCGAAATTGAATGGTTCATTTCCATGGTGAAACCTTCGCAAGCGCGGCATCGTCGCCGCTATGAAACAGGGAAATCATCAGGCAGCCTCGCGCTGCGCGTGCGGGCAGCCGCGGACCGGGCAGGCGCGGATGGCCGTGTCGTCCAGGCGGTGGTCGCAGGTCGTGCAGAGGGCGGGGCTTTCGCCGGAGAGGCTTGCGACCCCTCCGGCGTCCGCTACAGTCGGAACAGCAACGACACCGACTGAAAGGGATTTTGATGGACGATTGGGACACGCTGCCAAACGGCAATCTTGCGATCTATCCAGTGGTGGGCTGGGACAGCGCCATTGGACAGATGATAGGACTTCTACGTCTTCGCTACGCACGGTCGGAAAGCGAGTTCGAAAGTGGCGGGGTTCCGGTTCAGATACATCTGACGCCGGTGCAATTGCGCATGCTGTCGCAGGATCTATCGAATATGGCAGATCGCATAGATGCGCAGAATTTGGGGACGAGGCAGTAGGCACCTATGCGGCCTCCTGCTGGATCGGCCGGGAAAGCAGAGCTTCAATAGCTAGGCTCGTACGCTCGTCTATCGGCAGCGTCCCATTCTCGAAACGAGATATGGTCGACTGGTGGAGGCCCAGCTTTTCAGCCAGCCCGATCTGCGTGAGGCCCAGCCGATGGCGGGCTTGCCGGATTGCGTTCATGTCGATGTTTATATGCACGTGAGAATATAGCGTCAATGCAAATATGCACACGGGAATTAGCATCGGCGCTAAATGGCAATTATGCGTTGCGCATGCCAAACACGCTCGCGCGCAACATTGCTGCTCTACGCAAATCTTTGGGAGACACCCAAGCGCGGTTCGCGGAGCGATTAGAGGTTCCTCAATCCTATATCTCGAAGTGGGAAAACCACGGGACCGAGCCAGCGGCGCGCTCGTTGGCGCGCATGGCAGATTTGGCTGGCGTCGCACTTGAGCAGTTTATGGACAAGGATTGGAGCTCTTCCAGTTCGGCGGGGGAGGCGGATGCCGCACCACCTCGTCGTTTTTTGGGGATTAAGCCTGCGCCGCAACCGGACATTCCGCCGACCCGCGGCGCATCAGACGGCGACGGTGCCATCACGCTCAAGCGCATCAACCTTGGCTTTGCCATGGGCGACGGCTCCAACCTTGATGACTATGTCGAGGAAGGCACGGTAGAGTTCGATCCGAACTTGCTTCGCGCAATCAGCCAGTCGCCCGCTCACCGTCTGCTGGTGGCGGACGGTGTCGGCGACAGCATGCAGCCAACACTGCTCGACAGCGACCTGCTCGTTATCGACACGCTACAGACGCGCCTCAATATGACGGACCGCATCTGGGCGATCGCGCTCTATGGAGCAGGTGCCGTGAAGCGCCTGCGCCCGGCCGCCGGCGGCAAGCTGGAGATCATTTCCGATAACACGTTGCATGAGAAGCAGATCGTGGACGCGCAGGATGTGCGGATCATCGGGCGGGTCGTTTGGTCGGGGCGACGGCATTGAGGGGGCGGAAGTGAAACATCCAGCTGGTGATGGAAACGGCAATCTAAGTGAGGCCTCTCTCACTATGATTGCATCGGCGTTTGTGCAGAAGCTAGATTCGCCGCCATGTGAAATGTGCGGGACGAAAGCATGGTTTTTTCGGAATACGTTACTTTCTCCTGTCGTGCTCATCCCACTTCCGTTCATGGCATCCGAAGCTGATCTATCGAGGTTTGTGCCATGCTTCGCGCTGGAATGCTCGCATTGCGGCAATCTCAAATTGTTTAACCTCGCTCGCTATGGCCTCGAAAGTATTGCATCTGAAGGGGTCGTCTACACTGAGGATCTTGATGATGGTCGACAGGAAAGGTAACGTGGTCTCATTCCCGACAGCGTCCAACATCATCAGCAGCGAACCGCGCCGCTTGAAAGATCATGGCGGGGGTGGCACATATGATGGCATGGAAGCGCGCGTCGCAAAGCTGGAGGCGGATGTAGCCCACTTGGTAAAGCAGGTGGATCGTATTGACGCGCGCACGGAGCAGATGCCCGCTGACATCGCCGTTATAAAGGCAACAATGGCCGGTAAGGGCTTTATTGTGACGGCGCTAGGCGTCGTGCTAACCCTTATGGTGGCCGCCCTGACGATTCTGTCCAAGTTGGGCGTGCTCGGCACTTGAAACATGCCTCAACTCTCCCTCGTAATTGTCGGCGCCGACCATCCGAACAAGGATAGGTCGAATCGCCGATCGGAGATCCTCTGGTCCGAGCCGGGCGAAGAAGTCAGCCTGATTCCGGAACCGAAGAACCCGGTCGATCCCCAGGCGGTCGCCGTGTTCAGCGCGCGCGGCGTGCAGATCGGGTATGTCAAATCCTTCCAGGCGCAGTTGATCCGCACCTACATCGGGCGCCGCCGGATCACGGCGGCCATCTTCCAGGGACTGCACAAGGAAGGGGCGATCATTCGGCTTGGGCTGGATGGAGAGGCCCCGACCTTGCCCGAGCCGCCTCCCGAATCACCCAAAGACGACAGTGGCTTCTATCCTGACTGGATACCGCCCGACGATTAAAAATATGCACGTAAGAATTTTTACGCATTGACGATATTCTTACGTGCATATATCTAGGCTCCATCACCTGACGCGCCGCGCATCCAGCCGGCCGCCACGGTGGGGAGGTTCCGATGGCAATCCCATCTTACATTGTCGGCACGGCGGCAGCGGAAACGCTCTCGCGTCTGGGCGCCCTTCACCGGCCGGATGCGCCGCAGTATCGCCCCGTCGATCTGATCAATATCGCGGGCTACAGCGTCGCCGAAGCGCATGAGCTGCTGCTGGCGGACGCGGCCGGGGCGCGCGAACTCATTCTCAACGCGGCCAGCCGCCTGATCCGCGCTGCGGAGCAACTCGAGCCGCACGCACGCGGCCGGAACATCGCACCGCTGCGGGTGGCGTCGTGACCGCCGCCTTCTTCTTCGCCGGCCGCGCGCTGATCACGCTCGCGGGCCTGTGCGCCGTCGGCGTCATCGTGCGTCAGTTCCAGCTCTATGCCGACAAGGCGTTCGACGCGCTGCTGATGGGGGAGGGCGACGATGTCCGCTCCTGAAGCCGGACCGCCCCGCGCCATCCACCCGGCCGCGCTCATCACCCTCAGCCTGATCGGCGCTGCGCTGTGCCTGGGCATGTTCAAGCTGCTCGCTGCCGCCTGCCGGGCGACCGCGGCCATCATCGGGGTGCAGTGATGATCGACTTCGCCGGCATCTCCCTGTCGCGCCTCATCCGCATGCGCCGCGACATGCACCTATCCCCCTTGCCTGACATGCGCGTCATCCCCCCGACCGCGCAGCAGGCAGGAGCCTCGGACGGCCTGACCCTCTCCAGGGGGCCGTCATCTGATCCGCGCGTGTCGGCCGTCGAGGCCGGTCGACACGCCACGCAATCCGATCCGGGCGACGAATGCGACTGCCCGGCCTGTCGTAGCGACTGTGCGGGCATCGTGCCGTGCCAGCGAAAGGGGAACTGACCCATGTCGTTTGTGACGCTTAACGAGTGCCCGCCGGGCATCTTCCGCACCGAGGAAGGAAGCTACGGCTTCAAGTCCGAATACAGCTCGAAGGGCAAATGCGACGCCTATTGCCTCGACAGCGGCGAATATTTTTATGGCGGGGAGATGGATGCGGAAGGGCGCGGCCTTCAGATGGTCGAGCCGGCCGACGTCGTCGCGGACCTGACCGCCACCAAAGCCGAACTGCAGAAGGTCCGGCAGATCGCTGATGAGAGGCTTGCCGCGCTCGACCGGGCGAATGCTCAGATCACCGAACTGAAGGCCGACCTGCGCCGCGCGCAGAGCGACGCTGCAGACCGTGAGCGTGACGCGCGGCATGCCCGCGAGGCTACCGACCTGGCCCGCCAAGCCGCCGCCGAACTGCGCGGCCGCCTTAAAGAAGTGCGCGCCAACCAGATGGTCCGACGCGGCGATCTCGTCGGCTTTGGCGAGGCCCGCGTGCCGAATTTCGACCCTTATGATGATGGAGTGCCGTTCTGATGCGCTGCAACGCCATCAACATGCTGCGTCAGGCAGCGCGCGCGATCGATCCCCGCAAGGATGTCGGCGCCTATGCCTTTTGCCTGGGCGAAATGGCGCAGCATTTGCAGCAGGTCCGCGACGGACAGTTCCAGTGGGAAGACTTCGCGGAAGCCTACTGCCTCACTGAGCGGGATCGGTCGAATCCATGAGCAAGTTCGGCGGCACCCTCGAAAGCGGCGCGGACGTCATCATCCTGCCGTCGAAATACGGCCCGGCGCACGCGATCAGGCAGTTCGACGGGCGCTATGTGATCTGCCGCCGCCGCCCGGAGCTTTGCAAGTTCTGCGCGGAGGATGGGGTGCCTCTCTATCCGCCGGACCCCTTCGAAGTCGCCTGCGCCGCGCTGCGCGCCAATTGGGGCAAGCGCTGGGCGGAGAGCCACCGGCACCCGGCCGAACTGGCCGGCGATGAGGTCTGGACGGGCGAGGGACTGCACATCGTTGCGCTGGCCGACGACAACCCGGCCGATCGCACCGTGCTGGTGAGCTTCGGCAGCAACGACACCGCCGCCGGTGCGATCGGCGCGCTGGTGGCGGTCCACAATGAGATGATTGGGAAACCGGACTGATGGGCGGCTCTTTCACCCTGGACGATCTTACCCAGATCCGCAGCCTGATGCCGGCCGATGGCACGCGGATCAGGCGCGTCACCATAGCACCTGAGAAAATGACCAGCCTGCTGGAGGCGGCGCCGTCCAACGACCCGCGCGGCAGTCCAGTTGCCTTCGCGGGCGTGCCGATCGAGGAAAGCCGTCTCTTTCCCTGGCGCCAGCCGTGCGGTGCTTGTGCCGGGACCGGGGAGGGCGGCGCTGACGCAACCTTCTGCCCGACCTGCATCGGGGCCGGAGCTTATCAGGTCGACGGCATGATGGAGCATGGCGCGGGCTTCGCGCTCATCATTTCGCGCCTGCCACGCAAGATCGCGGTGGCATGGCCGCGCGATGTGCTGGTGCCGCTGCGCGCCGTGCGTGGGGTGGTCGAGATCGGAGGGCAACGCTAATGGCTAAGACACCCGCGCCCATGTCTCTCTTTCCTGCGATCGAGCCGACAGAAGATTCCCGCGTCGTAAGCTGGTTTTCCTGCGGCGCAGCGTCAGCGGTCGCTACAAAGCTGGCCTTGGACAAGTACGGCGATCGGCTTGTCATCGTCTACACGGATCCTAAGGGCGAGCACGAGGACAACAAGCGCTTTTTGGCCGATTGCGAACGGTGGTTCGGGCGGAAGGTGATCGTCCTGTCTAGCCGCTTTTATAGCGATCCGTGGGATGTCATGAGGCGCGAGCGGTACATAGTCGGGCCAGACGGAGCGAAATGCACTGGCGAGATGAAGCGCGTCCTTCGGTTCACCTTTCAACGTCCCGACGACATCCAGGTTTTTGGCTACACCTCGGAGGAGGTGCGCCGCGCAGACCTCTTCCGGAGGGAAAATTTCGAGGTCTGTCTCGAAACGCCTCTGATCGAGCATGGCCTCGACAAAGAGGCCTGCAAGGCGATCGTGTGCGCGGCAGGTATTGAATTGCCGGTGATGTACCGTCTGGGGTTCCAGAACAATAACTGCATCGGCTGCTGCAAGGGCGGCATGGGCTACTGGAACATGATCCGCAGGCATTTCCCTAGCGCCTTCGATCGTATGGCAAAGCTGGAGCGTGAAATCGGCGCCAGCTGCTGCCGGGAAACCCTAGCCGACGGAACGAAGCGACGCGTGTTTCTTGACGAGCTGGACCCCAGTCGGGGCAACATCCTCGAAGAGCCAGATATGGAATGCTCACTGATGTGCCACAGCGGGCAGGACACGGCATGACCTATCCCCGCATCCGTATCACGTTCAAGCGCAAGCCGCCGCCCCCGGCGCTGCCGCCGTTTGAGTGCGCCATCTGCGAGCAGCAGATCGAGCGCGATCCCTATTCGCCTGATTATCAGGCGCCGCCCGTCTGCTGGTCCTGCTGCTGGGCGCATGGTCAGATCAGGCTTCAGATACATCAGCTTCCGTTCGAAATGTGGGCCGGCTTTCGCGCCGCCTACGCATTGCTCAAAGCCATGGATAAGGAGATCGCGCGTGCAAGACGCACCCACTGACCTGGGCGACCGCTACAGCCTGGACATGATCGTCAGGGGCATCGCCGACGATCTGCTTGCCCTGCGCGCCGGAACCATCAGCATCAAGGATGCCCAGGCCCGCGCCCTGCTGGCCAAGCAATATATGAACGGCGTCCGTCTGGTCATCAACGCGCGCAAGAGCCTGGAGGAAACCGCGCGGCCGGCCGCGATCGGCGCGGGCCGGGCGGGGGAGCAGGATCATGGTTGAGAACACAAAAATTGAGTGGGCGCACCACACTTTCAACGGATGGATTGGCTGCACAAAGGTAGGGGCGGGATGCGACAATTGTTATGCCGCCGACCTCGCTCAGGCACGCTTAGGGGTTGCATGGGGGGCGGGCCAGCCGCGCCGCCGCACCGCCGCGTCAACATGGAAGCAGCCGCGCCGCTGGAACAACCGCGCCGCGAAGGAGGGCGTGCGCTATCGAGTGTTCTGCTCATCGCTTGCCGACGTGTTCGACAACGAAGTGCCAGCCAAATGGCGCGCTGACCTTTTCCAACTGATCCGCGAGACGCCGCATCTCGATTGGCTGCTGGTGACGAAGCGCGTGGGCAACGTCATGAAGATGGCGGAGGCAGCTGGCCGCCTGCCGGATAATGTCTGGCTCGGGATCACCGTCGTGAATCAGGCGGAGGCGGATCGGGACATTCCCAAGCTCCGGATTCTTCGCGCACTCTACGAACTGCCCGTCGCCTTCCTGTCGGTCGAGCCGATGCTTGGGCCCATCGACCTGTCATTGCTGCTCTATCATGAATGTCCGAACTGGCTGGACGAAGATGGCCGTCCGCCAATCATCCAACGAGACTGCGGCGCGCAGGAATGTTGTTCGACCTGCGACTTCACCGGCATAAGCGACGAGCTTGCCATCAACTGGGTAATATGCGGAGGTGAGAGCGGACCGCATGCCAGGCCCATGCACCCGGATTGGGCGCGGAGCCTTCACGAACAGTGCGAGGGGGTGGGCGTCCCCTTCCTGTTCAAACAGTGGGGCGAGTGGGAAGCGTCACTTGATCGCGATCGGGACGATCCTGACTGGCGCGCGAACTATAGCAATGATTACATCGATGATCAGACGAAGCGCGGCAAATCTCGCTGGTTAAATCTGGCGGGCGGCTGCGGCTTCCATGGCGAGCGCTTCCATGTGATGCGCAAGGTCGGGAAGAAGAGGGCCGGGCGCCTGCTCGACGGCGTGCAGCATGATGGGGTGCCGGGATGAACTATCCTTCTCCCTGCGACCTGTTCGGTCACGAAACCGTGCAGCGCGACGCGATCTTCAGCGGAGAGGATCGCCTTGAACTGCGCCGCACCTGGGGGCCGGGACCGATCGCATGCGTAATCGGCTGCAACCCGTCGACGGCCAATGCGCTGCAGGACGATCCGACGAGCCTCTGGTGGAACGCCTGGTTCCAACTGTTCGGCTTCGGCGGCTACCGGGCGGTCAATCTCTACCCCTTCTGCACCTCCAGCCCGGCGGAATGCCGGGCGCGCGCCGACTGGGCAAAGACAGACGACTGGTACGCGCGCGATCAGATCCTGATGACCAACCTGCCGCACGTGGTCGAGGTGGCGAAGTCGGCCGATCAGTTATTCGCCTGCTGGGGCAACATCGCATGGGATGACGTGTGGATCGATCATGTGGTCGAGGAAATCCAAAGCGGCGAAGAGCCTTGGCCCGATATCTGGTGCTGGGGAAAGACGAAGAGCGGCGCGCCGACGCATCCGATGGCCCGCGGCAAGCATCGCATTCCGCGCGATCAGAAGCCTATTCTCTGGAGGGCAGCGGTATGACTTGGCCGAACCTCACCGAACCCCAGCGCCGCATGCTGCTCGACAGTGAGCCCGACGACATCACAGGCATGGAAGGGATCGGTGTCGAACTGCGTACCGGCGCAGACTATGCGGTAGCCAAGGCGCTGGAGCGCCGGAAGCTGGGCCTGCGCACCGGGCCGGGCGGCTTTCTGCCGGGCATGTACTGGAACAACGCCCTGGGCCTGTCGGTCCGGGCCGCGATAAAGGATCAACGCTGATGGGCGCCCCTGCACATCAGGTGACGTTCAACACGCCGCCCTTCGCCTTCACCCGCGATGAGGCACTGCGCTACACCGCACTCGCGCCCAAGATGTTCGACCATCTGGAGCGAGCGGGTGCGATCACCGGCCGCCGGTTCGGCCGCAATGGCGCCACAGTCTATTTGCGCGAGCAGTTGGAGAAGGTGACCGCCAACCTGTTCGGCGTGGTGGCGACCGACATAGACAGCGAATTCGAGGGCCTTGGTGGGTAGACTGGATAGGATCAAGCTCCCGCGCTACCTGCGCGCCAAGCGACTGGCGGGCGGTCTGGCCTATTTCTGGGAGCGCCCGACCTGGGCGAGGCCGCCGGCCGAAAAGCACGGCCGGACATGCCCGGTCGATTCGGAGGCGCTCGGCACGGACCTGCCCGTCGCGATCGGCAAGGCCGAGTTGCTCAACGCGGCGCTGGACGACTGGCGCAACGGCGTGGAAGGAAAGGTGGCCGAAGGCACGGTCGCGGCCCTGTTCGCCTGGTATCGTGGCCACGTCCGCTTTACCGAGTCCAGCCACCGGACGCGCGAAGACTATCGCGAGATGATGACGCACGTCGAAGGGGTCCAGCTCAAGACGATGACCTTTGGCCAGCGCCGGGCGGCGGAGGTCAACGCCAGCCACGCGGATGCGCTTTACCGGTTGCTCGTGAAGCAGCGCGGCGATCGACAAGGGGCATATTGTATGCAGGTCTGCCGGCGAGTGTGGAACGAAGCGATCCGCGCCAAGAAGGTGAAAGACCCTAACCCCTTCGCCCGCATGGGGATCAAGATGAAGGCGAAGAAGGGCAACCGGGCGAACACGCGGGCCGAGTATGATCGTTTCCGGGAAGAGGCGCGCAAGCAGGGTTTTCAGTCGATGGCGACAGCCGCCGCGATCTCCTTCGAAATCTTGCGTCGCGTGTCGGACGTGTTCGGCTATATCAACGAGCCGGGCGACGAAGAGCGCGGTTTCTTCTGGGAGGATTACCAGCCGGGCGTCCAGATCGCCATGCGCCAGGGCAAGACAGGTGATTCGCAGATCATCCCGTTGCGCGGCGATCCTGACCCTGACAGCGATGATCCAGAGGTTCGCGATTTCGGCGCGCGGCTTTATCCCGAACTTGAAGCTGAGTTGGCGCGGATGAAGCCCGGCCGCGGACATATCGTCATCAATGAGCAGACCGGCAAACGCTACACCGAATCACAGGCGACTTGGCGCTGGCGCGCGATCCGCGATGCAGCCGGATTGCATGACGGCTTCACGATGACGGGTAACCGCCATGGAGGCGCGACCGAGCTGGGGGACGCGGGCGTCTATGACATCCGGCCGGTATCGGGTCACCGGACACTGCAACAGACCGCAACCTACAACAAGGCCACCCAGGAGAAGGCGCGCAGCGCCGGCACCGTGCGCCAGCGGCATATCGCCGAGCGGGCCAGGAAAGAGAAGGATCGACCATGACCGACAAAACCACCCCCGCGCAGGATTTGCGGAGCGCGCTGGAGGATGCCTTGAGCATAGCCGATCTGCTCTCTGGCGATGTTCCTTTGACCAGCGCCGCCCATAAAAAGCTGGCACGCGCCCGCGCAGCCCTCGCCCAACCCG
Source organism: Sphingomonas sp. VDB2 (assembly GCF_047946695.1). NCBI lineage: Bacteria > Pseudomonadati > Pseudomonadota > Alphaproteobacteria > Sphingomonadales > Sphingomonadaceae > Sphingomonas > Sphingomonas sp. VDB2. The sequence goes on from NZ_CP159615.1 coordinate 474,183, forward strand.
CAGAAAACGCAAAGGGCGGGGAGGTGGTGGCGATCCCGCCCATCGTCGAATGGATCATTGAGCTGTCCCGCCGCGACATCATGCGTGAGCAGACTGATTTCATCGGACGGATGCATCAAGCGATGGGTGAATTTGAGAGCATTTGCTACGATCATCCTGATGGTGATCTGGACGAGGCTGAGCGCGATGACGCCGGCGAGGCGCTTGCCGGACTTGCCGGACTGGCCCTTGCTCAACTGGCGATGGTGAGCAGCCCGGCCGATCCGCTGTCGCAACTCGCCCACCCTCCCGCCACCCAACCGATCGGTGATGCAGCGGGGATGCGTGAGGCAGTAGAGCGGTTTATCGCGGACGTTGATGACGGCGACCGCGCCGATGCTGGGACGAACCCGCTGATGCTGGCGCACATCGAAGATTTCCGCACCGCCATCCGCGCCCTCCCGCTCCCAGCCGCAGAGGAAAAGGCGGCGGGTGCGGGGGAGGTCGATCCAGATTTCCGAGAATATGTGCGCAAGGCTGGCGAACGCTTGGCCCCGCATAGCGCCGATGCTCCCGGAACACCGACGCGCGACGCCCTAGTTTGGATCAATGCGGCGCTGCATCCCTCTGCCCGCTCTAAGGTGCCGCTGGACGCCCCCATCGCGCCCAACATCGCGCCTCTATCCCCCGCCGCCCATGCCGATGGGCTGGAGGCAACCGGCGGGTTTTCGGTGGGAGACCCGGTTATCAAGTGCGAAGGCTTCCCGTTCGGCTCGGGTGACGCGGTTGTAGTGGCCGCTTATCGCTGTGCAGCAGGAACGGGGCCTTGGCGCTATGTCGTGGAGCATCCCGAAGGCTGGCAGCACATATTCAGCGGAAAGCAGCTTAGCCTCTCCACCCCGCCCGCCGCTCTGGACGAGGGGGAGGGGTGATGCGCGTCCTGTTCCTCGACATTGACGGTGTGGTGCTGAGCGGCGAAGAACTATGGGCCAGCCAGAACAGCCGGTATCTGCCGCCGCACAAGATCGCGATGGTGAAAGAGGTTTGTGATCGATCCGGCGCGGTGGTGGTCGTTTCCAGCACATGGCGGTTTTCAGAAGGGACCGAGAGCGATCTTCGCAACGCCGGGCTTTGCGTGCATCGCGACTGGCGCACACCGATGAGCGGTCGGATCGGAAGTATCTTCGTGGGCCGATGCCGGGGCGACGAGATTGCAGCATGGCTTGCAGATCATCCAGAGGTTGAAAGCTGGGCAATAGTAGATGATGATAGCGATATGTTGGCTGCTCAGATGGATCGGTTCGTCCGGACGCCCTTTGTGACCGGAATCGATCGCTCGCACGTTGATCGACTTGTAAGCATCCTCAATACACCGTTAATTGCCGCTGCTTGATCCTCCCGGTTCTCCTCCTCTCCATCTGGACACCAGCCATGCCGATTGAGCCGAGCAAGGAGGCGCGGGAGGCGGCCGATTCGCGGGCCAGAACAAGGCGCGAACACCGCCAATTTGTCGGAATGTTGTCGGAATAGCTTGTCGGAACGCCGAAAGTCCGGCAGCGCTAAGCGCTCCGGAAAATCCAGATAATTCAATATGGTGCGGACGGCGGGACTTGAACCCGCATTTCCAGGGGAAGGCGGATTTTAAGTCCGCTGCGTCTACCGATTTCGCCACGTCCGCCCATCATGCCGCTGGGCAGGGCATCCCCTGACGGCTGGCGCGCGGCAGGTCAAGCCATGGATCGACACGATGGATCGACTCAGGCGTCGTCCTTGCCGTTAAGCCGTTCGCGCATTTCCTTGCCCGGCTTGAAATAGGGCACCCGCTTGGCGGATACCGGCACCTGCTCGCCGGTGCGGGGATTGCGCCCGGTGCGCGCATCGCGGGCGCGGGTTGTGAAAGCACCGAATCCGCGCAATTCCACGCGGCCGCCGGTGGAAAGCCGGTCGACAATTTCCCTGAAGAAGAGATCGACGATCTTTTCCACTTCCGGCAGGCTGAGCCCCGGATTTTCCTCGGCCAGCTTCTGGATCAGTTCCGAACGGATCATTGGTTCTCCAGCGCCCCTCTGCCGTGCCCCATGTTCTGCATAGAGGTTCCGCAAGGCGTTGACAATCGGGCAACATCAAGATCGTTACGTTTCCAAAAGGACGATGGCATCACGGACATGAAAAAGCCCGCCGGACATGGGTCCGGCGGGCTTTTCATTTGTCGAAGGACAGGAAGGCTCAGCCTTCGGTCTTCGCCTTGAGCGCTTCGCCCAGGATGTCGCCCAGCGACGCGCCGCTGTCGGACGAACCATATTGTGCGACTGCCTGCTTCTCTTCGGCGATCTGCATCGCCTTGACCGAGAAGGTCGGCTTCTTGGCGCGGTCGAAACCGGTCACCATGGCGTCGAACTTCTGGCCGATCTGGAAGCGTTCCGAACGCTGCTCGTCGCGGTCGCGACCCAGGTCGCTGCGCTTGATGAAGCCGGCGGCACCATCTTCGCCAGCCTGGACTTCCAGGCCGCCGTCGCGGACTTCCAGAACGGTCACGGTGACGATCGCGTTCTTGTTGAGGCCGGCAGCCGCAGCAGCGGTGCCGCCAGCGGCCGGGCCGCCACGCTCAAGCTGCTTCATGCCCAGGCTGATGCGCTCCTTCTCGACGTCGATGTCGAGAACGACGGCCTGAACGGCCTCACCCTTCCGGTGCAGCGCCAGCGCGTCTTCGCCCGAAATGCCCCAGGCGATGTCGGACATGTGGACCATGCCGTCGACGTCGCCGTCCAGGCCGATGAACAGGCCGAACTCGGTCGCATTCTTGACTTCGCCTTCGACGGTCGAACCGATCGGGTGACGCTCTGCGAAGCTGTCCCACGGGTTCGACTGGGCCTGCTTGAGGCCGAGCGAGATGCGGCGCTTTTCGGGATCGACTTCGAGGACCAGAACTTCGACTTCCTGGCTGGTCGAAACGATCTTGCCGGGGTGGACGTTCTTCTTGGTCCAGGACATTTCCGACACATGGACCAGGCCTTCGATGCCCGGCTCCAGCTCGACGAACGCACCATATTCGGTGATGTTCGTGACGCGGCCCGACAGCTTGGCGCCGATCGGATACTTGGCGGCGGCGCCTTCCCACGGATCGCTTTCCAGCTGCTTCATGCCGAGGCTGATGCGCTGGGTGTCGCGGTTGATGCGGATGATCTGAACGCGGACGGTGTCGCCGATGTTGATCATCTCATTGGGGTGGTTGATGCGCTTGTACGACAGGTCGGTGACGTGCAGCAGGCCATCGATGCCGCCCAGGTCAACGAACGCACCATAGTCGGTGATGTTCTTGACGACGCCTTCGATGATCTGGCCTTCGGCCAGCGTCTGGATCAGGCCGCTGCGCTGTTCGGCGCGGGTTTCTTCCAGGATGGCGCGACGCGACACGACGATATTGCCGCGGCGACGATCCATCTTCAGGATCTGGAAGGGCTGCGGAATGTCCATGAGCGGGGTGACGTCGCGCACCGGGCGGATATCGACCTGCGAACCGGGCAGGAACGCCACGGCGCCGTCCAGGTCGACGGTGAAGCCACCCTTGACGCGGCCGAAGATGACGCCTTCGACGCGCGCGCTTTCGGTGAACTCGGCTTCCAGCTTGTCCCAAGCGGCTTCACGGCGAGCGCGGTCGCGCGACAGCATGGCTTCGCCATGGGCGTTTTCGACGCGGTCGACGTAGACTTCGACTTCGTCGCCGACCTTCAGGTCAGCCTTCTGGCCCGGCGCGGCGAATTCGCGCAGCGGCACGCGGCCTTCGGACTTCAGACCGACGTCGATGACGGCCAGGTCGTTTTCGATGGCGGTAACGGTGCCCTTGACGACGCGGCCTTCGAAACCGCCGTCCTCGCCACCGAGAGAATCATTGAGAAGCGCGGCAAAATCGTCGCGCGAGGGAAATGCCGTAGAGGCCATGGTTGGTCCTTCACTCATCATTGCTGGCCAATCGGTTGTGTCCGATGGTCTTTGGCCAAAGCATGTTCAGGACCGAATATCCTGAACATATCCCGCGAGTTAGGAGCTTGGGAACGCGCATTCTTGAAAAGCGAAAAGGGCGCCCGGAACAACCGCGCGCCTTGACGGGTCAACTTCTGGAGCGACCTTCAAGCTGGGCGTCCACAAGCGCGATCGCCCGCTGGACGGCCGCGTCTATAGTCAAATCGCTCGTATCTAGCAAGTCTGCGCCTTGCGCGACCTTGAGCGGGGCATGGTCGCGGCTCATGTCGCGCGTGTCGCGGGCCTGGATGTCGGCGATCAGGCTATCCATGTCCGGGTGCCCGCCATGGCTGAGCGCGTCCTTGTAGCGGCGCTCGGCACGCACATGGACGCTGGCCGTCACGAAAATCTTGGCGTCGGCGTCGGGTGCGATGACCGTGCCGATGTCGCGCCCGTCCAGGATGGCGCCGCCCGGCTGGGTCGCGAAATCGCGTTGCCGCTGGACGAGGGCGTCACGTACGCTCTGATGCACCGACACGCGCGAGGCGAGGGAGCCGACCGCTTCGCTGCGCAGCGCCGGATCGGCCAGGATCGCGTCCTCGAATCCGGCGGCGGCCAACGCATCGGCTTCCACATCCGGGTCGCCGCCCGCCTTCAGCACGGACAGGCCGACCGCGCGATAGAGCAGGCCGGTGTCCAGCACGGGCAGGCCGTAATGGCGGCCCAGCGCCTTGGCGATGGTGCCCTTGCCCGATGCGGCGGGTCCGTCGACGGCGATGATCATCGCTTCTTCCCTTTCAGCGCATTACCCAGCCCCAGCAGGGCGATCGCGGCCCACACGACCTCCAGCGCCATCGACGCCAGATTGAAATGAACGGTCAACGACCAGATAAGCAGCAGTGCGCCGACCAGGTTCATCGCGTTGAAAATGACGAAATTCAGGGTTTTGGCCATATTGCTATAGGCATAGGCGACAACCATCAGCGCGCTGCCCATCAACCCGATGACGTTGGCAAGGTCGAACGTCATGCGATGGCTCCCAATTGGGCCAACAGCGGTGCGAAGGTCGGAAAGCTGGTCGCCACCGGGCGCATGTCGTCGATCGTGACGCCGTCCCTCGACACGAGACCCGCGACGGCGAAGCTCATCGCGATCCGATGGTCCAGTTTCGTCGCGATCGGCCCGCCCCCGGCCAGGGGCGCGCCGCCGCTGCCCTCGATGATGATGCCATCCTCCAGTTCCTCGACGGATACGCCGATCGCCCGCAGCCCGGCCGCCATCGTGGCGATGCGGTCCGATTCCTTGACGCGCAGCTCGTCCAGCCCGCGAAACACGCTGCGCCCCCGCGCCAGCGCGGCGGCGATGAATGCGACCGGATATTCGTCGATCATGCTGGGCGCGCGCGCCGGGTCCGGCTCGACACCCTTGAGCGCCGACGCCGTGACGATGAGGTCGCCGACCGGCTCGCCGCCGACGTCGCGGGCGTTGATGACCTCGATGTCGCCGCCCATCTCGCGCAGCAGGTCGATGAGGCCGGCGCGCGTCGCATTCAGTCCGACATTGGCGATCGTCACCTGCGATCCGGGCACCAGCAGCGCGGCGACCATGGGGAAGGCGGCGGAGGAGGGGTCGCCGGGCACCACGATCTGCTGCGGCTGCAACTCCGCCTCGCCGACCAAGGTGATGATCCGCGTGCCGTCTGCCTCCACCTCGACGTTCAGTTCGGCGCCGAAGCCCTTGAGCATCCGCTCGCTATGGTCGCGGGTCGGGATCGGCTCGACGATGCGGGTGATGCCAGGCGTGTTGAGGCCGGCGAGCAGGATCGCCGATTTGACCTGCGCCGATGCGACGGGAAGGCGATAGTCGAGCGGTACGGCCGGGCAGGCGCCCTTCATCGTCAGCGGCAGACGGTCGCCGGGGCTGGTCGTGAAGCTCGCCCCCATGCGCGCCAGCGGCTCGGTGACCCGCGCCATCGGGCGCTTGCTCAGGGACGCGTCGCCCACGAACGTCGCCGTCAGGTCATGGCTGGCGAGCAGGCCCATCAGCAGGCGCGTCGATGTGCCGCTATTGCCCATGTCGAGCGCGACGTCAGGCTGGAGCAGTCCGCCCACGCCCACGCCATGAATGTGCCACACGCCATCGGCATCGCGCTCTATGGTCGCGCCCATCGCCCGCATCGCGGCGGCCGTGGACAGCACGTCCTCGCCTTCCAGCAGGCCTTCGACCCGGCTGTGCCCGATGGCCAGGGCCGACAGCATCAGCGATCGGTGGGAAATGCTCTTGTCGCCCGGCACGATCACGCTGCCCGCCAGCGGCGGCGCGGCGGTGAAGGTCATGGGGGTTGGCTGGTCTTCAATTTGGGTCACGGGGTATCCATTGTCCTGGAACCGAAAAAATGCGCCCGGCTTTTGACAGCGCGGTCCCGCTATGGCAAGGCGCCCGACGTTTCGCGGGCAACGTCTGTTGTGCCGCGTGAATTTCTATTTGAGCATCTAAGAAGGAACAGGCCGGACATGGTGAAGGCTGAATGGGGCACGAAGCGGACCTGCCCGAAATGCGCGACTCGCTTCTACGACCTGGGCAAGGATGATCCGGTAACCTGCATCAATTGCGGCAGCGCCTGGGAACCAGAGCCGGTGCTGAAGTCGAAGCAGCCGCTGCCTTATGAGGAAGCGGCGCCCAAGAAGGTGATCGAGACCGCCGACGGCGAGCTGGAAACGGCCGACGACGATCTGGACATCGACGTCGATGACGATGGCGATTCGCCGGACAATGACGTCGATCTGGGTGGTGACGACGATCTCGGCGTCGATGCGGCGAGCGATGACGACAGCGACGACAATTAACTGAAATTTGTTCTTGCCAAGGAGATTGCCGCCACCTAATGGCAGCGACCTCCGAGGCGCCGGACCCAACGGCGCTTCACTGGTGACGGGGCCTTAGCTCAGCTGGGAGAGCGCCTGCATGGCATGCAGGAGGTCAGCGGTTCGATCCCGCTAGGCTCCACCAATTTTTCGGGAAAATGTCCGGGGGACATTTTCCCGAAAAATGCCTGAGCGCAAGCGAGGGGCGCCCTATCCTGCGGGAGGGGCGGCGCTTGCAACTTGCCAGGAAATATAGTTGGCCGACGGCATTGCCGGACATGGCCTGACCATATGATTGCGGCCCGGCCGCGCATGATGGGGCCTTAGCTCAGCTGGGAGAGCGCCTGCATGGCATGCAGGAGGTCAGCGGTTCGATCCCGCTAGGCTCCACCAATGTCGTCGAAGAGGAAGCCGTCGGTGAAGATGGTTTCCAGCGGCCTTTCTCCCATCGCCAAACATGTTCGGGACGCAGGATTTTACGCGTTCATTGCGCTCCAGACTCGCCAAAGCGTCGCTTTCCTGCCATCGCTGCGGCATGAAGGACGAATTGTCCATCCAGGCCGCCGAACTGGGCGACGACGACGCGATCCGCGCCATCCTGACGCGCTTGTGCGACGTGACGCATATGGGCTTCGCCGCTGTTGCGCACGTGACCGAAGATCGCTGGATCGCCTGCCAGGTGCTCGACAAGATCGCCTTCGGCCTTGAGCCCGGCGCCGAGTTGGAGGTGCAGATGACGATCTGCAACGAAATCCGCCAGACCGAAAATTATGTGGTCATCGACCATGTCGATGCCGACATCGCCTGGCGGAAGCATCCCGTGCCGATCTTCTATGGCTTCAAAAGCTATGTGTCCTTCCCGGTCATACTGGCGGACGGCAGCTTTTATGGCACGCTCTGCGCGATCGATCCCATGCCGCGGCTGGTGAGCGGGGCCGCGACGATTGCGATTATCGAAGATTGCGTGCGCGACGTGAGCGCTCTCCTGTCAGCCCGCCTCCTGCCGCACCTCATGGCTGCCGGCGCGACGACGGACGCCCCGCGCCCTCAGGCCGGCTGAACGAAGCTGTCCATCACCCGCTTGCGGCCGGCCGTCTCGAAATCGATCTCCAGCTTGTTGCCCTCGATTTCCGCCACGGTGCCATAGCCGAACTTCTGGTGGAATATGCGCAGGCCCACGCGCATGTCGTCGCGACCCTTATTGCCCAGAGATACGGCCGATGACCGCGCCTCCACGATCCGCACCGGCTCCCGGCTGAACTGGCCGCTCGTCTGCGCGCGCTGCCAGCCCGGACCCCGACCGCTGCCCCGCGCGACATTGGCGAAGGGGTCGTCGCGTTCCGACCAGTTGGCGCGCCACAGCGATGCGCCACCGCTCATGCTGCTTTCCGATTCGACATGTTCGGGCGGCAACTCCCCGACGAAACGCGACGGGATGCTGCTGGTCCACTGGCCATAGATGCGGCGATTGGCGGCATGGATGATGGTGCAGCGCTTGCGTGCGCGCGTGATCGCGACATAGGCGAGCCGGCGCTCCTCCTCCAGACTGTTGAGGCCGCCCTCGTCCAGCGCGCGCTGCGACGGGAAGACGCCTTCCTCCCACCCCACCAGGAATGTAGTGTCATACTCCAGCCCCTTGGCGGCATGGATGGTCATGATCGTGATCTTGGCGGACTCCGCCTGCGCCTCATTGTCCATGACGAGGCTGACATGCTCCAGGAACGCGCCCAGCGTCTCATATTCCTCCATCGCGCGGGCCAGTTCGGACAGATTCTCCAGCCGCCCGGCGCTCTCGGTCGTACGTTCGGCCTGTAGCATCGCGGTGTAGCCGCTCTCGTCCAATATCTGCCGCGCCAGTTCGGCATGGGGCAGTTGCGTCGCCCGGTCGCGCCAGCGCGCCAGATCGCCGATGAAACTGCCCAGCGACCGCCGCGCCTGCGGCGTCAGTTCGTCGGTGTCGAGGATGCGCGCCGCCGCCAGCGCCAGCGGTATCCCCTCCGCCCGCGCCAGTCGATGCAATTTCTCCACCGCCTTGTCGCCCAGCCCGCGCTTGGGCACATTGACGATCCGCTCGAACGCCAGATCGTCGGCCGGTTGATTGACGAGGCGCAGATAGGCCAGCGCATCGCGAATTTCCGCGCGCTCGTAAAAGCGAAAGCCGCCGACGATGCGATAGGGCAGGCCGATCTGGATGAAACGGTCCTCGAACTCGCGGGTCTGGTGCTGGGCGCGCACCAGGATCGCGACCTCGTCCAGCGATCCGCCGCTGCGTTCGATCGCCTCTATCTCCTCGCCTACGCGCCGCGCTTCCTCCGGCCCGTCCCATACGCCGACGACCTGCACCTTTTCGCCCACGTCGATATCGGTCCACAATGTCTTGCCCAGGCGGTTGCCATTTTCGGCGATCACCCCTGATGCGGCGCCCAGTATGTGGGGCGTGGAGCGATAATTCTGCTCCAGCCGGATGATGGTCGCGCCGGGAAAATCCTTTTCGAACCGCAGGATATTGGCGACCTCTGCGCCGCGCCATGAATAGATGGACTGGTCGTCGTCGCCGACGCAGCAGATATTCTTGCGCGTTTGGGCCAGCAGCCGCAGCCAGAGATATTGGCTGGAGTTGGTGTCCTGATATTCGTCCACCATGATGTAACGGAAACGTTCCTGATATTGCTCCAGCACGTCGCGATGCTTCTTCAATATCGTCAGAACATGCAGCAGCAAGTCTCCGAAATCACAGGCATTTACCGCGCGAAGCCGGGCCTGATAGGCGGCATAGAGCGTCTGCCCCTTGCCATGGGCATAGCCTTCCGCTTCGCCCGCGCCGACATCTTCCGGGGTCCAGCCCTTATTCTTCCACTGGTCGATCAGCCCGGCCAGTTGCCGTGCGGGCCAGCGCTTCTCGTCGACCCCCTCCGCCTGGATGAGCTGCTTGAGCAGCCGCAACTGATCGTCGGTATCGAGGATGGTGAAATTGGATTGCAGTCCGACCAGTTCGGCATGACGGCGCAGCATCTTCGCCGCGATCGCATGGAAAGTGCCGAGCCAGGGCATCCCCTCTACCGCGTCGCCGATCATCCGCCCGACGCGCGCCCGCATCTCGCGCGCGGCCTTGTTGGTGAAGGTCACGGCCAGGATCTCGGACGGCCAGGCCCGCCGCGTGCCGATCAGATGCGCCAGCCGCGCGGTCAGCGCCGCCGTCTTGCCGGTGCCCGCACCCGCCAGCACCAGCACCGGCCCCTCGGTCGTCAGCACAGCCTCCCGCTGGGGCGGATTGAGCCCGTCGAGATAGGGCGGGTCATTGGGGGAGGGGGTAGGGACTGTCATGGCTGGACAACTAGGCATGGGGTGGATCGGGGGCAAGGGGCGCGCCTCTTGCGGTGACAGGGCTTCTATGAGAACAAAAGGCGAATCATGCAAGGGAGCAAGCCGATGGTGACGGGACGATGCCAATGTGGGGCGATACGCTATGAAGCGACCGGCGAGCCGGCTTATAGCGCCATTTGTCATTGCAGCGACTGCCGCGCCAGCGCCGGCGCGCCGATGGTGGGCTGGGCGCTGTTCCCGGCGGACGCCGTGACGATCACCGGCGATCCGGTCCGCTACCAGTCGTCCGAAAATGCGACCCGGCATTTCTGCGGCACTTGCGGCACCGGCCTTTTCTACACCAATCCTGTGGTTTTTCCCGGCGCCATCGATATTCAGAGCGCCACGCTGGACGACGCCGCGGCCCTTCCGCCGGAGGGGCATGTGCAGATGGCCGACGCCGTGCCATGGATGGCGACGGCGCACGAACTGCCCAAATATGATCGCTACCCCGACGGCCCCTGACCCCCGACGCCGTTCATCTGGTCGCACCTATGCCACGTTCGGCCGTCATGGCGGAACGGGGATGTCCTGAAACCGGTTCTTCGTCCGCCCGTCCGAGAAGCGGGCGACCTGCGGGTCGAAGAACATAGGAAAGGATGATCCCGATGAAATCCATCATGCTGGCCGGCGTTGCGATGCTGAGCTTCACCACTTTGGGCGCCGCGGCCGTGGCGCAGGATACGCCCGCGCCCAGCAGCCAGCCGCCCGGTGACGCCATGACGCCGCCGTCCGAACCCGCAGCCCCGGCGACGCCAGCCACACCCGGCGATGCGGGTATGGCGACCCCGCCAGCGCCTGCCGCGCCGGCAACTCCCGCCATGCCTGCAACGCCGCCACAAGGCGATCCCAATGCCGGCCAGCCGACCGGCGCGGTGCCGGCGGACCCCGGCATGGTTCCTGCGCCTGCTGGCGTGCCCAAAGACCCGGCCGCTCCGGTCGGCTCTTCCGCCAACCCTGTGACGGTCGGCGGCAACATGACCCCGCCGCCGACAGAGGCGAAGGACTATCCGCGCTGTTCCCGCACGGTGCAGGACAGTTGCGTCAATCCGGGCGAGGCCGGGAAGATGCGCAAGCGCCGCTGACCGCCGATGCCGGGACGGGCAGGGCGGCGATCAACGCCGCCAGCCCGGCCCGGTTCCGTGCCGCATCGGCTAGGCTGTATCCGTCGAGCACGGCCATGAAGGCGACAGTGGCTTCCGCCAATATGGCGGTCAGGCCACAAGCCCGGCGGATCGCGCAGTTTGCGCAGTCCGCCATTTTCATGTCCGGCTCGCTATACCGGACCACCGCGCCGATGCGCGTCTCTCCGGGGGCCTCCGCCAGCGCGAAGCCTCCGCCGCGCCCGCGCCGGGTGGTAATGAAGCCGCCCTGCGCGAGATGGTGCACCACCTTCATCAGATGGTTGCGCGACAGCCCATAGGCGTCGGCAATCTCTGGAATGGTTGCCCATCCGGTCGGCGCGACGGCGAGGTGGATCAGCACGCGCAGCGCATAGTCGGTGTGACGGGTCAATTGCATGGCGTCATCCGATACCGGTGCGGTGTCGCGCTTTAAACATATATTCTATTTACTCCTTTAAAGACGTAAATTAAATACATCTTATCGACTCGACAAAAAGGTCAATCAGATGTCCAACTCGCTGTCTCCGCGCACCATCGCCATCGTCAAATCCACCGGCCCGGCGCTGCGCCAGCACGGCGTGGCGATCACCACCGCCATGTATGCCCGCCTGTTCCAGGATGCCGAAGTGAAGGCGATGTTCGATCAGGCGGCGCAGGATAGCGGCGAGCAGCCCAGGCGGCTGGCTGCGGCGATCCTTGGCTATGCGGAGAATATCGACCGGCTGGAGGCACTGGGCGGCGCGGTGTCGCGCATGGTGGCGCGCCATGTCGATACCGGCGTGAAGCCCGAACATTATCCCAAGGTCGCGGCTGCGCTGCTCCCCGCCATCCGCGAGGTGCTGGGCGAAGATGTCGCCACCGACGTCGTGCTGGCCGCCTGGGGCGAAGCCTATCAGTTTCTGGCCGACATATTGATCGCGCAGGAGGCTGAAGCCTACGCCGCCTCGGCTTGATTTCAGTCCGTTGGATTCGCGCAAAGCCAGGCAGCGGTCAGGCGCCCTGACGGCGTTTCTCGCCATGCTCGAATCAAGCGGAGGCGGGTCAGGCCCGTTCGTCAGTCTTCCATTCGCAACAGCGTGATCCGCGCCTTGCCGATGTCGCGCACCGTGTCGATGGCGAAGCCCTTGACGACCACATCTTCGCGCCTGTCGGTTTCGATGCTGATCCAACTTGCGGCGTTGGTCCATCCCAGCCGCCCCAGCTTGTCGAGCGCTACCTGGCCTGCGCCGGTGCCATAGGGCGGGTCCATGAAGATGAGGTCGAGCGGCCTGGCCGCGGACCCCAGCGACAGCACGCTGGATGGCCGGATGTCGGGACGGATGCCCAGCCGGTCGCCATTGGCGCGGATGGCGTCCAGCGCCGGCTTGTCCTGCTCGACGAACAGGCAGGACGCCGCGCCGCGCGACAGCGCCTCAAAGCCCAGCGCGCCCGAACCGGCGAAGAAATCGCCCACGGCCAGCCCCTCGAACGATCCCAGACGACTGGTCAGCATCGAAAACAGCGCCTCGCGCGTCCGGTCCGCCGTCGGCCGGGTGGCGTCGCCCTTGGGCGCGGTCAGCGGCCGGCCGCGCCATTGGCCCGAAATGATCCTCATGCCCAGATAATCCTTATACCATGGCCTTCAGGCTCTTGCGGAACAGCACCAGATCATGCTGCCGCACCTCCTCGACCGCGCCGACCGGCAGTTCGCCCAGATGGAACGGGCCATAGCTGGTACGGATCAGCCGGTTGACCTTCAGGTCCAGATGTTCAAGCACGCGGCGGACTTCGCGGTTCTTGCCTTCGGTCAGGGTCATCTCGATCCATTGGTTGCGCCCGGTGCGCCGCTCCAGATTGGCCTCGATCGCGCCATAGCGGATGCCATCGATCTCCAGCCCGTCGAACAGATCCTCCAACTGCTGCTGGCTCACCTCGCCAAAGGCGCGGGCGCGATAGGTGCGCGGCACGCCGGTCGCGGGCAGTTCCATCTCGCGCTTGAAACCGCCATCGGTGGTCATCAACAGCAAGCCTTCGGTGTTCATGTCCAGCCGGCCGATCGGCATCAGCCGCGGCAGGTCCGGCGGCAGCCGGTCATAGATGGTCGGCCGCCCCGCCGGATCGCGCTCGGTGGTCAGGAAGCCGGTCGGCTTGTGGAACAGGAACAGGCGCATCGGCGCGGGCGCCGCGATCGCCACCTCATCGACGGTCACGCCATGCAGCGATGTCAGCAGCGTCGCGGGCGTATCGATCACCACGCCGTCTTTGGAAACGCGCCCTTCCTCGATCATCCGCTCGATTTCGCGGCGGGAAGCGACCCCGGCGCGGGCCAGCAGCTTGGCGATGCGCTGCGGCTCGCCCTTGCCGTCGCTCGCCGCCGCTGCGCGGGCCGGGTGCGGATTGGCGGCATGGACCGGCGCAGCGCCCTTGGCCCGCGGCTTGCGCGGCGGATAGGATTTGGCCGCGCCGAAACGGGGCGCATCGCCCCCTGCGCGATCGGGTCGGGCGCGATCGGGCCGGCCCCGATCCGTCCGGGGACGATCAGTGCGTTCGCCTTCGTTGCGGGGGGAGCGCGGCTTGTCGATGGTGTCGCGTGGCCCCGCGCTGCGTGCAGGGCGCGATGGTGCGCCGTCGGTCTTGGCCCGATCGGGGCGAGTCCTGCCGCCGCTCGGCCGATCCGTCCGGCTATCGTCCTTCTTCTCGAAACGCGGCTTGGCGTCGCCCCGTGGTCCTGCGGTCGGCCGCACGTCGCCCCGGCGGCCCTCGCTCCGCCGCCCGTCATCCTGTCGCCCATCCCCCTGTCGCCCATCCCCCTGTCGCGGTGCCGCGCCGCGCCCAGTGGGCGCGCCGGGACGCCCGCCCGATCCGCTCCGGCCGGGGCCGGCGGGACGTTTCGGGCCGCCTGGTCCTGCCCTGCGGGGCGGTCCTGATTTTTTCGGCGGTTCCAAGGGCGGGTTCCTTTTCATGGGCACTGGCACTTCCCATATGGGTACAAAGCCAGCAACAGGCTGAAATGTGCCGCTCCGGCGCTTGGGCGAGGGGGCTATGCCTCCCAGCAGGCAACCCGGTGCGGGGGCGCGGCGTTTCATCGGGTGCATGGCGGAATCAGGGCGGATCGGCAAATGTTTTTCGGGCTGGTGAAAGAGGGAGGCGCGCACCTGTCGCGCCGTAAGGCGATCCGCACCGTGCTGGTGGTGGAGGATGAGGCGCTGGTCGCCTTCGATAACGAACATGCGCTGGAGCAGGCGGGCTACCGGATAGCGGCGACGGTGGACGATCATGACCATGCGGTGCGGGTCATGGACGGCGGCGGCGTGGACCTGGTGATCGCAGACGTCGCCCTGCATGGGGAGAAGACCGGCATCGACGTCGCCCGTCACGCTGGAGCGCTGGGCCTGCCGGTCCTGTTCGTCACCGCCCGCTGCCCGATGGAGGCGCGCGCACTGGCGGTGGGCTGCCTCGCCAAGCCCTATGCGCCGCGCGATCTGGTCGCGGCGATCGGCGTTGTCGATGCGCAGTTGCGCGGCGCAAGGCGGCCCAAGCTGCCGCCGGGGCTCAGCCTGTTCGCGCCCGCGGGCTGATCGGCGCACAGGACGCTTGCCTGGCGGCGATCAGGCCATATGGTGGCGCGCAATTCGACGCCACCGGGGACGCACGCCAAAATGACCGACGCCATAGAGGGCCGCAGCAGCTGGCTCGACGCCGTGAAACCCTATGTCGAAAAGGCGCCGCTGGCGGCCTTTTTCCTGGGCGTCTCGTCAGGCTTTCCTTATGCGATGATCGGCGCGACGCTGACCACGCGTCTGGCGCAGGACGGCATCGACAAGAAGGCCGTGACCGCCTTCACCCTTGCGTTCCTCGTCTATAATCTCAAATGGCTATGGGCCTGGGTGGTCGATGGCGTGCGGCTGCCGATCATCGGCCGGCTGGGGCAGCGCGTGTCCTGGCTACTGCTGGCGGGCATTCTGGTCATGGCGGCAGTCGCCAATCTGGCGCTGGTCGATCCGACGTCCAGTCTCTTGCAGACCGCCTATGCCGCCATTCTTGTCGGGGCGGCGGGCGCGACTTACGACATCGTCATCGACGCCTATCGCATCGAAACGCTCAAGCCCGAACAACTGGGCGTCGGATCGGGCATGTCGCAATATGGCTGGCGCATCGGATCGGTCGCAGCCGGTTCTCTGGCTCTGATCCTGGCGGCCCGGATCGGCTGGCACGGCGCTTATCTCGCCTGCGCCGTCTTTGCGCTCCCGGGGATGCTCACCGGCCTCCTTCTCGGCGAACCGGAGCGGCGTCGCGATCCCGTCGTGCGCCGTGGCATGGAGGAAGTGATGGCGTCGATCACCGGGCCGCTGGTCGAATTCTTCCGGCGCAAGGGCGCATTCCTCGTCCTGCTCTTCATCCTGCTGCACAAGATCGGCGACACGCTGGCGAACCTCACCTTCCGCCTGCTGTTCGACGATATGGGCTACACCAATGACGAAATCGTCATCTATGATGTCGGCATCGGCTTCTGGGCCTATCTGATCGGTATTTTCATCGGCGGCATCCTCTATGCGCGACTGGGCATGAAACGGTCGGTATTGTTCAGCCTGATCCTTATGGGCGTGTCCAATTTCAGCTTCGCCGCGCTGGCCGCGCTGGGGAAGAGCAATTGGGGCATGGCCGGGGCGATCGGGTTCGAAAATATCGCCAGCGGCATCGGCGGCGTCACCGTGGTCGCCTATTTCTCGGCCCTGTGCGACCTGCGTTTCACCGCCGCGCAATATGCGCTGATCTCGGCGGCGGCGAGCATCGTCGGGCGCTTCCTGACCGGCACGACGGCGGGCGGCCTGATCGAGCGCTTCGGCTATGTCGATTTCTATCTGCTCACGACCGCGCTCGCGGTGCCGGGCATCCTGCTCTTCTGGCTGATGATGCGCGCCGGCCTGATCGACGCCAGCGTCGGCACCGCCGCGACCATCGACCCTGCCGATCAGCCCGCAGCGTAGAGATCCAGCGGCCGGCCCAGGTCGCTATGGGCCTGCGCCACCGCCTGCAGGCAGGTCAGCGCGCCCAGCGCATGATCGTTGCCCAGCAAGGCGCTCACCTGCCCAAAGGCGGCGTTGGGATCGCGCAGCGCGTCGCCCGTCGCCTGCATCATCAGCGCCTCGTCGGCGGTCATGCGCGCGCAGCAACAGGGGGCGACCAGGATCTTGCGGCTCGACGCGCGGGCCAGTTCCAGCATCATCGCGCGCATCAGCACCAGCGGGCGGCGATAGCTCCGGCCGAACGCGCCTAGCATCGCATTGGCGGCGTGGGCATCATTGACCCCAGCGGTGGCCATCCGGCGCATCACGAACAGGAAGAGGCGATTGCCATAGCCGCCCGGAATGGGCCGGGGCAGGTCGAGGGGGGAAGTCTCTCCATAAGCCATAGAATCGCGCCTTCTGCATAGGTCAGAGGCTCATCCTACGCTATTGCGAGTCAGTCGCAAGTCTATTCAGTCGGGCAATTGCTCGTTCAGTCGCAAAATTTCGCCGGCCAGATAGAGCGAACCGCCGATCAGCAGCTTGGGCGCGTCGTCGCCGGAAGCCACGCACTCTGCGGCAATTGCAGCGATGGCCTGGCGCGCGTCATCATGGGCGGTGCAACCGATGCCCCATTTGGCGGCGATGGCCGTGAAGCGATCGGCCGGATGATGGTCGTGGCCCGGCACCGGGAGCGCATGGATATGCGCGATCTTGCCCGCGAAGGGGGCGAGGAAGGCGTCCACTTCCTTGTTCGCCAACATGCCGATGACGAGATGGAGCTTGTGCCCCTCCAGCCGGTCTGTGGTGAAGAAGGCGCCGATCGCCTCGCCCGCGCCGGCATTATGCCCGCCATCGAGCCAGGCGGTGGCGTCCTGCGGCAGGGCGTCCAGCAATGGCCCCCGGTCCAGTCGCTGCAATCGCGCCGGCCAATGCGCCCAGAGCGGGGCGGCCTTGAGCGCGGCCTCGGACAAGGGCACCGCGTCCTGATGGCGTAGCATGGCGAAAGCGAGCGCGGCATTCTGGACCTGATGCGCCCCGGCCAGGCGCGGCAGTGGCGTTTCCAGCCGCCCCTGTTCGTCGCGATAATGCAGCCGGTCGCGATAGACGGCGGCGTCCCAGGCGTCGCCCTGTCCGATCCAGCGCGTGGGCGCCTTCGCGGCCGCGTCCATGATGACGGGGAAGAGCGATTCGGCGTAGCGCTGCGTCACCAGCGCTGCGCCGGCCTTGGCGATGCCGGCCTTTTCCGCGGCGATCTGGGCCAGCGTGTCGCCGAGAAAGGCCTGATGGTCGATGCCGAGCTGGGCGATGCCGCATACCGCCGGGTCGATGATGACATTGGTCGCATCGAGCCGGCCGCCCAGGCCCACTTCGATGATGCAGCCGTCCGCAGGATGTTCGGCGAAAGCCAGGAAGGCGGCGGCCGTCGTTACCTCGAAGAAGCTGGCGTTGACGCCTTCCGCGATATCGAGAACCCGTTCAAGATAACGCGCGAGCAGCGCGTCGGAAATGAGCTGGCCCGACACGCGGATGCGTTCGTTGAAGCGCACCAGATGGGGGGAGGTGAAAACATGGACGGTCTTGCCGTCCGCCTCCATCGCGGCGCGCAGGAAGGCGCAAGTCGATCCCTTGCCGTTGGTGCCCGCGACATGGAAGACCGGGGGCAGGGCGCGGTGCGGATCGCCCAGCCGCTCCAGCAGCCGGGTGATGCGTTCCAGCCCCAATATGTCCGCGCCGGGCGAGAGCGACCAGAGCCGGTCGAGTTGCGCCTGCACTTGTGCATCGTCCGAAACCGCATGGTCAGCCATGGCGCGCCCGTTCCCCTTTAGCGCGAGCGCTGCTTCAATCCGCCGCGCGGGGCGTCAGATAGCCGATCACACGCGCCAGCGTGTCGCGCAGTTCGCCGCGATGAACGACCATGTCGATCATGCCATGGTCCAGCAGATATTCGGCGCGCTGGAAGCCTTCGGGCAGCTTTTCGCGGATCGTGCTTTCGATCACGCGCTGGCCCGCGAAGCCGATCAGCGCATTGGGTTCGGACATCTGGATATCGCCCAGCATGGCGTAGCTGGCCGTCACGCCGCCGGTGGTCGGATCGGTCAGCACGACGATATAGGGCAGGCCCGCGGCATGCAGCTTCTGGATCGCCACGGTCGCGCGCGGCATCTGCATCAGGGAGAGAATACCCTCCTGCATCCGTGCGCCGCCGGCGGCGGTGAAGATGACATAGGGGCATTTATGGGCGATCGCATCGTTGACGCCCTGGATGAAGGCCGCGCCCACGCCCATGCCCATGGACCCGCCCATGAAGGCGAAATTTTGTACGCCCATCACCAGCGGCACATCATCGATCGCGCCTCGCGCGTTGATGAGGGCGTCCTGGTCCCCGGTCGCCGCGCGGGCGGCCTTGATCCGGTCGGGATAGCGCTTGCTATCGCGGAATTTGAGCGGATCTTCCTGCACTTGCGGCGTCGGCAGCAGGATGAAGCCGGCGTCCAATATCTGTTCGAACCGTTCCGACGGACCGATGCGGCCATGATGGTCGCACCGTGGGCAGACCGACAGATTCTCTTCCCATTCCTTGATGAAGATCATCTCGTGGCAAGACGGGCATTTGTGCCACAGCGTTTCGGCGGTGCTTTCCTTCTTGGTGAAAGGCAGGGCGTTACGAACGCGGTTGATCCAGCTCATGCGGCGGTCTCCCGAATATGAAGGGCGTCGCGCAGCGTGGCGACAAAGTCCTGGACGAAGGGCGCGGCGGCATCGCCATGCGACCCGATGATATCGACGATGGCGGAGCCGACGACCACGCCGTCGGCGATCCGGCCGATGGCGGCGGCCTGTTCCGGTCCGCGCACGCCGAACCCGACGGCGATCGGCAGCTTGGTGGCGGCCTTCAGCTTGTTGACGGCGATCTCGATATTGGCCTGTGCCGCCGACTGCTTGCCGGTGATGCCCGCGACCGAGACATGGTAGAGGAAGCCGCTGGCGCCATCGAGCACTGCGGGCAGGCGCGCCGCGTCGGTCGTGGGGGTGGCGAGGCGGATCAAGTGAACGCTGGCCGCGCGCAGGGCGGGGCCGATCTCGGCATCTTCTTCCGGCGGAATATCGACGCAAATGACGCCATCGACGCCGGCCGCCTTGCACTGTTCGGCGAACCAGTCGGCGCCGCGGATCAGCATCGGATTGGCGTAGCCCATCAGCACCAAGGGCGTATCGGGGTGGCGCGCGCGGAAATCGGCGGCGAGGGCGAAGATATGTTTCGTCTTCGTGCCGGACCCCAGGCTGCGCAGGTTTGCCAGTTCGATCGCCGGGCCATCGGCCATCGGGTCGGTGAAGGGCATGCCCAGCTCGATGATGTCAGCCCCCCCTGCGACCAGCGCGTCGAGGATGGCGGGGGTCGCGCCGACGTCGGGATCACCGGCGGTCACGAAGGTGATGAGCGCGGCGCGGCCCTGCGCCTTGCAGGCGGCGAAGCGGGTGGCGAGACGATCCATACTCACATCTCCACTCCCAGCGCATCGGCGACGGTGAAGATATCCTTGTCCCCCCGGCCGGAAAGGTTGACGACGATGATCTTGTCCGCGTCCAGCGTCGGCGCGACCTGCTCGGCGGCCGCAACGGCGTGGGCGGATTCGAGCGCGGGGATGATGCCTTCCAGCTTGCTGAGCGTCTGGAAACTGGTCAGCGCCTCGTCATCCCTGATCGGCATATATTTCACTCGGCCGATCTCATGCAACCAGCTATGCTCAGGCCCGATGCCGGGATAGTCTAGACCAGCGGAAATGCTGTGCGCTTCGGTGATTTGGCCGTCCTCGTCCTGGAGCAGATAGGTGCGGTTGCCGTGCAATATGCCCGACGCGCCCCCGGCCAGCGAGGCGGCATGTTTCTTGTCCAGCCCTTCGCCGGCCGCTTCCACGCCGATCATTGCGACGTCGGGATCGTCCAGGAACGGATGGAACAGTCCGATCGCGTTGGAACCGCCGCCGACCGGCGCGATCAGCAGGTCGGGCAGGCGACCTTCGGCCTCCATGATCTGCGCGCGGGTTTCCTTGCCGATGATCGACTGGAAGTCGCGCACCAGTTCGGGATAGGGGTGCGGACCCGCGGCCGTGCCGATGATGTAGAAGGTGTCGTGGACGTTCGACACCCAGTAGCGCAGGGCGTCGTTCATCGAATCCTTGAGCGTGGACGACCCCGAATGGACCGGGATGACTTCCGCGCCCAGCAGCTTCATGCGGAAGACGTTGGGCTTCTGCCGCTCGACGTCCTTGGCGCCCATGAAGATCTTGCATTCCATGCCGAACAGGGCGGCGACGGTCGCGGTGGCGACGCCATGCTGGCCCGCGCCGGTTTCGGCGATGACCTTCTTCTTGCCCATGCGACGGGCGAGCAGCGCCTGGCCGATGCAATTGTTGATCTTGTGCGCGCCGGTATGGTTCAGCTCTTCGCGCTTCAGGTAGATTTTCGCGCCCCTCTTTTCTCCATTTGGGCCCGGTTGCGCCTTGGCGCGCAGCGCCTCGGTCAGCCGCTCGGCATAATAGAGCGGATTTGGGCGGCCGACATAGGAGCGCAGCAGTTCGGCGAACTCGGCGTCGAAGGCGGGATCGGCCTTGGCGGTCTTATAGACCTTTTCCAGTTCCAGGATCAGCGGCATCAGCGTTTCGGCGACGTAGCGGCCGCCGAACGCACCGAAATGGCCGCTGGCGTCGGGCTGCGATCGCAGGCTGTTGGGCAAGGATAGGGTGTCAGTCATGATGTCGGTCTTTCCGGGACAGATGGGGCGTTCGCTTCGGTTCTGAGAGAAGCGATCAGCGCCATCGTCCTTCGATGCGCATGGCAGGGGCGTTCAGCGTCAACATGGCTGAACCGCTTTGCAGAAGGCCATGATCTTGTCCACACTCTTGATGCCGGGCGCGCTTTCGACGCCGGACGAAATGTCGATCAGCGGCGCGCCGGTGATGCGGATCGCCTCCAGGACATTGTCGATCCCAAGCCCGCCCGAAAGCCCCCATGGCGCCGGGACGGCCAGGCCGCGCAGCAGCGTCCAGTCGAACCGCAGGCCCATGCCGCCGGGCAGGGCCGCGCCGTCGGGCGTCTTGGCGTCGAACAACAGCCGGTCGGCGGCACCGGCATAGGCGCTGGCACCGTCGATATCGGCGCGGGTCTTGACCGCTATCGCTTTCCACACCGGCAGGCCGAACCGCTGGCGGATGGCGGCGACGCGCTGCGGGCTTTCCTTGCCATGCAGTTGCAGCGCGGTGATCGCGCCGGTGCCGACCAATTCGCCCAGCATCTCGTCAGTCGGATCGACGACGACCGCGACCTTTTCGATATGGGCGGGGGCGTGGGCGGCGAGGCCGCGAATCTGCTCGGCCTCCACATGGCGCGGGCTTTTGGCAAAATGGACGAAGCCGACATGGCTCGCCCCGGCGCTGACTGCCGCGCCCACCGTTTCGGGCGTGGACAGGCCGCAAATCTTGATCGCGAGTCGGGACATGGAGCGGGCTTTAGCGGGGATAGGCCGCCAAGTCACATGTCCGGCTGGAGCGATGGCGGCAGCGGCGTAGCGTCCTGGGTCAGGTCCATGTCATGCAGGCCCAGCCACTGGTCGGCTTGGGAGATGCAGGCGTCCCCCAAAAAACGATCGAGGACGGCGACGATCTCGGCATCGCTCATCGTCGCAGGGTCGAGCGGGGGATGCCAGTGGAGGTCGAAATGCGGGCCGCTGGTGCGCAGCAGGTAGAAGGGCAGGAAGCGTGCGCCGACCTTGCGTGCCAGACGCAGCGCGATCGACAGGTTGCCCGACGGCTCGATCGGCCGGCCGAAGGTGGGGAACCAGACCTGCCGATCGCGCCGTTCGTCGGCCAGGATATAGAGCGTCGCCCGGTCCTTCTGGGTCAAATGCTTGAGCACGCCCCGCGCCGCGCCGCCGCCGCCGATCGCCTCGCCCATGTAGCTGGAGCGCGCCTTCTTGAGCTGGGCGGCGATTTTGGGATCTTCGGGGTCTTCATAGACGCCCAGGCCCGGACGGTCGGTCGACCATTTGATATAGGCGGCGAGCAGATCCCAATTGCCGAGATGACAGGTGAAGGCCACCATCGGGCCGGGACCGTCCAGCACCGCCTTATAGCCCGGCTGATCGACCACGGTCACATGGGCGTCGTTCACCAGCCGGTCGATATTGGCGAGTTCGGCCATGGTGCGGCCGATGTTCGTCCAGCGTCGCGTCAATATCGCCTCGCGGTCCGCTTCGGGCAGGTCGGGACGCAGCAGGGCCAGGTTGGCGCGCGCGCGCGCATCGCGCAGTTTCATGGTGCGCCGCGCGACATGGGCCGACAGCCAGCCGCCGAGCCAGGACGCGACCGGCGCGGGCAGGGTGCGCATCAGGAAGAAGAGAAAGGGGTTGGAGAGCATCGACCAAGCGTCATACAGCAGCGGACATGACGGTAAAGAGGGCGTAGGCGCTTGTGATGATGCTGTGGGTCTGGTTCGGATTGCAGGCGCTGACCGTGCTGGGCGTCGCCAATTATTGGCGGAACCTGCCGAAGGATCGGCAGGAGGAAGCGCCTGCGGATGTCGTGCTTATCCTGAGTGTCCGCGACGACTGGGATGGCGGGCCGGACCTGATCGCCCGGCTGAAGGCGCAGAACGCGCCGTTTCGCTTGCTGCTGGCGACATCGGGTAACTGCGCTGCTGCCAATGCGCTGGCGGCGCGGGAAGGCGATTGGGCGCAGGTGGTTGCGGCCGGGGTGGCGCAGGATGAGGGCCAGAAGGTCCATAAGCTGCGCGCGGCGCTGCGGGCGTTGCGGCCGGACGATCGCTATCTGGTCTTCATCGACGCCGACATAGAGCCGCCGGCGCGGCTGGTCGGGCGGCTGCTCTTCCCGCTGGTGCGGGGCAAGGCGGATATCGCGACGGGCTATCGGATGCTGTTGCCGGAGGGCAGCGGCCTGGCAGCGCTGGTCGGCGCGGTGGAGATGCAGTTGGCGACGCTGCCCCGTTTCGCCAGCGCGACCATGCCCTGGGGCGGGGCGATGGCGATGACGCGGGCGGTCGCGGATCGGCTCGACCTCGGCCGGGCGCTGGCGGGGCGGCTGTCGGACGATATGACGATCGGGCTGGCCGGATGGCGCGCCAAGCTGCGGCTGCGGCCGGTGCGCGATCTGTTGGTGGCCAGTCCGCTGGATGGGAAGGCTGCCGATCTGCTGGGCTTTGGCGTGCGCCAATATCGGCATGTCGTCACCAACAGCGCTGGCATGTGGGCGCTCGCGACCGGCGTTGTTGCGATCCAGTCGACGGCGTGGGGCTGGGCTTTGATTTGGGGCGGCTGGCCGGCAGTGGCGATCGGCTATGGCGCGGCCTGGGGCCGGGCGCTGGCGCGGCGGCGTATCATCACGTCGGTGCTGGAACAGGGGCAGGTAGCGAAAGCGCAGCGATCGCTGGTATGGGATATCATCGCTCCGTTTGCTGTCATATGGGCGCATCTAGCTGTGCAGGGGATGGCGGTGACGTCCAGCCATATCCGGTGGGGGGGCTGGGACTATCGGGTCCGGCGTGGCCAGGTGGTGAAGATGGAGCGTTGCGGCTAACTTCGCACATTTCCCGTCGATATTGAAATATCGCTACAACAATTGGAAATTTCCTGTCGCAGACCAGTGGGATGCGCAGGGGTTTTACGATATTTGCCGGCAGTAGGACAGCCGAGCGAAAACAATCCGGCCAGAATGTTTCGTTGCTTAAAATCCCGCCGGAAACTGATGCCGCCCGTCGTCGCCGATGCGCAGCACGACCTTGCCCGCGACCGTGCTGATCGGCAGATCACCATAAAGATGCGGGAAGAGCGCACCACCGCGCGACTCCTCCCATTTGATCGCATCACCGAAGGGGGCGAGGTCGATCATGAGCATGACCAGCCGATCCTGCCCGTCAAAATGCCTGGCCACTGTTTCGGCCGCCTGATCGCGGGTCGACATATGGATATATCCGTCCGTCAGATCGATCGGCGCGCCTTTGAACACACCGTCGGCCTTGAACCGGTCATATTGCTCCGCCGTCAGCACCTTGTAGGCGAACAGGTCGCTCATGCCTCCGGGGTCGTCTCGGCCGATTCGGCGTCTTCGCTTTCCTCGATCTTGGCGGCGCTCACGACATGTTCGTCCTTGGCCACATCGAACAGCCGCACGCCCGCCGAATTGCGTCCAATGACGCGCAGGCTGTCGAGGCCCATGCGGATCAGCTTCGCCTGATCGGTGACGAGCATCAACTGGTTGGCCTGCGTGGCGGCGAAGCTGGCGACAACCGGGCCGTTGCGGCCGATATTGTCGATGTTTGTGATGCCCTGACCGCCGCGGCCGGTGCGGCGGTAATCATAGGCGGACGACAATTTTCCATAGCCATTGGAGCAGACGGTCAGGATGAACTGCTCCCGCTCCTTCATCAGGGCGAACATCGCCTGATCGCCCATTTCGCCATCCTTTTCCGGCTTCCAGGGCGCGAAACGGAGATATTCCTCGCGCTGTTCCTGATTGGCGCCGGAGCGATGGAGAATGGAGAGCGAGATCACCTCGTCGTCATTCTTCAGCGTCATGCCGCGCACGCCGGTCGAGGTGCGGCTCTGGAATTCGCGCACGTCGGTCGCGGCGAATTGGATCGCCTTGCCCTGGCGCGTGGCGAGCAGCACGTCGTCCTCTTCGGTCAGCAGCGCGACGCCGATCAGCCGATCGTCGCTGCCTTCGTCGAAGCGCATGGCCAGCTTGCCGTTGCTTGGCACATTGGCGAAGGCGTCCATGCTGTTGCGGCGTACCGTCCCGTTCGCCGTCGCGAACATGACGTGCAGATCCTTCCAGCTATCCTCATCCTCGGGCAGCGGCAGCACGGTGCGGATGGTTTCGCCGGGGCCGAGCGGCAGCAGGTTGACCATCGGCCGACCGCGCGTCGCCGGGCCGCCTTCGGGCAGGCGCCACACCTTCATGCGATAGACCTTGCCGGCGGTCGAGAAGAACAGGACCGGCGTATGGGTCGACGTCACGAACAATTCGGTGACGGCATCCTCATCCTTGGTCGCCATGCCCGACCGGCCCTTGCCGCCGCGCGCCTGGGCGCGGAAGCTTTCGAGCGGGGTGCGCTTGATATAGCCCTGCACCGTGACGGTGACGACCATCTCCTCGCGCTCGATCAGGTCTTCGTCCTCGATGCCGTCGGCGGCGGCGGTGATTTCGGACAGGCGCGGGGTCGCGAATTCCTTTTCGACCGCTTCCAGCTCTTCGCGCATGACAGCATAGAGCTTCACCCGGTCGCCCAATATGGCGAGATATTCGGCGATGGCTTCGGCCAGTTCGGCCAGTTCCTTGCCGATTTCGTCGCGGCCCAGAGCGGTAAGGCGATGCAGGCGCAGGTCCAGGATCGCGCGGACCTGAATGTCGCTCAACTTGTAGACGTCGCCATGGACATCGGTTTCGATCGCTTCGACCAGGCGCAGATAGGGCGCGATCTCGCCGATCGGCCATTCGCGCGCCAGCAGCCTTTCGCGGGCTTCGGCCGGGCTGGACGATCCGCGGATGATCTTCACCATCTCATCGAGATTGCTGACCGCGACGACCAGACCCAGCAAGATATGCGCCCGGTCGCGCGCCTTGTTCAGCTCGAACTTGGTGCGGCGGGTAATGACCTCTTCACGGAACTTGACGAAGGCTTCGATGATCTCGCGCAGGCCCAGCAATTCGGGGCGGCCGCCACGGATGGCCAGCATATTGGCGGGGAAGCTCGATTGTGCGGGCGTGTTGCGCCACAGCTGGTTCAGCACGACTTCGGGCGTTGCGTCGCGCTTCAGGTCCATGACGATCCGCACGCCTTCACGGCTGGATTCGTCGCGAATGTCGCTGATGCCCTCGATCCGCTTGTCCTTGGCGGCTTCGGCGATCTTTTCGACCAGGCCGTTCTTGCCGACCTGATAGGGGATGGCGGTCAGCACGATCGACTGGCGATCGCCGCGCCCTTCCTCGACCACATGGCGCGAGCGCATCATGATGGAGCCGCGGCCGGTATGATAGGCGCTGCGCGCGCCCGACTGGCCCAGGATCAGCGGCGCGGTGGGGAAATCGGGACCGGGGACGATGGCGATCAGTTCGTCGGTCGTGATGCCGGGATTGTCGATATATGCGAGGCAGGCGCGCAGCACTTCGCCCAGATTATGCGGCGGGATGTTGGTCGCCATGCCGACCGCGATGCCACCCGCGCCATTGACCAGCAGGTTGGGGAAGCGCGCGGGCAGAACCTGCGGCTCGCTTTCCGATGCATCATAGTTGGGCGTGAAGTCGACCGTGTCCTTGTCGAGATCGTCCAGCAGCGCGGTCGCGACCTTGGCCAGGCGCGCTTCGGTGTAGCGCATGGCCGCTGGCGGATCGGGGTCCATCGAGCCGAAATTGCCCTGACCGTCGATGAGCGGAACCCGCATCGACCAGTCCTGAGTCATGCGCGCCAAAGCGTCGTAGATCGAGCTGTCGCCGTGTGGGTGATATTTACCCATTACCTCACCGACGAGGCGCGCGGACTTGCGATAGGGACGGTTGTAGACGAAGCCCGATTCCTGGGCGGAGAAGAGAATGCGGCGATGCACCGGCTTCAACCCGTCGCGCACATCGGGGAGGGCGCGGGCCACGATGACGGACATGGCATAGTCGAGATAGCTTGCCTTCATCTCGTCTACGATGGAGATGGGGCTGATGTCCGAAGGGTCGGCGAGGACAGTCTCGTCGGTCAATGCGATTCTCTTTTTTCAGGATGGATTCTGTTACTCAACCCCTAGCCGAGCGAAACAAATCTGTCACCCCTCGCGCGCGCACGCGCGCCCGCATGTGCAACCAAGACGGTATGGGGAGGGGATATGTTCGCAAGTGGAACGAAGCGGCTGTATAACGGTTGCAAAATCCGACGATATCGGCTTGTTCAATGGCCGTTCACGCGCCGCCCCCTAATCGGCGCTCAACCGCGAAAGGTCGCCTGTTGTCCCCCAATCAGGCGCGCAAAGGAGATGAGGATCATGCGTTTTGTTACCCCGGTGGCGCTCGTGCTGGCTTTGGCAATGACCGGCGGCGCGATCAGCGCGCCTGCCTTCGCCGCGAAGAAGGAAGAAAAGAAGGCCGGCCCGAAGCTCAATGTTTCGCCCGACGTCATCAAGGCGCTGCAAACCGCGCAGAAGGCCGCCGAAGGGCAGGATTTCGCCGGAGCCAAGGCTGCGCTGGCCGAAGCCGACAGCAAGGCCACATCCAATGACGACAAATATCAGATTGGCGCGATCAAGCTGAACACATCGATCGCCGCCAAGGATACGGCATTGCAGAGCGAGGCGCTGAACCAGATGCTCGACAGCGGCCTGACTCCGCCCGAACAGGCTGGGCAGTTCAACGCGATCGCTGCCGACCAGGCGATGCAGGCGAAGAATTACGACGTCGCGATCCAGCGCGGCCAGGCGGCGCTTGCCGCCGGTTACAAGGCGGAATCGGTGCAGCCCACCATCGCCCAGGCCTATTTCGGCAAGGCCGGCACCGGCAATGGTTCGGTCGAGCCGGCGCGTGGCTTCAACCAGCAGGGCCTGACCGCGCTCAAGGCCGCGGCCGACGCGATGAAGGCGTCGGGGCAGCAGGTTCCGGCCCAATGGTATCAGATCGGCGTCAGCCGCGCGGAGGCGGCCAAGCTGCCCGACGTGACGGAATGGGCGAAGATGGCCTATCAGGCCGAACCCAGCGGCCAGAATCTGCGGACGCTGGTGCGCCTGTTCCAGCGCGCCAACCCCAATATTTCGAACCGCGAAAATCTTGACGTTCTGCGTCTCCTGTCGATTTCCGGCGGCCTGGTCATCGCGGCGGACTATACCGAATATGCCGAAATGGCGTCGAAGACCGGCATCTATGGCGAGGTCAAGTCGGCGATCGACGCCGGCCGGTCCAAGGGCGTGCTGAGCGCGACCCAGGGCGCCGACGTCTATCAGACCGCCGTGCCAAAGATCGCGGGCGACAAGAGCACGCTGGGCGCTGCTGAGGCCGACGCGCAAAAGGCCGCCAACGGCAAGATCGCCGCCGCCACCGGCGACGCCTATCTCGGCTATGGCGACTATGCCAAGGCTGCGGCGATGTTCGAACTGGCCAAGCAGAAGGGCGGCGTGGAAGCGGACGAGATCAACTCGCGCCTCGGCATCGCCAAGGCACTGGGCGGCGACAATGCCGGCGCCAAGGTCGCTTTCGAAGCGGTGCAGGCCGGTTCGCGCAAGCAGATCGCTGGTTTGTGGCTTGCCTATCTGGGCACCAAGGGCGCCTGATTAGCCGGTGTGGGCGCGCGGTTGTCGCGCGCCCACAGGTTTTAATGACTTTATTCTGGGGGAGCCGGGGCGGCCCATGCGCATCGATATCAAGATTTCCCGCCTGCCGATGGCGGCGCTGGCGGCGACCGTGGCGATTGTGGCAACCCCGGTGGCGGCAAAGAAGCAGCCGGTCGTGGCTGGTCCGCCGATCGTCATGTCCGACGGTTTCCGTGCCGCAGCCCAGGCTGCCGAAGCCGCCTTGAAGGCACGCGATGGGACGACGGCTGGCGCGCGCATTGCATCGCTCAGCCCCACCAATGATTTTGAATCCTATGTTGCGGCCGGGATGCGCTTTCAGCTTGCGGCGCAACGCCGCGACGTGCAGGCCGAACGCATCGCCCTGACCGACATGTTCAAGACCACGGCTTTGCCGCGCAGCGAGGCGCCGCGGTTGCGCTATGTCGCAGGCTATCTGTCCTACATGGTCGGCAACTATGCGGATGCCACCGCCCAGCTCGACTATGCCAAGACGCTGGGCTATGACGGCATCGACGCGACCATGTTGCGTGCCGACATCGCTCTGCGCCGTAACAAGCCCAAGGAAGCACGCCCCTTCGTGCAGGAGGTGATTGCCCGGCAGAAGGCGTCGGGACAGCCTGTGCCGCTGGCCTGGACCGATCGCGCCATCGCCATGGCCTATCAGGCTGGCGACTGGACCGAAGTCGGGCAGCTTTACCGCGACCGGCTCAACCAGCAGGATGGCAAGGAAGAATGGCGCTCCGCTCTGGTCAACTACCAGTCGGCCGCCGAACTGGAACCGCAATTGCAGCTCGACCTCTATCGCCTGCAGGCGGCCAATGGCGCGATGGCGAGCGAGCGGGACTATCAGGCCTATGCGCAGGCGGCCGAGAAATCAGGCTATTATTCCGAAGCCAAGGCGATCATCGAATCCGGCCGCAAGGCGGGCAAGCTCACGCCGACCCAGAGCGTGACCAGCCAGTTGCTCAAGAGCGTCACGCCCAAGGCGACCAAGGAAATCGCCGCCTTGCCCGCCATGGCCAAGAAGGCGACGACGGCAAGCAATGGCAAGGACGCGCTGGCCGTCGCGGACAGTTATTTCTCGCTGGGACAGTTTCCGCAGGCCGTCGAACAATATCGGCTGGCGCTGACCAAGGGCGGGATCGATGCCGGGCGCGCCAATGCGCGGCTGGGCGTGGCGCTGGCGCGGTCCGGCGACCTGCCCAATGCCCAGGCGACGCTGGCGCAGGTCAGTGGCCCATGGACTGCGATCGCCGGCTTCTGGACTGCCTGGGCGCAGCATCAGGATCGCAAGGCCGGCTGACGCACGCCGGCCTGTTCCGCTGCCCGGTTCAGACGGGCAGGGGGACGCCGGGCTGGTTCTTGGACGTGCGGATGGTCAGCGATGTCTTGACGCTGACCACATTGGGCGCAGGCGTCAGCTTCGACGTCAGGAATTGCTGGAAGCTTTGCAGGTCGCGCGCCACCACTTTCAGGATGAAGTCGATTTCGCCGTTCAGCATGTGGCATTCGCGCACTTCGGGCAGCGATGCGACATGATCCTGGAACGCCTTGAGATCGGCTTCGGCCTGGCTCTTCAGGCTGACCATGGCGAAAACGGTAATGGTATAGCCCAGCATAGCCGGATCGACGACGGCATGGTAGGATTTGATCGCCCCCGCTTCCTCCAGCGCACGTACGCGGCGCAGGCACGGCGGCGCGGTCAGGCCGACTTTGCGGGCCAATTCCACATTGGTCATCCTGCCGTCCTGTTGCAGTTCGCCCAGGATCTGCATGTCGATGTCGTCGATATTGGGGCCGGCCATTATTTCGCTTATTTCCTGTCCTGTTTATGCAAGCCATCATAATAATGTTTCAGGGCAATGCAATTGTCCCACTATGCGACGATCGCTTTCGTTCGCGGCATCGGGGCCTTTTCCTTTCCGCGTTGAGCGCCTATCGATGATCGGGGCCGTATCGGCGCGCTGCGGGGCGCAGGCTTTCAACCCGCATGATTTGGGGATTTTGGTGCGTTTCAACGATCTCATGCAGACAGTGCTGGCGGCGCAAGACCGTAGCGGTCTGGGCGCGGTGACGTTGTGGCGCCAATGTGTCGATCTCCTGGCCCAGCACGATCGGCCGGACCGGATCGCCATGGCGGCGCAGGATCGAGGGGCGCTGCTCGAACGGCTGTCCACTCTCCAGTCACAATTGACCGAAACGCAGCGAATCGCGACCGTGGTGGAACTGGGCGGCCGTCTGCGTTCGCCCAGCCTGGTCGCCTTCTTCGCCAATGACCGGCCCTCGATCGCCGCCGCCGCCGCTGCGCGCGCCCAACTGCCGGAGGCGGCATGGGTCGAACTGCTGCCGCACCTGACGCCCACGGCGCGCGGCGTGCTGCGTGGCCGGCGTGACATAGGTACGAAGACCCGGCAGGCGCTGGAAGCCTTTGGCGCGCATGATCTGGTGCTGTCTACCGCACGGCCGGACATGGTCGGCGACAGCGACATGATCCTGACGCAGGAGATGCGGGCGGAACCCGATCCGTCGCCGATCGAGCCGAAGGCTTCCGCGACGGTGACGCCGCTGCGTCCGCAGCCGGGCGACGAAAGCCAGATCCGCAATCTGGTCGACCGGATCGCGCGGTTCACCAGCACGCGCAAGCCGCCGGAGGCCGCCAATGCCGACGCCTTCCCCGTCAGGGAGGCCGCGCCCCGCGAGTTCGCGTTCGAAACCGATGCGGAAGGCGTGATCCTGTGGATCGACCAGGGGCCGCGCGCGGCGCTGATCGGCCTGATGCTTGGCGATGTCGCGCTGGAGGGGGGCAGCGGACCCGACGCCTATGTCGCCGGCGCCTTCACGCGTCGCAGCGGATTCCAGAACGGACGCTATACGATCGTCGGCGGGGCGATGGCGGGCGAGTGGCGGCTGTCCGCCACGCCGTTTTTCGATCCGCGCTCCGGGCGTTTCCAGGGCTATCGCGGACAGGCGCGTCGCCCCTTCCTGCATGAAGTCGCCAGCGAACCGAAGCCCGCGGCCATGGCCATCGCCGGGCTTTCGGCGGACTCGCTGCGGCAACTGGTCCACGAATTGCGCACGCCGCTGAACGCCATATTGGGGTTTGCCGAGATCATCGAACAGGAACTGTTCGGCGCTGCCGGCGTCCAGTATCGCGACATGGCGGGCAAGATCGCGGTCGACGCGCGCCACCTGCTCGCCGCGTTCGACGATCTGGATCTGGCGGCGAGGGTCTCGCGTGGCGATGGTGCGACCATGCCCCAGCTGATCGACCCCGCGCTGCTGGTGACGCAGGTCGCAACGCGCTTTGCGGATCAGGGCGCCGTCGGCATCGACATCGCCGTCGCGCCTGGATTGCCGCAGGTGCGGATCGATCCGGTGCAGGGCGAGCGGATGGTGCAGCATCTGCTGCGTACCGCTATTTCGGTTGCGCCGGCGGGCGAGGCCGTCACCGGCGCCTGCTGGTTTCAGCCGGATGGCGCGGCTGGACGGGTGGTGTTCGCAGTCGACCGCCCATCCACCCTGATCGGCATGGACGAAGCGCAACTGCTCGACCCGGGCTACGACGCCAGTGGCGACTGGGTCGATGGACCGTTGCTGGGGTTGGGCTTTTCGTTGCGGCTGATCCGCGGGCTGGCCGGCACATGCGGTGGCGGGCTGGCGATCGAGCCGGCACGGCTGCTGCTGACGATCCCCGCCGTCGCGCTTGCCAGCGATCTGGCAGACCACGCCTGACGGGCCAAGCCCGGAGGGACAGGGAAACCCTATCGCAACCATTGGCCGATAGGGATGTGGCATGATGGCTCAACTTCATGATGGCAATCTGCTCCGGCCGCCACTGGCGCAGGACCTGATCGCGCTCGACCCCGCCTTCGGCACACGCTTCATCCTGTTCGTCGACACCGAGGAGGAGTTTGACTGGGAGGCGCCGTTCAGCCGCGCCAGCAATCGCGTCACGGCGCTGGCTGGCATGGCGCGTGGTCAGGCCTATTTTGCTGCCGCCGGGGTCAAGCCCATCTATGTCACCGATTATCCGGTGATCGACAGCGATGCAGCCGCCGCGATGATGGGGCAATGGGTGAATGATGGCGCGGCCGATATCGGCGCGCATCTCCATCCCTGGGTGAACCCGCCGCATGTCGAGGATGTGAACGCGGCCAACAGCTATGTCGGTTTTCTTCCCGAAGCGGTCGAGCGCGCCAAGCTGGAGGCGCTGTGCCAGCGTATCGAGGAGCGGTTCGGTCGACGCCCCATCGCCTATCGCGCCGGGCGCTACGGCGTCGGCCCCAACAGCGCGCGCCTGCTGGAGGAGGCGGGTTTCCGGCTCGACAGTTCGGTGCGCAGTCGGTTCGACTATAGCCATCAACATGGTCCGGACTTTCACGGCCTGCCGCAAATTCCCTATTGGGCGGGGCCGGGCCGGTCGCTGATCGAACTGCCGTTGTCCACCGCCTTTGCCGGATTGTTGCGCGGGGGCGGCGAGCGTCTGTACCGCGCCGCGCAGGCCATGGGGCCGCTCGCAGGGGCCTTGTCGCGCGCCAGGATGCTGAGCCGCATTCCGCTGACGCCCGAAGGCGTTCCTTTGCATGAGGCGATTGCGGCGATCGACGCGCTGATCGAAGAGGGCGTTCGCGTGCTGAATTTCAGCTTCCATTCGCCGACGCTGGAGCCGGGGCATACGCCTTATGTGCGCGATGAAAGCGATCGGACGGTGTTTTACGGCTGGTGGGACGGCGTACTGGCGCATCTGGCCCGCCGCGGCGTTGCCGCCGCCAGCCTGGATGAACTCATTGCCGCCGTTCCCGTGCGCGGACAGGCTTGCCAAGCGGCGTGATGCTGCCTAATCGGCAGCGGAGGTGGGGCCTGTAGCTCAATGGTTAGAGCTGGCCGCTCATAACGGCTAGGTTGCGGGTTCGAGTCCTGCCGGGCCCACCAAATTTCATAATCACGATTTTAATTTTAGCTCATTACGCACCCGGCTGCGTCCCATTACCTCACGACATATCGTTCTGGTCCACTCACTCTGGGGCGGCGGCGAGGGACCGGCATTGGCAATGGCCGCATAATGGCTATGACCGCCACTCAAGGGCAGAATGCAGCGTCGCGCGGCGGGGACTGAAAGCCTTCCGATTCTGGCGACAGATGACCTGCCGGGCGCTATCGCCGCGCCGACATTGGTGGCCGCGGGCGACCGCAACGGCATCCGCACGCAGGCCGACGCACCGGCCCTGCTGCGCCGGATCGTGAACATCGCCGATCGCGGTCGTCGGGTGGCGCTGGAGCAACCCGCGCAGTGACGCGGCCCTACAAGAGCGTCATCAATCCCGTCGCGGGATCGATGAAGCCTTCATGGATCATCTTGCCGGCTACATAGAGGATGACGAGAAGACCGACATAGGCGATGGCGCGATAGCGTTCGATGACGCGGGCCAGGAAGTTGGCGGCGATGCCCATCAGTGCGACCGACAGGACCAGTCCGATCACCAGAATGCCGGGATGCTCGCGGGCGGCGCCGGCGACGGCCAGCACATTGTCCAGGCTCATGGAGACGTCGGCGATGGCGACAGCCCAGGCGGCCTGCGCGAAGCCTTTGGGCGCGGCCTTGCTGGCGACGTCATCGCCTTCTTCTGCCGCGCCGCCCGAGCGTAGTTCGCGCCACATCTTCCACGCGACCCAGACGAGCAGCAGGCCACCCGCGAAGACGAGGCCGACCAGTTGCATCAACTGGGTGACCAGCAGGGCGAAGGCGATGCGCAGCATCAGTGCAGCGATGACGCCAATCGCGATCACTTTGCGCCGCGATGCGGGCGGAAGGCCGGCTGCCAGCGCGCCGACGACGATGGCGTTGTCGGCCGCGAGCATGATGTCGATCAGCACCACCTGACCGAAGGCGGCGAGCGCGGACGGCGATGCGATATTGGAAAAGTCGGCGACGATATGCTGCCAGATGTCGTTCATGCTGTCTCTTGCCTGTCCAGACGGGCCATTGTCCTGCGCCAGATGAGCACCGGCTTTGTCGGTGCAGTTAGGGACGCAAGCTGTCACCAACCTTTCAACGGCTATGATGGCGGAAGATCGGGAGCTGGATTTTGGCATTGCGCCGGGGCTGGCGGGAGAGGGGGACAGTGGCAAGCGCCGCCGCGCTTCGGATGTCGGCCGGAGGCGGAAAGGCGACTTGCCGCCGTCGCGGACATGATTGGAATGTTATGCCCTGGCCTTCATTCCAAGCCAGCGCTCGCCGTTGCTGATGGGGTGAGCTGGTTAGACGGCGACGCTATGCGCTTATTCGAGCCGAAAAAAGGCCGTTCGGTCAACGATAAGTGGAATGAAGTTCGTGCGATATACGGGATGTTTTATTGTGCATCCTGGACGTAAGATAGGCAGGTTCATATCGCGCGGTGCTATCGGAACGTCCCGATCAGCATGTGGAATGGCCGTGGCAGCGATTTCTGAAAATCAAAGAATATCAAAGCGACAAATCGCTTGATTGGTGACCCCTACGGGAATCGAACCCGTGTTTCAGCCGTGAGAGGGCCGCGTCCTAACCGCTAGACGAAGGGGCCATGGACCGCGTTAGGCGGTCGGCAGGGGGTGGCCTTTAGGCATGGCTGCCGGCTGCGTCAAGCGAAACTGGCGCGTCTGCGCCGGGGCCTGTAAAAACCATTTCATGCAGAACATGGGCCGGTCTCCCACATAAAAAACCACCCCATGCGATGCATGGGGTGGCCAAGGTTCAGGGAGGAGACGCCTCCAAAGGGGGAGGCGCCCATACGACACACCCGAAAGGGGGGCAGGTGCATCGCATGATTGATAGATAGGGCAGGTCGTATCGCCTTACAAGGGGGATGCGATGCCCTTTCCATCAATTTTTCAAACCCTTTCGGGTTAATTTCTCGTTCAGGCGCCGGCCACTTCCGATGCTGGTTCGGCCGCCGCGGCGGGAAGGGCTATCGGACCCTTGCCCTGGCCGACCTGCGCTTCGAAGATGTCGCGCATCAACTGCAGCGAGAAAAGATGCGCGTGGATCAAAGGCAGCATACCGTTCTGGTTGATCTTGCGCAGTTGGTCGCCGCGCAGGTCGCGCAGCTTTTCCTCGTTGATCATGCGGAAGCCGCGATAGACGAAGGGCTGTTCGGCGACCGGGGTCTGGATCGCGACTTCACCGTCCATCAGCAGGTCCATGTCCTGCAGGTCGCGGACGAACTGGCCGGTGCGCGCCGCGGCCTGCTCGAAATCCTCGCAGAACTTCATCACCCCCTGCGTCAGTTCGCTGGGCTTGCCGTCTTCGAACAGCGGCTGGCCGTCGTCGAACGCGCCGATCGCCGGGCTGGTGGGGTCGAAGCAGAGCGACAGATCCTCGCTGTCGGGGCGCAGCTTGGCCAGCATCCAGGGATAGCGGCGGACATAGGCCGGGACATAGGCCGGGCCGCGCAGCTTGCCTTCGTCATCGACGAAGGTGTTGACGCCTTCGTTGAGGCCCATCAGCAGCAGCGGCACGGGATCGCCACCGGCCGAAAAGATGATCGGGGCGAAGCGCTGGGCCGGGACGAATTCGTCGATCGTCAGCGGAATGGCGTGCTGCGTCGTCAGGAACGGCGCCGATTCGACCTGACGGGTGCGATAATCGACATGGTCCACGCTGCTCAGCGGAAGGAGATCATTGTAGAAGATCGGCAGGTTGTTGGCGGGCGCGCTGGCCATGGTCCGGGTCCATTCTGTCAATTTGCGGCCGCCTTTACCTGCGCACCGCGGGCTGAATATTGGGGCAGGGCGATAATGGCCTTGTCGGTCGGAGGCAATCGGTTTGTCGGCGGGCGGTCTTCAGCCTGAAGTCCTCAACCTTCGTCGGGCAGCGGAATGAGCTTGCCCGGATTGAAAAGCCCGCGGGGATCGAACGCCGCCTTGATCGCGCGCAACGCGCCGATCCGCGCCGGGCTGGCGAGGCGCCCCAGTTCAGCGCGCTTCATCTGGCCGATGCCATGTTCGGCGGAGATGGAGCCGCCCGCGGCGACCACCGCATCATGGACGAAGGCGTTGATCGCCTGGCCCTGCGCGGCAATCCAGGCCGGCCCGTCGCTGGTCCCCTTGGGCGCGCGCACATGGAAATGGACGTTGCCGTCGCCCAGATGACCGAAGGAAGAGGCCGTGGTGCCGGGGAAGCGCGCTTCGGCCGCCGCCGCCGCGTCGATCATGAAGGCGGGCATCTTCGCCACCGGCACGCTGATGTCATATTGCAGCGCCGGACCCTGCGCCTTTTCCGATTCCGACAGCGACTCGCGGATGCGCCAGAAGGCGTCGGCCTGTGCTTCGTTGGTGGCGAGCGCCGCGTCGATCGCAATGCCCCGCTCGAACGCCTCGGCCAGCGCAGCCTCAAGCCGCTCGGACGGTCCCGGTTCGGACAGGTCGGCATGGTCGACCTCGATCAGCACATGCCAGGGCGTGCGCGTCTCGATCGGCGATCGGGTGCCGGGGATATGCCCCAGCACGAAGCCCAGCGTCTCGTCGGCGATCACCTCGAACCCCTCCACGCTGTCGCCCAGCATGGTTTCGGCCAGCCGCAGCAGCGCCAGCGCGTCCGCGGGCGTCTGCACCCCGACCCAGCCCACCGCCCGCGCGGCAATGGCGGGCGCCAGCCGCAGCGCTGCGGCGGTGACGACGCCCAGCGTCCCCTCCGCGCCGATCAGCAACTGTTTGATGTCGTAGCCGCGATTGTCCTTCTTGAGCGCGTCGAGTCCGTCGAATATGCTGCCGTCGGGCAGCACCGCCTCGATCCCTTCGACCAGCGCGCGCATCGTCCCATGGCGCAAGACCTGCGTGCCGCCGGCATTGGTGGACACCAGCCCGCCGATTGTGGCCGACCCCTTCGCGCCCAAACTCAGCGGAAAACGCCTGCCCTGTTCCTCGGCCGCGTCGTGCAACACGCTCAAGATTACGCCCGCCTCGCATACCGCCAGATTGTCGTCCGGCGCCAGGATGCGAATGTGGTTCATCCGCCGCAGCGACAGGATCAGCGCCGACCCGTCCGCCGGTGGCGTCGCACCGCCCACCATCGACGTATTGCCGCCCTGCGGCACCAGCGCGACGTCCAGTTCCGCCGCCAGCGCCACGGTCGCGGCGACCTCCTGCGTCGATGCGGGCGATAGAATGGCGGCCGCCATGCCATGATAGCGCCCGCGCCAGTCGTTCACCCAGGGGGCGATGTCGTCGGGATCGGTGACGACCCCCTTGGGGCCGAGCAGGGCGATGAAGCGGTCGATGCTATCTTGTCCAATCATGGGACGGGCTTATGCCCCGGAATTCATCGACGGTTCAACCATCGCTCGATAGCATCCGCATCCCATAAAGGGGTCCGTCTTGGTTCATTCCATTTTGCTGCTGCTTTCCGCATCGACCGGCGATCCGGTCCAATGGGCGCAATTGTCTATCCAGCAGCGCGTCATCATTCGCGTGCCGATGGTGCGCAAGGGGCGCGCGCCCGCCCGGATCGCGCCCGATGGGCGCGATGCCTGGCAGGAAAAGAAGGGGCCGCGCTGTGTCGCCTTGCGTTCGATACGGGGCGCCAACATCGTTGTGGACAATGGCGTGGACCTGATTCTCGCCGACAATCATCGCTATCGGGCGCGGCTGGAAAAGGGCTGCGACTCAATCGGCTTCTATTCCGGCTTCTATGTCGAACCGGACGAGGATGGATCGCTGTGTTCGGGCCGCGACGAATTGCAGGCGCGCAGCGGCCTGAGCTGCGCAATCGACAGTTTTCGTCGCCTGATCCCGGTCGAAGAGGAAGATTGATCGGTCGCCACAGCCCGGCAACCGCGCGATTTTCTTGACAAGAGGCCGATATTTCCGCAATGCGCGGCCGATTTCCGTCTCGCATCCGCGCAGGACGGATAAGCCTCCTGTTCCCGGACCATTGAATGACTTTTGCCGATCTCGGCCTTTCCGACGAATTGCTCAGGGCCGTAACCGAATCCGGTTACGACACGCCTACCCCCATTCAGGCGCAGGCGATTCCCTCCGTCCTGATGATGCGCGACATTATCGGCATCGCCCAGACGGGGACGGGAAAGACCGCCAGCTTCGTGCTGCCGATGATCGACATCCTCGCCCATGGTCGCAGCCGCGCGCGGATGCCGCGTTCGCTGATCCTGGAGCCGACGCGCGAACTTGCCGCGCAGGTCGCGGAAAATTTCGAGAAATACGGCAAATATCACAAGCTTTCGATGGCGCTGCTGATCGGCGGCGTGTCGATGGGGGACCAGTTGGCTGCGCTCGAAAAGGGCGTCGACGTGCTGATCGCGACGCCGGGCCGCCTGATGGACCTGTTCGGTCGCGGCAAGATCATGCTCAACGGCTGTTCGCTGCTGGTGATCGATGAGGCCGACCGGATGCTCGACATGGGCTTCATCCCGGATATCGAGGAAATCTGCACCAAGCTGCCCGCGCAGCGCCAGACTTTGCTCTTTTCCGCAACCATGCCGCCGGTCATCAAGAAGCTGGCCGACAAATTCCTGTCCAATCCCAAGTCGATCGAAGTGGCGCGCCCAGCCACCGCATCGACCAACATCACCCAGCGGCTGGTGAAGGTCGATTCGCGCAAGAAGCGCGATGCGCTGCGCGACATGCTGGAAGCCGAGGACGTGACCAGCGCGGTCATCTTCTGCAATCGCAAGACGACCGTGCGCGACCTGAACAAGAGCCTGCAGCGCGCGGGCTTCAAGTCGGGCGAGATTCATGGCGATATCGACCAGGGTTCGCGCATCGCTGAACTGGAGCGGTTCCGCGACGGCACCGTGAACATCCTCGTCGCGTCGGATGTCGCCGCGCGCGGACTGGACATCAAGGGCGTCAGTCACGTCTTCAACTATGACGCCCCCTGGCACCCGGACGATTATGTGCATCGCATCGGCCGCACCGGCCGTGCGGGCGCGACCGGCACCGCCTATACCTTCGTCACGGCGGAGGATGCCGAGGCGATCGACAATATCCAGAAGCTGATCGGCACGAAGATCGAATATATCAACGCGCCGACCGTCGAAGAGCGCCCCGAACCTGCGCGCGAAGAGAAGCGCAGCGAAGGCCGCGGCGCCCGTTCGGAGCGCAAACCGCGCGAAGACAGGCAGCGCGAAGATAGGCCAAACGAAAAAAGGCCCCTGCAGGATCGCGCCGGCGAAGAGCGCCCCCGCGACGAAGCGCCGCGGGAGGAAAGGCCTCGTGATGATCGTTCGCGCGGTGCGCGGCCCGATCGCACCGCATCCGCCCCGCCGCCGCGCCGCCGCAACGAACAGGCCGATGACGGCCCGGACGACGGCTGGAACGGCCCGGTCCCGGAATTCCTCAATTTTGGCTTCGACGGCTGAGGTCGTCTGGAATGGGACGGACATCAAAGTCTGTCCTATTCTCCCGCGTCATGGCATGATGTGCCTGTCATTCTCTGGGCGCATGGCTTTCCGATAGGATCGCGATCGCGCAACGAAATGACAAGATGAGCGGGAAATGTGCGAAGTTAAGCAGCGGAAATCCTATTTCCGCTGCCGCCTGCTTGGTCGCGCCGCGTGGCTATTACGCGCTCTATAACAAGCCTTGCGCCCGTAGACTGGCGTGACCGCTCGCCGCCATGATGATATGGTCGTGCACGCTGATGCCCAGCCGCTTGCCCGCCTCCACGATCTGCCGCGTGATGTCGATATCCTGCCGACTGGGCGACGGATCGCCCGACGGGTGGTTATGCACCAGGATCAGCGCTGCCGATCCCAGTTCCATCGCCCGCTTGATGACCTCGCGCACATAAATGGCCGCCTGGTCGATCGATCCGTCGCCCATATGATCGTCGCGGATCAGCATGTTGCGGCTGTTGAGGTGCAATACCCGTACCCGCTCGACACGCAGATGCGCCATGTCGGCGCGCAGATAGTCGAGCAGCGCCTGCCAGCTTGCCAGCACCGGCCGCGCCGCCACGTCGTTGCGCAGCATTCGCAGCGCGCTCGCCTGCACGATCTTGATTGCGGCGACGCTGGTGTCGCCCATGCCGGGCACGCGGGCGATCGCCTGCCAATCGGCGCTCATGAGCCCGCCGATGCCGCCAAATTCGCGCAACAGCGCCTTGGCCAACGGTTTGGTGTCGCGCCGGGGAATCGCCAGCGCGAGGAGATATTCGATCAGTTCATGGTCGTGTAGCGCCTCGCCGCCGCTCTCCGCCAGCTTCTGCCGCAACCGGGCGCGATGGCCGGCGCCGTCATGCGGGGCTTTTTCGTCCTGTTCCGACAAACATTCGTCCCCTTCACCGGCTTTGCGACGCTATGCGTTGCGGAATCGTGGAGCAAGGATATTTAAGAGGCTGAAGACGTTATGGTCCCGTTACGGACCATCAGTGTCGCAGCAAGCCGGGGTTGGCCATAAGCATGGAAGAACAGAACGGCGAAGAGACGGTTCGCCGGGCATGGCTGCGCTGGCTCGGCGTCGGCACCGGGTCGCTGGCGCTGGTGCTGGTGGCGCTGTGGACGCAGCGCGCGCCGATTGCGGAGAATTTCGTCAGTCGCGAACTCAACCGGCGCGGGGTGCAGGCCAATTATGATCTGGTCGACGTGGGCCTGCGCACCCAGCGGATCGAGAATATCGTGCTGGGCAATCCGGCCAGGCCGGATCTGACGGCACGCTGGGTGGAGGTCGACATCGCCTTTGTCGGCCTGACGCCGCAGGTCGCGGCGGTGCGGGCAGGGGGCGTGCGGATGCGCGGCTCCCTGCATGACGGTGTCCTGCGTCTGGGCGAACTCGACAAGTTCCGCGACCCCGATTCGACTGCGCCCTTCAGTCTGCCCGACATCATCGTGGCGCTCGCCGACGCGCGCCTGACACTGGATACCGACGCTGGGCGCGTGGGTATGCAGATTGACGGCAACGGCAATCTCCAGTCGGGTTTCCGCGGCAAGCTGGCCGCGGCGATGCCCCGCGCGTCGCTGGCGGGCTGCGGCCTGACGCAGGCGACGGCCATGCTCGATGTCGCGATGCGGCAGGGGCAGCCCCGTCTGTCCGGTCCGCTGCGCGCCGACGCCGTTGCGTGTCGAGGCGCGGGGGCGGCGATCGCCCGGCCCGTCGCGGCCATCGACCTCAGCCTTGGGCAGGCGCTCGACCGCTGGAGCGGTCATGTCGACCTTTCGGGCGAAGCGTTCAAGGGCAATGGCCTCGTCCTGGCGTCGCCCGATGGCCGCATCGATTTCAACGGCACCGCCGCACGCACGGGCGGCAAGGTTCGTCTGGGCGCGAAGGCGGTCACGGGACGCGGGACATTGCTGCGCGACGCGTTGTTGACCGGCGATTGGGTCGTCGGCGCGGAAGGGACGAGCCTGAAGGGCGCGCTGTCGGGGCAGGATATCCATCTCGCCGGGCGCGATCCCCTGGCGGGTTTACGCGCCGCTGCCGTCGGAACGCCTTTGGGTCCGCTCGCTGCGCGTCTGGCTGACGCGGTCGAACAGGCCGGCGTCGCCAATCGCCTCCACACCCGTTTTGCGCTGGTGCAGAAACAGGGCAGGGGCAGCGTCGTCATTACCGATGCCGGTTTCGACGCGCGTAACGGCGCGCGCGTCGGCCTCGCATCGGGGGCACTCGCCACTTTGGCCTGGCCGGGCAAGATGGGCGGGCTCGACTGGTCGCTGGACGGCGCGCTGACCACGGACGGCGGCGGCTTGCCCAGAGGCGCGCTGCGCCTGGCGCGGCGACCGGGCGGCGGTTTCGGCGGCGAATTATTCGTCGATCCCTATGCCGCCGGCGACGCCCGCCTGGCGCTCGACCGGGTGCGCTTCACCGCAGACGCCAGTGGCGCGACCCGCTTTTCCACCGCAATCCGGCTCGACGGTCCCTTGCCCGATGGACGCCTGCGCGGCCTCAGCCTGCCGGTCGAAGGGCGCATGGCCGCTAATGGCGCGCTG
Source organism: Sphingomonas sp. VDB2 (assembly GCF_047946695.1). Taxonomy (NCBI): domain Bacteria; kingdom Pseudomonadati; phylum Pseudomonadota; class Alphaproteobacteria; order Sphingomonadales; family Sphingomonadaceae; genus Sphingomonas; species Sphingomonas sp. VDB2. Next base: position 516,714 of record NZ_CP159615.1, read on the forward strand.
ACCGTCAACTCCGCGTGCGTCCCCGTTTCGCTGGTCGAGGCGCGTTACGGCAACTTCGCGCTGGGCCAGACCCGCCAGACCCTCTGTCCGGTCGGCGGCGGCGCGATGTTCGCGACTGGGTCGGGCGGCGCCAGTGGCGGCGCGGAAATCCGCAACCTCGACTTGAACGGCCGCAGCGGGGACAGCCCGATGCGCCTGACCGCCGATCAGGCGCGGGTCGTGCTGGGCCGCACCGGATTCGCGCTCGCCAATCCGGCCCTCACGATCGGACCGCAGGACGCGCCGGTGCGCCTGTCCGCCGCGGCTCTGGACGGCGCACTGACCAAAGACGGTTTCGGCGGCAAGGTGACGGGTGCAGGCGGCCAGATCGGCAGCGTGCCGTTGATCCTCGAACAGGGTGCGGGCGACTGGAGTTTTGCCAAGGGCGTGCTGGCTTTCAGCGCCGCCATGACCGTGCGCGATTCGCAGGCGCCTGCGCGCTTCACCCCGCTCTCGGTCCCCGACTTCAGGCTCAGCCTCAAGGACGGCCGCATCGCCGCCAACGGCACGCTCCATGCGCCGCGCAATGACGCGACAGTCGCCCGCGCCGATATCGCGCACGACCTGTCGAGCGGGCAGGGCCATGCCGACCTGATCGTCTCCAACCTTGTCTTCGGTCCCGGCTTACAGCCGGAGGATGTGACCCCACTCGCGCTCGGCGTCGTCGCCAATGTGAACGCGACCGTGGCGGGGCAGGGGCGTATCGACTGGACCGGGTCGGCCGTGACATCGACCGGCACCTTCCGCACCGACAATGCCAATCTCGCCGCCGCCTTCGGCCCGGTGGAGGGGTTGTCGGGCGAAATCCATTTCACCGACCTGATCGGCCTGGTCACTGCGCCGGGGCAGGAAGTGCGGATCAAGTCGGTCAATCCGGGCGTCGAAGTGCGCGACGGCGTCGTGCGCTATCGGCTGGAGGCCGGGCAGAAGGTGCGGATAGAGGGCGGCGGCTGGCCCTTCTCCGGCGGCGAACTCACGCTGCTGCCCACCACCATGGATTTTAGCGCCAATGTCGACCGCTACCTGACTTTCCGGGTGGTCGGGCTGGACGCGGGCGCCTTCATCCAGGCGATGGAACTGGACAATATCTCCGCCACCGGCACGTTCGACGGCATCATGCCGCTGATCTTCAACGCGCAGGGCGGGCGCGTGGCCGGCGGCGTGCTGGTCGCCCGGCAACAGGGTATGCCGCCGCTCATCATGCCCGAAGGCGTGCTGCCGACCATCCCCTGCGACCCCACGCGCCAGTCCGGCGTGCTGTCCTATGTCGGCCCGGTGTCCAACGAACAGCTTGGCGTCATGGGCAAGATGGCGTTCGACGCGCTCAAGGATCTCCAGTATAAATGCCTGACGATCCTGATGGACGGCGCATTGGACGGCGAAATGGTCACCAACGTCGTATTCAACGGCGTCAATCGCGGCAAGTTGGGCGATGCGCCGTCGGGCATCAGCCGCAGCTTCATCGGCCTGCCCTTCATCTTCAACGTTCGCGTGTCGGCGCCCTTCCGCGGCTTGCTCGGCACCGCCCAATCCTTCATCGACCCGTCGCAGCTCATTCAGAACAGCATCGGCGACAAGGTGCAGCAGGAGATGAAGGCGAACAGCAACAACGGCCTTGCGGTTCAGCCTGCGGAAAGCGAAACTGTGCCAAACGGGGAGCAGAAATGAAGATACAGGCAATCATGACAGCGGCTTTGACCGCTTCCGCGCTGGGGGGCTGCATTCAGGTGAAGGCGCCCGACAAGCCGATCGAAATCAACCTGAACGTCAAGGTGCAGCAGGAGGTCGTCGTCAAGCTGCAACGCGACGCGCAGGATCTTATCCAGAATAACCCGGAGTTGTTCCCGCAATGACACGCAAGATATTTATGTTCGCCGCCGGCGCTGTGGTTGCGCTGGCCAGCGGCTTCGTCCTGACCGCGCCCGCGCGCGCCCAGTCCGGCCCCGTCGCCGCCGCCATGGCGGCCGGCACGGTGGGCGAGCAGGCGGACGGCTATCTCGGCATCGCCGGGACGGTCGGCGCGGATGTTCGCTCCGAAGTCGAATCGATCAACATCAAGCGCCGCGCCGCCTACACCCAGTTGGCGGGCCAGCGCGGCGTCACGGTGCAGGACGTCGCGGCCGCCACCGGTTGCCAGACGCTCAGCAGCCGGGTGAAGCAGGGCCAGGCCTATCGCATCGGCGCTGGCGCCTGGCAGACCAAGGGCGCAGGCGCGATCGCACTGCCCGGCTATTGCGCGACGGCTGGTTGATTGCAGCGGGTTGGAATGAAGGAAAGGCGCGGTGGCGATGGTCACCGCGCCGTTTCTATTTTGGCCCGCTGCGACCTCTCAATCCCGCCCACGCCGCCGCGGCCTCGCCTTCACGATCCCGCGCGCCTGCTCGCAAAAGGGCGCCAAAAAATCATATAACTGCCCGGTCAGCCGATCCGTCACCAGTGTATAGAGCACATATTGCCCGCGCTTCTGTTCGCGCACCACGCCAGCCTCTTTCAGCACCGCCAGATGCCGCGAAATGGACGGCATCGCCATCTCGAAATTGTCGGCGATCTCGCCCACGGTCATCGGCTCGACCGCCAGATATTCCAGGATGCGGCGGCGCGGTTCGGACGCCAGGGCCTTGAAGATCTTGTCCATTCTTATTTAGCTAAATAGGAAAATGACTAAATGCAAGGCTGTCGCCCGTCATAGTCCGAAAGGCTGATTTCCCGGCTTTTGCGCGGGGTTGACACTCCTGCCAACCCTTTCTAGAGGGGCCTCGCCTTGACGGGTGCAGCCGCAAGCGCCATGCCGAACGCCACGGGCTGACAATGCCTGATGGAGACGATGCATGGCTGCGGAAACACCCGGACAGGACCCGGCGGGCGAGGACTCGCGGATCGCTTTCCTTGAGGAGCGGATCGCGCAGGCCGAGCAGGTCGAAAAGGTCAGGCAAGGAGCCACGGTGCAGGCGGCGGACGATGGTTCGCGGCTGGGCAACAGGGTTCTGGCGGAACTGATCGGCGGTCTTGTCGGTGGTGCGTTGATCGGCTGGGTTCTCGACCGGCTGCTTGGCACGACACCCTGGCTTCTGCTCGTCTTCCTCGGTCTCGGGATCGTGGCGGCGTTCAGGAACATCATCAGATTGACGACGACGAAGCCGCCCAAAGAATAAGGCAGTTTCGTCCTGGTCCGAAGACATTAGGCGTTACAGGGGTCAACGTGGCAGAATCCGGCAAGATCGATCCGATGCACCAATTCGCTATCGAACCCCTGTTCGGTACGGATCATTGGTCGCTGGGCGGCTTCAACATCGCCTTCACCAACAGCGCGCTCTATATGGTGCTCGCCGCTGTGGTGCTGTGGATCTTCGTGATCGGCGGGATGAAGCGTGAACTGGTCCCCGGTCGCTGGCAGATGGCGGTCGAATATATGACCGGCTTCATCAAGAACCTGCTGATCTCCAACGTGGGTGAAGGCGGCAAGAAGTATATCCCTTACGTCTTCTCGCTGTTCATGTTCATCCTGCTGGCGAACCTGCTGGGCCTGCTGCCGCTGGGCCTGATCGGGATGCATCCCTTCACCTTCACCAGCCACTTCACAGCGACCGGCGTGCTCGCGATCATGAGCTTCTCGATCGTGCTGATCGTCGGCTTCTGGAAGCATGGCTTCCACTTCTTCTCGCTGTTCGTGCCGCACGGCACGCCGATCGCGATGGTGGTGCCGCTCTTCTTCATCGAACTCGTCTCCTTCATGGTGCGTCCCTTCAGCCTGGGCCTGCGACTGTTCGTCGCGATGACCGCTGGCCACGTGCTGCTGAAGGTGCTGGCGGGTTTCGTCATCAACAGCGCCAACGCCTCGCCAGCTTTGGGTCTGACCGTCGGTACCGCCAGCTTCATCCTGATGATCGGCATCAGCGCGCTGGAAATGCTCGTCGCGGTCATCCAGGCCTATGTGTTCGCGCTGCTGACCTCGGTCTATCTCAATGACGCCGAGAATCTGCACTAAGTTTCACCTGGAATTTTCCTCAACTTTTTAGTGATTTAACAAGGGAGTTTACGACATGGACGCAGAAGCCGCAAAGCTGCTCGGTGCTGGCCTGGCCGCAATCGGTGCGGGCATCGCCGCCCTCGGTGTGGGCAACGTGTTCAGCGCATTCCTCGAAGGCGCGCTGCGCAATCCGGGCGCTGCTGATGGCCAGCAGGGCCGCCTGTTCATCGGTTTCGCCGCGGCGGAACTTCTGGGTCTGCTGGCGTTCGTTATCGCCATGATCCTGGTGTTCGTGGCCTAACACACGAAATTAGGAGCGGGAAGGGCGGCTTCGTGCCATATCCTGCCCGCTTCCCTTATTGACCGCCCTCTGATCGGACGGACCGTAAAATGCCTCAAATCGCGCAAATTGCCGATACCTACTCCAGCCAGATTTTCTGGTTGCTGCTGACCTTCGGCCTCGTCTTCTTCGTCATTGGCCTCGGCATGGTGCCCAAGGTGCAGGGCACGGCGGACGCGCGCGACGCGAAGATCAGTGGCGACCTGGATGCCGCCAAGGCCGCCTTCGCGCGCGCCGACGAAGCGGAAGCGGACTATCGCGTTCGTGACGCCGGCAACCGCACCGCGGCCCAGGCGACTCTGGCGAAGGCCAAGAGCGAAGCTGCCAAGGCTTCGGAAGTCCGTCTCGCCGCCGCCGATGCGGACGTCGCGACGAAGATCGCCGCCGCCGAAGCCCGGATCAAGGGCGCCAGCGAAGCCGCGATGGCAGAAATAGAAACCGTCGCGGCCGATGCGGCGCGCGACATGGTGGCGCGTATTTCCGGCGTGGAAGCGTCGGACGAAGCGGCCCGCAACGCAGTAAAGGCGGCACTGGCCCATGGCTGAGGCAGCATCCCATAGCGCATCGGAGGTTCCGCACTTGAACCAGGCGATCCACAGCGAAGGCATGGAACCGGTCGGCACCGTCGCCCATGAAGGCGTCGCGCCCCATACCGATCCCAAGGCGGTCGGCATGGATGCCACGGCCTGGGTCAGCCTGGCGATGGCGGCCTTCATCGTCATCCTGCTGGTCAAGAAGGTGCCCGCCCTGATCGGCGGCGCGCTGGACGGTCGGATCGCCCAGATCAAGGAACAACTGGCGGAAGCCTCGCGCCTGCGCGCTGAAGCCGAAGCGCTCAAGGGCGAATATGAAGCCAGGCTGGCCGCCGCGGCTGGCGAAGCCGACGCCATGCGCAAGGCGGCCGAGCATGAGGCCGAAGGGCTGATCGCCGACGCGAAGGTCAGCGCGGAGGATCTGGTCGCCCGTCGTCAGAAGATGGCGGAAGACAAGATCGGCGCAGCCGAACGCGCCGCGATCACCGCCATCCGCGCCAAGGCCGTGAACGCGGCAACCGCCGCCGCCGCGGTGCTGATCGCCCAGGGCCATGACGCCAAGGCGGACAAGGCGCTGGTGGATAGCGCCATCGGCGGGCTCGGCACGATCAACTGATCGGTTCGAACGGACTGAACGAAAAGGGCCGGTGCGGTAACGCGCCGGCCCTTTTCGTTTCCAACTATCCCGTCTTGCGATGTGAATCGCCGACTGGGTGGATTGTTGGGACATGGCGACCGTACCTCGGATGTTGCCAAAGTCCGTCTAAGGTTACCAGGCCTTGAGCAGGCGGCTCAATCGGAACCGCCTGCTGCCCTTCACCTCGCCAGCGTGGCGTTGTCGATCACGAAGCGATATTTGACGTCGCTCTTCTGCATCCGCGCATAAGCCGCTTCGATATCCTGGATCGCGATCATCTCGATCTCGGACGTGATGCCCTTCTCCGCGCAGAAGTCGAGCATCTCCTGCGTTTCGGCGATGCCGCCGATCAGCGATCCCGCGATCGCCCGTCGCCTGAAGATCAGCGCCGCGACATTGGGCGAGGGGTGGGCATGTTCGGGGACGCCGACCAGCGTCAGCGTGCCGTCCCGCTTCAACAGCGCGGTGAAGGCATCCAGATCGTGGCTGGCCGCCACCGTATTCAGGATGAAGTCGAAGCTGCCCGCATGCGCTGCCATCTCGTCCGCGTTGCGCGAGACGATCACTTCGTCCGCGCCCAGCGCAAGCGCGTCCTGCCGCTTGCTCTCTGATGTCGTGAAGGCGAAGACATGCGCGCCCAGCGCATGGGCCAGCTTCACGCCCATATGGCCCAGGCCGCCTATCCCGACGATACCTACCTTCATGCCCGGCCCGACCTTCCAGTGGCGCAGCGGCGACCAGGTGGTGATGCCCGCGCACAGCAGCGGCGCGACCGCCGCCAGTTGCTCCGGCGCATGGCTGATCTTCAGGACGAAATCGTCTTTTACCGTGATGCTCTGCGAATAGCCGCCCAGCGTATGGCCGGGGGCATCGGCGGTCGGGCCGTTATAGGTGCCGGTGAAGCCGGTCTCGCAATATTGCTCCAGCCCTTCGTCGCAGGCGGCGCAACTCTGGCAACTGTCGACCATGCAGCCGACGCCGACCGCGTCGCCGACCTTGAACTTGGCGACATGGTCGCCGACCGCGGTTACATGGCCGACGATTTCATGGCCGGGAACGCAGGGGTACAGCGTGCCGTCCCATTCGGACCGGACCTGATGCAGGTCGGAATGGCACACGCCGCAATAGGCGATGGTGATCTGCACGTCATGCGCGCCGACCGGGCGGCGCTCGATATCGATGGCTTCCAACGGCTTGTCGGCCGCATAAGCGCCATAGGCTTTTACGCTCATTGGGTGGTCCCTCTGATGCTGGTGGTTGTTGATCTGTGGAAAGGCCGCAGTCTTTTGTACGGTGCGGTATAGATAGAATGGTTCGGCCTCCTATCAACCCCGCCATTGCGAAAGACGCGGGGGGCGCTATCTCTGCCCGCATGTCCGGCCCACAATCTCCCGACCGTTTCAACGAAGACAAGGCAAGCTTCACCGTCACCGGCAGCCAGCCGGACATCGACACGGGGGTGGAGGCGATCCGCACCACGCTCAAGACGCTGCCGATCCGGCCAGGCGTCTACCGGATGCATGATGCGCGCGGCGACGTCCTCTATGTGGGCAAGGCCCGCGCGCTCAAGAACCGCGTCGCCAATTACACCCAGGTCGATCGCCTGCCGCGCCGGCTCCAGCGCATGGTCGCTCAGACGCGCAGCATGACCATCGTCACCACCAACAGCGAAGCCGAAGCGCTGCTGCTGGAAGCGCAACTCATCAAGCGCTACCGCCCGCCCTACAACGTCCTGCTGCGCGACGACAAAAGCTTCCCTTTCATCCTGCTGCGCGAGGACCACGCCTTCCCCCGCGTCCAGAAGCATCGCGGCGCACGCAAATATAAGGGTCGCTATTATGGCCCCTTCGCCAGCGCCGGGTCGGTCACGCGCACCATCAACGCGCTGCAAAAGCTGTTCCTGCTCCGATCCTGCACCGACAGCTTCTTCGCCAACCGCTCGCGCCCCTGCCTCCTCTATCAAATCAAGCGCTGCTCGGCCCCCTGCGTCGACCGGATCGATGCCGATGGCTATGCCGAACTGGTCAATGATGCACAGGATTTCCTCGGCGGCAAATCGACCGCGGTGCAAAAGAAGCTCGGCGTCGCGATGGAGCAGGCGGCGGAATCGCTGGATTTCGAGCAGGCGGCGGTCATCCGTGACCGGCTGAAGGCGCTGACCTTCATTCAAGGGTCGCAGGCGATCAATGCCGAAGGGCTGGGCGATGCCGACATCTTCGCGCTGGCGGCAAAGGGCGGGGCGATGTGCATCCAAGCTTTCTTCATCCGAGGCGGCCAGAATTGGGGCCATCGCAGCTTCTTCCCCGTCCACACCGCGGACGTGGCGGAGGATGAGGTGCTGGAAAGCTTCATGGCGCAATTTTACGAGGAAGTACCGCCACCGCGCCTGATACTGGCCGATCGTCAGCCCGCCGAATGCGAACTGATGGCGCTGGCGCTCAGCGAACGAGCCGGGGGCAAGGTTCGCATCGAAGTGCCACAGCGCGGCGACCGCACCCGCCTCATCAAACAGGCGCAGCGCAACGCCGTGGAGGCGCTCGACCGCCGCCTTGCCGAAACGACCAGCCAGGGCAAGATCCTGGACGAACTGGTCGAGGCGTTCGGGCTGGAGGGCGTGCCCGACCGCATCGAAATCTACGATAACAGCCATATTCAGGGCGCGCACGCGCTTGGCGCGATGGTCGTCGCGGGGCCAGAGGGGTTCCGCAAGAACGCCTATCGCAAGTTCAACATGAAGAATCCGGAGACCAGCAACGATGATTTCGCGATGATGCGCGAGATGTTCGAGCGGCGCTTTGGGCGCGCGCAAAAGGAAGACCCGGATCGCGACAGCGGCGAATGGCCCGATCTGGTGCTGATCGACGGCGGCAAGGGCCAGCTATCGGCGGCCCGCACGATGCTGGAGGAAATGGGCATCGAGGATGTCTGCATGATCGGCGTCGCCAAGGGGCCGCATCATGGCCGCGACGGGCGCGAAATCTTCCACATGCTCGACGGCCGGGAAATCAATTTCCCCGTCAACCACCCCGTCCTCTTCTACCTGCAAAGGCTCCGCGACGAAGCGCATCGCTTCGCCATCGGCGCGCACCGGGCCAAGCGCAGCAAAGCGATCACCGTGTCGTCGCTGGACGAAGTGCCCGGCATCGGTCCCGCGCGCAAGAAGGCCCTGCTGATGCATTTCGGCACCGCCCGCGCCGTCCGCGACGCCGCGCTGAACGACCTCGCCAAGGCGCCCGGCGTATCGAAGGCGGTGGCGCAGCAGGTCTATGATTATTTTCATGGATGATGGCGCGGGCGGAGTGGTTAAGGCGGCTTTGGGGGCGGCGAGATTTCCACGGCGTCATGCTGAACTTGTTTCAGCATCCATCAGGCCGAATAAACCATTGCTCCATCCGGAGGAATGGACCCTGAAACAAGTTCAGGGTGACGATGCTTATATATTTGCCTCTGGTCGGTGAAGTCACGCCCTTCCCGTCATGCCGGCCTTGACCCGGCATCCCGTTACATTCCCCCCGCAGACAACCGGCTACACGGGCTAACAATGTAGGATTTTCTCTGATCTAACCTGTCGGATGATCCGCACGCGCCCCTTGGCCCCACTCGCCTACACCGAAAAATTTGTGACCCAATTGACGCGGCACAATCACCCACCCGGCGCGTCATGGGCGCGTACCTATGACCTGACCGGCGCGTAGGCGGCGCGCGCCAGTCGCGCGGCGATCGCGTCGCCGTTACAATTCGCCCCATTTTCTCGCGTTTTCCATATCCAGAACGGTGTGAACTTCGGCACCATGAGCGCGTTGTGACCCTGCAAAGGCGGCCCGCATCGCCTTCCCCCACCCGAATCACCCCGGAGCCGATCATGAAAAGCATCAACCCCGCCACCGGAGAAGAGATCGCCACTCACGAACAATTCACCGAAGCGCAGATCGACGCCGCGCTCGACCAAGCGACCGCGACCTTCGCGACATGGCGGACCACCCCCATCGCCGACCGCGTCGCGCTTCTCACCGCATTGGCCGACGCCTATCACGATAACCGTGATCGCCTCGCCCGCATGGCGACGCTGGAAATGGGCAAGACACTGAAATCCGCGCTGGCGGAGGTCGACAAATGCGTCGCCGCCTTCCGCCATTATGCGAAAGCCGGCCCGGCCATGCTGGATGGCGGCAGCATCCCGCTGGCCGCTGGCGGCAAGGCCGATTATGTCTGGCTGCCGATCGGCCCCGTGCTGGCGGTGATGCCGTGGAACTTCCCCTATTGGCAGGTCGTCCGCTTCCTCGCGCCCTGCATTCTTGCGGGCAATGTCGGCCTGCTCAAGCACGCCAGCAACGTGCAGGGCGTGGCCGCGCTGATGCAGGAGATGATGGGCGTGGCTGGCGCGCCGGAAGGCCTGTTCCAGAACCTGCCGATCCGATCGGACGCGGTGGCGGCGATCATCGCCGACGATCGCGTCGCCGCCGTCACCCTGACCGGCAGCGAAGGCGCGGGCCGCGCCGTGGCGGAACAGGCGGGCAGGGCGCTCAAGAAGGTGGTGCTGGAACTGGGCGGCGCGGACCCGTTCATCGTCATGCCCTCGGCCGATCTCGACGCGGCGGTCAAACAGGCGGTAATGGCGCGGGTTCAGAATAGCGGCCAGTCCTGCATCTGCGGCAAGCGGATGATCGTCCATACCGATATCTATGACGCATTTCTGGACCGCTTCTCGGCCGCGATGGCGGCGGTGAAGGCCGGCGATCCTTTCGACCCGGACAGCGACATGGGTCCACTGTCCAGCGAAGAACAGCGCCGCACCGTGCAGGAGCAGGTCTGGAAGATGCAGGCCGCCGGCGCGACCCTGATCGGTGGCGAAACGCTGCCTGGTCCCGGCGCCTACATGACCGCCGGCATATTGACCGACATGCCCACCGACCCCGCCTTGATGGGGGAAGAGATTTTCGGCCCCATCGCCATGCTCTTCAGGGCAGCCGACATCGACGACGCGATCGCCATCGCCAATGGCATTCCTTTCGGCCTCGGTTCGTCGGTCTGGACCACGGACGCGACGGAAGAGGCGCGCTTAATCCGCGACATCCAGGCCGGCATGACGGCGGTGAACCAGATGCTTGCCTCCGCCCCCGAAGCCCCTTTCGGCGGCGTCAAACGTTCGGGCCATGGCCGCGAACTCGGCCCGTTCGGGCTGCACGAATTCATGAATTTGAAGAGCGTCTATCGGAGCGGATGATCGGCGAACCGCTTTCCTATCGGGATGCTAGAACGTACAGACAGGCGCCATGCCCAGCCTCAGCACCACCGCGATCATTTGCGCCGTGCGCCATCATGGCGAACATGGTGCGATCGTGCGGTTGCTGACGCCCGATCATGGCCTGTTGCCGGGCTATGTCCGTGGCGGTCGGTCGCGGGCTTTGCGCCCGGTGCTGCTGCCCGGCAATATCGTGAAGGCCGATTTCCGCGCCCGCACCGAGGATCAACTGGCTGGCCTGACTGTCGAACTGGCGCAGAGCCGCGCGCGGCTGCTGGCTGAACCGCTGCCGGCCGTGGCGATCGACTGGAGCTGCGCCCTGACTGCCGCGGCGCTGCCGGAAGGTACGCCCTATCCGGCGTTGCATCAGGCGCTCGACGGCGTGCTGGGCGCGGTGGAGGCGGCCCCGGCGGCGCGCGGCTGGGCGGTGGCGCTGGTGCGCTACGAATTGCTGCTGCTGGCCGAACTGGGCTTCGGACTCGACCTGGCGCGCTGCGCTGTCGGGGGCGACGTGCATGACCTGGCCTATGTCAGCCCGCGCAGCGCCGCAGCGGTCAGCCGCGCGGCGGCGGTCGGCTATGAAGCCCGGTTGCTGCCGTTGCCGCCCTTCCTGATCGAAGGCGGCATGGGCGACTGGACGCAGATATTGGACGGGCTGCGCCTCACCGGCTTCTTCCTCGAACGCTCCATCCTGATCGATCGGCGCGCCGACATCCTCGCTGCGCGCGAAAGACTGGTCGACCGGCTGAAAAGGGCGGTTGCGTGAAACCTGCTGTCTCCATAAGGGGCAGCCACGCAATATAAGGAGTCTCGCCATGTTGATCGCCCTGTTCCCCGGAGACGGCATCGGTCCCGAAATCGTCGCACAGGCGACCCGCGTGCTCGATGCGCTGGCGATCGATGGCCTGACCTATGAGGACGGACTGGTCGGTGGCGCGGCCTATAAGGCGGTCGGCCATCCGCTACCCCCCGAAACGCTGGAGATCGCCAGGCGCGCAGACGCCATATTGTTCGGCGCGGTCGGCGATCCCGACTGCGATTCGCTGGAGCGCCACCTGCGCCCCGAACAGGCGATATTGGGCCTGCGCAAGGAATTGGGCCTCTTCTCCAACCTGCGCCCGGCCAAGGTCTTCCCCGAACTGGCCGACGAATCCGCGCTACGCCCCGAAGTCGCCAGCGCCATCGACCTGCTGATCGTCCGCGAAACCAATGGCGACGTCTATTTCGGCGAAAAGGGCTTCCGCACCACCGCCGATGGCCTGCGCGAGGGCTATGACGTCATGTCGTACAATGAAGCCGAAGTGCGCCGTATCGCCATTGCTGGCTTCGAAGCGGCCCGTGCCCGTCGCGGCAAGCTCTGCTCGGTAGACAAGGCCAATGTGCTGGAAACCAGCCAGCTCTGGCGCGACGTGGTGATCGCCGTGTCGGCCGACTATCCCGACGTGGCGCTCAGCCACATGTATGTAGATAATGCGGCGATGCAGCTGGTCCGCAACCCCGGCCAGTTCGACGTCATCGTCACCGGCAATCTGTTCGGCGACATTCTTTCCGATCAGGCGAGCATGTGCGTCGGCTCCATCGGGATGCTGGCCTCGGCGACGCTGAACGGCAGCGGCCAGGGCCTTTACGAGCCGATCCACGGCTCCGCCCCCGACATTGCCGGCACGGGCAAAGCCAATCCGCTCGCGACGATCCTGTCGGCGGCGATGATGCTGCGCTATTCGTTGAACCTGCCCGAACAGGCCGACCGGATCGAAGCCGCTGTGGCCAAGGCGCTGGCCGACGGCGCGCGCTCGCCCGATCTGGGCGGGACCATGTCGACCGTGGAGATGGGCGACGCGGTTCTGGCTGTGCTCTGACCGCTCGGTTCGTCGCATAAGTCTCGGATGTACTTAATCTTTGCGTCCCCGGTCCGATCTAATCGGAAAATGGGGACGCATAATGCCGACGGAATTGAGACAGGATCATGATGCCTTGCGGGGCATGATGCGGGAATTTGCGCATGTCATGCGCACGCAGGGGCCCGAGGCGCTGCCGGACATCACCCGCAGACGCATCGCCTTTTCCCAGCTGTTCCGCGATCATATGGGCCGCGAGGACGCCTTGGTCGTCGCCTTGCGCACCGGGCGGACGGCGGTGCAGTCCGATCCGGTCGCGCGCGACCATAGCCGCGCCATGGTCGCGCTGTTCCTGCGCTACAGCGACCATATCAAGAGCTGGACACCCGCCCGGATCGAACGGGACTGGTCGGGCTATCGTGACTCCGTGCTGGAATTGCAGCAGGGCCTGCTCGACCGCATGGCGTGGGAAGAGCGGCATCTGCACCCGCTGATGACCGAGGCGCCGCGCCGGGCCGCTTAACAGGACTGGTCGGGAAGGGCCAGTTACAGGGCCAATTGCGCAACATCGGTCCTGTCGCTGCGCCTGCGTGGTCGATAGGGCGTGGCGATGAGCGATTTTTCCCTGTCCAGCCTCCGCGCCGCCGCCCAGATGGTACATGCGCAAGTGCCGCCCACCCCGCAATATGCCTGGCCGCTGCTGGGCCAGCGGTCCGGATGCGACCTTTGGGTCAAGCATGAGAATCACACTCCTACCGGCGCGTTCAAGGCGCGGGGTGCGATCACCTATATCGACTGGCTGCGGCGTACCCATCCGGAGGTGAAGGGCATCATCACCGCGACCCGCGGCAATCACGGACAGGCGCAGGTGCGCGCCGCCACCGCCGCCGGTATCTCCGCCACCATCGTCGTGCCGCACGGCAATGCGCTGGAAAAGAACGCGGCGATGCGCGCATTCGGCGCGACATTGATCGAACATGGCCATGATTTCGACAGCGCCAAAGCCGAAGCGATCCGTCTGTCGGCGCAGCAGGGCCTGTTCATGGTCCCGGCCTATCATGACGAACTGGTGCGCGGCGTCGCCAGCTATGGGCTGGAACTGTTCGACGCGGTGCCTGACCTCGACACCGTCTATGTCCCAGTCGGTTGCGGATCGGGCCTGTGCGGCACGATCGCTGCGCGCGACGCATTGGGCCTCAAGACTAGGGTCGTCGGCGTGGTGTCCGCCCATGTCGATGCGGCAAAGCGTAGCTTCGAAGCCGGACGGCTGATCTCCAGCCCAACCGCCTATACCTTTGCCGACGGCGTCGCGGTCTGCACCCCCGTCCAGGCGGCGCTTGACTATTTCGGGTCGCGCGCCGACCGTTTCGTGGGCGTCACCGACGATGAGGTGGCGCAGGCGATCCGTATCTACTGGCAGGATACGCATAACCTCGCCGAAGGGGCGGGCGCCGTCGCTCTGGCCGCGCTCTTGCAGGAAAAGGACCGAATGCGCGGCAAGAAGGTTGCGGTTATCCTCTCGGGCGGTAATGGCGACATGAGCCAGATGGCCGAGATATTGGGCGGCGCCACGCCGCAAGTGAATCAGGACATGCGAAAAGCGATATGAAGCGCAAGAGCGGACAAAATCCCGACATCACCAGGAACTGGAAGCCCGCGACGCTGGCGATCCGCGGCGGCACGGCGCGCAGCGAATATGGCGAAACGTCCGAAGCCCTGTTCCTGACCAGCGGCTACAGCTACGACCGGGCGGAAGACGCCGCCGCGCGGTTCGCCGGCGAACAGGTCGGCATGACCTATAGCCGCCTCCAGAACCCGACCGTGGAGATGCTGGAACAGCGTATCGCCCTGCTCGAAGGGGCAGAAGCCTGCCGCGCCACCGCCACCGGCATGGCAGCGATGACCGCGGCTTTGCTGTGCCAATTGTCCGCGGGCGACCATGTCGTCGGCGCCAAGGCCGCTTTCGGCTCGTGTCGCTGGCTGACCGATACGCTGCTGCCCAAGTTCGGGATTGAAACGACGACGATCGATGGCAGCGACACCGCGGCCTGGGAAGCGGCGATCCGACCCAATACCAAGGTCTTCTTCTTCGAAACCCCGGCCAATCCGACGATGGACGTGGTCGATCTGGCGGCGGTCTGCGCCATCGCCAAGGCGCATGGCATCACCAGTGTTGTGGACAATGCCTTCGCCACGCCCGCGTTGCAGCGGCCGATGGAATTCGGCGCTGACGTCGTCGCCTATAGCGCGACCAAGATGATGGACGGTCAGGGCCGCGTCCTCGCCGGCGCCATTTGCGGCACGCGGGACTGGATCGACAATGTGCTGTTGCCCTTCCACCGCAACACGGGCCCCACGCTGGCCGCGTTCAACGCCTGGGTGGTGCTCAAGGGGTTGGAAACGCTCGACCTGCGCATCCGTCGCCAGAGCGAAAACGCGCTCAAGGTCGCCGCCTTCCTGGAAGGGCGCGTCGCCAAGGTTCTATATCCCGGCCTGCAAAGCCATCCCCAGCACGCGCTCGCGATGAGTCAGATGGCCATGGCCGGCCCGATCTTCTCGCTTTATGTCGGCGGTGGCCGGGCGGAGGCGCATGGCCTGCTCAATGGCCTGGAACTGGTCGATATCAGCAACAATATCGGCGATTCGCGTTCGCTGATGACTCATCCGGCATCGAC
Source organism: Sphingomonas sp. VDB2 (assembly GCF_047946695.1). Classification (NCBI taxonomy): domain Bacteria; kingdom Pseudomonadati; phylum Pseudomonadota; class Alphaproteobacteria; order Sphingomonadales; family Sphingomonadaceae; genus Sphingomonas; species Sphingomonas sp. VDB2. Next base: position 531,985 of record NZ_CP159615.1, read on the forward strand.
CACCCATTTCGGCATGGCCGAAGCGGCGCGGCTGGAAGTCGGCATCACCGAAGACATGCTGCGTCTTAATGTCGGGCTGGAGGATGCAGACGACGTCATCGCCGACCTTGATCAGGCGCTGCGGTCGATAGGGCGTTGACGAATGAGGGGGTTAGGGCGCATTTCTGAGACGTGAACGCGCTCTTCCCCTTCCACGCCACCACGCGGGACATCATCGTCCATGTCGCGGTCACCTTCCTGCCCGAACAGTCGGAGCCGGACCGGGGCCGCTGGTTCTGGGCCTATCATATCCGTATCGAAAATCAGGGTGACCAGCCGGTACAGCTCCTGACCCGGCACTGGATCATCACCGACGGGCGCGGCGCGCAGCATATGGTCGATGGCGATGGCGTGGTGGGTGAACAGCCGGTGGTGCAGCCGGGGAAAAGCTATGACTATGTATCGGGTTGTCCTCTGGGCACGCCGACCGGGTCGATGAAGGGCAGCTATCGCATGATAGGCGTCGGCGGCGAGACGTTCGACGTGGCGATCCCCCATTTCGCGCTCATCGCGCCGGCGGTGGCCGAATGAAGCGCACCCATTTGCCGCTCAACGGCCTGCGCGTGCTGGATGCCGCCGCGCGGCACCTGTCCTTCACCCGCGCCGCGGACGAACTGGCGGTAACGCCGGCAGCGGTGGGGCAGCAGATTCGCGCGCTGGAGGACATGCTGGGCGTCGTTCTGTTCCGGCGCACACCTAAGGGACTGGAACTGACGCCGGAGACGGAAGCGGGCCTCGACGCGCTGCGCGCGGGCTTTCTGGAGTTTGAGGAAGCGGTGCGGGCGATGCAGGCGGGCCAGTCCAGCCATGCGCTGACCATCGCCGCGCCGCGCGACATCACCGGAAAATGGCTCCAGCCGCGGCTGGCCGCCTATGCCGCAGGCCAGTCCGACCTGACTTTCCAATTGATCGCGGCGGACGAGGCTCTCGATTTTACCGAGGCCAATCTGGACATCGCGATACGGCTGGCCGACGGTGCAGGCGAGCATGAAGGCGTCAAGATCGGCGAAGCTGCCTATGTCACGGTCGAGGCGGCGGCCGGTGGCCCCGACCATCGTATCGACTGGCCCGGTTGCCCGGCGGGCGACAAGCCCGCGATCATCCGCGTCGCCGATGGCGGGTTGGCGATCGAGGCGGCGGCCAGCGGCTTCGGCCGGGCGCGGGTGCCGATGCTGCTGGCGCAGGCGGACCTGGCGGCCGGCCGGGTGCGGCAGGTCGGCGATACGACGCCGACCTTGCTCGCTTACTGGCTGATCGCGCCGCTGCCGCAGTGGCGGCAGAAGAAGGTGAAGGCGCTGGTCGAGGCGCTGACGAGCTAAGTCGCTCCATTGGGCGATGATGATTGGCAATGTCCGTGAAAAGCGGCCATGGACCAATATGTTACGGCTTTTAAGGTCGTGCCTGGCCACAGACCGAGGCGCCGATGTTTCATGTAGAATATGACCCCCGCGCCAATTGCCTGATGATGAAGGTCGAAGGCTTCTGGAATGCGGACAATGTGGTGGCCCTCGCCAAGGAAGTGGGAGCGAAGGCCAATCAGGCCAAGGCGATCCGTGACGATTTCAACGTCATCGTCGAATCCTTCGAATTCCCGGTGCAGGCGAACGACGTCGCCGATCTGCTCGCCGGCATCATGCGCGGGGGCATGACGCTTACCAGCGGACGCACGGCGGTGGTCGTCGGCAGCCAGTTGAACAGAGCGCAAGCGGAACGCACCCTGGTCCATCCCAGGGTGCGTGTCTTCCTGACCATGGAGGAGGCGCAGGCCTGGGTGGCGGAAGAAGCCGATCTCGCGTCGGCGGAGCAGGTAGGCCCTATTCCGCCAGCAGGTTAAGCGCCCTCGTCATCAGCGCTACCAGCTTTGGTTCGTCCAGCCGCGCGGCGGGGTTGTTCCAACTGGCGCTGGCCGCATACCAGCGGCCGTTGCGCGCCTGCGCCAGCATGTTCATCGCCATCACGCCGGGTTCGCTGCCGCCCTTATAGCCCAGATAGCGCCAGCGTTTCGCATCGGCGGGCGCGATGCCGGGGTTGACGGCCAGGACCGACAGCGCGTCGCCGCCATGCAGGCGCAGCCAGTCGAGCAGGCCGATCATGTCCCTTGATGATGCGAACCATTCGATGCTGTCGATCGCTGCGGGAATTTCAGCCACGCTGCCTACGTCCACCTTGTCGGCAGTCAGACGGGGAGCCGCATCGTGCAGCAGCCCGCGACGGTCAGCGAGCGATCCCGCTTCGTAGCGGCGGCGCAGATCGGCATTGGCCGGCATTTTGAGCGCGAAGGCTTCGGCGGTGCTCAGGATCGGCAGCACCTTGGCCGCATCGGCATGGCCGGTCGTGGCCAGCATGGCGTCTACCCGATCCCGCCCCAGCGCGCGCAGCAGCGTATCGCTCGCGCTATTGTCGCTTTCGGCGATCATCGCTGTGGCGAGGCTGTGCAGCGTCATCGGCGCGCGGTCGGGCCAGTTCATCAGCCGCCCGGAGAAGCTTTTCGGGCCGAGCGGAATGACGTCGCTCCAGCGCCGCTCGCCCGCCGCCGCGCGCGCCAGTTCGGCGAGAATATAGAGTTTGAAGCTGGAGCCTGTCGCCATCTGCGCGTCGGCGCGATGGGTGCGCAGCGACTGCGGACCCATATCGGTCAGTTGCGCGATCGCGAAGGCGGTGGTGCCGGGCAGGGCGGCGATCTCCGCCATCACCTTGTCCAGGCTGTCATTGGGGGTACGGGCACCGACGATATGCAGGCCGACGACCAGATTGGGCGCTTGCGGCGCGACGACCAGGGTGAAGCCCACGGTCGCGCGCTCATAGCGAATTTCGACCTGACCCGCGGTGGCGCTGTCGGTCCGCACCGCGCCCAGCGCCAGCGGTTTGCCATGCTGGGCGCGCAGGTCGGCGGCGATGGCGCGCCAGCGGTCGACCGGCACGGCTTCCAGAAAGAGCGTGGAGAAATAGGCCTCCTCGCCGCCCGGAGCGCCGAGGATGGCGAGCAACTGTTCCGCGCGAGCCTGATAGGCCGGGGAGGGGGCTGCCTGTGCAGGGGACACGAACATGGCGATCAGCATCCATAAGCCAGCGATAAGGCGAGGCAGCATGGCCAGGCGCACCGACTTCAGGGCAGAGGTGCGCCCGTCCTTCAAGCGTCGATCGCTTCCTCGTCCACCGCGGCGGCATTTTCCTGGATGAAGGCGAAGCGATGCGCGGGGTTGGTGCCCATCAGCCGGTCGACCAGATCGCGCACCTGCTGCCGATCCTCGATATCGTCGGGCAGGGTGATGCGGATCAGCATTCGGGTCTTGGGGTCCATGGTGGTTTCGCGCAACTGCATCGGGTTCATTTCGCCCAGCCCCTTGAAGCGGCTGACCTCCACCTTCTTGCCCTTGAACTCCTTGGCCATGAGCAGTTCGCGATGGGCGTCGTCCTTGGCGTAGAGGCTCTTGCCGCCCGCCACCAGCCGATAGAGCGGCGGCTGGGCGAGATAGAGATGGCCGCGCCGTACCAGTTCAGGCATTTCCTGGAAGAAGAAGGTCATCAGGAGCGTCGCGATATGCGCGCCGTCCACGTCAGCGTCGGTCATGATGACGATGCGCTCGTAGCGCAGATTGTCCGGGTTGCAGTCCTTGCGCGTGCCGCAGCCCAGCGCCAGGATCATGTCGGCGATTTCCTGATTGGCCAGGATCTTGGCGTTATTGGCGGACGCGACGTTCAATATCTTGCCACGCAGGGGCAGGATCGCCTGGGTCTTGCGATCGCGCGCCTGCTTGGCGGAACCGCCGGCGCTATCGCCTTCGACCAGAAAGATTTCAGCGCCTTCCGGGTCGTCGTTCGAACAATCCGTCAGCTTGCCGGGCAGGCGGAGCTTGCGGCTGTTGGTCGCGGTCTTGCGCTTGACCTCCTTCTCCTGCTTGCGCTTGAGGCGCTCGTCCATGCGGTCGAGCACATAGGCGAGCAGCGCCTTGCCCCGATCCATATGGTCGGTCAGATAATGGTCGAAATGGTCGCGCACCGCATTTTCTACCAGTCGCGCGGCGTCGGGGCTTGTCAGCCGATCCTTGGTCTGGCTCTGAAATTGCGGATCGCGGATGAAGACGGACAGCATGATTTCCGATGACGTCATGATGTCGTCAGCGGTGATGTCCTTGCCCTTCTTCTGCCCGATCAGTTCGGCAAAGGCGCGGATGCCCTTAACCAGCGCGGCGCGCAGTCCCGCTTCGTGGGTGCCGCCGTCGGGTGTCGGAATGGTGTTGCAATACCAGCTATAGCTGCCGTCCGACCAGAGCGGCCAGGCGACCGCCCATTCGACCCGGCCCGCGGTGCCGGGGAAATCCTGATTGCCCGAAAAGAAGACACTGGTCGCGCAATCGCGGTCGCCCACCTGTTCCTTCAGATGATCGGCCAGGCCGCCGGGAAACTGGAACACCGCTTCGGCCGGCGTATCGTCGCTGATCAGCGACGGATCGCATTTCCAGCGGATTTCGACGCCCGCGAACAGATAGGCCTTGGACCGGGCAAGCCGATGCAGCCGGGCCGGCTTGAACTTCTGTTCGCCGAAAATCTCGGTGTCCGGCACGAAACTGACCAGCGTGCCGCGCCGGTTGGGCGCCGCGCCGACCTTTTCCAGCGTTGTGACGGGCAAGCCTCGCGCAAATTTCTGGCGGAACAATTCCTTGTTGCGCGCCACTTCGACTACCGTATCGGTCGACAGCGCATTGACCACGGAAATGCCCACGCCATGCAGGCCGCCTGAGGTGGCATAGGCCTTGCCCTCGAATTTGCCGCCCGAATGGAGCGTGGTCAGGATCACCTCCAGCGCCGATTTGCCGGGAAATTTGGGATGCGCGTCCACCGGGATGCCGCGGCCATTGTCGGTGATGGTCAGCTTGTTGCCGGCCTCCAGCGTCACCTCGATCCGCGTGGCGTGACCGGCCACCGCTTCGTCCATGCTGTTGTCCAGCACTTCGGACGCCAGATGGTGCAGCGCACGCTCGTCGGTGCCGCCGATATACATGCCGGGGCGGCGACGCACCGGCTCCAGTCCCTCCAGCACCTCGATGGTGGAAGCGTCATATTGCGGCGTGGCGGGAGTGTTGGCGGCGAACAGGTCTTCTGACATGCGACAAGCTATAAGCGGGCGCGCGGCGGGCGCAAGCGTCGAGCCATGCCGGGCAGAAACGATATGTCACAAAGGGAATTGAAACAAAAGGGATGGCGGGTTCGTTAGCGGGGGGAAGACGGGCAGAAAACGGCCGGTCCGGCGAGGAGACTAATATATGAAGATCAACTTTATTGCGCCGCTTGGCGCCACCCTGGCGCTCGTCCTAGCGATGCCTGCGGTTGCCCAAAACAGCGCACCGGTGGACTGGACGGGGCCGTATGTCGGTGGCTCTTTCGGTTATAACTGGCAGAAGAAGGATGGCGCCGAACATCTGCGCTTCGATTCCGATGCTGACGGCGATTATGACGACGTCATCAGAACCGGCACGGGCGCCAACGCCTTCTCGCCCGGCACATGCGGCGGCGCGGCGCGGGGGTCGACTCCGGCCAGCGGTTGCTCCAGCGACAAGGACGCAATCGGCTGGATGGGCCATGTCGGTTATGACCGACAGTTCGGCAGCATCGTTGCGGGCGTCGTTGCCGAAGCCGGCAAGGCTTATATCAGCGACAGCGTGACCGAATATTCGACCACGCCGGCCTTCTACACCATGACCCGCCGGATCGACTATAACGCCAATCTGCGCGCCCGTCTGGGTTACACGACTCCCGGCGGCATCATGCCCTATATCACCGGCGGTCTTGCCTATGCGAAGGTGAAGAACAGCTTCAGCACCAGCAACGGCGCCAACAGCTTCACTGAAGTCGATCGCAAGGAAGATGGCTGGGGCTACACCATGGGTGGTGGTATCGAGGCCAAGGTGTCGAACAACTTCTCCATCGGCGCGCGTTATCTGTGGACCCGCTACAATGTCGGCGACTATCGCGTAGATGTCGGCGCGGGCACGGCCCCAGCTACCAATCCGTTCCGCATCACCCCGTCGGGCGGCGCCAGCATCAATCGTGGCGACAAGTTCGACACGCAGAGCGTGATGGTGACCACCAGCTTCCGCTTCTGAACATAGTCAATAAAGAAAGGCCCGGTTTCCAGATGGAAGCCGGGCCTTTCTTGTGTCTGGCGTGAAAGATCAGCGCACCCGCGGACCGCCGAAGGGCAGGGGTGGAGGCGGGCGGCGCGTGCCGCGCGGCAGTTGCGCCTGATAGGCGCGGCCGCAATGTTCGACGCAATAGGGAAATCCGGGATTCACCTGCTCGCCGCAGAAATGGAAATCGGGTTCACCCGGATGCCCCATCGGCCATTTGCAGATCCGTTCGGTCAGGTCGAGCAGCGTCGTCTTGTCCGCAATCTCGGCGCTCGGCTTGGCCGGCACCAGCCGGCGCGGCGGCGCGGGCGGAATCGGCGCCTGCTGGTCGCCCGGACCCTGGCGCAGGAAGCCGCCGGGCCCGACCGAAATGATGCGGGGCTGCGGCGGCGGGGGCGGCGCGTCCGTGGCGGCCGCCGCCGCGGGGGCCGGTGTCACAGGCGCTGGCGGCGGGGCGACTGGCGCACGCACGGGAGCCGGGGGCGAGGTGACCGGCGCCGCGGCGCGGGGCGCTTCCACGTCCGGGGCGGCGGCGGGCTTGCGCTGGGCAGGGGCGGCCGCTTTCTTGGGCGTCTCGTTCGCCTTCACCGGCGAAGGACGGGATTGCAGGCCCAGGCGATGCGCCTTGCCGATCACCGCATTGCGGCTGACCCCGCCGAGTTCATCGGCGATCTGGCTGGCGGTCAGGCCGCGCTCCCACATCCCCTTGAGCTGGTCGATACGCTCGTCGGTCCAGGACAATGAAAAAACTCCTCACAAATCTTCTATGGCACCCTATATGGGAAGCCACGCCGCAGGTTCAAATCCTTGGACCTTCCCCCTTGCGGCATAACGGACCAGCCGATAGTCGATCCCACCATGAACGACCAGCCCAAAATTCACGCCGCGCCTGCGGCCCAGCCGCCTTTCCCCGAGCCTGGCGTCCCGCAGATCCGCAACATCAACTGGGCGGGCACCTGGGCGCTCTACGCCAAGGAAGTGCGCCGCTTCCTGAAGGTGCAACTCCAGACCGTCTGGGCGCCGGCGATCACGACGCTGATGTTCCTGGTGATCTTCATCGTGGCTTTGGGCGGCAGCGGGCGAACCGTTCTGCTGCGCGGCGAAGCGGTGCCCTTCGCCGATTTCATCGCGCCGGGCCTCATCATCATGGGTATGATCAACGCCTGTTTCGCCAATGCCAGCTTCGCGCTGATGGTGGGCAAGGTGCAGGGCACGCTGGTCGATTATCTGATGCCGCCGATCGCGGTGGGTGAATTGCTGTTCGCGCTGGTCGCATCCTCGGTGACGCGCGCGATGTTCGTCGGCTTCGCCCTGTGGCTGGCCATGGCATTGTGGCCCGGCGTCCATGTCACGCCCGCGCATCTGTGGGCGGTCGCCTGGTTTGGCCTGCTCGGCACCAGCTTCATTGCCTTTCTGGGCGTACTGACATCGATCTGGGCGGAAAAATTCGATCATGGCGCGGCGATCACCAATTTCGTGATCGGCCCGCTCGCCCTGTTGTCGGGCACCTTCTATTCAATCGACCGGTTGCCGCCGGTCTTCCAGGCGATCAGCCACGCCAATCCCTTCTTCTATATCATTTCCGGCTTCCGCTACGGCTTCGTAGCGGCGGCGGACACCAATGTCGTGGTCGGCAGCAGCGTGTTGCTGGCGCTCAATCTGGTGCTGGGCGGACTATGCTACGCGCTGCTCAAGCGCGGCTGGAAGATCAAGGCCTGACCCACCAGCGCCGCTTCAGATGAAGGCGGCGAAGAGTGGTACGGCGATGCCCATCGCGAACAGCATCGCCGTCGCGATCAGCCAGTGATGCAGGCGGGGCCATGGGTGCAGAGAAGGCGGGGCGTCACCGGGACGCCCCGCCTTCTGCTTATCCACCGACGCGGGAGAGCGCGAGTCCCGCAGCAGCGATCTCATTGGCGGGATAGATGTTGCGCAGGTCGATGAGCGCCTTGCCGGTCATGGTGTCGGCGAGGCGCTTCAAATCGAGTGCGCGGAAAATGTCCCATTCGGTGACGAGCACGACGGCGTCGGCGCCATCGGCTGCTTCATAGGCGTCCTTGGCCATGGTCACGGTGGGCATCATCGGCGCGGCGACATCCATGCCTTCGGGATCATAGGCGACGATCTTCGCACCGGCATCCTCCAGAGCCTGGACGATGGCGAGGCTGGGCGCGTCGCGCATGTCGTCGGTATTGGGCTTGAAGGTCAGGCCCAGCAGCGCGACCGTCTTGCCGCGGGCGTCGCCGCCCATCGCCTTGACGATCTTGCGGCCCATCGCCCGCTTGCGCAGGTCGTTGACCTGCACCACCGTTTCGACGATGCGGATCGGGGCGTCATGATCCTGCCCCGTCTTGACCAGCGCCAGCGTGTCCTTGGGGAAGCAGGAGCCGCCATAGCCCGGCCCGGCGTGCAGGAATTTGGAGCCGATACGGTTGTCCAGCCCGATGCCGCGCGACACGTCCTGCACCTCGGCGCCGACCGCTTCGCACAGGTCCGCCATCTCGTTGATGAAGGTGATCTTGGTCGCCAGGAAGGCGTTGGCGGCATATTTGATGAGTTCGGCGGTGCGGCGACCGGTGAACATCAACGGCGCCTGGTTGAGGTTGAGCGGGCGATAGACCTGGCTCATCACCGCGATTGCGCGCTCCGAGCCGGTGGTGCCCACGACGACGCGGTCGGGCCGCTTGAAGTCGCCGATGGCCGCGCCTTCGCGCAGGAATTCGGGGTTGGACACGACCTGAATATCAAGGTCGGGCTTGAGTTCGCGGGCGATCCGCTCGACTTCATCGCCGGTGCCGACCGGTACGGTTGACTTGGTCACGATCACCGCGGGCGCATCGAGCGCCGCCACGATTTCCCGCGCCGCAGCATAGACATAGCTGAGATCCGCATGGCCATCGCCCCGGCGCGACGGCGTGCCCACCGCGATGAAGATCGCGTCCGCGCCCTTGACGCCGGCGGCCAGGTCGGTGGTGAAGGTCAGCCGGCCCGATGCGGCGTTGTCGCCCACGAGCTTGTCCAGCCCCGGTTCGAAAATCGGCATCCGGCCGGACTCGATCGCCGCGATCTTTCCCGCGTCCTTGTCCACGCACACCACGTCATGACCGAAATCCGCAAAACAGGCTCCTGACACAAGTCCAACATAACCCGTGCCGATCATCGTGATTTTCATGGACTATTCAGCTCCGTATGACGTGGTGACTGGGCGCGGCTCTATCATAGTCCGCGTATATTTCAATTCGCTGCGTTGCAGCGGTGAATTTGGCGATGGCGTTCAGCCGCTGGTTACCAATTTCTGCGACAGGCTGAACGGAGCGGCAGGCAAAGGAGTTGATGTGAAGGTAGCGCTGGTGTTCGGGACGCGACCCGAAGCGATCAAGATGTTCCCGGTGATCCATGCGCTGCGCGCGCAGCCGGGCGTGACGACACGCGTTATCGTGACCGCGCAGCATCGCGGCCTGCTGGACCAGGTGCTGGAGATTGCCGGGATCGTACCCGATATCGATCTGGACGTCATGGTGCCAAACCAGACGCTGGACGGCCTGACCGCAAAGCTGATCGTCGAACTGGGCAGGGCCTTCGATGCGGAAAAGCCCGACCGCGTCGTCGTCCATGGCGACACGCTCACTACGATGGTCGCAAGTCTGGCCGCCTATTATCGCAAGATTCCGGTCGCCCATGTGGAGGCCGGGCTGCGCAGTGGCGACATCCACCATCCTTGGCCGGAAGAAGTGAATCGCCGGGTCGTGGCCTGTATCGCCGACATGAATTTCGCGCCGACCCAAGCGGCGGCCGATGCGCTGCTGCGTGAAAGCCGCGACGCTGCCAGCATCCACATTACCGGCAACACCGTGATCGACGCGCTGCTCGCGACCCGCGATCGCCTCTTGGAGGAGCCGGCGCTGGCCAGTGGCCTGGATGGTCTGGCGGCACGCTTCGCGGGCAAGCGGATCGTCGCCGTCACCAGCCATCGGCGCGAGAATTTCGGCGGCGGCATGGAAGCGATCGCTCGCTCGATCGCGGACATCGCTGCGCGACCCGATGTGGCGGTGATCTTTCCTGTCCACCCCAATCCCAATGTCCGGCCGGTGATGGATGCGGTGCTGGGTGGCCTGCCCAATGTCGCGATGATCGAGCCGCTCGACTATCCGCATTTCGTGCGATTGCTCGACCTGTGCCATCTCGTGCTGACGGACAGCGGCGGCGTGCAGGAGGAGGCGCCGTCGCTCGGCAAGCCGGTGCTGGTGATGCGCGAGACGACCGAGCGGCCCGAAGGCGTCGATGCAGGGACGGCCAGGCTGGTCGGCGCGGATCGCGACCGCATCGTGCGCGAGGTGCTGGCGCTGCTGGATGATGAGGACGCCTATCAGGCGATGGCGCGGGCGCACAATCCCTTCGGCGACGGTCGGGCGGCGGCGCGAATCGCCGCGCTGATCGGCGCGGATGCCGCAGCGCCGGAATAAAAGCGGCGACGCTGCGGGCGCTATCTGCTACCGGACGGCATCGCCGCGAAACCTGCCCGCAAGCATTCGCCACGACCGAGAGACAGATCGCGCTCCCGCTTGCCACGCAAGGAGCCTGCCTCATGACCTTATCGATTCATCTCAACCCGACCGTCGGTACGATGGATATGTCCGCATGAGCCGCGCCATCAATCTCAACGCGCCGCTGGACGATGTCACGGCGCTGTGCGCTCGCCATGCCATCGCCATCTCGACCATCGAGCCGCTGACGTCGGGCGGCACGCGCGTGGTCCTGCTCAATCCCGACGGCGCGGATCGTATCCGCACGCTGATGAAGACCAAGATCATCACCACGCCGGTCGTTCGCTCGCCCATGCATATGGCGCGCCAGCCTCTGCCGCGTTATCGCTGAAAGCTGACCAGTACGTTAGCTTGCGAATCGCCAGCGTTACCGAAATCTTCAGCATTTTCGGGCAGAAAAGCGGGCAAATTCACCGTTTGAAGGATTGTCCGCCTCATGCCCGTCGACGCAAAACAGAAGGTTTCCGTCATTGGCCTTGGCTATATCGGCCTGCCGACCGCCGCGTTGATCGCGCGTGGCGGCGCGCAGGTGGTGGGTGTCGACGTCAGCGCCCACGTGGTCGAAACGGTCAATAGCGGCCGCGTCCATATCGAAGAAGTCGACCTGGACGGCCTGGTGCAGGGGGTCGTCGCACGCGGCAAGCTCCGTGCGAGCCTGGAGGTGGAAGAAAGCGACGTCTTCATCATCGCCGTGCCGACCCCGGTGTCGGAAGATCGGGCGCCGGACATCTCCTATGTCCTGAACGCCGCGCGCACGATCGCTCCGGTACTCAAGGCCGGCGACACCGTGATCCTCGAATCCACATCTCCCGTCGGCACGACCGAATCGATGCGCGACGTGATCGGCACCATCCGTCCCGACCTCAAGATGCCCGGCACCGGCGTGGCCGGCGACATCGCCATCGCCTATTGCCCGGAACGCGTGCTGCCTGGCCGCATTCTGGTCGAACTGATCGACAACGACCGCTGCATCGGCGGCATCACGCCGCGTTGCGCGCGCAAGGCGCTGGGCTTCTATCGCCAGTTCGTCCGCGGCGCCTGCATCACCACCACCGCGCGCGCAGCCGAAATGGTCAAACTGGTCGAAAACAGCTTCCGCGACGTCAATATCGCCTTCGCCAATGAATTGTCGGTGATCGCGGAAAATATGGACATCGACGTGTGGGAAGTGATTCGCCTCGCCAACCGCCATCCGCGCGTCAATATCCTCTCGCCCGGTCCTGGCGTCGGCGGTCATTGCATCGCCGTCGATCCCTGGTTCATCGTCCATGGCGACCCGGAAAATGCCCGCATCATCCGTACTGCGCGCGAAGTGAATGACGGCAAGACCGACTATGTCGTGGCGAAGGCGTCCGACATGATCGACGTCTTCGCCGGCGAAGACGTCGCCTGCCTCGGCCTCGCCTTCAAGGCGAATATCGACGATTTCCGCGAAAGCCCTGCGGTGAAGGTCGCGGCGCGGCTGGCGCGTCGCTATGGTCGCCGCGTCAAGCTGGTAGAACCATATGCGCAGGCGCTGCCGATGGAATTTGCCGGGACGGGGGCCGAACTGATCGATCTCGATACGGCACTGGAACAATGTGGCGTTTTCGTCATTCTTGTCGATCATGACATGTTCAAATCTGTCCCCGTCGATGAACGCGCCGGCAAGGCTGTTTATGACACCAGAGGAATCTGGCCCGATCAGCCGCGCCGCCTGGCGGAACCGGCGCCCGACCGTCTCGCCGTCTGACGGTCATCGGGTTCGTTCGACCCGTCCCGTCCGTGGTTGCCATCGCGGTGCCGCGCCGTTAACCCCCGGCCTCATCTGGGTTAAGACGGGGCGGGAGCGCGGATGAAGCGCGGAAACAGCATCAACCGATCGATTGCAGCGCTGATCGCGTGCGGGTTGCTGGGTGCGTGCGCGACCGTAGAGGATGCGCCGCGCGGGGAGGCCGCCTATGCCGTAATTCCGCCGCCGCCGGCGATCGGCATGGATTATCGCATTGCGCCGGACGATGTGCTGCGCATTCAGGTCTATCACGAGCCGGGTCTGTCATTGGAAGACGCGCAGGTTACGGCGGGGGGCATGATCCGCATGCCGCTGATCGGCGACGTGTCGGTCGCAGGACTGACCGCCGGCGAAGCGGGCGACGTCATCGCCGGGCGGCTGGGCGAACGCTATCTGGTCTCGCCGCAGGTCACTTTGTTCGTGAAGAAGGCCGTGGGTCGCCGCATCACGCTGGATGGCGAGGTGCGCGAACCCGGCCTCTATCCGGTCGAAGGGCGGCTGACCCTGTTGCAGGCCGTCGCCCTGGCGAAGGGGCCGACCCGGCTGGCGGGGCTCAACCAGGTCGTCGTCGTGCGCCAGCTGGACGACCAGCGGCAGGCCGCTCTGTTCGATCTGGCCGCCATTCGCAAAGGGCGTGCGCCCGATCCTGAAATCCTGCCGGGCGACATGGTCATCGTCGGCCTGTCGCGCGCCAAGGCGATAGTGGGCGGCGCACTGCTGGCCGTGCCCGCGCTCGCCACCGGCTTCATCGCGCTGGACGGAAATCGCTGATGGGTCTTCCTGCTTTCCCGACGCGTGACGATGCGGATGGCCGCGGCGAGGGTTTCAATGCCCGCCTGTCGGTCGCCGCCGCGCGCTGCTGGCTGGTCTTGCGCCGGCACCGCATCATCCTGTTCGTCACCATGGCGCTCTGCCTGCTGGCCGGCGCGATCTTCATCCTGACATCGACGCCCGACTATCGCGCGACCGCCTCGGTCGAGGTGGAGGATGTGCCGGCCGGCGCGGCCGGTTCCGCCGCCGCCCAGCGCGCCGGCACGGCCAACGACACCGAAACGCTGATGCAGACCGAATTGGAAGTCTTGCGCAGCCGGGCGCTGGCTGAGGAGGTGGCGCGCGATCTGGCGCTGGTCGGCACGCCGACCTTCTTCAAGGGCATGGACGAGGTCCGGCCGGCCGAGGGCGTCGGGACGTTGTCGCAGCGCCAGGTGGAGCAGGACATGGTCGTACGGCTGCTGCTCGACAATCTGGAGGTCGAACTGCCCGGCAAGTCGCGGGTGCTGCGGATCAGCTTCGTCAGCGCCGATCCGGTGCTGTCGGCGCGCGTGGCCAACAGCTATGCCGACAGCCTGATCCGCGCCGACCTGAAGCGCGGCTTCGAATCCGGCGTGCAGGCGCGCCGCTTCCTGCTGGGAGAACTGGACGGTGCGCGCAACGATCTGGCGCGGGCGGAGCGCGACATGGCTGTCTATGCCGCGCGCACGGGCACGCCGGCCCAGCCGGGCGAAGAGAGCAAGCCGGTCAAACCTGCCGCGCCCGACGGATCGGTCGCGACGCGCCTGGCCCAACTTAACGCCTTTCGTGCTCAGGCCGCGGCCGATCGCATCGCGGCGCAGAAACGCTGGGAAAGCGCGCGGCGCGCCAGCGCCGATACGCTGCCTGAAGTGTTGGGCAACGGGGCGATGCAGCAGATCATGGCCGATCGCGCCCAGGCCCGCGCGGCGGTCGCCGAAGAACGGCAGTTCCGCAAGGACGCGCACCCCGAAATGCGGGAAGCGCGGGCGAAGCTGGCGGCGCTGGACGAGCAGGCCGATTCCATGGCCAACACCATCCGCGCGTCGCTGCGCGAACAATATGACGTGGCGGTGCGCGGCGAGGATCAGATCGCCAGGGAAATCGCGCAGCTCGAACAACAGGCGCAGGTTGAGCAGGGCCGCGATGTCCAGATGGGCATCATGGAACGCTCGGTCGATACCTATCGTATGCTGCACGACAGCCTGCTCCAGCGCTATCGCGACATGGCGTCGCAGGCGGGCTTCCAGGCCGGTCGCATCCGGCCGCTCGATCGCGCGGCGGTGCCGGCGCGGCCCTTTTCGCCGCGCATTGGCGTGATCCTTCTGTTGGCATCGCTCGGCGGGCTGGCGCTCGGGCTGCTACTGGTGGCGGCGCGCCACATGTTCGACGACGCCGTGACCTCCGCCGACACGCTGGCGGAACGGGTCGGCCTGCCCTTGCTGGGCGCGGTGCCGGTGACCGGCGACAATCCCCAGCCGGCGGAGATATTCACCCCGATCGCGGCGTCTTTGCTGCTCGCGTCGGCCGATGGCCTGCCGCGATCGATCCTCGTCACCAGCGCACAGGAAGGGGAGGGCAAGTCGCTCACCCTGCACGCGCTGGCGCTGGCGCTGGCAGCCCTCGGCAAGTCGGTGCTGGTAATCGATGGCGACATGCGCCGTCCGGTGCAGCATCGCCTGTTCCGCCTGTCGCCCACGCGCGGCATCAGCGAAGTGCTGACCGGTCAGGCCATGGCGCAGGATGTGATCGTGGACACCGGCGTCGCGGGCGTGGCGCTGCTGCCTTGCGGCACCCTGCCGCCCAATCCGTCGGAACTGCTGTCGACCCCGGCGCTGGACGGCCTGCTCACGGCGGTGCGCGACCGTTATGATACGGTGCTGATCGATGCCCCGCCGATCCTCGGTATCGGCGATGCTCCCTTGCTGGCGGCCAAGGCGCAAGCCAGCCTGCTGGTGGTCGAATGGGGCCGCAACCATCATGGCGGCCTGCGCGCGGCGGTGGAGCGTTTGCGGCGCAGCGGCGGCGCGATCGTCGGCGCCATCCTGACCAAGCAGCAGGGCCGCGCCATGGATTACGACTATCACCGCGGGGGGTGACGGCCATTCTCACCATCCGTTCGGCCTGATCCTGTCGAAGGCTCTTAAAAACAGCGCCATCCCCGAGGAAGGCGCTGTTTCATATCGTCAACAGGGAGGAAGCGCTCAGGCCCGCGCCATCAGCCCTTCGACCAGCCCCTGGAACAGGCGCTTGCCGTCGGTCGCGCCATGCGCCGGCTCGATCACCCGCTCGGGATGCGGCATCATGCCCAGCACATTGCCGGCGTCGTTCAGGATACCGGCAATGTTGCGGGCCGATCCGTTCACGCTCTCCGCATAGCGCAGCGCTACGCGGCCTTCGCCTTCCAGCCGGTCGAGCGTCGCATCGTCGGCGAAATAATTGCCGTCATGATGCGCCACCGGATAGTGGATCGCTTCGCCCGCCGCATAGTGGCTGGTGAAGGCGCTCTGCGCGCTCTCGACCGTCAGGGCGACGTCGCGGCACACGAAATGGCCACCGGCATTGCGCAGCAGCGCACCGGGGAGCAGGCCGCTTTCGGTCAGCACCTGAAAACCGTTGCAGATGCCCAGCACGAAAGCGCCCCGCTCGGCCGCTCTCGCCACCGCCCGCATCACCGGCGAACGCGCGGCCATCGCGCCGGACCGCAGATAATCGCCGTAGGAAAAACCGCCCGGTACGCCGATCAGGTCGATGTCGTCCGGCAGATCGGTGTCGCGATGCCACACCATGGCGGACTTGCTGCCGGTCGCAGCCTCGAACGCCACCGCCAGGTCGCGGTCGCAATTGCTGCCCGGAAAGACGATGACGGCGCTCTTCATGCCTCAGGCCACCTTTTCGATGCGGTAGTTTTCGATCACCGTATTGGCCAGCAGCTTGCGGCACATGGCGTCGATATCCTCGTCGCTGGTGTCGTCGGCCAGGTCCAGTTCGATCAGCTTGCCGGCGCGCACATCGTTGACGCCGCCAAAGCCCAGCCCGTCGAGCGCATGATGGATGGCCCGCCCCTGGGGATCGAGGACGCCGCCCTTGAGAGTGACGAAGATGCGGGCTTTCATGGGACGCGGACTCCTTGGAATCGACTGACGCCGCGCGATTCCGCACGGCCGAACTTTGCCGCACCCCCTAGGCGCGGCGGCGCGCGGAGGCAAGCCATTATGACTTTGTTAGCGACCATTGCGCTAGTGTGACTATGGGATTTTGGGGGACGTGCGGGGCGATGTCCGGACTGGCGCTGGCGATGTTTGTCGGGTTGTTCGCATGGGGACAGCAGATCGTGGGATATGACGATCCGCACGGCAAGGTCCAACTCGCCCTGCTGGCGACCTTCAGCTTCGGCCTGCTGATCGGCTATCGCGCCAATCGGTGAGGCGCGAGGGCTGCTATTGGCCATGGTCGCGGTCATGCCGACGCGACGGCCCGAAGTTCACACCCCCGAAGTTCACACCATCGTCCGCCTTTTTCGAGCATTGCGCCTCCAAAGCGCTCGCGACGCGCCCGCGACGCGTCACGCATGCGCCACCCGCCTGACCGGGGCGCGTCATCATGGTCACGCCTGCGCGCCGCCAGCGCGTCAGGGACATCGGCTTATCTGTTGGGAGTGAGCGGTTGGCCGAGCGGGTTGTCGGAAAACATGTCATCCATAAGGATAAATCAGAGAAAATCCAACATTGGAAGGATCAAATATCGTTGGTGACGATGGTCTGGAAGCGACCATTTGTAGACATAGCCAGAGGTAGGATTCGAACCTACAACCCCGCGTAACGAGCGCCACCCGAAGGCAACGGGATTCTCCATTCTCCCACGCTGACACACCGACATAGCACGATCTAACGGCCAGTCGACATGTGCATTTCTTTGGAAAGCTGCCCGTCCACTTCCCACCCATACAAGCCATTCCCACCCGTCCATCTATCCCCTAAGCGACGGGCATGAACCCCGATACGCTCTATTATATATGCGCCATCATCGCCGTCAGCCTTGCCGGCCTCGCCAAGGGCGGCTTTGCCGGGATCGGCGCACTGGCCATGCCGGTGATGGCGCTGGCCGTCGATCCGGTGCGCGGCGCGGCGATCCTGTTGCCGATCCTGATCCTGCAGGACGTCGTCAGCGTCTGGGTCTATCGCCATAGTTGGGACGGGTCGATCCTCAAGGTCATGCTGCCGGGCGCTGCGGTCGGCATCGGACTTGGCTATCTGTTTGCGGCGCAGGTGTCGGAAACCGCGGTGCTGGGCGTGCTCGGCGCCATTTCGGTACTGTTCGGGCTGCAACGTTTGTGGATCGAACGCGGCAAGGCCGTGGTTCTGCCGTCGGATTCGCCCGGCTGGGTCGGCTTCCTGTTCGGCATCGGCAGCGGCTTCACCAGCCATATCGCCCATGCCGGGTCGCCCCCCTTCCAGATGTGGGTGCTGCCCAAAAAACTGCCGCGTGACATGCTGGTGGGGACCACCGCGCTCGCCTTCGCCGCGATGAACTGGATGAAGCTGCCCGCCTATGCCGCGCTGGGGCAGTTCACCCACGCCAATCTGATGGCGACGGCGATGCTGGCGCCGGTGGCGATCCTATCGACTTTCGCCGGCGTGGCGTTGGTGCGACGGGTCGATCCGGCGCGTTTCTACACGCTCATCTACGCGCTGATGGTGCTGCTGGGCATCAAGCTGATGGCCGACGCGCTGATCTGACTCGGCGCGCACGAAAAAGCCAGCGAAAACAGTATTTTTCCGCCGGCTTTTACAATGTCATGCGATGGACTGTCAGTCCTTTTCGCGCTTCTTGCGATGGGTGTCGAGGTCGAGGACGGTGGTGTCCAGTCCTTCG
Source organism: Sphingomonas sp. VDB2 (assembly GCF_047946695.1). Taxonomy (NCBI): domain Bacteria; kingdom Pseudomonadati; phylum Pseudomonadota; class Alphaproteobacteria; order Sphingomonadales; family Sphingomonadaceae; genus Sphingomonas; species Sphingomonas sp. VDB2. The sequence goes on from NZ_CP159615.1 coordinate 550,131, forward strand.
GGCAGCAGGCCAAGGCGGCGCGCAACCTCCTGATAGGCTTCGACTTCGCCGCCCAGATCGCGGCGGAAGCGATCCTTGTCCAGCTTTTCGTTGGTCACCATGTCCCACAGGCGGCAACCATCCGGGCTGATCTCGTCGGCCAGGATGATGCGGCTATATTCGCCGTCGTAAAGCCGGCCGAATTCCAGCTTGAAATCGACCAGGCGGATGCCAATGCCCGCGAACAGACCGCACATGAAGTCATTGATGCGGATCGCCATGTCGGCGATGTCGTGCATCTCGTCCTGCGTCGCCCAGCCGAAGCAGGCGATATGCTCTTCGGAGATCAGCGGGTCGCCCAGCGCATCGTCCTTGTAGCAATATTCGATCAGCGTGCGGGGGAGTTGCGTGCCTTCCTCGATGCCCAGCTTCTTGCTGAGCGACCCGGCGGCGACGTTGCGCACCACGACCTCGATCGGCACGATCTCGACCTGACGGACCAGTTGTTCGCGCATGTTGAGGCGGCGGATGAAGTGGGTCGGCACGCCGATCTGGCCGAGCAGGGTGAAGATATGCTCGGAAATCCGGTTGTTCAGCACGCCCTTGCCCGAAATCGTGCCCTTTTTCTGGGCATTGAAGGCAGTGGCGTCATCCTTGAAATATTGGATGATCGTGCCGGGCTCGGGGCCTTCGTAAAGGATCTTTGCCTTGCCTTCGTAAATCTGGCGGCGACGGGCCATGCGCGTTCCTGACTTATCTTAGAGCGATTTCTAATCAGATGGACTCATCTGATGGCTCGGAAATCGCGTAAAACCAACACCCCAGATCGGCCGATCCGATGCCATCGGATCGAAAACCGATCTAGAAAAGATTGCGCCCCGGCAAACGCGAATCGGAAAGGATCAGCGGGTGCCGGGGCTGCTAGGCCGGCCCATAGAGCAAAGTGGATGGGCGTGCAATTGGTGCGCCCCTTACAGCACATCCCCGAACATGAACCAGATCATCGCGCACCAGCCGACCAGGCCGATCACGCCCAGGATCAGGCCGGATCGGGCTCGAATGGCGGGCCAGAAGCCGCGGGGTTCGTCTTCATCGTCGCTGTGCATGACACGGGCCTTAGCGAGGGAAGCCGCTCCGCTCAACCGGCAGGCGCCGCTTCCAGCAAGGCTTTGAGCGTGCGCAGGTCCGCCGTCACCGCCTGCGCATCGGCCTCGAACGTCGCATCGTCCATGTCCGGCTGGCGCAGCAAAGTGAAGATTACCTCGGTGCCGGCGCCATGTTCGATCATCCGCAGCGGGATATAGATGTCCGGCCTGCCCGCCAGCCGCACGCGATGGTCGAGGATGCCGAAATCATTGGCCGGTGTGAACAGCACCAGCGCTTCGCCCGCGGGCGTATCCGCGACCCAGCCATCGTCGCTCTCATGCAGGGTCGCGGACAGGCCGGCGGCCCAGCGCGGAAAATTTTCCGGTCGCCGTGCGAAGGCATAGGCCCGCGCCAGAGGCACGGCGATGCCGATGCTGAGGTGGCGGACCTGTGCCGTCATCCCGCCATGTCTTCCGTCAGCGGCGGCGCTTCGGCGCGTTCAACCGCCATCAGCCGGCCGGTGAAACATTGCCGCCACCAGCTGATATCCTGTTGCTCCACGCTGTCCATCATCGCGCGCCAGCGCCGCTTGCGCTCGTCCAGCGGCATGGCCAGCGCCCGCAGGATCGCGTCGGACATCTCTTCCGGGCTGTAGGGATTTATCAACAATGCATCCTTGAGCTGCATCGCCGCCCCGGCGAAGCGGGACAGGATCAGCACGCCCGGATCTTCGGGGTCCTGGGCCGCGACATATTCCTTCGCGACCAGGTTCATGCCGTCGCGCAGCGGTGTCACCAGCCCGATCTTTGCGGCGCGATAGATGCCGGCCAGCTTGTCGCGCGGATAACCCTGGTTGACGTAGCGGATCGGGGTCCAGTCGACGTCGCTATATTCGCCGTTGATCCGTCCTGCGAGGGAATCGAGCGTCGCACGGATCTGCTGGTAGCTTTCCACTTCCCCGCGCGAGGGCGGGGCGATCTGGGTCAGCAGCAGCTTGCGGTGGTGTTCGGGATGATCCTTCAGGAAACGGGCATAGCCGTTGAACCGCTCCTCCAGCCCCTTGCTGTAATCCAGCCGATCGACCCCGACGATCATCGACCGGTCCTGCAACGACGCGCGAACCAGGCTCAACATATCCTGCGCCTCGTCGCTCTCGGCGGCCTCGGCAAATTCCTTCGCGTTGATGCCGATCGGACAGGCGACCGCTTGGATTGTGCGATCGCCGACGGTGACGAAGTCGCCATTGACGCTGCCGCCCATCTCGCGCTCGACATAATGGCGGAAGGATTCGAGCCATTCCTCGGTATGGAAGCCGATGACGTCATAGGCGAACAGCGTGCTGACCAGCTTGCTGTGATGGGGCAGCGACACCAGCAGCCGGGTCGGGGGCCAGGGAATGTGGAGGAAGAAGCCCATGCGGTTCTTCAGCCCCTTGTCGCGCAGCATCTGGCCCAGCGGGATCATATGATAGTCATGGACCCAGATGACGTCTTCGGGTTCGATCAGCGGGCTGGCTGTCTCCGCGAAGCGTTTGTTGACGCGATTATAGCCACCCTCGAAATCGCGGGCATATTCGGCCAGGTCGATGCGGAAATGGAACAGCGGCCACAGCGTCTTGTTGGCGTAGCCATTATAATATTCGTCAACATCCTGTTCTTCCAGGTCGATCGTCGCGGTCTTGACCCCCTCATCCTCTGCAAAGCCGATATGGCCGGTGAAATTGTCGGTGACCTCGCCCGACCAGCCGACCCAGATGCCCCGGCTTTCCCTCAAGGCCTGCGACAATGCGACGGCCAGTCCGCCCTGGTTGCCTGACTTGCTGGGGCGACTGACCCGGTTCGATATAACGATAAGGCGGCTCATCGCATCGCGCTCCACGGTTTGCTCAGCAAGACGGCGCAATTGATGATGCCGACCAATGAGTAGGTCTGGGGATAATTGCCCCATAATTCCCCGGTTGCGGGGTCGATATCTTCGGACAGCAGCCCTGCGGCGGTGCGGCGGGACAGCATCTCTTCGAACAGGGCGCGGGCCTCGTCGGTCCGGCCGGTGCGATGCAGCGCCTCGATCAGCCAGAATGTGCAGACGTTGAACGCCGTCACCGGTTCGCCGAAATCGTCAGGCGCGCTGTAACGCAGCATGTCGTTGCCGCGCCGCAGGTCGGTTTCCAGCGCCGCCAGCGTGCCGATGAACATCGGATCGTCGGCAGTCAGGAAGCGCAGGTCGAGCAGTTGCAGCAGCGACGCATCGCGCGAATCATCCTCGAAATTGGCGGAGATCGCCTTGCTGTCGGTGCGCCAGGCGGCCTCCAGGATACGCGCCTTCATCGTGTCGGCGCGGTTCTGCCAATGACCGGCGCGCACCGGCAGGTCGAGCGCGGTGGCGGCATGGGCCAGCCGATCGCACGCCGCCCAGCACATGACCGCGCTATAGCTGTGGACATGGGCGCGGGTGCGGAGTTCCCACAGGCCGGCGTCGGGCTGGTCGTACACCGCCCAGGCCCGTTCGCCCACCGCCTCCAGTGCTTCGAAATCGGCATGGCCGGCCATGCGCAGCAGCCGCTGGTCGATGAAGCCCTGCACCGACGACAGCACGATCTGGCCATAGGCGTCGTGCTGGACCTGTTCATAGGCGGCATTCCCCACACGCACCGGCCCCATGCCGCGATAGCCGGGCAGTTGCTCGGCTTCCCATTCCGTCAGCGTGGCGTTGCCGCGCACATCGTAGAGCGGCTGAATATGTCCGCCCTTGGCGCCATCGACGATGTTGCGCAGATAGACGAGATAGCTTTCCAGCACGTCGAGCGCGCCCAGCCGGTTCAACGCCTCGACCGTATAATAGGCGTCGCGCACCCAGCAGTAGCGATAGTCCCAGTTACGCCCGCTGTTCGCATGTTCGGGAATGGAGGTGGTGAGCGCGGCTACGATCGCGCCGGTTTCCTCATGCTGGCAGAGCTTGAGCGTAATGGCGGAGCGGATCACCGCCTCCTGCCATTCGGCCGGGATGGCGAGGCCGCGGACCCAGAGCTGCCATTCATGGATGGTGTCGTCCAGCATCCGTTCGATCGCCGGGCGCAGCGCGTCGGAAAAGCCCTCGTCCGGCCCCATGAAGAAATGCGCGTCCTGCTCCAGCCGGAACCAGCTTTCCTGTGCGATCAGGCCGATAGGCGCATTGGTCGATATCCGCATCGCCATGTAGGACAGGACCATGCGGATATGGTTGGATCCATAGCTGACCGGCACCTTTTCCGCGTTCCAGGCGGTAGTGGGGCGCAGCTTGACGCATATGCGGGGGGAACCGGCGACCGGCCGCACGATCCGGATGAAGGCGACCGGGCGGTAGATACGGCCCTTATGCTTGTGCCGCGGGCAGAAATCGATGATTTCGATCGCATTGCCCTGCGCGTCGCTCTGGCGGGTCACCAATATCGGGGTGTTGCGGATATAATGCTGCTCGACCGCGACGCAATTTTCCAGTTCGATCGCCCAAAAGCCGTGCGCCTGCGGATCATCCCATGCCTCATCGTCCAGCAGGGCGGAAAAAACCGGGTCGCCATCGACGCGCGGCACACAGGCCCAAACCATGCGGCCCATGCGGTCGATCAGCGCGGAGGCCTGGCAATTGCCGATGGGCCAGAGGTCGAGCGTTCGCTCGCTGCCAGCCAGGATGGAGTCATTCGGTGCTTGGATCGGTCTGCCCCTTTCGTTGCTCACGACAAGGGACGCCGAAAATATTATCCGGCGACCCCCTCGGCCAGATAATGCCTGACGGCGGCAACCTGTTCCAAAGAGAATGCGGCCAATGTCGCGCGCGGCGCCCCGACCAATATTCCTGCGCCGCCCAATTCGGCGGCGGCGGCGAAGCCTTCTTCATCGGTGACGTCGTCGCCGATGAAGACCGGTACGCCGCCCGCCATCGGCGCGCTCTGCATCAGGGCCAGGAGGGCGCTGCCCTTGTCCGCGCCGCCGGGACGCAATTCATACAGCATCTTGCCATGTTGCAGCGCCAGGCCATGCGCGTCCGCCAGGGCCGTCGCCAGCCGGCCCGCTTCCTCGCCCCATATCGGCGCGCCGCGGAAATGCAGCCCGACGCTGATCGACTTGCGTTCGACCAGCAGGCCGGGCTTGCCCTCGACAAAGGCGTTGAAGGCGGCCTCCACCGCATCGATGGCGGGCAGGCGGGGCGGGGCGTCCACCGCCGCGCCGGGCCGGGCGAACTCCAGCCCATGGGTGCCCGACAGCAGGAAATCGCCAAAGCCCAGTGCGCGCAGGGTCGCGATCGATCGACCGCTGACGATCGCCAGCCGCCCGTCCAGTTGGTCGCGCAACCGGGCCAGCAGCGACAGCAGGTCGTCGCCGACATCCACCGCGTCGGGCGTGTCGGCCAGCGGCGCCAGCGTTCCGTCGAAATCGAGGAACAGCGCCGCGCCGTTCAGCAACGCGGTCGGGGGAGGGGGAAGGGCGGAAAGGGCGGGGGGAGCGGATTCGGACACGGCCGCAAAGTGGCGCTCCTGCCCGAAACCGCAACCCCCGATCTGGTGGCGATGGTCGATTTTGCCGCCGTCCGGCTCAGTTCCGGCATTGGCGTTCAGCGGCCGCCCAGGGCGAGGACCAATGGATCATATGCAGGACACGAAACGCCTGCATGATCCTGGCCAGCAGCCGGTCAATTCCGTTGTTGATCTGTTCGCGGCCGTCATACCGCAGCCGGTCGTCATATTCGTCACGCATGATGCCGTCCTTTCCAAGTGGCGGGGGCGGATCGGAAAGATCGTCCGCGCCTGCGCTTCTGCCCGATCGCCGTGACGGTCGCCAACAAAAGGCTGGACGTTTTAGATAAGCTCAGCTTATTGATGATGGCATGTCGACGCTGCCGCCCCTCTCCGCAATCCGCGTGTTCGAAGCAGCCGCCCGCCTCGAAAATTTCACCGCTGCCGCCTTGGAACTGGGGATGACCCAGGCCGCGGTCAGCTATCAGGTGAAGTTGTTGGAGGAACGGCTGGGGCTGAGCCTGTTCCAGCGCATCGGGCGCAAGGTCGCGTTGACCGACAAGGGGCGGGACATCGCGCCCGTCCTGACCCGCGCCTTCGACCAGATGCGCCAGGGCTTTGCCGCGCTGACGCAGGATCATTCGGCCGTGCTGACGATCAGTTGCACCAACAGCTTCGCCCATCTCTGGCTCGCGCCCAAAATCGGGGCCTTTCAGATGCGTCATCCGCACCTCGCCGTGCGCATCCAGGCGGAGGACAGCGTCGTCGATCTCGCCCGCGACGGCGTGGATCTGGCGATCCGGGGCGGGAAGGGGCAATGGCCGGGGCTGGAGGCGACATTGCTGACCCACAACCGGCTGGTGCCGATGTGCAGCCCGGCCTGGCTGGACCGGCACGGCCCGATCGCCGACGCGCAGGCGCTCCATGCCCTGCCGCGCCTGTCGCCTGATGACATGTGGTGGCATGAATGGTTCGCGGCGATGGCGGTGGAGGCCGATCCCGCCGCCGGCCCGCCCGGCATCGCCCTCGACAGTCAGGTGATGGAGGGGCGCGCCGCGATCGGCGGGCAGGGCGTCGCCATCCTCAACCATTTTCTGTGGAAGATGGAGATCGAGTCGGGCCTGCTGGTCGAAGCCGTGCCCTCCTATGTCCGGGAAATCGCCAGCTATTGGGTGGTCTATCCGCCTCACGCCCGCAACACGCCCAAGGTGAAGGCCTTCCGCGACTGGATCGTGGCGGAATTTGCGGCCGAGATCGCCGCCGATCCCGAAGGGCGATACTTGCCGCATTGACGCGTCATGCGTATATTCATGCGCATATCAGATACAGGAGTCGGTCGTAACCAAACATGAGCGGATCGCCACGCGAAAGGCGACGAACCTGTCACTGGACGTTGATCTGGTAGCCGATGCGAAAGCACTGGGCATCAACCTGTCCCGCACGTGCGAAGATGCTTTGCGCAGCGAGATTGCGGCGGCGCGCGGACGGCGCTGGAAAGAAGACAACGCGGCCGGCATTGCCGCCTCCAACGCCTATGTCGAACAACATGGATTGCCGCTCGAAAAATATCGGCGGTTCTAATGGCGCGTTTTTGTGTCCATCGCCTGCCTGATGGTGCCTATGTTCTGGACTGCCAAACCGACCTGCTGGACCATCTGACGACCCGCTTCGTAGTGCCGCTGGTCCCGCTCGAGGATGTGGGAACGCCGATGGCGCGCCTCAATCCGCAATTTGATGTCGATGGGCATCGATTGGTTATGATGACGCAATTTTCCGGCGCGGTGCCTGCGCGGTCGCTGGGCAACGTTGTGCTGTCGCTCCGGAATCAGGATTATGACATCTCCAAAGCTCTCGATATGCTGATCGCCGGCTTCTGACCAAATCCGTTTCCGTTTCGTGCCCGTCCTGCTATCCGACCTGCGATGACTGATTTTCGCGACCCGTTCGACGCCATCAAGGATCACCCGTTCGACGATGCGCTTTCGCAGCGCTATCTCGTCTATGCGTTGTCGACCATCACCGCCCGGTCGTTGCCGGACCTGCGCGATGGCCTGAAACCGGTGCATCGCCGCCTGCTCTGGGCGATGCGCCTGCTCAAGATGGAGCCGGGCGGCGCGTCCCCGGACGTGCTGGTCGCCAACCCGGCGCGGAACACCACAAGTTACAAGAAATGCGCCCGCGTCGTCGGCGACGTCATCGGCAAATATCACCCCCATGGCGACCAGTCGGTCTATGACGCCATGGTACGGCTGGCGCAGGAATTCTCGCTGCGCACGCCGCTGGTCGACGGGCAGGGCAATTTCGGCAACATCGACGGCGATAACGCTGCGGCGATGCGCTACACCGAAGCGCGCCTGACCCAGGCCGCCGCCGATCTGATGGCGGGACTGGACGAAGGCACGGTCGATTATCGACCCACCTATAATGGCGAGGATGAGGAGCCGGAGGTCTTTCCCGGCCTGTTCCCCAATCTGCTCGCCAATGGCGCGACCGGCATCGCGGTCGGCATGGCGACCAGCATCCCGCCGCATAATGTCACCGAACTGATCGACGCGGCTGGCCTGCTGATCGACGATCCCGACACCGATCATGCCGCCTTGATGGCGGTGGTGAAGGGGCCGGATTTTCCGACCGGCGGTGTCCTGGTGGACAGCCCGTCGATCATCTCCGAAGCCTATGTCACCGGGCGCGGCGCTTTCCGCACGCGGGCGCGCTGGCATAAGGAAGAGGGGGGACGCGGCACGTGGATCGCGGTTGTCACCGAAATTCCCTATCAGGTGCAGAAATCCAAGCTGATCGAACAGATTGCGGCGCTCATCAACGATCGCAAGCTGCCGATCCTGGCGGACGTTCGGGACGAGAGCGACGCGGAAATCCGCATCGTCATCGAACCGCGCGCGCGCACCGTCGATCCGCAGATGCTGATGGACAGCCTGTTCCGGCTGACCGATCTGGAAAATCGTTTCCCGCTGAACCTCAACGTCCTCGACGCCACCCGGACGCCGCGCGTGCTGGGCCTGCGCCCGCTGCTGATAGAATGGCTCAAGCACCAGATCGACGTACTGGTCCGCCGCGCCCAGCATCGGCTGGAAAAGATCGCCGGCAGGCTGGAACTGCTCGACGGCTATATCATCGCCTATCTCAACCTCGACCGGGTGATCGAGATCATCCGCACCGAGGATGAGCCGAAGGCGGTGATGATGGACGAATTCGCCCTCAACGACCGCCAGGTGGAAGCCATCCTCAACATGCGGCTGCGCTCGCTGCGCAAGCTGGAAGAGATGGAGTTGCGGCGCGAACATGCGGAACTGGTCAAGGAGAAGGAGGAGCTGGAGAAGCTGGTCGAAAGCCCGGCCCGGCAGCGCACCCGCCTGAAGCGCGATCTGGCCGCACTGCGCAAGCGCTACGGCCCCGAAACCGATCTCGGCCGCCGCCGCACCCTGGTCGAGGAAGCCGCCCCGGCGCGCGAAATTCCGCTGGAGGCGATGATCGAGCGCGAACCCATCACCGTGATCCTGTCCGAACGCGGCTGGATCAGGGCGATGAGCGGCCATCGTGACCTTGCCGCCGCCGACACGCTCAAATTCAAGGAAGGCGACGGCCCGCATTATGCGTTCCACGCCTACACCACCGACAAGCTGCTGCTGGCGACCTCGACCGGCCGCATCTACACGCTGGCGTCGGACAAGCTGCCGGGTGGTCGCGGCTTTGGCGACCCGGTGCGTTCTCTGGTCGACATGGACAATGAAGGCGCGATCGTCGCCTTCATGCCGGCGCGCAGCGGGACCGAATTGCTGCTCGCTTCGTCGGATGGCCGTGGTTTCGTGGCGGCAACGGCGGACCTGATGGCGGAAACGCGCAAGGGCAAGCAGGTGGTCAACGTCCGGGCCGGCGCGAAGCTCAGCGTCATCCGACCGATTCCGGCCGAGGCGGACAGCATCGCCGTGATCGGCGAAAACCGTAAGCTGCTGGTGTTCCCGATCACCGAAATGCCGAAAATGACGCGTGGGCAGGGCGTGCAGATGCAACGCTATCGCGACGGCGGCCTGTCCGACGCAATCGCTTTCCGCCTGTCCGATGGCCTGAGCTGGACGATGGGCGGCGAGTTGGGGCGTACCCGGACGGAAAGCGACATGATGCCGTGGAAGGTCGCGCGCGGCGCCGCCGGGCGTATGCCGCCGACGGGGTTCCCGCGCGACAATCGCTTCTGATTTCAAGCATTTCGCCTTTGGTCTAAGTTCCTCCCATTCGGCGGTTAGCGTTTCCCGAAAATTTACTCCTTCTCGATACAGCGGGCGTATGGAATCGACGTCGGTGCGCAATTTGCCGGTCAAACAGGCCAGCGGCACCCCCTTGCCGGGGGGCGATGACGCGCATCCTGTGCCGGGCATCAGCGTGCCTGACTGGCTATCGGCCCTGCCACAGCTTGCGGCCATATTTTCCTGCGAAAACAACGAAATAACGTTGGTTCACGGCAATGCGCGCTTCGCCGCCGCCTTTCAGGCGCAGTCCGAACGGGCCGACGCCGCGGCGAAGATGGCGGCGGCATGGCGTGACCGGGTCATGGGCTTCATCCGATCCGGACGCGATTCGGACAGTTTCGAATTGCGCCGCGACGGCAAGCTGGGGCCGGAATATTTCATGTGCACCATCGGCCGCCTGCCCGCAGCCCAAGGACGCCCGGAGCAATATCTCTTCACCGCCACCGACCGCACCGGCGAGCGTACGATCGAAAAGAATCTCCGCCGGGAATTGCTGTCGGACGGCCTGACCGCGCTGCCCAATCGCACGGGATTCGGCGAAGAGATTGACGACCGTCTCGCCAATTCGGCCTGGCCCGACAAGGCCCAGTTCGGCATCATCGCGATCGACCTCAGCCGCTTCAGCCGGGTCAATGAATCGCTCGGTCCCATGGCGGGCGACGAACTGCTCATCACCGTCGCCAAACGCCTGAAGTCCAGTCTGCGCCAGGGCGATGTGCTGGCCCGCATCGGCGGCAATGATTTTGCTATTTTTGCACGTTTGAACAACGGCTTGTCAGACGCTCTTCATATCGTGCAGCGGATCAAGGAGGCGCTCAGTTCGCCGATCCGCTTGAGCGACCTGCAAATCCGCGTCGACTGCGCCATCGGCTGCGCGCTTTCGCTCAACCTGGACGATGATCCCGACGATGTCGTGCGCAAGGCGCAGGCCGCGGTGAAGATCGCCAAGCGCAGCGGCAAGGTCGAAATCTATCGCAATGGCGTGCTCAAGGAAGCGCAGCGGCGCTTCTCGATCGAAAGCCGCCTGCGCGACGCGCTGGCCCAGGGCGGCCTGACGCTCGCTTACCAGCCGCTGATCCATCTCCAGACCGGTGAGATCACCGGGTTCGAGGCCTTGGCTCGCTGGAATGACGAGGAACTGGGCCATGTGCCCCCTGTCGAGTTCATCGCCGTCGCCGAAGAAAGTGGCCTCATCACGCCGCTGGGTCGGTGGGCCGCCTATGAGGCCGCGCAGGCGCTGTCGCGCTGGGATGCGAAATTCGGCCAGCCTCTGCCCGTGGGCGTCAACGTCAACCTCTCGCCGATCCAGATGGCGCGCGACGATGTCGCCTCGATGTTCGAGGAAGCCTTGCGCTATTCGGGCATTGGCGGGCATCGGCTGACGGCGGAATTGACGGAAAGCGCGATCATCGCCGATCCCGACAAGGCGCGGAAACTGCTCGTCGCGCTCAAGGGGTTGCAGATGCCGATCGCGATGGACGATTTCGGCACCGGCTTCTCCAACCTCGCCAGCCTGCACAGCCTGCCGATCGACATATTGAAGATCGATCGCAGCTTCGTGTCCACGATGCTGGAGGATCATGACAAGGCGGTCATCGTCCGCACCATCCTGTCACTCGCCGAATCGCTGAACTTGCGGGTCACCGCCGAAGGGATCGAGACGCAGGCGCTGGCCCTCGCGCTCCAGCAGATGGGCTGCTGGCAGGGGCAGGGCTATCATTTCGCCAAGCCGATGCCCGAAGCGGAAGCGTTCGACTATTGGCGCGCGCGCTGGAATTTCGAGACGATCTGATCCGCGATTACCGCGACGCGTGTCGCGTCGGGGAAATCTTCCGCCACCCATTCATCCTGCACCGCACGCAACGCCTTGGCTACATCCGGGCCGGGCGTCAAACCGCGGGCGATCAACGCCCCGCCGCCGATCGGCAGGGCAGGCGGGGTCCAGTCCCGCAACGGGGTCAACACCGCCAGCGGCCTGTCCAAATCGAGCAGCAGCCTGTCGATCGCGCCTTCCAGCCCGACCCGATAGGCCAGCGCGCGCGGACTTTCCACCGCCGCCGCCGGCTCCAACGCGACGACCAGCCGCTTGCGCGCCTTGTTCGACAGCTTCAGCCGCGCGCCAACCCCATCCGCCAATGTCGCATCGGGCGGCAGCAGGGCAGCCAGCCGCCGCAGCGCCGATGATGCGATCCCGGCCTCCGCCTCGCGCGCGATCAACTGATGGACCCGCCCGATCCCGGCCGCATCCACTTCCGGCAGCACCGGCCGCAATATGCCGCCCTCGACCATCAACTGCAGCGCATGGACCGGCGCCGCAACGCCCAGCAATTTCAGCAGTTCGTCGGCGATCCGCTCGCGCGACAGCGCCATAAGGCTGTTGGCCGCGGCGACGCACGCATCATAGGTGATACTGTCCAACTCATTGTCGCCATAGCGCGCCAGGAAACGGAAATAGCGCAGGATGCGCAGATGATCCTCGGCGATCCGCGCCGACGCATCGCCGATGAAGCGCAGCCGACGCGCCTCAAGATCCGCGATCCCGCCGAAATAATCGCTGATCGCGCCGGTCAGCGGATCGGCATAAAGGGCGTTGATCGTGAAGTCCCGCCGCGCCGCATCCTCGCGCCAGTCGTCCGTATAGGCGATGGTGGCGCGCCGCCCATCCGTGCTGACGTCGCGGCGCAGCGTGGTGATTTCGACCGGCCCGTCTGGCAGGACGGCGGTGATGGTGCCATGGTCGATCCCGGTCGGCACCGCCTTGATCCCCGCGCGCTTCAGCCGATCGACCACGTCCTGCGGGCCCAGCGTCGTGGCGATGTCCAGATCATTGACCGGCAGGCCCAGCAGCCCGTCGCGCACGGCGCCGCCGACGAAACGCGCCTTGCCCTCCGCCGCCTCCAGCGCGGCGAACAGGCCGTCCAGGCCGGAGCGATGGCGCCATTCGGCATCAGGCAGGTATATGGTCATGGCCCAGCCTGCGCGAGAGGTTGGCGAGAATGGCGGCGGTAATCCCCCAGATGCGGCGGCCTTCCCAATATATCTCGTAATAATGACGCTGCCTGCCCTCATATTCCACCGCATGGCGCACCCTGCGCGCGGGATCGAGCGCGTAAGCGAGCGGCAGTTCGAACCAGTCGGCGACCTCGCTTTCCTGCGCGCGCAGCGGCAGGTCGGGCGGAATGACGCCCAGCACCGGGATAATGTCGAAGCCGGTAAAGGTGTGGTAGCGATCGGCCGTCCCGATCACCTGCACCCGGTCGGGCGGCAACGCGATTTCCTCCTGCGCCTCGCGCAGGGCCCCGGCGATCTCGTCGGCGTCGCCCGCATCCACCCGGCCGCCCGGAAAGGCGATCTGGCCCGCATGTTTGCGCAGGCGCGACGATCGCTCCGTCAGGATCAGGCCGGGTTCCGCTCGGTCGGTGATCGCCACCAGCACGGCCGCGGGCGCCAGCGCAATCTCTCCGTCGATCCGCGGATCGCGCATATCGTCGGGCGCCAGATCTTCGCGCCTGTGCCCTTCTTCCAGCGCGGCGCGCAACCGCTGCGCCAGCGTCATGCCGCCCCGTCCAGCGGGAAGAAGGCGCCGTCGCTCCACAGGCCGATGCGCTCGGCGTCTTCTTCCAGCGCCAGGTTCATCAACTCATAATAGACGCTGCGCGCCACCAGCGCCTCCATTCCGCCGCGCACATGCAGATAGGGATGCGGCCCATCCGGCGTCTCGCGCAGGCACAGCTTGTGGTCCGGCCCAGCGGTCACGATGTCGCCATTCTTGATCTGGAAGGCGAGGGTGCGGCCCCGGCCTTCACCTTCGCTCTTCAGTTCGACGGCGACGAAGGGCGCATCCTCCACCGCGATGTCAAGCTTCTCGACCGGCGTCACCAGCACATGGCTGCCGTCCGGCTCGCGCCGCAATATGGAGGAGAAGAGCCGCACCATCGTTTCCCGGCCGATCGGCGATCCCTGGTGAAACCAGGTGCCGTCGCGCGCGATCCGCATCTCGCTGTCGCCGCAATGATCGGGATTCCACTTCTCGACCGGCGGCAGGCGCTTTTCGGCGGCAAGCCGCGCGATATCGGCGAGCGAGAGGGTGGACAGGTCGGGCAGGGGCTCCATCGGCATGGGGCGGAGATAGGAGCCTCTCGCCCGAAGGCAAAGGGTAAATCAGGCCGCGACGGCGATTCTGGGACCGAGCATCCCGCTTCCGCCGACGGCACGACCATCGACCGACAGTGCCAGCAACCGGCGCGGCTCGAACGGGCCGGGCGCGTCCCAGCCTGCCGTGCCGTCCGCGACAAAGCCCCAGAAACGGCCATAATATTCGGGATCGCCGATCATCATCAGCGGCTCGCTGCCCTGCGCGCACGCGGCGGCGACCACCGCGTCCATCATCGCCCGGCCATGGCCGCCAAACTGATGCGCCGGATCGACTGCCACCGGCCCCACCATGATCAGCGGGATTTGCGCGCCATCCTCATCCGTCAGCGCCACGGGCCAGCTTTGCAGCGACCCGATCAGCGCGCCTTGGGCATCGACGGTGGCGAAGGAGAGGGCGGGCAACCAGGGCATCCCGTCACGGATGCGATAGGCCGTGCGTCCGTGCCGGTCGGCGCCGAACGCCGCATCGAGCAGTTGCTCGATTGCCGCTTCGGGCTGGCTGTCCAGGGGAACAATGTGAGACACGTCTTGCCGATCCGCCATCAATGGCGCATGGGGCAGCGCCGGAAGCGGGGCTTTAGCGCCCGCTTTGCAAAATGAAAGATTAAATTGGCCCGCCCGCACGGCACGGCATGGGTCTGAGTTGGCGAGTTATGCAGACTGGATTTGACGATTTTCTGACGCTGGAGGTCAACAACCTCCATGTCGACGTGCTGACCGGCATTTATTCGGAGGAGACGCATCTCCCCCAGCCGCTGCGCATCTCCATCCGCGCCCGCCTGCGAATCGCCGATCATTACGAGCCGGACACGGCGCTTGGCCAATCCAAAAACTATATGGACCTCAAGCACGCCGCCTCGACCGCGCTGCCCCAAGGCGTGCACTTCACCCTGATCGAAGCGGTGGCCGACCATATCATCGACACCATCTTTCTGCAGGACGACAAGGTCAGCCATGTCGAGGTGAAGATCGTGAAGCTCGCTTTGTCCGAACGCGGCGAGGAAATCGGCATCACCCTGGGCCGCGGCCGGAAGTAACGCACCAACCTTCGTTCGTTTCGAGCCTGTCGAGAAACGGGAAGCGCTCCGTTACCTGCTTCTCGACTGGGTTCGAAGCGAACGACGTCAGCCTTTCTTGATCAGCCCGATCTCGATCAGCCGCTCGGTCAGATAATCATGCGCGCTGATCGGCGGATCGCGGCGTGGATTCTCCTCGTTCACGCATTGCGGCAGCGCGTCGATCATGAAATCGGGGCGCAGGTGCAGGAAGAAGGGCATGGAATAGCGCGAATGGCCGCGCCGCTCCGGCGGCGGGTTGACCACGCGGTGGCTGGTCGACGGCAGCAGATGGTTGGTCAGCCGTTGCAGCATGTCGCCGACATTGATCGCCAGCGCGCCGGGCGGCGGCACCACCGGCAGCCAGTTGCCGCCGCGATCCTTTAGCTCCAGCCCGCCTTCTTCCGCGCCCAGCAGCAGGGTGATGAGGTTGATGTCTTCATGCGCGCCCGCGCGAATGCCCGGCGCCTGCGGCGACACTGGCGGATAATGGAGCAGCCGCAGGATCGAATTGCCATTGTCGATCGGTCCGTCGAACCAGCGTTCGGGCAGGCTGAGATAGAGCGCGATCGCCGACAGCAATTCCGCGCCGACCCGATCGAACTCGCGATAGAGCCTGGCGAAGACCGGCTCGAACTCCGGCATTTCCTCCGGCCATATATTGGGCGGCATCGTAGCGGCCAGCGGATCGCCTTCGGGCAGGTCGCGGCCGACATGCCAGAATTCCTTCAGGTCGTTCTCGCTCGCGCCCTTGGCGATCTCGGTGCCGAACGCGGTATAGCCCCGCTGTCCGCCATTGACCCTGGCGTTGTAGCGCTGCTTCACATCCTCCGGCAGCGCGAAGAAGCGCCGGGCCAGCGCCCAGCCGTCATCGACCAGCGCCTGGTCCATGCCATGGTCCTTCACCATGGCGAAGCCGAACTGCTGGAAGGATCGGCCGAACGCCGCGGCGAAATCCGCCTTGCTCATTTCCGCCATGGACAGGACAGGCACCTGATCCAGTACCGCTTGCGACACGTCTTATCTCCAAATATCATTTGTCGGGGTCATGCCCTGCATATGGGGCGGCCCGTGCATGACGCCATCCTTGATCGCGCCGGGACGCTGTTGCAAGGAGGCAAAATGAACTACTGGCTGATGAAATCGGAACCCGATGTCTTTTCCTATGACGATCTCGTCAGGAAAGGGAAGGCCGAATGGGACGGGGTGCGCAACCATGCCGCGCAGGGTCATATGAAGGCGATGCGCAAGGGCGATCTGGCCTTCTTCTACCATAGCAATATCGGACTTGAGGCGGTCGGTATCATGACGATCGTCGAAGAAGCCGCGCCCGACAGCACCGACGACAGCGGGAAGTGGATCGCCGTCCATGTCGCGCCGCATGAAAAACTCGCGCGGCCAGTGTCGCTCAAGGCGATGAAGGCGGATTCAGCCCTGTCCGACATGGTGATGCTGCGCCAATCGCGCCTTTCCGTCGCCCCTCTGACCAAAGAGCAATTCGACCATATCGTCGCAATGTCAAAGGCTTGATCCACGGCGTGTCGCGCGGTTGCACAGGATGCAACTGGCGCGCCGTTTTTTGCGATTGTGGCTCTGCCGCGCTGCAACATAGAAGCGCCCGCAACAGAATAAGAAAAAACAAGAGGTGTTTGATCGGCATTCACAAGGAGTTTACCCATGCGAATGCTGTCCAAGTTCATTGTCACCGGCGCCCTGAGCGCCATCGTCGCCATTGCCTCTCCCGCCCAGGCTGAAGAAGCCGGCAAGCAGCGTTTTACTCACGAAGGCTATACCTACGTGTATCAGGTGAAGGACACCAAGACCGGCAAGGTCATTTCCGGCCGTCGCTTCCCCGATGCCGTCGCGTTCAACCTGGCCGTCAAGAATGGCAAGGTTTCGGGCGTATCGGGTGGTCAGCCGGTCGCCTTCAAGGTTGAAGACGCGCGCGGCGCCGCCGCGGAATAAGCCTTCAGGCTGGCAAAAAGTTAGGGACGGCATCCGACGGGATGCCGTCCCTTTTTTGTCGCGCTACAAAGCTGTTGGAAAGAGACGGCTGTTTCCAGCCGGCTCCGACACCTCAGCGACAGGTGCGCTTGCTGTCGATCGACTTGCCGAGCAGGGCGCCACCAGCAGCGCCGAGAATCGTGCCGGTCGCACGGTCGCCGCGGGTATCGATCGCCCGGCCGACCAGCGCGCCACCCACGCCGCCGACGATCAGGCCGGTGGTGCCGTTCGACTTGCGGCAATAGGTCCGGCCGTCGCGGCCACGCCATTCCTTATAGCGATAATGTTTGCGCGCCTGCGCGCCGTCGGTCGGCACCGCCATGGACATGGGAATGGCCAGCGAAACGGCGGCCAGGGCGAGTAGAGCTTTACGCATGAGTATCTCCTCCGATAGCGTGATTTGTCGCTTCAACCCGCTTACCTTGATCGAGGTTGCATGAACGTCAGGCAACAATCTAAGTAACTGTTTCCAATGGAATAAATTTTGAGGTGAATGGATGCGGGCGGACGACGAACGGGATGGGCGGGCGCTGATCGACCGGCTCGGCCTCGCCCCGCATCCCGAAGGCGGCTGGTATTTGGAGACGTGGCGTGCGGCGGAATCGCCCGGCGAGCGTGCCGCCGGCACGGCGATCCTGTTCCTACTGGAGGCGCATCAGCGTTCCCACTGGCATCGTGTCGATGCCGACGAACATTGGTTCTGGCACGCTGGCGCGCCGCTGGTCCTGTCGATCGCGCCGCCGGGCGCGCCGGCCCGCGATCTACTGCTGGGGCCGGACATTCTGGGCGGTCAGAGGCCGCAAGGCTGGGTGCCGGCGCATCATTGGCAGGCATCGACACCGCAAGGAGGATGGGTGTTGGTCAGTTGCACCGTCACGCCGGGCTTTGATTTTGCTGGCTTTTCCCTGGCGCCGCCGGACTGGTCGCCGCCCGGCTGAAACTTATCCACAGTTATCCACAGCTTTGCGAACCGGTCCGTCACAAATTCGTCCGATTTCGCTTGGAGCGACTCGCCGATGGTGAGACCATCCAGTTATCGAGACAGCGGAAACGGAGTGATCCAGATCCAAAATCCCCGAGAAATCTGGGATTATGCTGTGGAGATAGTTCGCTAGCAGGCAATGTCCGCAAGGACGGCGCCGGGCAGACGGACGGGATGTTTGGGACCATTGCCGGGTACGCGCGAAAGTGAACGTCGGGCATCGGAAGCAAGCAGCCAGCATCGGAAAGGCGGCCCTTGGCCTAGAATCCGAAGCACAGCCTGTATGGCCATCTTCGCCCGAAGATGACGTTCAGGATACGCCGGGCCGATGATCGCATCCTGCGAGGGACGCGGATCGCATGACCCGACGGAAGTGGGGACCGGCAGCAATGCCGGCCCCCATTTTGCGTTTGGGCGGCGGCAGCGGCTTGATGGTCCGCAACGATTTTAAAATGGTGCCGGCTACAGGATTCGAACCCGTGGCCCCCTGATTACAAATCAGGTGCTCTACCAACTGAGCTAAGCCGGCGTGCCTTTCGGACGCACGCCCTTACTATCAGATGACGCCGAACGTCCAGCCCTCAGTGCGCGCAATCTGCGCCGTCAGCATCGCGGGCTTCCACATGGCCGGTTCAGCCGCGGCCCGGCGCATCCAGGCGGCGGTGACGATCGCGTCCGCGCCATGGTCGTCGGGCATCGGGCCGTCATGCGCGGCCGATCCCAACGCCGCCAGGGCCTCGTTCAGCGCGGCCGCATCGCGCATCTTGCTGCGCCCCTTGGGCCGCCCCGCCGCGCGCGCGGCGATGCTGGTATAGATTTCCACCACCACCGACCCGGTATCGGGCAATGGATCGAAGGGCCAAACCGGCAGCCTGCCGCGCACGTGATGCAGCATCCGCATCCCGGCAAAGCTGGCCTTGGCCACCTGCGCCGCGCCGATCGCGTCATAGACGGTCGATGGCTTGCCCCCGCCGCCCGCCTTATACCGCGCCTCGCAGACACGATTATGCATGAAAGCGGCCTTCACCCCGTCCGCCTTGCCGAAATAGAAATGGCGGCGATGCGCGACTTCCAGCAGGCTCGCCGCGCCCAGGTCCGCATCCTCGCAGATCGCATCGACATAGGCCCAGAAACCGGGGCCGTCTTCCGGCACCCGATCGCCCGGCAGATAGCCGCCACGCGCGACAAAGGGCGGCGCGAAGCTGAAATCGAAGCCGAACAGGGTAGGGGCCTGCCGCCCGGCCCCGACCAGCCAGTCGGCCACCGCCTGCCGCGACCAGATACCACCCGGCGCCGCCACCAGCCGCGGCACGGCATCGCCCGCCTCGCACAGCGCCACTGCAATCCCCTTGTGCCGCGCGCCCTTGGCGCCCGACCAGTCGATCGCGGCGAACCGCCCGAACCGCGTCACCCGCCCCCGCGTTCCGCCCGCAACCGGTCCCAATGGGCGATGCGCTCGGCGATCCGTGCCTCGAACCCGCGATCGGTCGGCGCATAGAAAATCTGCGGCGTCATCTCGTCCGGCCAGTAATTGGCCCCGGAAAAGCCCTCCGCCGCGTCATGGTCATATTGATAGCCCTTGCCGTAACCGACCTGCTTCATCAGCTTGGTGGGGGCGTTGACGATGTTCATCGGCGGCATCAGCGACCCGGTGTCGCGCGCCGATTTGAAAGACGCCTTCATCGCCGCATAGGCCGCGTTCGACTTGGGCGCGGTCGCGCAATAGAGGCACGCCTGGACGATCGCCAGCTCGCCCTCGGGCGATCCCAGGAAATCATAGGCGTCCTTGGCGGCCAGGCACTGCACCACCGCCTGCGGATCGGCGAGGCCGATATCCTCCGTCGCGAAGCGCACCAGCCGGCGCAGCACATAAAGCGGCTCTTCCCCCGCCGTCAGCATCCGCGCCAGATAATAGAGCGCCGCCTGCGGGTCCGACCCGCGCAGCGACTTATGCAGCGCGGAGATGAGGTTATAATGCCCCTCCCGGTCCTTGTCATACACCGCGACCCGGCGGTGGAGCAGGGCGGACAGGCCGGCCGGACCGAGCGGCTGCGGCAAATCGATCGCATAGAGCGTCTCGACCTGGTTGAGCAGGAAGCGCCCGTCGCCATCCGCGCTCGCCACCAGCGCCTCGCGCGCGGCGGCGTCGATCGGCACCGGCCGCCCCGTCAGCGCCTCGGCCCGGTCGAGCAACTGCTCCAGCGCGGCCGCGTCCAGCCGCCGCAGGATCAGCACCTGCGCCCGCGACAGCAGGGCCGCGTTCAGCTCGAAACTCGGATTTTCGGTCGTCGCCCCGACCAAAGTCACCGTACCGTCCTCGACGAAGGGCAGGAAACCGTCCTGTTGCGCCCGGTTGAAGCGGTGGATCTCGTCCACGAACAATAATGTCTTCTCGCCGCGCCGGGCATGGTCCCTGGCGCTCGCGAACAGCTTCTTGAGGTCGGCCACGCCCGAAAATACCGCCGATATCGGGGCAAAGCGCATCCCCACCGCATCGGCCAGCAGCCGCGCCGTCGTCGTCTTGCCGGTGCCGGGCGGCCCCCATAATATGATCGACGACAGCCGCCCGGCCGCCACCATCCGGCCGATCGCGCCATCCGGCCCGGTCAGATGTTCCTGTCCCACCACATCGGCCAGCGTGCGCGGGCGCAGCCGGTCGGCGAGGGGCGCGGTGTCCGCCGGTCCGTCGGCAGGAAGATCATCGGAAGCGAAAAGGTCGGCCATCGCTACCGTGTATAGGGTGCGTCGCGCATTATGGAACCGGGCTGGATCGCGGCGCCAGCCCCTGGGCGCGCTGGCGGATGACGCGCAGATAGGTGTCGACCAGCGCCTGGTTGACCTGGTCCCATCCATTGCGCTCCGCCCGTTGCTGCGCCGCCGCGCCCGCCACCTGCCGCGCGCCGTCATCGATGCAATAGGCCTGCAATGCGTCGGCGAAGGCGCCGATCGCGCCGGGGCGGATCAGCCGCCCGGTGACGCCGTCCGTGACCAGGCTCTCGCTGCCGGTGGCCCGCGCCGCGACGGTGGGGAGGCCGCACGCCATCGCCTCCAGCGTGACATTGCCGAACGTCTCGGTCACCGACGGGTTGAACAGCACGTCCATGCTGGCGACTGCACGGCCCAGCTCCGCCCCCTTCTGGAAGCCGGTAAAAACCGCATCTGGCAGCCGGTTCTGGAACCATTCGCGCGCCGGGCCTTCTCCCACCACCAGCACCTTGTGCTGCACCTGCCGGGCGGCGAGCTGGTCGATTGCGTCGGAAAAGACGTCCAGCCCCTTTTCCATCACCAGCCGGCCGATGAAGCCGATGGCGGGCGCGTCGTCGGCGATGCCCAGCGACCGCCGCCAGTCCAGGTCGCGGCGGCCGGGATGGAAAATCTCCCGGTCGATGCCGCGTGTCCAGATGCCGACATCATAGTTCATCCGCTGATCGCGCAGCAGTTGCGCCATCGATTCGGATGGCGCGACGATCGCGTCGCAGCGGCGATAGAAGCGGCGCAGGATGGATTCGATCAGCGGCTCCAGAAAGGCCAGCCCATAATAGCGCGGATAGGTTTCGAACCGCGTATGCACCGACGCCACGGTCGGCAGCCCGCGTGTGCGCGCCCAGCTCAATGCCCGATGCCCCAGCGGATCGGGGCTCGACAGATGCACGACATTGGGCGCGAACGCCTTGAGATCGCGGCGAACCTGCGCCGACATGCGATAGGGGACTCGATATTCCTTGCGCCCCGGCACCGGGAAGGACGGCGTGCTGACCAGATCCCCGGCCGGATCGAAGGCCGGGGTGGGGGTGGTGGGCGAATAGACGCGCACGGCCGCCCCCTGCCGCAGCAAATAGGTCACGAAGCGGTTGAGCGCCTGGTTCGCGCCATCGCGCACATAATTATAATTGCCGCTGAACAGGGCGACGCGCAGGCCGGTAGCATCCATCGCCGCCCCTTAACGCAACCGGCGAAAAAACCCAAGGGAACCAGTCAGCGCGTCGGGAATTTTGCTTTTCGCAGGGGCTTGGAACGGCCGGCGCAGCTTGCGCCCGAATTGGAGAGAATGCCCATGACCGAGACTTTCCGTAAAGGAACGCGGGTCAAATGGAATTGGGGGCAGGGCGTCGGCCGAGGACGTATCGCGGAACGGTTCGATCGCCATGTCGAGCGCACCATCGAAGGATCGCTGATCCGCCGCAACGGCTCGCCGCGCGACCCCGCCTATCTCATTCAGGCAGATAGCGGCGGTGAGGTGCTCAAGCTGCGGTCCGAACTCAGCAGCGGCTGAAGCCTCTGTTCGTCAACCGGCCATCGCGCCGCGCGTGCGATCATGGCATATCGTTCCGATGACGACGCCCTTCATGACCATCGACGCGCTGCTGGTCGGCACGCCCGCCCCCTTTCGCGACGGCGATTATAGCGCCATCGCCAAGCGACCCGTTGATGGCGTCGTGCGCATCACATGGGACGGGTTCGAACAAGATGCGGTAGCCGACCCCATCCATCATGGTGGCTGGGACAAGGCGATCCATCTCTACCCGCAGGATCATTATGGCTGGTGGCGGGGCCGCAAGCCCGACCAGCCCTTGCTCGACGCGCCCGGCGCCTTTGGCGAGAATATCGCCTCGCGCGGGATGACGGAGGCGGACATCTGCCTGGGCGATCGCTTCTCGCTTGGCAGCGCGGTGGTGGAGGTCAGCCACGGCCGCCAGCCCTGCTGGAAGCTCGACCATCGCTTCGGCGCACGCGACGTCATGACGACGATCATCAAGACCGCGCGTAGCGGCCTCTATTTCCGCGTCATCCGGCAGGGCGAGGCGGAATCCGGCACGCGCATGGACCTGCTGGACCGTCCCTTGCCCGACTGGAGCATCGCGCGAATATTCCAGTTGCTGATCGCCGGTGGCCACAAACGCGATCCCGACGCCGTTTGCGCGCTGGCGGACATGCCGCTCCTGGCCGAAGCCTGGCGGGAGAGGGCGCGCAAACTGGCGGCATAGGTCGGCGGGAGATGGGAGCGGATCGCGTTTCCGCGGCAGGGTGAGTGCAATGTCCGAAAGTAGCTATATTTGGTCTCTCATCTTCGTCATCCCAGCCTAGGCTGGAATCTCCCTTCTTCTAACGAAACGCTTGAGAGAAAAGAGAGATGCTTCCGAGAGCCACGCGCCTTTCGATGGCATGACGGTGGAGAAAGCCGACCGTCTGCTTCCCGCCTATCCCGGCCCTCCATCCCGGCGACCCAATTCCCCACAGGCACAAAGCCGTCCTCGCTGTCCTACATCGCCGGATTCCGCTATATCCGCGTCCGGTTCCTTCGCATCGTCAGCCCCGCTTATCCGCCAGTCTCCGGAGGGTGCGGCGCAGTTTGGGATAAAAAATTCACCATGCGGCACATGCATGAAGTTCGGGAAGTTTCGGCCCGTCATCCGCCCGTCGATCCTGCGGCGTTCCCGGGCGCCGAAGTCGCCGCCATATCGCTGGCATCGGACGGGGCGCCTGCCTATAGCTGGTCCATGGCATCGACCCCCAAGAACAAAGCATCCGCCCCCGCGCGCACCAAAGTCCGGCCCGCCGGCTTTCCGACCCGCGACGCGGTGATGGACTTCATCACCAGTTCCGACCAGCCCGCCGGCAAGCGCGAGATCGCCAAGGCGTTCGGCCTCAAGGGGCAGGAAAAGATCGCGCTCAAGGCGTTGCTCAAGGATATGGCGGACGAGGGGCTGATCGATCTCGGCCCCGCCAGCGCCTTCCACAAGATGGGTGGCGTGCCCAAGGTCACGGTGCTGCGCATCGTCGATGTCGACGACACGACCCTGATCGCCACCCCCGAACGGTGGGAAGCCGAAGGCCAGCCTGCGCCCCGCCTGCGCGTGCTGGAACGCGGCAAACGCGGCGCCTTGACCATCGGCGACCGCATCCTCGCCCGCACCGAGGAAGCCGGGCGCGGCTATGTCGCGCACGTCATGAAGAAGCTCGCCAAGGCCAGCGAGGAATTGCTGGGCGTGGTGGAGGTGATGGCCGACGGCAAGCTATGGCTGCGCCCGGTCGACAAGCGCATCCGCAAGGATACGCCGATCAGCGACGTCGGCAACGCCAAGCCCGGTGACCTGGTGCTGGCCGAACCCCATGGCCGCCCGCCGCGCATTGCCGCCCGCGTCACCGACATTCTCGGCGACCCCTTCGCCCCGCGCAGCTTCAGCCTGATCGCGATCCACAAGCATGGCATCCCCCATGTCTTCCCGGAGCGGGTGGAGGAGGAGGCGATCACCGCCTCCGCCCTGCCATTGCATGCGGACAAGCGCGAAGATCTGCGCCACCTGCCGATCGTCGCGATCGATCCGTCCGACGCCCGCGACCATGACGATGCCGTCTGGGCGACCCCGGACGAGGATGAGGGCAATGCCGGCGGCTATAAGGCTATCGTCGCCATCGCCGACGTCAGCTACTATGTCCGGCCCGGCAGCGCGCTGGACAAGGAAGCGCGCAAGCGGGGCAACAGCGTCTATTTCCCCGACCAGGTCGTGCCGATGCTGCCCCATGACCTCTCGTCCGACATGTGTTCGCTCCGCGCCGGGCAGGACCGGGCGGCGATGGCCTGCCACCTCACCATCAACGCCCAGGGCAAGGTGACGGGCTGGCGCTTCACCCGCGCCGTGATCCGCGTCGCGGCGGTCCTGGCCTATGAAGATGCGCAGGCCGCGATCGACGGCGCGGAGGCCGACGCTGCGCCGACAGCGTCGCGCAAGCAGGCAGACGAATTGCTCGACGTCGCCCTCAAGCCCCTCTGGGCCTGCTGGGCGCTGCTGCGCAAGGCGCGGGACGCGCGCGATCCGCTGGCGCTCGACCTGCCAGAACGCCGCGTGGTGCTGGACGAGCATGGCAAGATCGTCAGCGTCGCGGTGCGCGAACGGCTCGACGCCCATATGCTGATCGAGGATTATATGATCGCGGCGAACGTCGCGGCGGCCAAGGCGCTGGAGGCGAAGAAGGCCCCCGTCATGTACCGCGTGCATGAAGCGCCGGGCCGCGAAAAACTGGTCGCGCTCAAGGACTATCTCGCCACCTTCGACATGGATTTCGCGCTCGGCCAGGTGATCCGCCCATCGACCTTCAACGCGCTGATCCGCAAAATCGCGGAGTCGGAGGAGAAGGAGCAGATCATGGTCCAGATCCTGCGCAGCCAGACCCAGGCCTATTACAGCCCGCAAAATATGGGCCATTTCGGCCTCGCGCTGGGCAGCTACGCCCATTTTACCTCGCCCATCCGCCGCTATGCGGACCTGCTGGTGCATCGCGCGCTGGTCGGCGCCTACAGCCTGGAACTGCCCGCGCCCAAGGGCGACGCGATCCCGAGCCGCTCGTCGCTCAGCCAGGACGATTATGAGAATATGGGGCGGGTCGGCGAACTCATCTCCGGCCATGAACGCCGCGCGATGGAGGCGGAGCGCGAGACCGTCGATCGCTATGTCGCGGCCTTCCTGTCCGCCCATGTCGGCGAAATCGTCAAGGCGCGCATCACCGGGGTCCAGAATTTCGGCTTCTTCGCCACGGTCGACGGGCTGGGCGGCGACGGACTGGTGCCGGTGTCCACCATGGGCGCCGAACATTTTTTTTATGACGAAGCGGGCAAGGCCTTGCAGGGCGTCGAAAGCGGCGATCGCTACACGGTCGGCCAGCGGCTGGAACTGCGATTGGCGGAAGCCGATCCGATCAACGGCTCGCTACGCTTTGAACTGCCCGACAATCCCGCGCCCCGCGGCGGCCTGTTGAAGCGCGATCGCACCCGTCCCGGCATCAAGCGCGGCCGACCGACCAATATCCGGCATACGGGGGCGAAGCGCGGCAAGCATAAGCGGTAAAGTCGCAGATCAACTCAGCCGGTCGATCGCCTCGCTATCCAGCCCGCCCGGAATGATCATGAGCGGGCAGGGCAGCTTGCCCGCGTCAGCGCCTGCGAAATGCGTAACGAGCTTGCCCGGATTGCCGCTTGCCGCAGCGCCCAGAACGAGCGCCGCGACATCGTCCATTTCCTCCAGTGTGCCGCGCACGACAGCGACCGCCTCACCCTGTCTCACGGTAATGCTGGGACGGATGCCCGATTCATCGGTCAGCGTCCCCGCTGCGCTGGTCACCAGCGCCTCTGCGCGTTGCAGCGCTTCGTCCTCCATGGTGGCCTGGACGCCGCCCCATTGTACGAACTCGGCCGGCGGGATCAGCGCCAGGATGCGGACCGCGCCCCCGGTTTTGGCTGCGCGCCGCGCGGCGAAGCGTAAAGCGGTTTCCGCTTCCGGCGATTCGTCCACGACAACCAGATATGTCCGCACTTCTTATCGCCCCCGCGTTCAATTAATGGCGTCGGACGTTGGCAAAACGCCTCAACGAACCATAGAGGTGAAATGTGCGGCATAAAAGCGCGTCTGGCAAGCCGTCCCTTGACCGATCCGGCGAATGGGTGAAAACGGGCAGCCAACGGTCAAAGCCGTAAAGCCAAGAAGAGGCCCGAAAGCATGAGCAAGACGATCCAGATGCCCGCTTTGTCCCCGACGATGGAGGAAGGGACGCTGGCCAAATGGCTGGTCAAGGAGGGCGACACGGTATCGTCCGGCGATCTGCTGGCAGAGATCGAGACCGACAAGGCGACGATGGAATTCGAAGCGGTCGATGAAGGCGTGATCGCCAAGATACTGATCGCCGAAGGCGCGGAGGGCGTGAAGGTCGGCACCGTCATCGCCATCATCGCCGAAGAGGGGGAAGATGCCGCGACCGTCGCCGCTGGCGGTGCCAAAGCGGACGCCGCTCCCGCGCCAAAGGCCGATCCCGTCCCCGCCAAGGCCGAAACACCCGCCCCGAAAGCGGACGCCGCGCCCAAGGCTGAGGCCGCTGCGGCCAAGCCTGCGGTGGCTTCGGACGACCGTGTGAAGGCCAGCCCGCTGGCGCGCCGCCTGGCGGAGGCCAAGGGGGTCGATCTGGCCAGCATCACCGGCACCGGCACCAACGGCCGCATCGTCAAGGCTGATATCGAAGGCGCACAGCCCGGCGCCGCCGCGCCGACCGCTGCCCCCGCCAGTGCGCCGGTCGCTGCGACGCCCGCGCCGGTCGCTGCCGCCGCGCAGGATTTCGGCATACCGCACGACGTCGTCAAGCTCAGCGGTATGCGCAAGACGATCGCGCGCCGCCTGACCGAATCCAAACAGCAAGTGCCGCACATCTACCTGACCGTCGACATTCAGCTCGACAAGCTGCTCAAGCTGCGCGGCGAACTCAATGCCGGTCTCGCCAGCCGCAAGGTCAAGCTGTCGGTCAACGACCTGCTCATCAAGGCGCTGGGCGTTGCGCTGATCCAGGTGCCCGAATGCAACGTGCAGTTTGCCGGCGACCAGATGCTGCAGTTCAAGCGCGCCGACATCAGCGTCGCCGTGTCGATCCCCGGCGGTCTCATCACGCCGATCGTCAGCGATGCGGGCAGCAAGGGCGTCGCCGCCATTTCCGAAGCGATGAAGGATCTGGCTGCCCGTGCCAAGGACGGCAAGCTCAAGCCCGAGGAATATCAGGGCGGCACCGCCTCGCTGTCCAACATGGGCATGTTCGGCATCAAGCAGTTCGAAGCGGTCATCAACCCGCCCCAGGCCATGATCATGGCGATCGGCGCGGGCGAGAAGCGGCCCTATATCGTCGATGACTCGGTCCAGATCGCGACCGTCATGTCGGCGACCGGCAGCTTCGACCATCGCGCCATCGATGGAGCCGATGGCGCCCGCCTGATGAAGGCGTTCAAGGAACTGGTCGAAAACCCGATCGGTATGCTGGCCTGATGGCCTATGTAGACGAAACCCCGCCGGATATCAGTCCGGCGGTGCGTGTCATCGCCATGCCGACCGATACCAATCCCTATGGGGATATCTTCGGCGGCTGGTTGATGAGTCTGATGGATTCGGCGGCGGGTTCCGTCGCCGCCCGGCACAGCCATGGTCGCGCCGTGACGATCGCGGTGGAAGGGATGACCTTCCTGCGCCCCGTCGTGGTCGGGGATGAGGTGTCGGTATTCGCCACGCTCAAATCCGTCGGGCGTACGTCGATGAAAATCTATGTCGAAGCCTGGCGGCGCGCCCGGCATGACGACCGGTCCTACCGCGTGACCCACGCGACCTTCAGCTTCGTGGCGATCGGTGAGGATCGCCAGCCCCGTTCCGTGCCGCCCCTGCCGGGCGAGTGAAATGATCAAGACAATAAGCGAGACTGACCATGGCTGAGAATTACGATGTCATCGTTCTGGGCTCCGGCCCCGGCGGCTATGTCGCCGCGATCCGTTCCGCCCAGCTGGGCCTCAAGACCGCGATCGTCGAGCGCGAAAATCTGGGCGGCATCTGTCTCAATTGGGGCTGTATCCCGACCAAGGCGCTGCTGCGCTCTGCCGAAATTTTCCATTATATGCAGCATGCCAAGGATTATGGCCTGGCTGCAGAGAAGATCAGCGCGGACATCGAAGCCATCGTAAAGCGGTCGCGCGGCGTCGCCAAGCAGCTTAATCAGGGCGTCACGCACCTGATGAAGAAGAACAAGATCACCGTCCATATGGGCGACGGCAAGCTGACCGGAAAAGGCAAGCTCAGCGTCACCAAGGACGGGAAGACCGAAGAGCTGACGGCCAGGAACATCATCGTCGCGACCGGTGCGCGCGCCCGCGACCTGCCCTTCGCCAAGGCGGACGGCAAGCGCGTGTGGACCTATCGCCACGCCATGACGCCTTCGGAAATGCCGACCAAGCTGCTAGTCATCGGATCGGGCGCGATCGGCATCGAGTTCGCCAGCTTCTATAACGATATGGGCGCGGACGTGACCGTGGTCGAAATGATGGACCGCGTCGTCCCGGTCGAGGATGCCGATGTGTCCGCCTTCCTCGAAAAGGCGCTCAAGAAGCAGGGCATGACGATCATGACCGGCGCGGGCGTCGAAAAGCTGGAAGTCGGCGCGAACGGGGTGAAGGCCGCGATCAAGGGCAAGGACGGCAAGGTGGTGAATGGCGACTTCAGCCATGTCATCGTCGCTGTCGGCATCGTCCCCAACACCGAAAATATCGGTCTGGAAGAACTCGGCATCAAGTCCGAACGCGGCCATATCGTCACCGACCCGACCTGCAAGACCAATGTCGATGGCATCTGGGCGATCGGTGACGTCACCGCGCCGCCATGGCTGGCGCACAAGGCGAGCCATGAAGGCGTGATCGTGGCCGAAGCGATTGCGGGGAAGCATCCCCACGCCATGGACGTCCGCAACATTCCGGGCTGTACCTACTGCCACCCGCAGATCGCCAGCGTCGGCCTGACCGAAGCCAAGGCGAAGGAAGCCGGTTACGAGGTGAAGGTCGGCATGTTCCCCTTCATCGGCAATGGCAAGGCGATCGCGCTGGGCGAGGCGGAAGGTTTCACCAAGACGGTGTTCGACGCCAAGACCGGCGAACTGCTGGGCGCGCACATGATCGGCGCGGAAGTCACGGAAATGATCCAGGGCTATACCATCGGCAAAACGCTGGAAACGACCGAGGCGGAACTGATGCACACCGTCTTCCCGCATCCGACGATTTCGGAATCGATGCATGAAAGCGTACTCGCGGCATATGGCCGTGCGCTCCATATCTGATTGGCGCATATCGCCGGTGAAAGGCGCGGGAGCTTTGGCTCTCGCGCTTTTTTGCGTATTGGCGATCGCATTGATGCAACGGGCCGGGTGGCTCGACGGCCTGAATGTCCGGCTGATGGAAGGGGCAGGACAGGCACGCGACAGCGCCATCGGCCGCGATGTGACGCTGTTGATGCGATCGGCTTCCGCGGTCGGCGGTACCGCGGGGCGGTTGCTCCTGCTCGCCATGGCTTTCGGCTGGCTGCTCCTGCGCGGACGGCGGCAGGGCGCCTTGTGGCTGGCGCTGACGATGGCGGGCGGCACCTTGCTCAACCTTGGCTTGAAACAGGTTTTTGCCGCGCCGCGCCCGGATCTGCTGCCCCATCTCGACATCGTCCACAGTTACAGCTTCCCCAGCGGCCATGCGGCGGGGAACATGATCTTCTTCGGCGCGCTGGCGCTGCTCGCCGGTCGGCGCGGCGGCTATCATGCGGCGGCGGTTATGATCGCCTTGATCGGCGTCAGCCGGGTCTGGCTCGGCGTCCATTGGCCCAGCGATGTTACCGCGGGCTGGATCGAAGGGCTGGGCTGGCTCGCTTTATGCCGCGTCTGGCTACCAGCGCGGAGAGGGGAGCAGCAGGGCGCGGCCCATG
Source organism: Sphingomonas sp. VDB2 (assembly GCF_047946695.1). Lineage (NCBI taxonomy): Bacteria > Pseudomonadati > Pseudomonadota > Alphaproteobacteria > Sphingomonadales > Sphingomonadaceae > Sphingomonas > Sphingomonas sp. VDB2. Next base: position 580,397 of record NZ_CP159615.1, read on the forward strand.
CTGCTGTGCGGCGGCATCCCGTCGCTGGTGATGAAGCCATGCACCCAGAAACTGTCGAAGACCGTTGCCGCGGCGATCAGCAATAGCATGATCGCCGTGACGGCGAATATCCGTTGCGCACCGCGCACGGCGCTATCGGGCGACAGGGCGATCAGCGCCAGCGGCAGCAGCGGCAGGAAATAGCGCCCCTGCGTCCCCTGGATATAATCGGCGCCCAGCGGCGTCCCGGTCAGATACATGGCCGTTTCGATCAGCAGCGCGACGCCCGCGGCCACCGCCAGCCACCAGAGCCGCTGGCCGATGCCGAAGCGCGCGCCGTTGCCGTTGGCCACGCCCGCCCCCAGCATCAGCAGCGCCAGTGGATAGGCGACCAGCGGCAACAGGATCGCGTTCCAGCCGAAACGCCCGACGATCTGCAACGCATAGACCGGCGCACGTTCGACTACGCTGCCGACGAGAATGCGGACATAACCCATTGGATCATGCAGCAGGATGGCAAGCTGGTCGCGCAGCGGCGCGGTCATCATCGTCTCGCCCGTCTTGCGCGACTGGATATGATAGAGCGCCTGACTTCCGCCCGAATAGTGCATCCAGCCGATGAAGGCGATTGCGCCCAGCGCCATCGCCCCCAGGATCAGTCCTGTCCGCAGGTTGCGGCGATCCCGCGGCCAGCGCAGTCCCGCGGCCATGATCGGCAGATAGACGCCCTTGCATAGCGCCAGCAGCGGCCCCGTCACCAGCAAGGCCATCGATCGTGCCGGCGTCACCCCCATGAACCCGGTGCGCAACGCCAGCGCCAGGCCCAGAAAGCCAAGCCCATTGATGACGGCATCGGGCGACAGCGATCCGGTCTGATAGGCTAAGGTCGGCAGCAGGGCGGTCGCCAGCAGCGCATTGCGGCCGAAGGGCAACAGGCGCAGCGCCGCGATCAGCAGCGCCAGTCCGATCAGCGCGTTGACGAGCCGCCCGACATAGAAGGCGTCGATCCACGGCAGGCCCAGCATCCGCCCCAAGGTCAGCCCCACCGCGCCCGGCGCATAAAGGCTGGGCGCATAGCTGGCGACATTGGGAAAATCGGCAAAGGCCATGCCCGGACGGCCCGCGTCGACGGCCGCGCTGCGGGCGATCTGCGCGCGATCGAAACGGCGCAATATGGGCGGCACATCGGTCGGGAAATCCACGCCATGGATAGCCAGCGCCGCTCGCGGCAGTTCCACGCCGATCGCTTCGCCACGCTGTTCCGTCAGCACATGCCCCTGCGCCAGCGCCAGCGCCTTCATATAATGCTGGTTTTCGTCCGGCGCCTGAAAGGGCGGGGTGACGATGGCGAAGAAGAGCGTGGCGACACAGACGGCCGCGAGCAGCAGCCTCTCGATTGGGGTCCATGGCGCAGCAAACAGCATGTCGCCATTGGTCGCGCCGGTAAATCTGCTCCGCTCGTTCCGCATGGCCGCACCCTATCCGGCGCGGCTTAACATTTCGCGACCGTAATCCTTTATTACTGGCAAGATGGCGTTGGAGCGAAAGGCTTTTACGCCTCCGCTTCTTCCCGCTCGACCGGCGGATGCAGTCGCAGGCGGGTCACGCGACGACCGTCGCTCGCGACGATCTCCAGCTTCCAGCCGCTGGGGCCGTGATCCAGTATCTCACCCGGTTCCGGCACGCGTCCGGCAAGGACGAAGGCCAGGCCGCCCAGCGTGTCGACATCTTCCTCGACCTCGCCCAGCTTCTCGTCGATTTCCTCGGCGACATCGTCCAGTTCGGCGCGCGCATCGGCTTCCCACAGGCCGCCGTCGAGCGGGACCAGCATCGCCTCGGGCGCATCGTCATGCTCGTCCTCGACATCGCCGACGATTTCCTCGACCAGATCCTCGAAGGTCAGCAGCCCTTCGGTCCCAGAATATTCGTCCAGCACGATGGCCAGATGGGTCCGCTTGGCCCGCATTTCGGCGAGCAGGTCGAGCGCGCCCATGCTTTCGGGCACATAGAGCGGCTGTCGGATCAGCGGCTCCAGCGTCTCGGGCACAGGCGACTTGCCGGCCAGGATCGCGAAAGCGTCGCGGATATGGATCATGCCGACGATCGTATCGAGCGTGCCGCGATAGACCGGCACACGACTATGCCCCGCCTCGGCGAACAGCGCGGCGAGGTCGGCAAAGCTGGCTTTCTCCTCGATCGCGATGATGTCCGCGCGCGGCACGGCGACATCGTCCACGGTATGTTCGGAAAAATGGAGCAGGTTGCGCACCATCTGGCGTTCGATCGCCGACAGGTCGCCCTTGGCCGGCGGCCCGCCATTCTCGTCCTGCTCGTCCTCGTCATATTCGTCGAGCGCTTCTTCCAGCTCCTTGCGCAGGCTGGTTTCTTCCCCCTCGCCGAACAGGAGCGACTTGATGCCGCTCCATAATCCGCCCTCGTTGCTACTGTCCCCTTCTTTCGAAGCGGTGCCGTCCTTCGGACTGCCGTCAGCCATGATCGTTCTTATTCCCCAGTTGCGCGATCCCCATAGGGATCGGAAAGACCCATGCTCAGCAGCGCTGCAATCTCCAGCGCTTCCATCGCTTCGGCCTCATTGTCGTCCATATGGTCATATCCAAGCAAATGAAAAGTCCCGTGGACGATCAGATGCGTGGCATGATCGGCCACCGATATGCCTTTTTCCGCCGCTTCGGCGACGCAGACGCCTTCCGCCAGCACGATATCGCCCAGCAGCACTTCGCCATCGTCGGTATTGGCGGTCACTTCCAGCAGGTCGTCCTGCACCATCGGAAAGGACAGGACGTTGGTCGGCTTGTCCTTGTCGCGATAGGCGCGGTTGAGCTGATGCACCTCCGCGTCGCTGGTCAGCTTGACCGCGATTTCATACAGCGCCTCGTCGGTCGCGAAGGCGGCATAGGGACTGTGCGCGATGGCGGAGGCCACGGCGCGCTGGGCCAGCAATTCCCAGTCGACACCGGGCCAGCCCTCTTCATGCAGGACGGCGACTTCGATCATTCAACATTCTTTCCGTTCGGTTCGCGCTGGTCGAGAACCGGTTGCACGCGACGCTTCGCCACAAACGCGAAGCGAACGGACGTGGCCGTCAGGCATCCGGCCCCTCATAGGCCTCCACGATCCGGCCGACCACGGGATGCCGGACGACGTCGGCGATGCCGAACGGCACCATCGCGATGCCTTCCACGCCCTGCAATCGCGCGACCGCATCGGCCAGCCCGGATATGCCCGGCTGCGGCAGATCGACCTGCTTGGGGTCGCCACAGATGACCATACGACTGCCCTCGCCAAAGCGGGTCAGAAACATCTTCATCTGCGCGATGGTCGTGTTCTGCGCCTCGTCCAGCACGATAAAGGCGTTGGCCAGCGTACGCCCGCGCATGAAGGCCAGCGGCGCGATCTCGATCTCGCCGCTGGCAATCCGCCGTTCGACCTGTTCGGCCGGCAGCGTATCGTGCAGCGCGTCGTAGATGGGGCGGAGATAGGGATCGACCTTCTCCTTCATATCGCCGGGCAGGAAGCCAAGCTTCTCGCCCGCTTCCACTGCGGGGCGGGACAGGATCAGCCGATCGACGCTGCCGGTGATAAGCTGGCTGACCGCCTGCGCCACCGCCAGATAGGTCTTGCCGGTGCCTGCCGGGCCAAGCGCAAAGATGATGTCGTTACGGTTCAGCGCCTCCATATAGGTAACCTGCGTCGCGGAGCGCGGCACGATCGTCTTCTTGCGCGTGCGGATCATCACCTTGGGCGGTTCGGCGACATCGTGGCGGATGATGCCGTCCAGCATCGGTTCGGACGACATGGCGATCACCGCCTCGACCGCGCCGGCGTCGATCTCCTGTCCCGCGACGATACGGTTGTAGAGGCCGGTCATCACGTCGCGCGCACGGGCGGCGGCCTGCGCCTCGCCCTCGATCTGCAACTTGTTGCCGCGGGCGGCGATATAGACGCCCAGCCGATTTTCGATCGCCACCAGATTGCGGTCATATTGACCGAACAAGGTGCCGAGCAGATGCGGCTTTTCGAAGGTGACTTCCAGTCGCGCCTTTTCGGCGACGGGCTCGCGATGATGTTGGTTCGGTTTCTTGCCCATGCTCAGCCCCTTTTCCCATCCGTCATGCTCGCAAAGGCGAGTATCCATCTTCCGCCGTTCGATCCTGGTGGACACGGTCGGAGAGGGGTTCCTGCATATGCCGGAACGACGGTTTTTTGGTTCAAGCGGCCTGCCTCCTGCTGGGTTCGCCGGCCAGACTATTCGGGCCGGCGCTGATGATATCGACTTCGACCATGTCGCCGATGGAAAGGTCGGGCACGGTGACATGGACGGACTGGAGCCAGGGCGTCTTCCCGATCAACTGGCCGGGATAGCGCCCCTTGCGCTCCAGAAGAATGTCGGTGCTGCGCCCGATCGTGGCGGCGTTGAAATCCACCTGATGCCGGTTGATCGCCGCCTGCAACCGCGCAAGCCGCTCGTCCATGACCGCCGCGGAGATCTGATGATCCATGTCGGCGGCGGGGGTGCCGGGGCGCGGGCTATATTTAAAGCTGTAGCATTGGGCGTAGCGCACCTGCTCCACGATCCTGAGCGTATCTTCGAACTCGGCGTCGGTTTCGCCGGGGAAGCCGACGATGAAGTCGCCCGACACCGCGATATCGGGGCGCACCGCGCGCACGCGATCGATGATGCGCAGATAGCTGTCGACGCTATGGCTGCGGTTCATGACCTTGAGGATGCGGTCATTGCCCGACTGCACCGGCAGATGGAGGAAAGGCATAAGCTTCTCCACCTCGCCATGCGCGGCGATCAGGCCGTCGCTCATGTCGTTGGGATGGCTGGTGGTATAGCGGATGCGCTTGAGGTCGCCAATCTTCGCCAGAGCGCGGACCAGCCCGTCCATGCCCTGCGTTGCGCCCTTGTCGTCCTCGCCGGTCCAGGCGTTCACATTCTGGCCCAGCAGCGTGATCTCGCGCACGCCGCCATCGACCAGCGCCTTCGCCTCGTCCAGGATCGCGCCCCATGACCGGCTGATTTCCGCGCCGCGCGTATAGGGCACCACGCAATAGGTGCAGAATTTGTCGCACCCTTCCATGATCGTCAGGAAGGCGGTCGGCCGCGCCTGCTTGGTGCGGGCGGGCAGGGCGCCGAATTTGGACGCCAGCGGCATGTCTGTGTCGACAGCCTCCTCGCCGCGACCGACCTTGTCGATCAGGTCGGGCAGGCGGTGATAGGCCTGCGGGCCGACGACGATATCGACATTGCGCGCGCGGCGCTGGATTTCGCTCCCTTCCGCCTGCGCGACGCAGCCGGCGACCGCGATCATAGGGCGGCTGCCATCCTCGCGCACCATCCGGCCGATATCGGAATAGACTTTGTCCACCGCCTTTTCGCGAATATGGCAGGTGTTGAGGATGACGAGGTCGGCGTCGGCCCCCTCCGCCGCGGCGGTCATGCCGCGCGTGCCCAGCATTTCTGCCATGCGCTCGCCATCATAGACGTTCATCTGGCAGCCGAAGGATTTGACGTGGAAAGTCGCTGGGGCAGTCTTGGCGAGGGTTTTGGGGGCGTCGTTACGATTCATCGCACCAGCTATACAGGCGGCAGGGGCGAAGCGGAAGGGCGCTGATGCGCCTTGGAACGTTGCTCTATACTAAGTGCGATACGCTCGCGCGCCTTGGCGGCGATGACCTTGCGATCGGCGCATTGCGCCGGGTCGAACGGCTCTAGGAAGCGCAGCGTGACCGGCAGCGTTCCCTTGCGTCCCAATATGCGCATGGCGTTGGTTCCTGCCGGCTCCTCGCCGTGCCAGGCGATCTCCGCCGTCGCCGGCCCATAATCGATATGCACCGGCTGGATCATCACCGCGCGCGGCGGGGGCAGTAACACTGCCAGCAAGGACGGTTTGAACGGCAGCAGCCCGCTGCCGTCGCTCGTCGTGCCTTCGGGAAAGAGCGCCACCGGCTGATGCCCCATCAGCGCCGCGCGCAGGGCGTCGATCTGGCCCGACAGCGCGCCGCGCCGCTCGCGCGCGACGAACAGCGTGTTGTTCTGCGCCGCCAGCCAGCCGATCACCGGCCAGCGGGCGATACCGTCATGCGCGACGAAGGCTGCGCCGGTCGCGCCGGCCAGCGCCAATATGTCGAGCCAGCTAACATGATTGGCGAGCAGGAAGATGTCGCCGTCATGGGGGTGCCCGTCCTTCCGCACGCGCGCGCCGACCGATCGCGCGGCCATCGCCAGGAAGCGTCGCGGCCACGGTGAAGGGCGGCGCGCCATGCGCCAGAGCAGATGCGGGATCAGGCAGACGAGCAGGCTGGCGATCAATGCCGCGATGCGGATCGTCCGGCGCAGCGCGCTCAACCGGTCAGTTCTTCCGTTCCAGCGCGACGCCGTATAATTCCATGCGATGATCTACCAGCCGGAAGCCCAGCTTCTCGGCGATCAGCTTCTGCAACTGTTCCAGTTCCGGGTCGACGAACTCGATGACATTGCCGGTTTCGACGTCGATCAGATGGTCGTGATGCGATTCCGGCGCGGCTTCGTACCGGGCGCGGCCATCGCCGAAATCATGCCGGTCCAATATGCCCGCTTCCTCGAACAGGCGCACCGTGCGGTACACCGTGGCGATGGAAATGCCCGGATCGATCGCCGCGGACCGGCGATGCAGTTCCTCGACATCGGGATGATCGGTGGCATCGCTCAATACCTGGGCGATCACCCGGCGCTGTTCGGTGATCCGCAGTCCCTTCTCGTGGCATAGGGCTTCGACGTCGATTTTGCGGTTCATGCAGGCTCGCTTAATGGCTTGGTGCGACAGGTTGGATCGAACCTAGCGACTTTTCTGAATGCAGGAAAGGGGCGCATCGGCGATGCGCCCCTTTCTTTGACAGCGTCTCGATCGATCTGGCAGATCGATCGCGCGAATTATTTGCCGCGTGTGGCGGGGGTCCGGCGGCGCTTGGTGCCCAGGCCGATCTTCTTCGCCAGGTTACGGCGCTGTTCGGCATAATTGGGGGCGACCATCGGATAATCGGCAGGCAGGCCCCACTTGGCGCGATAATCGTCCGGCGTCATCTGATAATGGGTCATCAGGTGGCGCTTGAGCATCTTCAGCTTCTTGCCGTCTTCCAGGCAGATAATATAGTCGGGCTTGATCGACGAACGGACCGAAACGGCCGGCTCAGGCTTGACTTCAGGCACCGGCGCAGGCTGGCTCAGGCCCGACAGCGCAGCGTGAACATTCTGAATCAGCGTAGATACGTCGGAGACGGCGACACTGTTGTTCGAGACATGGGCAGCCACGATGTCCGACGTCAAAGTAATGAGCAGTTCGCTCTGGGCCGATTCGGTTTCCATTTTCCTGTTTCCTACAAGGCTATATTGTTGTGCGACCCGCCCAAGGAATGCATTTCAGGAGCGGTATATGGTCGCTAGACCTTGGCGGACGATTTCGCAAGACCCTATTGGGTCATGCCAGCATGTCGATGCGAAAGCTCAGTGCATCGTGAAGTTGACCATCATTGCCGCGATAGTAACCGGGGCGACGATGTACATATTCGAAGCCGCTTTTCTCGTATAGTTTGACGGCCTTATTTGTCGAACGCACTTCCAGGTTCATGGACGTGATGCCGCGCTGGCGCGCGGTGCGGAGGCTGTGGCGCAGCAATGTCTCGCCGATGCCGCGTCCGCGCCAGATCGGATCGACCGCCAGCAGCAGCAATTCGCATTCGTCCAGCACCGACCGCACCAGCGCAAAGCCCAGCGGCGCGGCGTCCACGCGCGCTACGGTCAGCCAGGTGCCCGGCATCATCAGCACGCCCGCCAGTTGCGGCATCGTCCAGGCCTCGCCGAACACGGGGTCGAAGGCGCGCGCCATGACCTCCATCGCGTCCGCCAGCGCATTGCGCTCGCCCTCGTCATAAACGCTCAGATGAAGGTCGGGGATCATGATGCGGCGCGCTCCGCCATGGTCATCGCATCCGCGCCACGGCCATAGATCGGACTAGGGGGTAGCGGCGCAAGCCCGGCGATCAGCGGATAGTCGGTCGCATCGGGATAGAGGGTGGCCGCTGCGCCATCACCGCGCGCCGTCACCAGCGCTTCGGCGCCCGTGCCATAGAGGATCGGCGCGTCGAGCAGTCCCGCCAGTTGCGCGATCGGCGTGGAGGCGATCGCGCTCGTCGCGCGCATGCCGTCGGCGGTAAAGCATTGCCAGAACAGCTCGCCATGGCCGCCGGTGATGGTGACGGCGATCGGGCCGCCGGCATGATCCTGCGCCGCCTTCGCCGCGATCAGCGACGGCGCGCTATAGCCATGCAGCGGGATATTCCAGGCCAGGGCCAGTGCGCGGGCGGCGGCAATGCCGATCCGAACGCCGGTGAAGCTGCCCGGTCCCACATCCACCACGATCGCGTCGGCGCGCCCGCCATCGGGCAAGGCGGCGATGGCGGGCAACAGCGCCTCGGCATGGCCGCGCCCGACGACTTCGTGGAAACGGCCGATCGGCGTCCCGTCCTCCAGAAGTGCGACGGACAGGGCCTGGGTGGCGGTGTCGATCACCAGAAGACGCAAGCAAACCCCCTCAAGCATCCGCCCCAAGCATTGATGCTTTGCGGATTCGTCTTGCGGTTAGTCGATCCTTCGGGATTTGCCAAATGTCGCGAACAGGCCTCAGACCGCGCGGACCTCGGTGACTTCGGGCACATAATGTTTCAGCAACTGCTCGATGCCGTTCTTGAGCGTGGCGGTGGAGGACGGGCAACCCGAACAGGCGCCCTGCATCTTCAAATAGACGGTGCCCTTGTCGAAGCCGCGATAGATGATGTCGCCGCCATCATTGGCCACCGCCGGGCGCACCCGCGTATCGATCAGGTCGCGGATCTGCTCGACGATCTCGGCGTCTTCCGGGGCGTCGGCAAAGCTCTCCTCGTCGGCCGGCACGCTGATCCCCGCAGCGGAGCCGGGCGTGAAGAGCGGCATGTTCGCTGAGAAATGCTCCAGCAGCGTTGCCAGAACATCCGGCTTCACGTCGGACCATTCCGATCCCGGCGCAATCGTGACCGAGATGAAATGCCCGCCGAAAAACACGCCGGTCACATCGCCCAGGCGGAACAGCGCATCGGCAAGCGGCGACGCTTCCGCTTCCTCCGGCGTCGCGAAATCGCGCGTGCCGGCGCCCATGACTTCGCGTCCGGGCAGGAATTTGATGGTCGCCGGGTTGGGCGTCAGTTCGGTCTCGATCAGCATGATGCTCATGTGGCGATTGCCGCGGTCAAGATCAAGCGTTTCGGGAACTTCGCTGCATCCCGGCCATTGAAGGAGGCGACGCAACAAGGAGACAGGATCATGGGCGACACCACCGATATTCGAGATCGTTTCTGGACGGAACTGTCGAGCAGCCCCTTTCTGATGCTGGGCTTGCAAAACAGCACGGAGCATAGCGCGCCGATGACCGCGCAACTCGATCCGAACGCCAATCACTGCTTCTGGTTCTACACATCGCGCGACAATCGGCTTGCGCCGGGCGGCCCGGCGATGGCGCAATATGCGGCCAAGGACCATAATCTCTTCGCTTGTATCGAAGGAACGCTGACGCCCGAAACCGATGCGGCGATCATCGATCGCTGTTGGTCGAAAGAGGTCGAGGCCTGGTATCCGGGCGGTCGCAACGATCCCAATCTACTGATGCTGCGCTTCGATCTGGGGAACGCGGAAATCTGGCGGTCGGACATGTCGATCAAGGGCGTCTTCAAGATGCTGTTCGGCGGCGACGTGCGCGACGAAATGAAGGGCAAGCACGCCGAAGTGGCGCTCTGACGTCCTTTCCTTCACCTGAAAATCGGTGGCCGCGGTGCAAATCCGCGGCCGCTTGCTATTTGCCTGCAACTTCGCCATATGCGTTGCAGCGCAGCAGACGGGCCGTTTCCGGTCCCCTAGCGATTGGCAGCGTGATCGTCCGCAATCCCAATTGACCTCCAGGGGTCAGGTGAGGACCACGGACCGGCCAATGAGAGTCTGCGCCAAGCTTGAGGCTTCCCTTTTCACGCGGGTCGTTTCGTAACCCGCCTCGCGCCCTTCCTGCGTCCGCAGAGCAAGTTGGCGTCCTGGCCACTTGTGAGTTTTCTTTAATGCAATTCAACGACCTTGGTCTCGCCGAGCCCATCATGAAGGCGCTCGCCTCCAAAAACTACGTCACCCCGACCCCGATCCAGCAAAAGGCGATTCCCGTCCTGCTGGAAGGCAAGGATTTGTGCGGCATCGCCCAGACCGGCACCGGCAAGACCGCGGCCTTCGCGCTGCCCAGCCTCGATTATTTCGCCCGCAACCCCAGGCCGACGCCGGTCAAGGGCTGCCGGATGCTCGTCCTGGCGCCGACCCGCGAACTCGCGGCGCAGATCGCGCAGAGCTTCCGCGACTATGGCCGCTTCCTCAAGCTGTCGGTCGAAACCGTCTTTGGCGGCGTGCCGATCGGCAAGCAGATCCGTGCGCTCAGCGTCGGCGTGGATGTCGTCGTCGCGACCCCCGGCCGCCTGCTCGACCTGATCGACCAGCGTGCCTTCACCATCAAGGACACGGAAATCTTCGTTCTCGACGAAGCCGACCAGATGATGGACATGGGCTTCATCCACCCCTTGAAGCGCGTCGCCAAGATGCTGCCCGCCGACCGTCAGAATCTTTTCTTCTCGGCCACCATGCCCAAGGAAATCGAGGCGCTCGCCGCGCAGTTCCTCAACAATCCGGTCAAGGTCAGCGTCGCCCCGCAATCGACCACGGCCGAACGCGTCCGCCAGCAGATGTATTTCGTGAACCAGGGTGAGAAGCAGGCGCTCCTCCATCTGGTGCTCAAGAGCGAAGAGATTGACCGCGCGCTGATCTTCACCCGCACCAAACATGGCGCCGATCGCGTCGTGCGCTTCCTGGAAGGCGCGGGCATCGACGCCTTCGCCATCCATGGCAACAAGAGCCAGGGCCAGCGCACCACCGCGCTGCAGGCGTTCCGTCAGGGCAAGGTGAAGCTGCTGGTCGCGACCGACATCGCCGCGCGCGGCATCGACGTGTCGGGCGTCAGCCACGTCATCAACTTCGAAATCCCCAATGTGGCCGAACAATATGTCCACCGCATCGGACGGACGGCGCGCGCGGGAGCCGACGGCATCGCGATCAGCTTCGTGGCGGATGACGAGCGCCCCTATCTGAAGGCGATCGAGAAGGCGACCCGCGTGAAGCTGGAAGTCGTCGCGCTGCCGGAGAATTTCATGGACGCGGTGCGGGCTTTGCCCAAGCCGGCGGCGCCCAAGAAGGGGCCGAGCCAGACCCCGCAGCAGCAGGCGCGCCGCGCCGACGGCCAGCGGAAATATCAGGATGGTCAGCGTCAGCAGCGCGGCGCCCCCGATCGCGCGCATCGCACCGATGCCGAGGGCGGCGAGAAGAAGCCCTTCCGTGGTCGCGGCCGCGGTCGCGGCGGCGTCGGCACGCACAAGGGCGCCGTCCAGCGCACCGGCGCACCGCGCTAAATCCATAGACGCCATTCGTTTCGGGCGAGGTCGGGAAACGCTTCTCCACCCGCTCGAAGCGAACGGTGCGCATATCGGGCTTAAGCCCCATGCACGACCGCTTTGTCAGTGGTCATTCAGGAAAATGGCGCTAGGCTCCCATGCCTATGCGCTTTTCCCCCCGCCGTTCGGCCGCTTCGCTCTCCGTCCTCGCCCTGCTTCTGTCGGGATCGCCCCTGGCGGCCCGAACCGACGCCGTTCCTGCATCCGGCGGGCAGGGGCCGATCAGCGGGCAGGCGCAGGTGCGGCCATGGCTCTATGAAAACAGCGATGTGCCGATCGATCCGGCCTGGCGCTTCGGCACGCTGTCCAACGGCCTGCGCTATGCCATCCGGCGCAATGGCGTTCCGCCGGGGCAGGTGTCCGTCCGCCTGCGGATCGATGCCGGCTCGCTGATGGAGCGGCCCGAGGAACTGGGGTACGCCCATTTCATCGAACATCTCTCGATGCGAGGCTCGCGCCATGTTCCCGATGGTGAATCCAAGCGCATCTGGCAGCGTCTGGGCGTCACTTTCGGCAGCGACAGCAACGCGCAAACGACGCCGACCGGCACCACCTATGCGCTCGACCTGCCGCAGGCGACCCCGGCCAGCCTGACCGAGAGCATGAAGATTCTCGCCGGGATGATGACCGATCCCAATATCGTGGACAGCGCGGTCGACGCCGAACGCGCCGTGGTGCTCGCCGAACGGCGCGAGAGCGACGGACCGCAGATGCGCATGTCCGACGCCAGCCGGCTGCATTTCTTCGCCGGCCAGCCGCTTGCCGACCATGCGCCGATCGGCACCGTGGCGACGCTGACCGCCGCGACCGCGGCCAAGGTGGAGGCCTTCCACCAGCGCTGGTATCGCCCCGAAAACGCCGTCATCGCGATCGCAGGCGATATCGATCCGGCGCAGGCCGAACAACTCATCAAGGATAATTTCGCCAGTTGGACGGTGCCCGGCAAGGGCGCACCCTTGCCCGATTTCGGCGCGCCGGACGCCAAGCGGCCCGCGACCCGAGTGGTGGTGGAGCCGGGCGTGCCGCTCGGCCTGACTTTGGCCTGGCTGCGTCCCTGGACACCCCATGCCGACACCATCGTCTACAACCAGGACAAGCTGACCGACATGCTCGCGCTGCAGATAATCAGCCGCCGGCTGGAGCAGGCGGCGCGCGCTGGCGGCAGCTTCCTGCAAGCGGGCGTGGAGCAACAGGATGTCAGCCGCTCGGTCGACGGCACCTTCATGACCATCATTCCGACGGGCGAGAATTGGGAGAAGGCGCTGGCCGACGTGCGCGCCGTGGTGGAGGATGCGAAGGCCGCGCCACCCAGCCAGGCCGAGATCGAGCGCGAATATGCGCAGATGGATACCGCGCTCAACATCCAGGTCGAGAATGCGGATACGGAACCGGGCGCCAAGCAGGCCAGCGATCTCGTCAGCGCCGTCGACATCCGGGAGACCACCGTCAGTCCGCAGGCCGCTGTCGACATCTTTCGCGCCGGCAAGTCCGCAATGACGCCGGAAAAAATCCTCGATTCCACGCGGCGCCTCTTCTCCGCCGGCGTGTTCCGCGCGCTGATGATGACGGGTAAGGTGCAACCCGGCCTTGACGCGAAACTCGCCGCTGCGCTCGCCGCGCCAGTGAAGGCGGCGACCAACGCCCGCCTCGCCGACAAGGCGGTGACCATGGACGACCTGCCCAAGCTCGGGCCGCCCGGAACGGTGGTGTCGCGCACCCCGGTCGGCCTCCAGGGCATGGAAAGCATCGCTTTCTCCAACGGCGTCAAGCTGACCCTTTTCGCCAATGACGCGGAAACCGAAAAGGTGCGGATCAACGTCCGCTTCGGCCATGGCCAGCAGGCCTTTTCGCCGACCAGGCCGGTCGCAAGCTGGGCCGCCGACTATGCGCTGGTGGCGAGCGGTATTGGCAAGCTCGGCCAGCGCGAACTGGACGACCTGACCAACGGCCGCCGCATGGGCATGGATTTCTCGACCGACGATGATGCTTTCGAAATGCAGGTCGTGACCCGTCCCGCCGATTATCGGGACCAGTTGCGCCTGTTCGCGACCAAGCTGGCGCAACCCGGCTGGGATCCCGCGCCGATCGCGCGGGTGAAGACAGGCGCGATCGTCGCCTATGACGCCATGTCGCGTGCGCCGGACTCGGTGCTGGGCCGCGATCTCAACTGGCTATTGCATGACAAGGACGTCCGCTTCCGCACCCCGTCCCGTGCCGAGATCGAGGCGCTGACGCCGCAGGCATTCCGCGCCACCTGGGAGCCGATCCTCGCCTCCGGCCCGATCGAGGTGCAGATTTTCGGTCAGGTCAAGGCGGATGAGGCGATCCAGGCGGTCGCCGCGACCTTCGGCGCACTGCCGGCCCGCCCGGATGTGCCGGTGCCCGCGATCAACCGGGCGATGCGCTTCCCGGCCCATGTCGATACGCCGGTCATCTTGCGACACAAGGGCGACAAGGAACAGGCGGCGGCGGTCATGGCCTGGCCGACCGCCGGCGGCTTCGAGCTGCAGAAGGAGGCGCGCCAGCTGGAGATATTGACCCAGATCTTCAACGACCGCCTGTTCGACAAGCTGCGCTCGACGGAGGGCGCTGCCTATTCGCCCAGCGTCCAGAATAACTGGCCCTTCTCCTACGAAAGCGGCGGCTATATCCTGGTCACCAGCCAGGTCCGGCCCGACAAGATCGCCTATTTCTACAGCGTGGTGAAGGACACGGCCGCAGACCTCGCCAAGACCCCCGTCAGCGATGACGAGTTGCAGCGCGCGGTTGCGCCGATGCGGCAGTTGCTGATGCGGGCCAGCACCGGCAATGCTTTCTGGATGAACCAGATGGAGGGTGCGACCCATGACGCCCGCTATGTCGAGGCGATGAAGAATATGTCGCAGGACATGCTCTCGGTCACACCGGCGCAGTTGCAGGCGCTTGCGGCCAAATATCTGGTGCCGGGGAAGAGCTGGTCGACGGTCGTCCTGCCCGAAGGGGTGGCGGCGCGCTGATCGCGCCGCCCGGCATCCGGCGCCTGCGTCACGCCGGCTGGGGCTGCTCCATCAATTGTTCGTAGAGGCGGACATATTCCAGATGCAGTTCGCGAATGACCGGATTATGCGACTGGGCCGCCAGTTGGCGGTTCCTTTCCAGTCGCGCGGTAAAATAGGCGCGGTCGAAAGTGGACGTCATATGCATGGAATGCCTCCCGAAAAGTTCGAAAGGTAAAGTCGTGGGGTATCAGTAAGTTGCTGCACCGCGACACGCGCGATGCGCCAATGCGGCAAAACGTGGAGCAGATGCGGCGACCGGCTCTCCCGATTATCGGGCGCGTCGGTCGCGAAATTAACGAACGCCGCCCAGCGCGGTGACGATCATCTCCGCAGTGAGGCGGGCGGCGCTGCTTGCCGACAGGCGGGGGCGTGAGAGGCTACGATGCCCCAGGCCAAACAGGCAGGCCAGGATCATTTCCTCCGCCGCGTCCAGCGCTTCGCCCGACTGCTTGTCATTGGCTGCGCAGGCAAAATAGCGGATATAGGTACGGAACCGCTGGCACATGGTGCCGATCGTGTCGGCGACTGCGGCGTTACGGAAGCTTTCGGCCAATATGTCGAACGAAAGAGCCTCGTCCTTCTCGTCGATCGTATGCAGCAGCAATTGCTCGAATGTTTCGACTATCGTCAGTTCGCCTGCATCCATCCGCATCTGGATTTCTGCCATTTCGCCGCACCATTGATCGGCGTCGTCATGGACCAGCGCCTCAATAATATCTTCCTTGCTCTTGAAAAGGCGATATATCTGTCCGACCGAGACTTGGGCGGCGACCGCCAGTTCGGCCATCGCGGTCTGATGAAATCCATGGCTGTCGAACAATGTCCGTGCTGCCGCCAAAATGCGAACCCGACCATTTTTTTCTTGCTGCACTGCAACCATGTCCACCCCTTAGGCCTTTTTTGCCTCTTGAAATCGCACTGCCATGATCGTACCTGCTCGGCAAGCGGAATGAACGTTCATTCCATCTCTTCGATCCCTATTTCAAAGACGGATATTCAAACGATGCAAAAGGGGACAATCATCGGGCTGCTGGCGTGTGCGTCGGCACTGGCGTTAAGTGGATGCGGCGAAAGCCCCCCGCCTGCGTCGCCGCCGCCCGCCGTCGGCGTAATCACGCTCAAGCGCGAATCGGCGACGCTGGTGAACGAGCTGCCCGGCCGGATCGTGGCCTTTGAAACCGCGGAAGTGCGTCCCCAGATCAGCGGCGTGATCCGCCGCCGCCTGTTCCAGGAGGGTGGCAATGTCCGCGCCGGCCAGCTTCTCTACGAAATTGATGACGCGCCGTATCGCGCCGCCCTGGCGCAGGCGCAGGGTTCGCTTGCCCGCGCCAATGCCGCGATCCGCTCGACCGGGCTGCAGGCCCAGCGCTACAAGGATCTAGTCGGCATCAATGCTGTCAGCCGCCAGGAATATGACGATGCCGACGCCGCCGCGCAGCAGGCGCGTGCCGATGTTGCGGCGCAGCGTGGCGCCATGCAGGCGGCGCAGGTGAATCAGAATTTCACGCGCATCCGCGCGCCCATCTCCGGCCGGATCAGCCGCTCGCTCTTCACCCCCGGCGCACTGGTGCAGGCGGGGCAGGCGGACGCGCTCACCACGATCCAGCGTACCGATACTGTCTATGTCGATGTCTCGCAGTCGGCGGCGCAGATCATCGATCTCAAACAGGCGATGAAGAGCGGGGGTGTCAGCGAAGCCGATGGCGCGCGCATCCAGTTGCTTCTGCCCAATGGCAGCGTCTATCCGATCGAGGGGCGCCTGCAATTTTCCGAAGTCACGGTCGATCCTACATCGGGTGCCGTGACCTTGCGCGCCACCTTCCCCAATCCCGACGGCCTGTTGCTGCCCGGCATGTATGTCCGTGCCAAGCTGGTCGAAGGACAGCGCGCCCAGGCGATCCTGGCGCCGCAGCAAGGCATCAGCCGCGATCCGCGTGGTCGTGCGACCGCCATGGTGGTGGGCAAGGACAACAAGGTCGAGGTGCGCCAGGTCACGGTCGACCGCGCCGTCGGCGACAAGTGGATCGTCACCGATGGGCTCAAGCCCGGCGACAGGCTGATCGTCGAAGGGCTGGTGAATCTGCGCCCCGGCACGGTCGTCAAGCCCGGTGCGCCGCAGCAGGTGACCGCTGCTCAGCCTGGCCCGAAAAATGGCCCGCAAAATGCTGCGTCATCGGTTCAGGGCGGGGCGCACTAAATCATGGCCCGCTATTTTATCGACCGGCCCATCTTCGCATGGGTCATCGCCATCGTCATCATGCTGGCCGGCCTGCTGGCGATCCGTTCTCTGCCGGTCGCGCAGTTTCCTGAGATCGCGCCGCCTGCGGTGACGATCCAGACCAGCTATCCTGGCGCCAATGCCCAGACGCTGGAAAGCACGACCACGCAGATCATCGAACAACAGCTCAAGGGCATCGACAATCTGCGCTATTTCTCCTCGACCAGCGACGGGTCGGGCAATCTCAATATCACCCTGACCTTCGAACAGGGCACCGATCCCGACATCGCGCAGGTCCAGGTGCAGAACAAGCTGTCGCAGGCAACGCCGCTGCTGCCGCAGGAAGTGCAGCAGCAGGGCTTGCGCGTTGGCAAGTCGACCTCCAGCTTCCTGCTCATCATGGCCGCCTATTCGGACGACGGCATTCATGACCAGGAGGATGCCGCCGACTTTATCGCGTCGAGCTTGCAGGATCCGATCAGCCGCGTGACCGGCGTGGGCGATACGCAGTTGTTCGGTTCGCAATATGCGATGCGGATCTGGCTCGATCCCTACAAGATGGCCAATCTCGGCGTCACCACCGGGGACGTCAAATCGGCGATCGTCGCGCAGAACGCGCAGGTGTCCGCCGGGCAGATCGGCGGATCGCCGTCGCCCAAGGGGCAGGCGCTCAACGCGACGGTCACGGCCCAGTCGCGCCTGCGCACCCCCGAAGAGTTCGGCAATATCCGCCTGCGCAGCAACGGCGACGGTTCGGTCGTGCTGATGTCGGATGTCGCCCGGATCGAACTGGGTGCGGAAACCTATGGGTTCGGCGTCAAGTTCAACGGCTATCCGGCCTCGGGCTTCGGCGTCAAGCTGGCGCCGGGCGCGAACGCGCTCGACACGGTGGAGGCGGTCAAGAGCCGCGTCGACCAATTGTCGAAGAACTTCCCAAGCTGGGTGAAATATGACTTCCCGGTCGATAACTCGACCTTCGTCAAGCTGTCGGTCGAACAGGTCATCCATACCCTGTTCGAAGCGGTCCTGCTGGTCTTCGTCGTCATGTTCCTGTTCCTGCAGAACTGGCGCGCGACCCTGATTCCGACCATTGCGGTGCCAGTGGTGCTGCTGGGCGCGTTGGCGATCCTCAGCGCGGCCGGTTTCACCATCAACACGCTGACCCTGTTCGGCATGGTGCTGGCGATCGGCCTGCTGGTCGACGATGCGATCGTCGTGGTCGAAAATGTCGAGCGCCTGATTCAGGATGAGGGCCTCAGTCCCAAGGAAGCGGCCAAGAAGTCGATGGACGAAATCAGCGGCGCGCTGATCGGCATCGGCCTGGTCCTGTCGGCGGTGTTCCTGCCCATGGCTTTCTTCGGCGGGTCCACGGGCGTCATCTTCCGGCAATTCTCCATCACGATCGTCTCTTCGATGATCCTGTCGGTCATGGTCGCTTTGATCCTGACGCCGGCGCTGTGCGCCACCATCCTGAAACCCGCTTCGCATGGTCATAGCTGGAACGGGCCGATCGGCTCGATCTTCGGCCGCTTCTTCGACTGGTTCAATCGCACCTTCGACAAGGGCGTGGCCCGCTATGGCCGGGGCGTGGAGAAGGTGGAGCGTCGTTGGGTTCGCACGATGCTGGTCTATGGCCTCATCGTGATCGGCATGGCCTTCATCTTCCTGCGCCTGCCGAGCGGCTTCCTGCCCGAAGAAGACCAGGGCATCATCATCAACCAGGTTTCGCTTCCCGCCGGCACCACGCTGGAGGAGACCGAACGGGCTCTGACCCGGATGCGCAACCATTATCTGGTGGACGAAAAGAAGAATGTCTCCGCCGTCTTCACCATCGGCGGCTTCGGCTTCGTGGGACAGGGGCAGAATGTGGGCATCGTGTTTGCACGTATGAAGGACTGGAAGGAGCGGAAGGGCGCCGACAATCAGGTGCCTGCCATCGCATTGCGTGCCAACAAGGCGTTCCGTAAGATTTCGGCGGGGATGGCCTTCGCCTTCGTCCCGCCGGCGGTGCAGGAACTGGGCAATGCGTCCGGCTTCGACTTCCAATTGCTCGATCAGGGCAATCTGGGCCATGAAAAGCTGCTCGCCGCGCGCAACCAGTTGCTCGGCATGGCGATGGGCGACAAGCGCCTGGCGCAGGTTCGTCCCAACGGTCTGGAAGATACGCCACAGCTCAAGCTGAACGTCGATCAGGCGGCCGCGGGCGCGTTGGGGGTGGCCCAGGCTGACGTCAATGACACGATCAGCACCAATCTGGGCGGCTCCTACGTCAACGACTTCATCGACCGCGACCGCGTGAAGCGCGTCTTTGTCCAGGCCGACGCGCCCTTCCGCACGTCGCCCGATGCCATCAACGCCTTCCACGTTCGCGGCAGCAGCGGCACGATGGCCCCACTGTCGGCCTTCGCCACGACCGAGTGGGTGCAGGGTCCGGCCCGTCTGGAACGGTTCAACGGCGTCCCGTCGATGAACATCCAGGGCGCGCCGGCCCCGGGCGTGTCGAGCGGCACGGCAATGCAGGCGATGGAGGAATTCGCCGCCAAGCTGCCGGCGGGCGTCGGCTATAGCTGGAACGGCATTTCCTATGAGGAGCGGACCTCCGGTGGCCAGGCGCCCTATGTCTATGCGCTCTCGATGCTGATCGTCTTCCTCTGCCTTGCGGCGCTGTATGAAAGCTGGTCGGTCCCGATCGCGGTGATGCTGGTGGTGCCGCTGGGCGTGCTGGGCGCGGTGATCGGCGCCACCCTGGCGGGGCTCAACAACGACATCTATCTTCAGGTCGGCCTCATCACCACCATCGGCGTGTCGGCGAAGAACGCGATCCTGATCGTGGAGTTCGCCGAAGAGAAGATGCGCGAAGGGTTGTCGCCGGCCAAGGCGGCGCTGGAAGCCGGCAAGCTGCGCCTGCGGCCGATCCTGATGACCAGCTTCGCCTTCATCTTCGGCGTGTTGCCTCTTGCGCTGTCCAAGGGCGCGGGGGCGGGCGGTCAGAATGCGATCGGCTGGGCCGTGGTTGGCGGCATGTTGTCGGCCACCGTGCTGGCGATCTTCTTCGTCCCGGTCTTCTTCACTGTCGTGAAGCGGCTGTTCCGCGAACATCATAATCACGAGGCGGACGGCGACCGGGCGACCCCCGATGCCCCGCAGGAGGCTTGAAGACCATGCGCAACATGAAAGCGCTGGGCGCCGTCACTCTCTCGCTGGCGCTGGCCGCCTGCGACATGGCGCCCAAATATGTGCGGCCGGAACTGCCGGTGCCCGCCACGAGTCCGCAAGGGCCGGCCTATGCCGTCGATAGCGGGCAGGGCATGGCGGTAACCGCGGACACCGGCTGGCGCGATTTCTTCACCGATGCTCGTCTGGCGCGCGTGATCGAAACCGCGCTCGCCAATAACCGCGACTTGCGGCTGGCCGTGGCCAATGTCGAACAGGCGCGCGCGCAATATAGGGTGCAGCGGGCGGACCTGCTGCCGACCGTGGCGGGGACGGGGACGGCCACCTTCTCGTCACAGCCGCTCGTCCAGTTCGGCCAAAGCGATCGGTTGCGGCAGGACGTCTATCAGGCGCAGGTCGGCATTTCGGCCTGGGAAATCGACCTGTTCGGACGGGTGCGCAATCTGACCAAATCGGCGCAGGAACAATATTTCGCCAGCGTCGAAAATCGCAACGCCGCGCAGGTCACGCTGATCGCTGAAACCGCCAACGCCTGGCTGACGATGGCGGCGGATCAGGAACGGCTGCGCATCGCCCGCGATCTGGAAAGCGCGTTCGGCAAGACGCTTGCGTTGAACAGGGCCCGCTTCGCCAAGGGCGTCGCGTCGGAACTGGAAGTGCGCCAGGCGCAGACCAGCTATGACAGCGCGCGGTCGGACATCGCCCAGGCGACGACGCTGGTGGCGCAGGACCAGAATGCGCTGAACCTGCTGGCCGGCACCACCGTCCCGGCGACGGACCTGCCCGACGCCCTGCCGCAATCCGACGCGACATTGGACAATTTGCCGTCCGGCGTGGGATCGGACATTCTGCTGCGCCGTCCCGACATCGCGTCGGCGGAACATCAATTGCGCAGCGCCAATGCGGATATCGGCGCGGCGCGGGCGGCCTTCTTCCCCCGCATTTCCTTGACCGCCGCGCTTGGCACCGTCAGCACCGGCCTGTCGGGTCTGTTCGCCGCAGGCAGCGAAACCTGGTCGGTGGCGCCGACAGCCAGCCTGCCGATTTTCGACTTCGGCAAGAACAAGGCCAATCTGCGCTATGCCCGGGCGACCTATGACGCGATGCTCGCCACTTATGAAAAGAGCGTGCAGACCGGCTTCCGCGAAGTCGCCGACGCGCTCGCCCGGCGCGGCACGATGAGCCAGCAACTCGAGGCGCAAATGTCGCTGCGCGATTCAGCCAAGATTGCCTACACCCTGTCGGACGCGCGCTTCCGGGCCGGGGTAGACAGTTTCCTCACCACACTGGATTCGCAACGCTCGCTTTACAATGCGGAACAGAGCCTGCTCGCCACCCGCCTGACCCGCGCCAGCAACATGGTCGAACTCTATCGTTCCATGGGCGGCGGCCTCAAATAGGCTTTGGCAGCAAGCGGCGGGAAGCATCGCCGATCGATCTCCGCTATCTACTTGGCTGCATAGCGGAGACGATCGATGACCCTGGCCCACATAATTTTTCCCTCGCCGGTCGGCGAACTGACACTGGTGGCGAGCGACGCCGGCCTGGTCGCGATATTGTGGGAGGATGATGATCCTGCCCGCGTCCGGTTGGGCGCGCGCACGGCCCGCAGCGATCATCCGATACTGGCAGCGGCGAGGGCGCAGCTGACGGACTATTTCGCTGGCCGGTTGCAGACGTTCACGGTGCCGCTGGACTTTCGCGGCACGGCCTTTCAGCGGACGATCTGGGCGGCGCTGCTTGCGATCCCCTTCGGCGAGACGCGCAGCTATGGCGACATCGCCCGCGCCGTCGGCCGCCCCACCGCATCGCGTGCCGTGGGCGCCGCCAACGGCCGCAATCCCATCTCGATCATTGCCCCCTGCCACCGGGTGGTCGGCGCGAACGGCGCACTGACCGGCTTTGCCGGCGGCGTCGAAACCAAGCGCTGGCTGCTCGATTTCGAGCGCAAGGCTTTAGAAAATCCGGAATAATGGTGCACCCAACTGGATTCGAACCAGTGGCCTTTGCCTTCGGAGGGCAACGCTCTATCCAGCTGAGCTATGGGTGCATGACGCTGGTCAGGAGGGGCGGGTAGCAAAGTCCACCGCGCTGCGCCAGCGTCAAAATCGCCTCAACCGATCTTATTTCGGCGCCTTCTCCATCGGCTGGAACTTGCCCAGCCCGCAACTTGGCCCCTGCTGCAATCCGGGGCCGGCATTGTAGAGCACGGTGATGATGTCGACCGAGCAAAGCTGCGACAGGCTCGTCTTGTAGAGGAAGCGCTTTTCGAAGCCCAGGCTGGGGCAGCTATTGGGCAGACTGTTACGATACACCTTGTTGCCGTTCATGATGAAGTCGATCGTGCTGTCATCGCGCACATCGGTCGACCGGATCGACTGGATCTGGACGCAATCGATCGGCTCGCCCTTGGCCACATAAGGGTCGGGCTTGTCCTTGGCGATGGCGGGCAGGGCGGCGCAGGCGAGCGCCAGGCCCAGCGCGAGCCGGGCAGGGGCAACAATGGACATCGCTTCTCTCCTCATATCATGCCGAATCGACGGCGCGGCGCGCGCATTTCCGTCATGATCCTAGCGCGCCATGGCTGAACAGGAGGAGAATGGATGCGCGCTCAGGCCGCCTTTGCCGCCGCTGTCTTGGGTGCGGGCGTCTTGGGCTTGAACCGGCACAGGTCGGCGACGATGCAGCGCCAGCATTCGGGCTTGCGCGCCTTGCAGACATAGCGGCCATGCAGGATCAGCCAGTGGTGCGCATCCCGGCGAAACGGGCCGGGGACTTTCTTGTCCAGTTGCTGCTCGACCGCCAGCACGGTCTTCCCCGGCGCCAGCCCCGTGCGATTGCCGACGCGGAAAATATGGGTGTCGACTGCGAATGTCTCCTGCCCGAAGGCGGTGTTGACCACGACATTGGCGGTCTTGCGCCCGACGCCGGGCAGGGTGGTCAGCGTGTCGCGATCCTCCGGCACCTCGCCGCCGAAATCGCGCACCAGTATCTCCGACAGGCCGATGACATTTTTCGCCTTGGTATTGAACAGGCCGATGGTCTTGATATGCGCCTTCAATCCCTCCTCGCCCAGCTCGACCATCTGCTGGGGCGTCTGGACCGCGCGAAACAGCGCGCGGGTCGCCTTGTTGACGCCAACATCGGTCGCCTGCGCCGACAGCGTCACCGCCACCAGCAGCTGATAGGGATTGCCATATTCCAGCTCCGTCACCGGCGCGGGATTGGCCTCTGCCAGCCGGCTGAAGAAATCGAAGATCTGCGCCTTGTTCACGACCTCAGAGTCCCAATACGCCCTTCATATCATAACGCCCCGCCGGCTGCCCCACCAGCCAGCGCGCCGCCTTCACTGCACCGCGTGCGAAGATGGTGCGGTTCTCCGCGCGATGACCGATCTCGATCCGCTCGCCCTCGGCTGCGAAGATCACCTGATGATCGCCCGCGACCGACCCGCCACGCAGCGCGGCAAAGCCGATCGCGCCCTGCGCTCGGGCGCCGGTAATCCCGTCGCGCCCGCGCTCGCTATGCTCGGCCAGTGCGATCCCGCGCCCGCGCGCCGCCGCCTCGCCCAGCAGCAGCGCCGTGCCGGATGGCGCGTCGACCTTGTGCCGATGATGCATCTCGACGATCTCGATATCCCAATCGTCGCCCAGCCCCGCCGCCGCCTGCTCGACCAGCGCGGCGATCAGGTTGACGCCCAGCGACGTATTGCCCGTCTGCAGCACCGCGATATGCGCCGAGGCTTCATCGATCAGGGCGTGATGCACCGCCTCCAGTCCAGTGGTGCCGATCAGCAGCGGCTTGCGCGCCGCAATGCAGGCGTCCAGATGCGCGCTGAGGGCACCCGGCACCGAAAAATCGATCAGCACCTCGCTCGCCTCCGCCAGCGCCAGCGGGTCGCCGGTCATGGCGATGCCCGGCGCGATTTCGCCGGCCGGTTCGCGATCGGTGCCGCCGGCAATACCCAGGCCTGCATCGGCCGCCGCCTGCGCAATCGCCCGGCCCATGCGTCCCGCCGCCCCGAAAATCCCGATCGTCGTCATGATGGTCCGTTCCATTATCAATAGTCGGCCCGCCGATGCCAGAGCAGCGCGACTTTGTCATCCCTCGGCCTTGGCGCGGATGGGTCATATCACTAGAAGTCGGGCCATGAACGCCGACATCCACAACATCGTCATCCTCACCGGCGCGGGCATTTCCGCCGAGAGCGGCCTCGCCACCTTCCGCGGCCCGGACGGCCTGTGGGAAGGTCATCGCGTAGAGGACGTCTGCACCCCCGAAGCGCTGGCCCGTGACGAAGCGCTCGTGCACCGCTTTTATGACGAACGCCGCGCCAAACTGGCCGAGGTGCACCCCAATGCCGCGCATCAGGCGCTGGCCGCGCTGGACGCGGAGTGGCCGGGCGACCTGCTGATCGTCACCCAGAATGTCGATGACCTGCACGAACGGGCAGGGGCCAGGCGCCTCATCCACATGCATGGCGAACTGCGATCGGCGCTCTGTGCCGCCTGCGGCAAGGCGGTCCGCTGGTCCGATCCGCTGCCACCGGGCACGGCCTGTGACGGTTGCCGCAAGCCAGCCCTGCGCCCCGACATCGTCTTCTTCGGCGAAATGCCCTACGATATGGACCGCATCGACGCCGCCGTGCGCGATGCGGACCTGTTCGTGTCGATCGGCACATCGGGCGCGGTCTATCCAGCGGCGGGTTTCGTCCAGACCGCCCGCCATGTCGGCGCGCGCACGCTGGAGCTCAATCTCGATCCGTCGGCCGGCAGCGTCTATTTCCACGAAACCCGGCTGGGGCCGGCCAGCATGTTGGTGCCCGATCTGGTGCGCGAACTGCTGGCCTGATCGGGCCGGAACCCGAAACCCCCTCGCATTGCCCGGCGCTTATAGTATAGCGCGGCCTTTCCCCATGACGGCGCGGAGCGATCGGTGATTACTGTCCAGCGGGTGGCCAAAGCCGCCGGCAAGCATCTGACGAAAACGGCGCTGCAACTGCGCAAGGCGCTGGGGGCGCGCGCGACGCGCAGTTGCCCGGCCTGCGGCGCGGCCGTGGTCGGCTTCTTCCGGTATGGCGACAATGGGCAATGGGGGTGCCCGGAATGCGGCGCATCCCCCCGCGAGCGGCTGATGAACTGGCTGATCCAGCAAGGCGCGCTCAAGGTGCCGACGGACGGCGCGATCCTGCACATGGCGCCCAATGAAGCCAGTCTGGTGCGGCGCTTCTCGGCTGCTGCCGATTACACCCCCGCCGATCTCGACCCGTCGCGCTATGGCGTCGCCAACATGACCCGCGTCGACCTGATGAATCTTGCCGACAGCGATCGCTACGATCTGTTCTACGCCAGCCATGTGATGGAGCATGTGCCTGATGACATGGCTGTGCTGCGTAACATCCACCGGGCGTTGAAGCCCGGCGGCGAAGCCTGGCTGATCGTGCCATTATGGGACAAGCCGACCGAGGACGGCAGCTTCGACATCCCGCCGCGCGAACGCGAACGGCGCTTTGGCCAATGGGATCATGTCCGCCAGTACGGCCCCGATTTCGCCGACCGCATCCGCGCCGCCGGTTTCGATCTGGAAGAAATCGACGCCGCGACGATCGACGTCGCCACGCGCCATTTCCACGGCCTGGACGACCGTCTGTTCCGCGCGCGCAAGCCGGGCGGAGAGTCCGCACGGTGAGCCGCCTCGCGCGGCTGGAAGGGTCAGCCCGCTTCCTGGCGCTGGTGAAGCTCGCCAATGTCGGGCTGGTGCTGATCTGGGGCTTCGCCGTCACCTTCGTCTTCGTGCGCGTCCTGCCGATCGCGGAGTTCCAGGCGTTCCTGCTGCTCGTCGCCTTCGGCAATTTCACCATCTCGGCCGAATTCGGCCTCACCAGCATCATCTATGCGCGTCTCCGCCGCCATTGGCTCGGCGGCGGCGTGGGCGGCGACGATGGCGGCTTCCGGCTGGAGGAGATGGGCGTTCTTTTCCTCTTCCTCGGCCTGCTGGTCGCGGGCGCCAGCCTGATCCTGCTTGCGGCGTTGGCGGGGGGATGGCTGGCGACGGGCCTGCCGCTGCTTTTCTTCCTCTTCTTCCTCTCGGCCTGCCTTAACCTGCCGGCCCTGCTCGCCAAGCGGGCGCTGGCGGCGGTGGACGGCAATTTCCTGTGGGAAGGGCTGGATTGCGCACGGCGCATGGTGACGATCGGGCTGTTGCTGGCGATGCTGGCGGGCATGGACCCGCGCCTGTCAGTAGCGCTGCAACTGGTCGTCAGCATCCTCGTGATCGCCTACGCCATCGGCCATGTCCATCGACGCCTGGACATGAACCGCCGGCACTGGCTCGCCTTCCGCGTCGGCGGCGGCCATGTCCGTGCCCATTATCTGCGTGACATCGGCGCATCGGCCGCCTTTACCGTGTCCGACATCGTCGCCTACAACGCGCCCTATTTCACCATCGCGCTGGCGACCAGCGACCCCCGGCCGATGCTCGTCTTCGACTTCTTCTTCAAGATGTCGCGGTCGCTGTCCATGCTGGTCCGCGCGACGGTGGAGGCCGCGCTGCCGCGCATCACCCGCGCCTATCACGCGGGAGATCTTATCCGGCTGCGCCAGTTGCTGGGTCGCGCAACAGCCGCGGCGATGCTCTTTGCGATCGGCCTCTCTGCGGTGCTGCTGCTCGCGGGCGATCGTCTGTTCGCGATCCTGTTCGACGGCCGCGCAACGATCGACCGGGCGGACATCACCCTCATCATCCTCGCGTTGTTCGCGCTGACCCTGCTCTGCGTCTCGGTCTATGTGCAGGCGGCGCTCGGGCGGTTCGGCGCCTTGCTCGCCCGCTCGCTCCCGTTTCTTGCCGGATCGCTGGCCAGCGCGCCGCTGGCGCTGCTGCTCTGGCCGGACCGCTTCGATCTCGCCTTCCTCGGCCTCTATGCGCTCACCCTGCTGACTGTGGCCGGGCTGCACCTCGTCTCGCTGCGCAGGCTGGTGCGCGCATGAAGATCGCGATGCTCGATCCCTCGCTCTTCACCGGGCGCTATGACGACAGCCTGTGTGCGGCGCTGGCGGGGGATGGCGCCGACGTCACCCTGCTCGGCCGCCCGATGCGTCCCACCGACGCGATCATGCCGCAGGGCTATGTGTACAAGCCGCATTTCTTCCCCCGCAGCGAAGCCTTGCGCGCGCGGCAGGGTGAAGGCCGCGCCTTCCGCATCGCCAAGGCTGCCGAATATGGCCTCGCCTGCGCGCTGGGCTACATCGGCCCACTGACCCAGGCCGCCATCGTCCATGTCCAGTGGCTCCCGCTCGCCCCCGCCGACGCGCTGCTGCTCAACCGCCTCAAGGGCCGCACGGCACTGGTTCATACCGTCCACAACGCCGATGCCTATCATGCCGATGCCGGCGTGCAGGGACGCGGCTATCGCACGCTGCTCGACCGGTTCGACGCGCTCATCGTGCATGGCGACACCACCCGCGCCGCGCTGTTGGGGCAGGGCATCGATCCCGCCCGCATCCATGTCACCCCACACCCGCCGATGCGCCTCGCTCCCGCCACCTCCGCCGACCTCGCCGCCATCCCCGCGCCCTCGGTCCCGCGCCTGCTCTTCTTCGGCACGATCCGTCCCTATAAGGGCGTCGATATCCTCGTCGACGCCTGTCTCCAGCTCTGGCGCGCCGGCCATGTCTTCGAACTGGCGCTGGCGGGCAAGCCCTTCATGGACGTCGCCCCCTTGCTCGATGCGGTGACACAGGCGGGATTCGCCGACCGCCTCGTCACCGATTTCGGCTTCCTCACCGAATCCCGGCTCGACGCCCATATGGTCCGCGCCGACATGATCGCCTTCCCCTACCGTCATATC
Organism: Sphingomonas sp. VDB2; assembly: GCF_047946695.1. NCBI lineage: Bacteria > Pseudomonadati > Pseudomonadota > Alphaproteobacteria > Sphingomonadales > Sphingomonadaceae > Sphingomonas > Sphingomonas sp. VDB2. The sequence continues at coordinate 608,220 of NZ_CP159615.1, forward strand.
GATTCGAGCGGCGCCTTCCTCTCCGCGCTCCACCATGGCAAGGCGATGGTGACGTCGGACGCCGGCATGTTCGGCCAGTTGCCCGAAGGCGTCGCCGTCCGATCCGAAGCGGGAAATGCGCCGGCGCTGGCCCAAGCCCTCTTGCCGCTGATCGAAAGCGCGGCCATCAGGCAAAGCCATGGCGCATGGGCGCGCGACTACGGGAATGAGATGGGAAGCTGGAAAGACATGGCCGTTGCGACGATCGGCATCTATCGCACCATTTTGGCTGCGCGCTCAGGGCTGGCCGCGCGCGCATGAACCGCTATCTGCGCGAACTGGGCGATCGCGCCCTGGCCCTGCGCCTCGCCGCGGCCGGGCGGGTCCATCAATATCCCGAAATCCAGGCCTTGAAGCGCTTCCTGTCGGCCTTCGCGGTCGACTGCCTGTTCGACGTCGGCGCCAATCGCGGCCAATATGCAACCATGGCGCGCAAGGATGCGAGCTATAAGGGCCTGATCCTGTCGTTCGAACCGAACCCGGACGTCTTCGCCGAACTGCAAAAACAGGCTGCGTCCGACCGTAACTGGCATGTCTTCAATATGGCGCTGTCCGATTTCGACGGCACGGCCAGCTTCAACATCATGGCCGCCGACCAGTTCAGCTCGCTCAAAAAACCCTCGGACGGGCAGGACGCGATCTTCGCCGAACGCAACAGGGTGACCAAGACGGTGGAGATGCAGTGCCGCCGCCTCGACACGCTGCTACCCGAACTGATCGCGCAGCACGGCTTTGCGCGCCCCTTCCTGAAAATGGATACGCAGGGCCACGACCTCTCTGTCTGCGAAGGCGCGGGCGATGCCCTGACCACCATGCTGGGCGTTCAGACCGAACTGGGCGTGCGGCCCATCTATGAAGGCGGCGCCGGCTATCGCGCGATGATCGACTGGCTGGAGGCGCGCGGCTTCGTCCCTTCCGCCTTCTTCGCCAATAATAAGGGCCATTTCCCACGGCTGGTCGAAATGGACGGCATTTTCGTCAACCGGACCCTGGTTCAGGCCTGACCATGGGGCAGGGGAGCCGCATCGTCAGCGCGCGCCGCCTGTTTCTGGCGGGCGCGATCGGGCTGGCGCTCTGGCTGGGCGCGACCTTCCTGTGGCACGTCACCTATCGGCAGGGAATCAGCCTGGCCGTCATCCTGCTGCTGGATCAGGATTTTCCCGCGCTGCTCGGATCGCTGCTGTTGCTGGCTCTGGCCGCGCCCTGGGCGGAGGGGAAGGGGATCGCGCTCCCCCGGCCCACCGCCCGGATCGTCGTGCCGCTGATCGTGCTGCTCGGCATGGCGGCGTGGGGCGGCCATTATGCGCTGTTTCAGGATTATGCGATCAGCCGGGATGAGGAAGTCGCCCGCTTCGCCGCCGCCTATATGCGCGAAGGACTGTTCGCCCGGCCGATCCCGGTCGAATGGGAACCCTATCGCCGGGCGATCATGCCCGAATTCTTCTCCCCCTTCGGCGCGGCGGATTATTGGACGGCGGCCTATCTGCCGGTGAACAGCGCGATCCAGGCGCTGTTCTGGCAGTTGGGCGATCCCAACCTGGCCGGTCCGGCGCTGCTGATGGCGGGCCTGTTCGCGCTGTGGCGGGTGGCGCTGCACCTGATGCCCGATCGCCCGGACGCGGTCTGGGTCACGGTACTGCTCGGTTTCTCGTCCAGCCAGCTCTGGGTCACGGCGATGACCCCCTATGCCATGACCGGGCATTTCGCGCTCAACATGGTCTGGCTGGCGCTTGTGCTGCGCGGCGGCGTGGTCGGCCACATCACCGCGGGCCTCGTCGCGCTGATCGCGGCCGGGCTGCACCAATGGCATTTCCCGCCGATCTTCATCGCGCCCTTCATCCTGTGGATGCTGCTCGCCCGCCGCTGGAGCGTCGCAGCCTTCCACGCGCTGACCTTGGTGGCGATCGTCGTCATCTGGGCGAAACTCTGGCCCGGCTTCCTGATGCACGCTTTGGGCGCCCCCGCCGACGTCCGCCCCTCCGCCGGGGTCGCGGACAAGGTCGGCAGCCTGTTCCAGCGGCTGGGCGATCGCTGGCAACCGCTGGTGAACCTGACCCGCTATGTCGCCTGGAACAACATCCTCATGGTCCCGCTCGCGATGCTCGGCATCGCCGCCATGCGCTGGCGCACGATGATCCGCGGGCAGGAAATCGCGCTGCCGCTGGCGCTGGGCTGCCTCGCCGGCAGCCTGCTGGCGCTGGCGCAGGGCTATGGGTGGGGCTTTCGCTATGCCCATGGCTTCATCGGCCCCTTCTGCCTGCTCGCCGGTCTCGGCTGGGCGCGCTTCCGGCCGCAGGGGGCGTTACGGCCGCTGCTGATCGGTCTCGTCATCACCGGCCTTGCCAGCAGTTTTCTGGTGTGGCGCACCCATGTCTTCGTCGAACCCTATGCGGCCAGCCACCGGCTGATCGATTCGAGCGAGGCCGATGTCGTTCTGGTCGATCCCCGCGGCGGTCTTTACGTCACGGATCTGGTGCGGGGGCGCAACGGCGTGCCGGGCAAGCCGATGGTGATGAACCTGGGCATGCTCACGCTGGAGCAGGTGGACATGTTGTGCCAATCCTATGTCGTCGAACTGTTCGACCGCGCCGAATTTCGCCCCCTGGGCGTTCCGCTCGCCCGCTGGAATCTCGGCCGGATGGATGCGCTGCGCGCGCATATGAAGGAGGAAGGCTGCGATCGCCCGGTCCAGCCGCCGCTCCCCGAAACATTCGAAGACGCCCTGAACGCCGCCGACAACGCGATGTAAGGCCTACAGCGCCGCGCTATTGTCCGCCGGCGCCGGGTCTTCATCGCGATAGAGCAGCATCACCGATCCGTCCTCGCCATGGACGGCGCGTATCGGCAGGCTCAGTTGCAGCGCCGACAGGAACTCCCGGCTGTCGCTGGTGCGGAACCGTCCGCCGATCCGCAGCGATGACACGCGCGTATCGCCGATCAATATGGGTGCGGCGCGATAGCGGTTGAACTCGCCCGTCGCCTGCTCGATCGTCTCGCCGTCCAGTTCGACCATCTGTTCGCGCCAGGCGGTGCGCTGATCGATCAGCTTGGGGCCGAGATGCGTCAGCGCGATCGTGCGCGGCTGGATCACCGCGCCGCTCCCGGCCGGCACCTTCTGCGCCGTGCCGCCGCCCGAATGCACCGTCACCGTACCCTGCGTCACCGTCAGTTCGACGATGGACGGACGCATCCGCACGTTGAAGGCGGTGCCGACCGCGCGAATCACCGCGGACCGGGCTTCGACATCGAACGGGCGTTTGCGGTCATGGGCGACGTCGAACGACGCCTCGCCCTTGACGATACGCACCTTGCGTCCGTTCGATGTGAAGCGGACCTCGGCTTCGCTGTCGCTGTTGAGGTGAAGGGTGGACCCATCGTCCAGCGCAATGTCGCGATATTCGCCGATGCCGGTCTGATAGCGATCCATGCCGCTGAAGGTCCGGACCGTGACGATGGCGGCGACCAGGAAGAACAGGACCGCGACGGCGGCGGCGATCATGATGTTGCGCGACAGGCGGCGCTGCTGTTCCTCGCTGACGATCGCGGCGAGCGGGGGCAGGGTGATGTCGGCAGCGGCGCTCTTCAGCCGCTCGGCGGCCTCCCATGCCGCTTCGGCGCGGGCGAAGGCAACGGCGTGGCGCGGATCGCTTTCGATCCAGGCGCAAATCTCGGCTTCGTCCTCCGATGTGGGGGCGTTATTAAGCCTGGCCAGCAGGCGCGCGGCTTGCGCCTCCATCGCGTCCCTGCCGCCGTTGCTCGAACCTGGTTCCGACGCCTGCACGCTCGAAGTCCGTTTCCTCACGTTCCGCCCAGGCCCGCATAACTATCGCGATGGCTTTGGCCAGATGTTTTTCAACAGTAGAAACGGACAGGGACATCTCCTCCGCTATTTCCAGCATCGATTTTTCGTGGATGCGGCGAAGAATGAAGACGCGGCGGCATTGGGTAGGCAGCGACTCGACGATCGCCTCGACCTGGCGCAGCGCTTCGCGGGCGTGGAGCTGCGCTTCGATATTATTCTCGCCGCCCAGCAGTTCGAGGTCGGCGATGGTCTCGAAGCTGACGACCTTGTTGCGCCGGGCGGTGTCGATGACGAGATTGCGGGCGATGGTGAACAGATACGCCCGCCCTGTCGTCACATTCTCCCAATTTTCCGTGGCATAGGCGCGGGTCATGACCTCGGCGACCATGTCTTCCAGTTCATGGGTGGAGGGCAGGATCCTGCGGAGGCGGCCACGAAGGGCGGCTTCCTGAGGCAGGATCACCGTCTTGAACCATTCCAGTTTAGCGCGAACCCGTTGCACGACGACCCCCTGTTTTTTCAGCCGGGCCTCTCCGCTTTTCTTTTCTATGTCATATTTCAATCATGGATGCAGGGGACTGTCCAGACGCCGGATCGTCATAATCCGGACGATCGACCAAAAAAGTTCCGGCCATGGCAAATTAATTGTGGATATGTGGCCGCGAGCGCACACTTATGTCCCGCGGCGCCTTGCCGCAACGCCGCCGCTCAATCGGGCGGTGGCGGCAGCTCCGTCGGCGCGCTGTCCGGCTGGTCATAGTCGGGGCCGACCGGGGTGATCTCATCCGGCTCGGTCATCGGCGTTTCCTGCGGCGTGACGGGGGCCGGCATCTCGTCGGGGGACTGAGGGTCGATGCGGTCGGGTGGCGGAACGCCATCGGGTCCGGTGTCAGGGCGGGTGGCCATCGCTGTCTCTCCTGTGTAACGCATGACCCCTACGTTCCGGCAGCATCGGCGGTTCCGCGCAGGCGTTCCACTATAGCTTGCCTCTTATCGCGCTTTTCTCTATGCCGCGCCGACCGGCGACCGATGCGGGCGTGGCGAAACTGGTAGACGCGCCAGATTTAGGTTCTGGTATCGCAAGATGTGGGGGTTCGAGTCCCTTCGCCCGCACCAGGATGCCGACCGCGGCAGCGCCACCGAAATTCAGCTGAAGAAAGCGTTTGAGAGAAGAGATGCAGACTGTCGAGACGTTGAACGAGGGCCTTAAGCGCGCCTACACCGTAACCATCACGTCGAAGGATATCGACGCCCGTGTCGACAAGGAAGTGAAGGCGATCGCACCACAGGTGCGGATGCCCGGCTTCCGCGCCGGCAAGGTGCCTGCGAACCTCGTCAAGAAGATGCATGGTGAATCGCTGCAGCGTGACGCCCTCAACAATTCGATCCAGGAAAGCATCCAGAAGCTGATCGCCGATCAGAAGCTGCGTCCTGCCATGCAGCCGTCGGTCGAACTCGACGAAGGCTTCGAATTCGGCAAGGATGCCGAGATCAAGGTCGCGCTGGAAGTGCTGCCCGATATCGCGGCGCCCAGCGTCGAAGGTCTGAAGCTGGAGCGCCTGACCGTCGAAGTCGCCGATGCGCAGATCGATGAGGCCGCCGGCCGCATCGCGACCCAGCAGGGTGCGCTCGAAGAACATGCCGCCAGCCACAAGGCGAAGGACGGCGACACGCTCAAGATCGATTTCGTCGGCAAGGTCGACGGCGAAGCGTTCGAAGGCGGTTCGGCCGAGGGCGTCAATCTCAAGATCGGCGCGGGCCAGTTCATCCCCGGCTTCGAAGAGCAGCTCACCGGCCTCAAGAAGGGCGAAGAAAAGACCATCGAGGTCACCTTCCCGGAAGATTATGGCGCAGAGCATCTGGCCGGCAAGGCCGCGACCTTCGACATCACCGTCCAGGCGATCCTGAACGGCGACAAGCCCAAGCTGGACGACGAGTTCGCCAAGTCGCTGGGCCTGGAAGGCCTCGACAAGCTCAAGGAACTGCTCAAGGGGCAGATCGAGCAGGAACATAACGGCCTAACCCGCACCCATATGAAGCGCAAGCTGCTCGACCAGCTCGCCGCTGCCCATGATTTCGACGTGCCGCCCAGCATGGTGGAAGCCGAATTCAACCAGATCTGGCAGCAGCTTCAGCATGAAGCCACCCATGAGGAAGATCCGGCCGCCGCGATCGCCGAAATGGAAGCAGAAAAGGAAGACTATCGCGCGATCGCCGTGCGCCGCGTCCGCCTGGGCCTGCTCCTCTCGGAAATCGGCCAGGCCAATGGCGTCATCGTCAACGACCAGGAAATGAACCGCCTCATCATGCAGGCCGCGCAACAGTACGGCCCGCAGGACCGGGAGCGTTTCGTGCAATATGTCCGTCAGGATCCGATGGCCGCCGCCCAGCTTCGCGCGCCGCTCTATGAGGACAAGGTCGTCGACTTCCTGTTCGACAAGGCCGAAGTGACCGACCGCGCCGTCAGCCGCGAGGAACTGGAAGCCGCGATCGAAGCCGAGGATGGCGACGTCAAGCCGCACGTCCACGGCCCGAACTGCGGCCACGACCATCACGACGAAAAGCCGAAGGCCAAGAAGGCTGCGACCAAGAAGGCCGCTGAACCGGCCGCCGACGCCGAAGCGGTAGCCGAAGAAGCCCCCGCCAAGCCGAAGAAGGCTGCCGCCAAGAAGGCCGCTCCTGCCGAAGCAGAGGCCGAAGCGCCCGTCGCTGAGGAAGCGGCCACCGAGGAAAAGCCCAAGAAAAAGGCCGCTCCCAAGAAGGCTGCCGCCAAGGCTGAATAAGCCTGTCGACCCGATAGAATGCGCGCCCGCCTTCCCTGGGAAGTGCGGGCGCTTTTCATTTCCGGGCCGGCATGGCAGACGAAATATTAAGGATGATGTCCGATGCAGGCGACATGGGACATGGGCAGATGGCGACGATGAAGGAATATCCCCCAGTGGATGGCGCGGTGAACGGCGACACGGCCATGGCGACCCCGCGCGTCGCCGTGATCCTGCCCTGCTATAATGAAGCCGGCGCGATCGTGCAGACGGTAGAGGACTTCCGCCGCGCACTGCCCGCCGCCGACATCTATGTCTTCGACAATAACAGCCGCGATGGCAGCCGCGAACTGGCGGCCGGGGCGGGGGCTATCGTCCGCCGCGTCGGCCAGCAGGGCAAGGGCCATGTCGTGCGCCGCATGTTCGCCGACGTGGACGCCGACATCTATATCATGGCCGATGGCGATGCGACCTATGAGGCCGCCGCCGCTCCGGCGATGATCGCCGCCATGCTGGCGGACAATCTCGACATGGTGGTCGGCTGTCGCCGCGAAGAGGCCGACGCCGCCTATCGCCGCGGCCACCGTTTCGGCAACTGGGCGCTGACCAGCCTGCTCAAGCAGCTTTTCGGTCGCAGTTTCACCGACATTCTGTCGGGCTATCGCGTCTTTTCCCGTCGCTTCGTCAAGAGCTTCCCCGTCCTGTCGGCAGGGTTCGAGATCGAGACGGAAATCAGCGTCCATGCGCTCGAACTCGCCATGCCGGTCGCCGAAGTGATGACCGCCTATGGCGCCCGTCCCGAAGGATCGGTCAGCAAGCTCAGCACTTATCGCGACGGCTTCCGCATCCTGCGCACCATCATCACCCTCTACCGGATCGAGCGGCCGGTCCTCTTTTTCGGCATCATCGCGGCCTTCCTGGCGGCGCTGGGCCTGGGTCTCGCCGCCCCGCTGATCCTCACCTATCTCCATACCGGCCTCGTCCCCCGTTTCCCGACCGCGATCCTGGTGACCGGCCTCATGATTCTGGCGACCCTGTCGGCCATGTGCGGCCTCATCCTCGACACGGTCGTACGTGGCCGCCGGGAAGTGCGGCGGCTGGCCTATCTCGCCTTCCGCGCGCCGTCCGACTTCGCCCGGCGCGACTGACGCCAAGACCCCCTTGAACCATTCGCCTTTTGTGCCGATGTAGGGGCTGGGCAAAAGCACCTGACTGAAAGAGTATAATGACCAACATCATGCATGATCCCATGGCCGCGCTGGTCCCCATCGTCATCGAACAGTCGAACCGCGGCGAGCGCAGCTTCGACATCTATTCGCGGCTTCTGCGTGAGCGGATCATCTTCGTGACCGGCCAGGTCGAGGATCATATGGCCTCGCTGATCGTCGCCCAGCTCCTGTTCCTCGAATCGGAAAATCCGAAAAAGGACATCTGGATGTACATCAACTCGCCCGGCGGCGTGGTGACGGCCGGCATGGCGATCCACGACACGATGAAATATATCCGTCCCCAGGTCGGCACCGTCTGCATCGGTCAGGCCGCTTCGATGGGCAGCTTCCTGCTCGCCGCGGGCGAACCGGGCAAGCGCATCGCGCTGGGCAATGCGCGCATCATGGTGCATCAGCCGTCCGGCGGCGCGCAGGGCATGGCGTCGGATATCGAGATCCAGGCCAAGGAAATCCTGCGGATTCGCCGTCGCCTGAACGACCTCTATGTCAAATATACCGGCCAGACGCTGGAAGCGGTGGAAAAGGCCATGGATCGCGACACTTTCCTCGAAGCGGACGAGGCGAAGGCCTTCGGTCTGGTCGACGAGGTGTTCGACCGCCGCCCTGCCGCGCCGGAATCTGCCGACGCTTAAAGACTATCTTTACCGGGTCGCGCCACTTTCTTCCCTTGTGGAACGCGCGCGGCCCGGTCTAATATGGCCTTTGGACCAGAAAATCCCTCACCGAATGCGGTTCTGGTGACTGTAGACCGGGGGGGGAAGAGAGAATGGCGAATGACTAAGCTTACCGGTTCGGATTCGAAAAGCACGCTTTACTGCTCCTTCTGCGGCAAGTCGCAGCATGAGGTGCGTAAGCTGATCGCGGGACCGACCGTGTTCATCTGCGACGAATGCGTGGAACTGTGCAACGATATCATCCGCGAGGAGACCAAGGGCGGTCTCGTCGGGCGGAAGGATGGCGGCGTACCGACCCCGCAGGAAATCTGCGATGTGCTCGACGATTATGTGATCGGCCAGAAGCGCGCCAAGCGCGTCCTCTCGGTCGCTGTCCACAATCATTACAAGCGCCTGAACCACGGATCGAAGCCGGGCGAGGTCGAACTGGCCAAGTCGAACATCCTGCTCGTCGGTCCGACCGGCTGCGGCAAGACGCTGCTCGCGCAGACGCTGGCCAAGACGTTCGACGTGCCCTTCACCATGGCCGACGCGACCACGCTGACCGAAGCCGGCTATGTCGGCGAGGATGTGGAGAACATCATCCTAAAGCTGCTCCAGGCGTCGGATTACAACGTCGAAAAGGCGCAGCGCGGCATCGTCTATATCGACGAGATCGACAAGATCAGCCGCAAGGCGGAGAATCCCTCCATCACCCGCGACGTGTCGGGCGAAGGTGTGCAGCAGGCGCTGCTCAAGCTGATGGAAGGCACCACCGCCTCCGTCCCGCCGCAGGGCGGCCGCAAGCATCCCCAGCAGGAGTTCCTGCAGGTCGACACGACCAACATCCTGTTCATCTGTGGCGGCGCCTTTGCGGGCCTGGAAAAGATCATCGGCGACCGTCTGGAAGCCAAGTCGATCGGCTTCGGCGCCTATGTCGCCGCGCCCGAAGAGCGCAAGACCGGCGAACTGCTCAAGTCGAGCGAACCGGAAGATCTGCTCAAATTCGGCCTGATCCCCGAATTTGTCGGTCGTCTGCCCGTCATCGCGACGCTGGAGGATCTCGACGTCTCGGCGCTGGTGAAAATCCTGGGCGAACCGAAGAACGCGCTGGTCAAGCAATATGGCAAGCTGTTCGACATGGAGAATGTCGAGCTGAGCTTCACCGATGACGCATTGGTGGCGATCGCGAAGAAGGCGATCGAGCGCAAGACCGGCGCGCGCGGCCTGCGTTCGATCCTCGAAGCGATCCTGCTCGACACCATGTTCGACCTGCCCTCGATGGAGGGCGTCGGTGAAGTGGTGGTCGACAAGGATGTCGTGGCGGGCACCAAGGAGCCGATTCGCGTGTTCAGCGAGAAGGAAAAGCGGGCCGAAGACGCGGCCTGATCCACACCTTTTTTACCCGCTTTTTAAAGGGCCGGCGCGCGATCGCTGGCCCTTTTTCGTTACGCCAGCGTGCGCTGCACAAAAATTCTTGCTGCGTTGCAAAATTGCACCACCGTCAAACTACTGTGTGCCATCGGAATTTTGTCACTAAACTTCAATAATTTATGACCAAATGGCGGGGGTCCCAAAGCGCAGGCGAAAGGGGCAGGGGAGGATTGTGACAGTCCTGTTGGTGCATTGTAACAAAATTGCAATCGACGCATCACAGGGCCGTCGTCAGCAGCCGCCAAGAGCGGCGCCGGCTTGAAAGAGCAGACTATTTGCAGGGGTGCGGCGACGCGCCACTCTTGAAAAGGGACAAGGGTCACATGAAGACATTTCTGATGGGCAGCGCCGCGATCATCGCCGTCGCCGCCCCCTCCGCCGCCTTCGCGCAGTCCACGGGTTCGTCGGACTTCGAAGACAGCATCATCGTCACCGGCGCGCGCATCGACCAGGGTGTCGGCGGCGTCAAGATTCCCGACTCGCCCAAGGCGAAGGTCGTTCTGGGTCAGGAAATCATCCAGGCGCAGCGCCCCGGCCAGACGATCAACGAAATCATCAACCTGGTGCCGGGCGTCAGCTTCACCAACAACGATCCCTGGGGTTCGTCGGGCGGCAGCTTCACCATCCGTGGCTTTAGCTCGGACCGCATCTCGCAGACCTTCGATGGTATCCCGCTCAACGACTCCGGTAACTATGCGGTTTACACCAACCAGCAGGTCGATGGCGAACTGATCGAAAACGTCAATGTTAACCTGGGTTCGACCGACGTCGACAGCCCGACCGCCGCAGCGGTTGGCGGCACCGTCAACATCAAGACGCTGGAGCCGAGCGACGAATATGGCGTCCTTGCCAGCGTCAGCTACGGTAACATCGCCGCCAGCGGTGCGGGCGATCGGCCCTATTTCCGCATGTTCGGCGTCGTCAACACGGGCGACCTGACCGGCCATGGCACCAAGGCCTGGTTCTCGGCTTCGCGCCTGAAGAACGATGCAGCCTTCGCCAACTATGGTAAGGTGTACAAGCAGCAGTATAATGCCAAGATTTGGCAGGATATCGGCGACAATGGCGATTTCATCTCGCTGTCGGGTCACTACAACCAGAACCGCAACAATTTCGGTGGTTCGCCGCTGCGCGCCAACGCCATCACCGGCGACAAGTCGGGCCGTTTTTATGACATCGCCGGCGGCTATCCTTGCAACGTTAGCCTGACGGGCGTGACCAATAGCTGCGGCACCGATTTCGAACGTCGCTACAATCCGTCCAACACCGGCAACGTCCGTCTGAACTCCAAATATACGCTGACCGATCGCCTGACGTTCAGCGTCGATGGCGCCTATCAGTGGGTGAAGGCCAATGGCGGCGGTACGACGTCGGCTTACGAAGCCTATAACTATATCGGCGGCGTACCCTATACCGGCAATTATGGCGGTTCCTTCTATTTCGGTCGCGACTTCAACGGCGACGGAAACCTTGGCACCGACACCAACGGCGACGGTATCGTGTCGGGCACTGAATCCGACCGCTACACAGTTCTCCAGCCCAGCCAGACCAACACCCGTCGCTGGGTCGGCATCGCCAACCTCGCTTATGAAATTAGCGATGCCCACCGTATTCGCCTGTCGTACAGCTATGATCGCGCCCGTCACCGCCAGACCGGCTATGCCGGCCTGCTCGACCTGGGCGGCAATCCGCTGGACGTCTTCCCGATCAACGATCCGCTGACCGACACCGCCGGCAACGCCCTGCAAAAGCGTGACCGCAAGTCGATCGCCGAACTGAACCAGATCGCGGGCGAATATCGCGGCCAGTTCTTCGAAGACCGGTTGAGCGTCCTGATCGGCGGCCGTCTGCCCTTCTTCAAGCGTGAATTGACGCAGAACTGCTTCACCACCAGCTCGGGCGGTTTCGTCGACTGCGTTCCTGATGATCAGATCGCAGCTTACACCGCAGCGAAGCCCTACAGCTATAATGCGACGACGGGTAAGGCGACCGGCTCTGCTCTGCCGCAGTCGCGTAAGCTGAAGTACGACAAGTTCCTGCCGAACGTCGGTGCGACCTTCAAGATCACGCCGGAAATCAGCATCGCAGGCAGCTATGCCAAGAACATCTCGGTGCCCAGCACCGACGCGCTCTACAACGCCTTCTACTTCCCGGCGGACAGCGATGCGGCCTACCGCGTGCCTGAAACCTCGGACAGCTTCGACGCCAGCATTCGCTATAGCTCGTCGAAGGTGCAGGCAGCTGTTACCGGCTGGTACTCCAAGTACAAGAACCGCCTCGTTACCGCTTATGACATTGACGGCAACGGCACTGACACCAATCTGGGTCCGGTGAAGAAGTACGGCATCGACAGCAGCATTTCGTACAGCCCGATCAAGGAAGTTACGGCTTATCTGTTCGGTTCGTACATCAAGTCTGAAATCCAGAACGATGCCCGTACCGGCAGCTGTGCCGCCACCAGCGACATTGCGCTGGCCGGCCTCTGCTACATCGATGCGAGCGGCGACGCCTATCTGCGCACTGCTGGCAAGCGTGAACGTAGCGCGCCGAAATATCTGTTCGGTGGTCGTCTCCAGGGCAATCTGGGTGACTTCACCCTGGGCGTGCAGGCAAAGAAGACCAGCTCGCGTTACATGAACGACATCAATGGTGAAGTTCAGTCGGTCACTCTGACCGATGGCACGACCAAGATCATCGCGCCCGGCGCGAAGTTCGGTGCCTACACCGTCGTAGACCTCGACCTGCGCTACTCGCTCGCCAGCCTCGGCATGGAAAAGGGTGCGATCCAGTTGAACGTCAGCAACCTGTTCGACAAATTCTATGTCGGCTCGTTCAGCGGCGGTCTGGACACGCTGGCCAGCTCTTCGTCGGCCTTCGTGAACTTCGGTTCGCCGCGCGCGATCAGCGCTTCGCTGATCGTCGGCTTCTAAGCCGCAACCACTCGTTTAAAAAAAAGGGGGGCGCGGAGAAATCCGTGCCCCTTTTTGTTGGAGACAGATAGGATATCCGGGCCTAGCGCCGACTTCTCACATGTCACATGCAAGAAGTTCGGGAAATTTCAGCGCAGGCAGCTATCCAGCCCGTCCCGCTGCACCACGCCGATCCGCGCTGCGATCGTATTGCCGTAGCGCCGCGTAAAGCCGCTTGGCGCCACCGCCGCCCGCTTCTTGGGCAGCGGCAGCACGGCGGCGATGCGGCCGGCCTCCGCCTTGCTCAGCTTGCCCGCGCCATGGTGGAAATAACGGATCGCGCCGGCCTGTACCCCATAGGTGCCGATCCCCGTCTCCGCGACGTTCAGATAGACCTCCATAATCCGGCGCTTGCCCCACATCGCCTCGATCAGCACCGTGAACCAGGCTTCCAGCCCTTTGCGCACGAAGCCGCCGCCCTGCCACAGGAAGACATTCTTGGCGGTCTGCTGGCTGATGGTCGATCCGCCGCGGATACGGCCGCCGCTGGCATTATGGATCGCCGCCTTGGCGATCGCATCGACGTCGAAGCCGTGATGGCTGCAGAACTTCCCATCTTCCCCCGCGATCGCCGCCCGCGCCATATCCGGATCGATCGCTTCCAGCGACGTCCAGTCCTTGGTGATGCCATTGGGGTCGAACAACATCGTCAGCGTCACCGGCGGCGGCACGAAGCGATAGATCGCCACCATCAACAGCGACAGGGCGATGAAGCCGAACAGGATCTTGATGGGGATCATGATCCAGCGGGAACGGCGGCGATGCGATACGGTTGGTGCGGTCATGCCGCCTGTCGTAGCGCGGTCCGCTTCCCCGGTTCAAGCGGTCGCGAGCGTCTCCAGCCGCCGGTCGCGATTGATGAGCAGTACCAGACCCGCGCCGATCAGGCAGAGGATGCCCGCGCCGATGAAGGCGGGCATGTAGCTGAGCCAGACGGTACGGGCCAGCCCGCCACCCAACGCCGCGCTGGCGGCGCCCAATTGGTGGCCGGCGAATATCCATCCGAAGACGATGTTCGCCCGTTCTGCGCCGAAACGCTGCGCCGTCAGCTTCACCGTCGGCGGCACCGTCGCGACCCAGTCGAGGCCGTAGAAGATTGCGAAGATCGACAGGCTGTAGAGCGAAAAGTCGCTGAAGGGCAGGTAGAGCAGCGAAAGCCCGCGCAGCCCATAATAGCAGAACAGCAGCCATCGATTGTCGAACCGGTCGGACAGCCAGCCCGACGCCAGCGTCCCGCCGAAATCGAACAATCCCATCATCGCCAGCATCGACGCCGCGCCAACCGCCGCCAGCCCGTAATCGCCGCACAATGCGATAAAATGGGTTTGCACCAGCCCGTTGGTGCTGGCCCCGCAAATATAGAAGGAAAAGAAGAGTATCCAGAAGGTCGGCGCCTTTGCCGCGTCGCGCAGCACGGTCAGCGGCGTCATCAGCAGCGCGCCGAAGCTGGCGGGCTGGGGAGGCGCAGGCTGGACATGCGTTTCTCCATAGGGCGCCAGTTCCAGATCAGCGGGCCGGTCGCGCATCAGCAGCAGCACGACGACCGCCGCCACGACGATCGCGCCGCACACCAGCAACAGCGCAGCGCGCCAGCCATGGCTTTCGGTCAGGCCCGCAAGCAGCGGCAGAAAGGCGAGCTGCCCGGTCGCCGTGCTGGCCGACAACAGCCCCATGACAAGGCCCCGCCGCTGCCCGAACCAGCGCGTCGCAACCGTTGCGCCCAGCACCATCGCGGTCAGGCCGGTCCCGATGCCCATCACCACGCCCCACAGCAGCACCAGTTGCCACAACTGCGTCATGCCCAGCGACAGCAACATTCCGCCGATGACGATGGACAGCGAAATCAGCATCATGCGGCGCACGCCGAAGCGGTTCATGAAGGCGGCGGCGAAGGGCCCCATTCCGCCGAACAGCAGGAAGCGGATGGCGAGCGCGCCGCTGATATCCGCCGCGCTCCAGCCGAACTCCTTTTGCAACGGTACGATCAGAACGCCGGGCGCTCCGACCGCGCCGGCCACCACCAACATCGTGAGGAAGGTCGTGCCCGCGACCGCCCAGCCATAATGGATGTTCCGCGCAGCCAGGCGGCGCGCAAACAGGGTCGACAGCATCAACTTCCCCCTTCGGGTCACGATCGGACTGGCGTTAAATGATAGCCATCATATATAAGGTCAAGGGGCCATTTGAAGGAAGCAGGACATGAAGGTCAGCCGCGATCAGGCCGCGCGCAATCGGGAAAAGGTGATCGACGCAGCATCGCGCCTGTTCCGCGCGCGGGGCGTCGAGGGCGTCGGCATCGGGGAGGTGATGCGGGAATGCGGACTCACGCATGGTGGCTTTTACAACCAGTTCGAATCGAAAGAGGCGCTGGCCGCTGAAGCCTGCGCTGCGTCGTTGGCGGCCAGCGCCCTGCGGTGGCGGGCAGTGATGGAAGCGGCTGGACAGGGCGACGCGCCCGCAGCGATCGCGGGTAACTATCTGAACGCCCGCAATCGCGACGCGCCCGACACCGGCTGCGCCCTGATCGCCCTCGGTCCAGATGCGGCGCGGCGCGGTGGCGACTTGGCGGAGGCCTTCCGTAATGGCTTTGAGGAACTGACCGCCATCCTCGAACAGGCCGGACCGGATCTGAGCCGGCAGGACGCGCTGGCCCGCATGGCACAGATGGTCGGTGCCATGGTGCTGGCGCGGGGCGTTGGCGATCCGGCGCTCTCGGACGAGATATTGGCGGCGACCCGCCGGGCATTGGGGCTGTCCGCATGAGCTTCTGGCGACCGATGCGCAAGGCCGATATCCCGGCGGTTGCGGCGATCTCCGACGCGGTGCATGGCGCCTATACCGAACGGCCCGATATTTATGGGGAACGTCTGCAACTCTACCCAGCCGGATGCTGGATGCTGGAGCGGGCCGGGAAGGCGCAGGGCTATCTGATCAGTCACCCATGGCGGGGTGATCGGCCGCCGAGGCTCAACATGCCCATCCTCGCTGTTCCCGGTGGAGCGGACCATTATTATCTCCACGACCTGGCGCTGCTGCCAGAGGCGCGTGGCACCGGTGCGGCGGCGGACGCGGTGCGATTGGTGGTCGATCAGGCGAATCGCGCAGATTTCGCGCGGATCGCACTGACCGCGGTCAATGGCGCCGACGCCTTCTGGCGGAAGCATGGCTTCCTGCCTGTGGTCGGTAAGATGGCTTATGGCGGGGATAGCCTCGCCATGGAACGGAGGACTGCAGACTAGACGTCAGACTGGGCTCATCGGCGGGAGTAAGCTGTTCCACCAACGAAAAAGCCCCGGAGCGATCCGGGGCTTCTTCATTCCATTCTATCGCGAGATCAGGCGAGCGCGAAACGCGCCATCTTGCCCAGCTTGTCGCCGGCGATGCGCATCATCGCCTTTTGCAGCTTTTCGAAGGCGCGGACCTCGATTTGACGGACGCGCTCGCGCGATACGCCATAGACCTGCGACAGTTCTTCCAGCGTCTTGGGCTCTTCGGCCAGACGGCGTTCGGCCAGGATGTGCTTTTCGCGGTCGTTGAGGTCGGTCATCGCCTCCACCAGCATTTCGTGCCGCTGGGTGCGCTCCTGCTCCTCTGCGACTCGCTCGTCCTGAAGCGGGTCATTGTCCTGCAACCAGTCCTGCCACTGCCCGTCGCCATCCTCGCGCATGGGGACGTTCAACGACGTGTCGCCGCCCATCGCCATGCGACGGTTCATCGACACGACATCCTGCTCGCTGACGCCCAGGTCGGTTGCGATTTTCGTCACATCCTCGGGGCGCAGGTCGCCATCCTCGAACGCCTCGATATTGTTCTTCATCCGGCGCAGGTTGAAAAACAGCTTCTTCTGCGACGCGGTGGTGCCCATTTTGACCAGCGACCAGCTGCGCAGAATGAATTCCTGGATCGATGCGCGAATCCACCACATGGCATAGGTCGCCAGCCGAAAGCCGCGTTCGGCCTCGAACTTCTTAACGCCCTGCATCAGGCCGATATTGCCTTCGGAAATCAGCTCGCTGACCGGCAGACCATAACCGCGATAACCCATTGCGATCTTCGCCACGAGGCGCAGATGCGACGTCACCAGCTGGGCCGCGGCCTCGGGATCCTGATGCTCCTCATACCGCTTGGCGAGCATATATTCCTGCTCGGGCGTCAGCAGCGGAAACTTGCGAATCTCCGACAGATAGCGGTTGAGGCTGGCTTCACCGCCCAGCGCCGGAACCGCGGGGACATTGCTCTTGTTAGCCATGTCGCTTCACCTTTCCCTTTCATGCGCGGCGGAACCCAGAAGAGGCGTCCTGCGCCGTCGCAAACTTGTCAGAACCTATACGTGGAGCTGGCTTAACAGTTCCTGCATATCGCCAGGCAATACACTTTGAAACATAAGCCGCTCGGCTGTTACCGGATGTATGAACCCCAGGCTTTTGGCGTGCAATGCCTGCCTTTTGAAACCCAGCGTTTCCAGTATTGATTTGAAACCTTTTCTTTCTCTACCGTAAACCGGGTCACCGATCAAGGGGTGGCCGATATGGTGCATATGGACGCGCACCTGGTGGGTGCGACCGGTTTCCAGCTTGCATTCGACCACCGCCGCGTCGCGCAATCGTTGGATGATGCGATAATGCGTGACGGCATGTTTGCCGCGCCCTTCCCGATGAACCGCCATCTTCTTTCGATCAGCGTCGGATCGGCCGATCCAGGTATCGACCGTCCCGGCGGCGGGGCTGGGCGAGCCATAGACGATTGCGGCATAGAGACGGTCGATGCTGTGATCCTTGAACTGGCGGGCCAGTCCCTCATGCGCCTTGTCGGATTTGGCGACCACCAGCAGGCCGGACGTATCCTTGTCGATCCGATGGACGATGCCGGGGCGGGCAACCCCGCCGATGCCGGACAAGCGCCCTTCGCAATGATGCAGCAGCGCGTTAACCAGCGTGCCGTCCAGATTGCCGGCGGCGGGATGGACGACCAGCCCTGCGGGTTTGTCGATGACGATCAGGTCGTCGTCTTCATGGACGATGGCGAGCGGAATATCCTGCGCCACCGTATCCAGCGGGACCGGCGGGGGCAGGGTGACAGTGAAGACCTGTCCGGTTGCAACCTTCATCGATATGCTGATCTTGCCGAGCTTGGAGGATTGCACCTGACCTTCGCCGATCAGCGCCTTCAGCCGCTCGCGCGACAGGTCGGGGAGCAGATCCGCGAGCGCGCGATCAAGGCGTACCCCATGCTGCGCTTCGCCAATGATTGCTTCGATGATGGAAACCCCCGGACCCATTGGCTAGGGATGTAGGAATGCGGGTCGAAATTTCAAGTATTCTGTTGGAACAGATCGTGGCCCTGGCAGCGGCCGACGCCCATGAGGTGTGCGGTCTGTTGCTGGGTTCGGACGACAGGATCGCGGCGATCGTGCCCACCGCCAATGTGGCGGCCGATCCTGCCCGCCATTTCGAACTGGATCCGGCGGCGTTGATCGCCGCGCATCGGGCGGCGCGGGCGGGTGGGCCGAAGGTCATCGGCCACTATCATTCTCATCCGTCGGGCGTTGCCGCGCCGTCCGCGACCGATGCGGCCTGTGCCGCGCCCGACGGAAATTTGTGGCTCATTGTCGGCGTGGGAGAAGCGACTTTATGGCGGGCGGGGCCGGGGACGGCGGTTAACGTCCATTTCACCAAAATGCATCTCGACAGTCGGTGAGCGAAAGGCGGCAAGCCGGGCTTGCATCGGCGCGCGGCGCGGCGCATTAGCCGAAGGCCCGCTTATTCCCATCACAATCCGGTGACCCAGACCTCGCATGACCAACCCGACCGACAGCATCGAATTTGCCAGCCTGCTCTGCTCGCGCCTGTGTCATGACCTGTTGAGCCCCGTCGGCGCGCTCAACAACGGGCTGGAACTGATGGCGGACGAAACCGACCCGGAAATGCGCCAGCGCTGCCTCGACCTGCTGGGTGACAGCGCCCGGACATCGGCGAACAAGCTCAATTCTTCCGCCTCGCTTTCGGCTCCGCCGGCGGCTTTGGCGATGCGGTGCCCCCGCATGAGGCGCGGGTGGCTATCGAGGGCATGTTTGCGACGACAGGCCGGGTCAAGGTCGGCTGGCTGGTCGAGGAACAAATGCTCGACAAGCTGGCCGCCAAGATATTGCTGAACCTGGCGTTGATCGCCGGCGATGCGCTGGTGCGCGGCGGACAACTGGACATCGGTGCTGAAAAGCGACCGGGCCTGACTGAAATCGTGGTGCGGGGCGAAGGGCCCAAGGTCGTGCTCGATCCCGACTTGCGCGCTGCACTGGCCGGTACCTTGCCGATCGACGGGCTGGCGTCCCGTACTGCTGCCGCCTGGATGGTGCGCCAGATGGTGGCGGAATCGGGCGGTGAGATCGCCCTGTCGCCGCCGGGCGAGCCGGTCCTGCTGTTCGGTGCGTCGATCCCCGACCGCAAGCGATAATCGCGTATAACTGTCGCAGTCGCCGTCTCAGCGCAGGCTTCCCGCCTATCTGGCGTGGTGCATTTCCTGCATTTCCGCGACCAGTAGCGCGACCAGGTCGGCGGCAGGCAAAGCACGCGCGAGCGGAGCGCCCTGGCCGGCCCATTGTGCACCATAGCCGCCTTCGCCCGATGCCTTTGCGGCCTGGTTGAGCGCCTTGCCCGCGTCATAGGCGATCGGATAATCGGGCGGTTGCCGCTCGCTGCGCTGGCCCCAGGCCGTGAAACGGTTGGCAAGACAGCGGGCTGGGCGACCCGATATCACGCGTGTCATGACCGTATGCGCCGCGGCCGGGCTGAACAAGGCGGCGCGATAGGCGGCGTCGGCGCCGCTTTCCGGACAGGCGATGAAGGCGGTGCCCAGTTGCGCCGCGACGGCCCCGAGGTCGATTGCCGCCTGTACGCCTCGGCCATCCATGATGCCGCCCGCAGTGATGACGGGCAGTCCTGCTCGCTCTACCAGCAGTCGGGTCAGCGCCATGGTTCCCAGGCAATTATCCGGTCCATCCGGATCGAACATGCCGCGATGGCCGCCTGCTTCGAAACCCTGCGCCACGACGGCGTCGATACCTGCCGCCTTGGCCGCTAGCGCTTCTTCCAGCTTGGTCGCGCTGGCCAGCAGCAGGCAGCCCGCCGCTTTCAGCCGGAGGATTTTTCGGCTGTCGGGCAATCCGAAATGGAAGCTGACGACCGCCGGCCGCGCATCGACCAGCATCTCCAGCATCGCGTCGTCCTCGGCAAAGCTGCGATAGATTTCGTGGAGCGATCGTGGCGGCTGAGCGCCATGTTCGGCAAATAACGGCGCGAGCGCATCGATCCAGCGCCGCTCGACTTCCGGTTGGACTCTGGCGGGCGCATGGACGAAGAGATTGACGTTGAACGGCCGATCCGTCCTCGCGCGCACCGCATCGATCATGATGCGCGCGGCTGAGGCATCGACGGCGCCAATCGCGATCGATCCGAGCGCTCCGGCATTGCTGACGGCCGCGGCCATCTCCGGCGTGGATAGGCCGGCCATCGGCGCCTGGATGATCGGATGGGCAAGGCCCAGCGTGTCGAGCGGGTTCATGCCCCCTATCTGGGACCATCGGCTGCAAAGGAAAAGGCCCGGTCGCCTGTCGCGACCGGGCCTTTTCCGAAAAGCAACGCTGAAGGGATCAGCTGCTATAGTACATGTCGAATTCGACCGGCGACGGCGCCATTTCCCAGCGATACACTTCGGGCCACTTCAGTTCGATATAGGCTTCGATCTGGTCCTTGGTGAACACGTCGCCCTTCAGCAGGAATTCGTAATCCGCTTCCAGGCTGTTCAGCGCTTCGCGAAGCGAGGCGCAGACGGTCGGCACCTGGCTCAGTTCTTCGGGCGGCAGGTCATAGAGATTCTTGTCCATCGCCGGGCCGGGGTGAATCTTGTTCTCGATGCCGTCGAGGCCGGCCATCAGCAGGGCGGCGTAGCACAGATAGGGGTTGGCCATCGCGTCGGGGAAACGGAATTCCACGCGCTTCGCCTTGGCGCCCGCGCCGTAGGGAATACGGCAGGAGGCCGACCGGTTACGCGCCGAATAGGCCAGCAGAACGGGGGCTTCGAAGCCCGGCACCAGACGCTTGTAGCTGTTGGTGGTCGGGTTGGTGAAGGCGTTCAGCGCCTTGGCGTGCTTGATGACGCCGCCGATGAAGTAGAGGCACATGTCGGACAGGCCGGCATAGCCTTCGCCTGCGAACAGCGGTTTGCCGTTGTCCCAGATCGACATATGGGTGTGCATGCCCGAACCATTGTCCTGCGCGATCGGCTTGGGCATGAAGGTCGCGGTTTTGCCATAGGCCTGGGCGACCATCTGCACGACATATTTGTAGATCTGCATACGGTCGGCGGTCTGGACCAGCGTACCGAAGGTCAGGCCCAGTTCGTGCTGCGCGGCGGCGACTTCATGGTGATGCTTGTCGCAGGGCAGGCCCATTTCGAGCATGGTCGACACCATTTCGGCGCGGATGTCGGTGCAGGGATCGACCGGCGCGACGGGGAAATAGCCGCCCTTGGCGCGGGGACGGTGGCCCAGATTGCCGCCTTCATATTCCTTGCCGGTGTTGGTCGGCAGCTCGATATCATCGATCTTGAAATAGCTTTGCGAATAATCGCTTTCGAAGCGAACATCGTCGAACATGAAGAATTCCGCTTCCGGTCCGACATAAATGGTGTCGCCGAAGCCGGCCGACTTGACGAAGGCTTCTGCGCGCTTCGCGGTCGAGCGGGGATCGCGGCTGTACAGTTCGCCGGTGTCGGGTTCCACGACGTCGCAGAACAGGATCAGCATCGGGGTGGCGCTGAACGGATCGACATAGACGGCGTCCAGGTCGGGCTTGAGGATCATGTCCGATTCATTGATCGCCTTCCAGCCTTCGATCGACGAACCGTCGAACATCAGGCCCTGGGTCAATTCATCTTCGCCAAGCACGCTCGACACCATGGTCAGGTGCTGCCACTTGCCCTTGGGATCGGTGAAGCGGACATCGACCCATTCGATCTCCTTTTCCTCGATCATCTTCAGGATGTCTTTTGGCGTGTTGGCCATGTGCACTTGCCCTTCTCTCAAAAATACCCCCCCGAAGGGGCAGTTGAAGTCCGTTTCCGCCCGGCTCGGCGGAAATTCGTTAAATCAGATCGCGTCGCTGTCCCGCTCGCCGGTGCGGATGCGCACGGCGCCCTCGACCGCGGAAATGAAGATCTTGCCATCGCCGATTCGACCGGTCTGTGCCGCGGAGCAGATGGCCTCGACTACCCGGTCGGCCAGCGAATCGTCGACGACGACTTCCAGTTTCACCTTGGGCAGGAAATCGACGACATATTCGGCGCCGCGATAGAGTTCTGTATGTCCCTTCTGACGGCCGAAACCCTTGGCTTCGGTTACGGTGATGCCGGACACGCCCACTTCGTGCAGGGCTTCCTTCACCTCGTCCAGCTTGAACGGCTTGATGATCGCTTCGATCTTTTTCATCACTCGTAATCCCAACCCATGACGCACGCACTGAATGCGGGTGCGACCCGCATCCACTCTCCTTCAAGGAACGATCGTCATGCCCCCCAAAGGCAGGCGCCGTTCCCCTTAACAATCAATTACCGTGCCAAATGGCGAATTGCTAGGACATGCTTTCGGCGATGCAGCAATCTTTGTCCATATTGCCCGGATTCCGGGCAATATCGTGACTCTCTGCCCGTTTTTTGGGCAGTGTTTCGATTGTTAGAGCGCGTAAGGCGGACAATCCAGGCCAGCCGGGCTCTTGGTGAATATCTCGCAGCCGGTTTCAGTGATGCCGATGCTATGTTCGAATTGCGCCGACAGGGTGCGGTCGCGCGTGACGGCGGTCCATCCGTCGTCCATCATCTTCACGCCGGGTTTGCCGATGTTGATCATCGGCTCGATCGTGAAGAACATGCCGGGGCGCAGTTCGGGGCCGGTGCCGGGACGGCCGACATGGACGACCTCGGGACTGTCATGAAACACCTGGCCCAGGCCATGGCCGCAAAAATCGCGTACCACGCCATAGCGATGCTTCTCGGCATGGCGCTGGATCACATGGCCGATGTCGCCCAGATGATTGCCAGGCTTGGCCTGCTCGATGCCCAGCATCAGGCATTCATAGGTGACTTCGACCAGCCGCCGCGCCTTGATGGCGGCTTCGCCGACGATGAACATGCGGCTGGTGTCGCCATGCCAGCCATCGACCAGCGGTGTGACGTCGATATTCAGGATATCGCCGTCCTTGAGCCGATAGTCGCCCGGGATGCCATGGCAGATCACATTGTTGAGCGAGATGCAGCAGCTATGGGTATAACCGCGATAACCCAGCGTCGCCGGCACTCCGCCGCCGTCCAGCGACATGCGGCGCACGATATCGTCCAGTTCGCCGGTGGTCACGCCCGGCACCACATGCGGCACGAGCGCGTCCAGTATCTCGGCGGCGAGCCGACCGGCCTTGCGCATGCCGGCGAAACCGGATTCGTCATAAAGCTTGATCGCGGCGGAGCGGGAAATCGGCGCATCGGCCGTCATCGTCATATAGTCGGTCATGTACCATTTATAAGCGCAACGGCGGCATAATGCGAGAGGGCGACTAGTCAGGGCGTGCGGCGCAGGCTATGGGCTGGCGCATGGCCGATCCGACCCGCATCTGGACCGCAGCGCTGATCGTGATCGGCGACGAAATCCTCTCTGGCCGCACCCAGGACAAGAATATCGGCCAGGTCGCCAGTTGGCTCGGCGTTCAGGGCATTCGTTTGCGTGAAGTGCGCGTGGTGGCCGACGATCGGGATTCGATCGTCGAGGCCGTCAATACGCTCCGCGCGCGCAACGACTATCTGTTCACGACCGGCGGCATCGGGCCGACTCATGACGACATCACGGTCGACGCGATCGCGGCGGCGCTGGGCGTAGAGGTGGAAATCCACGAAGGCGCGCGCGCCATCCTTTCGGGCTATTATGAGACGCGGGGCGGATTGACGGAGGCGCGGTTGCGGATGGCACGGGTGCCAGCAGGCGCGGACCTGATCGAAAATCGCATGTCCGGCGCGCCGGGCATCCGCCATGGCAACATTTTCATCATGGCCGGCGTGCCCTATATCACCGCCGGCATGCTCGACAGCCTGACGGGAACGTTGGAAGGCGGCCTCCCGCTGCTATCCGCAACGATCGGCTGCTGGGTGGCGGAAAGCGAGATTGCCGACCTCCTCGCCTCGACCGAACGCGCCCATGAAGGCTGCCAGATCGGCAGCTATCCCTTTTTCCGCGAGGGCCGCACAGGCGCCAATTTCGTGATTCGCTCGACCGATGCGGCGATGCTGGATGCCTGCACCGCCGATCTCAGCACCGCGCTGGAGCGCGGCGGCTGGACCGTGACGGCGGGCGGGATTTAGCGGTCGATTACTTGGCTTCGGCCTTCAGATAGGCGATCAGGTTGGCGCGATCGACCGCGTTGGGCACGCCGGCAAAGGCCATGCGATTTCCCGGGACCAGCCCACTCGGCTTGGTCAGGAATGTGTCGATGCTCTTGGCGTCCCAGCGAATCTTCGCGTTCTGCATCGCAGGCGAATAAGTGAAGCCTGCCATGGTGCCGGATGTGCGTCCGAATATGCCGGCAAGGGACGGCCCCATCTTCTTCGGTCCGGGCTTCACATCGTGGCATAGGGCGCATCGCGCAAACACCGTCTTCCCCTTGGCCGCATCTCCCGTCTGCGCGAGTGCAGGGGAACTGGCTGCGCACAGGGCAGTCAGGACGAACAGTCTCGATACGGTCGCAAGTGGCATGAAGCGTTTCCCTTGAAAGATGAGGCGGTGGGGCTTTTGCCTTTCCTCCGCTGATGCGCCTTTATGGCTTTCTGTCTGAATGGGGGTTTAAGCGTATGGACGTCAACTGGCGTCGCTAATAGTGTATCCAGCCCTCCGTTGCCGATCGCCGTCCGAGTCCATAGGCCCTACGGTTTGGCGCACACTCAGTTGCCGCGTTTCCCATGGGGCGTCGACCTTCCAGCACAGCAATTCGCTGCGCTACCATCTCGGGGACGGGGGCGATTGAGCTTTACGCCACGAACGCTGCCGCCGCCGCTACAACCGTCTGTTGCAGCTCTGCATCGATGCAGACGACGCCTGAAGCTCCGTGTTGGAAGCAGCCTAAGGGAAAATGGTGGACGCACTTGGGCTCGAACCAAGGACCCGCTGATTAAGAGTCAGCTGCTCTACCAACTGAGCTATGCGTCCATTCCGGCGCCGCAGGCGCTCCGGTGTGGGCGGGCTGTTAGCAGTCGCTTGGCTGTTTGCAAACCATAAATCACCCAAAGACCGGAAATTTTTCGGCTGCGGCGATCTAGGCCCAGTTTCCCGTCCCTGTACGCCGCTTGCCCGCACGATCGATGGCCATGACGATGCCGATGCACAGCATCACCGTCAGCATCGAAGAACCGCCATAGGACATGAAGGGCAGGGGGATGCCCACCACCGGGGCCAAGCCCATGACCATCATCAGGTTTATCGCCACATAGAAGAAGATGGTGGTGGTCAGTCCCGCCGCAACGAGCCGCGCAAATTTGTCCTGGGTCCGCATGGCGACCCGGATGCCCCATCGGAACAATAGCATGAAGGCAAGGATAAGCAGCGCGCCGCCCAGCAATCCCCATTCCTCGGCCATAGTGGCGAAGACGAAATCCGTATGGCCTTCGGGCAGATAGTCGAGGTGACTCTGCGTACCGTGGAGGAAGCCCTTGCCCCAGAAGCCGCCCGATCCGATCGCGATCTTGGACTGGCTGATATGATAGCCCGCGCCCAGTGGATCGCTTTCGGGATCGAGGAATATAAGGACGCGATTCTTCTGATAGTCGTGCAGGAAGCTGAAAGCGATCGGGATCGCCGCTCCCCCGGCCAGTCCCGTTCCGATGAACAGGCGCAGTGGCAGACCGGCCAGGAACATGACCGTCACGCCGCCCGCCGCGATCATCGTCGCAGTACCAAGATCGGGCTGAATGAGTACCAGCGCCCAAGGCAGGCCGATCAGGACCAGTGCCGGCCATATCGCGTTCCAGCGCCGAATTTCGCCCACTGGCAGCATGGCATAGAAGCGCGCGACCGTCAGGACGATGATCGGCTTCATGAATTCGGACGGCTGGAGTTGCATGAAGCCGAGATTGATCCAGCGCTGGCTGCCGCCGGCGACGCCGCCGATCAGTTCCACCAGGAACAGGGCCGCCAGAACCGCCCCATAGGCCGGGAAGGCGAAGCGCGCGAATATCTCCACCGGAATGCGGCTGAGCGCCAGCGCCATCGCGGAAAAGATACAGAAACGCGCCGCCTGCATGGCCGCCCAGGGAAAGACGCTCCCGCTCGCCGCGCTGTAGAGCACGATCGTGCCGAAGCCGGCGATCGCAAGCAATAGCGCCAGTATGCGCCAGGGAAATTCGGTCAGTGGCTGCGGAACGATGCTCATGGCGCACCGATCACATTGGCGCCGGGCGGTGGCGGAACATCGTCTTCGCTCTCATCGCGCGCCGGCGCCCGCGCCGGTGCGGTCGGGGAGGGCATCGCCGCATTACCGACATCGTCCGCGGCATTATCAGAAGGGGGCGAAACCTCCCCCTTCTCAATCGCCTTGGCGAGGCGGAAGGCGGCCATCTGGCGCGCCTGGCGCTCGGCGGGCGTACCGCCCCAACCCTTTTCCAGCGTCTCCAGTTTCTCCATCGCCTTGGCCGGATCGAACAGATAGGACAGGGTATCGCTGGCGATCATCGGTGCGTCCTCGTTGCGGATCATATGCCCGCCATGTTCGATGATGCAGGCGATCGCGTAGCGTGGATTATCAAAGGGCGCGAAGCCCTGAAACAGGGCGTGGTCGCGCAGCTTGAATGCCAGCGAACTGTTGCCGCGCACGCCGCCGGCGCGTTCGGCCATGGTGATGCGCCGGACCTGCGCGGTGCCGGTCTTGCCAGCGATCATGACGCCGGGGATCGAACTGCGTGCCGCGCCGCCGGTGCCGCCGCCATTGACCACCGCGTTCATCGCATCGCGGATGATGACAAGATGCTCATCGGTCGCGCCGACCGTCGCGGGCTGAGGCCGGTTGGCGTTATGGATAAAATTGGGCATCAACTGTTTGCCGGTCGCCAGACGCGCCGCCATCACCGCCATCTGCAGCGGGTTGATGAGCATGTAGCCTTGGCCGATGGTGGCGTTGACCGTGTCGTAAACCTGCCACTTCTGATTATATTTCTTTTCCTTCCACGCCGGGTCCGGCACCGTGCCATAGCTCTGGCTGGGGAAGGGCAGGTCGAATTTCTGACCCATGCCGACACGGCGCGCCATGCTGGCGATCCGGTCCATGCCGATGCGCTGCGCCATTTGATAGAAATAGATGTCGCAGCTCTGGGCGATCGCGCCGCGCATGTTGAGTGGGCCGTGGCCCCGCCGCTTGTGGCAGTGAAAGAGGGTGTTGCCGACCCGGATCGCGCCGCCGCAGCTAATGGTTTCCTGTGGCCCGATGCCGGCCTCCAGCAGTGCCAGTGCGACCATAGGCTTGACCGTCGAACCAGGTGGATAGAGGCCCTGCAGCGTCTTGTTGCGCAACGGAACATGGTCGTCCTTCGACAGCATCTCATATTCCAGATGGCTGATGCCGTCGGAAAAGCTGTTGGGATCGAAGCTGGGCATCGACGCCAGCGCCAGCACATCGCCATTGTGGCAGTCGATCACCACCACCGAACCACTCTGGGTGGCGAGCCGGCGGCCGGCATATTCCTGCAATCCAGCGTCGATCGTGAGCTTGATCGAATTGCCAGGTGTGTCCGGGCGCGTCGTCAATTCCCGCACGATCTTGCCGCGGGCCGTTACCTCTACCCGCTTGGCGCCGGCCTTGCCGGTCAGATGCCGGTCGAACGCCTTTTCCAGCCCGTCCTTGCCCAGCTTGAAGCCGGGCGTGATCAATAACGGATCCTTGCGCGCCTTATAATCTTCCGCCGTGGCCGCGCCGACATAGCCGAGCAAATGCCCCACCGTCGCGCCAGCGGGATAATGGCGGGAAAAACCCTGGCTGGGCGCTACGCCGGGCAGATCGGGCAGACGTACGCTGATCGCGGCATATTGGTCGTAGGTCAGCTTGTCTGCGACCTGCACCGGGCGAAAACCAGCGGACTTTTCAAGATCCTCGCGGATGCGATCGACCTCGTCCGGTTCCAGATTGAGCAATTGCGCCAGGTGGCGAATGGTCGTCTCGGCATCGATAACCCGCTGGGGGATCAGGTCGACGCGAAAATCGGTGCGGTTGTTGGCCAGCGGCCGGCCGTTGCGGTCGACAATCCAGCCCCGGCGCGGCGGGATGAGGGTCAGGTTGACGCGGTTGCTCTCGGACAGAAGGCTGTATTTCTCATTCTCCGCCACGCTGATCCAGGCCATGCGCCCGATGAGTACGGCGCCGATCGCGCCTTGCAGGCCGCCCACCACCATCGCGCGGCGCGTGAAGGTGAAGGATTGGGCGGCTTCGGTGATGATCTTGCGCTTGGGGGTAAGGAATTTCATGCCATGACGCGCCAGCGGTCGATCCGCGCGCACTGCCGGACGACGAAGGGAAACAGCAATATCGTCCAGACCATCTGTGGCGCGACCAGCAAGAAACGCACATTACCTCCACCGGTGATCCTTGCGAAGAACAGGCCCCCGGCGATGCAGAAGATAATGGCGAGCGCCGCGATTAGCCAGTCCTGTCGATAGCTGCGCCAGACCATGCGATGCTCGATCGTGTCGATGCCGATCAGCGCCACGGTCCAGAGGAACATGGCCGAACCGATCGGTTGCCCGCTCATCATGTCGTCGAACAGGCCCAGCGGCAGGCCGATCCAAGTGCGCCACAGGTCGGGCCGCAGCAATCGCCAGGACAGAAGCAGCAGCAGGCCGAAGGGCGGCATGACCGGGGATTGCGCGATAACCGGCAGCGCCGTCAGGAACGAACCCAACATCACGGTGATGACTGGCGTACCCGCCAGGCGGAACCGCGAGGGGTGTCGACCCAATCTTGGCACATGGTGCAGATGCGGGTCGATCATGGCGTGGCGCCGTTGTCGGCCACACCTTCGTCCGCCACAGGGGTGGCTGCCGGGCCGGGCCGGGTGACCGCTTCCTCAAAGGCGCGCTCGACCACCACCGCGTCGACCCGTCCAGGGTTCGCCAGCGGCACGCCATAGGCGATTTCGCCCTGCGCGCGGACAACGACTGCGACAGGTATATTGGGTTGATAGACGCCGCCGATGCCGGACGTTACCAGCAGGTCGCCCGGCTTGAAAGGGTTGCGACCGGCCGTCAGCGCCCGAATCTCGACGGTCCCGTCGCCCAGGCCCGTGGAGATGGCGGGGATATTATCGTTCGTCCGCCGCACCGGTACGATGTTGCTCGTATCGGTCAGGAGCAGCACGTCGGAGCTGTTGGGCGTGACGATGTGGATGCGGCCGATCAACCCTTCGGGCGCTCGGACCGGCATACCGGGGCGGACGCCCTGCCAGCGCCCCGCATTGAGACGCGCAAAACGGCGCGTGCTGGTGGCGGATGACGCGATCAGTCGCGCCGTCAACACCTGGCTGGCGTCGGCATCGACCAGCTTCAGCAGCTTTTTCAGGCGCAGATTTTCCTGCGCGACGCCCTTGGCTTCGATGATGCGGTTACGGTCCGCCTCCACCTGCCGGCGCAGCGCGACATTCTGCGATCCGGCGCGCCAGTAGGCGGCCAGCACTTCGTCAATCGAACTGACGCCGCTCACCATGCCTTTCAGCGCGTTGGACACCGGGCGACCGGCTTCGGCCGTCGCAATGCGGATCGCAGAGAAACCGGTGGGGTCGAAGATCGCGACCACCACCAGCAACAGGCCTACGGCTGCACCGGTCACCGCCACGACGTAGCTGGCGAAAAGGCTGTATTGCGCCTTCCGGTTGATACCGGGGCGTCGGCTGGGTGGCCGCGCCATCTAATCGTCCTTCTCGATCAGGCGGTTTGCAGCACGCCCCGGAAGATCGGATCTTCCATCGCGCGGCCGGTGCCGATGGCCACGCAGGTCAGCGGGTCTTCGGCGATGGTCACCGGCAGGCCGGTTTCGTCGCGCAGTTCGTCGTCCAGCCCCTTGAGCAGTGCGCCGCCGCCCGTCAGGACGATGCCCTGGTCGACGATGTCGGCCGCCAGTTCAGGCGCGGTGTTTTCCAGCGCGATGCGGACACCTTCGACGATGGTGCTGATCGGTTCCGCCAGCGCATCGGCGATCTGGCCTTGGTTGATCGAGATTTCCTTGGGAACCCCGTTCACCAGATCGCGGCCCTTGATATGGATCGTTTCGCCGACGCCGTCTTCGGGCGGCTGGGCGACGCCATATTGCTTCTTGATCCGTTCCGCCGTGGCTTCACCGATCAAGAGATTGTGGTGGCGACGGACGAACGACACGATCGCCTCGTCCATCTTGTCGCCGCCGACACGGACGGAGGTGGTGTAGGCCAGGCCGCGCAGCGACAGCACGGCGACTTCGGTCGTGCCGCCGCCGATGTCGACCACCATCGACCCGATCGGCTCGGTCACCGGCATGTCGGCGCCGATCGCGGCGGCCATCGGCTCCTCGATCAGAAACACCTGGCTGGCGCCGGCATTGCTGGCGGCGTCGCGGATCGCGCGCCGTTCCACGCTGGTCGAACCCGACGGCACGCAGATCACGATTTCAGGGGCGCGCCAGGGGCTGTGCTTGCCGCCATGCACCTTGGTGATGAAATGCTTGATCATCTGCTCGGCGACGTCGATGTCGGCGATCACGCCATCGCGCAGCGGGCGGATGGCTTCGATCGAATCCGGGGTCTTGCCCATCATCAGCTTGGCGTCCACGCCGACCGCCTTCACCCGCTTGACGCCGTTCAGCGTCTCGACCGCCACCACCGACGGCTCGTTCAGTACGATGCCGCGGCCGCGCACATAGACCACCGTATTGGCGGTGCCGAGGTCGATGGCCATATCCTGCGAGGTGAATTTGAAGAGACGCGAGAAGATCGACATGCCTTATCCTGTATCGCCCGCCGTCCCCGCGACGCGATTGGGGACCGGTCGGAAAGCTGTTCTGCTCTTGCCGTTCACCTCTTCTTTCTTGCGCCTTGCAGTGCAAAAAATTCAGGTTCGCGGCTCGCGGAAAGCGCTCGATTGGGCTAGTCCCTAATCAATGTCAATACGCCGTCTGCCCGAACATCTGGTCAATCGTATCGCTGCCGGTGAAGTGGTCGAAAGACCCGCCAGCGCGCTGAAGGAGATCGTCGAAAACGCTTTGGACGCGGGTGCGACTCGCGTCGCCATCCGCCTGTCCAATGGCGGGCTGGATCGGATCGAGGTCAGCGACGATGGCTGCGGCATGGATTCGGGCGACATGGCGCTGGCGCTGGAGCGCCACGCCACGTCGAAGCTGCCCGACGATGCCATTGAAAATGTGGCCACATTGGGCTTCCGCGGGGAGGCGCTGCCCTCGATCGCCAGCGTGGCGCGCCTGTCGATCGACAGCCGGCCGCGAGGGGCCGATGGATGGAACCGCACGGTCGACAATGGCCAATTGGTGGCGGAGGGGCCGATCGCCTTGCCACCCGGCACCCGGGTCATAGTGGAGCAGCTATTTGGCAAGGTGCCGGCGCGGCGCAAGTTCCTGCGCTCGCCCAAGGCGGAATATGCCGCCTGCCTCGACATTGTCCGTCGTCTCGCAATGGCACATCCCGCCGTCGCTTTTTCGGTCGAACATGACGGTCGCCGGGTGCTGGGCGTGCAGGGCGAGGAGGCGCGCGAGGAGCGTGTCGCGGCGCTGACGGACCGGGCGCTGGCGGACAATCATGTGATCGTGTCGCTTGAACGCGAAGGCATCCGCCTGTCCGGCGTCGCGTCGATCCCGACCTACAATCGCGGCGTGGGCGATCATCAATATTTGTTCGTCAACGGGCGACCGGTCCGCGACCGCTTGCTGATCGGGGCACTGCGCGGCGCTTATGCCGACATGTTGGCGCGCGACCGGCATCCGGTCGTGGCGCTGTTCCTCGACGTGCCGCCGCTGGAAGTGGATGTGAACGTCCATCCCGCCAAGACCGAGGTGCGTTTCCGCGATCCGGCATTGATCCGCGGCATGATCGTATCCGGCCTGCGCCGCGCGCTGGATGCGGAGGGGTTTCGCGCGGTGCAAAATGCCGACCCGGCGGCCCTGGGGGCGTGGAAGCCCGAACCGGTCTCGCCCACCCCGATCGGGTCGATGCCGATCTTCGAGGCGCCTGCCGCCTCACCGGCGAGCTACAACCAGTTTGCGCCATCCTCCTTTGCCGATCGCCGCCCATCCTTCATCACCCCGCCACCGCAGGCCCGCGCCGAACCCGCCGCAGCCCCTGCGCCGGAAGGCAACAGCTTCCCACTCGGCGTGGCGCGTGGTCAGGTGGCGCGCACCTATATCGTGGCGGAAGCAGAGGATGGGCTGGTCATCGTCGATCAACATGCCGCGCATGAACGGCTGACCCTGGAGCGGATGCGCCGGGCGATGGAGGGGCAAGGCGTCGCCTCGCAGGCGCTGCTGCTCCCCGAAGTGGTGGAACTGGACGAACCGGCCTGCGACCGATTGGAGGCGCGCATCGCGGAACTCAAGGATTTCGGCCTGGACCTGGAGCGATTCGGTCCATCGGCGATGCTGGTCCGATCGGTTCCGGCGATGCTGGGGCAATCGGACGTGCAGGGCCTCGTCACCGATCTGGCCGACGATCTGGCCGCCTATGACAGCGCGCTGTCGCTCAAGGAGCGGCTCGATCTGGTGGCCGCGACCATGGCCTGCCACGGATCGGTGCGGGCAGGGCGGGTGCTGAGCGTCGCGGAAATGAACGCCCTGCTCCGCGAGATGGAAGTCACGCCGCGATCGGGCCAGTGCAACCATGGGCGCCCGACTTGGGTGAAGCTGGGCCATGGCGACATAGAGAAATTATTCGGGAGGAAATGAGCCGATGACGATCCTCTTTGCCCTGCTGCTGGCTGCGGCGCCTGTTGCCGAACCGGCCTGTACAGCCCCGGCACCCTTGGCGGAACCCTGGACGAGCTGGACCCAGAGCGGGCGGGCGCAGGCCGGGGCGCAGGTACAGGGCGCACCCGCGCTCATGCTGGGCAAGCCTGTCGTCGCCGATCTGACGCCCGCCGATTATGTCCAATTCGCCGCAGCGCCGGGCAAGGGCGCGAAGGAAGGGCATGGCGGGCTCTTCACCCTGTCGCTCAGACAGGCCGCACGCATCGGCATTGCGCTGGATGGGCCGGCCTGGGTCGATGTCGTTACCGGCAAGGTGGCTGTAGAATCGGTCGAGCATGGCCATGGCCCGGCCTGTTCGGGCATCCGCAAGATCGTCTGGTTCGACCTGCCGGCCGGGCGGCATATCGTGCAGATTGCCGGGGCCAAAGCACCGACCATCCGCATCATGGCCGCCGATGCCAAGGCCAATCAGCCGGTGGCGGCAGCGAACTGAAACGCTATCGCTCCACCGCCATCCGCACGGCAAGGCCGCCCAGCACCGTGCCCATGAACCAGCGCTGGAGCGTCAGCCACAGCGGCCGGCTGCCCAGAAATCCGGCGATCGATCCGGCCAGGCAGGCGATGACGCCATTGACCGTCAGGCTGATGACGATCTGCGTCGCGCCCAGCACCAGCGACTGGCCAAGGATGTTTCCGCGCGCCGGATCGACGAATTGCGGCAGCAGCGACAGGTAGATCATCGCGACCTTGGGGTTGAGCAGGTTGGTGATCAGGCCCATGGCGAACAGCTTGCGCGGGCCGTCGATCGGCAGGTGACGCACCTGAAAGGGCGATCGCCCGCCCGGCCGCACCGCGCTCCAGGCCAGCCACAGCAGATAGAGCGCGCCGCCGATCCGCAACGCATCATAGGCGAAGGGCACCGCCATCAGCAGCGCGGTGATCCCGAACGCCGCACAGACCATGTAGAAGAGAAAGCCGCAGGCCACGCCAAGCAGCGATATCATGCCGGCCATCCGTCCCTGCGCAATGGAGCGGGAGATGAGATAGAGCATATTGGGGCCGGGCGTCAGCACCATGCCCAGCGAGATCAGCGCGAAGGCGGCAAGATGGGGCGCGCTGGGCATGGTCATTCTCCCCCTGGGATTTGGCGGGATATCCATGCCCGGATGCGACGCACGGGCAAAGGTCCGGCTGGCGCGGGCTGGCCCCTATTGCGGGCGGGTGCGCCACATGGCGATCGGGATCATGGTCAGGACCGGCCTGTCGTCCTGGTTGAAGATCGTCACTTTGTTGCGGACGATGCCCATTTCCGGGCGGCTTTGCGATGCCTTCTTGTCGATCACCTCGCTGCGTCCACGCAGCGTATCGCCGGGCCGTACCGGGCGCAGCCAGCGCAATTCGTCCACGCCCATCGCCCCCAGGCTGGCCGCCTGGCGACCGGGCTGCCGCTGCATTTCCGCGACGAACATCTTCATGAACAGGGCGGTGGTGTGCCAGCCGCTGGAGGACAGCGTCCCGAAATGGGTCTGCGCGGCCGCTTCGTCGGACAGATGGAAGGGTTGCGGGTCGAACTCTGCCGCAAAGGCGATCGTCTCATCGCGCGATACCGTCAGCGGGCCGAAGTCGAAGCCGTCGCCGATCGCGATGTCCTCGAAATAGACAATTTCTTCCGCCATCATCCGTCTCCCATTGCAACGGATGAAGGCTTAGAAGCGGTTTCCGTTTACGTCAATGTCAGGGTTTGATCAGGCCCTGCAACATAGCCGCATCGCCATCGGATGGTTGCGGCGTCACGCCCAGCAGCCGGGCCAGCAGTGGATAGACGTCGACATTGGCGAAGTCGGCCGACGGGCGAAACCCCGTGTTGAAGGCCGGGCCGTTGGCGATGAACAGCGCCTGCATTTCTGGAGCGCGATCGTCCCAGCCATGGTCGCCGCCGGTGATCGGCTTGGTCGGGGTCGTATTCTGGAACACCCAACCGGTTTCCGCGAGGCAGAAATAGGGCGGGATGCGACGGTGCGTGCCATAGTGGAAGCGCGCCGGGATTTCGCCCTTGCGCCAGCATTGCATATGGCCACGCGACTTGAACAGCGCGGCTTCCAACGTCTTTTCATGGCCCGGGACCGCGGCCAGGCTGGCATAGGGGCCGGTTTCGACGGTGCGATAATCGGCCGGGTTCGCGATCTTGTCGAGGACGATGACCCGGTCGTTCGCCTTGGCCGCCATGCCGTGGTCGGACACGATGACGATGTTCGCGGGCTGGCCCATCGCCTTCAGTCCGGCGATCAGGTTGCCGATATGGGCGTCGACATCGGCCACGGCCTGGGTCGTTTGCGCCGCATCGGGGCCGTTGACATGGCCAGCGGTGTCCACCTCGTCGAAATAAAGGGTGACGAAGCGCGGGCGGATGTCGGCCGGGCGGCGTAGTATGTCGAGGACGCTATTTACCCGCTGGATCGCGCTGATCGCCTCATTGAACTGCGCCCAGTCGCTGGGGCGCGATCCGTTGCTGATGCTATAGGGCCATTCGGCCGCCTTGGTGCCGCCCCAGGCGACGTTGGAACCGGGCCAGAACATGGTGGCGGTCCGCAGGCCCTGTTTCTCGGCGGTGATCCAGATCGGCTCGGCTTCGTTCCACCAATAGGGATCGTCGCTGGCCATGGTGAACTTGTCCTTGGGCCGGCTCTCATCCTCCATATTGTTGGCGACGATGCCGCTGCGATCAGGCCGGTCGCCGGTGACGATCGCCCAGTGATTGGGGAAGGTCTTGGTCGGGAAGGACGGGCGCATCGACGCCTCGACGCCTGCGGCGGCCAGCGCGTTGAGGTTGGGCGACACGTTGCGGGTCAGATAGTCGGGGCGGAAACCGTCGATCGACACCAGCAAGGTGATCGGCGCGCGCTGCTCGGCGGGTGCAGACGCGATGGCGACGGGATGCGGCTGCATCGGCGCGCAGGCGCCCAGCAGGGCGGAGGCGGACAGGGCGAGGGCTAGGGGCAGGCGGCGGAGGGACATCAGCGACTCTTCATGTTTTGGCATTGCCCGCTGCTTAGCAGCCGGACCATGTCGGTAAAGTGACGAAGACGTCAGGAAGCCGCAGCGAGATGATCGGCGATCGCCATCCACGCGGCGCGTTTGGCGTCGCGCGACAGGCTGGCATAGGCGCCGCTGGAGGAAGGCAGGTCGATTAGGGGCAGATCCTGCCGCTCGCCCAACTGTCGCCGACCATGTAGCCCGGCTGTCTTGCCGTTGAAGGCGATGGCCCGGAGCGCGGGCAGGCGCGCGACGAAGGCGCCAAGATCGCGCAGTTCCGCGCCACGGATCGATCCGTCCAGACTGCCTTCGCGCTCGGCGCTCTCGATCACGTCCCACAGGCCAATGCCGCGCGCGCGCAGCCGTTTGAGCCGCATCGCATAGGGCTGGCCGCGCAGATCTTCGCCCAGCACATCCCCGACCAAAGTCCAGAAAGCGTTGCCGCGATGGGCATAATATTCGCCCTGCCGGATCGACGCATCGCCCGGCAGGCTGCCCAGGATCAGGACGCGCGTATCGGCATCGACGCTGGGCGGGAAGGCTGCCTTGCGCTGGGCAGGCATCTGGCCAAGCCGCAGCGCCATGGGATCAGACGTTGAAACGGAACAGCATGATGTCGCCGTCCTGCGTCACATATTCCTTACCTTCCGACCGCCACTTGCCCGCTTCCTTGGCGCCGGCTTCCCCATTATATTGCACGTAATCGGCATAGGCCATGGTTTCGGCGCGAATGAAGCCCTTCTCGAAATCGGTGTGGATCGCGCCCGCCGCCTGAGGCGCCTTCGATCCCTTCGCCACCGTCCAGGCGCGCGCTTCCTTCGGTCCTACGGTGAAGAAGGTGATGAGGCCCAGCAGTTCGTAACCGGCGCGGATGATGCGGGCGAGACCGGCTTCGGTCAGGCCCAGCGCTTCGAGATATTCGGCGCGTTCCTCGACCGGCATGGTCACCAGTTCCGCCTCGATCGCGGCGGACACGATCACCGCACTGGCGTTTTCGGCCTTCGCCTTTTCG
This sequence comes from Sphingomonas sp. VDB2, assembly GCF_047946695.1. Classification (NCBI taxonomy): domain Bacteria; kingdom Pseudomonadati; phylum Pseudomonadota; class Alphaproteobacteria; order Sphingomonadales; family Sphingomonadaceae; genus Sphingomonas; species Sphingomonas sp. VDB2. The sequence continues at coordinate 645,162 of NZ_CP159615.1, forward strand.
AACACGCGCGCGGAAAAGGCGTTGCCGTCCGATGCGGCGTCTTCCTCGACATTACAGACATAGAGAACCGGCTTGGCGGTCAGCAACTGCGCCTGATTGAACAGCCGCTCTTCCTCGACATCGCGCGGCATGGTGAGGCGGGCGGGCTTGCCCTCGCGCAGCAGGTCGAGCGCCTGGCCCAGCACGGCGGCGGCGGCCTTGGCTTCCTTGTCGCCCTGCGCGGCCTTCTTGGCGAGGTTGGGGACGCGCTTTTCCAGGCTTTCCAGATCGGCGAGCATCAATTCCATCTCGACCGTTTCGGCGTCGGCGATCGGATCGACCTTGCCCTCGACATGGGTGATGTCGTCATCCTCGAAACAGCGCAGGACGTGGACGATCGCGTCGGTTTCGCGGATGTTGGCCAGGAACTGGTTGCCAAGCCCTTCGCCCTTCGACGCGCCACGCACCAGCCCGGCAATGTCGACGAAGCTGAGCTGGGTTTCGATGATCTTCGCGCTGCCGCCGATCTTTGCGATCGTGTCCAGCCGGTCGTCGGGCACGGCGACGCGGCCTTCATTGGGTTCGATCGTGCAGAAAGGATAGTTGGCCGCCTGCGCTGCCTGCGTTTCGGTCAGCGCGTTGAACAGGGTGGACTTGCCCACATTGGGGAGGCCGACGATACCGCAACGAAAACCCATTTGACTGCCTTATAAGATCGGAAACATTGGCGCGCCCGATAGCGGTTTGTGCGCCCGATGGCCAGCCTTGGCGCGTTCGTGGGCCAGAAGGGGTGGGACAAAAGGCGCAATTGCAATCGGCGGCGCTTTGCCGACATAGGCGATGATGGCTGGAGATGATATGGAACAGAGCAGAGAAACCCACTGGATCGACGAAAAGGGTCGGGCGTGGAAAAAGCGCCCTGCGCATGAAACGGGCGCATTCGGTCGCTGCCCGCGCTGCGGCGAAGGGCATATCTTCACCGGGTTCCTGACGATGCGCGACCATTGCGAGGTGTGCGACCTGGACTATAGCTTTGCCGATCCGGCCGATGGCCCGGCGGTGTTCGTGCAACTCTTCGCCTGCGTGCCGGGCGTCATCTTCATCATCATGCTGGAGATCATGGCGCGGCCGGGCCTTTGGGTGCATCTGGCCGTCGGGGTGCCGGTGCTGATCCTGACGACGCTTCTGCCGATGCGGCCGATCAAGGGCTGGCTGATCGCCGCCCAGTTCACGAACAGCGCGCAGGAGGCCGGCACTGCGGCGCTGTGGGCCAAGCTGCACGGCGGAGAGCCGCGCGGCTAGGGCTTGGGCGCGAGCTTGATTTCGAACAGTTTCGGCCAGTTTTTGCCGGTGATGAAGACGCGGTCCTTCGCCGCGTCGTAGGCGATGCCGTTGGCGACGGCTTCGCTATCGGTGACGCCCGCGGCCTTACGCAGGCGCGACACGTCGATCCAGTCGATCACGGCGCCGGTCGCGGGATCGATGCGGGCGATGCGGGTGTCGTACCAGATATTCGCCCACACCTCCCCCTTCACATATTCCAACTCGTTCAGCCGATCGACCGCCCGGCCGTTCCAGGTGACGGTGATACGGCGCTGTTCGGCTAGGCTGTCGGGATCGAGGAAACGCAGTTGCGCGGTGCCGTCGCTCATGATGAGGCTGCGGCCATCCTGCGTCATGCCCCAGCCTTCGCCATCATAGCGGAAGTCGGATAGCGGTGCGAAATCGGCCAGGTTCCAGACGAAGCCCCGGCGGTGCCGCCAAGTCAGGCTCACCAGCTTGTCGCCCCAGTTGACGATGCCCTCGCCGAAATAGGGCGGGTCGATGATGCGGCGTCGCAGGACTTTCCCCGTCTTGAGCGCCACCTTGCGGATGTCCGACTGGCCCTCCAGCCCGGTACTCTCGTAGAGCGCGCCGTCATGGTAGAAGAGACCTTCGGTGAAGGCGGTCGCGTCGTGGGGATGGGTGGCGACCAGCGTCCAGGGGGTGTCGGCTTGGGCGGGGGGAACCAGAAGAAAGGCGCTGACGAGCGCGAACAGGATGCGATTCATTCCGCCGCCTGGCTTTCGATCGCGGTAGCCAGCCATGAGGGAAGGGTAGCGGGATCGAGCGTTTCGACCCGGCGCAACTCGATCGACAGGCCCATATCGGGCAAGGCGGCACGCTGGCGCTTTTCGTCCGCCTGCGCGATCGGCACGGCGACGAGGCGGCGGCTCACCTTGTTGCGATAATGCATCCGGGCGGTGTTTTCCTGCCCGACATAGCAGCCCTTGTCGTAATCGACGCCGTGCAGTTCCTCCGCATTGGTTTCCAGCCACAGCGTCTGGTCCTGACCTAGTTCGTCCACGCCTTCGAATACGCCCAGGGCCAAGCGATGCGCGCGGAAAGCGGGGGCGGCGTCGCCGGGCGTGGCGGGCGCGATCCAGCGATGGCCGAGCGCGGGCAGGCGTGGGTCGAGCGGAGAGGTAGGAGGCCAAATACCAGAATCGATAAGTGATCTAAGTGCCAAGCCCGCTGGTGGTTGAGGCGACCAATGCACCGCAAGCCCCTCTTCGCGGACGATCGCCACCTTGCGGCGCAGGCGGTAGATGGTCAGTCGTTTGGCGAGCGCATCGGCCTGGGCGGCTTCGCAGTCGATCAGCATGTCGTCGCCCTCCGCCCACAGGATGAAGTCGAACAATGCCTTGCCTTGCGGCGTCAGCAGTCCGGTCCAGCGTGGCTGGCCGGGAGTAAGGGTCAGGACGTCGCGGGTGAGCAGTCCTTGGAGAAAGGCTTTGCCCTCCTCGCCGGAAATTCTCAGGATCGCGCGGTCGCTTAGGGTGGTGCCGGTCATCGGCTTTAGGTAGGACAGTCACGTCAAATTACCAACCCGTTCGGGCTGAGCGAAGTCGAAGCCCTTGCCTGAGCGGAGCGAAGGCCTCACTGCGTTCGGCAGTGCCCTTCGACTTCGCTCAGGGCGAACGGACTTATAAAGCGGAAACCTACGCCATGACCCAGACCTTCGACATGATCCTCAAGAACGGCACCGTCCATACGCCGGGCGGCGCGGAGAGCGTGGATGTGGGCGTGCGCGGAGGGAAGATCGTGGCGATCGGCACGGCATTGGGCGACGCAGGCGAGGTGATCGACTGCACCGGCCTCGACGTGCTGCCCGGTTGCATCGACAGCCAGGTCCATTTCCGCGAGCCGGGGCTGGAGCATAAGGAAGACCTCGAATCGGGCAGCCGCGCCGCGGTGCTGGGCGGCGTGACCGCCGTGTTCGAAATGCCCAACACCAATCCCAACACCGACACCGCCGAGCGGGTGCATGACAAGCTGAAGCGCGCGCATCATCGCATGTGGTGCGACCATGCCTTCTATGTCGGGGCGACCGCCGACAATGCCGAGCAGTTGAAGGAGCTGGAACGCATCCCCGGCACGTCGGGGGTAAAGATCTTCATGGGCGCCTCGACCGGCAGCCTGCTGGTGGACGATGATGACGCCCTCTCGCGGGTGCTGACGAGCGGCACTCGCCGCGTCGCCATCCATGCCGAGGACGAGACGCGGATGAACGCGCGCAAGGTCCATGCGCTGGAAGGCGATCCGTCGACCCACCCCGTCTGGCGCGACGATGAAAGCGCGATGATCGCCACGAAACGCATCATCGCGCTGGCGCGCAAGGCGCGCCGTCGCATCCACATCCTGCACATCACGACGCCCGCCGAACTGGAATATATCGCCCAGAACAAGGATATCGCGACCTGCGAAGTGACGCCGCAGCATCTGACGCTGGCGGGCGAAGACGCCTATCCGCGCCTTGGCACCTATGCGCAGATGAACCCGCCGATCCGATCGGGCGCGCATCGCGATGGCCTGTGGTTCTGGCTCAACCAGGGCGTGCCCGACGTGCTGGGCAGCGACCATGCGCCGCACACGATCGAGGAGAAGGCCAAGACCTATCCCGCATCGCCCAGCGGCATGCCGGGGGTGCAGACTTTGGTGCCGTTGCTGCTCAACCATGTGGCGGAGGGGCGGCTGTCGCTGCGGCGCTTCATCGAACTCACCTCGTCGGGACCGCAGCGGGTGTTCGGGCTTGTCGGCAAGGGACGGATCGCGCTCGGCTATGACGCCGACTTCACCGTGGTCGATCTCAAGAAACGCTGGACGGTGGGCAGCGACTGGCTCGCGTCGCGCTGCAACTGGTCGCCGTTCGAGGGCGATCAACTGACCGGCAAGGCGGTCGGCACCATCATTCGCGGCAATCGCGTGATGTGGGAGGATGCGCTGGCCAATGCGGCGGTGGGTGAAGCGGTGCGGTTCGAGGCGACCCAGTTCGCCTGATATCGTCCATCCGTCCGCTTCGAGACCGGCTCGAAACGGACGGATGGAGATTTATGCCGTCGCCAGCCGGTTGCGCCGCGCGTTGGCGATCCCGTCGCTGGCGAAGAAGATGAGGCCGAGCCAGATCAGTCCGAAACTCGCCATCTGGCCGGTGCTGAGCTTTTCGCCGAACAACAGCACGCCGCACAGAAATTGCAGCGTGGGCGCGAGATATTGCATCAGGCCGAGCGTGGCCATCGGCAGGCGCTGGGCGGCGACAGCGAACAGCACCAGCGGCACCGTGGTCACCGCGCCGGAGATGATGAGCAGCGCGGTGGTCGGCATATCCTGCCCGAAACCGACGCCGCCATGCCCCATTTCCCATATCAGATAAGCGATGGCGAGCGGCGTGAGCAGCGCGGTTTCGACGCCCAGCCCGGTCATCGGCGCCACCGGCGTCAGCTTGCGCAGCAGGGCGTAGAAGGCGAAACTGAAAGCCAGCGCCAGACTGATCCACAGCGTGGTCAGCGCCGACGCGGCAAGAATGGCGACGCCGATGGCGGCGACGCCGATCGCCAGCATTTGCGGGAGCCGCAGCTTTTCCTTGAGTACAAGGACACCCAGGGTGACGTTCACCAGCGGGTTGAGGAAATAGCCCAGGCTGGCCGCGACGATATGGCCGCCGTTGACCGCCCAGACATAGGTCAGCCAGTTGACCCCGATCATCATCGCCGATCCCGCCAGCGGCACCACCAGTCGCCGGTCGCCCATGGCGCCAAGGAAGGCGGGCAGCCCTTTGCGGGCGGCGATGATGGCGACGATCAGCAGCAGCGACCAGAGGATGCGCTGGGTCACGATCTCCACAGGATCGACATGGTGCAGCAGGCGGAAGAAGAGCGGCAGCAGCCCCCATAGGCCATAGGCGGCCAGTGCGGCGAGCAGACCCTTGCGCGCTTCCGGATGATCCCGGATCAGAATATGCCGCCGCCCAGAAACAGTCGCAGCGCGCCGAAAGCGGCGACGATCAGGCAGAAGTTCCGCCCGCCATTTTTCGACGACATCATGCCGACAAGGGCGCCGAACAGGGCCAGCGGCACCAATATCCAGTTGAGCGCGCCCAGCAGCGGAATGATCGCGGGGATCATGAGGATGAGGGTGACAAGGCCGATGAAGCCTGACAATATATTGAGCATCGGCCCATCATGGCCGACCAACTGTCCCAGAGCAAGACAGCGGGACAAGGCCAGTCGATAAGAGCTGGCCATCTGCGCAAAAATCGGCAGATTCACCAAATATCCTAATGGAATATTAACTTGCCCTCTTCATGGCTTGTTTACGAAGGAGTGAAGCATGGCGCGTGTCCGGTCTGTAGCGATGGTTTCTCTGGTGCTGGCGCTGGCCGCGTGCGGCAAGGGGGACAAGGATGCCAGCCTCGCCGCGCTCGATGCGCAACTGACCGACAATGCGACCGACCCGGCGCTCAAGGGGGCGCTGGCCGATCCGATCGTCGTCGATCCGCAGTTGGTGGGTCAGGCCAACCGCAATGCCGTGCGTCCCGCCGATCGGCCCGCCAATGGCGCGGTGCCGGTCCTGGCCGGAGACGCTGGCGCAGCGCAGGCGGAGGCGGTAAAGTCGGCCGGCGGCAAGCTGATCGCGGCCCCGGCGGCGAGCGAGGGCGAGGCGATGGCGTCGACCGTGACGCTGGGCGCGGTCGCGCGCGAACAGGCCGGGCGCCGTGGCGGCAACGGCAACTGCGCGAAGAAACTCAATTACGGCATGGAATGGGCGCAGCGACTGCCCGAGCCCTTCGGCCTGTTCCCTGGGGCGCAACTCACCGAGGCGGCGGGAGCGGAGGCCGGTGGCTGCACCCTGCGTGCGGCCAGCTTCGTGACGCCTGCGCCGCGGCAGGGCGTGATGGATTATTATTACACGCTGGCCCGCCGCGCCGGCTATGACGGCGAGCATAAGATCTTGGGCGGCGACCATGTGCTGGGCGGCACCCGCGGGTCCGACGGCAGCGCCTATTTCATCCTCTTCACCGATGCGCCGGGCGGCAAGACCAGTGTCGATATCATCGCTGATAACGGGCGGTAGGCCTGTTGTGCGACGGCAAGTTGGACAGTTCTGGCGGAGTTTATCGTCTTAAATCACTGTAATAATTTGATTTTTATCGACTTGCCATGAACCGTTGTGCGCTTTCATCCTATTTTTCTTTGTTATCAAAGGCTTGTGCAGAAGTGCATCAGTGTCTGAAGAAGAGCGTTACGGACGCCACATGGTTGACGCGCATGTTGCCCGCGCGCTGATTGATGACTTGGTTGAGATAGCCCACTTCCAGTGTCGATGCGCCGGGCAGGCCGATTTCCGCGCCGACGAAGCTGCGTAGCTGGTCGAAGCCGCTGCGTGCGCCCCAGTCGGTGTCGTTGAGCGCGGCGAAACCCTCGGCATAGACCAGCGCGTTGACGGCGTCACTGTCGGCACGCAGCGGTTTTTCGTAGCGAAGCATCTCGCGCAGCCGCCAGCCCATGTCGTCGCCGTCCGAGCGCCAGCGCTGTTCGAGGCGCGTGCGGGACGAGAGTTCGCCGCTCCAGGGCTTGCCGAGCGTCCAGCTCAATTGCTGGAAGCTGCGTTCCTCGTTGATATCCTTGCCGCCCTCGATCGGTAAAACGACATGGGCATAGCCCTGATAGAGGGTTAAGCTGGGGGAGAATTTCCAGCCTGCAGCGCCGCGAAACAGCGACTGGTCGATGCGCGAGACGCCGTCGCCGATACGTGGCTGGATCTCCGCGAAATAGACAAGTTCGTCCTTCACCGATCCCATGGCGGTCAGGTTGAGCCAGAATTGCTCATCCTGGCTGGTGGCCGCGCGGCTTGGGTTCGACAGCAGGGCGAGGCAGGCGGACAGGCAAAGGGCGAGGCGGCGCATGGATTTCCTGGGATCGGAAGAGGAACGGACCGCCGACGGACGGGTGCCCTTTCTCTAATCCGTACGCATGTCCATCTTGTTGCCCGTGCGTTAGTTTATGTTCGGCCCGGCATGTTTGAAGCCGGGTGTCAGGTGATGACGCTCGGCTGCTCCATCCCGGTATGGCCGGATATGTCGGCGACCTCCTGCGCGGCGGCGATCAGCGGGGCGAGGGCGTCGCCGGTTTCCAGGGCGAGGTCGCCGTCCGGGCCGACATAGCGTTCGATATAGACGCGCAAGGTGGCGCCCTCCGTGCCGGTGCCGGACAGGCGGAACACCACGCGCGATCCATCCTCGAACAGGATGCGGACGCCCTGATTGCGGCTGACCGACTGGTCGGTGGGATCGGTATAGGCGAAATCGTCGGCCGCCCTGACCGTGCCGCCGCTGTTTGTCGTGCCGGGCAGGCTGTCGAGCTTGGCGCGCAGCGCCGCCATCAGTGCATCGGCCTTGTCCTTGGCGATGGCTTCATAATCGTGGCGGGCATAATAGTTGCGGCCATAGGTCGCCCAATGGTCCGCCATGATGGCGGCGACGCTTTGCTGGCGGACGGCCAGGATGTTGAGCCAGAGCAGGACGGCCCAGATGCCGTCCTTTTCGCGCACATGGTCGGAGCCGGTGCCGGCGCTTTCCTCGCCGCAGATGGTCGCCATGCCGGCGTCGAGCAGATTGCCGAAGAATTTCCAGCCGGTCGGCGTTTCATAGAGCGGCACGCCCAGCTTTTTCGCGACCCGGTCGGCCGCGCCGCTGGTCGGCATGGAGCGGGCGATGCCCTTGAGGCCAGCGGCATAGCCGGGCGCCAGATGGGCGTTGGCGGCCAGCACCGCGAGCGAGTCCGAGGGCGTCACATAGCAATGGCGGCCGATGATGAGGTTGCGGTCGCCGTCGCCGTCCGACGCCGCGCCGAAGTCGGGCGCGTCGGGGGCCATCATCCGGTCGTACAGTTCTTTGGCATGGACCAGATTCGGGTCGGGATGGTGATGGCCGAAGTCCGGGAGCGGCGTGCCGTTCATCACCGTGCCTTGCGGCGCGCCCAGCCGGCGTTCGAAAATCTCGACCGCATAGGGGCCGGTGACCGCGCTCATGCTGTCGAAGGCGAGGGTGAAGCCGCCCGCAATCTGGGCGCGGATCGCGGCGAAATCGAACAGGCTTTCCATCAGGTCGGCATAGGCCGCCACCGGATCGACAACCTCGACCGTCATGCCGCCCAACTGGCTTTCGCCGATCGTGTCGATATCGACATCGGCGGCATCGAGGATTTTGTAGCGGCCGATGACGAGCGAGCGGGCGGCGATGGCGTCCGTCACCTTTTCCGGCGCGGGGCCGCCATTGCCGATATTATATTTGATGCCGAAATCCTCGTCCGGGCCGCCCGGATTGTGGCTGGCCGACAGGACGAGGCCGCCGAACGCGCCGGATGCGCGGATCAGGTGCGAGGCGGCGGGGGTGGACAAGATACCGCCTTGGCCGACCAGCGCCCGGCCGAAGCCGTTGGCCGCCGCCATCTTCAGGACGATCTGGATGACGTCGCGGTTCAGGTAACGGCCGTCGCCGCCCACCACCAGCGTCTGCCCGGCAAAACCGTCGAGGCTGTCGAACACCGACTGGACGAAATTTTCGGCATAACGGGGCTGCTGAAAGACGCGGACCTTTTTGCGCAGGCCGGACGTGCCGGGTTTCTGGTCGTCGAACGGCGTCGTGGCAACGGTGTAAATCACCCAATATCCCCTGAACTGCGTTTGCGCACTGCGATATTATGGGCCTTATGGCCCGGCAATGTTGCGACGCGCAATCGGGTTAAGCTTTTCAGGCGGCCAGCCGCAGCGCCACTTCGTTCATGAAGCGGGCGTCGTCATTCTTCGCCAGCCATTCGGCTTCCGCGCCGATCGCGGCCAGCATGTCGGTCAGGGCGTCCATCTCGCTCTTGGCGTAATTGCCCAGCACATAGCCATGGACCTTGTCCTTATGGCCCGGATGACCGATGCCGATCCGCACCCGGCGGAAATCATTGCCGATATGCGCGTCGGTCGAGCGCAGGCCGTTATGCCCGGCATTGCCGCCGCCGCGCTTCACTTTGACCTTCATGGGCACCAGATCGAGTTCGTCGTGGAAGACGGTGACGTCCTGCGGTGTCAGCTTGTAGAAGCGCATGGCTTCGCCGACCGAGCGGCCGCTTTCGTTCATGAAGGTCGCGGGCTTCAGGAGGATGACCTTTTCCGGCCCGATCCGTCCTTCCTGCACCCAGCCCTGAAACTGCTTCCTCGGCGGCGAAAAGCGATGCAGGTCCGCGATCAGGTCCGCGACCATGAAGCCGACATTGTGCCGATGCATCGCATATTGCTGCCCCGGATTGCCAAGGCCGGCCCAGATTTGCATGGTCATGCTCCAAAGAAAATCCCGCCCGCCGGGTAGGCGGACGGGATCGGAATTTCCAGCCCGGAGGCAGAAAGGCTTATTCGCCTTCGGCTGCTTCCTCGGCGTCCGCTTCGCCTTCGGCGCTCTTGAGAGCCGACGGGGCGACGACGGTCGCGATCGAGAAGTCGGTGTCCGCATGCAGGGCCTTGGTGCCCTTGGGCAGGGTCACGGCGCTGATGTGGATCGAATCGCCGACTTCCAGGCCGGTCAGGTCGACCACGACTTCGTCGGGGATTTCGGCGGCATCGACTTCGAGTTCGATGTCGTGCGCGACGATGTTGAGCACGCCGCCCTTCTTCAGGCCCGGCGAAGCGTCTTCATTGGCGAAGCGCACAGGCACATGGACATGAACGGTGGCATGTTCCGAAACGCGCAGGAAATCGGCGTGCAGCGGACGGTCCGAGACGGGATGGAAGGCCACGTCCTTGGCGAGGGTGCGGACGGTCTTGCCGCCGACTTCGACCATGATGACCGAATTGAAGAAGTGGCCGGTGCCGAGCTGCTTGTTGAGGAGCTTTTCCTCGACATGGATCGACAGGGGTTCTTCGTTCATTCCATAGATGACGGCGGGTACGCGGCCCTCACGGCGGAGGGCGCGGGAGGCTCCCTTGCCTGCCCGATCGCGTGCCTCGGCCGACAGCGTAAGCTGCTCGCTCATTGCGTGTCTCCAAAAGCAAAATTGATGTACTTTCCCGCCACGCCTCCAGGGATGACCATAGCGGGAGGCGGCCCTTTAGCAGAAAAGGGCGGGAATGCAAGGGTGGGAGCCATATTGCGCAAGGTCCGTTCGGTTCGCGCTTGTCGAGAACGATGGACGCGTTCTCGACAAGCGCGAACCGAACGGTGGTGGGGGAGGCGTTACTGCACCCGCGTCACCGTGAACCCCTTGGCCTTGAGCAGGTCGATCAGATTTTCGCGGCCGGTCAGGTGGCCCGCGCCCACCGCGATGAAGGGGCGGCCCTGCATCGGTTCGATCGCCTTCACCCAGTCGCGGTTGCGGGCGACCAGAACGGCTTCCTCGACCATCGGGTCGGGCTGCTCGCCAATCTGGTCCTCCTTGGCGATCGCCTCCATGTCGCCCTTCGACCAGGCGGTCAGGATACGGTCGTAGAGCGCCTTCATGCCCTCGGCTTCATGGACGGTCTGAACGAGCAGGCGGGACTGCGCCGCTTCGGGCAGGGTGTCGAAGGCGGCGAATTGCCGTTCCACCGTCTCCAGCCCGCCGATCGGCTTGCCGGCTTTCCTGAACGTTTCGATCAACACCGGCTCGACGCCGTCATCCTGGCTGACGCCCAGCCCCTGCTGGCTGGCGGCGGACAGCAGCATGGCGGCGGCCCAGCTTTCATAGCCCGACAGCAATTGGCTGTTGGTGCCGCCGTCGGCCATCGCCTTCACCAATGCCGTCTTTTCCTCGTCCGGCACGCGTCGTTCCAGCGGCGGCAGGTCGGCGCTGCGGCCCATTTTCTCGAACAGGGACAGCGTTTTCTGCTCGTCCTGCAGGTCCGCAGCTTCCAGAATCAGACGGTCGGAGGCGGTCATCGCGTCCTTTATCGTGGGTGTGTCCCAGGCGACCCCCTTGGGCAGGACGTGGATCGTGCCGAACAGCCAGCCTTTCAGTTCGCCGCGCTGCACCTGCCACAGGGCCGGGCCGCCTTGCGCGGTGGACTGTTTGGGGGTGTCATTCTGTCCACAGGCTGCGACCAGCGTCAGCGCGAACAAAGCGAGCAGGCGGGTGACGACGCGCATCATGGCTTTCCATCTTTCACGGGGGTTGGCTTCAGGCGGCGGGCGCGCAGGCCCAATGTCTTGAGTTGGTCCTGCACGCTGCCCTTGCCGGCGAGATGACCCGCGCCCACGGCGACGAAGACGGTGCCGGGCTGGTCCAGCCGCGCCTTGATCCACTTGGCCCAATGGGCATTGCGGCCGGTGAGCAGAACCTGCGCCAGTTCCGGCGTCGCTTCGAGCAATTCGTTCATCGACTTGGCCAGCTTGTCCGGTTGCCCGGCCTGCCAGTAGCGCAGCAGGTCGCCAAATTCGCTCTCCATTTCCGGCAGACCGTCGACGGTGGCGTTCAGGAACTGCACCTGCTGGGCCATCGGCAGGCTGGCGAAGAAGCCGACCTGCTGCTCGACGGTTTCGAGCGCATCGACCTTCTTGCCCGAGGCCTGCGCCGCGCTGCGCAGGATTTTCTCCGCGCCGAGGTCATTTTTATAGCCCAGCTTTTCGAGCGGGGCGACCGACAGCGCCATGCCGCTCATCCAGGGATTGAACATGTCGAAGGTCCGCCAGGGCAGGCCGTTGGCGTCCATCGCCGCCTGATATTTCGTCCGCGCATCGGGGGCCAGCCGGTCGGACAGCTTCACCCCGTCCTTCGCCATCGCCATGGTCGTCATGGCCGCGCCGATCGCGCGGGGGTCGTCCGGCTCGATAATCTCCAGCACCAGTTCGTCCGACCGGTCGAAGGCGCGCTTTATGTCGCCATGGAACCAGTCGATGTCCGGCTTCATCACATGGACGGTGCCGAACAGATAGATGGTGGTGTCGGCATCCTGCACCGCCCACAGCGCCGGGGTGGCGGTCGCGATGCTGGAGGCGGGGGCGGCGGCGGGTTTGGCATGGGCAGGGACGCCGCCGATCAGCAGCCATGCGGCGCCAAAGGCCCGCAACAGGGTGGGTGGCAATTTCATGCCTCCTTCAATGGGGAGCGCGGGGCGGGAGGGCAAGCCGCTTAACCCTGTTTAGGGCGGCTTCCGCTAACCCTTGGCCCCTAACCCTTGGCCCTTGGCCCTTGACCCTATCGGCCCCATGGGCCAAGGCGCGGCCACGTAATTCAGCGATTTCGATAAGGACGTTTCGTGGCCGAAGGCAAAGCGCTTTCCTTCCAGGACCTGATCCTGACCCTCCATGCCTATTGGGGGAAACAGGGCTGCGTCATCCTCCAACCCTATGACATGGAAGTGGGGGCGGGCACATTCCATCCCGCGACCACGCTGCGGGCGCTGGGGCCGCAGCCCTGGAACGCCGCCTATGTCCAGCCCAGCCGCCGCCCGACCGACGGGCGCTATGGCGAAAATCCCAACCGGTTGCAGCATTATTACCAATATCAGGTGATCATGAAGCCCAGCCCGGCGAATTTGCAGGAACTCTACCTTGGGTCGCTGGTGGAAATCGGCATCGATCCGCTGGTCCATGACATCCGCTTCGTCGAGGACGACTGGGAAAGCCCTACCCTGGGCGCCTGGGGTCTGGGCTGGGAAGTGTGGTGCGACGGGATGGAAGTCACCCAGTTCACCTATTTCCAGCAAATGGGCGGATATGACTGCAAGCCGGTCGCGGGTGAGCTGACCTACGGGTTGGAGCGGCTGGCCATGTATATTCAGGGCGTCGACAGCGTTTACGACCTGAAATTCAACGACGCCGGCGTCACCTATGGCGACGTGTTTCTGGCCAACGAGCAGCAGATGTCGAAATGGAATTTCGAGGTCGCGGACACGGACAAGCTGTTCCGCTGGTTCAAGGATTGTCAGGCCGAATATGGTCGTTGCATCGAAGCGAACGTGCCGCTCGCCGCCTATGACCAGGCGATCAAGGCGAGCCATGTGTTCAACCTGCTCCAGGCGCGCGGCGTGATTTCCGTGCAGGAACGCGCCAGCTATATGGGCCAGGTGCGCGACATGGCGAAGGGCAGTTGCGAGGCGTGGATCGCCAGCAATGCCGACGCCTGGAGCGCCAAATTTCCGGGGTGGACCGCGTGATGACTGATTTCCTCCTCGAATTGCGCTGCGAGGAAATTCCCGCGCGTATGCAGGTCAAGGCGTCGGAGGATCTGGCGCGCCTGTTCACCGAAGAACTGGCCAGGGCCGGCCTCAAGCCCGCTGCGATCGACAGTTTCGTGACGCCGCGTCGCCTGGCGCTGATCGCGCGCGACCTGCCCGTGGAAACCGCGGCGGTGAGCGAAGAGCATAAAGGTCCGCGCACATCCGCGCCGCCCCAGGCGCTCGAAGGCTTTCTGCGCAAGACCGGGCTGACCCAGGACCAGTTGGAAGACCGGGACGGCGTCTGGTTCGCCGTCGTGAACAAGCCCGGCCGCGCCACCATGGATGTGCTTGGCGACGCCGTGCCCGCCGTTATCCGCGCCTTCCCCTGGCCCAAGGCGATGCGCTGGGGCGTCGCCAGCCAGACGACCGAGAGCCTGCGCTGGGTCCGCCCTTTGCAGGGCATTGTCGCCATTTTCGGCGAGCAGCTGGTCGATATCGCGGTCGAGGATGTGCGGTCGGGCTATGCGACGCTGGGCCATCGTTTCCATCATCCCGGCGCGATCACGATCGGCGGCGCGGACGATTATGTCGAAAAGCTGCGCGCCTGCCATGTGATCGTAAGCCATCAAGAGCGGCAGGCGATCATCGCGGAAAAGGCCGACGAAGCCGCTGCGGCCCATGGGTACAGCGTGATCGAGGATAAGGGGCTGGTCGCGGAGAATGCGGGCCTGACCGAATGGCCGGTGCCGCTGCTGGGCGATTTCGACCCGGCTTTCCTTGAGGTGCCGCCCGAAGTTATTCAGCTAACCCTGCGGATCAACCAGAAATATTTCGTGCTGCGCGAAGCGGCCGGGACACTGGCGCCGGCCTTCATCTGCACCGCCAATATCGAGGCGAAGGACGGCGGCGCGGCGATCGTCGCGGGCAACCGCAAGGTGCTGGCCGCGCGGTTGAGCGATGCCCGCTTCTTCTGGGAGCAGGATCGCAAGACGGCGCTTGTCGATCATGCGCAGAAGCTGGAGCGGATTACGTTCCACGAGAAGCTGGGTACGGTCGCCGACAAGGTGGAGCGGGTCGCGAAGCTGGCGCAGTGGCTGGTGGAGGAGGGGATCGTCAAGGGCGCGGATGCAGACCTGGTCGAACAGGCCGCGCGCCTCGCCAAGGCCGACCTGGTCACGGAGATGGTCGGCGAGTTCCCCGAATTGCAGGGCGTCATGGGCGGCTATTATGCGCGCGCGGAGGGTTTGCCCGACGCGGTGGCCGACGCGATCCGCGACCATTATAAGCCGGTCGGGCAGGGCGATGACGTGCCGGCTGCGCCAGTGACGGTGGCGGTGAGCCTTGCGGATAAGCTGGATACACTTTTTGGCTTTTTTGCCATCGGAGAAGGCCCCACCGGATCGCGAGATCCGTTTGCATTGCGGCGAGCCGCAATTGGAGTAATCCAACTTTTGGTGCAGAATAATCTGCGCTTGCCATATTTCCGTGTGATGTTTCCAGGTATTCAAAATCTTGGGGTTGCGATGGGGCAAGCGAGGGCTAACAAGATCGCACGGGCGCTCGATTCTGTTTGGCAAGCTGACAAAGGTAAGTACTTTTCTGCTGAATTGTTGCAGGATGCCTACGATGAGGCGATCCGCAACGAAACCCCAGAAACGAACCCTGAAATTGAAGCCCTGTATGAAACGGTACTTCAAGCTCCACAGAAACTCTCCGATTTCTTCACAGACCGCCTCAAGGTCCAACAGAAGGAAGCCGGCGTCCGCCACGACCTGATCGACGCGGTGTTCGCGCTGGGTGGCGAGGATGATCTCGTCCGCTTGCTCGCCCGCGTCCATGCGCTGCAATCCTTCGTCGCGACGGATGATGGCGCGAACCTGCTCGCCGGGTACAAGCGGGCGGCCAATATCCTGAAAAAGGAAACCGTCGATCCCGCGATCGTCCCGGCGGCGCCGTCCGAACCGGCGGAAGCCGCTTTGCTCGCCGCGCTCGACGCTGCCGAGCCCCTCGCGGCGCGGGCTGTCACTGACGAACGCTTTGCAGACGCCATGGCCGCGCTCGCCACGCTGCGCGCGCCGATCGACGCTTTCTTCGAGTCCGTCACGGTCAACGACGCCGATCCTGCAAAACGGGCGGCGCGTCTTGCGCTGCTCGACCGGGTGCGGGCGGCTGTGCATGGCGTCGCGGACTTTTCGAAAATTACGGGCTGAGAGACAAGTCGGACATATCCGTCCATAAAAATGACGATATGACGACAAAGTCCAATAAAGGCGGGTGCAATTCCCGCACGTCTTTTGTAAAGGCTGTTGCAGCGCACAATATTCACGGCAATCAGTGCAGGGAGAGCCGGATCACATGGTTACGACGGAAGAGGCCATCATGAACAGCACCGCGACGCGCTATGTCTATCGTTTCGGCGGCGGCGTGGATGATGGCGGGCAGGGTGACCGCAACCTGCTGGGCGGCAAGGGCGCGAATCTGGACGGCATGGCCGCGATCGGCCTGCCGGTGCCGCCGGGTTTCACCATCACGACGGCCATGTGCACCCGCTATTATGAAGATGGCGGCCAATATCCCGAAAGCCTGAACGCCGAAGTCGCAAACGGCATCGCCCATATCGAGGGGATCACCGGCAAGCGTTTCGGCAATGCCGCCGATCCGCTGCTGGTGTCGGTCCGTTCGGGCGCGCGCGCGTCTATGCCGGGCATGATGGATACGGTGCTGAACCTGGGCCTCAACGACGAGACCGTCATCGGCCTGGCGACGACCAGCGGCGACGAGCGCTTCGCCTGGGACAGCTATCGCCGCTTCATCCAGATGTATTCGGACGTGGTGCTGGAACTGGACCATGGCGCGTTCGAGGAAGCGCTGGAGATCGCCAAGGAAGACCAGGGTTACAGCCTGGACACCGAGATGACGGCCGCCGACTGGAAGGCGCTGGTCGCCGAATATAAGGCGCTGGTGCAAAAGCTGTGGAACAAGCCCTTCCCGCAGGATGTGCATGACCAGTTGTGGGGCGCGATTTCGGCCGTGTTCGGTTCCTGGCAGTCGGAGCGCGCGAAGGTCTATCGCCGCCTGAACAACATTCCCGGCGAATGGGGCACCGCGGTCAACGTGCAGGCGATGGTGTTCGGCAATATGGGCGAAACCTCGGCGACGGGCGTGGCGTTCACCCGCGATCCGTCGACCGGCGAGAACGCCTATTATGGCGAATATCTGATCAACGCGCAGGGCGAGGACGTGGTCGCGGGCATCCGCACGCCGCAATATCTGACGCTGGCCGCGCGCGAGCGGGCCGGGGCCAAGCCGCTGTCGATGGAAGAGGCGATGCCGGAGACCTATGCCGAACTGGCAAACGTCTTCCAGATCCTCGAAACCCATTATCGCGACATGCAGGACATCGAATTTACGGTGCAGCAGGGCAAGCTGTGGATGCTGCAGACCCGGTCGGGCAAGCGCACCGCCAAGGCCGCGCTGAAAATGGCCGTGGATATGGCGCATGAAGGGCTGATCACCGAAGAA
Organism: Sphingomonas sp. VDB2; assembly: GCF_047946695.1. NCBI lineage: Bacteria > Pseudomonadati > Pseudomonadota > Alphaproteobacteria > Sphingomonadales > Sphingomonadaceae > Sphingomonas > Sphingomonas sp. VDB2. The sequence continues at coordinate 662,100 of NZ_CP159615.1, forward strand.
GAGGCGGTTGCCCGCGTCGATCCCGCCGCGCTCGATCAACTCCTCCATCCCACGCTCGACCCCAAGGCGCCGCGCGATGTGCTGACCAAGGGCCTGCCCGCGTCGCCGGGTGCGGCCAGCGGCCTGATCGTGTTCGACGCCGACACCGCCGAGCGCCGCGCCGAACTGGGCGACGCCGTCATCCTGGTGCGCGTCGAAACCAGCCCGGAAGATATTCACGGTATGCATGCGGCCAAGGGCATCCTGACCGCGCGCGGCGGCATGACGTCGCACGCGGCCGTGGTGGCGCGCGGCATGGGTCGTCCCTGCGTGTCCGGCGCTGGCGGCATTTCGATCGACGGCAAGACCAAGATCCTGCGCGTCGGCGGCCGCGAGCTGAAGGAAGGCGACATCCTGACCATCGACGGGTCGACCGGCGAAGTGATGGCGGGCGAAGTGCCGACCGTGCAGCCCGAACTGGCGGGCGATTTCGGTACGCTGATGGTGTGGGCGGACAAGGTCCGTCGCCTGAAGGTGCGCGCCAACGCGGAAACGCCGCAGGACTGCAAGGTCGCGCGCGAATTCGGCGCTGAGGGCGTGGGGCTGTGCCGGACCGAGCATATGTTCTTCGACGCGGCGCGCATCACCGCGGTGCGCGAGATGATCCTGGCCGACAGCGAGAAGGGCCGCCGCGTCGCGCTCGACAAGCTGCTGCCGGAACAGCGCGACGATTTCGCGCAGATTTTCATGGTGATGGCGGGCCTGCCCGTCACCATCCGCCTGCTCGATCCGCCGCTGCACGAATTCCTGCCCCATGGCGAAGCGGAGTTCGAGGAAGTGGCCAAGGGCGCGGGCGTCAGTGTCGATACGCTCAAGCGCCGCGCGGCGGAACTGCATGAATTCAACCCGATGCTGGGCCATCGCGGTTGCCGCCTGGGCGTGACCTATCCCGAAATCTACGAGATGCAGGCGCGCGCGATCTTCGAAGCCGCGCTGATCGTCAAGGCACGGGGCGGCGAAGCGCCGATCCCCGAAGTCATGATCCCGCTGGTCGCGACCGCCAAGGAGCTGGAACTGATGAAGGCGATCGTCGATCGCGTCGCAGCCGAAGTGTTCGAAGAGCAGGGCGAGCGCGTCGACTATCTGGTCGGCACCATGATCGAACTGCCGCGCGCCGCGCTCAAGGCGGGCGAGATCGCCGAAGTCGGCGAGTTTTTCTCCTTCGGCACCAACGACCTGACGCAGACGACGATCGGCATCAGCCGTGACGACGCCGGCCGTTTCCTGACGCAATATGTGGACAAGGGCATTTTCGCCCGCGATCCCTTCGTCAGCATCGACGTGGAAGGCGTGGGCGAACTGATCGAACTGGCGGCGGAGCGCGGTCGCAAGACCCGTCCGGACATTAAGCTCGGCATTTGCGGCGAGCATGGCGGCGATCCGGCCTCGATCGCCTTCTGCGAAGCGACGGGCCTCGACTATGTGTCGGCGTCGCCCTATCGCGTGCCGATCGCCCGACTGGCCGCAGCGCAGGCGGCGCTCGCCCGGAAGTGACGGCAAAAAGGGCGGGGCATCAACCCCGCCCTTTTTCTTTGGGCTAATGCTGTGGGCAGGCTCAGCCGAACAGGCCGCGCTTGTGGCCCTTCTCCAGCTCGCTGGCCTGCTTGCGCCAGTCTTCATGCGCGATGGTGCCCGGTTTCAGGCCCAGTCGCGCCTCCAAGGTCGCTTCCTGCTCGGCATTGAGCGCGGCGATCTGGCCATAGCGATGATAGCCGGCTTCGTTCAGCGACAGTTCCTGAGCCTGGCTCACGCCGCTGATCCTGCTCAGATCGTCGCGGCCATGGACTGCGCCCGCGACCGCCGTCGCCGTACCAGCGCCGATCGGTCCCGCCGACTGGCGTTCCAGCTCCGCGATCCGGGCATGGGAGGCCTCTATGCGGGCGTCCCGCTCTTTGATCGCGCTGCGATGCACCGCTTGTTCGTCCTGCCACAGCCGCCGATATTTGCCGCGACCGCTCATCATCAGACCCAGCAGCCAGCCGATGACCAGCACCACCAGCAGCAACGCAACCTCGTTCAGATTGAAGCTCATCATGGCGTCCTCCTGCCGCATTGAACGAGGGACGGTGGATAAAAGTTGCCAGGCCATAAAAGTGCAAAAAAGGGGCTTGCCCAATCGGCCAAGCGCTTCTATCTGCGCGTCTCCACGCACCCATAGCTCAGCTGGATAGAGCATCAGACTACGAATCTGAGGGTCGGGCGTTCGAATCGCTCTGGGTGCACCATTTTTTCGAAGGGCTTTTGGTCCGGGCTTACAGCCGCGGTCCGTTCGTCTTTCCTGCGCACCCATAGCTCAGCTGGATAGAGCATCAGACTACGAATCTGAGGGTCGGGCGTTCGAATCGCTCTGGGTGCACCATCATTCGATCGAATAAAGAGGCGGCGTCTAGCCGCCTTTTTTATGTTCAGCGTCAGGCGGTCGCCAGCGCCACCATGGCGTCGATATCGACATGGCTTTCCAGCAGTGCGGCCACCTCGTCCAGCGCGTCCTCGACCGACTGGTCATAGTCCCGTCCCGCCGATCCGCCGCCCAGCCGCCGCAACAACGCGTCGCGTAGCGCCGTGCTGCCGAGCAGGCCATGGACATAGCTGCCCATCACCCGCCCGTCGCGGCTGATCGCCCCGTCCGGGCGCGCGCCGTCGATCAGGGCGAAGGGGCGGGCGCAGTCCGGGCCGTCGGTGACGCCCATATGTATTTCATAGCCGGTAAAATCGGCGTCGAGCGCGCGGCCGCGCACCTGCTCCAGCATCTTGGCGCCTGACAGGCGCGTGTCGATATCGAGCAACCCCAGCCCCGCGATCGAGCCGGCCGGCCCCTCCAGCCCTTCGGGATCGGCGATGGTCCGGCCCAGCATCTGATAGCCGCCGCACAGGCCCAGCACCGCGCCGCCGCGCCGGTGATGGGCGCGGATGTCGATGTCCCACCCTTGCGCGACCATGGCGTGCATGTCGGCGATCGTCGCCTTCGATCCGGGCAGGATCACCAGCGCGGCGTCGCCGGGGATGGGTTGTCCCGGCCCGATCATGCGCAGGTCGACGGTCGGCTCTAGCTTGAGCGGATCGAGATCGTCGAAATTCGAGATGCGCGGCAACACCGGGCAAGCGACGACCAGCGGCGCGGCGGTCGAGAAGGTCCGACGTTCCAGCACCACCGCATCTTCGCTTGGCAATCGCGCGACGGCGTCGAGCCAGGGCACCACACCAAAGCCGCGCCAGCCCGACAGCGCTTCGATCTGGGCATAGCCATCCTCGAACAGCGCCGGGTCGCCCCGGAATTTGTTGATGAGGAAGCCGCGGATCATCGCCGCATCGTCGGGATCGATTACCGCGCGGGTGCCGACCACAGCCGCGATCACGCCGCCCCGGTCGATATCGCCGACCAATATGACCGGCACGTCGGCGGCGCGGGCGAAACCCATATTGGCGATGTCGCCGGCGCGCAGGTTGATCTCGGCCGGCGATCCCGCGCCTTCGACCACCACGATATCGCACTGGCTGCGCAGCCGTTCGTAGCTTTCCAGCACCGCGCCCAGCAACTGCCCGCGCGCGCTGCGGAAATTGCCCGATCCCAGCGCGCCGCGCACCTGACCATGAACGATCAGTTGCGACGTTCGATCGGCCTGCGGCTTGAGCAGCACCGGGTTCATATCGGTATGGGGGGCGACGCCGCAGGCGATCGCCTGCAACGCCTGCGCCCGGCCGATCTCCCCGCCGTCGCTGGTGACGGCGGCGTTGTTGGACATATTCTGCGGCTTGAACGGGCGCACCCGATAGCCCCGGCGCGCCAGCGCGCGGCACAGCCCCGCCACCAGCACCGACTTGCCGACGTCCGATCCGGTTCCCTGCAACATGATAGCGCCCATGACCTGCTCCTGACGGTGCAGCGCGGGCATGGCAAGGGGGGATCAAGGCACGGATCAGGCGACGATGGCCGCCATGCCGCAGCGGCGCTGATGCACGCGCACCTCCGCCGACCCCACCCGGACGCCCAGCGTGGCCGTGACGCTATTGAGGATGCCGTCCAGCAGTGGCGCGGTGGTGCCCAGCACCGCGCCGACCAATGGGCTGAGCGGGCTGTTGCCGATGGTGATGCCTAGAAGCGACACCTGTATCTGGGTCTGGCCTGCCAGGCTGGCGGCGATGCCCTGCGTCAGATCCTGCGTGCTGACGGTCTTGGCCTGCTGTGCGCTGATCTCCGACGGCGAGAAATGGACGCTATGGGTCTGGGTGCCGCCCAGGCTGATATTGGCATAGCCGGTGACGCGCGTACCGAGCGTCTGTGCCAGCATGGCGGCGCGCGGGTTGGCGGGGACCGAAAAATTGGTCAGCGCACTCATATCGACATCGCCCAGCACCGCGGTCCCGACCGACGGCGTGACCGCCAGGGTGACGCCGCCATCGCTGCCGCACTGGATATCCGACAGGCGCGCCTCCGCCGCCGCCATTTCGACATAGAGCGGCACTCGTACGGAGGCGATGCCGGACAGCGCGGTGGCGACGGAGCTTTCCAGATAGATGCGGGTCTGGGCGGTGCGTAACACCACGTCGCGCTTGGCGGTGATGCTCATCAGCGGCGAGCGGGCCTGTCCCTCGCCCGTCACCAGCATCAGCCGCGTGCTGCTGAGGCCCGGCACGGTGACGCGCAGGTCCATCGGGATTGTCGTCCCCGATGGCGGGCTGAGCACCATGCGCAGCATGGAGAAGGCGTCGAGCAGGATATTGGGTTGTCCGGTGGCATTGGCGGCGCCCCGCATCGGACCGAGGTCGACAATGTCGCTGAGACGGACGGAGCGGCCCGGAATGCGGCTGGACAGCGCCAGCAGGGTCGTGGCGGCGGGGCTGGCCCCGGCGCTGTCGGCCATCGCGCCGAGCAGGTCGGACAAGGGGATTTCCCTGTCGAACAGCGCCCCATAGGCTTCGCCGTCGCGCCCGGTCCGTACGCGCAGGGCATCGGCCATGTGCAGCAGGTCGAGATTGGCGCTGGCCAGCCCGTTATAATCCATCACCGACAGGTTGAGTTCGGTGCCCGCAAGATTGGACAGCAGCATGTTGGGCAGTCCGCCGCTGAGCGAAGCAAGGCCGGTGCCGAGCGAGAAGGCGGCGGCGTCGGTGCGGGCGGCGGTGGCGCGGGCGCTGAGGTCGATGCCGTCCCGGCCGACCAGCAGGCGCGCGAAGAAGAGAGGCGCGCGGCGGCGCACCTCCACCCGCATGGCGCCGCCATTGGCATCGCCTGCTCGGAAGCGCTGGTCCATCGGAAGGGAGGCGTCGGCGGAATAGCTGCCGGTGTCGAAGGTCGCGAGGGCCGCGCCGTTGATCCCGCTGCGCCCGACCAGTTGTTCGGCGGCGGTGCGTCCGCCATCGGCGGCGGCCAGCGCGGCGGCGTCCGCCACGCCCTGCAACTGGCGACGGGCCAGATAGACCGATCCCAGATCGACCGCGACGGTGGCGGCGCCCGCCAGCATGAACAGCGATCCGGCCAGGATGAAGGTCACGCCGCCACGCCGGTCCCGCGCCAGCGCCCGGTCGAAGCGCGCGCCGGTCATTGGCTGGCGATCCGCACGACGGCGCTTCGTTCCAGCACGTTGCCCGGCATCGGGAAGGGCATGGCCGAGAACAAGGGCGCGCTGGAGAGACTGTAGCGCAGCGTCACCGTATAATAGCCGCTGCTTTCGCCGGTACTGACGCCGATCGTCTGGGCGGCGGGGGCGGGGAAGGCGGCGCGCGCGGCAACGACGCTCTGGTCGACCAGCGTGCGGCGTTCGGTCGCGTTCAGCCCGGCCACCGACGCGCGGGCGGCATCATTGGCGGCCTGCTGCAGGCTGTGGGCGGTCATGAACCAGCTGCCATAGGCCAATATCCCCATCAGCAGCAGGATGAGCAGCGGCAGGGCGAAGGCCGCTTCGATCAGGCTGCTGCCGGCCTGATGGCGCAGCAGCGCGACCAGCGGTCGACGCGATCGGGTGAAGGAGCAGGCGCTATCGTAAGACATGAGAGCGATGCTACGGGGCGCGGTTCAATATCGCGTATGCTTCGCCTGTCGGGCATTTGGCGGGTTTTACATAGTGGAGACGAGCGCCCGGCAGACAAAAACTGGCCTTCTCCGCAAAAGTTGCGCACGCCCACCGGACATCATCCGATATGGACGTTGTTGTCGCGCATTCAGGCGGCGTTCGTGGGAGTAATGACGATTACGGCGCCCTCCGTACCGTAAATGCCGTGCAGCCGGGCGATCGCCGCGTCGATCGGCGCCAGCGAACCGTCGTTGGTCAGCAATTGGGTGGCGAACCGCATGTCGCCTTCGCCACGCAGCACGCGTTCCATCTGCTCGCGGAAGTGGGGGCGAGCGGGCAGCGCGACCAGGTCGGCGACCGGCACGTCCGACAGCCGATCGGCGGTCAGGCCGACCATCGCGCAAAAGCTGTCGTTCACGACATCGATGAAGCCGCGCATCGACACCCGGACATAGCCGACCCCGCCATGCACCCCCATTGCCTTGAGGATCGCCGATTTGACGTCGGCCAGCCGGTGGCGCTGCATGTCGGCGGTGATGTCCCGCAGCAGCAGGCCGACGCCGCCGGCGAAGGGGAAGGTCTGGACATGCAGCCAGACGTCACCGCGAAAGGGGGAGGGGATATCGGCCGCGCTCGCCTCGCCCGAAGCCAGGCTGTGGCGGATATGCGCCTCCGTCAGCGTGCCGGCCAGTTCGGGAAAGGCGTCCCACAGCGACTGATCCTCCAGACGCCGGTCCCATCGCCTGGCCATCGCGAGCGCCACCCCATTGACATAATCGATGGTCAGGTCGGCGCGGCACAGGATCAGCCCCTGATGCATCCGCGCGGCGAGTTCGAAAGTGCGGTCGGGCGCGACCGCGCCATCGTCGCCGACCGTCATCGTGCGAAAGCGGTCCAGCCCGATGAAGACATGGGTTTCGCGGCCATGATGGGTGACCATCACCGGCTCATGCGATCCGACCTCGCGCCAGTGGGCGAAATTGCGCACCAGTTCGGCGGCGGGCACGCTGCGCCTGCGTCGATCGTCCAGCATCCTGTCGGCACTCCATCATCAGTGATGGAGGCAGGATAAGTCAGGGAAGGCTGTCATGCTGGTCGAGTTCGATCCGTTTCGGAACGAGGGCGGGCGCCAGAGTTCCGAGTCAGCAGGTGATTCCGCCGGCTTGGAAAAAGGCTCTATATCCCGCGCTGATAGTCCAGCGCGTCGATGATCTTGCCGCCCGCCATGAAGACGGCGCCCGAACAGGCGAGCGCCAGCAGATGGCCGCCGGTGCCTGGATATTGCTGCATATAGACATGGCCGCGCTCGGCTGCGCCCAGCGCGAGCGCATAGATCACCAGAAACGCCTCGAACTTGGTCTTGATGATGAAGAGGCGCTTGATCCGTTCCATGTCGATTCCATCCGGCGTTGCCCCCGCCGTCAGGGTGAAAGATCGCCCGACAGCTGCAAATGGTCAACAAGCGTTAACCATGATTGCTCGATCCGGGCAATCAGCCGTGTGTCGCTCAAATCCTCGGGTGCGATCGATTCTGGCCAATATTGGGACACGATCCGCGCAATATTATCCAGCCGCGCTTCGTCCACCAGGAAGCGGGGATCGATATCGACAGGATCGGCAACGACGCGCAGCCGCAGGCAGGCGGGGCCGCCGCCATTGGCCATGGACTGGCGCACGTCGACCGGGATGAGGCGGCGGATCGGGCCATTGCCGGCGATCATCTGCTCCAGCCAGCTCCAGACCGCGGGCGTCTGCTGCGCCTCGGTCGGCAGCACCAGCGCCATGCCTGTCCCGAGCGAAGTCGAGGGGCCTCCGTCGGGCAGGGTGACGAGCTGGGCATTGAAGAGATAGGATGTGATCGCATCGGCCAGGCTGACCGCGCTGGCAGGCACCTCCACGATTTCGACACAGGGCAGGGCGGCGCGCAGATCGGCGTAGAAGGCCTGTTTGTCGGCGAACGCCTGTTCGTGGGTGAAGAGCACCCGCTCGTTCGCCACCGCGACGACGTCATTGTGGAAGGCGCCCGCGGCGATCGCGGCTTCGGACTGTTCGACGAACAGGGTGCGTGCCGGATCGAGGCCATGGATGCGGGCGACCGCCTTGCTCGCCTCCCTATGCTGGCGGGCGGGGAAAGCGCCGCCCGACCGGCCATAGACGAACACTTCCACGCCCGGCTGGTCGTGGCGTTCCGCCAGACGCATATGATTGGCTGCGCCCTCGTCGCCAAAGGGGGCGGGGATGGGATCATGGACGGCAAAGGCGCGGGCGTCGGAAAAGGCGATGCGGAGCTGCGCCAGCGTCTGCGGCCATTCATGGCTGCGATGCGGCATGGTGACGAGATTGGCGACGGTCAGGTGCGTCCGCCCGTCCGCCGTATCGCTGGCGGGTGAGATGGTGGCGGCGTTGGCCGCCCACATGGAGGAAGCGGACATGGCCGCCGCGCGAATATGCGGATCGGCGTCGCCGACATCGGTGCCCAGCTTCGTCAGCCAGGCGACGTCGGGCCGCCATTGCGGCAGGAAGATGCCCTGAGCCAGGCCGAGGCGGATATTGCCGCGCATCTTCTCCAGCCCCTGGAGCGCCGCCGCGCGGGGATGCGCCACTGCGCCGGCGTTGCGCGCGGAAGCGAGATTGCCGAGGCTGAGGCCCGCATAATTGTGGCTGGGACCGATGATCCCGTCGAAATTGATTTCCCTGACGCTCATGCCCGCCCTGCCATGGTGAAGGAACCGCCGGTTTCGAGGCCGAGCCGCGCCGCGCTGGCCGCGTCGAGCGACACCGCGCCGCTGTCATCTTGCTGCACGAAGCCCCAGGTGCAGCGATAATCGGCCAGCTTGCCGGTTGCTATCAGCATCTTGTCCCCGCCCTTTTCATGGGTGGCGGACAAAGTTACGTCTCGCGCCGCGGCGATCGTCTTCAACTGGTCGATCTGGCCGACCATGGTCGGGCCGCCGTCGAAGATATCGACATAGCCGGCATTGTCGAACCCCTCCGTCTCCAGCATCCGCATCGCCGCCCGGCCATTGGGGTGGGGCAGGCCGATGACGGCACGGGCGCTGTCGGTCAGCATCGCGGTGTAGATGGGGGTCTTGGGCATCAGGTCGGCGATGAACTGGTTGCCGTTCACCGCATTGAATTCGTCCGCCTCCTGGAAATTCATGCCGAAGAAGCGCCCGGCCAGGCCGTCCCAGAAGGGCGATCCGCCCGCCTCGTCGATGACGCCACGCAATTCGGCCAGCACCTTGTCGCCGAAGCGGCTGCGGTGGGCGCGGATGTAGAGATAGCGGCTGCGCGCCAGCAAAAGCCCCAGCCCCTCGGCGCGCTCACGCGGGTGGAGGAACAGGCCGCCGACCTCGGCCGACCCTTCCAGATCGGTGGTGAGCGAGAGCATTTGCGCCCGAAAAGTGCGGCCCAGTTCGCGGCTATGCTGGGTTAGCACGCCCAGACGATAGCTGTAGAAGGGCCAGCTTTGCCCCACGGTGGAAAAGATCTGACAGGTGCCGCGCACTTGGCCCGTCTCGACATTTTCCAGCACCATGACGATCAACTCGTCCTCGATACCCTCGTCCTGCCGTGCGAGCGCCTGTTCGGTGCGCTCCAGCTTGGCGGACAGCGCGGTGCGATCGGGCGGCAGGTTGGTGAAGCCGCCGCCGGTCAGCTTCGCCATTTCGTAGAGCGTCTGCAAATCGTCGGCGCGCGCGATGCGCATGATGAAGCTCAAGCGATGATCCCCTCTTTTTTGAATTGGGCCGGATCGAACTGGCCTTTCGCGATCCGCCATAGCGCCAGCGCCGACAATTGCGCGCGCTCGGTCAGGCTGTCGGTCAGCAGAAATTCGGCGTCGCTATGGATGCTGCCGCCGCGCACGCCCATCGTATCGACCACCGGCACGCCACAGGCCGCGATATTATTGCCGTCGCACACGCCCCCGGTATCGCGCCAGCCGATGTCGAGGCCCAGTTCAGCGCCGCATTGCCGCACCAGCCCGAACAGTGCCTGCGCCTTGGCGTCCATCGGCTTGGGCGGCCGGCCGAAGCTGCCGTGCAGATGCAGGCTGACGTCATGGTCGCGCGCGACATCGACCATGGACCGGTCGATCAGGGCGCGGGCGGCGATCTCGTCCTGCGGCGTGCGCGGCCGGAAATTGACCCGCAGCACGGCATGGTCGGGCACGACATTGTTCGGGCTGCCGCCGTCGATCCTGGCGGGGTTGCAGGAAAATCCTGCACCGCTCCCGGCCTTCAGCCGTAGCGCCAGGTCGGCGGCGGCGAGCAGGGCGTTGCGGCCGTCATCGGGATTGCGGCCAGCATGGGCACTTCGGCCCGTCACGATGATGGAGAAATTGCCGCTCCCCGCGCGCGCGCCGGCCAGCGTGCCGTCGGGCAGGGCGGACGGCTCGTAAGTGAAGGCTGCCAGCTTGCCTGCCGCCATCTCCCGCAACAGCGCCGCGGATGACGCGCTGCCGACTTCCTCGTCGCTGTTGATCACCACGTCATAGCCCAGTGTGGCGATCGCGTCCGATCCTTCGATGGCGTTGAGCGCCGCGAGTATGACCGCGATCCCGCCCTTCATGTCGGCAACGCCGGGACCGTTGAGGATGCCCGGCTCCAGCCAGCGCTGCTGCTGGAAGGGGTGATCTATGGGGAACACCGTGTCCATATGCCCGGTGAGGAGCAGCCGGATGGGCGCTTCGGGACGGACTGACAGATGGAGATGGCGGCCATGTTCGATGGCCTGGACTCGCCCGTCCGGCGAAACGCTCTCCACCGGCGCGGGATCGACCAGGCGGATCGTGCCGGGCAGCGTGGAAAAGGCCTCGACCAGCACTGCGGCCATGCAGGCGAGGCCATCCAGATTGCGCGATCCGCTGTTGATCGCCGCCCAAGCCCGCGTCTGCGCGAGCATCGGCGCGGCCGCAGCGCGGTCGAGCAGCATCCTTTCCTGCGATGAAAAATCCGTCATCCGCCCTGATCTATCAGAGCGCCGCGCGCGTCTCCACCCCCGCAATAAAATTGCGTGGTTCAGAAATCATAGGTCAGGGTCAGGCGGCTCAGCGTGTCGAGGTCGCGGCTGGACAGCAATGTCTCGGATTCATACTGGATATTGTAGGAGAAAGCGGCCGACAGCCGTGTGCTGACCTTGGTTTCTACCGAGGACAGGGCGTTGAGCGTATAGACGTCGCTTTCGGCATAGCCCGATGCGGTTTGTTTGAACGTCACCGTCGGCGTGGCGCGCCAGGCCAGCGCCATGGAACCGCGGACGCCCAGTTTCGTCTCACGTTCGCCGATCAGATATTTGGCGTGGCGAATGGACGGACCGATATCGGCCGACAGATCGACCGGCTTGCTGACGATCAGCTTATAGCCGACGCCGACCGAGGCGGTGTAGCGTTGGTCATAGCCGATCGAGGTGTCGCGTTCGAACTGGGCGAGGCCGTAGGCGAAGCCGCGCGGATCGAATTCATATTTGGGTTCGTAGCCGGCGAAATAGCGTTCGCGCGACGTGACACCATTGGCGCGGCGATAATCGGCGGCGGCGGTCAGCTTGTGCGACCATTGCAATCCGGCGCGAGTCGCCGTCGCGGATACGCTGATCCCGAGTTCGCTGGTCGAGCCTGTGGAACGGAAACCGCCTGCCTCGACCCGGCCGGTCCACAATTCGGTGAAGTGGGCTTCGCGAATCACCGTGTCGTGGGTCGCCTTGGTCCGCTCCTTCCAACTGTTGACCATGCGCTGGATTTCGTCGGCGGAGGCCGGGTTGGTCTGTTTGGCGATCTTGGAAATGGTGGCGATTTCGGTTTCGTTGCCGTTGGCGATCGCAGCTTCCATCATTTCGCGGACGGCCGGTGGCAGCAGCGCCGATTCGGCCGCGCGCGCCGTGGCGGGCAGGGCGACGATCAGCAACGACAGGGGGATCAGACGAGCATACATCGCCCCGTCATAGCCAACCGACCGGGGATTTTAAGCCCCCAAACGCCTACCCCCGTCAGATAAGCGCCCGGAACTCCTGCAATATGTCGCGATACAGTTTGCGCTTGAACGGCACGATCAGGTCGGGCAGCGTTTCGGGCGACGTCCATTTCCATTCCCGGAATTCCGGGTCCTTGGTCTGGATATCGATGTCGCTGTCCAGGCCGACGAAGCGGGCCAGATACCAATATTGGCGCTGGCCGCGATATTTGCCACCCCACAGCTTGCCGACCAGTTCGGGCGGCAGATCGTAGAAATGCTCGTCCTTCGCCTTGGCGATGATTTCGACCAGATCGGGGCGGATGCCGGTTTCTTCCTGCAGTTCGCGCAGCGCGGCCGCCCTGGCATCCTCGCCTTCATCGATGCCGCCCTGTGGCATCTGCCACGCCTCGACCACATTATCGAGCCGCTGGCCGACGAACACCTTGCCGTCCATGTTCACCAGCATGATCCCGACGCAGGGCCGGTATGGCAATAAATTTTCATTCGGCATCGAAGCCATGTCATCCCCAAAAAATTCCGGTTCCCGACGTCCTTGCCGCCTAAAGATCGTCATCGGCGTCGCTACACGACGCGGGAGCCAGAATAGGCAGGGCGGGGCTCCGCGTCCATCGGCCGAATCATCCACCTGTCGATTTGCGGCGACGCGATGGCCGGATCAATCGACGGGACGGCGAAGGCAATATGCCCCAAGGGCCGCTTGGAACCGGCGGCGGCGGGGCGCATTGCCCCGGCATGTCCGATCCTCTTCTCCTCTGGTTTCGCCAGGATCTCCGCCTGTCCGATCAGGCCGCCCTGGCCGCCGCTGTCAGCGAAGGGCCGGTGATTCCGGTCTATGTCCTTGATGATGAAGGTCCGCGTCAATGGGCGATGGGCGGCGCGGCGCGCTGGTGGCTGCACCATAGCCTCGCGCGGCTGGACGAAAGCCTGCGGGGCAAGGGATCGCGCCTGATCCTGCGTCGTGGGCGCAGCGCGGAGGTGCTGGCGGCATTGGCGAAGGAAGTCGGGGCGTCCCGGGTCCATGCGCTGCATCACTACGAACCCTGGTGGCGCAACGCGGAAAAGGCGGTGGCCAAGACGCTCGACCTGAGCCTGCATGACGGCGGCCTGCTCTTGCCGCCGGGCGCGGTGCGGACCGGGGCGGGCGGCATGTATCGCATCTACACGCCCTTTTCGCGCGCCGTTATGGAGCATATGCCGCCCGCCGCGCCGCATCCCGCGCCGCACCGGATCGATGGACCCGCGCACTGGCCGCACGGCGATTCGCTGAACGATTGGGCCTTGCTGCCGACCAGGCCGGACTGGGCGCAGAGTTTCGAGGCGGACTGGACGCCGGGCGAGCAGGGCGCGCGCGCCAATGTTGCGCATTTCCTGGACGAGGTCGGCGATTATCCGACCGCGCGGAATCTGCCGTCGATCGAAGGAACGTCGCGCCTGTCGCCGCATCTGCATTTCGGGGAAGTGTCGCCCGCCTATGTCTGGCACCGGGTCGAATCTTCAGGCCATGATGCAACGATCTTCCTCAAGGAGTTGATCTGGCGTGATTATGCACATGTCCAGATTTGCGGCTTGCCCGCTTATGGGTCCGAAAATGCGCGATCCAATTTCGATGCGCTGCTCTGGCGCGACCTGCGGGAAGCACGGACCGATTTCGCCGCATGGAAGACGGGCAGGACCGGCTATCCGATCGTGGACGCCGGTATGCGGCAGCTTTGGACGACGGGCTGGATGCATAACCGGGTGCGCATGATCGCCGCCAGCTTCCTGATAAAGCACCTGTTGATCGATTGGCGGCATGGCGCGCGCTGGTTCTGGGATACGCTGGTCGATGCCAACTACGCCAATAACAGCGTCAATTGGCAATGGGTCGCGGGCAGCGGCGTCGACGCCAATCTGTTCACGCGAATCATGGCGCCGCTGACCCAGTCGGACAAGTTCGACGCGGCCGATTATATCCGGTCATGGGTGCCGGAACTTGCGGACCTGCCCGACGCAGCAATTCACGATCCAGATGCCCATGGCGCACGACCGGCCGCCTATCCGGCGAAGATCATTGGCCATCGTGAGGGGCGAGAACGCGCTCTGACCGCCTATCGTCGCATCAAGGGGTGATTGCAGCCGCGACCGGCTTGCGGCAGGATTGGCGTCATGAACGCCATCACTCCCCGGCGCGGCCGGCGCGCGCTATCGGTCAAACATCCGCCGCGATCCGGCGCCCCCAGCCGGACGTCCCGCGCGCTGGCGCCCCTGTTCCATCGCTTGCTCGACCGGATCGACCTGGGCCTGGAAGAAGGCGGGCTGGAAGCGTCGCTGCCCGACGGTACGCGCCGCCTGCTGGGCGGTCGGGCGCCGGGGCCGCAGTGCGAGGTGGATTTGCGCTCCTGGCGCGCGCTGGTGCGGTTGGCCGTGGGCGGATCGGCCGGCTGGTATCGCGCCTGGGCGGCGGGGGAATGGGCCAGCCCCGACCCGGTGCCGCTCTTCGCGCTGTTCATGCGCAATGCGGCGGCGCTGGGTCAGGCCGCGCGGCCACGTGGTCCGGGGCGCTGGATCGGGCGCGCGACGCACTGGCTGCGGCGCAACAGCCGGGCGGGATCGCGGCACAATATCGCCTATCATTATGATCTGGGCAATGATTTCTACCGGCTCTGGCTGGATGAAAATATGCATTATTCCAGTGCCTTGTTCCTCAATGCTGATGATCGGATCGAAAGTCTGGAACAGGGGCAACGGCGCAAGGTCGATGCGATCCTGGACCGGCTGGACCTGACGGACGGCGCGTCGCTGCTGGAGATCGGCTGCGGCTGGGGTGGGCTGGCCGAGCAGGCGATGGAGCGGTGCGCGGTCGCCTATAGCGGACTGACCCTGTCGACCGAGCAGGCCGACTATGCCCGCGACCGGCTGGGATCGGGCGCGCAGATTTTGCTGACCGACTATCGCGACGCGCAAGGGCAATATGAGGCCATCGCCAGCGTCGAGATGGTGGAAGCGGTCGGCCAGGCCTATTGGCCTGCCTATCTCGCCGCGATCCATCGGCTGCTCAAGCCAGGGGGCAAGGCGGCGATTCAGTATATATTGATCGATGACGCGATTTTCGAACGCTATGCCCGGGGCGCCGACTTCATCCAGGCCTATATTTTCCCCGGCGGGATGCTGATGTCGGACAGCCGCTTTCGCGCGCTGGCCGAGCGACAGGGGCTGGAATGGCGCGACGTGCGTCGCTTCGGCCCGGATTACGCCGAAACGCTGCGCCGCTGGCGCGAGCGGTTCGACCGGGCGATCGACGAAGGCCAGTTGCCCGCCAGTTTCGACCAGCATTTCGTGGCCTTGTGGCGCTATTATCTGATGTATTGCGAAGGCGGCTTTCGCGGCGGCGGCATCGATGTGGCGCAGGTGACGCTGGTCAAACCGGCGTAACCGTCAGCCTTCGACTCGTATCCTGTGGCCGGTCGGCGCATCGGACGCGACCAGATCGACGATCGCGCTGGCGACGACTTCCGGCCCCTTGAGGCTCGCCGGATCTTCGCCGGGGAAGGCGCGGGCGCGCATCGCCGTGCGGGTCGCGCCGGGATCGACGATATGGGTGCGGATGGCGGAGATATTCTTCATCTCCTCGCCATAGGCGCCGACCAGCGTTTCCAGCGCCGCCTTCGACGCGCCATAGGCGCCCCAATAGGCGCGCGGCGCCACGACCGAGGAGGTCAACGCCACCACCCGCGCGTCGCCGCTGGCGCGCAGCATAGGGTCGAAAGCGGCGATGAGCGCTTGAGGCGCGGCGATGTTGAGCGTCAGCAGCCGCGCAAATTCCTTCGCGTCGATCGCCGGAACCGATGCCAGCGCGCCCAGCGTCGCGGCGTTCAGCACCAATATGTCGAGCGCCTGCCAGCGTCCGCCGATCGCCTGCGCCAGCCGGCCAATGCTCTCGCCATCGGTTAGGTCGAGCGGCGCGATCGTCGCATGGCCGCCGGCCTTGTGGATGCGATCCTCCACCTCTTCCAGCCCGCCGCTGGTCCGCGCGGTCAGCACGACATGCGCGCCCGCGGCGGCGAGCGCTTCGGCCGTGGCGGCGCCGATGCCGCGGCTCGCCCCGGTGACGAGCGCCAATTTGCCGGAAAGTGGGCCAGAAAGGGGATGCTCGGACATGATGTTCCTCTCGTCCCGACCGCAATCGGAACCGCATGAAGGATGAAAGGGAGTGGGCGGCCCGGTCAGGAACCGCCCAAGGCCGTCAGACCACGCGCTCGGCGAGCAGTTCCAGCTGGTTGGTCACCACCACGTCATCCTGATCGGTGAGCGTGGTGGGATAATCGCCGGTGAAGCAGGCATCGCAATATTGCGGGCGGATGTCAGCGCGCTTGGCTTCGCCCAGCGCCTTGTACAGGCCGTCGATCGAGATGAAGGACAGGCTGTCGGCATGGATGAAGTCCTGCATTCCGCCCACGTCCAGCTTGTGGGCCAGCAGCTTGGTGCGTTCGGGCGTATCGACGCCGTAGAAGCAGCTATGCTTGGTCGGCGGCGACGCGATCCGCATATGCACCTCCGCCGCGCCGGCTTCGCGCATCATCTGCACGATTTTGAGGCTGGTCGTGCCACGCACGATCGAATCGTCGATCAGCACGATTCGCTTGCCCTCGATCAGCGCACGGTTGGCGTTGTGCTTGAGCTTCACGCCCAGATGGCGAACCTTGTCCCCCGGCTGGATGAAGGTGCGGCCGATATAGTGCGAGCGGATGATGCCCAGTTCGAACGGGATGCCCGATTGCTGGGCATAGCCGATCGCCGCGGGCACGCCGCTGTCGGGCACGGGGATGACATAGTCCGCCTCGACCGGATTCTCGATCGCCAGTTGCGCGCCGATCGCCTTGCGGACCGAATAGACGCTCGAACCGTCCACGATCGAATCGGGGCGGCTGAAATAGACATGTTCGAAGATGCAGGGACGCGGATGCGTGTCGCCGAAGGGGCGATGCGACCGGATCTGTCCGTCATTGGTGACGATGACCAGTTCGCCCGGATCGATGGTGCGGACATAGTCGGCGCCTACCACGTCGAGCGCAACCGTTTCCGACGCGAAGATCGTGGTTTCGCCCAGATTGCCCATCACCAGCGGGCGAATACCCAGCGGGTCGCGGCAGGCGATCATGCCTTCGGGCGTCATGACGATCAGCGAATAGGCGCCCTCGACCTGCTTCAACGCATCGATGAACTTGTCGAGCAGGGTGCGATAGCTGGACGTCGCCACCAGATGGATGATGACTTCGGTGTCGGAGGTCGACTGGAAGATCGAGCCACGGCGAATCAGTTCGCGGCGCAGCTTCATCGCGTTGGAGATATTGCCATTATGGGCAATGGCGAAGCCGCCCGAGTTCAGTTCCGCATAGAGCGGCTGCACGTTGCGCAGCGACGTTTCGCCGGTGGTGGAGTAGCGTACATGGCCACAGGCGGTATCGCCGGGCAGGCCGCGAATCACTTCGTCCCGGTCGAAATTCCCAGCCACATGCCCCATCGCCCGGTGGGTATGGAAATCATGCCCGTCCCAGCTTGTGATGCCCGCGGCTTCCTGCCCGCGATGTTGCAGGGCGTGAAGGCCAAGCGCGACGATGGCAGACGCTGTTTCCGCGCGGGAAACACCGAAAATGCCACATTCCTCGCGCAACTTGTCGTCGTCGAAGGGGTTTGTCGTAATCATGGGTGCGAGCGGTTCCATAGCCGTTCCTGACAGGCCCACAGGGCCGTCCTTGGGCGCGCATATAGGGACTTCCGCCCGCTTTGTCGCCCTCCTGTCATAAAAAAGCGCAACGAAACGTTCCGTTTCCCGGATTTGCGTCGTTGAAACGCTGAAATGGCGCCCCGGTCAGAAGGGAAACAGCCATCCCGCGATGGCGCCGCCAGCGACGATCGCTGGCGTGACCCATGCCCCTTTCACGCGCCACACAAGAACCAGGGCGACGGCGGCCAAAGCCATGGCGGCCCAGATATGATCGACCCGCATCGCCGTCGCCTGCGCCAACTGGATGAAGGTGGCGGCGATGATGCCGACGACCGCGGCCGCGACTCCTGTGAGGCCATGATGGAGCGCCGGGTTGGCGATCACGGCTTCAAGCCGCTCGAAAAAGACGAGCGAGAAGGCGAAGGCGGGCAGGAACATGCCCAGGGTGATGACCAGCGCGCCGGCAGGGCCGCCCACGATATAGCCGGTAAAGGTGGCGAATATCACGAGCGGCGCCGGCAGAACGCCCGCCAGCGCGATACCGTCGAGAAATGCACCGTCACTGATCCAGCCGCGGCCGACCGTGTCGGCGCGGACATAGGGAATGGCGGTGTACGCGCCGCCGAACGTCAGCAAGCCGCCCTTGAGGCCCGCCACGAACAGCATGGGCAGCGTTACCGCCGCATGGGCGATGGCTTGCGGGCGAAGCTGTTCCGATCCGCCCACAGGCAGCAGCGCCACGGCGAGTATGACGGGCGTCAGCAGGATGGCGATAGCCAGAATCGGGCGATGCGCGAAGGCATAGGCGATACCGCCGCTGGCCAGCGGAACGTAGAAGGGCACGCCGAGCAGCGGGGATGCGAGGCCGACAAGGGCGATGCAGAGCAGCAGCCCATCTTCGACCACATGCTGGCCGATCCGCACGACGGCCCGCAGGATGATCGCCAGCACGACGATCTGCACGCCCAGCAAGAGGCCCGCGAGGCCGATATTGCCTTCGATCCATCGCGTATAGGCCGCGCCGGCCGCCAGCATCAGCACCAGTCCCGGCACCATGAAGCCCAGGCCGGCCACGATGCCGCCGGCGCGACCGCGCGCGACCATGCCCAGATGGACGCATAATTCATGGGCTTCGGGGCCGGGCAATATCTGCAGCACGGCCAGCAGCCGGTTGAACCGGCCCGGCGCGATCCAGCGTTCCTGTTCGACCAGCACCTTGCGCAACATGGCGATCTGGGCGACCGGGCCGCCGAAGGCGAGGAGGCCGAACCCCAGGAATTTCAGGAACAGCGACCACAGGCTGAGCCGTGGCGGCCCAAAAGCATCGCTCTTATCATTCATCCCACGCCCCTTCGCGCCGCACATGCGGCGAATGGAGCGGACTTGGGCGACGGTCGCCTGGCCGGGCGTCCGCATCGGCCCGGTTCATCCTCTATCGGCGAGCGGCATGGCGGATGTCAACGCGTTCGCACCGGCCGGAATCGGCTCACGCAATTCGTTCATAGGCTATCGGCAAAATGCCCTACTGGCGTTGCCTTGCGCGCGCGGCTAAAGACGCAGCCCTGATGCATCGTTTCGCCAATCCCGCCCGCTTCCTGAAGATCGCGCGTCCGTTGACGGGCTGGCTGTTCTGGCCCGGCCTGCTGCTGCTGCTCGTCGGCTCCGCCTGCGGGCTGTTCCTGACCCCGGCCGACTATCTGCAGGGGCAGACGGTGCGCATTCTCTATATCCATGTGCCGGCGGCCTGGCTCGGCATGGGCGGCTGGAGCGGGATCGCCATTGCCGCGCTGATGCAGCTTGTCTGGAAGCATCCGCTCGCCGCCGTCGCCGGGCGCGCCATCGCCGCGCCGGGCGCGCTGTTCACCGCCATCTGCCTGATGACCGGCTCCATCTGGGGTCGCCCGACCTGGGGCACCTGGTGGGAATGGGACGGGCGGATGACGTCGATGCTGGTCCTCTTCTTCCTGTATCTCGGCTATATCGCGCTGGGCAATGCCAGCGCCCGGCAGGCGCAGCAGGGCGGCGTCAGCAATGTGACCGCCATTTTCGGGCTGGTTGGCGCGATCAACATTCCGATCATCAACCGGTCGGTGGTGTGGTGGAACAGCCTGCATCAGGGACCGTCCATCACCCTGCGCGGGTCGAGCATCGACGGATCTTTGCTCTGGCCGCTGGGACTGACATTGCTGGGCTTCACCCTGCTGTTCGGCGCGATCGTGCTGATGCGGATGCGGGCGATCCTGGCGCAGAACAAGGTCGAGGCGCGGATGCAACGCCTGGCGCGTGGATAGAGCAAGAGGGTGGGGCGATGAACCAATGGGCTTTCGTGATCGCCGCCTATGCGGTGACGCTGGCGGGTACGGCGATCGTCAGCCTGGCGAGCTGGCGCGCTATGCGCAGGGCTGAAACGCGGGCCGACCAGATTGCGGATCGGACATGAAGGCGAAACATCAACGACTGATCCTGGCGCTCGCGGCGCTGGTGGCGCTGGTGGGGGCGGGGCTGCTGGCGGCCTCCGCACTCAAGGATGAGGCTGCCTATTTCTACGCGCCCAACGACGTCAAGACCAAGGGCGTCGAACCGGGCAAGCCCATCCGCCTGGGCGGTATGGTGGTCAAGGGGAGCCTGAAGCGCGCGGCCGACGGCGTCACCATTCATTTCGATGTGAGCGACGGCAAGGCGACCGTCCCGGCGACCTTCAGCGGCATCGCGCCCGACCTGTTCAAGGAAGGCAGCGGCGTCGTGGCCGAAGGATCGTTCAACGGCCAAGGCATGTTCGTCGCCACCAACCTGCTCGCCAAGCATGACGAACGTTACATGCCCCGCGAACTGGAAGGCATGAGCTATAATGAGAGCACGCACGAGATGAAGGTGGAGCGGTGATTACCAACCGACATCTCCCTCATCGTCACCCTGAACTCGTTTCAGGGTCCATCGATCGGCAATTCCCTTCGCTCTCGGTTCCGGGATGGATGCTGAAACAAGGTCAGCATGACGTTGAGGCAATGAGAGCATGATCGCCGAAACCGGCCTCGCCGCGCTCTGGCTGGCCGCCGCGCTGGCGCTGCTCCAGCTTGTTCTTGCCTTTGCCGGTCTCAAGGGCGGAAAGACGGAACTCCTCGCTGCCGTTCGGCCGGCAGCCGTGGCGCAGGGCGTGTTGACCGCGATCGCCTTTGCCGCGCTCATTACCCTGTTCCTGCGCTCCGACATGTCGGTGCTGCTGGTCGTCACCAACAGCCATTCGATGAAGCCATGGCTGTATAAATTCGCGGGCACTTGGGGCAATCATGAAGGCTCGATGCTGCTGTGGGTGACGGTGATGGGCGTGGCGGGCGCTGCCGTCGCCCTGTTCGAGCGCGCGCTGCAGCGCAACGCCCATATGGCGACGCTGGGCGGACAGGCGGCGATCTCGCTGGGTTTCTATGCCTTCCTGCTCTTCTCCTCCAACCCCTTCGCGCGGATCGATCCGGCGCCGGCGGACGGGCAGGGCTTGAACCCGCTGCTGCAAGACCCCGGCCTCGCCTTCCATCCACCGACCCTCTATCTCGGCTATGTCGGCCTGTCGGTCGCCTTCTCCTTCGCCATCGGCGCGCTGCTGACGCGGCAGGTCGATGCGGCCTTCGCCCGCGCCATGCGCCCATGGGTGCTGGCGGCCTGGGTGTTGTTGACCCTGGGCATCACCGCGGGCAGCTATTGGGCCTATTATGAGCTGGGCTGGGGCGGCTGGTGGTTCTGGGATCCGGTCGAAAATGCCTCGCTGATGCCCTGGCTCGCGGCGACGGCGTTGCTGCACAGCGTCACGGTGCTGGCCACGCGCGACGCCCTGCGCGCCTGGACGGTGATGCTGGCGGTGGTCGCCTTCTCCATGTCGATGGTCGGCACCTTCCTGGTGCGTTCCGGCATCTTGACCAGCGTCCATGCCTTCGCCGTCGATCCGACGCGGGGCAGTTTCATCCTTGGCCTGCTCGCGCTCTATATCGGCGGCGCGCTGGCTTTGTTCGGCTGGCGGATCGGATCGGTACGCGAAGGCGCGCCGTTCGAACTGGTCAGCCGCGAAACCATGCTGGTGGTCAACAACCTGTTGCTGACGGTCATATTGGGCCTCGTCCTGATCGGCACGCTCTATCCGCTGATGACCGAAGCCTTCGGGCATAAAGTATCGGTCGGCGCGCCCTATTTCGACCGCATCGCCGGGCCGATCGCGCTGGCGCTGATGGTGGCGATGGCGGCAGGGCCGCTTACACGGTGGCGCAAGGACCGGGCGCAGGCTGTTGGAAAACGTTTGCTGGTTCCGTTGGGCATCGCGCTGCTGGTCTCCATCTCGCTGTCTTTGTTCGCCTGGGGCCGCATCGGCATCCTGCCTTTCCTGGGTCTCGTGATCGCGGTCGCGGTCGGCGTCGGCAGCCTTGCCCCGCTGTGGAAGCGCAAGCTCTTGCGCACGCCGCTCTTCACCTATGGCATGGTGATCGCCCATCTGGGCTGCGCGGTCAGCCTGGCGGGCATGGCCTGCGATTCGGCGTTCACGGTTGAAAAGCTGGTGGCTGCCCGTCCCGGTGACGTGATCCAGACCGCCGGCTGGTCGCTCCGCTTCCGTCAGATCGCGCCGATCGCGGGCGATAACTGGACCGCGTTGCAGGCGGAGATGGACGCCCGCCGCGGCGGCTCTTCCGTGCTGATCCGGCCGCAATCGCGCTTCTTCGCCTCGCCGCCGACCACCACCA
This sequence comes from Sphingomonas sp. VDB2, assembly GCF_047946695.1. Lineage (NCBI taxonomy): Bacteria > Pseudomonadati > Pseudomonadota > Alphaproteobacteria > Sphingomonadales > Sphingomonadaceae > Sphingomonas > Sphingomonas sp. VDB2. The sequence goes on from NZ_CP159615.1 coordinate 684,547, forward strand.
GCGAAGCGGCGTTGCTGACCCGCTGGGACGGCCAGCTTTACGTCGTGCTGGGCGAAGAGGTGGAGGGCGGCCGTTGGCAGTTGCGCATCTGGTGGAAGCCCTTCGTCACGCTCATCTGGCTGGGCGGCGTCATGATCGCGCTGGGCGGCGCGCTGGCGCTGGTCGGTCGCGAGCGGCGCGGCTGGTTGATGAAATGGCGGGCGCGGGAGGCGCGGCTATGAGGAGGCTGCTGATCTGGTTGCCGTTGGTGCTGTTCCTGGCGTTTGTCGGCCTGTTCGCCAGTGGCCTGTTCAAGCCGGACGACCGCGTCATCCATTCGCGCCTGGTCGGCCAGCTCCTGCCGGCCTTCAGCCTGCCCGCGGCCGCCAGCGATCGTCCGGCGTTGGCGAGCACCCAACTCGCCACAGGCAAACCCCGGCTGCTCAACATTTTTGCGAGCTGGTGCGTCCCCTGCGCCGCCGAAGCGCCGCAACTCGAAGCGCTCCAGAAGGCCGGAGCGCAGATCGACGCCATCGCCATCCGCGACGCCCGGCCGGACGTGGACGCCTTCCTCAAACGCAACGGCAATCCCTATGCCCGCATCGGTCTGGACGCGCGCAGCGCGGTGCAGATGGCGCTCGGTTCGTCCGGCGTCCCGGAAACCTTCGTGATCGATGGCAAGGGACGCATCGCTTATCAGCATATCGGCGACATCCGTGCCGACGACGTACCCATGATCCTTGAAAAGCTGAGGGACGCGCAATGAGGCTGACCCTAGCCCTGCTGCTGGCGCTGGTTTCCCTGCCGCTGTTTGGCACGCCGCTCAGCGCCCAGACCGCGCTGCCGCCGGCGCCCTATGCCGACCGGCAGATCGCCGACCCGGCGTTGGAGCGCAAGGCGAAGGCGCTGATGGAGACCATCCGCTGCCTGACCTGCCAGAGCCAGTCGATCGCCGATTCGGGAGCCAGCATGGCGGGCGACATGCGATCGCAGATTCGCGAACGGATCATGGCGGGCGAGCAGCCCGAAGCGATCCGAAGCTGGCTGATCGCCCGCTATGGCGACTGGGTAAGCTATGAACCCACCGCCGCGCCGATCCTCTGGCCACTCTGGGCCGCGCCGGTGCTGCTGCTGGGCCTGGGCCTGCTGCTGCTGCGCGGCCGGATCAAACGGAGGAACCGGGCATGACCGGCTGGTTCATCGCGGTCGGCCTTGCCGTTGTCGCCTTTGGCGCCTTACTGCTGCTCGGCCGGATTCCGCGATCGGCGCGGGAGATCAGCGCGGCGGCCCTGCTGCTGGGGCTGGCTGGCTATGCCTGGCAGGGCAATCCGGGCCTGGCCGGCGCGCCGCGCGTAAGTAGGGAAAATGCGGGCGACAAGTTCGACGAGAAGCTGGCGCAGCAGCGCCGCGGGCTTGCCGAACGCTATGGTCCGGCTGGGCAATGGCTCATGCTATCCGATGGTCTGGGCCGGCAGGGCAAGACGCGGGAAGCCGCCAATATCCTGCTGGCGGGCCTGCGCGCGAGCCCCGACGATCCCAATCTCTGGCTGGGGCTGGGCAATGCCCTGGTGGCCCATGCCGACGGCGTGGTCTCGCCCGGCGCGGACTTCGCCTATCGCCGCGCGCTGACGCTCGACCCGGAGGGGCCAGCGCCCCGCTATTTTTACGGTCTCGCTTTGGCCCGCAACGGCCAGTTGCAGGCGGCGCGCGACCTGTGGGCGCCACTGGCGGCCAGCGCCCCGGCCGGTAGCCAGGTGAAGGCGGAACTGGACGCCAATATCGCGCGTATCGACTCCATGCTGGCTGCAGACGCCCCGGTGGGGCCATGATGCAGTGCAGCGTTCGCATTGCGCGCTTCCTGGAGCCGTGATAGGGCGCGGCGGTTTACGGGGGACGTGCGGACTATTCCGCAGTCGCCCCCGATTGGGTGTCGATACGAACATGATCCTTCATGGCTGACCTCCTTCCCAACACCGCGCCGGCTTCCGATGACGAGGAGCATGGCGGACATGGTCATGCGCGGCAGAAGGCCACGTTGAAGCTGGTCGTCGGTGCAATCGGCATCGTGTTCGGCGACATCGGCACCAGCCCGCTCTATGCGTTCCGCGAAACCTTCGCCGGCCACCATCATCTGGACCTCGATCCCGATCATATATTGGGCGTCATCAGCCTGATGTTCTGGTCGATGATGCTGGTCGTGACGATGAAATATGTCAGCATCATCATGCGCGCCGACAATAAGGGCGAAGGCGGCAGCCTGGCGTTGCTGGCGTTGATCAACGGGCAGACCAAGACGCAGCGCTGGTCGCGCGGCATCGTTCTGCTGGGTGTGTTCGCCACCGCCCTCTTCTACGGCGACTCGATGATCACCCCGGCGGTTTCGGTCCTGTCGGCGGTGGAGGGGCTTACGGTCTATAATCCCGCCCTTGCGCCGGCGATCCTGCCCGTGGCGATCGTGATCCTGCTCGGCCTGTTCTGGATACAGGGTTTGGGCACCAACAAGGTCGCGGCCTTTTTCGGCCCGATCATGCTGACCTATTTCGTCACGATTGCGGCGCTGGGTGTCGTTTCGATCATCAAGACCCCCGGTATCCTCTATGCTTTCAACCCCTATTGGGCGGTGATGTTCTTCGTCACCGATCCGCTGCCGGCTTTCCTGGCGCTCGGGTCGGTGGTGCTGGCGGTGACCGGCGCCGAAGCGCTCTACGCCGATATGGGCCATTTCGGCCGCAACCCGATTCGCGTGTCCTGGCTCGCCTTCGTCCTGCCCGCGCTGATGCTCAATTATATGGGGCAGGGCGCGCTGCTGTTTCGCGAGGGTGCGGCCGCGCTGCACAGCCCCTTCTACAATCTGGCGCCGCAATGGGGGCAGTTGCCGCTGATCGTGCTGGCGACGCTTGCCGCCATCATCGCGTCGCAGGCGGTGATCTCGGGCGCTTTCTCCGTGACGCAACAGGCGATTCAGTTGGGCTTCATGCCGCGCTTGCGGATCGAGCATACCAGCGCCTCTACCGCCGGCCAGATCTATATCCCCCTCATCAACTGGGGGTTGATGGTGATGGTGATCCTGCTGGTGCTGACATTCCAGACATCGTCCAATCTGACCGCGGCCTATGGCATTGCGGTGACCGGTGCGATGTTCATCGACAATGTGCTGTTGACGGTCGTGATGTACCGGCTGTGGCACTGGAAATGGTATTATGCCGCGCCGGTGCTGGCGGTCTTCTATCTCGTCGATGGCGCCTATCTGGCGGCGAACCTGACCAAGGTGCCGGATGGCGGCTGGTTTCCGCTGCTGATCGGCTTCGTCGTCTTCACCCTGCTGACCACCTGGTCGCGCGGCCGTCGCCTGGTGCAGGACCGTTTGCGAGAGGCGGCGATGCCGATCCCGGTCTTCGTCGCGTCCGCCGCCAACAGTGCGGTGCGGGTGCCCGGCACGGCAGTGTTCATGACGTCGACGCCAGATGGCGTGCCGCACGCGCTGTTGCATAACCTCAAGCACAACAAGGTGCTGCATGAGCGCGTCATCCTGCTGACGGTCAAGATCAAGGACGTGCCGGTGGTCGAGGATGATGGCCGCTGCAAGCTGGAGGATCTGGGCCGGGGCTTCTTCCGCCTCGTCCTCCAATATGGTTTCATGCAGGAACCTGATGTTCCTGCCGCGCTCAAGAATGTCACGGGCTGCGGGCAGGCGTTCAAGATGATGGACACCAGCTTCTTCCTTGCCCGCCAGACGCTATTGCCTTCGGCCAAGCCGGGGATGCCGCTGTGGCGGGAGAAGATCTTCGCCTGGATGTTGCGCAACGCGGAAAGCGCGATGGAGTTTTTCCGCCTGCCCACCAACCGCGTCGTCGAACTGGGTAGCCAGGTCGAGATATGAAAAGGGCGCGGCCTTGCGGTCGCGCCCTTCGTGTTTAGCATCGATGCCGGGGTCAGGCGGCGTCGCGGTCCTTGATGCTGATGTCGACCAACTGACCGCCGTTGATGGCGATCTTCTTGGGCTTCATCGCTTCGGGCACTTCGCGCACCAGTTCGATCGTGAGCAGGCCGTCGGCCAGGTCAGCCTTTTCCACCCGCACGAAATCGGCCAGTTCGAAGCGGCGTTCGAAGCTGCGGTTGGCGATGCCGACGTGCAGGAATTTGGAGCGATCCGCGGGCGATCCGTCGTCCTTGCGACCGATCACCTGAAGCAGGTTCTGCTGGGCGGTAATGTCGATCTCTTCCGGGCGGAAGCCGGCGACGGCCAGGGTCACGCGATAGCGATCCTCCGACAGGCGTTCGATGTTGAAGGGCGGATAATTGTCGCCCTGCGCCAGCCGGGCGTTATTTTCGATCAGGTCGAACAGACGATCGAAGCCGACGGTGGAGCGGCGATAGGGGGTGAGGTCGAAACCACGCATTGTCATAATCTCCCAAAGAGCAGAATGAACGGACCGAACCCTGATTCAGGCGTTCGGCGATACTGTGCCCGGCCCCATGAAGGCGACCGGACACGCTGGATATGGTTCGATCGTCGGGGGTTTCAAGAGGGTGGCACGGCCCGATCGCATGGCCGGGAAAGACGGGGGGTGGACGCTTTGTCCCATAGCCCGCGCCGTCATGACGCCGTAAAGAGGGCGTAATAAAAAACACCCGGATCGTGTTTTCACGATCCGGGTGTTTAATGGACGATTGCTCGTCTCCCCCTTGGCCTGCCTCGACCGCTTCTCAGCCCCCTAAGCTCGAAGCGGGATGCAGTATCCCTGAACCACGGCCTTTCACCTGTGCTTCGATTGTCTTGCTATGACCGACGCAGGGCCGAGTCACGGCCAAAATCCGGGCCGTGCTATTTTCCGTTCGTCGCTGTGGCCGTGATGCAACAATCGGGCAATGCTTGCCGTTATACGGCTCCATGCCTAGAGCGTCAGGCAGACCATCCTGCAAGGGGCCGTTCGCGCCACATGATTCTATCCCGTTACGAACGCATGATCGCCAAGCGCTACCTGCTGCCGGGCAAGGGGGAAGGGTTTATCTTCCTCGTTGCGGGCATCAGCCTGGCTGCGGTCATGCTGGGTGTCGCCGCGCTCATCATCGTCATGAGCGTCATGAACGGCTTCCGCGCCGAGCTTTTCGACAAGATCGTCGGCCTCAATGGCCATGCCGTGGTGCAGGGCTATGGCGGACGCCTGCCCGACTGGCAGTCGATCCTCAAACAGGCCCGCGCGACACCCGGCGTGACGAAGGCAACGCCGATGATCGAGCAGCCGTTGGGTGCGATCTTCCAGGGCCGGTTCGAGCCTGCCCTGGTGCGCGGCATGACGGTCGCCGACATCCGCAATAACAAGACGCTCAAGGGCAAGGTGCTGGCCGGCAGCCTCGACAATCTGACGCCCAATAGCGGCAAGGTGGGGATCGGATCGCGGCTGGCGGAAAATATGGGCGTCCAACTGGGCGACACCATCACCATCTATAACCCGGCGGGCCGTTCCACCCCCTTCGGCACGGTGCCGCGGCAGGTCGCCTATCAGGTCGCCGCGATCTTCGAGGTCGGCGTCTATGATTATGACAAGGCGATGGTCGTCATGCCGATCGAGGATGCGCAGACGCTGCTGTTGCTGGGCGATGTCGTCAGCATGATCGAGGTCGAGACGGTCGATCCCGACCGCGTGGGCCAGATATTGGAACCGCTGGCCGGCAAGGTCGCCGGACGCGCGGTCATCACGGACTGGCGGCAGATGAACGCATCGCTGTTCGAGGCGCTGGCGGTGGAGCGGGTCGCGATGTTCGTCGTTCTATCCATTATCGTGCTGGTGGCGGTGTTCAACATCCTGTCCTCGCTCATCATGCTGGTCCGCGCCAAGACGCGCGACATCGCGATATTGCGGACGATGGGGGCAAGCCGCGTCGGGCTGGTCAAGATTTTCATGACGGTCGGCGTCACCATCGGCACGCTGGGCATGGTGGCCGGCATGGTGCTGGGCTTCACCTTCCTCTTCTTCCGCCAGAATATGGTCAATGCGATCCAGTTCGTGACGGGGCAGAATCTGTGGGACCCCTCGATCCGCTTCCTGACCGAATTGCCGTCACAGCCCGATCCGGTCGAGATCACGGTGATCTGCATCATGGCGCTGGTGTTCAGCTTCCTCGCCACGCTCTATCCGGCCTTCAAGGCCGCCAATACCGATCCCGTCCAGGTGCTGCGCTATGAATGATATCCTCAAAGTGACGGGCCTTGCCCGCAGCTTCACCCAGGGCGGCGTGACCATCGACGTGTTGCGCGGCATCGACCTGACCGTCGGGCCGGGCGAGATCGTCGCGCTGCTGGGGCCGTCCGGTTCGGGCAAGTCGACGCTGTTGCAGGCGGTGGGCCTGCTGGAAGGCGGGTTCGACGGGTCGATCCGCATCGCGGGCGAGGAAGCGGCGAAGCTGGACAATGACGGGCGTACCCGGCTGCGCCGGGATGCGCTGGGCTTCGTCTATCAGTTTCACCATCTGCTGCCCGATTTCAACGCGACCGAGAATGTCGTCCTGCCGCAGGTGATCCGCGACGTGGAGATGGCGGCGGCGAAGGCGCGGGCGGAACTGCTGCTGACCTCGCTGGGCCTGGGGCATCGGCTCGACCATCGGCCGAGCCAGTTGTCGGGTGGCGAGCAGCAGCGGGTGGCCGTCGCCCGCGCGCTGGCCAACAGGCCGGCGCTGGTGCTGGCGGACGAACCGACCGGCAATCTGGACGAGCGGACTGCGGACGTCGTTCTGTCCGAATTCCTGCGGCTGGTGCGGGGCGAAGGCTCCGCCGCGCTGGTGGCCACCCATAATGAGCGGCTGGCGCAGAAGATGGACCGGGTGGTCCGACTGCACGAAGGCGTCCTGGAAGGCGCTTAAGCCGCTGCGGAAGCGCCATCGCGCACGGTCGCGACCAGTATCCGGTCCCGGCCTTCCGACTTGGCGCGCAGCAACGCGGCGTCGGCGGTCTGCAACAGTCGGTCGGGCCGGCCATGATCGGGGAAGGCGGACAGGCCGAAGGAGGCCGTGATCGGTCCCAGTTCCTTGCCATGATGTCCCAGGCGCAGTTCCTGAATGCGCCGCTGTATCTGCATCGCACGGCCAAGCGCCTGATCGAGGTTGAAGCCCGGCATCAATATGACGAATTCTTCGCCGCCCAAGCGGAAGGCATGGCCGTGTTCGCGCAGCGAGTCGCCTAGCACCGCCCCCACGGCGCGCAGCACGGCGTCGCCGGCATCATGGCCATAATTGTCGTTGAAACGCTTGAAATGATCGATATCGACCATCAGGCAAGCCAGCGGCGTGCCGTGGCGATCGGCGTCCTGCACCAAGGTCTGGAGCATGGTGTCGAACTGGCGCCGGTTGGGCAGGCCGGTCAGCGCGTCGGCCATGGCCATTTCGCGCAATGTGTCGCGCAGACGGAGATTGGCGAGGGCCAGGCCGACATTTTCGGCCAGCATTTCCAGATATTTTCCGGTCCGCTCCAGATGGTCGGCGTTGCTGTCGATCGGCTCCTCATAATAGAGCATGCCGATGCTCTCGCTCTGCGCGGCGAGCGGTATGCAGATGGTGCTGACGCTTTCTGAAACGCCCAGATGCTCGCACGGAATATCGACCATGTCGCCGGTCGGCCGGTGGGTCTGGCCACGACGCAGCGCCCAACAGGCTGAAGGCGGAAATTCGATGCGCGATTGCGCGGGCGACAGCCAGTCGCAGGCTTGGGTCATGGCGTTGCGGCGAGCGTCGTGGATATAGAGCCGGCCCGGAAAATCAGGCGCGATTTCCGGCGCGAAGCGGCGCACCACATCGACCAGGTCGCTGACGCTGTCGCAGCCCTGCAATCGTTGCGTCAGCCGCGATATCAGGTCGCGCATCATCCGGTCGGCGTCGCGCTCCTGCTCCAGCCGTTGTCGTTCCAGCCCGTTTTCGCGGAAGATGCGGATCGCCTGCGCCATGTCGCCGATTTCGTCGACATGGGCGGAATCGGGCGGAATGGCGTCATAATCCTGTGCCGCAAGACGCGTGACGACATCGCTCAGCCGCACGACCGGTCGCAGGATGCGTTGTTTCAGCACGAAATAGAGAACGCACAGGAAGAGCAGCGCCGTCATGCCGAGCATGATTTCGGACATGGTGCGCCATTGGCGCGCGGTATCGGTCGCGCGCGCCACCGCATGGTCGGTGCGCTGGTCGAGCATATATTGGAACTTGCCGACCTGTGCGGCGACCCGGTCCAGTTCCCGGCCATATTCGTCGCCGAACAATATGGTGCGGGCGGTCTTGTCGTCCTTGGCCTGAGCGGCCCGGATCGCGGCATCCTGTTCGTCGGTCAGGGCGTCGGACCAGTGCATCGCCTGGCGCAGGGCAGCCAATTCACTCTCATTGGCGCCGGCGTCGCGCAGATGGGCGATCCGCTGCTCGACCGAACGCAGCGCCTCCTTTTCCCGGCGATAGGCGATGAGATGGCTGGGGTCGCCACTGATGACGAAGCCGCGGGCCTGCTCGGTCAGGCGATAGACATCCTCCTCCAGCGTGGCCGTCGCCTGGTCGAAGGTGGCGCGCTGCGCTACCGCAGCGCGCTCGCGCTCCTCGGCGCCGGACGCCATCAGCATGGTGGCGCCGGAAACGAGCGTGAGGGCGACGGTAGCGCCGTAGGCCCAGTTGGTGATCGTGGAGAGACGCATGATGCAGCCGACGATAGCGGCGACAGGTTGGCAATCCGTTAAGGATGGCCCGCAAGCGGTTTACCCACAGATTTCGTTGCCCAAGGGCTGGGACGAATCAGGCTTCGCCCCTAGATTGGCCCACATGCCTCATGCTCCCTTCGTACCGCTGCGCGTCTTTTCCTCCTTCACCATGCTGGAAGGGGCGATAGACCCCAAGAAGATCGCCAAGCAGGCCAAGGCATTGGGCTTTCCGGCGGCGGCGATCACGGACCGCAACGGGCTGTACGGTTCGATGGCTTTTTCCGACGGGTGCAAGGATGAGGGCGTGCAGCCAATCATCGGCGCGATGCTGGGCGTGCTGCGGCCGGGGCGGCCATCCAATGCGGCGCCGATGCACGACTGGCTGGCGCTCTACGCGCAGGATGCGACCGGATATGACAATATCTGCGCGCTGGTGTCGATGGCGCATCTGGACCGGCCGGTCGAGGAAGTGCCGCATGTGACGATCGAGGCGCTGGAGGGGCGGACCGATGGCGTCATCGCGCTGACGGCGGGCGGCGAAGGCGCACTGGCGCGGCTGTTCGCGGAGGATCAGCCCGATGCGGCCATTGCCTATGTCGCGCGGCTGGAGGCGCTGTTTCCGGGGCGGCTCTATGTCGAGATATGCCGCCGGCTCGACGCGATCGAGGGCAAGGCGGAACCGCAACTGCTCGACCTGGCCTATGATCGCGACCTGCCGCTGGTAGCGACCAATCCCACCTGCTTTGCCGAACCGCATTTCCATGAAGCGCATGACGTGATGCTGTGCATCGCCGACAGCGCCTATGTCGACATGCCCGATCGCCGCACCAGTTCGCCCGACGCCTGGATGAAGCCAGCGGGCGAGATGAAGCGGCTGTTCGAGGATTTGCCCGAGGCGCTGGCGAACACGCTGGTGGTTGCGCAGCGCTGCGCCGTGGCCGCGCCCAAGCGCAAGCCGATCCTGCCCAGCCTGGCCGGTGATATCGAGGGCGAAGCCCGGATGTTGCGCGACCTGGCGAGCGCCGGGCTGGACGCGCGTCTGGCGAAGCTGGGCATCATCGCGGACGAGGCGCGCCAACCCTATGTCGAGCGCCTGAAATTCGAGACGGACATCATCATCCAGATGGGGTTTCCGGGCTATTTCCTGATCGTCGCCGACTTCATCAAATGGGCGAAGGACCATGATATTCCTGTGGGTCCGGGCCGTGGGTCCGGCGCCGGATCGGTTGTCGCCTGGGCGCTGCTGATCACCGATCTCGATCCGTTGCAGCTCGGCCTGCTGTTCGAGCGCTTCCTGAACCCGGAACGCGTGTCGATGCCCGACTTCGACATCGATTTCTGCGAAACGCGGCGCGGCGAGGTGATCCGTTACGTCCAGCAGAAATATGGCGCGGACCATGTGGCGCAGATCATCACTTTCGGTAAGCTGAAGGCGCGCGCCGTGCTCAAGGACACCGGCCGCGTATTGCAGATGAGCTATGGCCAGGTCGACCGGCTCGCCAAGCTGGTGCCGAACCACCCGACCGATCCCTGGACGCTGGAGCGGTCGTTGAATGGGGTCGCCGAGTTCCGGGCGGAATATGACAATGACAATCAGGTCCGTCGCCTGATCGACTATGCGATGAAGCTGGAAGGCTTCCCGCGTCATAGCTCCACCCATGCGGCGGGCGTGGTGATCGGCGACCGGCCGTTGCAGCAACTGGTGCCGCTCTATCGCGATCCGCGATCGGACATGCCGGTGACCCAGTTCGACATGAAATATGTCGAGGGCGCGGGGCTGGTGAAGTTCGACTTTCTCGGCCTCAAGACGCTGTCGGTGTTGCAGAAGGCGGTGCAGTTGCTGACCGCGCGGGGCGTGACCGTCGGTCTGGATACGCTCGCCTGGGACGACAGCGCGGTTTACGATCTGCTCCAGCGTGGCGACACGGTGGGTGTGTTCCAGTTGGAATCGGAAGGGATGCGCAAGACGCTGGCCGCAGTACGGCCGACCAATTTCGGCGACATCATCGCCCTCGTCTCGCTCTACCGCCCTGGCCCGATGGACAATATTCCGATGTTCGGGCGTCGCAAGAATGGCCAGGAAGAGATTGAATATCCCCATATTCTGCTGAAGCCGATCCTCGAAGAAACCTACGGCATCTTCGTCTATCAGGAACAGGTGATGCAGGCCGCGCAGATATTGGCCGGCTATTCGCTCGGCGACGCCGACCTGCTGCGCCGCGCCATGGGCAAGAAGGTGAAGGCGGAGATGGACGCGCAGCGCTCGCGCTTCGTCGAGGGCTGTGCCGCGAGCGACATCAAGCCGGCCAAGGCGAACGAACTGTTCGACTTGATCGACAAGTTCGCCGGCTATGGCTTCAATAAATCGCACGCGGCCGCCTATGCGCTGCTCGCTTATCAGACCGCCTGGCTGAAGGCGCATTATCCGGCGGAATTCTATGCCGGGTCGATGGCGTTCGACATCCATCTGACCGAAAAGCTGACCGTCTTCGTGGACGATATGCGGCGCATGGGGCTGACCTGCCTGGCGCCCGATCTCAACCGCAGCCAGGCTGACTTCACCGTCGAGGCCGTGCCGTGTGAGGGCGAGGACAAGCGACTGGGCTTCGCCGTGCGCTATGCGCTGGGGGGCCTCAAGGGCGTGGGCGAGAAGGCGATGGAGCAACTGGTCGCCGAGCGTGAGGCGGCGGGGCCGTTCCAGTCGCTGGACGACTTCGCCGACCGGATCGAACCACGGTTGCTGAATCGGCGGCAGTTGGAAAGCCTGGCGGCGGCGGGGGCGTTCGATGGGGTCCACGCCGACCGGGCGGGCGTTCATGCAGCGGCGGAAACCATTTTGTCGGTGGCGTCGAGCAATGCAGCGGCGCGCGAAAGTGGGCAGGGCGGCCTGTTCGGCGACGTGGAGACGCCGCATGCCGACGTCCGCATTCCGCCGCATCAGGCCTGGACCGTGGCGGACCGCATGGCGCAGGAAAAGGAGGCGTTCGGTTTCTACTTTTCGGCCCATCCGGTCGATCGGTACAAGCATCTCGCCGATGCGCGAGGCGCGCGCAGCTATGGCGCCGTGTGTCAGGCGCCCATGCCCGCGCCCAACGCCGAAGGGCGGGCGATGACGATCATGGCGGCGATGGTCGAGGATGTGCGCTGGCGCGAAACCAAGCGCGGGGCGCGCTACGCCAACGCGACCTTTTCCGACCAGAGCGGCCAGTTTCAGGCGAGTTGCTTCGATGAGGGCGCTTGCAAGGCGATCGAGGAACTGGCGGCCGATGGCGATTGCGCGCTGCTGGTCGTGGAACTGGACCGGTTGCCGGGCGAGGAGACGCCGCGGGTGACGGTGCGGGGGGTCGAGCCGTTCCGGGCGATCGCCAGCGCGTCGCGCATGGAATTGACGGTCGATGTCGAAACCCCGCAGGCGGTCGAGGCGCTGGCGGCCTTGCTGGCCGGTGCGGGTGGTGGACGGAGCGAAGTGTTCCTGCGTGCGCCGGTGGGCGAGGGGCAGGCGGCGCGGCTGTTCCTGGGCGACACCTATAGCCTGGGCGCGGATCAGGTGGATGCGATCTCTACGATCAAGGGGCTGTCGATCCACTGCTTCGAGCGGATGGATGTGAAGGCGGACGGCTACAAGACGCGCACGCGGCGAACGGCGATGCGGTTGGTGGGGTGATTGCGGCGGGTTTTGCGCTGTCGTTTTGGGACCATAGTCGGCCACCCAAAGCCGTCCGAACAACGGAGGCTAAAATAACCGCATCTGTGCGCCTTCGGGTGGGCGGAAGAGGTCGGTGCGCAGGGTCAGCCGTTCCGCGCCAAGGCCTGCGCGTTTGCGGGCCTTGCTGAAGCGGGTGCGGATGAGGTCGGCCCAGACGCCCTGTCCGCGCATCCGGGTGCCGAAATCGGGGTCGTTGTCGCGGCCGCCGCGCAGGTCGCGGATGATCGCCATCACCTTGGCCGCGCGATCGGGATAATGGGCGTCCAGCCATGCGCGGAACAGCGGCGCGACCTCGTGCGGCAAGCGGACGGGGATGTAGCTGACCTCCCGCGCGCCCGCCTGCGCGACGTGGGCGACCAGCGCTTCGATCTCATGGTCGGTGATGGCGGGGATGACCGGCGAGATGCTGGCGGTGACGGGGATGCCGGCGGCCGATAGCTGGCGGATCGCCTCGATCCGGCGCAGCGGATGCGGCGCGCGGGGTTCCAGGGTGCGGGCGATAGCGGGGTCAAGGCTGGTGACGGAGAGCATGACGGCAACCAGCCGGTCGCGCGCCAGATCGGCGAGCAGGTCGATGTCGCGCACTATGCGGTCGGACTTGGTGGTGATGAAGGTCGGGTGGCGGGTTTCGACCAGCAATTCCAATATATCCCGCGTGATCCGCCAATCCTTTTCGATCGGTTGATAGGGGTCGGTGTTCGTGCCCATGGCGATGGGCGCGACGACATAGTTGCGCTTCGACAGTTCGGCGCGCAGCAGTTTTGCGGCATCGGGCTTGGCGAACAATCTGGTTTCGAAATCGAGGCCGGGGGACAGGTCGTGATAGGCATGGGACGGGCGCGCGAAGCAATAGATGCAGCCATGTTCGCACCCCCGATAGGCGTTGATCGATTGGGAAAAGCCGATGTCGGGGCTGGCGTTGCGCGTGAGGATCGTGCGGGGATGTTCGACCGTGACCTGGGTGCGGCGGCGCGGGACAGGGCCGTCCAGTTGCTCGACCGTATCGAGCCAGTCGCCGTCGGCCTCCCGCTGGGGGAGGTTGAAGCGGTGGCTGTCGCCGTTCAGCGTTGCGCCTCTGCCCCTTTCGATCGCCATGGCGCACAAGAACATATAAGGAACAACGTGTCAATTGAGACGACAAGTGCAACAGCAGTACGGCACCGGCATTTCATTAATTGGCTAACTAATGAAATGCCGGATCGGCCTTAACGCTCCATCAGCCGCGGCATCAGTTCGACGAAGTTGCAGGGGCGGAAACGGCTGTCGAGTTGGGTGACGAGGATACCGTCCCAGGCGTCCTTCACCGCGCCGGTCGAGCCGGGCAGCGCGAAGATATAGGTGCCGCGCGCGACGCAGGCGGTGGCGCGGGACTGGATGGTGGAGGTGCCGATGCTCTGGTAACTGAGCCAGCGGAACAGTTCGCCGAAACCGGGGATTTCCTTGTCCTGCACCTGGGCGAGGGCTTCGGGCGTGACGTCGCGGCCGGTGACGCCGGTGCCGCCGGTGGTGAGGATGACGTCAATCTGCGGATCGTCGATCCAGGCATGGAGGCGGGCGACGATGGCGGACCGGTCGTCGCGCTCGATATAGCGGGCGGCGAGAATGTGGCCGGCGCTTTCCAGCCGTTCGATCAGCGCATCGCCGGAGCGGTCCTCGGCGAGGCCGCGTGTGTCGGAGACGGTGAGGACGGCGATCCGGACGGGAATGAAGGCCCGGCCCTCGTCGATCGGCATCAGTCGGAACCGCCACCCATGGCGGCGGAAGGCTGGGCGCGGCCGTCGGCCTTGCTGAGCCGTACCAGCTTCACGCCCTTGGCATTGGGGAAGGTCGGCCACATGCCCTGCGCCATGCCGGTCAGGCAATCGGCGCTGCCCTTCGCCTGGATCTGGTACATCCAGTAGTTGCGCATGACGATGTTCACATAGGCGCGGGTTTCATAATAGGGCAGCGATTCCATGAAGAGCAGCGGATCGCCCTTGTCATGGACCTGCGTGTTCCAGCGATCGACCGGCTGCGGGCCGGCATTATAGGCGGCCATTACCTTGGGCAGCAGGCCACCGGTCGCGCTCATGTCGCGCAGCGATTCCAGATAGCGTTGGCCATATTCCATGTTGGTGGACGGCACGAAGAGTTGCGATGCGTTGGTGAGGCCCACATCGCCGGCGGTGCCGGGACGGACCTGCATCAGGCCGCGCGCACCCGCGCTGCTGACGACGTCCGAGCGGAAGCCCGATTCCTGGAGCGTGTGGGCGTAAATGAGCGAGGGATCGACGCGCCAGCCGCCATCGGGGCGCCAGTCCGGCGCGGGGAAGCGGGCGAAGCTGTCGGGCTGCTTGCCCGCCGGGCCGTTATGGGCGAGCCAGAGCTGGGTCGCGGGCAGGTTCAGGGCGCTGGCGAGGCGCAGCAGCGCGTCATATTGGTCGCTGCCGCCGATCTTGGCCTGATAGCGGATCAGTTCGTCGGCGCGGCCGTTGTCGCCGATCGCGGACAGGGCGATCGCGGCGCGGGCATTGGGGCTGGCCCGGAGCTTCTGCCATTCGAGCGCGCCGAAGCGGCTGCCGACCGGCGCGGCGCCGAGCGGCAGGCCGAGCGATTCGCGGGCGAGCAGGCCGTAGAAGGTTTCGTCCGAACGGGCCGCCTGCTTGAGATAGGCGGCGACCTTCTCCGCTTCGCCGCAGACCATATAGGCGCGCGAGGCCCAATAGGCGCCGGCGGCGCGCATGTCGGCGTCGCCCGCCAGTGCGGCCACATTGGCGAAGGCCGGTGCGGCGGTGCGGCAGTCATTCTGGCGCCACGACGCAAGGCCAGTGGTCCAGTGCGCCTGCACCGTCCAGTCGCCGCCGGTTCGGGTTTCGAGCGCGCGCGCGGCCATGCGGCGGGCGTTGCCATCGTCATTTTCGATATAATAGGCCCAGGCGACGCGCTGGCGCACCTCGGTCAGTCCTTCGGACGTCAGGCCCGCTTCGCCGGTGGCCAGCAGGCTTTCCGCGCCGATCGGGTCGTCATTCTTGACATAGGTCTGGATTTGGCCGGCGAGGGCCTGCGCCAGTGCATCGGTCTTGGTCGCGGCGACATATTGGCGGCGCGGGGCTGCGCCGAGCCAGACCATTTTTTGAATCTGGGGCAGGGTCGGCAGGATGGTTGCGCCGCGCTTCTGCGCCAGCCGGGAGAGCTGGTCCGCCTTGGGCAGCCAGGCGGCCTTGTTGATGAGGTCCAGCAGGTCGAACAGTTCGACCCGCGGCGACCCCTTCGCCAGATAGATTTCGGACAGTGCCAGCGGACGGACGGCGTCCTGCGGATCGAGCGCGGCGACCATCGCCTTGGCGTCGGTCCATTGCTGCGCCTGGATCGCGGCGAACAAGGCGCGGTAGCGGGCCTTGTCCCCATCGCTCAGTTGCAGCGGCGAAGATTCGGTCGAGAGGGTCGGCAGGACCGGGGCGGTTTCGGCGCTGGCGGGAAGCGCGGCGGCCAGGCCCATGGCAATCAGGGCGAAACGGGAAATTTGGGTCGCGGCGCGAATCACGGACGGGCTTCCTCGATCAGGCTTTGCAGGGCGCGCCAGCATTCCGCCTTGGCTGTCGGCTGGGTCAGCAGCAACCGGGGGTGAAATGTGGCGACGGCGGGCACAATGCCGCCATCATGATTAAATTGGCGTAAACTATCGGGCGATGCGGCACCGTCCGTCGGCATCAGCGCACGGATCGTCCGGTCGCCCAGCAGCAGCAGCCGGCGCGGAAGGGCCAGCGCGACATGGGTGCGCATCCGATCGGCTGCGAGGGCAAGATCGGACGCCTCCACCATGCCGCCGGGCGGGCGGGCGGTGAAGAGCGAGGCGAGATGGATGGCGTCGCGATCGAGGCCGATCGCCCGCAGCATCGCATCGAACAACTGGCCGGCGCGATCGGCGAGCAATCGGCCTTCGGCGATATCGGCAGGATCGGGCAGGTCGGTGACGACCATCAGCGCTGCCGGCGTTTTGCCCACCGGCGCGATCCGTGTGCCGGCCCAGTGTCGTTCGGGCTGGGACGGATCATTGGCGAGCCAGTCAAGGAACGATTCGAGCGTTCGCGGCTTCTCCTTGACGGGCGCTGCGATCGCGGCGGCCGCCATGCCGGATGGGCGCGCAGCGACCGGACGCAGCCAGTTCACTGGCGATTCGCCTGTGGCGCTGTCAACGCCTGCGAGCTGCCACCACGCCAGATAGGCGTCGGCGGTCGCCGCATCATCCTGCAATAATCCCCGCATCACGAACAGTTAGGGCCAGAGGTTGACGAGGGGGTCAAGGTGCTTCATCGCCTTCGATGGTAAAGTGTTGGACTAATGCGGCGATTGGAGAGGACGGGGTGCAGCCCGCCGATCGCCCCAATGGAGGGATGAATGAGCGAACGGGAATCGATGCCCTATGACATCGTGATCGTCGGCGGTGGGCCGGCCGGTCTGTCGGCGGCCATCCGATTGAAGCAATTGGCGAATGATGCGGGCCAGGAACTCGCGGTCTGCGTTCTGGAAAAGGGGTCGGAAATCGGCGCCCATATCCTGTCCGGCGCGGTGATCGATCCCAAGGCGCTTGACGAATTGCTGCCTGACTGGCGCGAGATGGGCTGTTCGCTGGCCGATGTGCCGGTGACGGACAACCAGCACTGGTTCCTGACCAAAACCGGCAAGATCGCCATGCCGCACATGATGACGCCGGGGTGGATGCATAATAAGGGCACCTATACCGGATCGCTGGGCAATCTGTGCCGCTGGCTGGGCGAGCAGGCCGAGGGGCTGGGCGTGGAAATCTTTCCCGGCTTCGCGGCGGCCGAAATCCTCTATAATGAGGATGGCAGCGTGAAGGGCGTCGCCACCGGCGACATGGGCATCGACCGCGAAGGTAACCGGAAGGGCGACTATCAGCCCGGCCTGGAACTGCACGCCAAATATACCTTCTTCGCCGAAGGCGCGCGCGGCCACCTGACCAAGATATTGAAGCGCCAGTTCGCCCTCGACGCCGACAGCGAGCCGCAGGTCTATGGCCTGGGCATGAAGGAATTGTGGGACATTGATCCCGCGATGCATCAGCCGGGGCTGGTGATCCATTCGCAGGGCTGGCCGCTGACCGATGCCTATGGCGGGGGGTTTCTCTACCATCAGGCCAATGGGCAGGTGGCGTTGGGCTTCGTCGTGGGGCTTGGGTATCGCAACCCGCATCTCTACCCGTTCGAGGAATTCCAGCGCTGGAAGCAGCATCCCGAAATCCGCAAGTTTCTGGAGGGCGGCCGTCGCGTGTCCTATGGGGCGCGGGCGATCAACGAGGGTGGGTGGCAATCCATTCCCAAGCTGGTCTTCCCCGGTGGGACGCTGATCGGCTGTTCGGCGGGCTTCGTGAACGTGCCGCGGATCAAGGGCACGCACACGGCGATGAAGTCCGGCATGCTGGCGGCCGAAGCCGCGTTCGAGGCGATCCAGAACGAGCGCGCCCGCGACGTGCTGGACGATTATGAATTGCGCCTGCGGTCGAGCTGGATCGCGGACGAATTGAAGCTGGTGAAGAATGCCGAGCCTTTGCTGTCGAAGTTCGGTGGGACGATCGGCACGCTGCTGGCGGGCATCGACATGTGGATGCGCACGCTCAAGATCGGCCTGCCCTTCACGATGAAGCACAAGGCCGATAATGAGAAAATCTGGCCCAAGGACGCCTGCGCGAAGATCGCCTATCCCAAGCCCGACGGCGTGGTGAGCTTCGACCGGCTGTCGTCGGTGTTCCTGTCCAACACCAATCATGAGGAGGACCAGCCGGTCCATTTGCAGCTCAAGGATCCGGCGATCCCGATCAGCTACAATCTTCCCCTTTATGACGAGCCGGCGCAGCGTTACTGTCCGGCGGGTGTCTATGAAGTGGTCGGTCAGGAAGAGGGCAATCCCCGGTTCCAGATCAACGCGCAGAATTGCGTCCACTGCAAGACGTGCGACATCAAGGACCCGACCCAGAATATCAACTGGGTCGTGCCCGAAGGCGGCGGAGGACCGAATTATCCGAACATGTAAGCGCCTGACCCTGTTGCTGATGCTGACGACCCCGGCGATGGTTCCGACCATGGCGGGGGCGTCGGTCGATCCCGCCATGGTGGGAAATGGCGCGCTCCATGCCTATGCGAGGGCGCGAATGGCGGACGGGGACGGCGCGCTGGGGCTGGCGGTCGCCAGCTATCGCGAGGCGCTGAAACAAGACCCGGCGCGGATCGAGATCGCTCGGCGATCCTATGTGCAGGCGCTGGAGAGCGGGGACCGGTTGCTGGCGCGGCAGTCGGCCGCGTTGCTGGACCGGGCGGGGGCGCTGCCGCGCGACGGCACGCTGCTGCTGATCGGAGAGGCGCTGACGGCCAAGGATTGGGCCGGCGCGCGCGCATTGACCGACCGGATGCTGGAGGAAGGCAATTTCGCTTTCCTTACGCCCATCATCCGTAGCTGGATATCGCTGGGCGAGGGGCAATATGCGCCGCCGGTGATCGACGGCAAGGATCGGTTCGCGGCGCTGGGTCTACGCTATGCCGATGAACATGCGGCGTTGCAGGCGCTGGCGCGCGGCGATCTGGCGACGGCGGCGCCAGCGACGCGGCGGGCGCTGGCCGTGCGTAGTGGTGATGGCGCGGCGTTGCGGCTCGCCTTTGCCGGTCAATTCGCGGCGCGGCGCGCGAAGGCGGAAGCCTTGACCCTGTTGCCGGTCGGCAGCGCCAGCTTCGCGCGGGCGCGCGCCGACATCGAAAAGGGCAAGGGGTTGAAGGCGGCGGGCGCGGCGACGACGCCGGCGCAGGGCTTTGCGCGCTTGCTGGCGCGGCTGGCGGTCGATGTGTCGTCCGATGCCAGCGGTTCGGCGCTGGGGTTGCGGCTGGCGCGGATCGCGACCTTCGCCGATCCCGACGGTCCGGAAATCCACATCGTGTCGGCCCGGTTGCTGACGGCGCAGGGCCATGCGGCGGGCGGCGTCGCCGAAGCGGGCAAGGTGCCGGCCAATGGCTGGTATGGGGCCCTCGCGCAGGCAGAACTGATCGACGCGCTGGCGGCGGCTGGCGACATGGATGGCGCGCTGGCGCTGGCCCGTGTGCAGGCGGCGGAGCCGGGCGCGGAGGCGGAGCGGCAGGTGCGGCTGGGGCGTTTATTGGCGCAGAAGCAGGATTTCGACGGTGCGGCGACGGCGTTCCGGGCGGCACAGGCCGGCTATGAAGGCGACCAGTTGCCCTGGACGCTGCTGCTGTTCGAGGGCAGCGCGCTGGAACAGGGCAAAAGATGGGACGAGGCGCGTGCGGTGCTGGAACGTGCGGCGAAGATCGCGCCCAATGAGCCGGTGATCCTCAACTATCTGGGCTATGCGCAGATCGAGCGGCGGCAGAATGTCGAGGCGGCGCTGGAATTGCTCAAAAAGGCGAGCGCGCTCAAGCCGCAGGATGCGTCGATCACCGACTCGCTGGGCTGGGCGCAGTTCGTGAGCGGCAATGTCGATGCGGCGGTGCCGGTATTGGAGCGCGCGGCGGCGGCGGCGCCGACCGACAGCACGATCAACGAACATCTGGGCGATGCTCTGTGGGTTGCGGGGCGGCGGTATGAGGCGCGTTACGCCTGGGCGGCTGCATCGGTCTTTGCCGAGGGCGACGTCGCCACGCGGCTGGCGGCGAAGCGCAAGATGGGGATGAGGCCCGAATATGCCGCACCCTGACGGGAAAATGGACGCGCAGATCGGGCTGATTGATGCGCCCGTCTCCGAGATCGCCTATGCCAAGGTCAATGTCGCGCTGCATGTACGGGCGCGGCGGGACGATGGCTATCATGCTCTGGAGAGCCTGTTCGTCTTTGCCGAAGATGGCGACCGGTTGCAGGGCCAGGCGACCGACGATGGCGCGATCGATCTGGCGATCGACGG
Source organism: Sphingomonas sp. VDB2 (assembly GCF_047946695.1). NCBI lineage: Bacteria > Pseudomonadati > Pseudomonadota > Alphaproteobacteria > Sphingomonadales > Sphingomonadaceae > Sphingomonas > Sphingomonas sp. VDB2. The sequence continues at coordinate 704,801 of NZ_CP159615.1, forward strand.
GCCATTCGGGGCGGCGCTGAATGCGGACGGGGACAATCTGGTGGTGCGGGCGGCGCGGGTGTTGCAGGCCTATCTGGGCGAGCAGCGCGGCGCGGCGATACGGCTGACCAAATATCTGCCGGTGGCGTCCGGCATCGGCGGCGGGTCGGCGGATGCGGCGGCGACGCTGCGGCTGCTGATGCGGCTGTGGGATGTGCGGATCGAGGCCGGGGAGCTGGCGGGGCTGGCGCTGGACCTGGGCTCCGATGTGCCGGCCTGTGTCGCCAGCGTGACGCAGATGGTCGCGGGGCGCGGCGAAAGGCTGGCGCGCCATGCCGTGGACGGGCTGGAGGGATGTCCGATGCTGCTGGTCAATCCCGGCGTCGGCGTGTCGACGGCGCAGATATTCGCCGGTTGGGACCGAGTGGATGGTGGTCCGCTCGACGGCTCCAGCCTGGATGTGCTGCGCGACGGGGGGCGCAACGATCTGGAAGCGCCGGCGCTGGCGATCGCGCCGGTCATTGGCGATGTGCTGGCGATGTTGGCGGCGCAGGAGGATCTACTGCTGGCGCGGATGTCGGGATCGGGCGCGACCTGCTTTGCGCTGTTTCGTAGCGATCGCGCTCTGGCGGCGGCGGCGCAGGCGGTGCGGCAAGCCAATCCCGGTTGGTGGGTGATGGAAACGCGGATCAGAAGCGCATGAGCGAAGCCTATAATCAGATTGACGGCGGCGGACTGGATCTGCTGATCGTGGGCGATCATGCGTCAGCCCATGTGCCGGACGATATCGAACTGGGTATCGACCCGGCATTGCTACGCGAACATATCGCGATCGACATCGGCGTGGCGGAGGTGAGCCGCCTGCTCGCTGCGCAGTTGGGCGGGACGGCGATATTGGGCGGCGTGTCGCGGCTGGTGATCGACCTCAATCGCGAGGAGGACGCGCCCGGCCTGTTGCCGGTGATGAGCGATGGCCATGCCATTCCGGGCAACCGCGATGCGGATCTGGCCGACCGGATGATGCGCTTTCACCATCCCTATCATCATCGGGTCGCGACGCTGCTGGAGGGCATGGGGTTGCCCTTCATCCTGTCGGTCCATAGTTTCACCCCGCGGCTGGCAAGCGATCCGGGGCAGCAGCGGCCATGGGATATCGGTGTGCTCTACAATCAGGACGATCGCGCCGCGCGGATCGCGATTCCCTTGCTGGAGGCGGCGGGGCTGAAGGTCGGCGACCAGTTGCCCTATGCCGGTACATTGCTCAATGCGACGATGAACCGCCATGCCGAAGCCAATGGCATCCCCTATCTCGGCGTGGAGATGCGGCAGGATCTGGTCGGCGATGCCGAGGGGCAGGCGCGCTTCGCGTCGATATTGGGACCGGTGGTGCTGGCATGCAGGAGCCGATTGGCATGATATGGGGCGGCATAGCATTGGCGGTGCTGGTGCTGCTGGCGGGCTGCGGTCGGGAGGCGCCCTCTTCCGGGAACCGGTCCGGTGCTGTGGCGGATGCGGCTCCGGTCGATGACGGCAAGGCGGATTGCGCGCTGGCGGGGTCGGACGCGTGGGCGCGCGATTGCCTGGTCGAGCGCGTCGGCGCCATGTTGACGCTCCGGCATCCTGATGGTGGTTTCCGGCGCTTTCGCGTGCTGGCGGACGGGCGCGGGCTGGAGGCGGCCGATGGCGCGGAGGCGGCGACGCTGAGCATATTGGACGACAAGCGGATAGAAGTCGTCACGGGCGACGATCGCTATCGGCTGCCGGCGCGGATCGCCGGTTCCGGGCGATGACCGGCGGGCCGATCCTGACGGCCGCGCAGATGCGCGCGGCGGAGCAGGCGGCTTTCGATGCGGGCATCGACGACTATGGATTGATGGAGACGGCGGGCGCGGCGGCGGCGGAGGTCATCTGGCGGGCCGGGCATAAGCGCGATGCGCTGATATTGTGCGGGCCGGGCAATAATGGCGGCGACGGCTATGTCATCGCGCGGATATTGCGCGACCGAGGCCTGCCGGTGCGGGTAGCGGCCCTGGGCGAAAGCCGCACCGTGTCGGGCCAGCGCGCGCGGGCGGCATGGGGCGGACCGGTCGAGGATATGATGACCGCCGCGCCGGCGACGCAACTGGTCGATGCGCTGTTCGGCACCGGGCTGACGCGCGGGCTGGACGATGCCGTGGCGGCGCGGCTCTGTGCGCTGGTCGGCGCGGCGGCGGTCAGCCACGCCATCGACCTGCCGAGCGGGGTCGAGACCGATAGCGGCGCGATCCTGTCCGCTGTGCCACGTTTCGGCACCTGCATCGCGTTGGGCGCCTACAAACCTGCGCATCTGTTGCAACCGGCGGCGGGGCATAGCGGGCGATTGGTGCTGGCGGACATCGGCATAGCGGTGTCGAGCGCAGTGCATCGGTTGGGCGCGCCCATTCTTTCGGCGCCGGCGGCCGACGCGCATAAATATACGCGCGGCCTGGTGGCGGTGGTCGGTGGCGCGATGCCGGGCGCTAGCCTGCTGGCGAGCATCGCGGCGGCCCATTCCGGGGCGGGATCGGTGCGGCGCTTTGCTGTCGATCGACCGATCGTCGGCCCGCACGCCGTCGTCAATCGCCGGATCGAAGCGCCCGAGGGGATCGGCGAGGCGCTGGCGGACGAACGGATCGACGTCGTGCTGGTCGGGCCGGGACTGGGGCGGGACGCCGATGGCCGGGCGCGGCTGGCGGCGGCGATGGACGCTGGTCATGCCCTGGTGCTGGACGCCGATGCGCTGACCTTGCTGGGCGAAGAGGGCGCGCGCGCCATTCCTGCGGGCGCGATCATGACGCCGCATGAGGGCGAATTTCAGCGGCTGTTCGGGGACTTGCCCGGCAGCAAGATCGATCGGGCGCGGGTCGCGGCACGACAATCGGATGCGGTCGTGGTGTATAAAGGCGCGGACAGCGTGGTCGCCGCGCCGGACGGGCGAGCAGCGGTAGCGACGGGCGCTTCGCCCTGGCTGTCGACAGCGGGGACCGGCGACGTGCTGGCGGGGCTGTGCGCCGGGCGGCTGGCGGCGACGGGCGATCCCTTTCGCGCGGCGTGCGAGGCGGTGTGGTTGCATGGCGAGGCGGCGCGGCGGGCCGGGCCGGCCTTTGTCGCGGATGATTTGCTTGGCGCGCTGCCAGCGGCTATCGCCGCGCGATTGTGACAGACACCGACAACGCAACCGATTCCGGCACCATCATCCGCATCGCCGCCAAGGGCGATGGCATCACCGCCGACGGCCGCCATTTCCCGCTGACCGCGCCGGGCGATCGGATCGGCCCCGGCGGCTTGGTCATCGCCGGGCCGCATCATGTCGATCCGGCCTGCACCCATTTCCCGGCCTGTGGCGGTTGCCAGATCCAGCAACTGGACGAGGCGAGCTATGCTGCGTTCGTGACGGGGCGTGTTACTGGCGCGCTGGCGGGGCAGGGCGTGCTGCCTGTTACCGTGCTGCCGCCCCATATCTCCCCGCCGATGACGCGGCGGCGCGCGGCGTTGCGCGCGGCAAGGGCGGGCAAGCGCGTGACCATCGGCTTTGCCGAGGAGGGCAGCCACCGGCTGATCGACCTGGAGATGTGCGCGGTGCTCGATCCGCGGCTGTTCGCTCTGGTGGCGCCGCTGCGGGGGCTGCTGGCGACGATCCTGCCCGATAAACGGGCTGCGCATGTGAAGATGTCGCTGGTCGACCAGGGCGTCGACCTGCTGCTGGAGGGGGTGAAGGTCGAGGGGTTGGCGGCGGACGAGGCGCTGGGCGACTTTGCGCGGGCGCACGGGCTGGCGCGGCTGACCATCGATGAGGGTGACGGCGCGCAAACGCGCTGGGAGCCGGAGGCGGCGACGATCAGCTTCGGCGGCGTGCCGGTGGGTTTTCCGCCCTTCGCCTTCCTGCAGGCGACGCCCGATGGCGAGGCGGCGCTGGTCGGCGCGGTGCGCGATGCGCTGCCGGACATGGGGGCGATCGCCGATCTGTTCGCCGGCCTTGGCACTTTTGCGCTGGCGCTGGGCGACGGGCGTCCGGTTTATGCCGGCGAGGGCGCGCGGGATGCGATCCTTTCGCTCAAGCTCGCGGCCGGGCGGGCGCAACGACGGTTGGCGGCGGATCATCGTGACCTGTTCCGGCGGCCGCTGACGCCCGAAGAGTTGAACCGCTTTGCCGCTGTGATCCTCGATCCGCCGCGGGCGGGCGCGCGCGAGCAGGTGTTGCAACTGGCGGCGTCGGCCGTGCCGGTCATCGCCTATGTGTCCTGCAATCCGGCAAGCTTCGCGCGCGATGCGGCACATCTGACGGCGGCCGGCTATCGGCTCGACAGTGTCAAGCCGGTGGGCCAGTTCCGCTGGACGACCCATGTCGAACTGGTCGGCATCTTCCGCAGATAAGACAATCCCTCGCCGCGAGGGGGGAGCGGCGAGGGATTGGCAGTTTCTCTATGTTCCGGCTCGTGGCTGGCCGGGAACAGGCATCCTCTCCGGGGAACCTGAGTCGGTTTAGCCCAGCTTGATGACGTTTGCGCGACGGCGGACCGGCGCGACTTCGGTGTAGAGGCTGGCCATCGGCTCGTCCTCCACCTCGATCGTGGCTTCCGACGTGAAGCCGTTGAAGCCGGTCCGCATCGCCGCGCCATAAGCGCCGAGCATCCCGATTTCGATATAGTCGCCCACAGCCACGTCCGCTGGCAGCATGAACGGGCCGACCATATGGTCCATGTCGTCGCAGGTCGGGCCGTAGAAGGAGAAGGCGGTCAGTTCCTCCTCGCTCTCATCCTCCCGAAGTAGCGCGACGGGGAAGCGCCAGCCGATATGCGCGGCATCGAACAGCGCGCCATAGGCGCCGTCGGTGATGTAGAGTTCGGTGCCGCGACGGCGTTCGACGCGCACGATGATCGAGCTATATTCCGCCGACAGCGCGCGGCCGGGTTCGCACCACAGTTCCGACGAATAGCTGACCGGCAGGCTTTCGAAGCCGCGATGGATCGCTTCGAAATAATTTTCGAGCGCGACCGGCTCCATGCCCGGATAGATGGACGGGAAGCCGCCGCCGACATCGATGATGTCGACCGTGACCGCCGCATCGACGATCGCGGCGCGGACACGCTCGATCGCATCGCTATAGGCCTGCGGGCTCATCGCCTGGCTGCCGACATGGAAGCAAATGCCCAGCGCATCAGCCGCCTGACGAGTGGCCATCAGCAGTTCGCGGGTCTCGCCCAGTTCTGCGCCGAATTTCGACGCGAGGGAGAGTTCGGAATGTTCGGACGACACGCGCAGGCGCACGCACAGGTCCAGATCGGTCGCATCGTCGCAGGCGCGCATGATCTTTTCCAGCTCATCGATCGTGTCGAGCGAGAAGGTGCGCACGCCGTAGCGATGATAGGCTTCCGCGATCGCTTCCTCGGCCTTGACCGGGTGCATGAAGCAGAGTTTGACACCCTCTTCGCCCGCCAGCGTTTCGGCGACCAGCCGCACTTCCGCGATCGACGCCACGTCAAAATGCGTGACACCGTTGGCGAACAGCGTGCGGATCAGATCGGGTGACGGGTTCGCCTTGACCGCATAGAGCGAGCGACCCGGAAACTTCTCGACGAAGAATCGGGCGGCCCGAGCGGCGGCTTCGGGGCGAATCAGCGTTACCGGTGCTGCCGGTTTGAGGGTGGTCGCTACCCCCAGCGCGCTAGGATGCTTGTGCAATTCAAGGGACCTCCAGTGTAGTTCAGGGCGAAAAGCTGCCTTGCGGTGGAAGTCCCATGGGGCAGCGGACGGTCGATATATGCGGAGGGGTCCCCCCTGTAAAGCGCATGTGAAAATTTTGTTGCGCAGGAGGCTACGAAACGTGCGTTACGAGAGACGGGTCTTGAAATCGCTATAGGAAAAGGCGCGGATTTCCTTGAGTTCATCGGTTTCCGAGTGCCACAGCCAGATGGCTGGAAGAGGCACACCGTTGAAGGTGTTGGTCTTGACCATCGAATAATGGGCCTGATCGAGGAAGGCGATGCGCGCGCCCGGCTCCGCGCCGCCGGGGACTCGATAGTCGCCGATGATGTCGCCAGCCAGGCAGGATGGGCCGCCGAGTCGGGTGACCGCGCCTTCGTCCGGCTCATGCAGCATGGCGGGGCGATAGGGCGCCTCGATCACGTCGGGCATATGGCAGGTGGCGCTGATGTCGGTGATGGCGACGGGCATCCCGTTGTCGATCACGTCGAGGATTTCGCCGATCAATATGCCCGCGTCCAGCGCCATAGCCTCGCCTGGCTCGATATAGAGGGTGAGGCCGGTCTGCGCTTTCACCTGTTGTAAGAAGGCGATGAGGTCGTCGATCTGGTAATCGGCGCGGGTGACATGGTGACCACCGCCGAAGTTCAGCCATTTGAGGCCGCCGACATGGGGCATGACATAGGGTTCGATCGCGGCCCAGGTGCGGGCCAGCGGCTCAAAATCCTGTTCGCAGAGATTGTGGACGTGCAGGCCGTCTACCCCCTCCAGATGCTCCGGCCGTAACTGGTTTACCGGGAAACCGAGGCGGCTGTGCGGCTGCGACGGGTCATATTTGGGCACTTCCCCTTCCGGGTGGAGAGGGTTGAGGCGCAGGCCGATGTCGAAGATGCGGCCGTCCGCGCGAGCGGCGTCGATCACGGGCTTGAGCCGCGCGATCTGGCCCGGGCTGTTGAAGATGACATGGTCGGAAATTTTGAGGATTTCGGCCAGATCGTCTGGCTTGTAGGCGGCGCAGTAGGTGGCGACCTCACCCTTATACTCCTCCCGACCGAGGCGGGCTTCGTAGATGCCCGATGCGCAGACGCCGTCGAGATATTCGCCCAGCACGCCCCCAAGCGACCACATGGAGAAGGCCTTGAGCGCGCCCAAGACCTTGATGCCGGCACGATCGCCTATGTCGCGCAGGACGGCAAGGTTCCGCCGCACCGCGGCCTCATCCACCACGAAGGCGGGCGAGGGGACGCGGTAGAGGTCGAAGCGGGCGAAGGCGGCGGGATCGCCGGCGCGGGTTTCCATGGGGTAATACTCCATCCTGCCGCGCCGTCACCCCGGCGAAAGCTGGGGTCTCACTTCTTTGTGGCGCCACAGAAGAAAAGAGAGATCCCAGCCTGCGCTGGGATGACACAGTTTTAGAAGGCCAGCGGCGCGTCCAATTCCTTCACCTGCCAGGGCAGGCCATGCTTGTTGAGCATGTCCATGAAGGGATCGGGATCGAACTGTTCGATGTTGAACACGCCGCCATTTTCGCCTTCCGGGGCTTTCCACGCCCCGGTCAGCATCAGGGCCGCGCCGATCATCGCGGGCACGCCGGTTGTGTAGCTGACCGCCTGATTGCCGGTTTCGGCATAGGCTTCTTCATGGTCGCAGATTTGATAGACATAGACGGTCTTTTCCTGACCGTCCTTCTGGCCCGTGGCGATGTCGCCGATATTGGTCTTGCCCTTGGTGGTCGACCCAAGGCTTGACGGTTCGGGCAGCACGGCCTTGAGGAACTGGAGCGGGATGATCTCCTGACCATTGTAGATGACCGGATCGATCCGGGTCATGCCGACATTCTGGAGCACTTCGAGATGCTTGAGATAGGCGTCGCCGAAGGTCATCCAGAAGCGGATGCGTTTGATTTCGGGATAGAATTTCGCGAGGCTTTCCAGTTCCTCATGATACATGAGGTACATGTTCTTTTCGCCGACCTGGTCGAAATCGAACGTCTGTTTGTGGCTCAATGCCGGACCTTCGACCCATTCGCCATTCGCCCAGTGGCGCGACGGCGCGGTCACTTCGCGGATGTTGATTTCCGGATTGAAGTTGGTGGCGAAATGCTGACCATGGTCGCCGCCATTGCAGTCCAGAATGTCGAGCGTGTCGATCGTGTCGAGCAGATGCTTCTTGATATAGGACGCGAAGACGCTGGTGACGCCGGGGTCGAAGCCGGAACCCAGCAGCGCCATGATGCCGGCTTCCTTGAAACGCTCCTGATAGGCCCACTGCCAGCTATATTCGAACTTGGGCGTGTCGCGCGGTTCGTAATTGGCGGTGTCGAGATAGTCGGTCTTCGTGGCCAGGCAGGCGTCCATGATCGCCAGATCCTGATAGGGCAGGGCCAGGTTCACGACCAGCTTGGGCTGGACCTTCTCGATCAGAGCGATCGTCGCTGCGACATTATCGGCATCGACCTGCGCCACGTCGATGGTCACGCCGGTGCGTGCCAGAACCAATTCGGCGACCTTCTCGCAACTGACGAGGCGGCGGCTGGCGAGCGTGACATGGCTGAAAATATCAGGGTTCATCGCCATCTTGTGGACCGCGACAGACCCGACGCCGCCCGCGCCGATGACCAGAACCTTGCTCAATTCAAATGCTCCATCACTATGGTCGCGCCCGACGCGCGAAAGCGCCCATATAGGGACGTCGCGTGACAGCGCAAAGTCAGACTGTCAGAAGCTGGCGCCGTCGACCTTGTTGATCGTCAATGCGTCGATATCGACCGCTGGCACGCAACGCAGGTTGATCGCGCGCATCGGGCCGTTGGGCGATTTGCCGAGCGCGAACGCTTCCGTGCCGCAGGTCTTGCAGAATTGATGCGTGATCGCGTGCTTGTAGAAGAGATAGTCGTTCAGTTCGTCCGCGCCGCTATCGATCGTGAACTGATCCGCCGGCACGAAGGTGAGGACGAAGCCCTTGCGGCTGCAATGGGAACAGTTGCAGGTCATGCCTTCCGTCGGCGCTTCGGCCGCGACGCTGAAGGTCACGGCGCCGCAATGGCAGCTTCCAGTATAGGGCATGTCCGTTCTCCTTTTGATCCATCCTGCGCTAACTCACCAGCTTCTTCAACCCCTCCACCGTATCGGCCTCCTGCGCGGGCTTGTCCTTGCGGATGCGGGCGATGCGGGGGAAGCGCATGGCGAGGCCGGATTTATGGCGTTTGCTGTCGTGGATCGAGTCGAACGCGACTTCCAGCACCAGCGTCTTTTCGACCTCCCGCACCGGGCCGAAACGGGCGACCGTATTCTGGCGGACGAAGCGGTCGAGCCATTTCAGTTCCTCGTCGGTGAAGCCGCTATAGGCCTTGCCCACCGGATGCAATTCGCCGTCCGGGGTCCAGCAGCCGAACGTATAGTCCGAATAGAAGGAGGAGCGTTTGCCGTGGCCGCGCTGGGCGTACATCATGACGCAGTCGGCGGTCAGCGGATCGCGTTTCCATTTGTACCAGAGCGCGGCCTTGCGCCCGGGGACATAGGGGCTGTCGCGGCGCTTGAGCATGACCCCTTCGATCGCGGCGTCGCGCGTGCCGGCGCGGATGTCGGCGAGCGCTTCGAAATCGGGGGCGTCGATGACGGCGGACAGGTCGAAGCGGTTCGGGTCAAGGCCGGGCATAAACGCTTCCAGCCGGGCGCGGCGGTCGGTCCACGGCAAAGCGCGTAGATCGGTGTCGCCTTCGATCAGCAGGTCGTAGAGGCGAACGAAGGCGGGATAATCCTCCATCATCCTGGCGCTGACCGCCTTGCGGCCGAGGCGCTGTTGCAGGGCGTTGAAGCTGGCCGCGGCGCCGCCATGTTCGGCGGCGCCCTGGACCTCCCCCTTTACCAATAGTTCGCCGTCGAGGACGGCGTGGCCGGTGAAGGCGGCGGCGATTTCCGGGAAGCTGCCGGAAATATCGTCGCCCGCGCGGCTGTAAAGGCGGGTTTCGCTGCCAGTGCCGACGATCTGGATACGGATGCCGTCCCATTTCCATTCGGCGACATAGTCGGTGAGGTCGACGCTGTCGGCCTCCAGCGGATGAGCGAGCATGAAGGGACGGAAATAGGGGGTGCCTTCCGGGTTCGGGCGGCCGGTGCGGCCCTCCGCCCAGTCGAACAGAGCGGTATAGGGTGGGGCGAGGGCGTGCCAGACCTGTTCGACATCATCGACATCCAGGTTGAAGGCCAGTGCGAAGCCGGTCTTGGCGAGGCGGGCGGAGATGCCGACGCGCAGGCCCCCGGTCGCGAGCTTGAGCAGCGCGAAGCGGCCCGAGGAGTCGAGATGATCCATCATCTGGGCGAGGGCATCGGGCGCGGCGGCGCGGCTGATACCATGGAGGCGATCGATCACGGCGGACAGGCTGAGCGAGCCGTCGTCCAGTTCGGCGGGTTGGTCGTCCCGCTTGGGCCAGAGCAGGGCGACGGTTTCGGCAAGGTCGCCGACATAGTCGCGGCTCATTTCATAGAGGATGGGATCGGTGCGGGCGCGGATCATCTCGCCGATGGCGGAGGATTTGACGGCCTTGAGATCGAGATTGCCGGTCAGCGCGGCGAGCGCCCAGCCGCGATCGGGATCGGGCGCGTCGCGCATATAGGCGGCGATCAGGCCCAGCTTGCCATTGCGGGAACGGGTGTAGACCAGACCGTCGAGGAGTTGGGAGAATTGCTTCATTTGCGCGCTTCCGTTCTCGACAGGCTCGAACCGAACGGATGTGGGGTGTGAGATCGCATCACCCCTCATCCTCATCTTCGCGGCCGACCAACGCCAGGGCGCGGGCGCGAATCTGGTGGGTCATGCACCAGTGCAGAAGGGCTTCTTCGCGGCCATGGGTGATCCAGGTTTCGCTCGGCGCGACTTCGCGTATCGTATCCGTCAGTTCGTCCCAGTCGGCATGGTCTGAAATGACCAGCGGCAGTTCGACATTCTTCTGCCGTGCGCGCTGGCGCACCCGCATCCAGCCCGACGCCATGGCGGTGATCGGATCGGGCAAACGACGGCTCCAGCGGTCGTTGAGCGCGGACGGCGGCGACAGGATGATGTGGCCGCGCATCTCCTTGGCCGCGACGCCGGTCGCGGGGCGCAGTTCGCCCATGGCGACGCCGAATTCTTCGTAGAGGGCGCACATCCGTTCCATCGCGCCATGGATGTAGATGGGGTCGTGATGGCCGCGCGCGCGCAGTTCGCAGATGACCCGCTGCGCCTTGCCCAGCGCATAGGCACCGACCAGCACGCAGCGATCCGGGTTGGCGTGGAGCGCGGCGAGCAGCCGGTCCATCTCGCTGCCGGTATCGGGGTGGCGGAAGACGGGGAGGCCGAAGGTCGCTTCGGTTACGAAGATGTCGCAGGGCACCGGCTCGAACGGCAGGCAGGTCGGGTCGGGTCGGCGCTTGTAATCGCCGGTTACGACCACCCGCTCGCCACCATGCTCCAGCACGATCTGCGCCGATCCCAGCACATGGCCGGCAGGGACATAACGGATGGTTACGCCGCCCATGCGCACCTCCTCGCCATAGCCGACCGCCGTGCCGCTGGCGGTGCCATAGCGCAGCGCCATGATCGCCAGCGTCTCCCGCGTGGCCCAGACATGACCGTGGCCGCCACGCGCATGATCGGCATGGCCGTGGGTGACCAGCGCGCGCTCCTGGGGCAGTGACGGATCGATCCAGGCATCGGCGGGACGGACATAGATGCCGGTCGGGTGGGGTTCGATCCAGTGAGCCATATCTGCACAAGATGGGAAGGGGCGCCCCGGTTCCGCAAGGCGATTTCCCGGAAGGCCGTCATCATGGCGTAACACGCCCGTCATGCCCGCGACATGCCATTGCCCTATCCGCGCCGGAACGACCCGGCAGCGAGGAGTGCAGCCATGGCAGCGACAGCGGATCAGACTGGTCATCATAAAAAGACTGGCCATCGGAAAATCACCAACGCGGTGCATCGCCACCGGCATCTGTCGAAGCAGGGGCTGCTGGAGCGCGCCTTCACCTTCGCTTTTCGCGGTCTGGTTTATGCCCAGATATGGGAAGACCCGGCGGTGGACATGGAGGCGCTGGCGATCACGCCCGACAGCCATGTCGTGACGATCGCGTCGGGCGGCTGCAATGTGCTGAGCTATCTGACCGCCGATCCGGCGAAGATCACGGCGGTCGATCTCAACACCGCGCATATCGCGCTCAACCGGCTGAAGCTGATGGCGGCGCAGCGCCTGCCCGACCATGCGGCCTTCCACCGCTTTTTCGCTCAGGCGGACAATAAGGCCAATATCGCCGCCTATCGCGACGTCGTGGCGCCGCAACTGGACGAGGCGACCCGGCGTTACTGGGAAGGGCGCGACCTGATCGGGCGGCGGCGGATCGGCGGTTTCGCGCGCGGTATCTACAAACATGGCCTGCTCGGCCGCTTCATCGGCGCGGCGCATCTGCTGGCGCGGCTGCATGGCGTCAATCCCAAGCGGATGCTGGATGCCCAGAGCCGCGAAGAGCAGCGCGAAATCTTCGAGCGGGAACTGGCGCCGATCTTCGACAAGGGCTTCGTGCGCTGGTTGACCAGCCAGCCGGCGTCGCTCTTTGGCCTCGGCATCCCGCCCGCCCAGTTCGAGGCGCTGGCCGGCGACGACCGGATGGACAATGTGCTGAAGGCGCGGCTGAAGAAACTGGCCTGCGACTTCGACCTGAAGGATAATTATTTCGCGGTGCAGGCGTTCGGGCGCGGCTATGCCGGTGGCGAAGGGCCGTTGCCGCCCTATCTGCAAGCCTCGAACCATGAGGCGGTGCGGAAGCGGGCCGGGCGGGTCGATGTGCGCCATGTCAATTTCACCGACTTCCTCGCCAGCCAGCCGGCAGCTTCGTGCGATCGCTATATCCTGCTCGACGCGCAGGACTGGATGGACGACGAGCAACTGAACGCGCTTTGGGATCAGATCACACGGACCGCGAAACCCGGCGCGCGCGTGCTGTTCCGCACGGCGGGGGAACCCAGCATATTGCCGGGGCGGGTCGCCGAGGATGTGCTGGATCGCTGGGATTATCGGGCGGACGAGTCGCTCGACTATACCGCGCGCGACCGGTCGGCCATCTATGGCGGCGTTCATCTCTATGTGCTGAAGGATGCGCGGTGAGCGATCACAAGGGGCTGATGGACGGGGTCTATCGCTATCAGCGGCATATCTACGACCTGACGCGCAAATATTATCTGCTGGGGCGCGATGGCCTGATCGCCGATCTTGCGCCGCCGCCGGGCGGGGCTGTACTGGAGATTGGCTGCGGCACCGGACGCAACCTGATCGCAGTGGCGAAAGCTTGGCCGGGCACGCGCCTCTATGGTGTCGATATCAGCGAGGCGATGCTGGAGACGGCGCGGGCGGGCGTGGCGAAGGCCGGGTTGGCGGATCGGGTGACGCTGGCGCAGGGGGACGCCTGTGGGTTCGATGCGGAGGCACTGTTCGGGCGGGCCGGCTTCGATCGCGTGTTCATCAGCTATGCGCTGTCGATGATCCCGGACTGGGAAGAGGCGCTGACGCAGGCGGTGCGCTGCGTGGCGCCCGGCGGCAAGCTGGAGATTGTGGATTTCGGGCAGCAGGACGAATTGCCGACGCTGTGGAAACGCGCCCTATTTGGCTGGCTGGCGCAATTCCATGTGTCGCCGCGGGCCGATCTGGCACCGGCGGTCCAGCGAACGGCGCTAGCTGTGGGTGGCTTGCCTAATTGCCGATCGCTCTATCGCGGATATGCGTTGCGCGCCGGCATGATGCGCCCCTGACCGAATCCTGGTCGCCTGGATTCAGGCCGCCCGACGCTCGGTCTTTTCCAGTTCCAGACGGTCCCAGATTTCGGCGAGCGCCGACACCAGATCGCGCATCATCGCTTCGTCATGGGCCGGGCCGGGCGTGAAGCGCAGGCGTTCGGTGCCGCGCGGGACGGTGGGATAGTTGATCGGCTGCACATAGGCGCCATATTCGGCGAGCAATATGTCGCTGATCCGCTTGGCCTTGACCGGGTCGCCGACCATCAGCGGCACGATATGCGTGACCGAGGGCATGACGGGCAGGCCCGCCTCCGCCATCAGGCGCTTGAGCAGAGCGGCGGACGCCTGCTGGCCTTCGCGCTCCTCGCTCGACGCCTTCAGGTGGCGCACGCTGGCCAGCACGCCTGCGACTAGCACGGGCGAGAGCGAGGTGGTGAAGATGAAACCGGGCGCGTAGCTGCGGATCACATCGACGATCATCTGGTCCGCCGCAATATAGCCGCCCATGACGCCGAACGCCTTGCCCAGCGTGCCTTCGATGATGGTGAGGCGGTCGGCGACCTCGTCACGCTCCGAAATGCCGCCACCGCGCGCGCCATACATGCCCACGGCATGGACCTCGTCCAGATAGGTGAGCGCATTATACTCGTCGGCCAGGTCGCAGATCGCCGCGATCGGCGCCACGTCGCCGTCCATCGAATAGACGCTTTCGAAGGCGATCAGCTTGGGCGCTTCGGGGTCTTCGGCGGCCAGCAGCTCACGCAGATGATCGACGTCATTATGACGGAAGACCCGCTTTTCGCAGCCCGAATTGCGGATGCCCGCGATCATCGAGGCGTGGTTCAGTTCGTCGGAGAAGATGATGCAGCCGGGCAGCAGCTTGGCAAGGGTGGAGAGCGTCGCTTCGTTCGAGACATAGCCCGAAGTGAAGAGCAGCGCCGCTTCCTTGCCGTGCAGGTCGGCCAGTTCGCCTTCCAGATCGATATGATAATGGGTGTTGCCGCCGATATTGCGGGTGCCGCCGGAACCGGCGCCGACATCGTGCAGTGCCTCTTCCATCGCGGCGACGACCTTGGGATGCTGGCCCATGGCGAGATAGTCGTTGGAACACCAGACGGTGATCGGCTTGGGGCCGTTATGGCCGTGGAAGCAGCGGGCGTTGGGGTAAGACCCGCGATTGCGCAGGATATCGATGAACACACGATAGCGACCTTCTTCGTGGAGACGGTCGATCGCCTGCGAAAAGATATGTTTGTAGTTCACTACGCTTCTTCCCGTTTGCCCGCGCGCCGTTGCGTGTCGCTGCGCATCCTCTTCCCACGCTGCCGCGTTTAACCGCGCGACCCCGTCATTACCAGCGATAACCGCTCGCAATGTAAGCAGATAGGTGTCTCAATATAGCGATCACACTGATCGGCCATTGGACAAATGGCCTACCCCCTCCGGATCAAAGGGTGTCCAGCCGTTCGAGGCCATAACCGGCCAGAGCCGGGCGCAATGCGTCGACCTTTGCATCGACCCGCGTGAATACCGCAACACCAGGCGTCGCTTTCGTGGGCCACGGTTGGTCCTGGGTCAGAAAAGCGATTCGCCGGGCGATGCCTTCGCCGCCATGGACGAAGCCCATCGGATGCGGGGCGGCGGCGGCGAGTTCCCGTTCCACCAGCGGGAAATGGGTGCAGGCGAGGACCACCATATCCATCCGGTCTCCGCCGGGCTGGTGAAGCAGGCCTGCCAATGCGTCCCGCGCGACTTGAGGATCGAGCGTTTCGCCGCGCAGCTTGGCTTCGGCCAGTTGCACCAGCGCCGCCGAGCCATGACGCAACATGATGCAGTCCGCGCCATGTTCGGCCGCGAGGCGGTCGACATAGGGCTGGCGCACGGTGGCGTCGGTGCCGAGCACGCCGAAGACGCGGCTTTTGGAGAGAAGGGCGGCGGGCTTGATCGCCGGGACGGTGCCGACGACCGGAATGTCCAGCGCGGCGCGGACATGCTGGAGCGCGATCGTGGAGGCGGTGTTGCAGGCGATGACAGCGAGGCGCGGGCGGTAACGTTCGACGAGGCGCCCGAGCAGGGCGGGCACGCGCGCGGCGATTTCCGCCTCGCTCTTGGTCCCATAGGGGAAACCGGCGCTGTCGGCGGCGTAAACGATCGGCGCGGTCGGTATCGCCGCGCGCGCCGGGGCGAGGATGGACAGGCCCCCTACGCCGGAATCGAAGAAGAGTATGGGAGCGTCAGGGGCGACCGTCATGGCCGCTGTGTCGCGGCAGGAGGCGGAGGTGTCAACGGGGGTTCAGTTCGCCGAGGCGGGCATGTCGTCCAGCAATTGGCGCAACGCGGCGATCCACGCGCCATAATGCGCCTTGTCCGCCGCGTCGGTGGAGACGCGCAGCAGGTCCAGGTCGCCGCGCAGTTGCTCGATCCGCTTGACCGCCAGGTCATGTTTCACGCCGTCGATCTTCGTCTTGAGCTGGTCGACTTCCTCAAATGCCTTGGTCTGTTGCCAGTCCGGCTGCTGTTTTACCAGCAGATCGACGGCATCGAGCAATTTGCCGATCTGCCGGCCATAGCTTTCCTGCGCCAGTATCGCCTGTTCGGTCTGGGGCGCGCTGCTATTGCTTTCGTTGATCGTCACATTGCCGAACGACCAGCCCGAATTGATCGATTGCCATAATTTCTGCGGGGCCAGCGCCATGCTGGTCCAGGAGCGGGTGAAAGCGTCGAGCGGCGTGTCGGTCATGGGCGGCTCCGGCAGGTCTTGCGTTACGGTAAGGCCATGACGGCGCAAATCAAGCCTTTGGGCATTGCCCCGCGCGCCTGTCACGCTATGGTCGCGGGCAACATTTAGAGCATGGGAGCCGATTGCATCGGCGCTCATGCTCCGGTCTTTTGATTTAATGCGTTTTCCGAGTCAGCAGATGTTCCACCTGCTTTGAAAACGCTTTATCGGCGAATTTCATGACACCTCCCTGGCTTCTTCCCGCATTCGTCCTGCTCCTGGGCTATCTGCTCGGTTCGATCCCCTTTGGCCTGCTGCTGACGCGCTTCACCGGCGCGGGTGACCTGCGGCAGATCGGATCGGGCAATATCGGCGCGACCAATGTGCTGCGCACCGGGCGCAAGGGGCTGGCGGCGGCGACCTTGCTGCTTGATCTGCTCAAGGGCGCGGCGGCGGTGCTGGTCGGCGCGGCGCTGGTCGATGGCGGCGGGCCGATGGCGGGGGCGATGGCCTTTATCGGCCATTGCTATCCGGTCTGGCTGCGCTTCGCCGGGGGCAAGGGCGTCGCGACGATGATGGGCGTGGTGACGGCGATATTCTGGCCGGCCGGGTGCATTTTCGCGGCGGTATGGCTGGCGGCGCTGTTCGGGACGAAATGGTCTTCGGTCGGCGGCATGGCGGCGGCGATCAGCGCGCCGGTCGCCATGTGGGCGTTCGGACGGATCGACCTGGTGCCGGTTGCGCTCGCGCTGGCGCTGATCGTGCTGTGGCGGCACCGCGCCAATATCGCGCGGCTGGCCAAGGGCGAGGAACCCAAGATCGGCGGATCCAAGGGTACTTCCGCCTGATGCGTGAGCGGGAGCGGTTCGACCGGCTGCGGCTCATCCGCTCTCCCCGGATCGGGCCGGTCAGCTATCGGCAACTGCTCGCCCGCTTCGGGACGGCCGGGGAAGCGTTGCGCGCCATTCCCGATCTGGCGGCGCGTGGAGGCGGGCGCGCGAGCGTGGCCGATGCGGGGGCGGTGGAGAAGGAGATTGCGCAGAGCCGGGCGCTGGGCGCGCGCTATCTGCTGATGGGCGATCCCGACTATCCCGTCCTGCTCGACCAGTTCGAGGGTGCGCCGCCTGCGCTGATCCTGCGTGGGGATACGGCGCTGGCGAGCGGGCAATGCATCGCCATGGTCGGCGCGCGCAATGCGTCTGCCGCCGCCTGCCGTTTCGCGCGCACGCTGGCGCAGGATCTGGGACAGCGCGGCGCGGTTGTGGTGTCCGGGCTGGCGCGGGGGATCGATACGGAGGCGCATCGCGGATCGATCGGCAGCGGCACGATCGGCGTCATCGCCAGCGGTATCGATATCGCCTTTCCGCCCGAGAACCGGGACTTGCAGGAACAGGTCGCGACCGAAGGGCTGCTGATCACCGAACATCCGCCCGGCGTCCAGCCGCTGGCGCGCCATTTCCCGGCACGTAACCGGATCATCGCGGGGCTGGCGCTGGGGACGGTGGTGGTGGAGGCGGCGCCCAGGTCAGGGTCGTTGATCACCGCCCGGCTGGCCGGAGAGGCGGGGCGCGAGGTGATGGCAGTGCCGGGATCGCCGCTCGATCCGCGCGCGCAAGGGTGCAATCAACTCATTCGCGAGGGCGCGATCCTGATCCAGAGCGCCGCCGATGTGCTGGAAGCGGTAAGCAGCATCGACCCGCGCATGGTGCGGCAGGGGAGTTTCGATTTTATCGGCGAACCTGTGTCGAGCGATGTGGCGGACAAGGAGCGCGCAGCCGTGATCGCCTTGCTGGGACCGGCGCCGGTGCCGATCGATGAATTGATCCGGCAGTCGGGCCTGTCGCCTGCAGTGGTGCAGACGGTGCTGCTCGAACTGGAACTGGCCGGTCGAACGGATCGGCTGGCCGGAGGGCGGGTAAGCGTGCGGTAACGGTCTATCCTGCCGGCGGGTGCGGCGGGTCGCCGGGCAATGCTCCGGTGTAGAACAGCCACAGCGGCTTGCCGTCGGCAGCGCCGCCGCGTGTTTCCTGCATGATGGCTTGCCATAGAATGCGCAGGCGATGGACATGAAGGTCGTCGCTGATGATCGCGACGATGTGGCGGATAACCAAGGCGGAAGCCGTAGCGGTATCGTTCGGCCCGTCGCATTGTTCGGGCAGGCCTATCCGCTTGCGAAAGCAGGCAGACGCGTCGAACAGCAATACGGCCGCCAACGCGCGCAGATAATCTTCCGGTACGCCGTCGGACAGCACAGCGCGTTCGAGATCGAAGATGGTGCGGATGCGATGACGCTTGAGTTGGTGGAAGGACGAAACGCCCACGACCAGACAAAGCTGGGCCTGCAATACCCAGTCGAAGCTCTGCAGCAGCGTATAGGGGGTCTCCGCATATAGTTCGATCGGATTGGTGACGGCGAGATTCTGGATGTCGTACAGATTGCTTTCCTGGAGGCGGAAGGCAACTTCATGATCGATACCGTCGATTACCTCCAAGGGAATGACGCGCGCCTCGTCCAGCGCCGTCTGGTCGACCTCCTTGACATGCACGCGCACCCATTGGGCGATCCTGCCGACGCCCAGATCCGGGAAATAGCCAAGGATGAAGGCTATGCCCAGCGCGGCCGCGAAGCCCACATCCTTGGCGAGTTGCTGGTCGGTGGCGGACCCGAGGCCGACGGCGCCCGTGTGATAGACGGCGATGCTGAGGATCATCCCTTGAACCAGCCGAAGGGCGGCGCGGACAAAGGCCAGCGCGCTCAGTTCCTGATTGAGCGTCTGGCGGATCAGATAGCGCAGGTTGAAGATGTAACCACCCAGGAAGGCAAATCCGGCGACCGCGACGCTTCTCTTGATCGTGATCGCAACGGCGGCGGCGCTCAAGGTCGGATCGGGCGACCAGAAGATTGCGGGCGATACCGACAAATGGCGACCGGACAAGCCGATCAGTTCCGTTATCGGATCGAACAACAGGATGAAGCCCGGAAAGCAGACCAGCCCATAGATGAACGCGCCGGTGCGGTCCTTTATCTCATCTTGGCGCGAGGGACGCGCGCGATCGTTGCGGCTCCTGTCGTAGCGGGCGAGGGCGAGCAGTATCTGGGGCAAATCCCGGTGTTGGACGAAGACCGTGTCCCGCAAATCCTCGACCGTGCGCAGCCGGACACGGCGCAATTCCACGCCGGTTGCGATGAGGGCGAGCGGCAGCAGGGCCGCCAGCAGGGCGGCAAGCAACAAATGCCAGTTCATGACATGCTCCTGGACGCGTTGCGCGCGATGGGCGCGCGACCGGGTTCATCCTTCCTCGATGGAAACCGAACCGTCGGTGGCCAAAATGACGCGACGGGCGCCGGCCGGCTTTTCGCGATAGGCCGGCCGGCGCACAGCGTAGAGGCGCGCCGCGTCGAAATCGGCAAAACAGACGCGATCCCTCTGGTTGCCCCCAATGCCCATGATCCGCTTGCCATCGGCGCTGACGCCGACCGCCAGGAAGACATGGCCGCCGCCATTGCGCACGAGCACGATCACGTCACCGACCTGAATCTCCTTGGGCGGCACAACTTGCCCCCAATTGGACCAAGCCAGGGCGGCGAGATAGTTTTTCGGCGGCATCCGTTCGGGTCGGCCCTGGCATGTGCGCGCGGCGACCACGGCCATGAACAGCCCACACCAGGGAATCGAATCCGCATTGTAGAAATCGGCCGCCCATTTGTCATAGGGCCGGCCGCAGGTCCGGGCCACTTCATCCGCCCATCCCAGGATGACGGGATTATTGCCGCTGCCGGGATTTTCCAGCGTGCCAAGCATTTCCATTGCAACGCGAACCATGAGTGGCGGCAGAGGATTCTGCCGCAGGAAAGCATATTTGGGCGGAATTTGCGGCATGGCAACGACTCCCCTGATGAATCCCCTTGCGAGTAAACGAGTAAAGACACCTGTGGTGAAAACGCCAATGATTGTGACTCCGAAACGGAACTAAACAAGGCTGCCGCGCGCGGGTGACAGGCAATGTCATGCCGATGACAATGATTGTCACCGATGGCGCGCGTGCAAGGGCGCAAGCGGGCGTCTCCTTCGCGTCTTTGCGCCAACCACATGGCTTGACGCCCCGCCCAAGCAACCTACAGACTCGCGCGTGTACGTGAGAGATTTCCAAACCGGGGTCATAATGCAGCTTGTCATCGTAGAATCGCCGGCCAAGGCGAAGACCATCGAGAAATATCTGGGCGGCGATTTCCATGTCCTCGCCAGCTATGGCCATATCCGCGACTTGCCCGCCAAGGACGGGTCGGTGGACCCGGACGACGGCTTTGCCATGTCGTGGGAAAATTATGGCGACAAGGGCAAGCAGCTCAAGGCGATCGCCGACGCGTCCAAGAAGGCGACGCGCCTCATCCTGGCGACTGACCCTGATCGCGAAGGGGAAGCGATCAGCTGGCATGTGCAGGAGGTGCTGCGCGCCAAGAAGGCGCTGCCGAGCCAAGTGGACCGGGTGACGTTCAACGCGATCACCAAGGCGGCGGTGCTCGACGCGATGGCCAAGCCGCGCGCTTTGGACGAGGATCTGATCGACGCCTACCGCGCGCGCCGGGCGCTCGATTATCTGGTCGGCTTTACGCTGTCGCCGGTGTTGTGGCGCAAGCTGCCCGGCGCGAAGTCGGCGGGGCGCGTGCAGTCGGTCGCGCTGCGGCTGGTGGTGGAGCGCGAGCGCGAGATCGAAAGCTTTACTCCGCAGGAATATTGGTCGGTCGCGGCCGAAATGGAGCAGGGCGGGCAGGGCTTCACCGCGCGCCTCGTCCGCTGGAAGGGCGAGAAGATCGATCGCCTGACCATCGGCAAGGAAGGCGACGCCATGGCCGCCAAGGCCGATGTGGAGGCCGGGCGCTTCACGGTCGACAAGGTCGAGACGAAGCCGCTCACCCGCAATCCGCCTGCGCCGTTCACGACATCGACCTTGCAGCAGGAAGCCGCGCGCAAGCTGGGCTTTTCGGCCAGCCATACGATGCGGATCGCGCAGCAGCTCTACGAAGATGGCGCGATCACTTATATGCGTACCGACGGCGTGCAGATGGACGGCAGCGCCATTTCCGCCGCGCGCAAGGCGATCGCGGAGCGCTATGACGGGGGCTATCTGCCCGAAAAGCCGCGCCAATATCAGACCAAGGCGAAGAATGCGCAGGAAGCGCATGAGGCCATTCGTCCGACCGAGTTCGGCCGCGACAAGGTGGGGTCAGGCGATCATGCGCGCCTTTACGACCTGATCTTCAAGCGTGCGCTGGCGAGCCAGATGGCGTCGGCGCGGCTGGAGCGGACCACCATCGACATGGTGGACGGCAGCGGCAGCCATACGCTGCGCGCGACGGGGCAGGTGGTGATCTTCCCAGGCTTCCTGGCGCTCTATGAAGAAGGCCGCGACGACAGCGACGATGATGATTCAAAGCTGCTGCCGCGCATGAGCGAGGGCGATGCCCCTGCCAAGAAGAAAGTCACGGCAGAACAGCATTTCACCCAGCCGCCGCCGCGCTATTCCGAAGCGTCGCTGGTGAAGCGTCTGGAGGAACTGGGGATCGGGCGGCCGTCCACCTATGCGTCCACGTTGCAGGTGCTCAAGGACCGCGACTATGTACGGATCGAGAAGAACCGCTTCTTCGCCGAGGAGAGCGGGCGGCTGGTGACGGCGTTCCTGGAGCGCTTCTTCGAACGCTATGTGTCCTATGACTTCACGGCGGGACTGGAAGACGAGCTGGACGATATTTCCGGCGGCCGCGCCCAGTGGCAGGAAGTGCTGGAAGCCTTCTGGAAGGACTTCAAGCCCAAGACCGCCGAGGTGATGGAGCAGAAACCGTCGGACATCACGGCGGCGCTCGACAAGTTTCTGGAGCCGATGCTGTTCCCTCCGCGCGCGGACGGCAGCAATCCGCGCGCCTGCCCGCTGTGCGCCGATGGGCAGTTGTCGCTGCGGGGCGGTCGGTTCGGGGCGTTCATCGCCTGCTCCAATTACCCGGAGTGCAAATATACGCGCAAATTCGGGCAGCCGGGCGGCAAGGATGGTGAGGATACGGGGCCGGAGGTTCTGGGCCAGCATCCCGAGACCGGGCAGGACATCGTCAAGAAGTCCGGTCGCTTTGGTCCCTATATCGAGATGGGCGAGGGCAAGGAGGCCAAGCGCGGGTCGATCCCCAAGGATCTGCCCGATGGCGAACTGACGCTGGACTGGGGCGTCAAGCTGCTGAGCCTGCCGCGCGAGGTGGGTCTGCATCCCGAAACCGGTTTGCCGATCGTGGCGAATATCGGGCGGTTCGGTCCCTATCTGTTGCATGACGGCAAATATGGGCGGCTGTCATCGACGTCGGAGATTTTCGAGGTCGGGATGAACAGCGCCGTCGTGAAGCTGGCCGAGGCGGCGACCCGCGGCGGGCGGTCGAGCGGCGGGCGGGAGCCGTTGAAGGTGCTGGGCGCGCATCCGCGCACGGAGCTGGAGATCAAGCTGATGGAGGGCCGCTACGGCGCCTATGTCACCGACGGTACGACCAACGCGACCCTGCCCAAGACGGTGGACAAGGACCAGTTGACGCTGGAAGAAGCGGCGCAGTTGATCGACGCGCGCGCGGCTGCGGCGCCGGCCAAGAAGGGCAAGAAGAAGGCGGCGCCCAAGAAGGCGGCGGCCAAGAAACCTGTGGCCAAGAAGGACGGCGACAGCGCGAAGAAGCCGGCCGCCAAGAAGGCCCCGGCGAAAAAGAAGGTGGCTGCGGCGGAATAAGGTCAGGCGGCGCGCCGCACCTGGTTGCGGCCGCCGGTCTTGGCGGCATACATGGCGAGGTCGGCCCGGTGCAGGCTGGCCTCGATCGGCAAGACGGGGTCGCCGGCGCTGAGGCCGATGCTGGCGGTCACGCGCACGACGCGGCCGGATAGCGCCCGGACCCGCAAGGCCTGGATCGACGCGCGGACATGTTCGGCGCGTCGCGTCGCCAGGTCGGCGTCGCAATCGGTCAGGCAGACGGCAAATTCCTCGCCACCCAGGCGGCCGCTCAGATCGGCCGGACCCAGCGCCTGCGCGATGGCCGATCCCACTGCGTGCAGGACGGCGTCGCCGGTCTGATGACCATGATCGTCGTTGAAGCGTTTGAAATGATCGATGTCGATCAGCAGATACCAGTTGCCCGGTTGCGCATGGACCCGTTCGGCGCGGTTGAAAAAGGCGCTGCGGCTGAGCAGGCCGGTCAGGCCGTCGACATCGGCCAGTTGCGCCAGTTCCGTCACCCGCAGTTCCAGTTCGTGGCGGAGCCGGCGGTTTTCCTCCCCCTGGCGGACGAGCAGCACGCACACCGGGGTGGAAATGCTGCCCGAACAGAAAATGCCTACGCTGTAATAGCGTAGCGGGATCGACATGCCGGGTATCATCGACACGATCGCCATGATGATGATCGTCCCCAGAACGGAGACGCCTACGGCGAAGGCGATTTTCTGTTTCGGTCCCATGAAACGGGGACCTAACGGCATAAGGTAAAGGATGAATTTACCCTATTGGCAATTCATCATTCCACCCAGTCGAGGCCGATGTCGCGATAGATGCCGCGATCATCTTCCCAGTCTTCCTTGACCTTGACGTGCAGGTAGAGGTGGACCTTGACGCCGAGCAGGTTGGCGAGTTCCGCGCGCGCCTTCGATCCGATTTCCTTGAGGCGCTGCCCGCCCTTGCCCAGCACGATGGCGCGCTGGGTGGGACGGCCGACCAATATCTGCTGGTGGATTTCGACCGATCCGTCGTCCCGCTCCTTATATTGTTCGGTATCGACCGCAGCGGCGTAGGGCAGTTCGGCGTGAAGCTGGTGGTAGAGCTGCTCGCGCGTGATTTCCGCGGCCAGCATCCGGTCGGTGGCGTCCGACACCTGGTCTTCGGGGAAATGCCATGGCCCTTCCGGCATCGCTTTGGCGAAGGCGGCCTTGAGTTCGGGCAGGCCGTCGCCGGTCGCGGCGGACACGAAGTAGATTTCGTCAAAGCCAAGCTGGTCGTTGAGCTTTTGCGTGTGGACCAGCAGCCTTTCCTTGGTGGCGATGTCCACTTTGTTGAGGATCAGCCACTTGCGTTCGGTGCGGTGTTTCAGGGATTCGATGATCGGCTCCAGCTTGGGGCCAAGGCCCGCCTTGCCGTCCACGATCATCGCGATGAGGTCCGCGCCCTGCGCGCCGCCCCAGGCGGCCTGCACCATCGCGCGGTCCAGACGCCGCTTGGGCGCGAAGATGCCGGGCGTATCGACCAGCACGATCTGCGCGTCGCCCTCGATCGCGACACCCATGACGCGGGTGCGCGTTGTCTGCGCCTTGGGGCTGGTGATCGCCACCTTCTGCCCTACCAGCGCGTTGACCAGCGTGGACTTGCCCGCATTCGGCGCGCCGACCACGGCGATAACGCCGCAGCGCTGGGTTTCTGATTCAACCGTCAATTTTATTCCATTCTGTTCCAGATGCTCCCGCCTGCGGGTGAGCATGGTGTAGCACAATCGGGGTCAACCCGTCAGCTTCTCCAGCAGCGCCTTGGCCGCCGCCGTTTCGGCTTCCTGCTTGGAGGCGCCGGTGGCAGAGGCTTCGCCCGCGCCCTTTATGGCGACGGTGACGGTGAAGCGCAGCGCATGGTGCGGGCCGGAACGGTCGGTCAGGACATATTCGGGAGGCTTGCGCTTGTTGGCCGCGGCCCATTCCTGAAGATAGGATTTGGGGTGGCGCGGGGCGCTGGTCTGGGTGTCGACCCGATTGCCCCACAGGCGGCGGACAAGTGCGCGAGCTTCTTCCAGTCCGCCTTCCAGATAGAGGGCGCCGATCAGCGCCTCCATCACGTCGCCCAGCACATTGTCGCTGTCGGCCGCGCCATCGTCGCGCGCCTGCTTGCCCAGCACCAGATGGATGGGAACGCCGGCCGTGCGGGCCACTTCGGCGCAGGTTTCACCCGACACCAGCGCATTGAAGCGACGGGAGAGCTTGCCTTCCGGTTCGTCGGTGAAGCGTTCGAACAGCCATTCGGCGATCAGCAGGCCCAGGATACGGTCGCCCAGAAATTCCAGCCGCTCATAATTGACCGCCTTGGCGCTCCCATGGGTCAGCGCCTGATCGAACCGCGCCGGATTTATCGGGACGCGGCCGATCAGGTCCTTCAGCCAGCCCGCAGTGTCCGGCCCATGCGTAGTCGGCTTCAAAAGCCTTCCCCGATACGGCTCCAGCGCGCGGCGGTGAACCAGGTCCAGGGCAGCAGCCAGTTGGCGCTGCCGTCGGTCGAAAAGACCGAAATCATCGCCTTGCCCACCAGATTTTCTTCGGGGACGAGGCCGATGCCGCCGCCTTCGACCGCGGGGAAGCGGCTGTCGGCGCTGCGATCGCGATTGTCGCCCATCATGAAGAGATGGCCTTGCGGCACCAGCACCGTGTCCCGGTCGTCCGCGGCGCCATCGGGCAGCAGGTCGAGGACGTTGTAGCTCTTGCCGCCGGGCAGGGTTTCGCGGAACTGGGGGTAGCGGCATTGTTTGCCGCCGCCGGCCGCGGCTTCCTCGAAATCGGGACGATAGCAGGGGGAAGCGGCGCCTTCGCGCGCGGCGGCGTCCTCCATGTTCGGTGTCACCGGGATGACGAGGTCGGCGACCTTCTGCTTGGGGATCGCCTGGCCGTTCAGATAGACGGTCCCGCCGCGCACGCCGATCATGTCGCCGGGCAGGCCGATCACGCGCTTGATATAGTCATTCTTCTGGTTCGGCGGCGCCTTGAACACCACCACGTCGCCGCGCTGGGGCGTGGACGCCAGGATGCGGCCGGGGATCAGGGGAATCGAGAAAGGCAACGAATAGCGCGAATAGCCATAGGGCCATTTGGCGACCAGCAGATAGTCGCCGATCAGCAGCCGCGGCTGCATCGATTCCGACGGGATGTTGAACGGCGATATGATGAAGCTGCGCAGGATGAAGACAAACAGCCCGAGCTTGGCGAGAAACCAGAGAAAGTCCCGCGTTTCCGATTTGGCAGTCATGGAGTGTCGTCTGATCCCTTGGAAAGGCCCACAAAGCGGCCGTGGCGGCTTTTGGGGCCTGTGATGGAGCGCGTCAAGCAGTCCTTGGCGATGCAAAGCACGGGGCTTTGCGCTAGACATAGCAGGAATCGACCGGTGCAGCGTCGATATCGACCAACGTCACAAGAGGATATCGCATGACCAGCCCTGCACTGCCCAGGTCCTTGGCGTCCATCGCCGCACTTCCGCAAGCAGACCTCAAGTCCATTTTCGTCACCGATCCCGACCGGCTGGGCAAGCTGGTCCTGACCCAGGGGCCGATCCGGTTCGACTGGTCCAAGACCCATCTGACCGACGATGTGCTGGCGGGTTTCCTGAAGCTGGCCGACGAACAGGGCTTTGCGGCGCAGCGCGACGCCCTGTTCGCGGGCGAGGCGGTCAATAATAGTGAGGGCCGCGCCGCCGAACATCCCGCCGAACGGGGTGAAGGCAATGCCGACAGCGTCGCCCATGCCAAGATGCTGCATCAGCGGATGCGCGGCCTGATCGACGCGATCGAGGCGGGCGCGCTGGGCGACATCCGGCATATCCTGCATATTGGCATCGGCGGCTCGGCGCTCGGCCCCAAGCTGATCGTCGATGCGCTGGACGGCGACGGCGTGCGGTATGACGTGGCGATCGTGTCCAATGTCGACGGCACGGCGCTGGAGCGGGCGATCGAGGGGTTCGATCCCAACGCCACCCTGATCGCCATCGCGTCCAAGACCTTCACGACCAGCGAGACGATGCTGAACGCGGCAAGCGCGATCAACTGGATGGTCGAAGCCGGGGTCGACGATCCCTATGGGAAGGTGATCGCGCTGACCGCCGCGCCCGACAAGGCGATGGAATGGGGTGTCGATGAAACCCGCATCCTGCCCTTCGCAGAGTCGGTGGGCGGGCGCTATTCGCTCTGGTCCTCGATCGGTTTCCCGGCTGCATTGGCGCTGGGCTGGGACGCGTTCGAGAGCCTGCTGGAGGGCGCGGCGGCGATGGACCGGCATTTCCGCCTGTCCGATCCAGGCGAAAATGCGCCGCTGATCGCCGCGTTCGTGGATCAATATTATACGCGCGTCATGGGATGCCAGACCCGCGCCTTGTTCGCCTATGACGAGCGGCTGGCGCTGTTGCCATCCTACCTCCAGCAACTGGAGATGGAGAGCAACGGCAAGAGCGTGCAGCGCGACGGCAGTCCGGTGGACGGCCCGACCGCGCCGATCACCTGGGGCGGGGTGGGCACCGACGCGCAACATGCGGTGTTCCAGTTGCTGCACCAGGGGACGATCGTATCGCCGGTGGAGTTCGTCGCTTCGATCGAGCCGGGCCATGTGCTGGACCCGGCGCATCATCGCGCGCTGCTGGTCAACTGCTTCGCGCAGGGCGCGGCGCTGCTGCGCGGCAAGGACAATGATGCCGATCCGGCGCGCGCCTATCCGGGCAACCGGCCATCGACAACCATCCTGCTGGAGGATGTGACGCCGGAGGCGCTGGGTGCGCTGATCGCCTTCTACGAGCATCGCACCTTCGCCAATGCGGTGCTGATGGGGATCAACCCGTTCGACCAGTTCGGCGTGGAGCTGGGCAAGGAGATCGCCAAGTCGATCGAGGCGAACGGGGCGACCGGATTCGATCCGTCGACAATGGCGCTGATCGAGATCGCGTTGGGCGAGGCGTAAACTGCCGTTGGTTTCGGGCGCAGTCGAGAAGCGAGGGCGCAACGCTTCTCGACGCGCTCGAAGCGAACGGAGGTGGTTTGGCTACCAGCAAGAATATTCCCATTTGTAACTGGCGCCTTCACCCGCCATATCCGCGCCTATCCCATCGGAGGCCCGGCATGAGTGACTATGATTTCGACCTTTTCGTCATCGGTGCAGGATCGGGCGGCGTGCGGGCGTCGCGGGTCGCGGCGGCGCATGGGGCGAAGGTTGCGGTTGCCGAGGAATTTCGCGTCGGCGGCACCTGCGTCATTCGCGGCTGCGTGCCCAAGAAGCTGCTCATCTATGGCGCGCATTTCGCCGAGGATCTGAAGGACGCGCGCCGTTTCGGCTGGGACGTGCCGGAATGTGGGTTCGAATGGACCACGCTGCGCGACAATGTGCTGGCCGAGGTCGATCGGCTGGAAGGGTTGTATGGCAACACGCTGAGCAGCCACAAGGTCGAGGTGATCCGTGAACGCGCGACCATCACCGGGCCGCATGGGGTGAGGCTGGCCAGCGGGCGCGAAGTGACGGCCAAGACGATCCTGGTCGCGACCGGCGCCTGGCCGGTGATCCCCGAACTGGAGGGCGCCGAGCATGGCATCACCAGCAACGAGGTCTTCCATCTGGACGCATGCCCCAAGCGGATCGTGATCGTCGGCGGCGGCTATATCGCCAATGAATTCGCCGGCATCTTCCACCAGTTGGGCAGCCATGTGACGATGGTCAATCGTGGCAGCGACCTGTTGCGCGGCTATGACACGCAGATCCGCGACCGGCTGCTCCAGATTTCCATGACCAAGGGGATTAATTTCCGCTTCAATGCGAAGATGGAGCAGATCGAGAAGAATGAGGACGGTACTTTGTGCGTCCGCTTCAAGGAGGGCGATCCGGTCGCGGCCGACGTGGTGCTGTTCGCCACCGGGCGCAAGCCGCTGACCGGGGGGCTGGGGCTGGAGACGGCCGGGGTCGAACTGAACGACAAGGGCGCGATCAGGGTCGACGACTATAGCCAGACCAGTTGCGAGAGCATCTACGCCGTGGGCGACGTCACCGACCGGCTGCAACTGACCCCGGTGGCCATCCGCGAGGGCCATGCCTTCGCCGATACCGTGTTCGGGGGCAACAAGCGGAAGGTCGATTATAGCTGCGTGCCGTCGGCCGTGTTCAGCCATCCGCCGCTGGCCGGCGTGGGCATGACCGAGGCGGAGGCCAAGAACCATTATGGCACGGTGAAGGTCTATACGTCCGATTTCCGGCCGATGAAGAATGTGCTGGCGGGGCGCGAGGAGCGGGCGCTCTACAAGATGGTCGTGGACGCAACGACGGACAGGGTGATCGGGCTGCATATGATCGGGCCGGATGCGCCGGAGATTTTGCAGGCGGCGGCGATCGCGGTGAAGGCCGGGCTGACCAAGCAGGATTTCGACGATACCGTGGCCCTGCACCCCAGCATGGCGGAAGAACTGGTGTTGTTGAAATAGGTTACGAACGGCTTGGGTTAGCGTTCGACCACGAACGTCACGACCAGTGCGTCGCGCCAGGCCGGTTGCGCCGGGTCAACCGCGTGGATTTCCGTCACGCCGTGCAGGATGCGGTGGTCGTCGATCAGCATCGTGTCACCGGGCGTCGTCAGGGTGAATTCGCCCAGCGGCGTGCCGTCGGGCGCACCGATACGGGTCACGCCTTCGCGGACGTTGCAGCGCTCGACCAGCATGACCAGCACATGGTCCACCCCGTCGCGGTGCATCCCCTCTGGCGTGGGGCGGCCGGTTTCGCCCGGCTTCGCTTCGATGCGGAACTGGTGCATTTCGATGTGCCAGTCGCCTTTACCGGCCGGATCGAAACTGTCGGCGGCGAAGGCGAAGATGGCCTGCCGGACGGGGCTGGCGACGGTCGCATCCTCGACCGGATCGAACCAGCGCTGCACGTCGCCGTTGAGCGGGTTATAGTCGCGGCTCTGATAATGGGGCTGGTGCGGTTTGCGGATGAAGCGGCCCCGTTCCAGCGCGAAGGCGGCATGACGGCGGCGGCGGTAGCGGCCGCCATCGGCCATGAAGAGGTCCGGGCCGAGATCGTCCCAACTGGCGGCGAAGGCCGACCAGTCTTCGGGAGAGATGCCGAGCCGGTCCAGTATATCCGCACCGGGCAAGCGGACATAGCCGTCCTGCGCCAGCGTGACGTCCATGCGGGAAAGGCTGTCGGTGTCGCTCATCTTGTCATCCTAGTCGGTTGAGAAGACGAGCGACAGGGCCAGTTCCCGCAGGGTGGGTTGCGTTCCTGGCGCTCAGGCGATCGTCGGGACCATGCCGCCTTCGACCCGAACCGCCGCGCCGTTGGTGGCGGCGGCGAGCGGGCTGGCGAGATAGGCGACCATGGCGCCGACCTCGTCCGCCTCGATCAGCCGCTTGATGAGCGAGAGGGGCCGGAGTTTGGTGAAAAATTCGGCTTCGCGGTCGGCTTCGGGGGCGTCCTTGTTGTCGACAACCGAGCGGATGAATTCCACGATCCCTTCCGAGCGGGTGGGGCCGGGCAGGACGCTGTTCACGGTGACGCCGGTGCCGCGGGTATGTTCGGCCAGGCCGCGCGAGATGGAGAGTTGGGCCGATTTGGTCATGCCGTAATGGATCATCTCGGCGGGCGGGAGCAGGCCGCTTTCGCTGGCGATGAAGAGGATGCGGCCCCAGTTGTTGGCCAGCATCGGCGGGAAATAATGGCGGGAAAGGCGGGCGCCGCTGACGACGTTGACCTCGAAGATATGATGCCAGTCCGCGTCGCTGATATCCGCGAAATCCTTCGCTTCATAGATGCCCAGATTGTTGACGAGGATGTCGGTCGCGGGGACGGCGGCGATGAGGGCCGCGGCGCCCTCGGCCGTCGCCGGGTCGGCGAGGACGGCGTTGACGGGCAGGCCGATTTCGGCCGCGGCGGCATCCAGCTTGGCCTCGCTGCGGCCCGTGATGGTGACGGCGACGCCCTCTTGCGCGAGGCGTTTGGCGATGGCGAGGCCGATGCCGGCGGTGGAGCCGGTGACGATGGCGGTCTTGCCGGTGAGCTTCAGGTCCATGGCTGTTTCCTTGTTGAATGAGACGGCGAACTGGACAGTTAGATAGACTTTTTCCGATTAATGATTAGATTGCGCGCTATCATTTCAGAAGTGCATTGAAATCATGGATAACCGGTTCGGCGACGTCGAGAATTTCCTGATGGTGGCGGGCGAGGGCAGCTTCGCCGCGGCGGCCAAGATGTTGCGCCTGACCCCGTCGGCGGTGAGCCGGTCGATCGCGCGGCTGGAGCAGCGGCTGGGCGTGGCGCTGGTGCGCCGGACGACGCGGTCGCTGGCGCTGACGCGCGAGGGGCAGGTCTATCATGACAAGATGATCGCCATATTGGGCGACATGATGGATGTGGAAAACAGCCTGAGCAGCGAGGGGCACGGGCCGCGCGGGCTGCTGCGCATCAACGCCTCGCCTTCGTTCGGCATAGAATGCCTGATCCCGATCCTGCCGCGCTTTGCAGAACGATATCCGGCGGTGACGGTGGACCTGACGCTGACCGACGCGATCGTCGATCTGGTCGAGGAGCGGGCGGATGTCGCGATCCGCATCGGGCCGCTGCGCGACACGCGGTTGCGCGCGAAGAAACTGGGGCATAGCCGGATGGTGCTGGTGGCTTCGCCGGACTATCTGGCGCGGCGGGGAACGCCCAGGACGCCCGACGATCTGGCCGGGCATGACTGTTTGCGGTTCAGCTTTCGCCGGTCGGTGGATAGCTGGCCGTTCCGGGTGCGGGGCAGGCACGTGCAGCGGCCGGTGCAGGGGCGTTTCTTCGGCAATTCGGGCGAAGTGGTGCGGCGCATGGCGATCGCGGGCGGCGGGATCGCGCGGCATGGGCGGTTTCATGTCGCCAGCGACTTGCGCGAAGGGCGGCTGGTGGAGGTGCTGGCAGAGTTTGATG
This sequence comes from Sphingomonas sp. VDB2, assembly GCF_047946695.1. Lineage (NCBI taxonomy): Bacteria > Pseudomonadati > Pseudomonadota > Alphaproteobacteria > Sphingomonadales > Sphingomonadaceae > Sphingomonas > Sphingomonas sp. VDB2. The sequence continues at coordinate 736,664 of NZ_CP159615.1, forward strand.
CGGGGGACGGGGAGGATATTCACGCGCTCTACGCGGCGGAAGATCGGAGCGCGGCGCGGGTGCGGGCGTTTCTGGATTTTCTGGAGAGAGCGTTGGTGGTGGAGGGGTAGGCGCGGTTGCAACGGGGGGGCAATGGGATTAAATCCTATTGCTCAAGGAGCCTGCCATGCGGACCACCCAGCAATTCAGCGTGACATTGCCGAACGACATGGCGGCCGAGGTGCGGGCCAAAGTGGCGTCGGGCGCCTATGCCAGCGAGAGCGAAGTCATCCGCGACGGGCTTCGCGCGCTTCAGGCGCGCGACCGTGCAATGGAAGCGTGGCTGAGCAATGTCGCCATGCCCGCTTATGACGCCTATCGCGGCGATCCTTCTCGCGGTGTGTCGATCGACGATGTGAGGGCGGGGCTGGCCGATCGCGACTGAACGTGGCGCACAGGATCATCTTCACGCCGGAAGCGCGCGATCAGATCAATGCCATATATGATTATATCGCCGGGGCCGCGACGCGGAGTGTAGCCCGGCAGTTTACCGACGCCATTCTCGCCCATCTCGACACATTGGCCGATTATCCGTTGATCGGCACCGCGCGTGACGATGTACGGCCAGGCCTGCGGACGCTGACGCATCGCCGCCGTGCGGTGATCGCCTTCATTGTCGAGGATGAGGCGGTGGTGATTATCGGCATTTATTATGGCGGGCAGGATTTCGAGACGCTGCTGAGCGATCCACGCGACTGATTTATCCGCCTCACCCGATCCAATACGGCACGATCTGGCGGTTGTCTGGATCGACATGGATCGGCCGATCCGCCGGAGGAAAGGCGCGCTGGTCGCAGCTTTGGCGGGGGCATAGGCGGCAGGTGATGCCGATCGGGGTCGCCGCCCCTTCCTCCTGCAAATGAAGGCCATCGGCATAGACGAAGTTGGCGGCATGGGCGACTTCGCAGCCCAGCACCACGGCGTAGCGGCGCGGGGTGCGCTTGTAGCTGCCCGATGGTTTCACCAGCCCCTTGGCCATCGACACATAGCGCACGCCGTCAGGGGTTTCGCCCAGTTGCACGTTGATGCGGTCGGGGACGGCGACGGCTTCGTGGACGTTCCATAGCGGGCAGGCGCCGCCGAAGCGGGCGAATTGCAGGCGTGTCGCGCTGTGGCGCTTGGTGATGTTGCCGGCCATATCGACGCGGCAGAAGAAGAAGGGGATGCCGCGAAGCCCCGGCCGTTGCAGGGTCGAGAGGCGATGGCAGGCCTGTTCGAAGCTGACGCCGAAGGTGCGGGCGAGCCGGTCGATATCGTGGCGCATCGCCCGCGCCGCTTCCCGGAACGGGGCGTAAGGCATGAGCAGCGCGCCGGCGGCGTAATTGCCCAGGCCGATCGCCAGCAGTCGGTCGGCGCCGGGGACGGGCAGCGCGGCCCTGTTCACGACATCGGCGATCACCGCCTGCCCCTCCAGCATCATGAGTTGGTGGGCGAGCATGAATTTGCGGCTTTCGGTCGGCAGCGCGGCGTTGACGAACAGGCGCTTGTCCGCGCGGGTATAGCTGCGCAGCGAGGAGCCGGGGGTATCGGCGATCAGGGTTTCGATGCCGTGGCGGCGGGCCAGCGCCTCCACCAGCATCCCTTCGTCCAGCGCGCCCTTGTCCAGGATGTGCCCGGCGGTGAAGCTTTCCGCCATGTCCTCGGCCAGGCAGTCGATGCTGTGGACATAGTTGCCCGCTTCGTGAAACCAGTCACGCGCGGCTTCCCAAGGGAGACGGGCCTGCACCTCATGATCGTTGGCGATCGCCTCCTCGATCATGTTGATGCGTTCGTTGGCCCGCATATGGGCATTGTAGAGATCGACATAGCGGGCGGCGAATTCGGGGAATTGCAGGTGCAGCTTCTCGATCCGTTCCGGCTCCATCTGGTTGCCGGGCAGTTCGGGATGGCCGAGCGCATAGGTGAAGGCGCCGAGCAGTTGCTCATCCTCGCGGCTGTCGAAACTGGCCCAGTCGGTGGGAAAGGCGCTGGCGAGCGCGGCCTTGACCTTCGCGGTCAGGGGACGATCGTCATTTTCCATCTGCGACAGATAGGATACGGATATGCCCAGCGCCTGCGCCATCGTCGCCTGGTCCATCCGGTGGTCCAGACGCAGTTGGCGCAGTCGCGGGCCTGCGAAAATACGGTTGCCACGTGCCATAAACCGATCTTAATTTGCGAAGTCGTGATTTGCAAATTAGCAAATTTGCATTTGCGAAAAAAGGGAAAGCCCGCGTAGGGAAAGTTCAAGGCGGCACCATCCTCTATCTGGCGCCGCAAATCGGAGAGATGCCCGCATGTCGAAGCTCGCCATCATCGAACAGCTCGAAGCCAAGCGCGAGGGCGCGCGCATGGGGGGCGGCCAGCGCCGCATCGACGCCCAGCACGCCAAGGGCAAGCTGACCGCGCGCGAGCGGCTGGACGTGTTGCTGGACGAGGATAGTTTCGAAGAGCTGGACATGTATGTCGAGCATAATTGCGTCGATTTCGGCATGGACGAGCAGCATATTCCGGGCGACGGCGTGGTTACCGGGTCGGGTACGGTCAACGGCCGGCTGGTGTTCGTGTTCAGCCAGGACTTCACCGTCTATGGCGGCGCGGTGTCGGAACGGCACGCGATGAAGATCTGCAAGATCATGGACATGGCGTTGAAGGTCGGCGCGCCGGTGATCGGCCTGAACGACAGCGGCGGCGCGCGGATTCAGGAGGGTGTCGCTTCGCTCGCCGGCTATGCGGAAATTTTCCAGCGCAATGTGCTGGCCAGCGGCGTGGTGCCGCAGATCAGCGTCATCATGGGGCCGTGCGCGGGCGGCGCGGTCTATTCGCCCGCCATGACCGACTTCATCTTCATGGTGAAGGACAGCAGCTTCATGTTCGTAACCGGACCCGACGTGGTCAAGACGGTGACGAACGAGGTGGTGACGCAGGAGGAACTGGGCGGCGCGGTCACGCATACGACCAAGTCCGGCGTGGCGGATATGGCGTTCGAAAATGATATCGAGGCGCTGCTGGCGGTGCGCGATTTCGTGGACTTCCTGCCCGCGTCCAACAAGGAGCCGGTGCCCGAGCGGCCGAGCGCGGATGCATGGGACCGGATCGAACCGAGCCTGGACACGCTGATCCCGGCGAACGCGAACCAGCCCTATGACATGCACGAGCTGATCCGCAAGGTGGTGGACGAAGGCGACTTTTTCGAAGTGCAGCCCGCCCATGCCGGGAACATCCTGTGCGGGTTCGGCCGGGTCGAAGGCAAGACGGTGGGCATCATCGCCAACCAGCCGATGGTGCTGGCGGGCGTGCTGGATATCAATTCATCGAAGAAGGCGGCCCGCTTCGTGCGCTTCTGCGATGCGTTCGAAATCCCGATCGTGACTTTCGTGGATGTGCCGGGCTTCCTGCCGGGCACCGCGCAGGAGCATAGCGGCATCATCAAGCATGGCGCGAAACTGCTGTTCGCCTATGCCGAGGCGACCGTGCCCAAGATCACCGTCATCACGCGCAAAGCCTATGGCGGGGCGTATGACGTGATGAGTTCCAAGCATCTGCGCGGCGACCTGAACTATGCCTGGCCGACCGCCGAGATTGCGGTGATGGGGGCGAAGGGCGCGGTCGAGATCATCTTCCGCGGCAAGACCGCGGACGAGATCGCCGAGAGGACGGCGGAATATGAAGGGCGTTTCGCCAATCCGTTCGTGGCGGCGAGCAAGGGCTTCATCGACGAGGTGATCCAGCCGCATTCGACCCGCAAGCGCATCGCGCTGGGGCTGCGCAAGCTCAAGAACAAGGCGCTGGAGAATCCGTGGAAGAAGCATGACAATATTCCGCTTTAAACATTGACGTCATCCTCGCGAAGGCGGGGATCCATCTCGGAACGACGCATTTGGGGATGGGTTGGGAGATGGATTCCCGCCTGTGCGGGAATGACGAGGATAGGATGAAATCATGAAACTCGGCCGTCTCAATCATATCGGCGTCGCAACGCCGTCGCTGGAAGCGAGCATCGCTTATTATCGCGACGTGATGGGTGCGACGATCGCGCATGAACCGTTCGACCTGCCCGCGCAGGGGGTGAAGGTGTGTTTCATCGATACGCCCGGTGAGAATGGCACGGCAGGGACGCAGATCGAACTGATCGAGCCGTTCGACGCCAGCTCGCCGATCACCGCCTTCATCGCCAAGAACCCGGCCGGGGGGCAGCATCATATGTGCTATGAAGTGGCCGATATCCATGAGGCCAAGGCGTGGTTCGAGGGCAGGGGCGCCCGCGTCCTGGGCGAACCGCGGATCGGGGCGCATGGCACGCCGATCTTCTTCGTGCATCCCAAGGATATGAACGGGGTGCTGACCGAGATCATGGAGACGCCGAAAGAGGCGCATTGATAAGCAACCCCGTTCGGTTCGAGCTTGTCGAGAACAACATGCCAGGCCCGTTCTCGACAAGCTCGAATCGAACGGATGTTGGTGACAGGGACTAAGATTGCAATGACCGAAAAGCCGACGCTGGATGACTGGACCGCCGCCGCCACCAAGGAGGTGAAGGGCAAGGATCTGACGTGGCAGACCCCGGAAGGGATCGCCGTCAAGCCGCTCTACACGGCCGAGGATGTCGCCGTCGATCCGGGCCTGCCCGGCTTTGCGCCCTTCACGCGCGGGGTGAAGGCCAGCATGTATGCCGGCCGTCCCTGGACCATCCGGCAATATGCGGGCTTTTCGACCGCCGAGGCCTCCAACGCCTTTTACCATCGCAACCTGAAGGCGGGGCAGAAGGGGCTGTCGGTCGCGTTCGATCTGGCCACCCATCGCGGTTATGACAGCGACCATCCGCGCGTCACCGGCGACGTCGGCAAGGCGGGCGTGGCGATCGATACGCTGGACGACATGAAGATATTGTTCGACGGCATCCCGCTCGACAAGATGTCGGTGTCCATGACGATGAACGGCGCGGTGATCCCGATCCTCGCCTTCTTCATCGTCGCGGGCGAGGAGCAGGGTGTCGACCGCAAATTGCTCGACGGGACCATTCAGAACGACATCCTCAAGGAGTTCATGGTCCGCAACACCTATATCTACCCGCCCGAACCCTCGATGCGGATCATCTCCGACATTTTCGGTTACACCTCGCGGGAAATGCCCAAGTTCAACAGCATCTCCATCTCCGGCTATCATATGCAGGAGGCCGGCGCGACGCAGGTGCAGGAACTGGCCTTCACCATCGCCGACGGCATGGAATATGTGAAATATGGCGTGGCGTCGGGCCTGGACATCGACAAGTTCGCAGGGCGGCTGAGCTTCTTCTTCGCGATCGGCATGAACTTCTTCATGGAGATCGCCAAGCTGCGCGCCGCGCGGGTGCTGTGGCACCGGGCGATGACGACGCTGGGGGCCAAGGACGAGCGGTCCAAGATGCTGCGGACCCATTGCCAGACGTCTGGCGTGTCGCTGACCGAGCAGGATCCGTATAACAATGTGATGCGCACTACGATCGAGGCGATGGCCGCGATGCTGGGCGGGACGCAGTCGCTGCACACCAATGCGCTGGACGAGGCGATCGCGCTGCCCACCGACTTTTCCGCCCGGATCGCGCGCAACACGCAGATCGTGATCCAGGAAGAAACCGGCATGTGCAATGTCGTCGACCCGTTGGGCGGCTCCTATTATGTCGAGGCGCTGACCCAGCAACTGGTCGACGCCGCGCAGGAGATCATCGACAAGGTGCAGGCCGATGGCGGCATGGCCAAGGCGGTCGCGGCCGGCTGGCCCAAGGCGATGATCGAGACGGCGGCGGCGGCGCGACAGGCGCGGGTCGATCGTGGCGACGACGTGATCGTGGGCGTCAATAAATATCGGCTTGCGAACGAGGATCTGCTCGAAACGCTTGACATCGACAATGCGGCGGTGCGTGAAGGGCAGATCGCCCGGATCAACAAGGTGAAGGCGGAGCGCGACAGCGCCCGATGCGAAGCGGCGTTGCAGGCGCTGCGCGACGGCGCCGCGGCGCCCGCGAGCCTGGAGAACAACCTCCTCGCCCTCGCCGTCGAATGCGCCCGCGCGCGTGCGACGCTGGGCGAAATATCCGCCGCCATGGAAGACAGTTTCGCCCGCTATGGTACGCAGCCGACGCCGGTGAAGGGCGTCTATGCCGCGCCCTATGCCGGCGACAGCCGCTGGCAACAGGTACTTGACGGCGTGCAGGCCGTCGAGCGGCGCCTCGGTCGCAAGCCCAAACTCCTCGTCGCGAAGATGGGGCAGGACGGGCATGACCGGGGCGCCAATGTGATCGCGTCCGCCTTTGGCGATCTGGGGTTCGACGTGGTGTCCGGACCGCTGTTCCAGACGCCCGATGAAACGGTGGTGCTGGCGCTGGACAGCGGGGTCGATGTGGTCGGCGCGTCCAGCCTGGCGGCGGGGCACAAGACGCTGATCCCCGAACTGATCGCGAAGCTGCGCGAGGCGGGGCGGACCGACATCAAGGTGATTGCGGGCGGCGTCATCCCGCCGCAGGACTATGACTATCTTCGTGACGCGGGGGTCCAGGGGATTTATGGGCCGGGTTCCAATGTCGTGGAGTGCGCCGCCGATGTGCTGCGCCTGCTCGGCCACAACATGCCCCCTGCGGGGATCGAGGAAGCCGCATGACCGATACCATTGCCCGCACCGACTGGACCCGCGAGGAAATCGCCGCGCTGTTCGACCTGCCCTTCAACGACCTGATGTTCGAGGCGCAGACGATCCATCGCGCGAATTTCCCGCGCAACGAGGTGCAACTGTCCACTTTGCTGTCGATCAAGACGGGCGGCTGTCCTGAGGATTGCGGTTACTGCAACCAGTCGGCATCGGCGGAAAGCGGGCTGAAGGCTGAAAAGCTGATGAGCGTGCAGGCGGTGATGCAGGCGGCGGCGCAGGCGAAGGACGCAGGCTCCTCGCGCTTCTGCATGGGCGCGGCGTGGCGCAACCCCAAGGAGCGGGACATGCCCGCCATCGTCCAGATGGTGAAGGGCGTGCGTCAGATGGGCATGGAAACCTGCATGACTTTGGGCATGCTGAGCGAGGGGCAGGCCAAGACTTTGGCGGATGCGGGCCTCGATTATTACAACCATAATATCGACACCTCGCCTGAACATTATGAGAAGGTGATTACGACGCGGACGTTCGACGACCGGCTGGAAACGCTGGAGAATGTCCGCAATTCGGGGATCAACGTCTGTTCCGGCGGGATCGTCGGCATGGGCGAGACGCGCGAGGATCGCGTCGGCTTCCTCCATGCGCTGGCCGTGCTGCCCGCCCATCCGCAAAGCGTGCCGATCAATGCGCTGGTGCCGGTGAAGGGCACGGTGCTGGGCGATATGCTGGCCGACACGCCGCTCGCGAAGATTGACGAGATCGAGTTCGTGCGCACGGTCGCCGTGGCGCGGATCGTGATGCCGGAATCCATGGTGCGCCTGTCCGCGGGCCGCGAGAGCATGTCGGATAGCTGCCAGGCTTTGTGCTTCATGGCCGGCGCGAACAGCATCTTCACCGGCGACAAACTGCTGACCACGGCGAACGCGGGGGACAATGCGGATGCGACGCTGTTTGCCAAGCTGGGCGTGGTGCCGATGCAGGCTGAGGTGAAGGTTGCGATGGAGGCGGCTGAGTGAACAAGCCGAGCGCCATGAAGATCGGACTCTTTGTGGTGCTCGGCATAGCCTACTGGCTGATCGCGATGATTGTCATTCTATTGGCGGCCATCGGTAATTGCGGGATGGGACTGGACGCTCCGGCGGACTGCGATGGCGTATCGCCAGCTATTACCGGAGTGCTGTCGCTCCTCATTTTTACTGGACTTACATTTGCCTATTTCAAGGCCCGGCTCTCGGGAGTGGATAAGCAATAGATCAACACCCGTTCGCCCTGTTTCAACGAGCCGCTTGTCTCGTTGAAATGTCGAAGGGCTGCACTTCTCTTCGAAGTGAAGAACGGGGCTTCGACAGGCTCAGCCCGAACGGGGTGAGAGGAACTGAATAAGGACTGGGACAGGAAGTAGAATGGCAATCACCAAGATCCTGATCGCGAACCGTGGCGAGATTGCGTGTCGTGTCATGCGCACGGCCAAGAAGATGGGCATCAAGACCGTCGCGGTCTATTCCGATGCCGATGCGCGCGCGCCGCATGTGTTGATGGCCGATGAAGCCGTGCATATCGGCCCGTCGCCCGCTGCCCAATCCTATCTGATCGCCGACAAGATCATCGAAGCGTGCAAGCAGACCGGCGCCGATGCGGTGCATCCGGGCTATGGCTTCCTGTCGGAACGGGAGAGTTTTCGTAAGGCGCTGGACGCGGAGGGCATCATCTTCGTGGGGCCGCCCGCCAATGCGATCGCGGCGATGGGCGACAAGATCGAGTCCAAGAAGCTGGCGCTGGAAGCGGGCGTCAATGTCGTGCCCGGATTTGTGGGCGTAATCGACGACACCGAACATGCCGTCCGTATCTCCAACGAGATCGGCTATCCGGTGATGATGAAGGCGTCGGCCGGCGGTGGCGGCAAGGGGATGCGGCTGGCCTATAGCGAGCAGGATGTCCGCGAAGGGTTCGAGGCGACCAAGCGCGAGGGGCTGAACAGTTTCGGCGATGACCGCGTGTTCATCGAGAAGTTCATCGAAAGCCCGCGTCATATCGAAATCCAGGTGCTGGGCGATCAGCATGGCAACATCGTCTATCTGAACGAACGCGAATGTTCGATCCAGCGCCGCCACCAGAAGGTGGTCGAGGAAGCGCCGTCGCCGTTCGTGTCTCCCGAAATGCGCAAGAAAATGGGCGAGCAGTGCGTCGCTCTGGCGCGGGCGGTCGGCTATTTCAGCGCGGGGACGGTCGAACTGATCGTCAGCGGTGAGGACAAGACCGGCGACGGCTTCTACTTCCTGGAAATGAATACCCGCTTGCAGGTCGAGCATCCCGTCACCGAGGAAATTACCGGCGTCGACCTGGTCGAACAGATGATCCGCGTCGCCAATGGCGAGCCGCTGTCGTTCGAGCAGGCGGACGTCAAGATCAACGGCTGGGCGATCGAGAACCGCATCTATGCCGAAGATCCCTATCGCGGTTTCCTGCCATCGACCGGTCGCCTGATCCGCTACAATCCGCCCGAAACGGGCACGGATGAAAGCGGCGCGCTGATCCGCGTCGATGACGGCGTGGAGGAAGGCGGCGAAGTGTCGATGTTCTACGACCCGATGATCGCCAAGCTGATCACCTGGGCGCCCACGCGCCTCGAAGCGATCGACAAGCAGATCGAGGCGCTCGACAAGTTCGAGATCGAGGGGCCGGGGCATAATATCGATTTCGTGTCCGCGCTGATGCAGCATGAGCGGTTCCGGTCGGGCAATATCACGACGGGCTTCATCGCGGAGGAATATCCCGACGGGTTCCAGGGGGCGCCTGCGTCGCCCGAACTGCTGGTCCGGCTCTCGGCGATCGGCGCGTTCGCGGCCATGGCGCAGGCGGATCGCGCGCGGCGGATCGATGGGCAGTTGGGCAAGCGGCTCAGCCCGCCGACCGGCTGGCAGGTCAAGATCGGGGACGCGATCCATGATGTGGTGATCGACGGCGATGAGGTCAGCGTGGACGGCGAAGCGATCGACATGGCGTTGGAATATACGCCGGGCGATCGGCTGATCGAGGCGGAGTTCGGCGAAGACGACCTGGCGGTGCGGATCGCGCCGGTGCGGTCGGGCTTCCTGCTGACGGCGCATGGGGCCAGCCACCGCCTGCGCATCCTGCCCGCCCATGCCGCGCCGCACGCGCAGCATATGATCGAAAAAATCCCGCTAGACCTGTCCCGCTTCCTGATCTGCCCGATGCCAGGCCTGCTGGTCGCGCTGCATGTGGCGGCGGGCGACAAGGTCGAAGCCGGCCAGCCGCTGGCGGTGATCGAAGCGATGAAGATGGAAAATATCCTGCGCGCGCAGAAGGCGGGCACGGTCAAGAGCGTGTCGGCGGCGCAGGGCGAAAGCCTGCCGGTCGACGCGATCATTCTGGAAATGGAATGACCTGTTAGCACTATGATCTTGATTGTCGTTATCATTTCCGCTTTGCGGGAATGATGACGACGAACGAGACATCGAACAGGCCACCATCCGACCATGGTGATCGGTCCGCTACGGTCCGCACCGATGGGGCCGCATGGGCCGGCGCCAATGGCGACATCTGGGCGCGGGAGTGGCAGCGCACGGACCGCAGCTTTGCCGCACTGTCGATGGAACTGGATCGGACGATCCGGGAGGCCATGGACGGTGCGCCGGTCGCGGTTGCCGATATCGGCTGCGGCGCAGGCGGCACGGCGATATCGGCGGCCAGGGCCAATGATCGGGCGAACGTCACCGGCTTCGACATTTCCGCGGCCCTCGTCGCTGTGGCGCAGGAGCGGGCGGCGGGCCTGCCCAACTGCCGGTTTCTCGCCGCGCCGGTGGAAGTGGCGATCGGGCAGGCCGGTCCGTTCGACCTGCTGGTGTCGCGCCATGGCGTGATGTTCTTCGACGATCCGGTGGCGGCCTTCGCCGGGATGCGCGCGGCGGCGCGACCGGGCGCACGGCTCGTTTTTTCCTGTTTCCGCGGTGCGGCGCTCAATGGCTGGGCGCGCGAGTTGATGACGGCGCTGTCGGGCAGCGCGCCGCCTCCGGCCGGCTATGAACCCGGTCCCTTCGCCTTTGCCGACGAGGCGTTCGTCCAGGCTTTGCTGAACGAAGCGGGATGGGCCGACGTCAGGGCGCGGGCGGTGGACTTCGCCTATCGCGCCGGGGCTGGCCCAGATCCTGTGGCGGATGCAGTCGATTTCTTTAGCCGGATCGGCCCGGCAGCACGCGCGCTCAAGGCCGCCGTGCCGCAGGATCGGGCGGGGCTGGTCGCGCAGGTAGAGGCGGTCTGCCGGGCGCGGTTGCAGGACGGTGCGGTGGACTTTCCGGCCGCCGCCTGGATATGGTCGGCCATCAACCCGCTGTGAGGGGCGATCAATGCACCTGACCCACGACCCGGCCGCGCCCGCCGGCGCCATGATCGGCTTCGACGATTTCCTGAAGGTCGACATCCGGATCGGGACGATCCTGTCGGCGGAGCCTTATCCGCAGGCGCGCAAGCCCGCCTACAAGCTGCTGATCGATTTCGGTCCGGCAATTGGACAGAAGCGGTCCAGCGCACAGATCACCGAAAACCATGCGCTGGCGGACTTGCCGGGGCGACAGGTCGCCGCCGTGGTGAACCTCCCGCCGCGCCAGATCGGCACGTTCATGTCGGAGGTGCTGACGCTGGGCTTTGCCGATGAGACAGGGGCGGTGATGCTGTTCGCGCCGGACAGGCCGGTGCCCAACGGATCGCGACTATTTTAATTTCCGCGTCCCGTCATCCCGCGCTTGTCGGACGGCCACTCCCTTCCGCATAGAGGAAAGCGAACGGTGGGAGAGGGCGGAATGACCGACATGGTCGGCAGCGATTATGTGATGGATGCCAAGCGGGACCGGCTGGTCATTACCGCGTCGGCGCTCGGCACCGTGTTCGAATGGTATGATTTCTACATCTATGGCGTGCTGGCGCCGATCATCGGGCGGACCTTCTTCCCGACCGACAATCCCACCGTCGAACTGCTCTATACGCTGGCGGGGTTCGCCATCGGGTTCGCGTTCCGGCCGATCGGGGCGATGCTGTTCGGCTATCTGGGCGACCGACTGGGGCGGAAATATACGTTTCTGGCGACCATCGTGCTGATGGGCCTCGCGACCGCGGGGGTCGGTTTGACGCCGTCCGCCGCGAGCATCGGGATAGCGGCGCCGATCATCCTGATCGGCTTGCGGATCGCGCAGGGGCTGGCGCTGGGCGGCGAATATGGCGGGGCGGCAATCTATGTCGCGGAACATGCGCCGGCGGGGAAGCGGGGATTTTATACCAGCTTCATCCAGGCCGGCGTGATCGGCGGTTTCATCCTGTCGTTGATCGTCGTGGTCGGCACGCAGGCGATCGTCGGCCAGGCGGCGTGGGACGCGTGGGGATGGCGCATCCCCTTCGTCCTGTCGCTGGTGCTGCTGGCGATTTCACTGTGGATGCGGTTGATGCTGCGCGAGAGTCCGGTGTTCCTGGCGATGAAGAAGGCGGGCACGCAGGCGAAGAACCCGATCCGGGAAGCCTTTACCGCGCCGGGCAACAGGAAGCGGATGTTCGTGGCGATGATCGGCATCGCGGCGGGCTTCACCGTCATCGCCTATACGGTGATGTTCCAGGCGCTCTATTTTTTGCAGAACGGCCTGCATGTCGCGGCGGGGGTGGCGCAGTTGCTGGTCGGTGGCAGCGCTTTCATCGGCATGGGCGCGTTCATCTTCTTCGGCTGGCTGTCCGACCGGATCGGGCGGAAGAAGCCGATCGTGATCGGCTATGCGCTGGTGCTGCTGCTGGCGCTGCCGCTCTATCAGTTCATGGGCGCGACCGCGAACCCCGCGCTGACGCAGGCGGCGCAGCGCGCGCCGGTGGTGGTGAGCGGTCCCGATTGCCGGTTCGATCCCTTCGCCAAGGTGCAGCCGACGGCGTGCGGCAAGCTGCTCGACCATTTTTCCAAGCGTGGCATTCCCTATGACAAGCGCGATGGCGCGACGCCGGCGGTGGCGATCGGCGGGGTGGCGGTCGGCGACCTGAGCGCGGAGGGGCTTGATGCGGCATTGGAACGGCGGGGTTATGATTTCGGCGCGGTGACGCCGGACTGGCCGCGCGCGATGATGGTGTTCGCAGCGCTGCTGTTGCTGTGGACGCTGTCGGGCGCGACATATGGGCCGGTCGCGGCCCTTCTGTCGGAATATTTCCCGGCGCGCATCCGCTATAGTTCGCTGTCGATCCCCTATCATATCGGGACCGGCTATTTCGGCGGGTTCCTGCCGCTGGTCAGCCAATATATCGTCGCGCGGACGGGCAATCCCTATGCCGGGCTATGGTATACGCTGGCGATCGTGGCGCTGGCGCTGGTCACTTGTCTGGTCGCGCTGCCGGAGACGAAGGACCGATCGCTCGACGCCTGAAGGGACTGGAACGATGCCAAGCGGGGTCGCCAAACGGGATCTGCCGACCAAGACATGCCCGGTCTGCCAGCGCACCTTCGCCTGGCGGAAGAAATGGGAGCGTGACTGGGAGAATGTGGTCTATTGTTCAGACCGGTGCCGGGCCGCAGCCAGGAAGGGCTGACAGGCAAAAGGCCGCCGCTCCGTCAAGAGCGGCGGCCTTTTGGTAACTCAGGACGCGATCAGCGCTCGATGCACATGGCGACGCCCATGCCGCCGCCGATGCAGAGGGTGGCGAGGCCCTTCTTCGCGTCGCGCTTGGCCATTTCGTAGAGAAGAGTGGTCAGCACGCGCGCGCCCGACGCGCCGATCGGGTGGCCGATGGCGATCGCGCCGCCATTGACGTTGACCTTCTCCGCATCCCAGCCCAGTTCCTGGCCGACCGACAGCGCCTGCGCGGCGAAGGCTTCATTGGCTTCGATCAGATCGAGGTCGGCGACCGACCAGCCGGCCTTTTCCAGCGCCTTGCGGCTGGCCGGGGCCGGGCCGATGCCCATGATCGCCGGATCGACGCCGCAGGTGGCGAAGCCGGCGATGCGGCCGAGGATGGTCGCGCCGCGCTTGGCGGCGGCATCGGCGGTCATCAGCACCAGCGCGGCGGCGCCGTCATTGAGGCCGCTGGCGTTGGCGGCGGTGACGGTGCCGTCCTTCTTGAAGGCGGGCTTGACCTTTTCCATCGCTTCGATGGTGGCGCCGGCGCGGATATATTCGTCCTGATCGACGATGGTGTCGCCCTTGCGCCCCTTGATCGTGACCGGCACGATTTCGTCGGCGAAGCGGCCCGATGCGCGCGCGGCTTCGGCCTTGTTCTGGCTGGCGACGGCGAAGATGTCCTGCGCTTCGCGGCTGATCTGGTATTTCTCGGCCAGATTTTCGGCCGTGATGCCCATATGATAATTGTTGAAGGCGTCGGTCAGACCGTCATGGATCATCGTGTCAATGAGGCTGACATTGCCCATCTTGCTGCCGGCGCGCAGATATTGCGCATGGGGGGCGAGCGACATGCTTTCCTGGCCGCCCGCGACCATGATGCTGGCGTCGCCGGCGCGGATCGCCTGTGCCGCGAGGGCGACGGCGCGCAGGCCCGAACCGCACAACTGGTTGAGGCCGATGGCGGTCCGCTCGACCGGGATGCCGGCGTTGACCGCGGCCTGCCGTGCGGGGTTCTGCCCCTGGCCGGCGGTCAGCACCTGGCCCAGGATCACTTCGTCCACTTCATCGGGCGCGACGCCGGCCTGCGCGAGCGCGGCGATGATCGCCTGGCGGCCCAGTTCGTGCGCGGGGGTCGAGCCGAAGGCGCCCATGAAGCTGCCGACGGCAGTGCGCTTTGCGGCGGTGATGACGATGTCTGACAAAGGCTTGATCCTCGATTCCAGTGGTTGTTTTCGCAGGCGCAATAGCATCAACCGCCATGGCTGAAAAGCCAGTGGGACAGCGGTTCCCAAAGCGTTTCGCGGGCGCGTCCGCCCACGACCATGCCGACATGGCCGAGCGAAAGGCTGCGCTCTTCGCGCAAGCGAGGGCCGGCGGCGGCGGGCACGATGCGGTCGCTGGTCGACACGATCGACAGGGTCGGGCAATCGAGCGCGGTCGGGTCCACGGTGCGCGCGTCGATGCGCCATTGGCCGCGTCCGCTGACATTGCCGGCGTAGAAATGGTCGAACAGGTCGCGCCCCGCCGCGAAGGTCAGCGGCGCGCCGCCATTGGCCCAGTCCTCCACCGCGAGGAAGGCGCGCTCGGCGTCGGACCCGGCCTCCATGTCGGCGAAAGCCGCATATTTGCCTATGGTGCGCGCCGGGTCCATGGCCCAGAAGCCCGATTGCAGCACCTCCATCGGGACGTAGCCGATCCGCTCGCTCATGGCGCGGGCGCCGTTCCACAGGCTCCCGATCAAGTCCAGGTCGGGGGCGGGAAAGGCGTCGAAACGCCAGGGCGCGGCGATGGTCGCGACGGCGGGAAAGGCGCCCATGGTCGCTGCGCCGAGCGCGAGGCTGCCGCCCAGGCAATAGCCGACCAGGATCGGCGGCCTGGGGAGAGCCGCGAACAGCGGCAGCAGCCGCTCGGTAACATGGCCGTCGAGACCGAGCCTAGCATCTTGCGGCATCGGCGCGCCCCAATCGACCAGATGCGCATCATGGCCTGCTGCAGCCATGTGGCGCAGCAAGGATCTGCTTTCGGACAGGTCCAATACGCGCGGCGGATTGATGAGAGACGGGATGAAAACCACGGGAGAACGGCCATTTTCCGTACCATGCTGCAGCAATCGGGCAGGGCCGGCGGTGGTGACGCAACGCGCCGGCGGCGGGGCGGGCGGACGCGCTGCATCCTGATATTTGCGCAATCCCGCGAACGCCCGGCGGCGAAGTTCGGGATCGTCCTGCGTTTCGCGCCATAAAATATTGAGAAAAAGGGGTAAAGGCCGCGGTCCATGTTGCGGTGCGGCATCGCCCTGTGCTAATGCGAGATGTTCAGGTGTGGGAGAGGAATCCATGGCCAAATCTAAGACCGCAAATGAATCGGAACCGGTCGTCATCAAGAAGTACGCCAATCGGCGGCTCTATAATACCGAAACTTCGAGTTATATCACGCTGGACCTTTTGTCGCAGATGACGCGCGAGGGGCGCGAGTTTACCGTGGTCGACGCCAAGACCGGCGAGGACATCACGCATAACGTCCTGACCCAGATCATCATGGAAGAGGAACAGCGCGGCAAGAACATGCTGCCCGTCAATTTCCTGCGCCAGTTGATCGCGATGTACGGCGATTCCATGCAGTCGATGGTGCCGCAATATCTGGAAGCGTCGATGGATGCATTCCGCAAGAACCAGCAGCAGTTCCAGGAAGCGATGAAGGGCGCGTTTGGCGGCGGCCCGTTGGCCGATATCGCCAAGCGCAACATGCAGATGTTCGAAGCGGCGGCCAGCGCCTTCGGCAACGGGGTGCCGGGTATGCCGGGTATCCCGGGCATGACGCCGCCTGCCGCAGCGCCGGCGGCGACCGATGGCAGCAAGGACGACGAGATCAACGATCTCAAGGCCCAGCTCGCCGCGCTCAACGCCAAGATCGACAAGCTGACCTGAAGCGATGGCGAAGGCGGACAGGCTGGAACGGTTGGACGTCCGCCGCGAAGAGGTGGAGGCTGAGTATCGCGATGCGTTGATCGCGGCCCTGCGGGTGACGGCGAACGGGCAATGGGGCCTGTTCGACCATCAGAAGGACAAGGTCGCGCGCACGCGCGTCGCGCCCGTCATAGCGGCGCTGGGCGAACTGGCGGACGAGATTGACGGGATGCGCGATACGCTGGGGCTGGAGCCCTTTGCGCTGCATCAGCGCTTCATGGCGGCGCGCGGTCCCGCCGCGGCCGATGCGGTCGGCGAACCCAGGCAGGCGAAGGCCTGGCTGGAAGAGATGGGCGCGGCGACCGCCTGACGCGCTGCCGATCGGCACGCGCCCTGTCGTCGGGGGTCGACAGGGACGCCGCCTCTGGCTTATGGCGCGCCATTCCCTTTTTACGTCAGGTTTTCGATCCCGTGAAACACGCCCTTTCCGTCACCCGCGAACAGGATTTTTCCGCCTGGTATCAGGCCGTCATTTCGGAGGCCGACCTGGCCGAGGAAAGCGGCGTGCGCGGCTGCATGGTCATCCGTCCTTGGGGCTATGGCATCTGGGAGCGCATCCAGACCTCGCTCGACGCCAGGATCAAGGCGACGGGGCATGAAAATTGCTATTTCCCGCTGTTCATTCCGCTTTCCTATTTCGAGAAGGAGGCCGAGCATGTCGACGGCTTCGCCAAGGAAATGGCGGTCGTCACGCATCACCGGCTGATCCAGAAGGACGGCAAGCTGGTGCCGGACCCCGAAGCCAAGCTGGAGGAGCCGCTGGTCGTGCGGCCGACGTCGGAGACCGTGATCGGCGCGGCGTTCAGCCGCTGGGTGCAGAGCTGGCGCGACCTGCCGGTTCTCATCAACCAGTGGGCCAACGTCGTGCGCTGGGAAATGCGCACGCGCATGTTCCTGCGCACCAGCGAATTCCTGTGGCAGGAAGGCCATACCGCGCACGCCACCGTCGATGAGGCGATGGAAGAGACGATGAAGATGCTGGAAGTCTATCGCAGCTTCGCCGAGGATTGCGTCGGCCTGCCGGTGGTCGCGGGCGAGAAGCCGGAGAATGAACGCTTCCCCGGCGCCGTCGCGACCTATTCGATCGAGGCGATGATGCAGGATGGCAAGGCGTTGCAGGCCGGCACCTCGCATTTCCTGGGCACGACTTTCAGCCAGGCGCAGAATATCAAGTTCCAGAATGCCGAAGGGCAACAGGAACTGGCGCAGACGACGAGCTGGGGCATGTCCACCCGCATGATCGGCGGCCTGATCATGGTGCATGGCGACGACGATGGCCTGCGCGTCCCGCCGCGCGTCGCGCCCTATCAGGTCGTCGTCGTGCCGATGCTGCGCGACAATGACGAGGACGCCGCGATTTTGGATTATTGCGGCGAACTGGTGGCGTCCCTCAATGAGCTGGACGCCTTCCGCGAGCCGGTGCGCGCGCTGCTCGACAAGCGGCCCGCCAAGGCCGCGACCAAGCGCTGGGGCTGGGTGAAGAAGGGCGCGCCGATCGTGATCGAAGTGGGCGGCCGCGATGTTGCGGGCGGCAATGTTTCGGTGATCCGCCGCGATCGCCTCTATCGTGAGGATGGCAAGCTCGACAGCCAGATCGTCGCCAAGGGCGATTTCGTGACGGGCGCGACCGCGATGCTGGAGGATATTCAGGCGTCCCTCTTCGCCGACGCCAAAGGCCGGCTGGACGGCAGCATCGATCGCTCGATCGGCACGCTAGACGCGCTGAAAGCCTATTTCAACGCCAGCGCCAGGCCCGGCTGGGCGCTGGTCCAGTGGGCCAGGCCGACGGGCGAGGCGCTGGAGAAGGTGGTGCAGTGGCTCAAGGGCGAGAAGCTGACGCTGCGCAACGTGCCACTGGATGCGGACGCGGCGGACGGCGCGTGTATCTTCACCGGCGGGCAGGCCGTGGAGCGCGTGCTGGTTGGGCGCAGTTACTGAGCAACTGATTTTTAATCGGTGGGTCGTTCGTTCCGAGCGAACGGAGATTTGGTAAATCGGAGCGGGATGAGAGGATGGTTTCCCCTCTCATCCCGTTTTCGCCTAATTACAGAACATATTTGCTGAGGTCGGTGTCGTGGGCGACCGCTGACAATTGCTTCTCGACATAGGCGGCGTCGATCACCAGCGTTTCGCCGCAGCGGTCCTCCGCTTCGAAGCTCACATCCTCCAGCAGCTTTTCCATGACGGTCTGGAGGCGGCGGGCGCCGATATTCTCGATCTCGCTGTTCACGTCGGCGGCGATCTTCGCGACGGCGCGGATGCCGTCGGGCGTCAGGTCGATCGTCACCTCCTCGGTCGCCAGCAGCGCGCGATATTGGGCGACGAGGCTGGCTTTGGTATCGGAGAGGATGGCGACGAAATCCTCCTCGGTCAGCGCCTTGAGTTCGACGCGGATCGGCAGCCGGCCCTGGAGTTCGGGCAGCAGGTCGCTGGGCTTGGCGACATGGAAGGCGCCCGACGCGATGAAGAGGATATGGTCGGTCTTGAGCGGGCCATATTTGGTCGATACGGTCGTCCCTTCGATCAGCGGGAGCAGGTCGCGCTGCACGCCTTCGCGGCTGACGGAGCCGCCGCGCACATCGCTGACCGCGATCTTGTCGATCTCGTCGAGGAAGACGATGCCATTCTGCTCGGCGCTGGTGATCGCGGTGCGGGCGACGTCGTCCTGGTCCAGCCGCTTGTCCTGCTCTTCCTCGACCAGCTTGTCCCAGGCTTCGGCGACGCGCATCTTGCGGCGCTTCTTCTGTTGCTGGCCGAACGCCTTGGACATCATGTCGGACAGGTTGATCATGCCGACCTGTCCGCCCATGCCGGGGATTTCCATCGGCATGGAGGGGCTGTCGGCGACTTCCACCTCGACTTCGACCTCGTTCATCTGGTCGGCTTCGATCTTCTGGCGGAAGGAGAGGCGTGTGGCTTCGCTCGCTTCCTTGCCGGTCAATGCATCGAGCAGCCGCGCCATGGCGGCTTCGGAGGCGGCTTCGCGCACGGCTTCGCGGCGGCGGTCCTTCTCCAGCCGCACAGCTTCCTCGACCAGATCGCGGACGATCTGTTCGACGTCGCGGCCGACATAGCCGACCTCGGTGAATTTGGTCGCCTCGACCTTGACGAAGGGGGCGTCGGCCAGCTTGGCGAGGCGGCGGCTGATCTCGGTCTTGCCGCAGCCCGTCGGCCCGATCATCAGGATATTCTTGGGCGTCACCTCGTCGCGCAAATCGGCGGCCAGGTGCTGGCGGCGCCAGCGGTTGCGCAGCGCGACCGCAACGGCGCGCTTGGCGTCCTGCTGGCCGATAATGTGTGCGTCGAGCGCGGCGACGATGGCTTTGGGGGTCAGGTTGTCGTTCATCAAAAGACTCCCCCCTCCCTTTCAAGGGAGGGGCTTTTTTAGTTTAGGCGGCGCTGTCCAGCGTTTCGATGGTCAACTGGTCGTTGGTGTAGACGCAGATGTCGGCCGCGACGGCCATCGCCTTGCGGGCGAGGGTTTCGGCGTCTTCCTCATATTCCATCAGCGCGCGCGCGGCGGCGAGGGCGAAATTACCGCCCGAACCGATCGCGGCAACGCCGTTCAGCGGCTCCAGCACGTCGCCATTGCCGGTCAGGATCAGGGTGACATCCTTGTCCGCGACGATCATCATCGCTTCCAGGTTGCGCAGATATTTGTCGGTGCGCCAGTCCTTGGCCAGTTCGACCGCGGATCGCATCAATTGGCCGTTATGGCGCTCCAGCTTGGCTTCGAGCCGTTCGAACAGGGTGAAGGCGTCGGCGGTGGCGCCGGCGAAGCCGCCGATCACGCTGCCGTCGTGCAGGCGGCGGACCTTGCGGGCATTGGGCTTCATCACGGTCTGGCCCATGGACACCTGGCCGTCGCCGGCGACGACGACCTTTCCATTCTTGCGGGCTGACATGATGGTGGTGCCATGCCAGACGGGCATGGAAGAGCTGCTTTGGTCGTTCATGACGCGGCATATGGGACGCTGTGCCGCCGCGTGCAAGTCGCGCGACGCAACGGGATGAAGCGTGTCATTTCAGCGACAATATTATTACAAATCGTACAGGAACAAATGCCGGTCAATTGACTTGATGCACCGCAACATCAATGATCGCTATCCCACATATGACGGGGGAGGACACGCATGACTCTCAAGGCCAGAGCACAGGAAAAGGTCGAGCGCGCGGGAATTTCCAACTATTCGTTCGATCACGACGTGCTGGTCATGTGTGGCGTGCGTTATACCATCGAAGCCTGCGAATGTGGCGAACCCGATTGCGATGGTGTGCGCCTGCGCAAGAATGCGACCGCGATCGGCCGCATCCTCCAATAGTCTGTTTAATGCATCGCGTCCTTGCCGGCGCGCCCGACCGATTCGATGTCGCGCCCGACACCCTGCACCGTATTGCAGGCGGCCAGCGCCGTGAGCAGCAGGCTTCCGATCAGAAGGGCGAGACTTTTGGGCATGAAGGCGCAACTCCGTAATTTCGAAAGCCCCTTATAGGCGGCGATACGCGCGGGCGGAAACGCTTTTGCATCAAATCGATGCGGGGATGTTGACAGGGCGCGCCACCGATGCCAAAGGCCGCCTCCTCCTTACAGGGGGCGCGTAGCTCAGCGGTAGAGCACACCCTTCACACGGGTGGGGTCACAGGTTCAATCCCTGTCGCGCCCACCATGATCCAAGCGATCATGGCAGGACAGATAATTTCCCGGCATTGATCTTTTCTAATCCGACGCGCTAAATCTGCGCCATCATGCGGCGCGTTTGCGCGCCGACCGGAAAGGACGATCATGCCCCCCTATCTGAAAGCCGGCGCAGCCCTCGGTGCGCTGCTGCTCTCCCCTCTTCCCGCCAGCGCGCAGGAGCAACTGACGCTGGAGCGCGTATTCGCCAGCCCCGACCTGGCCGGGCCGCAGCCGCGCGCGTTGAAATTGTCGCCGGACGGATCGCTGGTGACGCTGCTCAAGCCCCGCGCCGACGAGAAGGAACGGCTCGACCTGTGGGCGATCGACAGCAGGACTGGCGCGGAACGGATGCTGGTCGATTCGAAGAGGACCGGCAGCGGCGCGGAGCTTTCCGAAGCGGAGAAGATGCAGCGCGAGCGCGATCGCTCCGTGGCGGGCAGCACCGGCATCACCAGCTATGACTGGGCGCCAGACGGGAAGAGCATATTGGTGCCGGTGGATGGCGACCTCTATCTTGCCGGGTTGGACGGCAAGGTCACGCGCCTGACCGATACGCCCGATGGCGAGTTGAATGGCGTGGTCAGCCCCAAGGGCGGCTATGTCTCCTTCGTGCGCGGTGGCAATCTGTTCGCCCAGCCGATCGGCGGCGCGGAACGGCAGTTGACGCAGGGCGCCAGCGATACGCTGAGTTGGGGCGTGGCCGAGTTCGTGGCGCAGGAGGAAATGGACCGGCGCACCGGTTACTGGTGGTCGCCCGACGACGCGCGGATAGCGGTCGCCCGCGTCGATGAAAGCCCGGTCGGCATCGTCACCCGCACCGCGATCGGCGGGGAGGGGACGAAGGTTTATCAGCAACGCTATCCCGCCGCCGGCACGCCCAATGCGATCGTGGACCTGTTCGTGATGAAGCCTGATGGGTCGGGCCAGGTCCAGGTCGAGTTGGGCGCGGACAAGGATATCTACCTCGCCCGCGTCGACTGGTCGAAGGACGGCAAGACGCTCTATGTCCAGCGGGAGAGCCGGGACCAGAAGCGGCTCGACCTGCTGGCGGTCGACCCGGCGACCGGCAAGGCCAGGGTGGCGCTGACCGAGACGGCGAAAAGCTGGATCAACCTGTCGAACAATTTTCATGCGCTGAAGGATGGCAGTTTCCTCTGGTGGTCTGAGAAGAGCGGGCATGGGCATCTGTATCGCGTGAGCGGTGGGAAGTGGACGGCGCTGACGAGTGGTGATTGGGAAGTGCGCGATGTCGTGGGCGTGGATGAGGCCAAGGGTCTGGTCTATTTCACCGGCAATCGCGAAACGCCGCTGGAGCAGCAGCTTTATGTCGCGCCACTGGGCAAAGCGGGGCAGGCGCGCGCGCTCACGTCCAAGGGCTGGTGGAATGACGCCGTCATGGACGGGGCGGCGAGCCGGGTCGTGGTGACGCGCCAGAACACGGACCAGCCCAAGCAGGTCTATCTGGCCGATAGCGGCGGCAAGCAATTGCAATGGCTGTCGGAAAATGCGCTGACGGGCAGCCATCCCTATGCGCCCTATGTCGCGGGCCATGTGAAGACGGTGTTCGGCACGGTGAAGGCGGCGGACGGCACGACGCTGTACACCAAGATCATGACGCCCAAGATGGAGCCGGGGAAGCGCTACCCCGTCTTCATGATCCATTATGGCGGCCCGGGCGGCGGACGGCAGGTAACCAACACATGGTCCGGCGCGCTCAACCAATATCTGGTGGATCGCGGCTGGATCGTCTTCGCGATCGACAATCGCGGCACCCCCGATCGCGGCAAGGCGTTCGAGGATCATCTCTACCGCGCCATGGGCACGGTCGAGGTCGAGGATCAGTTGAAGGGCGTGGCATGGCTCAAGGCCCAGCCGTTCGTGGACCCCAGGCGGATCGCGACCTATGGCTGGTCCTATGGCGGCTATATGTCGCTCAAGCTGCTGGAGAAGGCGCCGGGCGTGTTCGCCGCGGCGGTGGCGGGCGCGCCCGTGACCAAGTGGCAGCTCTACGACACCCACTACACCGAACGCTATCTGGGCCAGCCGCAGGACAAGGCCAGCGCCTATCCGGCATCGGGCGCGGTGGACGAGGCGGTGAAGATCACCGATCCGCTGCTGCTGATCCACGGCATGTCCGATGATAATGTCGTGTTCGACAATGCGACCGCGCTGATGGCGAAGATGCAGGGCGAAGCGGTGCCGTTCGAGATGATGGCCTATCCGGGCCAGACCCATCGCGTCGGCGGGCCGGGCATCAGCGTCCACCTGTGGAAGACGATCGAGCATTTCCTGGCGGCGCATGCCGGCGGGCCGACGTCGAAATAAAATTGCGTCGATGAAGGGCTTTGCAGCAGCGAAGCCCTTCTTTCTGGACAAATGTAGCGACAGCGCTATGGCGCGCACTCCGCAATTATGCATTGGAGTGGAGACTTTAGTCATGGGTTACAAGGTCGTCGTCGTGGGTGCCACCGGTAATGTGGGCCGCGAAATGCTGACCATTCTCGCCGAGCGCGAGTTCCCTATTGACGAGATTGCGGCGGTCGCTTCGTCGCGGTCGCAGGGGCTGACCGTGGATTTCGGTGAGACCGGCAAGACCATAAAATGCCAGAATATCGAGCATTTCGATTTCACCGGCTGGGACATCGCCCTGTTCGCCGCGGGGAGCGGCCCGACGGAAATCTATGCGCCCAAGGCGGCGGCCGCCGGTTGCGTCGTGATCGACAACAGCTCGCTCTATCGCATGGACCCGGACGTCCCGCTGATCGTGCCCGAAGTGAACCCGGACGCGATCGACGGCTATAAGAAGAAGAACATCATCGCGAACCCCAACTGCTCGACCGCGCAGATGGTCGTGGCGTTGAAGCCGCTGCATGACGCCGCCAAGATCAAGCGCGTGGTCGTGTCGACCTACCAGTCGGTGTCCGGCGCAGGCAAGGCGGGCATGGACGAGCTGTTCGAGCAGAGCCGCAATATCTTCGTCGGCGATCCGGCCGAACCGAAGAAGTTCACCAAGCAGATCGCCTTCAACGTGATCCCGCATATCGACGTGTTCCTGGACGATGGTTCGACCAAGGAAGAATGGAAGATGGTCGCGGAAACCAAGAAGATCCTCGATCCCAAGGTGAAGGTGACCGCGACCTGCGTGCGCGTGCCGGTGTTCGTCGGCCATAGCGAATCAATCAACATCGAGTTCGAGAACGAGATTTCGGCCAAGGAAGCGCAGGACATCCTGCGCGAAGCGCCGGGCATCATGCTGGTCGACAAGCGCGAGGACGGCGGATACATCACGCCGATCGAATGCGTGGGCGATTTCGCGACCTTCATCAGCCGCGTGCGCGAGGATTCCACGATCGAGAACGGCATCAACCTGTGGTGCGTCAGCGACAATCTGCGCAAGGGCGCAGCGCTGAACGCGGTGCAGATCGCCGAACTGCTTGGCCGTCGTCACCTCAAAAAGGGCTGACGCCTCTCATGATTGCCGGCGCTGTCGCGATGTGGAAAGCTCTTCCGATCGCACAGCGCCGGATGATCGTCTTGCTGGCAGCAGCTATTGGCCTCGCCAATATCGCCCAGCCCTATCCCGATCTCGCGCCGCTCCAGCATGGACCGACCGTCGCGCTGGTCCTGACCGCGCCCTGGCTGCTGCGCCGCTGGCCGCTTTCCACATCGTCAATCGGCTGCATCTGGCTGTTCCTGCTGCTTCATACGGTGGGCGCGCGCTGGATCTACAGCTATGTGCCCTATGACGACTGGGCGCGGGCGCTGAGCGGGCATGATATTTCCAGTCTCTTCGGCATGACGCGCAATGGTTATGATCGGCTGGTGCATTTTGGCTTCGGCGCATTGCTGACACTGCCGATCGCGGAAGCTGCGCGGCGTCATGGCGGATTGCCGTGGCGGTGGGGCCTGGCCTTCGCCTTTGCCATGATCGGCCTGGGCAGCGCTGTTTACGAAATTTTCGAATGGCTGCTCACCCTGTTGGCAGCGGGCGAAACGGCGGATTATTATAATGGGCAGCAGGGCGACGTCTGGGACGCGCAGAAGGACATGGCCGCCGCGCAGGTCGGCAGCGCATTGGCGCTGATCGCGCTCTTGCGCCGCCGGGGATGACGCCATATCGGCAGGGCGTCCCAGCCCGATAAGGAAATGCCCCGATGACCGACTTGCCGATCGAACGCCACGACATCAAGGGTTTCGACGGATTGCCGATCGCAGTGCATATGATCGGAGAGGGGCGTGATCTCGTGCTAATCCACGGCTATTTCTCCAATGCCTTCACCAATTGGGTCCGCTACGGCCATGCCGCCAGGCTGGTGGAGGCGGGATTCCGCCTGATCCTGCCGGACCTGCGCGGCCACGGCGAAAGCGCCAAGCCGCATGATCCCGCCGCCTATCCGCCCGACGCGCTGACCGATGACAATCTGGGGCTGGTCGCGCAACTGGGACTGACCGACTATGATCTGGGCGGCTATTCGCTGGGCGCGCGGACGACGGTGCGGATGCTGGCGCGCGGCGCGACGCCGCGGCGCGTGATATTGGCCGGCATGGGGTTGCGCGGGCTGACCAAGACGCTCGACAAGGGCGGCTATTACAAGAATGTGCTGAACAACCTGGGCACGTTCGAGCGCGGCACGTCGGAATGGATGACCGAGGCGTTTCTCAAGACGACCAAGGGCGATCCGGTGGCGATGCTGCATATTCTCAACACCTTTGTCGATACCGGCGAAGCGACCATCGCCGGGTTCCGGCAGCCGACCGAAGTAATCTGCGGCGCGGACGATCGCGACAATGGCGTTGCGCAGGAACTCGCCGAAACATTGCCAAACGGACGCTATGTCGAGGTTCCGGGCAATCATATGAATGCGGTCACCCGCAAGGAACTGGGGCAGGCGATGGTCGATTTCCTGACGGCTTGACTGTATCGCCAAGCCAAGTCACCTTCCCCGTCATAACCGATCAGGGGAACCTCATGAAAATCGCTATATCGATGGCCGCGCTTGCGGCCGCCCTCGTTGTTTCGCCGGTATTGGCGCAGCAGTCACCCGCTGCCGCCGCGCCCACCGCGGCCGAAGCCGACGCGTTCCTCGCCAAGGCGGAGAAGGCGCTGTTCGACCAGTCGATCGTCAGCGGCCGCGCGGCATGGATCAACGCGACCTACATCACCGACGATACCGACGCGATCGCGTCCTATTTCGGCGCGATCGACACCAAGCAGCGGGTCGATTATGCGCTGGAGGCGGCGAAATACGCGACCGCGCCGGGGCTGAGCACGGAAACGAAGCGACGGCTGACGCTGCTGCGCACCGCGCTGACGCTGCCCGCGCCGACGACGCCGGGCGCCGCCGAAGAACTGAACGATCTCGCGACCAAGCTGCAGTCCGCCTATGGCAAGGGGAAGGGGACGCTGAAAGGCCAGCCGATCAACGGCAGCGATATCGAAGAGCAGATGGGGATCAACCGCAACCCCGACGAACTCAGGGAAATGTGGGTCAGTTGGCACGACAATGTCGGCGCGCCGATGCGGACCGACTATGCGAAGCTGGTCGATATCGCCAATGCAGGGGCCAAGGAGCTGGGCTTTGCCGATACCGGCGCGATGTGGCGGTCCAAATATGACATGCCGGCCGACGATTTCGCCAAGCTGACCGACAAGATCTGGGCGGAGGTCAAGCCGCTCTATGACGATCTCCATTGCTACACGCGCACCAAGCTGAACGAGAAATATGGCGATGCGGTGCAGCCCAAGACCGGGCCGATCCGCGCCGACCTGCTGGGCAATATGTGGGCGCAGGAATGGGGCAATATCTATGACGTCGTCGCACCGCAGGGCGCGGGCGATCTCGGCTTCGATACGACCGATCTGCTGAAGGCCAAGGGCTATGACCCGGTCAGGATGGTGAAGACGGGCGAGGGCTTCTACAGCTCGCTGGGGTTCGAGCCGTTGCCGCAGACTTTCTGGGAGCGGTCGCAGATTACCAAGCCGCGCGACCGCGAGGTCGTCTGTCATGCCTCCGCCTGGGACATCGACAACAAGAACGACATCCGCATCAAGATGTGCACGAAGGTGAATGGCGATGATTTCGTCACCATCCATCATGAACTGGGCCATAATTATTACCAGCGCGCCTATCAGAAGCATAGCCAGCTCTATCTGGATGGCGCCAATGACGGCTTCCATGAAGCGATCGGCGATTTCGTCGCTTTGTCGATCACGCCCGACTATCTGGTGAAGATCGGCCTGCTCGATCCGGCCAAGGTGCCGGGCGCGGACAAGGATCTGGGCCTGTTGCTGCGTCAGGCGATGGACAAGGTCGCCTTCCTGCCCTTCGGCCTGCTGATCGACAAATGGCGCTGGGGCGTGTTCGACGGATCGATTCCGCAGAGCCAGTATGAAAAAGGCTGGACCGACCTGCGCCTGCAATATCAGGGCATCACGCCGCCCGTATCCCGCGACGAGACGAAGTTCGACGCCGGCGGCAAATATCATATTCCCGGCAACACGCCCTACACGCGCTACTTCCTGGCGCGGGTGCTGCAGTTCCAATTCTATGAGGCGGCGTGCAAGCAGGCCGGCTGGAAAGGGCCGCTGCATCGCTGTTCTTTCTACGGAAACAAGGCTGTAGGCGCGAAACTTGATGCCATGTTGCAAATGGGTGCGTCAAAGCCTTGGCCCGACGCGTTGCAAGCCTTTACCGGCAGTCGCGAAATGTCAGGCAAGGCGCTGGTCAATTATTTCGCACCATTGCAGAAGTGGTTGATTACGCAAAATAAAGGCAAGTCCTGTGGGTGGTAAGCCGGAGTAAATCTTGGTAAATGGCTGGTGTATGAACGCACCAGCCATTCTCCTGTCCCTGCTGTTCGGCACCGCTGCCGTCATGACCGTCGCGCTGACTGTGGCGTGGCTGCATTTCGGTCGACAACGGCATGTCCTGACATGGACCGCCTCCTACGGCATCGGCATGGTGCAATGGACGGCCAATGCCTGCGGCTTCTTCCTCAAAAGTCCCGGCTGGTTCATCGTCACCGGCGTCGGACTGATCATCAGCGGATCCTTGCTGGCGATCGGCATTCGCCAGCGATCGGGGAAACCGTTGCGGCTGGCCGGATTCGTCATTCCCGCGATTATCGTGATCCTGGCCATGGCGTTCGCCATCGGTCCGGCCGGCAGCCAGATCATGCAGGGCCTGATCATCCCCGCCTATGTCGGCGCATTGCTGGCGGCGAGCGCCGTGTCGCTTTGGCCCAGGGACCGGTCTTTCACGCCCCCGGAGCTGGTGTTCTTCCTCGCCCTGCTGGCTTTCGTCATCGTCCAGCTGGCGCTGGCGGGGTCGGCCATGATGATTCGCGGACCCGAGGAGGGCAAGGATCTCTATCGCCTGATCTTCAGCATCTTCATGCCGACCATCTATGTGGCCACCGCCGTCACGGCGGTGCTGGTGGTCGCGGGCGACCTGGCCCAGCAACTGCGCACGCAGATGCGTCATGATCCGCTGACCCAGGTCTTGAACCGCCGGGGTCTGGACGAGGCGGCTGCGCGGGCGATGGCGCTTGCCCGGCGGCAGAGCCTGCCGCTGGCGCTGGTCGTGTGCGATCTCGACGGGTTCAAGGCGCTCAATGACGGCCATGGCCATATCGCGGGCGATCAGGCGCTGAAAGGCTTCGCTCAGTTGCTCACCAACGCGGTGCGCCGCGGCGATGTCGTGGGGCGGATGGGCGGCGACGAATTCGGGCTGCTGCTGATGAACACCAGCGCCGGCGCCGCCGCAGACGTGATGGAACGCGTACGTAGCGAGGTCGGTCACCTGGCGCTGCCGGGATTTCCCGACGTCTGGCTGCGCGCCAGTTTCGGCGTGTCCGAACTGGCCGCCGCCGACATCCAGATGGAAGATTTGGTCGCGCGGGCGGATGCAGCCCTTTATGCCGCCAAGAAGGACGGCAAGGACCGCATCAGCATCTGGCAGGAAGCGGCTTAAACCACTTAGCGGAACGGCGGTTCGTTGAAGGCGCGCAGCTTGCGGCTGTGCAGCTTTGCCCCTTCCTCGCGCAGCAGTTCGCAGGTCATCAGGCCCACGCGCAAATGGCTGGCGATGGCTTCCTCATAGAAGCGGTTGGCCTGCCCCGGCAGC
Organism: Sphingomonas sp. VDB2; assembly: GCF_047946695.1. Lineage (NCBI taxonomy): Bacteria > Pseudomonadati > Pseudomonadota > Alphaproteobacteria > Sphingomonadales > Sphingomonadaceae > Sphingomonas > Sphingomonas sp. VDB2. The sequence continues at coordinate 765,672 of NZ_CP159615.1, forward strand.
TTGAGTTCGCCATGGATCGGCTTGTCGGATACGCACAGCAAAGTGCCGTAGGGAACGCGGAAGCGATAGCCCTGGGCCGCGATGGTCGCCGATTCCATGTCGATGCCGACCGCGCGCGACAGGCTGAAGCGCAGGGCCGAGCTGGAATAGCGCAATTCCCAGTTCCGATCGTCGGTGGTGACGACCGTGCCGGTGCGCAGGCGGCGCTTGAAATCCTCCGGATCGCTGTGACCCAGCACGGCTTCGGCAGCCTGCGCCATGGCGACCTGCACTTCGGCGATCGCCGGCACCGGAATTTCGGGCGGCAGCATCTCGTCCAGCACATGATCGTCGCGCAGATAGGCGTGGGCCAGCACATAGTCGCCGATCCGCTGGCTGGGACGCAGGCCGCCGCAATGGCCGATCATCAGCCAGGCTTCCGGACGCACGACGGCGAGATGATCGCAGATGGTCTTTGCGTTGGACGGGCCGACGCCGATATTGACCAGGGTGATGCCGCTGCGGTCCGGCGCGATCAGGTGATAGGCGGGCATCTGGTGCCGGCGCCAGGCGCTGTCGGCGATCATCCGCGCCGGGTCGGCGGTTTCCGGGGTCACATAGACGCCGCCGGCACCCGACAAGGCCGTGTAGCGGCTGCCTTCACGCTGTAGCTCATCGCAGGCCCAGGCGACGAATTCGTCAACATAGCGGTGATAGTTGGTGAAGAGAATATAGCGCTGCACATGTTCGGCCGGCGTGCCGGTATAATGTTTCAGGCGCGCCAGCGAGAAATCGGTGCGCAATCCGTCGAACAGGGCAAGCGGGCGATCGCCGTTCGGATCGGGCATGAACAGGCCGTCGGCGATCTCGTCACCGATTTCCGCCAGTTCGGTGGCGGGGAAGTGGCGAGCCAGTTCGGTCGGCGGCGTGCCATCCAGCGCGCTCATGTCCAGGCCGTCCAGCACATAGGGGAAGGGGATCTGCTGTTCGCTCAGCCCGGCCTCCACATCGACGCCATAGTCGCGGACGAGCAGGTCGATCTGTTCGGCGAGATAGTCGGCGAACATGGCGGGGCGGGTTACGGTGGTGACGTAGCGTCCCGGCTTGGAGAGGCGGGCGAAGGAGCGGCCCGGCGGCGGCGCATCGCTGTCGCCATGATAGACGATGCGCAGCTCAGGATAGCAGTAGCGCCGGTCGGCCTTGGCCTCTGGCGGCGGGACGCTGCCGTCGCGGGCGTAGGCCCGCATCGCTTCGCGCAGATTTTCGATGGATGTCCGATAGATACGGTCAAGTTGCGTGACCGTTGCGCTGCCGATGCTTTGTGTCATCGCCCCCTGTTACCGCCTTTGCGTGACGGAAGGAAGACGCAGCGTGCAGATCGGGCAGCGGACTTGAAATCCGCCGCCCGATCGCCTTTGTAACTAGAGCTGTTCGAGCATATGGTCGGCCGAGGAGACCTTGAAGTCGCCGGGCGCTTCGACGTTCAGCTCCGCGACCACGCCATCCTTGACGATCATCGAGAAACGCTGGCCGCGCTGGCCCAGGCCGAACTTGCTGCCGTCCATGGTCAGGCCCACGGCCTGTGCGAAATCGCCATTGCCGTCGGCGAGCATCGTGACCTTGCCGTCCGCGCCGGCCGACTTGCCCCAGGCGCCCATGACGAAGGCGTCGTTGACGGCGGTGCAGGCGATTTCGTCCACGCCCTTCGCCTTGAGCGCTTCGCTCTTGTCGATGAAGCCGGGCAGGTGCTTGGCCGAACAGGTGGGGGTGAAGGCGCCGGGAACCGAGAAGATGGCGACGGTCTTGCCGGCGAAATAGTCGTCCGAAGCCACGGCTTCGGGGCCGTTTTCGGTCATCTGGGTGAAGGTGGTGCTGGGAAGGCGATCGCCTTTGGAAATGGTCATGTCTGTCTCCTGGCCTATGACGGGCGGGAGGTCGGCGCTGGCACGGCCGCTGTCAAGACGCCCGGCCAGTTATATGTCACGACGCCCTGCCGATGCGACCATGCGTCCTTGGCAAGGGCCGGAGGCGGGCTATATTCAGGACATGATCCAGACGCGCTTCTATGGCGGGCATTTCCTGCTCGCCCTTCCCGGCATGGCGGACATGCGGTTCCACCATTCGGTCGTGGCGCTATGCGTCCATGATGATAATGGCGCGCTCGGCATTGCGGTCGATCAGGAGATAGAGGGCGTTTCGCTGCGCGAACTGCTCGAAAGCTTCGATATCGACGGCAGCCAGGTGACCGACACGCCGGTGCTGCGCGGAGGGCCTGTCGAACCACGGCGTGGCTTCGTCCTCCATTCGCTCGACTGGGGCGGCCAGGACATGGTGCAGGTGGGCGGTCGGTGGGGGCTTTCGGGGTCGCTCGACATATTGAAGGCGATCGCACGGGGAAGGGGGCCAAGCCGTTATCTGGTCGCGCTCGGCTATGCCGGCTGGGGGGCGGGGCAACTGGAACAGGAAATGGGCGGGGAAAGCTGGTTTCTCGCCGATGGCGATCCCGACCTGCTGTTCGACGTGCCGACGTCCCGCAAATGGGCGGCGGCCTACGCTGCTGCGGGTGTGGATGCGTCCCACCTCGTCCCCGGCGCCGGATCGGCCTGAAGGAGAGATGTTCTTCGGCAGGCACATAAAGAAATCTTTATATGAGTTGCCATGCGCATTGCCGGTTGGTAAGGCGCATTCCATCGCCACCGCCCGCCTTGTCGCTGGCGGGGCCCCATTCTAAGCTGACGGAGATACGCTCGTGGCCACTGCACCCGCCACCCAGGCGCAGGATTATGTCATCGCCGATATCGCCCTTGCCGCCTTTGGCCGCAAGGAAATGGATATCGCCGAAACCGAAATGCCCGGCCTGATGGCGCTGCGCGCCGAGTTCGGCCCGTCGCAGCCGCTGAAGGGCGCGCGCATCACCGGATCGCTGCACATGACGATCCAGACCGCCGTGCTGATCGAGACGCTGACGGCGCTGGGCGCGGAAGTTCGCTGGGCGACCTGCAACATCTATTCCACGCAGGACCATGCCGCCGCCGCGATCGCCGCGTCGGGCGTGCCGGTCTTCGCGATCAAGGGCGAGACGCTTCAGGAATATTGGGACTATGTCGAGCGCATCTTCGACTGGCACACCGATGAATCCGGCGTCTGCAACATGATCCTGGACGATGGCGGCGACGCCACCATGTTCGCCCTGTGGGGCGCGCGTGTCGAGGCGGGCGAGGAACTGTTCACGCCGTCGAACGAAGAAGAGGAAATCTTCTGCTCGGTGCTGAAGCGCGTACTGGCCGAACGTCCCGGTTTCCTGACCAAGACCGTCGCCGCCATCAAGGGCGTGTCGGAAGAAACCACCACCGGCGTCCATCGCCTGTATGAACTGGCGAAGAAGGGCAAGCTGCCCTTCCCGGCGATCAACGTGAACGACAGCGTCACCAAGTCGAAGTTCGACAACCTCTATGGTTGCAAGGAATCGCTGGTCGACGCGATCCGTCGCGGGACCGACGTCATGCTGGCGGGCAAGATTGCATGCGTCGCGGGCTTCGGCGATGTCGGCAAGGGGTCGGCGGCCTCGCTCCGCAACGGCGGCGCGCGCGTCCTGGTGACCGAAGTCGATCCGATCTGCGCGTTGCAGGCGGCGATGGAAGGCTATGAAGTCGTGACGATGGAAGAGGCCGCGCCGCGCGCCGACATCTTCGTCACCGCGACCGGCAATGAAGGCGTGCTGACCGTCGATCATATGCGCGCGATGAAGAATATGGCGATCGTGTCCAACATCGGCCATTTCGACAGCGAGATCGAGATTGCCGGTCTGTCCAACATGAAGTGGACCGAGATCAAGCCGCAGGTCGATGAAGTCGAATTCCCCGACGGCAAGAAGATCATCGTCCTGTCGAAGGGCCGCCTGGTCAATCTGGGCAACGCCACTGGCCATCCCAGCTTCGTGATGTCGGCCAGCTTCACCAACCAGACGCTGGCGCAGATCGAACTGTGGACCAAGAGCGAGACCTACGGCAACGACGTCTATGTCCTGCCCAAGCATCTGGACGAGAAGGTCGCCGAACTGCATCTGGAAAAGCTGGGCGTGAAGCTCACAAAGCTGAGCCAGCGTCAGGCCGATTATATCGGCGTGCCGGTCGAAGGCCCGTTCAAGCCCGATCACTACCGCTACTAAATGGCGCGGGCGCTGCTGAACAACGGGGCGCTACAGCAAGACACGGAAGAGGGAGGCGGCGACGCCTCCCTTTTTTCTCGTGCGCCTTCTTGGCCATGCGATCGATCTGGGTTAGGCCCAACCGGCTTATGAACAGGGACAGCCAGGCTCAGCGCGCACGGACAAGAATGTCATGACGACATTATCCCCCTATGCCGCGATCATTTTCGGCGTGGTGCTGGCCGGCTGGCTGGGCGCTGCCGTCTGGGCGCTGGTCAGCGGCCAGCGGATGCGGCGTGAGGGCACGCATGCGCAGGGCAAGCTCGATCGGCTGACCATGTTGCTGGCGTCCGCGCCGGCCGCGCCGATCATCGTCCACCCCGATGGGCGGCTGGAAGCGGCCGATCGCCTGGCCAAATGGCTGGGAAAGCCGCGCGTACCGACCTTCGCCTCCGAACTCACGGCGCCTGACGGCGGGCTGGAACCGGAAGACGCGGCTGCTTTGGCGCAGGAGATCGCCTCGGCCCAGCGTGCGGGCAAGAGCTTCGCTCTGCCGGTGCGCGGCCAAGGATCGTCGCGCCTGCTGCTGGTGCGCGGCGCGCCGGCCGGGCCGGGCATCGCGGCCAGCGGCGGCGTCATCCTATGGATTTTCGACGCGACCGACAGCCAGGCGGAAATCCAGTCGCTGCGCGGCCATGTCGAGCAGTTGCGCGATGCGCTGGAGGCGCTGGCCGGGCTGGTCGAGGCCGCGCCCTTCCCGATGTGGCACCGCACCCCCGACCTGCGCCTCAGCCTGGTCAACAGCGCCTATGTCCGCGCGGTCGACGGGCAGGGGGCGGGCGATGTCATCGCCCATGGCACCGAACTGGTGGAAACCGTCGCGGGCCTGACGCCAGAGGCCGCCGCCGCCGAAGCGATCACCCGCGACGAACCGATCGAACGGATGGTGCCCGCTACGATCGATGGCGAACGGCGCACGATGCGCGTTGTCGATGTGCCTCTGGGGGCGGCGGGCGTCGCGGGCTATGCCGTCGACCAGCATGAACTGGAACAGGCGCGGGTCGAGCATCGGCGGCTGGAGGCGGCGCAGCGCGACCTGCTCGACCGGCTGTCCGCCGGCGTCGCCCGCTTCGGCCCCGACCGGGCCTTGCGCTTCTGGAACCAGCCCTTCATCAGCCTGTTCGGCCTGCATCAGGATGCGCTGGCCGACGCCCCGCTGTTCGAGCGGGTGCTGGACCAGATGCGCGACGCGCGGCGGCTGCCCGAACATCGCGACTTTCCGGCCTGGCGGGCGGAGCGGCGGCAATGGTTCCTGTCGCCCGATCCGCTGGAGGAAAACTGGCTGCTGCAGGATGGCACCCATTTGCGCGTTTATGCCCAGCCTTTGCCCGATGGCGGCCTGCTGCTGATCTTCGAGGACCGGACCGAGCAAGTGCAATTGTCGAGCGCGCGCGACACGCTGCTGCGGGTACGGACGGCGACCTTCGACAATCTGTTCGAATCGATCGGGGTATTCGCATCCGACGGCCGCTTGCAGATGTGGAACAGCCGCTTCCGCATCATCTGGGGCGCCAGCGAGGATCTGCTGGCGGGGCATCCGCGCATCGACGATCTGATGCGGGCGGTGCAGACCCAGTTGGCCAAGCCGGAACAGGCCAATCTGGTGCGCGAACTGGTGCGCGCCGCCACGATCGAGCGCAAGCAGCGTATCGGCCATGTCGGTTTCGCCGATGGGCGCATCTTCGAATTCGCCGCGATCCCGCTGCCCGACGGCAATGCGTTGTTCACCATGCTGGACGTGACCGACAGCCGCCGGGTGGAACAGGTGCTGCGCGACCGGAACGAAGCATTGGAGCAGGCGGATAAGGTCAAGACCGCCTTCGTCACCAATATGAGTTATGAACTGCGCACCCCGCTCACCACTATTTCTGGTTTCGCCGAGATGATGAGCGCGGGTTATGCGGGGGAACTCAGCCCATCGGCCGCCGAATATGTCGATGGCATCCTCAAAAGTACGGCCCGCCTGTCGATGCTGATCGACAATGTGCTGGACCTGACCCAGGGCGAAGTCGGCACGCTGCCTATCGATCATGTCCGCGTCGACCTGGCCACCGTGGTGCGGGCCAGCGCCAGCCGGATGATGATGGATGCCACCGCCAAGGGCATGGAAATCGATTTGACGCTGCAAGACAGTCTGGGCGCGGTGCAGGGCGACGCCCGGCGGATCGGCCAGGCGATCGATCATCTGCTGGAAAATGCGATCCGCTATTGCGGCAAGGGCGCCCGCATCCTGCTGCATGGAGACGGCATGGCGGACAAGGCGCGGATCGTTGTGTCGGACAATGGCCCCGGCATTGCGGCCGGGCAGCAGGCGGCGATCTTCGATCCGGCGGCGCGCGCGGGACAGGCGCGCAACGGCGGCCGGGCGGGGATCGGCCTGCCGCTGGCGCGGCAACTGGCCGAAGCGCATGGCGGCACGTTGCAACTGGTGTCGGAAGCCGGGCAGGGGACCATGGCCGTGATCGAACTGCCGCGTGGCTGAAGCGGTCGTGCACCTCGACGGTGAAGCGGCGATGCTGGGCCTGGGCCGGCGGATCGCCGGCCATGCGCGGATCGGCGATGTGATCGCGCTGGAAGGCGGGCTGGGCGCGGGCAAGACGACGCTGGCGCGCGGTCTGCTGGAGGCGTTGGGGCTGGAAGGCGAAGCGCCCAGTCCCAGCTTCGCCATCGTCCAGCCCTATGACGTGCCGGAGGTGCGCCTGCCGGTCGCCCATGTCGATCTCTATCGGCTGGACGATGCGGCCGAAGCCGAGGAACTGGCGCTGGGCGACTATCTGATGGACAGTCTGCTCATCATCGAATGGCCCGACCGGCTGGGCGATGCCCTGTGGCCCCATGCCCTGCGGTTGAGCATCGACTTTGCGGGCGATGACGCGCGGCGCTTGACAGCGGACGTGCCGGACGCTTGGACGGAGCGATGGTCACAGATATGATCCCACCCGCCGCCGCGCCCGCCTTCCTCGCCGACGCGGGATGGAGTGACGCCGCCATCGTACCGCTTGCCGGCGACGCGTCCTTCCGCCGCTATTTCCGCGTGCTGGACGGCGGCCGTCGCGCCGTGCTGATGGATGCGCCGCCACCGCATGAAGACCCGCGCCCGTTCATTGCCATCGCCGAGCATCTGCTGGCCGACGGCTTCGCCGCGCCGCGGATATTGGCGCGCGATCTGAAGCAGGGCCTCGTTCTGATCGAGGATTTCGGCGACCTGCGGGTCAAGGAACATCTGGACGCCGATCCGGCCGAAGAAATGGCGACCTACGCCCGTGCGATCGACCTGCTCGCCGACCTGCATCGCCTGCCCGCGGCGCAAGTGCCGCCCTATGATCGCGCCGTCTATCAGCGGGAGGTCCGGCTGCTGACCGAATGGTATTGCCCGGCGATCGGGCTGGATGTCGATGTCGACGCCTATGTCCGCGCCTGGGATGCGGTGCTGCCCGTCGTGGAGCAGTCGGCCAGCCCGACCGTGACGGTGCTGCGCGATTATCATGCCGAAAATATCATGCTGATCGACCGGGTCGCCTCGCACGGCCTTGGCCTGCTGGATTTTCAGGACGCACTGGCGGGCCACCCGGCCTATGACCTCGTATCGCTTTTGCAGGACGCCCGGCGCGACGTGCCGGTGGAAGTCGAGGCGGCGATGCTGACCCATTACAAGGCGATGGCCAACCCGCCCGCCGATTTCGATGCCGCCTATGCGGTGCTGGGCGCGCAGCGCAACGCCAAGATCATCGGCATCTTCACCCGGTTGTGGAAACGCGACGGCAAGCCGCGTTATCTCTCCTTCCTGCCGCGCATGTGGGGATTGCTGGAGCGTGACCTGGCCCATCCGGCCCTGGCGCCGGTCGCCGAATGGTTCGCCGCCAATATTCCCGCAGACCAGCGCCATGACGCCCTGCAAGAGTTCGCGCCCACATGATCGACACCGCCATGCTGATGGCCGCCGGGCTGGGCAAGCGGATGCGTCCGCTCACCGCGACCCGGCCCAAGCCGCTGGTGAAGGTGGCTGGCAAGCCGCTGATGGACCACGCATTGGACCGGCTGGAAGCGGGCGGGATCAGGAAGGTGATCGTCAACGTCCATTATCTGGCCGACACTGTCGAAGCGCATCTTAAGGCGCGCAAATGCGGGCTGGATTTCGCCATTTCGGACGAGCGGACCAGGCTGCTGGAAACCGGCGGCGGCCTTATCAAGGCGAAGCCGCTGCTGGGCGACGCGCCTTTCATTTGCGCCAATAGCGATAATCTCTGGATCGACGGGCCGCAGGAGACGCTGGCTGTGATGCAGCGGATCTGGAACCCCGACCGGATGGATGCGCTACTGCTGCTGGTCCCGCTGGCGCGCGCGAATTGCCATAAGGGGCCGGGCGATTTTCATATGGATGCGGACGGGCGGCTCAGCCGGCGCAAGACCGCCCATGTCGCGCCGTTCGTCTTTACCGGGGTGCAGATATTGTCGCCGTCGTTGCTGGTCGATCCGCCGGGCGACGTGTTTTCCACCAATATCTTCTGGAACCGGGCGATCGAGGCCGGGCGGCTCTACGGGGTGTCGCATCAGGGCCTCTGGTTTGACGTCGGCACGCCCCAGGCTATTCCGGTGGTGGAGTCGATGCTCGCTCATGGGTGAGAAGACGCGCCCCGCGCTCTTCACGATACCCGCGCATCGCGCCTTCGCCGACGCGCTGGCGGCGGGATTGCTGGCGCAGCATCGCGGTGATCCCATGGCGCTGGCGCAGGCTATGGTCCTGCTGCCCAACAACCGCGCGGTCCGGGCGGTGAGCGACGCCTTCGTCCGGCAATCGGGCGGTGGGCTGCTGCTGCCCCGGCTGGTCGCGATCGGCGACCCCGATCTGGGGGAACAGGTGGGAGGCGCGCTCGACCCGCTGGGGGAGGCCGACCCCGTCCCGCCGGCGATCGCGCCGATGCGCCGCCAGATGATCCTGGCGCGCATGGTGCAGGATGCGCAGCCGAGTATCGATGCCGGACAGGCGCTGCTGTTGGGACAGGCGCTGGGCGCGGTGCTGGACCAGATGCAGGTGGAGCGCGTGCCGATGACGGCGTTGCGCACGCTGGCGCTGTCGGACGAACTGTCAAAGCATTGGCAGACGTCGCTGACGATGTTCGAAATTTTGATCGCCCGCTGGCCCGGCGAACTGGCGCGGACCGGGTGCATCGACCTGGCGGATCGGCGCAACCAACTGTTCGATCGACTGGCGGCGCGCTGGAAGGACCATCCGCCGTCAGGCTTCGTCGTCGCGGCGGGCCTGTCGACCACCGCCCCCGCCGTCGCCAGCCTGCTGCGGCGGATCGGCGCGATGCCCAAGGGCATGGTGGTGTTCGCCGGCCTCGACCAGCATATGGACGATCCGGCATGGCAGGCGATCGGGCCGTTCGATCCCGATCCCCCCACCGGCCGCGCGCCGCAGGGCCATGAAAGCCATCCCCAATATGCGCTGAAGCGCCTGCTCGACCGCATGAGTGCGACACGGGACGATGTCGCTTTATGGCGCTGGGGCAGCGAGCATGATGCGCGGGCGGTGCGTGGGCGCAACATCTCCAACGCGATGCTGCCGCCCCGGCTGACGAGCCGCTGGCGCGACCTCAAGACCGCAGACCGGTCGCTGGCGGGGGTCGTGGCGCTGGAAGTGGCGACGCCGGGCGAGGAAGCGCAGGCCATCGCCATCGCGCTGCGCGAGGCGCTGGAGACGCCGGAACGCACCGCCGCTTTGGTCACGCCCGACCGGCAATTGGCGACGCGGGTGTCGGCGCATCTGCGGCGCTGGGGCATCGAGGCGGACGATACAGCGGGCCTGCCGCTGTCGCGCCTGCCGCCCGGCACGATGCTGATCGCCATGGCGCAGGCGGTGGCGGAACGCTTCGCGCCGGTGGCTTTACTGACCCTGCTCAAACATCCGTTGGTGATGCGGGGCGAGGGGCGTCTGACTTGGCTGGAGGGGGTGCGCGCGCTCGACCTGTTGCTCCGCGGGCCACGACCGCAGGCGGGGCTGGTCGGCATCGACCTGCTGTTGCATCCACGCGCGGACGACCGGCAGCGAGTGTTGCGCGAGCAGGTGCGCGACTGGTGGCCGATGGCGCGCGCGTTGCTGGAGCCGCTGGAAAGCGCCTTTGCCGCCGCTGCCGACTTGAGCGGACAATTGGCGGCGCTGCGCGAACAGGCCGGCGCCCTGACCAACGATGCCATCTGGGCCGGTCATCAGGGCCATGCCGCCGCCGACTTGTTCGCCGAGATGGAAGCCGCCGCGTCCGACGGCCCGCGGCAGGCCGATCCGCGCGCGCTGCCGGTGCTGCTCGACCATATGCTGGGCGGCGTATCGGTGCGCCCGCCCCAGGGCGGCCATCCGCGGATCACCATATTGGGGCTGATCGAGGCGCGGCTGACGCAGGCGGACCTCATGATCCTGGGTGGCCTCAACGAAGGCACCTGGCCCGGCCTGCCATCGCCCGACCCCTGGCTCGCGCCACGCATCCGGCGCGAATTGGGGCTGCCGGGGCTGGAGACGCGCATCGGCCTCGCCGCGCATGATTTCGCGGGTGCGCTGGGCGCGCCGCATGTCCTCATCACCCGCGCGCGGCGGGGCAGCGGTGGGCCGGCGGTGGCGTCGCGCTTCTGGCTGCGACTGAAGGCGATGGCCGGGCCGCAATGGAAGACGGCGGACCGCTATGCGGCGCTGGCGCAGGCGATCGACGCGCCGGGGCGCCATAGCCCCGCCGATCGTCCCGCCCCCGTGCCGCCTGCGTCCGTTCGGCCGAATGTGATTCCGGTCACCGATGTCGATCGGCTGAAGGCCGATCCCTATGCCTTCTACGCCAAGCGGGTTTTGCGCCTCAATCGGCTCGATCCGGTCGATGCCGATGCCGGCCCGGCGTGGCGCGGCACGGCGGTCCACGACATTCTCCAGCGCTGGGCGGAAGCGGGCACGCTCGATCCTGCCGATCTGGAAGCGCGCGCCCGCGCCATGTTCGACCAGCCCGAAGTCCATCCCTTGCTCAAAGCGCTGTGGCAGCCGCGCCTGATCGAAGCGATCCGCTGGATCGCGGCTGAGGTCGCCAGCGACAAGGCGGAGGGCCGCACCATATTGGCGGTGGAGAAGGAAGGGCGGGCCGACATCGCCGGCGTCACGCTGATGGGCAAGGCCGACCGGATCGACCGGCTGGCCGACGGGCGCATCGGCATCATCGATTACAAGACCGGCAAGCCGCCCAGCGCGCGGCAGGTGAAGGCGGGCTTTTCGCTGCAACTGGGGCTGCTCGGCATCATCGCGGAGCTGGGCGGGTTCGAGGGGCTGGGACCAAGGCCGCAAGCGGGCGACTTCGAATATTGGTCTCTCGCCAAGAAGGGCGACCAGTTCGGCTATCGCGAACGGCCGGTCGATCCGATGGGCAAGCGCGACAAGATCGTCACCGACCAGTTCACCGCGCACGCGCATGAACATTTCGAGGAGGTGGCGAACATGTTCCTGCTCGGCGCCGCGCCCTTCCGCGCGGAGATCAACCCCGAAGTCGCCAATTATGGCGATTATGACCAGCTTATGCGGCTGGAGGAATGGTATGGCCGCGACGATGGCTAAGGCGCGCGCGCTTCAGAAGTTACTGGGAGATCAGGCGCGCGCCGCCGCGCCCGACGCCCATGTCTGGCTGTCGGCGTCGGCCGGCACCGGCAAGACCCATGTGCTGACCGCCCGCGTCTTCCGCCTGTTGCTGCAAGGCGTGCGGCCGGAAAATATCCTCTGCCTGACCTTCACCAAGGCGGGCGCGGCGGAAATGGCCGACCGTATTCACGATCGCCTCGCCGCCTGGGTGCAGATGGAAGAGGTCGACCTGTTCAACGACCTGGAGGCGCTGGGCGAGGAGTCCGGGCCTGAGGCACGCGACTATGCCCGTCGCCTCTTCGCCGAAGTGCTGGAATCGACCGGCGGCGGCCTGCGCATCCAGACCATCCACGGCTTTTGCCAGCAATTGCTGACTGCTTTCCCCCTGGAGGCCGACCTGACGCCGGGCTTCCGCCCGCTCGACCAGCGCGAACAGTCCAGCCTCGCGCGCCAGACGCTGGCCGACATGGCGGTGCGGGCGCATGATATCGGCGACGAAGCGCTGATCGGCGCGTTGCAGGCGATCAGCCTGCGGCTGGGCGAGGGCGGGGCCGAACAGTTTCTCCTACGCTGCGCGGCGAAGGGCGATGCGCTGGATGCACTGCCGGACGCGATCGGGCCTTGGCTGGCGCGGGAACTGGAGCTGCCTGAAGGCGATATCAATCAATGGCTTGCCGACCAATGTTCGGACACGATATTCGACATGCGCACGCTCGACGGGATCGTGCGCGCCAATGTGGAATGGGGCAAGGGCCGGGGGCTGGAGCGGTGCGATCGCATCGCCGCCTGGCGCGCGCTCGATCCGGCCGGGCGGGCGGCGACGCTGGGCGATCTCCATCGTGCCTGGAGCAAGGCGGACGGCGACCTGATCGACGCCAAAGGCTGGGTGCCGCCGATCGACGGCTATATCGATATGGCGGCGCGGCTCTACGACAGGTGCGGCGCGCTGATCGCAATGAAGCTGCGCGCCGATTATGCCGCGCTGTTGAGCCAGGCGCTTTACGCCGGGCGGGCCTATGCGCGCGACTATGCGCAGGCCAAGCGGCTGGCCGGCGCGGTCGATTTCGACGATCTGATTGCCCGCACCGCCGCCCTGCTTGAACAGCCCGGCATCGCCGAATGGATACGCTACAAGCTGGACCAGCGGATCGACCATATATTGGTGGATGAGGCGCAGGACACCAATGCCGCGCAATGGCGGATCGTCCGCACCCTGGCCGAAGAATTTTTCGCGACCGAATGGGACCCGGCGCAGAAGGTCCGCACCATCTTCACCGTGGGCGATTTCAAACAGGCGATCTTCGGCTTTCAAGGCACCAGCCCGGCCAACTTCGCCGCCGCGCGCATATTGTTCCAGCGCGACGCCGATCAGTCGGGCCATGATTTCTTCAACCTGTCGCTCGATCGCAGCTTCCGATCGACCCCGGCGGTGCTGGACGTGGTGGACCGCACCATCTCCACGCTCCGCGCCGAACGGCTGGGCATGGACCCCGGCGAGGTGCGCCATGTCAGCGCCAATCGCCATCCGGGTGAAGTGCAATTGTGGAAGCCCGTCGTCGCGGGCCTGTCGGAAGACGCGGAAGGCGAGGAGGATTGGGCCGCCGACCAGGAGCGCGTTCTGGCCGGCAAGATCGCGCGGCAGATCAAGCAGTGGATCGACGACGGGCTGATGTTGGAAAGCCGGGGGCGGCCAGTGCGCGCGGGCGACATCATGATCCTGGTGCGTCGCCGCAGCGAACTGGCGCGGCTGATCGTCGCGCGCCTCTATGAGGAAAAGGTGGCGGTCGCCGGGATCGACCGGTTGCGGCTCAACGCGCCGCTGGCCGTGCGCGACCTGCTCGCCGCGCTGCGTTTTGCGGTACAGCCCGAGGATGAGCTGAACCTCGCATCCTTGCTGGTGTCGCCGCTAATCGGTTGGACGCAGGATGATCTGATGGCGCGGCTGATCGGCCGCAACGCGGGACTGTGGCGGCACCTGAACCAGACGATGGACGATGGGGCGTTGCAGCCGCTGCGCGATCTGCTGGCAGTGGCGGACTTCACCACCCCCTATCGCTATCTGGAGGCGATATTGTCCGGACCGATGGACGGCCGCAGGCGTCTGGTCGAGCGGCTGGGGACAGAGGCCGCCGATCCGATCGAGGAATTGCTGAACGCCGCGCTTGCGTTCGAAAGCGACGATCATCCCTCGCTCCAGCGCTTCATCGACTGGTTCGACCGGGGCGAGGTCGAGATTGTCCGCGATGCCGCGGCGCAGGGCGACATGCTGCGCCTGCTGACCGTCCACGGCGCCAAGGGGTTGCAGGCACCGATCGTCATTCTGGCCGACGCCTGCCTCGATCCCGATGCGGGCAACCGTTCGGATTCGCTGCTGTGGAACGGCCTGCCGATCCTCGCCCCGCGCAAGCCCGAACGGCAGGGACCGATCGGCGACGTTGCGGAAGCGGCCGCACAGGTGGAGCGGGAGGAGCATTGGCGGCTGCTCTATGTCGCGCTGACCCGCGCGGAAGAAAAGCTGGTGGTCGCCGGATCGCTCGGCCCCCGCGCCAAGGGGGAGGTGAAGCCGGAAAGCTGGTACGCCGCGGTCGAAGGGGCAATGATATCGCTGGGGACGGACTGGGAGGCCGATCCGCTCTGGGGCGGGGTGCGTCGCTGGCGCGGGACGGAGCAGTTGGAACCGCGCAAGGCGGAGGCGGAAGAGGCGCGCGCATCGATGCCGGTCGTCCAGCCCGCATGGCTGCGCGAACCGGCTCCCGCCGAATCGCGCCCGCCCCGGCCGCTCGCGCCGTCCGCCCCGGTGGAGGATGACGTGCCCTATCCGCCACCGACGCAGGCGATGCGGGCCGCGGCCGAACGCGGGCGCTGGCTCCACGCGCTGTTCGAACGGCTGCCCGACCTGTCCGCCGAGCGGCGACGCGATGCGGCGGATCGCTGGCTGGTCCAGCAGGGCGTAGGTGATGCGGCGCAGCGCCATGACGTCATCGACCAGGCGATCAGGGTGATCGAAGCGCCGGATTTCGCGGCCCTGTTCGGCCCCGATGCGCTGGCCGAAGCGCCGATCGCGGCCGTGATGGGCGAGGCGGTGATCGCCGGCACCGTCGACCGGCTGTGTATCGGCGCGGATCGCATCCAGCTGGTCGATTTCAAGACCGGGCGAATTGCGCCGCTGACGCTGGCCGAAGTGCCGACCGCCCATATCCGCCAGATGGCCGCCTATGTCGCGGCGCTGGGCGTGATCTTCCCCGACCGGCCGATCGAGGCGGGGCTGCTCTACACCAGCGCGCCGCGCCTGATCGTCCTGCCGCCCGCGCTGCTGGCGGCGCATAAGCCGGGCCCCGCGCCGCTTGGAGCGCAAAAGCCGAACTATGTGCCCGCGCAGGAGAATTTGCCGCTCTCGCCCGTTGAGCCTGATGCCCCCGCATCCTAGATAGCGTTTCAAGTAAAGGAGATCACCCATGGCCACCAAGGCAGTTACCGACCTCAGCTTCCAGGATGACGTCATTAATTCGGACAAGCCCGTCCTCGTCGATTTCTGGGCCGAATGGTGCGGGCCGTGCAAGATGATCGGCCCGGCTCTGGAAGAAATTTCCGAAGAACTGGCCGACAAGGTGACGATCGCCAAGATCAACATCGACGAAAATCCTGATGCGCCGGGCCAATATGGCGTGCGCGGCATTCCGACGATGATCCTGTTCAAGAATGGCGAAGCGGCCGCGACCAAGGTCGGCGCCGCGCCCAAGAGCGCGCTCAAGGGCTGGATCGAAAGCGTTCTCTAATGCTCATGCGGTCGTGCCGGGCCGAACGGTCTAGCACGACCGGCACAGCCGGCCCCTATGTCAGCGGGATCATCACCGACTGGGCATAGGCCGGTCGCGTGCGCAGCCGGTCGTACCAGGCACGCACATGCGGCACGTCGGGCCGTTCCATGTCGAGCGTGAAGAAAGTGTGGGCATAGACGCCCATCGGCACGTCCGCGACACCGAAAGCGACACCTGAAAGCCATGGTTGCACTGCGAGCGTGCGGTCCAATATCCGCATCGCCGCGCCCGATGCGGCAGCGGATGTCGCCAGCAACTGTCCATCTCGCTGTTCGGGCCTGCGCCGCACCAATTGCAGGAACGCGTCGCGCTGGGCGTCGGCAAAGGCGAATTGCCAGTCCATCCACTTGTCGCCCTGCGCCCGTTCCGCGGGATTGGCGGGCCATAGGGCAGGGGCGTAACGCGCCGCCAGATAGCGCAGGATCGCGTTGGATTCCCACAAGGTGACGTCGCCATCCTCGATCGTGGGGATCAGCGCATTGGGGTTTTTCGCCAGATAATCCGCGCTCATCCCGAACGCGCCGCCGACATCGTGGCGGACATAGGGCAGGCCGATCTCGTCGGCGAACCAGACGATCTTCTTCACATTATGCGAGTTCAACCGGCCCCAGATCGTCAGCATCGCATGTCCTTCTATCCGAACAACGTCGCCGCCGCCTTGTCCCACAGCCGGGGCGAAGAAGCGCCCATCAGCCCGCGGCGGAGGTCGCCCACGACATAGGGCGTGCCGTCGGTGCGCTGGCAGCAGCCGCCCGCCTCATTGACGAACAAAGTGCCCGCCGCATGATCCCAGGGCAAGGTCCGCGCGAACACCGACACGTCATTCTGCCCCAGCACCAGCCGGGGATATTGCTCCGCGGCGCAGCGGGGAATGTCCACCAGCGTGAAGCTGGCCTGCGACCGGCGCTGGATGTCGGCGCGTTCTTCCGCCGACATGAAATAGACCGCCAGCGCCGCGATCGGCAGCGCGCCGCCGGTTTCGCGGGCCTGCACCCGTTCGCCATCGACATGGCTGCCGCCGCCCAGCATCGCGTGGCAGAGCCGTCCAGTCAGCGGGTCGTATATCCAGCCGGCCAGCGTCGTGCCGCCATCGACCAGCGCGACGATGATGCCGAAGGGCGCCTTGCCCGCCGCGAAATTGCCGGTGCCGTCGATCGGGTCGATGATCCAGTTCAGCCCTTCGCCCGCCCGGTCGAGTATGGCGGGGTCGGCGGCGCAGGCTTCCTCGCCGATGATCCCGGCTTCGGGCAGGATGGCGGCCAGCCCTTCAGCGAGGCGGATCTCGCTTTCCTTGTCGGCGATGGTGACGAAGTCGTTCGCCGCCTTTTCGCTGATCTCGTCGCTGGCCAGATTCTGGTAGCGCGGCATGACGATGTCGCGGCCCACCGATCGCATCAGCGCCACGACGGGATCATGCAGTTCCAGCATCAGCTGCGATAATCCGCGTTGATCGAAATATAGCCGTGGGTCAGGTCGCAGGTCCACACCTGCGCCCGGCCTTCGCCCAGCCCCAGGTCAACGCCGATCTGGATATCCTGTCCCTTGAGGTGGGCGGCGACTGGCGCTTCGTCATAGCCCTCGACCGCCAGGCCGCCGGTCGCCACCTGCGTCGCGCCGAAGCGGATCGACAGCCTGTCGCGGTCGGCCGGTTCGCCCGCTTTGCCGACGGCCATGACGACCCGGCCCCAATTGGCGTCCTCGCCCGCGATCGCCGTCTTCACCAGCGGCGAGTTGGCGATCGACAGCGCGATGCGATGGGCGCTGGCGTCGCTGTCCGCGCCTTCGACTATGATGTCGATGAACTTGGTCGCGCCTTCGCCATCGCGCACCACCAGATGGGCGAGCTGGCGGCAGAGGTCATGCAGCGCCGCGTTGAAGGCGTCGGCGCCGGCATCGTCCATGCTGGTGATCGGCGCATGGCCCGCCTTGCCGGTGGCGAAGGCCAGCACCGTGTCGCTGGTCGATGTGTCGCTATCGACCGTGATGCAGGAGAAGCTCTTGCGGTTCGCCGCCGACAGCATCTGTTGCAACAGGGCCGGATCGATCGCCGCGTCGGTGAAGATATAGCCCAGCATCGTCGCCATGTCGGGCGCGATCATGCCCGATCCCTTGATGATGCCGACCAGTTCCACCCGCGTGTCACCGATCATCGCCGACACATGGGCGCCCTTGGGGAAAGTGTCGGTCGTGCCGATCGTGGTCGCGGCCTCTTCCCAGTTGCAAGGCGCAGCGGTGAAGGCGGCTTCCAGGCCCGCTTCGGCTTTGTCGATGGGCAAAGGCACGCCGATCACCCCGGTCGAGGAGACGAAGATGTCGGAAGGCAGGCAGCCGAGGTGATTGGCGACCTTGGCCGCTATCGCCTCCACCGCAGCGCGGCCGCGATGGCCGGTAAAGGCGTTGGCGTTGCCGGCATTGACCACCAGCGCCCGCGCGGAGCCGAGCGGAATGGCGTCCCGACACCATTCGACTTCGGGCGAGGGGCATTTACTCTGCGTCGTGACGCCCGCGACGGCCGTACCCGCGTCCAGTTCGACATAGGTGAGGTCGCAGCGCGTCCACGCCTTGTATCCGGCGCGGGCGGTGCGTAGCGTCACCCCGTCAATGGCGGGCAAGTCGGGGAATGAGGCGGGTGCAAGGGGCGAGCGCTGGGTCATGCCGCGCGAAATGCGTCAAAATCGGGCAGGGGTCAATCTTTCCGCGACGGGCCTGACGGATGATCGCGCAGGTACAGTTGCCCTACGCCATCGGGCATCGTCACTATGCGATAGCCGTGCTGGCGAGCATAGGCGACCAGCGGGTCATCGGGCCGCAACGGCAATTTGCGGGTGCCCGCTTCATAGCCGGTCAGGATGGCGGCGGGCGGATCGCGGTCCATGTCGGGCAGCGTCGCCGGGATCATGGCGTGGACCTGCCGCGCCAACACCGGCCCCATCGTCCATCCGGTCCGCCAGGCGAAGGGACCGGCGGCGAAGCGCGGGTCGAGATCGAGACCGCTGCCCAGGATCATGTGTGGCGACAGGGTGGCGATGGCATTGCCCCGGCCCATGGCGCGGACCGTCGCCCCGGCCCAGCGCGCGGCGGCATCCGCTTCCAGCACCGGCGATCCCGTGCGAAGCATCGCTACCACATGCCGGGTCGCGGGCAACATGCCGGGAATGGCGGCGAGACAGAGCAGGCCGAGCGAGGCCTGACGCGGCGCGAACGACCAGCGCCGCGCGTCGTCGAGGAGATAGCCGAGCGCCAGCGCCAGCGGCGGCAGCAGCGGCATGACATATTGCACCTGTGAGGGCGTCGGCATCGCCGCGCCGATCAGCGCGCCTGCGGTCATCCAGATCGCCAAACGCCGTCCAGGCGAGCGCACGCGCCGGCGGGTCATGATCCAGTTGGCCGACAGCAGGAGCAAGGCGGCAAGTGCCGGCCCCTTCCACAGATATTTGAGCAGGTCGGTCAGCTTTTCGACGGTCGCCAGTTCATCGAATGCGCCATTGACCGCATACCAGGCATGGGGCGCGGTCGCGCCGAAGGTCAGCACGCCATAGAAGAAGGCATCGGGTGCCAGCGCCCAGGCGACCAGCATCGGCGTCATGCCCGTCATTGCGCCCGCCGCCAGCCAGCCAGCCGCACGCAGGCCGCAACGGCCGCCGGCGCTGATGACGAACAGACCGGTCATCAGCCCCAGCGGCGCGAAATTGAGTTTGGTCGCGATGGCGAGGCCGAACAGCGATCCCGCCGCGAACCAATAGCGGCGCGTGCAATGGCGCATCGCGAGCAGGCTGACAAGCAGCCCCATGGACGACAAAAGCGTCGGCAGCATGTCGTTGCGCACGACGGCGCCAGTGAACTGGAAGGCGGCGGTCGCCCCGACGAGGAGGGTCGCGATGGCGGCGCTGTCGCGCGAAATGCCCGCGATCCGCTGGCCCGCCCACAGGGTCACCAGGGTAAACAGGGCGGTGACGGCGGTGGCCAGCCGCATCGCCACCACCATATGGTCGGGGACGAACAGGGCGAGCGGCGCGAAGGTCCAGCTATGCAGCGGCGGCTGAAGATAGAGGAAGTCGCGGAAGATCAGCAGGCGGCTGCTGAAATAGGCGCCGGCGACATATTGGCTTTCATCATGGTCGAACGGGGTCGCGGTCGCGGTCAGGCCGAACCAGAGGATCAGCGCCATCGCCACCAGCGTAGCGATCGGCAGGGCGCTGCTGGGCGCGCGCGCCAGAACGATTGAACGAAACAAATGTGCGACCCTTGCTCTTGTCGCGCTCTTGTGGCGCAGCTTGCGCGAAGTGCAAAGCCTTCGCGTTGGCATGACGCCACCGCCCGACCAAAGCCGCCCGACCAATGCCACCTGGCGCAATAGTGTGACGGGCGTGCGACAGCGCGCGTGGCAGGGCGGATGACGGGGCGAGTTCAGCCGCAGTCTGATTGACTAAAGGATGTGCCGTGCCTAAATCGCGGCGCATATCCGCGCGCGTTCCTCACAAGGGAGCCGTGCGCCCCTCGGTAGCTTAGGAAATTGCATGTTCGGCGCACTCGCCAAGTCCATCTTCGGATCGTCCAACGAACGTTATGTGAAGTCGCTGGGCAAGACCGTCGACCAGATCGCCGCATTCGAACCGACGATGCAGGCCATGAGCGACGAGGAACTGGTCGGCCAGACGGCGAAGTTCCGCGAACGGCTGGCCAATGGCGAAACGCTTGACGCCCTGCTGCCCGAAGCCTTCGCCACGGTGCGGGAAGCCGGCGTGCGGGTACTGGGGATGCGGCATTTCGACGTGCAGATGGTGGGCGGCATGGTCCTCCATCGCGGCGAAATCGCCGAAATGCGCACGGGCGAGGGCAAGACGCTTGTCGCGACGCTCGCCACCTACCTTAACGCGCTGGAGGGCAAGGGCGTCCACGTCGTCACCGTGAACGATTATCTGGCCAGTCGCGACTGCGAATGGATGGGCCAGGTCTATCGCTTCCTGGGCCTGACCACCGGCGTCATCGTGCCGAACATCAGCGAAGACCAGCGGCGCGAAGCCTATGCCGCGGACATCACCTATGCGACGAACAACGAGCTGGGCTTCGACTATCTGCGCGACAATATGAAATATGATCGCGCGTCGATGGTCCAGCGGCCGTTCAACTATGCGATCGTCGACGAGGTCGATTCGATCCTGATCGACGAGGCGCGCACGCCGCTCATCATCTCCGGCCCCACCGACGACAAGTCGGAACTGTATGTCGCGGTCGACGCGATCGTGAAGCAGTTGGTCGACGAAGATTATGAGAAGGATGAAAAGCAGCGCACCGTCACGCTGACGGAGGACGGCACCGAGAAGATCGAGCGTCTGCTGGAAACCGCAGGGCTGCTGCAGGGCAGCAACCTCTATGATTTCGAAAATACGCAGGTCGTGCATCATGTGAACCAGGCGCTGCGCGCCGTGGTGATGTTCCGCCGCGACATCGATTATATCGTCAAGGACGGCAAGGTCGTCATCATCGACGAATTTACCGGCCGCATGATGGACGGTCGCCGCTGGTCGGACGGCCTGCACCAGGCCGTGGAAGCCAAGGAGGGCGTCCAGATCGAGCCGGAGAACCAGACGCTGGCGTCGGTCACCTTCCAGAATTATTTCCGCATGTATCCCAAGATTTCGGGGATGACCGGCACCGCGTCGACCGAAGCGACCGAATTCTATGAAATCTACAAGATGAACGTCGTCACCATCCCGACCAACAAGCCGGTGCAGCGAGTCGACGAACAGGACAGCTTCTACAAGAATATCGAGGACAAGTTCCGCGGCATCGCCAGGACGATCAAGGAACATGCAGAAAAGGGCCAGCCCGTGCTGGTCGGCACCGTGTCGATCGAAAAGTCGGAAATGCTGTCCGAGTTCCTGAACCAGGACGGCGTGCCGCACGCGGTGCTGAACGCCCGCTTCCACGAGAGCGAAGCGCATATCGTCGCGCAGGCCGGGCGTAAGGGCGTGGTGACGATCGCCACCAACATGGCGGGCCGCGGCACCGACATCCAACTGGGCGGCAATCTGGAGCTGCGAGTCGAGGACGAGCTGCGCGACATGCCCGAGGGGCCGGAGCGCGACGCCGCGATCGAGCGCATCCGCGTCGAGATCGCCGCCGAAAAGGCCGAAGTGCTGGCCGCAGGCGGCCTGTTCGTGCTGGCGACCGAGCGTCATGAAAGCCGCCGCATCGACAATCAGTTGCGCGGCCGTTCGGGCCGTCAGGGCGATCCGGGCCTGTCGCGCTTCTACCTCAGCCTCGACGACGACCTGATGCGCATCTTCGGCCCGGACACGATGTTCGCCAAGATGATCCGCTCCAATCTGGAGGATGGCGAGGCATTGCCGCCGTCAAAATGGCTGAGCAAGGCGATCGAGACGGCCCAGCGCAAGGTCGAAGCGCGCAACTACGACATCCGCAAGCAGGTCGTCGAATATGACGACGTGATGAACGACCAGCGCAAGGTGATCTACGAGCAGCGCGCCGACATCATGGATGCCGACACGGTCGATGACGTGGTCGCCGACATGCGCCATGAGACGGTGAACGACCTGGTCGGCGCATCCTGCCCGCCCGGCACCTATCCTGAACAGTGGGATATGGAGCGGCTTAAGGCCCGCACGGCCGAGATATTGGGCCTGGAACCGGACTTCGACGCCTGGCTGGCCGAGGATTCCGTCGATCCGGAAATGATCGAGGAACGGCTGTCGGCGCTGGCCGACGAAGCCGTCGCGGAGAAGGTCAAGGAGGTCGATCCGTCCGACTGGCACATGATCGAAAAATCGATCCTGCTCCAGAGCCTGGATCATCATTGGAAGGAGCATCTCTCGACGCTCGACGCGTTGCGCCAGGTGGTGCATCTGCGCGCCTATGCGCAGAAAACGCCGATCAACGAATATAAACAGGAAGCCTTCGCCCTGTTCGAGCGGATGCTGGAGAATATCCGCGAGGATGTGACCGGATCGATCGCCCGTGTGCAGTTCCGCATGGACGAGGCGCCGATGCCGCAGTTCGACCTGCCGGTGCTGCCCGACTTCATCACCACCCATATCGACCCGTTTTCGGGCGAGGACAACAGCGCGGACATAGATGGCGGCAGCTTTGGCGGCATCACCACCACCATCCCGCGCGCGCCGGTCGGTAACGGCCAGCCCGGCGAGTTCGCCAATCTCGACATCAGCCGCAATGCCCCTTGCCCCTGCGGGTCGGGCGAGAAATACAAGCATTGCCACGGCGCGCTGGCCTGAATTGAGGGGGGACGGGCGATCCCGTCCTCCTTTGCGGCCAATCGGTCGTTAACCAGCCGGCTTAGTGTTTTCGCAACTTTATCGGTCGAATGTAGGCTGATCCCGGGGGGCATACCGGGAGAGAAGGCCATGGACAGCATTTCCTATCGCGCCCGCGCCGAACGCCGACGCGAAAGCCGCCTGGCCGCCGAGGTCGGAGCGATGCTGCACTGGGATGGGATCAGTCAGCCCGTCACGATCCGCAATATCTCCATCTATGGCGCGCTGATTGTCGGCGCCTGGCTCCCGACCATCGGCGAGCGCGTGACGCTGATCGCCGATGGGCTGGAAGTTTGCGGGACGGTGATCTGGGAAGGCCCGGATCGCTGCGGCTTGCTGCTCAGCCATGCGATCGACCCGCTCGCCGTCATCGCCGAAGCGCGCGTCCATGCGGTCGATCATCCCCCGATCACGCTGCACCGCATCGGCCCGGGCAGCTACGCCTGACGACGGGCTTTCGCGCCTGATTTACTCCTGACTCATAAATCATACGAAAATACTATGCCGGCGGCGCGCTCCTCCTCTCGCATTCCACCGCGCTGACCGCCTAATTGACCTCCTGCAGCCGATCCTGCCGCCTTCGCGGCGACGGCGTGCGGGAGAATTTTCATGCAGGACATCCTCTGGATCGGCCTCATCCTGATCCTGGCGGCGGCAAGCCTTGGCTATGTCGCGCTTTGCGACCATGCGTGAGGGGGCGGCCGTCATGACGCTCGACCTCTGGCTCGCAGCCATCGCCGCGCTCGGCCTTCTCGCCTACCTCGCCGCCGTGCTCGCACGGCCCGAACGTTTTTAGGGAGGGTCCGCGATGACTTTCCAGGGATGGCTGCTGATCGCGGCCTTTGTCGCCATCTTGCTGGCGCTTACCAAACCGCTCGGCCTGTGGCTGTTCGCCCTCTACGAAGGGCGGCGCACGCCGCTGCACGCTGTGCTTGGCCCGGTCGAGCGAGGCTTTTACCGTCTGTCCGGGGTCGACCCGGCACAGGAGCAGGGCTGGCGGCGCTACGCCGTGCATATGCTGCTCTTCAACCTTGCGCTGGCGCTCTTCACTTATGCAGTGCTGCGCTTGCAGGGGCTGTTGCCGCTCAACCCGATGGGCTTTGCCGGTACGAGCGACCATCTGGCGTTCAACACCGCCATCAGCTTCGCCACCAACACCAACTGGCAGAGCTATGCGGGGGAAACGACGCTGTCGAACCTGTCGCAGATGCTGGGGCTGGCGATCCATAATTTCCTGTCGGCGGCGACCGGCATCGCGCTCGCCTTCGCGCTGTTCCGTGGCTTCGCCCGTCGAAACGCAGCGACGATCGGCAATTTCTGGGCCGATATGACGCGGGTGACGCTCTATCTGCTGCTGCCGCTGTGCATCCTCTACGCGCTGTTCCTGATCGCGAGCGGTGTGCCCCAGACGCTCGCAGGATCGGTCGACGTGACGACGCTGGAGGGGGCAAAGCAGGGGCTGGCACTCGGCCCGGTCGCCAGTCAGGAAGCGATCAAGATGCTGGGCACCAATGGCGGCGGCTTCTTCAACGCCAATAGCGCCCATCCGTTCGAGAACCCCAGCGCGTTGACCAATTTCATGCAGATGCTGTCGATCCTGGTCATCGGCGCTGGCCTGACCTTCACCTTCGGCAAGGCGGTCGGCAACACGCGTCAGGGCTGGGCGATATTGGCGGCGATGATGACCATCTTCCTGGTCGGCGTCACCATCGCCTATTGGCAAGAGGCCGCCGGCAACCCGATCCTGCATGGCCTGGGCGTCGCGGGCGGCAATATGGAGGGTAAGGAAGTCCGCTTCGGCACCGCGGCATCGGCGCTCTTCTCGGTCGTCACCACGGCGGCAAGCTGTGGCGCGGTCAACGCCATGCATGACAGCTTCACCGCGTTGGGCGGGATGGTCCCGCTGTTCAATATCCAGTTGGGCGAAGTGGTGGTGGGCGGCGTCGGCGCGGGCATCTACGGCTTCCTGCTATTCGCCATCCTCGCCGTATTCGTCGCCGGGCTGATGGTCGGGCGGACGCCCGAATATGTCGGCAAGAAGATCGAGGCGCGCGAGGTCAAGCTCGCGGTGCTGGCCATCGCCGTGCTGCCGCTGGTCATATTGGGCATGACCGCGATCGCCAGCGTCACAGACGCAGGTCTGGCCGGGCCGCTGAACAAGGGGCCGCACGGCTTTTCCGAAATCCTATACGCCTTCACCAGCGCGGTCGGGAATAACGGGTCGGCCTTTGCCGGCCTCACCGCCAACACGCCCTTCTATAACGGCTTGCTGGGCGTCGCGATGTGGATCGGCCGCTTCTTCATCATCATTCCGATGCTGGCGATTGCAGGCGGACTGGCGGCCAAGAGCCACACGCCGGAAACGGCCGGCAGCTTCCCCACCACCGGGCCGCTATGGACCGGCCTGCTGATCGGCATCGTGCTGGTCGTCGGCGGCCTGACCTTCCTGCCCAGCCTCGCCCTTGGCCCCGTCGCCGATCATCTCGCGATGATCCACGGCCAGACATTTTAACGGAGCATCCTCATGGCACGCACCGCGTCCAAATCGCTCTTCACCGCCGACCTGATCCTACCTGCGATCGGCGACGCCTTTCGTAAGCTTGCTCCGCGCGAACTGATCCGCAATCCGGTGATGTTTACCACCGCCATTGTCGCGGTGCTGCTCACCATTCTGCTGGCGGTGGGGCAGGACAGCCTGTCGCTCGGCTTCAAGCTGCAACTGGTCGTCTGGCTGTGGCTGACCATATTGTTTGGCACCTTTGCCGAAGCGCTCGCCGAAGGGCGGGGCAAGGCGCAGGCCGCCTCGCTGCGTGCCACGAAAGCAGAACTGACGGCCAAGCGCCTGAAAAAGGACGGCGAGACTTTCGACGCCGTCACGGCCAGCGCGTTGCGGATGGGGGATGTCGTGCTGGTTGAAACCGGCGACTTGATCCCGTCCGACGGCGAAGTCGTGGCGGGCGTGGCGTCGGTCAACGAAGCCGCTATCACCGGCGAATCCGCGCCGGTGATCCGCGAGGCGGGCGGCGATCGGTCCGCCGTCACCGCAGGGACGCGCGTCATTTCCGACCGGATCAAGGTCCAAGTGACAGTCAATCCGGGGCAGGGTTTCCTCGACCGGATGATCGCGCTGGTCGAGGGGGCCGAGCGGCAGAAGACACCCAACGAGATCGCGCTGACGCTGTTGCTGGTCGGCCTGACCATCATCTTCCTGATCGCCGTGGCGACGATCCCCAGCTTTGCCCATTATGCCGGCGGGGCGATCCCGGTCGCGGTGCTGGCGGCGCTGTTCATCACCCTGATCCCGACCACTATCGCGGCGCTGCTGTCCGCCATCGGCATTGCCGGGATGGACCGGCTGGTGCGGTTCAACGTGCTGGCCAAGTCGGGCAGGGCGGTCGAGGCGGCGGGCGATATCGATGTGCTGTTGCTCGACAAGACCGGCACGATCACCGTGGGCGACCGGCAGGCGACCGAGTTTCGCACTGTGGGCGGCGCCAGCCAGGCACAACTGGCGGAAGCCGCGCTGCTCGCCAGCCTGGCGGACGAGACGCCGGAAGGCCGGTCGATCGTGCTGCTTGCGCGCGAACGCTTCGGGCAGACGGCGCAGGCTTTGCCCGACGGCGCGGAAGTCATTCCTTTCACGGCGCAGACACGTATTTCCGGCGTGGAAACCGGCGGCGTGCGTATCATCAAGGGCGCGGTGGATTCCGTGCTGAAAGCGCTTGGCTCGAATGCGGTTGGAGATGCCGACGAACTACGCCGCATCACCGACGAGATTGCGCGCGCGGGCGGTACGCCGCTGGCGGTGGCGCAGGATGGCCGGCTGCTCGGCGCGATCTTTCTGAAGGACATCGTCAAGGCGGGCATCCGCGAACGGTTCGGCGAATTGCGCCAGATGGGCATCCGCACCGTGATGATCACCGGCGACAATCCGCTGACCGCCGCGTCGATCGCGGCCGAGGCCGGGGTGGACGATTTTCTGGCGCAGGCGACGCCGGAGGACAAGCTGGCGCTGATCCGCAAGGAGCAGCAGGGCGGGCGGCTGGTCGCCATGTGTGGCGACGGGACCAATGACGCGCCCGCGCTGGCCCAGGCCGATGTCGGCGTGGCGATGAACACCGGCACGCAGGCGGCGCGCGAAGCGGGCAATATGGTCGACCTGGACAGCGATCCCACCAAGCTGATCGAGGTAGTGGGGCTGGGCAAGCAATTGCTAATGACCCGCGGCGCGTTGACCACCTTCTCGGTCGCCAATGATGTCGCCAAATATTTCGCGATCATCCCGGCGATGTTCGTGACGCTCTACCCCGGCCTTGGCGTGCTAAACGTCATGGGGCTGGGCACGGCGCAAAGCGCGATCCTGTCCGCGATCATCTTCAATGCGCTGGTTATTCCCTGCCTGGTGCCGTTGGCGCTCAAAGGCGTGACCTATCGGCCGATCGGCGCGGGGCCGCTGCTGGCGCGGAACCTGGCCATATATGGTTTGGGCGGACTGGTCGCGCCGTTCGTGGGGATCAAGCTGATCGACATGGCCGTCAACAGCCTCGGCCTCGCCTGATCGAAAAGGATTTTCCGATGTTCCACGATATCACATCCGCCATCCGTCCGGCCCTCGTCATGACCTTGCTGTTCGCGCTACTGCTCGGCATTGCCTATCCGCTGGCGTTGACGGGGGCAGGGCAGGCGCTCTTCCCGGCCCAGGCCAATGGCAGCCTGGTGCGCGACAAGGGCGTCGTCATCGGCTCCACCGTCGTCGGTCAGGCTTTTACCTCGGACCGCTATTTTCACAGCCGGCCTTCAGCGGCGGGGAAGGGCTATGACGGCCTCGCCTCGTCCGGCTCCAACCTTGGCCCTACCAGCCAGGCGCTGGTCGACCGGGTGAAGGCCGATATCGCATCCTATAAGACTGCCACACCCGATCGCCCCGTTCCGTCCGATCTGGTGACAGCCTCCGCCTCGGGGCTTGACCCCGATATCAGCCCCGAGGCGGCTTTTTATCAGGTCGATCGCGTCGCCAAAGCGCGCGGCATAGACCCGCGGCAGGTCCGGTTGCTGGTTTCGGCCAGCGTCGAACGGCCGCTGCTGGGATTTCTGGGCGAAGCGCAGGTCAATCTGTTCGAACTGAATCGACGGCTGGACACGATTGGCGTTAAGCAGGCGCGGTGAACGACGCAGCGCGCCCGGACCCCGAAGCCTTTCTGCGCGTCGCCGCGCAGGAAGGCCGCGGGCGTCTGAAAATCTTCCTGGGTTCCGCGCCCGGCGTCGGCAAGACCTATGAGATGCTGACGGAAGGGGCGCAGCGCGCCAGGGCCGGAGTCGACGTGGTGGTCGGCGTCGTCGAGACCCATGGCCGGCGTGAGACGGAGGCGTTGGTTCATGGCCATGAACTGATCCCGCGCCAGATCGTCCCCCACCAGAATCACAGCCTGACCGAGATGGACATCGACGCCATTCTGGCGCGGCGTCCGCAACTGGCGCTGGTGGATGAACTGGCGCACAGCAATGCGCCGGGCAGTCGCCATCCCAAACGCTATCAGGATGTCGAAGAATTGCTGGCGGCGGGGATCGACGTCTATTCGACGCTGAACATCCAGCATCTCGAAAGCCTGAACGATGTCGTCGCCTCCTTCACCCGCGTCCGGGTGCGCGAGACCGTACCCGATAGCGTGCTGGAGGATGCGGAAATCGAGGTGGTGGACCTGCCCCCCGATGAACTCATCGAGCGGCTGAAGGACGGCAAAGTCTATATCCCGCAGGAGGCCAGCCGGGCGCTCACCCATTTCTTTTCAAAGTCGAACCTTACCGCGCTGCGCGAATTGGCGCTGCGCCGGGCGGCGCAGGCGGTGGACGCACAGATGCTGGACTATGTCCGCGCCCATGCGCTGGCCGGCAGCTTTGCGGTGGGGGAGCGGGTGGTCGTTGCGATCAGCGAGCAACCGAGCGCGCCGGGGCTGGTCCGCGCCGCCAAGCGGCTGGCCGACGCGCTGCGCGCGCCCTGGACCGCGGTGCATATCGAAACCCGTCGCAGCGCGATCCTGTCCGATGCGGAGCGGCAGGGGCTGGCCGAAACGCTGGCGCTGGCGTCGCGGCTGGGGGCGGCGACCGCCAGCATCCCCGCGCGCAATGTGGTCGAAGGGCTGCGCCGCTTTGCGGTGGAGGCGCGCGCGACGCAGATCGTCATCGGCAAATCCACCCGGTCCTGGTGGTTCGAATTGCGGCATGGATCGGTGGTCGACCGGCTGGTGCGCGACATCGGACGGGTGGCGGTGCATGTACTGCCATCGGACGAGGATGCGCCGACGCAGGTCCGTTCCAGGGCGATGACGGGCGGGTGGGGCAGGCCAGCCGATTATATCCTGACGTTGCTCGCGGTCGTGGCGATGACGGCGATCGGCCGGCTGCTGGTCGAGGCGATCGACCTGGGCAACATCGCCTTGCTCTACCTCGTCCCCGTCATGTTCGCGGCCGCCTCCTACGGCCTGCGCGCCGGATTGTTCGGCGGACTGGCGTCGAGCCTGGCCTATAATTTCTTCTTCCTGCCTCCGACAGGCACGCTGACGGTAAGCAACCCGGAAAATATCATCTCTATCCTGGTGCTGCTGGGCGTCGCCATCGTGACCGCGCAATTTGCCGCGGGCGTGCGCGCGCAGGCCAATCTCGCGGGGGAAAGCGCGCGGCAGAATGCGGCGCTGGCGGGCTTTTCCCGCCACCTGACTGTCGCGGCCAGCCAGGACGAACTCATGCAGGGCGTCTGCGCCGAAGTCGCCCGACTGCTCGACGTGCGCACGGTGTTGCTTACCCCATCCGCTATCGGGCCGACCCTGCGCGCTGCCTTTCCCCCCGAAGACCGGATGGAGCAGATCGAGAAGGCGGCAGCACAATGGGCGATGGACAATGTCCAGCCAGCCGGGCGCGGATCGTCCACCCTGACCGCGTCCGACTGGCTGTTCCATCCGCTCCATACCCAGCGGGGCGTGCTGGGGGTGCTTGGCATCGCGCGCGACGACGCCGGGCTGGCGCTGCGCCCCGACCAGATGCCGCTGCTCATCAGCCTGCTCGACCAGGCGGCGATCGCGCTCGATCGGATGGCGCTGGAAGAACAGATGCTGGACGTGCGCCATGTGCGCGAGCGCGACCGGCTGCGCGCGGCGTTGCTGTCCTCGGTCAGTCACGATCTGCGCACCCCGCTGACCACCATATTGTCGGCGGCGCAGGAATTGCGCCGGGATCATGCGCTGCCGCTGGCCGAACTGATCGAGGGGGAGGCGCTGCGGCTCAATCGTTTCGTCGCCAACCTGCTGGACATGGCGCGGGTCGAGGCCGGGGCGCTGCCGATGCGGATCGAGGCGACCGACCTGTTCGACGCGGTCGCCAGTGCGGTGCAGGACACCCGCCAGTCGCTCGCCGGTCGGGAGGTGAAGGTCGATATTCCGCCCGACATTCCGCTGGTCCGGGTCGATCCGGTCCTGTTGCACCATATTCTCTTGAACCTGCTCGACAATGCCGGGCGCTATGGCGATCCCGGCACGCCCGTCACCATCCACGGTGGCCGGACGGCCGACGCGCTGCTGCTGTCGGTGATCGACCAGGGGCCGGGCATCCCGCCGGGTGCGGAAAGCCGCCTGTTCGACAGTTTCACCCGTATCGAGGGGACCGATCGCGCCAAACATGGCACGGGTCTGGGCCTCGCCATCGTCAAGGGGTTCGCGCAAGCCATGGGATTGACTGCGCAGGCCGCCAATATCGATGATCCGCCGGGCGCCTGCTTCACCCTCCGCATCCCCGAAAATTGCATCATCAAGGATATGCCCCAGGACGACCGACCATGACCACCCGCCATAAAGTGCTGATCGTCGATGACGAACTACATATCCGCCGCCTGATCCATAGCGCGCTGGCTCGCGCCGATTATGAGACGGTGGAGGCGCAGGATGCGCGCGAGGCGCTCGACCGGCTGCGCGAGGCGTCGCCCGATATCGTTATCCTTGACCTGGGGCTGCCCGATCGCGACGGACTGGAACTGGTACCGCTGATCAAGCAGCGGTCCGACGCGACGCTGGTGGTCGTGTCCGCGCGCGAGGCGACCGAGCAGAAGGTGGCGGCGCTGGATCTGGGCGCCGACGATTATCTGACCAAGCCGTTCGACACCGACGAACTGCTGGCGCGGCTCCGCGTCGCGCTGCGCAACCGGCTGACGCGCGAGGGTGGCGTGTCGGCGGTCAAGGCGGGCGACGTGGAGATCGACCTGCTGGCGCGGATCGTGCGCAAGGGCGGCCATGAGGTGCATCTGACACCCAAGGAATATGGCGTGCTGGTCCAGTTGGCGAAATTTCCCGGCCGGGTCATCACCCATGGCCAGATCATGGCGCAGGTCTGGCCGCGCGAGGTCGAGCATCATGTCGAATATCTGCGCGTCCTGGTCCGCACGCTGCGCCACAAGCTGGAGGATGATCCGCAACGGCCGCAAATCATCGGCAACGAACCGGGCATCGGCTATCGGCTGAAGACGGATGGCGAGGGGGGATGATGGCGGAAGCGGTGGGATTCGAACCCACGGTGAGCTTACACCCACGGCGGTTTTCAAGACCGCTGCCTTAAACCACTCGGCCACACTTCCGTTGGGTCGCTTCCTAGCGCGCCGGGCGGCGATGCCAAGCAAAAATCGTCGCCCTCTCCGTTCGTCGTCTTAAGCGACCCGACCGGGCATTAAGGGGATTCACCTCGCGCCCCGCCTGTGCAACAACGGGAACATGAGGGATTCTTTGCGTTCATCCGTCCTGTCCTTGTTGCTGGGCCTTGCCACCGTCGTTGCTGGCAGCATCGCCGTGGGGCCAGCGCAGGCGCAGGATGGTGCGGATTTCCGCGCCTATCTGGAAAGCCTGCGGCCCAAGGCGCGGGCCATGGGCATTCGCGACGCCACGCTGGACAGCGTATTTCCG
This sequence comes from Sphingomonas sp. VDB2, assembly GCF_047946695.1. Lineage (NCBI taxonomy): Bacteria > Pseudomonadati > Pseudomonadota > Alphaproteobacteria > Sphingomonadales > Sphingomonadaceae > Sphingomonas > Sphingomonas sp. VDB2. The sequence goes on from NZ_CP159615.1 coordinate 797,513, forward strand.
ACGCTGACGCCCAATCCGCGCGTCGTGCAGCTCGACCAGAGCCAACCGGGCGGGGGCGCCTATTCCCCTATTCCCAATTTCGAGCCCTATCGCCGCCAGCATGTCGACGCCGCGCGGATCAGCCGGGGCCGAACCGCCTATCAGGCCAACCGGTCGCGGCTCGCCCGGATCGAGGCGGAGACGGGTGTGCCGGAGGAGATCATGGTCGCCATCTACGGCCATGAGACCAATTATGGCTCCTATACCGGCGATTTCGACCTGATCCGGTCGCTCGCGACGCTGGCGCATGAAGGGCGGCGGCGGGCCTTGTTCGAGCCGGAACTGCTTGCCACGCTCAAGATGCTGGACAATGGCGTGCCGCGCAGCCGGCTGGTCGGCAGTTGGGCGGGAGCGACGGGCTATCCGCAATTCCTGCCGTCCGTCTATCTGCGCATCGCCAAGGATGGCGATGGCGACGGGAAGGCTGACATCTGGACGAGCGAGGCCGATGCGCTGGCTTCCATCGCCAATTATTTCGTCCAGTCGGGATGGCGCAAGGGCCAGCCCTGGGGGGTTGCGGTCACTGTGCCGGCGAGTTTCAACCGCGCCGCCGTGGTCGCCAAGACCGAGCCTGCGCGTTGCCCGCGGGTGTTCAACCGGCACAGCCGCTGGCTGACGATGGCGGAATGGCGCAAGCTGGGGCTGTTCCCGGCCAGCGGCGTCTGGCCCGCGGACAATATGCTGGCGACGCTGCTGGAACCAGATGGGCCGGGCAAGACCGCCTATTTGCTGACCAGCAATTATCGGGCAATCCTGGATTATAATTGTTCCAACTTCTATGCCTTGTCGGTGGGATTGCTGGCGGATGCTGTCAAACAATAAGGGTCTGTTCGTCACGGCCATGATGCTGGCGCTGGCCGGTGGCGGGGCAGGTGCCGCGCAGCCGCAAAGGGCCGGTGCGATCGGATCGGGGCCGATGGTCGGCGATACGCCGGTCCCGTTGGGGCCGCCCTATAGGGTGGGTGGTGTAACCTATATACCGGCCGATCCGGTTTCCTATGACGAGGTCGGCTATGCCGGCACTGTCGAGGATGGCAGCCAGGGCGGCGCGACCGCGACGGGCGAAGCCTTCGTGCCCACCGCCATCACCGCCGCGCACAAGACCTTGCCCTTGCCCAGCTATGTCGAAGTGACGGCGCTGGACAGCGGCCGTACGATCCTGGTCCGGGTCAATGACCGGGGACCGATGCGGGGCGACCAGTTGATCGCACTGTCGCCGGGCGCTGCGGCGCAACTGGGCGTGACCGGAATGGCACCGGTGCGGGTGCGGCGGGTCAATCCGCCCGAGCAGGAACGCGCGGTGCTGCGCAGCCATGGCCAGGCGGCCGAGCGGCTGGAAACGCCGGCGGCCTTGCTCAAGGTGTTGCGCGGCAAGCTCGGTCCCTTGCGGATCGCGGCGACTCCGCCGACCCGCACGCCGGTCACGGCCAAGCCTAAGCCGGTGATCGCGCAGGCCAAGCCTGTCGGCGCCAGCCGGCCGGGCGCGGATTTCGATATGCCTGCGCCCAAACCCGTCGCGCAGCCGGCCAAGACGCCGCCAGCGCCCACGCCCGTGCCCGCTCCGCCGAAGACCGGCGGCTATGTCGTGCAGGTCGGCGCATTTTCCTCCCAGACCCGCGCCAACGCCCTCGCGCAGAAGCTGGGTGCGCGCGTCGAAGCCAGCGGCGGCATATGGCGCGTAAGGCTTGGGCCTTACGCCACCCAGCAGGCCGCGCAGGCCGGCGTACGGACGGCGGCAGCCAAGGGCTTTGAGAATGCCCGCATCATGGCTAATGACGCGCGATAGAGATCGCGCGCGACAAGCGATTCCATTCCAGTCAAAGGCAGTGCCCCGATGAAGAAATCCGTTGCAGTCCTCCTCGCCGCCGGGCTGCTGGCCCAGCCGCTGATCGCGGCCGCGCCGCCCTATACCAGCGAAGCGCCGATCGCCTATATGAAGGATCTGTCGTCGGGCGCAGTGCTGTACGACAAGGGAGGCGAGACCCGCATGCCCCCGGCGTCGCTGGCCAAGATGATGACCGCGCATGTCGCCTTTCGCCTGATTCAGAAGGGCGAACTGAAACTCGACACCAAATTCACCGTGCGCCCGGAAACCTGGAAGCAATGGCATGGGCCGCAGGCGGGTTCGACCATGTTCCTGTCCGCCGGCGAACAGGTGTCGGTCGAAAATCTGCTGCATGGTATCGTTACCCTGTCGGGCAATGACGCCTGCGTCGTGCTGGCGGAGGGCATTTCCGGGACGGAGCAGGCCTTCGTCGCGGCGATGAACGAGGAAGCCAAGCGGCTTGGCCTGAAGAACAGCCATTTCGGCACCAGCAATGGCTGGCCGGACGAAGGCGTGACCTATGTCACCGCCGAAGACCTCGCCAAGCTCGCCGAGGCGACGATCGTCGAGACGCCCGACCTCTACAAGCGTTTCTATGCCACCCGCGCCTTCACCTGGGGCAAGACCATGGGTGGGTCGGATATCGCGCAGGCCAATCGCAACCCGATCCTGGGCAAGATTCCCGGCGCCGACGGACTGAAAACCGGGCATACCGAGGAGGCCGGATATGGTTTCACGGGTTCTGCCGAACAGGATGGTCGTCGCCTGATCATCGTCACCGCTGGCTCCACCAGCTTCAACGGCCGCGCCACCGAAGCCGTCCGCTTCATGGACTGGGGCTTCAAGGCGTGGAAGGCGCAGCCTTTGTTCAAGAAGGGGCAGACGGTCGAAACGGCGGCCGTGCAACTGGGCAGCGCCACGAGCGTCGCGCTGGTCGCGCCGCAGAATCTGGCCGTTACCCTGCCGCGTACGGCGTCGGCCAACGTGCAGGTGAAGGTGGTCTATACCGGCCCGATCAAGGCGCCGATCGCCAAGGGGCAGCAGATCGCCCAGTTGATCGTCCAGACGCCGGACACGCCGCCGCAGATCATGCCGCTGGTCGCGGGTGACGATGTCGCCGAAGCGGGCTTTTTCGGCCGGTTGTGGAATGGCATGAAGTCGCTCCTCGCTTGAACCAAGGCAAGTTCATAAGCCTTGAAGGCGGCGAGGGCGCGGGCAAATCGACGCAGTTGCGCGCGCTGGCCGCTGCCCTGCGCGCGCGCGGGCTGGATGTGGTCGAGACGCGCGAGCCGGGCGGCAGCGACGGGGCGGAGGCGATCCGCGCCCTGCTGTTGACCGGCGGGGCCGACCGCTGGAGCCCGCGCGCCGAGGCTCTGCTGTTCGCGGCGGCGCGGGCGGACCATATCGAAAAGACGATCCGTCCGGCGCTGGTGCGGGGCGCGTGGGTGCTATCCGACCGGTTCCTCGATTCGAGCCGCGCCTATCAGGGGCAGGGCGCCTTGTCCGACGCCGACATATTGACGTTGCACAGGATCGGCAGCGACGGCTTTCTGCCCGACCGCACCCTGCTGCTGACGTTGCCCGAAGAAGAAGCGACCGGGCGGGCCAAGGCGCGTGACGGCGATGCCGAAGACCGGATCGGCGGGCGGGCGGGCGACTTTCATCGCGCCGTGGCCGACGCCTTCAGCCGCTTCGCGCGCGATGAGGGCGAACGCGTCCGTGCGATCGATGCGTCCGGCCCGGCCGAGGTCGTGACGATGCGGCTGCTCGACGCGATAGAAGACCTGCTGCCATGACCATGCTTCTGGGCCATGACGCACAGGCCCGCACGCTGATGGCCGCCGCGCAGAGCGGACGCATGCACCATGGCTGGATACTTGCCGGCCCCAAAGGCATCGGCAAGGGCAGCTTTGCCCGCGCGCTGGCGATGCGGCTGCTGGCCGACGCCGCCGGGCCGCCGATCGGTGGCGAAGGGTTGTCCGTGCCGGAAAACCACCAGACCCGTCGCCTGATCGAGGCGTCGGCCCATCCCGATTATGCCGAACTGGCGCCGCTGGAAAAGGATGGCGTTACCGCGCGCAACATCAGCGTCGATCAGGTGCGTGGACTGCAACGCCTGACCCAGTCTGCCCCGTCGCTGTCGCCGCGCCGCGTGGTGGTGGTCGACAGCGCCGACGATCTGGAACGCGGCGCGGCCAATGCGCTGCTCAAGACGCTGGAAGAGCCGCCGGCGGACATGATCTTCCTGTTGGTCAGCCATGCGCCGGGACGCTTGCTGCCGACGATCCGCTCGCGCTGCCGGACGCTGCGCTTCGATCCGCTGGATGCGGCGGCGATGCGGTCTGTACTGAAGGCGACGGACGAGACGCTGTCGCCCCAGGAAATGGACGCGCTGGTGCGCGCGGGGGAGGGGTCGCCTGGGCAGGCGCTGCGCTATGCGGGCCTCAATCTATCGGAGATCGAGCAGGCGCTTACCGCGCTGGCGACGCAGGGCGATCCGGGCAACCGCCAGCGGCTGGCGCTGGCCAAGGCGCTGGCGCTGAAATCGGCCAAGCCGCGCTACGAAGCCTTTCTGGAACGGGCGCCGGCCTTCATCGCCCAGGCGGCGCGGACCCGGCAGGGGCAGGCGTTGGGCACGGCGCTGGACCATTGGGAAAAGGCCCGGCATCTGGCGGGCGGCGCGGTGATCCTGTCGCTCGATCCGGCAGGCGTCGTGTTCGAGCTTGCCGGCCACGTCGCGGCGCTCGCACATCCGGGCTGAAAAGCGGCTTTGCGGCGACCCGAAATCGCTCTAGGGAAGCCCCATGTCCAAGCCCTTCACCATCACCACCGCCATTTCCTACCCCAATGGCCGTCCGCATATCGGCCATGCCTATGAAGTGATCGCCACTGACGCGGTCGCCCGGTTCCAGCGGATGATGGGCCGCGACGTCTTCTTCCAGACCGGCACCGACGAACATGGGCTGAAAATGGCCCAGACGGCGCGGGGCCGTGGCATCGAGCCGCGCGAACTAGCCGATGAAATGGCAGGCTATTTCAAGGCGATGAATGAGAGACTGAATATCAGTCATGATCGTTTCATCCGCACCAGCGAGCCGGATCATCACAGCGCCAGCCAGGCGATCTGGCAGGCGATGGAGGCCAATGGCGACCTGTATCTCGGCCGATATGAAGGCTGGTATTCGGTCCGCGACGAAGCCTTTTACGACGAGAAGGAAATCACCGACGGGGAGGGGGGCGTCAAGCTGTCCCCGCAAGGTACGCCGGTCGAATGGACGGTCGAGGAAAGCTGGTTCTTCCGCCTGTCGGCCTATCAGGACCGGCTGCTGGCGCTGTATGAGAGCCAGCCCGACTTCATCCAGCCCGATAGCCGCCGCAACGAAATCCTGCGCTTCGTCGAAGGCGGCCTGTCCGACCTCAGCGTGTCGCGCACCAGCTTCGACTGGGGCGTCAAGGTGCCCGGATCGGACGGTCATGTCATGTATGTGTGGGTCGATGCGCTGACCAATTATCTGACCGGCTGCGGCTATCCCGACGATGCTGAGCGGATGGCGCGTTACTGGGCCGAGGGCGGCGATATCACGCACATCATCGGCAAGGATATCGTGCGTTTTCATGCCGTTTACTGGCCGGCCTTCCTGATGAGCGCGAAGCTGCCTTTGCCCCGCCATGTCTTCGGCCATGGCTTCCTGCTCAACCGCGGCGAGAAGATGTCGAAGTCCGTCGGCAACGTCGCCGATCCGATGGAACTGGCCGACCGCTTCGGCGTGGATCAGTTGCGCTATTTCCTGCTGTCCGAAGTCACCTTCGGCAATGATGGCAGCTATAGCGCGGAGGCGATCGTCGCGCGTTCGAACAGCGATCTGGCCAACAGCTTCGGCAACCTGGCGCAGCGGACCTTGAGCTTCATCGCCAAGAATCTGGAGGGCCGTCTGCCCGAGCCGGCGCCACAGGATGTCGACAGCGACCTGCTTAAGACGGTGGCCGATGCCGCCGCGACCTTCCAGACCGCCATGGTCGATCTGGCCCCTTCGGTCGCGATCGAGGCGTGGATGCGCGCCGTGTTCGCCTGTAATGCCTATATTGACGCGCAGGCGCCCTGGGCGCTGCGTAAGACCGATCCGGCGCGGATGGAGGCGGTGCTCGCCACACTTTACGAGGCGATCGCCAGTCTGGCCATCATGATCCAGCCGGTCATCCCGGCCAGCGCCGCCGCCTTGCTCGACCAGATGGGGCTGGACGACAACGGACGCGGCTATGACGTCATCGGTGGAGATTTCTACGCCGAGTTGCGGAGTGCCGGTTTCACGCTCAGCCCGCCCAAGCCGCTGTTCCCCCGCCTGGAACTGCCGGTAGAGGATGCCTGAACCCATGCTGATCGACAGCCATTGCCACCTGAATTACAAGGGTTTGATCGAGGATCAGGCCAATGTGCTGGAACGATCGCGGGCCGCTGGCGTCGACCTCATGCTCAATATCGCGACGCGCGAAAGCGAGTGGGACGATGTGTTGGGCACGGCGATCCGCGAGCCGGACGTCTGGGCGACGGTCGGCATCCACCCGCATGAGGCGGACGAGCATCCCCATATCGATACCGCCAAGCTGGTCGAACGCGCGGCGCATCCGCGCGTGGTCGGCATCGGCGAAACCGGGCTGGATTATTATTACGACCATAGCGATCGGGCGCGGCAGCAGAAGAGCTTCCGGTCCCACATCGTCGCGGCGCGCGACACTGGCCTGCCGCTGATCGTTCATACCCGCGACGCGGAGGACGATACGTTGGCCATCATGCGCGACGAGATGGGGAAGGGGGCCTATAGCGGTGTCATCCATTGCTTCACCGCCAGCGGCGCCTTTGCCGATGCGGCGATGGAACTGGGCTTCTATATCAGCATTTCGGGCATCGTGACGTTCAAGAGCGCGAAGGATCTGCAGGAGACGGCGGCGCGGCTGCCGATCGACCGGCTGCTGGTGGAAACGGACTCGCCCTTTCTCGCGCCGGTGCCGCATCGCGGCCGCCCGTGCGAGCCGGCCTATGTCGCCGACACCGCCAGATTCCTGGCCAATCTGCGTGGTGAAAGCATCGAGGAGCTGGCGGCGGCGACGTCGGCCAATTTCCGCACCTTGTTTAGCAAGGTCGCATGAGCCTGAAGCTCACGATCCTGGGCAGCGGCACATCCTCCGGCGTGCCACGGATCGGCAATGACTGGGGCGACTGCGACCCCGCGGAACCGAAAAACCGGCGGACGCGGGTGTCCATCCTGGTGGAAAGCCCGACCACGCGCATTCTGGTCGATACCTCGCCCGATATGCGCGCTCAGTTGCTGGCCGCCGACGTGATCCGGATCGATGCGATCCTGTGGACGCACGACCATGCCGATCACAGCCATGGTATCGACGACGTGCGCCAGCTTTTCCACCATCGCCGCACGCCCGTTCCGGGCTATGCGCGCCCGCAGACGCTAAAGCTGCTGTCGGAGCGGTTCGCCTATGCGTTCGAAGGGCGCAACGGCTATCACCCGACCATAGAGCCGCACGTCCTGCCCGACGGGCTGCGGATCGGCGACATCGACATCGCCTGTGTCGACCAGCCCCATGGCGACATCTATTCCACCGGCTTCCGCTTCAGCCATGGCGGCCGGTCGGTCGGCTATGCCACGGATTTCCATGCGCTGACGCCGGACATGCTGGCGCTCTATGACGGCCTCGACGTCTGGGTGGTCGATGCGCTGCGGGCCAAGCCGCACCCGACTCATCCGCATCTGGCGCTGACGCTGGACGGTATCAGCGCCACCCGGCCGAGTCTGGCGATCCTGACCCATATGGACCAGAGCATGGATTATGCGACATTGATCGGCACGCTACCCCAGGGCGTGGAGCCGGGCTATGACGGCATGGTGGTGGCGCTGGACGCGAAAGAGCAGGGGGCCTGAATGGACAGCACGGATCAGGCGGCCTCGACCATCTGGTATGTGCTGGCGCTCGTGCTGGTCGGGTCCGCGCTGGTCGGGCGGCAGATGGCCTGGGGGAGCCTGCTGCGCATGGCGTTGCTGTGGGTCGCGATCTTCGCTGGCCTGCTGGGCCTGTTCAAATTCGCCCAGACGCAAGGCTATCTGACCGGACGCTGGGCGGAGGAAGGGGATATGGCCGCCCCCGACGAAGCGCCGGCTGCATTGCCCAAGGCCCGGACCGAGGGACAGGCGCTGCGCATCCCGGTCGCGCCGGACGGTCATTATTGGGTCGAGGCGACGATCAACGGCACGTCCGCGCGTTTTCTAATCGACAGCGGCGCGACCGTCACCGCTCTGTCCGAAAATACGGCCCGCGCCGCCGGCCTCAACTATGATGTCGGCGAACCGGGCGTCATCATGACCACCGCCAATGGCAAGGTGACGGCGAAGCGGTCGAGCATCGCTACCCTCGCCATCGGTCCCATTTCGGCGAGCGACCTGCCCGTGGTCGTGTCGCCCGCCTTCGGGGAGGTCAATGTCATCGGCATGAACATGCTGTCGCGCCTGAAAAGCTGGGGCGTGCAGGACGGCGCCATGGTTCTGACGCCATGAACGCAGAGACCGCTTCGATCGAGACGAGCGCGCCCACGCAGGGGCAACGGCTCAAGGCCATTATCGGCGGGTCCACCGGCAATCTGGTGGAATGGTATGACTGGTATGCCTATTCCGCCTTCACCCTTTATTTCGCGCCGCATTTCTTCCCCAGCGAGGATCGCACCGCGCAACTGCTGAGCGCGGCGGGCATCTTCGCCGTCGGCTTCCTGATGCGGCCGATCGGGGCGTGGCTGATGGGCGTCTATGCCGATCGTCATGGGCGCAAGAGCGGCCTGACCCTGTCGGTGGCGTTGATGTGCGTGGGATCGCTGCTGATCGCGGTGACGCCGGGTTATGAAACGATCGGAGTCGCCGCGCCGCTGATGCTGGTGCTGGCGCGGCTGATGCAGGGATTGTCGATCGGCGGCGAATATGGCGCGAGCGCGACCTATCTGTCGGAAATGGCAGGGAAGAACCGGCGCGGCTTCTTTTCCAGCTTCCAATATGTGACGCTGATCGCGGGGCAGTTGGTCGCGATCTGCGTGCTGTTGCTGCTGCAGGCGACGCTGACCGAAGCGCAACTCGACGCCTGGGGATGGCGCATACCCTTCTTCATCGGCGGGCTGCTGGCGGTCATCGTGTTCTGGCTGCGGCGCGGGCTGGCGGAAACGCAGAGCTTTGCCGTGGCCAAGGCGGCGGGCGCCCCCAGATCGGGCTTCGTCGAACTCATCACCAACCATCCGCGCGAGACGCTGACGGTGATGCTGCTGACGGCGGGCGGAACGATCGCTTTCTACGCCTACAGTATCTACATGCAGAAATTCCTGGTCAACACCAGTGGCCTCAGCCGCGAAGTCGCGTCGCAGATCAACGCGGCGACGCTGTTCGCGTTCATGCTGTTGCAGCCTGTTGCGGGCGCCTTGTCCGACCGGATCGGCCGCAAGCCGCTGATGATCGGCTTCGGCGTCATGGGCATGCTGTGCACCTATCCGATCTTCGCGACGCTGGCGGTGACGAAAGACCCGCTTGTCGCCGGGCTGCTGGTGATGGCGGGCCTGGTCATCGTGACCGGCTATACGTCGATCAATGCGGTGGTGAAGGCGGAGCTGTTTCCGGCGCACATCCGCGCGCTGGGCGTGGCGCTGCCTTATGCGCTGGCCAATACCTTGTTCGGCGGGACGGCGGAATTCGTCGCCTTATGGTTCAAGCAGGCCGGCATGGAGCAGGCTTTCTACATCTATGTCACGGTGATGATCGCCATATCGCTGAGCGTATATGTGAAGATGCGGGACACGGCCAAACACAGCCAGATTCGCGAGGATTGAAGGCGCTGCGACAGCGAGCTGGACAGTTGTACGCGACCGCGACGTGCGATAAATTTAACATAAGATATATTATCGAACTTATTTTGATGCTGGTCAGCGGCGTGGGTGCGCCCTATCGCACGATCAGCATTCCATAGCGATCAGGTCCTATATGAACAAAGCCAGCCCCGCCGACATCATGCCGCTCGCCGAGGTCATGGCGCGGTTGCGCGATCCCGATACGGGTTGCCCCTGGGACATCGAGCAGGATTTCGCGTCGATCGCGCCCTATACGATCGAGGAAGCCTATGAAGTGGCTGATGCGATCGAACGTGCGGACATGGATGCGCTGCGCGACGAACTGGGCGATCTGCTGCTCCAGGTCGCCTTCCACAGCCGCATGGCGGAACAGGCCGGCCATTTTGCGATGCAGGATGTGATCGACGCCATTACGCAGAAGATGATCCGCCGGCATCCGCATGTCTTCGGCGACGGCGCCCGCCGGGAGGATGGCCACGCCCAGTGGGAGACGATCAAGGCGGCCGAACGCGCAGAAAAAGATCCCGACCCCAGCGCGCTGGCTGGCGTGGCGAGCGCCCTGCCCGCACTGCTCCGCGCCGGAAAATTGCAGAAGCGCGCCGCCCGCACCGGGTTCGATTGGCCTGATACGGTCGACGTGATCGACAAGATCGTCGAGGAACTGGATGAAGTGCGCGAAGCGGCCACGCAGGAGGAGCGTGAAGAGGAAGTCGGCGACCTCCTATTCGCCGTGGTCAATCTCGCACGACATCTGAAGGTCGATCCCGAAACCGCTCTGCGCAAGGCGAATGGGAAATTCGATCGCCGGTTCCGATCAATGGAGGATATGGCCGGCGAGACCTTTGCCGGACTGACGCTCGACGCAAAGGAAGCGCTTTGGCAACGAGCAAAGCAACAGGAAAAATCGGCATAACCAGCATATGTTGTCACGAAGCAGACATCCAACAGACAAGGTTCGTAACTGCAACTGATATTTGACAAGAGTGCGCGATCGCCATAGCTTTTTGCCTCTCACGACGGAGGAATATGCGATGCGCCTGACTGTCCTTCTCCCCCTTTGCTGCGTGCTTGCGGTGCCGGCCCATGCCCAGCATGTGGCCGGCGTGTCGGGTATCCATTTCAACCAAGGCGCGCCCATGGCCGCGCCGGTGAACGGCTATAACGCGGCCAGCTTCGCCTCTATATCGCGCAGCCCGGATGTGGGCCGCGCGCAGAAGCTGATCGCAGACGGCGATTATGCAGAAGCTGACGCGCTGCTGGCCAGGCTGATCGGCCAGACCAGCAACAGGCAGGTCCGCTTCCTCAAGGGAGTCGCCAAGCTGGGCATGGGCGATGCCGTCGCGGCGCGCCGCTATTTCGAAAAGAGCCTTTATAGTAACCGGAGTGGCTATCCCGGCGCGATGTCGGGACTGGCGCTGGCGGAAATCCGCTTGGGCAACAGGGATGCGGCCGAGGATATATTGCAGAAGCTGCGCTACCAGCAGGAAAAATGCCGGAGCGATTGTGATCGCGCCAAGCCGCTGGATCAGGCCATTGCCGTGGTCGAAAAGGCGTTGACCTGAAGTGACCTGACCCAGGAAGCCGCTCGGTTAGCCTTCGCTCCGCTTGGAATAGCGGGCGAAGGCGGCGTCCGAGAGGCGGACGTCGATGCGGCTTTCCTCACCTTCGACCAGGGTCGAAAGCACTTCGCCATGTTCGTGGAGCCAGGCGACCGTGGCGCCGTCCGATATCGGGATGCGCAGGCCGTAAACTTTCGCACCGCGGGTCATGCGGTCGCTGATGGTCCGCTGAAGCATGTCCACCCCCTCCCCGGTCAGGGCCGAGAGGATGACGACATCGTCGCGCCGGGACGCCGTCTCGCGCGCGAGGGCTGCATCGTCTTCGCTCAACAGGTCGAGCTTGTTCCAGGCTTCCAGGATCGGGGGGGCGTCGGCCTCCCCTTCCCTACGATCGAGCGCCGCTTCGCCGGCGACGCCCAGTTCGCCCAGCACGTCCAGCACATCGTCGCGCTGCGCGTCGCTGTCGGGATGGGCGATGTCGCGCACATGGACGATGAGATCGGCCGACAGCACTTCCTCCAGCGTCGCGCGGAAGGCGGCGATCAATTGCGTCGGCAGATCGGAGACGAAGCCAACCGTGTCGGACAGGATCGCCTTGTCCAGGCCCGGCAACGCAATCTGGCGCATGGTCGGGTCCAGTGTGGCGAACAACAGGTCTTCCGCCATGACGTCAGCCCCGGTCATCCGGTTGAAAAGCGTGGACTTTCCGGCGTTTGTATAGCCGACCAGCGCGATCACCGGCCAGGGCGCACGCTGGCGCCGTGCGCGGTGCAGGCCGCGGGTGCGGGTGACCTGGTCCAGTTCCTTGCGAATCTTGGCCATGCGATCGCGGATCATGCGCCGGTCCGCCTCGATCTGGGTCTCGCCCGGACCGCCCAGGAAGCCGAAACCGCCGCGCTGTCGTTCAAGATGGGTCCAGCTGCGGACGAGACGGCCCGCCTGATAGTCGAGATGGGCGAGTTCGACCTGTAGCCGCCCTTCATTGGTGGCGGCCCGCTCGCCGAAGATTTCGAGGATCAGGCCCGTGCGGTCGATGACCTTGGCCTCGCAGGATTTTTCCAGATTGCTCTGCTGCACCGGCGACAGGCTGTTGTCGACGATGATGAGTTCAGCCTCTTCCTGCCGCGCCAGCGTGGCGATCTGGTCCACCTGCCCGCTGCCGAACAGGGTAGCGGGCTTGCGGTCGCGCACCCGGAACGCCTGGGCGGCGCGCACGTCGATACCGATCGCCAGCGCAAGGCCACGCGCTTCCTCCAGCCGGGCGTCGCTGTCGCGGCGGTCTCCATTGTGGGTTTCGGCATGAACGACGACGGCGCGCGCGCCGCGCGCCACTTCGTCATCGGAGTCGCGATTGAATATGGCCATGGATGTTTAGAGCATCTTGCAGCGGCCCGGTCCACCTGAGCGCGGACCGGACGCTGCTGGGACGATCAATCGTCCTGTTCGTTTTCGCCGCTCAGGTCGAGCGCATGAAGCGGCTGGACGGTCGAGATGGCGTGTTTGTAGACGAGCTGCACCATGCCGTCGCGTTCGAGCAGCATGCAAAAGAGGTCGAAGGCCGCGATCTCACCCTGGAGCATGACGCCGTTGACCAGGAACATCGTCACCGGGCTGCCCGACTTGCGGACCGCCGACAGGAAAATTTCCTGCAGCAGCTTGCCCTTGCCATTGCCATCGCTGGCCTTGCGCAGATCAGTCAGGTCCATCGACTGGGCCGGCATGACGGTCGATATCGCATGTTTGTAGACCAGTTGCGACTGGCCGTCGCGGCGCAGCAGCACGGAGAAATTGTCGAACCAGGTGATGATGCCCTGCAACTTGACGCCCTTGACCAGGAACATGGTCACCGGGGTCTTGGTCTTGCGCAGGCTGTTGAGGAAAATATCCTGAAGATTATTCACTTTGTCGGCCATGGTCGTCGCCAGTCCTTTATTCTTGGCGGGACGTTGCCCGCTCTCGCACCCTAAGCAGGGTGTCTTGCCCGCCCCCGCTTGTCGGGAGCGGTGCAATCCTATCGCAATTGCGAAGGAGCGTCCATGGCGCAGATGCGCTTTGGCCAAAGTTCGGCAACCGATTGGCCAAACATGGTCTAGGCCGTAAACTCATAAAAAGCCTTGAGGATTGGCGATTGGCGTGATTCAGAGGCCTCCAGAGTTGGAGGGCTTGATGGCACGGCGGTACGAACTGACAGATCGGGAATGGGCGATTATCGAGCCGTTGCTGCCCAATAAACCACGGGGCGTGGCGCGGGTGGATGATCGCCGGGTTCTCAACGGGATTATGTGGCGCTTTCGCTCAGGAGCGACGTGGGCCGAAGTGCCCGAACGCTACGGGCCTTCGACAACCTGTTACAATCGGTTCGTCCGCTGGCGCAAAGCCGGGGTCTGGGACCAGCTTCTGGCAGCGGTTTCCGCCGGATATAATGGCGAACTGGTGATGATCGACTCCACCTGCATGCGCGTCCACCAGAATGGTGCGACGGGCAAAAAGGGGGAAGCTGCGATCGTGGCATGGGACGTTCCCGGGGCGGTCTCACCAGCAAACTCCATGCTCTTGTCGATGCTGACGGACGCCCTGTCGGCCTGAGACTGACCGGCGGGCAGGTCCATGATGCCTGTGAAGCCGAAGCGCTGATTGAGGCCATTCCCGAGGGCGCAACCCTGCTGGGGGACAAAGGATATGACAGCAACGCCATCCGTCAGGCCGCTGCTGCCAGGAACGTTTGGGCCAACATTCCCAATCTATCCAACCGCAAGCAGCCCTTCGCCTTCTCGCCGTGGCTCTACAAACAGCGAAACCTCGTCGAGCGATTCTTCAACCGCATCAAGCAGTTCCGTGGCATCGCCACCCGCTATGACAAAAACCCTGCCAACTTCCTCGCAGCCATCAAGCTCATCTGCGTGCGCATCTGGTGCAGTGCGTAATGAGTCTACGCGCTAGTCCTTGCCTTCGGTGATGCCCAGCAGCTTGAGTTTGCGGTGCAGCGCGGATCGCTCCATGCCGATGAAGGTCGCGGTGCGGGAGATATTGCCGGAGAAACGCCGAATCTGGATGCGCAGATATTCCCGTTCAAAGCTCTCGCGCGCTTCGCGCAGCGGCGCACCCATGATGGCGGACTGGCCCATCCCCTCCCCGCCGCCGCCGCTGGTCAGTTCGGGCGGCAGCATGTCGAGTTCGATTCGTCCGATCCGGTCGCCCGGTGCCAGGATCATCGTGCGTTCGATGACGTTGCGCAACTGCCGGACATTGCCCGGCCATTCATTGGCCTGCAGCGCGGCCATGGCGTCGCTGGCTATTTCCGGCGGCGGCACGCGGCGTTCGGCGGCGAAACGGGCCAGATAATGTTCGACCAGCGGCGGGATGTCGTCGCGCCGTTCGGACAGGGGCGGGATCGCCAGCGGCACGACATTGAGGCGATAGAAGAGATCCTCGCGGAAGCGCCGCTCCTCGATCTCGCCCGCCAGGTCCAGCGCGGTGGAGGAGATAACGCGGACGTCCACCTTGACATTGCGCTGGCCGCCGACGCGGGTGAAGCTCTGGTCTGTCAGGACGCGCAATATCTTGCCCTGCGTCGTGATCGGCATGTCGGCGATCTCGTCCAGATAGAGCGTGCCGCCATGCGACTGTTCCAGGAAGCCGGGACGGACGAGGCCGCTAGCATCTTCGACGCCGAACAGTTCCTCCTCGACACGGTCGGGGTCCATCCGGGCCGCAGCAACGATGATGAAGGGCGAATCGGCGCGGCCGCTCCAGCTATGCAGCATCCGCGCGGCGACTTCCTTGCCGACGCCGGCAGGGCCGGAAATGAGGACGCGACTGCCAGTGCCGGCGACCTTCTTGATGGTGGCCCGCACGCCGTTGATCGACGCCGAGGTGCCGGTCAGTTCATCATCCTGACCGAACCGGGCGCGCAGAACCTGATTCTCCCGGCGCAGACGCTCTGTCTCTGTCGCGCGCGACACCAGGTGCAGCAGCCGGTCGGCCTCGAAGGGCTTTTCGATAAAGTCGGCCGCGCCCTTGCGGATCGCCGCGACGGCCGTGTCGATATTGCCATGGCCCGAAATCATCAGCACCGGCACGGTGGGATCCCGGCGCTTGATCTCCTCGAGCAATTCCAGCCCGTCCATGCGCGACCCCTGCAACCAGACGTCGAGCAGGACGAGCGAGGGACGACGGGCATCGAGCGCATCGATGGCGCTGTCGCTATTGGCGGCGGTACGGGTGGTGAAACCTTCATCTTCCAGCACACCCGCGACCAGATCGCGAATATCCTCTTCATCGTCGACTATCAGAATATCAAGCGCCATTGGCCGTCACTTTTCCTTTTGGCAGGGCGATAACCTGCCCTTCTTCCAGTTTTTCCAGCGCCCCCGCGGCGAAGCGCAGCGTTACGCACGCCCCGCCCCCTTGTGCATCGTCGAAGCGGATCTCCCCCAAATGCTCCTCGACAATCTTCTTGACGATGGCCAGGCCCAGACCCGTCCCCTTGGTCCGCGTCGTCATATAAGGTTCCAATATCCGCTCGCGTTCGGGCGGCAGGCCGATACCGTCGTCGCGCACGGTGATGAGAATATCGTCCCCCTCCCGCACCAATGTCATACGGACATGGCCACGCGGGCCACCCTCATCCGAAACTGCTTTGGGTTCAATAGCTTCAACCGCATTCTTCACGATGTTCGTCAGCGCCTGCCCCAACTGACGCCGGTCGCACACCATCTCCAGATCGTCGGCCCCGGCATATTCGAAGCGAATATCGGGATGCGCCACTTCGTGCAGGAACAGGGCATGGCGGGCGATATCGCCCACCGCCTCGCGCCGGAACACCGGCTTGGGCATCCGCGCGAAGGAGGAAAATTCGTCGACGATCCGGCGCAGGTCGCCCACCTGCCGGACGATCGTGCCGGTCAGGCGCGTAAAGGTCGGCTTGTCGCTGGTGATCTCGTCGGCATAGCGGCGTTGCAGCCGTTCGGCGGCGAGCTGGATCGGGGTCAGCGGATTCTTGATCTCATGCGCGATGCGCCGCGCCACGTCGGACCAGGCGGCGCGGCGCTGGTCGGACAGCTGCTGGGTGATATCGTCGAACGTCAGGATATGGCGCGATGCGTCCTGCGACCGCTTGACCGCCAGGGTGCGCAGGTCGCCATGCGCACGCACCTGGACGATACCCGCGCTCTCTTCGGAGGCGATGAACTCGACCAGCTCCGGCGATACTTCGGCCAGGGTGCGGCCGACCAGATCGTCGCCTTCGTCCACCAGAATCGCCGCGGCCGAACTGTTGAGCAACTGCACCACGCCATGGAAATCCACCGACAGCACGCCCGCGCTGACGCCCGACAGGATCGCCTCGATAAAGGCGCGCCGTTCGTCGAGTTGGCTGTTCGCCGCAACCAGCGCGCCCGTCTGCGCCTCCAGCCGTTGGGTCATACGGTTGAAGGCCGCGGCCAGCGTGCCGATCTCGTCGCGCGCCATCGGCCCGGTCACGCGCGCGGACAGGTCGCCGGCGGTGATCCTGCGCGCCGCGGTCACCAATTGGTTCACCGGCCGGACCATCCAGTCGGCGACGGCCAGCGCGATGTAGACGGCGATGCCGACCAGCAGCAGCGACCCCACGAACAGCGCAATGTTGAAGCGCAGTTGCAGCGCGCGGGACTGGGTGGCGAACTGGTCATAGTCGGCAATCACCTTCTGCGCGCGCGCGACGTTGCTGAAGGACCAGCTTTCCGCATTACGGGTCGCGAACAGATAGATTTTCGACTCGGGGTAGAGCAGCGTCACCGCTTCGATCTGGTTCGGGCTTGCCTGCACCACGACATTTTCACCCGATGCCAGGCGCCTGATGACCTCCGGCGTCAGCATGGCCCCAGCCGGCCGGTTTTCCGGGTCCACCGTCGCGGCGGTGCGGGCGATGCCGTCCTTCCCGACCTCTATGATGGCCGACCGGTTGAGCTTGCGCGTGACGACCTGATAGATAAAGCCTTCGGCAAAGCGCGGGCTGTTGACCTTCGACTGGTTCAAATAGTCGCGCAGGTCGCCGGCCATCGTCACGGTTTCGTCACCGACCTCTCGCAAATTGGCCTGATAATAGCCGCGCGCCAGATCGCCCGCATTTTGCAGCATCCCGCGCGCGCTGTCGGAAAACCAGAATTGCACGCCATATTGGAACAGCAGCGATGCGAAGATCACCACCAGCAGCATCGGCACGCTGGCGACGATCGAGAAGATCGCGACCAGCCGCACGTGCAACTGGCCATCGCTGCCGATCGCCGATTGCGCCGCGCGCCGTTTCGCCACGCGTCGCCCCAGCAGCACCAGCAAGGCGATCGCCGGCACCAGATTCGCAACCAGCAGCAGGGCGACGATCGGCGGCGTAAGCAGGGCGTAGGATTGACCGCCGCCTGACAGAAGATAGTAGGTCAGCCCCGCCATCCCCAGGAAGAGGGCAAGAGTCACCCCCTCCACCAGCGCGGCCAGTCGCCCGTTGCGGAGGAATAGCGGCAGATGCCTCCGCCATGCCGATGCCCGCCGGGGGAGTGTGGTCGCGCCGTTCATAGTGGCATTGTTACAACAACCCCCGTGCCCGTTCAAACACAGTATTTGGGCAAATCGCTGTCGCTGGTCGATCCAGACCGTCGGTTCGTCCTGACCAGCGCCGCATGCGGATCAATCGTTGAGCCGGAGCTGCATGGGGTCCAGGCCGTAATCGGTCAGCTTCTTGCGCAGCGTGTTGCGATTGATGCCCAGCAATCCGGCCGCGCGAATCTGGTTGCCATCGACACTGGCCAGCACCTCCTGCAAAAGGATCGGCTCCACCACCGCCAGCAGATCGTCATGCAAGGCGCGGTTGGGCTGGCCAAGGCCCACGCCCAACTGCCGCTTGGCCCAGTCGCGGACTGCATGGGCGAGCTGGTCGGTGGGCGCGGCATAGTCGGCCGGCACCGCGTCCATCGGCAGCATGTGGCGCAATATGTCGCCGGTGATGACATTTTCACGGCTCAGGACGGACAGGCGCTGCATCAGATTCTGCAGCTCGCGCACATTGCCCGGCCAGTGATAGGTCATCAGCAGTTGCGCAGCATCGTCGGCCAACGCCTTGCGCGGCAGGCCCTCCTGCGCCGCCCGCTCCAGGAAATGGCGTGCGAGCAGGATCACGTCCTCGCGCCGTTCGCGCAACGCCGGCAACGCGATCGGCACGACGTTGAGCCGGTAGTAGAGGTCCTGGCGGAAGCGCCCATCCTCGATCAGCAGCGACAGATCCTTGTTGGTCGCGGCGATGATGCGGACATTGACCCGCACCGGCTTCGACCCACCGACCGTCGTGACTTCGCCCGACTGGAGCACCCGCAGCAGCCGGGTCTGCGCCTCCATCGGCATGTCGCCGATCTCGTCCAGGAACAGCGTCCCGCCCTGCGCCTGCTCGAATTTCCCGGCGGTGCGGGCATGGGCGCCGGTGAAGGCGCCCTTTTCATAGCCGAACAGCTCCGCCTCGATCAGCTCGCGCGGGATGGCCGCCATGTTGATCGCGACGAAGGGCTTGGTGCGGCGCTGACCCAGGCTGTGGATCGCTTCGGCCACCAGTTCCTTGCCCGTCCCTGATTCGCCCAGCACCAGAATAGACAGGTCGTTGGACAGGACGCGCGCGATGGTGCGGTAGACTTCCTGCATCGCCGGCGATCGGCCGACCAGCGGCAGCCCGTCATGCGGCAGGCCGACGTCGCCCTCCGGCTCCTCCGCGCTCTGCCGGGTGCCAAGCGCATCCGCGACGGCGCGGGTCAGTTCGTTGAGGTCGAAAGGCTTGGGCAGATATTCGAACGCGCCCTTTTCGGTCGCGCGGATCGCGGTATTGAGCGTGTTCTGCGCCGACAGGATGATGACGTTGAGGTCGGGCCTGGTCGCCAATATCTCCGCCACGCCGTCCAGCCCGTCGCCGTCCGGCAGCATGACGTCGGTGATCAGCACATCGGGCGCGAAGCTTTCCATCAGCACGCTCCGCTCGCGGATCGAGGCGGCCGTCTTCACCCTATGCCCCTGCCGCCGCAGCGCTTCGCCGACCACCACGCAGATGGCGGGATCGTCATCGACCACCAGGATCGTGCCGGTCACGCCCATCACGCCATCCCCATCGGCAGAAGGATGCGGAAGGTGGATTCGCCGGCCTCCACGTCGCGGCTATATTGGACGAAGCCGCTCATATCGCGCACCAGCTTGTCCACCAGCGCCAGGCCCAGCCCCTGCCCGTCGCGCTTGCCGGTGATGAAGGGGTTGAAGAGATGGTCGAGAATATGTTCGGGCACGCCGGGGCCATTGTCGATGACGAGGATTTCGATCGGCAGCACCGCGCTGCCCTTGCCATCGCCGACCACCACCGACACGCCATGGCGGAATGCTGTTTCCACCCGGATACGCGGCTTGGCGACATGCTCCAGCGCTTCGGCCGCATTTTTCAGCAGGTTGATCATCACCTGCACCAGCGCGTCGTCATTGATGTTAGCGAATGGCAAGGACGGATCATAATGCTTTATGATCTTTATATGTTTTGCAAATCCCGCCGCCGCGATCCCGGCCGCGCGGTCGATCAGCGGATAGATGTTGCCGGGATGGCATTCGAGCGTCCGATCGGTGGTAAAATCCTGCATTCGATCGATCAGCGCGGCGATCCGGTCCACCTCGTTGCAGATCAACTGGGTCAGCGCCGCGTCGCGGCCGCCCTGGCTGGATTCCAGAAGTTGCGCCGCGCCACGGATGCCCGACAGCGGGTTCTTGATCTCATGCGCCAGGATCGCGGCCGCGCCCATGGCAGAACGGGCGCCGCCCGACGATCCGCGATGGCCGATCTTGCGCGCCTGGCTCTGGGCATGGAGCGACACCACGCGCCAGCCGTCATGATCGACGATCGGCGCGATCATCAGGTCGACCTCCATTTCGGCGGTGCGGCCGGCATGGACCTTGATGTCATAGGCGGCGATCGGCTTGTTGCTGTGCCAGATGTCGAACCGCGCGCCCGCCTCCGCGATGCGGATGGTGCGCGCGACATCGCTGCCGACGATGGCCGATCGCGCCATGTTGAGCAAGGTTTCAGCGCGGACATTGGCTTCGGCGATGCTGTTGTCCGGCTTCACCACCAGCGTCGCCACGGGCAGCGCCGTCATCTGTTCGCCCAGCGAAGGCCCGTCCTGCAGCATCCGAAGCGGCGGGACGGACGACAATGTCACGGTCATGCGGCCTTGCGCAGGTCCGCAGGATCAAGCCCGCTGGCGATCAACGGTTCGTAGAAGCGGGCCAGCATGTCGAGCACCACCGCGGCGTCCGGCTGCTGGTTCACGGCATTGCGGAACTCGGCCGATCCGGTCAGTCCCTTGGTGTACCAGCCGATATGCTTGCGTGCCATATTGACGCCGGTGTAGGTGTCATAATGTTCGAGCATGGCATGATAATGCCCTATGATCGCTTGATATTGCTCGGCAAGCGACGGGTCGGGAACGCGCGTGCCATCGGTCAGCCACGCCATGACTTGGCTGATGAGCCAGGGCCGGCCATAGGCGCCGCGCCCGATCATCACGCCATCGGCGCCGCTCTGTTCCAGCGCCATGTCGGCATCCTCGACCGAACAGATGTCCCCGTTGACAATCACCGGCAGCTTCACCGCCTCCTTGACCGAGCGGACGAACGCCCAGTCGGCCGACCCCTTGTACATCTGGCAGCGGGTGCGGCCATGGACGGTGATGAGCTGCGCGCCCAGATCCTCGGCGATATGGGCGAGTTCCGGCGCATTGAGGCTGGCATGGTCCCAGCCCATACGCATCTTGACCGTCACCGGCACGTCGACCGCCTCCACCGTCGCCTTGATGAGCGAGGCGGCGAGCGGGAGATCGCGCATCAGGGCGCTGCCCGCGTCGCCATTGACGACCTTCTTCACCGGACAGCCCATATTGATGTCGATGATCGCGGCGCCACGATCGGCATTGAGCTTCGCCGCGTCCGCCATTTCTGTCGGCGAACAACCGGCAAGTTGCATCGACACCGGCTCTTCCAGCGGATGCCAGGCAGCCTTTTGCAGCGACTGGCGGGTCTCGCGGATCATCGCCGCCGACGCGATCATCTCCGTCACGTTGAGGCCGCACCCGTAGCGGCGCACCAGCGTGCGGAACGGCATGTCGGTGACGCCCGTCATCGGGGCGAGGACGACCGGCATGTCGATGGTGATCGGGCCGATGGAGATGGGGGAAAGCCTGCGCATGGTCTAACTTTTGATACTGCCTAAAAAACAGGCAGCCCTTAGCGGAAATTGGAGTGGGCGGCAAGGCGCGCCCCTTTCGGCCCACCGCCCCTTTCGATCCGCCCCGCGACCCGCTATGCGCCGCTCCATGACATCAAACAGCAAGATCGTCGCGTTGATCGTCGCCGCGGGCCAGGGCAGCCGCGCGGGCGGCGACATCCCCAAACAGTTCCGAAGCGTCGCGGGCAAGGCCGTGCTGGCCCATGCCTATGACGCGCTGGCCGCACATGGCGGGATCGACGCGATCCATATCGTGCTGGGCGACGGGCAGGAGGCGACGGCGCGCACCGCGCTGGGCGAACGGGCCGCATCCTTCGTGACCGGCGCGGACAGCCGGCGCGGATCGGTGCGCGCGGGACTGGAGGCGATCACGGCGCAGGGTGGCGCGGATATCGTGCTGATCCATGACGCCGCCCGCCCCTTCCTGCCCGGCGCGGTGGTCGATCGACTGCTGGCAGCGCTGGAAAGCGGAACGGGGGCCATTCCCACCCTGCCCGTCGCCGATACACTGATACGCGAAGCCGGCAGCATCATGGGCGATGGCGTGGGCAGGGACGGGCTGCATCGGGTGCAGACACCGCAGGCCTTCCGCTTCGATGCCATCGTGGCGGCGCACCGGGCGTGGAGCGGAGTCCGCGAGGCGACCGACGATGCGCAGATTCTCAAAGGCTGGGGCCATGACGTCATATTGGTCCAAGGCGATGAAAGGCTTGAGAAATTGACCTATCCGCAGGACTTCGCCCGCGCCGAAAACCAACTGGCGACACCGCGTTCGACGCGGGTCGGCATGGGCTATGACGTCCATCGCCTGGCCGCCGACGAAGAGCTTTGGCTGGCTGGCCTGCTGGTCCCGCACGATCGCGGGCTGGCTGGGCATAGCGATGCCGATGTGGCGCTTCACGCGATCGTCGACGCCATGCTGGGCGCGCTGGCGGAAGGCGATATCGGCAGCCATTTCCCCCCGTCCGACCCGCAATGGCGCGGCGCATCCTCGGACCGCTTCCTGGCCTATGCGCGCGACCGGGTGGCGGCGCGGGACGGCCGGATCGAGCATATCGACCTGACCATCATCTGCGAAGCGCCCAAGATCGGCCCGCATCGCGACGCCATGCGCGCGCGCATCGCAGAGATACTGGCGGTGCCGGTCGACCGCATCAGCGTGAAGGCGACCACCACCGAGCGGCTGGGCTTTGCCGGCCGGCGCGAAGGCATCGCCGCACAAGCGGTTGCCACCCTGTCCCTCCCCGCGCTATCCTGACCCCATGCCAGATACGATCCTGCCGGCCCAGTTGGTCGAACTCGCCGAAAAGGTCATCATCGCCAATCGCCGCGCCGGCCGCACCATCGCGGTGGCGGAAAGCTGCACCGGCGGACTGGTGTCGGCGGCGCTGACCGAAATCGTAGGCTCCTCCGAAGTCTTCGAAGCCGGTTTCATTACCTATTCCAACGACATGAAAGCGGAACTTCTGAAAGTTTCACATGATGTGCTGGATACGTTCGGGGCGGTATCGATCGCTACTGCCTGGGCGATGGCGCAGGGCGCGCTCAAGAAAAGCCACGCGCATGTGGCGGTCGCCATCACCGGCATCGCAGGGCCGGGCGGCGGCAGCGAGCAGAAGCCGGTCGGCACCGTCGTCTTCGCCCGCGCCGAACGCGGCGCCGCGGCCGACAAGGTCGTCGCCGACATGCGCCATTTCGACAATGATGGCCGTGGCGGCGTGCGGCTTCAGGCGGCGCTGTGCGCGCTGGAACTGCTGTTGCCCGACTCGGCCCCATAGAGTTGCGCGGCGCGGGTTTCGAACGCGCCGATCATCTTGCGCAGCGCCTTGTCGAAAAACTGGCCGGCCAGCATTTCGAACAGCCGGTTCTTGAATTCGAACTCGACCTCGAAATCGACCAGCACGCCCCCCTGCCCGTCGTCGCGGAAGCGCCACTCATTGTGGAGATGCTTGAGCGGCCCATCGAGATAGTCGACACGGACATGGTCGGGCCGATGTTTATGGACGCGCGAGGTGAAGCTTTCCTTCACGCCCTTGAAGCCGACGATCATGTCGGCGACCATCTCCGTATCGCTGTCGGACCGGACGCGGATCGCGCTGATCCAGGGCAGGAATTGCGGATAGGCGGCGACGTCGGACACGAGATCGAACATCTGCGTCGGCGTATAGGGAAGCTGCCGCGTTTCTTCATGCTTGGGCATCTGGACGTCAGGCCTTCGCCGCCGCCTTGGCCAGTTTGGCCTCCCGCGCGGCACGCATTTCCGCGAAATCCTTGCCGGCATGATAGCTCGACCGTGTCAGCGGCGACGATGCGACCTGCAGGAAGCCCTTGGCCCGCGCGATGCCGGCATAGCTGTTGAACGCCGCCGGGGTGACGAAGTCGATCACCTTGGCGTGCTTGGGCGTGGGTTGCAGATATTGCCCCATAGTCAGGAAATCGATGTCGGCCGACCGCATGTCGTCCATCACCTGATGGACCTCCAGCCTTTCCTCGCCCAGGCCCAGCATGATGCCCGACTTGGTGAAGATGGACGGGTCGAGCTTCTTGACCGACTCGAGCAGGCGCAGCGACGCATAATAGCGCGCGCCGGGGCGGATGGTCGGGTAGAGGCGCGGGACCGTCTCCAGATTATGGTTATAGACGTCCGGCCGCGCGGCGACGATCATCTCGACGGCGCGCTCATGCTTGTTGCGGAAGTCTGGGGTCAGGATTTCGATCGTCGTGTTCGGAGTCGTGCGGCGCAGCGCCTCGATCACCTTGACGAACTGCGATGCGCCGCCGTCGGGCAGGTCGTCGCGGTCGACCGAGGTGATGACGATATGTTCCAGCCCCATTTCGGCGCAGGCATCGGCCAGATTCTGCGGTTCGTTGACATCGACCTTCCGCGGCATCCCGGTCTTGACGTTGCAAAAGGCGCAGGCGCGGGTGCAGACGTCGCCCAGGATCATCACCGTGGCGTGCTTCTTGGTCCAGCATTCCCCGATATTCGGGCAGGCCGCTTCTTCGCAGACCGTATTCAGCCCCTTGTCGCGCATCAGCTTGCGCGTTTCATGATAGGCGGGGCTGGTCGGCGCCTTGACGCGAATCCAGTCGGGCTTGCGGGCGCGTTCCGGACTGGCGGGCTGACCGGGCACGGGGATCGGGCTGATGTCGTTCATGCGCCCCAGATAGCGACGCAGGCTCGCTCTTGCCAGCCCCCTATTTGTGCGGCACATCGCTCGCCATGACAGACTTTTCCGACATGCTTCAGGGCTATCGCCGTTTCCGCGACACCGGCTGGAACCAGCAGCGGGCGCGATGGGACGAACTCAACGAGGGGCAGAGCCCCAGGGTGATGGTGATCGCCTGTTCCGACAGCCGGGTCGATCCTGCGCAGATTTTCGACACCAGCCCCGGCGAAATCTTCGTCGTGCGCAACGTCGCCGCGCTGGTGCCGCCGTTCGAAACCAATCCGGGTCATCATGGCGTGTCGGCGGCGCTGGAATTTGCGGTGCAGGTGCTCAAGGTTGGCGAGATCGTTGTCATGGGCCATGGCAAATGTGGGGGTTGCAAGGCGGCGCTCAGTCAGGATCTGAAGAATGCGCCGCCGGGCGAAGGCGGCTTCATCCATAACTGGATCGAATTGCTGGACGATGCCCGCGACGTGGTGGTCGGCCAATATGGCGACCAGCGCGACCGTACCGTCGAACGGGCGATGGAGCAGGAAGCGGTGAAGGTCAGCCTCGCCAATCTGCGCACCTTCCCCTGCGTCCGGTCCAAGGAGCGTAATGGCGAATTGAAGCTGGTCGGCAGTTTCTTCGCCATCGCCGACGGCGTGCTGAACATTTTGGATGAGGATAGCGGCGCCTTCTCGCCCGCATGAAGGGAGCAGGCGGCATGGCTTTTTTACAGGAAGGCCGGGGCAATATCGCCCTGCTGATCGATGCGGACAATGCGTCGGCGGCCCATTTCGATTCGGTCATGACCGTGCTGGCGGAACTGGGCACGGTCAATATCCGCCGCGCCTATGGCAATTGGAGCAAGGCGACACTCAAGACCTGGGCGGCGCTGTCGGTCGCGCACGCGATCGAACCGCAGCAACAGTTCGACCTGACCAAGGGCAAAAACGCCACCGACATGAAGATGACGATCGACGCCATGGACCTGATGGCGTCGGGCCGGGTCGACGGGTTCGGCCTGATGTCCAGCGACAGCGACTTCACCCCGCTGGCGACCCGCATCCGCCAGCAGGGCATCCCGGTCTACGGCTTTGGATCGGCGAACACCCCCGAAGGCTTCCGCCGCGCCTGCACGCGGTTCCTCAATGTCGCGGCGCTGAAACCCGCAGAAGTGCCCGTGCTGGCCAAGGCCCCGGCCAAGGCGGCAGCCCCGGCCAAAGCCGCGCAGGCCAAGGCGACCACGCCGCAGCAGACGCCCCCCGCCAAGGGGGTCGCTGCGCCCGCCGCGCCCGCACCCGCCACGCCGCCCCCCAGCAAGACGGTGGACGCCGAAGTCGTGCGCCTGCTGATCGACGCCTATGACGAGGCGAAGCGCGACGAGCGCGGCTTCGTGGCGCTAGGGCCGGTCGGTCAGCGGGTCGGTAACCGTTCCAGTTTCGACGTGCGCAATTATGGCTATAAGCGCCTGTCCGACCTGGTCGCCGCCATCCCCAATTTCATCACCGAAGTCCGCGAAGGCGGGCAGACCTGGATCAAGCGGGTCAAGTGATGCTGCAGGTGGCGCGTCACCTGATGATCCATGGCCGGGTCCAGGGCGTGTGGTATCGCGCCTGGACGGTCGAAACGGCGCGCAGGCTGGGATTGGCCGGCTGGGTCCGTAACCGCACTGACGGGTGCGTGGAGGCGCTGGTGGAGGGCGAGGCGGCGGTGGTGGCGCGGTTTATCGCGCTGGCGCAGGACGGGCCACCGGCGGCGAAGGTGGCGCGGATTGATGTCGTCGAGGTGAGGGACGAGGGGCTGAGCGGGTTCGAGAAGCGGGGGACGCTTTGAGGCTGCAGGCGTCTACTAACGACCAAGGGGGGTCCTCTTAAGCATCGTCACCCTGAACTTGTTTCAGGGTCCATTTCTTCAGATAGAGCAACGGTCCATGTGGCACCATGGATGCTGAAACAAGTTCAGCATGACGATATCTGAAACTTCAGCTTTCCACCCAATTCGTCCTTCCAGCGAAGGCGGCAACCCATCTCGCACGCTCGCAACAAGCTGGAAAGACGGGAGATGGATCTCCGCGTTGACCGACAGCCGCCCTTCGGGTCGCGGAAATGGCGCCCCCGCCATCCACCCCTATCCCCCACCCTTGCCCTCGCCCTGCGGATAAGCCAGCGTTCGCTCGTCGTGCGCGGCACAGGGGGAATGGTCATGCGGGTTGGCATAGCAGGGATCATCGGCGCGCTCGTGCTGGCGTCCGGCGCGATGGGCGCGCAGGCGGACTGGCGCTGGCCCAGCTTCCCTGCCGGGGTCAGCGCCCCCGCCCTGCCCGCCGAAAATGGCATGAGCGCGGCCAAGGTCGCGCTGGGCCGCCGCCTCTTCTACGATCGCGCGCTGTCGCATGATGGCAGCATGGCCTGCGCCGATTGCCACCAACAGGCGCGCGGCTTTACCGACGGCCTGCCCACCCATGTCGGCGTGACCGGCGACATGGGCGTGCGCAACGTGCCGGGGCTTGCCAATGTCGGCTGGCGCAGCGGCCTGACCTGGACCGATGCGGGGATCACCACGCTCGAGGCGCAGGCGATGGTGCCGATGACCGGAACCAAGCCGGTGGAAATGGGCTTGGGCGACCGCGAGCACGACCTGGCCGCGCGGCTGGACGCCGATCCCTGCTATCGCCGGATGTTCGCGCAGGCCTTTCCCGGCGTGAAGGGCGGCACGGATTTCGCCAGGGTGACGGCGGCGCTGGGCGCGTTCCAGCGCACCATGATCTCGTTCGGCAGCGCCTATGATCGCGGTGCGCTGACGCCGCTGGCCGCCAAGGGTGCGGCGCAGTTCAAGGCGTCGGGCTGCGCATCCTGCCATAGCGGCCCGGACCTGACCGATGGCAAGGTCCATTATGTCGGCACGGCAGCGCCCCGCGAATCGGACGATCCGGCCTATGGCGGCAAACCGCCGCCCCCAGGTTTCGAGCCGCCGCCCGAACAGTTCCGCACCCCATCGCTGCGCAACGTCGCGGTTACCGGGCCATGGCTGCACGATGGCAAGGCCGACAGCATCGACGGCGCGATTCGCCGCCATGCCGCCGCGCATCTGACCGGCATCGACATGCCCGCGCTGCTGGCATTTCTTGATTTGCTGACGGACGGGGATTTTCTGAAGAATCCTGCGCTGGGACCGCCTCCTGTCGGCTGCCCTGTCCCGGCTTAGTCTGCCTAGCGCAGCGCACTCCCGCCTGAGCGGGAACACGGACGCTTCGGACGGGCGACAGACAAAAAAAGGGCCGATCCATGAAGGACCAGCCCGTAAAGTTTTAGGAGAGGATGCCTGAAAGGCTCGCTCCCTATGAAATGTTAGCGCCACCATCGCAAGTGCGAACGGCAAGGTTACGATTGCAAAAACTGCAATCGTAACCTTGCCACGGCGCGCATCAGCGCGTCAGCTTCTTATAGGCCAGCGCGGTCGGGCGATCGGCGGCGTCGCCCAGGCGGCGGCGCTTATCTTCCTCATAGGCTTCGAAATTGCCTTCGAACCATTCGACATGGCTGTTGCCTTCGAACGCCAGGATATGGGTGGCGAGGCGATCGAGGAAGAAGCGGTCATGGCTGATGACCACGGCGCAACCCGCGAAATTTTCGATCGCTTCTTCCAGCGCGCCCAGCGTTTCGACGTCCAGATCGTTGGTCGGTTCGTCGAGCAGCAGCACGTTGCCGCCGCGCTTCAGCATCTTTGCAATGTGGACGCGGTTGCGTTCGCCGCCCGACAGCTTGCCGACATTCTTCTGCTGGTCCTGCCCCTTGAAGTTGAAGGCGCCGACATAGGCGCGCGTCGACATGTCGTGGCCATTGACCTTCACATAGTCGAGACCATCGGACACTTCCTCCCAGACGTTCTTCGACCCGTCGAGATGATCGCGGCTCTGGTCGACAAAGCCCAGGCGGACGGTCGTGCCGATGTCGATCTCGCCTGCGTCCGGGGTTTCCTGGCCGGTGATGAGCTTGAACAGGGTGGACTTGCCCGCGCCGTTCGGGCCGATCACGCCGACGATGCCGCCCGGCGGCAGCAGGAAGGACAGATCCTCGAACAGCAGCTTGTCGCCGAACGCCTTGGTGATGCCCTTGAACTCGATGACCTTGCCGCCCAGACGCTCGGGCACCTGGATGACGATCTGCGCCTTGCCGGGCGATCGGTTATTCTGGCCGGCGACCAGTTCCTCGAACTTCTTGATACGCGCCTTTGACTTGGTCTGGCGGCCCTTGGTGCCCTGACGAATCCATTCCAGTTCGTCGTTGATCGCCTTCTGGCGGCCGGTCGCCTCGCGGTCTTCCTGCTCAAGACGCTTCGACTTCTTCTCCAGATAGGTGGAGTAGTTGCCTTCGTAAGGGAAATATTTCCCGCGATCGAGTTCGAGGATCCAGCCCACGACATTGTCGAGGAAATAGCGGTCATGGGTGATCATCAGCACCGACCCGGCATATTCCTTCAGATGATTTTCCAGCCAGGTGACGCTTTCGGCATCCAGATGGTTGGTCGGTTCGTCGAGCAGCAGAATATCCGGCTTCTGGATCAGCAGGCGGGTCAGCGCGATACGGCGCTTTTCACCGCCCGACAGGCTTTCCACCGACCAGTCCGAGGGCGGGCAGCGCAGCGCTTCCATCGCCAGTTCGAGCTGGCTGTCGAGCGACCAGCCATCGACCGCGTCGATCTGTTCCTGGAGCGTGCCCATTTCCTCCATCAGCGCGTCGAAATCGACGTCTTCCGGCGGGTCGCCCATGATGGCGCTGATCTCGTTGAAGCGGTCCAGCTTGTCCGCGGTTTCGCGTGCGCCGTCCTTGACGTTTTCCAGCACGGTCTTGTTCGGGTCGAGCTGCGGCTCCTGCGGCAGATAGCCGACCGTGATATTCTCGCCCGGCCAGGCTTCACCGGAAAAATCGGTGTCGATGCCGGCCATGATCTTGATGAGCGTCGACTTGCCCGCGCCGTTGGGGCCGACGATGCCGATCTTCGACCCGCGGTAGAATTGCAGGTTGATGTTGCTCAGCACCGGCTTGGCCGCGCCGGGGAAGGTCTTCGTCATGCTCTTCATGACATAGGCATATTGCGAGGAGGCGGACATGTTCGGGCAGCTCCAACGGTAGAATAAGAGGATTTGGCGCGGAGTTAGCGGAGGCGGGACGCATTGGCAAATGGGTGATGGCCCGCTACGCTCCCACCCATGCAGAAAATCCGATCGGGCACGCTGGCCGCCCTTCTCCTTGGCAGCATTTTCACCCCGCCCCTCGCCCTGGCCGCACCCGCCGACAGCGCCGCGATTCGCGAAGCGGCGCTGAAGGACGATGTCGCCTACGCCTTTACCGAAGGGCTGACGACCGAAGTCGGCCCACGCCCGGCCGGGACGCCGCAGGAGGCCCGCGCGCGCGAATGGGCGGTAGCAAAGCTCAAGGCGCTCGGCTTTTCCAATGTCCGTGCGGAACCTTATACTATGCCGGTATGGGTGCGCGGACGTGACGAAGCACGCATCCTCTCGCCCTTCCCGCAAAATCTGGTGCTGGCGGCGCTGGGCAATAGCGGGTCGACCAGCGACAAGGGGATAGAGGGCGAAATCGTCTATTTCCCCAGCATCGCCGATCTGGACGCCGCGCCCGCCACCATGCTGAAAGACAAGATCGCCTTTGTCGATCATGGCATGAAGGCGACGCAGGACGGCTCTTCCTATGGTTATTTCGGTGCGGCGCGGCGGCAGGGACCGAGCATCGCGTCGAAAAAGGGCGCGATCGCGATCCTGATCCGGTCGATCGGCACCGACCATCATCGCGTACCGCATACCGGCGTGCAGATGTGGGCGGACGGCGCGACGCCGATTCCCGCCGCGGCGCTCACCGTGCCGGACGCCGAACAGCTCGCCCGCGTGATCGCGCGCGGCCAGCCGGTGACGGTGCATCTGACGCTGACGTCCAGGATGCTGAAGGACCAGCCGTCCGGCAACGTCATCGCCGAAATTCCCGGCAGCGATCCGGCGGCGGGCGTGGTCGTGGCCGCCTGCCACCTCGACAGTTGGGACCAGGGCACGGGCGCGATCGACGACGCAACCGGATGCGGCATCGCAACGGCTGCCGCGTTGCAGATCGCCAAAACGGGCCAGCCCCGCCGCACCATCCGCGTGCTGATGGCGGGCGCGGAGGAAGTCGGCGGCGACGGCGCACGCGCTTATTATAAGGCGCATGGAACGGAGAAACATGCGCTGGCGATCGAATCGGATTTCGGCGCGGACCGCATCTGGCGCGTCGATTTCAAACTGCCGCAGGGACATGAGGCGTTGGCCAGGCGCATCGCCGGCGCGCTCGCGCCGCTGGGCGTCGGCGCCAGCACGCAGGAAGCGGGCGGCGGCGCCGATATCGCGCCGCTGGTGAAGGCCGGGGTGCCGGTGATCGATCTTCAGCAGGACGGCACCCGCTATTTCGACCTGCACCACACGCCCGACGATACGCTGGACAAGGTCGATCCGGACCAGTTGCGGCAGAATGTCGCGGCCTGGGCGGTGACGCTCGATGCGGTGGCCAATGCATCAGAATCCATGGGCGTTAACTGAACTTTTATAGTAGACAACGCCCTGTCGCGTGATTCCATCGTTTCACCGGCGCAGAAAAGCATTGATTTGTGCATCGCACACGTTAATGCGGGTCGCTCGCGTAGGGTCACATTTGTAACGTGCCAGACGCGGCATAATGCTATGGGAGCCGTACACAATGAAGAAGATCGCTGCTGTTTTCGCTTCGGCCAGCCTGATGGCCCTCGCCGCTTGCGGTGAGAAGCCGGCCAACGAGACCGCGAACGCTTCGAACGCCGTCGTCGAGAACGTTGTCGAGAACGCCGCCAACGCTGCTGAAAATGCTGCCAACGCTGCTGACAACGCCGCGAACGTTGCGAACAACGCCGCGAACGCGATGTAATCTTCGCATTTGCGAGATTCTCGAAGGGCGGGCCTTAACGGCCCGCCCTTTTTGTTTGCGCCGACATTTTGCATAATTGCCCAACGGAACATCCGCGGCTCTCCACCGGTTTTATCCCCGACGACAAAGGAGAAATCGACATGGGCAAGGGCATATTATTGTGGCTGCTGGGCGTGCCTATCCCCATCATTTTACTATTGTGGCTGTTCTTTCACTGATCCGCGCGATCGGCGATTGACGGGACGCGCGCTTCCCCGCTAAGGCCGCCCCTCGTCGGGGAGTAGCGCAGTCTGGTAGCGCGCCTGCTTTGGGAGCAGGATGTCGCAGGTTCGAATCCTGTCTCCCCGACCACCGCTTTAAAATAGTCGCAGGACGATGATCCACGCCGGCAAGGCAGCCAGCGCCAGAAAGGTGCCGAGCGGCGCTTGCGCGGTCCGGCTCTTCATCCGTCCGCTGACGAGCATCACCGCCAGCCCCAGCATCGATGCGATCAGCAGGATGAAAGGCAGCGCCTGCCAGCCAAACCATGCGCCAAGCGCACCGAGCAGCTTGGCATCGCCCAGGCCCAGGCCATCTCGCCCGCGCAGCGCCCGATAGCCCAGCGATATGGCCAGCAATATGCCATAGCCGATCGCCGCGCCGATGATGCGATCCATCAGGATGACGTCGGTCGCCCACATGCCGATGGTAAGGCCCAAAAAGGCCAGTGTCAGGGTCAGCGCATCTGGCAGCCAGAAATGCCGCCAATCCAGGATCGCCAGCGTCAGCAGCGTCCAGCCGAGCAGCGCCCAGCCTACGCCCCCCAAATCCGGCATCCCGCCGATCGCCAGTGCGCCGATGATCGCGCATCCCGCCTCCACCCGCCCATGCAGCGGATCGATATGTGCGCCGCAAGTACGACAACGCCCTCGCTGGACCAGCGCACTCATCAACGGAATCAGGTCGCGCACCGCCAGGGTCCGGCCGCAGCCGTCGCAGGCCGATCGGCCGCCGACCACGCCCCGCCCCTGCGGCCAGCGCAGGATCAGCGTGGCGAGAAAGCTGCCCAGGATTGCGCCGACCAGCGCGCCGGCCAGCGCCGCGATCGGCTGGATCACAACGTCCCTTCGACCTTCAGCAACTGGGCGTTGCCGACGCCGGCGAAACCGGCCTGGCCCAAAGTCGCCGCCAGCGTCGGATCAGCGGTTTCGACGCGCATTTCGGCCGCATAGCGCCCTGATCGCCAGATACGCAGAGTGATCTTCTCCAAGCCCGACTGGCTGACCAACGGCAGCAACAGCGCCTCGCCGTCGCAACTGACCATACCCGACAGCCCCTGCGTCAGGTTCAGGCCGGGAAATTGCCCCGCCATCCGCGCCCGCACCCGGCCTTCGGCATGGCCGCAGCGATCGCCCGTATAATAGGCGCTGACATCCTCCAGCATCAGGCTGCCGACCGGCAGCGGCGCGAAGGTGCGACCAAGCGGCACCGCGCCGGTGACGTCGTCCACACCGATGCGGCCGAAACCGACCGTCAAGGCGCCCTGAACGTCATCCGCCAGCCCCTTGACCCGCGCGACATCGAATCGCGCATGCCCCACGAGCAGGGCGACGGGCGACAACCCGGCCCGCACACTGCCGAGCGGCATATTGCCGAGCATCAACTGGTCGATCCGCCCGCTCCACACCGTTCCGCGCACTTCCCGCGCCGCAATGCCCAGCCGCTCCAGCCCGGCCAGGCCCAGCGCGACCCGCATCGGCAGGAACAGCAGCAGTCCCAGCGCCAGCGTTACGACCAGGATGATCCGCATCCGGCGTGACAGGGACAGGCCCATCATTGTCCCTCTCCCCGCACCAACACCGCCTGTACCGAGACGCTGCCCGCCGTGGGCGATGGCCGCGCGCTCATCGTGTCCACCCGGATGCCCTGCGCCTCCAGCGCGGCGAGCCAGGAAAAGAGCGCGACCGGCCGCACCGAAGCGATAGCGATGTCGATCCGGTCGCCGCCCTGTGCCTGCGCCCGTTCCAGCGTCAGCCCGGCCTCGCCCGCGCTCTGGCCGACGAACTGGTCGACCGGCGCGACCGGTCCTGTGACGACGGCGTTGCGCGGCAAAGCCTTGAGCTGCTTCACCGCGACGCGCACCGCCGCATTGCGGTCAGTCGCCTCATTGAGCGTATCGCGCGCGCTGCGCTGCGTCCGGTCGAGCGGCATGGCGACGCCAAACCACAGGATCACGACCGCCAGCAGCGCGAACATGACGCCCAGCATCCATTGCTCGCGGGTCGAGCGTTCCGCCCAATATGTGCCCAACCGTTCCATCATGACCGCACCGTGATATCTGCCAGCGTTCGTCCGCCCGGTTCCTGGGACGGAGTCGCCGTGATCGTGAAACCGGCCGCCTGCAACGCCAGCAGCACGATGTTGATGTCGTCCGCCTTGGCCGCGGCCAGGGTTGCGCGGACCATGCCGTCGGGATCGCGCGATAGGCTGGTCAGCGCCACGCCCGGCGCATCCTGCATCGCCGCCAGCACTCCCGCCACCGGCGCGGTGAAGGCGCGCCCGCCCGCGCCCCGCGCGGCCAGCTTGCCCTCCATTTCCGTCAGCGCCTGCACCGCATCGGTGGCGCCGGGCGTCACCTGCTGCGCCAGCGCCAGGCTTTCGCGGTCCAGTCGGCTCGCTTCCATATGCTGCTTGGCGATGCCGATCAGGGCGATGGCGAGGCTGACGAACAGGATCAGCCCGCTCCACAGCGCGATGCGGCCGATCATGCGACGGTCCAGCGCGCGGCGGACGCGCTTGGCGAAATCACCCTGCCGCAGATCGAGCAGCGGCGCGTCCAGCGCGGCGATCGCCCGCCCTTCGATCAACCCCGGCGACACGTCGATGATCGGCGCGTCGGCGATCAGTGCCGGCAACGCCATATCGCCGGTGAGCGCCATGTCGATGCCGCGCAACACCATGTCGCCGGCTATCAGGCCGCGGGCAAAGCCGCACTCCGGCTCCGGCAACAGCAGCGGCGCCGGCACGATGATGTCGGGGTCCAGCCCGTGATGCTGCGCCCAAAGCAGCCAGTGCTGCATGTCGGCGCGGCTCGCCACCGCGACGATGTGCGGGCGGGCGGGGTCTTCATTGGCATCGGTTGCGGCGAACAACTGGTCGGACGGGACAAGCCCGCCGGCGAGTGCCGCCAGCCGTGCCGCGGCGCGCCCCTGCCGCACCGGCAGCTCGGGATAGTCCGTCCAATACAACGTCACCAGCGCCGCCGGCGGCACCAGCATGACCCGCGCCTGATCGGGCAGCGCGTCGATGCCGCAAGCCGCCAGCCAGTTGGCGCCCATGCCCGACTGGACCAGCGCGCCGTCCACCACCCGAATCCAATGGGGTTCCGCGCCTGCCGCTTCGGGCAGGATGACGATCAGGGCGTCGCGACTGCTCATGCCCCCGCTCCCCAGCTGCGACGCACCAGCGTCGCCGGGCTTTGCCGCGCATCGATCAGCGCCCGCTCCACCACCTGCGTTCCCCCGACATCCACCGACACGTCCACTCCGAAAAATCCCGTCGTCAATTTCACCTGTTCCTGCACCTCGGTCATCGGCGAAAGCCCGGAAAGCGAAGGCAAGGCCCAGAATTGCACCGTGCTGCCGTAGCCGTCCGCTGGCCGTTGCGCCAGCAGTTGCCGTGCCTGGCCGACGCTCAATTGTCCTGGCATCAGCATCGCGAACAACGGCGCCTGATCGGGCAACAGCGTATTGATGTTGATCGGCGACAGCGTCGTGACCGGCAGGGCGCAAATCCATGGCCGCGCCAGCGCGTAGATGGCGGGGCTGATCCCGCTGACTGCGCGCAATTCGCTGGCGTCCACCATCATGCGGTTGGCGGCGCGATAGGGCCGCTCCATCCGCGCATAGGTCTCATCCTCGGCCCCGCCGGGTTGGGGCGCACTGTCGGTGTCGATCCAGTCGGCCAGGCTCGCCGCCGCGGCCTGCGCCTGTCGCGCATCCACGCCCAGCGCCTGCAACAAACCCTGAAACTGGCCGACGCCGATCGGCCGCACCTTCAGGCTTGTTTCGCTCTCGCCGCTGACGACGCTGTTGAGGTTGAAGCAATTGCCCGCGTCCGTCACCCGCGCGGTCGCGATACCCCCCGGCACCGGCAGGCTCTGCGGCGTGCCCATCCATCCGCCCGCCAGCGTGATCCTGGCCGGGTTCGATTCGGTCAGGTCGGCGATGCGCAGCCGGGCCATTTCCGTCGCGGCATCGGCATAGGCGCGGCCCTGGTCCACGGCGCCGCCATTGCCGGTCATCCGCGTCGCCAGTGCGACCCGCTCCAGCGCGGTCGCGGCGACCACGGCCATGACCGCTACCAGCAGCAGCACGGTCAGCAACGCGGCACCCCGTTCGTTTTTGGTGCCCCGTGAAGCCGTGTACGGCGGAACGCTCGAAAGAGGATCAGGCACCGGCCGCGACCTCCAGCTTTTCCACCGGGTCGGGCGCGACCAGAAAGCGCAGCATGACCGGCGGTTCGCCGGTGCGCGTCACCGTCATTTCGACCGCACGGGGCAACAGGTCGGGCTGGGTCGGGGTCCAATCCTCCCGCCATTTGCCCTGCGCGTCCCGAAAGCGCAGCACGACCGCCTCGACATTCTCCAGCAGCGCAGCCGGATCGTCGCCCGCCGCGCCGTCGAGCTGGGCGTAAGTGCGTCGTTCCAGCCGCCCCTGCCGCACCCAATATTCGACCTTCTGCAAGGATGGCCGGGGCAACTCGCCCAAATTGTCCCATCCACCGCGCACGAACTGCATCACCGGCTGGCTCTCGCCGTCCTGATGGGCCCAGAAGGCGGGCGCCAGGGTGCCGGCCTCGGTCCGCGTGATACGCGGCACCGCCTGCCCCAGGTCGCCGGCCAGCGCCCCGCCCGCGCGCTGCACCGCCGCCATATCGTCCAGCCGCGCCTTGATTTGCGCCTGCGCCGAAACGCTGTTGCCCAACAGCAGCACGCCCGCCCCCGCCAGCAGGGCAAAAATCATCAGGGCGACGAGCAACTCGATCAGCGTGAAGCCGTGTTCGGCGGAACGCCCCGGAAACGTGAAGCCGTGTTCGGCGGAACGCCCGGAAAACGTGAAGCCGTGTTCGGCGGAACGCCAGGAAAGCGTGAAGCCGTCCTCACGCCCAAACGGAGGTTGGAAGCGCGCCATCACTCGACCGTCCGCACGAAGCTGAGCACCACCGGCGATGCGCCCGGCTGGCCATCGACGGTCAGGTCGACCTGCAACAGCCGCCGGTCGTCGGTCGGCTTGACGGTCCGGCTCCAGTGCCAGCGCCGCCCGCCATTGTCGACATCGCCAGCCTCCTCGCCCACCGATGGTGGGACGGGATCGGTCTGCACGTCGACCATCAGGTTGCGCGCGACGATCTGGCCCAGCGCCTTGCTGTCGAGATCGGCGGCGGTGCGCAGCGTCACGCCCTGCAACCGCACCAGCGCCAGCGCGGCGAGGCTGAACACCGCCAGCGCGACCAGCATTTCGAGGAGGGTGAAGCCTTCCTGCCCCTTGCGACGCCTACCCACCGACCATGACCTTCCCCGCCATGTCGACGGTCACCGACACCCGTTCGCCTTCGCGCGCCAGAGTGACGGTCAGCGGATCGGTGGGCAGGCCGGTGCCGTCGAAGGCGATCTGCTGGCGGCCATCCTTGCCCACCAGAGCGCGGGTGCCACTCTTCCAATTGGCGGTAACGAAGGGCTTGTCCTCCAGCGGCGTCCATTGCCCTCCCTCGCGACGCTGGAAGCCATAGCCGGATGCCGACACCCACAGGCCCATCGGGCGCGCGGTCACGACCGCTTCGTCGCGCGCGGCGGCAACGCGCGCGGCGAAGCGGTCGGCATCCTCGATCACGCGTCCGCGCGGATCGGGGATGGCGAGCACGACGGCAGCCGAAATGAAGCCGATGATCGTCAGCACGACCATCAGCTCCAGCAGGGTGAAACCGCTCTCTTCAGAGTTCGCTGGAATAAATATCCGCATTTTCACTCTCGCCGCCCGCCTGGCCGTCCGCGCCCAGCGAACTGATGTCGAACGCGCCCTTGCGGCCCGGCACGGTGTAGACATAGGCGCGGCCCCACGGGTCGTCGGGCAGCTTCTTGATATAGCCGCCGCGGCGATAGCGCTGCGGCTGCGCCAGCGAGGCGGGCGGGTTGAGCAAGGCCTGCAACCCGTCCGATCCCGCCGGATAGGTCAGGTTATCGAGCCGATACTGCTCCAGCGCCTGTTCGATGGTGGCGATGTCCGCCTTCGCCTTTTCGACGCGAGCCGTATCGGTCGCAGGGATGACATTGATCGCCACGATCGTCGCCAGCAGGCCGATGATGACGATGACGACCATCAGCTCGACCAGCGTGAAGCCGGCTTCACCTGACGTCTCGTCTCCGTTCGCCCTGAGCTTGTCGAAGGGCTTTTCTTTTGTTTTGAAGCCAGAGAGGGCTTCGACAAGCTCAGCCCGAACGGATTTTAGATTGAACATATTCAACTCCTTCAAGCCCCGGTGAGGCTTTGCAGCTGCAGGATCGGCAGCAGGATGGACAGGATGATGACGGCGACGATGCCCCCCATCAGTATGATGATGATCGGCTCCAGCATAGCGAGCGCGGTCGAGGTGAAGGCGTCGAATTCGCGTTCCAGATAATCGGCGGCCCGCTCCAGCATGGTGTCGAGCCGCCCGGCGCTCTCGCCGCTCGCCGCCAGATAGACCAGCAGCGGGGGAAACACGCCCGCCCGGCGCAGCGCCGCGGACAGGCTGCCGCCGCCCCGGATCGCCTCGACGATCTCGTCCGACGCCTTGCGCAGCACGCGATTATGGACCGTGTTGGCGGTGAGCGTCAGCCCCTCCATCAGCGGCAGGCGGCTGGCGACCATGGTGGACAGGGTGCGCGCCATCCGTGCGGCATGCAGGTCACGGATCAACCTGCCCAGCACGGGCAGCCCCAGCAGCATCGCGTCAAAGCGATAGCGAAAGCCGTCATTCTTCAACGCGCGCCAGAAACCGAAGCCGGCCAGCAGCATCGCGATCAGCAGCAACCACCAATAGGCGGCCAGAAAAGCCGATATCGCCATGACGATCCGGGTCAGCAGCGGCAATTCCTGTCCGACCGTGTCGAACTGCTCCACCACCTTGGGCACGACGAAAATCATCAGCGCCGCAACCACGAACACGGCAAAAGTTGCCAGCACCGACGGATAGGCGATGGCGGTCAGCACCTTCGAGCGCATCACCGCCTGCCGTTCCATCAGGTCGGACAGACGCTCCATGATGGTGGGCAGGCTGCCGGAGCTTTCACCGGCCGAGATCATCGCGCGATAGAGCGGCGGGAAGCTTTTCGGCTCCGCGCCCAGCGCATCGGCCAGCCGCCGCCCTTCCATCACCCCGCCATGGACCTTGCCCACGATCGCGCGGACATGATCCTGCTCGCTCTGGCGACCGATGGTGCGCAGCGATTCCTCCAGCGGGCTGACCTGCGTCAGCGTCGCCAACTGGCGGGTGAAGAGCGTCAGTTCCTTGGGGCTGAGGCGCGGCGTGCGCAGCGACAGGCTCGCCCGCTTGCGCGCCGTTTCCACCGCGCCGGGTTCGATCCGCACGATGAACATCTTGCGCGCATCCAGCTTGGCGCGCGCATCCTCGATCGTCCCGGCCTTGATGCTGCCGTTGCGCTCCCGGCCCGCCGGGTCGATCGCGCTATAGTCGAAATCAGCCATCGACTATGGTTTCCGCCTCGATCGCGTCGCGGCGCGACACGCGTATGGCTTCCTCCGCCGTGGTCTGGCCGTCGCGCACCAGCGCCCGCGCCGCCGATCCCAGATTGGGGGCATTCAGGAAGGCATGGCGCGCGATCAGCGATTCGTCGCCACCGTCGTTGATCAGGCGACGGATGGTGTCGTCCACACGGATCGCCTCGAACACGCCGATGCGGCCCTTATAGCCGCTGCCGCCGCATTCGTCGCAGCCCTTCGCCCGATAGATGATCGTACCGGGGTCGAAGCCCAGCAATGCGCTGGCCGATTTGTCGGCCTGCACCGGTTCACGGCAATTCTGGCACAACCGCCGAACCAGCCGCTGGGCGATGACCGCACGCAGGGTGGAGGCGAGCAGAAAGGGTTCTACCCGCATATCGCGCATCCGGGTGATCGCGCCGAC
This sequence comes from Sphingomonas sp. VDB2, assembly GCF_047946695.1. Lineage (NCBI taxonomy): Bacteria > Pseudomonadati > Pseudomonadota > Alphaproteobacteria > Sphingomonadales > Sphingomonadaceae > Sphingomonas > Sphingomonas sp. VDB2. Next base: position 837,359 of record NZ_CP159615.1, read on the forward strand.
CGCATCATTGGTGTGGACGGTGGACAGGACGAGATGCCCCGTCAGCGACGCCTGCACGGCGATTTCCGCCGTTTCCCGGTCGCGGATTTCGCCGACCATGACGACGTCGGGATCTTGCCGCAGGATCGCGCGCAGGCCCGCCGCGAAGGTCAGGCCGACCTTGGCATTCACCTGGGTCTGGCCCACGCCCTCCATCGCATATTCGACCGGGTCTTCGACGGTCAGGATATTGCGCGATCCGTCATTGAGCTGGCGCAGGCCGGCATAGAGCGTCGTCGTCTTGCCCGACCCGGTCGGCCCGGTGACCAGGATGATGCCGTTGGGTTCGCTCAATCCTTCGCGGAAGATGCGGTCCGGCACCCCGTTCATGCCCAGCAGGTCGAGCGTGATCCCGGCATTTTCCTTGTCCAGGATACGCAGCACGACCCGCTCGCCCGCCCGACTGGGCAGGGTGGAGACACGCACGTCAAGCAGCTTGCCGCCCAGCGTCAGGCCGATGCGCCCGTCCTGCGGCACGCGCCGTTCGGCGATGTCGAGCCGCGCCATCACCTTGATGCGGCTGACGACGACCGGCGCGACATGCGGCGGCATCCGCAGCGTCTCGCGCAGCACGCCATCTACGCGCATCCGCACGATCAGGCCGGTTTCATAGGGTTCGATATGGATGTCCGACACGCCTTGCCGCGCCGCTTCGGCGATGATGCCGTTGATCAGCCGGATCGCGGGCGCATCGTCGGCGCTGTCGAGCAGGTCGTCGGCGGTCGGAATGTCTGCGGCCAAAATGTCCAGTTCGTCCGCGCCGACCTCCAGCGATCCGGCCATGGCCGCGGCGCTGCCCTCCATCGCATAATGGTTCGACAAGTGCCGGTCGAACTCTGCCGGTTCAACGAAAATGACGTCGAAGCTGCGCGCCAGATGCCGCCGCACCTCTAGCAGCACGCGCGGATCGCTCCCCGCGCGCACCGCTATGGTCAGCCGCTCGCCCTCGACCGGCAGCATGACCACGCCATGCCTGCGCGCGAAGACATAAGGTATGTCGATGGGCCGCGGCGGCTGCGCGGGCGGGCTGATGTCGGTGTGCGTCTGTTCGCTCACTTGCGCCCTCCGCTTGCCGGTATTTCGACCGGCCGCACCACGCCGCTCGACTGGCGGACGGTGGGTTCGATGACCTGCGCGGGCGCCGCATCGGGCTGCACCACCGCATCGCCCGGCTGCGCCGCGACCGGCGGGGTCGCGCCCATATAGTCGCGCACCAGTTCGTCTATCGTCGGTTCGACATCGGGATTGCGCTGCAACTGCATACCCCGGACATAGCCGTAGCGCTGCTGCGTCAGCCGCTGCGCATCCTCCTTCGACCGCAGAATGGTCGGCCGGATGAAGACCATCAAATTGGTCTTGGTCCGGCTCTTGCTGCGCGATTTGAACAATTCGCCCAACCCCGGAATATCGGACAGCAGCGGGATGCGTTCGATCGTCTTGCGCTCATTATCGTCCAGCAGGCCGCCCAGCGCCAGTATCTCGCCGTCATCGACGGTCACGGTCGTCTCGATCTCGCGCTTGTTGATGATGAGGTCGCTGCTGGAGTTGCTGACTGGCCCGGCCACGCTCGACACTTCCTGCTTCAGGAACAGCTTGATCGCGCCGCCGGTGTTGATCTGCGGCTTCACTTCCAGCTTGATGCCGACATCCTGACGCTGGACGGTACGGAACTGATTGTCGAAATTCTGGCTCAGCGCCTCGCCGGTGGTAACGGGCACCTGCTGCCCGACCAGGATCGACGCCTTCTGATTGTCCAGCGTCATCACGGACGGCGTGGAAAGCAGGTTGCTTTCGGTGTCGGATTTGACCGCATTGATGATCGCGCCGAAAATGCCGTTCTTGCCGATGCTGCCGCCCAGCCCCGCAATCGCGCCGGTTGCGCTGGTCAGGCTGCTGATCGCCGCTTCCTGCAAGCTGCTCGCGAGGTCGCCGCTATTCTGGACCTCGGTCGTCGTTTTAGTACCGTCCGGCGCCACCACGGTCGTCGTCGTCGTACCGAGCTGCGTCGCGCCATAGGCCCCCGCCAATGTCAGCAGATTGGGCGAGGCGTTGGAATAGTTGCTCGCGGCGAAGCCGGTCGATGTGCTGCCGAGCAGGAACTGCACGCCCAGCTTCTTGGCGGCCGCGTCGCTGATCTCGACGATGATCGCCTCCACCAGCACCTGTTCGCGCCGGGTGTCGACCTGGCGGATGGTTTCGCCCAGCATCCGCTGCACGTCGCTGTTCGCCGCGACGATGATCGCATTGGCGCCTTCGTAACGGGTGACGATCGCCGGGCCGCGGGTGGAAATGCCGCCGCCGCTCGATGCGGACGAGGATGCCGCCGCGACCGGCGCAGCCGCCTGCGCTGCGGGCGCACCGCCCTGCCCGCCGGCGGCCGGGGTGGAAGCCGTCACCGGTTGGCTGGTCGATTGGCCCACAAGCTGCTGCAATACCGGCAGCAGCTTTTCGGCGTCGGCATGTTCCAGCCAGTAGACGCGGATTTCGGTGCCGCTCGCCGCCTGCTGGTCGAGCTGGCGCGCCATGGCGGCGAGTCGCGCAACAGTATTGGCGTCGCCGCGGATCGCGACGGCGTTGCTGCTGTCGATCGGCACCACGGTCGCGGCCGACGGCGCGGCGTTCTCCCCGCCGCCCCCGCTCGCCACCAGCGCCTGGAGCGAGGTCGCGATTTCGCGCGCGCCAGCATTTTTCAGCATCACCATCTGCGTCGACGACGTATCGCGGTCGATACGGGCGATCACCTGCCGGATGCGGGCGATATTGTCGGCATAGTCGGCCACGACCACGCTGTTGCCCGCGCGGTTGGCGGTGACGGAGCCTTCCTTGCTGACCAGCGGGCGCAGCGTTTCCAGCGCGCTCGCCGCGTCGATGGAGCGCAGGCGAAACACCTCCGTCACGAAGCTGTTGCGATTGGCGGCGCGTCCGACGCTACTCGGCTGGCCCGCAGCGCCATCGGCCGGCTGGATGCGATAGGCCCCGCCGGGTGCCGGCACCGCCACCAGGCCGTTGGCGCGCAGCGTGGAAAGCACGATCTCGAAATATTCGGATCGCGACAGCGGCCGGTCGGTCACGACCGAAACCTTCCCCTGCACCTTGTTGTCGATGATGAAGGTCCGGCCGGTGACCCGCGCAGCATCCTGGATGAAGGCCCGGATGTCGGCATCGCGCACATTGAGCGTCTGCTGCGCCAGGAGCGGCGCGGCGATGGGCGTGGCGAGCGCGAGCGCGGTGGCGGCGGTAAGGAGGAATTTGCGGGTCATTGGCCTTGCACTATGATGTTGACCGATGCCACGGCGGCGCCGCGCTCGACGGTGAGGGAAAGGCGCGCGCCGGGCGCGATCTGGTTCTGGAGAGACTGGAGGTCGCCGGCCGATCCGATCGGCTGGCCATTGATCTGGCTGATGATGTCGCCGGGCCGGAAGCCCGCGCCCGCGAAGGTCGGCCCCTTGGCCATGACCGCAAGGCCGGTGACACGGCCGTTCTGCAACCGCGGGGCAAAACCGATGTCGCGCTTCAGGCTGTCCACGGTCGGACCGGCGCCGGGTGCGGCGGGTGGCGGTGGGGCGGCGCTCTGCCAGCCAGCGCCCTGAACCGAGGCGACCGCAGCGGCGGGTTCGGCTTCGGGGGCCGGGGTCGACTGGTCGATGAAAATCTGTTCTTCCGCGCCGCCCCGGTCGATCGTCACATGATCGAACGCCACGGCCTTCAGCACCACGCCCGGCAGGATCTCATCGCCCACGGCGAAGCTGTTCTGCACCCCGTCGGGCGCGGCGATGATGGCCGATCCAAGCCCCGACCCTTCGTTCAGCCGCACGCCATACAGCGTCAGCGCCAGCGAAGTGACGACGCCACTACCCGCCTGTTGCGGCGCGCCCGTGCGGAAAAAGGGATCGAAGCTGGCGAACAGCGCCTGCCGCGCGCTGGGCGACAATATCTGCGCCTGACGCCCTTCCCACGGTCCGAAGCTGCCGACCGGCGCCACGACCGCCCAGATCAGCCGTACCAGTTGCAAAGCCAGCAGGACGAGCAACACCCGTTCGAGCAGCCCAAGCCAGTCGATCGTGGGAATGGCCGCCGTCTTCCCGCGTCCGAAGCCGCGCATCCTGTCGCTAAATGGCACTCGCATGATGCTGCCCCAAGCCCCCAATCGTTTGGGAGCCTGCTAGGCAGATGATCTTACTGCTGCATGACAGTTATATTGCGGTAATATGACATGGCGCTGGCGCCTTGCATTTTAGGGGCCGGAATATAGCTGTGGCGTCGTCTTACCGCATCTTTGCTTCTTTCGGGATTTTCCATGACGGACCTGACCGCCCCGCCCCCCGCCCCAACGGCAACCGATGCCGCCCCGGCCTGGATCGCCGCCCATCCGCGCATCCAGCGGGTGCCCAACCGTGAACTGACGCTCTTCATCCAGCGCCATTTCCTGGACGCGGAAGAATGCGCCGGGCTGATCGCGCGAATCGATGCCAAGCGGCGCCCGTCCACCATTGCGGACGCCAATGGCGACGGCTATTTTCGCACCAGCGAGACCTGCGACCTCGATCATGCCGATCCTTTCGTCGCCGCGATCAATGCGCGGCTGGACGCTTTCGCGGGGATAGCCGCGCCCTATGGCGAACCGATCCAGGGCCAGCGCTACGACGTGGGCCAGGAATTCAAGGCGCATACCGACTATTTCGATCCGAAGGGGTCGGATTATGCGAAATATTGTTCGGTGGCGGGCAATCGCACCTGGACGTTGATGGTCTATCTGAACGAACCCATGGCCGGCGGCGCGACCCGCTTCACCAAAATCGGCAAGACCGTCCAGCCGGAAACCGGCAAATTACTCGCCTGGAACAACCGCAACGCATCGGGCGAGCCGAACCCCGCCAGCCTCCATCACGGCATGAAGGTGCGGTCTGGGGTGAAGCATGTCATCACCAAATGGTATCGCGAGCGCCCCTGGGGCTGACGCGGCTCAGGTCCAGAAACGGCGCGCATCGACAAGTTCGCCATGCGCGCGCGCCGCTGCGGCGAGCAGGTCCGCCTTCTCAGCGCCGCCCGCTCCGATATCGCCCGGCAGTCCATGGCGGGCGAGGATCGCAGGCGTGGCGACCAGATCGTTGAGCGCACCCAGCACGTCCTGCATGGCTTCCAGCTTGCCCAGAAATGCCTTTTGCCGGCGGCGATGCTTCTTTTTTTCATCGAACAGTCCGGCAAAGAATTCAGCGCCATAGCGCAGCTTCTTGGCATCCTTGCGCACCTCATGACGCGCTCCGTCGCCCAGCCGCGCCATAGATTTGCCCTCCTTGGCGATACGCTTGCGCAGCCTGCGCAGGCGCGTCGCGGCGAAAGGGGCGGCCGACCGACTGGCTTTCGCGCCCATGCCCGCGCCCAGCGCCAGCCATTCGACAAGATCGAGCAGCAGCATCCGCACCCGCGCAGACGCCAGCCATTGCAGGACATGATCGTGCGCCGCCGCCTGCGCTTCTTCCAGCGGCGCGCGCATCGCGCCGTCGGCGATCCGCGGCATCAGCACGTCCAGGTCGCGCGCCTCGCCCAGCACAGCGGCCAGCCAGCGCAATTCGCCCTGAAAGCGGGCAAGATCCGCCGTCGGCAACTGCGGCGCGAACAATTTCAGCGCGGATCGCAACCGTCGGATCGCGACTCGCGCCTGATGCAGCGCTTCGGGCGTATAATGGTCCAGCAGCAGCGCCTCGTTCAGCCGATAATGACGCAGGCAGGCCGCATAGATCCGCAGGAAGGCCTGGCGAATCGTCATGGAAGGATCGAGCGCCACCGGCTCCGCCTTGATCGCGGCTGGCAGCGCCTCGGTCAGTCGATAGCCGCGCTCCGCCTTGCTCAGGACGCCGGGTCGCACGGCGATGTCTGCATCGATCCGCCGCGCCAGCGCGAACAGCGCCGCCGGTTCGCCCGCCTTCAGTTCCAGCTCTATTTCGCAGATCGCCTGTTCCCGCCCGGCCACCATTATGGCCCCGCGATCCAGCACCAGCTCGATCGTCGCATTGTCCTGCGACACCACCCACATCCGGCGCTGCACATCGACGCTAAAGAGCTTATCCACTTCCGCCACCGCTTCCCCCAGCAGCGCAACGACCGGCGTGCGCGCGTCCAGCACCGGCTTGGCGCCGCGCACCGGCATCTCCCATTCGTCGCGCGCGAACAGGCCCGCGCCATCGCGGCCATCGGCCTTCACCGTCTGGACGCGCCGCCGGCCCGACCGCCTGATGCGCAGGCTCATGCCCCGTTTGCCGAGCTGATGATCGGGCGTGTCGAAATAGGTGGCGTGCAACGCAGCCGTCTGGCTATCGGCCGGCAGCGACGGCCATTGCGCGAACATGTCCGCCGCTTCCGGCGCCAGGTCCAGCTTCAGTTCGATTTCCGGTTGCAAGCCCATCTCCTGCCAGCGTCCCGCCCGCCTCGCGCCTTAGCACGAACAGCCTTAACCATGGAAACGCCGTCACTGTCTCTAAACTGTCATTTTAAAGACGCTCCGTTGTCATAGAAGCAGCATCAGCCTGTCATGTGCCGCGCCTAACTGCCCGTTCTGAGGGCGACAGGGGGCGTTGTCCGAGTCGAAATTCCCCTGCGCTCCGCACTTCAACAATCCCGGCAACAGGCCGGAGCGGAGACGACATGGCCAAGATTAACCGTATCCAAACGATCCTGATGGCGAGCTGCGCCTGCGTGGGCCTGAGCGCCTGCGGCGCCGACGACATCGCTTCGCCGGGCGAAGGCACCATCGTCATCCCGACGCCGACGCCGACCCCCACGCCGACCCCCACGCCCACGCCGACCCCCACGCCGACTGCGGTGACGCCAGCGGCCAACTGCCCGACCATCGCCGGCCCGAACCAGCTGAGCGATCTTGGCACCATCACGGACGGCACCAACACCTGGCGCAACTGCGCCTTCCCGGCGCGCTTCACCGCGACCACGGCGATCGCCAAGACCACCGGCGTGATCTACTCGCTGCCCGGCCGCGTCGATGTCGGCACCGACCAGGGCGCCGCCAGCACCAATACCGACGTGACGCTCAGCATCGATCCGGGCGTGGTCGTGTTCGCCAGCACCGGCAACGCCTATTTGGCGGTCAACCGCGGCAACAAGATCAGTGCCGTCGGCAGCGCCACCGCGCCGATCATCTTCACCAGCCGTGAAAACGTCACCGGCGCTGCGACCGACCAGTCGTCGGGCCAGTGGGGCGGCATCGTGCTGCTCGGCCGTGCGAAGATCACCGATTGCCAGGCACCGGCCGCCGCACCGGGCACCACCGCCTGCGAACGCGACACCGAAGGCACCAGCAACGCCCTGTACGGCGGCGCGACCGACACCGACAATTCGGGTCGCCTCAGCTATGTCCAGATCCGCTATTCGGGCTTCGTCCTCGCCGACGGCAAGGAACTGCAGGGCCTGACCCCGTCGGGCGTCGGCAGCGGCACCGTGATCGACCATATCCAGGTCCACAACAGCTCTGACGACGGCATCGAAGCGTTCGGCGGCAGCTTCAACATGAAATATCTGGTGCTGACCGGCAACGAAGACGACAATCTCGACACCGACGTCGGCTTCCGCGGCACCGCCCAGTTCGTCATCGCCGCCCAGCGCGAGGGCAATAATGTCGGTGACACCTTCCTCGAAACCGACTCGAACGGTTCGGCCACCAACAGCAACGCCAGCGAGGACGCCCTGCCCCGCCAGTATCTGAAGGTCGCCAACTTCACTCATATCCAGCGTTCGAACACCGGTGACGACGGCGCGGCAATGCTGCTGCGCGGCGGTGCCGACCTGGCCCTGGTCAACGGCATCATCGTCAGCCCCAACCAGAGCTGCCTGCGCATCAACGGCGCCGCTGCGGTCCGTGACGCCGACACCACGCTGCAGGATGCGGGCAAGCCGCGCTACCTGTCGGTGGTGATGCAGTGCAACAGCACGCCCTATAAGGGCACCGGCACCGGCGTTGACGCCGCCCTGGTCCAGTCGATCTTCGAAGCCGGTGCGAACAGCACGATCAGCTACACCCCGTCGCTGACCAACCTGTTCATCAACGGCGCGACCGAGACGGCCCGCACCGCGATCGACCCCAAGACGATAGACGCCGCCTTCACCACCACCAACTATATCGGTGCGGTCAAGGACAGCAGCGACACCTGGTATGCCGGCTGGACCTGCAACTCGGTGACCGCCAGCTTCGGCAGCACCAGCGGCAACTGCACCGCCATTCCGACGACCTGATCGGACCCACGACCTCAACAGGGGCGGGGGAGCGTGCAACCGCGCTTCCCCGCCTTCTTTGCACTAAATTTTCCCAAGGGGGATATATAGCATGTCGAAGCCGCTCAGTCTGGCGCGCCTGCTCCTGATTTCCACCGCGCTGGTCGCTCCCATGGCGATGGCGCAGACCGATGCCAGCCAAGCTGGCGGGGCGACCACCGGCGATGCCGGCATGTCGAGCACGCCCAGCGCCGCCGACGAAGCCGATGCGCAGTCGGGCAATGTCGACGTGTCGATCCCCGGCTCCGACATCATCGTCACCGGCCGTCGCAACAGCAACATCTCGCAGTCCGCGCCGCAGGTGGTCAACGTCCTGTCCGCCGCCGACATCAAGCGTACGGGCGAAGGCGACATCGCCGGTTCGTTGCAGCGCGTCACCGGCCTGTCGGTCGTATCGGGCGGCTATGTCTATGTCCGCGGCCTGGGCGATCGCTATTCGCTCGCCCTGCTGAACGGTTCGCCGCTGCCCAGCCCCGAACCGCTCAAGCGCGTGGTGCCGCTCGACCTCTTCCCCACCAGCGTGATCGCATCGACCCTGGTGCAGAAGAGCTTTTCGGCCAACTTCCCCGGTGAATTCGGCGGTGGCGTCATCAACCTGACGACCAAGGCGATCCCGACCGAATCCTATCTGGAATTCGGCGTCGGCAGCTCGGCCAACACCGAAACCTCGGGCCAGCTCGGCTACACCTATTATGGCGCCAAGTCCGACTGGACCGGCTTCGACGACAGCTCGCGCGACGTTCCGCCGCTGCTCAAGCAGGCCTTCGGCGCCGGCGTGCCCTTCGCGAATATCGAACGCGCCGACCAGCAGGCGATCGCGATGCAGTTTCTCAACAGCAAGACCTCGGTCGTGCAACGGACGAACAGCCTGCCCTTCAACTTCTCCGGCACGCTGAATGCCGGCACCGCGTTCGATATCGGCGATGCGCGCCTGGGCGTCATCGCCACGGCGGGCTACAGCAACAAGTGGCGCACCCGCGACAACCTGCAGCAGGCGTCGCTGACCGTGTCGGAAGGCGCGGGCAAGAGCGCCCATCAGGTCGTCACCGACAATCAGGTGACGGTCAACGGCCTGCTGGGCTTCGGCCTGGAATGGGGCGACCAGAAGGTTCGCTGGACCAACCTCTATATTCGCGACACGTTGAAGCGCGCGTCGCTCGCGGTCGGCCAGAATGACGGCCAGATCCAGGGCGCCGATTATCTCACGCAACAGACCGCCTGGTATGAGCGGCAGCTGATCGACACCCAGTTCACCGGCGAATTCAAGTTCAACGACATGATCAGCCTCGACCTGCGCGGCGGCTATGCCAATTCGCAACGCGAAGCGCCCTATGAGCGGGAATTCGTCTATGTCCGCACCAATCGCGATCTGGCGACCGATCCGGTCGGCGATCGCTTCGTCAACGCGCTCAACCGCCAGCGCGGCGACGCTTCGGTCACCTTCAGCGATCTGAACGAAGATCTCTGGTCGGGCGGCGCGGACCTGAGCTTCAAGATCGCACCCAAATTCGTCGTGACGGGCGGCTACGCCTATACCGATACGAAGCGGACCTCGTCGCGCTACGAACTGCATTTCGACGCAGTCAACCTGCCGATCCCGGTGCAGCAACTTCGTCCCGACTATCTGCTGTCGGACGCGACGATCCAGCTCTATGATCTGGGTCTGCTCGACTTTTCCGGCAACTATCCGGTCTATGACGCCGCCATGCGCGTCCATGCCGGCTATGGTCAGGTGAAGGCCGAACTCTTCCCCGGCTTCAGCATCGACGCGGGTGTCCGCTACGAAAGCGGCCGCCAGTCGGTGACGGGCGTGGACGTCTATGCGACCGGCGTGACGCCCTTCAACCAGATCAAGAACGACTATTGGTTGCCCGCGGTCACACTGACCTTCGACGCGGGTGGCGGCCTGCAATTCCGCGCATCGGGTTCCAAGACGCTCGCCCGCCCGCAGTTCCGCGAACTGATCGCCCAGCCGTTCATCGACACCGACTCCAACCGCTTCTACCGCGGCAATCCGTTCCTGCAGGACAGCGAGCTGTGGAATGCGGACATCCGCGCCGAATGGTATATGGGTCGCGAGGAACGCCTCACCGCATCGGCCTTCTACAAGAAGATCAAGAATCCGATCGAAACCTACACCACCATCAGCGACACCTATGCGGTGACGACCAGCTTCGCCAACGCGCCGGAAGCCACGCTCTACGGCGCCGAGTTCGAAGCGCAGAAATATATCCCGCTCGACGGGATGGATTCGGCCTTCTTCCAGAGCCGCCGGGTCGCGCTGATCGCCAACTATACCTACACCCAGTCCAAGCTGAAGGTGAGCGACGGGGACACCACCATCCCCTATACCTACACCACCGGCGACCTGCCTGCTGCGTCGGACTATTTCGTCGACGGCGCGCCGCTGACGGGCCAGTCGGACCATCTTGTCAACCTGCAACTGGGCTTGGAAGACACCGAAAAACTGTCGCAGCAGACGCTGTTGCTGACCTATGCCAGCCCGCGCGTCACCAGCCGCGGTCCCAATCTGCAGCCCGACATCAAGGAAAAGCCGGGCGTTCAGCTCGACTTCGTCGCACGGCAGGGCGTAAAGCTGCCCGGCGGCATCAACAGCGAAGTCAAGTTCGAAGCGCGCAACATTTTGGGCCGCAAGTTCCAGGAGTTCCAGGAACAGGACGGCAACAAGGTCTATTATAACCGCTACAAGATCGGCACCACGATCGCGGCCTCGCTCACCGTGGCCTTCTGATCCGACGATCGACCGCATGAAACAGGCCGGCCGGGGTAACCCGGTCGGCCTTTTTCATGGGCAATATGCGAGGCGGCGCCGTGCGCGAGGACGGCGCCTCCGCTCCCTACGCCTTATGCCGTGCGATCAACGCATCGCGTAGCTGGGATTGAGACGGCTGAGCGCCCGCAGCGCGACCGAGCGCGAGGATTCTTCCGTGCCATTGGCCAGCACGAGCGTCGTTTCCGGCGCGAAGCGAGCGGAACGATAGGCTTCACGCGCCTGGGCCATGCGGCCGACGCCCGCATAGGCGTTGCCAAGATTGATGAGGCGGGCCGGGTCGTTCTCGCCATAGACCTGCATAGGCTGCAGCTTGCGCAGCGCCGCATCGAAGCGGCCGCTGGCCAGCGCCTTGGCGGCCAGGCTGCCTTCGGGACCACCCACGACCACGACGTCCTGCCCTTCGGCCGCCGCCTGGGCCATGTTCGGCGTCATCGCCGCCAGCGCCAGACCCATGATTACAGCGACCTTCTTCATCTCTCATGCCTCCAGAAAAAACTTCTTACTATAGCCAGAAGTATTTCATTTAGATGACATCAGGACAAGGGCGCATCGAACCGGCAAAAACGATTTTCTTTGCTTTAATATCAATAATTTATGAATTTTACGCAAGACTGTCATAAAAGCGTAATCGAAAATCGTCGCAGATTGAAGATGATTCGAATCATCGACATCATACAATCGCTCGCACGCGGCGGACGCCGCTTGCCCATCATCGCGGGCATCCGCCACAGCGACTCCTGTCGGACGATGCGGAATGCGCATCGCATATGCCATGACGATCGTGGAAAGGTCCGGAGGCTTCTGTTGCCCGGCGCCTCCGGGGGCCGCTGAATTCCCTTCTGTTGCCCGGTGGGTTCAACCGCGCTATTTTAGAGTAACGTCAGGCCGTGAGGCCCTCAGTTACGCTGCAATGGCGAGTGCTTCGTTATCGTTGGCACTTGTGAGTTTTGCACAGTTTAACGGCTTACACGGGCCGGGTAAAAATATCGCCTTTGAACACACGTCGATCCTAGTTCGGCCCCGTCAGGAAACCCCAAAGCGCTAAGCCATCGGGCCTTCTGGTGGAACCGCCGGGTACTGCCCCCGGGTCCGCTGCATCTATTATACGACACAATTTATCACCATAGCCGGGCGAACCCGGCGCGACCCATATGGCCCCACGCGACGGGTTTTTCAAGTCATGGACTTGCGGGATGCGGCCGGGACGATACATCGGCCCCATGTGCATCATGGCCATGGCCTGGGCGGCGCATCCGCGCTGGCGCCTCATCCTGATCGGCAATCGCGATGAATATCATGCGCGCGCCGCCGCCCCGCTCGCCCGCTGGGGCGACCGCAAGGGCCTGATCGCCGGGCGCGACCTGCAATCGGGCGGCACATGGCTTGGCGTATCGGAAGCGGGCCGGACCGCGATCGTCACCAATTTGCGCGGCTATGGCGGCCCGCAGCCGGACCGCGCCTCCCGCGGCGCGCTCGTGACGGACCTGCTGGCGGGCGACGGCGCCTATGCCGATGTCGCACAGGCGCGGCTGGATGATTTCAACCCGTTCAACCTGATTCTGGTCGAAGCCGATCGCGCCGATTTTCTCACCAATCGTCCGCAACCGCTGCGCACGCGGCTGACGCCGGGCCTGTACGGCCTGTCCAACGGCGCGCTCGACGCGCCATGGCCTAAGACGCTGGCGCTCAAAACCGCCCTGCTCGGTTGGCTGACCGAAGATGCCGATGACCCGGCCGCCCTGTTCGAGGCACTGCGCCGGGAAAACCTGCCCGACGCCGGCATCGCCCCCGCCACGCCCTCAGACGCTCCCGACGAAGCCGCCGCTTCCCCCATCTTCATCCGCAACCCGCTCTATGGCACGCGCTGCAGCACCGTCATCGCCGTCGATCGCGACGGTCGGGGCCAGATCGTGGAACGCCGCTTCGACCGCGACGGCGGCGATACGGGCGAAACCCGGCTCGGCTTCCGCTGGTGATGGCTAACCGTCCCTCCCCACTTCCCCCCGCCCTCATCCCGCGCTAAGGCTCTGCCCATGATCCTCGTCATCGACAATTATGACAGCTTCACCTGGAACCTGGTCCATTATCTGATGGAACTGGGAGCGCAGGTGGAGGTCGTCCGCAACGACGCCATTTCGGCGGGCCAGGCCCTGTCCAGCGGCGCAAAGGCATTCCTGCTTTCGCCCGGTCCCTGCACCCCCAATGAAGCAGGTGTCAGCCTGGGCCTCGTCGCGGCCTGCGCCGACGCGGGCGCGCCGCTGCTGGGCGTGTGCCTGGGTCACCAGTCGATCGGCCAGCATTTCGGCGGCAAGGTGGTGCGCGGCGGGCTGATGCACGGCAAGACCTCGCCCGTCACCCATGACGGCACCGGCCTGTTCGCAGGCCTGCCCTCGCCCTTCACCGCGACCCGCTATCACTCGCTGATCGTGGAGGATATTCCCGACAGCCTGGTGGTGAACGCGACCAGCGAAGACGGATCGGTCATGGGCTTCCGCCACGCGACCCTGCCGATCCATTCGGTGCAGTTCCATCCCGAAAGCATCGCCACCGAACATGGCCATGACATGCTGGCCAATTTCATGGAGATTGCCGGTATTCCCGTGCGTCAGCGCGAAGCGGCCTGACCCCTTCCTATCGGCGGAGATCGGTTTATCATAGGCGGATCGCTTTTCGAATATTGCCATAATAGGAAACGCAATTTCAAAATCTGCGGGAAAAGTGCGAAGCTAGGCACGCACGCCCTCTCGACTCCGCGCCCTCCCGCCGACTAAGGCAGGGGCGATGACACGCCTGCCCGATCCTTCCCTACCGCTCGCCCCCGACGCCGCAGCCCAGGCCTTCGACCTGCTGTTCGACGCCGACCTTCCCGAAGCGGACATTGCCGCCTTCCTCGTCACCATGGCGCGCCGGGGCGAAAGCGCGGTGGAGATCGCCGCCGCCGCCCGCGCCATGCGGGCGCGCATGATAACGGTCGGCGCGCCCGACGGCGCGATCGACGTCTGCGGCACCGGCGGCGACGGCCATCATACGCTGAACGTCTCCACAGCCGTCTCGCTCGTTGTCGCAGCGGCGGGCGTGCCCGTCGCCAAACATGGCAACCGCGCCGCCTCTTCCAAGGCTGGCGCGGCCGATACGCTGGAAGCGCTGGGCCTCGACCTCGATCGGGCCGCCGCCACCGCCGAAGCGACGCTGGCCGACCTCGGCATCTGCTTCCTCTTCGCCCAGAATTATCATCCCGCGCTCAAGCGGCTCGGCCCGATCCGCAAGGCGATCGGCGAACGCACAATCTTCAACCTGATGGGGCCGCTCGCCAATCCGGCCAGGGTTCGACGCCAGCTCATCGGCATCGCCCGGCCGGCCTATGTCCCCATCTATGCGCAGGCGCTTGCCGACTTGGGCGTCGATCATGCCATGATCATCTCCGGCGACGAAGGACTGGATGAACTCTCGCTCGCCAGCGGCAACGACATGGCGGAAGTAAAGGGCCATGACCTCGTCGCCATGCACCGCCTGACCGCCGCCGAACTGGGCCTCTCCACCCAGCCGGTCGAGGCGATCCGTGGCGGCGATGCCGCCCATAACGCCGCTGCGCTCCGCGCCCTGCTGCAAGGCGAACCGGGCGCCTATCGCGACGCTGTGCTGCTCAACGCGGCCGCAGCGCTTGTCGTCGCCGACGCCGTCCCCGATCTGCGCGAAGGCGTGGAGGAGGCCGCCGAAACCATCGATCGCGGCCTTGCCAACGCGCTCCTCAATTGCTGGATTGCCTATACATGACCAACAAGCTGATCGAAATCTGCGATTTCAAGCGTGAAGACGTCGCCCGCCGCCGGGCCGCGACCAGCGTGTCGGCGCTCCACGCCCGCGCGAGCGAGCAGACGCCCCCGCGCGGCTTCCGCCAGGCGCTGGACAATGCCGCCCGCACGGGTTTCGGCCTGATCGCGGAAGTGAAGAAGGCCAGTCCCTCCAAAGGGCTGATCCGCGCAGATTTCGATCCGCCCGCCCATGCGCGGGCCTATGCGGCCGGTGGCGCCGCCTGCCTCTCCGTCCTGACCGACGAACCCTATTTTCAGGGTCATGACGATTATCTGATGGCCGCCCGATCGGCCTGCGCGCTGCCGGTGTTGCGCAAGGATTTCCTGGTCGATCCCTGGCAGGTGCTGGAAAGCCGGTCGCTCGGCGCCGACGCGATCCTCATCATCGTCGCCGCGCTGGACGATGGCCAGATGCAGGAAATAGAAGACGCCGCCCTGGGCCTAGGCATGGACGCCCTGATCGAGGTGCATGACGAAGCCGAACTGGAACGCGCACTGAAGCTCCGCTCGCGCCTGATCGGCGTGAACAATCGCGACCTGCGCGATTTCAGCGTCGATTTCGCCCGCACCTATGAACTGGTGGGCAAGGCGCCCGAAGGCTGCACCTTTGTCGCAGAAAGCGGCCTGACCGGCCATGCCGATCTCGTCGCCATGGCCGATCATGGCGTGCGCTGCTTCCTGGTCGGAGAAACGCTGATGCGCCAGGCCGATGTCGAGGCGGCGACGCACAATCTGCTGACGGGCGCATGACCGGACTCACCCATTTGGACGACGACGGCGCGGCCCGGATGGTCGATGTCGGGGCCAAGGCGGTCACAGCACGCGAGGCCATAGCCTCCGGCCGGATCGACATGAGCGTGACGGCAGCCAGAGCCATCGCTGACGGCCTGGTGAAAAAGGGCGACGTGCTCGCCGTGGCGCGCGTGGCGGGCATCATGGCCGCCAAGCGCACCGCCGACCTTATCCCGCTCTGCCACCCGATCGCGCTGAGCGCCGTGACAGTCGATTTCTCCCTTGACGACAGCGGCGTCACCGTGACCGCCACCGCCCGCACAGCCGGCCAGACCGGCGTGGAGATGGAGGCGCTGACCGCGGCCTCCGTCGCGCTGCTTACCGTCTACGACATGGCCAAGGCGCTGGATAAGTCCATGATAATCGGCGGCGTCTGCCTGATCGCCAAAACCGGCGGCAAATCCGGCGACTGGCGGCGCACGCCATGAGTCTGCTGCCGGTGGCCGAAGCGCAGGCGCGCCTGTTCGCGCTCGCCCCGCGACTGGCGACCGAAACCGTGCCGATAACCGCCGCCGTCGGCCGCTGGCTGGCGCAGGATCTGGCGGCGCTGCGCAACCAGCCCTGGACCGACCTTTCGGCGATGGACGGCTATGCCGTGCGCTCGGCGGAGGCGCCCGGTCCCTGGCGCGTCACCGGCGAAAGCGCAGCCGGAACGGCTAACCTTCCGCTCTTGCCGCCCGGCGAGGCCAGCCGCATCTTCACCGGCGCGCCGCTGCCGCCCGGTGCCGACGCCATATTGATCCAGGAAAATGCGGCCCGCGACGGCGATCGGCTGACCGCCAGCGCCGATCCGCTGCCCGCCGGCCGCCATGTCCGTAGCGCCGCCTCCGACTTTGCGCAGGACGCCCTGTTGCTGGAGGCAGGCAGCCGCCTCGGTCCGGCGCAGATCGCGCTGGCCGTGCTGGGCGGTCATGGCGCCGTGCCGGTGGGTGGGCGGCCGAAGGTCGCTTTGCTCTCCACCGGCAATGAACTGGTGCCGCCCGGCGCCCCGACGCCGCCGGGTTTCCTGCCTTCCTCCAACGCGCCGATGCTTGCCGCCCTGCTCGCCGCCCTGCCCTGCGCCGTCATCGACCTCGGCATCGTACCGGACGATCTCGACGCCATGGCGGCCGCGCTCGATCGGGCGCGGACGGCGGACATCATTGTCTCGACCGGGGGCGCCTCCGTCGGCGACCATGATCTGGTGCGGCCCGCCTTCATTAAGGCGGGCGGTGCGCTCGATTTCTGGAAGATCAACATGCGGCCGGGCAAACCGCTGATGGCCGGTCGCATCGGCGATACGCTGTTCCTGGGCCTTCCGGGCAATCCCGTTTCGGCTTTCGTCACGGCGACGCTGTTCCTGCTCCCGCTGGTCCGGCATCTGGGCGGCGCGCGCGATCCGCTTCCGCCCATGAGCGACGCGCCACTCGCCTCTCCTCTCCCGACCACTGGCGATCGCGACGATTATCTCCGCGCCTGGCGCGGGCAGGACGGCATCGTGTCGGTGACGTCGCAGGACAGCGCCGCCACCGCCGCCATGGCGAAAGCCGACTGCCTGATCCTGCGCCCGGCCGGATCGCCACCGGCCGCACCGGGCGATCGGGTGGTGATCCTGCCGATGCCCTGACATGTTCGGTGCTTGACTAACCTTCATCTGTTTCCTATGCGTTCCTCATACGTTCCACGGAGGACCGCGATGTTGACGCCCAAGCAGCAGGAATTGCTGAGCTTCATTCAGACCCGATTGGACGAAGGCGGCGTTTCGCCCTCGTTCGAGGAAATGAAGGACGCGCTGGACCTGCGGTCCAAGTCCGGCATCCACCGGCTTATCAATGCCCTGGAGGAGCGCGGGTTCATCCGCCGCCTGCCCAATCGCGCCCGTGCGCTGGAAGTGCTGAAGCTGCCCGACGCGATGCATCGTGCGCCGGTGCCCGCGCCAGTCGTTGCGCTCAAACCCAAGGTCGCGGCGCCTGTTCCGATCGCCGCCAATGACGTGATCGAAATCCCGATGCACGGCCGGATCGCGGCCGGCGTGCCGATCGAGGCGATGGAGGGGCAGACCATGCTCTCCGTGCCGGCCGCGCTGTTGGGTGCGGGCGATCATTATGCGCTGGAAGTGTCGGGCGATTCGATGATGGAGGCGGGCATTCTCGACGGTGACTTCGCCCTGATCCAGCGCACCGACGTCGCGCGCGAAGGTCAGATCGTCGTGGCGTTGATCGACGAAGCGGAAGCCACGCTCAAATATTTCCGCCGCGAGGGCAGCCGCGTCCGGCTCGATCCGGCCAATTCCGCTTATGAACCGCAGATCTACGACCCGCGGCAGGTCCGCATCCAGGGCAAGCTGGCAGGGCTGCTGCGCCGCTATAATTGAGATTTGGGTCGTCCTGATCCACGGGGTGGGCGAACGATCCAGGGATGTGCGTCGCCGACTCGATGGACGGTGTGAACTTCGCCCTTTGCCAGGGTGATGGACAGGCCGCCGGTCCGTGCCAGCAACCGGCGGTCGATCTTCATCCAGCGCGGATGACACCAGCGCGGTAGCCCCCGATCGCTGACGACGATGTCCGCCGCGGCGCAATCGCGGGCGAAGTCGGACCGCTCGATCAGCACTGTGCTGCGGGTGAAGAGCAGCCGCCAGCTACGGCCATTGCCGTCCTTCACGCCGACAGCGCACAGATCGCGCGAACAGCGTGCGTCCGGCAAATCCGCGATCGCCGCCAGTTCGCCGTCATAACCTGCACTTTCCGACAGCACGTCCCGCACATAATCCCCCGCCCGATCGCGCAATATCGCCATGCCCTTTCCCGTCCGCACGGCGACATGCCGCCCGTCGCCGGTAATCAGGATATCGGGCGGCGCGGCGGTAAAGGTGACCGCCACGCCGATCAGCACCGGCGCAAGTCCCAGCCATCGCCACCCCGTCCGCCACAACAGGCACCAGAGCAGCCCGACGACCGTGATACCGAATAGCCCCATGCCCATGGTCGGCGCCAGCAATGTCGCCATCGGGCTGGCCGCCACGCCATGGGCCAGTAACAGCAACAGGTTCAGCGCCTGCTGCGTCAACCACCAGAAAGGCGCGCCCAAGCCCGCGACATCCAGCACGAGCGCCAGCGCCTCCAGCGGCATGACGACGAAGGTGGTGAGCGGAATCGCGATCAGATTGGCGAAGGCGCCGAGCAGCCCCGCCTTGTGAAAATGGAACAGCGCGATCGGCATCAGCACCAGTTCGACAGCGATGCCAGTCGCCAGCGTAACCGCCAGGCCGCGTGCAATCCGACGAAGCGCACCCTCGTCTCGCGCGGCGGCAAAGGTTCGGAAACGGGGATGCTCGGCCAGCGCCACCAGCGCCGTCACAGCGGCGAAGCTCATCTGAAAGCTCGGCCCGACCAGTGCTTCGGGCCACAGAAATAACACCACCAGCGCGCCGGTCGCCACCAGACGCAAGGTCACCGCGTCCCGTCCCATGGCCAGCCCGCCCAGCACCAGCAGGGCGGCGACGCAGGACCGCACCGTCGGCACCTCCGCCCCGGTCAGCAACGTATAGCCGATCCCGGCCAGCGCGCCGCCCGCCGCCGCGATCAACATGAGTGGCCAACCCAGCGCCGCTCGCTGGCTCAGGGCCATCACCCGCATCAACAGGAAGATGACCGCGCCGATCAGCGCCGTCACATGCAACCCACTGATCGACAGAAGATGCGCCAGTCCGCTGCGCCGCATCGCCTCCGCATCGGCTTCGGGAATCGCGCCTTGGTCCCCGGTCGCCAGAGCGGCGGCGATCCCTTCGGCGGGACCGTCCACTTGCTCCAATATATGGCCGAACAACTGCGCCCGCAGCGGCGGCGAGGCAGTGGATGGGATCACTATCTCAACCGGCTTCAGCGCCTTGCCCGTCGCGCCGATCCCCTGGAAATAGGCGCGCGCCGCAAAATCATAGCCGCCCGGAACGCTCGGCGGCGCGGGCGGCATCAAGCGCACGCGAAAGCGTAGCCGCGCGCCCTCACCCAGCCCCGCTGGCACATCCGCGTCGGCGATATTCACCCGTATGACGGCCGGCAGATCGGGTGCGTCGACCGGGCGCAGCATGACGCGCACCATAGCCTGCGCCGGAACGGGGCGGATCGCGACAACATCGCCCGTCATTTGCACGAAGGTCGCCCGGACAAGCGGCGGCTGGCCCCACAGCATCGCCTTCCCCCAGACCAGCAGGCACCCCATGCAAGCCAGGATTGCACCCACGACCATCATCCGCCGCAACCGCCCGCCCACCGGCAACATCGCCCCGATACAGGCCATCGCCAGCGTGCCGCAGCAAAAGGCCAGCCAGGCCATGGCATGGGGCAGGATGAACCAGGCGGCGATCCCGCCACCCAGCGCGATCGGCACCCATAATCCGATCTGTTCGCGCTCGCGTTCCAGCCAGCGTTCGAGCCGGTCCAGCCGCACACGCGCCAACGCCGCCGGCCTCCCGCCAAGGGAGGTTTGTCGTGGCTCAAAAGCCATGCTAGGGGGCGCAGCATCCATGGGTCAGCTAGGCGAATGTCAGGGAATATGACGGCAAGTGCAACGGGAATGAACAAGCCGGTGGTGACCCGTTTCGCCCCGTCCCCAACCGGGTTCCTGCATATCGGCGGCGCGCGCACCGCGCTGTTCAACTGGCTGTTCGCGCGCCACCATGGCGGCAAGTTCCTGCTGCGGATCGAGGATACCGATCGCGCCCGCTCCACAGAAGAAGCCGTGGCCGCGATTTTCGACGGTCTGGACTGGCTGGGCCTGGGCGGCGACGAACCCGCTGTCTTCCAGTTCGAACGCACGCCGCGCCATGCAGAAGTCGCCAACCAGCTTCTGGAAGCTGGCCACGCCTATCGCTGCTATGCGACGCCCGAGGAACTGGCCGAGCTGCGCGAACAGCAGCGCGCCGCCAAGCAGCCCATGCGCTATGACGGCCGCTGGCGCGACCGCGCGCCCGAAGATGCGCCGGAAGGTGCGCCCTTCGTGATCCGCATCAAGGCGCCGCGCGAAGGCGAGACCGTGATCGAGGACGCGGTGCAGGGGCGCGTGGTCGTGCAGAATGCCGAGCTGGACGACATGATCCTGCTTCGCTCCGACGGTACGCCTACCTATATGCTGGCCGTCGTCGTCGACGATCATGACATGGGCGTCACTCACGTCATCCGCGGCGACGATCATCTCAACAACGCCTTCCGCCAGCTCAGCATCATCAAGGCGATGGGTTGGGAAGAGCCGATCTACGCCCATATCCCGCTGATCCACGGATCGGATGGCGCGAAGCTGTCGAAGCGTCACGGCGCGCTGGGTGTGGACGCCTATCGCGACGAAATGGGGATGCTGCCCGAAGCGGTGCTCAACTATCTTCTGCGGCTGGGTTGGGGCCATGGCGACGAGGAGATCATCCCGATCGCCCGCGCCATCGACCTGTTCGATGTCGGCGGCGTCGGCCGCTCGCCGTCGCGCTTCGATATCAAGAAGCTGGAAAATCTCAACGGCCATTATATCCGCGAAGCCGACGACGCGCGCCTCGCCGCGCTGGTGGCGCCACGGATCGAAAAGCGGCTTGAAATCGCTATATCGGATACCAATCTGTCACTGCTAACGGAAGCTATGGCTTCGCTGAAGCCGCGGGCCAAGAACCTTAATGAAATTGCGGAGGGAGCAGAATTTCTGTTCAAAAGTTGCCCGCTCGATTTTGACGAGAAGGCTACCGCTCTGCTAGACGACTCCGCGCGCGCGCTGCTCGATAAGACAGCCGACGCTCTCCAGTCCGTCCAGTCCTGGACGGTTGAAGCGATCGAAGACGTGATACGCCGCGTGGCAGAGGATGCCGACCTGGGACTGGGCAAGGTGGCGCAACCGCTTCGTGCGGCGCTCACCGGTCGCACGACCTCGCCGGGCATTTTTGATGTCCTCTTCCTGCTGGGGAAAGAGGGGAGCTTGGAACGATTGGCTGACGCAGGGCACGCAGCAGCCGGTTGATGACGTACAAGGAGAAAAACATGTCGGATAACACAGCCAATTTGACCGTTGGGGGAGACAGCAAGGACTATGCCGTCATGGACGGCACGGTCGGCCCGCAGGTCATCGACGTTCGCAAGCTCTATGCCAACACCGGCATGTTCACCTATGATCCGGGCTTCACTTCTACCGCAAGCTGCGAATCCGGCCTGACCTATATCGACGGTGACGCAGGTATTTTGCTCCATCGCGGCTATCCGATCGGCCAGCTGGCCGAAGAATCCAGCTTCATGGAAGTCTGCTACCTGCTGCTGAACGGCGAACTGCCGTCGCAGAAGGAGCTGGAAGACTTCACCACCACGATCACGCGCCACACCATGGTGCATGAACAGTTGTCGGCATTTTTCCGCGGCTTCCGTCGCGATGCGCACCCGATGGCGATCATGGTCGGCGTGGTCGGCGCTCTGTCGGCCTTCTATCATGACTCCACCGACATCAACGATCCGGAACAGCGCCGCATCGCCAGCCACCGCCTGATCGCCAAGATGCCGACGATCGCCGCCATGGCGTATAAATATTCGGTCGGTCAGCCTTTCGTCTATCCGCGTAACGACCTGAGCTACACCGCCAATTTCCTGCGCATGACCTTCTCGGTCCCGGCGGAGGATTATATCCCCGATCCGGTGATCGTGGACGCGATGGACAAGATCTTCATCCTGCACGCCGATCATGAGCAGAATGCATCGACCTCGACCGTGCGTCTTGCCGGTTCGTCGGGCGCCAACCCGTTCGCCTGCATCGCGGCCGGCATAGCCTGCCTCTGGGGCCCGGCGCATGGCGGCGCCAACGAAGCCGCGCTCAACATGCTGCGCGAAATCGGCACTGTCGATCGCATCCCCGAATATATCGCCCGCGCCAAGAACAAGGACGATCCGTTCCGCCTGATGGGCTTTGGCCACCGCGTCTACAAAAATTACGATCCCCGCGCGACCGTGATGCAGAAGACCGCGAAGGACGTGCTGGAGAAGCTGGGCGTCAACGACCCCGTTTTCGACGTCGCCAAGGAACTGGAGCAGATCGCGCTCAACGATCCCTATTTCGTCGAAAAGAAGCTCTACCCGAATGTCGATTTCTATTCGGGCGTGATCCTGTCGGCAATCGGCTTCCCGACCGAAATGTTCACCGTGCTCTTCGCGCTCGCCCGTACCGTCGGCTGGGTCGCGCAGTGGAACGAAATGATTTCCGACCCGGCGCAGAAGATCGGTCGTCCGCGTCAGCTCTATACCGGCCCGACGCAGCGCGACTATGTCGCGGTCGACAAGCGCTGATCGCCAGCGGACCAATATTGTTATGAAGAACGGCGCTCATTGGGCGCCGTTTTTTATGGCGATGCCCCGCCTTGAAACCGTGCGGCCGCCAGATCAGCCCCCGACCGGCAGCGACAGGATGAAGCGCGCCCCCTCGCCCGGCGCTCCGCCAATGCGAATGTCGCCATTCATCGCCCGGGCGAGGCGGCGGGAGATATAGAGGCCAAGCCCGCTGCCCCCAGCATCGTCGCGCCCCAGCCGCTCGAATTTCTCGAAAATGCGCTCGCGATCGGCCGGTGCGACACCCGCGCCCTGGTCGATCACAGCGATGCGCGCCTGACCGCTTTCCCATTCGGTCGCGATTCGCACCTGCGTTCCTTCCGGCGAATAGCGCACGGCATTGCCGATCAGATTGACCAATATCTGGAGTATCCGGCGAAATTCCCCCATCGCCAGCAAGCTCGCATCAGGGGCTGGCGCGACGATGGTGATCCGTCGATCCAGCGCCTTGACCGCCAGCAAGCCCGCGGCCCGGCGCCCCAGATCGGCCAGGTCGACTTCTTCGGCGACGACGCTGAAATCCGGGCGATCGATTGCCTGCAAATCAGCCAGATCGTCGACCAGCGCCATAAGATGCCGGCCCGCGGCCGCAATGTCGTTGGCATAGCCGGCATAATCAGGGCGGAGCGGCCCTTCGAGCTGAGCGCTGATCGTATCGGCGTTTGCGATGATGCGGCCCAGAGGCTGTCGCAGCGAGCGATCGAGCCGTCGCCCGAACTCGACAGGATACAAGGTCAGCGGCGCATCTTCCGCCAAAGGCGCGACCACCGCTCTTTCCAGTGGGAAGGCGGTGCCACGATAGCCGGTCAATTGTCCGCCATGATCGAACATCGGAAAAGCCGACAGTCGAAAACGGCGCGCCATATCGCTCGCCATCACCGCCCGCTGATCGCGAAACGCGCATCGCTGGGCAAAGCCGCGAAGCATGGCCATGTCGCCGTCGCTATCCGCTTCCAGCTGGAAGTAGCTGGAAAAGCGCGCTCCCGGCACGGGCGGGTTGGTCGGCAGCGCACCGCTGTCGCCATTTCCCGCCAACACCATCTGGAACCGCAATTGGGTGTCGATCTGCCAGGTCCAGCCATCGGCCAACGCCGCCATATCGGCTTCGCGTCTGCCATCGTCGGGTGGTAGCGGCGCGGCTGGCCGTTCACGCCAGTCCACGACCGACAGACTGACGCCCTTGTCGCTTTCCGGCTCGGCCCGCACCCACATATCGATGTCGCCGCGCTGCGCCGCCGCCACGACCGGCCGCGACACCAGAACGCCCAGCCGCGCCGCCAGTCTGGCAATCGCCATCAATTGCGGCACCGCGAACGGCGCACCAAGATCCGCGCCGGCCTCTCTTTGCAGCGCCAGCAGCGGCGCGTCTGCGCTCAGCAAACGGCCGTCGGCCGACAAGGCCGCGCGAAGAATGCCGGGACGGGACGGCATGTTCACAGGGGGGCCACTGCGCGCAGATGGTCCAGTTTCGCACGCAAGGCGGCCGATGTCCGCAGGGCGGCGACCACATTGTCGGCCTGTTCCTGACTCAACGCGTGATAGCGATCCGCCTCGGTCACGATCGCCACATCGGACAGCGACGGACGCACCGGGCGCAACGCCAGCAGCAAATGCCGATAATCGGCACCCGACCCGCCCAGCGCCCGGCACAAGATAGCGACCTGCGACAGTGATCCCATCACCAGCATTTCGACCACCTGGACGCTCTCCAGCCGGAGCTGCCGCGCGATGACCGCAGCAAACAGCAGGAACCGTCGTCGTTCCAGCAAATGGCCCAACAGGTCGGGCGCGTCGGCCTCTTCCCCCATGCGACGCACTAATCGATCCGCCTGAACGATCGGACATGCTGCCTCGTCATGATCGGCCATCAATGCCCAGCCGGACCGGTCGAAGGCCGCCAGCAGCCGATCGTCGCCATCGACCATGGTCCGCTGCGCCACGACGGTCAGGCACGCAGCGACCATCCACATCAGTTCGGCGAAATGTTCGGCGGGAAGGTCGGGCTTCATCGGCGCGTCTTCCCCGCCGGCGGCAACCCACCGTGCCTCGGCCAGCGTCAGCCCCGACAAGGCGTCGCCCAGCAAAGGATCGTCGATCGAAAGCGCCGAGGCCCCATCGATTTCTTCCAGTTGTTCGACATCGGCCTGTCCAAACTGGCGAAGCATCATCGTGACGCCAGCGCGCATCTGCATATGCGCCAGCAGTCCGGGCCCGAGCAGGCTGGGATGCGCACGCACCATCGACCAGGCTACCGGAGCCGGCCACCGGTCCAGCGCCGCGGCGACATCGGGCGCATGTGCCAGCGACAGGCGCAGGGCCATCTCGATCGCGGTGATGCATCCGCCGACATGGCGACGCGTCTCGGCGATCAGGGCATCGTGGCGCGTGTGTCCTTCTTCGGGAAAGAAAATCGCCAGATCGATGGCATGGCCGACCGGCACGGCGGACAAGCCGGCCATGACCCGCGCCATTGGCCAGCTGCCCGCCATGGCCGTACCGGTAAGGGACGAATAGGCGTTCATGCCGGTCAGCATAATCGCACGTCCTTAAAATGCACTAAACCGTGCCGGGGAAAATTGCTCAGTCGCTCTTGCGCAGCAGAATGGCGCCGACCGACGCGATCGCTAGCAAAATGGCGACACGGAAGCCTTCCGCCATCAGGCCGACAAAGCCCGTCAGGATCAGCAACAGCAGCGCCGTACCGGGCGTGAAGATCATCCACGACCGCGCCGCCGCGGTTCGCCCCCAGCGATCGGCCACCATCAGGATGCCGAGCAGCAGCGCCAGATCGGCGGCCAAGGTCGTGCCACCGGCAAAGACCATCCCTGCCAGCACGGTCGCCGGCGCGCAGAAGGCGAACCATCCCATGAGCGGCGTCCGCAGCGCCAGATCGCCCAGCCGGTCGCTGATTTCCGACAGTAGCAAAGCACCCATCAACAGGCAGAATCCAGTCAGCGCCCAGCCCAGTTCGATCGGCACCAGCGCCACGGCGCCCAGCGCGATGGCAGCGATCCGCACCTGCAGCGCCGGGACCTGCATCCGCATCAGCGTCGGGCTGACGATTCGGGCCAACGGCGCCAGCAGATAATGTTCGATGCCACCACGCGAATGAGCGCGCGATGATCCGGCTGCGGTCACAGCCTGCGCGACCAAGTCGGCCTGCGCCTGGCTCTCGACCAGGGCGACCCGCCCTTCCAGCAGATCGTCCTGCGGCACGGTGATCCGTCTGGCGCCCTTTTGCACCGCCGTGCGCACCAAAGTCAGCGCCAGATCCCAGTCCCCGATCATGTCGAGCGTGCCGAAAAGCAAGTCCGGACTGATCCGCGCCAGGCCCGCCCAGCGTTGCCCCGCGTCGATCCGTTCGAACGGCGCACTGGCGCGGCTGTCGTCCGTCACCAGCATGGCGTTGCCCTGGGCCGCGCCGATGCCGTCGAAATGCGACTGTGATACTATTGCACCATCCGCCACCAGCAGTACGTCGCTATCGCGTGGCGCATCGCGCACCATCGACACCATATCCCGCACCAGCGCCACGGCGATGCCGTCGGCGCTCAGACGGTCGACGGCCTGCGACAGGGCCGGGGTGATGACACTCACCAGGATCATGATTCGATCGGCGCCTGCATGGGCCGCCTGCCGCGCCTGATACTCGACCAGCGTCTGACCGGCAAAATACAGGCTCGCGCGCAAACCCGCGGGCGAATCGCCCGATGCGCGACTGGCGCTCAGAATAGCGGCGAAACTCATGTCGTTACGCTTGTGGACCCGATTGTTGTGCGGCGACCTTTTCGCAAGGCGGAGCGCTTCGCGCAAGCAAGGCTTTCAGCGGCGGCCGATCAAGTTTGATCGAGCCCCGCCAGCGCCGCTTGGAGACGACGAAGCACGCGCGGATCGCCAGGCGCAGCGGCGGCCGCCTCGTCGGCCAGCGCCATCAATGCGGTGAGGCCGAAGCTGGCCGCCAATCCCTTGAGCCGCCAGGCGGCGAGCTCCCAATTGGCGTCGCAGCGTGCCCGGCCCAGCAGGTCGAGCTGTCGCGCAGCACTTTCCAGGAAAGCGACCCGCAGGTCTGCGATCAGCGCGCTGTCTTCGCCGACGGCGGCGGCCAATGCGGCATGAAGGGCGCCAGGATCATAGGACATGGCGACAGACGCTATCGGGCTTGCGTTAAGTTTTGGTAACAGGGCATTTGCGTCGGCGGAAAAGATGCTAGGATGATGACATGACAGGGGGCAGCACCATCGTCGAGTTCTGGCGAGACGAACAAACCGCGACCGGCAACGAGTCGCAGACGGACGACATTTTGCTTTTGAAACAAGCCGTTCTCGATATTGACGAGAATGATGCGGCGGAAGATGCCGGCGACGGCACGATAAAGCGCATTCGCTGGGGTCTGCTGGTTCTGGCGGTCGGCTGGATCGGCTTTGCTGGCTGGGCGATCGCAACCTCCGGCGATCTGGCCGCAGGTCCGTTCGCCTGGGCCAACGCCATCGTCACGCTCGCCATTCCCCTGATCCTCCTGGGCGTGGGCTATATGCTGCTGGTCCGCAACAGCCGCGCCGAATCGCGTCGCTATCTCGACACCGCGCGTGCGCTACGTACCGAGGCGGACCTGCTGGAACTGCGCCTGGGCCGTATCAGCAGTCAGTTGGAGACCGCGCGGCAGGCGATGCAGGACCAGGCGGAATTGCTCGACAGCTATGGCGCGGCCGCCAGCAGCAATATGGAAGCATCCGCTGAACTGATCGCCGCGCGCGCCCACACCACGGCCGAGCGGGCGGAAACGGCCGAGCGCGCCGCGATGGCGCTGGTGGCGCGGATGGACATGCTGGTTGGATCGATCCCCGAACTGGAGGACCGCACCGGCCGCATGACGGCGCAGATGATGGACAATGGCCATGCGCTGGCCGAACGGATCGACACGCTGGAGGCCCGTCTCCACGCCCTTGCCGAACTGTCCGATGACGCGCGCGCGCGAACACTTTCCGCTACCAAGAGCCTGTCCAGCCAGTTGACGCAATTGCAGGAAACGACCCGAACAGCGACCGAGGAGGTCACCGGCATGGCCGAGATCGCTGCAGGCCGGATCGACGCTACCGCCCAGAGCGCGCGACAGGCGATGGATCGCAGTCGCCAAGATCTGGAAGCCCATGCCACGGCTCTGAACACGCTGGTCGAGGCAGCGCAGACCGGCATGGCCGAAACCAGCGTGCAGGTCCGCCAGACGCTGACCCATGATCTTGATAGCGCCGAACATGACTTACGCGCACGCATGGACAGCGCATTGGCCAGAATGAAGGACGCCATGGCGTCCACCGACGAGGCCTTGTCCCGTCGTACCGAAGCGTTGGAAGCGCTGGTGGCTGCGGCCCGGACCGGCACTAGCGGCGCAAGCGAAGAAGCGCTTATCCTATTCGAGCGCGACATGGAGTCGATGGAAACGGACCTGCGCCGCCGCCTCGACATTGCGTTGCAGCAGGCGCAGGAAACGCTCGCCGTCACCGACGGCGGCCTGACCAGCCAGGCGGCGACACTCGACGCCTTGATCGCCCGCTCGCGCGACAGCCTGACCGCGATTGGAGACGACACCGTTGCCGGCCTCAGCGATTCGATCGGCGACGTCGAAAGCCGCCTGCATCAGGTCAACGACATGATCGAAGGCCAGCGTAGCCTGATGTCGAGCCTGCATAGCAGCCTGCACGACACCATCGCTTCGACCGAAGGCCGCTTCGCCGCACTGGAGGACAGCGCTCTGGCGCGCGGCGAACGCCTGACCGGCGCGCTCGTCCGCATGACCGATGAAACGCTGCGAATCGACAAGGCGCTGTCGGCGGGCGGCATGACCGCGGAAAAGCTGATCGGATGCGCCGAAACCTTGCTGGTCGCGCTCGATTCGAGTGTGCGGGAGCTGGACGAAACCTATCCCGCCGCGCTCGAACGATTCGATGCCCGACTGGAGCAGAGCCGAACCCTGCTGGGCAGCACCGCACCCGAAATGGAGCGGTTGGAGGCGATTTCCGAAGCGCTGGTGGGCCGCACCGCGGAAGCCGAGGAAATGTTGCGTGGCCAGGGCAGCCGCCTGACCGAGTGGCTGGAGAGTACGCAAGGCGGATTGGAAGCGAATCGCGGGCTGGTGGAGCGCCTGCGCACGACGCTCGACGCCGCGCATCAGGACGCGACACGCATTACCGAAGGCGCCGGGCCATTGCTGGTGACAGCGCTGCTGCGGGTCAAGGATACGGCCGATCAGGCGGCGGAACGCGCACGTCAGGCGCTGGGCCGCGCCATTCCCGATGCCGCGCAGCAATTGGCGCAGGCCAGCGACGAAGCTCTACAGGCCGTGATCGGCGAAAAGGTGACGGCGCAGATCGAACAGGTTGCGCGGGTTGCGGAAGAAGCGGTCAAGGCGGCGCATCAGGCATCCGAACGCCTCACCCGCCAGTTGCTGACGATCGCCGACACAAGCGCCAGCGTCGAACAGCGGATCGAGGAAGCGGAACGCGCATCGGAAAGCCGCGATCGCGATCATTTCGCGCGGCGATCCGCCTTGCTGATCGAATCGCTCAATAGCACGGCGATCGACGTCGCCAAGATACTGTCCAACGATGTCACCGACTCGGCCTGGTCGGCTTATTTGAAGGGCGATCGCGGTGTCTTTACCCGCCGCGCGGTGAAGTTGCTGGATGCGGGCGAATCGCGGGAAATCGCGCTCCATTATGACAATGACGCCGAGTTTCGCGATCATGTGAATCGCTATATCCATGATTTCGAGGCGATGCTGCGGATCATCCTGTCGGCGCGCGACGGCAATGCGCTGGGCGTTGCTGTCCTGTCGTCCGACATGGGCAAGCTGTATGTCGCTCTCGCACAGGCGATCGAACGACTGCGGCAGT
Organism: Sphingomonas sp. VDB2; assembly: GCF_047946695.1. Classification (NCBI taxonomy): domain Bacteria; kingdom Pseudomonadati; phylum Pseudomonadota; class Alphaproteobacteria; order Sphingomonadales; family Sphingomonadaceae; genus Sphingomonas; species Sphingomonas sp. VDB2. Next base: position 867,288 of record NZ_CP159615.1, read on the forward strand.
AACTTCTGCCGTTTAACCGAGCGCTTTGCGGAAGTAGACGACCCGCTCTGTTTCGACGAAGCCGGCGGCCCGATGAAAGGCGTGGCTGGCCAGATTGCCAATGTCCGCGTCCGACGCCATTTCCTTGCAGCCCATGGCCTGTCCCCAGATCGCGACGGCATCGATCAGGGCTTTCGCTATGCCTTCGTGCCGCACAGCAGGCGTCACATAAAGACCTTCGACAAAAACGACCGGACTGGTGTCGCAACCGTTTACATAATCGCGGCGCAGCGATGCCTCGACAAAGGCGATCGCGTCACCCCGATCATCAAGAGCGACGAAGGCAACAAGATCGCCTCCGTTCGCCATCATATCGGCAATGTCGTCATGATGATCGGCGACGGACGCATCCGGCCAGAGCGCGGCGCGCATCCGCGCCCAGAACGGTGCGTGACCGGCAGCAGCGCGTATAATCTGCGCCGCCTGCCCGCTCATCGGGCGCTGCGGTAACCTGGCAGCATGTCCAGCGTCACCCAGCCCTGCACATAATTGGCGTAATAGAGGCCGAACAGGATCGTCGCCAATATGGTGGCGCGCAGCATGACCAGACCGGGCCGGAAGTTGCTGGGCGCGCTGTCCGCCTGCCCCTTCAGCAGCACTTCGCCGGTTTCATCGGGCGTGCGGATGCCGAAGGGGAGCATGATGAAGGCGCTGATCACCCACATCAGGAAATAGATAGCGAAGATGGCGTATAGGTTCATGGAACGTAACTAGGCCCGAACCAGCAGCACGTCCACTATCGGCTTCTTGCCGGTCCAGCGGGTTGCGGTGCGACGTACGGCCAGACGCACGCGTTCGCGCAACGCCTCTTCCTCCAGCGATCCCTTAGGCACGGCGGCAGCGGCTTCATCGGCCGCTTCGGCCAGGAATGCCGCCTTGTCCTCCTCCACGGGTACGCCTTGCGTGCGCAATGCGGGCTGGCCGATCAGCTTGCCTTTGCGGTCGATCGCTACCGCGACGCTGATCTGCCCATGGAGACCCAGCTTGCGTCTTTCATTAATCGTCGCGCCGTCGGCGGGCAGGATGACGTCGCCGTCCAACACCAGGCGGCCGGTATCCTGCTGGCCGATGATCGTCGGCGCACCGGGCGCCAGGCGCAGCACATCGCCGTTCGACTGAACCACCGCATGGCGGATGCCGCTGGTGATGCCGAGCCGGGCCTGTTCCGCCATATGGCGACGCTCGCCATGGACCGGCAACAGGATTTCAGGGCGTATCCAGCGATACATGGCTTCGAGCTCGGGGCGGCCGGGATGGCCGGACACATGCACTTCGGCCTGGCGGTCGGTGACCATCAGGATATTCTTCTGCGCCAGCGCATTCTGGATGCGGCCGATGGCGATCTCGTTGCCGGGTATCTGCTTGGAGGAGAAGACGACCGTGTCGCCTTCCGCCAGCTTGATCGGATGGCTGTCGAACGCGATGCGGGCGAGCGCCGCCCGCACTTCGCCCTGGCCGCCGGTGGCGATGATCATCACCTCGCTGCGCGGCAGATGCATCACATCGTCCCAGTCGACGGTCGGCGGAAAATCCTTGAGATAGCCCGCCGCCTTGGCGGTGCTGATGATGCGATCGAGCGAACGGCCCGCCACGCACACTTTGCGCCCGGTCGCCGCGGCAACCTCGCCCAGCGTCTGCACGCGCGCCGCGTTGGAAGCGAAGGTCGTGACCAGCACGCGCCCCTTGGCGTCCGCCACGGTCTTCATCAACCCTTCGCGCACATCGCCTTCGGAGCCGCTGGCCTTGTCATTGAAGACGTTGGTGCTGTCGCACACCAGCGCCAGCACGCCTTCGTCGCCGATGGCGGTCAGTTCGGCCGGGGTGGAGGGCTGGCCCAGCAGGGGCTGTTCGTCCAGCTTCCAGTCGCCGGTGTGAAAGATACGACCATAGGGCGTATCGATCAGCACGGCATTGCCTTCGGGAATCGAATGAGCGAGCGGCACGTAGCGGAAGCCGAACGGGCCGAGATTGAAGCTGCCTTCATTCGGGATGACATGCAGCTTGACCTCCTTCGAGAGGCCTTCTTCTTCCAGCTTAAGGCGAATGAGGCCCGCCGTGAACGGCGTGGCATAGAGCGGAACGCCGAGATCGGCGGCGAGATAGGGAATCGCGCCGATATGATCCTCATGCCCGTGTGTCAGGACGATGCCGAGCAGGTCGTCGCGGCGCTCCTCGATGAAGCTCAAATCCGGCAGCACCAGTTCGATGCCGGGATAGCTAGGGTCACCGAAGGTCATGCCGAGGTCGACCATGACCCATTTGCCCTGGCAACCGTAGAGATTGACATTCATGCCGATCTCGCCCGACCCGCCGAGGGCCAGGAAGATCAGTTCATCCTTGGGTGTCATTATGTTTTCAAACTCCGTTCGTGCATCAGCGCGAGGCCCTGAACCGTCAGGTCCGGCGCGATCGCATCGAAAATATCGCTATTGTCATTGAAGAGGACCGCCAGCCCCCCCGTCGAAATCACTCTGGTCGGTCGGCCGATCTCGGCCCTCATGCGGGCGACCAGCCCCTCCATCATCGCCACATAGCCCCAGAAGACGCCGATATGCATCTGCGCTTCGGTCGTTCGGCCGATAACCGATCGATCTTCAGGCGCGGTAATCGCGATCTTGGGTAGCTTGGCCGCGGCCGCTACCAGCGCATCGAGCGAAAGGTTAATCCCCGGCGCGATGATGCCGCCCTTATACGCGCCACGATAATCCACCACGTCGAAGGTCGTCGCCGTACCGAAATCGATGACGATCAGGTCGCCTGCGTAAAGATGGTGCGCGGCGATCGCGTTTACAACCCGGTCGGCGCCCACCGAAGCCGGCTCGGCAACGTCCAGTTCGATGCCCCATTCGACGGAGCCTTGACCCGCAATCAGCGCCGGCGTCTTGAAATATTTATCGGCCAGCACTTGCAGATTATGCAGCGCGCGCGGCACCACCGTGGCGATGATGACGGCATCGACATCGGCGATGGCATAGCCTTCCAGTTGCAGCAACTGGTTCAACCAGACGGCATATTCATCGGCGGTTCGCCGCGGATCGGTGGCGATCCGCCAGCGTGCCCGGATTTCGCGCCCGTCGAGCAGCGCGAAAACGACATTGGTGTTACCCGCGTCGATCGCGAGAAGCATGGCTCGTCCTTCAGTTGAGAATGATGTCGCCCGCGTGAATGGCATGGCTCTGCCCGTTCGCCAAGCGCAGGATCAACATGCCGTGGCGGTCGAGCGTGTCGAACGCACCTTCGATCGCCCCGCCATCGGGTTGCACGACGCGCATCGCCGTGCCGGTCGGGTGAGCGTTGAGCAGCCAGTGGGTGCGGATCGGATCAATGCCCTGCGCGCGCCAGATGGAGAGCCAATGGCTGAATAGCTGTGCCAGTCGATCGAGAAGCGCGTGTGCCTGCACATTCGCCGCGCCTTGTGCTGTCAGGCTGGTAACGGGGCGATCCAGTCCTTCGGGATGGTCGGTGACGTTGATGCCGATGCCCACGACGATCGCGTCCCCTGCACGCTCCAGCAGGATGCCGGCGATCTTGGCACCGTCGACCAATATGTCGTTGGGCCATTTGATCCGCGCCTGCCCATGGCAGAGTGGCGCAACCAGCGCATGCACTGCATTGGCGGCGACCAGCGCCAGCGTATGGGGCAACGGATCGTTCGGCTGCAACCGGACCAGCGTGGAGCAATAGAGATTGCCGTCCGGGCTTTCCCAGGCACGTCCCATGCGGCCCCTGCCCCCGGTCTGGCGACCCGCACGCAGCCAGATGCCGTCAGCCGCCCCCTGCCCCGCCAACGCCAGCATGTCGGCGTTGGTGGAGCCGGTTTCCTCGACGAAGCGTAGCAGCGTCAGAAGAGCGACGCTGCCGCGGCAGCGCTCGCCTGATCCAGTACGGGGTTGAGCAGATAGCCCAGCACGATCACCACGGCGCAGGCCGTCAAGACGATATTCTCGACCGGGCCGCCCTTGGCCTCATAGGCGACGGTCGGTTCGTCGAAATACATCGTCTTGATGATCTTGAGATAATAGAAGGCACCGATCACCGAGGCGGCGATGCCGAAGGCGGCCAGTGCCGTCAGGCCCGCGGCGACCGCGGCGTCGAAGACCAGGAACTTCGCCCAGAAGCCGAAGAGCGGCGGAATGCCAGCCATCGAGAACATGAAGATGGCGAGCGCGGCGGCCAGACCCTTACGCGACTGCGACAAGCCCGCAAGGCTGGCGATGGTTTCGATCGGCTTGCCGTCGGCATCGCGCATTTGCAGGATGCAGGCGAACGCACCGATCGTCATCAGCACGTAAATGGCCATATAGCTCATCGTGCCGGCGACACCGGCAGGCGTGCCCGCAGCCAGGCCAATCAGCGCGAAGCCGACATTGTTGATCGACGAATAGGCCATCAGACGCTTGATGTTGGTCTGGCCGATCGCCGCGACAGCGCCGAAGAGGATCGAGGCGAGGGCGACAAAGATCACGATCTGTTGCCAATCGAGGCCAGCCGGTCCCAATGCCTCGATCGCGACGCGAACGGTCAGACCCATCGCGGCGACCTTGGGCGCACTGGCGAAGAAGGTCGTGACCGGGGTCGGCGCACCTTCATAGACGTCGGGCGTCCACATATGGAACGGCACGGCGCTGATCTTGAAGGCGAGGCCTGCCAGCACGAACACCAGGCCGAACAACTCGCCCTTCGACACGCCATCACCGAGCGCCACGGCGATGCCGTCGAACCCGGTGCTGCCGGTGAAGCCATAGAGCAGCGAGATGCCGTAGAGCAGGATGCCACTGGCAAGCGAACCCAGCACGAAATATTTGAGGCCCGCCTCCGAAGAGCGTTCATCCTGCCGCATGAAGCTGGCCAGCACATAGGAGGCCAGGCTGTTCATCTCCAGGCCGACATAGAGCGTCAACATGTCGCCCGCCGACACCATCATGCCCATGCCGATAGCGGCGAACAGGATCAGAACCGGATATTCGGGACGCGGCGCACCATCGACCGAGAAGAAGCGCGGGGCAAGCAGGATGGCCGCAGCGGCGGCGCCATAGATCAGCGCCTTGGCGAAGACGGAGAAGGCGTCGGCGCGGTACAGGCCGTCAAAGGCGTCCGGACCATGAGCGAGCGAACAGGACAAAGCCAGGCCCGCGATCGCCAGGGTGATCACCGACAGCCAGTTGACGACACGGGCCGAGCCATCGCCGCCAAAGGCCGCGACCAGCATCAGCACAAGGCCGCCCGCCGTCAGAATGAGTTCCGGCAGGACCGCCAGAAGGGAAGCGGAGTCAACCATTAGTGCGCCTCCCCGTGCGCCGGTGCTTCTTCATGATGGCCCTCGCTTGCTGGCTTGGGCGCACCCATCTTGATCTTGGAATCTCCTGCGGGAGCCGCAGGGGCGAGACGCGCCTCGAGCGCGCGGATGTCGGACCGCATCGGGGCCAGGAAGCTTTCGGGATAGACGCCCATCCACAGCACCACGGCCGCGATCGGCGCCATCAACCAAAACTCCCGGATCGACAGATCGGGCATGGCGGCGGCGTCGGCATTGACCTGATCGCCGTAGCAGATCCGGCGATAGAGGTAGAGCATATAGGCTGCGCCCAGGATGATGCCCGTCGTGCAGACCAGCGCCACCCAGCTCGACGCCTGATACACGCCCATCAAGGACAGGAATTCCCCGACGAAGTTGGACGTACCCGGCAGGCCGACCGACGCCATGGTGAAGAACAGGAACAGCAGGGCATAGCGCGGCATGTTGATGCTCAAGCCGCCATAGCGATTGATCTCACGGGTATGCAGGCGGTCGTAGACCACCCCGACGCACAGGAACAGCGCGCCTGCGACCAGGCCATGGCCCAGCATGACCATCATCGCGCCTTCGATGCCCGCCTGATTGAAGGCGAACAGGCCGATCGTGACGATCGCCATATGCGCGACCGACGAATAGGCGATCAGCTTCTTCATATCCGACTGCACCAGCGCGACCAGCGAGGTGTAGACCACCGCGACCATCGACAGGCCCCAGACCAGCGGCGCGAGCTGCGCCGAGGCTTCGGGGAACATCGGCAACGAGAAGCGAATGAAGCCGTAGCCACCCATCTTCAGCAGCACGCCCGCCAGAATGACCGAGCCGGCGGTCGGCGCCTGCACGTGCGCGTCAGGCAGCCAGGTATGGACCGGCCACATCGGCATCTTCACCGCGAAGCTGGCGAAGAAGGCCAGGAACAGCCACGTCTGGATATGGGGATCGAAATTATAGGCCATCAGCGCCGGTATTTCGGTCGTGCCCGCCTCATGCACCATCCACATCATTGCGATCAGCATCAGAACCGAGCCGAGCAGCGTGTAGAGGAAGAATTTATACGAGGCGTAGATCCGGTCCGCGCCACCCCAGATGCCGATGATGAGGTACATCGGGATCAGGCCGGCTTCGAACATGATGTAGAAGAGGTACAGATCCTGCGCCGTGAAGACGCCGATCATCAGCACCTCCATGAACAGGAAGGCCGCCATATATTCGCCGACGCGCTTGTTGATCGCGTTCCAGCTAGCGCCGATGCAGATGGGCATCAGGAATACGGTCAACGCGATCAGCATCAGCGCGATCCCGTCGATACCCAGCGCCCAGGCGAAGCGACCGAAGATCGGCGCATATTCCTGGAACTGCCATTGCAGCCCGCCCTGGTCGAAATTCATCCACAGGACGATGCCCAGGACGAAATCGACCAGCGTCGCGATCAACGCGATCCAGCGCGCATTATTCGCGCCCGCGAACAGGCAGGCGATGGCCCCGGCCATCGGCACTGCCATCATCAGGGAAAGGATGGGGAAGCCGTCCATTATCGTGTCATCGCCCAGGTTGCGGCCGCGGCAAGCCCGATGAGCATCACCAGCGCGTAGGTGTAGAGGTAGCCGGACTGAAGCCGACGGGTGATCTTGTTGCCCTGCACGACCAGCGCAGCCAGCCCGTTGGGCCCGAAGCGGTCGATGAAGCCCACGTCACCGAACTTCCAGAAGAAGCGGCCGATGGCAAAGGCAGGCTTGACGAACAGGAAGTGATACAGCTCGTCGAAATACCATTTGTTGAGCAGGAAGGTGTACAGTCCGGTGAAGGTCGCGACGAAACGCTGCGGCCAGTCGGTGTTCTTGATATAGCTCAACCAGGCGACGAACACACCGGTAAGCATCACCGTGAACGGTGCGAACTTGACCCAGGTCGGCACTTCATGTGCCGCGTGCATCAAATGGCTGTCGAACGCGAGCGCGCCCTTCCAGAATGCGATGCCGCCTTCGGGGCCGATGAACTGGTCGTGGAACAGGAAGCCGGCGAACACCGCGCCCAGGCTGAGCACGATCAACGGGACCAGCATCACCAGCGGACTTTCGTGCGGGTGATAGCCGCCCGTACCGTCGCCCGTTTCGGGAGCGTGGCCGTGGTGATGATCATCATGACCATGGGGTTCATGGCCCGCATCTTCCTGCGACGGTGCATCATGGGCGTGATCGTCATGGCCATGCGCGTCGTGCAGTGCGTGCTGAATATGTTCGGACTGGGTCCAGCGCGGCTTGCCGAAGAAGGTCAGGAATACCAGGCGCCAACTATAGAAGCTGGTGAGCAGCGCAGCGAATATGCCGACGATGAACGCGCCCGTACCTGCGCCGCCAGCGGCGTAGGCAGCTTCGAGGATGCCGTCCTTCGAATAAAAGCCCGCAAAGCCAACCCCGATGATCGGCAGGCCAACGCCCGTGATCGCCAGCGTGCCGAGCGTCATCGTCCAGAAGGTGATCGGGATGCTTTTCCGCAGGCCGCCATAATAGCGCATGTCCTGCTCATGGTGCATCGCATGGATCACCGAACCCGCGCCCAGGAACAGCAGCGCCTTGAAAAAGGCGTGCGTGAACAGGTGGAACATCGCCGCGCCATAAGCGCCGACGCCTGCGGCAAAGAACATATAGCCTAGCTGCGAACAGGTCGAATAGGCGATGACGCGCTTGATATCCGTTTGCACCGTACCAACGGTCGCGGCGAACAGACAGGTCGCGGCACCGACATAGGTGACGACGGTCAGCGCGGTGGCCGATGTTTCGAACATCGGCGACAGACGGCAGACCATGAAGACGCCCGCCGTGACCATGGTGGCCGCGTGGATCAGCGCAGACACAGGCGTCGGACCTTCCATCGCGTCCGGCAGCCAGGTGTGGAGGCCCAACTGCGCCGACTTGCCCATCGCGCCGACGAACAGCAGCAGGCAGAGGACCGTCATGGTATCGAAGCGATGGCCCAGGAACCCGATGGTCGAACCGGCCATGGCAGGGGCAGCTTCCAGAATTTCCGGGATCGATATGGTGTTGAACACCAGATAGGTGCCGAAAATGCCCATCATGAAGCCCAGGTCGCCGACACGGTTGACGACGAACGCCTTGATCGCGGCGGCGTTGGCGCTGGGCTTGCGGAACCAGAAACCGATGAGCAGGTAGGACGCCAGGCCGACGCCTTCCCAACCGAAGAACATCTGCAGCAGATTGTTCGCGGTCACGAGCATCAGCATCGCGAATGTGAAGAGCGAGAGATAGGCGAAGAAGCGCGGCTGATCCGGCTCCTCATCCATATAGCCCCAGCTATAGAGGTGGACCAAGCTCGATACGCTGGTGATGACCACCAGCATGACCGCGGTCATCGCGTCGACCCGCAACGCCCATTGGGCATCGAAGCTGCCGCTTTCGATCCAGGTAAAGAGCGGCGTGACATGCGCTTCGGCGCTGCCGGTCAGGAAGCTGATGAAGATCGGCCAACTCATTGCGCAGGAGGCAAAGAGCGCGCCGGTCGTGACGATCTTCGCCGGTAGCTTGCCCAGCGCCTTGTTGCCAAGGCCGGCAATCGCTGCAGCGAGGAGCGGAAGAAGGACGATAAGCTGGATCATGTCAGGAGGCTCAGCCCTTCATCCGGTTGACATCGTCGACGGCGATGGTGCCGCGACCACGGAAGTAAATGACGAGGATGGCGAGGCCAATGGCCGCCTCACCCGCTGCAACGGTCAGCACGAACATGCTGAAGACCTGGCCCACCAGATCGCCCAGAAAGGCGCTGAAAGCGACGAGGTTGATGTTCACGCTCAAAAGGATCAGCTCGATCGCCATCAGGATGATGATGACATTCTTGCGGTTGATGAAGATGCCCAGCACCCCCATCACGAAGAGGATGGCGCTGACCACCATATAATGTTGAAGGCCGATCACAGCTCCACCCCCTGCCCCACGGGCTGATTGATATTGCGGACCGCATCTTGCGGACGACGGCGGTTCTGCTTGGCGATATTCTGGCCCTTCACGCCGCCGCGTGCGCGATGGGTCAGGACAATCGCGCCGATCATCGCGACCAGCAAGACGATGCCCGCCGCCTCGAACAGGAAGATATAGCGGGTGTAAAGCAGCCCGCCGATCGCCTGGATGTTGCTGAGTTCCGGGTTCACCGGCGCGGCGCGCTGTGCCAGTTCGATGGGACCAGCGCTCCACAGGCCGATGCCGAGCACGATTTCAGCCAGCAGCACCAATGCGATCAGCAGCCCGAAGGGCAGATAATCGACGAAACCGGCGCGCAGCTCAGCGAAGTCGATGTCGAGCATCATGACCACGAACAGGAACAGCACCGCGACCGCGCCGACATAGACAATGACGAGAAGCATCGCGATGAATTCGGCGCCGACGAGAATCATCAAGCCGGCGGCGTTAAAGAAAGCCAGGATCAGCCAGAGGACCGAATGGACCGGGTTGCGCGACAATATCGTGAGCGCGCCGCTGCTCACCGCCAAAATGGCGAACAGGTAGAAGGCGAGGACGTGGATCACAGGTTCATATTCCCTTTGACGCGCGCGGCTTAACGATAGGGGGCATCGGCGGCAAGGTTCGCGGCGATCGCGCGTTCCCACTTGTCACCGTTTTCCAGGAGCTTGGCCTTGTCGTAGATCAACTCCTCGCGGGTTTCGGTCGCGAACTCGAAGTTCGGCCCTTCCACGATCGCATCCACCGGGCAGGCTTCCTGACAAAAACCGCAATAGATGCACTTGGTCATGTCGATGTCATAGCGCGTGGTGCGGCGCGAACCATCGTCGCGCGGCTGCGCCTCGATGGTGATCGCCTGCGCCGGACAGATGGCCTCGCACAGCTTGCACGCGATGCAGCGCTCTTCCCCATTGGGATAGCGGCGCAGCGCATGTTCACCGCGGAATCGCGGCGAAATTGGGTTCTTCTCGTAAGGGTAGTTGATCGTCGCCTTGGCCTTGAAAAAATATTTCAAGGTCAGCCAGTGCGCCTTCACGAACTCCCAGAGGGTGAAGCTCTTGACGTAGTAACCGAGGCTCATTGTGCGCCTCCATAGCGCGTCAGCATGAGGAAGCCCGATACCAGAAAAACGAAGAAGAGCGAGGTCGGCAGGAAAATCTTCCAGCCCAGCCGCATCAACTGGTCATAACGGTAGCGGGGCACCGTCGCCTTCACCCAGGAGAAGACGAAGAAGAAGAACAGGATCTTGGCGAACAGCCAGAGGATGCCCGGTACATAATAGAGCGGCGCCCAGTCCACCGGCGGCAGGTAACCGCCCCAGAACAGGATCGCGTTCAGCGCGCACATCAGGATGACGTTGGCATATTCGCCCAGCCAGTAGAGCGCGAAGGCCATGGACGAATATTCGGTCTGGTAACCCGCGACCAGTTCGCTTTCCGCTTCGGTCAGATCGAAGGGCGCGCGCGCCGTTTCGGCCAGGGCCGAGATCAGGAACATGATCGCCATCGGGAAGAGCAGTGGATTGAAGCCGTTGCCGTTCAGGAAGCCATAATAGCCCTTCTGGCTCTCCACGATTGCGGTCAGGTTGAAGCTGCCCGCCCATAGCACCACGGTGATGATGATGAAGCCGATCGAGACTTCATAGGAGATCATCTGCGCACTGGCACGAATCGCGGAGTAGAAGGGATATTTGGAGTTGGATGCCCAGCCTGCCAGCACGATGCCGTAAACACCGAGCGACGAAATCGCGAGAATGTAGAGCAAGCCCACATTGATGTCGGCCAGCACCACGCCAAGCTGGAAAGGGACCACGGCCCAGGCCATCAATGCCACGGTGAAGGTGATGATCGGCGCGATGATGAACAGCGCCTTGTTCGCGGCCGACGGGATGATGGTTTCCTGGAGGAACACCTTGGCGCCGTCCGCGAAAGACTGAAGCAGGCCGAACGGGCCGACGACGTTCGGCCCCCTGCGCAGCGCCATTGCCGCCCAGATCTTGCGGTCGGCGTAAATCAGCATCGCCACCGCCAGCATCACCGGCAGGGCGATCACCAATATGCCGATGATCGTCGACAGCAGCCAGGCGCCTTCGAACGGCATACCCAGATTTTGGAAGAAAGCGGTCACTCTGCGGCCTCCGCGAAGCTCTCACCATGGATCAGCTCGGACGAGCATTGCTGCATCGTCGGGCTGGCGCGGCAGATGGCGTTGGTTAGGTAGAAATCCTTGATCGGCGAAGCCAGTTCGCCGGTCGCGCCGGTCGGCAGATCGGGGATCGACCAGCCATAATCAGCCAGCCCCTCGACGCCGAGCGCCGGAACCGCCTTGACCATTTCGGCGCGTAGTTGCTCGAAGCTGTCGAACGGCAGCTTGGCGCCCAGTGCTTCCGACAAGGCGCGCAGGATGGACCAGTCCTCGCGAGCGTCGCCCGGCGCGAACACGGCCTTTTCACCGAACTGCACGCGGCCTTCCAGATTGACGTAGGTGCCGGCCTTTTCGGCATAGCTCGCGCCCGGCAGGATCACGTCCGCCGCATGTGCGCCCTTGTCGCCATGGTGGCCGACATAGACTTTGAAGCTGCCCTCGAAGGCCGAATAATCGACTTCGTCGGCGCCCAGCGAGAAGAGCAGCTTCGGCGCGGCCTGTGCCACCGCCTTGATGCCGCCCTTGGTCGCATAGCCCAGCATCAGGCCGCCCATGCGGGCCGCCGCGAAGTGCAGGACGTTGTAACCGTTCCAGCCGTCCTTGATCAGGCCCAGCGTCTCGACCAGCGCCAGCGTGTCGCCATGCGCGCCGTCCTTGGCCAGCACGCCGCCACCGACGATCATCGTCGGACGGGAAGCGCCCTTGAAGGCTTCGACCACGGCTTCGGGCAGCTTGGCCAGCAGCGACGCGTCATTGCCCAGCCATTCGACCTTGTAGGTCAGGTCGAATTCGGGACCGACGGCGAAGACCTTCGCGCCCTTCTTGATCGCCTTGCGGATGCGGGTGTTCACCAGCGGCGCTTCCCAGCGCAGGTTGGTGCCGACCAGCAGGATGACGTCCGCGGTTTCGAGATCGGCGAGCGGCGTGTTGAACACCACCGACGACAGGCTCGACACGTCGTAGGACAGGCCGGTCTGACGGCCTTCCAGCAGCGAACCGCCGAGCTTTTCGACCAGCGCCTTGCCCGCGAACATGGTTTCGCAGTCGAGCAGGTCACCGGCGATCGCCGCGACGCTGCCGCCATGCTGGACCGCGGCGACGGCGGCAAAGGCTTCCGCCCAGGTCGCCGGAACCAGCTTGCCATCCTTGCGGACGAACGGCTTGTCGAGGCGCTTGCGGACCAGACCGTCGACATTGTGACGCGTCTTGTCGCTCGCCCATTCCTCGTTCACGTCATCATTGATGCGCGGCACGGCGCGCAGCACCTGACGACCACGGCTGTCGAGGCGGATGTTGGTGCCGAGCGCATCCATCACGTCGATCGCATGGGTCTTCTTGAGTTCCCACGGACGCGCTTCGAAGGCGTAGGGCTTGGCGGTCAGCGCGCCGACCGGGCAGAGATCGACCACATTGCCCGACAGCTCGCTCTTGGCGGCATGTTCGAGATAGGTGGTGATCTGCATGTTTTCGCCGCGATAGATGGCGCCGATTTCCGGCACGCCCGCGACTTCCTCCGCAAAGCGCACGCAACGGGTGCACTGGATGCAGCGGGTCATGACCGTCTTGACGATCGGCCCCATATTCTTCTCGGTCACCGCGCGCTTGTTTTCGTCATAGCGCGACGAACCACGGCCATAGGCCACCGACTGATCCTGAAGATCGCACTCGCCGCCCTGATCGCAGATCGGGCAATCGAGCGGGTGGTTGATGAGCAGAAACTCCATCACACCTTCGCGGGCCTTCTTGACCATTTCGCTGTCGGTGCGGATGTCCTGACCTTCGGCCGCGGGGAGCGCACAGGACGCCTGCGGCTTGGGCGGTCCGGGCTTCACTTCGACCAGGCACATGCGGCAATTGCCCGCGATGGACAGCCGCTCATGATAGCAGAAGCGCGGAATTTCCTTCCCCGCCAGCTCGCAAGCCTGGAGGACTGTGGCGCCCGCCGGAACTTCGAGTTCTACGCCGTCAACTTTGACCTTCGGCATGGTTACTCCGCTGCCTCCATGACGGGGGCGCTACCCTTGTTTTCATTGATGCGGCGCTCGATTTCCGGGCGGAAATGCTTGATGAGCCCCTGGATCGGCCACGCCGCCGCGTCGCCGAGCGCGCAGATGGTGTGGCCTTCGACCTGCTTGGTCACCTGATACAGCATATCAATTTCGCTCTGGTCGGCGTCGCCGGTGCGCAACCGTTCCATCACGCGCCACATCCAACCGGTGCCTTCGCGGCAGGGCGTGCACTGGCCGCAGCTCTCATGCTTGTAGAAGTAGGAGAGACGCGAAATGGCGCGGACGATGTCGGTCGACTTGTCCATGACAATGACGGCAGCGGTGCCAAGGCCGGAGCCGAGTGCACGCAGGCCGTCAAAGTCCATCGGTGCGTCCATGATCTCCTTCGCCGGAACCAGCGGCACCGAGGAGCCGCCGGGAATGACCGCCATCAGATTGTCCCACCCGCCCCGGATGCCGCCGCAATGGCGGTCGATCAGCTCGCGGAACGGGATCGACATCGATTCCTCGACGACGCAGGGCTTATTCACATGGCCGCTGATCTGGAACAGCTTGGTGCCGCGGTTGTTCTCGCGGCCAAAGCCGTTGAACCAGGCCGCGCCGCGCCGCAGGATCGTCGGGCTGACCGCGATGCTCTCGACGTTGTTCACCGTGGTCGGGCAGCCATAAAGGCCCGCGCCCGCCGGGAAAGGCGGCTTCAGACGGGGCTGACCCTTTTTGCCTTCCAGGCTTTCGATCTGCGCGGTTTCCTCGCCGCAGATATAGGCGCCCGCGCCGCGATGGACGAAGACGTCGAAATCATAGCCCGATCCGCAGGCATTCTTGCCGATGAAACCCTTTTCATAGGCCTGCTCGACGGCGGCGAAGAGCACCTTAGCTTCGTAGATGAACTCGCCGCGGATGTAGATGTAGGCAGCGCGCGCCCGCATCGCGAAACCGGCGATCAGCGCGCCTTCGATCAGCTTGTGCGGATCGTGGCGGATGATTTCGCGGTCCTTGCAAGACCCCGGCTCGGATTCGTCGGCGTTGATGACCAGGAAACTCGGACGGCCATCCTTGCTTTCCTTGGGCATGAAGCTCCACTTCATGCCGGTCGGGAAGCCAGCGCCGCCACGGCCGCGCAGGTTCGACGCCTTGACGATGTCGATGATCGCGTCCTGGCCGATTTCCATCAGCTTCTTGGTATCGTCCCAATCGCCGCGCTTCATCGCCGCGTCGATGCCCCAATCCTGGAAGCCATGGACATTGGTGAAGATGCGGTCCTTGTCGGACAGCGGCCCCACGAAGGGAGGCGGCGCGGGAGGTGCGGTGTCGTCGGCCATTACCGGCCCTTTCCGATCAGTTTTTCAGCCACGAAATAGGCAAAGACAGCCAGCGCCAGCCCTATGACCAGGCCCAGCACCGCGCCGATGATCTTGAGCGCGATCACGAACACGATGATGCCCAGGATGATGGCGATCAGCGCGCTCATGCCCATTCACCCCGATAATCGTGATTTTCGGTGACCATCTCTTTGAGGGTCGTCGGGCCGCCTTCGGGCGCGCTGGTCTGCCGGTCGATCTGCGGACCGATCTTGGGCTGGCCGCCAGAGGCCAGCGTCTCCAGGATCGCGCTCATGCTGTCATAGGTCAGATCTTCGTAGTTATCGTCATTGATCTGGACCATCGGCGCGTTGGCGCAAGCGCCCAGGCATTCGACTTCATTAAGAGTGAACAGGCCGTCGGGGGTCGTGCCGCCCTTGACCAGACCCTTGTTCTTGCACGCCGAAAACACGTCGTCAGATCCACGCAACATGCACGGCGTCGTACCGCACACCTGCACATGATAGCGGCCGACCGGGGCCAGATTATACATGGTGTAGAAGGTCGCGACCTCATAGACGCGCATATAGGGCATATCGAGCTGACGCCCGATATACTCCATCACCGGCACGGGCAGCCAGCCGTTGGTCTGCGTTTCCGCACCAACCTGACGCTGGGCCAGGTCGAGTAGCGGCATCACCGCCGACTGCTGGCGCCCGGCGGGGTAGCGCGCAATGACCTTTTTGGCCTGTTCGGCATTTTCAGCGGTCCACTCGAACGCGCCCCAGCGCGCACGGGTTTCGGCCTCGTCCGGGATATGCACTGCGTCAGCCATTAGCGGTCACACTCTCCAAACACGATGTCCATGGCGCCGAGGACAGCGGTGGTGTCGGCCAGCATGTGGCCCTTCATCATGAAATCCATCGCCTGCAGGTGGCTGAAGGCGGTCGGGCGTATCTTGCAGCGATAGGGCTTGTTGCTGCCGTCGCTGACCAGATAGACGCCGAATTCGCCCTTGGGGCTTTCGGTCGCCACATAGACTTCGCCTGCAGGCACATGGAAGCCCTCGGTATAGAGTTTGAAGTGATGGATCAGCGCTTCCATCGAGCGCTTCATCTCGCCGCGCTTGGGCGGCACCACCTTGCGGTCGAAGCTGGCGATCGGGCCTTCGGGCATTTCGTTCAGGCACTGCTTCATGATGCGGGCGGACTGGCGGACTTCCTCGACGCGGACCATGAACCGGTCGTAGCAGTCGAAGGCTGTGCCAACAGGCACGTCGAATTCCATCCGATCATACACGTCATAAGGCTGCGACTTGCGGATATCCCAAGGGATGCCCGACCCGCGGATCATGGGACCGGAAAAGCCCCATTTCAGCGCGTCTTCCTTCGACACGATCGCGATGTCGACATTGCGCTGCTTGAAGATGCGGTTGTCGGCCACCAGGCTGATCGCATCCTCGAACAGGCGTGGCAAGCGACCGTCGAGCCAGTCGGCGATATCGGTCAGCAGCTTGAGCGGCACGTCCTGGTGCACGCCGCCTGGCCGGAAATAGGCCGAATGCATACGGGCGCCCGACGCGCGTTCGAAGAAGTTGAGGCAATCCTCGCGGATTTCGAACAGCCACAGGTTCGGCGTCATCGCACCGACGTCCATCACGTGGCTACCCAGGTTCAGCATGTGATTGCAGATGCGGGTCAGTTCCGCGAAGAACACGCGCAGATATTGCGCGCGCAGCGGCACTTCCAGGTTCAGCAGCTTTTCGACCGCCAGAACATAGCTATGCTCCATGCCGAGCGGCGAACAATAGTCCAGCCGGTCGAAATAGGGCAGCGCCTGCATATAGGTCTTATATTCGATCAGCTTTTCGGTGCCGCGATGCAGCAGGCCAACATGCGGGTCGCAGCGCTCGACGATTTCACCGTCCAGTTCCATGACCAGACGCAGCACACCGTGGGCTGCAGGATGCTGCGGACCGAAGTTGATCGTGTAATTCTGGATTTCGGTATCGCCGTAGGACGGATCGTCCGCGTTGATCTGATGATCCAGCTTTTCCAGATAATCGGACATTATGCCTTGTCCTCCGGCTTGGCGGCGCCTTTGCCTTCATCGGTGGCCGCAGCGGGCTTGGCCGGCGCATCCGCCGACTTTTCCTTCGCCTTGCTATCGGTCGGCTCGCCCGCCCCGCTCTCGCCCTTCTTCTCCGTCACCTTGGGCGTCGGAGCAGCGGCGGTTGCAGCCGGAGCAACAGGCGCAGCGGCCTTTTCGTCGCCGGGCAGCACATATTGCGCGCCTTCCCACGGGCTCATGAAGTCGAAGCTGCGGAAATCCTGGGCCAGCTTCACCGGCTCATAGACGACGCGCTTATCCTCTTCGGAATAGCGCAGCTCGACATAGCCGGTCAGCGGGAAGTCCTTGCGCTGCGGATGCCCCTTGAAGCCATAGTCGGTCAGGATGCGGCGCAGGTCGGTATTGCCGTCGAAGACGACGCCGTACATGTCGAACACTTCGCGCTCCAGCCAGCCGGCGACCGGCCAGAGATGCGTGACGGTGGGGACCGGCGTATCTTCATCGGTCGATACCTTCACACGAATACGGTGATTCCGCGTGACGCTGAGCAGATGATAGGCGACCTCGAACCGCTCCGGGCGATCGGGATAATCGACGCCGGCGATTTCCATTAGCTGCTGATAGTGCGCCATGTCGCGCAGTGCGACCATGGCGTTCACCAGATCGTCGCGCACGACGATGAAGGTCAGTTCGTCGGCATGATCGACGGTGTCGATCAGCATCGCTCCCAGCAGGGCGGCGATTTCCTCGGCGATCCCGTCGATGGTCGCGATCTTGGGTGCGGAATGGCCCATATTAGCGCTCGATCGTCCCGATACGGCGGATTTTCCGCTGCAACTGCATCACGCCATATAGCAGGGCTTCGGCGGTCGGCGGGCAACCCGGCACATAGATGTCGACCGGCACGATGCGGTCGCAGCCACGCACGACCGAATAGCTATAATGATAATAGCCGCCGCCATTGGCGCAGCTGCCCATCGAAATCACATATTTCGGGTTGGACATCTGGTCGTAAACCTTGCGCAACGCCGGGGCCATCTTGTTGCAGAGCGTGCCTGCGACGATCATCACGTCCGACTGGCGCGGGGACGCGCGCGGCGCGGCGCCGAAGCGCTCCATGTCGTAACGCGGCATGTTGACGTGGATCATTTCGACCGCGCAGCAGGCCAGGCCGAACGTCATCCACCACAGCGAACCGGTGCGCGCCCAGGTGAACAGGTCTTCGGTCGAGGTGACCAGGAAACCCTTGTCATTCACTTCGCCGTTCAGCGCGTTGAAGAAGTCCTGGTCGGGCTGCGTGCCCTGCGGGGGCAAGGTGCCGGGCGCAGGGTTATAGAGTTCTACTCCCAATCGAGTGCTCCCTTCTTCCACGCATAGACGAGGCCAAGCACCAGCTCCGCTATGAAGATCATCATCGTCGCCCAGCCGGCCCAGCCGATCTGGTCGAGGCTTACCGCCCAGGGAAACAGGAACGCCGCTTCAAGATCGAAGATGATGAAGAGGATGGCGACCAGATAGAAGCGTACGTCAAACTGGCTGCGCGGCTCTTCGAACGCGGGGAAGCCGCATTCATATTCGCTGAGCTTGGCCGGTTCGGGCTTGTGCGCGCCGGTCAGCCGACCCACCAGCATCGGCAGGAAGACGAAGGTGCCGGAGAGCAGCAGTGCGACCCCGAGAAAGATCAGGATCGGCAGATATTGGGCAAGATCGACCAACGGATTCCCCTGGGCGAAAAGGTTGTTGGGGGCGCTTTAGGCCTGCTGCATATGCGAAGCAAGGGGCCAAGGCGGTGAGAATGAATCGCAAAAAGGCCAAGCGCTTGAAGCGCTTGGCCGGATGGAGCTTTAGCGCAGCGCGCCCGCCACCAACTTGTGCAATTTGCTATGGATCGCATCATTGCCCGCGATCACTTCCTTGCGCTCAATCGCCTGGTCGCCGCCGCGGAAATCGCTCGCGAAACCGCCCGCTTCGCGCACCAGCAGCAGGCCGGCGGCGACATCCCAGGGCTGCAGGCCGCTTTCCCAATAGCCGTCATAGCGGCCCGATGCGACATGGGCGAGATCGAGCGAGGCCGCACCGAAGCGGCGAATGCCCGCAACCGAAGGCGCGACCGCACCGTAGATGCGGGTCCATTGCGCCATGTCGCCATGGCCCATGAACGGAATGCCGGTGGCAATGACGCAGTCGGCCAGGTCGCGGCGGGCCGAGACTCGCAGGCGCTGGTCGTGGCGCCAGGCGCCGCGGCTCTTTTCCGCCCAATAGCTCTCGTCAGTGACCGGCTGGTAGATGAGGCCAGTCGTGATCTCGCGCTTGCCGCTGCCATATTGCGGTTCTTCGACCGCGATCGAGATGGCGAAATGCGGGATGCCGTGCAGGAAGTTGGTGGTGCCGTCCAACGGATCGATGATCCAGCGCGGCTTGGTCGGATCGCCCTCGATCACGCCGCCTTCTTCCAGCAGGAAGCCCCAGTCGGGGCGCGCCTTCTGCAATTCTTCGACCAGCGTTTTTTCCGCCTGCTGATCGGCCTTGGACACGAAGTCGGCCGGCCCCTTGCGGGACACCTGAAGATGCTCGACTTCGCCGAAATCGCGGCGCAGCTTCGAGCCGGCCTTGCGCGCGGCGCGTTCCATGACGGTGAGAAGGCCGGAGTGCGATACCATATTATGTCTCCGCCGCCCCCGGTGGGACGGCCTGCTGGATTATTTCTTCGGGGCGGGCCTGGCGGCCGGGGCGGCGGGGCGATAGCCGCATACGCCGGCGATCACGGCCAGCATCTGCGACGGGTCTTTCCGGTCGACCTTGCCGGCATTGGCGGCGATGACCTTGTCCGTCGCCTCGCTGACCTTGGAGACCGCATTGGAATAGAGGCAGTCGAACAGCGCACTCTTGACCGGCGCTTCGACCTCGTTCGACTGGAGCGCGCTTGTGACGATGCGCAGCACATAGGCCGCACTGTCGAGTTGCGCCTTGGTCGGCGCGGCTTGCGCCTGCGCCATAGCCTGGGTGGGGACCGCGGCCGGCATGACGGCGATCGCGAGGCCAAGCGCCAACCGAGCGGCCCATGCCGTGCTGCGGTCCATAGGCATCAGTCGGCGCGCTTCACATATTCGCGGGCATAGACGTCCACGACGATGCGGGTGCCGCTGACGATGTGCGGCGGGACCATGACGCGCACGCCATTGTCGAGGATCGCGGGCTTGTAGCTGGCCGAAGCGGTCTGCCCCTTCACCACGGCGTCGGCTTCGACCACGGTCGCTTCGATCGTGTCGGGCAACTGCACGCTGATCGGACGATCTTCGTACATTTCCAGCGTCACTTCCATGCCGTCCTGCAGGAAGTCGGCCGCTTCGCCGAGTAGTTCGGCGGGCAGGTTGATCTGCTCGTAATTCTCATTGTCCATGAAGACGAGCATGTCGCCTTCGGCATAGAGATACTGGAAATCCTTGGTGTCGAGGCGGATGCGCTCGACGCTTTCGGCGGAGCGGAAACGGACATTGTTCTTGCGGCCGTCGATCAGGTTCTTGAGTTCGACCTGCATATAGGCGCCGCCCTTGCCGGGCTGGGTGTGCTGGATCTTGACGGCGCGCCACAGGCCGCCCTCATATTCGATATTGTTGCCGGGACGAATGTCCACGCCGCTGATCTTCGCCATGGGAAGAGCCTGCCTATATGTCTGAAGGTGGAAAAGAGCCGGCCTCTTGGAGGCTGGGCGCGCCTTTACAGCGGGACGAGCAGAAGGGCAAGGGGCCGGAAGTTCCGGAACTTCTCGCATATGACGCATGGCGAATTTTTCAGAGGCAAGTCGTGGAGAAACCCGACGATGGGAAAGAGCGCAGACGCCCGTCATAGCTTTTCGGCGGTCTGTAGGACAGGTCAGCGGCGCACCAGCAGCGGATAGGGATTGATCGCGCGCCCGCCATACCAGGGTTCGCCGGGCGTCATCGCATGGACCGCGAAATGAAGATGCGGCGCGCTCGGATCGGCGTTGCCCGTGCTGCCCACCATGGCGATGCGCTGGCCGCGGCGCAGCCCCTGCCCTTCGCGCAGGCCCGGCGCATAGCCGTCGAGATGGGCGTAATAATAGAGCAGTCGCCCGTCGGCCGAGCGCTGGTAGAGGGTGCGACCGCCGTCGTGGCTCCAGAAGATTTTTTCGACCCTGCCGTCGGCGGCGGCCAGCACCGCCCTGCCCCGCGCCGCCATGATGTCGATCGCATCATGCGGACGCGCGCCATTCGCGCGGGCCTGGGTGAAGGTGTCGGCCAGGGCCGACGCCGGCACGCCCTCGACGGGAATCAGCAACGGGCCGGCGTCCGCAGACCTGGCGGCGCGGGGCACAGGCGCGAGCACGGGCGGCCCGTCCGCCGGCACGATCCGAACGCAGAAATGCGCGAAAGCAACGCAGAACAGCAGCGCCACAGCGATACTGCCCCACAGTCGCGGCCGCCTCATGCCTGGAACTTGGCCTTGATCCCGCTCTTGACCATCTGGGCCAGACGCGCCGCGTCCCAGTTGGTCAGGCGGATGCAGCCATGGCTTTCGGTACGCCCGATCGTCTGCGGTTCCGGCGTGCCGTGGATGCCATAATGATCCTTCGACAGGTCGATCCACACCACGCCGACCGGGCCGTTGGGGCCGGGTTTCAGCACCGCCTTCTCATCCTTTGAAGAGGCGTCCCAGAAAAGTTTGGGATTATAGTGGAAATCGGGATTGCGGCTCACCCCCTTGATCGTCCATTCGCCCAGCGGCAGCGGGTCATGCTGCGATCCCGTCGTCACCGGAAATTGCGCGATCAGGCGGTTTTCCGCGTTATAGACCTTGAGCAGCCCTTCGGATTTGTCGACCACCAGATGGTCGGCCTGTGGCTGGTCCCTGGCCACGCCCAGGCTGGCGAGCGTTTCGCCCCAGCCGCGTTCGTCCCCCTCGATCACGGCAACCGGCTGGTTGTCGATCGCAGGCACGCGGATGGTCGTGCCGGCGCCGACCTTCGTATTGGGCGGATTGAGCGCGATCAGGGCTTCGGGCGTGGTGTGGAAGCGTTCGGCGACCTTTTCCAGCAGGTTGCGATAGGTGAGTGCGGGTAGCTTCGCCTGCTCATTGAGGTCGCCGCGCGGCAGATCGAAGAACGGACCACGGGCGAAATCGTCGGGGATCTTCACCAGATAGGTGGTCGGCCGCGGCTCCCCTTCCAGCAGGGCGGCGCTGGTCTTCTGATCGAAACTGCCGGTGATGGGCAGGTCATGCGCTTCCTGGAAACCGCGCAGCGCCGCCTTGAAGCTCATGCCGTCCTTGCCGTCGAGGACGCCGGGGGAAAAACCCCAGCGGTCGAGCGCGACCTGGGCCATGAGGAAGCGATTGGGCTGCTGGGGTCTCTGCTCCGTCACGACTTCAAACGCATAGGCGTCGTTCTTTGCCGCGGACGCAGCGACGGCGCTGTTGTTGGCGGGTTGGGCCGCATTGTCCGCAGGCGCGCTACTATTGGCATCCGTGACGCTGACATTGCAGGCGCTGCACAGCAGGGCGACGAGCAACAGATGGTTTTTCAAGGTGATCCTCTCCGTTCAGATGAGGAGAGAACGCTCGACGGGGCGGAAGGGTGCGAGGACGCAAGGCGTGATGTGGCGGATTAGGCGGTGGTGGAGGGATAGACGCACCGGTGCGCCCTTCCCCTCCACCATCCTGCGGATCGTCCCCCTTCCCAAGCAAGATCGGGGGAGAATCTTGATATCGCTCTTATCCGTACCGTGCCCGACCGGCTCAGCGTGGCGGCGGCGGCTTGCTGGCCAGAACTTCGGCAAAGGCGGCGACACCCGCCTTCGCACCGCCGGGGTGGTTCCAGACCGCGCTGCTGACCGCCAGAAAGTCCGCGCCCGCGGCGACCAAAGGCGCGGCATTCTCCGCGGTCACGCCGCCGATCGCGACGCAGGGCAGTTCGAACAGCGTCGTCCACCAGCCCAGGATCGAGGGTTCCGCGCGGTGGAGCGTCTCTTTCGTGGTCGTCGGATAGAAGGCGCCGAACGCGACATAGTCGGCCCCAGCCTCGCCCGCTTCCATCGCCAGATGGCGGCTGTCATGGCAGGTCACGCCGATCTGCACCTTCGGCCCCAATTGTTCGCGTGCATCGCGCGGGTCGCCATCCTCCTGCCCCAAATGGACGCCGTCTGCGCCGAGGCGCTTGGCGAGGCCGATGCTGTCATTGACGATGAAGGCGACATCCCGCTCCGCGCAGAGCGCCTGGATCGGCGGGGCGAGCGCGGCGATGGCGTGATCGTCGATCCCCTTGAGCCGCAATTGAAACGCCGCGACGCTGCCGCCGTCGAACGCGGCGGCGAGTTGATCGAGGAAGCCGTCGTCGATGGCCGGCGGGGAGATCAGGTAAAGCTGGCAGGCGGGGCGGAAGCCCGGTTCGAACTGGTCGGCGAAATGCGGATCGAGCGCCAGCTCTTCATCGGTGAAATCGGTCATGGGCGCTTTATAGCCATTCAGGAGGCGAGGCCAAGGGCGCTATGCCGGAATGCAATGTCCAGCCTCTCATCCGTTCGGGCTGAGCCTGCCGAAGCCCCCTTCGACTGTCTGCAAGGGAAGGCGCTCACGACAGAGCTCGACAAGCTCCGGGCGAACGGAGTGTTATCAATGAAATGGCCGGGCGGACATGCGCCGCCCGGCCTTTCCCAATCAGGCCGCGACCGGCTGCTTCGCGGTCGAGGCGCCGTGGATTTCGTCGATCGCTTCGCCCAGCGACGCGTTGAACTCGTCATCAGTCATCTGGTGACGCAGATCGTTGAGCAGCGCGCGGCTGAAGCTGGCGATGATGCCGCGATTCTTGGCCAGTTCGACGCAGGCTTCGGGACGGGCGAACCCACCCGACAGGGCGACGACGCGCAGCACGGCGGGATGATCGACCAGCGGATCGAACAGGCCGGGCTTGGTCGGCAACGACAGCTTCAACATCACTTGAACGCCTTCGGGCAAGGCATCGAGATTCTTGAGGATTTCCTCCAGCAAAATCTGGTCGGCTTCCGCGCGTTCGGGCGACTTGATGTTCACTTCCGGCTCGATGATCGGCATCAGACCGGCGGCGAGAACCTGTTGGCCGACTTCGAACTGCTGCGCGACCACGGCGGCGATACCTTCGCGGTTGGCGAGGTTCACGACCGAGCGTTCCTTGGTGCCGAACACGCCCAGCGCCTTCGACCGGTGCAGCAGGATGTCCAGATCGGGATTGGGCTTCATCAACTGCACGCCGTTCGCCTCATCCTCCAGACCCTTGTCGATCTTGATGAAGGGGACCACGCCGCGCTCCAGCAGCGCCTGCGGGGTCGGCTTGCCGTCGACGGTGCCGTCCATGGTGCGCTCGAACAGGATCGCGCCCAGCACCTTGTCGCCGGTGAAGGCGGGCGAGGTGATGACGCGGCTGCGCATGGCGTGGATCAGGCCGAACATTTCCTCTTCGCTGGACCAGGCGTCTTCCTCCACGCCATAGCCCTTGAGCGCCTTGGGCGTCGATCCGCCGCTCTGGTCGAGCGCGGCGATAAAGCCCTCACCCGTAGCGATCTTCTGCTTCATATCCTGATCCAGCATCTGCACATACCTTCCCTTGGGCGCCGCCCCTGGCGGCACGAAATAGACTATCGGCAGACGCTCCATCATCTGCCGGCCGGGCGCGACTTTCCATTATTGTCGCCGGTCTTCGGGCTGGTAGCCAGTCCCATGCCGCACCGCAAGGGGCCTGCTGATGCCGCAGCAGGAGGGAAAGCCCTATTCCCGCCAGCCGCGTTGCGCCGCACAATGAATCAGGCGGCGGCGGCTTGAAAGGTTGCGGCTTGCGACCCATAGGGCAGGCATGACCAGCATCCCCGCCGACAGACCCGCCGACCTCTCCCCCGCCATGATCCTCCTGATGGCGGTGGCGTGCGGCGTGATGGTCGCCAATCTCTACTATGCCCAGACGCTGATCGATGTGATCGGACCGCAGATCGGCATGTCCGCCAGTATCGCGGGACTGATTACCACGCTGACCCAGCTTGGCTATGGCGCAGGCCTGTTCCTGATCGTGCCGCTGGCGGACCTGTTCGAAAACCGGCGGATCGTGCTGACGTCGATCGCGGCGACCATCATGGGCTGCATCGCCATCGCGCTGTCCGACGGACCGAGCAGCTTTCTGGTGGCGTCCATCCTGACCGGCGTCGGCGCGACCGGCGCTCAGGTGCTGGTGCCGCTCGCCTCGCACCTCGCCGCGCCGGAGAAGCAGGGCCGCGTGGTCGGCACGGTGATGAGCGGGCTGCTGTTCGGCATCATGCTGTCGCGGCCGATCGCCAACTTTCTGGCGGGGTCGGTCGGCTGGCGGGCCACCTTCATCGTTTCGGCCGTCGTGATGGCCATGGTGGGCGTTGCGCTGCTCGCCGCCTGCCCGCGGCGCACGCCCAAGGGCGGCATGCATTATGGGGCGGTGCTGGCATCGACCTTCGCGCAACTGGTCAAGCATCGCGTCGTGCGGATGCGGGCTTTTTACCAGGCGGCGATGTTCGCGGCGTTCAACCTGTTCTGGACCGCCGCGCCGCTGGCGCTGATCCATGAATTTCACCTGGGCCATGCCGGGATCGGCGCCTTTGCGCTGGCCGGGGCGGGTGGCGCGCTGGTGGCGCCGGTGGCAGGATGGATGGCCGACCGTCGCCTGACCCGGCCCGCCTCGCTGATCGGCATGGTCGGACTGACGGCCGGCTTCCTGCTGGCCGACTGGACGGTGGCGGCGGGTAGCCTGATCGGCTTCACCATCATGGCGGTGTTGATCGACGGCGCGGTGCAGATGAGCCAGATTACTGGGCAGAAGCTGATCTTCTCGCTCGATCCCCATGCGCGCGGGCGGATCAATGCGGCCTATGTGACCGTGATGTTCCTGGTGGGCGCGCTGGGGTCGGTGATCGGATCGGTCAGCTATGAAGCGGGCGGCTGGACCGCCAGCGCCCTGGCGGGCGCGGCCATCGGCGGCGTCGCCACCCTGGCCTTCCTGCTGTTCGACCGGGGCGCCAGCATCGCGCGCTGACGCCCCATGTCGCTATCGGGTCAGGCCGTCAGCGCCTTGACGCCCGGCAGTTCCTTGCCTTCCATCCATTCGAGGAAGGCGCCGCCAGCGGTCGAGACGAAGGTGAAGTCGGCGGCCACGCCCGCATGGTTGAGCGCCGCCACGGTGTCGCCGCCGCCGGCAACCGACGTCAACTGGCCTTCCTTGGTCAAAGCTGCTGCGGTGCGGGCCAACGCCACGGTCGCGGCGTCGAACGGCGCGATCTCGAAGGCACCGAGCGGGCCGTTCCAGACCAGCGTGCGGCAGTTCTTGAGCGCATCGCCCAATGCCTCGACGGCGGCGGGGCCGACGTCCAGGATCATCTCGTCTTCCGCGACTTCATGGACGTTGCAGGTGCGCAGCGAGGGCGGATTGGCGGCAAATTCCTTCGCCACAACCACGTCATAGGGGAGGTGGATGATGCAGCCGGCGGTTTCGGCGGCTTCGAAGATCGCCTCGGCAGTATCGCTCAGATCCTTTTCGCACAGCGACTTGCCGACATCGACGCCGCGGGCATAAAGGAAGGTGTTGGCCATGCCGCCGCCGATGATGAGATGGTCGACCTGCTTGACGAGATTGTTGAGCACGTCGAGCTTCGTCGACACCTTGGCGCCGCCGACGACGGCCGCGACCGGCTTGACCGGTTCGCCGAGCGCGGCTGCAAGCGCGTCCAGTTCCTTTTCCATCGAGCGACCGGCGAAAGCGGGCAGCTTGCGGGCCAGCCCTTCGGTCGAGGCGTGGGCGCGGTGCGCGGCGGAGAAGGCGTCGTTGACGTACAGGTCGCCGATCGCCGCCATGGCGTCCACCAGAGCCGGGTCGTTCTTTTCCTCGCCTGCGTGGAAGCGGGTGTTTTCGAGGATGGCGATGTCGCCGGGGCGCATGACCGCGATGCCGTCTACGGCGGCCTCGCCCTGGCAATCGGGGATGAACTGGACTTCGCGGCCCAGTACCTGCGTCAGGGGACGGGTGATCTTCGACAGGGAAAATTCAGGGTTCTTCTGGCCCTTGGGGCGACCGAAATGGGCGAGGATCAGGACCTTGGCGCCGCGATCGGCCAGTTCCAGCACAGTCGGCATCGCCGCGCGCAGACGGGTGTCGTCGCTGACCGAACCGTCCTGCATCGGCACGTTCAGGTCTTCGCGCACCAGCACCACCTTGCCGGTGATGTCGCCCATATCGTCGAGCGTCTTGAACGGCTTGGTCATCTTTATCTCTCCTGAGCCTAAACAGACGTCATCCCAGCGAAGGCTGGGATCCCTCTCCCTTTCCCATGGTGAGGAAGAAAGCGAGATCCCAGCCTTCGCTGGGATGACGAAAAGGGCAGACTTTCGCCTGCCCTTCAACCTTGATCTTACAGAAACTTCGCGACGACGCCGGTGGTGTCGATCATGCGGTTCGAGAAGCCCCATTCATTGTCGTACCAGCTCAGCACGCGGACCAGCTTGCCATCGACCACGGCGGTTTCCAGGCTGTCGACGGTCGAGCTGCGCGGATCGCCATTATAGTCGATCGAGACCAGCGGCTCGTCCGAATAGCCCAGCACGCCCTTGAGCGGGCCGGATTCCGACGCGGCCTTGAGCAGGCTGTTGACCTCGTCCTTCGTGGTCGGACGCTTGGGAATGAACTTCAGGTCCACGACCGAGACGTTCGGGGTCGGCACGCGGATCGACGATCCGTCCAGCTTGCCCTTCAATTCGGGCAGAACCTCACCCACCGCGCGGGCGGCGCCGGTGGAGGTCGGAATCTGCGACAGGGCGGCGGCGCGGGCGCGGCGCATGTCGCTATGCAACTGATCCAGCGTGTTCTGGTCGTTGGTGTAGCTGTGGATCGTCGTCATGAAGCCGCTTTCGATGCCGATGGCATCGTTCAGCACCTTGGCGAGCGGGGCCAGGCAGTTGGTGGTGCAACTGGCGTTCGAAATGACGATATCGTCGGCGGTCAGCGCGTCATGGTTGACGCCGAACACGACGGTACGATCGACATTGGTGCCGGGCGCGGAAATGATCACGCGCTTGGCGCCAGCGGTCAGATGCGCACTGGCCTTGTCCTTTGTGGTGAAGATGCCGGTGCATTCCAGCGCGATTTCGACGCCCAGGTCGGCATGCGGCAGGTTGGCGGGATCGCGCTCGGCCGTCACCTTGATCTTCTTGCCATCGACAACGAGGAAATCGCCGTCCACGCTGACGTCGCCGGCCCAATTGCCATGGACGGAGTCGCGCTTGAACAGCAGGGCGTTGGACTTGACGTCGCCCAGATCGTTGATGCTGACCAGTTCGAGGTCATGGTCGGTGCGCGAGAGAATGGCGCGCGCCACCAGGCGGCCGATACGTCCGAAACCGTTAATTGCTACCTTCGTTGCCACTGCACTAGCCTCCTGAGGTGTTGTTGTTCGGTTGGTTATGAATTTAGAGCGCAGCCGCGATCTGCGGCGCGATCTTGGCGGCGGTCAGGCCGAAATGATCGTAGAGGTCTTCGGCCGGGGCCGATGCGCCGAAGCTGTCGATGCCAAAGCGCAGGCCGTCGAGGCCGGTATAGCGTTCCCAGCCGAAGGTCGTGCCGGCCTCGATCGAGACGCGCAGCACATTGGCGGGCAGGATATCGGCCTTGTAGGCGGCATCCTGCGCATCGAAATGGGCAAAGCTGGGCATGGAGACGACATCGACGCCGATGCCCTGCTCTTCCAGCGCCTTGGCGGTGGCGACGGCGATTTCGACTTCCGAACCGGTAGCGATGATCACCGCCTTGCGCGCGGCGGTGGCGGCGACGAGGCGATAGGCGCCCTTCGCCGACAGATTTTCGCTCTTTTCCGTGCGCAACTGCGGCAGGTTCTGGCGGGTCAGCGCCAGCACCGACGGGCCGGTCGCGTCCTTGAGCGCCAGTTCCCAGCATTCCGCCGTCTCGACGATGTCGGCCGGGCGATAGACGTCGAGGTTCGGGATCATGCGCATCGACATGACATGTTCGATCGGCTGGTGGGTCGGACCGTCTTCGCCCAAACCGATCGAGTCATGGGTCAGGACATGGATGACGCGCTGCTGCTGGAGCGCGGCGAGACGGATGCCGCCGCGCATATAGTCGGAAAAGACGAGGAAGGTGCCGCCATAGGGGATCACGCCGCCATGCAACGCCATGCCGTTCATCGCGCAGGCCATGCCGAATTCGCGGATGCCATAATAGACGTAACGGCCCGAATAATCGTCCTTCGTCAGCGGACCGGTCGACTTGGTCTTGGTGTTGTTGGAGCCGGTAAGATCGGCCGAGCCGCCCAGCGTTTCGGGCAGCAGATCGTTGATCGCACCCAGCGCCAGTTCGCTCGCTTTGCGGGTCGCGACCTTCTGCGGATTGGCGATCAGCGTGTCGATATAAGCGTCGAGCGAAAAGTCGGCGGGCAGGTCACCAGCCATGCGGCGGGTGAATTCCGCAGCCTTCTCGTCACTTGCAAGGCGGCCTTCCCACGCAGCGCGAACATCTCGGCCCTTGGCGCCGATCGCCTTCCAAGCGTCGGCAATGTCGGCCGGGATGACGAAGGGTTCGGCGGTCCAGCCGAGAAACTCGCGGGCGGCCGCGACTTCGTCGGTGCCGAGCGCCGAGCCGTGAACGCCCGATGTGCCAGCCTTGTTCGGCGCGCCATAGCCGATCTTGGTGGCGCAGGCGACGATCGAGGGGCGGCCGTCGGCGACGGCTTCGGCCAGCGCACGGCGGACATCGGCGACGTCATGACCGTCGCACGACACGACATGCCAGCCGGTGGCGGCGTAGCGGGCGAGGACGTCTTCGCTGCTCGACAGGTCGACGGCGCCGTCGATGGTGATCTTGTTGTCGTCCCACAGCACGATCAGGCGGCCGAGGTTCAGGTGACCGGCCAGACCGATGGCTTCATGGTTGATGCCTTCCATCAGGCAGCCGTCGCCGGCGATCACCCAGGTGCGGTGATCGACCAGATCGTCGCCGAACTGCGCGTTCAGGTGACGCTCGGCGATCGCCATGCCGACGGCGGTGGCAAGGCCCGACCCCAGCGGGCCGGTGGTCGCTTCCACGCCCGCCAGCTCGAAATTCTCCGGGTGACCGGCGCAGGGGCTGTGCAACTGACGGAAATTGGCGATGTCTTCGATCGTGGGGCGGGCGTAGCCGGTCAGGTGCAGCAGCGAGTAGATCAGCATCGAGCCATGGCCCGCCGACAGCACGAAGCGGTCGCGATCGGCCCATTTGGGCTGGGTCGGATCGAATTTCAGATAATCGCCGAACAGCACGGTCGCCACATCGGCCATGCCCATCGGCATCCCCGGATGACCGCTGTTGGCGGCCTGCACGGCATCCATGGACAGCGCCCGGATGGCGTTGGCGAGCGACTTTTCGGAAACGGTCATGGCGGGCGGGCGTCTTTCCTGAAACATGCAAAAGACCGCGCCCGCGCGTATGCAGGCGAGTCGAGATCGCGCCCCCTTTGTCGCGTCAAGCCCCATGCGTCAACCGCAGCGGCGGCACGAAGCGTGAGAAGCGCGCTGTAATCGGCCAGAAAGACTGCTTTTGCATGGCCCCGACTTTCGCTATGGATGGACGATGGCAAGCGACCGCATGATGCAGGCGATCGGCACGCTGGAGCGTGCTGTGAGCCGGCTTGAACAGGATGTGGCGGGTCTGGTGGACACCGCCCCGGCCAACCCCCTCCCCGCTTTGGACCAGGGTGCCGCGCGCGCCGCGCTGCGATCCCTGGACGATCTGATCGACACGCTGAAAGGGCATGCCCATGGCTGAAACGACGCTGGTGATCGCCGGGCGGCATTATCCGATCCGCTGCCGCGACGGGGAAGAGGCGCATCTGGGCCATCTCGCCACGCTGATCGAGGACAAGGCGCGGGTGGCGCAGCAAAGCACGCCCGGCCTGACCGAGGTGCGCACCCTGCTGTTCGCCGCGCTGTTCCTGGCCGACGAGTTGAACGACCTGAAACGCGAAGTGGCGGGACGGCAGACCCGCCTGCCGCTGGATGGCGACGACGAACCGAGCGCCCGCGCGATCGAAGCGCTGGCCGGGCGGATAGAAAAGCTGCGCGACCGGCTTGCCGCCCGGACCGCGAACGCCTAGATTGGTGGAGACGGGTTCTGCCTGGTACGAGCTTTAGCGAACATCCCTGAGGCGATAATCACATCCAAGGGGGCTGTCCCTAGGCGGGCTCCGGCCCGATCTACATGGTCCCCACCTGACGTTGAGGCGTCAGAGGATATTCCAGCACACGGCCAAGGCGGTCCCGTCACCCTCCCCCGCCCCGCTTCTTCCAGAAGGCCATGATGAGCGACGACACCCCCGCCGCCGACAAGACGGCATTGCGCGCGATCGCACGGCAGCGCCGAACCAATTTCGTCGCCACGCTCGACCCGCTCGCGCATCGGCTGGCGTTCAAGGCGATCCCGTCGCCATTGGCGCGCCGGATCGCGGATGCGCAGGTCGTGGCGCTCTATATGGCGGTCGATGACGAAGCCCCGGCCCAGCGCATGGCGGCGCAGTTGCAGGCGCAGGGCAAGACCGTGGCGCTGCCGCGGGTGCTCGACCGGCTGGGCAGCATGGATTTCCTGGTCTGGCAGCCCGAAGATCAACTGGTGCCCGGTCCGTTCCGCACCAGCAACCCCGAACCGGGCGACGGGCCGGTGACGCCCGACGTCATCGTCGCGCCGCTGGTCGGGTTCGACCGGGCGATGAACCGGCTGGGCCAGGGCGGCGGCTATTATGACCGCGCCTTCGCCCGTTTCCCCGATGCGCTGCGGGTCGGTATCGCCTGGTCCGCGCAGGAGATCGACACCCTGCCTGCCGACCCGTGGGATCTGCCGCTGGACATCATCATGACCGAAGTCGAACTGATCGAAGGACCGGAACTGTGAGCATCGACCCGCGCCATTACCACCAGCCGAGCTGGCGCAAGCCCGTAGGGATGTTCGCGATCGTGGGGCTGATCGGGCTGTGGGCGGTGCTGGTGGGCAGCCTGTCGGGCCTGATCGGCGCGCTGCCGATGTGGGCGCAGGCGCCCATCTATGTCGTACTGGGGATCGTGTGGATCTGGGTGCTGCCGCTCAGGCGGTTGCTTGCATGGATGGAAACCGGGCGCTGGCGCCGCGGATAGGCAGTGACAGGCCCTGCATTTCACGATATCCCGATATCGTTGAGGGGCCGTAACGGGTAATCCCGCTGTTCCGGGACAGGTTTCGACGCTTCCGAATTGGGGGACGAAGGCATGTCCATGCGTCGGCCAGCTTTGCGTGGCGCTCCAGCCGGGGCGACCATCCTTCATGTCGATATTTTCCTGAAATCCCCGGGCGGCGCCACCCCGCACCGGACCCAGACCATGCCGGTGGCGGGAATATCCCTTCACAGGAGGATGCTATGGTTCCGTTGGGCAAGAGACTTTTCGCCGAAGCATTCGGCACATTCTGGCTGGTCTTCGGTGGTTGCGGCAGCGCGGTGCTGGCGGCGGGCTTCCCGGATGTCGGCATAGGCCTGCTGGGCGTCAGCCTGGCTTTCGGCCTCACCGTCCTGACAATGGCTTATTCGATAGGTCATATTTCCGGCTGTCATCTCAATCCCGCGGTGACCGTGGGCCTGTGGGCCGGGGGCCGCTTCCCCGTGCGCGACATCGCTCCCTATGTCGTCGCCCAGCTGGTGGGTGCGGTCATCGCGGCGGCGCTGCTGCTGTACATCGCCAGCGGCCAGCCGGGCTATGCGCTGGCCGGCAATGGCCTGGCGGTGAACGGCTTCGGGCCGCTGTCGCCCGGCGGCTATGCGCTGGGATCAGGGCTGGCGATCGAAGCGGTGCTGACCTTCGGCTTCCTCATCATCATCCTGGGATCGACCGACAGCCGCGCGCCCGCCGGATTCGCGCCGATCGCGATCGGGCTGGCGCTGACTCTCATCCACCTCATCAGCATCCCGGTCACCAACACATCGGTCAATCCGGCGCGCAGCACCGGCCCGGCCCTGCTGGTCGGTGGCATGGCGCTGCAACAACTATGGCTGTTCTGGCTGGCCCCGATGATCGGCGCGCTGGTCGCCGGCGGCGCCTATCGCTGGCTGGCGGAAGAGCCGCTCGCACCAGCTATCGTGGGCGAGAATCTGTAAACATTGCCGGGGTCGGGCCGGGGCCGATGGCGTCGGCCCCATCAAGTTACGCGATAGCGCCACTCCCGGTCGGAACGGGGAATGGCGCGAGTGACGGGGCTCGAACCCGCGACCTCCGGCGTGACAGGCCGGCACTCTAACCAACTGAGCTACACCCGCGTAAGGCGCTTGCATGTTTTCCGGCCCGAAAGCCGCCAGATGATGCAAATCTGGGAGAAATCACCCTCCCGTCAGGGAGAGTGGCGCGAGTGACGGGGCTCGAACCCGCGACCTCCGGCGTGACAGGCCGGCACTCTAACCAACTGAGCTACACCCGCGCAGGGTGGCATCTTTCGTGATCTTGCCGATCACCAGACGATGCTGCCTGGAACACCATTTCCACCTTCCTGTCAGGGAAAGTGGCGCGAGTGACGGGGCTCGAACCCGCGACCTCCGGCGTGACAGGCCGGCACTCTAACCAACTGAGCTACACCCGCGTTTGGTGTGGAAGCGCCGTCTATGAGCGTCCGCCGATGCTGTCAACCGTCCGCAACGGGACTTTCCTCTTTCTCGTCATTTTCTTTGCGCGGGGCCACGGTCAGCGTCCCCTGCTCGAACAGGAAACCGGCAATATCGGGGGTTCCCGCCGCCGACACCACGGTCTGGATGATGATGAGCAGGGGCACGCCGAGCAACGCGCCGGGCGTACCCCATACCCAGCCCCAGAAGGCCAGCGAAACGAGAATCAGCAGCGGGTTCATCGTCAGCCGCCGGCCCAGCAGCATCGGCGTAACGACATTGGCCTCCACCAGGTGAAAACCGACCTGCAATGCGGCCGGCAGCAGCGCGACATAGACGTCGTCGAACACCATCAGGCCGCCCAGTCCAAGCAGCATCGCCGCCAGCATCGGCCCGAAATAGGGAATGAAGTTCAGCAGCGCGACGATGCCGCCCCACATCAGCGGAGACGGCATGCCGATCAGCCACAGCGCGAAGGCGATGGCCAGGCCCAGGCACAGGTTGATGGTGGCGATGGTGATGACATAGGCCGACGTCGCATCGACCATATTCTGGATCACCCGGGCCACCGCCATGGCGCCGTCGAAGCTGCCACGGCTGTTGATCGTGCGGCGTCGCAACCGGGTCCAGCCCGCCAGGAAGAAATAGATGATGAGCAGCGCGAACACCATCTGGATGATCGCCGAGGGAGCGGAGGTGGCTGCGAATTGCAACAGCGACCGCGGTGCATCGACCGCGGCCGTCTGCGCCGCCGCAACCGGCCCGTTGGCCACCATCCGCACCGTTTCGTCGACGAAGCGCTGAAGATTGGCGTAGAAGTCGATCAGCGGGGCGAGGTTCGCCTGAATCTGCGGCAGGCGCTGGGGCAGGATGCGGAACCAGTCGGTCGCCGGCACCACGATCAGCACCAGCGCGGTGTTGGCGACGACGAGAAAGCCGATCATCGCGATCAGCGCCGCCAGCCCCGACGGCAGCCCGCGCCGCTCCATCCATTCCAGCAACGGCACCAGCGCGATGGCGATGACCAGTGCAGCGGTCAGCGGCAGGAAAAATTCCGCCCCCGCGCGCAGGGCGAAGGGCAGCGCCAGGATCAGGCCGATGCCCGATGTCAGCGCGATCGACGCGAGCAGCCGGTCGCGGCGCCGGTTGACCTCTTGCTGCTCATTCATGGTCACGCGCGGTCGATTCCCTTTTCGTTCCCGTCCGATGTGCGCCGCCCGCAGTGCAGCGTCAATTTACAAAGGACGTCATCGCCCCGACATGAGCGGAAAAGGCGGGCTTAACCAAATATTTGCGCGCCCTCGCTAATCACGGCCGCAGGGGACGCAAGAACGGGGAAGAGAATGACGCGGATGCTTTGGGCTCCGGTTCCTATGGCGCTGGCTGTGGCGACGGGCCTGATGGCCGCGCATCCTGCCACCGCGCAGCCGGCGATCCGGCTGGGCACGCAAATGTTCGTGGAGCGCGTATCGACCGACATCAACGGCCGCCCGCGCCGGACATTGGAGAGCGCCGACCGGGTCGGCCCCGGCGACACGCTGATCGTGATCGTCCATTGGCGCAATGATGGCGCCCAGCCCGTGCGCGACTATGCCGTCACACGCGCGGTGCCGCACGGCACCCGCCCGGACATCAGCGATCCCCATATGCAGGTTTCGGTCGATGGTGGCGGCCATTGGGGCCGGCTGGACCAGCTCTGGCTGCCGACCCCGCTGGGCGGCGTGCGTCGGGCCGTGGCGGAGGATGTCACCCATATACGCTGGCAACTGCCCGAAGCCGTGCCGCCAGGCCGGGCCGGACGATTAAGCTATCGCGCGGTCATGCGGTAGGGAACCGGGCGACGCCGACGCCGCCCGGTCCGTCATGCCGATCAGTCCACGAACAGGAAGGCCGGCGCCTCCAGCAGCTTGCGCACCGCCTGGACGAAGCTCGCCGCATCCCAGCCATCGACCACGCGGTGGTCGCAGCTGATCGACAGGTTCATCAGCTTCGCCGCAACGATCTCCTTGCCCTTGAATACAGGACGTTCGATCACGCGGTTGGGGCCGATGATCGCGACTTCGGGCCGGTTGATGACCGGCGTGGTGGCGATCCCGCCAAGCGGACCCAGGGAAGTGAGCGTCAGGGTGGAGCCGGACAGTTCCTCCGACTTCGCCTTGCCGCTGCGCGCGGCGTCGGCCAGTCGGCGGATTTCGCTCGCCAGTTGCCAGACATTGCGGTCCTGCGCGTCGCGGATCACCGGCACCATCAGCCCCGAATCGGTCTGCGTCGCCATCCCCAGATGCACCGACCCATGGCGCGTGACCACGCCCGCTTCGTCATCATAGCGGGCGTTGAGCATCGGGAAGTCGGGCAGCGCCTTGCACAGCGCCACGATCAGCAGCGGCAACATGGTCAGCTTGGGCCGGTCTCCGCGGTTCGCATTGAGCTGCTCGCGCAGATCCTCCAGCGCAGTGACGTCAATTTCCTCGACATAGGTGAAGTGGGGAATGGCGCGCTTGGACGCGGCCATATTCTCCGCGATGCGGCGGCGCATGCCGATGACCTTGACCTGCTCGTCGGCGCGTTTCGCCGATCGTCCCGCGGGACGATAGCCCTGCCCCTGGCCATAGAGCAGATAGGCGTCGAGGTCAGAATGGCGGACATGGTCGCCGGACGGCTTCACCTGGGCGAGATCGACGCCCAATTCCCTGGCGCGCGCGCGGACGGCGGGCGACGCGAGGACAGGTTCTTCTCCCCCGGTTGGGGGTGGGCGCCGCCGCAGGCGGCTCCGGCGTTTCGACGGCGGAAGGCTGGCGATGCTCGCCATCCACCCCCGGCCCATCAAACGAGGCACGTGACTCGTTTGAACTTCCAGGAAGGGAAGTTTCTGTTGCCTCGATCACCGCCTCGCCCGGCGTTTCCGCCTCGATCGTCTCCACCGATGGCGGCGGCGCGGCGGCGGCTTCGCCTACCACCTCGATCTCCACCAGCATGGCGCCGATAGAGATCTGGTCGCCCGGCTCGCCGGCCAGACGCACCACAGTGCCCGCAACCGGGCTTTCCATCTCGACCGTCGCCTTGTCGGTCATCATGTCGGCGATCGGCTGGTCTTCCTCGACCCGATCGCCGACCTTGACGTGCCAGCCGACGACCTCCGCCTGTGCGATGCCTTCGCCGATGTCCGGCAGCTTGAACGTGAACAGCGCCATGACCCTTAGTCCTTCATGATCTTGTTGATGGCTTCGCGGATACGCACCGGCCCGGGGAAATAGGCCCATTCCAGGCTGTGCGGATAGGGCGTGTCAAAGCCGGTGACGCGCTCGATCGGCGCTTCGAGATGGTAGAAGCAGCGCTCCTGCACCTGGGCGAGCAATTCCGCGCCGAAACCGCTGGTTCGCGTCGCCTCATGCACGATCAGGCAGCGGCCGGTCTTCTTCACCGACGCCTCGATCGTGTCGATGTCCAGCGGAACCAGACTGCGCAGGTCGACGATCTCCGCGTCGATGCCCAGCGTCGCGACCACATTCTCGACGACATGGACCATCGTGCCGTAGCAGAGGACGGTCAGCGCGCCGCCTGCCCGCGCGATCCGCGCCTTGCCCAACGGGATGCGGTAATAGCCGGTCGGCACCTGCGCATCGGCATGACCGGCCCAACTGGTCGCCGGCGTATCATAATGACCGTCGAACGGGCCGTTATAGATGCGCTTGGGCTCAAAGAATAGGGTCGGGTCATTATCCTCGATCGCGGCGATCAGCAGTCCCTTGGCATCATAGGGCGTGGACGGGATCACCGTCTTGATCCCCGAACAATGGGTGAAGATGCCCTCGGGCGACTGGCTGTGGGTCTGGCCACCGAAAATGCCGCCGCCGAAAGGCGACCGGACCGTCATCGGGGCGATGAACTCGCCCGCCGAGCGGTAACGCAGCCGCGCGGCTTCGGACACGAGCTGGTCGAGCGCCGGATAAATATAGTCGGCGAACTGGATTTCCGGCACCGGGCGCAGGCCATAGGCGCCCATGCCCACGGCCACGCCGATGATCCCGCATTCGGTAATCGGCGTATCGAACACGCGGTTCTTGCCATATTTCGCCTGAAGGCCCGCGGTGGCGCGGAAAACGCCGCCGAAAAAGCCGACATCCTCGCCCATCACGACCACGGTCGGGTCACGCTCCATCATCACGTCCATGGCGCTGTTGATCGCCTGGATCATGTTCATGTGGATGGTGTCGGCAGTTTCCTGTGTCATGGCTTCGCTCACAGTCCTGCCGCCTTCCATTCGTCCAGCATCTGCTGCTGCTGTTCCTTGAGGTGCCGGGGCATCTCTTCGAACACATCCTCGAACATGCTCTCCATCGGATGGTGGAGGCCGTGGCCCAATATGCCGCTCTTCTCCGCCTCGCGCGCAGCGTCGCGGACCAGTTCGGCCAATTCCTTGTCCATCGCGGCGTGACGATCCTCGTCCCAGATGCCCAAGCCGATGCAATGGGCTTTGAGCCGCGCGATCGGATCGCCCAGCGGCCAGAGGCTGCTTTCCTCGGCAGAGCGATAGGCGGTCGGATCGTCCGAGGTGCTATGCCCTTCGACGCGATAGGTGAAATGCTCGATAAGGGTCGGCCCGGCATTGGACCGCGCCCGATCGGCGGCCCAGCGCGTCGCGGCATAGACGGCGAGGATGTCGTTGCCATCGACCCGCAGGCCGGCGATGCCATAGCCCACGGCGCGTGCGGCGAAGGTGGTCGACTCGGCTCCGGCAAAACCTGAAAAGCTACTGATAGCCCATTGGTTATTCACGACATTCATGATGACGGGTGC
Source organism: Sphingomonas sp. VDB2 (assembly GCF_047946695.1). Classification (NCBI taxonomy): domain Bacteria; kingdom Pseudomonadati; phylum Pseudomonadota; class Alphaproteobacteria; order Sphingomonadales; family Sphingomonadaceae; genus Sphingomonas; species Sphingomonas sp. VDB2. The sequence goes on from NZ_CP159615.1 coordinate 905,574, forward strand.
GCGATAAACGCTGGCGAAGGTACAGGCCGAGTGGAAATCACCTTCCGCCGTCGATCCTTCGCCGCACCAGGTCGCGGCGATGCGCGTGTCGCCGCGCGCGGCGCTGGCCATCGCCCAGCCCACCGCCTGCGGATATTGGGTGGTAAGGTTGCCGGAGATGGAGAAGAAGCCCGCGTCCCGCGCCGAATACATGATCGGCAACTGACGGCCCTTCAGCCGGTCGCCCTTGTTGGAATAAATCTGGTTCATCATGTCGACCAGCGGCCAGTCGCGCGCGAGCAAAATCCCCTGCTGGCGATAGCTGGGAAAGCACATATCGTCGCGCGACAGGGCCAGCGCCGCGCCGATCGACACCGCCTCTTCACCCGTCGATTTCATGTAGAAGCTGGTCTTGCCCTGGCGCTGGGCGCGGAACATGCGTGCGTCGAAGGCGCGGGTCAGCGCCATGGTGCGCAGCATCCGCAACAGCGTTTCGGGCGGGAGCTTGGGGTTCCAGGCGCCCACCGCCGCGCCATCCTCGTCCAGCACGCGAATCAGCCCATAGGCCATGTCGCGCATGGCGTCGGGCTGCGCCGCCTCGTCCGGGCGGGGCGCCGCATCGGCGGCGGGAATGTCGAAATGGGTGAAGTCGGCGCTTTCGCCGGGCCGCGCGGGCGGCTCGGGCACGTGCAGGCGCAGCGGCGGCAGATTACGCCCTGGCTGCCCCTCAATACCGCCTGATCCGGTCGGATCGCTCATCCTGCCTCCTATGATGCATTGCAATAATCTTGCTTGACGCAATTATTAAATTACAACGCCACAAAAGGCAAGCCTTCCTTACCCATTTTCCTTTTACTACTGTCCGGCTCGCTGTCTCGTCAGACAGCCACCGGCGCGGAAATATGGGCCTGTGGCGCATAATCAAGGACATCGAAATCCTCGATCCGATAATCGAAAATACTCGAAGGCCGCCGATTGATCCGCAATTTGGGTGTGCCGGACGGGATTCGATCCATCTGCTCTTCCACCAGCGCGGCATGGTTCAGATAGAGATGGACGTCGCCGCCCTGCCAGACCACCTCGCCCGGTTCCAGATCGCACTGCTGCGCCAGCATCCGGGTGATCATCGAGAGGCCGAAAATATTGAAGGCGAAGCCCAGGCCAAGGTCGCAGCTACGCTGGAACAACAAGCCGTTGAGCTTGCCGTCCGACACCTGGAACTGATAGGTCATATGGCAGGGCGGCAACGCCATCTGCGCCACTTCCGCCACGTTCCAGCCGGTGAACAGCAGGCGGCGCGAGCCGGGAGCGACGCGAATCGCCTGCACCAGATCGGCGATCTGGTTATGGCCCTGATCCGCCTTTCGATAGAGTCCGTCGCCGACCGCCTCATAGCGCGGCCAGTTCACCCATTGCGCGCCATAGACTGGACCCAGATCGCCCCATTGCCGGGCGAAATCATCGTCGCCGACGATCCGCATTTCGAACGTGTCGCGGTCGATATCCTCGCCGGTCGCCTTGCGATAGGCGTCGAGCGGCCAGTCGGTCCAGATATGCACGCCCTGCCGCACCAGTTCGCGGATATTGGTGTCGCCGGTCAGAAACCACAGCATCTCGCGCGCCGCGACCTTCCAATAGACCCGCTTGGTGGTCAGCAGCGGCACCGCATCATTGGCCAGCGAGAATCGCATCGTCGCACCCAGGATCGAGCGGGTGCCGACCCCGGTGCGATCGACCCGTTCGTCGCCATGCCGCCAGATATGCCGCATCAGGTCCAGATATTGCTGCTCATAATGGGGCACGGACGAGGAAGGCATGTCGGTCAAGGCGGGTTCCTGCGAATGGATATAGCCCGATGCTTTAGCCCATGACGGCGGCCGCGCCAATCGGACCGGGATATGCAATCACCGTCCGAAAGGGTTCTTGTTCCGCTGCCCCCGGATGGCGATCGCGGCATCCTGCACGCATGGAGGACGAACTGGCGATCGCGATTCTGGATGGCGCCTGGCGACCGCAACGCCTGCTGACGCTGCGCCAGGATTGGCATGGCGTGCTGCACCACCTGCTGAGAGACGAAGGCAGCTGGGTCGCCCTGATCCAGCGGCGCGGCGGCCATGCGTCACACCTGCCCTGCTGGCGCGATGTCGCCCTGACGCGAACCATTGCGCGTCGTTTGCGGCCGCTGGAGATCCGGCTGGCCGATCACTTGATCCACGCGGGCGAAAGCCGCTTCAGCTTCCGCGCGGCAGGGCTTCTCTAACCACTGCAAAAAAAGCGTCATTGCCCGCTTGCCAGTCCGGAAAGCCCCCTCTATAGGCCCACTCCTGCCTTACGGGGCCGCCCACAAAGCGGCTTCGGCATCGGTCGGGGAATAGCTCAGCCTGGTAGAGCACTGTCTTCGGGAGGCAGGGGCCGGAGGTTCGAATCCTCTTTCCCCGACCACATTTTCATAGTCAGATATGACGATATATCAGCGGGATGGCATAGCCTTCTCCGCCGATTTGTCGTGCCTGTGCGGCTTTTGGCAGCGAGTATTTTTCGACAGATGACATCTGTCGAAAGCATAGTCCGCCTTCTTGTGCATCCGTAAAAGATGTTTGACCCCGCCGGTCCGGACGGCGATGATCCACCTTAATCAAGTCGATACGGCCGCAAACCGTGATCCACATATAATCCGACCCGCGTCCTGCGGGCATAGTCAGGCGGGAGACAAGCCTTGCACAGACGCGATTTTCTGGCCTTTGGCGCCGTGGGCGCAGGAGGACTCCTTCTCCCATCCATGTTCGGCAAGGTGATTGCCGCCGAGGAACTGAACAGCGCCATCGACGTGGCAGTCAAGAAGGCGCTGGCCGATGCCGCGATGAACGCGGCCAAGAGCGCGGGCGCTTCCTATTGCGATGTCCGGGTGGGCCGTTACCTGCGGCAATTCGTCATCACCCGCGAGCGCAATGTCGAAAATGTGGTGAACACCGAATCGACCGGCGTCGGCATCCGCGTGATCGCCAATGGCGCCTGGGGCTTTGCCGCCACCAACGAGATGACCAAGGAAGCCGTCGCCAAGGCCGCGGGCCAAGCCGTCGCCATCGCCAAGGCCAATGCGCCGGGCCAGAGCGCGCCGGTCCAGCTCGCCCCGGTGACGGGCGTGGGCGAGGTCAGCTGGCGCACGCCGATCGTCAAGAACAGCATGACCGTGCCGATCAAGGACAAGGTCGACCTGCTGATGGGCGTGAATGCCGCGGCGCTGGACGCCGGAGCCAGCTTCATCCGTTCCATCCTGTTCCTGGTGAACGAGCAGAAATATTTCGCCAGCACCGACGGCAGCTATATCGACCAGGACGTGCATCGCATCTGGGCGCCGATGGAAGTGACCGCGGTCGACAAGGCGAGCGGCAAGTTCCGCGTGCGCGAAGGCCTGTCGGCGCCGATGGGGCTGGGCTACGAATATTTGGACGGGGCGGCCAGCGGCAAGACCGTGCTGCCCAATGGCGTCACCGTCTATGGCCAGTCCTATGATATGAAGGAAGACGCCGTCGCCGCTGCCAAGCAGGCGATGGCAAAGATCAAGGCGCCTTCGGTCAAGCCCGGCAAATATGATCTGGTGCTCGATCCGTCGCACACCTGGCTGACGATCCACGAATCGGTCGGCCATCCGCTCGAACTCGACCGCGTGCTCGGTTACGAAGCCAATTATGCCGGCACCAGCTTCGCCACGATGGACAAGCTCAAGGCCAATTTCCAATATGGCAGCGACAAGGTGAACATCGTCGCCGACAAGACCCAGCCGGGCAGCCTGGGCGCCGTCTCCTATGACGACGAGGGCGTGAAGACCAAGAAGTGGGATCTGATCCGCGACGGCAAGCTGGTCGGCTATCAGGCGATCCGCGACCAGGCCCATATCGAGGGCAAGGCCGCGTCGGACGGCTGCGCCTATGCCGATAGCTGGTCCAACGTGCAGTTCCAGCGCATGGCCAATGTCAGCCTGGAGCCGGGCAAGGCCAAGATGAGCGTCGCCGACATGATTTCCAATGTCGAGGATGGTATCTACATCATCGGCGACGGCAGCTTTTCGATCGACCAGCAGCGCTATAACGCCCAGTTCGGCGGGCAGCTCTTCTACGAGATCAAGCAGGGCAAGATCACCCAGCAGATCGAGGATGTCGCCTACCAGATCCGCACGCCGGAATTCTGGAACGGGTGCGCCGGGGTGTGCGACGCCAGCGATTATCGCCTGGGCGGCTCCTTCTTCGACGGCAAGGGCCAGCCGGCGCAGGTTTCGGCCGTGTCGCACGGGTCGTCCACCGCACGCTTCAACGGCATCAACGTCATCAACACCGCCCGTTCGCTCGGCTGATCGGTTAGGGAGACAAAGATATGAGCATCCTTTCCGAAGCACAGGCCAAGGCGATCCTGACCAAGGTCGTGGGCTTTTCCAAGGCGGACGAATGCACCGCCCAACTGATCGGCGCGATCCGCGGCAATGTTCGCTTCGCGCGCAATGATGTGTCCACCGCGGGCATCACCGACAATATCGAACTGTCCGTGCAGGTCGCGTTCGGCAAGCGCGTCGGCACCGCGACGATCAACCAGTTCGACGACGCCGCGCTGGAGCGCGTGGTGCGCCGCGCCGAGGAACTGGCCAAGCTGGCCCCGGAAAATCCGGAATTCATGCCGGCGCTGCCCAAGCAGACCTATATGAAGACCGATACGTTCAGCGCATCGACGGCAGGTATCGACGCGGCCTATCGCGCCAAGGTAGCGACCGATTCGATCGGCCCCTGCCGCGCCGAGAAGCTGATCGCGGCAGGCTATCTGGAGGATCAGGCGGGCTTCGTCGCCTTCCTGAACAGCAAGGGCAATTACGGATACCAGACGTCGACCAGTTCCGACTATACCTGCACCGTCCGCACCGAGGATGGGCGCGGGTCGGGCTGGGTCGGGCATAATGTGCAGGACGTCGCGACCTTCAACGCGGGCGAGGATATTCGCGTCGCCATGCGCAAGGCGAGCGCGTCGGCCGAGGCCAAGGCATTGGAACCGGGCAAATATACCGTGATCCTGGAACCGGCGGCGGCGGCCGGGCTGGTCGCCTTCATGATGTTCTTCTTCGACGCACGATCGGCCGATGAAGGCCGCAGCTTCCTGTCGAAAAAGGGCGGCGGCAACAAGCTGGGCGAGCAGGTCTATGGCCCGCAGGTCACGATGTTCACCGACCCCGCCTATCCCGGCGCGGCGGTGCTGCCCTGGGACGATGGCGACAACCTGCCGCGCAAGAAGCTGCCGATCATTCAGAACGGCAAGCTGGTGAACATGAATTACAGCCGTTTCTGGTCGCAAAAGCAGGGCAGGCCGGAACAGGCGCAGTTCGGCAACGTCATCATGGAAGGCGGCACCAAGTCGACCGCCGACCTGATCCGCACCACCGAACGCGGCATATTGGTGTCGCGCACCTGGTATATCCGCATGGTCGATCCGCAGACGGTGCTGCTGACCGGCCTGACACGCGACGGCACTTTCTATATCGAAAATGGCCAGATCAAATATCCGGTGAAGAATTTCCGATTCAACGAAAGCCCCGTCATCATGCTCAACAATGTCGAGGAGTTCGGCAAGCCGGTGCGGGTGAAGAGCGACGAATCGGACATGGTCATGGTGATCCCGCCGATGAAGCTGCGCGACTTCACCTTCACCTCGCTGTCGGACGCGGTGTGAGGTCGACGCGCAAGGCATGACGCGCAGCGACTTTCTCCGGTTGATGGCGGGCGGTCTGGCCAGCGGGTTGCTGGCCCGGCCGTTCGCCGCCGCCGCGGCAGCCGGGGGGTATGATTTCTGGTTCACGCGGTTGCGATACGATTCGGGCGACTGGGACGTCGATCAGCGAACGCCGTCGAACATCGTCACATCGCTGATCGACTATACGACGCTGCGCGTAGACCCGAAGGAGCATGTGGTGGCCCTGTCGGACCCCAAGATGCTGACCGCGCCCTTCTGTTACATGGCGGGGCACAAACTGGTCGAATTTTCGGCGGCCGAACGCCGCAATTTCGAACGCTATGTCCGCAATGGCGGCTTCGTGATGGTGGACGATTGCAACCATGACATAGACGGCCTGTTCGCCCGCTCGTTCGAGGCGCAGATGGCGAAGATTTTCGGGCCGAAGGCGTTGAAGACGCTGCCCAAGAGCCATGGCCTCTACCGCAGCTTCTTCAAATTCGATGATGGGCCGCCCAACACCGGACTGGAACTCAATGGCTGGGGCGACGATCTGGTCCACGACTATCTGAAAGGGATAGAGGTGAACGGTCGGCTGGGCGTTCTGTACAGCAACAAGGATTATGGCTGCGAATGGGATTATGACTGGCGCAACAAGCGCTTCCTGGCCGAGGACAATACGAAGTTCGCGGTCAATATCGTTATGTATGCGCTGTCGGTGTGACAGCCCCCGTCCCCGTTCCCGCCATCCGTCCATCAAGGGACATGACATGACCGAAATTACCGAAGCCGAAATCCAGGCCCGTCTTGCGCGATTGACCCAATTGCGCGCGGCGATCGGGCAGGCGATCGTCGGTCAGGCCGATGTGGTGGAGCAATTGCTGATCGGCCTGCTGGCGGGCGGCCATTGCCTGCTGGAAGGCGTGCCGGGGCTGGGCAAGACGCTGCTCGTCCGGTCGCTGGGCGACGCGTTGAAGCTCGATTTCCGCCGCGTCCAGTTCACCCCCGACCTGATGCCCAGCGACATATTGGGCACCGAATTGCTAGAGGAGGATCATGGCACCGGCCATCGCAGCTTCCGCTTTCAACAAGGGCCGGTCTTCACCAATCTGCTGCTGGCCGACGAACTCAACCGCACCCCGCCCAAGACGCAGGCGGCGCTGCTGGAGGCGATGCAGGAAAAGACGGTCAGCTATGGCGGCGTGACGCATCAACTTCCCAAGCCTTTCTTCGTGCTGGCGACGCAGAACCCGCTGGAGCAGGCCGGCACCTACCCCCTGCCCGAAGCGCAACTCGACCGCTTCCTCCTCCATGTCCGCGTCGATTATCCGACGGAAGAGGAAGAACGCGCGATCCTGGCCCAGACCACCGGGGCGACGGCTGGCATGGTACCGATGGTCATGGAGGGCGAGGAGGTGCTGGCGCTCCAGCGGCTGGTGCGCGACGTGCATTTCAGCGACGAGTTGCTCCATTGGGTGACGCGGATCGTACGGGCGAGCCGCCCCGGCGACGGCGCACCGGAAGATATCCGCAAATATGTGAAATGGGGCGCAGGGCCGCGCGCCGGCCAGTCGCTGATCCTGTGCGCCAAGGCGCGCGCGCTGCTGCATGGTCGTCTGGCCGCAACGCGCGAGGATATCGCCGCGCTCGCCGCGCCGGTGATGCGCCATCGCCTGCTGCTGTCCTTCGCCGCCGAAGCGGAGGGGCGCAGCGCCGACGACGTGGTCGCCGCCCTGATCCGCGCCGTGCCGCTCGCCTGAACCCGGCCCGGCGATGGTCGACCTGATCCCCCCAGACGTGCGCAGCCGCCTTCGCGGCCTGCGGCTCGTCACGCGTCGGGCGGTGGGATCGCATGGGCTGGGCCAGCACCGGAGCCACAGCCGGGGCGCGGGGCTGGAGTTCGCCCAATATCGCGCCTATGAACCGGGCGACGAACTGCGACAGATCGACTGGAAACTCTACGCCCGGTCGGACAAATTCTTCGTGCGCGAAGCCGAGCGCGAAGGCCCGGTCGCGGTGTGGATGATGATCGACGCCAGCGCCTCCATGGGGCAGGCCGACGCCGTGCGTCCTGACTATTGCCGTCTCGACGCGGCCAAAAGCATCACCGCCGCCATCGCCGAACTGGCGATGGCACAGGGAGACCGTTTCGGCTTCATGGCGTTGGGCGACGAGGGACTGGCATTGCTGCCGCCCGCGACCGGCGCGCGCCAGCGCGACCGGCTGCTGCTCGACCTGCTGACCGTCCATCCCGCGCGCGGCTTTGCGGCGGAGGCGCAACTGGGGCCGGTATGGGAGCGGATCGGCGCGCATGACCTGGTCATCCTGCTGAGCGACTGTTTCGATGAGGGCGCGGTGGCGCTGGCGGAGAAACTGGCGGCGGCCGGGCGCGAAACGCTGGTGATCGAGATGCTGACCGTCGCCGAACGGGATTTCCCCTTCGACGGCGGCTATCGCTTTCGCGATCCTGAGACTGGCGAGGAATATCTGGGGGACGGCGCGGCATTGCGGGCCGGATTCATCGCCCGCTTCGGGGAAGCCCGCGCCGCGCTGCACGCCCGGCTGGACGGTGCGGGCATCCGCCATGCCGCGCATGTGCTGGACGAACCGATCGACCTGCCGCTGCGCCGCCTCTTTTCCGTCCATGGCGCGGCGGACTATGCATGAGCATGGGATTGCTCTTCCCGGCGTCGCTGGCTGCGCTTTTCGCGCTGGTCGTGCCGCTGGTCATCCATATCGCGCGCAAGAGCGAGCAACGGCCGACCGATTTCGCCGCGTTGCGCTGGCTGCGGCAGAAGCCGAAGCCGCGCTCCCGGCTGCGTTTCGACGAATGGCCCTTGTTGCTGGCAAGGCTGGCGTTGCTGGCGCTGGCGGCATTGTGGCTGGCGCAGCCGATCCTGTTCGGCGCGGCCGATCGCAGCCCCTATGTCGCCGTGGTGCCGGGCGCGCAATTTGACGCCGCGGCGTTCGGGGATAGCCGCCTCCACTGGATCGCGCCGGGCTTCCCGGCGATCGACGCGCCCCGGCCGGCCGGGCCGCTGCCGATCGCCAGCCTGATCCGGCAGATCGACGCGGAATTGCCGGCCGGAACGCCACTGACTATCGTCACGCCCTCAATCATCGACGGCGCGGACGCCGATCGGCCGCGCCTGTCGCGCAAGGTGACATGGCGGATCACGAGTGGGAACATGGCGGATGCCGACGTCAAGCTGGCACCGCCGCCGGGCCTGTCCGTTCGCGTCGATGCCGATCATCGCGAGGCACTGCGCTACATCCGCGCCGCCGCGCTGGCATGGCAACCGGCGGGACGTGAGGCGGATATCGACACGGCGTCGATCGATGCCCCGCTGCCCAACCGGCGACGGATATTGGTCTGGCTGGCGGGCGGCACCTTGCCGGACGGCGTCCTGCGCCGGGTGGAGGAAGGCGGCACGGTGCTGGCGGCGAGCGATGCGCGCTTGCCGGACGGCCGCCCTGCCCTGCCGGTCTGGCGCGACGAACTGGGCGTCCCGATGGCGGAGGCGCTGCCGATCGGCAAGGGACGCCTGCTGCATTTCACGCGCGCGCTGACGCCGGCGCAGATACCCATATTGGCGGACGCGGATTTCCCCGTTCAATTGCGCGCGCTGTTAGCCCCCTTGGCGCCACCTGCGCGCGTCGCCGCCGCCGATTATGCACCGTTGACGGGCGGGCGCAGCTATGACCAGCCGCCGCAATCCTTGCGGCCCTGGCTGGCCCTGCTGATCGCGCTGGGGCTGCTGGTCGAGCGCTGGATGGCGACGCGCCGCAGCAGGGGCGTCGCGCCATGACGGCGCTGCTCGCGCGCTGGATCGCGCCCGCACGCTGGCGGGCATTGGCCGATACGTGGGCGTTGGCGTTGCCGTTACTGGTCGCTGCCGGCACCGTCGGCTGGCGCTTGGGGGGACCGGCCTTCGCCCTGTTGCTGGTCGCGATCGGCAGCGCCATTGCATTTTTCATCGCGCGTCGGCGCGCCGCCCGCTTCGATCGCGCCTGGCTGGTCCGCAGCCTCGACAATAATCGCCCGGAACTGGAGGACAGCAGCGCGCTGCTATTCGCCCAACATGCCCCGCTTGCGCCGTTGCAGGTGCTTCAGCGCGATCGCATCGCGGCGCGGATCGATCATGGCACGCCAGAGGATCTGAGGCCCGACTGGTCGCGCCGGTCGCTGCTGGCGTTCAGTCTTGTGGCCGTAGCGGTGGTCGTCGTCGCCCTGCTGTGGCCGCGTCCCGGCGAAGGGCCGCCGACCCTGGCACCCGCGCTGGAAGGCCTGCCCGCCCGGCCCGGCATCCCGCGCCTGATTGCGCAAAATCTGCGCATCATCCCGCCCGCTTATACCGGCATGCCGGTGCGCGATTCCGCCTCGCTCGATGCGCGCGCGCCGCAGGGCGCGCGGCTGGAATGGACGCTGCGGTTCGATCCGCAGGCTAGCGCCCCCCGTCTGGCGATGCTTGCAGGCCAACCGCCGGGCCTGCGCCGCGACGGCGAGACATGGATCGCCAGCCGGACGCTCGACGCGTCCTTTCTCTATCGCGTCGATCCCGCCGACGCGCGCGGCCCGCCCCCGCCGCTGCACCGGATCGACGCCATCGCCGACTCGCCGCCGCAGGTGAAGGCGCTGTCGCCGACCGCCAGCCTGTCCATGATCACGCCGGGCCAGCGCAGTTGGACCCCAATCTTTGCCGCGACCGACGATTATGGCGTCGCCGCGACCGCCCGGCTGCGCGTGACGCTGGCCATCGGCGAGGGCGAGAATGTGACCTTCAGCGAACGGGAAATCGCCGTAGCGGGGAGCGGCCCGGCCCGCGACCGACGCTTTGCGCCGCGGCTCGACTTTGCCAGCTTCGGTTTCGTCGCTGGCGGCGACATGGTCGTGCAGTTGATCGTGCGCGACAACCGCTCCCCCGCTCCGCAGGAGGTGCGCGGTCCCAGCCTGATCCTGCGCTGGCCATCGGCAAAACAGCCCGAAAGCAGCGGGATGGAGGGGATGGTGAACACCACCCTGCCCGCTTATTTCCGCAGCCAGCGGCAGATCATCATCGATGCAGAAGCGCTCATCAAACAGAAGCGCGCGCTGGCGTCCGACCGTTTTGTGACGCGATCGGCGTCGATCGGCGGCGACCAGCAAATATTGCGCGGCCGCTACAGCCAGTTTCTGGGTGGCGAGGAGGAAGGCGAGCCGGAATCGCCGACCGCGGACGGACATAGCGAAGGCGACGGCCACGACCATGGCGGACCGCCGAAACAGCCCAGTGCCGGCTTCGGCCCGCCGGAGGATGTGCTGGGCGATTTCGGCCATCCCCATGACGATAGCCCCGCCTCCAGTCTCGATCCCGAAACCCGCGCGATCCTGAAACAGGCCGTCAACGAAATGTGGCAATCCGAACGGGAGTTGAAGCAGGGGCGGCCAGACCTGGCCCTGCCCTTCGCCTATAAGGCGCTGCGTTTCATCAAGGAGGTGCAGCAGGCGACCCGCATCTTCCTGTCGCGGGTCGGCCCGGAATTGCCGCCGATCGACGCGACCCGACGCATGACCGGCAAGCGCGAGGGGCTGGCGAACCGCACATTGGGCATCGCCCCTGTAGAAGGACGCGACGGCCCCGCCGCTGCCGCATGGCGAGCGCTGGGCGACGGGCCGGATGCGATCCGCGGGCCGATCGCGCTGGGCGCCTTGGAGGCGTGGACGCGCACCAATGCCGGGCGACTGCCCGATGCGCTGGCGCTGACGGGGGCGATCGACGCGGTGCGCAGCGATCCCGCCTGCACGGCCTGCCGCGCCCGTTTGCGCGCGCAGCTCTGGACGGCGATGGAGCGGCCGCTGGCGCGTCCGGCCCGGCGTCGTCCGGTCGATGCGGCCGGTGCACGCTATCTGGGCGCGATCGGAGCGGCGCCATGACGGTTGAGTGGGCGGTTGCGCTGATCCTGGGGCTTGCCACGCTCCTCGCCTGGGTGCGGCTGTGGCTATGGCATAGCCGTGCGGCGGCGACGGGCCAGGCTGCGTCCGTCCGGCTGGCATTGCTGATGCTGCTCCAGCCGATGGTGTCGGTGCTGCTCTATTGCGCCCTCTTCCCGCCGATGATGAATGGCGGCGCGACCAGCCTGCGGATTGCGACAGCCGGCACATCGCGCCTTGCCGTTGCGGCCGATGGCGCACCGCTGATCCTGCTGCCGGAAGCGCCCGCGATCGGCGGCGGCGAAGCGGCGCCCGATCTGGCCACGGCGTTGCGGCGTCATCCCGGCGTCACGGCCATCCATGTGCTGGGCGACGGACTTGGGCCGCGAGACGTGGACGCCGCGCGGCAGGTGTCGGTGCGGTTCGACCCGCCACCGCTGCGGGCCGGCATCGTCGATCTGGCGCCACCGCCGGGGGTGGCGGCGGGCGGGCGCTTCATGGTGGGCGGAACGCTGGCCGGGCTGGACAACGCAACGATCGAGTTGATCGACCCGGCGGGGCGCCTGACCGACAGCGGTGCGGCCGACCGGGACGGGCATTTCCGGCTCGCCGGCACGGTGCGGGCGGCGGGCGCGGTCCGCTTCACGCTGCGCGTGCGCAAGGACAAGCGCCTGATCGAACAGGCGGACGTGCCGGTCTGGGTGACGGAAAGCGCCCGTCCCAAGCTGCTGATCCTGGCGGGTGCGCCGGGGCCGGAGGTCAAATATCTGCGCCGCTGGGCAAGCGATGCCGGCTTCGACGTGACGACGCAGATGAGCGCGGGCGGCGGGATCGCCCTGGGCGACGCGCCGGTGGCGCTGGATGCGGCAGGGCTGCGCCGGTTCGACGTAGCGATCGTGGACGATCGCGCCTGGGCGGGAATGCGTGGCCCGTTGATTGCGGCGGTGCGCGGCGGATTGGGGCTGGTTCTGCGCGCGGGCGGCGCAATCGACGGCGCGACGCGGTCGCAATGGCAGGCGCTGGGCTTTGGTCTGAGTGGTCCGGGCGGCCTTATGCCGCTGGCCTTGCCCAAAGCGGCCGAAGAAGCCGTTGCCCGCACCCGCCATGGCATCGGCAGCGACGATGCGCCGGTGGACATGGCCTTGCCTGAAGACATCGCGCCCGATGTCAGTCGCCTGGGCCTGACGCCCGGCGACGATGGGGCCGTGCCCTTGCTGGAGGATGCGGGCGGCGCGACGCTGGGGGCCTGGCGGGCGATCGGATTGGGGCGTGTCGCCCTGTTCACCGGAATCGATAGCTATGCCCTGACCCTGACCGGGCGGCGCGATCTCTATGGCGACTGGTGGCAGGCGCTGCTGACGGCGGTCGCGCGGCCTGCGCCGTCCAGCCAGATCGTCCCCGGCATTGCTTGGGCGGACGAACGGATGGCGCTGTGCGATATTGGCAGCGATGCGGTGGTCGAAACGGCCGATGGCGTATGGACCAAGCTGGTGCCGGTGGCGGGATGCGGCGGCTTCTGGCCCGCAAAGGCCGGCTGGCACAGGCTGCGAGTCAAGGAGGAACTTCGCCCCTTCCGCGTTCAGGCGCGCGACGCATTGCCGGCCATGCGCGCCGCGCGCGACCGGCAAGCGATGGCCATGCTGTCCGCCACCTCTCGCCACGCGCCGGGCACGAAGATCACGACCGGCGGTTCCGGATCGGCCTGGCCCTTCTGGGTGGGATGGCTGGCGGCGAGCGCGCTGCTCTGGTGGCTGGAGCGGTCGCGCATTGGTCGTCACGCCGCCCTTTCATCCCGTGCGGCAGTAGCTGCGCCATAGCAACGGCGCGTGGCTGTCGGCTTTGGCCGCGTCAGTCGGCCATGTAGAAGTCGCGCAGCGCCCGCGCATCGTGCAGGGCGTTGTGCGGCACGCGGCTGTTGGCGGCGGCGCTGAAGCCGGCGGCGTTGATGAGTTCGAGCCGCAGCCCGAAGTCCACGCCCGCCATCCGGCCCGGTCCGGTCACCAGCAGCGCGCAGAAATGCGACAGATCCTCCGGCCAGTCGGCGATGATGACCGGGTCGCTGTCTCCTTCCAGATAAGCGGCGACATGATCGGCCGCCTCGACCCGGTTCAACTCCAGGTCGATGCCCGGCGGGACGTGGCGCAGATAGGGGATGACATGCTTTTCCACCCATGGCTCGATCTCTTCGGGCAGCGGCAGCGTCACGTAAAATTCCTGGTCGCCATGTTCCGGAACCAGCGCGACGCTGATCAGCGTACCGCCAAAGCCGTTGAATTCGGTGTCGAGAAAATAACGCATGAAAAGAGAAACTGCCTGCCGGGGATAGGATGAAGCGTGCCTGCGCGGTGCCTGTAGCATTTGCGTGACGGATGCCAAGCTGCCATGCGCATCGCGCGTGGCCGACATGGGACGAACGGCTGCCCGCAAAAGAGAAGGAAAGCGATCATGATCCCGCGGGAATATCTGGATTCGGCGCAGGTGCCGGGCGGGCAGGAGTTGAAACTCTACCGGCGCGGCGCCGATCACATGATCGTGCTCGACCGCAATGAACTGATGAGCAGCCGGATGAGCGGGTCGGAAAAGCAACTGGCGCTGATGACGATCGAACGGTTGCAGGGGCGCAAGGCGCCGCACCTGCTGATCGGCGGCTATGGCATGGGCTTCACCCTGCGCGCGGCGCTGGGCGTGCTGGACGGATCGGCGCGTGTGACCGTGGCCGAACTGGTCCCCAAGATCATCGAATGGGCGCGAGGGCCGATGGCGGAATTGATGGCAGGGTGTCTTGACGATCCGCGCGTCGACTTGCGGATCGAGGATGTCGTGCCGGTGATCGCGGCGGGCCAGGCGACCTATGACGCGATCCTGCTGGATGTCGACAATGGGCCTGACGGCTTGACCGCGGCGGCCAACGACCGGCTCTATTCGGCTGGCGGACTGGCAGTGGCCAAGGCGGCGCTGAAGCCCGGCGGGATATTGGCGATATGGTCGGCGGGATCGGACGACCCGTTCACCCGCCGCCTGCGCAATGCAGGGTTCGAGGTGGATGAGGTTGCGGTCAAGGCGCGCGACAATGGCAAGGGGCCGCGCCATGTGATCTGGTTTGCGCGGAAGCGGTGATTTTTTTGGGCTGTTAGGTTCCCGCGCGGCGGGAACACGTAGCACATATATTCAATGGAAATCGCGTGACCTGGGCAATATGCGCACGTCACGGGGATGGCGATGCGGGAATGGCCTCGCGGGTTTTCCGCTCTCATGCCCCTCGCTCAGCCAGTCCAGCGCCCGGCTGGCGTCGGTGACGCGATCGACCATCAGGTGGACGACATTTTCCTTGCTGCGCTGGATTTCGCCGTGGATCAGCATCAGGCGCGACGCCATCACCGCGCGCCGCTGCTTTTCCATGTCGCGCGCCCAGAGCAGCGCGTTGACGATGCCGCTTTCATCCTCGATCGTGATGAAGACCGCATTGCCCTTGCCCGGCCGCTGGCGGATCAGGACCACGCCCGCCACCTTCACCTTCGCGCCGTCCTTCGCGCTATTGACCGATGCGCAGTCGATGACGCCGCGCCGGGCGAAATGGTCGCGCAGAAACTGCATCGGATGGCCTTTCAGCGACAGGCGGTGGGTGTGGTAATCGATCGCGACTTCTTCGGACAAGGGCATGGCCGGCAGCATCGGATCGGCTTCGCGGCCGAGTTCGGGCAGATCCTGCGCAGCGAAGAGCGGTAGCTGGGCCGGCGGCACGCGGCGCGCGTCCCACCCCGCCTCGCGCCGGGTGCGACCGATCGAGCGCAGCGCGTCGGCGTCCGCCAGCAGGTGCAGCGCGCGTGCGGGCATCCCGGCGCGTCGGGCGATATCCTCCATGTCGCGGATCGGCGCCTCCGCCCGCGCCGCGATCAGCGCCCTGGCCCATTCCTCACGAAACCCGTCGATGCGGTTGAGGCCAAGGCGCAGGATGCGCTCCCCTTCCAGGCTGCTATACCAGTCGCTCGCCTGCACATCGATCGGCCGCACCTCCACGCCATGTTGCTGCGCGTCGCGGACCAGTTGCGCGGGGGCGTAAAAGCCCATCGGCTGGCTGTTGAGCAGCGCGCAGGTGAAGACGGCCGGATAATGGCATTTCAGCCAGGAGGAGACATAGGCGAGCCAGCCGAACGCCTGGGCATGGCTTTCGGGAAAGCCATATTCACCGAAGCCCTTGATCTGTTCGAAACAGCGTTCGGCGAAATCCAGCGGATAGCCGCGCGCCGTCATGCCGCCGATGAACTTCTTTTCCCAATTGCCGATGTCCCCGCGATTGCGGAAGGTCGCCATGGAGCGGCGCAAGCCGTCCGCTTCCGCCGGCGTGAATTCGGCCGCGACGATCGCCAGCCGCATCGCCTGTTCCTGAAACAAGGGCACGCCCTTGGTCTTTTCCAGCACATCTTTTAGTTCAAACGGATTGTCCGGCGGTCCCGGATAATCGGGCTTCTCCTCTCCCGCTCGCCGCCGCAGATAAGGATGGACCATGCCGCCCTGGATCGGGCCGGGCCGCACGATCGCGACCTGGATGACGAGGTCGTATAGCTCCTTGGGCTTCATGCGGGGCAGCATCGAGATTTGCGCGCGGCTTTCGACCTGGAAGGTGCCGATACTGTCGCCCTTTTGCAGCATGGTGTAGGTCGCCTCATCCTCCACCGGCACCCGGTCCAGCGTCAGATCGGGCAGGCCATGCAGCCGCATCAGGTCGAAGCTCTTGCGGATGGCGGTCAACATGCCGAGCGCCAGCACATCGACCTTCATCAGTTGCAATGTATCGAGATCATCCTTGTCCCATTCGATGAAGGTGCGATCGGGCATGGCGGCATTGTGGATCGGCACCAGTTCGTCGAGCCGCCCCTGGCTCAGCACGAAACCGCCGACATGCTGCGACAGATGACGGGGATATTCGAGCAACTGGCTCGCCATGTCGCGCAGCCGGGCGAGTTCGGGATTGGCGGGATCGAAACCCGCCTGGGTCACCCGCGCTTCGGGCACTTGCTGATCACCGCTCCAACTGCCCCAGACGGTGCCGGACAGGCGCGCCGTCACATCCTCGGTCAGGCCCAACGCCTTGCCGACTTCGCGCAGGGCGCTGCGCTGGCGATAGCGGATGACGGTCGCGGCGATGCCCGCCCGTTCGCGCCCATAGCGGCGGTAGACATATTGCATCACCTCCTCGCGCCGCTCATGTTCGAAATCGACGTCGATATCGGGTGGCTCATGCCGGTTTTCTGACAGGAAACGGGAGAAGAGCAGCTTTTGTTCGACCGGATCGATCGGCGTGACGCCCAGCAGGTAGCAGACCAGCGAATTGGCCGCCGACCCGCGTCCCTGGCACAGGATCGGCGGGTCGAGGCTGCGGGCGTAAGCGACGATGTCGTGGACGGTCAGGAAATAATAGGCGTAATTGCGTTTGCGGATCAGCGTGAATTCCTCGTCCAACGTCTCCTGATATCGGGGCGGCAATCCGTCGGGAAAGCGCGCCTTCGCTTTCTCCCCCACCAGATGCTCCAGCCAAGCCTGCGGCGCCCAGCCCGCCGGCACCGGTTCGTGCGGATATTCATAGACCAACTGATCCAGCGTGAAGTCGATGCAGCCCAGCAAATCCTGCGTCGCGGCGATCGCCTCCGGGCAGGCAGCGAACAGGCGCGCCATTTCGGCCGGGTCTTTCAGGTGCCGCTCGGCATTGGGGGCAAGGCGGCGGCCCGCCGTCTGGATCGTCAATCCTTCCCGGATGCAGGTGAGGATATCCTGCATCGGCCGGTCGTTCGCTTCCGCATAGAGGACATCGTTGGTGGCGATCAGCGGCACATCGCACTGGGCCGCCAGCGCCCGCCGTCGCATCAGCATCTGCGCGTCGCGCCCCGATCGCCCCATCGTCGCGGCGAGCCAGAGATACGGCGTCAGCCCGCGCAACTGCGACAGCAGGGTGGCGTCGCCGTCCATTGCCATCAAAGCCATGTCCTGCCCATGGTCGATCAGGTCCGCCAGTTTGAGTTCGCACGCGCCCTTGATCGTGCGGCGATTCCCCTCGGTCAGCAGCCGGGTCAGCCGGCCCCAGCCGAAGCGCGTGCGCGGATAGGCGATGATGTCGGGCGTGCCGTCGGCAAAGACCAGCCGCGCACCGACGATCAGGCGCATGGTGACGCCCAGCGGCTTTAGATCCTTGAGCGCCTGATGCGCGCGCACTACGCCCGCCACCGTATTGCGATCGGCAATGCCGATGCCGGTCATGCCCAGATGCGCGGCCTGCTGCACCATCTTCCGGGGATGGGATGCCCCGCGCAGGAAACTGAAATTGGTGGCGGCCACGACCTCTGCAAAGTCGCTCATGCGAACAGGCCGTGGAGATACCAGCATATCTCCGTTTCTTCGCCGAACAGGCCATGGCGGAACATCCAGTAGCGGCGCCCGTCGCCATCCTCGATCCGGTAATAGTCGCGGGTGCGCCCTGCCCCGCCCGGTTGATGCCCGTCCCGCCTGCGCCACCATTCCGCCGCGATACGCTCCGGCCCTTCGGCCAGCCGCACCTCATGCAGCCGGTCGCGCCAGCGGAAACGCTGGGGCGGGCCATCGGGCACGCCAGCGATCACGGCAACAGGCTGGGGCGGATCGAACAGCAGCAGCGGCCGGGGCGCACGATCCGGCGCGGCGGGCCAGGATTGAGGCTGAGCCTGCGTCGCTGGCACGAAAGTCTGTGCGCCCTCGGGGATATGCCGGTCACAGGGTTGCAGGCGACGGACATTGTCCGGGCCGAGGCGAATGCCGAGCCGGTCGATCAGGGCGACGATATTCGCCTCGCCTGCCCTGGCCGCCTCTCCCTCCATCGCCTGCTGCCGTTCGACCAGCGGCTCCACGCGCGGCACCGCCAGCAGAACGGCGTCGAAGCCGAAACCGGGGTCGAGCGGATCGGCCATCGTGTCGATCCGCTCGCGCAGCAGGCGCAGCACGGCGGCGGAATCGCGCACCGGCTGTCCGGTTTCGATCGCCAGACCCTGACGCGCGCCGTCGCTCCGCAGCAAACGGATGACGAAACGGCGACCGCCCAGCTTACGCACCTCCATCTGCCGCGCGGCCTGATCCAGCAGATCCTCTATCACGTCCATCACGTCCTCGGTCCGGGCGATCGGTTCGGGAAAGCGCGCCTCGGCCCGGATCGGGGCGGAAGGACGGCGCGGCGCGATCGGACTGGGCGCTTCGCCCAATATCTGGCGCAACCGGGTGACCGCCTGTTCGCCGAAGCGGGCGGCGATCATGCCCATGGGGCGTTTCTCCAGGTCGCCGATGGTGCGCAAGCCGGCCCGGCGCAGCGCGGCCAGTGCGCCATCGTCCAGTTCGAGCGCCGCGACCGGCAAAGCCGCCACATCGCCGTCCCCTCCCCCATGTCGGGCGAGCGCACGAGCCGCCATGGCGTTGGGGCCGAAGGCGTGACGACTGGCATAGCCGGCCATCGCACGTGCCTGCCCCGCCAGCGCCTGCTCACCGCCGAACAGATGGCTGCAACCGCTGATGTCGAGGACGAGGCCATCGGGCGCATCCAGCGCGACCATGGGGGTGAAATGCCGCATCGCCTCCAGCAAGCGGTCCAGCGCCTGCGCATCGGCGACGGGATCGGCCGGCCGCGTCACGAGCGTCGGGCAGCGCGCCCGCGCATCGGCCAGCATCATGCCCGCCACCAGTCCCTGTTCGACCGCCAGCCTGTCCACCGCGGCCAGCCGCAGCGCGTTACCGACCCGCGCCACCAGTGCGAGCGGTTCGGCAGTGCCATCGTCAGGCGACCTGCCGCTGCTCGGTCCCATCGTCGCCCGCATCCGTTCGCAGGCGAGAAAAGGGAACCACAGTGCCAGGCAGAGGCGCTTGTCCGTCTGCGTCCCGGAAACATCCACCTTCACTATCCCATGTCAGTCGCCAGCGTCCGCCCGCAGGCCCGCCGCGACAGCGGAGCAATTCGGCCTCGATCGCCGGCCAGCCGGGCGCGTCCGCCTCCAGCGCGACGGAGGGTGCGCTCCTGATCGTCCAGCGTGTCTGCGCGCCGCTCGATCGCGGTTCGGCATCGCCCCGCAGCAATATTATGCAGACGCCCGAGGCTTCCGCCGCCAGCACCAGGCGGCGGCTGGCGGTCAGATCATAGTCGGCAAAGCGTCCCTCGCTTTCCATCAGCACCGCCGCCACGCCCGGACAGCGCGCCGCCTCCAGCCCCGCGCGCAGCATGTCGACCTCGGTCCGCGTCTCCACGATCGTCAGGCGGCCGGGCTGGATGCCCAGCAGCGCCAGCCCGTCGCCAGAAAACAGTGTCGGCAGGCGTTGTCGACGCGGCGTGCGCAGGGCAAAGATCGCGCCCGATCCGGCAAGCGGACCATGCGTCAGGGCAAAGGCCAAGGCGGCCGCCCGATCCTCGGTCTGGCTGTGAATTTCATGCAGATGTCCCTGCTCAAGCGCCGGACAGGACGCTTGCGCTTCTGGCGCTGCCGGACGCGCGCCGCTGATGGGACCATTGCCTGCCATATCTCGAATCGCTCACTATGTTCCCCTTATGTTCTCAATACAGCTATTCGTCCAGCATGGAAATCGTGCAAGAGAGGAGAGGTGCGAACGATCCCTGCAAAAAATGCTGCAATTCCGACCACAGCAACCTCATATCCAGTTGCACGGCAGCGGGCTTCCCGTCCGCGCGCAGATCCGAGGCTGTAGCGGGGGCGACACGCAATTGGGCGTGCAAGCGTCGACTATCCATCCATCGACCTTCGACGCCTATGAATCGGCCTTCTTCGTCAGTCATGGACGAATTTCTGATCAGACAGACGGGCGGCAATGCGCCCATCCCTGACCCATTCTTGATCAGGAAGGGAAGCTGCCGTCGATCCAGTCCAATATCTCCGCCGCCTCGGGCCGCTCCAGCCAGTCGGGGCTGACATGGAGCCAATGGAGAGTACGCCCCGGCCCCACCAGCAACGCGGCGGGCTGCGGCAATTCCCAACTGTTGGTGCCGGTCACTTCACCGATCCAGCCGGCAGGCGGCGGCAATGGGCGATTGTCGGGCTGGAAGCTGATGCCCAGCAGGCGCGCCAGGCCATTATCCCGGTCGGACGCCACGGCAAAGGGCAGGCCGTGGCGCGTCTTGATCTCGCGCAGGCAATCGGGTTGTTGCGGACTGAGCGCCACCAGCGGGATCTTCCGGTCTTGCAGCGCGGGATGCAGCCTATCCGCATAATAGGGCAAGGCGATGTTGCAGGCCGGGCAGCCGGCGAAGCGGAAGAAGATGAACAAGGCCGGGCCGTCGGCGGTCAGCCTGTCCAGATCGAGCGTGCCGCCGCCGACTTCGGCGAAGGACAAAGGCGGCAGCACATCACCCGCTTGGGCGACCGCCGCCGGGTCGAAGCGTTCGACCAACTGCCGGCGCTGCCCTGCATTGGCCGCCAGTTGCGCCGGAGGCCAGTTCCGCTCGCGTTCCGCCTGCAAGGCGGCGAAACGATCCTTGAGCGTTTGAATGAGAAGTGTCGCCATCATGATCTCCTTGGGTCGGGATCATGATGGCGATAGCTGGCGGTCCTCGCTAATGAGAGTTGCGGGTCCAGCGACGAAGAATCGTCATAGTTTCAGGCGGCATCCCGCCGGGCGGGTGCTTGTTGGTGACGGCTTGCCGGGATGGACAGGCCGAGATTGCCGCGCAGCGTGTCCGCCTCATAATCGGCGCGGAACAGGCCGCGCGACTGCAGGATCGGCACGACTTCCTCGACGAAGCGCTTGAACTGCGAGGGATGACCCAGATGGACGTTGAGGCCGTCAAGCGCGCGCCCTTCAAACCAGCGCTGGATCTCGTTCGCCACGGTTTCGGCCGATCCGACGAAGGGACTGCCACGACCCGCGCGCGCCTTTTCCACTGCCTGGCGCAGGGTCAGCCCCTGTTCGACGGCAAGATCGGTGACCTTCTTCGCCTGCGTGTAGAAGCTGTTCTTCGCATGTTCCAGCGCCCCTACCGGGAAGGGCGCGTCGGGATCATATTGGCGGAAATCATGCCAGCCGAAGGGACGGCCGAACTCGGCGAGCGCCTGATCGAAACTCTGGTCCAGTTGGCGATAGTGACGCTCGATATCCTTCGCCTGCGCATCGCTATCGCCGACAGTGACGGAGAAGCCCGGCAGGATGACGATCTCATCCGGGTTGCGCCCCTGCCGCGCCGCGCGGCCTTTCAGATCGGCATAAAAGGCCTGGCCCTGCTCGATCGTCGCGGCATGGGTGAAGATGGCGTCGGCGATGGTCGCGCCCAGATCACGGCCCTGATCGCTGTCGCCGGCCTGGAAGATCACCGGTTCGCCCTGCGGCGAGCGCTGGAGATTGAGCGGGCCGACGACCTGGAAAAATTCGCCGTCATGGTCGAGGCGATGCAGCTTGTCGGCATCGAGGAACTGCCCGGTCGCCCGATCGCGGACCAAGGCCCCCTCCTCCCAGCTCGACCAGAGGCCGCGCGCCACGTCGAGGAACTCGACGGCGCGGCGATAGCGGGTGTCATAGTCGAAATGGTCTGGCTGGCTGAAATTGCCCGCTGTGCCGGCGTCGCCGCTGGTGACGACATTCCAGCCGGCGCGTCCCTTGCTGATGAGGTCGAGCGAGGCGAAGCGGCGGGCCAGGTTGAAGGGATCGTTATAGGAGGTGGTGAGCGTGCCGACGAGGCCGATATGCTTCGTCGCCACCGCCAGCGCCGACAGAAGGGTAAGCGGTTCCAGCCGGTTGAGATAATGGGGCGGCGAGTTGGCGGTGATGAACTGGCTGTCGACGATGAAGACGAGGTCGAACTTCGCCGCCTCCGCCTGTCGCACGACATCGATATACCAGTCGATATTGACGCTGGCGTCGAGGGGAATGTCGGTATCGAGCCAGCGATTGCTGTCGCCGGGGCCGCCGACGCCGGTGGGGACGAGGCCCAGTTTCAATTGGCGCTTGGTCATGTCTTATCCTCTTGCGTCAGGCGTCGAAACCGGGCGACTGGCGCTCGGCCTTGCGCAGGGCCGCTTCCCAGACGAGATCATGATGGGATTTGGCGCCTTCCGTGGGCTGACGATCCCGGCTGATCTGGCGGCGCACTTCCTGCTGCGACTCTTCCGGTGCGATCAGCACGCGGTCGCGACCGATGGACAGGGTGCGGACCTGCGCCTTGCAGGCCTCCTCCAGATGATAGATGCCGCTGAACGCCTCGCCCGGCGACGCGCCGAGCGCCAGCGTGCCGTGATTGCGCAGCAGCATGACCTTCGTATCGCCAAGGTCCGCGACCAGACGTTCGCGCTCGTCCAGATTGAGCGCTACGCCTTCATAGTCATGATAGGAAAGGCGCGGGATCGAGGCGAGCGCGCGCTGGTTGAGCGGCAGCAATCCCTCGGCATGGGCGGAGACGGCCACGCCGTCGGCGCTGTGGAAATGGGCGATGAAATGGGCGTCGTCGCGCGCGCCGTGGATCGCCGAATGGATCACATAGCCGGCATAGTTGATGCCATAGTCGCTGTCCCCGATGACATTACCGTCGAGATCGACCTTGACCAGGCTGGACGCGGTGATTTCATCGAACATCAGGCCGAAGGGGTTGATGAGGAAATGATGATCCGGCCCCGGCACGCGGGCGGAGATGTGGGTGTAGAGAAAATCGTCCCAGCCATAGAGGGCCGACAGGCGATAGAAGGCGGCGAGGTCGACGCGGACCTTCCATTCCGCTTCGCTGATACCGGATGCACGGAAACGATCGTCTTTCAGGACTGTAGCCATGGGGATGCTCCTTTGCGGGCAGATGTAGGGCGGCGGCCGGGGGCCGCCCAATGAGAATGTCTGAAGGATCGATGCGCGCTGCTCATGCGGGGAAGATGCCCGGATCGACGATGCGTGAGACATCGACATGGACAGGTAATTCACCATCGGCATGGAAGCGATCGACCACGCGCTGGAGCGGCGTGATGACCGCTGCGTCGGGCGCGACGAGAACGGGATTCTGCCGATCGACGATCAACTTCGCCAGCCTGGGATCGACGCCGGTCGCCTTGGCGAACAGCACGGCATAGGTGTCGGGATGCGCCTGCGCCCATTGGCTGGCGGTGCGGAAGCGGGCGAGTACGTCCTTGAGCGCCGCGCGCTTGGCCGGGTCGTCCAGCGCCGCCTGCGAGGCGGCGATCAGGCTGAGGCCGCTATTGATCCCCTGCCCGTCGCGCAGCACCCGCGCACCGCGCGCTTCCGCCGCTATCTGGTATGTACCGAAAGTCGCCCAGGCGTCGATCCGCCCGGCGGCGAAGGCGGCCGCGGCGTCGTTGGGCAGCATGAAACCGATATCGACGCTCTTGCGATCGACCTTCGCCTCCTTGAGCGCTTCGAGCAGCAGATAATGGGAGATGCTGCCCCGCGCGCTCGACACGATCACGCGGTGGCCGGGAAGGCCGGCCACGTCGCGGATCGGCGAGCCGGGCGGCACGACGATGCCGATGTCGCGCGTGGAGGAGATGGAGCCGGCGATCACCTTGAGCGGGACGCCGGCCGCGGCCGCCAGCACGACTGGCAGGTCGCCCGCCGGCGCAGTATCGACCGCCCCGGCGTTGAGCGCTTCCAGCAACGGCGCCGCGCCGACGAAATTGGCCCATTCTATGTCATAGGCCAGCCCCTTGAGCGCGCCGGCGGCTTCCGCCTTGGACTGAAGCAGATGGACCTGATCGCCCAGGACCAGTTTCGTGCGGCCGCCCTTGCTGGCCCCACCGCAGGCGGCGAGGCCGAGCGCGGCGGCACCGGCGAGAAAGGTCCGGCGATCAGAAAGCAAGAGCGATGCGCCCATAATAATAACCGCCTGCGGGGTTGAAGGGCGAAGGGCCATAATAGCCCTGCCCGGTCTGGGGATTGCCCGGCCCGTTCTTTTCGGGGCGGACGTCGAACAGGTTCGTGGCGCCGACCGACAGGGTAGCGAAGTCCGTCACCTTCGCGCTGACGCTCAAGTCGGTGATGATCTTCGCGCCGAAATAGCGATCGTCGCCTGCCGCCGTGCGCTGCGTATATTTGCCGTAACGGGTGTTGGTGATGCTGAGGCCGAAAATACCCTTCGACCAGTTGAGCGTGCTGACCAGCTTGGTTCGGGGCTGGAGCACTTCCAGTTCGCCGATCTTGTCGCCGCCGAAGAAGACCGAGCCGGCGCCCAGCAGGCTGTTGCCATTGGCATCGAACAATTGTGAGGGTGTGGCGACCACGTCGGTCACCTTAGTCTTCGAATAGTTGAAGGCGAAGGTGAGGCCGAGCTTGCCGAAATCGCCACGGCCGGTCGAATAGTCGGCGACAAGATCGAAGCCCTTGGTTTCGGTATCGGCGGCATTGATGAAATATTCGGCCTGTTCGATATCCGACAGACCGTTGGCGACCAGGATGGCGGAGATGCCGGTGCCGAACAGGCGGCCAGTACGCTCGATCCGGTCCTTGATCTTGATATAATAGCCATCGAGCGTGATCGATAGCGCCGGCAATGGCGTGAAGACGATGCCGAGGCCCGCATTCCAGGTCTTTTCGGCCTTGAGCGGCTTGGCGCCCAGCAGCTTGCCGACATTGCTGTCCGCCGTCACCAGCTTGGCGACGGTCGGGCGCAATTCGGTCTGGCCCGTCTCCGCATTGAAGAAGGACGACGTACGGCCGTCCGTCTGGGCATAGCCGATCTGGGTCAGCGATGGCGCGCGGAACCCTGTACCCACCGTACCGCGAATGGCGAGCGCGGGGCTGAATTCGTAGCGGCTGTTGAGTTTCAGGCCGATCGGGCTGCCCGACCCGTCGCTATAATGTTCGGCGCGGACGGCTGCGCCGATATACCAGGCGTCGATCGGATAGATGCCGAGGTCGACATAGCCGGCATAGACTTTGCGGCTGATGTCGGCCTCATCATCGGGAGAAAGGACGATCGCGCCCTGCACCACTGGCGACGCAACGCGGCCGACATTCCAGTCATATTGCTGGTCGTCGGGCTGGAACGTGTAGGTTGCCGGTTCATAGGCGAGCGGATCGCCAGCGAAGGTGCGGAAGCGGTCGAGACGATATTCGCCGCCAATCGAGACTTGCAGCGGCTTGGCGAAACCGATGTCGAACTCGCGATGCAGATCGACATTATGGGTCCATTGGCGAAATTCGAAATTGGCGAGATTGGGCCAGGTGGTCGGGCTGTCCGGGCCGAGCGACGGACGGATGGAGAGCTTCGAAAACTGGCGGCTGGCGTTGCGGCCGAAGGAGGAGGAGAGATCATAATCCCAGCCCGCCAGCGTACCACGCAGGCCGCCGACGAACTGGAAGTCCGTCTCATCGATATTGTTGAGCGGATAATAGCCGTCCGGGAAGAGCGCGGTGAAATTGGCGGTACTGTTGGGGCGACGGAAATTATTGCCGATCTGCGCATCGCGCTCGCCATAGGTACCGAAACTGTAGAGGGTGGCATTGTCCGTGACCGGCAGTTCGGCATTGTAGCTGAGGTTGAACGCCTTGATCTGCGGGTCGCCATTATGGGCGCCGTCGCGGTTCCAGGCGGCGTTGCGCGCATTGGCGTCGGCGATGTTCGCCTCGACCTGTTCGCGGGTCAGGCCGCTGCTGGCCACCACCTGATCGATGGTGCGGCCGGCGGGCAGGCCGTAGAGATTGGTGTCAGTCGCAGCCAGGTTCCACCAGGCGCCGCCGCGCTTGCGGATGTCGCCGCTGACGGTCAGGAAGCCCCCATCGTCGCCGATCTTCGTGCCGTAGCGGATCGTGCCCTTCCAGCTATCCGGCTTGCCATTGGCCGAATAGAGCGTGCCATAGGTGAAGTCGCCGCTCAGCCCTTCCTTTTGCGCCAGTTGGATATTGATGACGCCGGCGATCGCGTCGGTGCCATATTGGGCGGCGGCGCTGTCCTTGAGGACTTCGATCCGGTCAATGCCGCTGGTCGGGATCAGGTCGATATCGACCGGGTTCGCACCGGACGTGTCGGCGGTCGAATTGCTGAGGAAGGCCCCGTTGTGACGACGCTTTCCATTGACCAGCACCAGCGTGTAGGCCGGCGCCAGACCGCGGTTCGTCACGGGGCGGCCGATCGAGAAGACGCCGGCATGGGTCGAACCGAAATTGAGCGACGGCAGCAGCTTGGACAGCGCCTCGCCAAATTCGGCCGAGCCGGTCGCCTGCAGCTTGTCGGCGCTGACCACGTCGATCGGCGCCGGGCTTTCGGCCACGGTCCGGGGCGCGCCGCGGACGCCGGTGACGATGATGGTGCCGGCGTCGGCCGCTGCATCGTCAGGAATGCCAACAGCCTGCGCCGATGCCGGTGAGACGGCGAGTGCGACAACCGTGAGCGCCGAGGATGCGAGATAGTAAGCGGTGTTCTTCATGGATATTCCCCCAAAACAGACTTGGGGCCTGCCTATTTTCTATTTATTTAGTTGAGAAATGATTTTGAGAATAGATTGATGAGAAAATCTGAAATTTAGATCATCTTTTCTCCTATAAACTTATTGTTTAGTTTACTTGACCAAAGCTTGAATCGAAAGCGCCCGCGACTTCACGCTTGCCCTCGGTGAGCCCGGCCTTTTGGAAGCGGGCCGTGATCGCCTGTTCGTGCGCGATGATTTTCGCGTCGATCGGCTGTGCGATCCGGTTGTTGCGGTCGAAGCTGGCGCGGGCAATGTCGAGCGGAAGGCCTGTCTCTTTCGCCAGCACCTGTGCAAACTGATCGGGATGCGCCCGCGCCCAGGCGACCGCTTTGGCTTCCCGCTGGAGGAAGTCGGCCAGCATCGCGCGCTTGGGATCGATGGAATCGGCGTTGGCGACGTCGATATAGAGCGGCAGGCCATAGTCCTTCGCATCGACCACAGCGCGCGCGCCTTCCTTGATCGCGACATTGGTGTAAGGCGTCCAGGTCGCCCAGGCGTCGATCGCGCCGCTGTCGAACGCCGCTTTCGCGTCGCCCGGTGGCAGGAAGGTGACGCGCACCTTG
The DNA here is from genome assembly GCF_047946695.1 of Sphingomonas sp. VDB2. Classification (NCBI taxonomy): domain Bacteria; kingdom Pseudomonadati; phylum Pseudomonadota; class Alphaproteobacteria; order Sphingomonadales; family Sphingomonadaceae; genus Sphingomonas; species Sphingomonas sp. VDB2. The sequence goes on from NZ_CP159615.1 coordinate 933,149, forward strand.
TCGGCCGGGATATGGGCGCGTTCCAGAGCCTGCAGCAGCAGATGATGGCCGATCGACCCGCGCGTCGTCGCCACCGACTTGCCCACAAGATCCTGCGCGATTTTCAATGGCGAGCCGGCCTTGACCAATATGGCGAGCGCGTCGCTCGCCTGATTGGCTGGCGCCTGCACGGCGATGGCCTTGACCGGACTGCCGCTCTGATAGGCGAAGATGAAGGGCGCATCGGCGGCCAGGCCCAGATCCGCCGCGCCGCCGCCGACCGCCTCCAGCAATGGCTGGGCGGCGGGAAATTCCGACCATTCGACCGTATAGGGCGCGCCGTTCAGCACGCCCGATGCGATCATCATCGACCGGACCTGCCCTTTCTGGTTGGCGACGCGCAAAATCTTGTCATCGCTCCGCTTAAAGGTCGCGGCGGCGAGCCCGATGCCCGCCACCGCGATAAGGGACGCCGACAGGATGACGACGTTTTTCCTGGTCATGGATCAGCCCGCCAGTGCAAGGTCGGATGCTTCGCGTTCGGCGACCTTACGGCGCACGACCGGCAGCAATTCGCGACCATAAAGGATGGAATCCCCCAACGGATCGAAACCGCGGATCAGGAAATGGTCGATGCCGATGTCGTAATAATCGAGCATGGCGTCAGCCACCTGTTCGGGCGTGCCGACCAGGCCGGTGCTGTTGCCCGCCGCGCCGGTCAATGCCGCAACGCCGGTCCACAAACGCTTGTCCTGCCGATTGCTGCTGGCGGTATCGAGCAGGCGGAGCGAACCGGCATTGGGCGGGCGATGTCCGGTGAGCGGCAAGCCGGCGGCGACGCGGTTTTCGCGCACCTGTTCCTCGATCTCGCGCGCCCGTTTCCATGCCGCTTCCTCGGTATCGGCGATGACCGGGCGCAGCGACAGCGAGAAACCCGGATTGCGGCCATAACGCGCCGCCGACTTGCGCACGGCCCGCACCGTGTCCTGCACCGCTTCGAGCGTTTCGCCCCACAGCGCATAGACATCGGCATGGCGACCCGCGACGTCGATCGCTTCCGCCGACGATCCGCCGAAGAAGACCGGCAGATTGTCGGGCTTGATCGCGCTGAACGCCTGACGGATGTCGTAGAACTTGCCCCGATGGTCGAAGGGCTTCGCCTCGGTCCATTCCTGCCGCAGGATGGTCAGATATTCGTCGGTCCGGCTGTAGCGTTCGGCCTTCACCGTTTTGGTGTCGCCGTCGCGGGCCATTTCCTCGTCCGCGCCGCCGGTGATGATGTGGACCGCGACGCGGCCGCCCGAAAGCTGGTCAAGCGTCGCAAGCTGGCGCGCGGCGACCGTAGGCTGGGTGAAGCCGGGACGATGCGCGACGAGGAAGCCGAGCCGGGTCGTGATTGCGGCGGCATGGGCCGCGACGATCTGGCTTTCCGGGCTGTTGGAGCCGAAGGGGATGAGGACGCGGTCGAACCCGCCCTCTTCCTGCGCCCTCGCCGCTGCGTTGACATAGTCGGTGTCGAGGACGCGGCTGCGCACCGCCGCCTGCGTTTCGGAGCCGTTATTGAAACCGATATAGCCGATGAACTTGACGCTCATGCATAGTCTCCCGATGTTTAGATGACGAAGAAGCCGTGGGTGCCGTCGCGCTCCAATTGGGCGACGAGGCCATATTCCCAGTCGAGATAGGCCTGCATCGCGGCGGCCTTGTTGTCCGTGCCTTCATAGGGACGCTTGTAGCGGCCCTCCGGCCCGCGCGGGGTTGGCGCACCATCCGGACCTGTTTCCAGCGCAACGGCCGACCAGTCGACATCGAGGATGGCAACGTCCCAACCAAGCTGGGCGAGCCAGGAGGCGGTCATGTCGGCGCGCGGGCCGACATTGTCGGTCACGACGATCCGCGCACCGCGCACCGGAGCATTATGGTCGGTTTCCTGGACCAGTTGGCCGCCCTGCGCATTGCGGAAGCCGGGCAGATGACCGCTTTCATATTCGCGCGGCTGGCGCACGTCATAGCGATAGAGGGTGCGGGCCGTGTCGGCCTGAAACGCGGCCAGTTCGTCCCAGCCGATACGCTTCACGCCGGCGCGATAGGCGACGTCGCGGGCATGGGCGCGTGCTTCCGCGATCGAAACGTCATCGACTTCAGGTGCGACGCGGGTCTGGCCGGTATCCAGTGACTGGCCCGCCAGCGTCCAGCCGATCGTGCCGTTACGCAACGCAAACACCTTGTTGGGGACGCCGGCATTGACCAGCGACTGCGCGCCGATGATCGACCGGGTGCGGCCGGCGCAATTGACGATGATCGTGGTGTCGGGATCGGGCGCGATGGTGCGCGCCCGCAACGCCAGTTCCGCGCCCGGCACGCTGGTCCCGGTAGGGATGCTCATCGTATTATATTCTTCGTAGCGGCGGGCATCGAGGATCTTGATGTCGGCCTTTTCATCGATCAGCGCCTGTACGTCTTCGGCGGCCAGTGAGGGCGTGTGGCGGCGATGTTCGACCAGTTCTCCGAACGCCTTGGAGTAGCTGTTGACGTCCTCGAACAGTTCATAGCCCGCCGCGGCCCAGGCGGAGAGGCCGCCGTCCAGTTCGCGCACATCGCTATAGCCCAGCGCTTCGAGACGGACGGCCGCCTTGCGCGCCATGCCTTCGCCATTATCGTAGACGATGATCGGGGTCGCGAGACGCGGGATGCGCCAGCGGGCTTCCTCGTCGATCCGGCGCAGCGGTATCTGCGCGGCGAAGAGCGGGTGGCCCTGCGCGAATTCATGTTCTTCGCGCAAGTCGATGATCGCGATTTCGCTGCCGGTCAGCAGCGCGCGCCGGATGTCCAGAGGCGTGGCGGTCTGGATACGGTCGAGGATATCGGTGCTCATAGGTTTTTCGATCTGTCCCAGAGGTTGGGGATCACGCCGTTGGCGTAACCCGAAATGAAGGTCTTCGGCGTGCCGTCGAGGGCGTAGGTCGCGCGCTCGACCGCGCCGATATTGGCGCCATAGACATGGATGCTGACGGACGGTCGGTCAGGGAGGCCATTGGTGACGCGGTGGATGTCGCCGATGCGCGGCGAGACGGCGTCCACCTCGCCTTCGTGCAGCAGTTCCTCGCCCTGATCGACCAAGACGCCGCTCGGCAGGCGACGAAAGCGCTCGACCTTCTCGATCCCGCGCAGCACGCCGACCAGACCCCAGACGCTATGGTCGTGGATGGGTGTGGACTGGCCCGGTCCCCAGACGAAGCTGACGACGCTGAACCGCTCCCGGCTGTCGCAGTGGAGCAGATATTGCTGGTAGCGATCGGGATGGGGCCGGGCGAAGGCTTCGGGCAACCAGTCGTCGGTGGCGATCAGGCGGCTGAGCAGCGCGCGGCCGCTGTCCAATATCGCCTGCTCGTCGCGGGTCGCGGCCAGCAGGTCGGCAAAGGCCGTCACGAAGCCGCGCAGGCGGCTGGTGTCGGCCGCGGTATCGACCGGACGCTCGATGGCGGCGAGTGCGCTCATTCGGCGGCGACCGGGAAAGGCACCACGCCCTCGGCATGATCGTCGCCCCCCAGGTGAGAAAGCAGTTTTTCACGCAGGCGCGCAGCAAAACTGGTTCGCTCGCCGCGCGGCGCGGTGATGCGTTCTTCGGCGACGATGCGGCCCTGGTCCAGCACCAGCACGCGGTCGGCGAGCGCGATCGCCTCCTCCACGTCATGGGTCACGATCAGGACGGCGGGCCTATGCTTGCGCCAGAGCGAGAGGACCAAATCGTGCATCCGATAGCGGGTCAGCGCATCGAGCGCGGCGAAGGGTTCGTCCAGCAGCAGCAGTTGCGGCTCGCGCACCAGTGCGCGAGCCAGCGCCACACGCTGCGCCTCGCCGCCCGACAGCGTCAGCGGCCAGGCGTCGAGGCGATGGCCAAGGCCCACTTCCTTGAGCGCGGCTTCGGCGCGGCCACGGCCATTGTCGCCCTTCAGGCCCAGCGACACATTCTTCCAGACCGGCTTCCACGGCAGCAGGCGAGCGTCCTGGAACACGACGGCGCGGGAATCGGGGACTTCCACGTCCTGGCCGCGAGCCTCGTCCAGACCGGCGAGCGTGCGCAGCAAGGTGGTCTTGCCCGAACCCGACCGGCCCAGCAGAGCGATGAACTCGCCGGGTGCGATGTCGAGGTCAAGCCTGTCGACGATGGTGTTCGTGCCGAAGCGCCGGGTAAAACCGCGCAGGCGAACGACGGGTTCGGGATGAGGATGGTGGACAATGGTGTCCACGGTGGAAAAGCCGAGGCGAGCGTCCATGCTTATTGCTCCACTATGCTGGGGCGCCAGATAAGGGCGCGGGCTTCGATCGTGCGGACCAGCCAGTCGGCGCCGAGGCCGAGGATGGCGTAGACCATCAGGCAGACGACAATGATGTCGGTCCGCATGAAATCGCGAGCGTTGTTGATGAGGTAGCCGAGGCCGGCCGAGGCGTTGATCTGTTCGGCGACCACCAGCACCAGGATCGACACCGACAGGGCGTAGCGCAGCCCGACCAGCAGCGAGGGCAAGGCCGACGGCAGGATGACGTGCCAGATCTGCTCCCAGCGGCTGAGGCCGAAGCTCTTGGCCGCATCGAGCAGGCGCAGATCGACGCTGCGGATGCCGCTGTAGAGGTTGAGATAGACCGGGAAGATGGTGCCGAAGGCGATGAGCGCGACCTTGGGGGTTTCGCCGATGCCGAACCAGACGATGAAGAGCGGGGTCAGCGCAAGCGCAGGAATAGTGCGCTTGATCTGCATGAGCGGATCGACCGCCAGCTCGCCCGACCGGGACAGGCCGGCGACGAGGCCTAGGCCCAGTCCCAGGCCAACGCCGATCAGCAGGCCGACCGCGACGCGGGCAAAGGAAACCAGCAGGTTGGAGGGCAGTTCGCCGGACATCACCATCTCCAGCAAGGTGCCCAGAACGGCGGAGGGCGCGGCCAGCGTGCGTTCGGGGATCAGGCCGAGGCGCGATCCCGCTTCCCACAGAAGCAGCAACAGGACCGGCGACAGCCAGCGCCCGCCGAAACGCGAAAGAGAGAAGGGGCGAGGTGTGGAAGCCGGTCGGCTCCGCCCTGCCCTCGATGTATCATTGATCGTCAAAACCGCCATGTCCGGCCCTTTTATGAACTGCGGACAAGCCCAACATGAATTGTCTACTTATTCAATTAAGTTTTGCCAGGCAGACCTATCAGCGTTCGTCATAGGTCGCATTTCGCGGCCGTTGCGGGGCGGATGAGCGCCGGTATTGGCGGTTTCGCGCGCAGCAATCGGTGGGACGTAGTTTTTTCTTCGTCGGATAAATCTCTACTATTTTGATTGATATATAAGCATCAGCGATAAATGATTTTCCGTTTCCGGCTTCGGATCGGCTTCTCCCCTTCAGCCAAAGAGGTTTATCGTGCCGGTCAATCTGCCGACCAACTTGCTGCGCAGTTTCGTTGCCATCGTTGACACCGGGTCGATGCTGAACGCGTCGGAACAGGTGTTCGTGACGCAATCCGCACTCAGCCTTCAGATCAAGCGGCTGGAGGAACTGGTGCAGCAGACGCTGTTCCTGCGCGAAGGGCGGCGACTGAACCTGACGTCCGCAGGCACGGTGCTGCTCGACTATGCCCGTCGCGTGCTGCTGCTGCATGACGAAGCGGTCGCTGCGGTCAGCGCCGGGCGCTTTGCCGGGCCGGCGCGGATCGGGATGGTGCAGGATTTCGCCGACACCCTGCTGACGGGCCTGTTGTCGCGCTTTTCCGAATTGCACCCCGATGCGCAAATCTATGCGCGCGTGGCGGGTACGGCAGAATTGCAGGCGCTGCTGGAACGGCGGGAACTGGACATCTTGCTGGGCTTTGCCGCGCCCAATGACGCCCATGCGGTGACGGTGGCGCCGATGAGCTGGTATGGCGAAACGGCGCTGGTCGACCGCGAGGTCATTCCGCTGGCGGTGCTGGAAGAGCCTTGCCGCTTCCGCGAGGCGGCGATCCGGGCGCTGGAGGATGCCGGGCTGCAATGGCGGATCACGGTGGAAACGCCCAACCTCGCAACGCTGAAGGCGGCCGTGGGCGCGGGCCTGGGCATCACCTGCCGCACCCATTTGTTCCTGGAGGACAGCGCGGCGCTGGAGCATGAGCGGCTGCCGTCATTACCGCGCGTGGCGGCAATCCTGCGGTCGGGCGACAAGCTGGACAAGGCGGCCCATCGGCTGGCGGAATTGGCGCGGGAAACGGTCGAAGCGCTATGACCGGATTCCCGCGCCGGTCACGTCAATAGCCACGCACCGGATCGACAATGTCGCTGGGCGCTTCGCCGCGCGCGAAGCGAGAGATGTCATCGCGCACCTTTTCCAGCAGCCGGTGGCGCACCAGCATATGGTTGCTGGAGACATGCGGGGTCAGTCGCACGGCCGGATGGGTGTAGAGCGCATGACCCTCGGGCAAGGGCTCGGGATCCGTGACGTCCAGCGTCGCAAAGCCGGGGCCGCCCTCCCCGTCCAAGGCGTCGATCAAGGCGTCCTGATCGATCACCGATCCGCGCGCGACATTGATGATATGCGCGCCGGGCTTGACCTTGGCGAGCAGCGCCGCGTCGAACAGATGATAGGTTTGCCGGGTGGCTGGCACGGCGACGATGATATGGTCGGCGCGGGCGACGAGGGTTTCAATGTCGCCGACATGCTCCACGCCGCTGACGCCCGACTGGGCGCCGGTGCGACGCAGGCCGATGACCTGCGCGCCTAGCGCCAGGCCGCGTCGCGCCACCGCCTGGCCGATCGCGCCCAGGCCGACGATGCCTATCGTGGTGCCCGATACCCGGCCAAGCGGCACATTGATCCATTGCGCGCGCGACCGCGCGGTGATCGCCTCCAGATTCTTGGCATGGGCATAGATGGCGGCAATGACATAATCAGCGATCTCGTCCGACGCCACGCCGCGGCCGCAGGTGACGAGCGGGGCATCGAGCAGCCATGGCGGATAGAAATCGATGCCCGCCGATGCGCTATAGACCCATTTCAGCCGCCCCGGCCAGGCGGGCGGGCGCAGCGCCGTGGGCTGGCGCCAGGCAGGCGATGGGCGCACCAGCAGTATGTCGGCCTCGGCGGCGGCGCTCCAGGGTTCTTCGTCGGCGACGTCGATCAGAATGGGCGCGATCGGATGCTGGCCGAGGCCGCGGTTGAATTCGGCGTCGAGTTGGCTTGCGATGATTAGTGACATGTCAGTTCCCAAGGGCCGCCCGGCCAGCGGCAATCAATATGGTGTCGGTTTGCGGCGAATGGATGCGACTGCACAGCACATCGCGATAATGGCGTTCGAGCGGATTTTTCCGGCTGATGCCGGGATTGCCGGTGAGTTCGAGGCCGATCTCCACCGCGCGGATGGCGTTGGCGGTCGTTAGATATTTGATGTTGTTCACCTCCACTGCACTGGGCGGATCGCCGGCATCATAACGGGCGGCGGCATCGCGGATCAGCGTGCGGTTGACCTGCAACAACGTCTCGATCTCGCCAAATTTTTCCTGAACGCGCGGCAGGGTAGCTAGCGAAGCGCCCAGATTGGTCGGCACCCGGTCGTTGAGATAGGCGCGCAGCCAGTCCCGCGCCGCCCGCGCGACGCCGTCATAGATGGTCGAGATAGCGAGCGCGTTCCAGATGGCGAGGCTGGGATCACCTGCGCCGGCGGCCCATTGTTCGGGACGACGAATGTCGACCGCATGGTCGAGCGGCGTCGGCGTGTCGACGAAATGCACTGCGTGGCTGACGGTGGCGCGCATCCCCAGATGGTCCCACACAGGCTCGATATCGATGCCGGCACTATCGGCGCGAACCAGGAAATTGCCGACGCGCGGTACGTCCTCGTCCGTCTTCGCCCAGACCGAAAACCAGTCAAGTCCGGTCGATCCGGTCGAATAGATTTTTGTCCCGCTGATCGCCCAGCCATCGGCGGTGCGGCGGGCGATGGTCGCGGGGAGGCCGCCGCGCACCGGCGTTCCCAGTTCCGGCTCGACCCGCAGGCCGCCGATCAGCCCCCGCCCTGCCACCGCATCGCGCGCCAATCGCTCGTAGATCGCCTGCGGCCAATGGCGCGCACGCGCGGGCGTGGCATGATAATGATAGGTCATGAACAGGATGAGCGCGGTCGACGGCTCACCCTTCGCCACGGCGGCGAGCACGCGGATCGCCTCGCCCAGCCCTGCGCCGTGACCGCCCAGTGCGCGCGGCACGGTCAGGCCGATCAACCCTTCGGCTGCCAGCAGATCGAAATTGGCGCGGGGAAATTCGCCGCTACGGTCATAATGCTCAGCGGTTTCGGCCAGTCGCCGGGTCAACCGATCGAGTTGATCCACGCTGGTCGGCCCGGCCGAAGCGGGCCGGGCACCGTCCTGTTGCATTGCATGGGTGGCCATGATGTTCAGCCTCTGTTGGGAAGGATGGCGTTGAAGCGCCTATCCCAGAGCGGACGCACGTCGACCGCCCTGGGCAACAGCTTTTGCCGGTAGAAAAGGTCCGCGACCTTTTGCTGGGACGCGATCGCCGCGTCTGTGACCGGACGCAGTTCGTATGTGGCGCTCTTGCGCCTGAACTGGCCGACCACATAGTCACGGGGCACACCGATATCCTGGGCGATAATCGTCGCCCATTCATCCTGATGGGTCGCTGCCCAGCCATAGGCTTTCTGCACCAGCACCAGATAGTCGCCGATCAGCCTGGCTTTATCAGGATCGGCCAGCGCATCGACATGCGCCGACACCAGATAGTTGCCCGACAATATGCCGTTGGCGGTCTTGAGTATGCGCGCGCCCTCCGTCGCGATGGCGCGCTGGATTGGGAAACCATAGATCGCCCAGCCGTCCAGAGCGCCTTGCGAGAAAGCTGCAGCGCCATCGGACACGCCCATCGCCACCGGGGTGATGTCGTCCCAACTCAGGCCGACCTCTTCCAACATGCGGATCAGGAAATATTGCGAGGTGGTGGCGCGGACATAGCCCACGCGCCTTCCCTTGAGATCGGCGATCGTCTTCGCCTTCGAACCTTTGGGCACCAGCACGACCTGGTTGTTGACGTCGCCATGGGCGACCGCGATCTGGCGGAAGCTCTGGATGGTGGAGGCCGCCGCGAAGATCGGCGGGATTTCGCTCATGCCGCCATAATCGAGCGAGCCGCCATTCAGGGCTTCCACGACCAGATGGCCGGACTGGAACTCGCTATAGGCCAGATCGAAGCCTTCGGGGGCGATCCCGGCTGCCTTGAACAGCAGACGGGTGTCGCCCTCCCCCTTTCCGGTGACGGAGATACGCAGTTTCGGCCGACCACTCTTGGCCGCGCTGCACCCAGAGAGGATGAGGCAGGTTGACGCCCCAGCCCCCAAGAACGCGCGCCGCGAGAGCATGTCAGCGCCCCTGCGCCGCTTCGCGGGCCGGATCAGGTCGACGGTCGAACAGGACCACATCGGGATCGCGCAGAAACTCGCGCCGCGCGGCTATCCATAGCCGCGTCCAGCGTTGGCCAAGGGAACGTAACAGGCGCATGATCGTCATTCCATTCGATAATTGAGACTTTATCTATTTCAACAGTAGAGATATGTCCCACAAGCAATGTTGGGCGAACCATTAGAAATGCTTGATCCATGCTGAAGGTCGATCATGTCGCCATCGTCGGCGGAGGCTTCAGCGGCGTACTGCTGGCGATCAACCTGTTGCGGCACGGCAATGTCCGGGTGACGCTGGTGGAGCGACGTCCCGACCGGCTGGGACGCGGCCTGGCCTATGGCGCGGCGCAGGCCGGCCATATCCTCAACGTCCGCGCCGCCAATATGAGCGCGCTGCCCGATCAGCCCGGCCATTTCGCGAACTGGCTGACGGCGCAAGGATTGGGCCAGGAGGGCAGCTTCGCCACCCGACGCGATTATGGCGCCTATTTATGCGCACTGCTGGATGAGGCGCGTGCAACCGCTGGCGACCGGATCAGCATCGTCAGCGACGAGGCTACAGACCTGATCGTTGCGGATGACCGCGCATGCATGAGGCTACGATCGGGCGCCACCCTGACAACGGATATCGCCGTGATCGCGCCGGGCAACCTGCCCCCGCACGACCTGCCCGCCTTTGTCGGCCTTGATCGCCCCGCCTATGTCGATGATCCCTGGGCGGCGAACATCGCCACAGGCCTGGGTAGCGACGACGCGGTTCTATTGCTGGGCAGCGGACTGACCGCCATCGATTGCGCATTGAGCCTGGACAGTGCGGGGTTTCGGGGCAAGATCGTCGCCCTGTCGCGCCGTGGCCTGACTCCGCACGCCCATGCGCCCGCCCCGCCCTGTGCCGTCCGGGTAGAACGACCGGCAGGGCCGGTTTCGCTGCTGCTAGCTGGGGTACGGAAACGGGCGGCGGAGATCGGATGGCGCAATGCGGTGGACGAATTGCGGCCCTTCAGCGCCGACATGTGGCGCGCCGCCAGCGCAGCCGAACGCAGCCGCTTCCTGCGTCACCTGCGCCCCTATTGGGATGTCCATCGCCACCGGGTCGCGCCGCAAGTCGCCGAACGGCTGGACGGACTGCGCGCGCGAGGACGGCTGGCGGTCCGGGCGGCGAAGGTGGAGACGGCGACGCCCGATGGCGACGGCCTGATCGTGGAACTGCGTCCGCGCGGAGGCGAGCAAAACGAGACGCTGGCAGTGACGCGGGTGATCAACTGCACGGGACCGCTTGGCGACCTGCGGCGCGTGACCGATCCGCTGCTGCGCAACCTGTTCGACCGGGGCGACATCCGGCCCGATCCGCTGGCGATCGGCATCGACGTCGACCGCCAATGCCATGCCATCGCCGCCGACGGCCGCGCGCAGCCGCGCCTGCATGTCGTAGGGCCGATGACCCGCGGCGCGCATTGGGAAATCGTCGCCGTACCGGACATCCGGAGACAGGTCTGGGCGCTCGCCCGTCAGGTCACCAGCGCCCATTGGGTCGAGGCCGAAGGGCTGTAGCAGGGAGGATAAGCGGTCGATCGCCATCCATGTTTCCGCTCAGGCGCTGCGTGAATCCAGCCCGGCCATGAGAATATCCACCATAGCATCAGCGATCTGCGAGGTCGACAATGCGCCGTTCGGTTCATGCCAGCGCGCCGGCCAGTTCAAGGCGCCAGCCAGCGTAAAAGCGGCGATTTTCACGTCAATCGGCGCGATCGAGCCATCGTCTATCGCTTCGCGCAGCATCTGGCGCAGCGCGACGTCGATTTCCTTCTTGAGCGCGCGGTAGCGCGGCAGGCTCTCGCGCGACAAGGCTTCTTCGCCCGTGCGGATGACGCACCGGCCGAAATCGTCCATGTTGATTTCGGCATAACGGCGCAGGAACTTCATGAGGCGATCACGGCCATTGCCCGATTCGGCACGCGCCTCTTCCGCCGCCTGCAGCAATTGCTGCAATCCGATGGTCACGCATTCCAGCAGCACCTGATCCTTGTTCGCCAGATAATGATAGATGGTGCGCTTGGAGATGCCGAGACTGGCCGCGACGTCATCGAGCGACGTCGCGAAAAATCCGCGTTCGTTGAACATCCGGACGGCGGCGCGCAACACCGCGTCCCGCTTGGCCGCCCTGTCCGTCTGGCGCTGCGCCGCATTCCTGAAAGGTGAAACATCCTGCATGCCCCGGTGCTTGACAGGAAACCTGCCAAAGCACAATACACTCATGAGTGCATATTGGTCTAACGGGTTTCTTGATTCGAATGATGGCGCCTGCCCCCCGGCCTATTGTCCGGCTGCGGCGCGGTTATCGACAAACAGCGAAGAGGATTGCGCATGGATATCAGCGGTTTGGCGGCGATCGTAACGGCGCGAGCGAAGGCCGCGGCATCGGCATGAGCGGCGTCGGTCCCCAGCGCACCGCCGCGATCGCAGCAAAGGTCGAAGCCTTTGTCCGCGATGTCGTCGTTCCCTATGAGCATGATCCGCGTCGGGACCATCATGACTGCCCCTCCGAGGAACTGGTCACCGAACTGAAGGACAAGGCGCGGGCAGCGGGCGTACTGACCCCGCATATCCTGGAGGATGGCAGCCATCTCAGCCAGCAGGAAACCGCCATCGTGCTGGCGAAGACGGGGCTGTCGCCGCTGGGACCGCTGGCGTGCAACACAGCCGCGCCCGATGAAGGCAATATCTATCTGCTCGGCAAGGTCGGCAGTGCGGAGATCAAGGAACGGTTTCTCAAGCCGTTGATCGAGGGCCGCACCCGATCGGCCTTCTTCATGACCGAACCTGCGGCCGAAGGTGGAGCGGGATCGGACCCGTCGATGATGCAGACGACCTGCCATCAGGATGGCAATCACTGGGTCGTCAACGGGCGCAAGGCGTTCATCACCGGGGCCGACGGCGCGGGGATCGGCATCGTCATGGCCAAGTCGCAAGACGGTGCGTGCATGTTCCTGGTCGACCTGCCCGACCCGGCGATCCGCATCGACCATGTCCCCAATACGATCGACAGTTCGATGCCGGGTGGCCATGCCGTCCTGACCATCGACAATCTGCGCGTGCCGGCCGACCAGATGCTGGGCAATCCGGGCGAGGGGTTCCAATATGCGCAGGTGCGCCTGAGCCCGGCGCGGCTATCGCATTGTATGCGCTGGCTGGGCGCGTGCATCCGCGCGCACGAAATCGCAACCGATTACGCCAATCGGCGCATGGCCTTCGGCAAGACGCTGATCGACCATGAGGGCGTCGGCTTCATGCTGGCGGACAATATGATCGACCTGAAGCAGTGCGAGTTGATGATCGACTGGTGTGCGGAGGTGCTGGATGGCGGATCGCTGGGCACGGCGGAAAGCTCCATGACCAAGGTCGCGGTGTCCGAGGCCCTGATGCGCGTAGCCGATCGCTGCGTGCAGGTAATGGGCGGTTCCGGCGTGACCAGCGACACCATCGTCGAACAGGTCTATCGCGAGATTCGCGCCTTCCGCATCTATGACGGCCCGACAGAAGTCCACAAATGGAGCCTGGCCAAAAAGATCAGGCGGGACTGGAAGGCGGCCCAGTCGGAAAAGGGCAAGCCATGAGCGGCGTCGGAGAGGACGCCAATGCCGGCACGACGGCCGTGCGCGACACCTATAGGTTCGACGAGGATGCGCTCGCATACTGGATGGCCGCGCATGTCGAGGGCTATGCCGGGCCGCTGCGCGTCGAACAGTTCAAGGGCGGGCAGTCCAACCCGACCTATAAGTTGGTGACGCCTGGCCGCTTCTATGTGCTGCGTCGCAAGCCGCCGGGCGATACGCTGAGAGGCGCCCACGCCGTCGATCGCGAGGCGCGGATATTGACCGCTTTGGGCGGCGTCGGCTTCCCGGTGGCGCATGTCTTCGGCCTCTGCACCGACGAGAGCGTCATCGGCAGCTGGTTCTATATCATGGACATGGTCGAGGGCCGGATCTTCTGGGACGCGACCTTCCCGACCGTCTCCAACGCGGAGCGGCCGGCCTATTTCGACGCCATGAACGCGACGATCGCGCAATTGCATGGGGTCGATTATGCCGCGATCGGGCTGGCCGATTATGGCAAGCCGGGCAATTATTTCGCGCGGCAGATCGGTCGCTGGACCAAGCAATATCTGGAGGATGCGGATGCCGGGCGCGACCCGGACATGGATGCGCTGATCGCCTGGCTGCCAGAGAATATTCCGGCCGGCGAGGAAAGCAGCATCGTCCACGGCGATTTCCGTTGCGACAACATGATCTTCCATCCGACCGAGCCACGCGTGCTGGCGGTGCTGGACTGGGAATTGTCGACGCTGGGCCATCCGCTGGCCGACTTCGCCTATCATGCTATGATGTACCAGATGCCGCCCGATATCGTGGCGGGACTGGGCGGCGTGGATATCGGCGCGCTGAATATTCCGGACGAGGCGGACTATGTCGCGACCTATTGCGCGCGAACGGGCCGGAGCGGCATTCCCAACTGGGATTTCTACATCGCCTTCAACTATTTCCGGCTGGCGGCGATCTTCCACGGCATCAGGGGCCGCGTGATCCGCGGCACGGCGGCGTCCGCCCATGCGCGCGAGCGCGCGAAGGCCCTGCCCCGCCTGTCCGCCCTGGCGCGCCGGTCGATGGAGACATGCCGATGAGCGCGCTTCCCGTTCTGGTCAGCGTGGATGGCGCCGTCGCCACGCTGACACTCAACCGCCCGGCGGCCGGCAATACCGTTAATCAACCGCTGGCCGATGCGCTGCTGGACGCCGCGATCCGCTGCGATAATGATCCGGCTATCCGCTGTGTCGTACTCACCGGCCATGGCAAGCTGTTCTGCGGCGGCGGCGATATATCCGCCTTCGATGCGGCGGGCGATCAGGTGTCGGCCTTTCTCGGCCGGCTGGCAGGCACGCTGCACATGGCGGTGACGCGGTTGCTGCGAATGGACAAGCCATTGTTGGTAGCGGTGAACGGCCCGGCAGCAGGCGCGGGCCTCAGCCTCGCCATATCGGGCGATGTCGTGATCGCGGCGCATTCGGCCCATTTCATCGCGGCCTATGGCAGCGTCGGCCTGACCCCCGATGGCGGCATGTCCTGGCTGCTCCCGCGCCATGTCGGACTGCGCCGCGCGCAGGAAATCATCCTAACCAATCGCAAGGTCAGCGCCGAAGAAGCCGCCGCGATCGGCCTGGTGACGCGCACCGTACCGGATGACCAACTGGCGCCGGAGATGGCGAAGACGGCGCGGATGCTGGCCGATGGGCCGACCGGCGCCATAGCCGGCGCGCGGGCGCTGTTGCTGGAAAGCTCGCACAGCCCGCTCGAAGGCCAGTTGGAGCGCGAGACGCGCAGCATCGCGGCAGCCGGTGGCAGCGCCGAATGTCGCGAAGGGGTCGCGGCATTCCTTGGCCGGCGCAAACCCGATTTCTCAGGAGACGCATGACATGACCGAAGCTTTCATCGTTGACGCCGTACGAACCGCGGGTGGACGCCGCAATGGTGCGCTCGCCGGCTGGCATCCGGCCGACATGGGCGGCGAGGTGCTGAACGCGCTGGTCGACCGCAGCGGCATCGATCCCGCCGCGATAGAGGACGTCATCCTGGGTTGCGTGACGCAGGCGGGCGAGCAAGCCTTCGCCTTTGCCCGCAATGCCGTGCTCGCGTCCCGCCTGCCCCAGAGCGTACCCGCCGTCACCATCGATCGCCAGTGCGGATCATCGCAGCAGGCGCTGCAATTCGCGGCGCAGGCAGTCATGTCCGGCACACAGGATGTCGTCATCGCGGCCGGCGCGGAAAGCATGACGCGCGTACCGATGTTCTCCAACACCGCCTATCATCAGCGCGAAGGCGTGGGCGTCGGCCCGTTCAGCGACCGCGTCAAGCAGCGCTTTGGCGTGGAGAGCTTCAGCCAGTTCGAAGGCGCCGAAATGATCGCAGCCAAATATGGCTTCGATCGCGAGACGCTGGACCGCTATGCACTGCAAAGCCACCAGCGCGCCGCAGCCGCCACCGAGGCCAATCGCTTCGTCGGACAGATCGTGCCGCTGGCGGTCGAGGGCGGCGTCCATGTGAAGGATGAGGGTGTCCGCGCCGACGCGACGCTGGAAGGCATCGGATCGGTCAAGCTGCTCAAGGAAGGCGGCGTGGTGTCGGCCGCCAATGCCAGCCAGATTTGCGACGGCGCATCGGCCGTGCTGGTCGTCAACGAACGGGCGCTCAAGGCGCATAATCTGACGCCACTGGCGCGGATCGTGAACATGACGGTAACAGCCGGTGACCCGGTCATCATGCTGGAAGAGCCGGTCTTCGCCACGCGCAAGGCGCTGGCACGGGCGGGCATGACGATCGACGACATCGATCTGTATGAAGTGAACGAAGCCTTTGCGCCGGTGCCGCTTGCCTGGCTCCAGGCGCTCGACGCCGACCCGGCCAGGCTCAACGTCAATGGCGGCGCGATCGCGCTTGGCCATCCGCTGGGCGCGACCGGCACGAAGCTGATGGCGACTTTGATCCACGAGCTGCGCGCGCGCGGGAAGCGCTATGGGCTTCAGACAGTGTGCGAAGGCGGCGGCATCGCCAATGTGACGATCGTGGAGGCGCTGTAATGGCGTTGAAGACGCGCATCACGCAACTGCTAGGCATCGAACATCCGATCGTCCAGGGCGGCATGATGTGGGTCGGCCGCGCCGAACTGGCGGCGGCCGTGTCCAATGCCGGTGGTCTTGGCATCCTCACCGCGCTGACTCAGCCTACGCCCGACGATCTACGGCGGGAAATCGATCGTTGCCGCGCGATGACCGACAGCCCGTTCGGCGTAAACCTCACCATATTGCCGTCGGTGACGCCGCCGCCCTATGCCGAGTATCGCAGGGCGATCATCGACAGCGGCGTCACGATCGTCGAGACGGCGGGCCACAAGCCGCAGGCGCATGTCGACGATTTCAAGGGGCACGGCATCACCGTCCTGCACAAATGCACCGCCGTCCGGCATGCCCTGTCCGCGGAGCGCATGGGCGTGGACATCATTTCCATCGACGGCTTCGAATGTGCGGGCCATCCGGGCGAAGACGATATACCGGGCCTGATCCTGATCCCGGCTGCGGCCGACAAGGTGACAATCCCGATGCTGGCGAGCGGCGGGATCGGCGACGGGCGCGGCCTTGCGGCGGCGCTGGCGCTGGGGGCAGAGGGCATCAACATGGGCACCCGCTTCTGCGCCACGGTCGAGGCGCCTATCCATGAGCGCGTAAAACAGTTCATCATCGACAATGACGAGCGCGACACCAACCTGATCTTCCGCAAATTCCACAATACCGGCCGCGTCGCCAGGAACGGCGTGTCGGACCAGGTAGTGGAGATCAGCGCGCAAGCCGATGCCGTTTTCGAGGATATCCGTGCGCTCGTGTCCGGCGCCAAGGGACGCGACGCGCTTGAAACCGGAAATCTGGAGGCTGGTCTGATCTGGGCTGGGCAAATTCAGGGGCTGATCCACGACATTCCCACCTGCGCCGATCTGCTGGCGCGCATCGTCGATGAGGCGGAAACAATCATCAGCGGCCGCCTCGCCTCTTTCCTCCAGCCCGCTCTGGTCGAAGGAGGCTGAGGCGGCAGCCTGTTCGGCCGCTTTGAAGCCTCAGCTTGGGCCTATTCAGAACGGGGTGACATCATCCGCGCGCGCCCGTCAGAACGCGATTTCCTCGCCCTGAAAATCGAACAGCTTGCCACTGTCGGGCGCCTTCAAGCCCTCGATCACGTCCAGCAGTTGCAACGCCGCGCGTTCCGCATCGAACAGGCGCCCCGCCGGGACATTGGCCTGGAACGGGCGCGACAATTGCGTATCGACCGTGCCGGGATGCAACGACACGACGATCGCCCGATCGTTGCGGCGGCGTTCCTCGATCGCCAGGGTGCGGACCAGCATATTGAGCGCGGCCTTGGCCGCGCGATAGCCGTGCCACCCGCCCAGGCGATTGTCGCTAATCGATCCCACCCGCGCCGACAGCGCCGCGAACACCGTGCGGCCTGCTTTGGGCATGATCGGCAGGAAATGCTTCGCCACCAGCGCGGGACCGATCGCGTTGATCGCATAGATTTGCGCGAGCCAGTCCGGATCGAGATCGCGCAGCGCCTTTTCCGGGCCTCTGTCGCCTTCATGCAGCAAACCTGTCGCGACGATGACCAGGGTCGGCGCGGAGCCGCTGGCCACATGCGCGGCGGCCTTGGCGATGCTGGACTCATCCCGCAGATCGATATGCTGCGCGTCGCTTCGCGAGCGCGCGAAACCGTGGACGACGGCAAACGTGCCTTCCTCCATCAGCGTCGCTTCCAATGCCCCGCCAATACCGCCGGATGCGCCGATGATGACGGCGGACGCCTTGCTGCCTGGGGTCATGTCCGGCTGAAACGCCAGCGATCCGCGTCGCTCTCTTCAGCGTCGAAGCGATAGCCGTCGCTGTCGAACCCGCGCATCGCATCCGCGTCCGTGATATGATGTTCGCACAACCAGCGCGCCATCATGCCCCGCGCCCGCTTGGCATTGAAGCTTATGAAGCGCGGACCGTTCGGACCGGGTTCGCGAAATTCGACCTCGATCACCCGGACCTTGCCCAGCCTGCCCTTGACCGCCGCGAAATATTCCTGGCTGGCAAGGTTGAGTAAGACGCCCGATCCTTCCTCGGCAAGCTGGGCCAGCAGGAACTGCGCGATCCGGTCATCCCACCAGTCGGTCAGGCTTTTGCGGCGCGGCGCCCAGCGCGTGCCCATTTCGAGCCGATAGGGCCGGATGGCGTCGAGCGGCCGCAACAGGCCGTAGAGGCCCGACAACATGCGGACATGGTCCTGCGCGAAAGCGACGCCGGCCGCATCCAGCGTATCCACCTCGAAGCCGGTATAGACGTCGCCGGCAAAGGCGAACAGCGCCGGCCGTTCGGGCAGGTCCGCAAAGTCGCGAAACCGGTCGGCATTGAGCTTGGCGAGGCGCGGAGAAATATGCATCAACTCCGACAGTCGTTTTTGCGTCAGGTTCGCCGCCGATTTGGCGAGACTGCGCGCCTCCTGCGCGAAATGCGGGGTCGATGCCTCAAGCGGCGGTAGCGTGCGCTCGAAATCGAGCGTCTTGGCGGGGGACAGGAGCGCAATCATGGCTGCGCGGGTAGAACGGTCCGACGCGGGCGTCAAACCGCCTGTAGAAGGACATCGGCCGATATCGCTCGCGATAGTTTTAAAGCTTGCCGGTCGTCCCGATTGCAGGAATAAAAACTCGCTGAACGTTCGAGGAAATGGAATAGTGCATACGCCCGGTACACCGACCTTCGACCAGTTGCGCATCTTCCTGACCATCGTCGATACGGGCAGTTTCGCGGCGGCCGGGCGCAGTCTCAACCGGGCGGTTTCGGTCATCAGCTATGGTGTCGCCAATCTGGAGGCGCAATTGGGCCTGATGCTGTTTGAGCGGGAGGGGACGCGCAAGCCGCAACTGACCGTGGCGGGCCGTGCGTTGCTGGCCGAAGCGCGCAGCATATCGCACGGCATTGACGGACTCCGCGCCAAGGTGAAGGGCCTGCTGGACGGGCTGGAAGCAGAGGTCGATCTGGCGGTCGACGTCATGGTGCCATCCGAACGGCTGGGTCGGGTATTGCGCGCCTTCGCCGCGGAATTTCCGACGGTACAGTTGCGCCTGCATGTCGAGGCGCTGGGCGCGATCACGGCGATGGTGCTGGATCGCGCTGCGGTGGTCGGCATTTCCGGGCCGCTCGCCGCGGGGGTCGAGGGGGTCGAATGCATCGCGGCGGGGTCCGTGCCGATGGTGCCGGTCGCCGCGCCCGATCATCCGCTCGGCCGCATGGAACGCATCCCGCCGGGCGCGGGCCGGGACTATACCCAGTTGGTGCTGACCGACCGCTCGCGCTTCACCGAAGGACAGGATTATTCGGTGATAAGCCCCAAGACCTGGCGGCTCGCCGACCTAGGCGCCAAGCACGCGCTGCTGCGCGAAGGGATAGGCTGGGGCAATATGCCGCTGCCGATGATCGAGCCGGATCTGGTCGCGGGGACGCTGGTGCGGCTCGCCATGCCCGATCATTTGGGCGGCACCTACCGCTTTGCCGGCGTATGGCGACGCGACACGCCGCCGGGCCCGGCCGCGTCCTGGCTGCTCGACCAGTTCGTGGCGCTCGGAAAGGACGATCTGGAACTGCACGGGATGGGCGATGTCTGAGCAGCGCGACGGGTTCGCGCCCGATCGACGGATCGAGCGGGCACCGCAAGATCAGCCCGCCACCATATCGCCGGCTGCGGGGTGCGACATGCAGGCCAGCGTCCCCGCCAGGACCATTACCCCCGCCAGGACCAGCGGCGCGACCAGTCCGCCATGGGTGACGAGGAACGCGCCGATCGCCGCGCCCAGGAAGATGGCGGCGACACTGCCGATGCGTCGCCCCCAATTGGGGTTGCTGCCGCCCGCCAGGCTGGAATCGGCGGCCAGTCCGGTCACTGTCAGGGTCAGGACGGTAGTGGTGAGGTCGGGCACCTTCAGTTGGCGGATCGTCGCGTTGCGAAAGCCCATGGCGACGCCGGTGAGCGCGATGACCGCGAAGATCTTATAATCCGGCGACTGAATCGCGACGTCAAAGCCGACCGCAACGCCGGCGGCGATCCAGAGAAGCACGGCTTCCACCAGCGCGGCGACCAGCAGCCATCGGCGCAGCGGCAGTCCGGCATGGCCCTTGCCCACCCGTCCCGCAGCCAGCGCGCCGATCATGAAGGCTGCAACGGCGGCCAGATAGGGCGCGACGCGAAAGCCGGGCGTGCCGGCGGCGGCAAAGCCCAGGAAGACGATATTGCCGGTCATATTTGCGGTGAATACCTTGCCCAGTCCCAGCACGCTGATGGCATCGACCAAACCGGTGGTGACGGACAACAACAGAAGCAGCCATGGCAACGGTGACGGGGTGGTTTTGGCGGCGGTCATGGATGGTCTCCCTGTGGATAGGCCGCTGGTTTAAGGGGCAGGCCCGGCCAGAGGCATCCGAATAAAATGGACCGCTTTGTTCGAAATAATGGAATAAGGATCAGAAGCGGAAATTGCTCTCCAGCCCGAACATCTTGATCGTCTCGGCCGGGCCGGTTTGGCGAAGGAAGGCGCCCGGCGAAAAGGCCGACAACGAAGTGGACAATTCCCATTCGGGCGTCGCCTGCCAGCTCAGCGCCGCTTCGACCTGCGTGCCGATAAAGCGCGATGTCGCGTTGCCCGGCACGCGGATCAGGTTGCCTGGAATGTCGTAGATGCCGTCGCCCTTGGTATAGCGCCAATAGGCCATGCCCGCGATCGACAGCGACAGGTCGTCGCGCAGGGTCAAGGCGACGCCGGGATGCAGGTTGATGATGTTGGTCGGGCCGATGGGTGAGAGCTCGCCGAAATATTTGCCCTTGGGGAAAAGCGCGTTGAACGTGCCGAGCGTCCCATTCGCCTTGCGATCGCCGCTGACGACATTGGCGCGCATGATGATCTGTGGCGTCAGCGGCAGCGCAGGCAGGCGGCGGCCGATTTCGGTGCCGATCGTCCAGGCGGCGATGCGCTGCCCGGCATAATGGCCGAACTGGGCGACGCCCTCGACATTCCAGCGCCAAGCGCCCCGTGTGCCATATGACCGCACGCCGACACTGTGCCGGACCTCGCGCCCTTCCAGCCCGCCGAAGCGGGCGGCGCGGTTGCGGTAACCCAGATAATAGAGGTCGAGTTCCGGCAGTGCGACATAGGCGCCCCAGAGCGCCTTCCTGTCCGAGGTAGCGTCGTCGAAACTGCCCAGGCCTGGCTGTACCGGCCGCACCGCCAGCAGGCTGAGTTGCGCCTTGCCAAGCGTCATGTCGGCGCGAACGCCGTCAAAGGCGAGCGGCACATTGGGACCATAACGGGTGCCGATCAGCCGCTCGGTTCCCAGCGAGAGCATCTGCCGACCGGCGCGCAGGGTGACGGCGCCCAGATCGACCTCCGCAAAGCCCTGCAGGATATCCACGCCGGTCCGGTCGACCGGACCGGCGGCGGGCGCGACGCCGACCGCATAGGCGACGACCGGCTGGATGAAAGCCCGCACATCGCCGATATGCAGGTCGGCATAGGGCAGCGCGCGCAGCCAGAGATAGGCGTCGTCGGGCGCATCGGCTCCGCCTCACAGATTGTCATCGAAGCTCTCGACGCGTGCGCGCAATTCGATGCCGGTCGAAACCCAAGCGTCGGACCCCAGCGGCACATATTTGAACGGTTCTGTCCAGCGGCCGTCATGGTTGGCGGGATCGGCAAGCCGGCTCCAATCCTCCTGATAACGCGTATTGGTGAGGGTCGGCGGCTGCCAGGGTTCGCCCGTTTGGGCGCTGGCGGGCGCGGCGACGACCAGCGCAGCCAGCAGCGCCGGACTACGCACGGACCGTCACGCGCTGGCGCGAGACGATGGCGATCAGGGCGAATCCGCCGACCAGGCCCAGATGTTCGAAGAAGGCGTTGGTCGCCATGAAGCGCGCTGGCCCCTCCATCGTCCAGAAACCATTGGCGACGATGGCGGCCAGCAGGGTGAAGGCGCCCAGCATCCCAGCGCCCAGCCAGGCCATCGCGTCCATCAGGATCAGCGCCGGTCCGACCAGTTCGACCGCAATGGTGAGCACAGCGAACAGGGCGGCGGGCTGGAGGCCGAAATGCGCCTGTTCGGCAATGGCGCCCTGCCAGTCACTGAGCTTGACCAGGCCGCCGAGGATATAAGGACCGGTCAGCGTCAGGCGGGCGAGGAACCAGGTTGCGCGCGCGTCGAGGATGGCGGCGATGGGCCGTGGTGTGAAAGACATGAGATATATCCTGTTGGATGAAGCGGATCAGACCGCCCAGCAGCCGCAGCCGAGCGAACCCCAGAAGCTCTGGACGTCGGCGGCAGGGACGGAGGCGCCCAGCGCGGCAGCATGGTCATGACCATGGACGCCGCAGGAGGAAGCGCAGCCGCAGGCCGACGCCAGCTTCCGGGCCGTCGCGTCCTTGCGATAATGGCCGCCGAAGGTTGCGACCGGCGACCAGTCTGGCATCGCCTTGGGTGCGATCGGGGCCAGCGGGCCGAAATCGCCCTCGCCATAGACGATCCTGCCGCCCAGCACGGTGAGGACGGATCGGAGCAAGGCGATCTCGTCCTCCGGCACGCTGAAATAATCGTCCGACAGCAAAGCAAGATCGGCGAGTTGTCCGGCCTTGATCTGTCCCTTCTTGCCGACCTCGTTCGAGAACCATGTGTTGCGTTCGGTCCAGAGGCGCAGCGCAGTCTCGCGGTCGAGCCGGTTGCGGACGGGATAGAGGGCGAGGCCACCGACCGTCTTCGACGTGACCAGCCAGGAGAGCGACACCCACGGATTATAGCTGGCGACGCGGGTGGCGTCGGTGCCGGCACCCACGGGGATACCCGCCGCCATCATCTTCTTGATCGGCGGGGTCGCCTCGGCCGCCTTGGCGCCATAGCGCTCGACGAAATATTCGCCCTGAAACGCCATGCGGTGCTGCACGGCGATGCCGCCGCCCAGGGCCGCGATCCGGTCTATATTGCGATCGCTGATCGTTTCGGCATGGTCGAAGAACCAGTTGAGCCCTTCAAGCGGGATATCCTTGTTCACCTTCTCGAACACGTCAAGAGCGCGGCCGATCGTCTGGTCGTAGGTTGCGTGCAGGCGCCAGGGCCAGCGGCGTTCGGCGAGGAGGCGGATGACGGGTTCCAGATCGCCTTCCATCTCCGGCGCCATGTCGGGCCGGGCCACGCGAAAATCCTCGAAATCGGCGGCGGAATAGACCAGCATCTCGCCTGCGCCATTGTGGCGATAGCTGTCATCGCCATCGCCCGGCTTTATCTGGGTCGACCAGTTCGCGAAGTCCTTCAGCTCTTCCCTGGGCTTCTGGGTGAAGAGATTATAGGCGATGCGCAGGGTCAGTTCGCCGTCCCGGTGCAGCTTCTCCACGATCTCATAATCGTCGGGATAATTTTGGGAACCGCCGCCCGCGTCGATGACACTGGTGACGCCCAGCGAATTCAGCTCGCGCATGAAATGTTTCGTGCTGTTGAGCTGATATTCGGGCGGCAGCTTCGGCCCCTTGGCCAGCGTCGCATAAAGGATCGTCGCGTTGGGCTGGGCCAGCAGCAGCCCGGTCGGATTGCCCTGCGCATCGCGGACGATCTCGCCGCCCGGCGGGTTGGGCGTATCCTTGGTATAACCCACGGCGCGCAACGCGGCGGCGTTGAGGATCGCGCGGTCGTAGAGGTGGAGGATGAAAACCGGCGTGTCGGGGGCTGCCGCGTTGATCTCCGCGATGGTGGGCAGGCGCTTTTCGGCGAACTGATGTTCGGTGAAGCCACCGACGACGCGCACCCACTGGGGCGGCGGGGTGTTGTCGGCCTGGCGCTTGAGCATCGCCATCGCTTCGGACAAGCTGGGCACGCCTTCCCAGCGCAGCTCCATATTGTAATTGAGGCCGCCCCGGATGACGTGGATGTGGCTGTCGATCAGGCCGGGGATCAGGCGGCGGCCCTGCGCATCGATTACCGTGGCGTCCGGGGCCGCAGCGGCACGCACCTCCTGCTCGCCGCCGACCGCCAGGAACTTGCCGCTGCGGATGGCGACCGCTTCAGCGACCGGATGTTCGCGGTCCAGGGTCGTGACCTTCGCGTTGATGAGGATGATGTCCTTCTGGGTCATGGCGAAACTTTCCGTGGCGGTGAGAAGAGCGGTAGTGGCGGCACTGGCCAGGGCCTGGCGACGGGTCATCATGCGTGCGGCTCCGATGGGCGGCTATGGGTCGAAGGGGCGAGATAATGCCGGGCAGCGGGGATCACCGCCTCGCCCAGCAATATCCCTGCCAGCCCGATCAGGGCGATGACGGGCGGGGCGGGAGAACGGACGCCCAGCAGGCTGTAGACGATGCCGACGATCAGGCCAGCGCCCAGCGAGACGATATAGGCTTTCATGTCCGTTCTCCCCGTTCCGCGATCAGGCCTGGATGAAGGCGAGGATGTCGGCGTTCAGTATGTCGGCATTCACCGTCAGCATGCCGTGCGAATAGCCTTCGTAGATTTTGAGCGTGGCGTTCGGCAGGATTTCGGCCTGTAACACACCCGCATTTTTATACGGCACGACCTGGTCGTCGTCGCCATGCAGCACCAGCGTCGGCACGGCGATGGCCTTGAGGTCATCGGTCTGATCGGTTTCGGAAAAGGCCTTGATCCCGGCATGGTGGGCGAGCGCGCTGCCCATCATCCCCTGGCGCCACCAGTTGTCGATGACGGCCGGCTTCACATCCGCGCCTTCGCGGTTGAAGCCATAGAAGGGACCGGCGGCGACATCGCGGAAGAATTGGGCGCGGTTGGCGGCGAGGCCCGCGCGCAGACCGTCGAACACGTCCATGGGCAGGCCGCCGGGATAGCGATCGGTCTTCAGCATGATCGGCGGCACGGCGCTGACCAGCACGGCCTTGGCGACGCGGCCCTGCGGCAGGCCGTGGCGCGCGACATAGGCAGCGACTTCGCCCCCGCCGGTCGAATGACCGATATGGATGGCGTTGTTCAAGTCGAGATGGGCGACGACCGCAGCGGCGTCGGCGGCATAATGGGCCATGTCATGGCCGACATCGACCTGGGCGGAGCGGCCATGGCCGCGGCGATCATGGGCGACGACGCGATAGCCCTTGGACAGGAAGAACAGCATCTGCGCGTCCCAGTCGTCCGACGACAGCGGCCAGCCATGGTGGAACATGATCGGCTGAGCGTCCTTGCTGCCCCAGTCCTTGTAGAAGATGTCGACGCCGTCGGCGGTGGTGACGAAATTGCTCATGGGTAAAATCCTTCACGCAGGAGAAAAATGGTGGCCGAGCGAAAAGGGCGCGCCCGGCCAGGGCAGATCAATGGCTGCCTTCGGACGCGCCGAACATGGTCTTGGCATAGGTGATGCCCAGGCCATAGGCGCCGCCCCATTTGCGGGCGATGCCGGTTGTCATGTCGTAGGTTTCGGTGCGCGCCCAGTCGCGCTGCAGTTCGAGCAGATATTGGAGCGAGGTGATCGGCTTGGCGCCGGCTGCGATCATGCGTTCCACGGCGCGCTCATGTGCTTCTTCGGAAATATCGCCGCTGGCGTCGGTGATGACATAGGCTTCGAACCCCTGTTCGATCGCGGAGAGGACGGGGCCGACGATGCAGACGCTGGTCCACAGGCCCGCGAACACGACGCGCTCCTTGGCGATGCGATTGACTTCGTCGATGACGGCGGCGTCTTCCCAGCTGTTCATCGAGGTGCGATCCAGCAGCGCCTGGCCGGCAAAGGCGTCGGTGATCTCGCCGAACATCGGGCCGGAGAAGCTCTTTTCTGCCACCGTGGTCAGGATGGTGGGGACGCCGAAGCCGGCGGCGGCGTTCGAAATCAGTGCGGCGTTGTTGCGCAGCAGTTCGGACGCGATCGACTTGGTGGCGAAGGCCATCTGCGATTGAAAGTCGATCAGGACGAGCGCGTGGTTGGTGGGGCTCAGAAGAGCCTTGGCGGGGGTTGGCGTGGCGGTGATCGACATGGTGGAAACCTCCTGTTTAAACTCATGGCGCCCGGTACGTTCGGGCTGAGAGGAGGTTTATGCGATGGAGGTCATCCGAAACAGTCGGATAAATTTATCTTCATTGTTCGAATTTACAGAATGAATTACCGATACCCCCTCGCCTTCTGCACGATATCTCGCCAAGGGTCGGACGTGGGGATGATGCTGAATAAAAGCGGATCGACGCGCTGATGCCGAGGGGATTTGCTGCGTTAATGGGCGCGCCTTCGCTGGTTATGGAACATTTGCAGCGCCCCACGCCCTGCCCCCGCATGTCATAGCGCGCTGTTAGCCCACTTGTGGCGTCCGTGCCCTTCCCGGCGCACAGGCGCGCGCAACCGCCAGAATAGCGCGCGCCTGCCAGGAATCAGGCGATGAAGGGGAAGGCCAGCGCGATCATGCCCACCAGCGTCATGACCACGCACACCGCCACCGCGGGCAGCAGGGTAAAGCGCTGATGATCGGCCAGGTCGATGCCCGCCAGGCTGACGAGCAGATAGGTGGACGGCACCAGCGGGCTGAGCAGGTGGACCGGCTGGCCCATCAGCGATGCGCGCGCGATGGCCATCGGCTCCACGCCATAATGGGCGCCGGCTTCGGCCAGGATCGGCAACATGCCGAAGTAAAAGGCATCGTTGGAGATGAAGAAGGTGAAAGGCAGGCTGAGCAGCGCGGTGATCGGGGCCATATAGGGGCCGAGCGCCGGCGGGATGACGCCGACCACTTCCTTGCTCATCGCCTCCACCATGCCGGTGCCGCCCAAAATGCCGGTAAAGATGCCGGCGGCAAAGATCAGCGAGACGACGGACAGGACATTGCCGGCATGGGCAGCGATCCGCTCCTTCTGCTGCGCGACCCCGGGATAGTTGACGATCATCGCGATGGCGAAGGCGATCATCATCAGGACCGACAGCGGCAGCAATCCCCAGACCAGCAGGGTAAGCAGCGCAACGACCAGCGCGCCATTGAACCAGATGAGATGCGGGCGACGCGCTTCGGGATATTGGGACACCGCCATATGGGCGGCTTCGGTCGTCTCCATGACGCTGACATGGCCCAGGCGGCTGCGTTCCTTGCGGCCGAACCAGACGGCCAGTCCGATCAGGAAGGCGAGGCCCGCGATCATGCCGGGGATCAGCGGCAGGAAGAGCGTCGCCGCGTCCAGCTTGAGCGCGCTGGCGGCCCGCGCCGTCGGTCCGCCCCAGGGCGTCAGGTTCATCACGCCGCTGGTCACCATCAGCAGGCAGCACAGATAGAGCCGGTTCATGCCGAACCTTTTGTAGAGCGGCAGCAGCGCGGCGATGGTGATGATGTAGGTCGTGGACCCGTCGCCATCCAGGCTGACGAGCGCGCACAGCACCACGCTGCCCACCAGGATCAGCAGCGGATCGCCATGGACGATGCGGATCAGCCGCCCGACCAGCGGATCGAACAGGCCCGTATCGGTCATGGTCGAAAAGAAGAGGATGGCGAACAGCAGCATGACGCCGGTCGGCGCCAGATTCTTGATCCCCTCGATCATCATGTCGCCCAGTCCCGCCGACTGCCCGGCGATCACCCCGAAGACGGAAGGGATGACGATGAGCGCGACCAGCGGCGTCATCTTCTTGGTCATGATCAGCGTCATGAATGTGGCGACCATCAGGAAGCCGAGCAGGGCGAGGTTCATCGCTGCGTCCTTGAAAGAACTAAAGAAATGGGGATCAGAAGGTCACGCCGACGCGGGCGGAGATGGTCTGGCCATCGTCGCTGCCGGTATAGGCGCCGGCGCGATTGTCGCTGTGCCACTGGATGCCGTTCAATTGGAAGCGGGTGAAGCTATTGAGATACCAGTTGACCCCGACCGTCGCGGCCCAGCCCTCCCCGCCCAGGACGAGATCGGTATAGTCGAGATTTTCGTAGCGCGCCGTCAGTTCGATCGCGCCGGTGCCGCCGTCTAGCACGGGGTCGAGCACATTGGGCTGGCCGAAGCTGCCGAGGCGCGGGTTGTAGGGCGGCAGTTCGCCGGTCAGGAACAGGCCGGTGGACAGGCTCCACGCCTTGCTCTTGAAGTCGGGGCGCCCCGCGTCGAGCCGCGCGATCCGCTGGCCCGCCTCGCCCATCACCCACAGGCCGCCGGTATAGCCGCCCAGTTCGACGCCATAGCCGGTGGTGGATCGGCCACCGAGCAGTTCGCCTGTGCTTACCCGCACCGCGCCGTTGAAACGTCCACCGATCACGGTGCTGCGCGTCAATGTCGTCGCTGCCGAAGACAGGGCTTCGTCGAAGCCCCATGCGCCGACATGCAGCAGCGACGTGTCGGTCTTGATCGGGTTCCAATGCGCGCGCGCCGACACGGTGCGGCTGTCGTTGGTCGCCTGCTGCCCATCGACGCGATCGCCGGTGACCGCGACCGACGCGTGCCAGTTCGGCCCGAACATCCGCCCCATGATACCGATGCCGTAGAAGCCGCGCTGCGGGATGATCGCCGTCGACACCGTGCCGCGTTCCAGGAACGGCGTGGAGTCGGAACCCGTGCTGCCCTCGAACGCGCGGTCGTTGAACAGATGGCCGACGCGCACGTCATAATCGACCTTGCTGCCGATTTTGTTGCGCCAGCCCATGAAGGCGGTGACGATATCGACCTCATTTTCGGAAAAGTCGGTTTCGAACTGATAGAAGAAATGCGGTCCGACCCCGCCCTCCAGCCCCAGGCGCAGCGCGCGCATACCGGTGGTGGTGGTGTTACGACCGCTATATTTCGATCCCATGGTCGAGCTGACGTCCACCAGAATCCGGCCGCGCGGCTTGTAAGTGAACACACCGTCGGCCGAACGGAACACCGGCAGGCCCGCGCCCCATTCGGTCTTGAGTCCAACCTCGTTCGCCGCGATGGCGCGCGCCTGCGCCACGTCGATGTCGGCGGGGCCGGGCGGCACGATCTGCGGCGCGAAGGGACTGACCGTCAAGGGCGGCGACGCGGCCTGCTGTTGAGCCATTTGCGGCGCGGAAGCCGGCGTTGGTGCGGATTGGGCCGCGGCCATGGCGGCATTCTGCCCTTCCAGCTTGTCGAGCCAGGCTTTCAACGCGGCGATCTCCGCGGCCTGCGCGCGCACCAGATCGGCCAGATCGGCATTGCTGGGCGCCTGGGCCAGCGCAGGGGTGGCGGCGATCAGCGCCAGCGCGGCACAACCGCCGCGCAGGAAGGAAGACGTCATTGGCTCTGGGCTCCGGAAGTGAGGATCGCGTTCCAATCGCGCAGGAAGCGCTGGCGCTTGAGGCGGTCGAGATTGACGAGGAGCTGGGGACCGACACGGATCGGCCGGACCTGCGCGGCGGGGAGGCGGCGGGCGCGGATGTCGGTCCGCACCGGCCAAAGGCTGTGCTGGGCGAGCAGCGACTGCCCCTGGCGCGACAGCAGGAAATCGAGGAACAGCTTCGCCGCGGCGGGATGTCGCGCCTCACGCGCGATAAAGGCGATGCGCGACGTGACGATCGTATAGTCCTGCGGGAAGACTACGCCGATCCGCGGATCGCGCCGCGCCCGCTCCAACGCATAGGAGCCGATCACGTTATAGGCGATCGCCTGCCGCCCTTCGGCCACCGCGCGCAGCATCGGCTCCGTCGTGGTCGCCAGCACCGGACGGGTCGCGGCCATCGCTTCCACCAGCGATCGGGTGTCGCGCGTGATCGCGAAATCCTCGGCCAAATAGAGATAGCCGACATTGGAGCGCGCCGGATCGAAAGTGGTGACCTTGCCGGTCAGGGCGCGGCGGTCGCGGCGCAGCAGCGCTTCGAGCGCGGCATGGGTGCGCGGCGCCCGCGCATCGGGGATCGCCTTTTTGTTATAGACATAGCCGATCGGCTCGGCGGTCACGCCAAAGCCCATATTCTTCCACACGGCCGACGCCGGCAAAGCGGGCTTTTCGGGGCTGGCATAGGCCTGCGCGAAGCCGTCGTTGATGAGCTTGCCCTGCAGGTCCATCGCGGACGACCAGACAAGGTCGGCCGACGGCTTGCGCCCCCGCGTTTCCGCGACGAAGCGGCGCGCAATCTCGGTCGAACCCAGGTCGGCATAACGCACGGTGACGCCGGGATAGCGGCGCTGGAAAGCGAGGATGAGCGGGGCCATTTCCGCCCGGTCGGCATTGGCGTAGATGCTGACCTGCTGCTCGACGCGGGCGTCGGCGATCAACTGGTCGTAGGAGCGCGGATAGCCGGTCGGCCGCTGCTGCGCGCTTGCCGGGACCGCCGGCATGGACAGGCTTGCCAGCATCGCTATCTTCAGAATAACCCTTCGCATCGACCCATCTCCTCGCTTTCCGTCTCTCTGTTCGGATAAGATGCAAGGGTGGGATAGAAAGCGAACCTGTCATCAACCTTTCAGCAGCCGGTGCCCCATCCGCATTTTGATCATCGAAGACGACGCGGCCCTGGCGCGCAGCATTTCGGCCCTGCTCCGCGCGGGCGGCCATGCCGTCGATCATGTCGCGACCGGCGAGGATGCGCTGTCCGTCGTCGGCAGCGAACCCTATGCGCTGGTGATCCTCGACGTCGGACTGCCCGATATCGACGGGTTCACCGTCCTGGCGGAACTGCGCCGACGCGGGGCGCGCACGCCCATATTGATGCTGACCGCGCGCGACGCGCTGGACGACCGGGTCCGGGGGCTGGACCTGGGTGCGGACGATTATCTGCGAAAGCCGTTCGAGCCGGAGGAACTGGAAGCGCGCGTGCGGGCGCTGGGGCGACGGCGCGGCGGCGACCCGACGCCACAGATCACGGTCGGCGCTCTGACCATCAACCGCTCCACCGGCATGGCGGACATTGCCGGGCGTCCGCTGGACCTGCGCCGCCGCGAACTGGCGGTGCTCGATGCGCTGGCAACCCGCGCGGGCCAGGTCGTGCCGCGCGAATTGCTGATCGGCGAAGTGTTCGGGTTCGACGAGCCTGTGGGCGGCAACGCGATCGAGGTGCATGTCACCCGTCTGCGCGGCAAGCTGGCGCCCGACGGCCCCGGCATCCGTACTGTGCGGGGCGTAGGCTATATGCTCGATGCCGGCTGAACCGCGGAGCGCATCGGGCGGGGCCATCGCGCTGCGCACCCGGCTGCTGGCGGCGATGCTGGGGCCGCTGCTGGCAGTGGCGGCGATCATCGGCATCGGCGGCGCGACCTTGATCGCCGATGTCGTGCGCCGCACCAACGACCGGGTATTGGCCGGCGCGCTGGGCGCCATTGCCGAGACGGTACAGGTCGAGCGCGGCGAAGTGACCCTGGACCTGCCGCCGGCCGCCTTTGGCATGCTGGAGAATGGCGAACGCGACAATGTCTATTACCGCATCGCCGTAGGCAGCGAATTGCTCACCGGCTATGCCGACCTGCCCGCGCCCGATCCCGCACAATTGGTGATCGATCAGCCCCGCTTTCGTTTTGCCCGTTATCGCGACCAGGACATCCGCATTGGCGAGGTGAAGCGGATGCTGCCCCGTATCGACCGCCCGGTGATCGTGCAGATCGCCGAGACGCTCGACAACCGCAAAGCGCTCACCAACCGGCTGCTGGGCGCACTGCTACTCGCGGAATTGGCGCTGGTGGGAGTGGCGGCCCTGCTGCTGCGCCCGGCATTGGGGTGGAGCCTGCGGCCGCTCGCCCGGCTGCGCGGCGCGGTCGAATCCCGCGAACTGAGCAGCCGACCGGATTTTTCGCCGCTCGACAACGGCCCGCTGCCCAGCGAGTTGCAGCCGCTGGCGCGCGCGTTCAACCAGTTGCTGGCGCAACTCGACAATGCGACCGGCGGCGTGCGGCGTTTCACCGCCGACGCCTCGCACCAGATGCGCACGCCATTGTCGGTGCTCAAGGTCCAGGTTGCGCTGGCCCGGCGCGGATCGAGCGAAGCGCTCGACGAGATCGGTGACGCCGTGGCACGGCTCGAACGGCTGGTGACCCAGTTGCTGGCGCTTGCCCGTGCCGAGGAGGCCGGCGTGTCCGCCCCATTGGAGGCGGTCGATCTCAAGGAAGTCTGCGCAGCCGTAATCGGCCGCCTGATCAATCCGGCCATCGCCGCTGGGGTCGAGCTGAACCTGGATGCGGATGACGGGGAAGATTATGTCATTTCCGGCCACCGCACGCTGGCCTTCGAGATCATCGCGAATCTCATCGACAATGGCATCCGCTACAACCAGCCCGGCGGCACCGTATCCGTCGCCTTGCTAAGGCGACCGACCGAAACCCTGCTGACGGTCAGCGACGACGGCCCTGGCATTCCGCCGGACAAGCGGGAGGCCATATTCGAGCGATTCGTCCGACTGGGCGGCGCGCAGGGGCCTGACGGTACGGGTCTTGGCCTCGCCATCGTCCGGTCTGCCGCGCAGCGGATGGGCGCCCAGGTCGAAATCGGCGATAGCGCGGCCGGAACGATCATTCTCATACGGTTTCGATTTGTCGATCGCCGGTCGACATTACCTGTCACATAGCAACGGCCCGTCAGGGGCCTTGACCGCGCGGCCGAGCACTTCTCGCTTCAGTTCGTGCGGAACGCACTGCCCCTGGCCCATCCCGATCGTCAGCAGCGATGCCCAAAATGGCCATCTGCTCGGCAAAATTCGACGGATATCGGAATCGAGGGTGGACACATATCCCGGCTCCTAAACCACATTATCGCCGCGCCCTTGTGGGATCATGCCGATTTCACCGTACCATGCCCATATAGCCCAGCGAAATGACGCTTGCCTCCGTCGCTTATCACCTCTATTAATATCCGACGTTTAATCGGATTATTGCCACATGCAACCTTCCAGCCATCGCATCCACTGCACCGGGACTAAGCGCCATATGCCCGACGCCCTAGGCATCGTTGCTTGCGCGCCGGGGAATGACCGGAACGGCCCCACCGCAATTGCCGTCCTGCCCAAGGCAGACGTCACCTTTTCCGCTCGACGCGACGTGTCCGGTAAGGACCAATATATCCATGACAGGCACACTGAGGCAAAAGCGGCCCAAAATCGCCGCGGCGTTCGAATACGCGCTGGAAGCAGACCATGGTCGAGGCGTAAAAAGCCTCGTGATAGCATGGGCACCGTCCTGCGGAGTGGATGACTGGTGCAGGCAGGCGGCATGGCGCGGCGCGACCAATGTCGTCATGGCTATATATGCCTAATTTCTGCAATATTCGAAATATCATCGGATATAGCCGATACGAGACGAGAGCGAGAGGTTTGCATGATAGACAAGATCAGTCCGTCGCTGGGACAGGCGGTCGCCGATCTCCATGATGGCGCATCCATCATGATCAGCGGCTTCGGTGATGCGGGCGCACCGCATGAATTGATGGAGGCGGTGATCGCACATGGCGCCACCGACCTGACGATCATCAGCAATAATGCGGGCGCGGGCGAGACGGGCATCGCCGCGCTCATCAAGGCCAACCGGGTGCGCAAGGTCATTTGTTCCTTCCCACGCCAGGCGACCTCGCATCATTTCGATGCGCGCTATCGTGCCGGAGAGATCGAACTGGAACTGGTGCCGCAGGGCAATCTGGCCGCACGCATCCAGGCGGCGGGATCGGGTCTGGGGGCCGTCTTCACGCCAACCGGATACGGGACGCTGCTGGCCGAGGGCAAGGAAACTCGCGAGATCGATGGGCGCAACTATGTGCTGGAATATCCCATCCATGCCGATTTCGCGTTGATCAAGGCGCGCGCGGGCGATCGCTGGGGCAATCTCGTCTATCGCAAGGTGGCGCGCAATTTCGGCCCGATCATGGCGATGGCGGCCAAGACCACCATCGCGCAGGTGACAGAGATCGTGGAACTGGGTGCGCTCGATCCCGAAATTGTCGTGACGCCGGGCATCTTCGTCAATCGAGTGGTGCAGGTCGCACCGCTATCCGTCGCGGCTGCGGCCTGAAGGAGACAAGCATCATGCAGCGGATGAACCGTGAAGACATGGCCGCGCGGGTCGCGCGCGACATTCCGGAGGGCGCCTACGTCAATCTGGGCATCGGACTGCCGACCAGAGTGGCGAATTTTCTGCCGCAGGAACGCGACATCTTCCTCCAAAGCGAAAACGGTCTGCTTGGCATGGGGCCGGCGCCGGCCGAAGAGGATACCGACTGGGAACTGATCAATGCCGGCAAGCAGCCGGTCACGCTGCTGGCAGGTGGCTCCTTCTTCCACCACGGCGATTCATTCTCGATGATGCGTGGCGGGCATATCGACATTTGCGTGCTGGGCGCCTTTCAGGTGTCGGTGAAGGGCGACCTCGCAAACTGGCATACCGGCGCGCCGGACGCGATTCCGGCCGTGGGCGGAGCGATGGATCTCGCCGTCGGCGCCAAGCAGGTGTTCGTAATGATGGATCTGCTGACCAAGAGCGGCGAGAGCAAGCTCGTCGCCCAATGCAGCTATCCGCTGACCGGCCTGTCCTGCGTGTCGCGCGTCTATAGCGACGTCGCCATCTTCGACGTGGGGCCGGCGGGCGCCCATGTCATCGAAATGGTGCCGGGACTGACCATCGACCAGCTGCGCGACATGACCGGCGTGGAGCTGCAACTGGCGCTGGAAATCGCGTAAGAGGGAAAGCCATATGACCGTCAGGCACAGCTTCGGCGCCTTCACCCTCGATGTGCGCGACAATGGCGTGGGACTGCTCACTTTCTCGCGCCCGCCGGTCAACGCGGTGTCCCTGTCCGTCTATGAGGAGATCGGCCGCTTCGCCGACCATGTCGCGGCGGACCAAACGGTCCGCGTCATCGTCATCACTGCGCCGGACGACGCGCGCGCCTGGTGCGGCGGTGCGGATTTGCATGAGTTCAAGGGCATGACAGCGGAAAAGCGCAAGGAACGCTATCAGTTCATCAATGCCCAACTACCACGCTTCCACCATATCGACCGGCCGATGATCGCCGCGATCCGCGGCGCGACGGTAGGCGTGGGCGTGATGCTGGCAGGTATGTGCGACCTGCGCGTCGCCGCCGAAGATGCGCGCTTCGCTTGCCCGGAGGTGGATTATGGGCTGGTCGGCGGCAGCGCGGGCCTGTTCGCAAGCTTGCGCATGCCCGAGGCCAAGGTGCGCGAGATGATCTACACTGGCCGCACCTTCACGGCGCGGGAACTCGAATCCACCGGCTTCTTCAACTATGTCGTCCCCTCCCCGGCGGTGCTGCCCATCGCGCTCGATCTGGCCAACCAGATGGCGCGCAAGAGCATGCCGACGCTGCGCGCCCGCAAGCTGGCGTCGCTGACCTGGGAAGGGTCCGAATGGATGGACGCCTATCTGGAGGCGCAGGAGGCGTCCTCCGCACTGGTGGAACATCCAGAAAGCGAGGCAGGCGTCTTGGCAGCGCTGGAACGGCAGAAGAAGCAGTCACGCCCGTAACGGGCCAAAGAGATGGAGCGCACATGTCGGGCCTGGACGATCTTGCCGAAGGACGGCCCGGGCCGCATCGCCTCGGCCCGCTGGCCGGCTATCGCATCCTGGAATTCGGCACCAATCTGACCGCACCCATGGCGACGATGCTGATGGGCGACCAGGGCGCTGACGTCATCAAGGTGGAGCCGATCAGGGGCGATCAATTGCGCAGCAGCGGCGACCAGCGCAGCGGCGTGCCCAATATGGGCGCGATGTTCCTGAACGCCAATCGCAACAAGCGCTCGATCGCGCTCGACCTCAAACGCGCCGATCATCTCGATGCCGCGCTGCGCATTGCCGGACAGTGCGACGTCGTGGTACAGAACTTCCGGCCGGGCGTCGCCGATCGCATCGGCATCGGCTATGAAGCCGCCGCGCGCCTACGTCCCGATATCATCTATGTCTCGATCGACGGCCTGGGCGACAGCGGCCCGGAGGCGAACCGCCGCGTTTACGACATTGTCGTCCAGGGAATTGCCGGCATCGCCGCCGTTCAGGCCGACAATGTGACGGGCGCGCCGACCACGATCCGCAGCGCGATCGTGGACAAGGCCACCGCACTGGTGGTCTGGCAGGCCGTCACCGCCGCGCTGCTGGCGCGCGAACGGACGGGACAGGGCCAGCATATCCGCGTCAGCATGTTGAACGTCGCCCTATCGTTCATCTGGCCGGAGGTGATGAGCAGCAGCACGCTGATCGGCGACGATGTCGTTGTCGGCGGATCGATGGCCGGCGTGCGCTACTGCTTTGCGACCGCGGACGGCCATATATTGGTCGGGTTCGTGACCGACGACGAATTTGCCGGCGTCTGCCAGGTACTGGGCCGTCCCGACCTGCCGGGCGATCCGCGCTTTGACGTGTTGAGCAAGCGCTTTGCCAATGCGTCGGAGTTGAACGCGATCGTCGGGGCCTGCCTGTTGCGTCGGCCCACCGCCTATTGGCTACCCCGCCTGCGGGCGGTGGACGCCGTCTACGCCCCCATCAATCGGCCGGACGACTTGGCCGCAGACCCGCAAATCATGGCGATCG
This sequence comes from Sphingomonas sp. VDB2, assembly GCF_047946695.1. Classification (NCBI taxonomy): domain Bacteria; kingdom Pseudomonadati; phylum Pseudomonadota; class Alphaproteobacteria; order Sphingomonadales; family Sphingomonadaceae; genus Sphingomonas; species Sphingomonas sp. VDB2. Next base: position 969,582 of record NZ_CP159615.1, read on the forward strand.
GCGCGCTGATGGAGCATGACCATCCCGCAGCGGGCCGCTATCGCCAACCCGTCCACCCCATCCGCTTTTCCGATACGCCCGCGCACCTGCACCGCCACGCGCCGATGCTGGACGCCGATCATGACGAAATATTGGCGGAGTTCGGCATCCGGCTGGCAAGCGACGCATGAAGGCCTGGGTCTGCCACCGTTTCGCCGCGCCTTTCCAAATCGCGATAGCGGATGTGCCGGTCCCCGAGCCCGGTCCGGGCGAAGTGCGCATCCGCGTCCACGCCGCCGGCTTGTCCTTCGGCGAAACGATGGTGCTGGAAGGCCGCTATCAGAAGACGCCGCCCCTGCCCTATATCCCGTCGAGCGAGATGGCGGGGGTCGTCGATGCCTGCGGCCCCGGCGTCGCACGGGTGGCTCCCGGCCAGCGGGTCGCCGCTTTCTCCGTCTCGCTCGACGGCGGCGGCCTCGCCGAATATTGCGTCCTGCCCGAAGCCTTTGTGCATGGCATCGCCGACGATCTGGCGTTCGCCGATGCCGCCGGCTTCCTCATGAACCACTGGACCGCTTTCAATGCACTGATCCGTCGGGGTAATCTAAAGGCCGGGGAAGTGCTGGTCGTCCATGGCGCCACGGGCGGGACCGGGTCGGCGGCGCTGGACGTCGGCCGCGCGATCGGCGCGACAGTGATCGCCACCGGCAGTGACGATGCGAAGCTGGCGCAGGTCGCTGCCGACCATCGGATCAACCATGTCGCCACGCCGCTGCGCGAGCGTATATTGGAGGTTACCGGCGGCCGGGGTGCGGACATGGTCTTCGATCCCGTCGGCGGCGACCTGTTCGACCAGTCGATGCGCGCCATCGCGACCGGCGGCCGCATAGTTGTGATCGGCTTCACCTCCGGCCGTGCGGCTGTGGCCCGGACCAACGTGCTGCTGGTGAAGATGATATCGGTCATCGGGGTCGAGGGGCGGCTCGCCCTGGAACGCATGGGCGAGCAGGGATGGAACGACTTTCGCGAGATGCTGGCCTGGGCTGCGGACGGCCGGCTCAAGCCACAGGCCGGGACATGTTTCGCCTTTGCCGATGCCCGGCGGGGTTATGAGGAGATTCTGGCGCGCAGGCATCTGGGCAAATGCGTCGTGCTGATCGACTGAGCCGTCAGCCGCAGATCATACCCGCCAGCCGATCCGTGATGACCGCGCGCGCATCGGCTATCATGCGCTCGATCAGGTCGGCGCAACTGGGTATGTCGTGGATCAGCCCCTGCGCCATGCTGGCCCAATAGATACCGCTATCGATATCGCCCGATTGCAGCAGCGCCTTACCGCGCAGTCCGCTGACCAGTTCCGCCACATCGGCGAAGACCGCATCGGGCGCTGCCGTGCGACGCAACACTTCGGTCGAGATCGCATTGCGGCCGACGCGGGCGGAATTGCGGAAAGGGCGGAAGAGAATGTCGGTTTCCCGTTCGTCCTTGTCGACATAGGCTTGCTTCACATTGTCGTGGATCGGCGCTTCGCGCGTCGCGCAAAAACGCGTGCCCATCGTCACTCCGTCGGCGCCCAGCGCCAGCGCCGCCGCCAGCCCGCGGCCATCAGCGATGCCGCCGCTCGCCAGCACCGGCACGGACAGGCGATCGGCCGCGGCGGGAATCAGCACCAGGCCCGGCACGTCGTCCTCACCCGGATGTCCCGCGCATTCGAAGCCATCAATCGACACGGCATGGACGCCATAGCGCTCCGACGACAGGGCGTGGCGGACAGAGGTGCATTTATGGATGACGCGGATACCGCGCGCGAAGAGCATATCCCACACCGCACGCACGGCCGGCGTGCCCGCGGTTTCGACGACTTCCACGCCGCCATCGGCGATCGCGTCCACTATGGCGCCATAGTCGGGTGGCCGCATGGTCGGGAAGACGGAGATGTTGACGCCGAAGGGTGCCGTCGTCAGCGCCCGACACCGCGCAATCTCCTGCGCCAGCGCGCCCGGATCGGCAAAGGTCAGAGCGGTTATCATGCCCAGGCCGCCGGCACTGGAAACCGCCGCCGCCAGTGGCGCATAGCCCACATTCTGCATCCCGCCCTGCACGATGGGGTAGCGGATGCCCAGAAGATCGGTAACGCGGGTGCGCAAAATCATCTTACCTCAACTGGACGGCGCCAGCCCGAGCTTCGCGAACAACGCAGCATCGGCATCGCCGCCCTTGTTGCTCGTGGTCAGCAGACGGTCGCCGGTGAAGATCGAATTGGCTCCGGCCATGAAGCAGAGCGCCTGCCCTGCTTCGCTCATGCTCTCGCGACCGGCCGACAGCCGCACGACGCTGTGGGGCATGGTGATCCGCGCCGCAGCGACGGTGCGCACGAATTCGATCTCATCGATCCGGGCCAGCGGCGTGTCGGCCAACATGTCGCCCAGTACGGTGCCGGGGATCGGCACCAGCGCGTTCAGCGGGACGCTGTCGGGCGGTTCGGGCAAGGCGGCAAGCGCATGGAGAAAAGCGATGCGGTCTTCGCGCGTCTCGCCCATCCCCAGGATGCCACCACAGCACACCGCCATACCTGCCCGGCGAACATGGTCCAGCGTGTCGAGCCGGTCCTGGAAACTCCGGGTAGTGATGACCCGGTCATAATAGTCCGGGCTGGTGTCGATATTGTGGTTGTAATAATCAAGTCCCGCTTCCGCCAGCGCGTCGGCCTGATCGCCGCTCAACATGCCCAGCGTCATGCAGGTTTCCAGGCCCAGCGCCTTCACCCGCCGCACCATGTCGAGCAGCGCGGGCATGTCGCGCACCTTGGGTTCGCGCCACGCCGCGCCCATGCAGAAACGGCTGGAACCGCCCGCCTTCGCCTCTCGCGCGGCGGCGACAACTGTGTCGGCGTCGATCAGCTTTTCCGCCTTTACGCCGCTCTTGGCAAAGGCGGACTGACTGCAATAGCCGCAATCCTCCGCGCAGCCGCCGGTCTTGATAGACAACAAGGTAGACAGTTGCACGGCGTTGCGCGGATGGTGTCGGATATGCACGGCATGGGCCTGCGCCACCAGATCCAGGAAGGGCAGTTCGAACAGCGCGGCGATCGCTTCGCGTGAAACTTCGGGCAGCGGCGCCGCGCAGGTCGCGCCCATCGGGGACAGGTCGTTCATGCGCCGCTCCATTGCGGGTCGCGCTTCTCGAAGAAAGCGGTGGTGCCCTCGCGCTTGTCGGCAGTGCCGAACAGCGCGGAAAAGGCCTGTCGCTCGAGCAGCAAATGCGCGGACTGATGCGTTTCGAAGGTCGCGCGGACCATCGCCTTGCCCTGCTGCATCGCCAACGGCGCGCGGGCGGCGATGCGCATGGCAAGGTCGGTCGCAACCGCGAGCGCCTGCCCATCGTCGACCACTTGCGCGACAAGGCCCGCCTGCAATGCTTCGACGGCGGACAGAGGATCGCCCAGCAACACCATTCGCATCGCCCGGCTGCGTCCGACCAGCCGTGGCAGGATAGCAGTGCCGCCCGCGCCGGGAATGATGCCCAGATTGGTTTCGGGCTGGCCAAATTTCGCGCTCTCGCCGGCCACGACGAGATCGCAGCACATGATCAGTTCGTTCCCCGCGCCCAGCGACCATCCCTCGACCGCTGCGATCAGTGGTTTGGAAAAGCCGCGGATGCGTGTCCAGATCGCTGGCCGCGAGTCGCCCAGTGCGCCGCTGGTATCACGCGACGCCAGTTCCCTGATATCCGCCCCTGCAGCGAAGAAACGGTCCGCGCCAGTAATGACGACCGCGCGGATGGCGGGATCGGCCGCGGCGGCGTCCAGCGCATCGGCGACCCGGACGAGCAGGTCGGTGGCCAGCGCATTGCGTTTTTCGGGGCGGTTCAGCCGCAGCAGCAACCCGTGGGCGCCCATCGGCTCGACCAGCAAGATATCCTGCGTTTCGCTCATGCGCGGTTCCTCAGATAATGGGATGGCCGGTATAGCGCCTCGCCGGTGCCATCCGCGATGCCGTCGAGCAGGCGAACGAGCGCCCCGCGGCCGTAGCGGTCGGCCCAGGCGAAGGGACCATAGGGATAGTTCGCGCCATAGCGCAGCGCCGCGTCGATGCCCTGTTCGTCCGCTACCTGTTCCAGCACGGCGTCGGCGGCGGCGTTGGCGAGTTGCGCCAGCGTCCGAGCGACGATCATGCCCGGCCGGTCGGCGATTTCCACGCCAGCGCGCGATTGCGCGGCGAGCAAGCCGAACACGTCGGGCCGAGCGCGCTCGTCGGACAGGGTGAAACCGATCGGTCCGGCGGCATCGGCTGGGGACCAGTCGAACAGGATGACCGGCGCGCCCAAGCTGTCGCTTTCCTGCCGCGCAGTCCGCCCTTGGGTTGTGCCCACAAACAGCGCGCCGCAGCGCAGGAAGGTGCCGGGCACGGCCTCCTTGAGCGCCGCGATCGCCTGTCGATGCGTATCGCTCACGCTTGCGTCCGGCACCTGCGGATCGGCGGCCCTGGGCGCGCCGTCGCGATAATCATAGACCCCCCTGCCCGTCTTGCGTCCGAGCCAGCCGGCATCGACCAACGCCGCCTGCCGCAATTGCGGCACGAAGCGAGTGCGGCCGAAATAGGAATCGAACACCGAGCGGGCGACGGCGAAGTTGACGTCCTGTCCGATCAAGTCGGTCAGTTCCAGCGGCCCCATGCGGAAGCCCACCGCGCGAAACAGGGCGTCGATGGCCGGCGCATCCGCTGCATCTTCGTTCAGCGCGGCGAAGGCCTCCCCATAGAAGGGACGCGCGACGCGGTTGACGATGAAGCCCGGCACGTCTGCGACGGGGATCGCGACCTTGCCCCAGCTTTGCGCGGTCGCCCTGATCCGCTCTGCGACCGCCGGGTCGGTCGCCGCGCCGGAAATCACCTCGACCAGTTTCATCACTGTCGCCGGATTGAAGAAATGCATGCCGATGAACCGCTCAGGCCGCTTCAAGCCCCGCGCGAGACGCGAGATCGGCAGGGACGAGGTGTTGGTCGCGATGATCGCTTCCGGCGACAGGATCGCCTCGACCTGTTCGAACAACTGGCCCTTAATGCCCGCATCCTCGATGATCGCCTCGATCACCAGATCGCGGTCGGCCAGGGCATCGAGCGTCGACACCCATTGCATCCGTTCGCCGATCGCCCGCACTTCGTCCGCCGACAGCTTGCCGCGTGCGGCCAGCTTGTCGAGGTCCGCCAGTGTCCGCGCCCGGCTCGCGTCCAGTGCCTGCGCATTGACGTCGAAGATGAGGACGGAAGCCCCCGCCTGCGCCGCAACCTGGGCGATGCCCGATCCCATGGCGCCCGCGCCGCAGACCGCGACTTTTCCGATGGCGGCATTCATCACGCCGCCGCCGCGATCGATAGCAGGGTCGCGCCATATTCCAGCAGCGAACCCGGCTGTGCGTCCACGCGAACAATGGTGCCGGAAATCGGCGCAGCGATATCCTCCTGCTCGTCCAGTACACGCACGGTCGCGACGGCTTGGCCGGCCGTCACCTGGGTGCCGACCGCCAGCGCCCGTTCCAGCGTGGCGACATGGGGGACCGGCACGATGGTTTCGGGGCCGACCTGAATCGCGGGGGTCGCAACGATGGGTGCCGGCGAAGCCGCCCGCATCGGATTGGCGGCTCCACCATCGCGCGCCAGGAAAATCTCCGTGTCACCGGACGCGACATGCAATTGCTGCCAGCCGCTCGTCAGCAGCGTGTCGAGCAAAGCGCGGGCATCGTCGATCGCGGCGATCACCGGGTCTTTCTTTTCGGCCGTCATGCCGCCTTCTTTCCATAGTCGGGGAGGAGAACCTGTTCGAGCCAGCGGGTGTGGATGCGGTTCTCGATGAAATCGGGGTGCGCGATGATCGCGCGATGCAGCGGCAAGGTCGTCGGCACGCCTTCCACCACGAAGTGATCGATCGCGTCGGCCAGCCGGGCGATCGCGTCCGCCCGGTCACTGCCATGGACGATCAGCTTGCCCACCATGCTGTCGTAGAAGGGCGGGATCATGGCGCCGGCCGACATATGACTGTCCAGCCTTATGCCCGGTCCCTGCGGCGGTTCCCAGCGGGTGATGCGGCCGGGGCTGGGCAGAAAGTCGCGCGCCGCATCCTCCGCATTGATGCGACATTCGATGGCGTGGCCGCTGATCTTGACGTCCTGCTGGCTGACGGACAGGCCGGCGCCTCCGGCGATGCGGATCTGTTCCTGGACCAGATCGAATCCGGTGATCGCTTCGGACACCGGATGCTCCACCTGGATGCGGGCGTTGACTTCGATGAAGTAGAATTCCTGCCGCTGGACGTCGAACAGAAATTCGGCGGTTCCGGCATTGCGATAGTTGACGCTCGCCGCAAGCGCGACGGCGGATTCATGCAATTGCCGGCGCAGATGATCGGGCATGGCGGCGCACGGCGCCTCCTCGATCAGCTTCTGGTAGCGGCGCTGTACCGAACAGTCGCGCTCGCCAAAATGCAGCACCTGGCCCTTGCCGTCACCCATCAACTGCACCTCGACATGGCGCGCTTCCGGCACGAAGCGCTCCATGAACAAGGTGCCATCACCAAAGGCGGCGACCGCTTCGGCGCTGGCCTTGTGGAAGCCGGCCTCCGCCTCGTCGCCATTATTGGCGATCACCATGCCGCGTCCACCGCCGCCGGCCGAGGCCTTCAGCAACACGGGATAGCCGATCCGGTCCCCTTCCCGCCGCGCGTCGGCCGCCGAGGCGATGCACTCGCTGCCCGGCACCAGCGGTACGCCGGCCGCGCCCGCCATCGCCCGCGCGCGCAGCTTGTCGCCCAGCGCGTCGATGACGTCGGGCTCCGGCCCCACGAAGGCGATGCCATGCTGTGCACACAGACGCGGCAGGATCGCGCGTTCCGACAGGAAACCATAGCCCGGATGCAGGCCGTCGCAGCCGCTTTCCTTGGCCGCATGGACGATCAGGCGGGGGTCGAGATAGGATTTGGCCGCCGCTGCCGGCCCCAGAACGATCGACCGATCGGCCAGCCGCGCGGCCGCGCTGTCGCGGTCGGCCTCCGACACGGCCACCACCGTTTCGATATTGAGCGCCTGCGCGGCGCGGACGATGCGCAGTGCGATCTCGCCCCGGTTCGCCACGAAAAGTCGTTTGATCGGCATCAGTCCCTCACCAGCGCAAACAGGGGTTGGCCGCCTTCGACCATGGCGCCGTCCTCGACCAGAACGGCTTGAACCGTGCCCGACGAGCCGGCGCGCACGGCGGTGAAGAGCTTCATCACCTCGATCAGGCACAGTTCGTCGCCGGCCTGCACTTTCGATCCCACCTCGACATAATTGGCGGCGCCGGGCTTGGGCGCGCGATAGAAGGTGCCAAGGTTCGGCGCCTTGATGATGATGGCGTCGTCCGGCATCGACGATATGAGCGCAGGAGGCGCTGCGATCGGTCTGGAAGGCGCGGCGGGCTGGGCGACCGGCACAGATGCCGGCGCAGCGACGGGCGTCGCCGCCTGCGGACGCGCAGCCGAAGCGTCGGTCGACAGATAGAGTTCGAAATCCGGCTTGCGGATATGCAATTCTCTTATTCCCGACCGTGAAAACTCGTCGAGCAACTGCTTCAGCGCATCAGGAAAATCATGTCCGGTCATCGGCACCTTCCGGGAAAGAAGAGCGCAGCGGCCGGATCGGCCGCCGCGCCCAGCGGGAGAGTTCAATATTTGTAGGAGAGCGAAAGACCATAGACGGTCGGCTTGCCCCGATAGCGGATGAGCGTGTCGAGATAGGTCGACACGGCGGTCACATAGGATTTGTTCGTGATGTTGCGGCCATAGAGGCTGGCGCGCCACCTGCCATCGCTGCTGCTCACCCCTGCCCGCACGTCGAGCAGGGCATAGCCTTTGATCGTGAAATCGTCGGCAGGCAGCCCGGCATTGTGGAAAGTCGTGTTCTGCTTGCTTTGGTAAGTGAGTCCACCGCCCAGGAAAGCCTCCAGACTGTCCGACACCGGCACGCTATATTGCGCGTCGACATTGGCACTGAACTTGGGCGTGTAGGGTAGCTCCGATCCCTTGAAATTGCCGGTATAGCCCGCCGCATTATAGACGGCGAAGCCGTCGGCCGTCGCCGAATAGTCAGACTTGACCTTGCTCTTGAGGTAAGTGGCACCGGCGCTGAACCGCAGGCCCTGAGCCGGACGTGCGACCAGTTCGCCTTCAAGCCCGAACACATAGGATTTGGGTACGTTCAGCATCTTCTCCAGCAGGCCGAAAATGGTGTCCTGAACGCGGCCGCGTACCTGCTTGTTGGAATAGTCATAATAGAAGGCGGCACCGTTGAATTGCAGCGCGCCATTGGCGAACGGCGCCTTGAAGCCGCCTTCATAGGCAATCACCTTTTCCTGCGTCGCCGGACTATACTGGTTCGCACGCGAGGCACCGATCGCCGAGAATATGCCCGCTTTATAGCCCTGGCTGACGGTCGCATAGATCAGTGCGCCACCGTCGAACTTATAATTCGCGCCTACACGGAAGGAAATATTGTCCTCGGTGAGCGACTGGTTGACCGGGGTCAATGTCGATTTCGCGGTGCCGAGCAGAAGGTCGCCCGTCGTGGGGAAGCACTGACCCGCCGCGATGGTGATCGGCACGCTGTTGAGAGCCGCGCCGAACAGGACGGCCGCGCCGGCGCCCGTCGGATCGCTGTAGCAGTAGCTCGCCTCCTGCTTGTTCTTCGTGTAGCGGATGCCGCCCTGCACGGTCAGTTGCGGGGTGACCTTATACTCGCCATTCGCGAACAGGCCGTAGCTGCGCATCCGGGAGTCGAATTCGTTGAGCGTGACCGAGATCAGGTCTGCGTTCGCGGAATAGTCTCCCAGATAGAAGAAATTGTTCTGGGATGTCCGGAGATTGTCGTAGCTCGCGCCAACGATGCCGTTGAAGCTGTCGGTATCGAGCGAAAGGCGGAGTTCCTGGTTGAACGATCGCACGTCGCCGAACAGCGGGACATCGACGACCTGGGCGGCCGTGCCGTCGAGGTCCTGATTATAGTCGAGCTTCTGCTTCGCCAGCGCGGCGATGTAGGTCAGCTTGAGCGTGTCGCTCAGGTCGAGATCGGCGCGACCCGCAAGCTGATAATAGCTGTTGTGCGACCGTCCCAGAAAGCCTTGCGTCCATTCGGCGTCTCGCGCCCGGCTGCTGACCGGCGTGCCCAGAAGGGCGTTCGCACCGGCTGCCGTGGCGGGGTTGGCGCTGCTGAGACGACCGACGACCACGGACTGGCGTCCCAGAAAGGATGCGTCATAGCCGGCCGACGTCGGCGTGGTCAGGTCCGCATAGCGCTGGGCATCGACCTGCGCATAGGGATTGCCCGATGCGGCGGCGGCGGCCTGGTCCGGGTAAAGATTGAGCGTGGTGCCGGCATATTGCGGGGCCAGTGGGTCGGACCGGTCACGCGAGCCGGTCGCCATCAGCTCGATCTTCAGCCTCTCGGTCGGCTGGATGTCCAGGGTGAAGCGCCCCATGAACTTGCGCTGGTCGCCATTTTCGTCGTTCGGCCGCGACAGGCTGCGCTGCCAGGCACCGCCCGATACGCCCTTCACCGCCAGACGGGCGCGGATACCGTCGGCCAGCGGACCGCTGACGAAGCCGGACAGTTCCGCGCGGTTGAAACGCTCATAGGATGCGTCGAAACCCGCCGCGAAATCGGCGGTTGGCTTGCCGACGATATAGTTGATGGCGCCGCCCGTGGAGCTTTGCCCGAACAGCGTGCCCTGCGGCCCCTTGAGCACTTCGACCCGCTCGATATCGAGGTCGAGGCCATCCGACATCACCGGCACGTTGCGCGGAATCTGGTCGGTATAGACCGACACCGAAGGCGCCGCGCCGAAGGTCGCGTCGTAAAGGCCGATGCCGCGCAGGGTGAAGACCGGCGTCGAGTAGATCGACTGGGTAAATGTGAAGCCCGGCACGAGCTTCGCCAGGTCGGCCGGCCCGGAAATACCGCGATTGGACAGTTCCTCCGACGACGCGGCGGTGATGGTGAGGCCAACGCTGTTCACCGACTGCTCGCGCTTGTTGGCGGTGACGATGATGTCGGCGCTGTTGGCGGCCGGGGCCGGTGTCTGGGGTGCGGCCGGTGCCGTCTGGGCCAAAGCCGGAGCGGCGCTCGCCATTAGTGCCAACACGGAAACCCGCGTCGCAAATATCGTCCTGTTCATGATATCCTCACCTCCCGTCTACGCTTGTGCGAGATTCGTTGTTCAGGCCGCTTGCCGGGCCTTCTGCTTGTTGCGCCGTCAGCCGGCGATCATTGCGCCGTCGACCACATGTTCGGCCCCCGACACGAAACTGGCTTCGTCCGACGCCAGGAAGAGGACGACATTGGATACTTCCGAAGGCTGGGCGAGGCGGCCCAGAGGGATGGCCGCCGCCGCGCCGCCGCCCTGCTCGTCGGTCGCGGCGATCATCATGGGCGTCAATATGTAACCGGGATGCACCGAATTGACCCGGATGCCGGCATGGCCGAATTGTGTCGCGATCAGCTTGCTCATGCCGCGCACGGCAAATTTGCTGGCGCAGTAGGCGGCGTTGGAGGATTCTTTCGTGCCCAGCATCCCGGCAATCGAGGAGATGTTGACGATCGATCCGCCGCCTGCCCCGATCATGCCGGGAACGACCGCCTTCATGCCCAGGAACACGCCCAGCTGGTTGATCGCGCAGACCTGCAGAAACTCGGCCTCCTCGAAATCCAGCAGGCCCTTCACCGGGCCGATCACGCCCGCATTGTTGACGAGGACCGTTACCGGGCCGAAGCGACTTTCCGCCGCGGCGACGACGTCGGTCCAGTCCTGCGCCTTGGCGACGTCGTGGCGCAGAAAAAGCGCCGCATCGCCCAGCTCGGTCGCCAGCGCCTTGCCGCCCGCCTCATTCACGTCGGTCAGGACGACCTTGGCGCCCTCCCGCACGAACAGCCGCGCATGGGCTTCGCCCATGCCCTGCGCCGCGCCCGTGATGATGGCGACCTTGCCGGCGAGCCTGCCCATGGTTCAGGCCGCTACCGTCTGCTTGGCGTCCGACAGTTTCGGCGCGACCTCCTTGACGAGCAGTTCCATCGACCGTTCCCAGGGTTCGGGATTGTCGATATAGTCGTGGCTGTAGACCAGCAGCGTGCCGAACGGCCCGCCCAGTTCGCCGAACCAGGCCTCCATCTTCTGTCGCACGGTCTCGACCGATCCGACGATCCAGACATGTTCGGCCAGATAGTCCGCATCCACGTCCGCAGGATCGACCGACGGGTCATGGAGCAGGCCCTTGAGAACGCCGAAGCGCTCATAGGTCGGCTTGATATATTCCTTCCAGGCAAGGCCTATGCCGCCCTCGGTAGCGAGCTTGCGCGCTTCCTCGTCAGTGTCGGCGACGATCACGTCGCGCACGACGCGGTGGGCCGACCGGTCGGACTCGCGCCCGGCTGCCGTCATCGTGTCGCGGTAGGTTTCGAAATGGCTGCGCAGGAATGGATTGCCGGCATAGACCGACGCAGGCAGGAAGCCATGCGTGCCGGCAAAGCCGATCGAAGGCGACGGCGCACTGAGGCCCGTCATCGCCATCTGCATCGTCCCGCCCCATGGGCGCACGTCGCGCAGGGGCTTGTTGGGATTGGCTTGCGGGAAACCCGCGTTCCAGAACTGCCCCTCAAACTCGAAAGGCTCGCCCTTCCAGACCCGCTCCATGATATCGATCGCTTCGAGCATCATGGCGTGATTGCCCGACATGTCCTTGATCCCGCGCACGGCGGCATCGGTCGGGTAGGCGCCGGTAGCGACGCCCAGCATATAACGCCCTTCCAATATCTGACTGAGCCAGGCGGTCTGGATCGCGAGCGTGGCCGGATGATGATAGGGCAGAAGATGGGCCAGCGGCCCGAACTTGATCTGGCTGGTCTGCAATGCAGCGGCCGCGATCACCAGTTCGGGGCTGGGAATGCCTTCCCAATTGAGCGTGCCATGCTCACCGACCCAATATTCGCTGAAGCCGATCTTGTCCGCGTGCACCGCCTGACGCAGCGCCCATTCGAACACCTGCCGCGGCGTACGCTCTGGGCGCACGAACGGCGTCTGGAACATCCCAACCTGCATCACTCACCTCTTCTACGAATATTTTTCCATGGCTGGGGCAGAACCTCATCCATGGTCCTTCCATTCGACCAATATGCCGGCCGGATCAAATCGCATCACGCTGCAAAATTTCAGACGGAACGCCTCCCCCGCCGCACCGAAGCCCGGCAGGTCCACCCTCGCCGTTCCGACATACCAGGCCTCGCGCACGACGATGTCTCCCGCGACCGTCACCCGTTCGGGCGCCTCGAAATGACGATCCGGCACATAACTACCGGCAAAGTCGCGCAGCACCCCCAGCAGCGCATCGCGACTGGTCATCACGAAGGCACGATTGAAATGCGCGAAATCGAGGTCTGGCGCGATCATGCGCTCCATCGCATCGAAATCCTTGGCGTTATAGGCCCGGATCAAAGCTTCCGCCGCGGCGGCTACGTCAACCATTTCCATTCTCCCGGCACATGGAAACATGTGGCAACCGGCCTGTAATTCTGGAAAGGCATAGGGAAATAGTGGGATAACGTCCCATCTTCCTCTCCTTCATTCTGCGCCGTCCGGCCCAGCAATCTGTTCTCTTATGCCGATCTAGCTACATCTCGACCCGCATAAGGTCAATTATAAAATCGACGTTTTATCGGAAATTTTGAGCTGCCGGAGAAGCATACGTTCCCAAGCGACCGCTTTCCGCCATTTCCGCCGCAAGACGCCGTTATTCTTCGTGCTTATTTTCCCGCACCTGTCAGGCTTTGGGGTTGCAGAGGATGCCAAGCCAAGGCAGTAGAGTGTGACAGAAGCGTGTAATGGGCGGCATCCGCAGTCCGGGCGCCGCATGGATTTGGAGGCCTTCGTGGCGACAAAAGAGGTCGTGGGAGAGTCGGAGCAGATCGCATCGAACACCGCGAGCGCGTGGGACAGCCTGCTGGAGGAAATCGCTCACCGCCCAAAACGGGCGACGGAGCGCAAGCAGGACCGCGCCAAGCGCACCGAGCAGCAGATATTGAACGCGGCGCTGCGGGTGTTCGCGCGCGATGGCATTTCCCGCTCGCGGATTGCAGACATCGCTGCGGAGGCCGGCATTTCCACCTCCACCCTCTATGAATATTATAAGAGCAAGGAGGATCTGGCTTATGATGTGCCATTGTCCCACCTCGCCGAATTTTTCGAAAGCTATCATGCGAACGCGGCCAGCCGCACTTCGGCGCGCGAAAGGCTGCTGCTCTATCTGGTGATGTCGGCGGATTATGCGCGCGAACATGCCGAATGGGCACGGCTGCTCTATCTGGAAATTTGGCCTAGCGTCTTCGTCAGCGACACCGAACTGCGCCACAGCATCGACGACTTCACCCGCGTCATCCTGTTCCTGGTGAAGGAGGGCGTCGCCGAAGGCTGGGTTGCGCCGGACCGCAATCCCTATGAAACGGTCGCGCTGCTGATCGGCGGCGTCAACCAGCTCATCATCACCTGGCTGCTCTATCGCAAGCCCAAGAATCTGACACGGGCGGGCAGCGAGATGGCCGAACGGCTGATCGCGATGCTGGAGAATGAAGTCCGCCGGTAAGGCGGTGCGAACCGATGATTTAGCGATCCTCATAGCGCGGCGCGCGATGGTCCAGAAAGGCGCGCACGCCCTCCGCCCCGTCGCTGCCTGCCGTCAGTTGCGCAGTGAAGCTTTGCGCGTCCAGATAAGCTTCTGTCCAGCTCATACCCTCCAGCCGGGCGGACGCGACCTTGCGCGCGCGGATCGCAGGCAGGCTTTTCCCCGCAATGGCGCGCGCGAGCGCCATGGCGCGGGGCAGAACTTCGGCGGCGGGCAGGACATAGTTGAAAAAGCCCGTCGGTTCGAGTTCGCGCGCGGTGAAGCGCGCGCCGCTGAAGAGCATCTCGCGGATCTTGGCTTCGGGCATGTTCACATGGGCGAACAGCCCCGCCCCGCCCGCGACCAGTCCATAATCGATCTCCGGGCAGGCGAAGGCGGCATCCTCGGCGGCGATACGCATGTCGCACAGCGCCGCCAGGATCATGCCGATGCCGATCGCCGCGCCCGATATGGCGGCGATCACCGGCCGGTCGAGCCGATAGAAGCGCGGCAGTTGGGCGTTGATGAAGTCGTAGCGCGCCTTGCGCCCCGCGACGTCGATTCCATCGAAATCATGCAGGTCCGCGCCGCCGCACCAGGCGCGCGCACCCGGCGGCGCCGCCAGCACGATCGCCCTGATATCTTCGCTTGCCGCGACATGATCCGTGAAGGCGCCGATGGCTTCATAGACGTCGATCGACACGGCATTGACGGGCGGTCGATCGAACAGGATGAGCGCGACGCCATCGTCCATGACGGCCAGGGTGAAGGCGCCGAACGTCTCCCGGCGCAGGACAGATGCGGTCATCGTAGCGGATTTCCTGTAGCCAAGGGCCGGTAGGCAGGATCAGACATCCCACTCCAGGGTGAACGGCTTCACACTGCCCACGATGCCGTTGGAAAATCGCAGCAGCTCGTCCTTCGCCAGTCGAAATTCGGGAATGCGGGCGAACCATTCGCGCAACACCGTCTTCATCTCGATCCGCGCCAGATGCGCACCGGGACAGGTGTGCGATCCCTTGCCGAAGGTGGAATGTTTGCGCGCCGTGCGGCCGAGGCGGAATGCGAGCGGATCGTCGTTCATCGCATCGTCCAGCGCGACGACGACGGTCGGCGCCATCACCATCTCGCCGGCCCTCAGCTCCACGCCTTCGAACGTCCCGTCCTGTTTCACTTCGCGCGAGGAAGACACGACCGGGAAGCGGCGGAAGAATTCGAGCAGCGCATCGTCTATCCGCGACGGATCGGCGGCGATCGCCCGACGCAGATCATGATCGCGGGCGAGATAGGAGAAGGTGAAGCCGAGCATGTTGACGACGGTATCGAGGCCGCCCACCAGTACCTGGATACAGATATTCTGCGCCTCCAGATCCGTCAGCGGCCGGCCGCCGACCTGGCCGTTCACCATGCGGCTGATCATGTCCTGTCCGTCCGCGCCACGCCGCGCCGCAATGACCGGGGTCAGATAGTCGCGGAACAGTTGGGAGACTTCCGGATAGGTCAGCGACCCGTCAGGCCGGGTGAACTGGTCGGCCAGATGCTTGAGCTTGGGCAGGTCATCCACCGGCAGGTCCACGATCTGCATGAAGATACGGACGGGCAGTTGCTCGGCAAATTCCTCCACGAAATGGCATTGCCCCTTCGCCCGGAAGCCCTCGATCAGGCTGACCGTCAGGTCGACGATGCTGTCCTCGATCGGCTTGAGCGGCTTTGGCCCCAGATTTTCGTTGAGCAGGTTGCGAAAGGGCCGATGTTCGGGCGGATCGAGCGACAGCGGAATGAGGCGATAGGCCTCCCCCGCCGTATCCTTGGGCACCAGCACCGTCCGGTTGGAGAAACGCTCTGAATCCGACATCACGACATCAGAAATATCCGCCCGCAACGCGACCCAATGCCCCCCATTATGCGGGGTCCACATCAGCGGATGGGGGACTTGCGCCATCAATTCATGCCAGCTGGCGTGAAAATCGCTGCCTTCCGGAACATCGCGATATATGTCGAAGTCAAAGACGCGATCGTCGGGTACATTGTCGGGCTGTTGCGCCAGCATCGTCGCCGGCGCGGTCATGTCCGAAGCCATATCACTCTCCCCATGGGCGGGCGCTGTGGCGCCCTGCATTGCTCGGCACCTTATCCGCGACGCCCGGCATATAAAAGATTTTTCGTCGGTTTTTACCTGTAATTTTTCGAAAGAATCCGGCATCATGGAAATATCAGCATAATTTTACGATAAATAGTCGGTTATTTGGAGAGCAATGATGCGATTGAAGGGCAAGGTGGCGATCATCACCGGCGCGGCACAGGGCATGGGCGCTGCACATGCCCGCCGCTTCGTGGCCGAAGGCGCCAAAACATTGTTCACCGACATCAACGAAGCCGCCGGCGCTGCGCTGTCCGAAGAGTTGGGCGACAATGCCCTTTTCGTGAAGCAGGATGTGACGAACGAAGCGGACTGGCGGATGGTCGTCGAAACGGCCGAGCGACATTTCGGCCCGGTCAGCGCTCTCGTCAACAATGCCGGCATCATCGGGCCCGTGGCCAAGGCGGCCGACCTGTCCGAAGCCGATTTCCTGAAGGTATGCGCGATCAACCAGACCTCCGTCTTCCTGGGCATCAAACATGCCGTCCCGTCGATGATACGCGCCGGCGGCGGCGCCATCGTCAATATCTCGTCCATTTCCGGCATCGTCGCCATCTACGGCACGCCCAACGTCGCCTACGCCGCCAGTAAATTCGCGGTCCGCGGCATCACCAAACAGGCAGCGATCGAATATGGCGAACATGCGATCCGCGTGAACTCCGTCCACCCCGGCTATATCCGCACGCCGATGATGACGCAGGCGCTGGACGACGATCAGATCAGGATCGCCAGCGGATCGGTGCCGATCCGGCGTGTGGGCGAAGTGGAGGACGTGTCGAACCTGGTCGTCTTCCTCGCGTCCGACGAAGCCGGCTTCATCACCGGCACCGAATATATCATCGATGGCGGGCTGACCGCCCTTTGACGGGCCGCGCGTCCCTGGCCGAATGGCGGCGCAACTGGCATCTGGTGCTGCTGACCGTCATCGGCATCACCTGCGTGCCGACGACGCTGCCGGTCTATACGATCGGCCTGTTCGTCGCGCCGCTGCAGGCCGATTTCGGCTGGAGCCGGGGCGCGATCCAGGGCGCGATATTGTGCAGCACCGGCCTGGGGCTGGCCGGTGGACCGTTTGCGGGCTGGCTGGTGCGACGGATCGGCCTCAAGCGAGCCATCCTGTCCGGCCTCATCGGCATGGGGTGCGCGCTTGCATTGGCGGCGGCGATCCACGGCTCGCTCTGGCAGCTCTACCTCGCCTATGCGCTGATCGCGCTGATCGGCGCCGGGACCAGCGCGGTGACATGGAGTTGCCTGATCGCGGAGCGCTTCTCGGCGAGCCGTGGACTGGCGCTCGGCATCGCGCTGTCAGGCAGCGGCCTGTCGGCGGTGTTGATGCCACGCCTGGTGATGCTGGGCATGGCATGGGGCGGATGGCGGACCGCCTATCTGTTGCTGGCGGGCTTCGCGCTGCTGGTCATCCTGCCGCTCTGTGCCTTGATGTTGCCACGAACGGGCAAATATGCGGCGGACGAAACCGCCACCTCGTCCTCGGGCCGGTCCGGCCTGCCGCTCGCTGCCGTGCTGCGCGACCGCCGCTTTTGGCTGATAGGAGCGAGCACGGCCGCCATCTATCTGGCGGTCGGCGGCATCATTCCCAATCTCGTCCCCGCGCTTGGCGACCGGGGGCTGCCGCTTGCGCAGGCTGTGACGATCATGGGCATATTGGGCGGCGCGATCATCGCGGGCCGAATCCTCGTCGGCCTGATGATCGACCATGTCTGGGCGCCGCTGATCGCCACCATCATCCTGCTGCCCGCAGCGGGCGCCTGCCTGCTGTTGATCAGCCATGCGGGCTTCACCGCCTATGCGGTCGCGGCCGCGCTGCTGGGCGCGGCGACGGGCATGGAATTCGACATGCTGGGTTTTCTGGTTGCGCGCTATTTTGGCCTTGCCGATTTCGCACGCATCTACGGCAGGCTTTATATGTTCGTCGCCGCGGCGGCCGGCACGGCGCCATGGGCCTATGGCGCGCTGTACGACCATCTGCGCAGCTACGACGTCGCCTTCATCCTGTCCGCGCTTCTGCTGGCGGGCGGCGCGGCCGGACTGCTCGCGCTCGGCCGCTATCCTGCCGATTCCGCCGACGAGCAATCGGCCTGACCCCGGTCCACCGAGCATATAAGCCGAAATTTCTTCACCAATATTCCCATGGACGCTGATATGTTGCATGGAACTTAAGGGGTTGCCGCCTATTCTGCTTCCCTGCCCCCGCACGGCATCATCATGGAGATCATAGTGCCAGCAAAAGACGTGATTACGGCCCAGCCGTCGATGGCGCCGGAATCCGACAAGGGCTGGGACAGGCTGCTGCGGGAAATATCCCATCGGCCCAAACGCGCCACCGAGCGCAAGCAGGACCGCAGCAAGCGGACGGAACAACAGATATTGACCGGCGCGTTGCGCGTCTTCGCGCGCGACGGCATCTCGCGATCCCGCATCGCCGACATCGCGGCGGAAGCCGGCATTTCCGCCTCCACTCTCTATGAATATTATAAGAGCAAGGAGGATCTGGCCTATGACCTGCCATTGTCTCACCTCGCCGAATTTTTCGAAAGCTACCATGGGGCGGCCGCGTCCAAGACGACCCGCGAACGGTTGCTTCTCTACCTCGTCATGTCCGCCGATTACGCACGCGAACATGCCGAATGGGCACGCCTCTTCTATCTGGAAATCTGGCCCAGCGTATTCGTGACGGACACCGACCTGCACCACAGCATCAACGATTTCACGCGCGTCCTGCTGTTCCTGGTCAATGACGCGATTGCGGAAGGGTGGATCGCGCGCGATCGCAACCCTTATGAAACCGTCGCGCTGCTGACCGGCGGCATCAACCAGATCATCATCACCTGGCTCCTCTATCGCAAGCCCAGGAACCTGACCAAGGCCGGCACCGAAATGGCCGAACGGCTGATCGCCATGCTGGAGATAGAGGCGCGCACGACGCAATGAAGCGGCTCGACGACAGGGACATTTGGCGGACCGGCGTCAATCCGTAGCGAAATGTTCACGCGCGAAGAGGCCGATCTGGTCCAGCGATCGATCCGCTTCCTCCAGGAAAGGGAAGAGCGTCCAGATATGCACCATGCCTTCAGCCAGAACCAGTTCCACGTCGCCGCCCGCTTTCCGTACGCCGGCGGCCAGTCGCACCGCGTCGTCGCGTAGCACCTCAGCATCGCTGGCGGTCAGGAAAAGCGGCGGCAAACCATGATGCTGGCCCCAGACCGGAGAAGCCAGGGCATGAGCGCGCGGATCGCGATCCTCGATATAGACTTTGCCCATTTCCACGATCATCACGCGGTCGATCAGGGGATCGACGCCATCCAGCGTGACGGCGGACTCCCCTTCCCCCGCCAGGTCGAGCAACGGCGATATGGCGACACCCGCCAGCGGCAGCGGCAGGCCTGCGTCCCGCGCCGCCATCAGGACCGCGATCGCCAGCCCCCCGCCGGCAGAATCGCCGCTCACGATCAAGCGATCCTCGCCATGACGGTCGAGCATCGCCCGATAGGTCGTCATCGCATCGTCCACCGCAGCCGGATAGACATGGTCGGGCGCCAATCGATAATCGGGCACGATCACCGACGCCTTGCAAACGCGCGATAGCCGTTCCGCGAAATTGCGATACGCCCTGGCGCTGCCCATCACATAGCCGCCGCTGTGGAAATGCAGCACGGCGCGGCCACCGGCGTCGCCGACGCTGCCCGCCGTCACCTGCAGCGCGGCGACCCCGTTCAGGTCGATAACCTCGATCCGGGCGTCGTCCGAAACAGGAAAGTTCGCGCAAAGCGCCTCGAACCCGTCGCGCCACGCATCGATCGGCGCGGTCGGTTCCGGCGTCGCCGCCCGAAACAGGTCGATCGCGCGCTGGTGCGCAGCGCTCTTGGACAGCCCGACCATGGCGCGGGTCAGGCCGCGGCCGTCGCGTAATCCCGCGCCATCGCCCTTGCGTCAGGAATGACCTTATCGCCGAACAGTTGCAACGACACCATCGCCTCGTCACGGCTCATGCCGCCATAGAAGAAGCAGCCGGCCAGGCTGATTTCCGGCCCCAGGACGCGGAGACGCTCCTCGACGCGAGCCAGCACCTGCGCCGGCGTGCCTACGCCCACCTGTGCGTCGACATAGGCCCTGGCCGCTGCCTCCACACCCATGTCGCGCAACGCGGCGGCCCCTTCGGCATAGGATTGATAGGCGGATGATTTGGCGAAATGGTCGCCGGTCATCTCATAATGGCGGACCACGGTCTGATAATAGTTGCCGGCATAGGTGTAGGCCAGTTCGCGCGCTTCGTCGGCATCCTCGCGGATCAGGTAGAAATCATCCATGATGATATGCGGCTGGCGATCGGGATGATGGGCACGGAAGGCGTCGCGATATTCGTTCAGCAGCGGCAACATGCCGTCCAGCGGCTTGGTGACGAAAGTCAGCAGGCGGCCGCCGATCTCACCAGCCGTGCGCGAGGATTCGGGCGACATGCCGACGGCGCAGAAACTGTCAGCCATCGACGCGCGCGGGGCGGGATGCACTGGGGTCGGGGTCTGCGGATAATATTTGCCCGTACCCTCGATCACCCCGCTGCGCAGTGCGCTCAGCACCATTTCGAGCGCCTCGTCGAACCGCTCGCGCGACTCGTCCATGGGAATGCCCATGTGGCTATATTCCATCTTGGCGAGGCCACGGCCGAATCCGGCGATGCAGCGGCCGCCACTCAGATGATCGAGGAACGCGAGTTTCTCGACCACCCGCAAGGGGTCGTTCCAGGGCAGGATCACCGCGCCGAGGCACAGTTTAAGCGTCGTGGTCCTGGCCGCGAGATAGCTGAGTGGCAGGAAATTGTCGGGACAGGCGGAATAGTCGATATCGAAATGATGTTCGGGGGAGCAGCAGATATCGAAACCCAGCCCCTCCACCTGTTCCATCAACGACAATTCGTCCTGAACGAATTGAAGCGGGCTGCGGATGTTGCCGGGATTCTGCCAAACAGGCGTATAGATGATGTCCATGAATCTCTCCTTGCTTTCGCAGGGCCGCTGCCTGAGCCGCCAATCTTGTCGTTATATCCGAAATATTATCGGATTATCATTGTTCGTCCATAGCGTTCGAGCGCATCGCCGGTGCGGTTTGGCGCATAAAAATCGGCGCCGTTCCCAATGTGGAAACGGCGCCAGTCGCCCCCTTATTTGATTTTGAACGACATGGTTACACCATAGGTCGCCGGCATTCCCGCCAGCCGGCCTGCGGACGCGCTCGCCGGCACGACCGCAGCGATGTAATATTTATTGAAGACGTTCTTGCCCCACAACATGACCTTCCAGGCACCGCCGGGCGCCTCATAGCCGAGCCTTGCATCCACGGTCGCATAGCCGGGAATCTTGTAGACCAGTCCAATCGGCGCCTGCTTGCGGAATTCGGCAGGATTGTCGGGCCACACGATCCGGCTGCCGCCCAGCGCAGCGTCTTGCGAACTGCGGAAATTGGTCGACACACCGACGAACGGACCTCCGTCGCCCGGGGCACGGTAATCGATCGAGGCCGTGCCCGACCATTCGGGCGTATAAGGCAGCGCGTCACCGAAAGCGCCGAAGTCATTGACCTCGCCGATGATATTATAGTCGCGCGGCGATACCGGCCCCTTCTGCAGTTTCGAGTTGAGATAGGTAACGCCCCCCGACAGCGTCAGGCCAGCGGCCGGACGGATCGTGACATCCGCTTCGCCGCCATAGATGCGGGATTTGGGGATGTTGATGAGGATATCGAGCACGCCGAAGAGCGGATCGAGCAGCTTGCCGCGGATCTGTTTGTTCCGGTAGTCATAATAGAAGCCCGCCGCATTGAACTGTACCGCACGGTCGAACAGCTGGGCCTTCAGGCCCGCTTCATAGGCCGTCACGGATTCCTGCACGACCGGCTGCAGGCCGACATAGCCCGACGCCGCGAGCGCCGGGAAGCTCCCAGCCTTGTAGCCGCGCGAGACGTTGGCATAGAGCAGCGTCGTGTCGGTCACCTTGTAATCGACACCCACCCGCCAGGAGACATTGTCTTCCTTCAGCGTCTTGCGGAAGGGCTCGCCGGGGACATTATTGTCATTGAGCGTGTAGCAGCCCTCCGGCCCGATCGGCGTGAACGGCGCTGTGCCGAGCAAACCGCCCAGGAAATTGAACAGGTCGTTCACATAGCCATTCGCGTCGGTGAAGCCGCAATTATAGGCCTTGTTCTTGGATTGGGTATAGCGCACGCCACCCTTGAGGGTCAGTTGCGAGCTGATATCAAATTCAAGATTACCGAACGCGGCATAGTTGGTGATCTTCTGCTTCATCAAGTCACCGCTGAAGTTGATGAACATCAGGCCGGCATTGTTGGTATCATTGTCGTAATAGCGCAGATGCTGAAGCTCGCTCGTCGTGCTGCGCTCATAATTGCCGCCGATGATATAGCGCAGCGCCGACGTGCTGGCGTTGGCGATCCGCAATTCCTGGTTGAAGGATGTCAGTTTGCCGTCCGATTTCTGAAGGTCGAAACCCACCGCGACCACGCCCTCGCCATCGGTGCGCTGATTTTGCTTGAAATGATCGTAGGTGGTGATCGACGTCAGGGTCATGTCGTCGGTAAGGTCATAATCCGCCCGGACCGAAGCCTGGATGAAGGTGCGCTTCGACTTGGGCGAAAAATCGGCGAGTTCGTCGGTCGGTGTGCCGGCAGGACCGCCATAGGGATCGACCGAAAAATGAGTCCAGTCGGCAACGCGCGCATTGCCATAGGCAAACGGCTGGTTGGCATAGATCGGCTTCACATTCGTAAAGTCGGTCGGGCTCATCGCCACATATTGGATCGCCTGCGGATCGGATGTGTCGCGCGACCCGTTGAGGTTGAACGCCAGTTTCAGCCGCTCCGAGGCCTGCCAGTCCAGCAGGATGCGGCCGGCGATATAATCCTGTGATCCATTGGTGTCGGTCGGGCGCGTCAGACTATACTGCCAGTCGTTGAGATGGTGCGCCGTCATCGCGATGCGGCCATTGAGATTTTCCGTCAGCGGCCCGCTGACATAGGCATTGCCGTCAATCTGGTTGAAGCGACCATAGGTGATGTCGCCCCCGGCTTCGAACGTATCGGTCGGCTTGGCGGCGATATAGTTGATCGCACCGCCGGTCGCATTCTGGCCGAAAAGCGTACCTTGCGGCCCCTTCAGCACTTCAATCCGCTCCAGATCGAAGGCGGCATGCGCCGCCATGACCGGAAAGGGCAGCGGCGCCTGGTCGATATAGACCGACACGGCCGGATAGACGCCCAGAGAGCTTTCGTTGAAGCCGACGCCACGCAGCGTGAAGATGGGCGTATTGGTGACCGACGGGGTGAAGGTAAGGCCCGGAACGGCGGACGCAACGTCGGAAAGAGAAACGATCTTGCGGTCCTGCAACTGCTCTGCGCTCAGCGCGGTAATGGTCAGGCCGACCTTGTTGATATTCTCCTGCCGCTTGTTCGCGGTCACGATGATGTCCGCATATTGCGCGGGCTGTGCGGTTGAATCCTGTGCTTCCTGAGCCTGCGCAGCGGTTCCCATGACCAGCCCCGCAACACCCGACAACAAAAGCGCCTTTGCAGCGTTCATTTCGGTATCCTCCCATTTTCTTCGCTTTTTACGAAGCCGAATTAGTATCGGATTTTTGAGCGCATCCTGTCAACCGAAATGATATATGGTCCTACCAATATAATTTATTTTTAAAATTCAATATGTTATTCTATAAATCTTGACCTGATCTACCATTATCCGTGCGCCTCTCGAAAAATCCGATATATCCTCGCCCAATGGCAAGCCCCTCGAAGCGGCGAATGGTTGACAACAGCGCCTTGCGCCTACAATCGATGCCGACGAAGCCGGCCATCGAAATGCTGCCTGAATCGCCCGTTTCTCGCCATAAAAAGAGATTGTGAAGCGTATGAGCCAATGCGCTCAAAGCATTTGCCTTTCTTTCGGCGCACCCGCTTGAGACGGGACGACAGGGCGGCTCGAAACAGTGCCGGACGATTTGCATATCGCAAATCGGGAATCAGCTTCAATCCGAATTATTTTCGGTTATTATCGATTCGCATAGAATGTGCGCGAAAAATCGGCGCGAGGAGAGGATCACCATGCCCCAGGATGTGCCCGGCCCCGTTCCGCTGAAGAGCGACCGGAGCGATGGCGTTCACTCGTCCCGCCTTGCCGTCCGCATCGTTGCCGGCCTGCTAGCGCCGATCGCTCTCGTCCTGTCGATCGCGGGTGGCCAGCTCATTCTGCTCGGCGGCTCTCCCTATTATCTGGCTGCCGGCCTGCTGATCGCCGCCGCAGCCATCTTCCTATGGCGGGGCGACCGGCGGGGCGCATGGATTTATGGCGCAATGCTGGCCGGAACATTGGCTTGGGCGCTCTGGGAAGCAGGTGGCAATGCCTGGGCGCTAGCGCCCCGCATCCTCGGCCCGACGCTCGTCGGACTGCTGCTGCTATTGCCTCCCGTCCGTCGGGGTTATGGCGCGCCGCCTATCCGTGGCGGCTGGTTCCCAGGCGGCGGCGTGCTGATGATCCTACTGTTCGCGGGCGGCGCCTGGCTGTCGCGGCCGGTCGCGCCCCACGATGCCAGTGCCTGGCCTGCCGCTGCGCCGCCCAGCGAATGGCGGCAATGGGGCAATGATGCGGGTGGCGATCGCTTCGCCACCGCTGCGCAGATCACCCCTTCTAACGTCGCCCGGCTGCAACCCGCCTGGTCGTTCGAAACCGGCGCGAAACCGCGTCCGGGCGGGGCCGGGGCGCTGGCGTTCGAGGCGACGCCGATCAAGATCGGCAATCGTCTGTTTCTTTGCTCGCCGCACAATGTCATCTTCGCGCTCGACGCGACCACCGGCCGCCAGCTCTGGCGGTTCGATCCGCAGACGAAGGATATGGGCCATGCCTTCGCCAATTGCCGCGGCGTCGCCTATCACGCCTTCCCGGACGCCGCCATGCCCTGCGGCGAACGGATCTACAGCGCGACGATCGACGCCCGGCTGATCGCAATCGACGCCCGCACCGGCGCGCGCTGCCGCGATTTCGGCCGTGATGGCGAAGTGTCGCTGGCCGACGGGATCGGCAATTATGCCTCCGTCCTCTATTATGTGACCTCAACCCCAGTCGTGTCGGGCAATGTCGTGATCACCGGCTCCTATGGCCTCGATGGACAGAAGATGGACCAGCCGTCCGGTGTCGTGCGCGGTTACGACCTGGCGAATGGCAAGCCTGTCTGGGCGTTCGACCCCGCCGCCCCGGAACGGGGCGCGCCGCAGGCGCGCTATGCGCCGGGCACCCCAAATATGTGGAGCGTGGCGAGCAGCGACGAGAAACTGGGCCTGGTCTATCTGCCCTTCGGCGTCGCCACGCCGGATTTCTTCGGTGGGCGCCGCTCGCCGGGCGCAGAGCGTTTCTCGAACGCCATCGTCGCCGTCGACAATCGCACCGGGCGGCCGCGCTGGACGTTTCAGACGGTGCATCACGACCTGTGGGACTATGACATCGCATCGCAACCCGTGCTGACCGACGTCCGCATCGGCAACAGGATGGTTCCTGCGCTGGTCAGCATCAGCAAGACGGGGCAAAGCTTCGTGCTGGACCGCGCCACTGGGCGGCCGCTGTCGCCGGTGGTGGAAAAACCGGTGCCGCAAGGCGCCGCTCCGGGCGACTGGACTGCCCCCACCCAACCCTTTTCCGTCGGCATGCCGTCCTTCGGGGCGCCGCCGCTCACCGAAGCCACGATGTGGGGGCTTACCCCGCTCGACCAGCTCTGGTGCCGCATCGCCTTTCGCAAACTGCGATACGAGGGCGCGTTCACCCCGCCCCGGCAGGACTGGTCGATCCAATATCCAGGCTCTGCCGGCGGCGTGAACTGGGGCAGCGTATCGATCGACCGGCAACGGCGCATCATGATCGTCAACAGCACCAACATGCCGA
Organism: Sphingomonas sp. VDB2; assembly: GCF_047946695.1. NCBI lineage: Bacteria > Pseudomonadati > Pseudomonadota > Alphaproteobacteria > Sphingomonadales > Sphingomonadaceae > Sphingomonas > Sphingomonas sp. VDB2. The sequence goes on from NZ_CP159615.1 coordinate 995,324, forward strand.
CGCTCAACCATCTGATCAGCGCCAAGGAGGTGCAGACGCTGGGCCTCGCTCCCATGGGGACCCCGGGACAGAAGCCGTCGCTGGAACGTTTCCGCCTGGGCGTGCCGCAGACGGGCGCGCCCTATGGTGCACAGAATCACATGTTCCTGTCGCCGCTGGGCGTTCCCTGCATCCAGCCGCCGTTCGGCACGCTGAGCGCTGTAGACCTCGACAATCGCACGCTGTTGTGGAGCAAACCGATCGGCATGGCCGACAGCATGGGTCCGCTGGGCATCCCCTCGCACCTGCCCTTCACCATCGGGCTGCCGACGCTGGGCGGATCGATCACGACGAGCAGCGGTCTCACCTTCATCGCATCGACCCCAGACCGGCGCATACGTGCGATTGAGACGGCGACGGGACGACTGTTGTGGCAGACCAGATTGCCCGCCAGCGCCAACGCGACGCCGATGACCTATGTCGGGAATGACGGGCGGCAATATCTGGTGATCGCAGCGGGCGGCAGCGCTGCATTGGCCAGCAACGAGCGCAATGTCCTGGTCGCCTATGCCCTGCCGCAGGTCAGCCGACGCTGACCCGCGACAGAGCGGCATTTCAACGGGCGAGCAGGCCGCCGTCCACCGGCAGGCTGATCCCGTTGACGAAGGGGCAGAGGTCGGACAGCAGCCAGCGCGCCGCCTCCGCCACATCGTCGGGCTGACCGAAGCGGCCGACCGAATGGCGCACCAGCAGAGGCTCCAGCGCGGCGGCGAACCCGGCATCGTTGAACAGCCGCTCTTCCGTCATCGGCGTCAGGATCAGGCCCGGCAGCACCGCGTTGACGCGCACCTGCGTGTCGCCATATTCGCACGAGGCCGCACGGGTCAGGCCGGTCACGCCCGCCTTGGACGTGGCATATTCGGCCATGTTGGGCGATGCCGCCACCGCCGCGCCGGACGCGGTGTTGACGATGGCGCCGCCGCCCGACTGGCGCATCTGTGCGATCTCATGCTTCATACACAGGAACACGCCGTTCAGGTTGATGTCGATGACCCGTCGCCATTCCGCGAAGCTGAGGTCCGGCACGATCTTGCTGGCGAATTCGATGCCGGCATTGTTGAAGGCGCCGTCCAGGCGGCCGAAGCGCGCCACCGTCGCCGCGACCATGGCGGCGACCGAATTGTCGTCGGCGACATCGCAGGCGACGAAAGCGGCCTCCCCGCCTGCAGCGCAAATAGCTTCAGACGCCGCCGCGCCGGCATCCGCGCTCCGATCCGCAATCATGACGCGGGCGCCGTCGCGCGCGAACATATCCGCCGCGGAACGGCCGATCCCGGAAGCGCCGCCGGTCACGATGATAACCTTGTCTTTCAGCATGTCGGTCCTCTCCTTGCGTCCTGCCTCCCGCCCTGAATGACGGAATTGCAGATAAATTATCGAATTTTATCGGCATCCGACGTGCCGAACTCGTGATTATTGGCTTTATTTATTGCAATTTTTTGGATCACGTCAATATTTTCCGAATATATGTCGGATTGACAGTCTCTCGATTACCCGGCACAAGATCGCACCCAGAAGATGCGTCCGATACAACGGAGCGGGGAGAGGATTGCGCCATGCCACAATATGACAGCGCCCATCTGCAGCGCTTCCCTACAATCACTGGTGCGCTTTCCCACGCTTTGTCTCACGCCCAATTTCCATAATCGTCTGAACGCTGGGCAGCGCCTTGCGTGCGCCCCATGAAGCCGGAGAGAGAAATGCAATTTTTCGAAGACAGGATGCGGTTCGGGATTTTCATGGGGCCTTATCATAAGCCCGGTCTGAACCCGCTTGTATCATTTCAGCAGGACATGCAGACGATCATCAATCTCGACGAGCTGGGCTTCGACGAGGCGTGGATTGGCGAACATCATTCCGGCGGAATCGAGACGATCGGCAGCCCCGAACTGTTCATCGCCGCAGCCGCCGAGCGGACCAAACGGATCAAGCTGGGCACCGGCGCAATCACTCTGCCCTATCACAATCCGCTCTGGGTCGCGGACCGGATCGTTCAGCTCGACTATCAGACGCGGGGCCGCATGATGTTCGGCGTAGCGCCGGGCCAGCTGGTGCAGGACGCACAGATGATGGGCCTTCATCCCTCGCAGAACCGCCAGCGGTTGCAGGAAGCGCTGGAGGTTATCATCCCGCTGTTCAAGGGCGAACGAGTGACGCGCAAGACCGACTGGTTCGATCTGCAGGATGCGCGGCTGCAGATGCTGCCTTATTCCAATTTCGACATGGCGACGGTGAGCGTCCTGTCGCCGTCGGGTCCACTGCTGGCCGGTCGGCACGGCATGGGAATGCTCTCGGTCGCGGCCACCGACCCGGACGGAATCGAAAAGCTGCTCGGCCATTGGGAGATTATGGAGCAGGAAGCGGCCAGCCACGGCCAGCCCAAGCCGTCGCGCAGGGATTGGCGCCTGATGGGGCCGATGCACCTGGCCGAAACCATGGAACAGGCCAAGGAGGATGTCCGCTACGGTCTGTCGCTGCTGGAAGATTATCGCGCGCACATCAATCCGGCGCCCGACATTGACTGGTGGGATATCGACAAGATCGTCAACATGCTGAACGAAAGCGGCGCCGCGGTCATCGGCACGCCGGATATGGCGCGCGCGCAGATCAACCGCCTGATCGAAAAGTCGGGCGGCTTCGGCACCTATCTGCTGATGGGCGTCGACTGGGCGCGCTATCCCGCGACAATACGCAGCCACCAGTTGTTCGCCGAGGAGGTCATGCCTTATTTCAACGGCCTGGGCGATCCGCTGCGCAAGAGCTTCGACGAGGTCATGGCGACCGGCTATGCCGGCGCGCAACTCACCGCCGAAGCGCAGGCGTCGATGCTCGAAAAATATAAACGCGGATCGGTCTGAAGGGCCAAAGCCCCGCGCCCGGCGCGACCGACGACAGGATGCCGGCCGCATGATCGGCCCGCCCCGCAGGAGAGGATGAGCCCCATGCCGATAGCCTATAATGACGACGAAGCGATGGTGCTGGAGTTTCTGGATCATTGGGAAAGCGGCAATGTCGACGTGCTGCTCCGCTATTTTGCGCAAGGCGCCAGCTATATCGACATGCCGCTGCCGCCGCGCCACGGGATGGATCAGATCCGCGCCTATCTGGACAGCGTCTTTTCCGCCTTTGCGGTGCGGATCGAAACGCTCAGCATCGCCTCGCGCGACCGCATCATTTTCACCGAGCGGGTGGATTATCTGCGCTCCAATGCTGACCCGTCCATCGTCGTGCCACTGCCCGTTACCGGCGTCATGGAGGTGCGCGACGGCAAGATCCTCGCCTGGCGCGACTATCTGGACCTGCGCACGGCGGAGGAAGGGCTGGGCATCCCCATTCGTCCCACCGACGCGGCGCTGACCGGCATCCCCCTGAATCAGGGGCGGGCCGCATGACCGCCGGAACGATGGCGCTGTTCGTCGCCGCCACCCTGTTCCAGCTTGCCGGCGCGTCGATCCTGCCCGCGACCCGCGGCATGACCGCACCGTGGCCCAGCCTCGCCGTGTTCGCCTGTTATGCGATCGGCCTGATCTGCATGGCGCGGCTCGTCGTGTCGGGCGTCAACCTCAGCCTGCTGATTCCTATCATCACCCTGGCGATCATAATCGGATCTGTCGTCGTCGGCCTTGCCATCTATGGCGACAGCTCGTCGCCGATGAAGCTCGCCTGGCTGGCCGGCGCAGTGATTTGCATGGGCCTGTCCTTCACCGCCTGACCGTAACGACAAGGGAGAGGTATATGACACAGCCATTCGACGGCAAGGTCGCGCTTGTGACAGGCGGCGCTTCCGGCATCGGCGCAGCGTTCGCCCGCACCATCGTGCGCGACGGCGGCCGCATCGCGATCGCCGATCTCAACGAGGAAATGGGCCAGGCTCTGGTCGCCGAACTCGGCGCGGGCAAGGCCAGCTTCACCCGCACCGACGTATCGCAGCAGGACGATGTCATCGCCTTCGTCGACGGGGCAGCGGCACATTTCGGCCGGATCGACATGCTGTTCAACAATGCCGGCATCGGCGGCATGGGCACGACGCTCGATCTCGATGCCGCAACCTTCAGGCGGGTGATGGAGGTCGATCTCTATTCGGTCTTCTACGGCTGCAAGGCGGCGCTGCCGCACATGTTGCGCAGCGGATCGGGGGCGATCGTCAACAACGCCTCCATTTCCGGCATGCTCGGCGATTTCGGCATGACCGCCTACAACACGGCGAAGGGCGGTGTGATCAACTATACCCGCGCCCTGGCGATGGACATGGCCAAGTCCGGCATCCGCGTGAACGCTATCTGCCCCGGCTGCGTGGACACGCCGCTGTTCGCAGGGCTTAAGGCGGCCGAAAGCGTGTTCGACAATTTCATCCGCGCCGTTCCGATGACCCGGATCGGCCGGCCGGAAGAGATTGCCGAGGTCGTCGCCTTCCTGCTGTCGGACAAGGCGTCCTACATGACCGGCGCGGTAATCCCGGTCGATGGGGGGATCACCGCCACCTCCGGCTTCCCGGATCTGGCGCCCTTCATGGAGATATTGCAAAAAGGCTTCAACGCATGACGGCCGGGCCTGCAATCGGCACTGCGGAGCGAACGCCCCGGCCATGATCTGGCTGGTCCGCCTCCTCGCCGCGTTGCTGCTGCTCGTCGGCATCGCCGTGGCCCTCGGCGGCGCCTGGCTGGCATGGCTGGGCGGATCGCCTTATTATCTGCCGGGCGGCGTCGCCGTGGCGTTCAGCGGCTATTGGCTGTGCCGCGGCGACCGCCGGGCCGGCTGGCTCTACGCACTGTTCCTGACGGTGACGATCCTGTGGGCCTTATGGGAAGTCGGCTTCGACGGCTGGCAGCTCACCGCCCGTATCGTCGGACCTGCGCTGTTCGGCCTTCCTTTCCTGTTGCCGTTCGTCCGCCGCCGGATTGGCCGTGGCGCGTTGGCCGCGGGGCTGGCGGGCCTTGCCGGATGCCTGCTGATCCTGGGTTGCGCGCTCCGGTCGCCAATGGAGATCGCGGCGGAGGGAGGCCGGACGACAACGCCGATCGCCCTATCCGGCGATCCCGGCCAATGGCCGTCCTGGGGCCGCGACGATGCCGGCACACGCTTTTCGCCGCTGACGCAAATTACCCCGGCCAATGTCGAGAAGCTCCAGCTCGCCTGGACTTTCGACACCGGCCACGACCCGATGAGCGCCCCTGTCCCCAGCCCGCTGCAATCCACGCCACTGATGGTGGACGACAAGCTGCTGCTCTGCACCCAGACCAATATCGTCTTCGCGCTCGACCCGGAAACCGGCAAGCCGCTCTGGCGCTTCGACCCGAAGGTCGATGCCAAAGGCGGTTCGGCGGTGCGCACCTGCCGCGGCGTCGCCTATCATGACGGCAGCGATGCTGCTCCTGCTACCTGCCGCCGCCGCGTCATCACCGCCACCTATGGGGCGCAGCTCATCGCGCTCGACAGCGCCACAGGACGACCCTGCCCCGGTTTCGGCCAGGGCGGCTTCGTCGATCTGAACGAAGGCATGGGCCGCACCGCGCCCGGCCTCTACTATATCAGCTCCGCGCCGGTGATTGTCGGCGACATAATCGTGTTGGGCGGCTGGGTCGCGGACAATGTCAGCACGGACGAGCCATCGGGTGTGGTGCGCGGTTACGATGTCGCCACCGGCGCGCTGCGCTGGGCCTGGGATATGGGCAATCCCAATAATGCGCACGGTCCGCCGGCTGGCCAGGCCTATACCCGCTCAACACCCAATAGCTGGGCGCCGATGAGCGTCGACGCGAAATTGGGCCTTGTCTTCGTTCCAACCGGCAATGCGACCCCGGATCATTTCGGCGCCTATCGTTCCGCGCAAAGTGAAAAATATAGCAGCTCCGTCGTCGCGCTGGATGCTGGAACCGGCGCGGTGCGGTGGTCCTTCCAGACCACGCATCACGACCTGTGGGACTATGACGTCGCGTCACAGCCGACCCTGATCGACCTCCCGGTGCCCGGCGGGACGGTCCCTGCGCTGGTACAGCCGACCAAGCGCGGCGAATTGTTCCTGCTCGACCGCCGCACCGGCAAGCCACTGGCCGACGTCCGCGAACGGCCCGCGCCGCAGGCGGGCAAAGTGCCGGAAGAACGCCTATCCCCCACCCAGCCCTTCTCCGTCGGCATGCCCTCGCTTGCGGGTGATCGGATCAGCGAGCGCGACATGTGGGGCATCACTCCGATCGACCAGCTCTGGTGTCGCATCCATTTCCGCAAGCTGCGTTATGACGGCCCCAACACGCCGCCGGGCCTGACCGAATCCCTGCTCTATCCCAGCCTGGGCGGCGGCATGAACTGGAGCGGCGTGTCCTATGATCCCGACCGGCGCCTGCTGCTGGTCAACAGCATCTATTACCCCACGCTGATGCAACTGGTCCCGCGCGCCACGGTCGGTGGCGGCGCGAAGGGACCGGGCGCCAGCCACAATGCCACCGATTTCGCCGCGCCCCTGCCGATGGCCGGCACCCCTTATGGCGCCCGACTGCGTGGCTTCACCAGCCCGCTCGGCACGCTATGCCTGGCGCCGCCCTATGGCCGTATGACCGCGATCGACATGACGACGCGCACAATCGCCTGGCAGCGCCCCGTCGGCACCGTGCGCGACAGCGGCCCGCTGGGACTGGAGGTCGGCCTGCCGATCCGCATGGGTATGCCCGGCTTCGGCGGCACGCTCGTCACGCGCAGTGGCCTCACCTTCTTCGGCGGCCTCAAGGAACGCGCCTTCCGCACCTTCGCGACGGATACGGGCAAGGAACTCTGGTCGGTGCGCATGCCCGCCAGCGGCAACGCCAATCCCATGACCTATGTCGGCCCCCGCAGCGGACGGCAGTTCGTGGTCATCGCCGCCACCGGCCACGTCACGTCACAATCCTTCCCGCTCGGCCGTACCTTCCACGCCTATGCGCTGCCACAGGAGGGCAAATGACGCATGACCATCCCGCCGGATCGTTCCGGCACAGCGAATTGCTGCTGGAAACCAGCAGTCAGGACGACCGCTTATGGGTGCCCGCAGCGATGGAGGGCGTGTGGATGCGCCCGCTGATGTTCGACACTGTGTCGGGCGCCTGGGCCAATGTCACACGCATTCGGACGGAAGGAAAAATCAGCCGCCACGCCCATGCCTGCCCGGTCCAGGCCTATGTCCTGTCAGGCCAGTGGCGTTATCGCGAGCGCGAGTGGATCGCGAGCGCCGGCCACTATCTGCTCGAGCCGGCGGGCGACACCCATACGCTGATCGGTCTGCCCGGCGGATCGGAAACCCTGTTCTGGATCGCCGGATCGCTGATCGAACTGGACGATGACGACCGGCCCGTCGGCCAGTCCAACGTCTTCACCCGCATCGAACAGAGCGCCGCCCATTTCGAGAAGGTCGGCCTGGGCCGCGACTATGTCCGCCGTTACATCCGCTAGGGAAGAAAAGATCATGCCCCCCGCCCTGACCGACCCGTTGACGCTGCCCTGCGGCGCCGTGCTCAAGAACCGCATCGTCAAAGGCGCGATGACCGAAGGCATCGGCACGCCGGACAATCGCGCGACCGCCGATCATGCCGCGCTCTACGGTCGCTGGGCGCGGGGCGGCGCGGGGCTGCTACTGACCGGCAATGTGCAGATCGATCGCCGCTTCGTCGAGCGGCCCGGCAATGTCGCGATCGACGACAATGGCGGGCTGGAGCTGCTCGCCGCCTATGCCGCTGCCGGACGGGAGAATGGCACCCATATCTGGATGCAGATCAACCATCCCGGTCGCCAGGCGGGCGCGTCGCCCGAGACCTTCGTCGCGCCGTCGGCCATGCCACTGGTCGGCGGCACGGGCATGTGTCGTGCGCTGAGCGTCGCGGAAATCCACGATATCCAGCGCCGCTTCGTCCATGTCGCGGTCACCGCCCGCGAAACCGGCTTTACCGGCGTGCAGGTCCATGCCGCGCATGGCTATCTCCTGTCCCAATTCCTCAGCCCGCTGACCAACCAGCGCGACGATGATTGGGGCGGCAGCCTGGAAAACCGCGCACGCCTGCTGCTCGACATCATCACCGCCATCCGCACCGCGACCGGCCCGGATTTCCCGGTCTCGGTAAAACTCAACAGCGCCGATTTCCAGAAGGGCGGCCTCACCGAAGAGGAATCGGTCCAGATCGTCCACTGGCTTTGCGCGGCTGGCATCGACCTGCTGGAGATTTCCGGCGGCAGCTATGAATCGCAGGTCATGGTCGGTCGCGAACGGGATGGCACGTTGCGCAAGAAAGCCTCCACCCTGGCGCGCGAAGCCTATTTCCTCGATTTCGCCGCGCGGTTGCGCCCGCATGTCTCCGTGCCGCTCGCCGTCACCGGCGGTTTCAGAAGCCGCGCCGCGATGACGCAGGCGCTGGAGACGGGCGCGCTCGACGCGATCGGCATCGCCCGCCCGCTCTGCCTAGACGCCGGCCTTATCGATGATCTGCTCGACGGCCGGATCGACCGCCTCCCCTCGCCCGACGATCTGCCGGGCACGGAGGCGCAGGCGACCATCGCCTATTATTTCAATCAGATCCGCCATCTGGCGACCGGCGACCCGATCGAGACGGACATCGACTGGCAGGCCCAGCTCGACGCGCACAGCGCCTATGACGCGGCTCTCACTGAACGCTATCTCGCGACCTTCGCGTCATGACGGGCCGCCCTTTGATCGACCTAGAAGGCCGCCACATCGCCATCGTCGGCGCGGCGGGCGAACTGGGTGCGGCCATGGCCGCATTGCTGCTCGACCTGGGCGCACGGGTCGTCGCCATCGACCACGACGCGGCCGCCCTTCAAGCCATGTCCGGCCGATCGAACCTGCACATCATCGTCGCCGACGTCACGGACGAGGCAGCAATGGCCCGAGCCTTCGAGGCGCTGGAGGCTCCGCTCGACGGCCTCGTCAACGGCGCAGGCATAGAGAATGCGGCGACCCCGCTCGATGCGCTCGACACCGCGCTCTTTCGCCGTGTGATGGACGTCAACGTCACCGGCGTTTTCCTGGGCATGAAGCATGGCGTGCCCCATATGCGCACGCCCGGCGGATCGATCGTCAACATCGCCAGCACCGGCGGCATCAAGGGCGCGGCGGGCATGAGCGCCTATGTCGCCAGCAAGCATGCCGTGATCGGCCTTACCCGCTGCGCCGCGATCGACTACGGCCCCATAGGACTGCGCGTCAACGCGCTCTGCCCCGGCCCGCTCGACGGGCGAATGATCGACGCGATCATGGGCAGCAGGCCGGGCGAACCGTCCGACCGGGCGAAGGCCCGCATGGCGGCGATCCCCAGCCGCCGCTTCGGCGCGATGGCGGAGGTCGCGCAGGCAACCGCCTATCTGCTGTCCGACGCTGCCACCTTTGTAAATGGCGCCTGTCACATGGTGGACGGCGGCATATCGGCGATATGATGCGATCGGGAGAGCGCGACATGCACACATTATCCTTGCCCACAGGCGCGACCATCGCGTTCGACGACAGCGGTGGCGGCAACAGCGGCGATGGCGGCACCGCCATCCTGTTCAGCCACGGCTATATGATGAACCGGTCGATGTTCGCGCCCCAGATCGACCATTTCGCCGGCCGCTGGCGCTGTATCGCCTGGGACGCGCGGGCGCATGGGGACACGGTCTGGGAAGGGCCGTTCGACTATTGGGATTCCGCGCGCGACATGCTGGCGATGATGGATGCGCTGGCCCTCGACAAAGTGATCCATGTCGGCATGAGCCAGGGTGGGCTGGTCGGGATGCGCGCCGCCCTGCTCGCGCCGGAGCGTTTCCACGGCCTCGTCCAGCTTTCGACCCAGGCGGGCGAGGCGCCCAAAAGCGACGACGACACATTTCCCCGCCAAATCGCCGACTGGATCGCCAATGGCCCCGACCCGGAAAAACTCGCTTTTTTCGGCGGTTTCATCCTGGGGCCGGGTGTCGATCACGCCCCATGGCACGAAGCCTGGTCGCGCGTGACAAAGACGCAAGTGCGCGACGCCACCGGCGCGCTGGCATCGATCGATCCGCTGTTTCACAGGCTGCGCGACGTCACCATGCCGGTCGCGGTGATCCACGGCCTCGCCGACTTGGCCACCTCGCACGAACTGGGACTGCTAACGGCGCAGGGCGTCCCCGATCCGCGCGTTGTTACGCTCGTGCCGGGCGGCCCCCATGCGGTAAACCTCAGCAATCCGCGGCGGGTGAACCGGGCGATCGAGGACTTCATCCTCGAACTGGCCAGCGAAGATCCAACAATAAGGCAAAAGACATGACTGCAATCGATCTGAAGGACAAGGTCGCCCTGGTCACGGGCGGCGCATCGGGCATCGGCAAGGCCTGCGTCGAGGCGCTGCTCGCCGCGGGCGCCAGGGTGGCGATCGCCGACCTCGATGGCGACGCGGCGCGGGCGCTGGCTGTCACACTCGGCCCGAATGTCGCTGGCACGGCGGCCGATACGACGGACGAGGCATCCTGTTTCGCCATGGTGGACTTCGCCCGACAGCAGTTCGGCGCGCTTCATATCGCCGTCAACAATGCCGGCGTCACCAGCACGCATACGCCGATCAGCGAACTCGCCCTCGCCGAATGGCGGCGCGTCGCGTCGGTCAATATGGACGGCGTGTTCCTGAGCCTGAAGGCCGAAATCCCGGCGATGCGGGATGCCGGCGGTGGCGCGGTGGTGAATATCGGCTCGGTCATGTCCGCCGTCGCGGCGGCCGGCGCGTCCGCCTACACCACCTGCAAGCACGCCATCGTCGGCCTGACCAAGGCCGCCGCGCTGGAAGGTGCGCCGATGGGCATCCGCGTCAACGCGGTCGGTCCGGGCTATGTGGAAACGCCGCTGCTGCAACAGGCGACGCGCGACCGGATGGCGGAGATCGCGGCCCTGCACGCCCTCGGCCGCATCGCCCAGCCGGAGGAGATCGCCGCCGCCGTCTGTTTCCTCGTCTCGCCGCTCGCCAGCTTCATGACCGGCACCTATTATCCCATCGATGGCGGCTATCTGGCGCGCTGACACGCCAGCGGCCGATCCTACAGGCGCACGCCTTCGGGCAGGTCGAGCGCGATGATCGGTATCTCGCGCCGGCAACGCTGCTGATATTCGATCTGGGCGGGCTGTTCGCGCGAGATATGGTCCCAATAGGCCGCCCGCGCCTCGCCCGTGATGACGCGGGCGACAGCGGACGAGCCGTTTGCGCCGACCTGGATGCGGCAAGCATTATTCGCCATCAGGTTGAGATACCAGCTCGGCGGCTCCTCGGTCCCGCCGCGCGACGCGACGATCAATATGTCGCCGTTGAACCGGTAATATTGCAGCGCCGTATTGCGCCAGACGCCGCTCTTGTGACCCAGATGATGAAGCAGCAGGCAGGCAACCGGCCCTCCCGGCGTGCCGATCACCACGGGATCCCAATAATGGGCGGCCACGGGATCGGACAGATAGAGCTGCCGGTGCTTCTCCAGCTCATCCTTCACCAGATTGGGCAAGTCCTTGAATTCGTCCTTGGCCAGATCCTTCGCGCGGATCGCGTCCATCTTTTCCGAAGTCATCTCATGCTCCTTGATGAAGAGGCGGTTCGGCGCCCGATAGGAAGGATCGGACCCGGATTTGCGAATTAATCAGCGCTGGCCTTCACCCTCTCCGCAGGCTGAGGTTAAGGCCGGCGGACTTCAACTCCACCACCGGCATGGTGGCGACCTGCATCAGCTTGCGCATCTGTTCCAGTTCGGGCGACGACAGCAGCGGATAGTCGCGGCGCACCGGCCCGGTCGCACGCATCTTGTCGATGTCCGCCTGCGGCACGGTGGCGCGCAGGATCAGTTCGTCCTCGTCGTCCGTGCCATATTGCTTCTTCAGCTCGGCCAGGTCCGGATCGGGCGGCGGATTGTCCAGCACTTCCTTCGCCCGCGCGCTGCCCATGATGCGGTCCAGCACATTGGCGTCGATCGGCGCGACCGTCTCGCCATAGAAGCCGGCGGCATATTGCACGACCTCGTCGGGCACGGTGCCATAACGCTCGCCGGTGACGATGTTCAGCACCGCCTGGATGCCGACCAACTGGCTGAACGGCGTCGCCATGCCGGGATAGCCCAGATCCTTGCGCACCGCCGCGACCTCGGCCAGCACGTCGCCGATCCGGTCGGTCATATTGTGCATGGCCAGTTGCGCCTTGAACGTGCCCATCATCCCGCCGGGAATCTGGTGCTCGATCGAGAAAATGTCATATTCGGCATATTGGTCGACCAGGAAGCCCGCCGCCTTGCCAACGGCGCGGAAATGATCGGCCACGGGCTGGAACAGGCTCGTATCCAGATTATGGGTATGCCCCTTCAATTCGATATTGCGCACCATCGTCTCGGTCGCGGGCACAGACGGGCCGTTCGCCATCGGCTTGCTGGCGGTGTGGAGGACGGACACGCCCAGGTCCACCGCATCCAGATAGGCCTTGGCGGTCTGGCCCAGCAGATTGTTGGCGTGGAATTCGATCGGCTTGCCATTGGCTGCCGCGACGATGCCAGGCATCAGGGTCTGGAGCCGCTCCTTCTCCAGCACGCCGGCCGTGTCGTACAGCAGGATGCTGTCCACGTCGGGACTCGCGGCCAGCACGCGCACCTTTTCCGCATAATAGGCGTCGGTATGGACGGGCGAGAGCGCAAACATGACGGCGGCCGCCACCCAGGCGTCGCTTTCCTTGGCAACCTTGGCCAGGCGCAGCATATTGTCGAAGCCGAACAACACGTCATAGATCCAGAAGGACCGCACGCCATGCGCGCACAGGCGCCGGACCCACAGGTCCATCAGCGCGCGCGGGCTGACGCTGAAAGTGACATTGGCGTTGGAGCGCAGCCCGGCCCGCAACGGCGTGTTGGGCATGGAAGCGACCAGCAGGTCCAGACCCTCCCAATAATTTTCCTGGCAATAGCGGGTCAGCACGTCGAGCATGCCGCCGCCGGTCAGGTCGATGGTCTTGAAGCCCGTCCTGTCGATCAGCGGCGACACCGGCAGCGCCATGCCCGCGCGCATCCGCAGGCCCCACAGGCTCTGCTGCCCGTCGCGCATCGTTTCGTCGAGAAATTCGATATGAGCCATTTACTTATACTCTCCCGCGGCCGTCCGGCGCGTCTTTCAGAATGTTGGGGTGCAGACCTAGTCGCACGCGATGTAGAAGAGCGGCTGTCCGCCCTCGACCAGATCGGCGTCGGCCACGGCGACGTGCTGGAGCGTTCCGGCTATCCCCGCCTTGACCGACGTAAAGAGCTTCATCACCTCGATCAGGCAGAGTTCGGTATGCGCCTCTACCCGCTGCCCGACCTCCACGAAGGGCGGGGAGCCGGGCTTGGGCGACCGGTAGAAGGTGCCCAGATTGGGCGCCTTCACCGCGGTCCAGGCGGGATCGATCGGCCCGGCACTGGCGCCCGCTCCGACGGGTTCCGGTGCGGCTGGCGCGGGCGCAACAGGCGGCACCGCAACCGGCATCGCCGCCTGTTGCGCCCCGTCCAGCGACAGCGTCGCCTTGTCCTTCGACAACAGCAGGCTGATTGCGCCGCTTTCGACCCGCAACTCGGTCCAGCCGCCGGCCTTGAACAGGTCGGTCAGTATTTCGATGTCACGCAGCAATTGTTCGCTCATCCGGTCCATACCATGTGATGAAGGGCCTGATCGTCAGGCCGCCTGGGCTTTGTCGCCGACCGCCTGCGCAGCCAGCGTTTCCACCATGATCCGCTCATAATGCCAGACATGATTGCCAAAGCCATGCTCCAGCACCTTTGCCCGGCGTAAAAACCGGTGCAGTCCCAATTCCCAGGTAAAGCCCATGCCGCCATGGATCTGCACCGTTTCGTTGCAGACATCGCGTGCGACTTCGCCGCAATAGGCTTTGGCCATCGACGCCGCGCGGCTGCGGTCGGGGTCGTTTTCCGCCGCGGTCCAGAAAGCGTAATAGGCAGCCGACCGCCCCGCCTCGACAGCCACGGCCATGTCGGCGCAGCGATGCTTGATCGACTGGAATGCCCCGATCGGCTGGCCGAACTGGACCCGCGTCTTGGCATAGTCCACCGATGCGTCCAGCATCCTTGCGGCCATGCCCATCGCCATGCCGGCATAGACGATCGCCGCGGCATCCATCAGGCGGGGAACAACGTCGCCCGATCCCGCATGGCCGACCAGCGCCCCGTCCATCAGTGCGGCGCCGTCCAGCGTCACTTCGCACAGCCCGCTCGACGGATCGATATCGGCATGGCGGCGGATCGACACCCCGCGCGCATCGCGCGCGACCAGGAGAAGGCCAATGCGGCCATCGATGCGCGCCAGCACCAGCAGCAGGTCGGCGACATCCGCATCGGGCACCAATATCTTCGATCCGGTCACGCCATTGCCGCCCATCACGGTTTGCACCGCATCGGGGTCATAGCCCTGACCATTCTCCAGCATAGCCAGCGCGATGCGCAACTCGCCCGTGGCGATGCGCGGCAGCAGCGACGCCTGCTGCGCCGCGGTGCCTGCGCGCACGATGATGTCAGTCGCGATCAGGGTGGACGCGGCGATCGGCGGCGCAAGACCCGCGCCCAGCGCCTCGATTGCCAGTGCGACGTCGACCAGCGTCAGCCCCACCCCGCCATGCGCCTCCGGCACCAGCAGGGCGAACAGGCCAAGGTCCGCCAGCGCCTGCCAGACCGCCGGATCGCGTGCTTCGGCCGGGTCGGGGCCGGTCAGTGCCGGGAAGTCGGCCAGCAAGGCGGCGACCGTTTCCCCCAGGCTCTTCTGTTCTTCGTTGAAGCCGAAATTCATGGGCCGTCCCCCTAACGCGGCAGGCCGAGCATACGCTCGCCGATGATGTTACGCTGGATTTCCGACGACCCGGAATAGATGGTGAAGGCCTTGGACTGGAGGTAGCTCAGCTGGAACCGCCCGCCGCCCGCGCTCAAAGGATCGGGCGCGGCGATCGGCGCCGTCGGCCCCAATATGTCCATCGCCGCCTCGTACATATTCTGCGCCGCATGACTCCAGTAGAGCTTGATGATCGATGCGTCCGGCCCCCGGTCGTCGCCGTTCAGATATTTGCTGAAGGTCCGCACCGCATTCAGGCGCATGATCTCGACCTCCGTGACGGAACGCGCCAGCTTCTGCCGCACGATCGGATCGTCGATCAGCATGGCGTCGCCCCGCGGCGTCGCGGCGACCGTGCCGACCAGCTTTTCCAGTTCCTGGCTGAAGCGGATCTGGCGACCGAGCGCATCTTCCGGCCCCCGCTCATAGGCCAGCGTCGTCATCGCGATCCGCCAGCCGTCGTTGATGTCGCCGACGATATTGTCCACCGGCACCTCGACATCGTCGAAGAAGGTCTCGTTGAATTCGCACTCGCCCGATATCTGCCGCAGCGGGCGGATCGAGATGCCGGGGCTCTTCATGTCGATCAACAGGAAGCTGAGGCCCTTATGCTTGGGCGCGTCGGGGTCCGTCCGCACCAGCGCGAAGCACCATTGCGAATATTGCGCGAAGCTGGTCCAGATTTTCTGTCCGTTGACGATGAACTTGTCGCCCCGCCGCTCGGCCCGCGTGCGCACCGACGCCAGGTCGGACCCGGCATTGGGCTCCGAAAAGCCCTGGCACCACACATCCTCCGACGACAGGATGCGGGGCAGGAAATATTTCTTCTGCGCCTCCGTCCCGTGCCGCAGGATCGTCGACCCGGCCAGGTTATGGCCGATGATGTTCAGCCCCTCGGGCGCCCCCACCCGCGCCATCTCCTCGGCAAAAATCGCCCGCTCGACCAGCGTGGCGCCGCGCCCGCCATATTCGACCGGCCAGTTGATCCCGCTCCAGCCACCCGAATGCAGCTTGCGCTCCCAGGCCAGACGGAACATCGCCCGCTCGTCCTCGTCTTCCGGTTCGAACACCGTCTCGCCCCAGCCCGGCGGCAGGGCGTCCGCCAGCCAGGCGCGCAGGTCTGCGCGAAACCTTTCTTCCTGCGGGCTGTAGCTGAAGTCCATGATTTCAGTCCCTTGCTGCGGCCGCAGCGAAATCGGGCGCGCGCTTTTCGCGGAATGCCTGCACGCCCTCTTCATATTCCGGGGTCAGATAGGCAACCGTCTGCGCATAGCTTTCATATTCCAGCATCTGGTCGAGCGTGGAATTGCTGGCCTTGTTGAGCAGCGTCTTGGTCATGCCGATCGCGGTTGGCGATCCTGCGGTGATCTTGGCCGCAATGGCGCGGGCGCGCTCCAGCAGTTCGTCATGCGGCACCACATGATTGACGATGCCCAGGTCTGCCGCTTCCTGCGCCGACACCTTGCGGGCGGTATAGCAAAGCTCCTTGGCCTTGTTGATGCCGATCACCCTGCCGAGCAGGTAGAGGCCGCCCAGGTCCGGGACCAGCCCAACGCGCGCGAAGGCCTGGATGAAGCTCGCATTCTCGCTCGCCACGATGAAGTCGCAGGCGAGCGCGATGTTGAACCCCGCCCCGGCCGCTGCGCCATTGACCGCCGCGATCACCGGCTTTTCGATGCGGAACAACGGCTCCAATATATCCTTCAAGATCCAGCGATGCCGCGCGCGGCGTTGCAGCGGCGTCATGTCGTCCTTGCGCGCCTTGAGGTCCGCGCCGGCGCAGAAACCGCGCCCCGCGCCGGTCAGGATGATGCAGCCAACGTCCCGGTCGGCCGCGACCTTGCCCAGCAAATCCTGCAATTCCTGATAGAGTTCGTCGGTCGTCGCGTTCATCGCGTCGGGCCGGTTCAGCGTGATCGTCGCGATCCGGTCGCTGACATCGTAGAGCAGATTATTATAGGCCATGGGGCATCCTCATGCGGAAGCGGCCGGCTCGGGCGGTTCATGCGCCAGGTCGCCGTCGGTGGAATTGGGGATCGCGAACCATTCGTCGGGAATGTTGCGCGGAATGCGGAAGTCGTGGGCGGGGATGACGATGTCGCTATTATCCTGCACCCGGCGCATAGCGCGCTGCCAGTCGCGCTCGCTCTCGCTGCGGATGTTGCCGGTCAGGTAGGCGCCGGTCAGCGACCGCTGCGGATGATTGGTCGCGCGCGCATCGGCCGGGAACCAGTAGCGATAATGATCGCCCAGGTCCGACACGATCGCCGCCTTGCCCTTTTCGGTGTCGACGATGACGACCTGCATCCCCTCGGTATGGCTGGGGACGGACAGCAGGCGGATGCCGGGAAACAGCTGGTGGTCGCCGTCCAGCAGCATCAGCTGCGCCGGCCGCTTGCGCGCCATCAGATTGTCAAGCGTGGAGCGCCAGTAGAAGACCCGCTGCGAAGGCACCGGATCGACCGCCGCCAGCATCTCGGCCCGCTGCACGACGATGCAGGCGTCGGGAAAAAGGTCCAGATTGTCGGCATGATCGAAATGCATGTGGGTCAGCACGACATGGCTGATATCGGACGGCGTCAGCCCTTCTCCGGCCAGTGCGGCGACCAGCGCCGGATGCCCGCCGCCCGTGCCGCCTACCCGCAGCCGCTTGTGGATGGTCGGGATGTCAGCCATCCCGCTGTCCACCAGGATCGTGCGCCCTTCCCCCCGGACCAGCCAGCAATGCACCGGATCGCGCATCACCGATCCGCCATGCGGCAGATACAGCTCGCCCAGCCGGAGGGAGGTGATGCGATAATGGCTCACCCCTCGATGACCTCGAAGCGTTCGATGTCGGACACGCGTCCCTTGCGCTCGCCCTGGGTCCAGACCGCGCGGACGCGGGTGCCCGGCTTGATCTTCTCCTTGGCCTCTTCAAGGCTGTCGATCTCGATCACGTGGATCATGCGGGTCGACGCACCGTCCAGCACGATCTCCGCATAGACATAGGGCACCTTGCGGGTCTGGCCGTAGACTTCCATGTTGATGATGGAACAGCCCCGGATCGTCCCGGTGTCCTCACACGCCTTCCAGGTGCCGGTGCGGCTGTGCGCGACATCATCGATCTCGCGCGGGGGCAGAAGCGCAACGTCGCTGCCGGGCGAGCGCACGCCCATGAAGCGACCATTCTCCCGGATCTCGTCGAACATGCGGCCATAATAGGGGCCATAGGCATGTTCATAATCGAGCTTCATCGCATAGGGGATGACGCCCAGCGGCTCTTCCGTCCCGGCCAGCGCCTTGACCGCGCCGACCGGCGCGTCGGGCGCGATCCGGAAGCCCTTGATGGCCAGAACGGACTGTTCGACGCTGTCGTCCCATTCCGCCTCGACCCGCTGGCCGATCGCAATATCATTCAGCTCGGCCAGGATGCGGTGCGGAAAATCATTGTCGCAGCCGTCGAGGCGGATGAAGCCGATTACCTGCCCGTCGACACGGGTGAAGGCGGTCAGCACACCGGTGTGCGGCGCCTCGACAAAGGCTTCGGGCTCCTCGCCGCCGGTGGAGGAAAAATCCTGCGCGGGCGCGATCACCTGACCCGACGCGAAGCGCGAGGCGATGATCCGGCGGTTCTTCACCTCCGCCAGGAACGTCCCCGCCGCCCGGCCGGGAGTCAGCGTATAGGGCAGGTTGATCTCGCTGTGGAAGGTCGGCAGGTCGATCGGATAGCTGTCCGGTGCGGAAAACATCGTGTCTCTCCTTATGCGCTCAGAACGGCGCAACCGCGCAGATTGGCCCAACCGCCACCTGACTGCACGAGGGCGGTCTTGGCGTCCTTGATCTGGTGGCTTTCATTCTTGCCCATGACCTGCGTCGCCGCCTCGATCAGGCGGATCACGCCGACCGCGCCGATGGGGTTCGCGCCCATGCAGCCGCCCGACGGATTCACGGGTATGTCGCCGTCCAGTTGCGTCGCGCCGGACGCCATCAGCTCGGCCGCCTGTCCGGGCGGGCAAAGCCCCAGGCTCTCATAATAGTTGAGTTCGAAGCAGCTATAGGGCTCCTGCACCTCGACCACGTCGAACTGGCGGCGCGGGTTGGTGATGCCGGCGGCGCGATAGACCTGGCGGCTGGCGATCGCCAGCGGTTCGGACAGCATCAGCGACCGTTCGGGCGCATTGTCCGCTTCGCAGCAATAGGCCATCCCCCGAATCCAGGCGGGACGGCTGGTCGAATGATGCGCCATCTTCTCCGACGACAGCACGATCGCGGCGGCCCCATCGGAAATGGGCGGCACGTCGAGCAGTTTGATCGGCCAGCAGAGCGGCTTGGAATTGAGGACGTCGTCGACCGACACTTCCTTCTTCACATGCGCATAGGGGTTGGCGATCGCATTCTTGCGGTTCTTCGCCGCGACCATCGCCGCCGCTTCCTCGGTATGGCCCAGCACGTCCATGCGCGCGCGCCAGTAGGCGGCGGAAAAGCCCATGATGCCGACCGCGAACTCCCGGCCCCAAAAGGGATCGTAGAGGGTGGAGATCGAATATTGCAGCTGCCCTTCGGACAGCTTGTCATAGGCGACGACCAACGTGCGTTCGGAAAAGCCACCCGCAACCTGATAATAGCCAGCCAGCGCCCCGGCGAAGCCCGCGCCGCCGCCGCTGGTCAGGCGGACCACCGACTTGCCCTGCGCGCCGATCGCATCGACCACCCATTTTTCCGGCTGGTTCACCGCAGCGAACAGCACCGGGCCGGTGGCGACGACGACGGTGTCGATATCCTCCATGCTCAGCTTGGCGTCCGCTAGCGCGCGGTCCACCGCTTCGCGCACCAGTCCCGCCTGGCTGACGTCGGTCCGGCGGCGTGCATGATGGGTCTGCCCGACCCCTACTATTCCTACATGACGGCCCATGATCAAACCTCGAGAGTGAAGACGCAGTTGTTCTGCATACCGACGCCGCCGGCGCCGTGGACGATGGCGCGGCGCGGAGTGCCGCCGCTGGACGTTTCAGGCTGGCTCAGTTGCCGGCTGGCTTCCGCCAATCGGACGAGGCCGGTCGCCATGATCGGATCCGCCGGCAAGGCGCCGCCCGACCGGTTGATCGCGACATTGCCGTCGCGCGCGGCCGACAGGCCCTTGCCCGCTTCCGCCAGTCCCAGCGCCTCGATCGCCAGCAATTCGCCGATCACCGACGATCCGCTGATTTCGGCAATGTCCGCATCCGCCGACGCCCAGCCGGCATTGCGGTAAGCCATGGCGGCGGCCGTGGCGGCGGACGACAGTCGGCCGGCCTCGCGCGCGGCGACGCTATGCGTATCCATCGATGTGCCCATGCCGGTGATGAAGGCCGGATTGCGGCTGACCCGCCGGGCAATGTCTTCCCGTGCGATCAGCACGGCGACGGCGCCGTCGACCGGCCGGGCGAACATCAGTTCGGTGAGCGGAGCCGCCCCCTCCTTCGCAGCCAATATGGCGTCGGCGTCGGGCAGGTCATCGATCGACACCTTGCCGGACGCCGCAGCGGCCGCCCAGCGGTCTGCGACCAGATCGGCCAGATTGCGGCTCGAAAGGCCGCTGTCGGCCAGATAACGCTGCGCCATGATGCCGTTCGCGGCACGCTGGTCGAAGCCGACCGGACGCTGGTAGAAAGGCTCCACCTGCGCATTCCAGTACAGATCGACATTGGATTCCGACGGCTTGGAGTAAGCGACGATCAGGCCGACCGAGGACGAGCCGGAGCGGATCTTGTTCACGCCGTAAAGCGCCGCCCACAGCCCGTCTTCCTCGACCCGCGCCTCTTCCTTGTGATGCGCGCCGAGCGCACCGAGGAAACCACAGTTGGAAATGGACCGGCCGTCGAGCACGTCGCTGCCGGAATCGATGATGAAATCCACATCATCGATCGTCAGGCCTGAACCCTTGAATACCGACGTGACCACCGAAGAGATCAGATCGATATGCTGGGCATTGTTCCAGGCAGGTCGAAATTCTGTCTGGGCGGTCGCAACGACCCCCACCTTGCTTAGTGCCATCAGTGCATTCCTCATCCCAGCACCATTCCCATGCTTGAAGCGGTGAACGGCGTTGTAGCCTTGGTTATGCCGCCATCAACGCCCTAGTCAAGATAATTCGACGATTAGTCGGATTTTGACGATGGGAAGGAGAATGCCCTATTCCGGGCGAAATTGTAGATTATTAGGATGGAATAAGGAGATTGCTTTTTGCTTTTATCCGAAACATTATCGGGCAAAGCAAGAATGGAGAGGCAGGATATGGGTTTGGACGTGACGGGCCGCTATCGCTATCCGACGCCAAATCCGGCGTGGCTGGCTCGCGCCCGCGAAGCGGCGATTGATCCCGACCTGCCGATCATAGACCCGCATCATCACCTGTGGGTGGAATCGGGCGTCCCTTATCTGCTCGATGAGCTGCTGGCCGATCTGGGCGAAGGCCACCGGATCGACGCGACCGTCTTCGTCCAGGCCCATTATGCCTATCGCACCAAGGGGGAGGCCGATCTCGCGCCTGTTGGCGAAACGGAAGCGGTCGCCGCCATCGCCGCGGAAGCCTCGCGGCGCGGCGCGTCAACCATGATCGCCGCGGGCATCGTCGCCCATGCCAACTTGATGCTGGGCGACGCGGTGGAAGAGGTGCTGGCCGCCCATGCTGACGCCGCCGACGGCCGGCTGCGCAGTATCCGCCACTCCGTTTCCCGCGACGAACTGTTTCCCAACGGCATCGTGCTGCGCCCTTCCCCCGCAGGGATGCTAGCCGACCCGGCCTACCGCGCCGGGCTCGCGCGGGTGCAGGCGGCGGGCATCGCCTATGACGCGATGCTCTATCATCGGCAGATCCCCGAACTGACGGCGCTTGCGCGAGCCATGCCCGACCTGCCCATCATCCTCGACCATATTGGCTGCATCATCGGCGTCGGCCCCTATGAAGGGCGCGCAGAGGAGAATTTCCAGCACTGGTCGCAGGACATGGCCGACCTTGCCCGCTGTCCCAATGTTCGCGTCAAGATCGGCGGCTTCGGCATGATCATCTGCGGCGCGCGCTGGCACGAACGCGACGCGCCGCCATCCTCGATCGAACTGGCCGACGCATGGCGGCCCACTGTCGAACGCTGCATCGACTTGTTCGGCGCGGATCGCTGCATGTTCGAAAGCAATTTCCCGGTCGACAAGGCGATGTATTCCTACGCCACGCTCTGGAACGCCTTCAAGCGGCTGGCCGCCGGCGCCAGCGACACGGAAAAACACGCCCTGTTCGCCGGCACGGCGACCGCCAGCTACGGACTGTCCCTGCCCGCTCTGGCCGAGGCGAGCCATGGCTAATCGCGCCGCCCGCCTCTTTCACCTCGCCGCCGAATCGCCCGACCGGACGGCGCTGCTCTTCGAAGGCGCGACGCACAGCTTCGCCAGGCTGGCACAGGGCGTGCAGGCGATGGCCGGCGGCCTTGCCGCGCTGGGTATCGGCCATGGCGACCATGTTGGGCTGCTGCTGCGCGCCTCGCCCGACTTCATTCTGGTCCAGCAGGCATTGTTCGCACTCGGCGCGGTGGTGACGCCGATCAACATCCTCTATCGCGCGGGCGAAATCCGTCATGCCGTCGCCTGCTGCGCGCTCGATCATATCGTCACTGCCCGCGACCTCGCCGATGCGCTGGCCGCGGACATGGGTTGCCCGCTGATCTTGCTGGACGCGCCAGCGGATGGCGCGAACAGCCGGTCGTTGCCGTTCGCGATCGACCACGCCACGCCCCTTTCCGCACCCGTCCCGCTGCAGCCGGAGGACATGGCCATGCTCCTCCTCACCAGCGCCACCACCGGCAAGGCCAAGGGCGTCATGCTGTCCGCCGGCAATCTCGCCGCCAATTACGACAGTACGCCTCGCTGGCTGGGGCTGGACGACGACAGCGTCATCCTGTGCGCTTTGCCGCTCTACAACACGTTCGGCCTCAACCAGTGTATCAACGCGATGCTGGTGACCGGCTGCACGCTGGTCCTCCACGCCCGGTTTGATGCGGGTGCCTGCATCGGCGCCATCGCCGCGCACCGCTGCACCTTCCTGCCCGCCGTGCCGACGATGCTGCAGAAAATCCTCGATCATCCTTCCGCCAACCGTGATTCGCTCGGTTCGCTCCGCACGATCATGACCGGCGGCGCGCCAGTGCCCTCCGCCCTCCTCCAGCGGCTGCTCGCCGTGGCCCCGGACGTCCGGCTGCTCACCGGATACGGCCTCACCGAAGCGACGGCACTCGTCACCCTGACGCAGGTCCGGCTCGGCGATCATGGCGGGATGGAGCGGGAACGCACCATCGGCCGCGTGCTGGACGGCATGGACCTCGCCATCGTCGACGATACTGGCGCGCCTTGCCCGGTCGGCGCCAGCGGAGAAATCGTCGTGCGCGGACCGAACATCATGGCGGGCTATTATCTCGCGCCGCTCGACAGTGCGATGGCGCTGCGCGACGGCTGGCTGCGGACCGGCGACATCGGCCATCTCGACGCGGACGGCTATGCCTATATCGTCGATCGCAAGAAGGACGTCATCATCCGCGGCGGCCAGAATATCTACCCCGCCGACATAGAGGAAATTCTCTACCAGATACCCGGCGTGGCGGAAGCCGCGGTGATCGCCCGCGAAGACACGATGCTGGGCGAAGTTCCGGTCGCCTTCGTCGCGCTCCAGCCCGGCCGTCGACCTACCCCCGATCAGATACTTGCGCATTGCCGCACGCATCTGGCCGCTTACAAGGTGCCCGCCGCGATCACCCTGTTGGACGAGCTGCCCAAGGGGCCGACCGGCAAGATCCTGCGTCGCGCGTTGCGCGCCCAGCCGGTCGCCGACTGACCCATGATCGCGCCGAATTCCACCTTCGTCGACATTTGCGGATCGCGCCGCCATGTCCTGACATGGGGCGATCCGGCTAATCCCGCCGCGCTCATGGTCCACGGCCTGCTCGACCACGCCCATAATTGGGACTGGATCGCCAGCGCCCTTGCCGATCGCTATCATGTCGTGGCCATCGACCTGCGCGGCCATGGCGACAGCGACTGGACCGGGCGCGGCTCCTACGCCCTGTCCAACCATGTCATCGACATTGCCGATTGCGTCCATGCGCTCGGCCTGTCCGACATCCATCTCGTCGGCCATTCCATGGGCGGCCACATCGCCCTGCGTTTCGCTGCCACCTTCCCCGAACGGGTGCGATCGCTCTGCAGCATCGAGGGAGTCGAGCTGCCGATCATCCGCGATCAGGCGAAAGCGTCCAAACCCTATCCCACCCGCCTGCGCCAATGGATCGACGGGCAGCGTCGCGACCGGCAGCGCACGCCCCGTATCTATGCCGACGTTGCGGAGGCGGCGGCGCGGATGGCCGCGCATAATCCCGGGATGGACGCAGAAACCATCGCCCACCTCGCTTATCATGGCGTCACCCGGACCGCCGACGGCGGCTGGCGCTGGAAATATGACGACGCCTGTCGCGATCGTGCCCCCTACGATGCCCATGGCGTCGATCTGGACGAGATATTGGCGGCTATCGCCTGCCCCACCTTGCTTGCCTATGGCGGGGAAAGCTGGATTCCCGAACCCGCAGCCGACCGGCTCGACCGCATCGCCGACCATCGCCTGGTCCGCTTCCCCGGCGCCAGCCACTGGCTGCACC
Source organism: Sphingomonas sp. VDB2 (assembly GCF_047946695.1). Taxonomy (NCBI): domain Bacteria; kingdom Pseudomonadati; phylum Pseudomonadota; class Alphaproteobacteria; order Sphingomonadales; family Sphingomonadaceae; genus Sphingomonas; species Sphingomonas sp. VDB2. Next base: position 1,019,837 of record NZ_CP159615.1, read on the forward strand.
ATCAGTCTCGCGCCGCCTTTCTGGCCGCGCTCACCGATTTCCTCGAAACCATCCGCTGAAAAGAGAATGTCCATGCGTGAAGCTGCCATCGTTTCCACCGCTCGCACCCCCGTCGCCAAGGCGACGCGCGGCGCCTTCAACGATACCGACGCCCCGGCGCTGGCGGGCCATGCCGTCAACGCCGCCATCGCCCGCGCGGGCATCGACCCCGCCCGGATCGACGACGTCATCTTCGGCGCTGGCTCGCAATGGGGCGATCAGGGCTTCAACATCGGCCGCACCACCGGGTTCGCCGCCGGCCTGCCCGATTCGGTCCCCGGCGCGTCGGTCGACCGCAAATGCGCCGGCGGTCTCACCGCGCTCGCTTTCGCGGCGCGCGGCATCATCGCCGGCGACATGGACGTTGCCGTTGCGGGCGGCGTCGAATCGATCACCCACACGCGCGACTATGCCCCCACCCATCGCGCCCGCCCGGCGGCCGTGCTGGACCGCAAGCCCCACGCCTATATGGCAATGATCGAAACGGCGGAGATCGTTGCGGACCGCTATGGCATCAGCCGCGCAGCGCAGGACGAGATCGCCGCCATCAGCCACCAGCGCGCCGCCGCCGCCGTCGCGGCCGGCCGCTTCACGGACGAGATCGCGCCGATCACCGTCACCAAGAATATCGTCGAGAAGGACGGCAGCATGTCGGGCACCGAAACGCTGATGCTGTCGGTGGACGAAGGCATCCGCGCCGACACCACGGCGGAGGGTCTTGCCCGGCTGAAGCCGGTCTGGCGCGACGGCCAGATCGTGAAGGAAGGCAAGTTCGTGACCGCCGGCAATGCCAGCCAGCTATCGGACGGCGCCTCCGCCCAGATAGTGATGGACCATGCGACGGCGAAGGCGGAGGGGCGCGAGATACTGGGCCTCTATCGCGGCTTCCAGTCGGCTGGCTGTCCCCCGGAAGAGATGGGCATCGGTCCAATCTTCGCCATTCCCAAGTTGCTGGATCGCGCCGGCCTGAAGGTCGAGGATATCGGCCTATGGGAAATCAACGAGGCTTTCGCCAGCCAATATCTCTATTGCCGCGATTTTCTGGGCATCGATCCGGAAAAGATCAACGTCAATGGCGGCGGCATCGCGCTCGGCCATCCCTTCGGCATGACCGGCAGCCGCATCGCCGGCCATGCACTGATCGAGGCGCGTCGGCGAGGCGTGCGCTGGGCGGTGGTCTCCATGTGCGTGGCGGGCGGCATGGGGTCGGCCGGCCTGTTCGAAATTCCGGGCTGAGGCGGCACATGAACCAGATGCGCTTCGACCACGATGTCGTCATCATCACCGGTGCCGGTCGGGGCCTCGGTCGCGAACATGCGCTCGCCTTCGCGGCGCGGGGCGCAGCGGTCGTGGTCAACGACATCGGCGTCGAACCCGATGGCCTAGGTGGATCGACCCAGGTCGCCCAATCGGTGGTGGATGAGATTGTCGCCATCGGTGGCCGGGCCGTAGCCGACAGTCACAGCGTCACTACCGCGGAGGGCGCCGCCGCCGTCGTGCGGACCGCGCTCGATGCCTTCGGCTCGGTCAGCATACTCGTCAACAATGCCGGCATAATCGACTTCGCGACGCTGGAGCATATTAGCGACGACGGCTGGCGACGAATGATCGCCGTGACGCTGGACGGCACCTTCCAAATGTCGAAGGCGGTCTGGCCCCATTTCGTCGCGCAGCGCCATGGCCGCATCGTCAACACCACATCCAACGCCGGCTTCGCGGGCAATGAGCAACTCGTCCATTACGGCGCCGCGAAGCTCGGCGTAGCGGGCTTCACCAAGGCGCTGGCGAACGAGGTCGGCGGCAGCGGCATCACCGTCAACGCCATCGCCCCGATGGCAGTCACCCGCATGAATCGCGACGCCTTTTTCGGCGGCGCGGACGCAGGCGGCGACGATTGGCAGGCGGACATTCGCGCGGGCAAAGTCCCGATGGGACCGCCCGCCATCGTCTCGCCGGCGGTGCTATGGCTCGCCCATCGCTCGACCACCATCAACGGCGACATCTTCAGCGTCTCGTCGGGCAAGGTCGCACGCGTCGGCTTCGTCGTAGGCGAAGGCTATTTCAATCCCGACCATGGCCCGGAAGATCTGCGCGACAATGTGGAGACCCTCCGCTCGCTCGACGGGGCGCTCGACCCGCGCAGCACGCTGGACGAACTCCTTCTTATCCCGAAACTGTTCGGCGTTCCCGCCGCGAACGGTGCGTCATGAGTGATCCATCGAACGATTCGTTCGTTATGCCCGGCTGGGCGCATCATGCCGGTATGCTCGCGCTGGGCGAGGCGCGTGCGCCTGAAGGACCGAACGGCGTGACGGACAGGCAAGTGATCTGCGAGCGCATCGCACGCTACTGCTGGGCCTATGACGAGCGCCGCGCCGATGCGCTGGCCGACTGCTTCACGCAGGACGCAATATGGGAAGGCGATGTGCTGGGGCGCATTCCGATCGGCCCCTTTGTCGGCCGCGATCGGGTCGTGCGCTGGCTGACCGAATTCTGGCCGCACCAGCACGACCAGCGCCGCCACATGATCCTCAACACCATCGTGGAACAACAGACCTCCGAACGCGCGACGACGCTCAGCTATCTGCTGCTGATGTCGTCGGATGGCCGGGCGGCGAAGCTGGAAACGACCGGTTTCTACCGCACCGACTATCGGCCAGAAGATGGCGCATGGCGCATCGAAAGGCTGACCGCCGGCTTCGATGCGCCTTTCTGGCCGGGCGATATCGACCGGATGAGCGAACGGGGTCGCGCCCGCCATGGCGTCGCCCCGCCTGAACGCCCCTAGAAGGAGGTGATGACGCTGCGCGCGATCGCCCCGCCCTTCAATTCCTTATAGGCGTCGTTGATATCGGACAGGCTGATCTCGCGCGAAATCAGGTCGTCCAGATTGAGCTTACCCTCCAGATACAGCCGGGCGTACATCGGGATGTCGTGCTTGATATTGGACGAGCCCATATAGACGCCCCGCAGGTCGACCTGGTTGGTCAGCAGGTCGATCGTGACATTGACGTCGATCGTATTGGCAGGCGAATGCACCCCGATCAGATAGGCGCCGCCGCCCTTGCGGACCATCTTGATCGCCTGTTCCGACGTCGCCTTGATGCCCACCACCTCGAATGCGTGGTCGACGCCGCCCTCGATCAACGCCTGCACCGCGGCCACGCTGTCGCCTGCGGACGCATCGATGAAGTCGGTCGCGCCGAACTTGCGCGCCAGCTCTTCTTTCTTCGGCTGCATGTCGATCGCGACGATCCGGGCCGCGCCCGCCAGTTGCGCCCCGGAAATCACATTCAGCCCGACCCCGCCGATGCCGATCACCGCGACCGTATCGCCCGGCCGGACCGACGCCGTGTTGATGGCCGCGCCAGCGCCGGTGATCGTCCCGCAACCCAGCAGCGATGCCTGGGCGAAGGGCAATTCCTTGGGCACCTTGGCAAGCTGGTTTTCATGCACCAGCGCGCGCTCGGCAAAAGCGCCCGTGCCGAAGACCTGCGCGACCCCCTCGCCATTGCGGGTCAGGCGATGCGCATGGTCAGGATCGTCGCGCAGCGTCTCTTCCGGATGAGTGCATTGATAGGTCCGCCCACCGATGCAGGCGCGGCAATGACCACAAAACTGGATCAGCGATCCCACCACATGATCGCCGACCACGAACTCGCGCACTTCCGGGCCGATCGCCAGGACGACGCCCGCCAGCTCATGTCCCAGAACAGCCGGCAAGGGCACACCGAAATCCTGCTCGGCAAAATGCAGGTCGGAATGACACAGTCCCGACGCCTTCACCTCCACCAGCACCTCGCGGCCGCGCGGCGCATCGATGTCGATCTCCTCGATCTGGAATGTGCCGTCGAGGCTGTTGAGAATGGCGGCCTTCATGATGTTCTCCAATGTTGCGGAAAGGTCGGAATGTCAGGCGGTCATCAAGGTCAGGACGTCGCGCATATCCTCCACCTCTTCCATGGCGCGGCAGAGCGCGACCAACTTGTCGAGCTTCGCCTGCGGCAGCGCGACGGCGGCAAAGGGCGCGCACCGACCCAGCTTGTCGGCCAGATCGTCCCAGTCCATGGGATTGCGGCTATGGCCCTTCACATAAGGGGTGACATGGGTGAAGCGCCGTCCATCCGTCAGCGTGATCGTGACGGGAAAGCCCTCGAACTGGTCGGCATGGGCGGGATCGGCCATGATGTGGACGCGTTGCATCAGTGCCCGCCGCTCCTCGTCCATGATCCGGTCGACATGCAGGTCCTGCAGGAAAAAGCCGCCGCTGATCGCCGCCGTCGCGATCGTATAGGGCGCGCTGAACATGGCTTCTGGGACGCTGCGCGGGTTCCATTTCGCCGCAGCCGGCTCGAATGTCATGCGCGCGCTGTTGCTGCCCACGCAGTCGATCCGGTCGATGTCGCGCCAGTCCAGACCCTCGCCCTGTATGATGGCGACTGTGCTGGCAATGAAGCTGTGGGTGAATTTGCACGCGGAATAGGGCTTCATCGACAGCCCTTCCGCCAGTTGCCAGCGGGTGCCCAGATCGTCGGTCAGCAATTCGGGCCGCACATCGTCCCAGGCGACATGGCGCAATATGCCGCTCGGCACGCCCTGGAATATACCGCGCGGCGCCGTCACCCCGCGCCGCGTCAACAGCGCCGCCTTGACCGCCGTATCGCCGGCAAAGCTGTGCTGCACGCGCGCCATCTGCGTGCCTTCCGAATATTTATTATATTCCGACATGCCATGGACCGTATAGGCCATGCCCATCGCATTCCATGTCTCGTCGGCGTTCAGGCCCAGGATGCGCGCGACCGATGCGGCGGCGCAGAGCGGCCCGTTCCACTCGCCCGGCATACCCCAGGTCGTATGATAGCGCACCAGATTGAGCGCCGCGCTGGCGCGCACGCCCACTTCTGCCCCGGTGACATAGGCCGTCAGGAAATCCCGGCCGCTGACCGGCCCTGCGGCGATGCCCAGCACGGACAGCATGGCCGGCACATTCCATTCGGTGACATGACCGCCCGTCTCATGGACATCGCCCATGTCGATGGCGCGGGCCATCACCCCGTTCGCGAACGCCGCCATGGGCGCGGGCACCTTGTGCCCGTGGACCAGCACGGTCGCCTGCGGCGCCCCGCCCCATTCCGCGACCTGCGCGGCGATGGCGGGGCTGACCTCCCAGCCTGACCCCGCGATCGTCACCGCCAGCGTGTCCAGGATCGCTCGCTTGGCGAGATCGATCACGCCAGCGGGCAAGTCCTCGTAGCGTGTGTCCGCGACCATCCGCGCCAGCGCGCCGGCGGGATCATGTTCGGGCAGGACGGGGTTCTCGTGCTTCATCCCGCCATCATCGCCGCGATGCTCGGCAGCTCCCGTCGATCGGGGTCGAGGCCGGTGGCGGCGAACCATGTCCGTTCGCGCAACGCCTGCTTCTCGCCATAGCCCAGCACCGCCTCCCAGACGGCGGGCGCCAGCACCACCTTGCCATCCTCGCCCAGGATGATGCGGTCGATCAGGCCGCCCAGCGCGACGATGGCATGTTCCACGGCCGCCAGATCCTGCCCGTCCACCGCCTTCGCCGACGCGATCGCCTGCGTCAGTTCCTCGGCATAGCTGCTATCGACCGAAGGCTCCATCTCCTCCGCCAGCGCGATCATGGCTTGAAAGGAACCGGCCTCGAATGCCGCCGCCCATCGCCATTGCTGCGCAATCATCTGCAAATGACCGATGCACAGATTGACCTGGTCCTTGGCGAGCCGCTCGCGCCCGGTCAGCGCCGGCAGGACCACCTGTTCCAGCGCCTTGATGACGTTCGCGATGCGCAGATCGATACTCGGCAGCATGGGTCAGCCCTTCCGGATCAGTTGGACGATATGGCTCAGGAAGACGGCCCCGGCAGAGCCCAGCCAGGTCAACACGACCTCCTGATGGTTGTTGCTGGCGATCGCGGCGCGCATGGCCTGCCCCAGATCCATGACCGCGCATTTATAGGCGTTCAGCACTTCATAATAATGCAGCCTGACCGGGTCGATCCGATTCCCCGAAGCGGCCTCATATTGCGCGATGAAGTCGTCGCGGGGCAAAAGTCCGCTGACCAGGAAAACGCCATCGTCGCCCCAGGCCCCGAACAGTTTCTGCATGGTCCAGGCGATATCCTCGTGGAAATCGCCGATATGCGCGAGTTCCCAGTCGAGGACGGCCGTGAACGTCCCGCTCGGTTCCTCGAACATGAAATTGCCCATGCGCAGGTCGCCATGCACCAGCATCGGCCGGTCGCACACCGGGGCGTTCTCGCGCAGCCATCGCTCCGCAAGGGCCACGACCGGCACCGGCTCCACCAGGCAATCCCACCAGACCTGCGACCACCAGTTGACCTGCCAGATCGCCGCCTGATTGCTGTCGGCGCGTGGCGCATCGAAAAAGCGCAGATGCGCACGCGACCAGTCGAAGCGATGGGTGGTGGCAAGCGCGTCGATATATTGCGGCGCCAGCCGGTCGATCAGGCTGCCCAGCCGTCCCCCCATGCCGGAAACGCCGCCACTCCCGCCCTCGCTCGGCTGCGTCACGCCGCGCACGAAACCCAGGATGACCGCAGGCTGTCCCAGCAGGTCGCCATCGGCATCGAACCACCGTACCGGCGCGACCGGCATGTGGTTTCCCATGATCGACTGGATTTCCCCTTCCCGGCCGCGACAGGTCTGGGCGATCGCCTCCAGCGGGTCCATCCGCAGCACCAGCCGTTCGCCCTGCGGGGTTTCGCGATGGGTCAGCGTGAAGGCGAACTGTTCCTTCGATGCGCCGCCCGACATGCGCTCGACGTCGGTGATCGCAATCCCCTCCAGGCCCTTCGCCGCGAAGAAGCCGGTGAGCATCGCCGTCACCTCGGCGTCGGATTTTGGCCGGTAGGGACCGGTATCGCGCAAGCGGACCGTCCGTTCCAGAATATGGCGGATGCGCGGCTCCATCTCGGACCGGTCCCAGACGTCCACGTCCCCGCTGCGGGCAGGCGTCACCTGCATGGCGATATCCTCCATCACCAGGCGAAGCGCCGGACATAGGGCTTGGCGAATTTGAGATAGTCGCGATTCCAGCAGAATTCGCACCAGCCGGTGCCCTGTTCGCCGTCGATCGTGGCCGTCACCACGGCTTCGTTCAGCAGGACGATCGGGTCCAGGTCGAGCTGATATGTCGCGAAAGCCTGGCAATCGACGAAGACCGACCGCCCGTCGCTGTCAGTGACAGTGACGCGGAAGCGCTCCTGCATCATGTCTTCGTCATAATCGATGTCATAGTCGATGCTCTGGACATGCTGCATGACGCCGTCCTTGAAGAGATAGCCGCGCGTTTCGACCTTGCCGAACGACATCATCTCGAAGAAATGCACCGACACGCTCGGGGTGGTCGCGTGGAACCATTTATAATGCTGGTTGAGGCCCCAGACGCGCGGCCCCCAGCTATGATCGCGGATCATGAAGTCGTTGAGCGCGAAATCCTTGCCGTCGATACGCAGATTGCCCTTGATCCTGCCATGCTGTTCGGTGCGATCGTCGCCATAATAGGGCGGATTGCCCTTGGGATGCATACTGAAGGCATAGGGCGGATGGATCGCACTCCATTGTCCTTCGAACTGGATGCGATCGCCGACCCAGCCCAGATCGATCGTCTTGAACGGCTCGCGCACGGCCATCAACAGGGGGCCGAAGCGCCAGTCGTCAAAGTCCATGTCCTCCGACACCATCTGCTCGACCTCCTCTTCGATCGGCGCACTCAGGCCGGGTCCGAAGAGGTGGAGGCGCCCCTTGGCATGGCCGTTGGCGCGCACGGTAGGATAATAGAAGCCGGCAATGCCATATTGCGGCAGGACGAACTGATGGGTCGCCGATTCCCGGCCGTCTTCCGCCAGTTTGTGGCGATAGGCATTTTGCACGGGATAGTCGGCGATAGGCGCGGCGGTCTCAGGCATCTTCGACTTCTCCTTCGATTTTATTTTCTTCGGCTGAGGCGTCAGTCGGCTTCAGCCAGCATCGTCTCCAGATCAGGCAGGTCATTCTGGTCGGGGTCGAGCCGATTGGCCTTGAACCAGCTTCGCTCCCGCCGGGCATGTCGCAGCGCATAGTCAAGCAGCGCGTCGATCGATTCCGGCGGCAGCGGCGCATGATCCTTTCCGCCAAGGATGACCGCATCGACGGCGTGGCCAAGGTCGATATTGGCCCGCTCGATCGCGGTCACGCTGACGCGATCGCACGCCTGCGCCATGGCCAGCGCGGCTTTCAGATCGTCCGCCAGCAATGCCGGCGCATCGGGCAGCAAATGCCGGGCCAGTCCCTGTAAATCGTCCAGCGCCACCTGCTCGTAACGGAGCGCAGACTTCCACTGTTCGCCCATCATGCGCAAATGGCCGGCCACCAGCATGGCCTGATCGCGGGCCAGGCGCTGGTCGCGCGGCAGCGCGGGCAGGACCACCTGCTCCAGCGCCTTGATCATATTCGCGATGCGCAGGTCGATATTGGGCAGCATGGGTCAGGCCTCCCGAATGAGCATGACGAGTTGTTCCAGGAACACGGCGCCGGCGGAGCCAAGCCAGGTGAGGATGATATCCTGGTGATTATTGCTCTGCGTCGCGGCGCGCATCGCCTGGCCCAGGTCGATCACCGCGCATTTATAGGCGTTGAGCACCTCATAATAGCGCAGTTTCACCGGATCGATGCGGTTGCCGGACGCGGCTTCATAGGCGCGCAGGAACTCGTCCCGCGCGATCAGCCCGCACACCAGGAAGGTGCCGTCGTCCGTCCAGGTGCCAAAAAGGCGCTGGATGGCCCAGGCGATATCCTCGTGGAAATCGCCGATATGCGCCAGTTCCCAGTCCAGTACGGCGGTGAACTTGCCGCTTGGTTCCTCGAACATGAAATTGCCCAGCCGCAGATCGCTGTGGCACATGACGGGCGCGTCGCAGACCGGTGCATGTTCGCGCAGCCATCGTTCGGCATAGGTCACCATCGCGACCGGCTGGACGACGCCGTCCCACCAGACCTGCGACCACCAGTTGACCTGCCAGATCGCGGCCTGTCGCGTCCCCGCTTCGGGCGCCGCATAATAGGACAGGTCGGCGGAGCGCCAGTCGAACCGATGCACCTGCGCCAGCGCGTCGATAAATTGGGGGGCCAGTTTGTCCGCCCAATCGTCATAGCGCGTGCCAATGCCCGACACGCCATGTCCCGTGCCTTCGCTCGGCTCGGTCACGCCGTTGACGAAGCCCAGGATGATCGCCGGCTGGCCCATTATTTCGCCGTCCGCATCGATGCTGCGGACCGATGCGACCGGCAATATGTCGGCAAAGGCGACATGCACCTGCGCCTCGCGGCCACGACAGGTCTGCGAAATCGCCTCCAGCGGGTCCATGCGCAGCACCAGCCGCTCCCCCGCCGCGTCCTCCCTGTGCCGCAAGGTGAAGGCGAACTGCTCCTTCGAAGCGCCGCCCGCCATGCGCGATACATCGGAAATGCCGATGGCTTCCAGCCCTTCGGTCCTGGCGAAATAATCCTCCAGCATGGCGATGACCTCGCCATCGGTCTTCGCTGCATAGGGGCCTTTCGCCCGGTCCCGCACGGTCCTGTCGAGTATCTCCCGGATGCGCGGCTCCATGTCGTTGCGGTTCCAGATATCGATCCTGTCGATCGACGGCGCGTCGATGATCTCGCTCATGTCAATTGCCATTGCCTTCCCAGGGAAAGCGGAAGCCGCCTTCGCCCATGCCGTAGCCAACCGTCCCGTCGCTCAGCCGATATTCCATCATCTGTTCGACCATCACGAAACTGTCGAAGGGAAATTGCCAGCGGAACAACGGCTTGGCGGTGAACTCCCACAGCCGTTCATCCTCGTCCCACACCTTCCAGTGGACATGTTTGAAGCCCATCTCGTCGGGCTCGTATTCGATCACTTCCTCGACCCGGCCGATATGATGCCAGCGCTGCCCGTCGTGCAGAATCTTCTGATAGCCCTCGCCCTGCTCGGTGATGGCGTGGACCGCAACGCAGGACATGCCATTGTCGAAGATCGGCCATGCCAGCCGGTAATGCTGCACTCCCGCCCAATTGCGCGGGCCGCAACTGACGTCGCGAAAGCCTGCATCCTTGATCGTGATGGTCTGCCCGGTGCGCAGGCGCACCGTGCCGGTGACGTCGCACACGCCTTCCAGATGGATATAGGCCAGTTCGCGTGCGATCGCATCGTCCTCGTTGCCCGGAACGATACTGTCGCCCATCGGGAAGCGCTGATCCCAGCTCAGGTCGACGCCGAAATCCTCGGTGTCGATCGTGATCCGGCAGGTTTGCAACGGCTTTATCGCCTCAAGGCGCACGCCCGCCACGGTCACCCCACCATCTGGACGGTCCCTGGTGTAGGGAAGATTCATGTTGATGCGGGTGAACAGCGGCTTTCCGTCCATGAAGAAAATTGCGAAGCCATTGGTTTCGCCCATATTCTCCATGAACCCGAAGCGGATGAAGCCACCCAGTTTCGCCTGCCGGTCGTAGAAGTTGAAATAGTAGCTCTGGTTCCATTTGGGGATCGCCGGATTGGAAATATGCCGCTCACAATTTTCGGTCATGTAAGCGTTGGTGAGTGCCGTCATGCTCATCCTTTCCATTGCCTTCCCCTACGCAGTTTTTGTTTTGATCAGCGTCAATCGTCCAGCAGCGCCGTCACCGTCTTGGTCTCGGTATAATGCAGCACGCCTTCCTCGCCGACTTCGCGACCCCAGCCGGATTCCTTGACCCCGCCAAAGGGCGCGGACGGATCATTCATGCCATGGGTGTTGATCCACACCGTACCGGCCTGAAGCTTGCGCGCGGTCAGGTGGGCGCGCGACAGGTCGCGGGTCCAGATATTGGCGGCCAGGCCATAGCGGGTGTCATTGGCTTGGCGGACGACATCGTCCACATCGTCAAACGGGGTCGCCACCAGCACCGGGCCGAAAATCTCCTCCCGCACGATGCTGGCGTCAGCGTCGGGATTGGCGAAGATCGTCGGCTCGACGAAATAGCCGTCCCGATCGCCCGTCCCGCCGCCGGTGACGAGGTCCGCGCCACTCGCCTTGCCCTGCGCGATATAGTCCAGTACCCGGCCCTGCTGCACCTTCGACACCAATGGCCCCAGCATCGTGTCGGGATCGCGGCCATGGCCCAGCTTGAAGCTCTTGGCGACCTGTGCGACACCATCCACCACCTTGTCGAACACCGATCGCTCGACATAGAGGCGCGAGGCCGCGAGACAGACCTGCCCCGAATTGAAGAAGATGGCGAGCGCAGCGCCGATGCTGGCCTTCTCGATATCCGCATCGGCGAAGATCAGCGAGGGCGACTTGCCGCCCAGTTCCAGCGTGACGCGCTTCAGGTCCTTCGCCGCCGTCTGGACGATCTGCTTGCCCACGCGGGTCGATCCGGTGAAGGCGATCTTGTCGACGCCGGGATGCTCGACCAGCGCCTGCCCCGCCTCGTGGCCATAGCCGGTGACGATGTTGAGCACGCCTTCGGGCAGTCCCGCCTCCAGCGCCAGTTCGGCCAGGCGCAGCGCAGTCAGCGGGGTGACTTCCGACGGTTTCAGCACGATGGTGCAACCCGCCGCCAGCGCCGAGGCGATCTTCCACGCCGCCATGGCGAGCGGATAGTTCCACGGCACGATCTGGCCGACGACGCCGATCGGCTCACGCACCGAATAGCTGTGATATTGGCGGCCATCGCCCGAAATCGGATTCACCTGGCCGTAGATTTTCGAACACCAGCCCGCCATATAGCGGAAGATGTCGACGGCTGCCGGCACATCCACCGCCAGCGCATGATGCACCGCCTTGCCATTGTCATAGCTTTCCAGCAGCGCCAGTTCCTGCGCATGATCCTCGATCTTGCGCGCGATCGCCTCGATGATCTTGCCGCGATCGAGCGGCCGCATCCGCGCCCAGGCGGCGGACTCGAACGCAGCGCGCGCCTTTGTCACGGCCCGGTCCACATCCGCAGCGCTACCCGCCGGAACGCTTGCGAACACCTGTCCCGTCGCCGGGTCTTCCACGTCGATGGTGCGACCATCCCCGGCCGCGTCCCATGATCCGCCGATCAGCATCTTCTGCTGCGGCAGGCGGACTTCATGCCCCTTCTCGCCGTGCAGTCCGGCGGCGATCGTTGAGGGTGCATTCATGGGCCATGTCTCCAGTTGATAAGAAGGAGCCGCGCCCGCCTTGCAGGGCGCGGCTCAAGGGGAGAGGATTCAGCTTTTCTTGAAGCGGATCGGCAGCGCCTTGTAGCCGCCGACGAAATTGGTCTCGACCAGCCGCGGATCGCCCGCCAGTTCGACCGATTCCAGATGCGGCAACAATTCCTCGAACAATATGCGCATCTCCAGCTTGGCGAGATGCTGGCCCAGGCACATATGCGGGCCGAAACCGAAGGCGATGTGCGGATTGGGCGAACGCGTGATGTCGAACCGGTCGGCATCGGCGAACACCGCCTCGTCGCGATTGCCCGACGGATAACAGATCATCAGCCGGTCCATCGCGCGGATGTCCATGCCGCGCACCTGCGTATCGGCGGTGGCATTGCGCATGAAATGCTTGACCGGGCTGGTCCAGCGGATCGCCTCGTCCACTAGGCCGGGGATCAGCGACGGGTCCGCCTTCACCTTCGCCCAATTCTCCGGATAGACCATCATCCCGTGCAGCCCGCCTGCGGTGGACGACGATGTCGTGTCATGCCCGGCGGTGGCGATCGCGACATAATAGCCGTTCGCCTCGTCGCGCGGGATCGGCGCGCCGTTGATCCGCGAGTTGGCGATCAGCGACAGCAGGTCGTCGGTGGGCTGCTCGCGCCGCGCCGCGCTCAGCTTGTCGAAATAGACGTAGAAATCTTCGATCGAGGCCGCCCATTGCTTCGCCGCCACCACCGGATCGGCCGCCATTTCGGGCCGCTGTTCCTCGGGATCATGCACGCCGAAAAATTCCTGCGTCAGCTTGAGCATCCGCGGCTCGTCCTCTGGCGGCACGCCGAACAGGGTCATGATGACGCGCAGCGGATAATGGAGCGCGAAGTCGCGGACGAAATCGCATTCTCCGTCGAAGCTCAGCAGATTGTCGACCGACTGGCGCGCCAGCACGCGGATCTGTTCCTCCAGCTTGCTGATCTTGCCCGGCAGGAACCAGTTGGAAGTCAGCGTGCGGTAAGACGCATGTTCGGGCGGGTCCATATAGGTGAGGGACGACAATATGCGCAGCGACCCGCCATTGATCTCCCGCGTAAAAGCGTCGGACGCCTGATCGACCAGGATCGGGTTGTGATCGGCATTGTGGAACAGCTTGCCGTTGCGCTCCACTTCCTTGATGTCGGCATGTTTGGTGACGACCCAGATCGGATCATAGCCCGGAACCTGCGCGATCCCCAGCGGCATATGCTCCCGCAGCCACCGGAACGCACCATAGATGGTGGCGTCGTCCGTATAGCTTTTCGGTGCGATCACGATGCGGGCGATGTCATCGGGAATGATCGGACGCACATCGGCATCCAGCGAAGTCGCCATGGAACTACCCTCTCCTGCTACGCCGCCCTAAAGGATCTATGCGTATTGCGTATGCCATTTACGTAACTATGGATGGAGAGAGTCGTCAATCACAAAAATCGTTCGGACTATTTGGCAATCCTGAAATAAAAAGCATTTTATTACAGTATTTTACCACTGAGAATGGCATCGCCATGTCCCAAAAACTGAATGCTCGTCCACAGATTGAATGAGCCGAAGGGCCTGAAAATGGACGGCGACAAGCAAACTTCCCATCAGCGACCAAGCCATCGCCGGGGAACTAACGAGTAACGATACGCAATCCGTCGAGGGGCAAAACCGCCCCCGCGGCTGACGTCAATGCTGAGCGGCGGACGGTTTGACCGTCTCGTCGGGACGCTCCGTTTCCCTGCCAGCACGGATTGCGTCGACATGGCGGAAGAAGGCGCGCTGACGCATCAGGCCGAAGAAATCGAGCATCAGCGGCAACGCATGTTCCACCATGGTCGCGGCCTGTCCGACATCGATATGGCCCTCGACCCGTTCCATGAAGGTGACGGCTTCCCAACGGCCGACAAAATCGGCAGCTTCGGTATAGAAGCCGAGGATGTCTGGCGTATAGTCCAGCCGCTGGTCGAACCCGGCCTTGCGCATGTCGCCCCAGATACGGACCAACTGCGCACAGGTAATGCTCAGCGCCTTGCCCTGCTCCGTTTCGATGATGTCAAGAATGCCGATCTTCGCCAGCGTCCGGGCGTCTTCCACCGCATGGGGATAGCGTTCCAGCAGCGAGGCGATGGTGACAGGCGGCCCGTCCACGCCCACGCGATGCGCGACCAGTTGCTCGAGTTGATCGAAGGCGCTGGCCTCGACCCGCCCCTCGGTCCCCTCGCCACCGATGATCGCCTTGATCTGCGCCAGCGTCAGCCGGTTTTCGCGCTGCAACCGCCGCACCGCCAGGATCGCCTGCACATGTTCCTCACCATAGTCGGCGACGGTTTTGCGGGGGCGAGCCGGCTCTGGAATCAATCCTTCGCGCAGATAGACGCGGATCGTCTCGCGATGGACTCCGGTCCGCTCTTCCAGTTCGCGCATCTTCATGAAGACGCTACAGCATGGCGGATCGAACGGAGCAAGCTGCTATGTGCAGGCCATACGCAATGGAAACGCCCTCCATTCTTTGCGAACGGAGGGCATAAAGACCGTCAGGCCGCGACCTTCGCGCCTTCCTCCGCTTCCTGCATGGCGCTCAGCAGGCGGCGCGCCTGGTTGACCGCACCGTCGCTGGCGATGCCGACAAAGGGCCGCTCCGGTTCGTCATCGATGCGCGCCTGCTGCGCCTGCAGCGTTTCCTCATCCTCGGTGATGGTATCGAAAAACTGGTCGAACAGCACGTCCGGAACGCCGCTTTCCTTGGGCGCGGTGGTGCAGATGGTCCAGAGATAATGGCTGGTCGTTTCCGTCTCCGGCGTGATGAAATGATTGTTCGCCAGCATGAAGCCATTGTCGCGCTTGCCCTCATAGGCGCCGGTATCCACCTCGCAGCCACCGGCATTGACACGGCAGGTCATGCCGATGCCCGGCTCGAACCGCACCTCCTGCCAGCGATCGACCCGGCCCTTGAAGCCGCCAGCATCGATATAGGATTTGGGCGGCACCGAATTGGGCATTTTGCGCAACAGCGTCACCTTGCGGCCGTCAAACTCGACCTTGGTGTCGGCATTATAATGCTGCTCCGGGTTCCCGCCGATCGTGCGCGCATGGATATAGGGCACATGGGTCAGGTCCATGATATTGTCGATAATGAGCTGCCAGTTGGCCTTCACCGGAAAATTATAGGGGCGCCAGGTCCAGGCCGGATCATTATGTTCGGGGCTATCGACGATGATCGACGGATCGGCCAGCGCCGGTTCGCCCATCCATATCCAGATCAGATGATCCTTCTCCACCACGGGATAATGGCGGACATTGGCGGACGCGGGAATGCGCGCCTGATTCGGGATACGGGTACAGGCGCCTTTCCCGTTGAACTCGACGCCATGATAGCAGCAACGGATGACGTCGCCGTCGACATGGCCGGCGGACAGCGGCATGGCGCGATGGCTGCACCGGTCCTCCAGCGCGGCGATCTCGCCACTTTCGGTGCGGAACAGCACGACCGCCTTGTTCAGATATTTGCGCCCCAGCGTCTTGCCCGGTTCGATATCGGCTGCGAAGGCGGCCACATACCATGCGTTGTAGATGAACATGCTGCTCTCCATTGTCCGGCCGGGCGGTGCATCGCTCCGGCGCTACCCTATTGTTGGGCATGATTATGGATGCCCGGTATCGAACCGCCAATCGCAATCCCATAAAGCCATAAGAAAAGCGGGAAATGAATATGGCAAAGCGGGATCACCGCAAATACAGCCCCCCATTCATGTCCAGCGTCGCGCCGACGAAGAACCCGCCCCGGTCCGACGCCAGCAGCGCCGTCGCGGCCGCGATTTCGCCCACTGCCATGAAGCGGCCGACCGGCACTTCGCCCTCGACCCGCGCGATCTGTTCGGCCGACAGGCGCGCCTTGGCGGTGTCGATCGGTCCCGGCGCGATGGCGTTCACGGTCACGCCGGTCCCGGCCAGATAGCGCGCGAAATATTTGGTCAGCATGATCGCCCCGGCCTTCGACGCGGCATAATGGGGGGAGGCGACCGTCCCGCCATTCTGCCCGGCGAGCGAAGTGATGTTGACGATCCGGCCATAGCCATTTTCGCGCATATGTTCAGAGAATATCTGGCAGCTCAGGAACACGCTGCGCATGTTGATCTGGACGATCGCGTCAAATTCTTCGGGTGATATATCCTGCGTCGGCGTGCGCTTGGCGAAGCCCGCATTGTTCACCACAATATCGACCTTGCCCCAAAGGGCCGCCATCTTGTCCCGCGCGGCCAGGAAATGATCCTTTTCCCGCACGTCCAGCGTCAGGGCGATCGCCGTTTCGCCCGACGGATCCAGCGAAGCCGCCACCGCCTGCGCGACATCGATATCGACGTCGCTCACCGCCACGCGCCCGCCACCGGCATGGATTTCGCGCGCCACCGCCTCTCCCACGCCCCGGCCGCCGCCGGTCACCAGGGCGGCGCGCCCTGCGAAGGAAAAGCTGCCATTGGCGGGAAGGGTGAATTGATCGGTCATAGGTCCGTCCTGAAACTGGCAAAAGACAAAGCGGGGAAGGCATCGCCCTCCCCGCCCCAAGGCATTAGTGGCGGAACGACAGCGTCAGGCCGTAGGTCCGCGGCGTGTTGGTGAAGATCTTCCAATAGGTCGTGCCGTTGCCGGGCACCGCGAGGAAGGCGGTGATGTCGTCCGCATTGACGATCTGATAGTTGTTGGTGAGGTTCTTGCCCCACAAGCCGATCTGGAACCGCCCGTCCGCCGTCTCGTAATTGAGCCGCGCATTGAGCGTCCGCCCGCGGGTATCCTCGTGCAGATTGTCGTAAAGGCGCAGCGTGTTCGCATCATCGGTCGAGATGCGGGTGGAGAAGTTGAAGTCCGCCTGCGGCGTCAGCGTCGCGCCATTGCCCAGGCGCCCGGTATAGGCCGCACCCACGGTGAAGCTGTCGCGCGGCGCGAACTTGGCCGGGTTGCCCGAATAATCGAGGTTCACCAGCGGATCGCGCAGCGACGTATATTTGCCGACCAGATGCGTGTAGTTGGCGGTCAGGCGCAGATCCTCGACCGGACGGATCACGGATTCGACCTCCAGCCCCTTCATCTTGAGCGTGCCGTTATAGGTATGCGCGATACCGCCCGCGCCGGAGAAATTCTGGAGATTCTTGGTCGTTTGCCGGAACAGCGCGACGTTCAGGTCCAGCTTGTTGTCGAACAGCCGCGACTTGGCGCCGATCTCGTAATTCTCGGCCTTTTCCGGTTCCAGCGGGATGGTCGGGTTGCGATAGGCATTATCGACGAAGCCGCCCGACTTGAAGCCCTTGGCATAGGTCGCATACATGTTGACCTTGTCCATCGGCTCGAACTTCAGCGTGAAGCGCGGGGTGAAGGCGTCCCAGGTCTTGCCGCCCGACGCGAACACCTCGCCGGGGAAGCCGAAGCCCGGGATCGCGCCGGCGTCGGTGGTCGAGAAAGCGTGATAGTCGATCTTCTTGCGGTCCGATGTGTAGCGGCCGCCTGCAACGACGGCCAGCTTGTCGGTGATCTCGAAGGTCGCTTCGCCGAACACGGCCAGGCTGCGGACATTGCCTTCCTGGACGCGGGTGATGTTGGTCACGTCCGGATTGCGCCGGACGCTGGCGTTGACCGCCGAACCAGGCAGCGGGCTGTAGAAGAAGATGTTGGTGGTCGAAACATCGGCCGACAGGAAATAGGCCCCGACCACATAGGAGAAGCGGCCCGGCGCCGAGGCGAAGCGGACTTCCTGCGTGAAGCTGCGGTTTTTCACCACCTGGCGGCGGTCGAACACGGGAACTTCGGTGCCAACCGGCACGTCGTCGTTGATCGCGCGGCTGTCATTCATGCGATAGCCGGTGATCGACGTCAGCGTGCCGCCCAGCAGGTCGAGGTCGCCGCGCAAATAGCCGCCGCGCAGACGCTGGCGATAGGGCGAGGACACGAAGTCGTTATTCGTCCACTTGTCGTCGCTGAAATCGCCGAACGTATCGGGGATGACTTGATTGCCGCCGATGCCGAGCTGGATCGCGCCGCCATTGCCCTTGGTATAGCTGTAATCGCCCGACAGGACGATCTTGAGCGTGTCGGTCGGCTGGAACAGCAATTTGCCACGGGCCGAATAGCTGTCCGACTTGCCATAGCTGCCCGACTGGTTCGGCGTGTCGATCAGTCCGTCATTATGTTCGGTGCTGAACGCGAAGCGGCCGGCGATCTTGTCGTCGACCAGCGTGCCGTTGACCATGCCTTCGGTGCGCACATAGCCGCCATTGCCGCCGGTGATCTGGGCGTAATAATCATCCTTGAAGTCGGGATTCTTGGTGATAACGGCGATCGCACCGCCCACAACATTACGTCCGAACAAGGTGCCCTGCGGCCCGCGCAGCACTTCGACGCGATCGGTGTCGTAGAAGTTCGCGTTCAGATCGTTGTTGAACACATAATAGACGTCGTCCATGAAATAGGCGACCGGCGTATCCAGCGTGGCGGTACGGAAGGTCGACACATTGCCGCGGATCGCGACGATCGACAGCGACTTGTCGGCCGTATTGACGGTGATGCCGGGCATCTGCTGTGTCAGGCCCGCCGGGCTGTAGACCTGCGCCTCGCGCAGCAGTTCGCCGCCAAAGGCTGCAATCGAAAAGGGCACTTCACGCACCGTCGATTCGCGACGCTCGGCAGTGACGACGATATCTTCCGGGAACAGAGCATCTTGCTGCGCGGCCTGTTGCGGGGCTGGCTGATCGGCCTGCGCAAAGGCGGGGGCAGCCGCCATCACGGCGATGATCGCGCCCAGCGCGGAGGATGTTTTAAAGCTGAAAATCATTACCCGGACTCTCCCTTAACCACACGGCTTGACGCCGCCTGGGGAGCGTGAAGCAGCAAAAAGGAAATGGGCGCAATAGTATCGTCCCGATTATTGAATGGTCCGACCACATTCCGATTGGGGCAGGCGGCTGCGACCCTCTAGTCAGGGATCAGGGAATGGCACTGGCTTCGATTCAAGCCGCGCCGATAACGAAAAGCAAGGAAGAGGCTGAAAACTCATGCAGTCCACTGATAGCGCCGACATGACCAGGGTTGGACCGGGCACGGTCATGGGCACGATGATGCGCCAATATTGGCTGCCCGCCGTCCTGTCCTCCGAGGTGAAGGCCGATGGCGACCCGGTGCGCCTGATGATTCTGTGCGAAAAGCTGATCGCCTTCCGCGACAGCAGCGGCCGGGTCGGCATCATGGACCACCGCTGCCCCCATCGCTGCGCGTCGCTGTTTATCGGCCGCAACGAGGAAAACGGCATACGCTGCGTCTATCATGGCTGGAAGTTCGACGTCGACGGCAAGTGCGTGGACATGCCGTCGGTTCCCGCGCGCATGGACTTCAAGGAAAAGGTCCATGCCAAGGCGTACAAGACCCACGAGGCGAACGGTCTGATCTGGGTCTATATGGGCGAGAACCAGTCCGCCCCGCCGCCGCTGCCCGAAATCGAGGCGACGATGCACCCGGACGCCGAAATCTGGTGCCTGCAACGCGACTGCAACTGGCTCCAGGCGTTGGAAGGCGACATCGACACCAGCCATGTCGGCTTCCTCCATGTCGGCTCGATCGAGGCGGACGACCTGGACGAAGATCATCCGATGCGTCCGACCGTCCTCAACCGCGCGCCCGACTATGAAGTGGCGCAGGCCGACTGGGGCGTCATGTATGGCGGCTATCGCCCGAACGACGATGGCCAGATGAGCTGGCGCGTCGCCCATTATATGTTCCCATTCTGGACGCAGACGCCGAACAACCGTTTCGCGACCCGCGCCATCGCCCGCGCCTGGGTGCCGATGGACGACGAGCATTCGATGCTGTTCGACATCACCTGCGGTGTCGATGCGGGCAACCCCGCTTATACCTCGACGCTCAAGGACGGCACGCCGCTGTTCGCGCCGCTGGAATATGCGCCCAACACCACCGACTGGTATGGCCGCTGGCGCTCGCCCGACAGCGAGAAGAACGACTGGGCGATCGATCGCGAAACCCAGCGCAATGGCACCCAGTTCACCGGCATCGCCAATATCACGATGCAGGACCAGGCCGTGACCGAGAGTATGGGGCCGATCACCGACCACAGCTTTGAAAATCTGGCGCCGACCGACCAGATGATCGCCCGCGTTCGCCGCCGCGTGCTGCTTGCCGCCCGCGCGCTCGCTAACAAGGGCACGCTGCCGCCGGGCATCGAAGACCCCAGCATCTTCTACCGGGCGCGCGCAGGCTCCTTCCTGCACGATCCCAGCGACACGCTCGCCAATGCCTATGAATCGGCGCTGGCCAAGGCGGTGCGCTGGCCCGACAAGGTCGAAGCGGCTGAGTGAGACGGGAACAAGGGCCGGGGCGATCCATGCCCCGGCGCCTCAGGCAAGGATGACAGAGGTGACGAAACGCATTGCGGTTTGTCCGGTTCGCCGATCCATGGCGCCCCGGCCCTGCCATGAGACGCATCGCACCGGACGGAGAGGGTGATGCGCGCAAGACTGAAGAATATCCGCTGGGAAGCCGAAGGCATCAACAGCTACATCCTCGAACCCGTCGATGGCGGGCTGATGCCGGCCTTCGATCCGGGCGCGCATGTCGATGTGCAACTTTCGCCCGGCCTGGCGCGCAGCTATTCGCTGGTGAACGATCCGGCGATCCGCGGCTATTATGAGATCGCCGTTCATCATGCAATCGACGGCCGGGGCGGGTCGCGCCACATCCATGAAAAATGGCAGGTCGGCCAGATCCTCGAAATCTCCGAGCCGAAGAATAATTTCCCGATGGTGGAAGATGCCAGCCACACCGTCATGATCGGCGGCGGGATCGGTATCACGCCGATGCTGCCGATGATCGCGCGGCTGGAGAAGCTCGGCAAAAGCTGGGAACTCCATTATGTAGCCGCATCGCCTGAGCGCGCCGCCTATGTCGATCGCCTGTCCGATCACGACCGGGTAGAAATCGCCTATGACGGCATCCCCGGCGGTCGTCGCCTGGACTTGAAGGCCATCTGCGCCGCCGCGCCCGCCGATGCGCATCTCTATTGCTGCGGTCCGGGCGGGATGCTCGACGCCTTCGTCGCGATCAATGCCGACCGGCCCAAAGGCCACGCCCATATCGAATATTTCTCGGCCGAAACCGAAATGGCGACCGAGGGCGGCTATACGCTTGAACTCGCCAGGAGCGGCAAGACCATCGCGGTGGAGGAAGGCGAAACGATGCTCGACGCGCTGCTGAGCGCTGGGGTCAATGTCGGCTTCGCCTGCTCGGAAGGGATTTGCGGCACGTGCGAGGTCAAGGTGCTGGACGGCATCCCCGACCATCGCGACCATTTCCTCAGCGATGATGACAAGGCCGCCAACAAGTCGATCATGGTCTGCTGCTCGGGATCGAAAACGGCAAACCTCGTCCTCGACATCTGATTGCGATATTCCGGTTTCTCAATGTTACACCGGCAAATGAATGAAGCGGTCGCAAACGGCCCAAAGGCTCAAGGAGACGATCTTGGCGGTCGCCACGATAGAAGGCAGCAGCACTAGAGGCATGTTGGACGACATACCCATGTCGTCCTACCAGATCTGGTCGGTGCTGATGATCGCCGCGACCGTCGTCCTCGACGGCCTCGACAACCAGATGCTCGGCCTCGCCGCACCGTCGCTGCTCAGGGAATGGGGCATCGGGCGCGAAGCGCTCGGCTCCGTCTTCGCGCTCGGCTTCGTCGGCATGGCCATCGGCACGCTGACGTCGGGCTGGGTCGGCGATCGCTTCGGTCGCCGCGGCGCACTCATCATCGGCGTCGCCATATTCGGCATCGCAACGCTGGCCACCGGCTTCACCGACGCGCTGTGGCAGGTCGCCGCCTTGAAGACACTGGCGGGCGTCGGCCTGGGCGGCGTCCCCGGCACCGCCAGCGCCATGATCGCGGAGTTCACCCCGGTCCGCTGGCGCAGCGTCGCCGTCACCTTCGGCGTCGTCTGCGTTTCGATCGGCGGCATATTGGGCGGCGTAGCGGCAGCCCTGATCTTGCCGGGCCTCGGATGGCGCTGGCTCTTCTATATCGGCGGGGTCGTGACAATGATCTTCGTCACCTGGCTCTGGTTCATCCTGCCGGAATCCCCGCGCTATCTCGCCGAACGGCCCGACCGCGCCGCCGAACTCGACCGCATCCTGCGCCGCATCGGCCATCCCGATCCCGCCTCGGCCGCCCATGTCCCGCTCGCCGTGGGGGAGGCGCCCCGCTACGAACCGATGCGCAACCTGTTCGGCGCCGCACTGCTGCGCGACACGCTGGCGCTGGCGGTCGCGATGTTCTCGGGCATGTTCATGATCTACCTCATGTTCAACTGGGCGCCCACGATGCTGAACAGCGCGGGCTTCGGCCTCCAGACCGCGAGCCTGGGCCTCACAAGCTTCAACATGGGCGGCACCATAGGCGCGATGATCGCCAGCCTCGCCATCATCCGCTTCGGATCGCGCCCGGTGCTGATCCTGATGGCGATCGTCGGCGCGACCGTCTGCGCCACCCTCGCCCTTCTCCCCATCAGCGGCGGCCGCAACGAAGCTGCGGTGCTCGCCTGCCTCGGCGCGCTCGGCCTGTTCGCCAGCGCCGCCCAGTCCGCCATGTTCGCGGTCGGCGCCCACGCCTTCCCCACTGGCCTGCGCGCCCGCGGCCTCGGCCTCATGGGCGCGGCCGGCCGTGTCGGTGCGATCGTCAGCGCGGTGGCCGGTGCCCTCCTCATCGACTGGGGCAATCTCGGCTTCTTCGGCGCGCTCGCCGCCCTGATGCTGGTCAACGCCCTGGGTTTCATCGCCGTGCGGGGCCATGTGCCCGCGCTCGGCCGCAAGGACGCGCATATATGAGCGACAGTTTCGACTATATCGTGATCGGCTCCGGCTCGGCCGGCAGCCTGATGGCCAACCGCCTGTCCGCCGACCCGGCCAACCGCGTCGTCCTGATCGAGGCCGGACCGTCCGACAGGAAATGGCCCGTCAACCTCAAGACCGCCATGCCCGTCGGCAACATCTTCCTGCTGCCGCACGAAAAATATAACTGGAAACAGTCGCTCTCCGGCAACGCGGCCGTCAACAACCGCCAAATCAATTTTCCCCGCGGCAAGCTGTTCGGCGGCTGCAGCGCCATCAATGGCGGCGTCTATATTCGCGGGCAGAAGGCGGATTACGAAGCCTGGGCGGCGGAGGGCAACACAGGCTGGTCCTATGACGACGTCCTTCCCGCCTTCAAGGCGGTCGAAAATTATGCCGGCCCCGACAAGCCCTGGCATGGCAAGGGCGGCGAACTGGACGTGCAGAAGCCCAAAAGCTGGAACCCGGTCAGCGCCGCCATCGTGGACGCCGCCACGCAGGCGGGCCATCACCGCAATGACGATTTCGCGGGCGATCGGCAGGACGGCTTTGGCCGCTACGACCTCAACCAGCGCAATGGCACCCGCCTGTCGAGCGCCCGCGCCTTCCTCCATCCCGCACTCAAGCGCCCGAACCTCACCATCCTCGACGAAACCCTGGTTCGCCGCATCCTGTTCGATCGCGGCCGCGCAATCGGGCTGGAGATCGAGAAGGACGGCGCGCGCCGCACGATCGGCGCGAAGCGGGAGATCATCCTGTGCGCCGGCGCGACCAATTCGCCGCAACTGCTGATGCTGTCGGGCATCGGCCCGCAGGCCCATCTGCGCGAGATGGGGATCAATGTCGTCCATCACCTCCCCGGCGTCGGCCAGCATTTGCAGGATCATCCGACCGTCCATGTCGCGATGGAAAACCCTACGGCCGAATCCTACGCCGTCTCGGCCAGGGTGCTGCCCCGCATCCTGTTCAGCCCGATCAAATATCTGTTGAAGCGCGAAGGGATGCTGGCCTCCAACGTCGCGGAAGCCGGCGGCTTCCTCTGCACCGACGGCAGCGGCCGCCCCGATATCCAGATCACCTTCCTTGCGGGTCTGAAGCTCGACGCCCGCTCGGTTCCCCGCCGCCACGGCTATATGGGCCTGATCCAGTTGCTGCGCCCCAAAAGCGCCGGCTCGGTGCGCCTGGCGAGCAACCGGCCGGAGGACAAGCCGGTGATTGATCCCAATTTCTTCGCCGATCCCTATGACATGAAGACGCTGATCGCCGGTTTCCGCGAAGCCCGCCGCATCTTCGCCCAGCCCGCGCTGGCCGCCATGACCGGCGCGGAGATCGAACCGGGCATCCAGCACCAGAGCGACGCGGAGATCGACGCCGCCCTGCGCAAGATCGTCAACACCGCCTATCACCCGACCGGCACCTGCAAAATGGGACCGGACAGCGACCCGATGGCGGTCGTGGATGGCCGCCTGCGCGTGCGCGGCATATCCGGCCTGCGCGTCGTCGACGCGTCTGTCATGCCGGCGATCATCAGCGGCAACACCTCTGCCCCCACCATGATGATCGCGCAGCGCGCCGCCGGCTTCATCCTGGAAGATGCCATTACCTCGAATATCGCCGCCTGATCGCGGCCCGGAGAGACTAGCCATGACCATGATGACCATCCCCCCCCGCCCCGCTCTGCTCGACACGCGCGAACAGGACATGCTGATCGGCGGCCAGCGCGTCCCGGCCCTGTCGGGCAAGCGCTTCGAAACCCGCAACCCCGCCACCGGCGAGTTGCTCGCCACGATCGCGCAGGGCGGCGCCGAAGATGTGGACCGCGCGGTCAAGGCCGCCCGCGCCGCGTTCGAAGGGCCATGGCGCCGCATGAAGCCGGTCGAGCGCCAGCGCATCATGCTGCGCCTCGCCGATCTGGTCGAAGCGCATTATGAAGAGCTGGCGATGCTCGACACGCTCGATCTCGGCGCGCCCTACAGCCGCACCATCATGGGCAAGGCCCGCGCCGGCGCGCTGCTGCGCTATTATGCGGGCCAGGCGATGCTCATCACTGGCGACACGATCGACAATAATGCCCCCGGCGATGTCCTGTCCCACACGCTCAAGGAACCGATCGGCGTGGTTGCGGCGATCAATCCCTGGAACGGCCCGATCGGCATGTCGGTGTGGAAGGCCGGCCCGGTCCTCGCCACGGGCTGCACCCTGGTCATGAAGCCCGCCGAACAGACGCCCCTGTCCGCACTCCGTTTCGGCGAGCTTTGCCTGGAAGCCGGCGTGCCCGAAGGCGTCATCAACGTCGTCACCGGGCTGGGCGACGCGGGCGCGGCGCTCTCCAGCCACCCGGACGTCGACAAGATCGCCTTCACCGGCTCCACAGGCGTCGGCGAGAAAATCCTCCACGCCGCCGCCCCGACGATGAAGCGCGTCACCGTCGAACTGGGCGGCAAATCGCCCAACATCGTCTTCGCCGACGCCGATCTCGACAAGGCCGTGCCAGCCGCCGCCATGGCGGTCTTCGCCAATGCCGGCCAGATTTGCAGCGCGGGCACCCGCCTGTTCGTGCAAGGCTCGATCCACGACGAATTCATGGAACGCCTCGCCGCCTTCACCAGGACGATCAAGGTCGGCGATCCGCTTGACCCCACCACCCAGATGGGACCGGTCGTCTCCGCGCCCCAGATGGACAAGATCCTCGCCTTCATCGACGGCGCCAGCACCGAGGGCGCCCGCCCCCTGACCGGCGGCGCACGGATGAGCGGCGCGGGCTATGACGCGGGCTATTTCATCGAACCGACCATCTTCACCCATGTCGCCGACGACATGACGATCGCGCGCGAGGAGATTTTCGGCCCCGTCCTCTCCGCCTTCACCTTCGACACGGTGGAAGAAGTGCTGGCCCGCGCCAACGCCACCGAATTCGGCCTCGGCAGTGGCGTGTGGACCCGCGACCTTGGCACCGCCCATCGCATGGCGCGTGGCATCCGCGCGGGATCGGTCTGGGTCAATTGCTACCAGATGCTCGACCCCGCCGTCCCCTTTGGCGGCTACAAGATGAGCGGCTTCGGCCGGGAATCCGGGCCTCACCATATCGAGGATTATCTGGAGACCAAGGCGGTCTGGATCAACCTGGACTAGGGCGCGCACCGTGCAGCAGAACAGCAATAGCAATGGGGTGCATCTGGGGGAGGACATGATCCTCCAGATGCAGAGGCTGGCCACCGGCCGCACCGACGAAGCGCTCAACGCCCGCTTCGGCATCAGCTACAATACATGGCGCAAATTGCTCGCCGGACAGCCGATCCGGCCTTCGCTCGCCGATCGGCTCAAGGGCCGGATCGCCGCGCTTCAGGCCACCGACCCGCAATAACCGTCAGGCGACGGCGTCATACCCAGCCCGATTCCCGCAAATCGGGCGGCGCGCCTTCGACCCGTTCACCCCTGGCGGCCTCGCTCAGCATCTCCAGAAACCGCCGCTGCGTCGCGGTCGGTCGCCAGCTCCGGCGTGTCGTAATCCCTACTACGCGCTTGCTGCCCTCGAGCGGCGGACCGATCTGGGTCAGCAACCCGCTGCGGATCTGCAACGCGACCTGATCGGGCGACAACAGGGTCAGGAAATCCCCCTCCGTCAGCAAGCGTCCGATAATCATCACCGATCCGCATTCGATCGGGGTAGCGGGCGCTGTCCCCTCACCGAACAATTTCTCCCACTGTTCGCGTAGCGGCGAATTGGCCGGCGCCACGATCCAGGGATAGCGCGCCAATTGCGCCATCGTCGGCTTCGCTATCGCGGCGAGCGGATGCTGGCTACCCGCCGCAATCACCAGCCGATCCTCCGACAACGGCAATTGATACAGATCGGCGATCTCATAGGGCCGCAGCGCGCCGACGATCATGTCGATCACGCCATCGCGTAACGGCTCGACCAGTTCGCGCCAGCTCCCCTCCAGCACCTTGAACGCCGCACGCGGATCGCTCCGCGCCATCCGCGCCATCGCTGCCGGCACCAGATAGGGCCGCGCCAATGGCAGCGCGCCAAAGGAAATCACCTCGCTGCCGCCGCCGCTGTCCAGCCCCATGTCGGCCAGCGCCGCGACGATCTCCGCCACCGCCAGCCTGGTGCCGCGCGCCAGACGCTTGCCCGCCGGATTGAGCCACACCGCCCGCCCGCGCCGCTCGACCAGCTTGCCGCCGATCATCTGCTCCAGATCGCCGACTGCGCGATGCACCGCCGTCTGCGACAGGCTGCTGCCATGCGCCGCCGCGGCGAAACTCCCCGCTTCCGCCAGCGCCAGAAAGGCACGCAGTTGCGTCATCGTCATCAGTCGTTCGGGATATTGGAATACGCCCGACAACCCCTTGGCCGCCTGCGACAGATGATCCAGCGCCGCACGCGCACGCTCGATCACGATCTCGCCCATCGGCGTAGGGACCATGCCCCCCGATCTTCGCTCGAAAAACGTATAGCCAAACTGCCGCTCCAGCTTCGCCAGCCCCTGGGTCAGCGCTGGTTGCGACAGGCTCACAACATCGGCCGCAGCAGTGATGCTGCCATGTTCGCGGATCGCCAGCAGCGCGCGCAGGTGGCGCAGATTGAGGTCGAACGGATCGGTCGCCATGCCGGTTACTCTTGTTACCCTGCGCCCACCCGCTTTTGCGTCATCGGACGGTGCCTCCGTCCCTAGAGAATAACGTCCCCGAAGGACAGGTATCCCCGCCCGATAGCGCATAAAATTTAATGGACTGACCATTGTCATAATGGTAGGACCATTAATGAACAACGCGGTCATCCGCGCATCAGAGTCGAACCATAAGGAGGCTGCCCCGTGGACTTTGAACTGCCAGACGACATCAAGGAATTTTGTGACGTCACCCGCGACATCGTGCGCGACCTGCTGCCGCATGAAATCGAATTTCAGGAAACCGGCGTGGTTCCGCCGATCGTGCGCCAGACGTTGGTCGACAATGGCTATTTCGGCATGGCGCTGCCCGAACAATATGGCGGCCTGGGGCTGGGCGCTCTCGCGCAAGCCGCGGTACAGATCGAGCTTGCCCGCCTCCCCCCCAATTCTGGACCGAATTGCGCCCGCTAATGGGGCCGGGCGCCAAGAACATCATGTATCATGCGTCCGAAGCCCAGCGCGAGGCGCTGCTACCCGGCATGGCGACCGGCGAAATCCCGATCGCCTTCGCGCTCACCGAACCCAATAGCGGCTCCGATCCGGGCTCCATGCGCACCACCGCGGTTCGCAACGCCGACGGCTGGGTCATCAATGGCAGCAAGACGTTCATCTCGAACGGCAAGAAGGCCAAATATGTCATCGTCTACGCCTATACCGACAAATCGGCGGGCGCGCGCGGCGGCATCTCCGCCTTCCTGATGCCGGCCGATACGCCTGGTTTCAGCGTCACCGGCACGATCGAACTGATGGGCACGGCAACGCCGGGCGTCTTCGAACTCAGCTTCGACGAATGCCAGGTCGGTCCTGACGCGCTGATCGGCGAACTGGGCCGCGGCTTCCATTATGCGCTCGAAGGACTGAACGAGGGCCGCATGAATGTCGGCGCGACCGCGGTCGGCATGGGCGAATATGCGCTGGAACTGGCGATCGAGGAATCCAAGCAGCGCCCCGCCTTCGGCGGCGTCATCTCCGACTTCCAGGCGATCCGCCACTATATCGCGACGATGGCGACCGACATGCGCGCCGCCCGCCTGATCCTGCTCGACGCCTGCTGGCGCTATGACCAGGGCGAAAAGCGCCGCGAACTCGCCTCCATGGCCAAGCTCTTCGCCACCGAAGCGGGCAGCCGCACGGTCGACACCGCGGTCCAGATCTTCGGCGGCACCGGCTATTGCCGCGGGTTCGCGGTCGAGCGCCTCTATCGCGACATTCGCATCACGCGGATTTATGAAGGCTCGTCGGAAATCCAGAAGAACACGATCGCGCGCGAATTGCTGCGATGAAGGGAGACGGGCGGGGTGCGTGCAGGCATCCCGCCCTTTTCCTTTCACCAAAATTCATTTGCGCAGGGACGGTAATTCCCGAACACTCCCGCCATCGTTCCAACGCCCGGCAAGGAGACAGGCGATGCGCGTGATGGTGCTGGTGAAGGCGACCGAGGACAGCGAGAAAGGCTATCGGCCCTCGCCGGAAACGGACGCGATGATGGCCGCGATGGGCCGCTTTAACGATGAATTGCGCGACGCTGGCATCCTGGTGATGGCCGATGGCCTCACCCCCTCTTCACAAGGCAAGCGCGTCGCCTTCGATGGCGCCGAACGCACCGTCATTAACGGCCCATTCTCCCAACCACGCGAATTGGTCGCGGGTTTCTGGCTCTGGGACGTGAAAGATATGGATGAAGCCGTCGCCTGGGTGAAGCGCTGCCCCAATCCCATGCCGGGGCCGAGCGAAATCGAAATCCGACCCTTCCACGAACTGGAATAGCGCACCACGCCGTGGCGATTCCTTTTGTTACAGCAGGTCGCCCCGCGCGCGTAGCGCTGCCACCGCGCTCTCGTCCACGCCCAGCTTGGTGAGGATATCCGCGCCCTCCTCACCCAGCCGCGCGACATGGTTGCGCGCCTCGACCCGCGATCCGCTCATGCGGAACGGGGGGTTGGGCACCTTGAAGCTGCCGGCCCCATCGCTGATCTGCGCAAAGGCGCCGCGCGACGCCAGTTGCGGATCGTCCAGCAATTCGTCGATCTCGCGATACCGCCCGCAGGGCACGCCATGGCGCGACAGAATCGCCTCGGCCTCCTCCGCGCTGCGCTCCAGCGTCCATTCTTCGGTCAGCGCCAGCAGCGTCGCCCAATTGGCGTTGCGATCGGCATTGGTCAGGAAGCGCGGATCGTCGCGCCATTCTGGATGACCGACCGCGTCTGTCAATTGCTCGAAATTGCGGGGACTGGTCGGCGCGACCATGATGAAGCCATCATTGGTCTTGAGCGGGGTGTAGAGCGGCCGCCGGGCGTCGCCGGGGAATTGCGCCTCCTGCGTCTCGAACACCAGCATCCCCACCATCGCCTCCAGCATCGACAGGTCGATATGCTGGCCCGCGCCCGTCTTTTCGCGCTGATACAGCGCCGCCTGGATCGCGCCGAAGGCATGGGTGCCGCCCAGCACGTCGGCGATGAAGACGCCGCTGGTCGCGGGCCGGTCCGCGCCGTCCTGATAGCGGAGATTGACCATGTCGAATCCGCTGGCCGCATGGATCACCGGCGCATAGGCCGGGGACAGCGCCTTCGGCCCGGTCTGGCCATAGCCGGAGATCGAACAATAGATGAGCCGCGGATTGGCCTCGCGCAGCGCGGCGAAATCCAGCCCGAATCGCGCCATGACGCCGGGCCGGAAATTCTCGACCAGCACATCGCAGGTCGCGACCAGTCGCTTGATAAGGGCGATGATCTCAGGCGATTTGAGGTTGCAGGCGATGCTCTGCTTGCCCGCATTGAGATTGCCGAAATAGGCGCTGAAACCATCTCTTTTGGGCGGCCGCGCGCGCACCTGGTCGCCCTCCAGCGACTCCACCTTGATGACGTCGGCCCCGAGATCGGCGAGCATCCGGGTCGCGAACGGTCCGGCCATGACGCTGGTGAAATCCAGCACCCGCACGCCGTCCAGCGCGCCTACCGTCGCCGCCTTGCTCTCTTCCGCCATATCCTCACCCGCCTGTCGAACCAAATATCTAATGGTCCTACCTATTGCATGGCGGTCATGGGGCGTCAATCGCGTACAACTGTCCAACTCGTTGTTTCAAACGCCCCTGTCAGACGCCCGGTCAGGCGCGAAGGTCAGCCCTTGGCCGCCGCCTTGCTGTTCTTGCGGACATGGCGATGCACCCGCTCCAGATGCTTGCGCATCTCCGCCACCGCCGCCTCGCTGTCCTTCGCCCGCAACTGCCGCACCAGCCGGAATCGGGATTCGATCAGCGACTGCTGCAGCATCTCATAATCCGGCCCCTGCACGAACTCATGCAGGATCGCCGACAGGGAATCGACGAAGATGCCGAAGATGCGGTTCTTGGTCGCCCGCGCCAGCACGCCATAATATTCCGCCGCGCACTGGTATCGCGCCTCGACGCTCGTTTCCCGCTTGGTCCGCTCGGCGATCGCCTCCAGATCGGCGAGATCCGTCTCGGTCGCGCGCTCGCAGGCCAGTCTTACGATGATGTCCTGCAACGCCAGCCGCGCCTCGGTCAGTTCATTCAGCGAGATGTCGCCCAGATGCACATAATCCTGCATCGCCTGCACGATCCGGTCGGGCTCGGCGGTCTGCACGAACGCGCCGCCCTTCGCCCCCTTCACATTGCGGATGATTCCGGCGACCTCCAGACTGCGCAACGCCTCGCGCAGCGCGCTGCGGCTCACCTGGAACTCGACCGCCAGTTCGCGCTCGGCCGGCAGCTTGTCTCCGGCCTTGAGCGTGCCCGCCGCCAGTTGCGCGCGGATTTGCTCGCAGATGATCTCGAACGCCCGCCGCGTCTTGATGGGCGCGAAGCTGGGCTTTGCAGAAGAGATAGATGCCATGGGGTGCGCTCCGGAACAGACCGACAAATCTATAGCCGCCGCCACCAAAGGTGCAATGGCCAGACCGAAAAGACGCGCGACGTATCAGCCGATCATCATCAGGCTGGCATTGCCCCCCGCCGCCGTGGTGTTGATGGAGGTCGACTGCTCCTCCAGCAGCCAGTCGAGGCAATAGCCATGGCCATGATCGTCGGCATGGACCGACACGATCGGGCCGGGCAGATCGGCGACGCACTGGGCGGTAGCGGCGACCTTGGCGGCGTCCCCTTCCACCAGCGCGGCCGCATAATGGCCGGTGGCGTCGGTGCTGAAGCAGGCGGCGACATCGGCGGGCATTCCCTGCGGAATCGTCATCCCCTGCACCACTCCATGATTGCCGGTGGCCAGCACGGCGGCCATCTGGCGGAACAGCCCCTGCCGCGTCGCCGGGCGCAACAGGATGCGGCCGCGCGGATGCAGGGCGTAGATGTTACGTTCGCCCACCGGCCCCGGCAACGCCTGTTCGACGCCCAGCGCGGACGCATCGCCGGCGCGGCGCGCCTGAAGCGCTGCCTTCTCCTCGCACTGCTGCTCAAGCCAGTCGGCGAAGGCATGCAGCGGCGATCGCAAATGGCTGACCCGCGCCGCGAACACCGGCGGCGTCGTGACCAGTCGCCCCAGATAAAGCGGCCCGCCAGCCTTGGGACCGGTGCCCGACAGCCCGCAACCGCCAAAGGGCTGCACGCCCACGATCGCGCCGATGACGTTGCGGTTCACGTAGATATTGCCGACCTTCACCCGCGCCGTGACCCGCGCCACTGTCTCGTCCAGCCGGGTATGCAGGCCGAAGGTCAGGCCGTAGCCGGTGGCGTTGATCTGGTCGACCAGCGCATCCAGCCGGTCGCGCCGGAACCGCAGGACGTGCAGAACGGGGCCGAAGACTTCGCGGCTGAGATCGGCGATGGACTCTATCTCGATAATCGTCGGAGGAACGAAGGTGCCGTGCGTGGCTTCGGGTGGCAGCGGACTATGTTCGACCTTGCGGCCCAGCGCCTGCATCGCGTCGATATGGGCGTTGATGCCGTCACGCGCCTCCGCGCTGATGACCGGGCCGATGTCGACCTTCAGCGCGTCGGTGCGGCCAATCCGCAATTCGGCGAGCGCCCCCTTGAGCATCGTCAGCGTCCGGTCGGCGACGTCTTCCTGCAGGCACAGGATGCGCAACGCCGAACAGCGCTGGCCCGCGCTGTCGAAGGCGGAGGCGATGACGTCGGCCACCACCTGTTCGGCGAGCGCCGAAGAATCCACGATCATCGCATTCTGGCCGCCGGTCTCTGCAATGAGCGGGATGGGCTTGCCATCTGCGGACAGGCGCGTGGAAAGCTGGCGCTGGATGAGGCGGGCGACCTCGGTCGATCCGGTGAACATGACCGCGGCGGTTTCGGGCGCCGCGACCAGCACCGCGCCGATGCGGCCGTCGCCGGGCAGCAGTTGCAGCGCATCGGCAGGGACGCCCGCCTCATGCAGCAGGCGAACGGCCTCCGCCGCGATCAACGGGGTTTCCTCGGCCGGCTTGGCCAGCACCGGATTGCCCGCGACCAGGGCGGCGGCAACCTGTCCGGTGAAGATGGCCAGCGGGAAGTTCCACGGGCTAATGCAGGTGACCGGCCCCAAGGCGGCCTGCGCCGGACCGAAGGTCGTGCGCGCCTGCGCGGCATAATAGCGCAAAAAGTCGATCGCTTCGCGCACTTCGGCGATGGCGTTAGGCAGGGACTTGCCCGCCTCCCGCACGATCAGGCCCAGCAGGATCGGCATCCGCGCCTGCATCGCGTCGGCGGCGCAGTCCAGCGCCGCGGCGCGATCGGCGACTGCCCTGTCGGACCAGCGCGACGCGGCTGCGCGGATGGCGGCGGCGCGGGCCTCGTCCAGCGATGCTTCGGTGACGCGCCCCACCACGTCGCGATGATCGGCCGGATTGAACACCGTGCGCGAAAGACCGGACGCACCTTCAGCCATGGCTGTCCAGCCGATCGCCGCACTATGACGCAGCGCCTCCCCTAGGCTGGCGAGCGTCGCTTCATTGCTGAGGTCGAGCCCGTCCGAATTGCGGCGATCGGGATAAAGATCGGCCGGCAGCGCGATCTGGTCGTGATGATGGCCCGGATGCGCCATCGCGCGCACGACATCGGCCGGATCGGCGATCATTTCCTCGATCGAGACATTGGGATCGGCGATGCGATTGACGAAGCTGCTGTTCGCGCCGTTTTCCAGCAGACGGCGGACGAGATAAGCGAGCAACGTCTCATGCGTGCCCACCGGCGCATAGATGCGGCAGGGGCGGTTCAGTTTTCCGGCGCCGACCACCTGTTCGTAGAGCGGCTCGCCCATGCCGTGAAGGCACTGGAACTCATATTGGCCGATCGCAAAGTCCGGCCCTGCCAGTTGATAGATGGTCGCGAGCGTCTGGGCATTATGGGTCGCGAATTGGGGGAAGACCGCATCGGGCGCGGCCAGCAGCTTCTGCGCGCAGGCGACATAGGCGACATCGGTATGGACCTTGCGGGTATAGACCGGAAAGTCGGGCAGACCGTCGACCTGCGCCCGCTTGATCTCCGCATCCCAATAGGCGCCCTTGACCAGCCGCACCATGATCCGGCGGTCGGCCCTGCGCGCCAGATCGACGATCCAGTCGATGACGAACGGGCAGCGTTTGCCATAGCCCTGCACCACGAAGCCAAGCCCGTTCCAGCCGGCCAGGTCCGGGTCGATCGCCAGGCTTTCCAGCAGGTCGAGCGACAGTTCGAGCCGATCGGCCTCCTCCGCGTCGATGTTGAGGCCGATGTCGTAGCTCTTCGACAGCAGCGCCAGCTTCTTCACCGCCGGCAGCAATTCGCCCATCACGCGATCGGCCTGCGCCCGGACATAGCGCGGGTGCAAGGCCGACAGTTTGATCGATATGCCGGGGCCGGCATAGATTCCGCGCCCGGCTGACGCCTTGCCGATGGCGTGGATCGCCTGTTCATAATCGGCATAGTAACGCCTGGCGTCGGCGGCGGTCGTGGCAGCCTCACCCAGCATGTCATAGCTATAGGCGAAGCCCTTCGCCTCCAGTTCCTTCGCCCGCTTGAGCGCTTCCTTGATCGTCTCGCCGGTGACGAACTGTTCGCCCATCATCCGCATCGCCAGATCCACGCCGCGGCGGATGACCGGCTCGCCGGCGCGGGCGACAAGGCGGGTCAGCGCCGCGCCGAGACCACGGTCATCGACGCTGCCCAACAGCTTGCCGGTGACGACCAGGCCCCAGGTAGCGGCGTTGACGAACAGCGACTTGTCGCCGCCCAGATGCGCGCCCCAGTCGCCATCGGCGATCTTGTCGCGGATCAGCGCATCGCGGGTGGCGGTGTCGGGAATACGGAGCAGCGCTTCGGCCAGGCACATCAGCGCCACGCCTTCCTGGCTGGACAGCGCATATTCCTGCACCAGCCCTTCGACGCCGGTGCCTTTGTGGTTGGCGCGCAGCGCGGTGACGAGAGTGCGGGCGGTATTTGCGATGGCCGCGCGCATGTCGTCGGGCAATGTCGCCGATGCGATCAGGGGCGCCAGCGCTTCCGCCTCGTCGCGGCGATAGGCGGCGGTGATAGCCTGCCGCAGCGGCGTGGGCTGGCGGATGGCGGGGGCGAAAGCGGCGAAGGGGCTCTGGTCGGTCATGAGACTGAGAATAACCCAAGTCGAATTTTCGTTCCGCCTTATCAACGGCCCTCCAGAAGCCGGAGTGACTTATTAAAGTGGCTTTGTTAGGCAGATGTTATGGAGAATATACCCAAAGCGGTCGATCTGGACGATTTCGACCGGCGGATCATCGCCGCCCTGGTCGAAGATGGGCGGATGACCGTCACCGATCTTGCCGCGCAGGTCGGCCTGTCCAAGACGCCGTGCCAGGTACGGCTGAAACGTTTGCAGGAAGCGGGCGTCATCCGCGGCTTTCGGGCGATCGTCGATCCGGCGAAACTGGGCATGGACCATATCGCCTTTACCGAGGTGAAGCTGTCCGACACACGGGAAGCGGCGCTGCGCGAATTCAACGCGGCGGTGCGGCGCATCCCGGAGGTCGAGGAATGCCATATGCTGGCGAGCAATTTCGACTATCTGCTCAAGGTGCGCACCGCGGACATCCGGCGATACCGCATGGTGCTGGGCGAAAAGATCAGCGCCCTGCCCCATGTCGCCAGCACATCGACCTTCGTCGCGATGGAGACGGTGCTGGAGGCGGGGCACAAGCGGATCAGTCGAAAAGGCTGAGCGGGATCGCCTCCCCCATCGCCCTGTACCCCTTGGGCGAGGGATGGAGCGCGTCGCCGTCGTCAAAGGCGGGCAGTAACTGGTCGGGATGCGCGGGGTCGCGGATGACGCGATCGAAATCGATCACCGCATCGAAATTGCCCGGTTGCCTGATCCAGGCGTTCACCGCCTGCCGATCCGCCTCATTCTGCGCATCGGCATGATAATAGGCGTTGCCGACGAAGGGCATGACGGTTGCCCCGATCACCTTCACGCCCTTGGAATGGGCGCGGGCGACGATCTGGCGATAGGCGCCGATGATGCGGGCGACATGGGCCCGGTGCGCGTCGACGCTCACCGGCGCATCGCGGGTCAGCGTGCCGAGATCGTTGATCCCCTCCAGCAGGATCAGATGAGTGACGCCGGGCTGGGCCAGCACGTCGCGGTCCAGCCGGGCCAGCGCATTGGGGCCAAGGCCGTCATGCAACAGGCGGTTGCCGCCTATCCCCTGGTTGACGACGGCGATGGCTCGGCGCTTCGGGTCGGCCTGCAGCCGTTCCGCCAGCCGATCGGTCCAGCGATCGTTGCCGTTGGTGGTGGAACCCTTGCCATCGGTGATCGAGTCGCCCAGCGCGACGATCAGCTTGGCGGGCGCACAGCGTTCGACCTCCAGCGCGGCCAGATTGAACCAGTGATCGAAGCTGGCTGCACCGGCCATGGCTGCATCAGTGAGGTGGTCACCGGGCAGATGCCATGACGTCGCGCGTGATCCGGGATGCGATGTCTGTTCCGGCTCGCCGACATAGCGGATCGATATGGCGATGGTATCCAGCGCCTTTGTCGGCAACGACACCGGGTCGGACAGATAGTCCGCGCCGGCCGGAATGACGATGTCGGGTTTCCCATCGAAGCGGAGCGCCATCAGCGTGCGGGGTTCGATTGCGGCAGAAGCGGGTCCCAGCGCGCGGGCGATGCTGGCGCCGGCCAGCACAAGCGGCCGGGTTCCGGCAAGGTTGGAGAGGCGCACGCGCACGCGGTCGCCGGATAGGGAAGGGCGGACGATCTGGCGCAAAGTCCGGTCCGCCAGCGTGCCGACGGGCAGCGCCGCGTCGCCGGTCGGCCGGAACTGAGAGGAGGCCCAGCCCGCCACCCATGTCGGGGCGCAGATTTTCGCATCGACGGGAGCGGCTGCGAACAGGGCGGGAAGCAGACAGGACCAGAAACGGAGGGACATTTGATCAACTTCCTTTCGATCATGGTCCCCTGCCGGGCGGACCGCGATAATGGCATGGTTCTTCGGGTCGGCGCCGAAGTTCACACCGTTGTCGGGCTTTTCAGCCCGATTGCGCCTGCAAAGCCACCCCGAAGCGCCCGATAGGTCACGCCAAAGTAACGCCGAAGCCACCGAAAATTTGTCCCGTCCGTAACGGAGGACAGAGCGCCGACCGCGACGGCAAGGGAAGACGGATCGAACGGCCCATCACCTTGGTAGATCAAAGAAAATCCTACATTGAAAGGGCAAAGCCGAGGTGGCCGGACCTTTCGTTCGCCGATCCGATGTCGATCGGCCGTGTCAGAACAGCGGAAGAAAAAGGGCCGGCGTTGCCGCCGACCCTGCGAGGTGTCCTTGGGGGAGGATCAGAAATTCGCGCGGATGCCGGCCAGGACCGAACGGCCGGGATAGTAAACGGAGTAGGCCGCATTATCATATTCGAAGGTCGTACGGATCGGCTCGTCGGTGATGTTGAGCACATCGACCGTCAGGCGCAGCGCCTTGTTGAAGAAGGGCAGCTGATAGCCGGCCGACATATCGAGCTGGCCACGCGCATCATTGCGCAGCGATGCGTTGCTGATGCCGTTTTGCGGCTTGTTCACGGCGATCGACTTGTCGTTCCAGACATAGTTGACGCTGATCGACAGACCGTCATTTTCGTAGAAGCCCTGAAGGTTATACGAATATTTCGATACGCCGGTCGCGACCAGACCGGACGAAGACGATTGTTTGAGATAGGTGCCGTTGGCGGAGAAGCCGAGGCCCTTCACCAGGAAGTCGAGCGGCTGCACCCAGGTCGCTTCCAGGCCCTTGATCTTCAGGTCGGACAGGTTGACCGGGCGATTGACGGTAATCGGCAGGTCGCTGACGGCGACGCCGGTGGCAGCGGCGCGATCGGTCAGCGCATTCTGCTGGGTCGACAGCAGGCTGCTGAACGGAATATTGAGCGATCCGAACGTGACTTGGTTGGAGGTGGTGACGGTAAAGCCCTGAATATTCTTCATGAAGGCCGACACGCCGATATAGCCGATGCCGCCGGTATAGAATTCGCCGCCGAGATCGTAATTGTCCGACGTGTAGGGCTGCAGTTCCGGATTACCCGCCGTCGCCAGCAGCGCCGACGGGTCGGAGAATGTGACGCCCGGCAGGATCTGCCCCGCATCCGGACGAGTCATCGTCCGCGAAGCCGATGCACGCAGCTTCAGATTGGCCGCGACATCGTAGGTGAGGTTGATCGACGGCAGGAAATTTTCATATTTCGACCGCGACGTGATGTCGATGATCGCGGTGCCGACCTGGCTGGGGCCGACCACTTCCTGATCGGTATGGGCATAGCGCATGCCTGCATTGATGTGCAGATCACGGTCGGCAATGGTCGTGACCCCATTCAGTTCGAAATAGGCCCCAATGACCTTTTCGTCCATGTCGCCGGTCGCACCGCCCGTGACGGCGCCGCGTGTTTCAGGTGCGCTATCGCGATAGCTGGCATAGTTGGTCGCCTGCATGATCGCATTGAAATCAGGCACGATGAAGCCGGCAGTAGACGAACTATTGAGATATTGCGCGATCTGGCTGGTCGTGATCGATCCCGTGGCGCCGGTACAGCCCGCGCCACAGACCGATAGTTGATAAGCCGTGCTATTGTCATAGGCACGGATCGAACGGGTCGCCTGGTCGAACGCTGCGCCGACCTTTACGTTAAACATGTCATCACCATAGGCGACGTCGAGATGCGCACCCTTCGTTTCGGTCTTGCGGCGGACCAGTGCGATATTCTGGCGATACCATTGCCAACTGCCATTGTTCGGATCGTTCAGGTCGAGATTGCTGGTGATCGACGGGTAATCGCCGCCGTTATTGTCATAATAGACATCGACACCGGAGTTTGGCGTGGTCTGGAAGGCCCAGGTCGGCTGCTCGCGGAAGAAACTGCTCTTCGAATAGTTGGCGGACAGGTCGATCTTCAGGTCTTCGGTCGGCTGCCAGGTCACGCTGGGGTTGATGTTCCAGAATTTCGTGGTCTGCTTGAACAGGCTGGCTTCCAGGAAGAAGGACGAGTTGGCGAAGGTGCCGCTGGTCACGACTCCGTTGTCGTCCACCGTCAGATCGATCGGGATCATGCCGCCGGTCGATTGCGCCGTGCTGCCCGGCCCCGAATTGCGGACCTGCCAGTTCATATTGACCTTACTGTAATCGCGCTTTGACTTGGCCCACAAACCGTCGATCGCGAAATGCAGTTCGTCGCTGGGGCGCCATTCGAGCGAGGCCAGCGCCGAAATGCGAGACCGCGTGCCGTCGGTCAGGCTCTGGCGACCCAGACGCGGTATCAGCGCGGTGCTGAGCTGATCGCGGGTCAGGCCCGAGGTATCGACCACATCGACCGGCTGGCCGGCGACCAGGCCATGGCCGGCATTGGCCGGCACGACAGACGCCCAGGAGAAATTGTTGCCGCCCGCATCGCCAGCGCCAAGATTGCCGTCGGTCCAGCCGACCGATTCAAAGCCCTTGACCCGGGTCTTCGTCTTGACCCCCGCGACGCCAACCAGAATGCCGAACGTGTCGGTGGTGTGGCTGGCGACGATCGCACCGCGCGGGCTGAGACGATCATTGCTGTCGGTATATTGGCCCTGCGCCACCACGGTGATGTGGGTGCCCGGCTTGTCGAAGGGACGCGCGTTGCGCAGGTTGACGGTGCCGGCGATGCCGCCTTCCAGCGTCGAGGGCGACGGGCTCTTGGCGAGGTCGAGGCGGGTGAAGAGTTCGGAGGGGAAGAAGTCCAGGTCGACTTCGCGGTTGGCGCTGCCGCCATTCGTGCCGCCATCGGACGCGACCTGAATCTGCGAGCCATTCAGCAGAACGCGGGTGAAGCTGGGGCCAAGGCCGCGGATCGCCACTTGGGTGCCTTCGCCGTTGGTGTCACGGTTCAGGCGCACGCCGGGCATGCGGTTGAGCGTTTCGGCCAGGTTGGTGGCGGGCAGCTTGCCGATATCCTCGGCGAAGATCGAGTCACCGAAGGCGACGGCGTCCTTCTTGGCGTTGGTAGCGCTCTGCAGCGACCCGCGAATACCGGTGACGACGATGTCGGCGACATCATCCTGCGGCGCTGTCGTGGCGGCCGGATCGGCCTGCGGCGCGGCATCCTGCGCCAGCGCGGCTTGCGCCAGGCTCAGCGAACCGACCGCCGAAGCCGCGAACAGAGCGATGCGAAACATATGGGTGCGTGAAGACATGAACAAACCCCTCTCCTGAGCGCAGCCCCCGACTCTCCGGTGGGCCTAAACTGGTAGCGCTATCACTAATACTTCAATAAAGCGGCCGTCGACTTTGTCAAGACGCTGAAAGACGCTGGGTGGTAACGATATAGGTCGCTATGTCATCACCCGCAAAATGCCGCCAAGGCGCCGCGCGCGCCCTGCGTTTCCAGCAGGACGAGCCAGCGGGTCAGGACCGCGCGCAGACGATCGTCCGTGGCGAGCGCAGGCGCAATCACCGCGTCGCAAGCGAGAATGGCGGCGATGCGTTCCTGCGCGGTCTGCGCCCCGGCCAGCGCGGCGGCGATGGGCGCCGCAAGCGGATCATCCACCTGATGGGTGATACCCCTGTCATCGCGCCCCGCCTGCCAGCGAATCCAGGCTGCGACGGCGAGCGACAGGGCGTCGATCCCCTGCCCTGCCTTGAGCCGCGCGGCGATGGGCGCCAGCAGGCGCTGGGGCAGTTTCTGCGATCCGTCCATGGCGATCTGGCGCGTGCGGTGACGCAGCGTCGGATTGTCGAAGCGGGCCATCAGCTCGCGGCGATAGGCTGCGACGTCCAGCTCGGCCGGCGGCGACAGCGTCGTTTCCGCCTCGTCCCAGAGCCTTTCCACGAAATGCCGGGCTTCGGGCAGGGCCAGCACCTCATGGACATGGTCGATACCGGCCAGACCGCCCAGATAGGCGATGCCGCTATGCGCGCCGTTCAACAGGCGCAGCTTCGCCTCTTCCCATGGCGCAACGGCCGCGGTCAATTGGACCCCTGCCCCGAAATCCGGGCGCAGATTGCAGAAACGATCCTCGATCACCCATTGAAGGAAGGGTTCGGTCTTGACCATCGCCCGGTCTTCGACGCCGAGCCGTTCGGTCTGCATGGCGATGTCTTCGGGCGTGGTCGCCGGCACGATGCGATCGACCATGGTTTCGGGGAAAGCGCCATGCTCTGCGATCCAGTCGGCCAGGCCGGCGTCGTGCCGCCGTGCCAGTTCCAGCACGGCATTGCGCAGGCGCGCGCCATTATGCGGGAGGTTGTCGCAGCTGATCGCGGTGAAGGGCGCAAGGCCGGCGGCGCGGCGCAGGGCCAGCGCGGCGACCAGATAGCCGGGCGCGGTCTGCGGACTATCGAGCGAGATGAGGTCGGCGGCGAGTTGCGGATCGCTTTCGTTCAACATTCCGGTCGCGGGGTCCAGCTTGTAGCCCTTTTCCGTGATGGTGAGCGTCACGATATGCGTGTCCGGGGAGGCCAGCGCCGCGAGCAGCGCCTGCGGCTCTTCCGGCGCGACGATGACATGCCGGACCGCGCCGATCAGGCGCGCCCGTTCCGTCGCGCCGTCGCGCACAAGTATGGTGTAGAGGCCATCCTGTGGCTGCATCTGGTCGCGCACGCCGGGTGACCGCAGCGAAGCGGCGATGACGCCCCAACGCAGGTCGCCGGCATTGAGGGCATCGTCGAAGACCACCGCCTGGTGGGCACGATGGAAGGCGCCAATGCCGATATGGACGACGCCGCAGGTCACGGCGGCGCGGTCATAGGCCGGCGGCGTGATGTCGGCGGGCAGTTGCGCGAGGGTGGTGATGGACAGGCGGCTCACAGCTTGTATGCCGCCTTGGCAAGGTCATAGGCCAGCGCACGCGCCAATTCGAACGCCTCATCCTCCTCCAGCCGATGTTCGGCGACCAACTGGGCGAGCCAGGCGCAATCCATGCGGCGGGCGACGTCATGACGAGCCGGGATCGACAGGAAGGCGCGAGTGTCGTCGTTGAAGCCGACCGTATTGTAGAAGCCTGCCGTTTCCGTCATCCGCTCGCGGAAACGGCGCATCCCTTCCGGACTGTCATGGAACCACCAGGGCGGCCCCAGCTTGAGCGCTGGATAGTGGCCGGCCAGCGGCGCCAGCTCGCGCGCATAGACATCCTCGTCCAGGGTGAAGAGGATCAGCGTCAGGCACGGATCATTGCCATAAACGTCGAGCAGCGGCTTGAGCGCCTGCACGAATTCACCGGCGGTGGGGATATCGCCGCCCTTGTCCTTGCCGAAACGGGCCAGCACGGCGGCATTGTGGCTGCGATGGACGCCGGGATGCAACTGCATCACCATGCCGTCGTCGATCGACATCCGCGCCATTTCGGTCAGCATATGGCCACGGAACAGCTCCGCGTCCCGCGCGGTGACCGGGCCGGTCATGACCCTGGCGTACAGAGCCTCGATCTCTTCGCGCGGCAGGTTGGCGGTGAAGGCGGACGGATGGCCATGGTCGGTCGATGTCGCGCCCGCCGCGCGGAAATCAGCGCGGCGCTTTTCATGCGCGCGCAGATAGCCGGCAAAACTGTCCACATCCTCGCCCGCCATGGCGCAGAAGCGCTGGACGTTGGCGATGAAGCGCGGATCGTCGGGGTCGAGCACCGGGTCGGGGCGATAGGCGGTGATGACCTTGCCATCCCAGCCGGACGCCCGGATCGCGCGATGATGGTCGAGCGGATCGAGCGGCCCTTCGGTCGTGGCGATCACTTCGATATTATAACGTTCGAACAAGGCGCGCGGGCGGAAGGCATCGGTCTTCAGCGCGGCGTCGATGATGTCGTAATAATGATCGGCGGTGTCCGCGTTCAATTGCACGTCGATGCCGAAGGCTTCGGCGAAGACCCAGTCCATCCACATGCGCGTGGGCGTGCCCCGGAACAGATGATAACGCTCGGCAAAGAGGCGCCAGATGGCGCGCGGATCGCTGGCCGTGGCGCTGCCATCCACGGTCGGGATGCCCAGATCCTCCAGCTTGACGCCCTGGCTCATCAACATGCGGAAAGCATAATGGTCCGGCACGATCAGCAATTCCGCCGGATTGGCGAACGGCTCGTCATAGGCGAACCAGCGCGGATCGGTATGGCCGTGCGGCGACACGATCGGCAGATCCTTCACGCTCGCATAGAGGCGGCGGGCGATGTCGCGGGTCGCGGGATCGGACGGGAAAAGGCGATCGGGATGAAGGCTGAGCGTCTTGGTCATGCGGGATTTCCGGGAACAGAGGCGACCACCGGCTGATAGCGGGGCAGCAGGAAGTGGATGACCGCCAGCGCGATCAGATAAGCGACGGAGGCGACCGCAAAGATCGGGCCGAAACTACCGATCCTCTCCAGGATCACGCCGGCGAACTTGGCCATCAACATGCCGCCGACCGCACCCGACAGGCCGCCCAGGCCGACGACCGACCCGGCCATCCAGCGGGGAAACACGTCACCGGGCAGCGCGTAGAGATTGGCGGAAAAGCCCTGATGTCCGGCGCAGGCGAGGCCGATCAGGCCAACGGCGATCCACATGGACGGCGCGCTGGCGGCGAAGGCGATCGGCACGGCGCAGAGCGCGGCGAGGAACATGGCGCTCTTGCGCGAGCGGTTGAGGCTCCAGCCCCGCCCCATGAAGCGCGAGGAAGCCCAGCCGCCCGCGACCGACCCGACATCCGCCATCAGATAGACAGCGATCAGCGGTGGCCCGAAATCGAGCATCTTCACGCCATATTGCTTGTTGAAGAAATCGGGCAGCCAGAAGAGGAAAGTCCACCAGACTGGATCGATCAGGAAGCGACCCGACATATATGCCCAGGTCTGGCGATGGCGGAACAGGGTCGACCATTTGACCGGGCGCTTTTCTTCAACCGGATCGGTTTCGATCCAGGCCAGCTCCTGCGGACTGAGGCTCTTCTTTTCGCGCGGGCGGCGATAGAAGCTCAGCCATGCC
This sequence comes from Sphingomonas sp. VDB2, assembly GCF_047946695.1. NCBI lineage: Bacteria > Pseudomonadati > Pseudomonadota > Alphaproteobacteria > Sphingomonadales > Sphingomonadaceae > Sphingomonas > Sphingomonas sp. VDB2. Next base: position 1,063,990 of record NZ_CP159615.1, read on the forward strand.
GCGAGCCACAGGACCGTCAGCAGGCCGGTCAGGATGAAGGCCCAGCGCCAGCCCAGCGTCACCGCGATGACGGGGACGAACAACGGCGTCAGGATCGCCCCGACATTGGACCCGGCATTGAAGATGCCGATGGCCAGCGCCCGTTCCTTCTTGGGGAACCATTCATTGGTCGCGGCGATGGCGGCGGGGAATGTTCCCGCCTCCCCGATCGCGAGCGGGATGCGGGCGATCAGCATTCCCGCCGTCGAGGTGAAAAAGATATGCGCGACATGGCCGATCGTCCACAGCGACACGGCCAGCGCATAGCCTGCCCGCGCGCCGATCCTGTCGATCAGGCGACCGAAAAAGACATAGGCGATGCCGTAGCCCGCCTGGAACCAGATGGCCAGATCGGCATAGCCGCTCTCGCTCCAGCCATAACGGGCCTGAAGATCGGGCTTGAGCGTCGGCAGGACGAGCCGGTCGATATAGCTGAGCACGACAGCCGCGAAGAGCAGGCCGCAGACGATCCAGCGGACTTTGCCTGACGGCTTGGGTGGGCCGGAGGGTTTGGGAATGGCAGTGCTCATCGGCTCATCCTCTCGCCTGACACTACCCACATCCGTTCGTGCTGAGCCTGTCGAAGGGCGCGCACGCGTGCTTCGACAGGCTCAGCACGAACGGAAGTAAGTGGCGTGAAAGTCCGAGGCTGAAAAGATGAGCCGATCATGTCGATCACCAGTTGAACATGGTGCCGTCTTCCAGCCGGTTCACCGGCAGGAAGGCGCGATTATATTCATATTTGGCGGCCAGGTCCTCGTCGATGTCGACGCCCAGACCCGGCGCCTCGCCCGGATGCATCGCGCCGTCCGCAAAGCTGTAGGCATGGGGGAATACGGCATCGGTTTCGGGCGTATGGCGCATATATTCCTGCACGCCGAAGTTGGGAACGCTGAGGTCGAAATGCAGCGCCGCAGCCATGCAGACCGGCGACAGGTCGGTCGCGCCATGGCAGCCGGTGCGGACCTGATAAAGATCGGCCAGATTGGCGATCTTGCGCAGGTGGCTGATGCCGCCTGCATGGACCACGGTGGCGCGGATATAATCGATAAGCTGGTTTTCGATCAGTTCGCGGCAATCATGGATCGAGTTGAAGATCTCGCCCACGGCCAGAGGCGTCGTGGTGTGCTGGCGGATCAGCTTGAAGGCTTCCTGATTTTCCGCCGGGGTCGCGTCTTCCAGCCAGAAGGGGCGATATTGCTCCAGATCCTTGCCCAGACGCCCGGCCTCGATCGGGGTCAGACGGTGATGGATGTCGTGGAGCAGGTGGACGTCCCAGCCCAGCGCTTCACGCGCCGCTTTAAACAGTTCGGGAACAATGCGGAGATACTTGCTGGTATTCCACACATTTTCCGTCGGTAAGTCGGCGTCGGCCGGTTCGTAGAAATATTTGTCCTTGGACACGCCATAGGTGGACGCCATGCCCGGCACGCCGCACTGGATGCGGATCGCCTTGTACCCCTGCGCCTGATATTCCAACGCGGTCTTGACCGTATCCTCGATCGTGGTGCCATTGGCATGGCCATAGACCATGACGCTTTCGCGGCTCGCCCCGCCCAGCAGTTGATAGACCGGCAGGCCCGCGATCTTGCCCTTGATATCCCAGAGCGCGGTATCGACGGCGGCGATGGCCGACATGGTGACGGGACCGCGACGCCAATAGGCACCCTTGTACAGATACTGCCAGATATCCTCGATCCGGTGCGCGTCACGACCGATCAGGCAAGGGATGACATGGTCCTGAAGATAGGAAGCAACCGAAAGTTCACGGCCATTCAGCGTCGCGTCGCCGAGGCCGTAGACGCCTTCGTCCGTAATGATCTTCAGCGTGACGAAGTTGCGGCCGGGGCAGGTGACGATGACCTTGGCATCAATTATCTTAGGCATTTGAGCGGTCCTGTTCAGATGATTTCGAGCGTGATGGTCTGGAGATTCTGGCTGTCGGGTCCGACCATGATGTCGAAGAGGCCGGGTTCGACGACCTCCTCCATGTCGAGATTCCATAAGCTGAAGGCGTCGGGGCCAAGCGGAATGCGCACGGTCGTCGTTTCGCCGGGCGCAAGAGTGACGCGCTCGAAGCCCTTCAATTCTTTGATCGGGCGAGTGACACTGGCAACCTGATCATGGACGTAGAGCTGGACGACCTCGTCCCCTGTCCTGTCTCCCATATTGCGCACATCGACTTCGACCGTGACGCTGCCCCCCACACCGATGCGCGGTGAAGAAAGTCGTGGTTTTCCAAACTCGAACTTCGTGTAGCTAAGGCCATATCCGAATGGGAAGAGCGGGCTGATATCCTCGAACACATAGCCACGCCGGGCGCTGGGCTTGCGGTTGTAGAAGATCGGGATTTGCCCCGCGTCGCGCGCAACGGTGACAGGCAGCTTCGCACCGGGATTGACGTCGCCGAACAGGATATCCGCCATGGCGGTGCCGCCCTCCTGCCCCGGATACCAGCATTCCAGCAGCGCGTTGGCCCCGTCTACCACGGTCGGATAGCTGGGCGGACGGCCATTGATCGCGCAGACCACGACGGGCTTGCCGATCGCCTTGATCGCCGCGAACAATTCATTCTGCTCACCGACCAGGTCGAGGCTGGTGCGATCGCCCAGATGGTTCCTGGCAAAGCCTTCCCGGCTCGTCTGTTCGGTGTCGCCGATGGCGAGCAGGACGATATCCGCGCCTTTCGCCACTCCGACCGCCTCAGCGATCAGCGCACGGTTCTTGACCGGGTCGGCCAGCAACACTTCATCGACCGAGCGATCCTCGCTCTGGGTGATGAAGACGCCCTGCGCATGGACGACCTCCGCCTTGCCCTTGAGCTTGGCCTTCACCCCTTCCAGCAAAGACACGTCCTGCCGGGGAATGGAAGAATAGCCGCCCAATCGCGCGATGGCGGCATTGGGGCCGATCACCGCGACCCGCTTATGCGCGCCAGCAGCGAGCGGCAGCGTGCCGTCATTCTTGAGCAGCGCGATCGACTTGTGCGCGGCCTTCAGCGCCAGCGCGCGGGCTTCGGCATTGCCGGTCAGCGTGTCATAGTCGCGGCGCGGCCAGGGGTTTTCGAACAGGCCCGCGCGGAACTTGAGCGTCAACATGCGCTTGGCTGCGATGTCGACCGCTTCGAGGGGCACCTTCCCCGCGCGGACCTGTTCCACGAGCGTCCGATAGGTCTGGCCATCGGGCAACTCGCAATCGACGCCGGCGCGGAGGGCGGCGCGGGCCGATGCCTCCGGGTCGGGCTGAACATGGTGGATGGTGTCGAGTTCGTGGACCGCGCCATAGTCGCTGACCACCGCACCGTCGAAATGCCATTCGCCGCGCAAAATGTCGCCGAGCAGCCATTTGTTCTGGTGCGACGGGACGCCGTCGATTTCATTATATGACGGCATGACGGCAGCGATGCCGGTGCGCTTCACGACCTGACGGAAGGGCGGGAAGAAATTCTCGCGCAGTTCGCGCTGGCTGATCGGCGCTGGCGCGATATTCTCGCCACTCTGAGGCTGGCCATGGCCGGTCATATGTTTGAGCGTCGCCATGACCTTGTCCGGGCCAAGCTGTTTGCTCTCGCCTTGCAGACCCAGTACCGCCGCGACGCCCATTTCGCCGCAGAGATAAGGGTCTTCGCCGAAGGTTTCCTCGATCCGGCCCCAGCGCGGATCGCGGGCGATGTCCACCACCGGGGACAGGGCCAGATGAACGCCGCGGGCGCGGACTTCGCGGGCGATGACGGACTGGACATCCTGCATCAACTGGCGGTCGAAACTGCCCGCCATGCCGATCGCCATCGGGAACATGGTCGCGTCGGTTGCCATATAGCCGTGCAGCGATTCCTCATGGAAGAGGACCGGGATGCCGAGACGCGTCTCCTTGATCGCCCATGTCTGGACGGCGGTGATGAAGGCGACGGTGTCGGCCGGGGTGCGCCAGCGGGCGCCGACGCCACCGGCCTGCTGCGACCCGTCGGGCGCACCGCGCCGATCGGACGGGCGCGTAATCTGGCCGAAGCTGTTCGGATAGGCCCTGCTCGCCTTGGTCGGCGAGAAGGTCAGGTCGTCCATGATATCCGCCTTGGTCGCCCAGAGCGCGATGATCTGGCCGACCTTCTCCTCCAGTGTCATGCGGTCCAGCAGATCCCGGACGCGCAGGTCGATGGGCGCGGAGGCATCCTTGTAGAGCGGCCCCTTCCCCTTTGCGGCCACGGCCGGGGCCGCCGCGAACAGCGAGGTCGAAGCGAGCAGGCCGAGCGCCTGGCGACGCGCGAGGCTCACGGCGTCACCGTCAGCGTCGCGGACTGGAGCGCGACCGAGCTGTTGCCGGTCATGATCTCGAAATCGCCCGGTTCGACGACACGCTCCATATGATCGTTCCACATCTGGAGGCTCTCGGGGCTGATGGTGAAGGTGACGGTGCGGGTTTCGCCGGGCTTCAGGGTGATGCGCTGAAAGCCCTTCAATTCCTTGATCGGGCGCGTGACGGAGCTGACCTTGTCATGGATGTAGAGCTGGACGACTTCGTCGCCCTCCCGCCCGCCGCTGTTGCGGACATCGACCGAGACAGTTGTTTTGCCGCCCGTGCCGATGCGGGCCGCGGCCAGACGCGGGGGCGACAGGTCGAATGTTGTGTAGCTGAGGCCAAAACCGAAGGGATAGAGCGGGTCGGTGGTGTCGAACAAATAGCCGCGCCGCGCCGAGGGCTTGGCATTGTAGAACATAGGCAGTTGCCCGACCGAGCGGGGCACGGTGACGGGCAGCTTCGCGCCGGGGTTCACATCGCCGAACAGCACGTCCGCGACAGCGTTGCCGCCCTGCTCACCCAGATACCAGCCTTCGAGAATGGCGTTGGCCTGCTCGCTGATCGTCACGGTGGAGGCCGGGCGACCGTTGATGAGGACGACGGTGATCGGCTTGCCCAGCGCCTTCAAGGCATCGAACAGCGCCTGCTGCTCGCCGACCAGATCGAGGCTGGGACGGTCGCCCAGATGATTGTCGGCCCAGCCTTCGCGGCTCGACTGTTCGGTGTCGCCCAGCGTCAGGACGATATGGTCCACGCCTCTGGCAGCCTCGACCGCCTGCGCGATCAGTTTGCGATTCTCCGCGGGATCGGACTTTGTGACGCTGTCCTCCCACCAGTCGTCATTTTCGGTGATCTTCACGCCCTGCGCGAAGACGATGTTGGCCTTGCCACCGACCTTGGCCTTGATTCCTTCGAGGATCGAGACGCTGTGCGGCGGCTGGCCATAATAGCCGCCGAGCCGCGCCACGGCCGCGCTCGGGCCGATGACCGCGATCGTGCCTTCGGGCTTAAGCGGCAGCATGCCGTCATTCTTAAGCAGGGTGATGGAGCGTTGCGCGGCCTTGAGCGCCAGCGCGCGGGCTTCGGCGTTGTTGGTGATTTTTTCCGACGCGGCGGCATCGGCATAGGGATGCTCGAACAGCCCGGCGCGGAATTTGAGGTCCAGCATCCGGCGGACGGCCAGGTCGACCTGCGCCTCGCTCACCTTGCCTTCGCGCACGAGCTTGCCCAGCATCGCATAGGACAGGCCATCGGGCAGGTCCGCGTCGACGCCTGCGTCGAGCGCGCGGATCGCGGCCTCCTCCAGATTGGCGGCGATATGATGGATGCTCATCAACTGGTCGATCGCCGAATAGTCCGACACGACCGCGCCCTTGAAGCCCCATTCCTCACGCAGCACATTTTCCAGCAGCCAGCGATTGGCATGGCTCGGGACGCCGTCGATCTCGTTATAGCTGGCCATGACGGCTTCGATGCCGGTGCGCTTCACCACCTGTTCGAAGGGCGGGAAGAAATTCTCGCGCAGTTCGCGCTCCGACACCGGCGCCGGGCCGACATTGGTGCCGCTTTCGGGCTGGCCATGGCCGGTCAGATGCTTGAGCGTGGCGAACACCTTGCCATCACGCAGATTGCGCTCCCGGCCGACGCCCTGAAGCCCTTCGACTGCGGCGACACCCATTTCGCTGACGAGATAGGGGTCTTCGCCATAGGTTTCCTCGATCCGGCCCCAGCGCGGGTCGCGGGCGATGTCCACCACCGGAGACAGGATCATCGGCACGCCGCGCGAGCGGATCTCCCGCGCGATCACGCTGTTGACGTCGCGCAGCATGTCCGTGTCGAAGGAGGACGCCATGGCGATCGACTGGGGGAAGCTGGTCGCGCCGACGGCCGCATAGCCATGCAGCCCCTCTTCATGAAAGAGGATCGGGATGCCCAGCCGAGTCTGCGTCGTCGCCCATTTTTGCAGGGCGTTGACGAGTGCGACCGTCTGGCGCGGATTGCGTCCTGGTGCGACCCGAGGACTAACGGCCCCCTTCGCATCGGAAGGACGGGTGAAATGGCCCAGGCCATGGGGATATTGCGCGGCCAGTTTCGCGGGATCGAGCTGGAGCCGGTCATCGAAAATCTTGACCTTGTCGAGCCAGACGGTGGTGATCTGGGCAATCTTCTCGTCCAGTGTCATGCGCGCCAGGAGATCGTCGACGCGCGCCTCGATCGGCGCGCCGACGTCCTGGTAAACGGCCTTGGCCGATGCCGTTGCGGGCGCCGCATGAATAGGCGCCATCGGCAAGGCGACACTCAACGCCAGCGCCGACGCTGCACACCATATTTTGCGGTTACGGATCACGACGCCCCTCTCCATTTTATTTCCCCGACAATCTTTCCGCTTGCCGTGGCTGAACTGATAGCGTTACCATTGCTTCGACAAGAGAGACTTGTCAATGCCCGATCAATGGGCTTTGACGTTCGGGACAAGGGAGAGGATCTTCGTGAAAGCGCGCCTGTTTTGCTGGATGATTGCCGTGACCGGAACGGCGTTGACGCCTGTGATGGCGCCTGCGGCGCAGGCTGAGGACGGCTATGATCTATGGCTGCGCTATGCGCGCACGGAACCATCGCGCGCTGGCGTTTTGGCGGCTCATGCGAACGCTATCGTGGCAAGCGGAAACAGCCCGACGCTGGCCATCGCAACCCAGGAATTGCAACGCGGTATCGCCGGCATGACCGGGACAACGCCAGCGCTGTCAGCAACGGTCCAGCAAGGCGCGCTGCTGTTGGCGACGCCGGCGTCCACCCATTCCCTGCCGGTGAAGACGGACGGGCTGGGCGAGGAAGGCTATGCGATTCGCACCATCATGATGGACGGCAAGGCGGTCACGCTGATCGCCGCGAACAGCGACATCGGCCTGCTCCATGGCGCCTATCATTGGCTGCGCCTCGCCCAGAGCGGCGAGAAGCTGGACAATCTGGACATACGCAGCGCGCCGAAAATCGGCCTGCGCCTGCTCAACCATTGGGACAATCTGAACGGCACGGTCGAGCGCGGCTATGCCGGCCAGTCGATCTGGGACTGGTGGCGCCTGCCCGACTGGAAAGGGCCGCGCTACACCGACTATGCCCGCGCCAACGCCTCGATCGGCATCAACGGCACCGTCCTCAACAATGTGAACGCCAAGGCGGATAGCCTGACCGCGCCCTATATCGCCAAGGCGGCAGCACTGGCGGATGTCTTCCGTCCCTATGGCATCAAGGTCTATCTGTCGGTCAAATGGACCGCGCCGATGGAACTGGATGGCCTCAAGACCGCCGATCCGCTCGACCCGGCCGTCGCCGCATGGTGGAAGGCGAAGGCGGACGAAATCTACAAGGCGATTCCAGACTTCGGCGGTTTCCTGGTAAAGGCGAACAGCGAGGGCCAGCCGGGACCGCAGGATTACAACCGCACCCATGCCGATGGCGCGAACATGCTGGCCGCTGCGGTAAAGGCGCATGGCGGCATCGTGATGTGGCGCGCCTTCGTCTATGCCCATGACAATCCCGACGACCGCGCCAAACAGGCCTATACCGACTTCAAGCCGCTGGATGGAAAGTTCGCCGACAATGTCATCGTACAGGTAAAGAATGGCGCGATCGACTTCCAGCCGCGCGAACCCTTTCATCCGCTGTTCGGCGCGATGCCCAGGACGCCGCTGATGATGGAATTCCAGATCACCAAGGAATATCTGGGCCAGTCGACGCACCTCACTTACCTTGGGCCGTTGTTCGAGGAAGTGCTGGACGCCGATACCTACGCCAAGGGCAAGGGATCGACGGTGGCCAAGGTGATCGACGGATCGCTGGAGGGCCATAAGCTGACCGGCATCGCAGGTGTCGCCAATATCGGCGTCGATCGCGACTGGAGCGGGTCGATCTTCAATCAGGCGGACTGGTATGCCTTTGGCCGTCTGGCCTGGGATACCAGCCTGTCGGCGGAGACGATCGCGAAGGAATGGGCGGAGATGACCTTTTCGCCCGATCCCAAGGTCGTGCAGCCCGTGGTCAGGATGATGATGGGATCGCGCGAGGCGGCGGTGGATTATATGACGCCGCTCGGCCTGGCGCATGTCATGGACACGGGCCATCATTATGGTCCGGGGCCATGGGTATCGGAACTGGCGCGGCCTGAATGGAACCCGGTCTATTATCATAAGGCGGACGCGACCGGCATCGGCTTTGACCGGACGAAGACGGGCAGCAATGCCGTCAGCCAATATGCCGCGCCGCTCGCCAAGCTGTTCGGCAGCGTCAAGACCACGCCGGAACGCGACCTGCTATGGTTCCATCATGTGCCGTGGGACTATCGGCTCAAGTCGGGCGAGACGTTGTGGAACGGTCTTGTCCATCATTATGAGGCGGGCGTGAATTACGTCGCGGACATGCAGACGACCTGGGCATCGCTCAAACCCTATGTCGATGCGGAGCGGTACGCGCAGACAGAGACGTTCCTGACGATCCAGCATCGCGAGGCTTTATGGTGGCGCGACGCCAGCATCGCCTATTTCCAGTCGGTGTCGCAACGTCCCCTGCCCGCCGGGTCGGCTGCCCCCGCCCATGACCTTAATTGGTACAAGGCGCAGAAATTCCCCTATGCGCCGGGTCATAACTGATTATTCACTTAATTTTACCGATTGATGTCGTTACCATTTCGGCAGCGGCATCATATTACCGAAAGTGCGCATCTTTGAGCCTGATCCCATGAGCGACGTTCGATCGTCCCGCCGGCAGCGCAACGCCCCGACCATCAATGATGTCGCCCGCCATGCCGGCGTGTCCCCGATGACCGTGTCCCGCGTCATCAATGGCGAGCAGGTCGTGCGCGCGGCGACGCGAGAGAAGGTGGAGATCGCGATCGCGGCGCTCAACTATGCGCCCAGCGCCGCCGCCCGGACGCTGGCGGGCGGGGACGAGACGCGGATCGGCCTGCTCTATTCCAACCCCTCCTCCTCCTATCTCAGCGAATTTCTGGTCGGCAGCCTGGATCAGGCGAGCCGCAGCGGCGTCGACCTGGTCGTGGAAAAATGGGATGAGGAAATATCGATCGCGTCGGTCGTCGCCCACCTGCAACGCGGGCGGATCGACGGGGTGATCCTGCCGCCGCCGCTGTGTGATTTGAACGAGATGGTGGAAGCGCTGGACAAGGCGGGCATCCCGGCGGTCGCGGTGGCGACCGGGCGCGCGCCGTCGGATCTGGCCGCCGTCAGCATCGACGATCGGCAGGCGGCCTATGAAATGACCCGGCACCTGATCGGGCTGGGCCATGATCGCATCGGCTTCATCAAGGGCAATCCGAACCAGAGCGCCAGCGCCAAGCGGTTCGAGGGCTATGTCGCGGCGCTCGGCGAAGCGGGCCTGAGCGTGCAGGACGAACTGATCGCGCAGGGCTATTTCACCTATCGATCCGGGCTGGACGCGGCCGAACATATATTGGCGCTGGCCGATCCGCCGACCGCCATCTTCGCCAGCAATGACGACATGGCCGCCGCTGCCGTCGCGATCGCGCATCGCACCGGGCTGGACGTGCCGGGCGACCTGACCGTCTGCGGCTTTGACGATACCTCTCTGGCGACCACCATATGGCCGGAGCTGACCACGATCCGCCAGCCGATCAGCGCGATGGCGCGCGCGGCGGTGGAGGTGCTGGTGCGGCAGTTGAAGGGCCGACGCACCGACGAAGCGGCGGAGCATCTGGTGCTGGATCATGCGCTGATCCGGCGGCAGTCGGACGCTGCGCCGCGCGTGCGGCCGCGTATGGGTGGGCGGTAGATATTATCCACCGTTCGCTTCGAGCGCAGTCGAGAAGCGGCTAGCGTAGCGCTTCACGTTTCTCGACAAGCTCGAAACGAACGGATGTTGGGTTATCAGGCCTCGCCGAACACCCGGCGGAAGATCGTATCGACCTGCTTGAAATGATAATCGAGGTTGAACTTGTCCTCGATCTCCTGGACCGGCAGCGCAGCGGTGACGTCTGGGTCGGACTTGAGCAGTTCCAGCAACGATAGCTGGCCGTCCGATTCCCACACCTTCATCGCGTTGCGCTGGACGTAGCGGTAGCTGTCCTCGCGGCTGACGCCCGCCTGGGTCAGGGCCAGCAGCACGCGCTGCGAGTGAACGAGGCCGCCCATCTTGTCGAGATTCTTCATCATCCGCTCGGGATAGATGAGCAGCTTGTCGATGACGCCGGTCAGGCGGGCGAGCGCGAAGTCGAGGGTGATGGTCGCATCGGGACCAAAGAAGCGCTCGACCGACGAGTGGCTGATATCGCGCTCATGCCACAGGGCGACATTTTCCAGCGCGGGCACCACGGCGGCGCGCACCACGCGGGCGAGGCCGGTCAGGTTTTCGGTCAGCACCGGGTTGCGCTTGTGCGGCATGGCCGAGCTGCCCTTTTGCCCCGGCGAGAAATATTCCTCCGCTTCCAGAACTTCGGTGCGCTGGAGGTGGCGAACCTCGACGGCGAGGCGCTCGATCGAGCTGGCGATCACGCCCAGCGTCGCGAAGAACATCGCATGGCGATCGCGCGGGATGACCTGTGTCGAGACAGGCTCGATGGCCAGGCCCAGCTTTTCCGCGACATGCTCCTCGACCGCAGGGTCGATATTGGCGAAGGTGCCGACCGCGCCGGAAATGGCGCAGGTCGCGACTTCCGCGCGCGCGGCGATCAGGCGGGTCTTGCAGCGCGAAAATTCGGCATAGGCTTCGGCCATCTTGAGGCCGAAGGTCACTGGTTCGGCATGAATGCCATGGCTGCGGCCGATGGTCGGCGTCAGCTTATGTTCGAAGGCGCGACGCTTGATGACGTCGAGCAGCTTGTCCAGATCGTCGATCAGGATGTCGGCGGCGCGGGCCAATTGCACGGCGAGGCAGGTGTCCAAGACGTCCGAAGACGTCATGCCCTGATGCATGAAGCGGGCTTCGTCGCCGACCTGTTCGGCCACCCAGGTCAGGAAGGCGATGACGTCATGCTTGGTCACGGCCTCGATCGCGTCGATCGCGGGCACGTCGATGCTGGGGTTCGTGGCCCACCAGTCCCACAGCGCCTTGGCCGCGGACGGCGGGACGACGCCCAGTTCGCCCAGCTTCTCGGTCGCATGCGCCTCGATCTCGAACCAGATCTTGAAACGGGCTTCAGGCTCCCAGAGCGCGGTCATTGCGGGACGGGAATAGCGGGGGACCATGGGCGAATCCTGCGGTTGGAGGAGAAATGTTGCCGCGCGCCTAGCAGCGTCGCCCCGTCGGGGCAAATCGAGAGAGAAGAAAGGGTGATCGACAAGATTCCATGCCGCCCAAAATGATGAAGCCCGACGAGCCGACCATATTTTCAAGACGAATGAAGAGACATGAATGGATGTTCAGGAACATTCACCAGTCGTCATCCATTATCTCCGCAGCAAATCGACATCGCCGGAACAATTATTTCCCGGCACATTCGAAGGTGACAGGAGATTACCATGGTCCGCATATTTCTTTTCTCGACCGCCCTCGCGATAGCGGCACCCGCCATGGCGCAACAGGGCATGGCGCCCGACCAGGGCGCGAGCCCGGCCGCGCCCCAGTCTGCGACTCCGGCCGCACCCGCCGCACCGCAGGCAGCGACGCCCGCTGCTCCGGCCAACACCGCCGCAACGGTCGCGTCGATCGTCGACAGCGAATTCCCCGCCTATGACGCGAACAGCGACGGGCAACTCGACCAGTCGGAATTTTCGCGCTGGATGGTGGCGCTGAAGGGCCAGGAAATGAAGGCGACGGGGTCGACCCTGCCTGCCGAGCAGGTCACGGCCTGGGCCAACGGCGCATTTACGACCGCCGACAAGGATAAGAGCATTTCCGTCAGCAAGCCTGAACTTGTCAGCTACCTGAGTGGCGGCGCAGGCTAAAGGCTGATTCCCCCCTGTCACGAAGGCGGGATATAGAGCCTGAGGGGTCGCACCCGGAGGCGGCATGGAACGAAGGCCATGCCGCCTCTTTTTTAAGTTTGAATAGTGAGAAGAAGCGCGCCGCCAATGCAGCGCGCGATCAACCTTTTTTGCGGGTGTAGAGCAGCGCCGCAACGATCGCGGCAGAACCGATGCCCACCGCCGCGCCCGCCCATACGCCCTTTCCGGCCGATTTGATCGCCGCGGTAGCGAGATCGACCTTGTCCTTTTCCTTAGCCTTTGCGGCGGCGAGGGGCGTGGGCTTTGCGGCGTCTGCACCGACCGGCGGCGCGCTGTCTTCAGGCTTGCTCATGGTTCGCAATGCTATGCCCCAAAGCGGCGGCCACGAAAAGCCGGAACTGCTTCCCCCTCCCACCTTTTGCATTTTGCGCGCACCCTCTTGACTTCACCCCCCGATCCATGTTGGTAGCGCTATCAATTAACAACCGTCCCATTAGGAGTTGATGATGTCGGGGGCCGCCTCCTTGTCCACCTTGGTAGATTGCCTGCCCGCCGACTGGCGCGCCGGCCTGTTTCTTGGCCGTGTCCTGACCGCTGATGGCCCCAGCCCCATATTGGTCCGCGACGGCATCGCTCATGATATGAGCCGCGTCGCACCGACCGTGGCGCAACTGATCGAAAAGCTGCCGCTGGCGGCCGATGCCGGCGAAGCCCTTGGCCCGGTCGATGCGCTCGATCTGCCGCTGCTCAGCCCGGTCGATCTGCAATGCGTCAAGGCGTGCGGCGTAACCTTCGCCCTCTCCGCGATCGAACGGGTGATCGAGGAACGGGCGCGCGGCGATGCCAGCGCGGCTGCGGAGATTCGCGGCCGGCTGGAAGAGCGCGTCGGCGGCTCGATCCGCGCCGTGGTGCCCGGTTCGCCCGAAGCCGCCGCGCTCAAGGCCGCACTGATCGAGGACGGGCTGTGGTCGCAATATCTGGAGGTCGCGATCGGCCCGGATGCGGAGGTGTTCACCAAGTCGCCGGTGCTGTCGACCGTGGGCGCGGGCGCGCAGATCGGCATCCGGTCCGATTCCACCTGGAACAACCCCGAACCCGAAATAGTGCTGATCGCCAATGCCGCTGGGAGCGCTATCGGCGCGACTCTGGGCAATGACGTCAATCTGCGCGATTTCGAAGGACGCTCGGCGCTCCTGCTGGGCAAGGCGAAGGACAATAATGCGTCCTGCTCGCTTGGCCCGCTGATCCGCCTGTTCGATGGCGACTTCACGATCGACGATGTGCGCAATGCCGAAGTCGAACTGACGATCGACGGTCCCGAAGGCTATCGCCTCGAAGGCGTAAGCAGCATGAACCAGATCAGCCGCGATCCGCTGGAACTGGTGCGCCAGACGCTGTCGGAACATCAATATCCCGATGGTTTCGCGCTGTTCCTGGGCACGCTTTTCGCCCCGGTGCAGGATCGCGACGATCCGGGCCGCGGCTTTACCCACAAGGTCGGCGACGTCGTCGCCATCTCCACCCCGCGCCTCGGCAAGCTTGTCAACATGGTCGTGACATCGAAGGACGCCGCGCCCTGGACCTATGGCCTCACCGCACTGATGACCAATCTCGCCGCGCGCGGCCTGCTGAAAGACACCGCCGCATGAGCGCCATCTATCCCAGTCTGAAGGGCAAGCGGGTTTTCATTTCCGGCGGCGGCAGCGGCATCGGCGCGGGGCTGGTCGAGGCGTTCGTCGGCCAGGGCGCGCATGTCGCCTTTTGCGACATCGCCGTGGCGGAGAGCGACTCGCTGGTCGCCCGCCTCACTGGCGCCAACGTCACCCCGATCTTTCACGCCGTCGACCTGCGCGACATCGAAGCGGTGCAGGCGATGATCGGGACGGTCGAGCAGCAGCTTGGCGGGATCGACATTCTCATCAACAATGCCGCCAATGACGACCGCCACACGATCGAGGAAGTGACCCCCGCCTATTGGGACGAGCGGATGGCGGTGAACCTGCGCCACCTCTTTTTCGCGGCGCAGGCGGCGGTGCCCGCGATGAAGCGCGCGGGCGGCGGCGTGATCCTGAATTTCGGATCGATAAGCTGGCACCTCGCCCTGCCCGAGCTGACCCTCTACCAGACCGCCAAGGCGGCCATCGAGGGCCTGACCCGCAGCCTGGCGCGCGACCTGGGCCGCGACAATATCCGCGTCAACACGATCATTCCGGGCAATGTGAAGACCCCGCGCCAGGAAAAATGGTACACGCCCGAAGGCGAGGCGGAGATCGTCGCGGCGCAATGCCTGGACGGCCGCATCCTGCCCGTCGATGTCGCTGCGCTGGCCATGTTCCTGGCGTCCGACGATGCGCGTTACTGCACCGCCCATGATTATTTCATCGATGCCGGCTGGCGCTGAGATGTTGACCGCCGATCCGCAAAGCGTGCTGTCGGTCGGCGCGACGCTGGGCGAAGGCCCGGTCTGGGTGGCGCGCGACGCGGCTTTGTGGTTCGTCGATATCAAGGGACATCGGATTCATCGTTACGATCCGGCGCTGGACGTCGGGCGCAGTTGGGGGACGCCAGGCCAGGTCGGCTGGATATTGCCGACCGATGATGGCTTGTTCGCCGTGGGCCTGCAATCAGGCGTCCACAGCTTCGACCCCGCCACCGCCAGCTTCACCCTGCGTCATGCCCCCGAAGCCCATCTGCCGGGCAACCGCCAGAACGACGCCTGCATTGCGCCCGACGGGGCGATCTGGTTCGGGTCGATGGACGATGCGGAGGAGGCCCAAAGCGGCCATTTCTATCGTCTCCACGAGGGCGCGTGCATCGAAAGCGGCCTGCCTGCCGTGTCGATCACCAACGGCCCTGCCCTCTCGCCTGATGGGCGTATCCTGTACCACACCGATACGCTGGGCAAGCGCATCTGGCGCACCGCGTTGGCGCCAGACGGCACGGTCGGCAATACAAGCCTGTTCGCCCGGATCGAGGATGGCGCCGGCTATCCCGATGGTCCCACCATCGATGCCGAAGGCTGCCTGTGGACCGGCCTGTTCGGCGGCTGGGCGGTGCGCCGCTACGACCCGACCGGCACGCTGATGCGGGAGGTGCGCTTCCCGGTCGCCAACATCACCAAGATCGCCTTTGGCGGCGACGACCTGACCACCGCCTACGCCACGACCGCGCGCAAGGGGCTGGACATGACAGCGCTGGCACAGCAACCTCTGGCGGGCGATATCTTCGCCTTCGATCCCGGCGTGGCCGGGCTGCCGGGGCATGTCGCAACGATATAAGAACAGGAAGGACGGTAGAGAGATGAATGAGGGGAGCGCCGAAAAGGTCAATATGGCCTTTATCGCCGCAATCGTCGCTGTGGCGACGATCGGCGGATTCATGTTCGGCTATGATTCGGGCGTCATCAACGGGACGCAGAAGGGGCTGGAAGCGGCCTTCGATCTGGGCAAGCTCGGCATCGGCATCAATGTCGGCGCGATTTTGGTCGGCTCTTCGATCGGCGCATTCATGGCAGGGCGCATGGCGGACCTGATCGGCCGACGCGGCGTGATGATGCTGGCGGCCGTCCTTTTCCTGGGCAGCGCGTTGCTGGCGGGCGCCGCCGGGTCTTCGGCCATCTTCATCTTCGCCCGCATCATCGGTGGCCTGGGCGTCGGCGCGGCGAGCGTCATTTCACCCGTCTATATCTCCGAAGTCACCCCCGCCGCCGTGCGCGGACGCCTGTCGAGCGTGCAGCAGGTGATGATCATTTCCGGCCTGACCGGCGCCTTCGTCGCCAATTTCGTGCTGGCCCGCTATGCCGGTGGCTCCACCGCGCCGCTATGGCTGGACTTCCCGGCCTGGCGCTGGATGTTCTGGTTGCAGGCGATCCCGGCGGCCATCTACCTGATCGCGCTGCTCTTCATCCCCGAAAGCCCTCGCTATCTGGTGGCGCGCGGCCGCGATGCCGATGCCGAAGTGGTGCTGACGCGCCTGTTCGGTCCGCTGGAAGCCGCGCGCAAGGTTGCGGAAATCCGCGCCAGCCTGGCCGCCGATCATCACCGGCCCAAGCTGTCGGACCTGATCAGCAAGACCACCGGCAAGATTCGCCCGATCGTGTGGACCGGTATTGGTCTGGCCGTCTTCCAGCAGTTGGTCGGCATCAATGTCGTCTTCTATTATGGCGCGACGCTATGGGAAGCGGTCGGCTTTTCCGAAGATAATGCGTTGCAGATCAACATTCTATCGGGCGTGCTGTCGATCGGCGCGTGCCTGGGCGCCATCGCCCTGGTCGACAGGATCGGGCGCAAGCCGCTGCTGCTGATCGGCTCGGCCGGCATGGCGGTGACGCTCGCGATCGTCGCCTATGCCTTCTCCACCGCCGTCACCGGCGCGGACGGCGCGGTGTCGCTGCCCGGCCATAACGGCCTGATGGCGCTGATCTCCGCCAATCTCTACGTGATCTTCTTCAACCTTAGCTGGGGTCCGATCATGTGGGTCATGCTGGGCGAGATGTTCCCGAACCAGATTCGCGGATCGGGGCTGGCGGTCGCCGGCTTCGCCCAGTGGATCGCCAATGCCGCCATCTCGGTCAGCTTCCCGGCGCTGGCTGTGTCGCCGGGACTGGTCGTGACCTATACCGGCTACGCCCTGTTCGCAGCGATCAGCTTCTTTTTCGTGCGCAAGATGGTGCATGAGACGAAGGGGCGCGAGCTTGAGGATATGGAAGGCTGAGCACGGACACGATCCTGTTGCGGGCGGGAGGGCTGGAAGCGGCCATCTCGCCCGCTGTCGGCGGATCGCTGCTGAGCCTCGCGCTGGACGGCGTGAATCTGCTGCGCCGTGCGCCGGACGGTGCCAGCGATCCACTTGCGATGGCGAGCTTTCCGCTGGTTCCTTACGCCAATCGCATAGCGAACGGGCGCTTTGCCTTTGACGGACGAAACTATCGGCTTCCCCTCAATTTCGGCGACCATCCGCACAGCATCCATGGCTTTGGCTGGCAGACGGCATGGACGGCGAGCGAGACACTTGCAGCGGCTACGCGCCTGACCCACGATCATGGCGGCGGTGACGGATGGCCATGGCCCTATAGGGCGGAGCAGCAGGTCGCGCTGACCCCTTCGCTCCTGTCCATGTCGCTGTCCATCACCAATGTCGGTGACTTGCCGATGCCCGCGGGCCTGGGCTTTCACCCCTATTTCCTGGCCGACGCCGCGACCATGATCCAGTTCGACGCGGACGGCCTCTGGCTTTCTACCCCGGACATGCTGCCCGACCGCCACGCCGCCGCCGATATGCTGGGCGACTGGTCGCGGCCTGCCATCGTGCGCGGCGACACGCTGGTCGACAATGTTTATACCGGCTGGAACGGGACCGCGACGATCCGGCGCGGCGACGGCCTGCGCCTGACGCTGCGAGCGACCGGGGCCGGGTTTCTGCACGTCTATCGCCCGCCGGGCAGCGTCGATTTCTGCCTGGAGCCGGTCAGCCATATGCCCGACGCGATCAACCGCGGCGGCATGGCGACGGTGGTGCCCGGCGACACCGCGCGCGTCGCCATGACGATCGCCATCGACAAAATCGACCAGACGCTTCCGAAATCCGCCGGGATCGCCTAAGCTACCCCAAAGCAGCAGCGAAGGGTTCAGCCTATGCAATTTTTGCGGACAGCCTTCTGGGTCGTCATCGCCGTGGGACTCGCCTTCTTCTGTATGGCGAACTATGTGCCCGTGACCGTGCGCCTGTGGGGCGACATGGTGATGGAAACCAAGCTGCCCGTATTGTTGATCGGCGCTTTCCTGCTGGGGGCGCTGCCCTTCTGGATCATGGCGCGGGCCACCCGCTGGCGTCTGAAGCGCCGGCTCGACAGCACCGAGCGCGCATTGGTGGTCGCCACCACCGCCTCCGCCCCGCCCCCACCGCCCGCCTTTTCGGATGTGTCAGCCGTTGCCGGCCTCCCCGACCCGCTCGCCCCCACCCCCAGCACCACAGGACCAGCATGAGCAGCCCCATCTATGTCGCCATCGACACTCCCGACCTGAGCAAGGCGCAAACGCTGGCCGGTCAGGTGAAGCATCATGTCGGCGGGCTGAAGCTGGGTCTGGAATTTTTCTGCGCCAATGGCCATCATGGCGTGCATGAGATGATGAAGTTCGGCCTGCCGATCTTCCTCGATCTCAAGCTCCACGACATCCCCAATACGGTGGCCAAGGCGGTGCAGGCGCTGCACCTGCTGGAACCGGCGATCCTGACCGTCCATGCTGCTGGCGGCCGGGCGATGCTGGAAGACGCCAAGGCGGCGGCCGGGGTGAACACCAAGGTCGTCGCCGTCACCGTGCTGACCAGCCTGGACGATGGCGATCTGCTGGATATCGGCGTGGGCGGAAAGGCGGAGGATCAGGTCCGTCGCCTCGCCGACCTGGCCCAGAGCGCGGGGCTGGACGGCATCGTCTGTTCGGGCGAGGAAGTGGCCGCGGTCAAGAAACACTGGTCCGACGGCTATTTCGTGGTGCCGGGCGTGCGGCCGGCCGGCGGCGCGTTGGGCGATCAGAAGCGCGCCGTGACCCCGCGCGAGGCGCTGGACCGGGGCGCGTCGATTCTGGTGGTCGGGCGGCCGATCAGCCTGGCGGAGAATCCGGACATGGCGGCGCGGGAGATTGAGGCCACGCTTTAGGGCGGGGCCGAAGACATGGAAATTTCGGAATTTTGGTTCGTCGTGCTGCTCTCGGTTGCGCTATTCTGCGTGGTGCAGGCAGTGCGTGATATCCGCACCAAAACTATGCCTGGGGTGCGGCCGCGCCCATAGCGGCGGCTCTCATCCTAGCCATGCCGATTAAAACCCATGCGGTGAAGATCGACCTGTCGGCTAACCGTTAGCGCGGGCTTGTCAGCGTTCGGACTCCGCGTCGCCAACGAAGAAATGCTGGATCACCTCGCGCGTCAACCGGGCCGGGCGCAGGCTGCTGGCGTCGATGCAGCACCAGCTTGACTTGACCTCCGCCAGCACTTCCTCGCCGCGTTTGATGATGGTTTCGTAGAAGGCGCGGGCGCCCTGCACCTTTTCCAGCAGGACGGTGGCGATCACGTCATCATCCAGGAAGGTGGGCTTGCGATAGGTGATTTCATGCTTGAGCGCGACCCAGAGATGCTGGGCGACCGCTTCGGCCGGGGCCAGCGCGCGCCAATGGTCCAGCACCGCCGCCTGCACCCATTTCAGGTAGCTGGCATTGTTGACATGACCCATGAAGTCGATGTCGATGGGATCGATGCCGATCGGGAAGCGGTGGGGAATCGCGTTACTCACACGGATGTCAATAGCAGCCCTGCACGCGGACTGATAGGGGCAATAGCATGCTCCACGAAAAAGGGGCCGGTCTCGCGACCAGCCCCTTCCCTTGGCCGATACCGGCGATCAGAAACGCCAGCCGACGCTGCCGACGACCTGATGGCGGTCGGTGTCGATGCCGAATTCGTCGCTGGTCGCGCCATTGGCGAAGTTGATATGGGCATCCTCATATTTGGAATAGCGATATTCGATCTTGGCGAAGGTGTTGGCGTTGATCGCCCGCTCCACGCCGGCACCGATGCGCCAGCCGTCCAGCTTGAACGCGGTGTCGGTTTCCTGATTGGTGTCGCCGGCCAGCACGTCGAGCTTGGTGTTGGTGTAGCCGCCCTTCACATAGACCAGCGTCGCGGGGTTGGCGAGAATACCGGCGCGCGCACCGATATAGAGGTCGCGGCCCTGCTTGACGCGGCCGAAGCCGAACTGGTCGGAAAAGTCGGTGCGGCTGCTCTTGGCGGTGGAGTCGGTATATTCGCCTTCCACGCCCACGACCGCGCTGCCCAGGTTCACGTCATAACCGGCGCCGACGCCGTAGAGCAGGCCGTCGATCTTCTGATCGTCATGGCCATTGTCGTTATCGACATCGCTGCCAGCCCCGGTGCGGTCATAGCCCAGTATCGCTTCGACGCGCGGGCCGGTGAAGGTGGGGCCGACATCCTGCGCGAAAACGGGGGTGGCGACGGTGGCGCCGGCCAGAAGGGTTGCGACCATCAACTTACGCATAACAGATACTCCGTGTGTCATTCTGTCCCCTCTCTCAGGGGGTGAGACGCACAAGCCGGAGCGGCCGCCTTTGTTTCATGAACGGGAGATAAACATTTGAATATGTGGCCTTAATGTCACGAAATCAGCTCCGTTCGCCGTGCGAGCGTGCGGATCTGGCGGTGAACCGCCGGAACGATTTTCAACATTCCACGACATTGACGGCCAGACCGCCGAGCGAAGTTTCCTTGTAGCGGCTCGCCATGTCCTCGCCGGTCTGGCGCATGGTTTCGATCACTGCGTCAAGGCTGACAATGTGACGGCCGTCGCCCTGAAGCGCCAGATAGGCGGCGTTGATCGCCTTGACCGCGCCCATCGTGTTGCGCTCGATACAGGGTATCTGCACCAGGCCGCCGATCGGATCGCAGGTGAGGCCGAGATTATGCTCCATGCCGATCTCTGCGGCATTTTCGATCTGGCCATTGGTGCCGCCCAGTACGGCGGCAAGCCCGGCCGCCGCCATCGAGCAGGCGACGCCGACCTCCCCCTGGCAGCCCATTTCGGCGGCGGAAATGGAGGCCCGCTTCTTGTAGAGGAAGCCGATGGCCGCGGCGGTCAGCAGGAAGCGGCGCTCACCATCCCGATCGGCCCCCGGCACGAAGCGGCGATAATAATGCAGCACCGCCGGAATCACCCCCGCCGCGCCGTTGGTCGGCGCGGTGACGACCCGGCCGCCCGCCGCATTTTCCTCATTCACCGCCAGCGCGAACAGGCTGACCCATTCGAAAATCTGCGCCGGGCCCAGCGCATCCTGTTGCAGCCGGAGCCGCTGGTGGATGGCGCGGGCGCGGCGACGGACCTTGAGGCCGCCGGGCAATAGCCCCTCCTGCTCCAGGCCACGGTCGATCGAGGCGCTCATGGCGTCGATCACGCTGTCGAGGAAAGCGTCCGTTTCCGCCTGTACGCGCCACGCCCCTTCATTACGCAGGACCAGGGTCGCGATCGACAGGCCGGTCGCTTCGCCCTGCGCCAGCATCTCCGCGCCGGAGGAGAAGGGATAGGGCTGGACGACATTATGGCCGAGCGGCGCGGCGTCATCGGTCGGGGCGGTGCCGAGCAGGACGGCGCCGCCGCCAATGGAATAATAGTCGCGCACCAGCGGGGCATCGCGCCCGTCCAGCCAGGCGGTGAAGCGCATCCCGTTGCTATGCGCCTCCAGAAATTCGCCCATGCGAAACAGCAGGTCGCGCGCTTCCTCGAACGGGACCATATGATCCACGGCGCTACCCGCGCGGATGCGGCCGTCCGTGCGGATGGCGGCCAGGATGGCGCCGATCTGGTCGGGATCGACGCTCTCGGGGCGATAGCCAGACAGGCCAAGAAGGATGGCGCTATCGGTCGCATGGCCCCGGCCGGTCAGCGCCAGCGAACCGAACAGTTCGCATTGCACCCGCACCGGCGTCTGCGGCAGGCTATCCATGAACATCAGTGCGGCGCGCATCGGCCCCACCGTATGGGAACTGGAAGGGCCGATGCCGATGGTGAACAGGTCCATCACGCTGATCGCGGTGGCCGCATCGATCCGGCTTTTGGTCACATCAATAATCCTTGGAAACCCGCACGTTCGCGCTTTCGCGGCCCAGCGTGGAAATGGCGCCGAGCAGCGAGAGCCAGCGCGTGACCTGATATTCGATCCGGGTGGCGCTATAGCCCTGTCCGTCGGTAATGAGTTCGACATAGGTCTTGCGGGTCAGATATTTGCCCGCGGCAATCGAGGTGCCCTGCCCCTGGGTCGGGTCGGCGGCGATGATGCGCAGCCGATCGAGACCCGCCGCCTTGCGCACGGCATTGATCGGATCCAGCCCGCCATTGCCCTGCAGCGATCCGACGGCGGAGGCAAGTTGCAGCGCTTCGGGCGCGGACAGGTTGGTGATCGACGTGCCGAACAGGATGCGCGAGAGCAGTTCGTCCTGCGGCAGCGCGGGAACGCTGGTGAAGCTGATGTCCGGCTTCAGGCCGGTGCCGCCGACATGGATGGTGGCGCTGAGGTCGCTGACGTCCGCCTCCGCGCTGATGTCGAGCGTCGGGTTGACCGGAGTTCGGCCATCGAACTGGATATGGCCTTCGCGCAATTCGAAGCGGCGGCCGGCAAATTCATAGCCGCCGCGCACCAGTTCCGCCCGGCCCGCAATCGTCGGATTGGTGACGGTGCCGCCGAGGTCCAGGTCCGCCCGCCATTCGCTGTCGAGGCCGAGGCCGGTGACGGTCAGGCGATTGCGCGCCCGTGCCTTGATGGCGAGCGCCCAGGGGACGTTGGAGCGCGGCCGCTCGATCTCGTCGCCACGGCGGTTGACCTCCACCACCTTGAGTTCGGGAATCTGCGCCACGGCGGCGGCGCGGCCCATGGTGAAGCGGCTCTTGTTGAGCAGCAGGTCACCGCCGATCGTGCCGCCAACCCCGTCCGACCGCAGGGTGATGGGACCGGTTACGGTCGCGGCGATATCGTCACGCTCCAGCAGCGCGGCATTGTCAGCCTGAAGGCTCAGGTCCATCCCCACGCCGGCGATGCCGTTGAAGGTGAAGCGGCCGGTTCCATTGACTGTGCCGCCATTCTGCGCGGTGGCGGCGAAGCTGGAAATGACCAGTTGCGCGCCGGAGAAGCGACCGCGCGCCTTGACGTCCTTCAGGCGCATACCGGTCACCGGGCTGTTGATCGCGGCATTGTCCGTGGCGAAGGTGCCGGTGATGACCGGCTCGCCCAGCGTGCCGCGCATGTCGGCCGACACCCCGACCATGCCGGCGATATCGACGATCTCCACCCCGGTCAGCCGCCAGAGCGTGTCCGCCGTGCCGTTGAAGCGCAACTGGGCGAAGAAGGGCGCGCGGTTGAGGCGCGTCGCCAGACCGCCCTCCGTCCCCAGCGGATTGAGCAGCGCCTGCGCCTGGCCGATCGTCTTGCCGTCGGCGACGAAGACCATGCGAGTGGCGAGCCGTTCGCCGGTCAGCACGGCATTGACGCCGACATCGACCGGGCGGGAGCTGAGCGAGAGCCCGGAGCGGGACAGGCCGCGAATGCGCAGTTCAGCCTTGCCGCTGGGCAGGCCGCCGCGCGGCTGGGCGTAGCTCAACGATCCGGTCGCCATGCCGCCAAGGCCCAGATTGTCATAGGCGATGTCGAGCAGGGCCAGAGGCAGCTTCTGCATCCGCGCTTCGATATGGGTCGCGGCGCCGCCCAGTTCGCCCGCAAGTTGCAGCGATCCGCCGGCATAGGCGATGGTCGCGGGCGACAGGCGCCAGCCACCTTCGGCGCGCGTGAGCACTGCCGGTCGGGTCAGGCGGATCGACCGCTTGTCGATGGTGCCGCCGGCGGTCAGGCGGATGCGGTCGGGCTGGACGTCCGCCTCACCCTGCAGGTCGAACAGGCGGCCGCGCTGGCCCGACAGGCTACCGCGTATCTTGCCCTTGCCATCGACCAGTTCGGCATTGGCGGCGAAGCGCCCGAGCAGCACGCCGCCGACACGCAGGCCCCGCGCCTGCGCCGTCGCGGTGACGGTGGTGCCGGTGGGATCGAGCAAGATGGTGCCGTCCAGCGTACCGCGCCGGACTTCGATGACGGTCGGTCCTTCGAAGCTGGCGTCGTTGGCGGTCAGCTTGAGCTGCACCTGCTGGTTGGCGTCCACCGGCTTGAAATTAATATAGCCGGTGACCGGTCCCATGACGCTGAGCTGGCCGTCCAGGCCGCCGGCAATGGGCCGGATATCGCCGCTGGCGGTCACGCCCGACACGGCGAGGTTGGCGACCCGCACCACCGCCTGCCCGCCATGCGGCAACAGGATGACGCCCCGCCCGGTGAAGGCGCCGAGCGTCGATCCGCCATTGGCGGTGTAGCTATAGCCATTGGCGTCGGGAATCAGCTTCGCCCGCACGTCGCGCAGGCCCAGAGCATCCATCGGCCGGGCCAGCAGAACGTCGATGGTCGGCCGGTCTATCATGCCGTCCAGCGTCAGCGTCACCGGCCCATAACGGCCATGGCGGCCCACGCCCTCCAGATGCAGCGTCTGGTCGCGATGGCGCACGCCCTGCCCCGTCAGCGTCAGCAGTGGCGATTCCAGCCGCAGGTCGCGCAGTCCCAGATCGCCATTGGGCAGCAGGTCGAGCCCGCTGCGCACGGTCGGCAGGCCGCCGCCCAATGTCCGCAGGAAATCATTGTCCAGCCGCCGCACCCGCGCCAGCGCATTGCCGGACAGGCCGAAGCGGCCATCGGCGCGCGGCACCGCGCGCAGCTTGGATGTCAGGTCAACGATGCCGAAACCGGGAATGAAGAGATTGGCGATCTGGCCGTCCAGCCCCGCATCATAGCGGCCGGTCTTCAAGTCCGCGATCACCACCAGCTTGCCGCGCAACTTGTCCGATAGCAGTTGCATGGGATTGCTGACGATCTGCTGCCCCTTGAGCTGCAGCACGCCATCGAGCTGGAAATTGCGCAATATGCCCGCGACCAGGTCGCCCTGACCATCGACGCTGCGCGCGCGCAGCCGCAGGGGGATGAGCGCCGGGCCGTTCCGGGGTGCGCGTCCCTTGCCCTCCGCCCGCAGGTCGTTGATGATCGCCCGGTCGATGGTCAACTGGCGCGCAGTGACCAGATATTCATAGCCCAGCCCCGCAAAGGGGCCATCCAGCCGGATCTTTGCTGCAACGTCCCTGCTGCGCACATCCTTGAGCAGCGCTTCGGGCCGGGTCAGTTTCAGGTCGATCCGCATATTGTCGAGCGCGTTGTTGCGCAGGTCGATCGCGCCGTCGGCGGCCAGATCGACCGCCGCGGAGCGGAGCGAGAGCCGTCCGTCGATCACCCGGTCGACCATCGTGCCGCTGGCCCGCAAGGACAGGCGCGGCGCGGCGATGCGACGGAACAGCCCGTTGCCGGCGATCGCATTGCCCTCCACCGTGCCGCGGGCCGAATAGGCGCCGCTGCGGGCGGCCAGCACGACATCGGCAACCGGCCCGCCGTCCAGCGTGGCGGCCAGGCGGCCGTCCCACCGGCTCCAGCCGCCCTTGCCGCCGATGCGCAGATTGGCGTCCTGCTGCAACCCGGCCATGGCCGCCAGCAGGCCGGCCTTGGGTGCGTTGATGGTCACGTCCAGCTTGAAGCGATCATCATCCGGGCGACTGTCGAGCGCTATGGTCAGGGCATCGCTGCCGTCGAGCGTGCGCGCGGTCAGATCGATGATGGCGCGTCCGCCGCGAATATCGGCGTCGCCCGCCATGGTCGCGACCTGTGCGCGACCGGTGACGGAGGGCGCGATATCCAGCCGGCCGACCGAAAATTCCATCAGTCGAATGTCGAAACCCGGCAGGATCGGCCCGCGCCGCTGGGTCGGGTTGAGCTTGGGCAGTTTGTGCAAAGTCGCGCGCGGGATCACCAGCCGGTCGATGTCGAGCCGGTTGGACAGCCAGGCGAAGGGCCACCAGTCCAGTTCGACCCGCGGGGCTTCCAGAAACTTGCCCTTCGGATCGGACAGTATGAGGTCGCGCAGCACCGCCTTTCGGTAGATGCTGCCCTCTATCCCGCCGACCTGGATGCGCAGCCCCGACGACGACTTGATCGCCGCGATCCGGGTGGCGAGGAAGCGATGCCCGCCACCGGTATCGAGCCACAGGAGCGCGCCAGCGACGATCACGACCATGGCCGCCAGCAGCCCGGCCAGCCAGCGCTGCCAGCGTCCGTCCCAGGCGCGGCGTGGCCGAGGCGTGGACGACGGCGGGACGACCGGATCGACGGGTGCGTCGTCGGCCATCAGAAAGCTTGCCCCAGCGAGACATAGACGGCCACCTTGGGATCGCCCGATTGCGGGTTGATCGGCGTGCCGACATCGACGCGGATCGGGCCGAAATTGCTGTAGTAGCGCACGCCCATGCCCGCGCCGATGCGCAAGTCGCGAAAGCGCGGCACGAAGCTGGTGGAGATATTGCCGGCATCGACGAAGGGCACGACGCCGAAATTGCCGAAGCGCACCCGCGCCTCCAGCGAAAATTCGGCCAGGCTCTTGCCGCCGACGGGATCGTCATTCTCGCCATAGCGCGGCCCGATCGCCTGATAGCCATAGCCGCGCACCGACGCCCCGCCGCCGGCATAGAAGCGCCGCGACGGCGCGATCTGATCGACGGTCGATCCCAGGATCGTGCCGAAGCGCGCCCGCGCCGCCATCACCAGCTTCTCGCCCATCGGCTGATAGACGCTACCGTCCAGTTGCACCTTGGCATAGCCGAAGGTGGTGTTCTGGAACGACAGTTCGGGACTGATCCGGCCACCCAGCCGGAAACCCTTGCTGGGGTTGAGCAGGTCGTCGCTGCCGTCATAGGTCAGGCTCAGGGGGATCGCGGCGATCAGGAAGGTGCGGCGCGCGCCGCCCGAAAAGGCGTCGGCTTCGTCGGACGCCACCAGTTCCGCGCCGACCCGCCACACCCAGTTCTTCTGGAACAATATGTTGGTCTGGCGTTCCAGCCCGCCCGACAGGGTGATGGTGCGCGCATCATAGGCGTCGCGCTTGATGTTGCTGACCGACAGCAGCCCTGTCAGCACATTGTCGCGCCGGTGGAAATTGTTGCGGCGATAGGTGAAGGACGCGGTCTGTTCCTGCGTGCCGAGCACCCCGCGCAGCGTCACCGCGCCTTCGGGCGGGAAGAAGTTGCGATGCTGCCAGCTGACTTCCGCGCGATAGCCCTCCCCCGTGCCATAGCCCAGTTCGCCCGCGATCGTGCGCAGCGGCGCCGGACGGACATCGACGGCCAGGTCGACATGCTCGCCATCGCCCGCCTCGACCGGCTTCAGGCTGACCGAGGAGACGAGGCCGGTAGCGACGATGGCGCGGCGCAGATCCTCGACATCGGAGGCCATATAGGTGTCGCCCGGATCGAAGCGGGCGATTTCCTGCGCATGATGCGCGTCGAACAACTGCTCATTGTCCATACGGATCGCGCCGAACCGGCGGAAGCCGCCGGGCGCGACGATGATGTCGAGATCGCCCTTGCGCTCCTCATGATCGATCCGCACTTCGGGTTCATCCACCCTGGCAAAGGGAAAACCGCTTTCGGCGAGCTTGGTCGCCAGCGCATCGCGCCCGGCGAGAATCACATCGGCATCGACGGGATCGCCGACCTTGGGCGGGAAGGCCGCGCGCAGCCGCGCTTCCTGCCCCGCCGTTTCCGCAAGGCCGGTGACATCGACCGATTCCAGCAGATATCGGGTGCCGGGCGCGATGTCGAAGGTGACCGCCAGCCGATCGCTGCCCGGCGGCGGCGCGGCGACGGCGCTGCGGATGCGCGCGGCATAATAGCCCTTCGCGCGCAACAGCCGGTCGAGCAGTTCCCCATCCTCCTTCATGCGCCGGTTGATCTGGGCGAGGTTGGCGGACTTGCCCTGCCCCTGGCGCAGCACGGACAATTCGTCGAAGCGCAAGGTGAACTGGGCATCGGCGATAGCGTCGATGCCGCTGAGCAGCACGGTGTAGCGACGCTCTTCGCCCGCATCGGCGAAGCTGGCTACGTCGTCGGCGGGACCGGACGCCTGGTCCGCCAGGTCGGCGGGCATATCCGTCGCGACCGGATTGCCGGAATTACCGGCCTGGGCCTGATCGTCCACCGGGTCTGCAGGCAGCGGTGCAATCGTATCGGGCTGGCCCATGTCGGGCCAGTCGACGCCGATGTCGGGCATTGCGTCGAGCGTCTGGTTCGGCTCCGGCGCGACCTCGGCCGGCGTCTCCTGCGCGCACAGAGCGCCGGGCGCGGCAAGCAGCAACGGCGCGAGAAGGAGCCGGGCGGCATGCGGGCGGCCTGAAGAGCGGCGTCGTATCCGCAAACCATCGGTCATGGCGCCGGTCTAGACCAACTGTGGGCGTAAACGCCAGCCCCAGAAGGAGCCAGGCACCGCCAATTGCGCGCCAATCGTCAGAATGCGGTGTTCAACCGGTCCAGCAACGCGCGCGCGGGGCTGGCGCCGACCGTGGCGGCGGAGGTGGCCATCGCGTCCAGTCGATCCTGGAGGCGAGCGACGCGATCGTATAATTCCTGGCTCGCATCGATCAACGCACGGGCCGCGAAAGGAAAGCCGCCGGCCAGTTCGGCCTCGGTATGCGATGCACGGCCCAGCCGATACTTCTCATCGGACAGGTCCACCTGCTCGATCTCGCCGCGCTGCCATGCGCGCTGGCTGAGTAACCAGGCGATGATGTGCATCAGCCGCGTCGTGACCTTGAGCGATTCGCAGGCGAAGGCGACCCGGCGCAGCGGATCGTCCACGCCATCGTCGAGCGACGCGCTGCCGTCGAAATAGGCGCGCGCTTCGTCGGCCATGATCATGGCTTCCAGATAGAGTCCGTCCACCAGTCGCCGATGGAGGCCAGGATCAAGAAAGGCGGGGCTTTGCATAGGATTGAGCTGCCATATTTTTGCAACTTTGTCAGGCCCGTTAGACCGCCATTGCCATGCTTTGTCCCATTTGGGATCGGTTAGCGGGGCGTTAACCGAAATTGGCGCCCCTCCGCCAGACGGTCAGGCGATGATGTCGGGAACCAGCGCATCTTCCAATATCGCAATCTCGTCGCGCAGCCGCAGCTTGCGTTTCTTGAGGCGCGCGATCTGCATCTGGTCGCCACCGCCGCCCGTCACCAGCGCGGCGATCGCGCTGTCGAGGTCACGATGCTCGACCCGCAGCAATTCCAGTCGGCGCATGATGTCTTCCCGGCTCACCGCGCCTCTTGCCTCCACTTCACTTGACCCAACAGCGCCTGATAACGCGCCCTGACGACGCGGACCATCGCAAATTTTCATGCGGCCCGCCGCAAAGCCCGAATCGCCGCGAGACAAGCCGGTCAATTCATGATCTACTTGATCATCCATCGCCCTCGTAAGGAGAATGTCATGGAAAATAGCCACATTTCAGCTCTTTCAGCAAAGCATGCCGGCCTTGAAGCACGAATCAAGGCCGAGTCGAGTCGACCCATGCCCGACGCCATATTGGTGGCATCGCTCAAAAAGCAGAAATTGCGGCTGAAGGAGGAGATGGCTCAGCACTGATCGCTGGCGCACTGCTCTGGGAGGAGGTCAGGACGGGGCGGCGAAGACCGCCCGTCCGACCATCCTCTGCCTGAATATGTCGCGATAGAATCGCAAGAGCCCCGGAGCCGGCAGGTTCGCGGGGCGTTTTATTGTCCGGCCCATCGGGGAAGGATCAGCGGCGCTTCACGCCATGCTGATGCGCGCGCAAATAGTCGGGCACGGCATTATGTGGCGCTCCGGCGCCGCCCACGGGCTTGCGCGCCAGTTGCGGGTCGATCGGCTCGTCGAAAGCGAGGCCGATCTTTTCCTCACGCGACCAGGCGACCATGCCGGTCACCTTCCCGACGCCGCGCAGATCGCAGACAATGTGGATGCCGGCAGGCACCGCCCGCTCGCAATCGGCCATCAGGCCGGTCGCGGACAGATTGCGGACCCTGGCCTTGCCCAGCGGCGCCCCTTCCGGGGTACTGAGCGTGGTGAGCAGGAACAGGCTATCGCGCGGCGCGGCGCGCGCCGGTCCCCGGTCCGAAATATCCTGTTGGTCGTCCATGCAAAAACCCACGGTTGGAAAAGCGGTGAAGGCCATCATCCTAACCGCGGGGTGATGGAAAAAACGTTAATCGTCGCGGGATATCTTTTCCTGCCGCTCGTGCCGTTCCTGCGCCTCGACCGTCATCGTCGCGATCGGGCGCGCTTCCAGCCGACCGAGCGAAATCGGTTCGCCGGTGACTTCGCAATAACCATATTCGCCATCGTCGATCCGGCGCAGCGCCGCGTCGATCTTGGAAATCAGCTTGCGCTGGCGGTCGCGGGTGCGCAGTTCGATCGACCAGTCGGTTTCGCTCGATGCGCGATCATTGAGGTCAGGTTCGCGCAGCGGCTCGTTCTGAAGAACGGCCAACGTGCCTTCCGCTTCGGCCAGGATCTGCTTCTTCCAGTCCCACAGGCGCTGCCGGAAATATTCCAGCTGCAACGGGTTCATAAACTCTTCGTCGGGCGAAGGCCGGTAGTCGGCGGGAAGCGTTACAGTCGATTTGGGCGGCTTTTCGCCGTCTTTATCGGAATTCAGGACCGATGCCATCTGGCTCTCCGACTCGTAAGGCCCCGGCGCTTGATGTTCCGGGCGCCCAAACTTGATTGTGCCCGCCTCATAGCCATGGCTGCTGGCCGATACAAGCGGGCAATCTAAGGCTTGTCGCTTGCTTCCGGCCGTTTTTTTCATAGGCATGGGATCGTCGGTCGGCGAGTCCGCATCCATGCATATCGGCTGCCGGCGGAACGCTCCCCGTTCAGCCTTGGCCCGCCAGCCGTTCCATAGTGGGACGTTAACCATTTCTTTTCAGCCGGCAGCAGCTTTTCCCTCGACTTAGACATGATATTGAGGGTTAACGGGATTGCAGTTAACCCTTTCTTTTGCGTTGATGCGCATAGGAAGTTCCCGTCAGCCCATCGTTGGAAATCCAGTGTGGGTACGGGGGTAACAAGAGAAGAGTAGATCCTATGTCGGTACGGATGGCTTTGGCTAAGTTGTGCGCCTGCACTTGCGGCGGAGCGATCATCGGCGGCGGTGCCGTCCATGTCGCTGAAAACGCCCGTCCGGCCGTGGTGCATAGTTACAAAAGCATGAAGGCAGCGCCCAAGAAGCGCCTGGCCGTTCGCACCGTGAAGCGCAAGGTCGTCCGGACCGTCCAGGTAACCAAGCCGCAGACGGTAACGGTCGTGACGCAGGCTGCGCCCATCCCCCTGCCCGCGCCGATGCCGATGGCCGAAATGCCGATGATGTCGGGCGGCGGTGGCGCCGTGCCGGTCGTGATGGGCGGTGGCGGCGGCTTTGGCGGCGGCGGGTTCATCGGCGGCTTCTTCGGTGGCGGCGGTGGCGGCAGCGGCGGGGGATCGGTCGTGATCTCCTCGACCAGCAGCTCGACCGGCGGCATCAGCAGTTCGACCAGCTCGACCACGGGCGGCGTATCGACGTCGACGGGCGGCGTATCGACCTCATCGGGGAACGTGTCCACTTCGTCAGGTGTCAGCTCCAGCTCGTCCTCCTCGTCCAGCTCCTCTTCCTCCTCCAGCTCGTCGTCGAGCAGCTCGGGCGGATCGAGCGGCGGCAAGCCGGGCAAGCCGGACCATCCCGGTTCGAGCGGCGGCAGTTCGGGCAGCAGCGGCAGCTCGGGGTCGAGCGGCAGCTCCGGTTCCAGCGGCAGCTCCGGCTCGTCCTCGTCCTCCAGCTCGTCGTCCAGCAGCTCTTCTTCGTCGGGCGGTTCGTCCAGCTTCGGCAGCACGGGCAGCACCGGGTCGAGCGGCAGTTCGGGGTCGAGCGGATCGAGCGGCAGCTCGTCCTCTTCCTCCTCGTCCAGCAGTTCCTCTTCCAGCAGCTCGAGCGGGGGCTCGGGTGGCAGCACGGGCGGTACCGATGTTCCGGCGCCGCCCATGGTGCTCCTGTTCGGCGCGGCCGCCGTGGCGCTCGTCGCCCGCCGCCGCTTCGCCGAACGCAAGGCGCAGGCCGCCGCCTAAGCGCGACGCCTGTCACGAAAAAGGGGCGGCCCCGGCATCGGGCGCCGCCCCTTTTTCGTTCCAGGCCGGTTTGCTTCAGGCCGCCGCGATGATCTTCTCAATCTCCAGCACCGGGTGATTGGTCAGATCCTTGGCGATTTCGCCGACCAGCCGGTTCTGCACTTCCTTATGATAATGTTTGCGCATCTCGCCCAGCGCCGTCGGCGGAGCGACGATGATCAGTTTCTCATAATCCTGCGCGAAGGCGCGGCGCTTGAGCAGGTCGGCGGCTTCGGTGGCGAAGCGCGCTTCCTCCAGATCGTGGAAGTTGACCTGCTCCATTGAGCTTTGCCGACCACCCATTGGCGAGGAAGACCGCCCTGCCGCATCCGACGCCTGATCGCGATTGGCGGGGTTGTCCTGGACCTTGACCTCCTCCGCCTCAAGCTGAGGGAAACTGCTGTCGCCCTTGTTGCGGAAGAAGAGCAGCTTGCGCCCGTCCGCCACCAGCACCATCGCGTCTTGATCGATCTGCATCGCTCGGTCCTTTTCTCGTTGATTGATGCAGCACCAACGGGCGAGCGGCGCATAGGGTTGCGCGGCCCGTCGCGCGGCGGCATAGGACTGCCCCATGCACGACATCCGCTTCATCCGCGAAACCCCTGACGCCTTCGACGCCGGCTTGGCCCGTCGAGGGCTTGCTCCGCTTTCCGCCGAGATATTGGCGCTCGATGAAAAAGTTCGAGAAGATCAGACCTTCGCTCAAAAGTGTCTCGCGGAACGGAACCGGCTGTCCAAGCTGATTGGTGCAGCTATGGGACGCAAGGATTTCGAAGAAGCCGATCGGCTGAAGAAAGACGTCGAAGCAATTAAATACCTCGGACTTGAAGCCAACCTCAAGGCTGAGGAACTACGGGCCAAGCTGGCCGCCATCCCCAACCTGCCCGCCGACGATGTGCCGCAGGGCGCGGACGAGGCGGATAATATCGAAGTCAGCCGCTGGGGCACGCCACGCAGCTTCGACTTCCCCCCGCAGGACCATGCCGATTTCGGCCCGGCGCTGGGGCTGGATTTCGAGGGCGGCGCCAAGCTGTCGGGCGCACGCTTCACCGCGCTGCGGGGGCCGATGGCGCGGCTGCACCGGGCGCTGGCGCAGTTCATGCTCGATACCCAGACCGGCGCGAACGGCTATGAGGAGGTCAATCCGCCGCTGCTGGTGCGTGACGAGGCGCTGTTCGGCACGGGGCAGTTGCCCAAGTTCGCCGAGGATCTGTTCCGTACGACCGACGGCCGCTGGCTGATCCCCACCGCCGAAGTGTCGCTGACCAACCTTGTCGCCGACCAGATCGTGCCGACCGACAGCCTGCCGGTCCGGCTGACCGCGCTGACCCCCTGCTTCCGGTCCGAAGCCGGGTCCGCCGGGCGCGACACGCGCGGCTTCATCCGCCAGCACCAGTTCGAGAAGGTCGAACTGGTCGCGATCTGCGCGCCCGAAGAGTCCGAGGCCGAGCATGACCGCATGTGCGCCGCGGCCGAGGGGATATTGCAGGCGCTCGACCTGCCCTATCGCAAGATGCTGCTGTGCAGCGGCGACATGGGCTTTGGCGCGCGCAAGACCTGGGATCTGGAAGTGTGGCTGCCCAGCCAGCAGACCTATCGCGAGATCAGTTCCGTCTCCAACTGCGGCGACTTCCAGGCGCGACGCATGAATGCGCGCTACAAACCGGAAGGCGAGAAGCAGACCCGCTTCCTGCATACGCTCAACGGATCGGGGCTGGCCGTCGGCCGTACGCTGGTGGCGGTGCTGGAAAATTACCAGCAGGCCGATGGCAGCGTCGCCGTGCCGGCGGTGCTCGCACCCTATATGGGCGGGATCACGAAGCTGGAGCCGCGTTGACCCTTCCGGGTCCGTTTAAACCTGTCGAAAACTCTGCATAAGGGGTCTCGACAGGCTCGAACCGAACAGAGGCGTGAGACTGGGAGCGCGACAGTTATACGCGATTGAGCTATTTTTCTTAGTTAGCTAACTAAATAAAATAGCGCGGGATGCTACAGGCTGAAAATACTGGAAACCATGGCTGGATCGGATACACACGGCGCGATGCAGCGCCCGTCTCTTCTGATCCTGCCGCTCGGCCCGCTTCTGCTGGCGGCCTGTATTCCCAATCAGGGGGAGCGCGCCGATCCTGCGCCCACGCCGCCACCCCGGATGGACGCCGACGCATCCACCGTCGAACTGGCCGAAACGCAGCCGGTCTGGACCGCGCAGCAGGTGGTCGCGAACGCGCGCACCGTCGCCAGCGCCACCTATGTCGTGCAGCCGGGCGATACGTTGCGCGGGGTCGGCAATCGCACCGGCGCCGGATCGGAAGCGATCGCGCGGGCCAATGGCCTGGCCGCGCCCTACGCGATCCGCACAGGGCAGAGGCTACAAATCCCCGGCGGCCGCTACCATCTGGTGGCGGAGGGGGAGACGGGGATCGCCATCGCATCGGCCTATGGCGTGGCCTGGAGCCGGATCGTCGCGGTCAATGGCCTTACCGAACCCTATATGCTGCGGCGGGGGCAAAGACTGTTGTTGCCCGGCGACGCCCCCACCCGCGCGCCCGACATCGAGCAGCGCGCCGCCGCCTTCCGCATCGACATCGACGATGTGCTGACCGGCGGTCAGCCCGCAGCGGCGGATAATGCGCCGGTCGCCGTCGCATCCAGCGCCCCCCGCCCCCTGCCCTCCAACGTGCCGATCGCCCAGCCCAGCCACTTCGCCGGCAGCTTCGCCTGGCCGGTCAAGGGCGTGATCCTGTCCCGCTTCGGCCCCGGCGAAAGCGGCGCGAAGAATAAC
The DNA here is from genome assembly GCF_047946695.1 of Sphingomonas sp. VDB2. NCBI lineage: Bacteria > Pseudomonadati > Pseudomonadota > Alphaproteobacteria > Sphingomonadales > Sphingomonadaceae > Sphingomonas > Sphingomonas sp. VDB2. The sequence goes on from NZ_CP159615.1 coordinate 1,098,653, forward strand.
GGCATCGACATCGCCGCGCCCGCAGGCACGCCGATCCGCGCGGCGGCCGATGGCGTGGTCGCCTATGCGGGGGACAAGGTGGCGGTGTTCGGCGGGCTGGTGCTGCTCAACCATGGAAGTAGCTGGGTCAGCGCCTATGGCCATGCGAGCCGCGTCGATGTGGTGCGCGGGCAGAAGGTGACCAAGGGGCAGGTCATCGGCCTGGTCGGCGACACCGGCTACGCCAGCAAGCCCAAGCTGCATTTCGAACTGCGCAAGGACCGGGTGCCGGTCAATCCGATCGGCCAGTTGCCGCCGGCATGAGGATCAACGAGGTCCGCACCACGCCTGGCGCCGCCGGTTTCCTGCGCCGGCGATCGTCCATGCCGATGTGGGCGGACCTGGTCTGGCGCGTGGCGCTCGTATTCGGGCTGATCGCGCTGGTGCTGCTGCTCCACTGGGTCGGGCGCGACGGGCTGAAGGATAATTACGACAACAAAATCAGCTTCATCGACGTCCTCTACTTTACGACGGTGACGGTTACGACGGTGGGTTATGGCGACATCGTCCCGGTGACGCCGGAAGCGCGCCTGTTCGAATCCATCTTCGTCACTCCGATCCGGCTGTTCGTCTGGCTGATCTTCCTCGGCACGGCCTATAACCTCTTCCTCCGCAATATCCTCTACAGGTGGCGCATGGCGCGTATTCAGGCTGATCTGCACAATCACATCATCGTGACCGGCTTTGGCACCAGCGGGCAGGAAGCGGTAAGCGAACTGCTCGCCCGCGGCACCGACCCCAGGGAAATCGTCGTCATCGACGGAAGCGAGAAGGCGCTGGAGCGGGCCGAGGCGCAGGGGTGCAACGTGCTGTGCGGCGATTCGACGCGCGATCGCACGCTGAAGGACGTGGCGATCCATCGCGCGCGCGGCATGATCGTATCGGCGGGCCGCGACGACACCTCGATCCTCATCACCCTGACTGCGCGCCATCTGGCCCCGCGCCTGCCGATCAGCATCGTCGTGCGCAACGAGGACAATGAACTGCCCGCGCGGCAGGCGGGCGCGACCACCGTCATCAACCCGGTCAGCTTTGCCGGGCTGCTGCTGGCGGGCAGCACGAGCGGCCGGCACATCGCCGATTATATGGCGGATCTGGCCGCATCGGGCGGGCGGGTAAAGCTCAACGAACGGGCCGTGCTGCCCGAAGAGATTGGCGGACCGCTCTCGGCGATCGGCACAGGCCTGGGCGTCCGCATCTATCGCGGCGACCAGCCTATCGGCTTCTGGGAAGAGGCCGCACGCCAGCTTCAGGCAGGCGATGTCATCATCGAAATTGCCGAAGGCAACGGCCCTTTCGAGCGTAACGGTCGCGACTAAATACAGTACCGCAATGGGGGACCGTGACATTCGGCGTAAAAATCCCTATGTGCGCGACCATCATGGCAACCAAATTTCCTGACGCGCCGAAGATCGGCATGGTTTCGCTCGGCTGTCCCAAGAATCTGGTCGACTCCGAGCGTATCCTGACCAAGCTGCGTTCCGATGGCTATCAGATGTCCCCCGACTATGCCGGCGCCGACGTCGTGCTGGTCAACACCTGCGGCTTCCTCGATTCCGCCAAGGAGGAATCGCTCGAAGCAATCGGCGAGGCGATGGCCGAAAATGGCCGCGTGATCGTGACCGGCTGCATGGGCGACGAGGCGGATGTCATCCGTGCGAAATTCCCGCAGGTGCTGGCCGTTACCGGCGCGCATCAATATGAGCAGGTGGTCAATGCGGTGCATGACGCGTCGCCGCCCATCCCCAATGCCTTTGTCGATCTGGTGCCCGAGGGTGGCCTGAAGCTGACGCCGCGCCATTACAGCTATCTGAAGATTTCGGAGGGCTGCAACCATCGCTGCTCCTTCTGCATCATCCCTTCGATCCGGGGCGATCTGGTGTCGCGACGCATCGACGCAGTGCTGCGCGAGGCGGAAAAGCTGGTGCAGGCGGGCACCAAGGAATTGCTGGTCATCAGCCAGGACACGTCGGCCTATGGTGTCGACACCCGGCACGAGCCGCGCCTGTGGAAGGGCCGCGAGGTCCGCGCGCATATGACTGACATGGCGCGCGAACTGGGTCAGTTGCGGACGGCGGACGGCGTCGCGCCGTGGGTGCGGCTGCACTATGTCTATCCCTATCCCCATGTCGATCAGGTCATCCCGCTGATGGCCGACGGGCTGCTGACGCCCTATCTCGACATCCCGTTCCAGCACGCCGCCCCGAGCGTGCTGAAAGCCATGAAGCGCCCCGCCAACGAGGCCAAGGTGCTGGACCGCATCCATAAATGGCGGGCGATTTGTCCCGACATCACGATCCGGTCGACCTTCGTCGTCGGCTTCCCCGGCGAGACCGAGGCGGATTTCCAATATCTGCTCGACTGGCTGGACGAAGCACAACTCGACCGCGTCGGCGCCTTCCGCTTCGAGCCGGTCGAAGGCGCGCCGGCCAATGCCTTGCCGAACGCGGTGCCCGAAGAGGTCAAGGAAGAACGCTACCAGCGCATCATGGCAAAGACCGCCGCGATCAGCGCCGCCAAGTTGCAGGCGAAGATCGGCCGCACCCTGCCCGTCATCCTCGACGAAGTGGGCGAACCGGACGAGGAAGACGGCAGCATCGGCGCCACCGCGCGCAGCCAGGCGGATGCGCCGGAGATCGACGGTAATGTCTTCCTGCGTGATGTAGGCGAAGGGCGCAAGGCGGGCGATATCTTCGACGTCGTAATCGAGGATGCCGACGAGCATGACCTTTATGGCGTGCCTGTTCAGGACTGAAAGGCGATAAGCCTGGTTCGTAAATTGCGGCATGTGTCCCCGCGAAGGCGGGCACCCAGTTCAGACGGCGGGAATGGATTCCCGCCTTCGCGGGAACATATTCAGTTTGAGCCACAGGTTACGGCGCCACAAACCCGTCCTGATATTCGGTCTTGATCGCCTTGCGCATGGCGGCGTCGACCGGCAGCGGCACCTCATAGCTGCCTTCCGCATAGGGACCGGCATTATACGGGCCGACGACCACGGTGATGCTGTCGATCAGCTTGCCGTCCTTGGACGTCGGCACCAGTATCTGCTCCATCGGGTCGATGCATTTGGTGAATTCATCGTCGCCGCGCACTACCGGTTCACCGCGCTTTTCCGCGCGCTGCTTGTCGAGTGCGGCGCAGAAGGGCGCGCGGATCGCCGCTGCGAAAGCGGTTGGCGACGTCATTACCGCCTTGACGCTCGTCTCGCGCTTGCGCGCCTTGTCCCAGAGCAACGCCTCATAGCCGGTCATGCCGTGCGCGCCGCCGGTATAGACATAGCTTTCCGACTGGAGCGCCAGGAAGCGCGGCGTGTCGGCGGTGACGCGCCATCGGGTTTCCACGCTATGTGGCCGGAAGGGAAAGCCCGACTCCTTGGCGGCAGCACTGTCTTCCTTCGCCATGGCAAGCGCGTCGGCCTTGGACGATGCCCGTTCCTTCGCGAACTTCTCCACCAGAAAGGGCACCGCCGCGGCCTGCGCCGGATAGGCGTAGGAAAATTCCAGGAAAGCGTTTTTGTCCTTCTCGGCAAAAGGCTTGGCCGGAGGCGCAGGCGGCTCCGCACCGACCATATTCCCGACGATACGAGAAGCGGCTGCGTTGGCCGTGGCGTTGCCAGCGCCATTATCCTGCGCTGGCGTGCAGGCGGCGGCCAGCAAGGCCGCCGCCGGAATCAGTGCCCTGCCGCCCATGCCTCCTGCCCGCATCAATGCGCCTGCGCCGCGCGGCAACGTTCGCCAACCGCCTTGCGCGCATAGTCGCTGTCGAGCGCCCGCGCGGCGTTCGACCAGCCTTCGGCGATCAGCGCCTGCTGGACGGCATTGCTATTGTCGAATTTGCCTGTCTCGGCCAGCGTATAGGCGCGCGCCCTGGCAGCCTGAAGGCTGCGGTCATCACCATGAATCATCGTCCATCTCCTTATTGTCTATACCCCCGAATCTAGGCCTGCGCGGTTCACAGCGCAAATGAAGAAAGGGTCGAACGTGTCGGGTGCGCGATGAAAAAATTGCGCTTTCCATCCGCGATCCCTTTCCCTTACACCCGCGCAATGACCGATTTTTCCGACCTGCTCAAAGCCGACAACCAGCAACCCGCCCGATCGATCCAGCTTGTCGACGCCAAGGGCTATGACGCCTGGCTGGCGGCCCGGCCGGCGTCGATGCGCGCCATGATCGTGGCGCAGAAATTCAAAGGCCATGCGAACGACGTCGCGATCCTTCCGGGCGGGGGCGACGATGACTGGTCGGTGGTCGCCGGCGTCGCCAATAGCGATACGCTGGGATCATGGTGCCTCGCGCGGGCGGCCGAAAGCCTGCCCGAAGGCGTCTATCGGCTGGCGGAGGGATCGGCCGGGGCCGCGGCGCTGGGCTGGCTGACGGCGCAATATCGCTTCGACCGCTATCGCCGGGACGATCCGCCGGCCGGCGCCCGCATCCTGCTGACTGCGGATGTCGCCCGGATCGCGCCAACGGTGCAACTGGCGCAGGCCGTCGCGCTGGTCCGCGACCTGGTCAACACCCCCGCCGCCGATATGGGGCCGCCCGACCTGGAAGCCGCGGTGGAGAAAGTGGCCGTCGCCTTCAACGCGAGCGTAACGACCACACGCGGCGATGCGCTGGAGCAGGGCTATCCGATGATCCACGCGGTCGGCAAGGCCGCGGACAAGGGCTTCGCCCCGCGCCTGATCGAGCTGATGTGGGGGGATCCCGCCGCGCCGCGCATCGCGATCGTGGGCAAGGGCATCTGTTTCGACAGCGGCGGGCTGGATATCAAGCCGTCGTCGGGGATGCGTTTGATGAAGAAGGATATGGGCGGCGCGGCCCATGCGCTGGCGCTGGCGCAACTCATCATGGCGGCGCGACTGCCGGTGCGGCTGCATCTGCTGATCCCGGCGGCGGAAAATGCGATCGCGGGCAATGCCTTCCGCCCCGGCGACATATTGCGCAGTCGCAAGGGGTTGAGTGTCGAGATCGGCAATACCGATGCCGAAGGCCGGCTGGTGCTGGGCGATGCGCTGACCCGCGCGGGCGAGGACAAGCCGGAACTGATCGTCGACTTCGCGACCCTGACCGGCGCGGCGCGGGTGGCGGTCGGCCCCGACCTGCCCGCCTTGTTCGCCAATGACGATGCGCTGGCGGCCGATATGGCCATAGCCGGCGGCGACGTGGACGATCCGACCTGGCGGCTGCCGCTATGGGACGGCTATGCCGACATGCTGAAGTCCGATGTCGCGGACCTCAACAATGCGGGTGAAGGCGGCTTTGCCGGCGCGATCACCGCCGCACTCTTCCTCAAGCGCTTCGTCCCCGACGATACGCCCTGGCTGCATCTCGACACCTTCGCCTGGCGTCCCTCGCCGAAACCAGGCCGGCCCAAGGGCGGCGAGGCGCTGGGACTGCGCGCGGTTTTCCGCCTGTTGCAGCAGCGCTATGGGCGCAGCGGATAAAGGCTGCGATTGCGTCGCGTCCGTTACGCAACCGGATTGGGAATCGTGCGTTGAGGTGACATGAACGCGCTCTCCGCCACCGACATCGACCGCCCCGGGCTGCAACCGCTGGGCCAGTGGATGCGCACGCTCGTCGACTATGTCCGATCGGGCAAACCCGACCTCACCAACCGCCAGATGGCCCTGATGATGACCGTGTATATCGGTTCCGGCCCGCATACGGTGCGCGGCCTTGCCGAAGCGCTGCATGTGTCGAAGCCGGTCATCACCCGCGCGCTGAACAAGCTTTCGGCGCTCGGCTACCTCCGCCGGGAGCGCGATGTGGCGGACCGTCGCAATATTTTCATCACCCGGACGCCAAAAGGCGCGGAATTTCTTGACGCCTTTCACCATTTCATCGCAGGAACCGCGCGCGATGAACGGCACAATTACACCCCTGCGGAACGGACCGCCTGAACGAACCCGCTTCGAGCTTGACGGCCGTTCGGTAGCGCTTGACCGCCGCATCCATGCGGCGCGGGGCGATCTCGCCGATCTGGCGCTCGCCGGCGTCCTCTTTTCCGCCCATTATGCGCGCGCGGTGCCCCTCACCTGCGTCGCGCCCGGCGCCGGTATATTTTCGGCCGCTGCATCGACTTCGGAGGCCATCAGCGAGTTGCTGCGCGGCGAAATCTTCCATGCGCTCGACGTGATGACCGACTGGGCCTGGGGCTTTTGCGGCCACGACGGCTATGTCGGCTATATCCGCCGCGATGCGCTCGATGTGCTGGAAACACCCAGCCACCGCATCATCGTGAAAAGCGCCCCGCTGTTCAGCGCGCCGGACATCAAGTCGCCGATCGCCGACCATTGGCCGGGCGGCGCGTTGTTTTCCGGAGAGGTCCAGGGCGGCTTCGTCGCCTGCGCCGAGGGATTCATCCATGTGCGTCATGCCGAACCCGTCGAGGCGAAGCCGGCCGACTGGGTTGCCGTGGCCGAACGCTATCTGGGACAGCCCTATATATGGGGCGGACGCGGCCATCGCGGCATCGACTGTTCTGGCCTGGTGCAGGTCGCCCTGGGCCAGGCGGGGGTCAGCGTCCCGCGCGATACCGACCTGCAATGCGAAGGCATCGGTTCGCCGATCGACAGCGATGCAGCGCTCAAGCGCGGCGATCTGGTCTTCTTCCCCGGCCATGTCGGCATCATGACCGACGCCAGAACGCTGCTGCACGCCAATGCCCATTGGATGACCGTGGTGAAGGAGCCACTGGCGGACGTCGTCGCCCGACTGGCCGACGCGCACCCGCAGCCGATCATCGCCCGGCGGAGGATCAGCGTATGAGCATCAACGTCTTCATCGACGGCGGTCACGGCACCACCGGCATCGAGATCGCCGACCGGCTGGCGGGTCGCCCCGAATTGTCGCTGATCACCGTGCCGGAAGACAAGCGCAGGGATGCCGGCGCGCGCCGTGATGCGCTCAACGCCGCCGACATCGTCATCCTCTGCCTGCCCGACGACGCCGCGCGCGAAGCGGTATCGCTGATCGACAATGATCGCACCCGCGTCATCGACGCATCGACCGCGCATCGCGTGGCCGATGGCTGGACCTATGGCTTCCCCGAGCTGGAACCGCACCATCGCGAAGTGCTGGCCAACAGCCGCTTCGTCGCCAATCCCGGCTGCTGGCCGACAGGTTTCCTGGCGTTGGTCCGCCCGCTGGTGTTGACTGGCTTGCTCCCGGCCGACTGGCCGGTGACGGTATCAGGCGCATCGGGCTACTCTGGCGGTGGCAAGGCAATGATCGCGGATTATGAGGGCGCCGACGGCGCACCCAGCGCCTTCCGTCCCTATGGCCTGGCCCTGGGCCACAAGCATGTACCGGAAATGACCCGCTATTCGGGCCTGACCCACCCGCCGCTGTTCGCGCCCGCGGTGGCCAACGCCTATCGCGGCATGATCGTGGAAGTGCCGTTGCAGTTGCGGGCGATGCCGGGCGTGCCTGCGCTGGCCGACATCCATGCCGCTCTTGCCGCCGCTTATGCCGGGTCGCAAATCGTCAGCGTGGCATCGCTGGAGGACAGCCTGAGCATCGGCCAGGTGGCGTTGGAGCATGTCGGCGCGACCGACCGGCTGGCGCTCTTCGTCTGCGGCAGCGCCGACAGCGGGCAGGCCCGGCTGGTGGCGGCGCTCGACAATCTGGGCAAGGGCGCGGCCGGCGCGGCGGTGCAAAATCTCAACATCCTGGCAGGCCTGCCCGAAACCGCGGGCCTTCGGTTGTAACTGCGACCGTGGATTTTAGTGGATGGTGCCGAGCGGCTGGTCATAGGTCAGCAGCACGATGAGCCGCTCGATCTGGCGCCAGTGACAGAAATGAATATGGTTGCCCTGATCCAGGCTGCGGTCGGCGCGCGCCGCAGCTTCATAGCCGGCATTGTCGCCGAAAGCCGCCATCAGCTCGGTCGCATCCTCATAGCTCTTTCGGTTCGAAAGATATGGCAACTGCATTGCAACCCCCGATTATTCTTGGCGACCTTATTATGGCGACCACCATTCAATCGCCGTGCCATTTCAATGCTTTGACGCGAGCGGCCGGTTTGAAGGGTGAATCCCTCATTAGCGAAGTCCCGTTATGGACCATGAGTCCCGCAGCGGGACGATCCTTCCCGAAACGGGCCTTCCCGAAACGGGCCTTCCCGAAATGGAGCGGTGCCGACGCGCGGCCAAAGCCGCTAGCCTTGTCGCGCGGTCCATGGCAAGGGGCGGCCATGACCAAGGAGACGAAAAACCCGACCGGCGCTGGCGCAATCATCGCCTTCCTGATCCTGGCCGGCACCATCGGCGGCGGCCTGCTGGGCCAGCCTAGTATCGGCCTGCTGGCGGGCGCGGGCGCGGGCGTGGTGATCGCCATCCTGCTCTGGCTGCGCGAACGCCGCAAATAAGGCGCAAACGCCGCCTTGCCCGCCGCCCTGCCTCCGCATAGATGTGGGCGCATGAAGAAGCATATCATCGCCCTTGTCGTCATCGCGCTCCTGATCGCGGGCGGCGTTTTCCTCTACCTTGCCCAGGGCAATACCGCCGAACTCCCACCGGGCGCGGATACGGGTCGCGAGCCGGTGTTCACCACCCCGCGCAACGAGATGCTGCCGACGGTCAACATCGCCGAGGTCAAGCCGTGGCGCGGCGATGAAAAGCCCGTCGCCGCCAAGGGGCTGAGCGTGGCACGCTATGCCGATGGCCTGGCCCATCCACGCTCGCTGTTGCGGCTGCCCAATGGCGATGTGCTGGTGGCTGAAACCAACAGCCCGCCGCGGCCCAAGGGCGGGATCGTCAGCCGGGTGATGAGCTATCTGATGGACAAGGCGGGGGCCGGCGTGCCGTCGGCCAATCGCATCACGCTGCTGCGCGACGTCGATGGCGACGGGCGGGCGGAAACCAAGACCGCTTTCCTGACGGGCCTCAATTCCCCCTATGGCATGGCGCTGATCGGCGACACGCTCTACGTCGCGAACACGGACGCGTTGCTGGCCTTCCCTTACAAGGCAGGCGATATCAGGATCACCGCCAAGGGTCGCAAGATCATAGACCTGCCTGCGCAGGCGCCCAACCAGCATTGGACCAAAAGCCTGACAGCCAGCCCCGAAGGGTTGCTCTATGTCGGTGTCGGCTCCAACAGCAATATCGCCGACAATGGGCTGGAGGTAGAGAAGGGGCGCGCCCTCGTCCTCGAAGTCAATCCAAGGACCGGCTATAAGCGCATCTTCGCATCGGGCCTGCGCAATCCGGTGGGCCTCGCCATCGAACCCAAGAGCGGCGCGCTGTGGGGCGTGGTCAACGAGCGCGACATGCTGGGCGGCGATCTGGTGCCCGACTATCTGACGCGGGTGGAGTTCGGCGCCTTCTACGGCTGGCCCTGGAATTACTGGGGCGGTTATGAGGATCGCCGCGTCCAGCCGCAGCGCCCAGAAATCCGGGAATATACCCACCGGCCCGACTATGCGCTGGGCAACCATGTCGCGCCGCTGGGCCTGACCTTCGCCGACAAGCTGCAACTGGGCGCGCCCTACACCGACGGGGCGATCGTTGGCCTGCACGGCAGTTGGAACCGCAAGCCCGCGGCGGGCTACAAAGTGGTCTATGTCGGCTTTAACGATGGCGAGGCGGGCAAGGCCAAGCCTGTAGACCTGCTGACCGGCTTCCTCGACAAGAATGGCGCTGCGCATGGCCGGCCGGTCGACGTCACCGCCGACGCCAAGGGCGCGCTGCTGGTCAGTGACGATGTCGGCGGCGTGGTCTGGCGGGTGACGAAGGCGCAGTGATGGCAATCATCCGTTCGCTTCGAGCGAACGGATGATTGCTTTACACGCTCAACCCGTTGCGCCCGGCCAGTTCGACCACATACTGCCAGGCGACACGGCCCGACCGGCTGCCGCGCTGGGTCGCCCACTGGATCGCCTCCAGCGGGTCGAACGTCAGGCCCAGCTTGTTCGCATAGCCGCCGACGATCGCGACATAGGCGTCCTGATCGAGCGCATGGAAACCGAGGCTGAGGCCGAAGCGGTCGGACAGCGCCATCTTGTCGTCCACGACATCGCGCGGATTGATGGGATCGTCCTGTTCCGACAGGTGCCGCGGCACGATATGGCGGCGGTTGGACGTCACATAGAGGCGGACATTGGCGGGCCGCGCCGCCGTCCCCCCCTGCAACAGCGATCGCAACGCCCGCGCATCGCCGACGCCCTGCTCCTCGAATCCCAGATCGTCGAGGAACAGGATGAAGGGCCGCTGCGTGGCGCGCAACAGCGAGAAGAGCGCGGGCAGGCTCGCCAGTTCATCGATCGCGCATTGCATCAGGGCGATATCCTGCCCCTCCTGCTGCAACAGCCCGACGACGGACGCGACCGCGGCCGACTTGCCCGTACCCCGCGCGCCCCATAGCAGCACGTCATGCGCGGCATGGCCGGCGGCATGACGGCGGCTATTGTCCAGCAACGCTCCCTTCTGCGCGTCGATCCCGGTCAGCAACGCATAATCCACCGGCGCGAACGCCTCCACCCCATGGATCGCCCTCCCGTCCCAGACATAGGCGGGAGAAGCGTTCAGATCGGCCGAGGAAGGGGGCGGCGGCGCGAGCCGTTCCAGCGCTTGCGCGATGCGGGTGAGAAGAGCGTCAGTCATGGCGGGGACTTAACCGCCGATCCACGACGCCGCAAGCGTCCGCGCGATTGGTTCGCGCCTGTCGCCACCAGGTCGCGACCATGTCATTTCCCTGACGCAATGGCCTTTTACTTGCCCAAGGCGGGGTCTATATCGCAGGGGTCGTGACTATCGCTCATCCATCATTTTCGACCAGATCCTGCCGCTATGGCACCGAAGCCCTGCGCGAGGCGGCCTTGCTGATCCGTGCGGGGGAGCCGGTGGCAGTGCCGACCGAGACGGTCTACGGCCTGGCCGCCGACGCCACCGACAGCAATGCCGTCGCCGCAATCTACAGCGCCAAGGGACGGCCCAGCTTCAATCCGCTGATCGTTCATGTCGCCGATCGCGCCATGGCGGAGCGGCTGGCCGATTTTTCGCCCGTCGCCAGCGTTCTGGCCGACCGCTTCTGGCCGGGGCCGCTGACTCTGGTGTTGCCGGTACGCAGCGACAGCGGCCTGTCGCCGCTGGTGACAGCGGGGCTGCCGACGGTCGCGCTGCGCCTGCCCGCTCATCCGGCGATGCGCGCGTTGATCCGCGAAAGCGGCTGTCCCCTCGCCGCGCCTTCCGCCAATCGCAGCGGTTCGATCAGCCCGACCTGCGCCGAACATGTGCTCGCCAGCCTGGGTGGCAAGATCCGGATGATATTGGACGAAGGGCCGACGAGCGAGGGGCTGGAATCCACCATCGTCGCGCCCGCAGAGGATCGCGTCCGCCTGCTACGCCCCGGCCCTGTCACGACCGCGATGCTGGAAGAGGCGACCGGACTGCCGGTGATCGTGACCGATGACGGCAAGATCGAGGCGCCCGGCCAGCTCGAAAGCCATTATGCGCCGTCCAAGCCGGTACGCTTGAACGCACTCCGGGCGGAAAAGGACGAATATCTGATCGGCTTCGGGCTGATGCCCTGCCATATCAACCTCAGTCAGGAGGCGGACATGCGCGAGGCTGCGGCCCATCTGTTCGCCGCGCTGCATTTCGCCGATGCCAGCGCCGCGACCCGAATCGCCGTGGCGCCGATCCCGCCCGACGGCATCGGCGCGGCTATCAACGACCGACTGCGCCGCGCCGCGGCGTGATCCACCGCCTAGCTGGTCGCGTCTGGTAACGCCATTTTGGGCCACTTCCCCGCCCGCTACACATATCCACCGCCCTGTTTCACACGGCAGCAATCCGCGTTCATTCCAGTCAACCGCAATTGTCGTAGCCGGCCTCGCGGCACTGTTTGCGCCGTTCCTGGTCCGCTTTCTTGCGCTCCTTGCCCTCGCGCGCTTCCTGCTTGCGCATCTTGCGGCCATAATTGCGGTCGGCTTCGCTCTGGCTGGTTGTCGACCAGTCCACGACCTGCGCTCCCGCGCGCACAGGCGCCGTCACGACGCTCGCGACCGTGCGCACGCACCCCGGCAGCGCCAACAGCAAAAAGGGCGTCGCCAGCAAAACCAACTTCTTCATCGTCCATCCCCGACTGTGCGTTCGCGCTTCCCTAGCATAGGCGACAGGAACCGCCCACCAAGGACGGCGCGAAACGCGACGGGCCGTGGCGAATGATCAGCCATCGATCCGGGCGGCGAAGCCCTTGCGCAGCTTGGCGAGCTTGGGTGGGATCACCGCCATGCAATAGGGGTTCCGGTCGCCGACCCGGTCCCAATATTTCTGGTGATAATCCTCGGCCGGATACCAGGGCGCGTCCGGTTCGATCGTGGTGACGATCGGGTCGCTCTGGTCCGCCTGCGCCCGGTCTATGCCCGCACGCGCTTCCGTGTCCTGGCTGGCCGAATGGGGAAAGATGGCCGACCGATATTGGGTGCCGACATCATTGCCCTGACGGTTCAAGGTCGTGGGATTATGGGTGGCGAAAAAAATGTCGAGCAGATCGGCATAGCTGATGACGGCGGGGTCATAGGTGATGCGGATCGCCTCGGCATGGCCGGTCGCGCCCGAACAGACCTGTTCATAGGTGGGATCGGGCTGCGCCCCGCCGATATAGCCGCTTTCCACGCTCTCCACGCCCTTGAGATTCTGATAGACCGCTTCGGTACACCAGAAGCAGCCACCGGCCAGCGTCGCGATTTCCTGCGCCATGTTCATTCCTTATCTGTGGTCGCCCCTCAGATAGGAAGGATCAGGCCGCGGTTCCAGCCTCCGTCCGTGCCGCATCCGCCTTGGCCCGCTCTTCGGCCACCAGTTCCTTGCGCGACAGCTTGCCGACCAGCGTCTTGGGCAGGTTCAAGCGCACCTCTACCTCGCACACCCGCTCATGCTTGCCCAGTTGGGGGTTGAGCCAGTCCTTGAGCGCCGCGCCGTCGATCTCCGCGCCTTCGTTCAGGGTTACGAACGCCTTGGGCTGCTCGCCGCGATAATGGTCGGGGATGCCGATCACCAGCGCCTCCTTGACCGCGGGATGGTGGTAGAGAACCGATTCCACCTGACTGGGAAACACCTTGAAGCCACCGACCGCGATCATGTCCTTGAGCCGGTCCACGATCTTCACATAGCCGTCCTCGTCGATCAGGCCGACATCCCCGGTGCGGACATATTCGCCGACAAACACTTCGGCATCGGCGTCGGGCCGGTTCCAATAGCCCTTCATGATCTGCGGCCCGGCGAAAAGCAGTTCGCCCGGCTCGCCTTCGGGCGGCGGGCGGGTCGGGTCTTCGCGATCGACCAGCTTGACCCGCGTCCCCGGCACCGGCTGGCCTACCGTCCCGCTCTTGTTCAGCCCCTCATAGGGATTGGTGCAGACGATCGGGCTGGTTTCGGTCAGACCATAGCCTTCGATCAGACGCGCGCCGGTCGCTGCCTCGAATTTCTGCTTCAGTTCCAGCGCCAGCGGCGCGCCGCCCGAAATGCAGGCGCGCAGCGAGGAGAAATCGATATTGCGGATGGCGGGATGGTCCAGCAGCGCCTGGAACATGGTCGGCACGCCGGGCAGCGACGTCGCCTTGACCCGCTGCACCGCCGCCAGCACCTGCGCCGCGTCGAAGCGCGGCAGCATGACCATCTCGCCGCCATTCACCACCGTCCGGTTGAGCGTGCAGGTATTGGCGAAGACATGGAAGAAGGGCAGCACCGCGATGATCCGGTCCGGCTCGTTCGCATGCGGATCGATCGCCTGCGCCTGCCGCGCATTGGCGGTGAGGTTCTGGTGGGTGAGCATCGCGCCCTTGGGCGTACCGGTCGTCCCGCCGGTATATTGCAACAGCGCCACGTCATTGACCGGGTCGATTTCCGGCACGGTGCAGCCACCCGCATTGGCGATCAACTGGTCATAGCGCATCACCCGCGGATCGTGCGGCAAGGGCGTGGACTCGCTGGCCTTGAACCAGCGGAACAGCAGCGACTTGACCGGCGACAGCATCTCCGCGACCGAACCGACGACCAGCGTTTCCAGTTCGCTATGCTCCAACACCTCCAGCGCGGTGGGCAACAACGCCTTGGCCGACAGGGTGAAAAGGATTTTCGTGCCGCTATCCGCAACCTGATGCTCCAGTTCGGCGGCGGTATAGAGAGGGGAGAAGTTGACGACGATCGCGCCGGCCATCAGCGCGCCATAATAGGCCGCGACATAATGCGGGGTGTTGGGCAGATAGAGGCCGACCCGGTCTCCCTTCTTCACGCCCATGCCCTGCAAGCCACAGGCGATGCGGCGAATCTGTTCCAGCATCGCGCCATAGCTGAAATGCCGCCCCATGAAGTCGATCATCGGGGCATCGGGATGCGCCTTAACGCTATGAGTCACCATCTCGCCCATCGACAGCGGTGGGAATGTCTGGTCCCAGGCCGTCGGGTGCTGGTACCGCTCTCTCCAGGTTTTTTCCATGCTCTCCATGGCTTGAAGTGTATGGACATGTCCCGCTTTACGCAAGCGTCAAGCACAGCAAAAAGGGCCGCGCAGCATCAGCCGCGCGACCCCGAAAAATGCTGCGTCGCAGCGACTTAACCCAAGTCGCCGATGACGCTACGGCATCACACCTCGCCCTTGTTGCTGCTGAACGGATCGAGGATGGTGGCCGTGCTGGAAATCAGGTCGGCCTCGGTCTTCAACGCCTCTTCGGCACGGCGAACAGTCTCCTGCCGCTCGCGACGCAATTCCTCGATCAGCGCTTCGCGATCGCCGTCCAGGCGCGAATCGGTGGGCGCCTCGATACCCGCCTTCTTGGCCGCCTTGGCAACCAGCCCGTCCAGCTCGCGCTGCGAACACAGGCCCAGCGTCACAGGATCTTTGGGGGTGATGTTGGAGATATTCCAGTGGGTGCGATCGCGGATCGCGGCGATAGTGGTGCGCGTGGTGCCGATCAACTTGCCGATCGCGCCGTCCGAAATCTCCGGATGATGACGCAGTATCCAGGCGATGCCGTCCGGCTTGTCCTGACGCTTGCTGACGGGCGTGTAGCGCGGCCCCTTGGTGCGGCGGACAGGCTCCGGCCCTTTCAGCATCTTGAGCCGATAGTCGGGATTGTTCTCGCCCTTGTGGATTTCTTCCATGGTGATTTCATGGGCGCGTACCGGATCGCGGCCGGTATATTTGATGCTGGCGGTGTCGTCGGCGATAGCCTGCACTTCCAGAATATGAAGCCCACAGAATTCCGCGATCTGGTCGAAGCTCAGAGCGCTATTGTCGACCAGCCAGCTGGCGGTCGCGTGAGGCATGAGGGGCTGGGACACGGGGTCTTCTCCGGCGTAAAAACGATAAGGGCCGCCCAAGCAGGGCGGCCACGACGGATCAGAGATAGAACATCCCGCTGCGTGCGGCAACAGAATCCTTGGGAAAAGCATCGCCCCCCGGGAATAGCGTCAGGCGGCGCTTTCGATCAGTGTCGCCGGGATCGCGTGCAGGCCCTCCAGAAACTCGCGCGCGCTGCGCTCCCAACTGAAGCTCTGTCCATAAGCGGCGCAGGCGGCGCGATCGCACGACAATGCGGCGGCGATCGCCTGCCCCAGATCTTCCGACAACGCTCCGCTGTCCGCCGTCACGATATCGATTGGCCCGGTGACCGGATAGGCCGCAACCGGCGTGCCGCAGGCCAGCGCTTCGATCATCACCAGCCCGAACGTATCGGTGCGGCTGGGAAAGACGAACACGTCCGCCCCGGCATAGGCGCCCGCCAGCGCCGCGCCGAACATCGGCCCCAGGAAGCGGGCCTGCGGATAGGCACGCTCCAGCGTCGCGCGCACCGGCCCATCGCCGACAACGACCTTGGTGCCGGCATGATCCGTGGCGAGGAACGCCTCCAGATTCTTCTCCACCGCGACCCGCCCGACATAGAGCATGATCGGACGCGGCAGATTCGCGAACGCGTCGGGCGGCGGTGCATCGGGGGTGAAGGCGGCCAGATCGACCCCCCGACCCCATGGCCGCACATTGGGCACGCCATGGGCGCGCAACTGGTCGCGCACAGATCGGGTAGACACCAGCACTGCCTGCGCCGGCCCATGGAACCAGCGGATATACCGCCAGAACCAGGCCGCAGGCAGGCCGGTGCGCTGTGCGACATAGTCGGGAAAATGGGTGTGGTAGGCGGTGGTGAACGGCACGCCGCTGCGCAGGCACCAGCGCCGCGCCGCCAGGCAGAGCGGCCCTTCGGTCGCCAGATGCACCGCATCGGGCTGGAACGCGGCGATCGCCTGCCCCACCACGGTCGACCGGACCAGCGCCAGCCGGATTTCGGGATAGGTCGGGCAGGGAATGGAGCCATAGAGATCGGGCGAAATGACCTCGACCACATGCCCCATCCGCTCCAGTTCGGCGCGGATCGTCTGGAGCGTGCGCACCACGCCATTGACCTGCGGACTCCAGGCATCGGTGACGATCGCTATGCGCATGGGGATCATTCCTTATTCACCTACGGCCGTTCGTGTCGAGCGCAGTCGAGAAACGGTTAGCGCATCCCTTGCGATGCTCGACTTGGTACGAAGCAGTCAGCCATCATATCAGGCCGCCATCCGCGCCCGCGCGTCCTGTTCTTCCTGCTCGCGCCTGGCGATCTCGTCGGCCCAGTGCAGCACTTCCATCCGCCCGTCGCCATGTTCCACCAGCGCCGTGCAACCCTCGACCCAGTCGCCGTCATTATAATAGTCGATGCCCTCTATCTCGCGCATCTCGGCATTGTGGATATGACCGCACACCACGCCATCGACTCCGCGCGCGCCCGCCTCATGCGCCACCACTTCCTCGAACCGGGAAATGAAGGACACGGCGTTCTTGACCTTGTGCTTGGCCATCTTGCTGAGCGACCAATAGGGCAACCCCATGCGCTGGCGCACGGCATTGACCACGACATTGAGCCGCATCAGCGTCGTGTAGGCCGCGTCGCCGACGAAGGCCAACCAGCGATGCGCCAGCATGATCGTGTCGAACTCGTCGCCATGCAACACCAGCAGCTTGCGCCCGTCCGCGGTCGTGTGGATCGCCTTGCGCCGGATTTCGACGCCGCCAAAGCTCATGCCGGTGAACTGGCGGAACATCTCGTCATGATTGCCGGGGATGTAGACGACCCGCGTGCCGCGCTTGGCGCGCTTCATCAGGCGCCAGACCACGTCATTATGGCTGGCCGGCCAGTAGAAGCGCTTCTTGAGGCGCCATCCGTCGATGATGTCGCCCACCAGATAGATGGTGTCGCTGTCCACAGTGTCGAGGAAGTCGATCAGCATCGCGGCATTGCAGCCGCGCGTGCCGAGGTGAATGTCGGAAATCCAGATGGTGCGATAGCGGCGCCGCTGCCCTTCCCGCTCAGGGATATGGAAACGGTCGTCCGCGCCCTCTTCCAACTCGCTCAGGAAGGGCAGGCGGGTAATGGCGTTCATGATACGATCCCCAAAGACCAATGTCCTTGGGAGCGAATCCTTAAGCGCGCAATGTTACAGTTCCGAAGAGAATATGACGGAAATGCTACGGTTTGCGGGGGTTGACCGGAGGAGCGCGCCTCATTTCATTCGTCATGCTGAACTTGTTTCAGCATCCATCGCGCGGCACCAACCTTCCCTCGATTTGGCAAAATGGACCCTGAGCCGAAGGCCAGCGCAGCTAAACAAGTTCAGGGTGACGTTTCCCTTTTATCATCCGCAGCATTAGGACGTCGGCTCACGACTTTTGGCTCATCGGGATCAACATATCCCTTACACTCGCAGGCGGTGCACCACATTTCACCGTCACCATCCCAGTGATAACCGATGAGATGTCCGCAACGCTTACAGCCTTCGGGTTCGCTAATGACCCCCATCAAACCACCAGCACGATCTTCCCGAAATGCTCGCCCGCATCCATCCGCGCATGGGCCTTGGCCGCATCCGCCAGCGCGAACTTCCGGTCCATCGCCGGGCGCAGCTTCCCCTCGCCCACGAAAGACCACACCGTCCGCATCAGTTCGTCCGCGACCAGACTCTTGAAACCCACCGACCGCGCCCGCAGCGTCGATCCGGTGATGGTCAGCCGCTTACTCATGATCGCCGGGATGAAAATCTCCGCCTTCGCCCCGCCCAGCACCGCGATCGACACATGCCGTCCATCCTCGGCCAGACAAGCCAGGTTGCGCGGCACATAATCGCCGCCGACCATGTCGAGCACCGCCTGCACCCCCTGCCCGCCGGTGATCGCCTTCACTTCCTCGACATAGTCCTGCGTCTTGTAATTGACCGCATGGTTCGCGCCCCATTCCAGCGCCTGCGCGCACTTCTCTTCCGACCCACAGGTCACGATCACGCGCACGTCGAACAGGTTGCACAGCCGGATCGCCATGGTGCCGATGCCGCTGGTCCCGCCATGGACCAGTACCGTGTCGCCGCCCACCGCATAGGCGCGCTCGAACAAGTTGGTCCACACGGTGAACAGGGTTTCGGGCAGCGCCGCCGCCTCGGCCAGATCATAGTCGTCGGGCAGCGGCAGGCATTGCCCCGCCGGCGCCACCGCATATTCGGCATAGCCTCCACCTGCCAGCAACGCGCACACCTTCTGCCCCACCAGCTTATCCGCGCCGCTGCCGGCCGACACGATGGTCCCGGCCACTTCCAGTCCCGGAATGTCGGAAGCGCCCGGCGGCGGCGGATATTTGCCCTGCCGCTGCAACACGTCGGGCCGATTGACGCCCGCGGCCGCAACCTTGATCAGTACCTCGCCTTCGCCCGGCACGGGCACCGGCCGCCGTTCCGGCACCAGCGCTTCCGGCCCGCCCGGCGTGACGATCGCGATCGCCGTCATCTCGCCCGGTACTGCGCCCACATCCGCCATGTTACTGCCCCCGGTCGTTAACCATGTTGCGCCGCACCAAAAATCGACGGACGGAACCTGCGCCCTTATTGACAGAGTGGCCCGCAGGGTCAACATTGGCGTCATGGACTTGGATGACGATCTGCCGAACAAGGGAGATGATCCGCTGGCCCGCCTGTTGAGGCAGGATCTGGGGCCTTTGTCCGTTGCCGAACTGGACGCCCGCATCGTCGCTCTGGAAACGGAAATCGCGCGCACCAGATCGATAAAGGAAAACGCCGTTAACCATAAGGCAAGTGCCGAGGCGTTATTCAGGCGATGAACCCGCGCCTTGCCCCCTGCGCCCTTAAGGGCACCATAGGGCTTGGGCAGTCAGGCAATTCCGCTGGTCGGGGCTGCGGCCTTGATCCCGCGTCGAGCAATGCCGACATATGGTTCAACACTACCCCTTTTTGGGGCCAGGAGTAGAACAGACATGCCTTCATTCGCACCCGCTCTTGAAACCACCTTGCACAACGCGCTGACGCACGCGTCGGAGCGCAAGCATGAATATGCCACGCTGGAGCATCTCCTCCTGGCACTGATTGATGACGAACATGCGTCAAAGGTGATGCAGGCGTGCGGCGTGGAGCTGGGCGAACTGGGCGACGCCGTCACCCATTATCTCGACACCGAACTCGACAGCCTGAAGGTGGAGGGGTCCAGCGACCCGTCCCCCACCAGCGGTTTCCAGCGCGTGGTCCAGCGCGCCATCCTGCACGTCCAGTCGTCCGGCAAGGATGAAGTGACGGGCGCCAACGTGCTCGTCGCGCTCTTCTCCGAACGCGAATCCTATGCCGTCTATTTCCTGCAACAGCAGGATATGAGCCGCCTCGATGCCGTGAGCTTCATCAGCCATGGCGTCGGCAAGGGCACGCCCGCGCCCGAGCGTCAGGAGACCAAGGGCGCTTCCGAGGAGGAAAAAAAGGTGCAGGACGGCAAGGGTAAGAAGGATAGCGCCCTCGAACAGTTCACCGTCAACCTCAATGAGAAAGCGGGCCGTGGCAAGGTCGACCCGCTGATCGGCCGAACCGCGGAAGTGGATCGCACGATCCAGATCCTGTGCCGCCGCTCGAAGAACAACCCGCTCTATGTCGGCGATCCGGGCGTGGGCAAAACGGCGATCGCCGAAGGTCTGGCGCGCAAGATCGTGGAAGGAGAAGTCCCCGACGTCCTCAAGGAAGCCGTCATCTACTCGCTGGACATGGGCGCGCTTCTGGCCGGCACCCGCTATCGCGGCGACTTCGAGGAACGGCTGAAGGCGGTCGTGACCGAACTGGAAAAGATGCCGCACGCGGTCCTCTTCATCGACGAGATCCACACCGTGATCGGCGCGGGCGCCACCAGCGGCGGCGCGATGGATGCGTCCAACCTGCTGAAACCCGCTTTGTCGGGCGGCACGATCCGTTGCATCGGCTCGACCACCTACAAGGAGTTCCGCAATCACTTCGAAAAGGACCGCGCCCTGCTGCGCCGGTTCCAGAAGATCGACGTGAACGAGCCGACGATCGAGGATACGATCAAGATTCTCGCCGGCCTGCGCACCGCGTTCGAGGAGCATCACCACGTCAAATATACGCCGGATGCGATCAAGGCGGCGGTGGAGCTGTCGGCGCGCTACATCAACGACCGGAAATTGCCCGACAAGGCGATCGACGTAATCGACGAGGTCGGCGCCATGCAGATGCTCGTGGTGCCGTCCAAGCGCAAGAAGACCATCACCCCCAAGGAGATCGAGCAGGTCATCGCGACCATGGCCCGCATCCCCCCCAAGACGGTATCGTCCGACGACAAGACCGTGCTGAGTTCACTCACCACGGACCTTAAGCGTGTCGTGTTCGGCCAGGACAAGGCGATCGAAGTGCTGTCGTCGGCCATCAAACTGTCGCGCGCGGGGCTGCGCGATCCCGACAAGCCGATCGGCAACTATCTCTTCTCCGGCCCCACCGGCGTCGGCAAGACGGAGGTGGCGCGCCAGCTCGCCTCGATCATGGGCATCCCGCTCCAGCGTTTCGACATGTCGGAATATATGGAACGCCATTCGGTCAGCCGGCTGATCGGCGCGCCTCCGGGCTATGTCGGCTATGACCAGGGCGGCCTGCTGACCGATGCCGTCGACCAGCAACCGCATAGCGTGCTGCTGCTCGACGAGATCGAAAAGGCGCATCCCGACCTGTTCAACATCCTGTTGCAGGTGATGGATAATGGACGCCTGACCGATCACCACGGCAAGACCGTCGATTTCCGCAACACCATCCTCATCATGACCACCAATGCCGGTGCGTCGGACATGGCGAAGGAAAGCATCGGTTTCGGCGAGTTCACGCGCGAGGATGTCCAGGAAGACGCGGTGAAGAAGCTCTTCACCCCCGAATTCCGCAACCGCCTCGATGCGATCGTGCCGTTCGACTATCTGCCGACCGAAGTCGTCGCCCGCGTCATCGACAAGTTCGTGCTACAGCTTGAGCTGCAACTGGCCGACCGCGACGTCCACATCACCCTGGACGACGACGCCAAGGCCTGGCTGACGAAGAAGGGCTATGACAAGCTGTACGGCGCCCGACCGATGGGCCGTTTGATGCAGGAAAAGATCAAGCAGCCGCTGGCCGAGGAACTGCTGTTTGGCAAGCTGGTCCATGGCGGCGAAGTCCATGTCCATATGAAGGAAGATGCCGACGGGGTGGGGGCGCTCGCCTTCCAGATCACCCCGGCCGCCCCCAAAAAGGGCAAGAAGGGCGGCAAGGCCAAGGCATCGGAAGGCACGAAGTAAGAGTCTTCACACGCGATGACGAAAGGGCGGCCCGCGAGGGTCGCTCTTTTCGTATGAAAATCCTTCTCCCCATGGGAGAAGGATATGTAGCCTTGGCAGCTTGCCGCCTAGGCGAAGTCGGAAGAGGGTAAAGCGGCGGCAATCACAATTGCGGCTTCAATGCCTCTACATGAACCACCTGCCGCCCCTCCAGCATGACCACATGGTCCATAAACAAACGGCCGGATTGCTGCCCTCGCCACACTTCTCTGCAAACCCAACCATGCGCCCAGCGATACCCCGTCAATCCTTGCATGGCGACCACACAAAGCCGATCGTCGGCGATTTCCCACAGACCGGAAAACGAACTCGGCCCTCTGTTGTAGCGCGTGCCCCGCCATCGCCCGTCGTCGCGAAATTCTTCTTGAACGCCCGTATCCGTCCAGCCCGGCCGCTCATAACGGACCATATGCCCCACCAATGCGGATCGAATGTCAGAGGCGTTCAGTCTGGCCATCCGGTCGTCGGCGGCGGAGGCAGCCTGCGCCATCGCCATGATCGCGACCGCAATCGAAAATTTCATCATGGGCGTCTCACGGTATCTTCATGGGAGCAGCTTACCAACTCCCCCCTCCCCCGTCCCCTGAATCTCTGCTACGTTTCCCTTCCCAGAAAAAAGGTCGCATCTCTTCCGTAACGATCAAGGAACAGATGTTGTGCGCAAACTCCTGACTTCGCGCCCCGCTCGCGGCGCATTTCTGCTTGCATCCTTCACCCTCCTCGCCGCCCCTGGCACCAGCCAGCAGGCATCCGGCCCCATTGCCCGCTACACGATCGACGCCGGCACCATGTCCGGCATGGCCGCCATGGCGGGTGGCGGCGGCGGCATGGGCGCGGCCATGAGCATGATGATGGGCGGCGGCCGCAACCAGCCACTCCACGAACTCGTCCTGCGCCTCGGCTCCACCCGCGCGCCCGCCAGCGGCGCGCCCGCCGCCGATCATTTCATGCCCGCCGGCGCAGGCCTCGGCGCCTCCGTCCCGCTCGTCACGCCCCGCATCGTCCCCAGCGACGATCAGCCCATGCCGGGCGAGCGCCCCAAGGGCCGGCTGCTCCTCTATTGGGGCTGCGGCGCCACGCCTGGTGCGGGCCAGCCGGTCGTGATCGACTTCGCCAAGGTCGCCAAGGGCCAGATGCCGCCCGGCCTCTACATGAGTGGCGCATCGATTCCACAGGAATGGCAAATCCGCGCCTCCAACAGCAAGACCTATGGCGACTGGCCCAACAGCCAGACGCGCAAGACCGTTCCCGCCAATGCCTCCCTGCTCGGCGATCATCGTATCAGCGGCAATTACAGCCCCGACATCGCCTTCAACCTGAAGCAGGACTTCATGCCCGCCATCACCGGCACCGCCCGCGCGATCGCCGGCGGCGCGACGATCCTCAGCTGGAACAGCTTGCCGCAGGCGACCGGCTATTACGCCTGGACCTTCGGCGCCAAGGAGAATGGCGACATGGTCTGGTGGGCCTCCTCGGCGACCCAGGCATTCGGTGGCCCGGTGTGGGACTGGATGTCGCCTGCCGCCGTGCAGAAGATGATCGCGCAGAAAATCGTCATGCCGCCCAGCCAGACCAGTTGCACCGTCCCTGCCGCCGTCACCCAGGCGGGCGGAGAGATGCTGATGGGCAGCCTCTACGCCTATGGCCCAGAGGCCAATTTCACCTACCCGCCCCGCCCCGCCGACCCCAAGGCCGTATGGAAACCGGAATGGATCGCCCGCGTCCGCTATCGCGCCAACACCATGTGGATGCTGAACGGCCCGGACATGGGCAGCATGATGGGCCAGGCTGGCGATAACGGGGACGATGCACCGACCCAGCAACAACAAAAGAAAAAGAAAAAATGTGGCGGCGGCCTAGGCGGGATGCTCGGCAGCGCCATGGGCGTGGGCTGCTGACCCGGAAAGGGGGTGGCGCCTGCCCGTCGCTTGCGCCACCTTCCTTGCCTCGATTCAGGAGAGAAGCCCATGCCCTCTGACCTCATCTTCTACACCAACCCGATGTCGCGCGGGCAGATCGTCCGCTGGATGCTGGAGGAGGTCGGCCAGGCCTATGACACGGTGATCCTCGATTATGCCGCGTCGATGAAGGCGCCCGACTATCTGGCGATCAATCCGATGGGCAAGGTGCCCGCCATCGTCCATGACGGCCGGGTCATCACCGAATGCGCCGCCATTTGCGCCTATCTGGCCGATGCCTTCCCGGCCGCGCACCTCGCCCCCGCGCTCGACCAGCGCCATACCTATTATCGCTGGCTCTTCTTCGCCGCCGGCCCGGTCGAGGCCGCCGTGACCAACAAGGCGCTGGGCTTCGTCGTTCCCGAAGGCCGCGAGCGCACGGCCGGTTATGGCACATTCGAAGATACGATAGCCACCCTCGAAACGGCGGTCGCGAGCGACGCCTGGATTTGCGGCGACCAATTTACCGCCGCCGATGTCTATGTCGGCTCGCAGATCGACTGGGGTCTGAGCTTCAAGTCCATCCCCTCCAGCCCCGCCCTGGAATCCTACGCCGCCCGCCTGCGCGAGCGCCCGGCCTACAAGCGGCAGAAAGAGATCGACGGCGCCCTCATCGCCGAAATGCAGAAGCAAGGCTGAGCGCGCACCTCGCTCCCTTCCCTGACGGGGGCCGCGAGCGAAGCGAACGTCCCGATTTTCGCACAACAAAAAGGCCCGGCGGATCGCTCCACCGGGCCTTTTGATCGGGCTTCACGCCTTAGCGATCAGCGGCGATCGCCGAACAGGCGCAGCAGGAACATGAACATGTTGATGAAGTCGAGATAGAGGTTCAGCGCCCCCATCACCACCGACTTGCCCATCATGTCCGTGCCCGCGACATGGGCATAGATGCTCTTGATCTTCTGCGTGTCATAAGCGGTCAGGCCGGCAAACAGCAGCACGCCGACGCCGCTGATGACCAGGCTCATCGCATTGGACTTCATGAAGATATTGATCAGGCTCGCCACCAGCAGGCCGACTACGCCCATGATCAGGAAAGTGCCGAAACCCGACAGATCCTTCTTGGTGGTGTAGCCCCACAGGCTGAGCCCTGCGAACGCCGCCGCGGTCGCGAAGAAGGTCTGCGCGATCGACGTACCGGTATAGGCCAGGAAAATATAGGATAGCGACACGCCCATCACCGCGGCATAGGCCCAGAACAGGCCCTGCGCAGCGACCGTCGACAAGCGATTGATGCCGAAGCTCAACACCATCACGAACAGCAGCGGCGCGAACATCACGATATATTTCAGGATGCCGGGACCGAAGAACACCGCTTCAGCCATGCCGCTCGACGCGAACAGCAGCGCGACGACGCCCGTCAGCAGCACGCCGCTCGCCATATAATTATACACCGACAGCATATAGCTGCGCAGCCCGGCGTCGAACGCCTCGCCGCGCGCAGCGGTGGCGCCGCCAAAGCCCGCAATGTCGGAACGGGGGTCGGACCAGTTGGCCATGAAAATCGTCTCCTTCACCGGCACGCTTTGCCGATATCTCCATTATCGGCGCATCGGCCGCGTGATTCAAGCCAAACCGGCACGGCCGGTGACGGATCGTGTCGATCGCCCTATATCTTCCCCATGCATCGCCTGTTCGTCGCCATCCGCCCGCCCGCCGATCAGCGCGCGAATCTTCTTTCCTTGATGGACGGCGTTGAAGGCGCGCGCTGGCAAGGCGACGATCAACTGCACCTAACGTTGCGCTTCATCGGTGAAGTCGACCGCCACCGCGCCAATGACCTCGCCGACGCCCTGGGCGCGATCCGCTTCGCTCCGTTCGACGTACATCTTTCGGGCGTCGGCGCGTTCGACCGCAAGGGCGTGGTCGATACGCTCTGGGCCGGTGTCAAACCGCGCGATCCCCTAGCGGCGCTGCATCGGAAAATAGATCGCGTCTGCGTTTCGGTCGGCCTGCTACCCGAAAGCCGCGCCTATCTGCCCCACGTCACCCTCGCCCGCTTCGGCCGGGCGGGCGGACTGATCGCTCCCTTTCTCGCCCGCCATGCCGCCCTGACCGGCGCGCTCTTTCGGGTCGATCACTTCACCCTGTTCGAAAGCCGTCTCGGTCAGCAGCGCGCGATCTATCAGGCGATAGCGGATTACGCCGACGACGGCGCCGCGCAACCATCGCTGGACTGATCGTCCGATATCGAAAAGGCGCCCCGAAACCCAAAGCCCGAAGCGCCTTTCGAAAGCCTCATAACGTCAACCGCACAGACGGCGCGGCGGTCAGCCCGCCGCCAGCACGCCGCACGCCACGCGGCCACCGGCATTGCCGGCCGGATCGCTCATATTGTCGTCGGCTTGCGCATGCACGACCACTGCCGCGCCGTCGGTGTCGAGCAAAGGCGTCGCGCCCTCGCTGATCGCCGCGCCCGCGATATGATATTCGATCGCCCCGGTGCCATCCGGGCCTACCGTCATATTAGGCATGTCGCCCATATGCATGCCGGCGGGATTATCCTTGCCATGCTTGCGCGCGGTCGGGTTCCAATGGCCACCCGCGCTCGCGAAGTCGGGCGCAGCGCACTGGCCCGTGGTATGGATATGCACGGCGTGGATGCCAGGGGTCAGCCCCATCGCTTTGACCACGACGTGCAGACCGTCGCCCGCCTGGGTCACGGTCGCCGTCCCGCGCGCAGTCCCGTCGGCCGCCGCCAGCTTGGCCGAAGCGGTCGGCGCAGCGCTGGGCGCGTCCGATGTGGTGGCGCAGGCGGATGCGGCCAGGACGATCGGCAAGGCGGTGAGAAGCGGAAGAATTTTCATGGATAGCTCCCAGGAAGGGCAAGATAAGGCGCTAACGCCGCTGAAGCGCTTTTGTTGCCCATCCGGATCGATTTGTCACCGTTCTTTTGATAAGCTTTCGCAAGAAGGCAATCGATGCGTATCTACCGCCCGTTGATCGCTGTCGACCGCATCTTTCTTACTGGCGCATCGATGCCGGGCGGACGGCGTTTCGTGGCGCACAGCACCCCGCCTATCGATCGTAGACCCGATGACATGGAAAGCGGACGGCTTGCTATACTGCGCCGCTTCGCGCGCAAGGCGGGATGGCGACGCAGATAATCTGTGCGCCATGCTCTCTGGCATGTTCGCCCAAGGGACCGGCGCGTCCATCGCGCAGGCTCGCCATTCGCCGCCGCATGTCCCAGCACCGTGCCGTCATTCATCATCGGGCCTTGAAGCCCCGGCCATCGCCGCGCTGTCTGTCAATCCACGCGCGACAGTGAAGCACCCCGCCACCGGCGAGGCCTTCCCGACAACGCCTTGGCCCCGTGTGCGATGCCCCGGCGCAACGGACGATCCCTAACCAATCGGCCAAAGAAAAAGGGGCTGGTCCTGCGACCAGCCCCCAATTCTGTTTCCATTCCGAAGAACGGAAATCGGCTTACATGCCCGAACCCGGACCGTAGCTGATTTCCACGCGACGGTTCTGGACTTCGCGAACGCCGTCCGCGGTGTCGACGCGCGGCTTCGATTCACCGAAGGCCTGGGTGGTGATGACACCATCAGGGATACCCTTCGAGGCCAGATAGGCCTTGACCGAGTCAGCGCGGCGCTGCGAGAGGCCGACGTTGTAGGAAGCGGCACCCGAACGGTCAGCGTGACCGGCCAGCATGACCTGAGCGCTGCCGCAGCTGCTGTAGGCCGAAACCGCGTTGTCCAGAATGGTGGCGGCGTCAGGCGTGATGTCCGACTTGTCCCATTCGAAGAACACGATGTACGGGCCAGGGTTGCATTCCGCAACCGGCGGCGGGGGCGGCGGGGGCGGAGGAGGCGGCGGGGGCGGGGGCGGCGGGGGCGGCGGCGTAGCAGCCGGTTCGCCACCGAAGTTGTAGGTCAGACCCAACAACAGGCTGTGCGTACGCAGCTTGGTGTTGATGGTGTCGCCTGCAACGGCCAGGCCCGTGGTGTATGCCGGGATGACCTTGATATCGTCCTGATTGAAGAAACGATACTTCAGCGAAACGTCGACATTGTTGGTGACCGGGTAACGAACGCCCGCGATCGCCTGCCAGGCGAAACCGGTGTCGCTGTCGTTGACCAGATCGGTCGCCAGCTTGCCGCGCGAAACGCCGACACCGCCGCCGACGAAGCCCTGCAGGCCATCATCGGGACCGAAGTCGAGCAAGCCGTTCAGCATGAACGAGAGAGCCGAGGCTGCGCCGCCGAAGCCGCTCTTGTCCAGATCGACCTTGGCGCGCTTGTAAGCGGCTTCGGCTTCCAGACGGAAACCGCCGAAATCATAGCCGATGTTCGCGTCGAAATCATAACCCTTATGATAATCGGCGGTGGTGACGGCGGTCGACAATTCAATATCCTGGTCTTCGACGAGCAGGACGCCGGCATCGACGCCGACATACCAGCTATTGTCACGCGCCATGGCCGGGGTGGCCAGGACGGTGGTCGCAAGCGCAGCCGCGAGGGCAAGCTTCCGCATTTGAATTCCCCTTTCAAGAGTGTCACGAAGGACTGCTGAAACCCTGTATTCGCAAGAAGGTTTCATGGCAAGTCCACAATTAGTGAAACCGTTGCAAAAATAACGCACTAGCCCGGCTTTCACAGCTTTGCCAAGCTAATGCGGAGGAATCCTAGACTATTGACGCGGACCTGCAACAAGAAATGCACAGGCCCGTAATATTAGCTCGCGATCAGGCCATGGCTGCGCAAGGCCGCCAGAATGTCGGCGACCGTAGAGCGCGCCTCGACGTCAATCACGGCGCCACCGCCGGGCGCCGCGATAGCCGCCCTCTGTGGCCCCACCACTCGCTCATCCTCGATAAACAGGCCAGCGCTTCGTATCGCTTCGCTGCGCCACTCTGCCCCATCGAAGAAAAGCGCGTGATCGCGGTCGGCCGCAGCGACCCTGATCCCGCTGCGCGCGGCGACGAAGCGCCACCCGCCCTCCGTCCACAGCGCGATCGATCCCGCCCGTCCGGACCAGTCGCCCGATGCGCCGGCGGCGACGATCCAGCACTGGCCGACCGCGGGCGCACCCGGCGGCGCACTCAGGTCGGCGCTCTCCACCTGCCCGTGCAGCAGCGCATCGACCAGCGCCAGCGCCTCATTATGCTGGATTTCCTTCTGCGCCTGCCCTGCGAACAGCAGCGGCAGCGCCCAACGCGGCGTTCCGTCCATAACTTTTCTCCTCGATCACCCCATATGCGCTCAGGCGATAAAGCCGATCCGCGCCGCCCGCCCCTGCGCCAGCGTCCCCAACTGGCGCACGTCCGCGACCAGCGGCCGGCCCGCGGTCCCGTCCGCCGCGATCATCGCCGCCGAATAGAACCACTCCGGCGCGCCGCTTTCCGCGCTGCGCACCACCGTCGCCCCATCCATCACCGCGATGCGATAGCGCTCCGCCTCCTCGCCCAGCGGCACGTCGCTCCCATTGCTCCATCGCCATCCGGCACGGCTACGCCGGACCCAGCAGAACGCCTGCCCGCCATCCTGCGCCCGCACCGTCAGATGCACCGGCGAGGGCGGCATCAGCGCCTCCCCGCTGATTGCCAGCGTCGCCTCCACCGGTTCGACATCGCCCAGCCCGACCGCCGCCAGCCGCAGCGTCGCGCCGACCTCGCCCACCGTGCCCAGCGCCGCCAGCGGCTGCACCAGCCGCTCCTCCTCGATCAGCAGGAACGGCTCGCCGGCCTCATGCCCGTCCATCGCCCATTCGGTGCCGCGCAGCCCCCGGCGCAGCCCGCCCAGCCGATAGCTGGCCGGCCCGGTTCGCACCGCCGTTTCGAACTGCACCAGCTCGCGGCCGACGAGGCACAGGTTCCGCCCCTGCGCCAGCGTCGCCTCGTCCGCCCCGCCTAGGTCCATATCCACCGCCAGCAACGTCACCATCAGAGGATGCTGCCGATCGATCAGCGTCGCGCTGCCGCTTGGCAAGGCGGCGTCCGCCATTCCCATGACCGCCCGCGGTGCGCTGCGTCCGATCGGCACCGCCTCCCCGCTCTCGCCCATCACGAACAGCGCCGCGCTGCGCCAACCTGCGCCCCCGCTCGCCGCTGCGACGAGCAACGGCGCGCTCGCCGCCCCGTCCTGGATCTGCGGCAGGTCGGCCAGCATCAGCGTCGTCGCGCCATGGGGCGCATCCGCCTGCCGCACGATCGCGCCCGAAGACGCCCCGGCGGGCAGCGCCCCGCCCGCGCCCGGCACCCGGCGCAGCGCCAGCCGCACCGCCATCGCTTCCCATTCCCGTTCCTCGATCCGCCACAGGCCCGGCGCATCCGCCACCGTCACCACCGCGCCGGGTGCCAGCGCCAGCGCGCGCCAGTCGCAGCGCAACGTCATCGTCGCCCGCCCGGTCCAACCCGCGCCCAGCCGCTCCGCCGCCACCGCCCGCGCCGCGTCCGCCGCCATCACGGCGGGCAACTCGATCCCCTGCTCCTGCCGTCCCGGCCCCGGCCGCGTCACCCGCTGCACCCCGGCCTGATAGTCGCGCGCGGCATCATAGTGACGTAGGCTCAGCGCCACCGGCACCGCATCGGCCGCCGCGCCCGATCGCTCGACCGGATCGATCGTCTGCCCGTTCACGCGCCGCGCCAGCCCGTCCGCCTCTATCGCGCCATCCGCCGCGCCAGCGGCCGTCAACCGAAGCCCATCCGCCCCCGACTGCAACGCCAGCCTATGCGCCTCGACCAAAGGCGCGATCGCCGCCCGCACATCGCTCCCGCTCCCGGCAAAGCCGTCCACCGCGGCCAGCCCATCGCCCTCCAGCCGCCCCGCGCTCAACACGGCAGCCACCGCGCCGATCAGCACCGGCCCGGCATCGGCCTCCACCTCGAAGGTCAGCGACGGAATGCGATTGCCATAATCGGCCAGCGCCAGATCCTCGAACACCACATAGGCGATCCCGCGATGCGCCGGGGTCAGCCCCACGCCCTGCGCCGCCGCGATCAGCGGATCGGCCGCTTGACCCTCGCCGCCCGCATGGACGCGAAAGGCCGAAACCTCCGTCTTGAAATCCCCCGCCGCCCCGCGCAGCAGATTGCCGTCCGCCCAGATGCGCCGGACCTGCCCGATCGCCCGGGCCGACAGCGCCACCGCGAAGCTCGCCGAATAGGCGTAGCTTGTCACGCTCGGCCGCCCCTTGCCGCCGCCGCTCTTGCTCTTCGTCTCCTTCAGGTCGGTCGCCCAGATCACCGTCCCCGCCACCCGCATCGTTCCGAACAGCTTTGGGACTTGCGTGCCATAGCTCGACGTCTGCAATTGCAGGTCGGCAAGTCGCGCGCCCTCGCGCCCCTTGGGCTTGAACAATATCTGATTGTCGATGACATTGCCGATCACCGCGCCGATCGCAGCGCCGATCGGCCCGCCCAGCACGGTCCCCACCGCCGTCAGCACCACCGTCGCCATATGCGCTCTCCCCAAATATAACGTTATAAGGCCCACCACCCGATCACCGGCCAGGGCGACGCCCCCGGCATCTCCACCACCCGCCCGATTCCCGCATGGGCATGGATGAACCCCGCCCCGGTTCCGATCATCAGATGCAGTTGCAACGGCCCCGGTCGCACCAGCGCCAGGTCGCCCGGCTCCCCAATCTCCACCGGCCGCAACCCCGCCGCCCGCAGCCAGCCTTCCGCCCGCCCGATATCGCCACTGCGTAGCCCGTAGGCGCAATGCGCTTCCCGCCCCATCGCCAGCGCCGCCAGCCCGACGCAATCCAGCCCCGCGCGATTGCGCCCGTGCAGCCGGAACGGCACGCCGACCAGCGCCCGCGCGCGCTCGACTACCCCGCTCATGCGCCGGGATAGCGGGTCAAAAGGTCCATCCCCGGCAAATAGGGTTCTCCACGGAAATTGAGCGCGTTGCCGAACCGCGCCGCACAGGTCGCCAATTGCCGGTCGCACCCTTCGGTCAGCAACGCCAACGTCCCTGCCATCACCGCAAAGGCCGGCGGATCGGCCAGCACCAGCCCGTCCGCGCCATTGTCGACCACCGCCTGCGTCAGCCCCGCATTGGCCCCGGTCAGCCAGCGCAACGCACCGAACGCATAGGCTCCAGCCGCCAATCCGCCGACCGCCACATCGACGTCATCGACGCTCCCTACTGCTACGATCCGCCGACGCCCGGCCATATCGACCCGGCACGCCGCGTCGCCCAGCCTTGCCCGGCAATCGGGCGAGGTCGACGGCGCCACCGGCCCGCTCAGCACCGCCGCGGCGCCCAGCAGTTCCGCCGTAAACGCCCCGCCCTTGCGCGCCACCGCGCCGATCTCGCCCCGCGCCAGCAACAGCCACAGCGCGCCCGGTTCCTCTCCCAAAGCCTCCCCCAAAACCTCCCACTGCGTCAGCCGCAATTCCAGCGCCGCCCCGTCCCAGCGCCCCGCCATCAGGTCCGCCTCGCCGATCGCATCGCTCGACAGCGCGCCTGCGACATCGCTATCCTCGCCATCCAGCCCGATCCCGTTGCGCACCGCCGACGGCGTCATCCCCGGCGCGGCGCGATAGGTCAGCCCGCCTATGTCCAGATCCCGGTCATGGCTGGTCAGCCCGATCGTCACCCCGTCCCGCCGCTCGATCCGCCAGCAAAAGGCCAGCGTATTAAGCGGCTGGCTTAGCCTCTCGACATCGCTCATTCGCGTATCTCCACTAGCGGCACCGACGGCGCTTCGCCCGCGGCGAAGGTCGCCCGGTTGATGTCGAGCCGGTCCTCGGCAAAGCGCACCGGCACGTCGAAACGATAACCAGCGCTCAGCACCACACCGGCATCGGGCGCGTCATCGAACGCGATCACGCCCAGCCCCGCATGGCTCCACCCCTCGGTCAGTTCGACCCCGTCGGCCGCCACCCGGATGCTCCCCGCCACCGGCCGGGTGATGACCCGTGCCTGCGCCTCCTCGCCCACGCCATAATGGCGCATCAACTGGAACGTCGCCCGCACCCCGTCGCCGATCCCCAGCCGCTGGTCGATCGGCAAAGGCGCGACGCCCGGCGCGCCGCTGCGATCATCATAGGGATCGGTAAAGCGAAACCCCCGCGCCGCCCCGCGCCGCGCGCGAAAGAAAGCGATCAGCGCGGCGATGTCCGCATCGGACCTGACCCCCGGCCCGGCGTCGAACGACAGGCGCGCATCGGCCCAGTCGCTGCTGCGCCGCTCATGGCCGGACGGGCTTTCGACGATCTGCGTCGAAAAGGCCGGCGACAGGCTCGCCTCCCGCCCGATGGCGAGCGGAAACACTATATCGTCAAAGGCTTGCACATCATCCTCCCCATCGATGCTGAAGCAGGTGAAGCCGTCGCGACAGACTTGCGGCAGCGCCCAGATGAAGGTCTGCGCCGTCCCCCGCGCCACCGCCGCCTGCGCCGCCGCGCTAATCTCCCGCCATTGCCCCGCCTGTTCGGGCAACAGCACGAAGCCCGACAAATAATGCTGCTCTTCGATCGGATAGCCCAGCCGCGCCGTCGCCAGCGCCACGCCCCGCGCGGTCAGCCCCGGCCGCCCCTCGGTCACCCAGTCATAATCTTCCAGTTGCAGCACATCGAAAGCCGGCGATGCCCAACCGACGGGCATATTGGCCCGCTTGGCCTCCAGCGCGCGCGGGTCCAATATGGTCGGCAGATAGGCCAGCAAATGCGTCACTGCCCCCGGCGCTACGGCCTTGACCGCCGCGCACAGCGCCGCCGTCGACGCCGCCAGCAAGACCCCCGCCGCATCCAGCAACGCGCATTGCGCCGCGTCCAGCGCGCCCCGCACATCCAAGATCGACACCGGACTGCCGCCCAGCGCCGCCCGCGCCGCATCGTCATACAGGCATATCCGCCCGTCGCCCGGCATCACCCACCACCAGGGTTCACCGACCTGAAACAGGATCGGCAAGTCCGCTTCCAACCCGATGGAAACAAAGGCCCCGGCCACCTGTTGCAAATAGCCCATCGCCCCGCCATGGGCCGGCGACAGCAATGTCGATGGCGGCGACCATCCGGTCAGCGCCGGATCGCCATTGTCCGCCCGCTGCTTCCAGTCGTTCCAGCAATGCGCATCGAACAATTCATAGGATAGCGACCAGATGACGCCGAACCCCAGCGCCTTCGCCCGTTCTGCAAAATCCCGGTGCCAGGCCGCGCAGGGCGCATTCAGCACGCCACCCGCCAGACTGACATAAAGCCCCTCGCCCAGCCGCTCCAGCCGGAAATAATGGCTCATGCCGACATAATGGTTGATCGCCCCGCGATAGCCCAGCGCATGGATCGCGCCCACCACGCGCTCGGGCGTCTGGTTGAAACAATCGTCATAGCCGGTCGCCATCGACAGTCCATGTTCGGGCAGCATGACGTCGCCGATCGTCAGCATCGATCCCGCCCCGTCGCAGGCGATCTCGCTCAGTTCCGCCCACCCCTCTTGCGGCCCTGCAAAGGGCGTGTCGCCCTCGTCATAGCCGGGCGGCACCAGCGAAATGAACATGCGGTCCACATCGCCCGCCCACACCGGATCGCTTTCGTCGGGCAGCAGGTAGCCGCCCGCCAAGCTGGAAAAATCCAGCCTGATGACAGCATCTTCCGGCGTACCATTGGCATAGTTCCACAACCGCACATACCAGGCGCGCGGATGGCCTTCCTCGTCCCGCCCCTCGATCGTCAGCGTCGGTCCATGCGTCTCGTCCAATGTCCGCACGCCGCCGCTGCGCCAGCGGAACGACAGTACACAGTCGCGAAAGTCCCGGTCCGTGTCATAGGCCAGCAACGGATGGCTCCACTGGTCCGCCGCATCCCAGATCAGCCCCGCCAGATCGCCCGACCCGTAAAAGACCGCATCCACCCGCAATGCGTCGGGCGCGCTCGTCACCACGCTCGCCATCATCGGCCGCGGGAAATTGACGGTCCAGTGCGTCGCGGCGAACCGCTTGATCCAGCGCGTCTCCTGTCCCCGCCGCGCATCGGCCAGCCAATGTTCGATCCTGCCCATCAGCCCAGCGCCCCCTTCACCGCCCGCGCCACCTGCCGCGCGCTACGCGCCAGCAACCGCGGCTCGCTCTCCCCGCCGCGCCCGTTCACGGCGATGCTCACCCGCACGTCCCGCCCGCCGCCACTGCCGTTAGCCACCACCTGCCCGCTGCTCGTCGGCACGAACATTTCCGGTCCGCGCTCGCCGACCATATAGGCCCGCCCCGGCGCCACCGGACCGCCAGTCGCCCGCCCCGGCAGCCCCAGCGCCGACGTCAGCAGCGACGCGCCCAGGCTCGCCAGCCCGCCCCCACCGCTCCCGCCGCCCACGGCCGACCGCAAAGCGCTCGCCGCAATCTCGTCCAGCACGCTGACGGCGATCCGGCGCAGATCCTCGAAGCCGAACTTGCCGGTCCGCACCGCGCGCATCAGCCCCTGTTCGATCCGCCGCCCGGCCCGGTCCGCCCCGTCGCCCAATGGCCCTTCCAGCCCCGCCCGCATCGCCTCGACATCGCGGCTCAGCCCCTGCGTATCGGCCCGCACCCGCACCACCAGCGTCTCGATTTCCTCGTCCACCAGCGCCTCCCCATAAAAAACAACCTTCTCCCCGTGGGGGAGAAGGATACGAAGCCTTGCCCGGCGAAGCCCGGGCTTAGGCGAAGTTGGAAGAGGGGGACCCGCGCCAGACCTAATCCGGCATCGCCCCCATCAACCGCGCCAACTCGCCCCCATCCACGCCTTCCCCCGCCCCCTCCTCGCCCCGCGCCGCGCGCAGCACCGCCGCCAGTTCCGCCGGGGTCGCGCGCCAGAACTCGTCCGGCCGCCAGCCCAGCAGCCATCCGGCCACCCCCGCCAGCCGCCCCGCGGCCTCGGCAAAGCGCATCACTTCCCCGCCAATATCTGCTGCAAAACGGCTTTCAGCACCGGCGTCACCTTTGCCAGCCCGACCGCCACCACCGCCTCGCCCAGCGCCTCGCGGCTCACCGCCTCGCGATCGACCAGACAATGCCAGAACAAAGCCACCAGGTCGGCCAGCGACAATTTCCCGTCCGCCGCCCGCTCGACCAGATCGAACAGCGGCCCCAGTTCCGCCTCCGCCGCCACCAGCGCGCCGAAACTCGGCCGCAGCGCCAGCATCTCGCCGCCCAGCGCCAGCGCCGCCTCGCCTCTTTCAGGATTTGGCCGCTCCAGGTTCGCCACCCCGCTCATTCGCTCACCACCGCGCCGCTGCTTTCCAGGCTCAGCGCATAGTTGCGCTCGCCATTATAGTCGCCGGCATAGTCCAGCCGCGTGACCAGAAAGCGTCCGCGCATCCGCTCGCCGCTCTCGAAGCTCAGCTCATAATCCTCGATCGTGCCCGACAGCGCATGGTTGCGGATGCGCACTTCCGCCGCAGAGCCGGTGAACAGCCCCGCCGCCGATACGCTGACCGACCGCACGCCCGCCCCCGACAGCAATTCGCGCCAGCCGCCGCTATCCTTGCTGGTGATGTTCACCGCCTCGCCATTCACCGACAACTGGGTGGTCCGCATCCCGGCCACCGTCGCATATGTTGCAGGCATGTTTCCGTCGCCCACTTTCAACAGAAACGCACTTCCCTTTTCGACGCCCATGGCGCATTCTCCAGCCAAGCGACCCCGACGCGGCAAGCACCCTGCCACCGCCCGGAAAATCGCGAAAAAATAAGAGACTCGGATGGCATTCGACCATCCGGTCGCAGCGTAAAGACGCCGCTATGGAGAGGTTTCTATGATTGTTGCCGCTTCGCTCGTGATGATGCTGGCCGCCGCCCCTTCCGCTGACGCCGTCGGCGCGGGGCGCAAGGAATTTTCCAAATGCCTCAGCGCCCAGGTCCAGCCCGCGCTCGAAAAGAAATTGCCGGTCGGCGATTTCCAGGCCGAGATGAAAAAAGCCTGCGCCGACAAGGAAGCCGCGTTCCGCGCCGCCATCGTCGCATCGGACAAGGCCGACAAGATGTCGGACGCCGCCGCCAATAGCGACGCTGACGATCAGATTTCCGAATATGTCGACAAGATCACCGGCGAATATGAAGAAAGCAGCCGTCCGGGCTGACCCCCATCGGGAGGGGCATCACCCCTCCCGCGCTGCCCGCAACCGATAGTCGATCACCGCCCGCCATCCCGCGGGCGGCTTTCCTTGGTCGCGCGCGACGCGCGACCGGACCAGCCGCGCGCTGACGACGCGCCACCCGTCCTGCACCTGTGCCTGGCCGATCGCCGGATCGATCCGCCCGATCAAACCCGCCAGCCGCGCCGGCGTCTCATCCGCGATCCGCAAGCCTATGGTCAGCCGCAATTCGCGTCCCTCGACATCCTTGCCGCCCCAGTCCGCGCCGATACACTCGCCGACATGGCCATAGGGCGCGCTCGCCCGTCCCGGCTCGCCGTCATACAGGCCGTTCAGCCCGTCCATCAACGCGCCGTCCGCCCGCAAAGCGGCGATCACCGCCGCGCGTACCGCCACTTCCGCGCTCATAACCCGTCCCTCCCCGCATCCCGCAGCGTCAGATCGCGCCACCATCGCCGCGCCAGCCCGGGCGCGGACGCCCGCACCGCGTCGCCGTCGATCACCGCCGCCACGCCGACCTCTTCCAGCGCTGCGAGTATCCGCGCCCGCCGGCGCGCCGCTCGCGTCTCGGCCAGCGCGACCAGCCGCGCCCTCATGCCAGCCGCATCCGCCGGAACGGCCGCCACAGCGCGCTCACCACGGCCGGCGGCGCGCTTTCGCCGCCGCGCGCCACGAAATGCTCTGCCGCCAGCCGCACGATCCCCTGCCGCAGCGCTTCGGGCAGGCCATTCAGTTCCGCCGCCAGCCCCGCCCGGTATCGCACCGCCAGCCGCCGTCCGTCACCGGCGCGGGTCGACCGCACCCACCCGTCGCCCGTCGCATCGATGTCGATCGCATAAGCATCTACCGGCAGCAGTTCGGGCATCCCGTCGGCATTCACCGCCTCGACCGCTTCTATGGCCGCTACCGGCCGCGCCGACAGCCTTTGCCAGCCCCCGTCCCCCGCCACCGTCTCGCGCGCGGCTCGTGCGATCAGCCACTGGCCGATAAACTGCTCGCACAGCGCCGCCGCGCTGCGCAACAGGCCGGCCAGCACGGCGTCCTCCGCGCCCGTCTCGATCCGCAAATAGGCCTTCAGCTCCGCCAGCGATGCCGCCAGCGCCCCGCTTTCGCTCTCTTCCACCATCTTCAGCGCTCCTCCACCCGCATCGTCACCGACCGCTCGTCCACCTGCCCGTCGGACAGGGTGACGCGGTTGGTCAGCCGATAGATGCGCCCCACCACGCCGCCGCCCAGCCGCACCGTGCTGCGCTGCGCCTCGAAGGCGTCAGCTTCCACCATCAGCCCGCCCGCCTCCTCCGGCGTCACCGTCCACAGGCTGGCGACCAGGCTCTGCTCCGCCAGATAGGCGGACCAGTCGATCGCATGATCCACCCGCGCCTGCGGGTCTTTGACATATAGGCTCATCGGACCTTGCTCCCCTTGTCCCGCTCGGGCCGCATCGCCCCGTCCCGCGCGGCGATGCGCGCGGCCTGCCCCGGGCGGATGCCCCAGCGCCACGGTCCCGGCGCCGCCACCCGCACCATGCCCAGCGCGCCCGCGCCGATCGCCTCACCCGCCAGCATGGCCGCCTCCCGCTCCCAGGGCATCCAGACGCGCCGCCAGCGCCGCGATCGCGCGCCGCTGCCACAGCGCTTCCAGCGCGAAACATTCGTCGTAGCGCAGGCCCCAGCGATCCCCGGCGTCGCGCGCCGCACGGACCAGCGTGCCGTCCTCCGCCCGCTCCTCCGGCTCTGCGTCCCAGCTATCGTGGCACAACAGCCCCCATCGCACCGCCGCGCCGTCGCCCAGCCGCGCATCGATCGCATCGCGCACCTGCTGCGCCACCAGCCCCAGATGCCAGCGCGCGGCATCGCCCTTCTCCGCCACCGCCTCGACGAAGCGATAGCGCCGCCAGCCGACCGCGCCCCATGCGTCGATCAATGTTGCCTCGACAGACCCGACATCGCATTTGCTCCGCGCGTCGGACGTGTTGATCGTCCCGCTACCGGCATAAATGGTGGACCAGCGGAAGGACGCGCTGCCCCAGCCGGTCATATTGTCCGCAACCGGCCGCCCCGGCCCGGCGAAAGTCGTTTCGACCGACGCGCCGATGGCGCAGATGGTCGCGCTGGCGGACAGGAAAGGCGTAGTCGCCAGGTTGTTGCTGGGGCCGACGGCGAATTTGCTGCCATCGGCATTGCCGAAATAGATGGCGCCGGCCGTCGTCTGCGCGACATAGTCGCAATTGACCGCGCTCCCCGTGCGCACGGCGGAAATCACCGCGGCGCTGGCGCCGCTGCTGGTGACGCTGCCGATCGTCATAGCGCCGGTCGCGCGCGACACGCTTATCGCCGTACCCAGCAGCGCACCGCTGTCGTCCATGCGGCGCACGGCGAAGTCGGACCCGGCATTGCTGCCGCCGTTCGCCGTCGCGGTGCGCTCGACCCGCCACATTTCCACGCCCGCCGTGTACAGCGACAGGCTGGCGCTTTGACCGTTCGCCGCATTGATCGCCGCATTGGCCGGACCCGATGCCGGCGCGACGCTCAACGACGCCAGGCTCGCCGTCCCGCCGGTGATGGCGACCGCACCCGCGCTCTGGCCCGCCATCGTGCCCAACCCGCTAATGTCCGTGCTGGGGATCGTCGCGCTGGCGCTCAACGCCGCCGCGCCGTTGCCCTTCACATAGCCGGTGAGGCTCGCCGCCCCGGTCCCGCCTCGTGCCACCGGCAACTGGCCCGACCAGCCGACGCTGATCGACGTCGCGTTCAGCAGCGCATTCCCCGGCCCGCCGCCCAGGGTCAGCGTGACATTGCTGTCGTCCACCGTGCTGAGCGCGCTGCCCGTGGGAAAGGTCGCCAGCGACCCGTCGCCACGCAGATATTGTGCGCTGGTCCCGCCGGGTGCGAAGGCATGGCTGTGCGTACCCGCCCCCACGCCATTGGTCGATCCCAGCGTGACGCTCGACGGCGTCCCCAGCGTCACGCTGCCCGCCGCCCCGATCGTCGCGAACGCCATGCCGCTGCCCGCCGCCACCGCCGTCACCGTACCGTCCGCGGACGATGTGCCCGCCCCGATATAGGATCGGAACGCCGCGCCGTCGCCCAGAGTCAGCGCGCCGCGCCCGAACTCCGTCGTCGCCAGCGCCGCGATCGCGCTCAATGCGCCGCTCGCCGCCTGCTTGCCCGCCAGCGCCGCCGTCAACCCGGCAACCTCGTCCAGCCCATGGTCATGCTCGTTGACCTGCGCGACCCAGCCCGCGTGCAGCGCCAGCCCGACATGCTTCTCGCCCGCGACGAAATCCACCGCGCCGCCGCCTGCCGACGATGCCTGTGGCGTGCGTACCAGCCTGCCCTCGCCATCGATCGCGCCGACGCCGGCTTCCCATTGACCGGGATCGGCTACCCCCTGGATGACATAGGGAAAGGTCGCGCCGGGATTGAGCGCCGCGGCAAAGGCGCGATAGCCGGGCAGTGCGCCGCCCAGCACCAGCGGCCCCTCGCCGCCTGCATGGCACGTCTCGCGCACCAGGTCCGCCATCTCCAGTTCCGTGATCGCCACGCCCACCCCCTCACAAAAAAGGGGCAGCGTCAAAACGCTGCCCCAAAACCGTCTCCCCACGGGGGAGAAGGATACGAAGCCTTGGCAGCTTGCCCAGGCAAAGTTGGAAGAGGGGGAACAACGCCCCCTCAATCTTTACGAAGCGGCGAACTTCATCAGCTTGATCGCCTCGCTGTTGGCCACCGCGCCGCCGATCCGCTTGACGGCGTAGAAATGCACGAACGGCTTGTTGCTGAACGGATCGCGCAGGATACTCGTCTCGCTGCGTTCGGCGATGACATAGCCGGCCTGGAAATTGCCGAAGGCGATCGACAGGCTGTTGGCGGCGATATCGGGCATGTCCTCCGCCTCGACCACCGGATAGCCCAGCAGCGTGGCGGGCTGTCCACCCGCCAACCCCGGCTGCCAGATGAAGGCGCCGTCGCTCGTCTTCATCTTGCGCACCGCCGCCAGCGTGGCGCTGTTCATCACGAAGCTCGCCCCCTGGCGATAAGGCGCGCGCAGGCTCTGGACCAGATCGATCAGCTTGTCCTGCGGGTTCGACGCGGCAAAGGCGCCCGCCGCGCCCGCCGCCACATATTGCAGCGATCCGAACGCACGCACGCTGTCCGCCTCGTTGGTCGTGGTATAGGTCAGGAAGCCCTTGGGCTTGTTGGTCCCGTTGCCGTTGACGAAGGCCGCGCCCTCCGCCACCGCAAACTCGCGCCCGATCTCGCTCGCCAGCCAGGCTTCGACATCGAACTGCGCATCGTCCAGCATCGCCTGACTCGCCGCCGGATTGGCGTATAGCTCGCCGCTGGGCGGCGCGATCTCGTTGAAGCTCGGCGTCCCCGTCTCGGCCCGCGCGCCGGTCTCGCTGGCCCATCCCGACACGATGCCGCCCGCGCTCACCAGCTTGCGATAGCCCGCAGTCCCGGTGCGCACCACATTGGCGATCGACCGGATCGGCGAAATGGCCTTCAGTGTCGATCCGATCAACTGGTCGATCTCGCGCGGCACCGCATAGCCGCCCGCGCCACCGCTCGCGCCAGAAAAGCTCTTCAGCTCCACGCCCGCTTCATGTCCCTGCCGCAGATAGCGATCGACGAACGCCGCCCGCGCCGGATCGACCGCGCCACCTTTGACACCATCCAGCGCCGGTCGCTGGGCGGCCAGCAAAGCCCCCTTCAACGCCGCAATCTCCCCCTCCAATCCATCGATCCGCTCCCCCTGCAACACCGCATCGAAGCTCGCTTCCAGTGCGTCCGTCACCTGATCCGTCATGCCCGTCTCCACAAAAAAGGGCGGCCCCTACGGACCGCCCTGCAAAATCCTCGCCCCTTGGGGGAGAGGATACGAAGCCTCACCGGCACAGCCGGTCAGGCGAAGTTGGAGAGGGGACCCGCGCGCCCCCTCGTATGGTTTACCAGCTGCAATCACATGCTAGGTGAAAAGCAAGGTGCCCTTGTGCCGGATGGACGCCCGGCATCCCTCGACTAGCCGAATCAGGCAAAACGCCTCTATCCCGTACATGCGCCATCCTGCACCTCCCGGTGCCTCCGCCGCGTCGACAACATCATCACATTCGGGGTCGATTCCGTCAGGCAGGCCAATCCAGTGCGCCAACAACAGACATTCTTCCAGCAGATGCACGGACGAACCAACCATGCCGCCCAATCCGTCTCGTGGTGGATTGGCCATGTCGAATACGACTTTGTCCATCAGCCTTGGCAGATAAAATCCTTCGGAATCAGAATGCATGATTAAATGTGCGAAAGGGAGATCAGCTTTAGGCTTCTTCCCAAACAACCTGCTGAAAAATCCTCGCCTAGACTTATCCAAATCAGCACTATGATCTGCATAAAACTTCAGCAAAAGCGGATCATCGGCAAAATCTTCATACGCGCATGGTGGCGGCAACTGGCCCGTCAGCGCATGGTAGGCCGCAAGTCGGCGTACAGCGTGAAGCCCCGCATAACCCCACATCTGCGCCTCATACGTATCTTGCTCGGCAATATCGGTTGGTTCGTCATGAGGCGACTCCCCAGATTCGGTCAGAACCGCATTAAGATCGGCAATCTGATCCAGCCCAGATGCCAAGCCTTCCTCATCTTCGCGTGCCGC
This sequence comes from Sphingomonas sp. VDB2, assembly GCF_047946695.1. Taxonomy (NCBI): domain Bacteria; kingdom Pseudomonadati; phylum Pseudomonadota; class Alphaproteobacteria; order Sphingomonadales; family Sphingomonadaceae; genus Sphingomonas; species Sphingomonas sp. VDB2. The sequence continues at coordinate 1,140,995 of NZ_CP159615.1, forward strand.
TTGTGATAACCATCCGACGTTCAAGGCAAGACCCATGACATTCTCCGAATACCTAGCCAGCGAACGTGCGAGCCGATCGCCAATTCATATAGAGGCAATGACCGATCGCAACGCGCATTTGCTCCCGGAAAAAGGATAAGATACGAAGTCTTCGCCGCAGAACCGATACGAAGTTAACGACGCAGCCCCATGATTTGCCACTGTGAGTGAGTGATATTCACTAGCTAGGGCGTATAAACTCTTCTCCGCGCGTCTGCGCCTCCGCGCGAACCAAATTGAGGCTACCCCTCCACCTCCACCGCCACCACCCGCGCCAGATCCTGCATCGGATGCGTCACCAAACTTACCTCCACCAGTTCCAGCCCCAGCAACTCCCGTGGCCGCGCCCCGCGCGCCTCCCTCACGCGATATCCGAACGACAGCCCATCCAGCGCCTCGGCCTTGAGCGCAGCCGCCGCCTCGCGCCCCGCCGCGGTCCGCTGCGACACGCGTCCGATCACCCGCAGCCCGCGCGCATCTTCCCGCGCCTTCTCGACCACACCGATCACGCTGCCCGGCCCATGCTGCCACAGCAACGGCACGCCCCCCGCATTGATCGCGCCGAACGCGCCTGGCCGCACCACATCCCCGCCCCGGTCCACCCGGTCGAAAATCGCCGCATAACCGGCAAAGCGCACATCGCTGTCATTCGCCCTGTCCGTTCGCTTCGAGCGAAGTCGAGAAGCCCCTATCGCGACCACCCCGCTCATGCTCGCACCAGCCCCAGATACCCCACCTTCACCGCGATCCCCAGCACCACCAGCGCCATGACGATCCGCACCGCCCAGCCGATCACCGCCCCGCGCGCCGCCTTCTTCGCGTCGCGCCAGGCGGACAGCAATTCGCGCAGCTCGCGCATGTCGCCCTCCGCCCGCCGGTCGGCCAGCCCCAGCCGCTCCAACGCCCGCCCAGCGCCCAATTCGCTCGCCTCCTCGATCAGCGCGCGGATCATCACCATGTCCGCCCCGCCCGGCACGCCCTCCGCCTGCGCCACCAGCCGCGCCAGCATGTCCTGTTTCATCTCTCCCGCCTTCCCATGGGGACCGCCCATGCCTATTGGGGCGCGCATGAAACGCACGCCTCGCAAAATTCTGATCCTGTTGGTTCTGGCTGTCCTGGGCGCCGTCGCCTGGCATGTCGGCCTGTTCCGCGCCGGCGATTGCCTGATTCAGGGCGGCCGCTGGAACGGCGAAACCGGCTTCTGCCGCCTCGACAGCCTCGCCCGCCCGTCATGAAGGCGTTCATCCTGACCGCCGGGCTGGTCATGATCGCCGTCACCGCCTGCCTCTGGCAAAGCGACTGGCTCGCCCAGGACCAATGCCTCGACAGCGGCGGGCGATGGTCGCAAACCGTCGCCGCCTGCCAGCGCTAACCGATCCCCAGCATCGCCTTCTTCTCCTCGGCGCTCAGGAAATCCGCCGCCGCCACCCGCTCCCACAGCGCCGCGCGCTCGTCCGACAGCGCCGGCACGGCATCCAGGTCCGCCTCGATCCCCAGCCCCGGCCACCAATCGTCCAGCCCCTGGGCCAGCGCGCCGCCTATCTTCGCCACCAGCGGCAGGATCGCCTGCCGCCACAGCGCCTTGTTCGCCTCGCGATAATTGGCGTAGCTATTGTCGCCGGGCAGACCCATCAGCATCGGCGGCACGCCGAAGGCCAAAGCGATCTCCCGCGCCGCCGCCGCCTTCAGCCCCACGAAATCCATCTCCGCCGGGGTCAGGCTCATCGCCTTCCAGCTCAGCCCCCCCTCCAGCAGCATCGGCCGCCCGGCATTGGCCGCACCGGCAAAGGCCACCTCCATCTCGCGCTTCACCCGCTCGAACTGCTCAGGGCTCAGCACCGATCCGTCGCCCGGATCATAGACCATCGCCCCGCTTGGCCGCGCCGCATTGTCGAGCAGCGCCTTGTTCCACACACATGCCGCATTGTGGATCGCCACCGCGCCCGCCGCCGCGCCCACGCAGCCCAGCCCATAATGATCGTCCAGCGGATGCAGCGCCTTGATGTGCAGCAGGTTGGTCCGCCCCGCGCCGTCTTCGGGCGTCAGCCGCGTCACGCTCTCCCCCACCCGATAGAGATAGGCCGCCGGCCATCCGCGCGCATCGGCCTCCACGCTCACCCGTTCGGGCCGCAGCGCGAACAGTTCGGCCGGCATCCCGTCCGCCCCGGCCATCAGCTGCACATAGGCATTGCCGTGCAGCAGCAGGTGGCAGGCCAGCGTCTCGACCAGCCCCTGCCCCGCCGACGCCCGCCCGACCAGCGCCAGCACGCGGCCCGCATCCTCCACCCCGCGCACTTTCAGGGCGCAGGCGCCCGCCCCCTCCGACACCAGCCGCATCGCCCTCTGCGCCACCGGATTGCCCATCACCCCCGCCCGCAACTGCGCCTCATAACTGGCCGGCCATTCCCCCAGTGCCACCGCACCCGATCCCCAGGCGCGCGCCAGCACCGGCCGCGCATCGCTCGCTGCGGCCGCCTTCGTCCCGAACCATTTCATGGATATGTCCCCAAACGCAAAAACCCTCTCCCCAACGGGGGAGAGGGCTAGTGAAGGTTGGCGGCAAGGCCGCCTACCGAAACTGTGAGAGGGGGCCTAGGCCGCCCCTTTTAGGCCCGACCTTTACCGGTTCCGCGCCAGCACCCGGTCGCACGCGCTGTTCGTGCCTTCGCTCTTGCCGATCACCCGGCCCGCGACGGCGCCCGCCGCACCCGCCAGCAACGTCTCGCCCAGGCTGCCGCCCGCCAGCACGCCGACGCCCGCGCCGCCGGCCGCACCGATCACCGTACCCTTGTCGCGGCCCTTCTTGCCCTTCAGCAGGCAGTAGCGCACATCGTCGCGGTCGCGCGGCGCCGCGCGCGCCACCCGCGCCCGGTCCTTGCTATTGAGGCTCGCCGCCAGCACCGGAGACGCCGCCACCGACACGCCAACGACGGCCGCCAGGATTTTGGCCATCTTCATCGCACTCACTCCATCTGCAATCATGATGGCGCCAGAACGAACCGCCCCGACAGCCGGTTCCCCAGCGGCCGGGGCGAAGCCCGCCTCAATCCACGCGCGACACGAAATCCGCGGTCGCCCGCCGCACCTTCTTCAGGTTCACCAGCCAGTCGCCCTCGTCCGCGCGATAGCCCAGCGGCATCATCGCCACCGATCGCAGGCCGCGCGCCCGCAGATCCAGGATCGCGTCCAGCGCATCGGGATCGAACCCCTCCATCGGCGTCGCGTCCACTGCCTCGAACGCCGCAGCGGTCAGGGCGATGCCCAGCCCGACATAGGCCTGCCGCGCAGCATGTTCGAAGTTGGTCTGGGCGTCGCGCTGGGGATAGCTGCCCAGCAACTGCTGGCGATAGGCTTCCCAGCCCTCATTCCTGAACCCGCGCTCGTCATTGACCAGATCGAACATATGGTTGATCCGCTCGGGCGTATAATTGTCCCACGCGGCAAAGACGATCAGGTGCGACGCATCGACCACCTGCGCCTGGTCCCAGGCGATCGCCTTGATCTTCTCGCGCACGGCCTTGTTAGTGACCACGATCACCTCGAACGGCTGCAACCCGCTCGACGTCGGTGCCAGCCGCACTGAACCGTACCGGGTTTGCCGGAGGCTCCAACTTCTGAGTAAGTGGAGCCGATATGAGCAAAACGACGAACAAGTTTGCACCTGAGGTTCGCGCACGGGCGGTGCGCATGGTGCTGGATCACGAAGCAGATCATCCCTCTCGCTGGGCAGCGATGATTTCTATCGCCGAGAAGATCGGGTGCTCGGCGCACACGCTGAACGAGTGGGTAAAGAAGGCGGAGGTGGACAGCGGCAAGCGCGCTGGCGTGCCTACCGAGATGGCTGATCGCCTGAAGGCGCTGGAGCGTGAGAACCGGGAGTTGCGTCAGGCCAATGAGATATTGCGCAAGGCGAGCGCATATTTTGCCCAGGCGGAGCTCGACCGCCCGTTCAAACGATGACGGCCTTCATAGACGAGCATCGCGCGGAATATGGGGTCGAGCCGATTTGCAGGGTTCTGCCAATTGCCCCATCCACCTATCATGAGCGCGTCGCACAGCGACGTGATCCGGAGCGACTGTCAGATCGTGTCCGGCGCGATCAGGATCTGAAGCCAGAGGTGGTCCGGGTCTTTGCCGAGAATTTCGGGGTGTACGGCGTGCGCAAGGTCTGGCGGCAGATGAACCGCGAGGGCTTTGCTGTTGCCCGTTGCACTATCGCGCGTCTGATGCGCGATCTGGGTTTACAGGGGGTGATCCGGGGCAAGCCCGTGCGCACCACGATCAGCGACAAGGCTGCGCCGTGCCCGCTCGATCATGTGAACCGGCAGTTCCATGCACCGGCGCCGAACATGCTCTGGGTGTCGGACTTCACCTACGTCGCGACGTGGGCGGGCTTCGTTTATGTCGCCTTCGTGATCGATGTCTATGCTCGCTACATTGTGGGCTGGCGGGTCAGCAGGACTGCGCATGCCGGCTTCGTGCTGGACGCACTGGAACAGGCTATCCACGAACGACGTCCTGTCCATCGGGGTGGTCTCATCCATCACAGCGACCGCGGATCGCAATACGTGTCGATCCGATACTCGGAGCGGCTTGCCGAAGCCGGGATCGAGCCATCGGTTGGCAGCGTCGGCGACAGCTATGACAATGCTTTGGCTGAGACGATCAACGGCCTTTATAAGGCCGAGGTGATACATCGGCGAGGACCATGGCGGTCCTTTGAAGCCGTCGAATATGCCACGCTCAAATGGGTGGACTGGTTTAACAACAGACGCCTGCTGGAGCCCATCGGCAATATCCCACCGGCTGAGGCCGAAGCACAATATTATGCCATGCTGGACGACGTCTCCATGGCTGCGTAACTTAAACCAAATAGCCTCCGGCAAACCCGGTACGGTTCAAGATGCATTGCTCGCTATGTTCAGCGATGCATCCGTAGGCACAACTGTCGGACAGCACCTCGACGCAGCACAATTGAACTCGCCACAGCGTCGCAATGTGATTGCCGCGCTCGACGTGGCTCTAACCGACACCTTCTACACTTTGTTGATGGGCCTTGCTGGCGAAGCCTCACTTGGAGGGCAGCAGCAGGCATATAGGCCGTCAGATGAAATGGGGCGGCCTATCTCGCCGTCCGAACATGCAGGCCTTGGTGACCTCGCGTTTGAAGCCTTTCAAGCCGATTGAATGTCTGAGTTCGTGGTTGAAGGACTCGCCAGCAGACTGTCCGCAATCCACCCAATCCCCCTCACATCCCCCGCACCCGCGCCTCGCCCTTTTTCCCCAGCATCAACTCGCTCAGCGCCCACACCAGCGCATCGGCCCGATCCGGCGATCGCCCCGGCCCGACATAGCCACCTCCCGCGATCAGCCCGCACATCTGGTCCTCCAGCGCGGGGAAAGCCCCGCGATGCATCACCCGTCCGGCCTCATAGAGCGCCGCCACCGGCTCGGCCCGCGCCACCTTGCCCCGGCTGGCATGGACCAGCTTCACCGGCATCGCCGCCTCCGCCGCGCGCAGCACGCTTTCCACCATCGCCCCGCCATTATTGGCCTCGGCCACCACGCGATCCGCGTCATGGACCAAAGCCGCCGCCGCGACCGCCCGCGCCCAGCCTTCGGGCGATTGGCCCGCAACGCTCGCATCGGCGATCACATAGGCGCGCCCGTCGCCGCCGACCCCCGCCACCACGATGCCGCAGGCGTCCCCGCCCGCCGACGCCGGCGGATCGACCGCCACCACCACCCGGCCCAGCGCGCCCGGCACATGCGCCACCCGGCATCGCTCGATCAGGTCGCGGCTCCACAAAGCGCCCTCCACCTCCTCGATCAGCTCGCCGTCCAGTTCCTGCCGCCCCAGCCGCGTGCCCCCATAGCTCGCCGCCATGGCGTCGACGAAGCCGTCCGCCAGATGCGCCGCATTCTCAGCGGTCCGCCCCCGCGTCACGATCACATCGTCGCTCCCATCGTCTTTGGCCTGCGCCACCAGCGCCCGCACCAGCGGCACCGGCCGCGGCGTCGTCGTCGCCAGCACCTGCGGCCTTGTCCCCAGCCGCAATCCCATCATCAGATTATGCCAGGCCGCCTCGCCGCCCGCCCATTTGGCGATCTCGTCGGCCCAGCCATGGCTGAACTGCGGCCCGCGCAGCCCCTCCGGCTCGGCCGCGCCGAACAACGTCGCCACCGCGCCATTGGGCCAGGTCAGCTTGCGCAGCGCGGGGGCATAGGCCGGCCGGTTCCACCAGGGCGCGATCGCCAGCAGGCCCGACGCCCCTTCCACCATCACGCTGCGCGCCTCGCCCAGCGTCGCGCCGACCAGCGCGATCCGCGCCTGCGGATCACCCTCGGCAATCCCTCGCACCCATTCCGCCCCGGCCCGCGTCTTGCCGAACCCGCGCCCCGCCATCATCAGCCAGATGCGCCAGTCGCCCGGCGGCGGCAATTGCCCCGGCCGGGCCAGATATTCCCACTCATGCGCCAGCAACGCCGCCGACGCCGCATCCAGCCGCCGCAATATCGCCGCCCTGGACCGCCCATCGTCCCTCGCCAGAAAAACCTGATCCGAAACCGCCATCGCGCTCCCCTGCAATATCCGCCGCGCCAGGACATGAAAAAGGCCGCCCGAAAGCGGCCTTCCAAAGATATTTTCGTGAACCCGATTATTTCCGCGGCGCCATCCCGCCGAAGGTCACCAGGCTTTCCGCCCCATCCTTCGCCACCGCCGCCACGCCGATGAAATGATCGTCCACCACGATATCCTTCAGCACCGTCTCGGTCGTTCCCGTCACGACGCGGCTGTCGGTCCAGTCCTGCGCATCGGCCCGCCGCCAATAGACCTTATACCCCGCCGCCCCCGGCACCGCGTCCCAATATACCCGCGTATCCATCGACAGCGCCCCGTCCAGCGACACGCTCGCCGGCGCGGCCGGTGCATCCGCCAGTTGCCGCAACGCCGCGACGTTCAAGGCCGTCACCTTCGCCAGATAGGGAAAGTCCATTCCCTCGACCGTATCGCCATAGACGCGACCATTTTCCGTCCGCAGATCCTGATGCTGCCGGTCGTAATTCTCGATCCCCACCGAAAAGCGCACCGCGGGAAAGCCCAGGTCCAGGAAGGGCGAATGATCCCCGCCCCGCCCAAAGCGATCGAAGCGCCGCACCGCGAACACATCCAGCCCAATCTGCGGATTGGCCTCCGCGATCCCGTCGATCTTTTTCGCCAGCGCCCGCGACGGCCCGTCATCCTCGCCGCCGATGGCCCGCCGCGTCGCGCTCGCCTTGGCGTCGTCGCCCGCCCGGATACCCTCTGAAAAGACCCGCACCCGGTCGGCCACGACATGTCCGTTCTGACCGATCGTATTGCCGACGATATCGTTGTTCAGCATCGCCCGCACCTGCCAGCCGCGCGCCTTGGCCGTCGCCGCCAGCAGCTTGCCGCCCCACAGCCCCTGCTCCTCGCCCGAGAGCAGCGCATAGACGATCGTCCCGTCGAACTTTTCGCCTGCCAGAACCCGCGCCGCCTCGATCACCAGCGCCGTGCCCGATGCATTGTCGTTCGCGCCCGGCGCATCGCTGGTTACGTTCATGACATCGGTCACGCGGCTGTCGATATGCCCGGCGACGATCACGACCTGGGTCGGATCGCCCGTCCCCTTCTGGATCGCCAGCACATCGACCACTTCCACCCCATCGGGCGCCCGCGGCCCGGTAAAGCGATCCGCCACCGTCTCCACCGTCAAACAGCCGCCGCAGCCCTTGGCGATCTTCGCAAATTCCGCCGCGCCCCACCGCCGCGCCGCGCCGATCCCGCGCCTGGCGTCGGTCGCCGACGACAGCGTATGCCGCGTGCCGAAGCCGACCAATGTCTCCACCGTCGCCTTCATCCGCGCCGGATCGGGCGTCCGGCTCGGCGGAATGGTCTCGGCCCCGGCCGATAGGGGAAACAGCGCGACGGCGGCGGCGGTCAAAAACATCATCTTTGTCATGCGCTCTGGTCTACCGCCTGTTGCACGCCTGTAAAGCGCCCCGCGAAATTCTCGCAGCCGCACAATAAACATCACTATAGATCAAATATTTATCCCCTTGACGACCGGCCCCGCCCACCTGCACCTGTCCATCTTCAGTTCGGGGGCGAACTGAGTCTTTTCGGGGGACAACATGTTGAGAATGACTGTGGCGGCGATTGCTCTAGCTATCGCGACGCCTGCTTTAGCGGATACGCTTACCGTCGATAATGTGATCGCCTTGTCGCAGGCCGGTATTGGTGACGACGCTGTCATTGCCAAAATCAAAAGTTCCGGCGCACGGTTTGACCTCACCACGGACCAGATGCTTATGCTGAAGAGCAAGGGCGTTACCGGACCTGTCATCGCGGCAATGCTGAACAGCGGCGCGGAAGCATCTGCCGCCGCACCCAAGATGTCGATAGATTCCCCTGATCCGATGATGCCCCATCCAGCAGGCGTCTATCTTCTCTCGTTCACTGGCGCAGGTCAGAAGATGCAACGCATCGATCCCACGGTCACTAACCAAGCCAAGACCGGTGGCATCATCGGCTATGCTTTGACGGGCGGCATTGCCTCGATGAGCGTCAAGGCCGCCATTCAGAACGAAACCGCCCGCGTCCACGCCCAGGCTGGCAAGCCCAGCTTCTATTTCTTCTTCGATGAATCCAATCCCGACACCGCTCGCGCAGCGACAGCATGGGCGGCCGGCACGGCGGCAACCGTTTCCTCACCGTCCGAATTTACGCTGGTCAAGCTAATGAAAAAGGACGGCCGCCGCGAAGCGCGCGTCGGCAGCGCCAATATCGGCGGCGCAAAGACAGGCGTGATGGACAAGGATCGGCTTGCCTTCGATTATGAACTGGTTCGGGCGGGTGTTTACAAAGTGACGCCCCAACAGGAACTTGCGGCGGGCGAATATGGATTCATCTATGCTCTTACCCCAGGCGGCTCATCAGGCGCAATGACGGCGCGGATATTCGATTTCGCCATCTAAATGACCTCGCTGGTCGACCCGTCGCTCGAAATCAAGACGAACTGAGCCAACAAAAAACCCTCTCCCCTTCGGGGGAGAGGGCTGCGAAGACTTGGCAGCCTGCTGCCTGGTCGAAGCCGGGAGAGGGGGAGCGGCACATCGGATCGCTCCACCCCCCACCCGAAAATTCCAACTCAATGCGTCCGGCTCGTCACCTTGGCGGTGCCGTCGCTCAATATCTGGATCAGATGCGCGCTGCCATTGTCGCACTGCGCCTTCCATCCGCGCACGCCAGGACTGATCTCGGCGCGCTCCGACGCGGTTACGCTCGGGCAGGCCGCCCCGCTCGCCCGGATCGCCTTCTCGAACACGCCGTTGCGCAGCCCGTCGTCCAGCTTCGATACCTGCGCCGTCGCGCCGGTTTCCGGTTCTTGGCGGTTGTCGGCTACCACCCGGTCGCCGCTGCCATCACCGCAAGCGGCCAGCGCACAGCACAGACCAACCATTATCAACCGCCGCATCGCCATTCCGTCCTCCGCCGCATCATCCGCCACCCCTCTGCGCCCGCGCGTCCGGCAAATCAATCCATGCAAAAAGGCTCCCCCTGCACGCAGGAAGAGCCTTTGCGTCATTCACCGCGGCACGGGGACGATCACTTCTCGCCATTATCCTTCACGCCCACGGTCGGAACGTCGATCGTTTCCTTCTTGGTGCCGACCACGACAGCCTTGGAATCGACGTCGACCTTGGGCAGGTCGCCCCCCTTCACGCTGACTTCGGGCATATTGCCGCCGCTCACATCGGCTTTCCAGAATCCGGTGGCGAACAGCACGCCGACCACGGCCAGCGCCAGGATCAGGACGATCGCGATCGTGCGACCGCCGCTGCTTTTCTTCACGACGACGCGATCATCATAGGGATCGTTGCGCACTTCAACCATGTCACTCTCCTGCACATTATGTGCGTCACCGAACGGACCCCGGCAATATTTTGTTCCGGATGAGAAACACTCGCAACACGCGCCACAGCCGGGCCGCACCATCCAATCCAGCAGCAGAAAAGGTGGAAGCCCGGCAGTGGGGACGGTTAGGCCGGGCTCCATCTCCCATAACGGCCCCGCCCGCATGGCGTTGATTAGACATTGGTCGAACGCGGCCCCTTATCCCGCCGCCGGCTGCCGCCCATCACGCCTCCACCACCGCCCGCCGTCGTCGGATCGCGCCCAGCACATCCTTCACCCGCGCGATCGCGTCGGGGCTGTCGGGCCGCTCCGCCTCACCCGGCCCGGCGCCCGCGCGGCGCTTCTCCATCCGGTCGCGGTGCAGCGTCAACAGCCGCAGCGCCACCGTCAGGTTGCGCGTGCGCTTGATCTTGCGCCCCTTCACCGCGCCTTCGCCATCCAGCGTCAACTCCTCGACCTCGCTGCCGAACAGCACTTCGCGCATCAGCAGCGCCTCGATCTCGGCATAGCCCACGTCCAGCGCCTCGTCCCAGGCGCGGGCGAAACCCGCGTCGCCCTGCCGCCGGCGATAGGCGCTCGCCCGGCACAGGCCCGCCGCCCGCGCCGCCTCGCTGGCATTGCAGGTCTCTGCCAGCGTTTCCAGGAACAGCCGCTCCTTCGCTTTGGTCCAGCCATCCTTGCGCGCCTTGCCCTTCTGCGCCCGCACAGCCCCGCCAACGCGCTGGCGCCGCGCCACCAGTCTGGCCCGCGTGCCCGTCTGCTCCCCCATGCCCGCTCCCCCCGTCGCCCACGCCACGCAAAAGGGGCCGACCCTTTCGGACCAGCCCCTTCACCAAAGCCGCCTTGGCGACTCACATTTTTCCACTGTCCCAATCCCTGCCAGATCAGCGTGACGATGTCAATAGAAATGTTCCATATAGGTTATTTTTCTATCATGGGCTGAACCATCGGCGCTTCCAGCGCCAGCGCCTCCGCCACGCTCGGCCGCGCCTTCACCCGATCCAGCCACGCCGCCGCCCTGGGCCAGCGATCCGCGCTCAGGCCGTCCGATACATAGCCGACGTTGATGATCGGGCACGCCGCAGCCAGGTCCGCCAGGGTGAAGCGATCCGCCACCAGCCAGCCGCTTTCGGGCAGCACGCCTTCCAGATAATCATAGATGGCCGGCATCTCCCCGGCCTCGGCCTGGTCCGCCGCAGCCAGGTCCGGTTCGCGCTTCAGCCGCTTCGCGACCGCGCGGTTGAAGAAGATCTTCTGCCCGATCGGCTGCACCACCGTATCGCCGAACTCCTCATACCAGATGGTTCTGGCCCGCGCCTTGGGTTCGGCCGGGATCATCTCCTCGCCGGGGCGCAAGGCATCCATATAGGTGATGATCGCGGTCGAATCGCACAGCAGGAAATCGCCATCCTCCAGCGCCGGTATTTTGCCGAAGGGCGATCCCTTCAGATACGCATCCGCCCCCCGGCCGAACCCGGCCGCCTGCACTTCGACCGCGATCCCCTTTTCCGCGGCGAAGACAATGACTTTGCGCACAAAGGGCGATGGCCGCGCGCCATGGATAATCATATCGTCTCTCCTCCTGTCATCGGGTCGGTGGCCGCATCCTGCCAATCCAGTAGCGATATGCAACTATTTTATGCGGGCAAAGCAACCGGCTCCAGATAGGGCGCCACGACGCCCATCACCCGCGCGACCGTCTCCGCCTTCTCGCCCACCGGCGCGACATAGTCGATCACCGCGCGCGCCGCCGCCTCGCCCCCGCACGCCATTCCCACGCCTCGCGCGATCGCCCAGGCGCTCAGATATTGGGCCGCCATGCATCCGCCCGCGGTCGCGACCGATCGATGCGCCACGAACGGCGCATCGATCACCCGCACCCCGGCCGCGATCACCCAGGGCTTGCTGGTTACGTCGGTGCAGGCGGGCAGGTCGCCGATCAGCCCCAACTTCGCCAGGATCAGCGCGCCCGAACATTGCGCGCCGATGATCTGCCGACGGGGGTCCAGCGCGATCCGCGCCATCAGCGCTTCATCGGCCGCCATGTCGAGCGTCCTCACCCCGCTGCCGACCAGCACGATATCGGCCTCGCCCGCAAATTCCAGCGGCTGCTGCACATCGACCCGCACGCCGTTCATCGACGTCAGCGTCTCGCCCGGCCCGCACATCTCCGCGCGCCAGCCCGGCACCCGGTTGAGCAACGCCAGCGCCACGAAACTGTCCAGTTCGTTGAACCCGTCAAAGGTCAAAATCGCAACCCGCATCGCCGCCTCCATCATTCGTCCCGCCATCGGAACCCCGTCTCTAGGGGCGGACGAACATGGCCGCGCGATCCGCTCGCGCGCAATTGGCTACTATCAGAATTGCGGCCCGGCGACCCCCGGTGCAAGCCTCTTCGGCTCAGGCGTGGATCCAGACCCGGCGTCATAGCCAGATCCGGCCCCTGACCCGGCGCTGGCCCCAGGCCCGGCTCCGGCCGGCACCATCGTCCGGGTATAGTCGATCCGTATCCGCACCCAGCTACCCACCATCTGCTTGCCGTTGACCCGCGGCGGCATCACCAGGAATTGCCAGGCCGCCAGCCGCACCGCCTTGGCGAAGCCCGATCCCAGCGGGGACTCGCCCAGCGTCTGGCAATTTTCGACATGATAATGGTCGACCGTCTTGCACGCGACCAGGCCATAGCCCTGCGCCGGCGCATTGGACGGCAGGTAGGTCGACAGTTCCGCATGGGTCGGCCGCCGATACCATTCCGCCTCGAACAACTGCACCCCGCCCGGCCCTTCGCCCGGCCCGGCCACCGCCGCACTATCGCCCTTGCCCTGCCCTGCCCCCTGCGCGCCCTTGGGCATGTTGCCGATATCGGCCGACGCCATCTGCTCGCGGTTCAGCGTCAGGAAGGGGAAGGGCGACGGCGGCTGCTGGGCCGGCTTCTCGACTGGGATCGGCGGGCGGACGACCGGGTCGGCCTGTTTCTGCGGCGCGGCCTTGGTCTGCTCCCGCTTCTCCGCCTTCTCGGCCTTGGCCTGCTGCTGATCGGTCTTCTGCCCCGTCTCCACGTCGAACGTCACCGGCAACCGGTCGTCGACGCGCGGCGGCTCCATCTTCGGCGACAGGGTGAACAGCGCGAGCAGCAGCAGCAGGTTCAGCACCAGCGCGAACGCCATGCCGCCCGCGCGCTGCCGCACCTTGTCCCACGAAATCGCAGGAACCCGGAAAATGGAAGTCAATGTCAAACGCGCCGACCAAACAGGACTCTATGGGTAAGTCCATGCCCAGACGGCACCGTACAGTCAACGCCGTAGGCCGGCAGGCCGGAGGCGCAAGCTAATCCGTAGGCCGGCAGGCCGGAGGCGCAGGCCAACCCGTAGGCCGGCAGGCCGCCGCTATGCGTCCATCAACACACATCCTCTTCGCGCACCACCGGCCGGCTTTCCCGCGTCGCGCGCATCCGGCTCGTCTTGTCGTCCTCGTCGCTGGTCAGCACGACATGATCGTCATGCACTTCCAGCAACACGCCGGCGAAGGGAAAACCGTCCAGGCTCCCCGTCACCCGGTAACTGACCGGATCGCCGACCTTGAAGGTCGCGGGATCGGTGTTGAAGGTAAAGGGACAACCGCCCTCGCCCATGCCCTGCATATCGTCTCTCCTTTGCCACCATATTATGCGTCCGCGCCGTCCGATCAAGCTGCGCAAAGCCTCTGCACAAGCGATCGCCGCCTCGCTAAAGCCCCCGCCATGGACATCTGCTTCGCCACCCCCGCCGACCTTCCCCTGCTCCACCCCGTGATCGAGCGCGCCTATCGCGGCGACGCCGCCCGCGCCGGCTGGACCTTCGAATCCGACCTGCTCAGCGGCCCGCGCACCAGCCTCGATACACTTCGCACGATCCTCGCCAGTCCTGCCGAACGGCTGGTGGTCGCGCTGGATGCGGGGGAAATGCCGATCGGCTGCGTCCAGATCACCGATAAAGGCGACGGCATCGCCTATCTCGGCCTGCTCTGCATCGATCCGGCGCGCCAAGCCGGCGGCCTTGGCCGTCGCCTCATCGCCGCGGCGGAGGATCATGCCGCCCGCCTCTTCGCCACTCGCCTCATGGAAATGACCGTGATCGACAGCCGCACCGAACTGATCGCCTGGTATCAACGCCGCGGCTATGCCCCGACCGGCGAGACGCGCGCCTTTCCGATTCCGCTCGATCCGCCGCTCGCGATGACGGTGCTGGCGAAAGCGCTGGCGACCCGAAACGAACTCGGCTAGGTCCGCGATCGATGCTTACCAGGCTCTACCAATGGACGCTGGCCAAGGCCGCGCACCGCCACGCCGAACGCTGGCTTTTCGCCATCAGCTTCATGGAATCGAGCTTCTTCCCGATCCCGCCCCATCCGCTGCTCGGCCTGATGTGCCTGGCACGCCCGGAAAAGGCGATCCGCTTCGGGTTCATCTGCACCCTGGCCTCGGTGCTGGGCGGCCTGCTGGGCTACGCCATCGGCCATTTCCTCTATGAAGCCGTCGGCCAGCAAATCCTCTCCGCGCTCGGCCTCACCGCCAAATTCCCGGTCGCGGCCTGCTATTTGCGCGATTACGGCGCGGAAATCATTCTCATCAAGGGCGCGACGCCCATCCCGTTCAAGCTCATCACCATCACGGCGGGCTTCGTCGGGTTGTCGCTGTTCACCTTCCTCTGGGCCAGCATCGTCAGCCGCGCCTTCCAGTTCATGCTGGTTGGCTTCCTGTTCTGGAAATTCGGCCGCCCGATCAAAGCCTTTATCGAGAAATATCTGGCCCTTCTTTCCGCGCTCTTCCTGGTGCTGATCGTCGGCGGGTTCATCGCCGCCTCGATGCTGACCGGCGGCGGCAAGAAGGACGACAGGTGCAGCCACGCCACCATGGCGACGATCGGCCGATAACGCCCATGCGCGCCCCATTCGCTGCGCTCATCGCCGCCTTCTCGGCCCGGCCGAAACTGGCCGCGCTGCTGGCGGGCCTCCTCTCCGCCACCGGCTTCGCCCCGCTCGACCTCTGGCCCGTCACCCTTGCCTGCCTCGCAGCGCTCATCATCCTGATCGAGCGCGCGCCCGACCGCCGCGCCGCCTTCACCCGCGGCTGGCTGTTCGGCGTCGGCCATTTCACCCTGGGCCTCAACTGGATCGCCCACGCCTTCACTTTCCAGGATTCGATGCCGCACTGGTTCGGCTATGGCGCGGTGGTCCTCCTGTCGCTCTACCTCGCCGTCTATCCCGGCCTCGCGACTCTGGGCGCATGGTGGCTCAATCACAAACTCCCCTCCCGCAAGCATTGGGGGGAGGCACGTGACTCCGGCCAAGGGCAACGAGATTTGGCGGCTCAGCCGCCTAGTCGCGGCGAGGTGCGCACAAGCGCGACCTTCACCATCCTCCTCGCCGCCACCTGGCTCGCCACCGAATATCTCCGCGCGACCCTCTTCACGGGCTTCGCCTGGAACCCGCTCGGCGCCACGCTCCTGCCCACCGGCATCGCCATCACCGCCACCCTGATCGGCACCTATGGCTTGGGCGCGCTGACGATCCTCGCCGCCGCCGCCCTGCGCCTCGCCCTCCGCCGCCAGTTCCGCCCGGCCGCCACGATCGCCGCGCCCCTTGCCGCCCTGGCGCTCTGGGGCCTCCTCTCGCCCGCTCCGGCCACGCCCCCCGGCGCGCCCCGCATCCGCGTGGTCCAGCCCAATATCGGCCAGGACGAAAAATATTCGCCGCAACTGGAAGAAGCGCATTTCCGCACCCTCGCGGCCCTGTCCGGCACGCCGCGCCCGGCCCCGCGCCTGATCTTCTGGCCCGAAGCCGCGATCCCCGCCTATCTCGACATGGAACCCGACTGGCGCGCGCGCCTCGCCGGGCTGCTCGGCCCCGGCGACCTGCTCATGACCGGCGCGACCAAGGTCTATTTCAAGCCCGACCCGGACAGCCCGATGGGCGAATCCAAACTGGCCGGCGCCAATAACAGCCTGTTCATCGTCACCCCCGATGCGCGGCTGCTCGGCCGCTATGACAAGGCCCATCTGGTGCCCTATGGCGAATATCTGCCGATGCGGTCGCTGCTCCAGCCCCTCGGTCTCTCCCGCCTCGTCCCCGGCGACGCCGATTTCTGGCCCGGCCCCGGCCCGCAAAGCCTGCCCCTGCCCGCCACGCTCGGCCGTCCGGAACTGAAAATGGGGGTCCAGATTTGCTACGAGATCATTTTCTCGGGCCATGTCATCGACGCCGCCAACCGCCCGGCCTTTCTCTTCAACCCCTCCAACGACGCCTGGTTCGGCAGTTGGGGGCCGGTCCAGCATTTGGCGCAAGCCCGCCTGCGCGCGATCGAGGAAGGCATCCCCATCATCCGCTCCACCCCGACCGGCGTCTCGGCGATCATCGATGCGCGCGGCCATGTCGTCCACGCGCTCGGCCTCAACCGCGCCGGTTTCCTCGACTCCGGCCTGCCTCCCGCGCTATCCCCCCCGCTCTTCGCGCGGCTCGGCAACTGGGCGCCCGGCCTGCTGATGCTCATCCTGCTCGGCGCGGCCATTGCCATCCGCCGAGGCAAAAGCTAATAGCGACATAAAGTTTTCTTTATGTCCTTTCGTCCGCCCATGTCTTACGGGAGTCCCATGCGTAACCAATTCCTCTTCACGTCGGAATCCGTTTCCGAAGGCCATCCCGACAAGGTCGCGGACCAGATTTCCGACTCGATCGTCGATCTGTTCCTGTCGAAAGACCCCGAAGCCCGCATCGCGTGCGAAACCCTGACCACGACCCAACTGGTCGTCCTGGCCGGCGAAATCCGCTGCAAGGGCGTCTATGAAAATGGCGCCTGGGCGCCCGGCGCGCAGGAAGAGATCGAAGCCACCGTCCGCGAAACGGTCAAGCGCATCGGCTACGAGCAGGACGGCTTCCACTGGCAGACCTTCCGCTTCGAAAACAACCTCCACGGCCAGTCCGCGCACATCGCGCAGGGCGTCGATGAAAGCGGCAACAAGGACGAAGGCGCCGGCGATCAGGGCATCATGTTCGGCTATGCGTCGGACGAAACGCCCGACCTCATGCCCGCCACCCTCTATTACAGCCACAAGATACTGGAGCGCATGGCCGCCGACCGCCATGGCAAGGTCGTGCCTTTCCTGGAACCCGACGCCAAGAGCCAGGTGACGCTCGAATATATCGATGAAAAGCCGGTCCGCGCCACCGCCCTCGTCGTCTCGACCCAGCATGCCGCAGGCATGGACAATGATGACAGCCGCGCCGAACTGCGCGCCTATGTCAAGGGCGTCATGGCCGACATCCTGCCCGAAGGCTGGCTGCCGGGCGATGAAGCCATCTACGTCAACCCGACCGGCCTGTTCGAAATCGGCGGCCCCGACGGCGACGCCGGCCTCACCGGTCGCAAGATCATCGTCGACACCTATGGCGGCGCATCGCCCCATGGCGGCGGCGCGTTCAGCGGCAAAGACCCGACCAAGGTCGACCGCTCGGCCGCCTACATCACCCGCTATCTGGCGAAGAACATCGTCGCCGCGGGCCTCGCCCGTCGCTGCACGATCCAGCTCAGCTACGCCATCGGCGTTGCCGAGCCGCTCTCGCTCTATGTCGACCTGCACGGCACCGGCACCGTCGAGGCTTCGGCGATCGAAGCCGTCCTGCCGACGCTGGTGCGCCTGACGCCCAAGGGCATCCGCACCCATCTGGGCCTCAACAAGCCGATCTACCAGAAGACCGCCGCCTACGGCCATTTCGGCCGCACCCCCGACGGCGACTATTTCCCCTGGGAAAAGACCGATCTGGTCGACGCCCTCAAGGCCGCGCTGGCCTGACCTGTTTAGCCCCTCCCCTTTAAGGGAGGGGTAGGGGGCGGGGGCTGTCGTCCAGGCGCACTATTGGAGCCACACTCCCACCCCGCAGCGACCAGGTCCGACTTCGCCGAACCAAGTCTCGCTGCCCCTCCCCTGAAGGAGAGGGGGTGTATCTTCCCAAATATCGTCCAATCCCAAAAGGGCGTCGAAGCACCATGCTTCGGCGCCCTTTCCGCCTCCTCGCCACCTGTCCATAAGATGACGAAAAGTTCACTAGGAAAGCGGTTCCTCCCGGCCCATACCGCCCTTGTCGGGTTCGCCACCCCTGTCGGACCCGGCACCTCTCCCCAAAGAGGCTTTCAATGACAAAGATGGTTGCCACAGCCCTCCTCGGCCTCGCTCTGATCGCCGGCAATGTTGCTCCTGCATCTGCCGCCCCCTGCAAGGACGCGAAGGGCAAGTTCGTCAAATGCGCCCCCAAACCGCCCGTGAAAAAGGCCGTCTGCAAGGATGCCAAGGGCCGTTTCATCAAGTGCAAATGACCTGACGAACGAAGGCGGCGGGCGGCTTTGAGCCATGTCCCGCCGAAACCGGCGACGCCCCTCCTCAGCGTTTGCCGCCAACTGCTTGTTATTCTGTCCCTTCCCGCTACCCTGCCTGCACAGAAGGGGTTCGGGAGGGGACAGGTTCATGCGTATCACATCATTGGCTCTGGCGGTCGCGCTGGACGAATGGGTGGTAAAGCTGCGCATGACCTCACCGTCTATGATGCGTCCCAGCTCGACACCGCCGTGGACCGGATGATGCAGCGGATCGGCTGGCCCAAGGCTTTCCCGCCCCTTCCCCCAGCAACCCCGCTTGCCCTCCCCATCCCGTCCCGCTATCGGCGCGTCCCATGACAGCGCATAAATCCGGCGATCCCACGACCCTCAACCGCCTATATGGCCGCCAGTCCGGGCACAAGCTGCGCCAGGGGCAGCAGGAACTGGTCGACACCCTGCTCCCCGCCATCTCGGTGCCGGAAGACGGCGAAATCACCGCAGCGGGCCTGTTTGGCTATGACCGGCCGCTCCATTTCGAGATCGGCTTCGGCGGCGGCGAACATATGGCCCATCGCGCCGACATGCTGCCCGACCATGTCTTCATCGGCGCCGAACCCTTCCTCAACGGCGTCGTCACCGCGCTCGGCCATGTCCGCGACCAGGCGCTGGGCAATGTCCGCCTCCACATGGGCGATGCGCTCCAGGTGCTGAGCCGCATCCCCGACGGCGCGCTCAGCTTCGTCTATCTGCTCCATCCCGATCCCTGGCCCAAGGCGCGCCATGCCAAGCGGCGGATGATGAACCCAGGCCCGGTCGCGATGATCGCGAAGAAGCTCAAGCCCGGCGGCGAGTTTCGCTTCGGCACCGATCATCCGGTCTATCTGCGCTGGGCGCTCATGGTGATGAACGGCCATCCCGACTTCGAATGGCTCGCCAGCGAGCCCAGGGATTTCCAGACCCGTCCCGGTGGCTGGCCCGAAACCCGCTACGAGGCGAAGGCCCGGCGTATCGGCCATGAGGTCTGGTACTTCCGCTATCGGCGCAGGTAGATCGCACGACGGCGTCGAGGAGACAGCTCTCCTGCGGCCTGGCCGATCCACGCCCGCCGTCCTTCAGCGATGATTTCCGCTACCGCGATTATTCGGCAAGCAAGAGAGCCTCCGCCTGATCCGCCAAGGCTGGATTGGCGAGATTCGCCAGATAATCGGAACGTGCGCGCGCCATCTGCGCTGTTGTTTCGGGATGGGTGGATACCCAGAATGCGCCGGACGCGATACCGTCCAGAATGGACTCGCCCGCTTCCATCGGCGTCAACCCGCTCTGGGAGATCATGGCGTGCATCATCTCGCGCTGACGCTCGATGAAGCCGGACTGGCGATCCGTCGGCGCATCCTCGAAAATGCGCGTCGCCACCTGGGCAGGCAACACCGCCGAAACATGGATCGGCGCTTTCTTGAGTTGCATTTCGAGATAGAGGCATTCGGTGAAGCTCAACACGGCATGTTTGCTCATCATATAGGGCGCCTGGGTGGGCATCATGCCCAGGGCGCCTATGGACGCAACGTTCGCAATATAGCCGGGCTTGCCGCTTTCCAGCATATGCCGCGCAAAAATGCGGCAGCCATGGACAACGCCCCGCACGTTGATCGACAGCAGCTTATCCCAGGTATCGCCTGAAATCTCCCAGCTGAACCCGATGGTTTCGATTCCGGCATTGTTCACCAGCAGTCCGACTTCGCCATATCGGCCATAGGCGGCGTCGGCGAGGCGTTCGAGCGCGGCGACATCGCCAACGTCGGTCGCGACCGGCAACGCCGATCCGCCGGCGGCTTCGATTCCCACAGCCAGCCGCGCGATCCGATCCTCGACCACGTCGGCAAGCACGACATTCATGCCGATCGCCGCAGCGACACCCGCCAACCCTTCGCCAATTCCGCTGCCTGCACCGGTGATGACAGCCGTCCTGCCCTTGAAAATCTCTGCCTTGTTCATGGCCCCCTCCTTTTCGCGCCGATCATTTGTCGGTTTTGTCGATCGCCGGATGCGACCAGTGCGGAGGCTCCCGGCGGGGCAATGTGTCCATGCCATCCAGGCTGCGCACCGGAATGTTCTGATGCCAGGGAAAATGCATGCTGAAACCGATCAGGCCGCTGCGTTCCGCTGCCGGCAGATAGCTCATGGCCAACACGGTTTCCGCAAGATATGCGACGTCTTCCGTCGGGAAGTCTTCCGGTATCATGGCGTCGGCGCCAGGCGTGCGGATCGCCGTCGACGGGGCCACCGCATTCACCGCGATATTCTCCGGCTGCAATTCCGCGGCAAGACCCTGGGTCATACGGTTGAGTGCAGCCTTGGCTGCCGCGTAGATCACATAGCCGCGATATCGTTCGAAATCGGGATAGGGCCTGATCGGCGGCAACGCATCCTGCGAACTGATGTTGACGATCCAGCCCGCGCCGACCTTGCGCATGAAGGGAATGGCGGCCTGGCTCAGGATGAATGGCGCGCGCAGATAATGCGTCACTGTGCGATCGAAGACTGCCAGCGGCATGTCGGCCATGGGTTCAAAGTCCACGAACCCGGCATTGTTGACCAATATGTCGAGCCGACCGCCAGCCGCCGCCGCCGCGCGATCGATCAGCGATCGACACTCCGCCTCGACCTCCAGATCTGCCGCAATAGCAATGGCCTTGCCCCCAGCTTTTTCCACGAGCGCGACAGTTTCCTCCAATGTGCCGGATAGCGTCACGCCCGCCCCGGCGCGATGGCCGGCTGCAGGTTCCGCCAGCGATCGGCCGGTGACGACGACCGTCGCGCCCGCAGCCGCCAGCCGCTGCGCGATCGCACGGCCGATCCCCCTGCTGCTGCCCGTGACCAGCGCCACCTTCCCTGCAATATCGGGTCTCTGCATCATTACCGGCTCCTGTTGGGGATACGGGCCAAGCCCAGTCAGTCCGTTACGATGGTCGCGATATGCGTGCGGACTTCCGCTTCCTCGCCTTCGGGCAGCAATATCTCGGTCAGGGTGCCCGACGCGGGCGCCTCCATTTCCTGGGTCGATTTCGACGTCTCGATCTCGACGAGCATCTCACCCAATTCGACACGATCACCGACGGATTTCAGCCATTT
Source organism: Sphingomonas sp. VDB2 (assembly GCF_047946695.1). Lineage (NCBI taxonomy): Bacteria > Pseudomonadati > Pseudomonadota > Alphaproteobacteria > Sphingomonadales > Sphingomonadaceae > Sphingomonas > Sphingomonas sp. VDB2. The sequence goes on from NZ_CP159615.1 coordinate 1,162,450, forward strand.
AACGATCGTGCCTTCGTTCATGCCCGTGCCCCATTTGGGCATTACAACCTTGACGCGCATAGTCTCTCTCCGGATGGCTCACATCAGTTCGCGCACGGCGGCGGCGATCTTCTCAGGATTGGGATAGAGCGGCGCCTCCATCGGCGGGCTGAACGGAATCGGCACGTCCGGCGTGACGACGCGCTTCACCGGCTTCCTCAACATGTCGAACCCGTCCTCGACGATGATCGCCGCGATTTCGGCCGCGGCCCCCATGGTGCGGTGCGCCGGGTCGACGATGACCACCCGGCCGGTCCTGGCGAGCGTGCCCAGAATCGCGTCGTTATCGAGTGGAAGCAGCGTGCGCAGGTCAATCACGTCGGCATGGATACCCTCCGTCGCCAGAGCGTCCGCAGCCTTGAGTGCATGGCGCAAACAACCCGAAATCGAGATGATCGAGACGTCGGACCCTGCGCGATGTGTCTTTGCCTTGCCGATCGGCACGACGAATTCCGTGTCCAGAGGCACATCGCCCTTTTTGCCCCACAGGTCGTTGTCCTCGAACACGATGACCGGGTCGTCATCCCGGATCGCCGCCTTCAACAGGCCCTTGGCGTCTTCGGGCGTGGCGGGACAGACAATCTTCAGGCCGGGGATATTCATGAACATCGGATAGGGGCGATCGGAATGCTGGGCGGCATTGGCCTGGCCGTGCCACATGGACGCGCGATACGTCACCGGCACCTTGAACTGACCGCCGGTCATATAGCGCAAACGCGCTGCCTGATTGATGATGGGATCGGCGGCGAGATAGATGAAATTGGCGATGGTCAGGTCGACGATCGGCCGCAGCCCGGTAATGGCTGCGCCGACGGCCATGCCGGCAAAGCCGCATTCGGAAATCGGCGCGCTGCGGATGCGACTGGGATGTATGTCCCCATAGGCGCCGCCTGCGGCATAGAGGGCGATATCTTCGCCGATGATGATGGTGTCGTCGCGACCTTCCAGTTCCTCGCGCTGCGCCAGCCCCAGCGCGTCGAGATAGGTCATCCGCTTGCTCTTTTCGGTCATGATGGGCGTCCTCAACGGCGGATCGGAATGGGATTGGCGTGAACCAGCTCGAACGCTTCCTGGGGATCGGGGAAGGGGCTTTCCTTGGCGAAGGCCACTGCTTCCTCAATCAGGCCTGCAGCCTGTGCTTCGATCTCCACGACGGCGCGTTCGCTCATGCCATCGGCCAGCAGGCTGTTGCGGAGCAGGGTCACCGGATCACGCTCATTCCTGAAATGATCGATTTCTTCGGCGGGTCGGTAGCCGCCCTTGATGAACAGGCCGACGCAATGTTCATCGAAGCGATAGGTTTTTGCCTCGATCAGTGTCGGCCCGTCGCCGCGACGAGCGCGGGCGACGGCCGCTTCCGTCACGGCATGGACCGCAGCGAAATTCTGCCCGTCGACGATGACGCCGGGGACGCCATACCCTTCGCCACGCTTGGCGATATCCGGCTGCCCATGACTGGCGGCGGCAGAGGTGACCGCCGCATAGCCGTTATTCTCGCAGAAGAAGATGATGGGCAGTTTCCAGACCGCCGCCATGTTCAGGCATTCCGAAAGGACGCCTTCGTTGGACGCGCCGTCACCGAAGAAGGTCAACGCGACCTGGCCGCTATTCCTGACCTGCGCGGTCAGCGCGGCGCCTGTGGCGATCGGAATGCCGCCGCCCACGATGGCGGATTCACCGATGCTGCCCACGGACTTGTCGGTGAAATGCATGGAGCCACCCCGGCCCTTGCATATGCCCGTCGCCTTGCCCAGGATTTCGGCCATCAGTGGTTTCAGATCCGCGCCCTTGCCGATGGGATGGCCATGCGAACGGTGCGTCCCTGAAATATAGTCGTTCAGTTTGAGCGCCATGCAGGCGCCCACGATAGCGGCTTCCTGGCCGATGCTGGTATGGACCGCGCCCGGCACTTCACCCTCTGTCACCAGCCGGGTGACGGCCTGTTCGAAGCCGCGGATCTTCAGCATCCGAAGATAGGCTTCGGATTGAACGTCGTTTTGCATTGCAGTGTCTCCAATGACGCGTTGTCAGATCGACGGCTGCCTTTCAGGCCGCCTCGTCCATCGCGTCGGCCGGAATATTGGAGGGGCCGCCAATGTCGTAAACTTGGCTCAACAGAGCGACGAAGCTGTTGTCATGAAGCGGATCGGTCGGCTCCACAAATTGTACGCCGCGCGTCTTCATGTCGGCGATCAGCATGTTGATCGCCTGATCGGCGCCGATGTCGTCGCTATGATCGTACGTCTGCCTGAAATCCGCCATGTCCTTGAACAGTCGCGCGCCCCAGTGGACGAGGAAACGCATGTCCTGCCCTGCCACCTTCTGGTTGATCTTGCCGGACGTGGCGAGTTGCCAGCCGGTCGGATCCTCCGGATCGGCGCCGAAGGTCGTGCTGATATCCATGCCCTGCGGCTTGCGCTGCGCGACCGGGCCGGTGGCCTGGCCATGATGGAACATCATCTCGTTTTCCACGACCACGGCCTTGCCCCACATCGGCGCATTGATCTGCATCGCTTGACCGCTCGGGCCATCGGGCCAGCAATTGAAGCCACCCCCGATCCGACCATTATAATACCATGCGATGACCTGTCCCTTTTTCGAACGCCACCGGTCAAACAGGCGAGACTTGGCCATGGTCAACAGCAGCCAGAGCGGTGTGTTCTCCATGGTCATGCCACGGAATACGGTGCCGTCGAGATGCGGCGGACCGCCGATCGGGGTCGGTCCCTGGATGTTGAACAGGAATGTTTCCGGCTCCGCATATTGGCACCCCCAATAATTGCGGACCAGTTCGAGGAAGCGACTGTTATAATAGCAGTCCTCGATCTCGGGATAGAAGCAGGTGCCACCACGCGCCAGATAGCCCCTGAAAACCGGATTGAGGCCGATCATGTCCCATGTCAGCGTCACCCCTTCGGGTATGGAGCCGGAGGTCGTGGCGATAACCTCTTCCGGCGTCTTGAAATTCTCCGCCAGAATCAGCGGCCAGGGGCCATTGTCGCGGACGACGTTAAGCAGGCGACTGTGCTGGTCGTTGCTGTAAGCATTGTCGATCAGTTGCGGCGGTGCGACGGGACGGAAGGTTTCGGCCAAATCACGAAGCATGGTCAATCTCCTGGCTTGCGGCTTGGTTACTGGTTCAACATCTGGATGACTTCGTTGATATGGCCTTCCGGATCGATGACGAACGCCACGCGAAGCCCGAATTCAGGCACCTCGCGGATCGGATCGGGAACCGCTCCACCGGCCGCCGTCGCGCGGGCGCAGACGGCATCGAGATCCTGCGTTACAAAACCCTGCACGGCCTCCCCTGCAGCGGGTGCTTCGCCCTCGACATAAGCGATCAGGGTCAGCGCGGGACCACCGGCATAACTGGCCTGATATGTGATTTCATCGATCGCGCGACCGAACATCGCATCCTGGTGGCGATTGAACGGAATGAGCCCAAGGACCTCTTCATAAAATTTCGCCATCGCGTCCAGATCTCTCACGAAGGTCTTGGAAAAGGCGAAGGTCATGCCATCATTGCTGCCGGCGGGGCGTGGATCGGTCATAAATTATCCTCGTCTGAAAATGGGTCTGAAAATGGGCTGGCGCCATTCCGCGCGGTCAGATCGTCAACATGTCCATCTTGCGATCGCCCGCTGGCTGCCCGCCTTCGCGTCTCGTCACGCCGAAATCCTCCTCGCGCGGGCTTCGCAGATCATGCCAGATACGGGAATTATGGCGCGGGATGGCGAGGATGACCTTCTTCTTTCCGTCGCTCCCCTTGTCGCGATAATAGCCATGGGCGCTGCCGCATTGGACCCAGGCCGATCGCGCGAGATTGGCGTCGACATCATCGACGAACGCCCTGGTGGCGGCAGGCGTCACGTCGAAGGAGGCGAGATGGTCATCGACCATCCATTGCAGCAGTTCGACGATGTAATGGACCTGCTGTTCGCTCACGACCGCATGGTTGGCGACCAGATAGCTGTACGGCGCGCCCATGAAGACGAAGTTGGGGAAGCCGGTGATCAACATGCCTTCATAGGAGAAGGGATGAGGATCGAAAGCATCCTTGAGCGTCCTGCCGTCGGTGCCGCGAATGTCGAATTGACGGCCGAAATGGAGGTTGTAGCCGGTCGCGAGCAGCAACGCGTCGCATTCGATGCGGGTGCCATCGGAGAGGATGACGGCATTGTCGTCGGCCTCGGCCAGTTCGCCGCGAACGATCGAGACATTCGGCTTCTTGATCGTGTCATAGAAGCCGCAATCCAGAATCGGACGCTTCGCGAAGACCGGGAAATTGGGCGTCAGCGATTCGACCATTTCCGGATCGTCGGGGAAATGGCTCCGTAGATAGCCCTCGGCGTACATCCGCATGCCATCGTTGATCGGACCGAAGCCGCCGGTCTTCGCGGCATAATCGTCATCCTTGATGACCATGCCGTGCATGTCCCCCATCTGGCTTTCCAGGCTCTGCAGCCGCTTCCAGTTCACGACGAACGGAATCTGCTCCATGGCGATCCGTTCGATTTCGTCGACGGATGCGTGGGCTTGCGGATTGGGGATGATATGCTCGGGCTGGCGCTGGACGACGACCAGTTCGTCTACCGTGTCGGCAATGGCGGTCGCCACCTGCACACCCGAGCAGCCGGTGCCCACCAGCACCACCTTTTTGCCTTCCAGATCGACGCTATGATCCCAGGCTGCCGAATGGATGACCGGTCCCTTGAAGACGTCGATATTCTTCACATTGGGGTAATTGGGATTATTGTTCGGGCCAACCGCCATGATGAGCACGTTGCATTCATGCGTCTCGGATTTGCCGTCGCGTACGGCCCTGACCGTCCAGATCTTGCGCGCCTCGTCCCATTCGGCGCCCTCTACCCATGTGCCGAAGCGGATGCGCTCACGCAAAGCGAATTTGTCGGTGACGCGTTCCAGATAGGACAGGAATTCGGGACCGCGCGGATAGAATTGGGTCCATGACGCATTGGGCGCGAACGAAAAGGAATAGACCCGGCTGGGTGTATCGACCGCAGCCCCCGGATAGGTGTTGGTAAGCCAGTTGCCGCCCACCTTGTCCATCGCTTCCAGGATAGTGTAGTCGAACCCTGCCTGCTGCAGCTTCACAGCGGCATTGATCCCCATCATTCCCGCTCCCACCACGATGACCTTGAAGTCCGCTGGCGGGATGTCCTTTGCGGCCCGGACGCGGGTGTCGGTCGTGAAACCGCCATGCTGGAAAGCGACGGCCATCGACATTTCCGGCAAATCCTTGCCCAACAGCAGCCGCGACATTTGGCGGAACATCGGCATGTCGATATGGGGCATGACCGCGGGCTTGCCCGCCTTCACCGCCACCCGCAGCGCATCACGAATTTCCGCGGCGATGACCGGATCAACCCGCTTCCGCAGATCATGTGCATTAATGTCCCGGAAGGCTTCGACGACCGTCTCCTGTCGGCCATCGAGCGCGTCCCAATAGTGATGCAGCAGCGTTCTATCGCCAGTGATCTGGATCAGGGACATGAGCGCCATGACGGGATCCAGAGCCTGAATCGCCGCCTCAGTCCCGGATTGCATCATCCTGTCGTCACTAGAATCTCGCCCCTGCATCCTTTGCCTCCCAAATGGTCGACATATCGCCGACTCGATATATATTAATTACAGTTATATGTGTAATTAGTCAATCTGCGTGAGGAATGACCTTGCCTTCGACGCAATGCTGATCGAAAGAGGATCGAAATGAGCGAAATACAGGCAAAAAGACGAGCTGGACGCCCCAAGGCGGACGAGGCTGAGCAAAAACGACAGCGCCTGATCGCCATGGCTTTGGAGGAATTCGCCCACATGGGGTTTCGCGCGGCATCGCTGCGGGACATTGCAGAAAAGGCTGAAGTTTCGAGCCGAACGCTCTATAATTATTATCCTGACAAACTTGCACTTTTCGAGGCTTGCCTCGATTATTCCGGTCGCCAGATCCAACCCGACCTGCCCCATTTGGAAGGTGATCTCCACAGCCGCCTGGTCACTTACGCAACGGAAATGCAACGGCAGCTATTTGCGCCCCTCAGCCTGCAGATCGCCAGGTTGATCTATCGCGAAGGCGGCGACTTTGACGAGCTACGCCAGATTTCTCGGATACAGTTCGAGCGTTATCAAGTCATGCCCGTAGTCAGCATCCTCGAAGGCGAAGGCATGGCGGAAGCAGCAAGCCACCCTATAGCCACGCAATTTGTTGTCATGGCTCTTGGAGAGTGGCAACGCAGGTTGCTTCTGGGCGGTGAGCCGATGACGGATGCCGAAATGAGAGCGCATGCCGATTTGGTCACCACGATATTTCTGAATGGGATCCACTCTACTCTATAAAGGCTGCTTCTTGATACTATTCGTTCTGGATTGAAGCGTGATCGCTATTGCCCTCTTTGGTCAAAACTCAATCACCCTGTTTAGTAGGCTTGGACGGCTTGATTCAATGGTTCCCTATCTGGATGGAAGCCCCTGCGATGTCCCGCTCGTCGTTCTGGTTGTCGGACTAAGCCGTAGCTGTGAAGCCGCACCTCCTGCGTGACCCTCCGGTCGCCGATGGTCAGCCCCCCGCCGCCTAATGACAAGGCTCGCGCGTTGGGGTTCCGCTATCGCCGCAAGGTCGGGTCCTTCATCGCTATAGACTCTTCACAGCTATCTAGAGGCCAATGCGATTTCCCAAAGGCCGGCGGGCGGCTTTGGGTTTTCAGCGTGCCGAAGCAGCAGTTGAACTCGGATGCTGGGGCTTCCTTGCATCGCTAGCGTCTTGCGTATGACAAGGCCTATCCCTAGCACCGAAATTATCGGGAAATCGCAAAGTCCTTCGAATGGCATGAAACCCGCCTTGGAATATGCAAATGAAACGCCAGAAAGCCGCCAGTCTCGCCGATCTTTCCATACTTGCCGGGGTATCCATATCCACTGTTTCCCGATCCCTGGCGGATAATCCTTTGGTTGCAAAGGCGACCAGAGACAGGATCAAACAGCTTGCCCGCGACCATGATTTTCAGATCAACGTCGCAGCGCGCAATTTTCGACTCAGGCGAACAGGTGCGATCGGCGTGGTGCTGCCGCTGGGTCACGAAACCGAACAGCATCTGACCGACCCGTTCTTCATGAGCCTGATAGCCTCTCTTGCCGACGCCCTGGCCGATCGCAGCCATGATCTACTGCTGTCGCGCGTCATTCCCTCGAACGATCGGTGGCTTCAGGCTTTCGTCGATTCCGGCAAGGTCGACGGCGTCATCATCGTCGGCCAATCGAACCAGATCGACGCAATCGAGCAAGTGTCCGCCACCTATGATCCTCTCGTCGTTTGGGGCGCTTCGGTCGCTGGCTACAACCAGATGACTGTCGGTTCGGATAATTTCGAAGGGGGGCGTCTGGCAGCCCAGCGCCTTCTGTCCACTGGCCGCAAAAGGCTGACCTTTTTGGGCAATCCGGACGTGCCGGAATTCGAAGCGCGATTCGCCGGGTTCAACCATGCCATTGCGCAGGAGAACGCGTCGCCGGGTTTCGTCTTGCCCACCCATGTAACCCCTGAAGCTTCTTATGCCGCGATCCGCGACTATATGCGCGATCATCCGACCCCCGACGGCATTTTCGCAGCGTCCGACGTTATCGCCTTGAGCGCCCTGCGCGCGATTGCCGATCATGGCCTGCGGGTGCCTGAAGACATTGCCGTCATCGGCTATGACGATGTCTTCATCGCCAGTCAGACCACTCCGTCGCTCACCACGATTCGACAGGATGTCGCGCTGGGCGCGCGCATGATGATCGACCTGTTGTTCCAGCGCATCGCCGGGAAAAAGACGGCATCCATCTCCCTGCCTCCCACGCTGGTGCTGCGCGCCTCCGCCTGATCGGCGGCGTTCCCCACACATCGACCATAGCAGCAAAATGCCATTGCTAACGTTTGCATTTCCTCTTGCAAACGTTTGTTGTTCGATATAGCAATGCTGCAACACATAAGACGACGAATTGGGGGACGATGGTGCGGGCGCTGCTTTTGACACGGGTTGCTTCATGGATGAAGCATCAGCGCGATGAGCGCAGCGGCGACGTCGCACGGATCGGCCAAAGCATGTTTCGCGTTCCCACCTGCACCATGACGAGCACTACGCCGGCGGCATGGCCCGCGCGGCGGAAGTCGGACCTTCGCCAGGGACTGCACGCCTTGGCGAAGGTCGTGACCTTCGGGCGTATCGCGGCATGAGCGGCACCATCATTCCAACGCGCTGGACAGCCCAAGACGTAATGCGCATCAAGGCGGCGCCTGAATCCTACGCGCCCCTCATCACGGCCCAGCCTCGCGTGATCGATAGTCTGGACCTGTGGGATTATTGGCCGGTTCAACACGCCGACGGCCATCTGGCGCAAATTGCAGGCGGGACACTGTTCATCTCCTTGTCCGCGCCGATCCTGCCCGACCCGGATGCCCGCCATGCCATGGCTCGCATGCGCCTACTGCATAATGTAGGCGCGAACTGGCATGATCTGGGTCCGGTGCTGCCCGATAGCCTGTCTCCCGGCAGCCGCGAATGGTCCGGCTCAGCGATCCTGTCGCCCGATGGCGTGACGATCACCCTTTATTACACCGTCGCGGGCATTCGGGACGAGGCGGAAATCAGCTTCGTCCAGAGGCTGTTCCAGACGAGCGCGCGCCTGTCGGTGGAGAAGGACAGCGTCATTTTGTCGCCCTGGGCGACGCCAAAGGAATGCGTCGCGCCCGACGACGTCCATTATAGCAGCGACATGACCGGCGGCGGCGCGATCGGGTCGATCAAGGCGTTTCGCGACCCCGCTTTCTTCCGCGATCCTGCCGACGGTGCGGAATATCTCCTCTTCGCCGGATCGCTTGCTCGATCCACATCCGCCTGGAACGGAGCCGTCGGCATCGCCCGGCGCATCGCGGAGGACGGTTGGCAGATCCTGCCGCCGTTGGTCGATGCCGACGGCCTCAACAACGAATTGGAGCGGCCGCATGTCATCGTCCGCAACGGCCTTTATTATCTCTTCTGGTCCACCCAGACCAAGGTATTCGCGCCGTCCGGCCCCGCTGGTCCGACGGGCCTATATGGCATGGTCGCCGACAGGCTATCTGGCCCGTGGCGCCCGTTGAACGGGTCAGGCCTTGTCTTCGGAAATCCGCCCGCCGCGCCTTATCAGGCCTATAGCTGGCTGGTCTTGCCGGACCTGCGCGTGCAGAGTTTCGTCGATCTGGTCGGGCTGACGGAGCCGCCCCGCGATGTCGCGCAAGCCCGCGCGCATTTCGGCGGCACTCCTGCGCCCGAACTACAGATCATGCTGGACGGAGAACACGCATGGCTGGCGTGACCGACAAAGCCCCCCTTATCGCCGGTGTGGAACTGGGCGGCACAAAATGCATCGCGACACTGGCGCGGGGCCGCACCATCCTGCACCAAAGCCGCTGGCCGACGCGGGGGCCGGAAACGCTTGACGATATCTCCGCCGCGCTGGACGGCTGGCGCAGGGGAGCGCCCTTTGCAGCGATCGGCATCGGCAGCTTCGGCCCGCTCTGCCTCGACCCCGCCGACGCGCATTTCGGGCATATGGAAAATACGCCCAAGCCCGGCTGGGCGGGCGTGGATGTCCATGGCCATTTCGCCAGTCGTTTCGCCATACCGGTGGGCATAGATACCGACGTGGCGGGCGCAGCGCTGGCGGAAGGCGCCTGGGGCGCTTCGACCGATTGCCCTGTCCACGTCTATGCGACCATCGGCACCGGCGTGGGGCTGGGCATCGTCGTCGGTGGCAAGGCCGTTCATGGCCGTCTTCATCCCGAAGCGGGCCATATGCGCATCCGCCGCACGCCGGGCGACACATTTGCAGGTGCATGTCCCGCTCATGGCGATTGCCTGGAGGGGCTGATCGGCGGCCCCGCGCTGGCCGCGCGCGCGAACCGCCCCCTGGCCGAGGTGCCGGACGACGATATTATATGGCAACAGGTCGCGGCGGAATTGGGCGAATGGGCCGCGATGCTCATCTTGTGCCTTTCGCCCCACCGTCTGGTGATCGGCGGCGGCGTTCTCGACCACCGCCCCGCCCTGCTCGACAACATCCGCGTCGCGGTCGCCGACAATCTGGGCGGCTATCTGGCGGGTCTGGACCTTGATGCCCTGCACGATCTGATCGTGCCACCGGGACTGGGGCGTGAGGCGGGACCGCTGGGCGCGATCGTCATCGGCCAGAACGCCCTGCGGGAGACGCCAGCATGATCCGCCACGCCAGCCATTGGTTCACGACCTCCGCCCTCGCCACGCTCATCGTCGCGTCCGCGCCGGTATCTGCGGCAAGCCCCGTTGCGCCCGACGCATCCGATGGCGGTCGATGCACTGCATTCGCCAACACATTGCGCGGTCATTGGCCCGACGCTTCCACCCGGGTCACCAGCGCCGACTTCGTGCCGCAAGGACCAGCGCCGAAACCGGACCCACGCGACTTCCAATATGACGCCACGCCGCTCAAGAGCCATTGCGACATTCGCGCAGTCATGGCCGAACGCAAGGGCGTGGACGGCCAAAGTTACGCCATCAAATTCCATCTGCGCTTGCCGCTCGACTGGAATGGTCGCTTCCTGTTTCAGGGCGGCGGCGGCACCAATGGCGAAATCGGCAATGCGCTCGGCGCAACGGCAGGCGTAGGCCTCGTCACCCCGGCCCTCGCCCAGGGCTATGCCGTGGTCAGCCAGGATTCCGGCCACGACAATGCCGTCAACAGCGATCCGGCCAAGGGCGGCGCGGTCGCCTTCGGCTTCGATCCGGAAGCGCGCCGCAACTATGCCTATGCCTCGCTCGACGCGGTGACCCAGGCCGCCAAGGCCGCCGTCACCACCTTCTACGGCAAAGCGCCGCGCTATTCATACTTTGCAGGCTGCTCCAAGGGCGGGCAGGAAGGCCTCGCGCTCGCCCATCGCTACCCCAATGCCTTCAACGGCATCGTCGCCGCCGCGCCGGGCATGTCCCTACCCCGCGCCGGTCTGGCCCAGACGTGGGACGCGCAGCATTTCGGGCGGCTGCTCAAGCCCGACGCCAAGGGCGTGCGCCCGTTCAGCCAGTTTGCCAGCCTCTACTCCCCCGCCCAGCTCGGCATCGTGCGCAGCGCTGTCCTGAAAGCCTGCGATGGGAAGGACGGGCTGGTCGACGGCCTCGTCATGCGCATCGATCAATGCACCAACGCCGATGTGCTGCCGGTCCTGCACAGCTTCACCTGCAAGGGCGACCAGAGCGGCCAGTGTCTGTCCCGCGCGCAGATCGACATATTGTCCAAGTCCTTGTCCGGCCCGCGCAAGCGCGACGGCACGGCCCTCTATGCCAGCTTTCCCTGGGACGGCGGCATCGGCGCGCCCGGCTGGGCCGTATGGAAACTGGGCCTCGCCAAGGAAGGCGTGCCCGCGCTCAACATATTGATCGGCGGGTCCGCCCTGCCGACCATCTTCCAGACGCCACCGACGCTCGCCTCGCCCGACCCACAAAAGCTTTTGCAATGGCAGATGGCCTATGATTTCGATCGAGATGCCGACGCCATCTATCGCACCGCCGCCCCCTTCAGCGAATCCGGCTGGGACATGATGTCCGCGCGTTCGCCCGACATCGACGCCTTCCGCGCCGCCGGTGGCAAGCTGATCGTCCCCCATGGCGCAGCCGATCCGGTCTTCACGCTGAACGACACGCTGCAATGGTATCGCGAAATGGATGCCCGCTATCATGGCGCGGCCTCCGACACCGCGCGCATCTTCCCCGTCCCCGGCATGAATCATTGTGAAGGCGGTCCCGCCACCGACCGCTATGACGCCTTCGCCGCGATGGTCGCCTGGGTCGAACAAGGCCGCGCACCCGATCGCCTCCATGGCGTCGCATCGGCCGCCAGCCCCTGGCCCGGCCGCACCCGCCCGATCTGCAAATATCCCGAATATGCCCGGTACAAGGGCAAGGGCGACATCGAGAGAGAGGATAGTTTCGAATGCGTAAGATGAGGTCGGGCCTATGCGCTCTAGCAGCCGTCGCGCTCCATGCCGTACTGCTGCCGATGCAGGCTTTCGCCGCCGACAATGGCCGCTGGGTGGCGAGTTGGGCGTCCAGCCCGTCCGTGCCGACCGAAAAACTCCCCTATGATTTCTGGCAGCCCGCGCCGGAAGTGCAGGGCACCATCCGCTACCATCTGCGCCTGAGCGCAGGCGGCACGAAATTACAGGTCCGCTTGTCCGGCGAAACCCAGCTACAGGACGTGACGATCGGCAGCGCGACCATCGCCCTTGCCGATGCGCAGGGTCGGATCGACGCCACCACCCTTCGCCCGCTGACCTTTTCCGGCGCACGCTCGGTGCGCCTGCCCATGGGCGCGCCTCTGCTGTCCGATCCGCTCGCGCTTTCCGTAAAGCCCGGCGCAGTCGCCATCGTCAGTGTCTATCTGCCCGTGAAGGTCACGCTGCCCCAGTCCGACCCCAATCATATCGCACAATGGGCCACCGGCGCCGACCAGACCGCATCGGTCACGCTGACCAACATGACCTCCGTCTCCGCCCGCGAAATCGTCTCCTCGGTCCTCGTCCAATCGGACCGGACGGCCCGCGCGATCGTCACCTTCGGCGACTCCATCACCGACGGCTTCGGTGCGAAGGATCCGCTGCTGCGCGGCTGGCCGGGCCAGTTGGCACGCCTGCTGACCGACAAGGGCATCGCCAATATCGGCATCGCCAATGCAGGCATCGGCGGCAACCGCGTCCTGCGCGACGAAGTCGGCCAGAGCGGCCTTGCTCGCTTCGACCGCGACGCGCTGGCCGTGCCGGGCGTCACCGACATCGTCCTGCTGGAAGGGATCAACGACCTTGGCCTCAGCGGCCTCAAAAACCCCCGCGCGCCAGGCAATCATCCCACGATCAGCGCCGATGACCTGATCGCAGGCTATCGTCAGCTGATCCAGCGTGCCCATGCCCGTGGGATCAAGGTGCATGGCGCGACGCTGACGCCGTTCCTGGGCTCCACCTTCCCTGGCTACGCCACGCCCGAAAAGGAAAAAATCCGTCAGGCCATCAACCAGTGGATCCGCACCAGCGGCGAATTTGACGGCGTGATCGATTTCGACGCGGTCGTGCGCGACCCATCCGCCCCCGACCATATCCTCGCCGCCTATGATTGCGGCGACAAACTCCATCCGTCCGACGCCGGCTATGCCGCCATGGCCAAGGCCGCGCGGGACCATTTCCGCTTCTGACATCGCCACAAAAACAATCGCCCGGATCAAGGGGATCAAGCCGTTCCGGGCAATCAAAGGGAGAGTATCATGAACAGACTGTCATTCCTTTTCGCCAGCGCCAGCATCGGTGCCAGCATCACGGCCCTGTCCTCCCCCGCCCTGGCGCAGGACACGACCGCGCCCGAAAACTATGCGGGCGACATCGTCGTCACCGCGCAGAAAACCTCCGAGAAGCTGTCCAAGGCGCCCGTCGCCGTCAGCGTCGTGACGCAGGACAGCCTCAACCGGCAAGGCGTGGATTCCGCCGCCGCGCTGACCAGCACCGTGCCCGGCCTGCAATCCAGCCAAAACGGCTTCGCCATTCGCGGCATCGGCTCCAACAACAGCTTCAGCGGCTATTCGACCGTCGCCACGCAGATCGACGGCATCTACGATCCGTCCGCCGCCGTCCTGACGCTTGGCCTGTTCGACCTTGGATCGGTGGAGGTGCTGCGCGGGCCGCAGGGCACCGTCTATGGCCGCAACGCGACCGCAGGCGTCGTCAACATCAACACCGCCGATCCGGGCAAGACGCTCGGCTTCAACGCCGACATCCAATATGGCCGCTTCAACGAAGTCCGCGCCCGCGCCGCCGTCGATCTGCCGATCAGCGACGCCTTCGCCCTGCGCGTCTCCGCCTATCGGCAGGTCGATGACGGGTTCGGCGACAAATATGCCGCGCGCCAGAATTACAACAAGACCGATCAGGCCGGCCTGCGCGTCAACTCCATCCTGCGTCTGGGCGACAGCCTGACCTGGCGCGTGTCGCTCAACTATGGGGAGAATAAGGGCACGATCCCGCTCACCTATATGCGCAGCCGCAACGTCTATCCCAACGCCAATATCCCAGCGGGCACCTTTGGCCCGATCCAGACGATCTACGACGAAACCGTCAACGCCGGGCAGGATCTCGTCACTGACAACCAGATGGACATAAAATATTACGCCGCCCGATCGCGTCTGACCTGGCAGGCGAGCGATACGCTGTCCTTCACTTACCTGGCCGGTTATTCGGTGCTGAAGAATAACGGCGTGGATTCCGCGACAGGCGTCTTCACGCAGCAAAATATCGACCGGCGCACCGAAACCCGGTCGCACGAACTCAATGCCAATTTCGATTCCGGCCCGTTCAATCTCGTGCTGGGCGGCTATCTCTATCAGGACAAGCAACCCTCCGGCACCCGCCTGCTCCATGCGGGCGACACCGCACCTGCCCCTTTCAACAGCATCTTCAACGCGGCCGGAATCTCCAAGGTCGTCGGCACCGGCAACAATATTTCGACCATCAGCGGCGTCGATGTCGTAACCTCCTACCGGGGTCAGGGTACCAAGTCGCAGGCCGTCTTCGGTCAGGGCACGTTCGAAATCGCGCCGGGCCTCAAGATACTGGGCGGCGTGCGTTCCACATGGGAACAGGTCAACCAGCGCAACATCGAACTGGTCTGCCCCGGCGACACGATCACGCTGGCGAACATCACGCCCACGACCTGCCCCGGCATCCCATTCGTCTATGCGCTGTCCGACGACACCAACCGGCCGGAAGCCAAATTCTCCAACGTCAGCTGGAAGGCCGGCGTGAATTATGAAGTAACCCCCGAAACGCTCGCCTATGCCAGCGTCGGCACCGGCTTCCGTGGCGGCGGTCTGGAAGCCAGCGGCAACGCTCCGCAATATCGCCAATATCAGCCGGAAACCGTAACCAATTACGAAGTCGGCGTCCGCAGCTCGCTGATGGGCGGCAAACTCTATCTGTCGGCCACCGCCTTCAACATGGACTATAAGGATCTTCAGGTTTCCAGCATTGTCCTTAACCCGCTCACCAATCAGGTGTCGGCGGTGACGACCAATGCCGCGACGGCCCGCCTGCGCGGCATCGAACTGGAAACCGTATTCCGGCCGACCCGCGCCGACCGGATCAGCGGCTATGTTTCCTATCTCGACGCGAAGATCCGTTCCTTCCCGAACGCATCGGACAATCTCAATTCGGCCAGCGGCAATTATAATGCGATTACGGCCGCTTTCGGCAACCAGCCGCTGCCCGGCACCGTCATTCGCGACGTATCCGGCAACGAACTGGCCAACGCCCCCAAATGGAGCGCCCGCGCCAGCTATGCGCATATCTTCGACTTGGGCGGCGCAGGCAGCCTGACGCCCAGCGTCGATTTCTTCGTCCAGTCGCGGACCTTCAGCGACATCCAAAATTATGCGCAGAGCCGCCGCGCATCCTATACCAAGACCGACCTCAACCTGCGCTACGAAACCGACAACGGGCAACTGTCGCTCACCGCCTTTGTCAACAATCTGGAAGACAAGCGGGTGCCCAATAATCTGGTGACGGTGTGGAGCAGCACCACCGCGAACTATGATCCGCCCCGCACCTATGGCGTGCGTCTGGGCATGCAGTTCTAATACGATAAGCATGGAGCGCCTTCATAAGCAGGGCGCTCCATCGTCTGGAGGGGACATAGGCATGGCGGATGAACAACTTGACACGCAGCCATCGCGCAGAGGCTTGCTGCTGGCGGCAGGCGCGCTGGCGACCGGCCTGATCGACACGCCGGGCATCGCCGCCCAAGCCAAGGCCGACGACACGCCGCGTGCGGAATTCGTCTATGAAGCGATCGTCACGCTGGGACCGCCCGAAGACATCGGCACGACCCCGCACGGCAAGCGCGTCCGCATCCCCATCACCGGCGGCACGTTCAAGGGACCACGGCTCAGCGGTACGATCTTTCCCGAAGGCATGGACTGGCAACTGATCCGCCCGGACGGCTTCACTGAACTGGAAGCCGCCTATCTGATGCGCGAAGCGGACGGTACCGTCATCCGTATTCAGAACAAAGGGCTGGCCGGAAAAGGCTATGCCAAAACGACCGCGACCTTCGAAGTCCCCAACGGTCCCCATGGCTGGCTGAACGAAGCCATGTTCACGGGCACGGTCGGCCCTGTGCCGGAAATCAAGACCCCGGCCGTCCGCATCCGCATGTACAAGCTGGTTTAAGGACCGCAGACGATGGCGCGCATTCGCTGGCTCACCTACCTCATGTTCCTGATGTTCGCGATGACTTCGGAATCGGTCGGCGTCATCATCCCCTCGGTCATCCGCGAATTTGATCTCGGCATGACCGCAGGCGGATCGTTCCATTATGCGACGATGAGCGGCATAGCCTTGGGCGGCGTGTTGCTCGGCTCGATGGCCGATCGCTTGGGGCGCAAGGCGACGATCCTCATCGGCCTTGGCCTGTTCGGCCTCAGCGCCTCGCTCTTCGCCTGGATCAGCAGTTTCGGCATCTTCCTCGTCCTGCTGTTCATCGGCGGCATTGCCGTCGGCATCTTCAAGACCGCCGCGCTCGCGCTGATCGGCGACATATCCACATCGACCCGCGCCCATACCGCGACGATGAACGTGGTGGAGGGCTTTTTCGGCATCGGCGCGATCATCGGCCCGGCCATCGTCGCCTATCTCCTGTCGCATGATGCGTCCTGGAAATGGCTTTACCTGATCGCCGCGTTATTCTGCGGTCTGCTTATGATCGTCGCCTGGCGTGTTCCCTATCCACCGATGCGTGCCGCCGTCCCGGATGGCGCGCCGCTTGCCGACATGCTGGCGATGCTACGCAATCGCTATGCCCTGGCCTTCAGTTCCGGGATCATGCTCTATGTCGGGGTTGAAACGGCCATCTATGTCTGGATGCCCACGCTGCTGGCCGGCTACACTGGCCCGGGGTGGCAATGGGCCGTCTATGCGCTGTCGATCTTCTTCATCCTGCGCGTTGTCGGCCGATTTGGCGGCTTCTGGCTGCTCGAACGCTTCGACTGGACCCGTGTGATGGCGTTGTGCGGCGTAGCCATTCTGCTCTGCTTTGCCAGCGCGATAGTCGGCGGACGCTCCTTTGCGGTCGTCGCCCTGCCGCTTTCCGGGCTGTTCATGTCTGTGATCTATCCCACCCTAAACTCGAAAGGCATCAGTTGCTTTCCCAAGACGCAGCATGGCGCGATTTCCGGCGTCATCCTCTTCTTCACCTGCGTCAGTGCCGTCGCCGCCCCTCTGACGATGGGATTGATCGGCGAATATCTGGGTGATGCGATATATGGCTTTTATCTTGCTACGGCGTTCGCAGCAGCCCTGGCTACTGGCCTTATCCTTAACATGCTCTTCGATCCGGCAAGCGTGGAACTCCAATGGCGTGGCCAAGTCGATTACCAGTCATAGTCGTTCTCTTGGCGCCCTGACGGTAATTTGCGTTATGCTACAACCGCCGGCCCGTATCGCCAGCGGCCATGCCTGAGAGCAGCCATTGCAGGATTGAAAGATCAAGACAGGCAAGGACGCGCGCGCCCTCATGCTCTCTAAACTGCCCGCCAAGGTATAGGATGAAGATAAGCTCGCATCATTTCGAGGAAGGCTGTGATACGATGGCTTCGCCCATTTCGCGCACTCAGAAGTGCCACGACGTCCGCATCGGGCGTCTGCCAGTCGGACAAAATCTGCACAAGGCTGCCATTCGCCAGATCATGCGCAATGTCCCATTCCGATCGCATAATCACACCCAGTCCAGCAAGAGCCCAACTTCGCATGATGGCGCCGTCATTCGTTGACATGACCGGCTTTATCCGGATCGTCTCGGGGTTGCACTTAGGCCGGAAAAAACGCCAAAGCGTGACGTCTTCATCATTTTCTCTCAGGGCCAGACAGCGGCATTGCCGCAAATCTTCAGGTTTCTTGATAAGCGGATGGTCCTGAAGATAAATAGGCGACGCGCAGACGATGCGTCGGTTGGGCGCCAACGTGGTGACCAACCTATTGGTTGAACTCAGCGCCCCGATGTGAATGGCCAAATCCCAGCTATCCGATGACAGCGATGCTGGATTATCAGACAGTTCAAGCGCTACCGTGACTTCCGGATGGAGTTGAACAAATTCACGCACCACAGGCGCGACAAATTCCCGGCCGAAGCCATAGGGCGCCGCAATCCTCAATTTTCCTCTGACGGTGGTCGATCTTCGCCCCAGTCGCTCGTCAAGTCGCTCGATCGCATCCACGATCGCTGCGCCCTCGGCCGCCACGAGTTCGCCTTCATCCGTCAGATTGAGCCCGCGCGACGAGCGATCGATCAACCGCACCCCGACGCGCTGTTCGAGCGCCTTCAGCCGCTGCGTTACGGCCGGCGCCGAAACATTGAGCCGACGGGACGCATCCGCCAACGAGCTTGAGCCGGCAATGACCCCGAAGAAAAGGAAATCGTCGCTCGATATCATTAACATTCACCTTAATCTCAAATGACAAATCGATTAATTGAGTACACGCAAATTTTCCATAAACTAGCTCTTCTGTCACGTCCCTGAAGAGTGAAACGGAATCAGCCTTGCTGGATGAAATGAACCGCTATGCCACCGATGTCGGCAGCCAAACGCTCAAGAACGTCGGCACCCCGTGCCTCATCCTCGACCGGGATCGTATGGATCGCAACGTTGCGCGGTTGCGCGGACGACTGGACCGGTTAGGCGTGCAATTGCGGCCGCATCTGAAAACGGCGAAGTCGGTTGATGCAGCACGACGGGTCATGACCTCTCCCGCCGGTCCGGCGACGGTTTCGACACTCAAGGAAGCCGAGCAGTTCGCTCTGGCCGGGGTGACCGACCTTACCTACGCGGTGGGCATTTCACCCGACAAGATCGATCGGGTCCTGGCCCTTCGAGCATCCGGGGTCGATCTTTCGGTCACGCTGGATACCGTCGAGCAGGCTCGTGCCGTCGCGGAAGCATCCCGTCGGACGGGCGACATGATACCGGCTCTGATCGAGATCGATTGCGACGGCCATCGGTCGGGCGTCCTGCCCGACGACCAGGCGCTTCTTGTCGACATCGCCAGGGCGCTGGAAAATGGCGCTAGCCTGCGCGGGGTACTGACCCATGCGGGCGCCAGCTACGGCGCGATCGGTGATGATGCGTTACGCGCTGCCGCCGAGGGCGAGCGCGCCGCCGCGGTTCGGGCCGCGACCCTGTTGCGCGAAGCGGGCTTCGTTTGTCCGGTCGTCAGCGTCGGGTCGACGCCGACCGCGCATTTCGCGCAAGCGCTGGACGGCGTCACCGAAATGCGCGCAGGCGTATTCGTCTTTTTCGATCTGGTCATGGCCGGAATCGGCGTCTGCGCGATCGACGACATCGCTGTTTCGGTGCTGGGAACGGTGATCGGCCACCAGCCGGAAAAGGGCTGGATATTGGTCGATGCCGGATGGATGGCGATGTCGCGGGATCGCGGCACCGCCAAGCAGGCGGTCGATCAGGGCTATGGTCTGGTCTGCGATATCGACGGCCGGCCCCTGGGCGACCTTATCCTGTCCGAAGCGAACCAGGAACATGGCATCATCACGGTCCGGCCCGGTTCGACGGCATCGCTGCCAGATTTGCCGATCGGCACGCGCCTGCGCATTCTGCCCAACCACGCCTGCGCAACGGGCGCGCAGCATGACAGCTATCATGTCGTCCGGGGCCAAAGCGACAGCATCGAGGCCGTCTGGCCTCGCTTTGGAGGATGGTGAGAAGGACATCGATATGATCGACCCCACCCCGGTTCCCGTCACCACGGGCGATGCGCCCGCCGCGGGCGGTCATTATGCGCAGGCCATCAAATATGGCGGCCTGGCCTATATTTCCGGCCAGTTGCCGATCGCGCCTGACGGCACGCACCGTCCGGAGGCGGATTTTGACGATCAGGCGCGCCTCGCCATCCGCAACCTGCTCGCCGTCATGCAGGCGGCCGGCAGTTCGGTCGACAAGCTCCTCAAGGTGACGGTCTATATCGTGGGCATCGAGAACTGGCCCCGCTTCAATGCTGTCTATGCCGAGTTGCTGGGCGATGTTCGTCCGGCCCGGTCGGTCGTACCCGTACCGCATCTCCATTATGGCTATCTCGTCGAGATCGACGCCATCGCCGCCTGTGCGGGCTGACTCCCTGGTCTGATTTGACTCGATGTAAAGGAACCGCCGATGGCAACCGCGACATTTGGTGGACGAACGCCCGCCAAGGCGCCTTCGCAATTGGGTGATCAAGCCAGAGCCAAAACCCGCCTGCTCGCGATTGATGCTCTGCGCGGTTTGGTCATGATCATCATGCTGGTGGATCATGTGCGAGAAACCTGGTTCCTCCATCATCAGGTCACGGACCCGATGAACGCCCTGACGGTCGATCCCGCGCTGTTCTTCACGCGTCTGACCAGTCAGATCTGCGCGCCGGTTTTCGTGGCGTTGACGGGCTTGTCCGCCTGGCTCTTCGGCCAGTCGCACAGCAAGGCGGAAACATCGCTGTTCCTGATCAAGCGCGGCCTGTTCCTGATGGTGATGGACGTCACCCTCATCACGTTCGCCTGGTCCACAACCTTCCCGCCCAAAATATTCTGGTTGCAGGTCATCTGGACCATCGGCATCTGTATGATCATACTGGCCGGGCTGATCCATCTGCCTTCCCGCGCGCGGATCGCCATCGGCCTTGTGATCCTATTCGGCCATAATCTGCTCGACGGCATCATTCTCCAGCCGGGCGACAGCTTCTATGTGCCATGGGCGATGCTGCACCAGCGCGCCACGATCGATCTGGGCGCAGGCTTCGTCGCAAGGACGACCTATCCGGTCCTGCCATGGATCGGCGTGATCCTGCTCGGTCACGCCATTGGTCCCTGGTTCGCGTCGGACGTCCAGCCGGCCGAACGGCGGCGGCGCCTGATGCGCCTTGGGCTGACCTTCATCCTGGGTTTCGTCGCGTTGCGCTTCGTCAACGCCTATGGCGACAAGCCATGGTTCTACACCGGCGAAACCATCAGGACGGTGATGAGCTTCCTCGCGCTCACCAAATACCCGCCCTCCTTGTTGTTCCTGCTGCCCACTTTGGGTCTGGGCGCGGTGCTGCTGGCCTTTTTCGAACGGCGCAGCGACGCCAAGGCGACAGCATGGCTCGCGGCGCTGGGAAGCGCGCCTATGTTCTACTATATCCTGCACATCTACGTGCTGCGCACCCTGTATAACAGCGCGCTGCTGATCTGGGGTCCCAATCACGGTCCATCATTCGGTGTCGAATCGATAGTTTGGGTCTGGATCTGGTCGGTCGCGCTGATCCTGCCGCTCTATTATCCGTCGAAATGGTTCGCCCAGTACAAGCGGGATCATCGCGATCAACACTGGCTGCGCTATTTGTGACCAGCCCCACGGTTCAGATCAAGGATGGAGCGATTTCCACCCTCTCTTCTTTCACGCTGCGGCCCATGAGCGATACGAATCGCGATCTCGATGGCGCGCTGGCGCTGTCGCAGGCGGTACGCTGGCCCTATCGTCGGGACGACTGGCGCGTCGCCCTGGACCTCGGCCAGGGCCTGCTGGCGGAGGCGGACGGCGAGATCGTCGCCTCCGCACTTTGGTGGTCTTATGGCGACGCCTTCGCCACCTGCGGCATCATCATCGTGTCACCTGCGATGCAGGGCCGTGGACTGGGACGGGCACTGATGGACACCATGCTCGAAGCGACCAGCGATCGCACACTTCTGCTGAACTCGACGGCAGAGGGGCATCGTCTCTACGAGGCCTTCGGGTTCAGCGATATTGGCACCGTTCACCAGCATCAGGCGCAGAGGCCAGCTATGCTTTCCCCGTTCCCGACCGGACCCGTCCGACGGGCGCAGGCCAGCGACCTGCCCGCTATCGTGCAGCTGGACCGGCACGCCTTCGGCGCAGAGCGGACTCGATTGATCGAGATGTTCGTCCGCATCGGCACCGCAATGGTCATCGAACGCGACGGGGTGATCGACGGCTTTGCCACATGTCGCCCCTTCGGCTTTGGCCAAGCCGTCGGGCCTGTTGTCGCGACGAGCACAGCCGACGCTCAATTGCTGATCGGTCATTTCATCACGGAGAAAGCAGGCCAGTTTCTGCGCGTCGATATCACTGGCGACAGCGGCCTTGGCGACTGGTTGACGGCGCAGGGCCTGCCCGAAGTCGGCAACGTCACCACCATGATCCGGGGGCAGCGCCCACCCCTTATGGGGCCAGGCCGCATCTATGCTCTTGCAAGCCAGTCTTTCGGTTGAGGCACATCGTATGAAACTTACCCCCTATTGGCACGACACGGCCCCGACCTTCCTGGGCACGGAAAAGGGTCCGGTCGAAGGCGACTATGATGTGGCGGTGGTGGGCGGCGGTTTTACCGGCCTTTCCGCGTCGATCGCGCTGGCGAAAAAAGGCGCGCGCGTCATCCTGCTGGAAGCCGGGCGGCTGGGCGGATGCGCGTCCGGGCGCAATGGGGGCATGTGCAATAACGGCTTTGCGCAGGATTATGCCGGCATGGTCGGCCGTCTTGGCGCCGATGCCACCAAACGCCTTTACCAGAGCTTCAACACAGCGGTCGATACGGTCGAACGCATCGTCCGCGAAGAAGCGATCGACTGCGACTTCAGGCGCGTCGGGAAGCTCAAGATGGTGGCCAAACCCGCCCATTATGACAAGCTGGCGCGGTCGCAGGAACTGATGGCGCAAGGCGCCGATCCGGACGCCTATATGGTGTCCCGTCAGGACATGCCGTCTGAAGTCGGCACCGACCGCTATTTCGGCGGCCTCATCTTTCCCAAAAGCGCGGCGATGCATATGGGCAAATTCGCCCATGGCCTGGCGACCGCAGCGGCGCGCCATGGCGTTCGGTTGCATGAAAACAGTCCGGTTACCGGCATGAAGCGCCTGAACGGTCATGCCCATAGCCTGTCTACGCCATCGGGCCAGGTCACCGCAAAGCAGGTGCTTCTGGCGACGGGCACCTCGGCCGTCGGGCCGCTATCCTATTTTCGCCGTCGCATCGTGCCGGTCGGCGCCTTCCTGATCGTCACCGAACCCTTGTCGCAGGCACGGCTGGACAGCCTGTTGCCGCATCGCCGCAACGCGACCGACACGCGCAATTTCGTCAGCTATTTCCGCGTCACGCCTGACAATCGCCTGCTCTTCGGTGGCCGGGCGCGCTTCGCCAAATCCAACCCCCAGTCGGACATGAAGAGCGGTGCCATCCTCCAGCGATCGATGATCGAGATATTCCCCAGCCTGTCCGATGTCCGGATCGATTATTGCTGGGGTGGCATGGTCGACATGACGGCCGACCGCCTGCCGCGCGCGGGTGAACATGACGGCCTGTTCTACTCCATGGGTTATAGCGGGCACGGCACGCAGATGTCGACCTATATGGACCAGATCATGGCTGAGGTGATGGACGGCAACACAGCGGCCAACCCGTGGAGAGATTTCGACTGGCCCGCCATTCCGGGACATTTCGGCCCGACATGGTTCCTGCCGTTCGTCGGCGCCTATTATAAATTGCAGGACATATTGCACTGAAAGTCCCGAATATCGGGCTTATCGTCAACAGCATTACAAGGACAGATCAGTGAGCCTCCCGGAGTATCGCCAATTCTACATCGATGGTCAGTGGCGCACATCCTCTTCGGACAAGAGCAGCACGATCATCTGCCCGGTCACCGAAAAGGTCATCGGCTCTCTTGCCATGGGCACCGCAGCCGATGTCGATCATGCCGTGACTGCGGCGCGACGGGCGTTCGCGACATTTTCCGTTGCGCCTGTCGAGGAACGGCGCGCGCTGCTGGAACGGGTGCTCGCCCTGATGGCAGCACGGGCCGAAGAACTGGCGGTCGCGATGACGACGGAAATGGGCACAGCCATCAGCTTCGCGCGCAGCGCGCAGGTGCCGTTCGGCATAGCGCATGTGCGCGCGGCGATAGAGGCGCTGAGCGACTATGCCTTCGTCACACTCCAGGGATCAACGGCGATCGTGCGGGAGCCGATCGGCGTCTGCGGCCTGATCACGCCTTGGAACTGGCCGCTCTACCAGATCACCGCCAAGGTCGCGCCCGCCATCGCCGCAGGCTGTACCGTGGTCCTCAAACCGAGCGAACTCTCGCCGCTGAGCGCGCTGCTGTTCGCGCAGATCATGCATGATGCGGGCGCGCCGCCCGGCGTCTTCAATCTTGTCAACGGTACGGGGGAAGAGGTCGGCGCGGCCATAGCCTCCCACCCCGACATCGACATGGTATCGATCACCGGATCGGTGCGCGCGGGCGTGCTGGTGGCGCAGGCCGCCGCCGTGACGGTCAAGCGCGTCGTGCAGGAACTGGGCGGCAAATCGCCCAACATCCTGCTGCCCGACGCCGATTTCGAGCGGGTGGTGCCGCTGGGCGTCGCGTCGGGATTGCGCAATGTGGGACAGTCGTGCAGCGCGCCGACGCGAATGATCGTGCCCGCCGATCGGCTGGCGGAGGTGGAAGCGCTGGCGCGGCGTCATGCGGAAACCATGATCGTGGGCGATCCCACGGCGCAGGACAGCGTTCTGGGTCCGGTCGCCAACAAGGCGCAGTTCGACCGCGTACAATATATGATCGCCGTCGGCATCGACGAAGGGGCGAAGCTGATCTGCGGCGGTCCGGGCCGTCCCGAAGGATTGATCGAGGGCTATTTCACGCGGCCCACCATATTTTCCGGCGTCACCACCGACATGCGCATCGCGCAGGAGGAGATTTTCGGGCCGGTTCTGTGCATCATACCCTATGCGACGGAGGAGGAGGCGATCGCGATCGCCAACGACACCGTCTATGGCCTGGGCGGCCACGTCCAGTCGGCGGATCTGGAAAGCGCGCGCCGGGTCGCTCGTCGCATCCGGTCCGGCCAGGTGCATATCAACCACCCCGCATGGGATGCGCATGCGGCTTTCGGCGGTTACAAACAGTCCGGCAATGGCCGCGAATATGGCGTTTTCGGCTTGGAGGAATGCCTCGAAACCAAAGCCATATTGGGATATGATCCGTCATGACCGGCAGTGAGGACGACGCAGGGTCGGAGGGCTATTCACGTCGGAACATCCTTGGCCAGGCGGGCGCCGGTTTCCTTGCCTCCGCTTCCGGCCTGCTGCTGCCGGAAGCCGCACTGGCAGCGCAAAGACCGCGCGTGGGTGGACGCATCCGCGTCGCGGGCACGACATCCTCGACCGCCGACACGCTCGATCCGACGACAGGCGCGAATAATGGCGATTATCTGCGCCACGAGATGCTCTACAGCAAGCTGACCGAACTGGACGGCGATCTGCGCGCGCAGCCGGCTCTGGCGGAGCGTGTAGTCAGCAATGACCAGAAAGCCTGGCATCTGCGATTGCGCAAAGGCGTGACCTTCCATGACGGCAAGACGCTGGACGCGGGGGATGTCGTCTACACGCTGCTTCGACACAAAAATCCATCGGTCGGATCGAAACTGGCAGGGATCGCCGGCCAGTTTGCCGAAGTGAAGGCGACCGGGCCGCTGGATCTGCGTATCACACTCACAGGCCGCAATGCCGATCTGCCGGAGATACTGGCCCAATCCCATTTCGGGATCCTGGCTGCGGGAACGAAGGATTTCCAGACGGCCAACGGAACCGGCCCTTATCGTCTGGCGCAATTTCGTCCTGGCATTCGCACGCTCGTGCGCCGCAACCCCCATTACTGGAAGAATGGCCGCCCCTATCTCGAAGAAGTCGAACTGATCGGCATTCCCGACGAGGTGAGCCGCGTGAACGCCCTGCTATCGGGCGATGTCCACATGATCTGCGCGGTCAATCCGCGATCGGTTCGCCGGATCAATGCGTCGTCCGGACATGCTATCCTGGAGTCGAAGTCCGGGCTGTACACCAATCTCATCGCGGCGCAGGATCGTCTTCCGACATCCAATCCGCATTTCGTGGCGGCGCTCAAATATCTGATGGATCGCCCGCTCATCAATCGCGCGCTGTTCCGCAATTATGGGATGATCGCCAACGATCACCCCATTCCCCCGTTCCACCCCTATTATAACAAGGATCTGCCGCAGATCGCGCTCGATCTGGACAAGGCGAAATGGCATATCAACAAGGGTGGGCTGGCCGGCGTCCGGCTGCCGATCTATGCGTCGGCGGCCGCTGAAGGATCGGTCGATATGGCGTCCATCCTTCAGGAATATGGCTCGCGCGTTGGACTTAAGCTGGCGGTCAATCGCATGCCCGCCGATGGCTACTGGTCCACGCACTGGATGAAACATCCCCTGGGCTTTGGCAATTGCAATCCCCGGCCCACGGCCGACATGATCTTCAGCCTGTTCTTCAAATCCGACGCGCAATGGAATGAATCGCGCTGGAAGAACCCCCGGTTCGACAGCCTGTTGCTCGAAGCGAGAGGCGAACGGGACGAAGGCAAACGCAAAGCCATGTATGGCGAGATGCAGGCTCTGGTGAAACATCATTGCGGCGTCGTCATTCCCGCCTTCATCAGCCTTCTTGATGGATATGACCGACGTCTGAAAGGGCTGTCGCCAAACCCGCTCGGTGGATTCATGGGATACACCTTCGCAGAACATGTGTGGTGGCAAGGCTGAGGCTACGCCCCCCACAACCTCATTTTAGAATACAGGCTGAAACGTCATCATGTCACCCAGAGCCAAGAAAATTCCCAGCGACGAAGTCCTGCCCCGATCCGCGGACGTGGTGATTATCGGCGGCGGTATCGTCGGCGCGGCAACCGCTTACTATCTTGCCAAACGCGGCCTGTCCGTAGTCCTTCTGGAAAAGGGCTATGTCGGATGCGAGCAATCCAGCCGCAACTGGGGCTGGTGCCGGCAGCAGAATCGTGATGCGCGCGAAATGCCGCTGTCGGTTCTGGCGATGAAGCTCTGGGACGGACTCGCCGATGAGATCGGCCAGGATCTGGGCTTTCGCCGGACCGGGCTTCTCTATGCCAGCGACGATGACAAGCAGCTGGCAGACTGGGAAAAGTGGCAGGAAACCGCGCGGCTGTTCGATGTCGAAACGCGCATGCTGTCGGCGCGCGAAGCGGCGCAGACATTCCCCGAAACCAGGCGCAAATGGCGTGGGGGTATCCATGCCGCGCGCGACGGCAAGGCCGAGCCCGCCCTGGCCGCCCCGGTCCTGGCCGAAGCTGCGCGTGCGCTGGGGGCGACGATTCATCAACAATGCGCTGCTCATGGCCTGGACGTCACCAATGGAATGGTGAGCGGCGTTCATACGGAAAAGGGCTTCATCGCCGCCAATGCCGTGCTGTGCGCCGCCGGCGCATGGGCGTCGGTATTTTGCCATACAATGGGCGTGCGTTTCCCGCAGGCCAGCGTCCGCCAGACCGCGCTTCGGTCCCGGCCCGCGCCCAATGTTGGCGAGGTCCTCTACACTCCCGACTGCGCGCTCACCCGCAGGCTGGACGGCAGCTATACCATGACGATCAGCGGCAAGGCGACGTTGGAAGTTACGCCCCAGAGCCTGCGCTACGCAAAGCCATTCATGCCCATGTTTATCAAGCGCCTGCGTGCCGTGCAGGTTGGCGTCGGCAAATCTTTCTTCGTCGGGCCGGAATCCGTTTCCAGTTGGTGGTCGAGCAAAGACAACCGCTTTTCTGATATCCGGGTGCTCGACCCCGATCCCGATCCGAAATTCATCGCGGCGATCCTCGCGAATGTCCGCGCCAGCTTCCCCGCCCTGGCGGACATCGAAGTCGACGAAGCTTGGGGCGCCTATGTCGATTCCACGCCCGATGCGGTGCCGGTCATTTCTCCAGTCGATGGCATTGGCGGCTACTATCTCGCCGCCGGCTGCTCGGGGCATGGTTTTGGTGTTGGTCCGGGCATCGGATTTTTGGCGGCGGAACTGATCGTCAATGACAAACCCAGTGTCGACCCCTACCATTATCGGCTGTCCCGGTGGTCGGACGGCTCCAAGATCGAAGTCGGTGCACTGTGAACCGCCCGTCAAAGAACAGGTGTCCAAGACGATGTTTCGACCGAAATCTATCAGTTTCGATTGCTAGGGCACTCTGACCCGCTTTCGCATGTCTGAAATGGCTACGGAATTCATGGCGGATCGCATGGCGTATTCCGACCTTCCTGCGTTTTGCATCGATTGGTCCTAAATTCGTTTCGACCAAGTCTTGGGTGCATGGACGCCTTATTCCGAACTGCTGCGTGAATCCTTGCGGCCCACCTGCAAGGTCTGGGGCGGGGAATATCGCGAAGCGGATGCGGATAGCGCCTATGAGGTCATTCCAACATGGGGTCCCCATGACGACGTACCAGCGGGCCTTTCGAAGATCGCTGGCGACATTCCGCTCGTCATACTGTCCAACGCGATGGACGAGCATATCGATCGCAATGTCGGTCTGCTTGGCGCGCCTTTTCACGCTATCTACACTGCCCAGATGGCGCAGGCGCAAAAGCCGCGCATGATAGGCTTTGACTATATCTTCGACCAACTGGGGCGGACCCGAAGACATGATGCATGTGTCGTCAAGCTTCCGCTACGACCTTCATTTCGGCGACATTCCTGGAGTTTCGCTGCCGAGTTCTCGTTGGTCGCGGCCACGAACTTTCAAACAATTTTTATCGCGATGTGGAGATTTCACACATTGGCGCACTCCCAGCTTTATTTGGCCTGTAACTCCTATCTTAAGGCCAAGGCTTGTAGGCGATAACCAGAAGATCACGGTGGCAGCCAGAGCCATGGCCGAGAAGAAGGTCCGGCAACGGCCCAGCGGGTTGCGACGCCCCGCCGGTGCTTGAGACGCTCGAATATGATCTCGACGCGATCATATTTGATCGGCTCTTTTGCGCGCCGTCGATCATCAAAAACGGATCAGGCCGCCGCTGCGTAGACGCCCCCTCGCGGCGCTTCCAGAGGATATTCAGCTGGGCCGCCATAATCATAAGCGTCGTTCAGCGTCTTGATGAACAAAGGATCATGCAGAGGGTCGGTCGGCGTGGCAATGTCGATCCCGCGCGCACGAACATCCTTGATCAAAGTGTCAAACACGCGGTCGAAGGTCAGATTGTCTGATCCATCCATATTCTTCTTAAGCTCATCAAAATCATCGAAAACCTCGGCCGACCAATGCACGAGAAAGCGCAGTTCGTCCGTGTGATATTCGTCGATCACCCGATCGCCCGTCTTGACCTGCCAGCCATCACGATTGCCGATTTCTCCGGTGAAGATGCTATCGAAGCCCAGGCCTGCGGGACGCTGCCGCTCCAACGAGCCATTCGCCTCGCCACGATGGACCATCATCTCGTTCTGGACGACCAAGCCGCGATTATAGATGGGCGAAGCCAAACGAACCGGCTTGTTGAGAGGCCCCTTGGGCCAGTAGGTAAAACCGCTCGCAGGGTCATGGCTGAACCAGGTGATCACCTGCGCCATCTTGATAAGATAATCCTGGAAAAGACCTGAACGACCCATGATCGAACAGAGCCAAGTCGGCGAGTTTTCGTAACGAATGCCTCGAAAACTGGGGGAGTCGATATGCCCAGGATCATTATTGCCACACGGCCCGTTGATGTTGAATAGCATCATCTGCGGCTTGGCATATTGGGCATTCCAATAGGATTTGGCGTGACCGAGAAAGGCTTCATTGTAAAAAACGTCCTGCAACTCAGGATAGAGTGTTGCCGAATAGTTGGCGAAGAAACCACGAAAGGTCGGCGTCAGGAACATATCCAAGGTCGGCTCGAACCCGTCCGGGAAGCCGCCGGCGAACGTGGCGATCAGTTCTTCGGCATTGGCGAAATGTTGCGCGATGATCAGCTTCCATGCACCGCTATGCACGACATCGAGCATCCGACGACGCTGATCATCGGTGAAGATATTGTCGAGCTGGCGCGGCGGGGACACGGGCTGAAGAATATCGGACAGATGCCGCCTTTGCGACTCGCTGAGCATGAAACCTCTCCTCCTGAATTGACGTGTACCCGTAGTTGATCGAACGATATCGTTCAATTAATTTCCCGAGTTTTCTTGCAATCTGAGTGGTCGGGGTCCCAGCATATGTGGCGAGCCATCAGCCAGCTTTGCTCGTCACAAAGAAGGGGCGCAGATAAGCTTCCATCCCCTCCATGCCCCCTTCTGACCCCATCCCGCTGTCGCCCACGCCGCCAAAGGGTGTTTCAGCCATCGCCATGGCGAAATGGTTCAGCCCCAACATGCCCGCCTTGATCCCGGCGACGATTCTCTGCTCGGTGCTCAGATTGCTTGTGAACGCATAGGAAGCCAGACCATAAGGCAGGCGATTGGCCTCGATCAGGGCGGCATCGATGCTTTCGACCGGCATGACCAGCATCAGTGGTCCGAATGGCTCCTCGTTCATGGCCTCCATGTCGGGTGTCATGCCCGAGAGGATGGTGGGTTCGAAAAAATAGCCGCTATTGCCGATGCGTGCACCGCCGGTCTCCAGCTTAGCGCCGCGCTGCAACGCATCGGCTGCAAGAGCCTCGATCTTGGAAAGCTGGCCCGCAGTGGCGAGTGGTCCCATCTGCGTGTCCGCGTCCATCCCGTTGCCGACGCGCAACTTCGCCGCCGCTTCTTTGACCCCCGCGACGAAATCGGCATAGAGGGGTTGTTCGATTAAAAAGCGCGTTGGCGATACACAAACCTGTCCGGCATTGCGGAATTTAAACTCTGTTGACAGCGCGACGACCGTATCGAGGTCTGCGTCGCTCGCAATGATCACCGGGTTATGCCCGCCCAGTTCCATCGTCACCTTTTTGAGATGCTGCCCCGCCGCGCTCGCCAGCAACCGGCCGACCCTGGTCGAGCCGGTGAGCGTCACTTTTTGAATTTCCGGCGCTGCGCAAAGCGCGGCGGAAATAGCGGGCGCATCACCCCAGAGGATGGTCAGCACCCTGGGCGGCAAGCCAGCAGCGAGCAGAGTCTGTACAACGCGACATCCGGCGCTAGGCGTCTCTTCGGCAGGTTTGAGCACCACCGAACAGCCAGCGGCCAGCGCCGGGGCGATCTTCTGCATCGGCGTCCAGACCGGAAAATTCCATGGCGTGAAGGCCGCCACCGGGCCGACCGGCCGGCGAAACACGGTCCAGCGCATATCGGATGCGCGGGTCGGAATCAGACGGCCATAGGCGCGGCGCCCCTCTTCGGCATACCAGTCGAGCAGGTCGGCGGAGGCCAGCCATTCGCCCCGCGCCTGCGCCAACGGCTTGCCCTGTTCGCGGGTTATGTCCACAGCGGCATCATCCGCATCGGCGCGCATCAGGTCCGCGGCACGACGCATAATCTTCGATCGGTCGAAAGCAGACATGGTCGACCAGATTCTAAAACCGTCGACCGACAGGCGCGCCGCTTCCAGCGCTTCAACCTCACCGCATCTCGGAATGATCGCAATCACTTCACGCGTCGCAGGGTTCATCAGCTCCATCGTGCCCAGGGAGCCTTCCATCCGTTCCTGACCATCGAATATCGGGCGTGGAATCGCCATGGCTTTTCTTCTCCTTGTCTCAGCCGGCGCGAATATAGTCGGCGGTCGAGACAGCCGCTGCAGCCATGCGCCGTTCCCCCAGCAATCCTGCCCAATAGCCTTCGGAACCATCCGCCAGACGCCATTCATGAAGACGACGGGTCAGCAGGTGCAGGTCATATTCCTCGCTGATGCCGATGGCGCCATGGACAGCATGAGCGATGGCGGCGACCTGCGCCGCGGCGGCGCTGGCGCCATGTTTAGCGATAGCCGCATCGGTCGGACGAGGCGGGAGGCCGGAGCGCACGCCGATGGCGGCGGCAATGCGGGCTGCGACCGCCTGCTCGGCGAGGATGGCGAGTTGCTGCTGGACCGCCTGCTGCTTGCCTATAGGCTTGCCGAACTGATTGCGCGCATTGGCATAGGCCACAGTCATGTCCATGACCCGTGCGCTCGCGCCTGATATCAGCAGCGCCCGTAATACCGCGCCGATCGGTCGCAGCGCCTGGCCACCGTTGACAGGATCATCCCCACTGGCGAGTATCGGCGCTTGCGGCGATCCCAAGAGGGTATGCGCTGCGACATCGGCGAAAGGTGTAGCGCCAGCGCCTGTCGCGATCGCGATTGGGCCGGCAGGCGCGCGAGCCCCGGAAGCGGTCAACAGGGCGCGCGCGATCATGGTGTCCCCCACCGGCAGCGGCACCGCGTGATGACCGAGCAGTACGATCAGCGGAGCGGCGTCGGCCAGCGACACTCCCGCGCCGCCCAAATCCTCCGACACCAGCGCGTCTAGGAAACCAGAATCGTCGAAAACCTGCCACATCGGCGCTGCATCGCCCCCGGCCTCGACCGCGCGAATGGCCGATGGCGTGCAGATATCCTCGATGATACGGGCAAAGGGGGCGATCAGTTCTTGCATGTCCATGATGGTCTTCTTTCCCTCAGCGAAGGCCAAGGCCGCGCGCGATGATACCGCGCAGGATTTCGCGCGTGCCGCCGCGCAACGAGAAGCTGGGTGCGATATGTGTGACGTAGAGAAGGGTGCGGTAAAGCTCAGCGTCGACCGGCTCGTCGGGATTAGAAGCAAGATCGTCGCCGATCAGTTGCGGCACCGCCTGCTCGAAGCCGGTGCCAATATCCTTCATGAGCGAGGCTTCGACTACCGGACTCTCGCCTTCGACCAATCGGGCCGTGACGGCGAGCGACATCTCCCGCAGCACCGCGAGTTGAGCGGTCAAGGTTCCGACGAGGCGTAGCGTCGCGCTGTCCTTCCGGCCTGCGGCGTCGAGATGCCGCACCCAGGCGTCGATCAGGACGACCGACGAATAGATGCGTTCCGGGCCACTCCGTTCGAAGGCGAGTTCGGCGGTGACTTGCCGCCACCCCTGCCCCTCTTCTCCGATCAGCGTGTCGGGGGCGAGGCGAACGTCATCGAAAAACACCTCCGCAAAATGGGCGTCGCCAGTTAAATCGACGATGGGGCGGATCGTAATGCCCGGAAGCGTCAAGTCGACGATCAGTTGCGACAGACCCCACTGCCGGTCTTCATTCGTACCAGAGGTGCGAACCAGCGCGATCATATAGTCGCTGTGCATCGCATTGGTGGTCCATATCTTCTGCCCGTTGAGCAGCCAGCTTCCATCCTTCTGCAGATCAGCGCGGCTGCGAACACTGGCAAGATCCGAACCGGAACCCGGCTCGCTCATGCCGATGCAGAACAGCGCCTCGCCTCTGGAAATACGCGGCAGGTAGAAGCGACGCTGCTCTTCCGTGCCATAGTGCAGGATCAGCGGGCCGCTTTGGCGGTCGGCTATCCAATGTCCCGCTACCGGGGCGCCAGCCGACAACAGTTCCTCCACCACGACGAAACGCGTGAAGGGACCGCGCCCGTTACCGCCATATTCTTTCGGCAAGGACAGGCCAAGATAACCGGCTTGCCCCAATTTGCGGCTGAATGCCGCGTCAAATCCCTGCCAGGATCGGGCGCGGCGATGCAGAGGGAGGTCGGCGATCGCCCCTGCGATCAGCGTGCGCAGCGCGGGACGGAGCGCCTCGTCTTCAGGCGGCAATGCGGACAGGGACAGGGCGTCGAACAACTTGGCCTCGAATGCGAAAGGGAACCGATAATTCGCATTGTCGCATTCGCACTGTCCAATATCATATTGCCCTATTTTGATATCCGATAACTATCGGCCGCGATCGCGGCGAAATTGTGGGCTAGCGGGCTCGCACGATTTCGCGGCAGGGCGACGCCGGTCTCGATCGGCACGCAACGAGCCAGCCGCACCAGCCGCACATCTTTTGGTACTGCACTGGCGGCGCGTGAGGGCACCAAGGCGACCCCGAGTCCCGATCGCACCAATGCCAGCACCGCGCTTAGTTGCGCCGCCTCCTGTGCGACGCGAGGGACAAACCCTGCTTCATGGCAAGCCTTGATCGTGATGGAATGGAGCACGCTGATCCGACTTTGCAGAATGAACGGTTCGTCCGCCAACCGACTTAGCGCAACGCTGCCGGTATTGGCGAGCATATGACTTTGCGGAAGGGCAGCATGCATTTCGTCCTGGTCGACGGACTGAGCATCGACCTGGGCGATTTCCATCAGAGGCAGTCGGACCAGTCCCACATCCAGTTCGCCCGCCGACAGTCTGCGTGCAATGTCGGTGCTGGCCGCTTCCTCCAGCACCAGTTCCACCAGCGGGTAGAGACGGCGATATTCGGGAATGATGTGGGGTAACAGTTCGAACGTCGCGGAACCGACAAAGCCGACGCGCAATTGGCCCCGCTCGCCCATAGCCCCCTCTCGAACCACCTCGCGAAAGCGGTCGGCCTGCGCCAGCGTCAGGCGTGCAATGTCCAGCGCAGCGCGCCCCGCCGCCGTCAACGTCACCCCTCGCGATCCGCGATCGAAGAGCGTCGTCCCCAACTCTTCCTCCAGCTTGCGGATCGCAACGGTCAATGGCGGCTGTGAAATATTGAGTTTGTCGGCCGCGCGATGAAAATTGCGCGTGTCGGCCAGGGTCACGAAATAGCGCAGCTGGCGCAACTCCATCGATAGCTCCCGAGTATCGAAAAAATGGAAATCAATATTAGCTTGGTGAAACCGGAACGCCTAACCTTTTGGCACGGTTACGATTGATTAGAGCCGTGGAGAAGAGCATGCCCCCCTTCCTTGTGGTAGAACGTGACGGCGCTGTCGTTACCGCGACCTTGAACCGCCCCGAAGAACGCAATGCCATTTCGCATATCGAGCATAGCGAGGAGATCGTTGATTTCTGTCGCCAAATGACGCGTGACACATCCGTCCGCGCTATCGTGCTGACGGGTGCCGGCGAGGCATTTTGCGCAGGCGGCAACGTGAAACATATGGCCGACCAGGTGGGGATGTTCGGCGGCAGCCCTTACGATATCCGCAACAGCTACCGCACGAGCGTGCAGATGATAGGTCCTGCCGTCAGTGAACTGGAAGTGCCGGTCATCGCAGCGATTAACGGTCCGGCGATTGGCCTTGGTCTCGATATCGCCTGCATGTGCGATATTCGCATCATGGCCGAAAGCGCAGTCGTCGCGGAAAGCTATGTGAAGCTGGGCATCATTCCGGGCGGCGGCGGTGGCTGGCTGCTCCCCCGGCTGATCGGTCCGCAGCGCGCCAGCCTGATGACGCTGACCGGCGATGCCATCGATGCCGGGACCGCGCTGAACTATGGGCTGGTGGCAGAGGTGGTGCCGGACGACGCCCTGGCAACGCGCGCACGCGCATTGGCCGGCAAGATCGCAGCCAATCCCGGTCACGCCACTCGCATGGCGAAGCGTCTGATGCGCGAAGGCGCGGACATGAAGCTCTCCACGCTGCTGGAAATGGCGGCGGCCTATCAGGCGCTCGCCCATCATAGCGAGGATCATCATGAAGCCGTTGCTGCTTTCCTCGGCAAGCGCAGGGCGGAGTTCAGGGACAAGTGAGCGACGCCGCAAAAACCCCGTCTGGTCCGCTGGCGGGCCTTCGCGTGTTGGATCTTTCGCGTGTTCTGGCCGGGCCATGGTGTACGCAGATACTGGGCGATCTGGGCGCCGAAGTGATCAAGATCGAACAGCCTGGGCAAGGCGACGATACTCGTCGCTGGGGACCGCCCTTTGTGGAAGATGGGTCTCGTGACGCCGCCTATTATCTGTGCGCGAACCGGAACAAGAAATCCGTGGCCATCAACCTGGCCGATCCGCGCGGGGCGGAAATGATCCGCAAGATCGCCATCAACTGCGACATCGTGGTAGAGAATTTCAGGGTCGGCGGCCTCGTCAAATATGGTCTCGACCACGCTTCCCTTTCGCAAATCAATCCAAGGCTCATCTATTGTTCGATCACCGGCTTCGGCCAGGACGGTCCTTACAAGGACCGAGGTGGCTATGACTTTTTGATCCAGGGCATGAGCGGCCTCATGTCGGTTACCGGTCGCCCGGACGACCAACCGGGTGGCGGACCGCTCAAGGTCGGGATTCCGATCAGCGACCTGGTGACCGGGCTATATGCGGCCACTTCCATATTGGCGGCGCTGGCGCATCGCGATCGGACTGGCGAAGGGCAGCGGATCGACATGGCGCTGCTCGATACGCAGGTGGCCCTTCTTGCCAACCAGGCCAGCAATTACCTCAATGGCGGGATGCTGCCGCGGCGATTGGGCAACGAGCACCCCAATACCGTACCCTATCAGGACTTCGCCTGCGCAGACGGGGACATATTGGTGGCGCTGGGCAATGATCGGCAATTCCGCGACTTTTGCAAGCTGATCGGACGTCCCGATCTCCCGGACGATCCGCGCTTTGCGGTCAATGGCGGGCGTTCGCCCCATCGCCAGGCTTTGCAGGATGAGATGCAGCCCGCCATCGCCCGATGGAAGTCCGATGATCTGATCGCGGCGATGGAAGCGGCCAAGCTGCCAGGCGGGCGCGTCAATGACATTCCGCATATACTGGCCGATCCACAGATCGCGGCTCGCGGCCTTGTCCGGGACATGACACGGTCCGACGGCACGCCGGTCAAGATTCTGGGCTATCCCGGCAAATTGTCGAAGACGCCCGCAGACTATCGCCATGCGCCGCCGCGTTCCGGGGAAGACACGCGAGAGGTTCTGATGACGCTATTAAATATCGACGGAGCGGAGCTTGCAGCGCTCATGGAGGCGGACGTCATCGCCGAACGGCTGCGTTGAAATTTCAAGCGTTAGAGAGGATGCATCATGACCACCAGGATCGGCTTCATCGGCTTGGGCGCCATGGGTCTGCCCATGTCTTCCAACCTGCAACGCAAGGGCTTTGCTGTTACCGTCTTCGACCTTGATCCGGCGAAGATGGACGAAGTCGCGCTTCTGGGTGCAACAAGAGCGGTCAACATCGCCGAAGCGACCAAAGGGCAAGACATCGTCATCACAGTGCTGCCCGCGACGCCCCATGTCGAGGCGGTGGTGCTCGGTGATGACGGCGTGCTGGCGCATATCGACGATGGCGCGCTGCTGATGGACATGTCCACAATCGACGCCAATGGTACGGACAGGGTGGCGGCAGCCTGCGCAGCGAGGGGGGTCGGTTTTGTGGACGCGCCGATCGGACGACTTGCGCTTCACGCCCAGCGCGGCGAATCGTTGTTCATGGTGGGCGCAAGCGACGCGGATTTTGCGAGGGTCGAACCAGCACTCAAGGCAATGGGCACCGATATCTATCGCTGTGGCGCGCCGGGCATGGGCAGCCGCATGAAACTGATCAACAATTTCATGCTCCTGTCGACAGCGCAGATCGTGGCGGAATCGATCGCGCTGGGCACGAAGCTCGGACTCGACATACAGACCATGCATGACGTGACCGGTGGCACCACAGCACGCAATGGCCAGTTCCATATATTGATGGTGAACAAAGCGCTGAAGGGAGATGTCGAACCGGGCTTTACCATCGATCTCGCCTTCAAGGATCTGACATTGGCGATGAACGCTGCGGCGCAGAACCGGGTGGGCCTGCCCATGGGTGCGGCGGCCCATGCCGTGTTCGGAGGGGCGCGGGCCAAATATTATGCGTCGCAGGATTATTCGGCGTTGCTGAACTATGCCTGCGACAATGCGGGTGTCGAAACGCCCAGAATGGATTGAAGGAGGGCGATATGACGAAACGTCTGAAAGGCAAACGTGTCATCGTCATTGGCTCGGCCACTGGCATCGGCGCCGCTACGGTCCAGCGACTGGTCGAGGAAGGCGCACATGTGTGCGCCGCCGATATCAATCTGGAAGGCGCCGAGCGCCTCGCGGGGCAAGTCGGCGGCGACAGCTTCGCGGTGCCGGTCGATATTGCCGATGAGGCATCGGTCGGCATCGCGGTGGCGAGAGCCGTCGAGGAACTAGGCGGATTGGACGGCGTCCATATCAATGCCGCAGACCTGCGAGTCATCTTTCAGGACAGCAATGCGCTCGATGTCGATCTGGCCGTGTTCGATCGCACCATCGCGGTAAACCTGCGCGGGCACCTTCTCTGCACGCGCGCGGTGCTGCCGCACCTGCTTGCCAGTCAGGCTGGCGCGATCGTCTATACCAGTTCCGGCTCCGCACGCGGGGGGGAGCCGGAGCGGCCGTGCTACGCCATGTCCAAAGGAGGACTGGAGGCGCTGATGCGCCACGTCGCCTCGCGCTGGGGCCGGGAGGGGATCACGGCCAACGTCGTCGCCCCCGGCTTTACCATGACGCAGGAGATGCAGGCGGGCGGCCAAGTGCCTCAAGCGGTGATCGACCATTTCCTCAATAGCGGCCGAAGCTTCCGACTGGGTCGGTCGGAAGACCAGGCCGCGGTCGCGGCGATGCTGCTGTCGGATGACGGGCGCTGGATCAACGGGCAAGTGATCAACGTCAATGGCGGGGCGATGTTCTCCTAGCACGCCAGCATCGCCGCGGATTGGGCGGACCTTTTATCAGCCGCATCTCCTTTTGTTCGGGTAACGCATCTGCCATGGCGATGATCATATTGGGAGCGCTGGTGCCCGTCTTCGGACTGATCCTGTTAGGTTATGGCTGTGGCCGGACCCATCTGCTGGGCGATCATGCGTTCGAGGTGCTGAACCGCTTCGTCATTTCGGTGACGCTGCCGGCACTGACCTTCCGTTCCATCGCGCACATGGCGCCTGCGGATCTTGCGGAGCCTTCGATGATGGCAGCAGTCATAGGCGGGGCGCTCACCACCTATGCGATCGGGTTCGGCATCGAAAAAGCGCTCGGGCACAATGGGAGCGAAGCCAATATTGCCGGTCTATGCGCCAGCTTCAGCAATACCGGCTTTGTAGGCCTGCCAATTGCGGTGCTGACGTTCGGCCAGGCGACGATGGCTCCCGTCGCTGTATCGATGCTGCTCTATTCCGCCGTTATCTTCACTGTGGGTGTGGTCGTGAGCGAGGTGACCACGCATCCTGGCCCTGGCGTTTCCGCGGGACTGAAGCTGGCGGGCCGGTCGGTGCTGCGCAATCCGTTGATCCTGCTTTCTACCTTGGGGGTAGGCTGGTGTTTATTGGGACTGTCCATCGGTGGGCCGCTCGACATTTTGCTGCAGACGCTTGCGCAGGCGACCGCGCCCTGTGCGCTGACGGCCATCGGCATCTTCATCGCCCTCCCCCGGGAAAAGGCTTCGCCCGGGCCGATCGGACGCTCCGTGATGCTGAAGCTGGCGGTTCATCCGCTGATTACGGCGGGCTTCGTCCTGATTCTGCCGCCGATGCCGCCACTTTGGGCCAAGATTGCGATCCTGATGGCGGCGATGCCGAGCGGCGCGTCCAGCTTCGTGCTGGCCGGCAAGGCAGGAGGCTGGGCAATGGAATTGAGCGCCTGGGCGGTAACGCTGACGACCATATTTGCGTCCCTGTCGCTGATCGGCATCGTCTGGGGCCTAGGCATCTGAACCACCATCAATTTTCGTAGATAATTTATGATTTCATCGACAATTTACAACATTGATATTCCATTTTTACAATTCCATGCGTAGAAAATTAGCAAATCATAATGCGTTGTGGTGCGATCGCCAGATCGACACACCGATCAGGAGACAGCCATGCTTTCGAAAGTGACGATCAACCACACCGACCTCTCGGTCAGTCGCCTTTGCTACGGCACTAACATGCTGGGCTGGCAGATAGACCAGGATCGCTCCAACGCTATCCTGGACGAGTTCGCAGATCTGGGCGGCAATTTCATCGACAGCGCGCGCTCCTATGGCGACTGGATGCACGATGCACCCAAAGGCGCCAGCGAAAGAGCCATAGGCGCCTGGCTAAAAGGCAAGAAACGCGAGGATTTCGTCATCGCAACCAAGGGCGGATTCTTCGACATGCGGGCGGGCGATTATCGCAATCGGGTCAATCCCACGGACCTGGCCAACGATCTCGACGAAAGCCTGGATCATCTGGGTGTCGACACGATCGATCTCTACTGGCTGCACATGGACAATGTCGAAACGCCCGTCAGTGAACTGGTGGATTTCCTGGACGAGGCCAAGGCGACCGGCAAGATCCGCTGGTTCGGTGCATCGAATTGGACCGACACCCGCGTGCTGGAGGCCAACAGCTATGCCAAGGCCAATGACAAGGCCAGCTTCATTGCCGTCGAGCCGTTCTGGGGCCTGGCCAAACCGCATGAGGCCAATGCCCTGCAGCAAGGCTATCAGCTATATTTCGAAGATCATGGCGGTGCGCTCAAGGATGCCGGTCTGGCCATCATTCCCTATTGCTCGCAGAGTCGCGGCTATTTCGGCATGTTGGAACAGAGCGAAGACGCGGTCCCCGACTCCCTTAAAGCTTTTTACGACAATCCGGCCAACGCGAACCGCTTTGACGCGGCCAAAATGATCGCCGAACGTCATGGCGTCACCGTTTCGGAAATCGCACTCGCCTATCTGATGAACCAGCCGCAGCAGGTGATACCGATCTTCGGCGCGTCCACCCCAGCCCGGATCAAGGACAGTGTAAGGGCCGCCGCCATCAGCCTGGATGCCACCGACCTGGCCGAACTGCAGGCAGGGTGAGAGGCAAAAGCCTGACACGCTAAAACGACAGGAGAAGCGGATGCCGCTCGACCACCAGTTGGAAGCCATGTTCGCCGGACAGCCCGAATGGCCGCCCGTACGCAATTTTCCGATCGACGCGCTCCGCGACGCGGTCCGATCCAGTTCAGTGCAACTGCCGCCGCCGGCCGTGACTCTCGCGTCGGTCGACGATCGCACGATCCCTGGCCCGGCCGGCGAAATTCCGGTGCGCATATATACGCCGGAGGGCGCTGGCCCCTTCCCCTTGATCGTCTATTTTCACGGCGGCGGCTTTGTCGTCGGCGATCTCGACACGCAGGACATGATTGCACGTGGCCTGTCGGCTGGCGCCGAAAGCGTCGTCGTCTCGGTCGGGTATCGCCTCGCACCAGAGCATAAATTCCCAGCCGCCTTCGAGGATAGTTGGGCTGCGGTGCAGTGGACAGCGGCCAACGCCACCAAGCTTGCAGGCGATGCCGCGTTGATGGCGGTAGCAGGTGACAGCGCGGGCGGCGTAATCGCCAGCGCCTGCGGCCTGCTCGCGAAGAAAGCGGGCGCACCGAAACTATCGGCTATTCTCAACTGGTACGGGCCGGGGATCCACCCGATCCCGGCGGAAGGATCGGCGATCGAATTTGCCGATGGCCCGGTGCTGCGCCTCGATGATGCTCATTTCTTCTGGGACATGTTCATCACGGACGATGCCGATTATCAGGATTTTCGCGCCAGCCCGATGAAGGCGTCCAGCCATGAAGGTCTGCCGCCAACCTTCATCGCCAGCGCCGAATGCGATCCCATCCGTGATGCCGTCGAAGCCTATGGACCAGTGCTGGAGCAGGCGGGGGTCAAAGTCGAGATGCAGCGCTATCCCGGCATGGTCCACGGCTTCGTGTCATGGGTGGGCTTCCTGCCCGGCGCGCAGGCCGCGATGGCCGATGCCTGCGCATTTGCGAAGATGCAGTTTGCCGCGTCCCGTCGGAATGCCTGACCCGATACGACGATGGGAATCGATTTCACGCCTGTTCTGTTGGAACGGTGCGCCGTGCAAGGCGGCTGGTTCGAACTGGTTGAATGGCATTGGCCTGACATTCTGAATTTCGAGCGGTGTGAAAATCAGCTTATGCTGGAGATGTCGCTGCCGCCAATGGCAGCGGACGCCTCGGCCTGCTTCCCTGCCATCGCGCCCGAAAAGCGCTGCTTCATGGGCGCATTGTTCGTGCGTCATCCCGGCGTCGGCATTGCAGGTCGATCGGAAGGCGGGCAGATACGCGTTATGCGGTGTGGGCTGGACGACAGCCATACCGCCGCCATCATCGGCGGGAAGCGGCCAACGCTCGGCTTTCTCCAAGGCTTGCTGAATATCCGCAATGACGCGCTACGCAGCCTGATGCGGTTGGCGCAGCGCGAGTTAGACA
Organism: Sphingomonas sp. VDB2; assembly: GCF_047946695.1. Lineage (NCBI taxonomy): Bacteria > Pseudomonadati > Pseudomonadota > Alphaproteobacteria > Sphingomonadales > Sphingomonadaceae > Sphingomonas > Sphingomonas sp. VDB2. Next base: position 1,204,496 of record NZ_CP159615.1, read on the forward strand.
ATCCGCTCGGTCGATCGCCACTTGCGATGGAAGCCTTGTTCACACTGATCCTGATTGAACTAAACAGAGTCTTTCAGGCCGCGGCGGAAACAGAGACCGCCAGCCGCCTTGCTCCCTGGCAATTCCGACGCATCCGCGAACGCATTGAAGCCGACACGCCTGGTCCCACCATCCCCGAACTGGCCGCATTATGCGGCATCAGTCCGCGACATCTGCACCGCCAATTCTTGGCGCTGACCGGCAAGACGATCTCAACCTATGTCGAGGCCTACCGGATCGAACGAGCCAAGCGGCAACTTGCGCAGTCGCAAATGCCCTTGAAGCAGATCGCGCAACAAGCGGGTTTTTCGCACTCAAACAGCTTTGCCCGTGCCTTCAGACGAAGGACATGTCTGTCACCCCGCGCATATCGGCAGCGATTTTCAGATTAGAAATCGAGGTCGAAGTTGTGGTCAAAACGCACGAAGCGACGCGCAATCTTCCGCCCCTCCCTCGTAAGAACCACGGTGTCTCGCTTTCTTCCGGTCACAACGATCCTGGCCGCCATTGGCGTATCCCCCGGCGTTGACGTTCGTGAACATATAATCAGCAAAGACCTGCCCGTCGCGCTCCGTAACGACCAGATTGAATTATAGCATCGATTCTTGCCCTGCTCCTGACGGTCGGATTCCATGGCATGGGCAACCTGCGCTTCGACACCCTCATAGCGAATGAGAAGGCCTTCAAGCTACGTTACGACGTCTTGCGTGTGAAGAGGGGTGCCGCCCATCTTCGGCAAATCCAGGAGAGCGACGCGGTGACCATCGCCAATCCATTCCGCCCGGTGACGCCGCCGCAGGTCATCGAGGGCGCATATAGCGACGATCGGCATCTGCGTATGTTTAAGGTGGTCCGGGAGAATGGCCCATGGCCTCTTATTCTGGCTCAGCATTTCAAATCACCCGAGGAAGTCATTGCTACCACATCCGGCACTATGCCTGAGGGGTTTGAGCGGAGCTGGGATATGTTTCTTCCCCCTGTTTTTAGCGGCTATTTCGCTCAAGGCCATACGGCTGTGTATCCGTACCGGGCGGGTCGGCATGGCTTTGATCGTCTGTCGCCTGTCATAAGCGCATAGAGGAAATCCCGGAGATAGGAAGGTGGACGCCTCGACTGCCCTCTATCCTCGCCTGTACCGATGACCGGGGAGCTTTACAGTAGTTCGAAATCGGCATGACGCGGTCCGCGGCACTCGTTCCAAAAATCGACGAGACGCCATGGCCAGGACAGGAAATTGCGCTTTTGGCTGTTGTTATAATAGCTGAACGCGCGCGGATGGCTCCAGATCATGTTGACCATCTTGGTCTGCACCTTGTCCTGCCACGCATCAAAGGCAGCAACGGTCGGTTGCAACGCCTTCTTGTCTCGCGCATTGAGCCAGTCGAGGCACTCGATGGCGTAATGGACCTGACATTCGGAAATCAGGTTCTGCCCCGCGGCGTGATTAGGCGCACTGTTGGGGCCTACAGTATGGAAATAATTAGGGAAGCCGGGGATCAACATGCCGAAATAGGCGCGCGGATCCTCCATACCCCATTCGTCGCGAAGGCGCTTGCCGTCGACCCCGACGATCTCCAACTTGCCCATCATGTTGGCGACGTCAAATCCGGTGGCGCACACCAGCACGTCCAGCTCGATCTCGCGACCGTCCTTCAGCACGATGCCCTTCGGCGTAATGCGGGCGATCCCTTCCTGCTCCAGATGCACATGAGGCTTCATATAGGTCGGGAAATAATTGCCGCGATCCAGAATGATGCGCTTTGAAAAAACCGGGAAGTCGGGCGTCAGCTTCTCTCGGAGATCGGGCCGATCGGGGAAGCTGCGTTCGATATGGCCGATAGCGAACTGGCGCATCGCTTCGTTGACGGCGGAAACGGACGGAGAATCCTTGGGCCATTCGGGATCGAGCAACACATTGGGGTAGAGGCCGTCGGCCGCATACCAGTAAATGCGGAAGCGATACCATTCCAGATAATGGGGAATATGCCGCATGGCAAATTTGACGCCGTCGCTGACCACATCTTCGCCCGCTGGCGTAGGCATGACCCAATGGCGGCTGCGCTGGAACACATGGAGTTCACCCACGTCATCAGCGACAGCAGGAATAAACTGTGCAGCGCTGGCACCAGTGCCTATGATCCCGACACGCTTGCCCTTAAGATCGGTTGAACTGTCCCAGGTCGCGGTGTGCTGGCGGATGCCCTGAAAACTATCGAGACCGGGTATGTTCGGCCATTTCAGGCGGTTGACCGGGCCATGGCCATTGATGACGGCATTGGCGCGGATGATCTCCTCGTTCCCGTCGGCTTTGCGCACAGTGACGTGCCAGACAGCATCCTCTTTGTCCCAGACCAGCTTTTCGACCATGGTGTTGAAGCAGATCCGCCGGCGCAGATCATGATCGTCGGCCACCCTTTTGAGGTAAGCGAACATGTCGTTGCCTTGTGGATGATAATTATGCCACTCCGGGTTCAGCGCGAACGAGAAGGAATAGAAGTGGCTGGGCGTATCGACGCCGACGCCAGGATAGCGATTTTCCCACCAGGTGCCACCGACCTCCGCATTCTTCTCTATAATGACCCATTCATAGCCTGCTTCTTCCAGCTTAATGCCAGCCGCCATACCCGTCATGCCGGCGCCGATCACCAACACCTTGAAGTCGGGATTGGCAGGTCTGCGGCGGGGGTTATCGCGGCGCGGCATTTCATGACGAAAACCGATCTGGTCGAAAAGCAGGGGCAGAAATTCCGGTTCGACATCTTCGGCCAGACCGACGGCCATCATGCGACGCATCAGCGCATCGGAAGGGCTGCCATCCCGTGCTGCGCCGGGTGTGATCAGGAGATGGTGCAGCTTTTCGCGCAGTTCGCCCAGCAGATCAGCTGGCAGCGCTTCGGGCGGATAGGCGTAGGGCGATTTGAAATGCGGTGCGAACCTGTCGAGCATCGCTTCATCGCCGCTCAGATGCACATAGGTCATCAGCAGCGTATGCGGCTCGCCCTGTTTGAGCGCCGCGCGCAATCCCGGCGTGTCGTCCATGGGTAAGCTGCGGGTCTTCAAATTGGCCGACGCGCGCTCGGTCGTGGCCTGTGCATAGTCGATTGCCATTTCCAGACTCCTGGCTTTTCTCATTCTGGTTGAAATTTGGCGACCAGAATACTCTCACCTGGCTCTGGCTCATAAGTAAGCATTCACTTACTTATTCCATGGCTGTCAACGATTCATTTTTTGTCGCTCACGAGAGAGCGCACCAATCTATTGAAATAGAACGATATTATTCCCAAGATGCAACGGAGAGCCGCTTCACAAACCCCGCTTCGGAGGGACTACCAGCGGAGCTTGAGCGAGGTAAAGCCCATGACAGCACCGCCAAAAGCTACCCCCCCTGCTCCCGCGTCGGCCAGTTCGAAGTCAGGTATCCGACGTAGCCATTGTTGCAACGAGATCATGATCTCCCGCTTGGCGAGATGGGATCCCATACAACGATGCGGACCCACGCCGAAGGTGAGATGGTTGTTGACCTTGCGGTCGAGGTTAATCGCCTGCGGATTGTCAAAGATCGCGGGATCCCGGTTGGCCACCATATTGGGCAGAACAACACGATCATTTCTGCGAAATTGAATGCCTTTGTAAACACAGTCCCGCATCACGCGACGATAGATATTTGACACCGCGCTGATCCGCATCAGTTCCTCGATGGCAATTTGAAAGGCCGCCGGATCATCCAGCCTGCCCCGAAAATGAGCGCGGGCCTCCGGCGTGGTCGCCAGATACCGCCAGACATAGGCCATCGTGTTTGTCACCGTATCCAGTCCCGCAACGAACAGCAGGAAACCGCAATTCAATATGTCCTGCCATGGATAAGGCCCTCCTGCTTCGTCCCGCGCCGCAACGATGGCGGATGCGATATCATGTCCAGGTTCGCGTAGCTTGGCGCGGAACATCTCGTCCAGAACCTCGTAAATGTCCGTAACATTCATCGCCCGCACCTGGGAATCAGTGCTCCGGAAGAAGATATTGGCCAAGGCGATAAATTCCGGCAGCCGTTCTTCAGGCAGGCCAAACAGGTCCAGAAATGTTGCGGTCGGAAATTTCGCCGCATAATCCTCGATGAAATCGCACCCTCCCGCGTCGGCAAAACCGGCGATGAGGGTATTGGCGCGATGCTGCAACCCTTCCGTCATCCGACGCACGGCCAGCGGCGTGAACATCGGCGCCAGCAGCTTGCGGAAGACATTGTGATCCGGCGGATCGACCCCCTGCGGCTGCATCACCGGAAAGGGTTCGATCGGCGGGATCGGCGTCTGATGGTTCGAGAATAGCTGATGGTCGCGATACCCCTCGACGATGTCGATATATTTCAGGAAGACCCAGTGGCCGCCATTGCGCGGTGTATAGAAGATCGGTGGAACGCCCTTGCGCACGAGACCGTGCCAAATCTCCGCCGGGTCGCTCATGCCTCGGGGAATATCGAAGAAGTCGAAATCGACGATCATATCTGCAGGCACATGATCAGGGGCTGATGGTTGCCATTGTAGCATCAAGCTTTTCCGCCTTTCACGATACGCAGCGCGCCCTCTGGACAGTTACGGACAGCGAAACGCACCTTTTCCAACAAATCATCGGGGAATTCAGACTGTGCTATGACAACCTTTCCTTCGTTATCATCGGTTGAAAATATCTCAGGACAGATATCTTCACATCGCGCGTGACCCTGGCAAATATTCATGTTTGCAACAACGTACATCGACAACTCTCCCAATTAGTCATTGCTTATGCTTTTACCAGCGCTTGGGTGCTCCGCCTACGCAGGCATCGGCGCCGAAGCAGCCATAAGGAACCATAAGCGACATAATCTTTGGCGGGGACGGCCTCTGCCCGGGCAGTCAACCCGACGGCGTAGCCACATCCGCCGCGCAATGTCATCGGCGCGCACCATTGCAAACCCTCGCAGCAAAACCCCAACACAGTCCGACTCATCCAAAGCTTCTCGCAAGATCATGTTGACCTGCGTAGGCATATATAGGAAATGATACGCATATAGACTCTGCCTTAAGCGCAATGTCGGCGGAAGATCGGCCCCGTTATAAATATAGGCCAGCGAAGAGAGGTCGGCAGAGGACATGGCGGACATATACGACTTCATCATCGTCGGAGGAGGATCGGCGGGATGTGTCTTGGCAGGTCGCCTGTCGGAAAATCCACGCAATCGCGTATTGCTGATTGAGGCAGGCGGCAAAGACAATAGCGTCTTCATCCATGCCCCCGGTGGACTGTTGCCGATCATGTATCGCGGCATGTTCCAATGGATGCATGTCAGTACGCCGCAAGCCCATGCCGGGGGGCGGCAAATGTATACGCCGCGTGGCAAGGTGCTGGGTGGATCATCATCCATCAACGGCATGGTTTATGATCGCGGCACGGCGGCCGATTATGACGGCTGGCGGCAGTTGGGTAATGAAGGATGGAGCTATGACGACGTCCTCCCCTATTTCCGCAAGCTGGAAGATTTTCAGCCGGGCGGCGAAGATGGCTTTCATGGACGCGGCGGCCCGTTGCTGGTGACGCGGCCGGGAATCAAAAACCCGCTGGCCAAGGCCTTTCGCGAGGCTGCAATCGCCGCCGGCGTCCCCTATAATGATGATCCCAGTGGATCCAGGCGCGAGGGTGTCGCGCCCGCAGACGTCACTGCCTCCGCCGGCCGACGTTGGAGCGCCGCTCGCGCCTATCTGAAGCCTGCATGCAGGCGGCCAAATCTGCGCATCGTCGTCCATGCCCATGTCGAACAAATCCTCCTTGAGGACGGACGAGCCTCGGGAGTCGCCTGGCGCCGGAATGGGCAGGTCGAGCAAGCCAGCGCCGAGCGCGAGGTGATCTTGTCAGCAGGCGCCATCCATTCTCCCGGCATATTGATGCAATCGGGCATCGGCGATGGCCATCATCTGCGCCAGGTCGGGGTATCTGTCATTCATAACCTGCCCGGTGTGGGCCAGAATTATCGCGACCATGTGGCGATCGCGGTCAAGCAACATTGCACCAAGCCGGTGTCGCTGTTCAACGTCTTCCATCCGCTGGTAGCCACCAAGGCGCTCGCCAATTTCCTGTTATTCCGCAAAGGACCGCTCGCCCAGCCGCCGGCGGAAATCGGCGCATATCTGCGAACCATGCCGGGCGCGGCGCATCCCGATGTCAAAGTGCATTTCGCAATGGCCCTTTATGAAGCCATGGGACGCAAGCTCATCATGGAGCATGGCTATTTTGCTCATATCGACCTGCTGAACCCGGACAGTTTCGGCGAAATCAGGCTCACCGGACCCCGCGCCTCCGACCCGCTCTCGATTGATCCCAATATCCTGTCCACGCCGAAAGACATGGCGATGGGGCGCGCCGCCATCCGCGCTGTGCGTACCATCTTCGCCCAAAGTCCCTTCGATCCCTTCCGCGGCGAGGAACTGGCGCCGGGCGCAAATATCCGATCGGACGACGAACTCGACACCTATCTACGTGCCACCGCAACGTCGGACATTCATGCCGTCGGCACCTGTCGAATGGGGCGTGACGCGATGGCGGTCGTCGATCCGCAATTGCGGGTCCGGGGGATTTCCGGGCTACGGGTTGTCGATGCGTCTGTCATGCCAAGGGTACCGGGCGGCAATACCAATGTGCCCACGATCATGGTCGCGGAGAAGGCGGCCGACATGATTCTCGACAAAACTAGGGAGTAGCCATGCCTGAACTGCGTTTCGACAGCAAGGTGGCCCTCGTCGCCAAAGCTGGTGCCGGCCCCGGCAGGGGCTATGCCACGCCGCTTGCGCCACGCGCAATCCGGGTTTCTGGCGGCCCGCTTCTCCGGCATGCATTCAGCGCGCTCGTTCAAGTACAAACTCGTCCAATCACAGAGTAGAACGGGCTCAGACGGACCAGTCCCGACCGCCGCAGATGCAGACATCCACCTGATCAAATAGGAAGAATCACATGACCGAAGAAGAAAAGATATTTTCCGGCGGCGTCGCCGTCATCACCGGCGCGGGCGCGGGAATCGGCATGGGCATCGCCCGCCGCTGCGGCCATATCGGAATGACCGTCATTGTGACCGACATCGACAAAGCGAATGCAGACAAGGTCGCGGCGGACATCATCTCGACGGGCGGCAGGGCGGAAGCCATCAAGGTGGATGTCTCCAAGCCCGAAGCACTCGACGCCCTGGCCCAGGACGTGTTCGACCGCCATGGTGCTGTCCGCTTGCTGGTCAACAATGCGGGCATCGAAACTATCGGTAATGTATGGGAAATTCCGACAGCGCGTTGGGAAACGACGCTCAACGTCAACATTCACGGCGTTGTCCACGGCGTGCGCGCCTTCGTTCCGCATATGCTGCGCGTGGGGCAGGAAGCATGGGTCGCCAACCTCGCCTCGGTTGGTTCATTTGGCCAGATGCCGACCCAAACCGCTTATATGATGAGCAAACATGCCATCCAGTCGTTTAGCGAATGCCTTTATCTGGAGATGCAGGTCGCCAAGGCGCCCATAAATGTCTGCTCGATCATTCCGGGCATGCTCAAGACGAGTATCTTCGATGCCCAAGGCGGCAAGGGCGAACCTCAAAGCGCCGTCGCTCATCGCGCGACCATGGCGCATATGATGGCCAATTACGGCATGGACCTGGACGAGGGCTGCCGCCTCTTCGTCCAGGGCATGGCGGCCCGCAAATTCTGGATTTCCAGCCAACCTGAGATGACTGAGCAGATGCTGGCGGGCCGGATCGCCTTCTTCGAGAAGCAGGCGACGCCCGCTTTGAGCGATCAGACCCGCGCGTTGCTTGGCCTCTGAATGCGCGGGACGGTGGCGGATCATGACCGCTACTGTCATCGTCGCTATCAGGCGACCGGCAGCAGTTCCACGACTTCGATCAAATGCCCTTCGGGATCGCTGACGAAGGCCACCTTTACCCCATGCTCGGCCTTGACCTCGACATCCATCACCACTGTCGCGCCGTTCGCCCGTGCGCGTGCCACGAAGCCGACGACATCGGGCGTTTGAAAACCCAGGATCACTTCCTCATTGGCCGGCGTTGAACGGTCCAGAAATTTGAAGAGGACAAAGGTGGAGCCGCCCGCCGCCGTGGGCTGGAATATGATTTCATCGATCTTGCGGTCCCCCACCGCATCCTGCACCCGCACCATTTCCGTCAGGCCCGCAACGTCTGTATAGAAGGCTGCCATCGCCTCCAAATCCTGCACGACCAATTTAGTGAAGCCGAAATGGGCTTTCTCAGACATGCCTTGCTCCTTGGTATGGGGAATGATGTGCGCCGCAAAGCATGCACGCGGCCCGCCCATTATACAACGCAATCGTTCTATTTTTCCGATGGCGTATTGGCTGCGCTTGTCCTGCTTGCTTGCCAGTCGCGCAGACGATGCCTAATGCGGCCTCGCCGACGGCTTCGCCCGATCTTGCACCGCCAGGGAGTTTAGGAAAGCGCCGATGCCCGTCTCCCGTCTTTCGAGCGCCGACCGTCGCCATGCCATCATTACCGCTGCAAAGGCGGTGTTCGCGCGCTATGGACTGGAGGGCGCACGCACACAGCAGATCGCCCAGGCGGCCGGCGTTTCGGAAGCGCTGCTTTTCCGTCATTTCGCTAGCAAAACCCATATTTATCGGGCTGTTCTGCGAGAGGTCATTATCGATCAGAATGCGACTTTCAGCGCTATGGGCACTGCAGAACCCAGCACGGACGGCTTGCTGGACATCATTTGCAAGCTGGTCGAACATGCGATGAAAGGCGCTGCGGCCGATAATGTCGAGGGCATGAGGATGGTGGTCGGCAGTCTGGCGGGTGACGGCGGCTATGCGCGCCTCATATACCGACGGGCTTTGCGGCTCTCATTGCCTGCGTTGGAGCGCGCCCTTGTGGCAGCCCAATCGGACGGAGCCATCACCGGCATATTGTTGTCGCCTACCAATGCCGTGGCGTTTCTCGAACATGTGGGCACGATGATGCTTATGGCCCGCTACCATAGCAGGACCGCCGTCCCCTATGACAGGAATGAGAGGATCGTCCGGCAGGATGCGATCCTGTTCTGCGGTCGGGGACTTGGCATAACGGAGGCACGCATTCAAAAATTCCTGGATGCGCTGCCCCCCTGCCCCGTGTGATCCTATTGCCATTCCACCACAGACAAGAGATGATTGGCGCGATCGGGGAATATATAATCGAATTCCAGCATCAGCGTCTCGCCCAACATGCCGCTCGACAACAAGTCGGTCTCGACGAAGGCCTGAACGCCATTCTTCCCATAGGCATAACGGTTCACACTTCGATAGATCGGTGAAGCATCAAGCCGGGCATCCACCTCGGCATCGCCGGGTAACGGACGGTTATACACCAGTTTGAGCCGCCCCTTGAGTTCCGGGTCATTGGCGTTCGCATCCTCCAGGGCGAGGAATATTTGCTCCAGATCCTCCAGGCTCTCCAGCAGCGTGCCGTAGTGGAACGTGAATTCGGGATCTTCGTCGATCTTCGCGCGCAAGGCTGCGACCGCGGGATGCTCATGCCCGGTACCGACATGCAACGCATCGTGGATCGCCTGCATCAGGTCGCGTTGCGCATCAGGCAGCACAGAAAGATAGATGATACCGTCACCGCGCGACCGATGACTGGCATCGACAACGAAGCGGTAAAAATGCGCTCCTGAAGGCAGCACCAGATCCTGGGTCAACACATAGCCGAGCATAGCAAGCAACTTGGCCGCCACCGGCCCTTCGTCCGGCGTCTTATAATGCAGCGCCATGTGCCCCATGGAACGGACGCCTTGCTCGATTGTCGATTCCGCCGCCATTTCTCATCTCCCATTCGCACAGCTGTACCTGCAACCCGCCCGCCCACGTCGAGAGCGACAACGGCCAGCGGTGCCATCGGCTGGCCGTATGCCTCAGTTCCGCTCGGTCGCCATGCCCTCTCAGAAGCGGAATGTGCCGGACAGCCCGAATTCGCGCGGGTTGGTGACACTTGCCAGACGATAGCCCGAATCCATCGACAATTGCGCCGTCGCAGTCGCATAGGTTGCATTGCCCAACGCAATATTGGTGATCCGCTTCTGGTTCAGCATATTCTTGACAAAAACCGTCAATTCGAACCGCTGGTCCTGCGTGCGGAAACCGGCAAACAGATTGAGCAGCTCTCGATCCTGATAGCGATAATCCACCCGCTGCGAATAAAAGCCCGGACGATAGGTGAACAAGGCGCGGACGAACGGCGTCACCGCCCCCATGGGAATACGGATTTCCGTGTTCGCCGTCAGGCTGAAGTCGGGGACATCGGCCAATCGATCGTTGGAGACGCAATAGCTGACATTGCCCGTCCCGGAGACGGCCGGTTGACCATTTTGATTAGGCGCGCCGCTGCCGTCAAAGTCGTTACACGGAACCAGCGCATTCTTGTAACGCGCCTTCGTATAGGCTGCACTGATGCCGAAATCCCAGTTACGGGTGATCCGGCCATCGAGCGACGCTTCAATGCCCTTTATCGTCGCATCACCATTATAGTTGAAGTCATAGAAACCCGTCGGTGGTGCCGATACAAAGGATTCGTAATAAATGCCGGCGAAACGGCTGAGATAATTGTCCAGCTTCTGATAATAGGCCGAGAGGGCATAATTGAAACGACGATCGGCAAAGCTGCCCTTCACTCCCAATTCGAAAGAGTCCGTCTTTTCCGGCCTGGTCTGGATAAGGTCTTCGGTCACGCCGCCAGGCACGCCAACGCCTGTGCTGCCAGCGCGATAGCTATGGCCATAGGCCGCAAAGACATTGAGCGTAGACATGATCTGGTAGCTGATGTTCGCACCGCCGGTCACCGGCTTGTAGGTGCGACGCTGGAGGGCTGCCGGAATAATTTCGGTCGGGCCTACCGCAAAGGCCGAACAGCCGAAATTCGGGCAGGCCAGGACATTGCCGGGCGACGAAAGCGTCAGCTGGCTGGTCTGGTTCGCCTTGATGATCGTGTAGCGCAGCCCCCCCTCGATCGACAGCGGGCCGCTGCGGAAGCGCAGATTGCCGTTGAAGGACCAGGTCGTCGTATCGACCGGCACGGTCACGATCGTATCGATCGGCAGATAGGGCAGCGCACCCAATATGGCTTGGCTCTCGGCAGGTGCGACGGGAAAGAAAAAGGCGTCGCCCGGTTGCTGCACCCGTGTCGTGCCGGTCTGGCGGGTATAGAAGGCACCCACACCCCAGCCAAGACCGTCCTTGTTGTTCGACGAGAGGCGCAGTTCGGCCGTGTCGACCTTATAGGGGATACGGACCGCAGACGCCGCGACATAGTCCGGCACGGCATTGCCCGGATCGAGATCGCGATTGATCTTGAGCAGGCTATATTGATGCGCGCCCACGAAGGACAGGGTAGCAGCCCCCAAGTCCCAGTCCGCAGCCAGATTGACCAGATGCGTCTCGTTCTGATTGCGGAACACGCCCTCCCCCGCTGCGCGATAGTCCGAGGCGCCAAGCGCAGGACCGGACGAATAATCGCCATTGGGTAAAGCGAAACCGCCAAGGAGCGGCAGCAGTTGATAATAGGGCGTGTTACCGGAACCAACGACCTGCTGGTACTGGGTGTTGTCGGCGTGAAGATATTGATAGGTCAGATAGGCCGTAAAGTCTTCGCCGGGCCTGAATCCCAAAGTCGCACGGACACTTTCGGTACGGCCATAGGAACGGTCATTGCCGCGATTGACGTTCCGCACGTTGTTGACACGATTGCCGTCCACCAGTCCCGCCACGCGCAGGGCGACCTTGTCGGAAAAGGGCAGCGACACTGCGCCCTGGACATTATAGCCGGCACGATCAGTCGCCGTACCCTGCATATAGCCCTCTATCGCCTCGAAGCTGGGACGACGGGTTGCGATCGTGATCGATCCCGCCGGCGCCGACAAGCCACGCAGCAGACCCTGCGGCCCGCGCAACACCTCGATCTGCTGGATGTCGTAGACGGCGGTGTAAGCGGTCTGCGCATCGGTCGGGATTTCGTTGTAATAAACCTGCACGGCCGGGCTGGTGCCCTGGTCGGGATCGAACGAAATGCCTCGCAGCGTGGTCGTGTTGTTACGGCCGGTGGTGTTGGTCATATCCAGGCCGGGCGCGAGCTGCTGCACGTCCTTGGCGTCGAAAATGCTCAACTTCTGGAGCTGCTCTCCAGTCGCGACATTGACGCTCATCGGCACATTTTGAAGCGAGCGTGCGTCGCGGGTCGCCGTTACGATGATCTCGTTGGACGCATTCTCATCCCCCGTCACTGCGTCCTGCGCCCATGAATGCGTAGGCATGGCCAGCGCCGTTCCTGCCATCAAGGCCGCAAAGCCGAAAATCTTGCCCATGACTTCCTTTCCCCATGCGGAATCACCGCTTGTCTTTTTCGAACGAAGCCGTACCATAATGGCAATGGCGGTTTGCGGGCAATGGCCTATTTGCGTTTAAAACATGTTTTTATGATACGCATATCATGCACACCTCTTCGCATATCCATCGCATAAAAAATATTCAGTGCAATTTTGCGTTTCGGTAAAGATTCCAAACGGGGAGCAGGCATCGCATCATGATCAATAGCCGAAAGACGATTTTCCTTACAGGTGCGACCGGCAATATGGGGCGCGAGGCAGTCAGGCAGATCGCGGCGAAGTGTGACACGCACCGCCTGCGCGTTCTGATCCGCCCAGAGGAAAAGGATCATCCCGTGGTCGGCGATATCCGCCGCAGGGGTCTTGCGGAAATCGTCTGGGGCGACCTCACCGATCCCATGTCGATCCGTGAAGGGGTAACAGACGCGAATGCAGTGCTGCACGTCGGAGCCCTTGTCTCTCCATTGGCGGATCGGTTGCCACCCGCCGTGGTCACCAAGGTCAATGTCGATGGCACCCGCAACATCGTCGACGCCATCCATGCCGTCGCCGATCCCAAGACGACCAAACTGGTTTACATCGGCACCGTGGCGGAGACCGGCAGCCGCAACGCGCCCGTTCATTGGGGCCGCTGCGGCGACCCGGTCAAGATCAGCATCTATGATCATTATGCCGCCACCAAGACCCAAGCCGAAGCGATCGTGGCGCAAAGCGGAATCGCCCATTGGGTCTCGCTGCGTCAAAGCGGCATGGCGCATTATGACATGTGGAAAATCTTCGACCCCATCATGTTTCACAACCCGGTCAATGGCGTGTTCGAATGGTCGTCCGCCCATGACAGCGGGCGACTGATGGCAGCCTTGTGCGAGGACGATCTGCCGGACGAGTTGTGGCGCGGCTTCTACAATATCGGTGGCGGCGCGACATCCCGGGTGGTGAACCATGAGTTCATGGAAAAAACCATGCCGACCTACAGGAAGATCCTGAAACCGCACTGGTTCGCAACGCGTAACTTCCACGGCCAATGGTATGCCGATTCCGATCGGCTCGAAACATTGGTGCCATTCCGGGAACAGTCGCTGGCCGACTATTTCGAACAGGCGCCGAAACACATGCCATGGATCGCGCGCCTCATCTCCCGACTGATGCCCGGCGCGGTCGGCAAACGGGTCGAAAAGCTGGCAATGGCGCCCGAAGGGCCGCTCCACTGGTTCGCCCATAATGACGTGGACAAGATCAACGCCTATTTCGGCTCTCGCGCTGCGTGGGAAGCCATCCCGCGCGACTGGGATGCGTTCGTCCTGGCCCAGCCTTCGCGCGAACCGACTTTCCTCGACCATGGATATGACGAAAGCCGTTCGCCGGAGAATTGGCGCATCGACGATCTGCGGCAAGGCGCCGAGTATCGCGGTGGGCGATGCCTGGCGCAGAGCTGCGATGGTCCCGACACGCCCGTCGAATGGCAGTCGTCGGCAGGCTGGCGCTTTATGATGACCCCGCGCCTCTATCTGAGAGGCGGCCATTGGTGTCCGAGCACGATGGTCGATCCGACGCGCTATGATGCAGAAGCGGCTCGCAATCCCTTCTTCGCACAAGTCTGGAGCGACGCAGCCGGCTGAGGCAAACCGACCATGATGGGAAGAGCATCTATAGGATTCTCTTCCCAGAGGGACAATCTCCCCTTACCGCAAAGGCAATGTCAGCCGGGTGGTGACATGGGTCAGCGGGTGGCGCTGGCCGTTCCAGAAGAAATCGCCCGGCAGATCCTTGGGCCGGCTAATCTCGGCGCTCAGCCTGTTGCCATGCACGCGATAGCGTACACGCACCCGACCATAAGGCGTCGCCGCCGTCGCGCTCACATTGCGCAACGTCCCCAGCGCAGGTTCGACCTTGAGCCGCGCATAGCCCGGCGCATCCGGACCGATCCCCGCGACGATGCCTAACAAATCGGCGGTAGGATGGGCACTCCAGGCGTGACTGTCGGATCGGGTGGAAGCGTTTGTTCCCGCTTGCCCTGCACCGTCCCGTTCTTCCGGCCAGGTCGTATAGTTGAGCTTCAGCAGATCGCGCCAGGTATCCAGTAAGCCAATATAGCGCGCTCCCTGTCCGACATGCACCAGCGCCTGCGCCAGATACCAGGCGAAATAATAGCTGACGGGAGTTACGCCCTCGGGCGCAGCGATACCCTTGCCCGGCACTATGATGTGATCGACGACAGCGCGGGCTTCATCCTTCGATCCGACGTCGTAGAGAATGGCGAGAGCATTCATATGCTGGCTGAAGCGGCTCCCGTCGGGATTGTCGGCGAAAAGCCCGCGCGCCGGCACCCAGCAGCGGGAACGGATCGCCGCCTTTACCGTTTCGGCCCGGGCTGCATAGCGCCGCCCCGTCGCCGCGTCGCCGAACGCCGCTTCGATCGCTGCGCCCTGTTGCAACGCGCCCAGCCAGTGGGCGCTCGTCAGGCAGCTTTCTTGCGCTTCCTGTCCGTAGGACGGAAATTCCGTTCGATCGACCGCGGACTGACCGACCCAGTCGACGAAATTCCATTGCGGATTCTTGGTCAGGAGTCCGCTCTTACCCCTATATGCCTCGAACCAGTCGAGAATATCGCGCATCCGGGCGATGTTGCGGATGATGGGCGCTGGATCGGGCTGACGCATCCGCCAATCGTCCAGCATCCCGACCCAGAGCAATGCAAAGGGCGCAATGACATTATGGCCACGCGTCGGCCAGGCGCTTTCGATGAGACCGCCTTCGACATTGGACGCCGCATAGGCATCGATCGCCTGCTCCGCGAGACGAGGATCGCCCGACACCGCATAGGAAATCAGCATCTGCAACCGGGTGTCGCCCGCATATTGCAACTGCTCCCAAAAGGCCGTGTCCATGTAGGTTTCATGCGCGTCGATCCGGGCCGTACGCCAGCCGACATCGAAAATCCGCTGCAGCGACGGATCGTCACTCGCAAAGCGTCCGACCTGCTGGAAGGGATAGCCCGTTTCGAAGGCGCGCAAACCCTCCAGCCGCAAGGGCTGGTCTTTCGTCTCGACCGCGATCTCGGCATAGCGCCAGGTTCGCCACCAGAGCGGTGCGAAACGGCGGGGCTGCCCATCGGCGACAAATGTGTCCCAGATGCCGATCGGCTTGCGATCCGCGATCAGGTTCCGATCGCCCTTGCGATTCTTCGCGTCGTAGAGCGCTTCGGCCCATGTCAGCTTGATCGTCGCCCCCTGCCCGCCCGAGACGCTGAGTTCCGGATAGGCCGACACCATTGCGTCGCGCTGGAGCAGCAGTTTCACTTTGCTGTTGGCGGGAATGGAGACGGCCCGGGACGGGAAGGCCATTCCGCCCGGCAGATCGGTGCGCACCACCTGCCCGGCAGCTATGGGCATATAGAGTTGCTGCGGCAGACGGTCGGCAACCAGCGTGCGGGCAGCGGCATCGGGCGCGGGGACTGCGTCCTGCCACCCATGGCCGGTTTCCTTCGGTCCTACCACGTCGAAATCGGCCTTGGCGGCGTCGATCGTTTCAGGATTGCCGGCGACATAGTACCAGAATTTCACCTGCTTCCACCCGTTGGCAAAGCCGTGGCCCGTGTCGCGCTTGACGCGCCAGCCCCGCTTGTCCGTGGCGATTGCGGCGGCATCGCCATCGCCCATCAGGCGAAAACCGGTCGCGACGCTCTGCTGCAAAAGCGGCGCCGTACTGGTGAACAATGCTGCGCCTTGCGCGGCCGACATCTGTTCCGCCGTGGGGCTGGGCGGCAGCTTCAATGGCTGAACGCCGTTCCAGACCGTCGCTGCGACGACGTTCGCACCGCGTTTCAACCATGGCGCAAGGTCGATGCCCTCTTCCCGCCAGTGGGCGATGTCGCCGGTCGAGGGACCGGAGGCGACGCGCTGGCCGTTCACATAGAGGATGAAACGATTATCGGCAGTGACGCGGACAGTATAGCTTTTGGGTTTCGCCTTGAGATCGACGCTTCTGCGAAAATGCAGGACGATCGGCCGTGCCTGTGGCCCGGCCTCCGCGTGACTGATCCACCCTTGCGCGCCCGTCTGCGCCACAGCCGCAGGAGCGCTACCCGCGAGGAGCGCAGCGGCAAGCCAGGAATAATTCCTCACTTCCTGGTCTCCGGGGCAAGGGCGCGGGCCAAAGCCGCTTCCAGCGCGGTCGTGAACTGCTGTGAAACCTGGCTCTTAGGGACAATCAGTTCAAACCCGTGGTACGCGCCCGGCACCACCAGCAATTCGGTCGGGACCGCGGCATTCACGAGACGACGCGCGAAGTCGATATCCTCGTCTGCGAACAGGTCGATGGAACCGACTCCTATAAAAGTGGGCGGCAGGCCCTTCAAATCCGCGACGCGAGCGGGGACGGCCCCCGCCGGGACAGCCGCTCCACCGGGCGCACGTCCCAGCATAGCTTTCCAGCCCTCACGATTCTGACGGGCAGTCCAGATGATCTGGCCGATGGTCGGCGGGACCGGGCGGCTGGTGCCGGTGCGATCGTCCAGCATGGGATAGACCAGCGCCTGAAAAGCGATCGGCACTTGCTTCCGGTCCCGCGCGGCGAGACTGACCATCGCCGCGATCCCGCCGCCCGCGCTTCCGCCCAGCAAGGCGATGCGGCGGCGATCGACGCCCAACAGGGCAGCCTCGTCATACAACCATTTGAGGGCCGTATAATTATCCTCCATCGGCGCGGGAAAGGGCGCTACGGTAGCGAGCCGATATTGCGCACTGACGATCACGCAGTCGAGCCGGGCGGCAAGTGACCTCAGCGCCGTCAGATTGTCCCGCGCATCGCCCGAGATAAAACCGCCGCCATGGATAAAGAGGATCGCCCCGCGTGGAGACTTGGCCGCGTCGGCGTCGGCATTGATGACATAGGCAGTGACGGGGGGCTGGCCGTTACGGGCTGGAAGGCGTCGCTCTACTATGCCGTCCGGCAGAACGCCGGGCTTGGGTGGCGTGAATTGGGCGCCATTTTGCTGCGCCTGCAGGATGATGCTCGCCATTGGACGCAACTCGGGGTCGACCGGCGCGAGGCGCGGGTCTGGGACCGGCGCTGTCGCAGCCGTCAATAGCAAGGCGCCCGCCAGGACCGCTATTCGCATCATCTTTGCGCCTCCATTACGACAGGTCCCGTCCATCCCGCCGCGACGGGTTTCAGCTTCTTATAGGTCGGGTCTTTGGGATTGATCATCGCATTCTGTGGCACATTGGCGATGGTGACGACCAGGTCATTCGTGCCGCCCTTTAACACGCCGGACAGGTCGACCCGATAGGGCGCGCTGATCGCCGGCGGTAGGATCTGGCCGTTGACGGTCACGGTCGCCATATCGTGCAATTGCCCCAGATCGAGTGTGACCCTGATGCCGGCGGCAAGCCAGCCTGCATCGACGCTGACCGTGCGACGATAGGTAGCGCTTCCGGCGAAACCCGCAAGATCGGGCACCTCACGCCAATCCTTCAGCGTCACCTGTCCGAAATCATGCGTATAGGATTTGCGCGCGACATGGCCCTCGACCTTGAGCGACCAGCCTTCGGCAGGAACGACGATCCGCCCCACCTGTTGCGGCACGCCAAGGTCCAGCGGCGCCCTGTTGGGGTCGAGTATGAGCAGCGCGCTTTCGCCAGGCGCTACAATCAGGGCCATAGATGTCGTGCCGTCGCCTCGCGCCGAGGAGAGCCGATCGACGCTGCCATCCATCGCGTTCCAGCGGCTGACCTCACCCGCCTGTGGCAAGGCCAGCGTGACACTGCGCGCCGCGTCGCCGCGATTATGCAGGAAGGTGACGATCCGTCCCTCGACCCTGCGCTGGACATAGACCAGGTCGGTCGCATCGCCCGTAAAGGTCAGATTGGCGGGAATGGCTGCCGTCCGCAGCGCGAACGCGATCGCGTCGGCTGGCACGATCTTCGCCCCGGCCTTGAGCGCAACGGCAACCGCTCTCTTCACCCGTGCATCGCGGCGCTTCATGTCGGCCAGCCCCTCATCCCGACCCGGCGTGCGGTCGGTGAACAGGACGGGCAGGCCCGCTTTGGCGAAGGCGGCGATTTTTTCGGCGGTATCCGCGCGAATGGCCTCCAGTGGCGGAAGGACCAGAACGGGATACCGTTGCCCACCCTTGGATACCAGCTGGCGGTCCTCGATTCGGGCGTGGGCGATGGAATCCGGATTGATCCGGTCATAATCATAGCCGCCAGCCAGGAACGTCTTTTCGGCTGCTTGCGCGCCTGCGCCCTCATCCTCGATGCCGACATAATAGCCGGTGCGCCCATAGAAATAGGCGACGGGGACCATCGCCTCTCCGGCCTGCATCACCGATTGCAGGCGCGCAATATAGGTAGCGAGCGGCTTGACGGCCGGCCAAATGGGATTGGTTTCGTCGAACATGGTGGAAAAACCGCCTGCAAAGGGACTCGGCTGGAACGCATGCCAGCCGGGCCAATCGCTGGCATGGAAGCGATAGTTCATGCCGTGCAGGATCATGGAATTCACTCCGCCCGCAATCAGCAGGTCCACGCGGCGACGCATTTCGTCCGGCGTTACCTCATAGGCGCGGTCCTTCCAGACCAGGCTTTCCGCCGACACCAGCGGCCGGCCGTAGAGATGCGCGGCCGACCGCGCGAAGCGCATGAACAACGGATCGCCGTCATGCACCAGATCCTCGGTTTCGGGAATGTCCGCGAGGCCATAGCCTTTGATGATGTCGAATGCCCCGCCATGCGCCTGAAACTTGGCCTTGATCCCATGTGCATGATTCCATGCGACGAATGGCTCGATGAACCCGGCGATCATCATATCGGACACGGTCAGCCGATAATCGGAGCGCACCCGCTCGGCCAGTTCATCGCCGGCACTGTTGAAATAGGGCGGAGACCAATGTTCGTCCCACGCCTGCATCCAGCCGGGCTGCACGACGAAGGGCAGATAGGGCGTCAGATCATAGCCTCGCCGCTTGCGGAACTCGCCCAGAAATTGCGGGCCCCATTGGATGTCCTGCATCAATTCGAGGCTGTCGACGAAGGTCGAGCGGATGCCGACTGGATTCTCGCCCAATGGATCGCCGACGCGCGCGACATGGGCGGCAAAGGCGGTGGGGTCCATATGATCGAGGATAAGCTGCGGCCCACGACCAGCCGCTCCCAGAACGCCGACATCGGACGCATATTGTTTGAACAGGAAGACCTGCCACACGCCCGGTGGCGGGGTCCAGTCCAGCGTCCCGTCTTCGCGCAGCCTGTCGGTCAATACGATGCGGCTTGACGCATCGAGCGCACCCGGCGTCTCAACATCTTTCCATGGCGAAATGGTGAAGCCCATCGGCCCTGCCGCGGCGCCATTGAGCGTGGGTGCGGCGCCCTTCATGGCAACGACCGCAACGATGCGGGCGCGGGCGTCCAGCCGCTTGCCCCAATCGGCAAATTCCGGCGCCTTCACACGGGCATCCAGAAAGTTGAGCGCGCCCAGCCGGCGGGTGCGCTTGGGTATCTCGACCGGGATTGGGCCTGCCGTGCCGCCCTGTACCTCGGTCCGCGCCATGGCGAGTTCAGTAAAGGCCTTTTCCGGCGGAATCGCGACGCCACCGCCCGACGGCCAGGACGAACCAAGCGTGTAATCGAGGATGAGGCCCAATGCTTTGGCCGCTTCCCCTGCCGCGCGGACATGCACGAAGAAGGACGGCTCGGCATAATCGTTGACGACCGCCTTCTCCTCCGGCGTCAGCGTCACGAAATTGGGCGACATCGCCTGAATTTCACCGCCCGCAAAGCCATTGTCCGCCATCAGCTTCACTTCGCGGCGCAATTCTTCTTCGCTCACCGCGGCACCCGGCCACCACCAGCGTAAACGGGGCTTGGCTTCCGCGGGCGGGTGAGCAAAACCCTCCTCCAGGGAGCCTGCCATGGCCGGGAGCGATGCCAGCATGGCCGATGCCGTCAATAGGCTGGCCACCAATCTGCGTGTCATCGTCATGGCTTCAAAGGCCCTTCTCTTTAAAAGGTGACGGGACACAGCGCTTCCTGGCTGCCGCCCTCCGCAAACCCGCGGCCTCAGAAAATGCGGGCGCATCATAATAACATGTGATGGACCGCGCCGACCGAGATAGCGTCACTCGCCGGCTCGCCCATGATGGTTCGGCGGTCGGCGCCGGAATCATGGCTCAGGGCTTCCGATCGATACGGTCGAGCCGGACCACGCCGGTCAACACCGGATCGGAGGCGGACGTCGAAACCTCAACCCTAAGTTTCCCTGCCGACATTTCCCAGCGTTGCGTCCGGGCATTGAAATCGGCCAGCACGCGGGGATCGGCTATAACCGTCACTTCTCGGCTTTCGCCGGGCTTCAGGTCCGGCTTCGCCCAGCCGATCAGCCGTTTCGCCTTGCCGGGCCGGGTGACATAGATTTGCGGCACATCGGCACCCTCGCGGCTGCCGCTGTTGGTCACTGTGAAACGGACCGTCAGGGTCTTGCCGCCCGTGACCTTCAGTCCCTCATAGCGAAAGCTGGTATAGCTGAGGCCATAGCCGAAGGGGTAAAGCGGCTTCGCGCCCTTCCGGTCGAACCACCGATAGCCGACGTCTGACGCTTCGGGATAATGAATGTCGAACGGCTTGGTCCCGGCCTGGAGCCCATATACAGCGCGGGTTTCCTTGTCCGCCGCTGGCGCGTTGGAGCCGGGAAGTACCGGATTGGGCAGTTGCTCCACCGACGCAGGGAACGTCACCGGCAAATGCCCCGAAGGATTGACCTTACCTGTCAGCACGCGGGCGATCGCCGCCCCCCCACGCTGCCCGCCATACCAGGCGGACAGGATCGCAGACACCTTCGTTTGCCATGGCATGATAACCGGATTGCCGGTCTCAAGCACCACCACGGTTTTGCCGTTGGCGCTCGCGACCGCATCGATCAATTCGTCCTGCCCTTCCCCCAACGACAGGTCGGGCTGATCGATGGCCTCCGCTGCATATTTTTCGGCGAAGATGATCGCCATATCCGCCGCCCCGGCCGCCCCGGCCGCTGCCGCGACATCCTTGCCATCCAGATAGCGGATGTCCGCATCCGGCAATTCGGCGCGCAGCGCGTCGAGTGGCGCCGTACCGCCATAGCCGCGCTTGGCGAAGCCGGCGGCGGGACCGCTCGACGCGCCCTTGGTCACACGCTTCAAGCCCCCGACCGGCGCAACCTGGCTCGACCCGCCACCGCCCGGCACGCCGATATCGGCATTGCCCCCGATGACGACGATCCGCCTGACCGACGCCGCAAGCGGAAGCATGTTCTGCTCGTTGCGCAACAGCACGATGCCCTGTTCGGCGGCGCGCTGCGCGATGGCGGCATGCGCGTCATAGTCGATCGATTGTCCAGGTTGCAGCGGATGGTCCGCGACGCCATGCGCGTACATGGCGCGCAGGACACGCCGTGCAGCGGTATCGATGGCAGTTCTAGGAACGCTGCCCTCCTCAACCGCCTTGACGAGCAGGTCGGAGAAATAGCGCTTTCCATCCAGTTGCTCGCCCGACTGCTGGTCGAGACCCGCAAGGATCGCCTCGGTCGAATGAACGGCGCCCCAGTCCGACATGACGAAGCCCTTATAACCCCAATCCCGGCGCAGCACGTCCGTCAGCAAAAATGGATGTTCGCAGGTATAGATGCCACCCACCCGATTATAGCTGCACATCAGGGAACCCGGATCGCCCCTTTCGATGCCGATTTGAAAGGCCAGCAGATCGCTTTCCCGCATCGACGCCTCGTCCATTTCGACCGAAGCGACATTGCGGCCAGTCTCCTGATTATTGAGGGCATAATGCTTGATAGTGGCGATAATATTGTTGGATTGGACCCCGGCAATTTGCCCGCCAACCAGAATACCCGCCAAGAGCGGATCTTCGCCCAGATATTCGAAATTCCGTCCCGCTCGCGGATCTCGCACCAGATTGACGCCGCCAACCAGCATGACGTTGAACCCCTTGGCACGCGCTTCCGCCCCGATCATCGCCCCGCCCGCGCGCGCCAACTGCGGGTCCCAACTGGCAGCCAGCGACATGCCGGACGGAAGCGCCGTCGCCACGTCGCCCTTGCGCATATCCATCAGGTTCGAAACGCCCAGACTGGCATCCGTTTCAACCAGCATCGGAACACCTAACCGTTCCACCCCCTCGACATAGCCCGCGCCGACCGTCATCCCCTCGGGACGCTTCGCCGGAGCGACCATGGCGGCGATAGGGCCATGGAGAAGATGCAGCTTCTCCGCAAAGGTCATTTCCGCCAGCGCATTTTCTGCGCGCCGGTCTGCGGGAACAGTTTCTTCCCTGGCTTGCGCCGAAATACTGCCAATAAGAGCCAGGCAAAGCGCGGCAGGTAGCTTGGTCATGATGGTCTGCTATCCCCTCGACAGGGCAGGCCGGCGGCCACCCATTGATTATGGGGCTGGGATAACGCGCTTCTGTTGCCCGGTCAATATTCGATCGGTATCGTTCGATTAATGGCATGACGGTCGATTTCCTATCTCCATCATTGCTTCCAATCCCGGCATCGGCCAAAAAAGGGGCGACATGCCAAAGAAAAGCAC
The DNA here is from genome assembly GCF_047946695.1 of Sphingomonas sp. VDB2. Taxonomy (NCBI): domain Bacteria; kingdom Pseudomonadati; phylum Pseudomonadota; class Alphaproteobacteria; order Sphingomonadales; family Sphingomonadaceae; genus Sphingomonas; species Sphingomonas sp. VDB2. The sequence continues at coordinate 1,227,506 of NZ_CP159615.1, forward strand.
CGCCAAAGCCTTTGTGCCCAAAAGGGGCCGTCCTACCGCCGATCAGTTGGCTGCGATTGAGCAGACGATCCTGACGACCGCGCGCGATATGTTTCTTGGAGGCAGCTACGATGCTGTCGCAATGGAAAATATCGCTGCGGTTGCAGGAGTCTCCAAAGGGACGCTGTACGCCCGTTATCCCTCCAAGGAAGCACTGTTCACGGCGATCGTCGAGAACAGGGTGAACCAGTGGTCCGCCGAAGCAGCGCAACAGGATCACCTGCTCAGCAAAGATATCGGGGAGCGTTTACGACATCACGGCCATACCATCGCGCATTCTGTAACCCAGCCCGAAGTCCTCGCATTTCAGCGCCTGCTCTTCGCCACGCGCGAGCGCTTCCCGCAATTGTCGAAGGCGATGTACGAGGCGGGCTATCTCTACATCGTGCGCCTGATCGCCCGGGATATCGCAGAAGCCGCCGAAAGGGACGGCATTCCTGCCCGCCAGCCCGAAACCATCGCACGCATGTTCGTGTCCGCCATTACCGGATGGCATCTACAGGAAAGCGGCGAACACCCCATCACGCTGGAAGAAATCATCGGAGCAGCAGACGGAACCACCGATCTATTCATGGCGGCCAGAGCCCTTTGGTAGGACTTGAATTTAGAACGGTATCGTGCGATATGACCCTCTATCGATAAGGAGGATACCGAAACATGCGCCGTTTCCTGATTGCCGCTGCCGTGACTCTGACACTAGCGAGCACGCCCGTGCTGGCCCAGACGACATCTGCTCCTGCATCTTCGGCCCCGGCTAAGCCGAAATATACGTCTACGGATACCGATCTCGGCACATTGCTCGACGATCCTGTCGCCAAGGCTATCGTCGAAAAGCACATCCCCGGCCTGACCACCAACGATCAGGTCGACATGGCTCGCGGAATGACCCTGAAGGCCATTCAGCAATATTCGCCGGACGATGTCACGGATGCCCGTCTCGCGGCGATCGACGCTGAACTTGCGAAGCTGCACTGAAAAGAGCGACAGACATGAGACGAAAAGGGCGCCCCAGCGGGCGCCTTTTTTGTCCGATACGCATTCCGCCAGCGCTCACGCGGGCATCCTCCATTTTCTTCAATCGCACGGGAACCGTCATTTCGGCCACCGACAGATGCCAGGCGATTTCCCGAGTGGTTGCACGACCGTTGATGCGCAGAATAGCGATGTGAACCGTACCGGGTTTGCCGGAGGCTATTTGGTTTAAGTTACGCAGCCATGGAGACGTCGTCCAGCATGGCATAATATTGTGCTTCGGCCTCAGCCGGTGGGATATTGCCGATGGGCTCCAGCAGGCGTCTGTTGTTAAACCAGTCCACCCATTTGAGCGTGGCATATTCGACGGCTTCAAAGGACCGCCATGGTCCTCGCCGATGTATCACCTCGGCCTTATAAAGGCCGTTGATCGTCTCAGCCAAAGCATTGTCATAGCTGTCGCCGACGCTGCCAACCGATGGCTCGATCCCGGCTTCGGCAAGCCGCTCCGAGTATCGGATCGACACGTATTGCGATCCGCGGTCGCTGTGATGGATGAGACCACCCCGATGGACAGGACGTCGTTCGTGGATAGCCTGTTCCAGTGCGTCCAGCACGAAGCCGGCATGCGCAGTCCTGCTGACCCGCCAGCCCACAATGTAGCGAGCATAGACATCGATCACGAAGGCGACATAAACGAAGCCCGCCCACGTCGCGACGTAGGTGAAGTCCGACACCCAGAGCATGTTCGGCGCCGGTGCATGGAACTGCCGGTTCACATGATCGAGCGGGCACGGCGCAGCCTTGTCGCTGATCGTGGTGCGCACGGGCTTGCCCCGGATCACCCCCTGTAAACCCAGATCGCGCATCAGACGCGCGATAGTGCAACGGGCAACAGCAAAGCCCTCGCGGTTCATCTGCCGCCAGACCTTGCGCACGCCGTACACCCCGAAATTCTCGGCAAAGACCCGGACCACCTCTGGCTTCAGATCCTGATCGCGCCGGACACGATCTGACAGTCGCTCCGGATCACGTCGCTGTGCGACGCGCTCATGATAGGTGGATGGGGCAATTGGCAGAACCCTGCAAATCGGCTCGACCCCATATTCCGCGCGATGCTCGTCTATGAAGGCCGTCATCGTTTGAACGGGCGGTCGAGCTCCGCCTGGGCAAAATATGCGCTCGCCTTGCGCAATATCTCATTGGCCTGACGCAACTCCCGGTTCTCACGCTCCAGCGCCTTCAGGCGATCAGCCATCTCGGTAGGCACGCCAGCGCGCTTGCCGCTGTCCACCTCCGCCTTCTTTACCCACTCGTTCAGCGTGTGCGCCGAGCACCCGATCTTCTCGGCGATAGAAATCATCGCTGCCCAGCGAGAGGGATGATCTGCTTCGTGATCCAGCACCATGCGCACCGCCCGTGCGCGAACCTCAGGTGCAAACTTGTTCGTCGTTTTGCTCATATCGGCTCCACTTACTCAGAAGTTGGAGCCTCCGGCAAACCCGGTACGGTTCAATGATTGCGGCGTCAAGACTGTCCAACCACCGCAGTGCCGGGGGCCGCGTTCTCCTGATTCACACTGCAATTTGCTCCCCAAATGCCCCGTCAGTCGGACCATCCTTCCAACGACATCTGATAAAAAATGGGCCAGTCTGACGACCGGCCCAAGATGAGTTAGGAGAAATGCCCAGAAGGCATCTTCTAATTGAACGATATAGTTCGATTAAGCAAGCCTGTTTTCGGGTCCATCTTTCGCTGCCCGTCACGTTGGCGCCACCGGGATCGGGTCGTCGTCGCCGGGCTTAAGCGGCGCCACCAGGCGTGTCGCTTTGCGCGCAATCCAGTGCTCGATGCTTTCGAAGATTTCATAAACGACCGGCACGAAGATGAGAGAGAGAGAGAGAGAGAGAGCGCCGTCGACGTGATGAGGCCACCTGTTACCGCCATCGCCACGGTCGTCATCACGACGGGTCTCTGCGCGCATAGAAGGCAGGTGGCACAAGTTCGATAGAATCGTATTAAGTTTTCATATTTCCTACGCATATTCAAATTCCATGACGGCGCCATTTCTAATATCATTTTTGTCAGATGCCTGCGAAGTCCGACAGATGGGCATCCGGAGAGCCAGCGCCATAAACTAAACATTGCCGAGACGAATTGTTACTTTTCTAAGTTTTTAGAGAGATAAAGACAGTCTAAATCATCGCTTCCTGTCCGAGCTGACATCGAAAAAGGCCCGATCACAATATCGGTCGGAGCCGTACAAATACCCTTTTACACGCGTCGCCATCAGGTATATAAGTTACGCACAGAGGCATTGAGAAAATGCCTCTGTTCGATCCAGCAAAAAAGGCGGATCGAGCATAATGGGGAGGATATCCATGCGAACCAAGCGTGTTTCGCGCAGCCTATTGCTGTGCTGCAGCCTTTTGGCCCTTACATTGCCTGAAATCGTCAGCGCTCAAGTCACGGATACAGAGATAATTGTTACGGCCACCCGCCGCGAGGAAAAGCTTCAGGAAGTATCGATGTCCGTCAATGTCGCGACGGGAGAGCAACTACAGAAATTCAATATTTTCGACGCCAAAGACGTGCAGCAACTCGCGCCCGGTTTGGAGTTGACGAATACGACCGGTCGCAACAACACTACAACCTTGCGCGGCGTCACCTTCGATCCGGATCAGGGCACTGCTCCTGCCGTCCAAGTCTATTATAATGAGATTCCAACCGACGCGCAGACCGCCTATACCGCACTATACGACATTTCCCAGATCGAGATATTGCGCGGTCCGCAGGGCCTGTTGCGTGGATTGTCGGCGCCCGCTGGTTCAATCACCATTGGCACCCGCCGCCCGAATTTCGACACGATCGAAGGTTTCATGCAATCGACCGCCACCGATCGTGCGGGCTACAACGTTCAGGGCGGCGTCTCCCTCCCCTTTTCCGACACGCTGGCGATCCGCGTGGCCGGCTTGGTCGACGGCAATCGCCTGAACAATGTCACAAACGTCAACCTCGGCAAGCGTTCGCACAGCAGGACCGAAAGCGCGCGCATCACATTGGGCTGGCGCCCAAGCGACGCTTTGAGCGCCTATCTCACCTATCAATATCTGACCGCTGACAATCGCCAGTTCCAGCAAGTGGTCGGCAGTGGAAACGAGCCAGTCTACAGCCCGGCCATCTTCGTCGGATTTCCTCTCAAGGACTCAAGCTTCGTCTCCGGCCCCAATCTTAGTCCATCGGATTATGGCGCAGTCAGCGAAGGCATTTTTCGCAACCAGAACGAGACCCATCTGGTCAATCTGGCCTTCGACTATGATCTGGGAGGATCGACGCTATCCTTCGTGGGCGCGCATCAGTTCAGCAAGTTGAAGATTCAGCGCGACCTGGACCCAAGCAATGCCGTGCCCAACTATATCCAGGCTTCCAAGGTCATTACCCCCTATAAGGTGGACACGGCCGAATTGCGCTGGAGCACCAACAATCAGGAAGGATTGGGAGGCGGCCTCGGCATCTTCTACACCAAGCAGACCGGAACCACTATTGTTGACCAACGCAACGACAGTTTCTCCTTTCCGCTCGATCCCAATGGTTTAATCCCTGGCACGACCATTCCCAACCGCTTTCCGGTAGGCGTTCATGTCGTGGTGCCGGTCTATACCCGGACCTGGTCGTTCAACGCCAACCTGCGCTACAAGACCGGCCCGCTGACGATCGAAGGTGGCGTTCGCTATTCGATCCTCAAGGCCATTCAGACGACACAGCAGACGCTGGATCTGGGACCGTTTCCCGATTTTCCATTTCCGGGCGCTCCGGCCGATTATGTGTTGACCGTGGGACCGACGGAAATCATCCCCGCCAATCTCCAGCAGCGCGTGAACAAACCCATTACGGGCGGCGTAACGGTGAACTATGCGCTTGCCGACACGATGAACGCTTATTTCGCCTATGGCCATTCCTTCCGCGCGGGCAGTACCGGCGTATCGGTGCCCGCCGCGATCAGCGACGATCTGATCAGCACGCGGGCAGAAAAGACAGACTCGTTCGAAGTCGGCCTCAAGGGCTCCGTCATGGACCGCAGGATAAATTACTCCAGCGCGGCCTTCTACCAGAAATTCAATGGGTTCCTCAGCCGTTTCACGGCCATCCAATTTAATTGCCCCGAAATCAACGGTCAGTGTGACGCGACGGGTCCAGCGATCAACAACGCCATCGACAGCACCAATGGTGGTTTCGACTTCAACTATAACGCAAATGCCAAAGTAAAAGGCATAGAGGCATCTATCGATACGCGCTTTATCGATACATGGGACATGAATGTTTCCGCCGCATATACACGTGCCCGCTTCAGCAATGCGCTGGTGCCTTGCAACGACTTTGACGGATCGGGCTCGCCCAATCAGAACGGTACGCCGAAAATCACAGGAACCGGCAATGTCAGCTACTGCCGCACTAGCGGCCGGATGGCGGAGGTTCCCGATTTCAGCCTGACCGCGAATACGGAACTGCGAATCCCGACCGGGGCCTATACGCCTTTCATCCGCGCCCTCTTCACCTATCGTCCGGGCTTCCATTCGGATCAGGTGAATTATGACTATCGAAGCCGCGAACTGCTCAACCTCTTCCTCGGCGTTCGGGGACCGGACAGTAGATGGGAACTGACCGCATTCGCGCGCAATCTGCTCAACCAGAAGCGGATCACAAATATCTCGCTAGGCAACGGCATTTCACCGACTTCCCAGCCTTTAGGCCCGACGGGCGCGATCCCCTATGATTCCGGTTACCGCCTGGTCAATGTGATGAATCCGCGCGAATTTGGCGCAACACTCAATTTCAAATGGTGACGTCGAATTAGAGAACTGGAAGCGCTCGGTCACGCCCGCCAGCAAGCTGGCACGCATGGGCATTATTGACGAAGAAAGAGGATTACAAAACTCTGGTAGCGGTCGCTGCGTAGCGGGGACGGCTACCAGAATACTCGAGGAACGCAGGTGGTCGAAGCGGGATATCGAGGCTGGAGGAACCGGGCAATGTCTGAGCGCTGGCCAAACGGGCTCAACTGCAATGGACCTCGCCTGCGAATTCTAGATATTGGCCCGTGGCCACGGCGTTGCCCGGCGAAGGCCGGACAGATGGCAGCATCCTACCAGGAGCGACATGTTATCATTTACCGCTGCAATCAAATATATGAATATTATCGGCCTGTTTAATTGATGCAATAATATCAAAGACTGTATTCCGAGCATATATTTGATCGCAATCTGGCCGAAACTTACCGAGCCAATCTTCCGTTTGACAATCTCTGTCGTTTACTGCCAATTTCCTTCTTGGCATTCTCGATCATCTCCAGCTCAGTGACAACCAAAAGGTCTTCCGATACCCGGGTAAGATGGTCCCGCATTGCCGATCGCGCCAAATCACTGTCGCGCGCCACTAGCGCATCGTAAATGCGTCGATGTTCATCGGGCCTGGGATTGATTCCGCCTTTCCGGGCCTGCTCGAACATATGTCGGCAGAGAGGCGATGATTCCCGTAAATCCCACAGATGCTCGACCGCCTGTTCGATCAGGCTATTCTTCGTCCCCTGAGCGATCATCAGATGGAAGGTTCGATCCAATGCCAGCTCAATGGCCGATGCCGGGTCCGCCGCTTCCATGCGGCCCAATATTGCTTTAAGTTCGACCAATTCGTCGTCGGTCATGACGGCCGCGGCCAACGCCGTTGCCTCCCCTTCGAACATCAGTCGCGCTTCGATGAGTTCAAAAGCGCCGACATTCAGCTCCGCTGTAGCCCGAATATTCGGCGGGGAGATAACGACATAGACACCTGAACCGTGCCGAACTTCAACCAGTTGGCGGATTTCCAGCGCAATGATCGCTTCCCGGATCGTCGGGCGGCTGACGTTGAACTGTTCGGCAAGATCGCGTTCAGGCGGCAGCCGGGATCCCGGCTGATGCACACCGTCCTGAATCCCGCGCTCGATTTCAAGCGCCACGCGCTGATATAATTTCAAACGTTCTGCCATGCCACGGACATGTCACAAGGCATGGCGGTTCGCAAGTCATCTTACCAATCTTCCGATGCGCCATTTACCAGTTCCACATGGTGCCGTCTTCCAGCCGCGCAACCGGTAGATAGGCAGGCTTGTAAGGATATTTGGCGGCCAGATCCTCATCGATGTCCACGCCATGGCCGGGCGTTTCGCCGCAGAAGAGTTCGCCCTTGTCGAAATGATAGTCGTGCGGGAAGACGGCATCGGTTTCCTCCGTATGCCGCATATATTCCTGGATGCCGAAATTGGGCACCCATGTGTCGAAATGCAGCGCGGTGCCCATGGTGACGGGCGAAAGGTCGGTCGCGCCATGGCTGCCGGTGCGCACCTGATAGAGGGCCGCCAGGTCGGCGATGCGGCGCAGATGCGTGACCCCGCCCGCGCTGACGATGGTGCAGCGGATATAGTCGATCAGCTGGTTCTGGATCATATCCTTCGCGTCCCAGATGGTGTTGAAAATCTCGCCCACGGCCAGCGGCGTGACGCTGTGCTGGCGGATCAGCTTGAAGGCTTCCTGATTTTCCGCCGGGGTTACGTCTTCCAGCCAGAAGAGCTGATAGGGCTCCAGCATCTTGGCCAGATTGGCGGCCTCCTGCGGGGTATAGCGATGATGGCCATCATGCAGCAGATGCGGGCCAAAGCCATAGATGTCGCGCAGCGTTTCGAATAGCTTCGGCACGTAGTTGAGCGCCTTGCGGGTGTCCCAGCCGGTGACGGACGGCAGCGCCGCGTCGGCGGGTTCATAGAACAGCTTGCCCCGGCCCACGCCATAGGCGTCCTTGATGCCGGGCACGCCCGTCTGCGCACGAATGGCCTTGTAGCCAAGATCGATATATTGCCCCACTGCGTCCACGGTTTCGGCGATGTCGCTGCCATTGGCATGGCCATAGACCATGATGCCGTCGCGGCTGCGGCCGCCCAGCAACTGGTAGAGCGGCATATTGGCCATTTTTGCCTTGATGTCCCACAGCGCCACGTCGACCGCGGCGATCGCGCGCATCGTCACCGGGCCGCGACGCCAATAGGCACCACGGTAGAGATATTGCCAGATATCCTCGATCCGGCGCGGGTCCATGCCGATAAGGCAGGGGACGACATGATCCTCCAGATAGGCGACCACCGCCTTTTCCCGGCCGTTCATGGTCGCATCGCCAATGCCATAGACGCCCTGGTCGGTCATGATCTTGAGCGTGACGAAATTGCGTCCCGGACAGGTGACGATGACCTTGGCCGATATGATCTTCACTGACGATCTCCCCAAATGAATGCGAGCATGGCGCCCAATGTTGCCGCCTTCATATTGGACTTACCTCTTAATGACAATAGATCAGATAACTTGAAGCTTTATACCGATCGCGTATGAGGGCGAGACATCTCCTGGGATCTGGACACCATCTATGACCACGCATGTTCTGGAATTGCATCCCGACCGGCTACTGCCCGCTGACCCTGCCACGCGGGCGATCGCCAGAGCGCTCTATGACAGCGTCAAGGGCCTGCCGATCGTCAGTCCCCATGGCCATACCGATCCGTTCTGGTTCGCGGGCAATACGCCCTTCGCCAATGCCACCGACCTGCTGCTGACGCCCGACCATTATCTGTTCCGGATGCTCTATTCGCAGGGCGTGCCGCTCGACGCGCTGGGTGTGCGCAACCCGCAAGCGGACCCGCGCGAGGCCTGGCGGCTGCTGGCGCAACATTATCACCTGTTCCGGGGCACGCCGTCGCGCATGTGGCTCGACTGGGTGTTCGTGCATGTCTTCGGCATGGAAGTCTCCTTGAGCCAAGGGACGAGCGACCTCTATTACGATACGATTACCGATAGGCTGGCGACCGACGCGTTGCGGCCCCGGTCGCTGTTCGACCGCCATGGCATCGAACTGATCGCGACGACCGAAAGCCCGCTCGATTCGCTGGAGCATCACGCCGCCATCCGGACCGAAAATGCGCGTGAAGGCGGCTGGCTGGGGCGCGTCATCACCGCCTATCGCCCCGACCCGGTGATCGACCCGGAATTTGAGGGCTTCGCCACCAATCTGGGTCTGTTTTCCGACCTGACCGGCGAGGATTGTTTCACCTGGTCGGGCTATCTCGCCGCGCATCGCCAGCGGCGCGCCTTTTTCGCGGACATGGGCGCGACGTCGACCGACCATGGCCATCCCACGCCGCGCACCGCTGACCTGAGCGAAGCGGACGCGCGCGCCCTGTTCGAGACGATCTGTTCCGGTCGCTTTTCGGCGCAGGACGCGGAACTGTTCCGGGCGCAGATGCTGACGGAAATGGCCGCTATGAGCGTGGACGACGGGCTGGTCATGCAGATCCATCCCGGATCGTTCCGCAACCATAATGCGCGCCTGTTCGAACGCTTCGGCCGCGACAAGGGCGCCGACATTCCGATGCGGACCGAGTTCGTCGCCAATTTGAAGCCTCTGCTCGACCGCTTCGGCAACGACCCCAGCCTGTCGATCATCCTCTTCACCCTGGACGAAAGCGTCTATGCGCGCGAACTCGCGCCGCTGGCGGGCCATTACCCCTGCCTGAAACTGGGACCGGCATGGTGGTTCCACGACAGTCCGGAAGGGATGCGCCGCTTCCGCCATATGACGACCGAGACGGCAGGCTTCTACAACACCGTCGGGTTCAACGACGACACCCGCGCGCTGCTGTCGATTCCCGCGCGACACGACGTCGCCCGGCGGATCGATTGCGGCTTCCTGGCGCAACTGGTGGTCGAACATCGCATTGCGGAGTGGGAAGCGGCCGATCTGGCGCAAGACCTGACCTATAATCTGGTGAAGAAGGCCTATAAACTGTGAGCGATAGCGCGCTACTGTCCAGCCGGACGCTGGACCGCCTGCCCGCCGCGCTGGCGCAGGCCGACTATGATCGCGATGCCCAGGCGTGCGGGATCGTCCATTTCGGCATCGGCGCGTTCCACCGCGCGCATCAGGCCTGGTACACCGACCGGGCGATGGCGCAGGGCGAAAGCGATTGGGGCATCACCGGCGTGTCGCTGCGGTCGGCCGGTGTCGCGCGTCAGCTCAATCCCCAGGACGGGCTTTACACGCTCACCAGTTGCAGCGCGGACGGCCGGACGACGCAGTTGATACGGTCCGTGCGGCAGGTGCTGGTCGCCAGCGATGATCCGGACGCGGTGATCGCCGCGCTCGCCGCGCCGCAGACGCATATCGTCACCTTCACCGTCACGGAAAAAGGCTATTGCCGCGCGGCGGACGGATCGCTCGATCTGGCGCTCGCCAATGACGGCAGCATCTATTCCTTCATCGAACGCGGATTGCAGGTGCGCGCCGAGCGCGGCCTGCCCGGCCTGACCCTGCTGTCCTGCGACAATCTGGCGCATAACGGCCGCCAGTTGGAGCGGCTGCTGCACGCCTATGTCGATGCGCGCAATCCGGCGCTGACCGCGTGGATTGATCGGGAATGCCGCTTCCCCAGTTCCATGGTCGACCGCATCGTTCCCGCCACCACAGACGGCGATCGCGACGCCGTGCAGGCGGCGATCGGGCTGGAGGATCAGGGTGCGGTCGTGACCGAGCCGTTCAGCCAGTGGGTGATCGAGGATCGCTTTGCCGGTCCCCGTCCGCGCTGGGACGTAGTCGGCGCGGAACTGGTGGCCGATGTCGCACCCTATGAAATGGCCAAGCTGCGGATGCTGAACGGCGCGCATTCGGCGCTCGCCTATCTGGGTCTGCAAAACGGCCATAGCTTCGTCCATGAAGCCGTCGATGATCCGGCGATCCGGCCGCTGATCGAAGCGCTGATGCGGCAGGAAGCGGCCCCTACCATCGCCGCCGCGCCGAACCAGGATCTGGACGCCTATGCGACCGCGCTGCTCGCCCGTTTCGCCAACCCGGCGCTCAACCATCGCCTGATCCAGATCGCCATGGATGGCAGCCAGAAAATCCCCCAGCGCTGGCTGGAAACCCTAGCCGACAATCAGCGGGACGGCAAAGCCTGCCCGGCGATCCTGGAGGCATTGTCCGCCTGGCGTTGCCATTTGCGCGGCGACAATGCGGTCATGTGGGGCGCGGTCGAAGATCCGATGCGGGAGCAACTGGCCCCGCTGGCGAAGGGGGAGGCCGCCAGCTTCGCCCACGCGCTGTTCGGCGAGAGCGGCCTGTTCGCGGCGAGCTGGACTGCGAACGATGCCGCCATGCGCGCGTTGATCGAGGCGCTCGGCCGATAAAGGCAATGATGGCATGTGCCCCGGCCTGCGCCGGGGCACGGAAAGCTATCAAGCGGTGAGATGGTCCGCGGGCTTCGGGCGATTGCGCAGCAAGATCCACAGCATCGCCATACCGATGATGTCGAGCGCGCCCAGCATCACGAACAGCGGCGAATAGCCGAAGATGTCGGCGCTCTGCCCGATCAACAGGGTGAAGAGCATCCCGCCGATCCAGGCGATCGTGCCCGCCATGCCGCTGGCCGTTCCGACCATGCGGCTGTCGAACACGTCCGAACACAGCGTAATGAGCGCGCCGTTCAGCATCTGATGCGCGAACCCGCCGACGCAGAAGAGCGCGATCGCCAGCCCCGGCGAACCGGCAAGGCCGATGCAGGCCGGACCGATCATACAGACCGCGCCGATCGACATGGTGATCTTGCGCGACGCCAGCACGCTCGCCCCTCGCCGCATGAGCCAGGGCGGCAACAATCCGGCGGCCAGCGACCCAAGGTCCGCCGCCACGAACGGCATCCACGCCCACAGTGCAATGCTTTTCAGGTCCAGATTCCAGACCGCGACTAGATAGAGCGGAATGAAGAAGTTGAAGGTCTGCCATGCCGGCTCGGCGAAGAAACGCGGGATGGCGATGGCCCAGAAGCCACGCGACCGGATCACTTCGGATCGGGTGGACGGGCGCCCCCCATCGCTCGCGTCACCCTGCCCGGCCTCGATCAGCGCGCGCTCTTCCCGACTGAGGCGGCGATGGCGATCGGGCGTTTCGTATCCGAACCACCATAGGAGCGCCCAGACCAGGCTGAGCGCGCCGGTGACGATGAAGGCGGACTCCCAGCCCCAGGTGAGGATGCAGAACACCACGATCGGCGGGGCCGCTATAGCCCCGACACTGGTGCCCATCTGAAAGGCGCTGGTCGCCAGCGGGCGTTCGCGCGCGGGGAACCATTCCGACACGGATTTGGCGCCAGCGGGAATCGCCGCCGCTTCGGTCGCGCCGAGCATCCCGCGAAAAACAGCCAGCCCCTGCCAACTGGTGGCGAACCCATGCGCCATATTGGCAAGCGCCCAGCCGACCGCGAACAGGAAGAAGCCGAGCCGGGTGCCGAGCAGGTCAAGCACGGTGCCCGCAACCGTCTGCATGATCGTATAGGCGAGCTGGAACGACAGGACGACATAGCTGTAGCTTTCCGTCGTCATCCCCATCTCCTGCTTGAGCGTGGGGGCGGCGACCGACAGCGTCGAGCGGGCCAGATAGTTGAGGATCGTCCCGATCGTCACCAAGCTGATGATCCACCAGCGCAGGTGCCGGATCGGTTTCTTGCCGGAAGAGGTCATGGGCGGGGCGTGTCGATCGGCACGACCTCCAGTGCGGAGACGATGGCATCCCCGACCGTGGGCTTGAAGTTGATCGTGAGGCCGTCCTTGACCGCGGTCGCAGGCAGGCTGCGCGTGATCGCCTTGAGCGTGCCGCCGGCTGCTGCCGCCACGTCGAAGCCAGGAAGCGCTACCTTACCGTTGATCGCCACGTCGAAGACGCGCTTGCCGCGTTCCGCCGATGGTTCGACGAAGTGCAGGATCACGGTGTAGCGGCCCGGCTTGGCCGGAATATGATAGGTGAAGTCGCCCGACCGATAAGTGGCGGCCTGATCCCGGTTGGCGGTGCCGGTGATCGCGGCGGCCTGAAACGGCGCGTAGCGGTTCTTGCGTGTGTCGGCCGTGCCGGGTGCGCCGCCGTCGAAAAAAGCGTCGGAGCCGAAGCGATGCGCCGGGTCGGCCGCCGCGAGTATCGCGCCGCTGTCGATGCGGAACGCGGCCGCTGCGTCGCGCCCTACCGTCCAGTCCACGCCGTCGCTCTGCACCCCGCCGTCGAAATGCGCGCGCGCTTCGATCCGGTTCTGCCCTTCGGTCAGGCGAACGCCGGGCCAGACGCAGGTGGCAAAGGCGCAGCCGCGCATCGTGCCGATGGACGTGCCGTTGACCAGCAATTCGGTTTCGAGCGCATTGCTGTAAATCTTGACGTCGGTCACGCCATAGGCGCGATCGACATAGCGCTTGCCTGCAATCTGCACCGCAGGCTGCGCCGACCAGTTGACGCGATAATACCACCAGGCGTCCTTGCGGATCGCGCCGTCATAGGTGACCAGCCCCTTGGTATTGATGTCGATGGAATCGCCTTCCTTGCGGACCTTGGTCGCAAAGTCGAAGCTGTTCCACAGCCAGCTGCCCCATAGATAGGATTTCGCCTTCACCTGCGGCCAGACGCGCTCATGAAGCCAAGCCTGATATTCTTCGGGCTGGTCGCGGCCCGACGGATTGATCGGCCCGCCCTGCGGATCGTCGCTATGCTGCGACGTCGCGCCGCCCGCGCCATATTCGGTCAGCGCCAGCGGCTGCCCGGCATGTTTCTTGTGCAAACCATCCAGCACGGACGAAAAGTCATCCGCCTTGCCATAATACCAGCCCATATAGCGGTTGACGCCGAGTCCGTCGGTGATGCCCGACACGTCGGGCACGCCCGGCATCCCGTTATTCTCGCAGCAATTGGCGAGCACCGTCGGGCGGATCGAATCTTCCGCCTTGGCCAGCGCATTGAGATCGGTCAGCAGGCCGCGCGGATCGGGCACCTCGCTCACCGCCTTGCCGATGAAGTCGGGGCGGTTCGGGCCGAAATCCACCTCATTGGCGATGCCCCATACCGCCACCGACGGATGATTGTAATTCTGCCGGATCATCTCGACCAGTTGCTGGCGGGCGTTATCGGCCACCGCCTTGGGCGCTTCCTTTTCGTCCGGAGACAATGTCCAGGCAGTCACCAGCGGAATTTCGTCCCACAGGATCAGGCCGAGCTTGTCCGCCAGCGCATGAACGACCGGCCCATGCTGATAATGGGTCAGGCGGATCGTATTCGCGCCCATTTCGCGGATGGTGGACACCATTTTCTCGATGTCGCCTTCGCTCAACGCCCAGCCGTCCTGGCCGCTATCCTGATGCAGGCCCACGCCGTGCAGGGCCACGACCTTGCCGTTCAGCAGGAAGCCGCGATCCGGGTCGAGCGCCATCGTCCGGACGCCGAAAGGCTGGCTGACGCTGTCGAGCAACGCGTCCTTATTGTCGCGAAACTCCGCGACCATCGTGTAGAGATAGGGGTCGGCCGTGCCCTGCCACAGACGCGCCTGGTCGATCGTCAGGTCGATGCGCGCTTCGCCGTCGGCCCGCGCGCCCAACTGCACGGGGCTGGCCTGTCGGGCCACATCCTTGCCGTCCCGATCCACGAACCGCACGACCACCTGACCACGGAGTGCACGGCCGGCGTCGTTGCGCACGCGCGACAGGATGGAGATCGCCGCCGTGCCATTGTCGATCGTGCGGGTCTGCGCATAAACGCCGCTGCCGCCATGATCGAGCATCGCGAAATGTGCCGCCTGCGTCACGATCATCTTCACCGGGCGATACAGGCCGCCATGGACGAAGAAATCGCCCGCCAGCGGCAATGTCGGCTGCACACCGAGCGTTTCGGGCGCACGATTGTCGACCTTCACCAGCAGGACGTTGCTGCCGCCCTGCCGATAGGCCGATGTCGCGTCGAAGCGGAAGGCGGAAAAGCCGCCCGCATGGCTGCCCAGCCTTTGCCCGTTCAGCCAGACTTCCGCCGTCCGGCTCGCCGCTTCGAACTCCAGCCACAGGCGCTGCGATCCGGAAAGGCGCGCGGCGGGCAGGGTCAGCTTGTACCAGCCGATCCCTTGGGTCTGATCGATCGGGCGTTTGAGGGTCGCCGCTGCGGGACTGCCGGGCAGGTAGGAGCCGATCCGGTTCCAACTATGCGGCACTTCCACCGGTTGCCATGTCGCATCGCTGGCGGGCGGCGTGGCTGCGTCACCCATTTGGAAGCCCCAGCCTGACGTCAGGGTTACGCTTTGTCGAATTTCCGGTGCGGGCGACACAGCCGCAGATTGCGCCAGAACGACGGTCGGCGCCGCGACCGAACAGAGCAGTGCTGCCGACAGCATGCATAGGCGATGGGGGATCAAGGCTCTCTCCTGAACAGGATAGTTTTTTCAAACTGGTATGACCACGCTGCATTGGAGCGCCTTGGTTGTCAATCCAATTGGCCCCACTTGGCCGTCCCTTGCACGGCACCACAAAAATGCTGATCCGGTGTCCGACAGAAAACCGACTACCGGACCAGCCGATGCAGGGGTGCAGCCCTGCATCTATTATGAGATCATTTAGTCCCGCACGGCCCCGCCGGTGACGGAACGAACCGCGACGGAGCGGAAGAAGTCGAGCTTGCGCGCGTCAGGCCAATTGCCAGCACCAGCAGCCTTGCCCAGTTCCAGCAATGTCCGGCTGGACGGGTCATATCGGGGCCAGTGCAAATCGGCACTGTTGGGATCGCCGGTACGGGCGAAAGCCACCAGCGAACGCGTCATTGCCCGACTGAATAGGCGGTCCTCGCTCGTCCAGGCGCGCGTGGTTCGGAATTGGTTGAAACTGTCCAGCGTACCGAGCCAGAACGGCACTTCGGACGTATGATAAGCCCCCGCCGTAGCAGGATCGAGATCGGTCAGCACGACACCCGGCGCGAAGCTGTGCGCGCGCGAAAATTCATAGCTGAAAATCTTGGACCGCCCATGCGCCGCCTGTGCTCGCGCCCAGCTATCCATCCCGACCGCCATGGTCCCGTCACGATCCGCCGCCCGCGCCTGCGCGCGCGCCTGCTCGTCACTCGACGCCGGATAGAGGCTCAGGAACGTCGAAACCTGCTCGCCGAATTTCGCCTTCGCTTTCGCTCGATAGTCTTCCAGCCCTTGTATCGGGCCAAGCCCGCCAAAGGATTCGTCATGGGTGAAGCCAAGCAACAGCGGCACGTCATTCTGGGCGGATTGTGCGAAAATCTGTTCGACAGGCTGCGGAAAGAGATAGCCGTCCTGCACCGGACCGATTTTGGGACCATCCGCGATGCGTGGCACAACGATCCGGTCGGCGGGCAAGGCGCGCAGTTCCGCGATCGACCTGGCGCGCAAATAGGTTTGCAGCTTGACGCCCTCCTTCTCTGCATCCGGCAAGGGCGCCATGGCGCTGGGGCCATCAAGGACCGCGCCGCTCATGCCGACGGCGCGATGGAACAGGCCGCGCGCGAGCGGGGAGGCCTGCAGCGCGCCGACGGACATCGAGCCGGCGGACTGGCCCGCGATCGTCACATTGTCGGGATCGCCGCCGAACCGCGCAATATTGCGCCGGACCCATTGCAGCGCCGCGATCTGGTCGAGAAAGGCATAGTTGCCCGATGATTTGTGCGACGATTCCGCGGAGAGTTCCGGGTGCGCGAGGAAACCCAGCGCGCCCAGGCGATAGTTGAAATTGACGAAGACCGCGCCTTCGCGGCTGACCGCTTCGCCCCCGTAGAGCGCCATGCTGGACGATCCGACATAGAAGCCACCGCCATGGATATAGACGATGACCGGCGCCTTCTTGCGCACGGCGGTCGTCCAGACGTTAAGGTAGAGGCAATCCTCGCTGGTGATTTCCGCGCCCGAATATTGGTTGGTCATCACCCCGCGCTGCGGCTGCATACATTGCGGGGCATAATGGTCCGCATGATAGGTGCCGTTCCAGCGCTTGGGCGGCTGCGGGTCGCGCCAGCGCAGGTCGCGCACCGGCGGCGCCGCATAGGGAATGCCCAGATAAGCCTGCCCGCCCGACGACATTCCGATCCCTTCGATCGCCCCCTGATCGAGGGTGACGTGCGGGTTCTGCTTGGCGACCGGCGCGGCGCTGGCCGATGCAGCCAAACCGATGCCGATGGCTATCAAAGAGGTGAGACTGCGGATGATTTCCTCCTGTCGACATCGACCTTGCAGAACGCCGGACCCGATGGATGCCACGCCCGGCACCAGAGCCGAAAAGCTCCGGTGCCGGGCGTAATCGCGTTAGAATTTGAACCGCACGCCGCCCTTGTAGGTCCGGCCCATCAGATCATAATAGGCGCTGCCGTTAGCGGGCAATGGCGGGTCTTTGTCGAACACATTGTCGACGTTGAAATAGACCGTGAACTGCTTGTCCGCGCCAAAGCTGTATCGCGCGCCCAGGTCGAGATAGGCGACCGCCGGGATATTATTGTTGCTGATGCTGGTGGTCAGCGCCGGATTATATTCCGGCTCGTCAGGCCCGAACAATCCGTTATTCTGGCTCGAAGGCGACACATAGCGGACATTGGCGTTCAGGCCGAGACGGTCCAGTTCATAATCCAGCGTCAGGTTGAACAACCATTTGGGGAGGCCGGCCGGGCCGCCGAACTGCGCGCCGGTCTGACCGGCGCGGTCAATGCCGTTGGGGAACAGGGTCGACACGTCGATGGACGATTTGAACGACATGACGTGCGTCGCTAGCAGGTTGGTCGTCAGCGTGCCCGCCAAGCCGACATCGTCCAGATTCTGGCTGTAGGTCGCCTGGAAATCCAGACCGCGGGTCTTGAATTGCGCGACGTTGGCGGTGATGCCGCGCACGCCGGTCAACTGGCCCGCAACAGGATCATTATTGGCGAAACTGATCAGCGAGCACCAGCTATTGCCCGTATAAACCCCGCCGACGAAGCAGTTGTTGACGACACCCTGCGTACCGGTGGACGTGATCGCGTCCTTGATCCCGATATTATAATAATCGACCGACAGGCGCAGCGCGCGCAGGAAGGACGGCTGCCAGGTCACGCCGACCGTCTGGGTGATCGACTTTTCCGGCTTGAGGTCGGCATTGCCGCCCACGATGAATCCGGCGCTGTTGGTCGGAGCCGCGATTCCGGGACGCGGATCGGCGGGCAAGGGCAGAGACTGGGTCTGGGGCGTGAACAGATCGATCAGGTTAGGCGCGCGGATGTCGCGCGACCGCGTGGTGCGGAACATCAGGCCATCGATCACTTCCCAGGTCAAACCCGCCTTCCAGGTGGTGACGCTGCCCGACGTGCTGTAATCGGTCAGGCGGGCAGCGCCGTTGAACTCGATCTTGCGCGCGAAGGCCATATCCTGCGCCAGCGGCACGATGGCTTCAGCATAGACTTCTTTGACGTTCTGGCTGACTTGCGGAAGGGTCAGCCCGGTGCCCGAGAGCCAGCTATTCGATCGCGACAGCGCGTCGGTCGTCAGTTCGACCGATTCCCGCCGATATTCCGCGCCGACGCCGACCGACACCGGCCCGGCCCAGGTAGAGAAAGGCTCACCCTGGATGTTCGCGGCGAAATCATGCAGCCTCGTCCGGCCCCTGCCCGTCGCGGTGCCCAGAATGTAGGACTTGGCGGCGTCCGAGACATGGGGGGTACCAAGAATGTTGATGGGCACGCACCCTGCGGCGCGGGCAGCGGCGTTGCGGCAAACGATCTGGCCGTCCACCGAAACCGCATCGAGCGCGTTGCGGAAATTGACGTTGTTGAAATTGTTGCTGATCCGGACGTCCGATGTATTCTGTCCGAACAGATAGGACGCGTCCCATTTCCAAGATCCGCCCAGGTCGCCCTTCACGCCGCTCTGAACCCGGATCACCTCATTCTCGATGCGGCGGACATTGGGTCCGAAAGCCTGTCCCGAATAGCCGATAGCCAGACCTGTCGTCGGCACCTGCGCCAGTTGCTCCGCGGTCAGCGCCTGGGCGAGATAAGGATTGTCCCGCGCGATGTTGAGCGCAGGGCCGGCGCCCGCGCCGTCGCGACGCACCAGGATGATACCCGTGGTGGTGACGTTGGAATAAAGCGGTTCGACATAGACGGTCAGGCTGTCATTGAGGTCGAACGACACGCGGCCCATCGCGCTGTAGCGCGTCTGTTCGGGCCTGAGTTGCTGCGTATTGAGGTTGTTGATTCCCGCGGCGGCATTCGCTGCGAGCGCCTCGGGCGTAAAGAAGTCGAGGCTCGCCGTCATGTTGCTGAGGCCCCGGCTGAAAGTCGTCGTCGTCACCCCGCCATTCGCCGTCGGCACGAACGCCAGACCGCGAAGCGCGCCGGCGGTCTGGATCACGCCGCCGCTGCTCGCCGCGCCATAATAGTTGCCGTTCGGACCCAGGACCGTGCTGGGCGTGCCGGCAGGCCGGTTGGCGATGACCGCGCTGTTCCACGCCTGCCGCCCCCATCCGCGCGCCGTGTTGTAGTAGCCAGTCCCGCCATCATCATTATATTCGAAACCCGCGACGATATGGCCGCGTCCGTCGGCGAAGCTGGTGCCGCCGGCCAGGGTGGCGAACTTGCTCTTCGCGTCCTTATAACGGGTCTGGCTATATTGGACGGACCCCTTGATACCTTCGAACTTGTCGTCGATCTGGAAATTGATGACACCTGCCACCGCATCGGACCCGTAAGCCGCCGACGCGCCCCCGGTGACGACGTCGGAATTGCGGATCAATACCGTCGGAATGACGTTCAGGTCGGTCGATCCCGCCGTGGTGGTGACGCCCGGCACGATCGTCTGCGGCAAACGGCCCCGATCCAGCAGCACAAGCGTGCGCGTGGGTCCCAATCCGCGCAGATCCGCCAGGAAAGCGCCGGTATTCCCGAGGCCGCCGGCATTGGGCGACACCGCCGCGCGGAAGGCGGGAACCCGGTTGATCGCATCGCCGACATTGGTAATGGCGCGCGATTCCAGAAATTCCTGGCCGATGACGGTCGTAGGCGTGGGCGCCGTATATCCGCTGCGCGACAGGCGCGACGCCGTGACGACGATGTCTTGCCCCGCGGTATCGGCGCTGCCTTCCACGCCGCTTTGCGGCGCAGGCGCCGCCGTACCGCTTTCGGCCGCCTGTTGGGCCGACGCCGTGCCGGCCATGAAAAGGAGCGACGCTCCACCCAGCAGCGCGGCGCGCAGCAATGCGGCGCGACTACCTAAAAAATGACTATGCGATTGGGCGACATCTTCATGATAGCGCATTTGGTATCCCCTCTTGACGACCGCTTCTGCAGACGGATTTGGCTTGTCCAATTTTCTAAAGCGGTCAGGCTAATCAATATAGTGATTTTTATCACTGCCGAACGATCAATATAATTTGTGATTGATCCACTGGCGGATGTGCGCACCGATAGCCGTCGACCGGCTTAAATCGGCGCGATGTCGAAAGGCCCTGACGATCCTGCCTGACCAACAGCTGTCGGATGAGGATGGGATTGCTGCCTCAACCCATCTCATGTGAGATGGCACGACGGATCTGGTTTCGGCACGACACCAGTCCAGCTTCCGCAGCCTGTATATGATGATATTCCAGCATCTCGCGCATAGCGGGCGTTCCGTCGGCGCGTCCATCACCCACTGACCGCGCGGTAAAAATGGTCGGTCAGCGTCCTTCACCGTACGAAGTTGCCTGACCACCCGACGAAGACATGGCATAAATCGAACGACGTTCGCGCGGATGCAGTCCTTCCCAAGAACGTCCAGGCGCGACGATACAGTCCCACTCGTCACATCGACGCGCGCATAAATGCCCTCCCTATGCCCGACGTGGATTTATGCATCCGCTCAAGCATGGGCCGATCAACCCTGTCGCGACATAGCCGGCTTCGGCGCTGGACCGTCCACTAACCCGATGGTGGCGCCATGACGAGCCTTTTCCCTGAAGTCTTGCACCTTCCCTGCCGGGCACGCTGAACTCTTTAAGGCGTACGCAACTGCAACAAGCCCGCCGGCGCACCGAACTCGTCGGGCCAGGCCGCATAGGCCACGTCGGACGGGCCGACCACGAACTCCCGCACCATCCACCGCCCGTCCTTCTGCTCAAGCAGCGCATAGACGTCCGGCCCGTCGAATATCCCCTCGCGCACCCGCTCGGCGTGGCGCGTCTTGCGGAAATCGATCGCCCCGCCGGCCCGCGTCTGCGGCACGACATGCGCGAAGGCCCATCTGTCCTGCCGCCGCAGCGTCCGCACCACAAATTGCACTTTCTGCCCCAGGTCGCGTTCGATCGCCGGCCGCAGCGCGTCGAGCAGTACCCGCCGCTGCGGATCGGCGACGCCGATGTCGCTTGCCCCGGCCAGCGCGGCCATCACCATCATCGTCGCGATCATCCACCTCTCCCGTCAAAGCCGGACGTTAGCCCAGCGCCGCCGCCATGGACATGAAAAAGGCCGCGCAGGGCCCCCACCCCACGCGGCCTCTTCGTTAAGACGAACGAGCCCGGACCGCAAAGGTCCAGCTCAGTTCGCCTTGGAAAGATCCACCTTCTCCACCCATTCGGGGTAGAAGGTCGGTTCGCGATTGGACCAGCCCACCGCCGTCGCCGCCGCCTCGCTGATCGACTGGAGCAGCGCGCGCCGCTTTTCGGGGTGGAGGTGCGGCAGGCTGGCCGCGGCGCAGAAGGCGCCCGGCAACCAGGGCCGCGCCCCCGCGCCCAGCAGTCGCTCGTAGAGGAAGCGGTAGGAGGAAAAGCTGCCCAGCCGGTCCTGGCCCAGGTCGAAGGCGGAAATGGTCACCAGCGGCGCCATGAACGGCTCCACCTGCTCCAGACCGCTGTCATCGGGGACATGCGCCTTGATCTCGTCCAGCCGTCCATAGATGCGCGCCTGCGCCCGGATGGAGGCTTCCTCGACCATGTCGCGGGACCACAGCTTCATCGCGTCGCGGCGATGCAGCCCGATATCCAGCGATCGGCGAATATAGCGTTGCGTGGAGGATGAGAAGCTTGCGAACTCTCGCAGCTCCGCCAGGGTTACAGCCCCATCCGCCGGTCTTGCACTCGTACCCATGTCATGCCCTCCGACTTGAAGTCGTAGGATGGAACATGCGCCCTCTATGGTTACTGAAGGCTTAAGGGCCTGTTCCACCGCTGTTCACAAGGGACCAGATTTCTTTTTGCAGCGCAACATGAAAATCTCATGACTGCGGCGAACGGAATTTTCGGCAAGCATCTCAACAGCCAAGCCCTGCACCCGCCCGGCGAGCGCAAGGGAATGTTGAGCCGCCAAACGCCGTGCGCAGCGTCAGGCCGATGGTGCGCGGATCGCTGGGCGTGCCGACGATCAGCCCGCTGTTGCCGGCCTGCACGGTCAGGTTCTGCATATAATTTTTATCGAAGATGTTCCGCGCGAACACCGCCACCTCCCAACGCGGCGTGCGATAGCCGATGCTGCCATTGACCAGCGTATAGCCCTTGATCACGGTATAGGCCGATCCGGTCGCATCGCCGAAGATCTTCGTCCGCGTCACCGCGTCGGCGCGCAGCACGACCTCGCCCTCGCGACCCGCCATCGACACGGGCAGGCGATATTCGCCGCCCGCCGATCCGGTCCATTTGGGCAGGCCCGGCATCGCCTGCCCCGACAGGTCGCATTGCGCCGTGCCGCTGCCTGTCTTCTCGATCGGGCATAGTCCCTTGGGATAGCTGGAATAGACGCCGTCCGAATAGGCCCCCGCCGCCCGCAGCGTCAGCCGTGTCCCCACTCGCGCCGCGGCGTCGAACTCGACCCCCTTGACCGTCACTTTGGGGATATTGGCCAGATAGCTGCGCAGCGCGATCACCGCCGCGCTGTCCACCACATTGGCCTGGAAATCGGTGACGCGGGTATAATAGGCGTCAATGTTGAAGGTCAGCGCGTCGCCCAGCAGCCGGGTCTTGACCCCGCCCTCCCATGTGCTGTTCTTCTCCGGCCGCACCGTCACCGTGCTCAGGATCGGGTCGCCCGACGCATGGCCCGGCACACCGGCGGGATAGACCGGCAGGCCCGACATGTTGATCCCGCCCGACTTCTGGCCGCGCGCGAAACTGGCATAGGCCATCACCCTGTCGGTCAGATCATAGGCGATGTTCACCCGCCCCGATGCGCTGCCATCGCCCAGATGGGCGCTATAGGACTGGCTGCGCAGGATCGAATTTTTGTCGCTCATCAGCGCCGGCGTCAGTCCGCTGGTAAGCCCGCCAAAGGCGGTCACGTCATAGACGCCGTCCTTCTCCTCATAGGTGTAGCGAATGCCGCCAGTGACGGCCAGACGCGCCAGCGGCCGCCATGTCACCTCGCCGAATATGCCGAAGCTTTCCGACCGGAAATCGGTGCGCCCGGCGGTCTGGTATCCGTCCACCAGGTCCGCCGGCCGCCCCGGCAGCAGCCAATAGGTCGCCAGCGGCCCATAGATGCTGATCGGATGGCCCACGATCTTCTGGTGGAAATAATAGAGGCCCGCGACATAGTCGACATTGCCGGGCGTGCTGGAACCGATGCGGAATTCCTGGGAAAACTGGTCCTGCCGCGACGGGATATGCTGGGTCGTCTGGATATGCAGCCCGGTATAGTCGCGGTCGTTCCCCGCATCCCAGTTCCAGAAGCGCCAGGCGCTGATCGACGTCAGCGTCACGCCGCCCAGCCTCCACTCGGCGATGCCCGACACCCCACCTTCATTGGTGTCCACGCCCAGCGGCGCGTCATTGTCGGTCACCCGATCATAGGGATTGGTGCTCGGCGGAGCATAGGCGCCAGCCGGCGCGTTGGCGGCCAGCGCGGCATATTGCTGGGCGGCGGGCTTGAGCGTCGGCGCAACGCGCACATGCACCTGCGCGCAGCAGTTATTCTTGAAATTCGACCAGTCGCCGATCAGCCGCAGCGAAAAATCGTCCGATGGCGCGAACAGCAATTGCCCGCGGATCGCGTCATTATGGATAGTATTCTGATCCTCGTCCCGCACGATATTGCGGATGGAACCGTCCTGCCGCGTCACCGATCCCGACAGGCGGAACGCCAGCACGTCCCCGGCGACCGGTCCCGTCACCGCCGCCCTGGCCTGCCGGAAATTGCGGCTGCCATAGGATAGTTCCGCTTCCCCGCCCCAGTCGAAACCGGGCTTTTTCGACAGGATGTTGATCGCGCCCGCTGTCGTGTTCTTGCCAAACAACGTCCCCTGCGGCCCGCGCAGCACCTCGACCCGCTCGATATCGGTGAAGTCGAACGCCGCCGTCGCCGGCCGGGCATGATAGACGCCATCGACATAGAAACCCACGCCCGGCTCCAGCCCGTCATTGGCCTGGCTCACCGCCACCACGCTCGACCCCAGCCCCCGAATGGTGAAGGCGGTGTTGCGGGGATTGGCGGACGAATAATTGAGCGCCGGCACCAACTGGCTCAACTGGCTGACATTGACCGTATAGGTGCGGGTCAGTTCCTCGCCACTGACGATGCTGAGCGCGGCGGGCACCTGCTGCGGGTCTTCCTCGCGCAACCGCGCCGTCACGACGACGATCGCGCCGTCGCCCGCATCGCCTTCCGCAGCCTGCGCCATGCCGCCGGTCAAGGCGGCCGATCCCATCAGGACCGCCGCCGCCATCTTCATCCCCGTCGCCACCCTGTCATCCCCCATGATTCGCGGGATCGATAAACCGGCTGCAAGGGACGTGCTATATATATTCGGATATAGCCCCAAAAAGATGAAACAACCGTCTTACTCGCCGTCGCTTTCGGTCTTCAGGCCGCTGCCGTCTGGACTTCCGTTAGCCAGACCAACGCCTCGTCCGCGTCAGCGAAGATGCGCAGATAGGACTGGGTCATTTCCCGCCGCACCTGCAATTTCGCGATGGCGCTTGGCGTGACGATCGCGATGCGCGACGCCCGGGGAAACAGCCCTTCGCCCAGATGTTCGCGAAACGCCGCCACCGCGTCCTGCGGCTGCACCGCGCTGCGGCGCATGTCCATGCGCAATCGATAGCCGGGCGAAAACCCCTCGGTCACGAACCGCGCCCTCACCTCCCGCGCATAGGCGGCCACGGCTTCGCCGCTGAACAGGCCATGCCAACTTATGTCGAGTAGGTTGATATCGTGGCGAAAATTGATGTCGTACATGATGAAAGCCTCCACGGCCCTCATGCCCCATCCGCCTTACCGAAATCTTATTCCGCTGCCTGGGCGGCCAGTGGTTCGGCCCGCAACCGCCGTTCCAGCGTCGGCCAGCCTTCGTCGCCCGCATCCGATGCAGCCTGCTGCAAGGCCCGATAGTCGCACAGCACCGCCGCGCCCATCTCGGTCAGTCGCGCCCCCTCGCTCGACGTCGCCACCAGCGGCTGCGCCCAGCAGCGGTTCATCACGTCCACCAGCAGCCAGCAGCGGCGATAACTCATGCCCAGCTTGCGCCCGGCAGCGGAAATCGACCCCTCGGCCGCGATCGCGTCGAGCAGGTCGGCCTTGCCCGGCCCCATGGCGATCTGGTCACCGCAATAAATCTGGATCTTGATCTTCAGCATCGGCTCACCGCCCGTCATAACGCGCGACGGCGGCCAACGCCAGTTGTCGGAAAGCCGTTAATGTCGGGCGCCGGTTCAGGCGCCCGCGCGCCGCTCCAGCACCGCGCCGATCATCGCGCGCCACACCCCGACATCGCCCGCCTGCGCCATCTGCGCATCGGGCTCGCGCAGCGTATGGAGGATGGCATAGGCGTCATCGACATGTGCCGGCCAGGCCGCATCCACTGCGCCGGCCGCATGGGGATCGCTGCCGCCGCCGTTCAGGCTCAACTGGCGACCGGCCAGGACGCGGGCGATACGCTCGATGGCGGGGGTGGTGGACGTCGGCATGGATGTGAAGCTCCTCTCTCGCGGTGGCGGCGGTTTCGCTCTACCACCCTCTGAATAGCATGTTCGTTTCGCCGTAGCTATTGATCCTCGCTTTCCTTGTAGCCGGACGACGGCACCGGATCGCCCTTGTCGCCAGGCTTGGTGGTCGATGGCGGATCGGATGCATCCATCGAATCCTTCAGGCTTTCGTCTCGCTTTTCGTCATGATCCAGCACATGGTCCTGCGCATCGCTCTCACGCGCGTCGCCGGCTTCCTCGCGACTGTTGGGACGCATGTCTGTCTTATTATCGTCCGTCATGTCTCTCTCCTGCATCTGACGGGATCAACGGACGGCGCGGCGACGCGGTTCCGCACATCCTCGCCCCGCCCACCTTCGACAAACGCCGCCGCCAGTTCGACCAGTAACCGGGTGGCCTACAGACTTTCCCCGCGGCGGGGGGTAGACAGAGGCTATGACTGATCTTCCCGAAGACGGCGATCGCGGCGTGGCGCCGCCGATCGCACTCTATTCCATCCTGGGCTTCTGGTTTTTCTATGCCTTGCTGGTGTCGCTCCGGGCCGCGATCGTAGGCTTCGAATCACAAGGGGAGATGGCGGTCCGCCGCATCATCGTCACCGTGATCGGCATCATCGTGACCTGGATACTCTATCTGGCGCTGCGGCGCTTCGACGCGAAGCCGCTGAGCATCAGAATCGTCGCCGCCTTCTCGCTCGCGGCTCCCTTCGCACTCGCCATGGCGGCAGCCAACTACTATATCTTCAACGTCTATGATCCGGGCAATTTCATCTCCGAAGGCGAGATGATGAAGATGACCAAGGAGCAGGGCTATCTCCTCGTCTCGATCGTGGAGGACGCGCTCAGCCGCTATTTCTTCCTCGCCGCCTGGGCGGGTCTCTATCTGGCCCTGTCCTATGCCAGCGAAGCCCATCGCACCGAACGCCGCGCCGCACGGCTGGAAAAGGCTGCCCAGCAGGCCGAACTGCGCTCGCTACGCTATCAGGTCAATCCGCATTTCCTGTTCAATACGCTCAACTCGCTATCCACCCTGGTCATGCGCAACCGCCCGGACGAAGCGGAACAGATGATCATGTCGCTCTCCAACTTCTACCGCACCAGCCTGACCGGCGACCCGCTCGACGACGTTCCGCTGGAGGAGGAGGTGCATCTCCAGAAACTCTATCTGGATATCGAAGCGGTGCGCTTCCCCGACCGGCTCCACACGGTGATCGACATCCCGCCCGCGCTGATGAGCGCCTGCGTCCCCGGTCTCATCCTCCAGCCGCTGGTCGAGAATGCGATCAAATATGGCGTCTCGCGCACCTCCAGCCCGGTCGAGATCCGCATCACCGCGCGCGAGGATGGCGGCCTGATGCACATCGCCGTCACCGACGATGGCGACAATCCGCCCAGCCTGTCGGACAGCGGCAGCGGCATCGGGCTTGCCAATGTCCGCGACCGCCTGACCGCCCGCTTTGGCGAGTCCGGCCGCATCGCTTATGGTCCGCGCGAAGGGGACGGCTTCTCCGTCCTCCTCACCTTGCCTATCATCCGCCGGGGTTGCTGACGTCCATGTCTATCCGCACCATGATCGTCGATGACGAACCGCTCGCCGTCGAACGCCTCCAGATGCTCTGCGCGCGCGAACCGCGCATCGCCCTGGTCGGCACCGCCACCGACGGCGAAGCCGCGCTGCGCCTGATCGAAGGGCTGAAACCCGACCTCGTCATGCTCGACATCGCCATGCCCTTGCTGGACGGCATCGGCGTCGCCCGCGCGGTGGGGCGCATGGGCATCCGCCCCGCGGTGATCTTCGTGACCGCGTTCGAGGGGTTCGCGGTCGAGGCGTTCGATCTCGCCGCGGTCGATTATATGCTCAAGCCCGTCGCCCATGATCGCCTGACCCGCGCGATCGATCGGGTCGAAGTGGCGCTGCGCAACCTGACGTCCGATACAGCGCCCACCATCTCCAGCGAACCACAGCCCGAATGGGCCGAGGAATTCTGGGTGCCGCATCGCTCCGAACTGATCCGCATCGCCACCGACCAGATCGACCGGATCGAAGCGGAACGCGACTATATGCGCCTTCATGTCGGCGGCCACAGCTATCTGCTGCACCAGACGATCAGCAGCCTGGAGGAGCGGCTCGACCCCCAGCAGTTCGTCCGCCTGCACCGCAGCCATATCGTCCGCCGCGACCATATCGCCCGGCTGCGCCACGACGGCAGCGGCGTGTGGTTCGCCGCGCTCGCCGACGGCGGCGAAATCCGCATCGGTCGCACCTTCCTGGCGAACGCACGGGCGATGACGGGGCGGTAATCAACGGAAAGTTAGTCGGCTCTAAATTCAGTTCAGGTGGAGCCGAAAAGCGTGATTTTTGAGCACCGGAGCGCAGAAAAGCGCGCTTTGCAGGCCCGCATGGGCGGAATTTAAAGCCGGCTAAATGGCCTGTCCGGCCGCCACGCCACTGGCCCAGGCCCATTGGAAATTATAGCCCCCCAGCCATCCGGTGACATCCACCGCCTCGCCGATCGCATACAGCCCCGGCGCCTTGGCCGCCTCCATCGTCCGCGACGACAGCCCCGCGGTGGCGATGCCGCCGACCGTGACCTCCGCCTTGGCATAGCCCTCCGTACCCGACGGCGCGAACGGCCAGTCGCCCAATCGCGCGGCCACTTGCCGCAGCGCCTTGTCCGACAGGTTGCCCATCTCGCCCTGCACCCCGATCCGCTCCAGCAGCGTATCGGCCAGCCGCTCGGTCAGCGCCTGCGCCACCACCCGACGCAGCATCACCCGCGGCCGCTCCCGCTTCTCCGCCAGCAACCAGTCCGCCGCCTTGTCCGGCAGGAAATTCACCTGGATCGGCGTGCGATGCTGCCAGTAGGAGGAAATCTGCAACATCGCCGGTCCGGACAGCCCCCGATGCGTGAACAGCGCGGCCTCGCGAAAGCGCGTCTTGTTCCAGCGCACTTCGACATCGGCCGACACCCCCGCCAGCGACTGGAACAGCGCTTCCTCCGGCCCCAGGGTGAAGGGCACCAGCGCCGGGCGCGGCTGCACGATGCTCAACCCGAAATGGCGCGCCACATCATAGGCGAAGCCGGTCGCGCCCATCTTCGGGATCGACGGACCGCCGGTCGCCAGCACCAGCGCGGGCGCGCGATGCACCGTCCCGCCGATCGTCACCCGATAGAGGCCGTCGCCATGGTCGACATCCGCGATCGGTTGCCCCAGCGCCGGCGTCACGCCGCCCTTGGCGCACTCCTCCTCCAGCATCGCAACGATCTGCTTCGCCGACCCGTCGCAGAATAATTGCCCCAGCGTCTTTTCATGCCAGGCGATGCCATAGCGATCGACCAGTCCGATGAAATCCTGCGCCGTGTAACGCCCCAGCGCCGACTTGGCGAAGTGCGGATTGGCCGACAGATAGCGATCAGCGGCGGTATGGATATTGGTGAAGTTGCACCGCCCACCGCCCGATATCAGGATCTTCTTGCCCACGGCGTCGGCATGGTCGACCAGCAGCACCCGCTTGCCGCGCTGCCCGGCGGTCGCGGCGCACATCATCCCCGCCGCGCCCGCGCCCAGCACGATCGCATCCCAAAAGCCTGTATCAGCGTCGAGCATCACCGCCCCCGCTTCAGGCGGACGATGGCCTCGTCCAGCGCCTGCAGGAAGCGCGAGCGGTCATTCTTGCCGAAGGGCGGCGGCCCGCCGACCTGATCGCCGCCGGCCCGCAAATCCGCCATGATCGCCCGCGTCGCGATCGCCGCGCCGATCGAACTATGGGTGAAGGGCTTGCCATTGGGCGCGATCACCACCGCACCCGCCTTCAGGCAGCGATCGGCCAGCAATATGTCGGCGGTAATGCATATCGATGCCGCATCGGCTCGCTCGGCGATCCAGTCGTCCGCCGCATCGAACCCGTCGCTCACCACCACCCGGTCGAGCAGCGGATGGGCGGGAATGCGGATCGGGCTGTTGCTCACGATCGTCACGGGGATTTCATGCCGCCAGGCGACCTTGTAGATCTCCTCCTTCACGGGGCAGGCATCGGCATCGACCAATATCTTCATGGATCGGGGCGATAGGCGGTGGGACCGGTCGAGACAAGGATGCACGGCTTATTTCGGTTGGGACCATTCCCCGCCTTCACCCCGCGCCGCTCCTGCCCTACATGGGTCGGCATGAACGCCCCTCCCAACGCTCCCCTGTATAACAAGGACATATTGCGGCTCGCCGCCGACATCCCGCACCACCAGCGGCTGCCGGACGCACAGGCCAGCGTCGAGAAGCGATCCCCCACCTGCGGGTCGCGCGTGACGGCCGACGTGCGGATGGCCGACGGCCGCCTCGCCGACATGGGCCTCAATGTGAAAGCCTGCGCGCTCGGCCAGGCGTCCGCCGCGCTGATGGCCGGCCACGCCATCGGCTTGACGGCGCAGGAACTGGCCGACGCCCGCGACAGGCTCGCCGCCTATCTGTCGGGCGACAGCGACGATCTCGACTTCTGGCCCGGCCTTTCCGTGCTGGCCCCCGCGCGCGGCTATCCCGCCCGCCATGCCTCGATCCGCCTCGGCTTCGAAGCGATCGCCGAAGCCGCCAGACAGGCCGACGCCTGATGGAAGCGCAGCAGGCCGTCAGCGCCACCGACATTCTCCTGTCCGAAGGCGTCATCCTGCTCGGCGCCGCCGTGCTGTTCGTGATGCTGTTCCGCCGCTTCGGCCTCGGCGCGGTGCTGGGCTATTTAGTCGCGGGCGCTTTGGTCGGGCCGCAGGGTCTGGGCCTTGTCGGCGGCGGCGAATTGAAACTCGCCATCGCTGAAATCGGCATAGTCCTGCTGCTGTTCCTCGTCGGCCTCGAACTCCATCCCGCCCGGCTCTGGCGCCTCAAACGCGACATCTTCGCGCTCGGTCTCGCGCAGGTCGTGCTGTGCGGCTGCATCCTCACCGCGATCATCTTCTATTCCACCGGCTTTAGTTGGGGGGCGGCGATCGCGCTCGGCCTGCCGCTCGCTCTCTCCTCGACCGCGCAGGTGCTGCCGGGCCTGAAGTCCAGCGGCCGCATCAACTCCCCCTTCGGCGAGAAGGTCTTCTCGATCCTGCTGTTCCAGGATCTCTCGATCGTCCCGCTCATCACCATCGTCGCCGCCCTGTCCCGCAATCCTGCCGATGCCGGGGGGCCGCCGGGCTGGATGATGGCGGGCTATACCGTCGCCGCCATCGCCGGCCTCGTGCTGGCCGGTCGCTTCATCCTGCGCCCGCTACTGGGCCTGGTCGGCCGCATGGGCGAGCGCGAGATGTTCGTCGTCGTCGGCCTCTTCACCGTGCTCGCCGCCGCCGCCCTGATGCACAGCCTGCACCTCTCGACCGCGCTGGGCGCTTTCGTCGCGGGCGTCATGCTCGCCGATTCGCCCTACCGGCATGAAATCGAATCCGACGTCGAGCCATTCCGCTCGATCCTGCTCGGCCTCTTCTTCCTTGCCGTCGGCATGGTGCTGGACCTGCGTGCCGTGGCCGCCAACCCGCTGTTCGTCCTGTCCATGGCGGTCGTCCTGGTCGCGACCAAGGCGGCGATCATCACCGGCCTCGCCCGTCTGTTCGGCATGGAATGGCGTCCGGCGCTGGGCGCGGGCCTGCTGCTCAGCCAGGGCGGCGAATTCGGCTTCGTCCTCTTCACCCAGGCGCAGAATGCGCTGCTGATCGCACCGGAAGCCGCCAGCCTGTTCGCCGCCATCGTCACCTTCTCCATGGCGACGACGCCTTTCCTGATGCTCTTCGCCCGTCGCTTCGAGTTCGCCAAGCCCAGGGACCACGACCTGCCGGGGCCGGACGATGCGCCGCGCGGCTCGGCCATCATCGTGGGCTATGGCCGCTTCGGCCAGACCGTAGCGCAAATGCTGATGGGCCATGGTTTCGCCGTCACCCTGATCGACAAGAAGCCGGCCCAGATCGAGGTATCGAGCCGCTTCGACATGAAGGTCTATTATGGCGACGGCACCCGCATGGATCTGCTACACCGCGCCGGCGCGGACGAAGCGCGCCTCATCGCCTTCTGCATCGACGACCCCTCGCTCGATTCGCGCGCGCTCCAGCCGATCGCCCAGGCCTTCCCCCAGGCGGCGCTGATGGTTCGCGCCTTCGACCGGCGGCAATTGCTGGAATTGCAGGACATGGACCTCGCCGGCATCGTCCGCGAAGTCTATGAATCGGCTATCTGCATGGGTGTGCAGGCGATGCAGTCCCTGGGCGTGCCGGACGAGGAGGTCGAAGAAGTCGAGCGCCAATATCGCCAGAATGACGCCGATCGCATGGCGCTCCAGATCGAACATGGCAATCTGCTCGCGGCCAAGGACTTGATGTATCGCCCCGGCAAGTCCATGCGGCTGCTCAGCAGAGGGGATGGAGAAAAGGCATGATCGCGATACTGGCCTGCCTGTCGGCGGCACTGGCGATAGGGGCTGGCGCCTTCGGCGCCCACGGCGTCACTGATCCCAAGGCAGCGGAATGGCTGCGCACTGGCGGCCTCTACCAGCTGATCCACGCGGTCGCCGCGATCGCTGTCACCGGCGTTGCCCGCGGCGCGGCGGCGCTGATGCTGGCGGGCGCGGCGATCTTCGCGCTCACCCTCTATACCATGGCGCTGGGCGGCCCCAAATGGCTGGGCGCGGTCACGCCGGTCGGCGGCACGTTGATGATCGCGGGCTGGCTCTGGGCCGCATGGTCCTTCGGGCAGCGCTGACACCATCGCGCGCCCTTGCCCCCGATCCTCCGCAAGCCTAGATTGAACGCCATGGCCGACCATCATCACCATCACGAACCGACCGGCACCAAGCTCGCCGACGCCGCGCGCCTGACGCTGGAGGCGCAGGACGAACAATGGACGCCGATGCGCGCCGCCATTTTCGATGCGCTGGCGGCTGAAGAGCGTCCGGCCTCGGCCTATGACATAGCGGATACGGTGTCGAAGGCGCGCGGCAAGCGGGTCGCGCCCAACAGCGTCTATCGCATCCTCGACCTGTTCGTGACCAACAACATCGCGATGCGCGTCGAAAGCGCCAACGCCTATATCGCCAACGCCCATCCCGGCTGCCACCATGACTGCATCTTCCTGGTCTGCCGCACCTGCAAGCAGGCGACCCATGTCGATGACGACAAGGTGACCGGCGACGTGCGCGCGCTCGCCGCGCATGAAGGCTTCCATGCCGAACGGCCGGTGATCGAGATATTGGGCACCTGTGCGAAATGTGCGGCCTGATGGAGCGTTGCGCTGCCGCCCGGAACGGCCTAGCGGGCCTTGCTTTGATCCGGAACGGCCTTTGGGCCTCGGGAGCCTATGTCTTTGATGAATGATCGCCCGGAAACCCCGCTCCTCGACCAGGTCGTCTGGCCGTCGGACCTGCGCGCCCTCAAGCCCGACCAGCTTCGCCAGTTGGCAAACGAACTGCGGCAGGAGGTCATCTCCGCCGTCGGCGTGACCGGCGGCCATCTCGGCTCGGGCCTCGGCGTGGTGGAACTGACCACCGCGATCCATTATGTGTTCGATACCCCCCAGGACAAGCTGGTGTGGGACGTCGGCCACCAATGCTATCCGCACAAGATCCTGACCGGCCGGCGCGACCGCATCCGCACCCTGCGCATGGGCGGCGGCCTGTCCGGTTTCACCAAGCGCGCCGAATCCGATTATGACCCCTTCGGCGCGGCGCACAGTTCCACCTCGATCAGCGCTGCGCTGGGCTTCGCCGTTGCCAACAAGATGCAGGATCGCCCCGGCAAGGGCATCGCCGTCATCGGCGACGGCGCCATGTCGGCGGGCATGGCCTATGAGGCGATGAACAACGCCCGCGCGGCCGGCAATCGCCTGGTCGTCATCCTCAACGATAACGACATGTCGATTGCGCCCCCGGTCGGCGGCCTGTCCGCCTATCTCGCCCGCCTCGTCTCCAGCCGCGAATTTCTCGGCCTGCGCGACATCGCCAAGCGCCTCGCCCGCAAACTGCCCCGCCCGCTACACAATGCCGCGCGCAAAACGGACGAGTTCGCCCGCGGCATGGCGATGGGCGGCACTTTGTTCGAGGAACTGGGCTTCTATTATGTCGGCCCGGTCGACGGCCATAATCTCGACCAGTTGATTCCGGTGCTGGAAAATGTCCGCGACGCGGCCGAAGGGCCGTGCCTCGTCCATGTCGTCACGCAGAAGGGCAAGGGCTATGGCCCGGCCGAAGCAGCGGCCGACAAATATCATGGTGTCCAGAAGTTCGACATCGTCACCGGCACGCAAGCGAAGGCCCCGCCCGGACCGCCCAGCTACACCAATGTCTTCGCCCAGGCGCTCATCGCCGAAGCGCAGCGCGATCCCAAGGTCTGCGCCATCACCGCGGCGATGCCGTCGGGCACCGGCCTCGACAAGTTCGAACTGGCCTTCCCTGACCGCAGCTTCGACGTCGGTATCGCCGAACAACATGCCGTCACCTTCGCTGCGGGCCTCGCGGCCGAAGGGATGCGCCCCTTCTGCGCCATCTATTCGACCTTCCTGCAACGCGCCTACGATCAGGTCGTGCATGACGTCGCGATCCAGAACCTGCCCGTCCGCTTCGCCATCGACCGCGCCGGCCTGGTCGGTGCCGACGGCTCGACCCATGCGGGCAGTTTCGACGTCACCTATCTTGCGACCCTGCCCAACATGGTGGTGATGGCCGCGGCGGACGAAGCCGAACTGGTTCATATGGTCCATACCTGCGCCATGCATGATAGCGGCCCGATCGCGCTGCGCTATCCGCGCGGCAACGGCACTGGCGTCGCCATGCCGGAAATTCCCGAACGGCTTGAAATCGGCAAGGGCCGTCTGGTCCGCGAAGGGCGGCAGGTCGCCATCCTCTCGCTCGGCACCCGCCTCGAAGAAGCACTCAAGGCCGCCGAAGCGCTGGAGGCCAAGGGCCTGTCCACCACTGTCGCCGACCTGCGCTTCGCCAAGCCGCTGGACGAAGCGCTGATCCGCAAGCTGCTGACCAGCCACGAAGTCGCTGTGACCATCGAGGAAGGCGCGATCGGCGGTCTGGGCGCGCATGTCCTGACGCTGGCCAGCGATCTGGGCCTGATCGACAATGGCCTCAAGCTGCGCACCATGCGCCTGCCCGACATTTTCCAGGACCAGGACAAGCCCGAAAAACAATATGCGGACGCCCGGCTGGATGCCGACGCGATCGTCGATACGGTCCTCACTGCGCTGCGCCACAACAGCGTGGGCACGGAAGCGCGGGCCTGACCAGCAACCATAGGGTTGCCTGTAACGGAAAATCGGATCATATAGGCAATCAGGAGGTTGCCTATATGCCCGACCATATCATCAAGACCATCGACATCGCCGCGCCCATCACCAAGGTGTGGGACGCGCTTATCGATCATGAAAAATTCGGTGCCTGGTTCCTGGTCGCGCTCGACCAGCCCTTCGCCGTCGGGCAAGGCTCGACCGGCCACATGACCTATCCCGGCTACGAACATTTCCCCTGGCAATCGCGCACCGTCGCGATCGAGCCGATGACCCGCCTCGCCTTCGAATGGCCCGCCACCGGCGGTGACGAGGATGCGATCCGGAACGGCGTGCCCGAATGGACGCTGGTCGAGTTTCGGCTGGAGCCGACCGCCGGCGGCACAAGGCTGACCGTCACCGAGAGCGGGTTCGATCATGTCCCCGAACCGCGCCGCGCCAGCGTCCTGCGCTCCAACGACGGCGGCTGGGCGGAGCAGGTGCAGAATATCAGACGCTATGTCGAAGGCTGAACCGGCGCAATTGTTCGCCGCGCTGGGCGACGCGACCCGGCTGGGCATGGTCGGCCGCCTCAGCGACGGCGGCGAACGATCGATCGTGCAAATGGGCGAAGGGCTGGCGATCAGCCGGCAGGCGGTCGCCAAGCATCTGGACGTGCTGCACGGCGCGGGGCTGGTGCATCGTCGCAAGAGCGGACGCGAAGTCCATTATGCGCTGCATCGGGAGGCGATCGAAGCCGCCCGGTCGTGGCTGGACGAGGTCAATGCCCAATGGGACGGCCCCCTCGCCCGGCTCAAGGCTTTTGTCGAGGCCAGCTAAAGCATCGTGCGGAAAAGTGGGAACCGCTTTTCTGCTTGAAACGATGCGACAACAAAAACTTAGAGCGTGCGACTTGCGTCCGATTAAACGCCGCGCGCTCTAGCGCGGCAGGCGACAGGAATCACCCCTGTCGCCTGCCGACCCAAACTTGTCCAAAGGTCGTCCTTAAGGCTGCGGCGTCGCGGCGCGCGCTTCCTGGCCGTCGCCTTCGGGCGCGGCGATGATGTCGCGGGTGGTGGCCCCCTTGTCCACGACTTCGGTGCCGGGATCGCCCACCGACGAACGGATGCCCGATGCGGCGTTGGCGCGCCCCGCGGCGTTGAGCGTGGCGCCTTCGCCGGCGCTACGCGCGGCGGGACCGCCGAACATCGCGTCCATCGCGGCCTTGCTCGAATCGACCGACGCGGCGGCCGGCGTGCCCGGCGCAGGCGGCACCAGCGCGAAGTCGGGCGGAATGATCAGGGGTGCCTGGCGCGAGACGGCGAATTCATCGGGGCGCTGGCGGTTGAACAGGCCACCGCCGCCGCCGCAGGCGGACAGGGTGGACACAAGGCCGGCAGCGAGGATCAGTTTACGCATTACTTCAAAGTCTCCGTCTTTGCGCTCTTGTCGCGCAGCAGCAACGCCCGCGCAAGCAGGATCAACACGCCGATCGTGATGGCGGCGTCCGCCAGGTTGAAAATCAGGAAAGGCCGCCACTCGCCGAAATGCAGGTCGGCATAATCGACGACATAGCCCAGCCGCATCCGATCGACGATATTGCCGATCGCCCCGCCCAGCACCAGACCCAGCGCCGCGACATCCTGCCGCGCCTTTTCACGCCACATCCACACGCCCACGAAACCGGCGATCAGCATCGTCATGCCGACCAGCGCCCAGCGCATGACGTCCGTGTCGGCGTGGAAGAAGCCCATCGAGACGCCGCGATTTTCCAGCCAGCGCAAGCGGAAGATCGGCAGGATATCGATCCCGTCCAGCCTGCTCTTGAGCGCCAGCGGATAGGTGACGCTATATTTGATGAGCTGGTCGAGCGCGAGCGTCACGATCGCGACGGTCAGGCCCAGCGGACGGTGGTTGATGGCGCTCATGCCTTCAGCACCTCGTCGCAGCGGTCGCACAATCTGCCGTCCTCGGTGACTTCGGGCAGCTTGCGCCAGCAGCGGCCGCATTTGTGCCATTCGCTGGGCGTGACGACGATGCCGTCGCCCACACCCATGGTCACGCGCGCGACGATCGCCACTTCGGCGAAGTCGACACCGTCGCTGGGCAGCAATTCCCCCATGGTGACGTCAGCCTCCAGGCTGGACCGTATGATTTTCTCGCGGCGGAAGGGCTCGATCGCCTCATTCACCTGTTCGCGCTGGCTGCGCAATTCGGTCCATTTGTCGTCGAGATGCTGGTTGATCCAGTGATGGTCGATCTCGGGCCATTCCAGGAAATGGACGCTCTCTTCCTCATTGGGGAAGCGGCTCTGCCACACTTCTTCCGCCGTGAAGGGGATGATCGGCGCCACATAGCGCACCAGCGCATGGAACAGCGTGTCGAGCAGCGTGCGATAGGCGCGCCGCTTGGGGTCCGACTTCGCATCGCAATAGAGGCAATCCTTGCGGATATCGAAGAAGAAGGCGCTGAGGTCGCTGTTCGCGAAATCGAAGATGGCGCGGGTGTAGCGGCTGAATTCCAGCCAGTTCTCGCTCTTCGCCGCCTTGTCCACCACGGCGCGCAGTTCCGCGTCGAGCTGCGCCAGACGGTGGAGCATATAGCGCTCCAGCTCCGGCATTTCCGCGTAGGACACTGCTTCCGTCTCTTCATCATAGTCGGAAAGAGCGCCCAGCATGTAGCGGAATGTATTGCGCAATTTGCGGTAGGCGTCGGACGAGCCGGCCAGCACTTCCTTGCCGATGCGGACGTCATCGAAATAGTCGGTGCTGGCGACCCAGACGCGCAAAATGTCCGCGCCGCTCTCGCTCATGATCTTGAGCGGATCGACCACATTGCCCAGCGACTTGGACATTTTCTTGCCGGTGCCGTCCAGTGCGAAGCCATGGGTCAGCACCGCGCCATAGGGCGCGCGGCCGCGCGTGCCGCAGCTTTCCAGCAGCGAGGACTGGAACCAGCCGCGATGCTGGTCCGAACCCTCGATATACAGGTCGGCGCGCACGCCTTCGCCATAGCGGCCCTCGACCACGAAACTGTGCGTGGAGCCGCTGTCGAACCAGACGTCCAGAATGTCGTTCACGACCTCATAGTCGTTGAGGTCATAGTCCGGGCCGAGCAGCGCCTGATGATCCGCGCCGAACCATGCGTCAGCCCCGGCACCCTTGAAGGCTTCGATGATGCGGGCATTGACCGCGGGATCAACCAGATATTGCCCACTCTTGCGATGGACATAGAGGGCGATCGGCACGCCCCAGGCGCGCTGGCGGCTGATGACCCAGTCGGGGCGCCCTTCCACCATCGAACGAATGCGGTTGGTCGACCGCTCGGGCACCCAGCGAGTCTGCTCGATCGCGTCGAGCGCGATTTCGCGCAGCGTCGGGCCGTTGCCGCTGATAACCGGAGTCGGCATCACGCCGCCCTCGACATCGACCACCGCGCCTTCCTGCGGCTTGTCCATCGGGATGAACCATTGCGGAGTGCAGCGATAGATGATGCGCGCCTTCGACCGCCAGCTATGCGGATAGCTGTGGCGGAAGTCGCTCGCGCTCAGCAGCGCGCCGGCCGCGCGCAGATCGGTGCAGATCGGGCCTTCGGGACCATTGAACTTGGTGTTGATGACGCTGCCCTGTCCGGCCAGCCAGTCCCAGTCGTCGCGATAGAAGCCCGCATCATTGACCGCAAAGACCGGATCGATGCCCAGTTTCTTGCAGGCGAGGAAATCCTCCTCGCCATGATCGGGCGCCATATGGACGAGGCCGGTGCCCGCGTCGGTCGTGACATGATCGGCCGGCAGCAGCGGACGCGGCTTGGCAAAGAAGCCGCCCAGCGCGTGCATCGGGTGCCGGGCGATGGCGCCGGCGAGGTCGGTGCCTTTGCCAGCCCAGACAACAGTCCAACCCGAACCTTCCGACAACCACGGTGTTGAACCGGCGCGTCCGGCAAAATCATTCCAAAGTTCTGCCGCCGTGAGAATAACACGGCCACCAGCTTGCATAGCTACATAATCGATCTCTTCCCCGTAAGCGATCGCCTGATTGACAGGGATCGTCCAGGGCGTCGTCGTCCAGATCACCGCATGCGCGCCGACCAGTTCGGGCGCATTGGGCGCTTCGACGATCTCGAACGCCACGTCGATCTGGGTCGAGGTGACATCTTCATATTCCACTTCCGCCTCGGCCAGCGCGGTCTTTTCGACCGGGGACCACATGACGGGCTTGGCGCCGCGATAGAGCTGGCCGCTTTCCGCGAACTTCAGCAATTCGCCCACGATGGTGGCTTCGGCGTCGAACTTCATGGTCAGATAAGGATCGGCCCAGTCACCCATCACGCCCAGACGCTTGAACTGGTCCTTCTGCACGTCCACCCATTTGTCGGCATAGGCGCGGCACTGGGCGCGGAATTCGGCGGCGGGCACCTCATCCTTGTTCAGCTTCTTCTTGCGATATTCCTCTTCGATCTTCCATTCGATCGGCAGGCCGTGGCAGTCCCAGCCGGGAACATAGGGCGCATCCTTGCCCAGCAACGACTGGCTGCGGACGATGATGTCCTTGAGCACCTTGTTCATCGCATGGCCCATATGGATGTCGCCATTGGCGTAGGGCGGGCCATCATGCAGGATGAAGCCTTCGCGGCCGGCGCGCTTCTCGCGCAGCTTGCCATAGAGGTCCATCGCCTCCCACTTGGCGGCGATCGCCGGCTCCTTCTGGGCCAGGCCGGCCTTCATCGGGAAGTCGGTGACGGGCAGGAAGACGGTGGACTTATAATCAGGTGCGTCGGTCATGGGTGTCCGGTATCTACAAACATCCGCTCGCGCCGCGAACGGGTTTAGGAATAACTGCGCGGCATTAAGCGAGCCGGGGCGTTCCCGCAAGGATTTGCCGCGCGTCCACGCAGTCCTTCGCGATCCCCGCCATCAGCGCGTCCAGCCCGTCATATTTCAACTCGGGATGCAGATAGTGGATCAACTGCACCTCAATGATCTGGTCGTAGAGGCTTTCGGCGAAATCGAAGAAATGCGGCTCCAGCAATTCCTTGGGCGGATCGAAGCTGGGACGGATACCCAGGTTCGCCGCGCCATCCAGCACCCGCCCGTCAGCCAACAGCCCGCGCACCGCATAAATGCCATAGGCCGGCCGCAGATAATGGCCCATGTCGATATTGGCGGTCGGAAAACCGATGGTCCGGCCCAGCTTGTCGCCATGCTGCACCACCCCCTGAATGGTGAAGGGCCGCGTCAGCAGCCGCGTCGCGGTGGTGCAATCGCCGGCCTTGAGCGCATCGCGGATACGGCTGGAGGAAATGATCTCGCCGCCGCTATCGGTCACGGCCGGCACCGCTTCCGCCGCCATGCCCAGCGCCGCGCCCAGTTCGGCCAGCGTGGCGACGGTGCCGCCTTTCGCCTTGCCGAAGGTGAAATCCTGCCCCGTCACCACACCGGCCGCACCCATTTCCTGCACCAGGAAGGCCGCAAACTCATCCGCCCGCATCGCCGCCATGGCGGGGTTGAAGGCGAACACCAGCATCGCGTCGGCCCCCGCCGCGGCGAACAGTGCCTGCCGCTGGTCCAGCGTCGTCAGGCGGAACCACGGCGTTTCGGGCCGGAACAGCCGCACCGGATGCGGATCGAAGGTGGCGACGATCGCCGGTCGCCCTTCGGCGCGCGCACGCGCGATCGCCCGCGCGACCACCGCCTGATGGCCCGCGTGAAACCCGTCGAAATTGCCGAGCGCCATGATGCTCCCGCGCAGATGCGCAGGGATCGGGGCGCTGCTGCTAAGCCGCTCCATGCCGCGGCCTATAGGGGGGCGTGACGAACGTGGCAATCAGGATGCTTGCCCTGTCATCCGTTCGCCCCGAGCGACGTCGAAGGGCGCTGCGCAAACGGATCGCGACGATCAATGCGTCCGCACCAACGTCACGAAACTATAGGCCGGCCGCCCATCCAGCGCCTCATGGTCCGCCCGCGCCGTTTCGCGCCAGTCCGCCGGATCGGGATAGGCGATGCTCGCGTCACCCGCCGCCTCCAGATGCACCTCGGTCAGTTCGATCCGGTCGGCTTGGCCCAGGAACAACCGATAGATTTCCGCCCCGCCGATCACCATCACCACCGGCGCATCGGCCAGGGCGATCGCGCTTTCGACGTCATGGGCGGCTTCCGCCCCCTCCCCGCGCCAGTTGCGATCGCGCGTCAGCACGATATGACGACGACCGGGCAGCAGGCCGGGCAGGCTGTCGAACGTCTTGCGTCCCATCACCATCGGATGGCCGAGCGTCACCGCCTTGAAATGCCTGAGGTCGGCGGGCAGGCGCCAGGGCAGGTCGCCATCCTTGCCGATCACGCCATTGTCGGCGCGGGCGAGGACGAGGACGATTTCGGCGCTCACAGCGTCAACCGTGTCACATGCCCCATCTTCCGACCCGGCCGCGCCTCATGCTTGCCATAGAGGTGCAGGTGGTTCGCCGGGTCGGACAGGATGGCCTGCCAGTCGTCGACATCGTCGCCGATCAGGTTGCGCATCGCCACGCCCCGCGCGGCCAGCGCCGTGTCGCCCAGCGGCAGGCCGCAAATGGCGCGGACATGGTTCTCGAACTGGCTCGTCACCGCGCCCTCGATCGTCCAGTGGCCGCTATTATGCACGCGCGGCGCCATTTCGTTGAACACCGGCCCATCGGCGCTGGCGAAAAATTCGCAGGTCAGCACGCCGACATAGCCCAGCGCGTCGGCGATCTTCTGCGCCATGCCGCGCGCCTGCGCCATCTGCCCCGCGATCAACGCGCCCGCGGGCACGGTCGAGGTCGCCAATATGCCATCGACATGGACATTGGCCGCCGAATCCCAAAATCGCACCGCGCCGTCATGGCCGCGCACCAGGATCACCGAAAATTCCTGGTCGAAGGTCACGAACCCTTCCAATATCGCGCTCTGCCGTCCGATCGCGTTCCACGCGCCCACCGCATCCCCCGGCTCGGACAGGCGCGCCTGCCCCTTGCCATCATAGCCCATCCGGTTGGTCTTCAGGATCGCGCGGCTGCCGACCTGCTCGATCGCGCTTTCCAGATCGTCCAGGCTCTCGACCGGCGCAAAGGGCGCGGTCAGCCCGCCCAGGTCGCAAACGAAGCGCTTCTCCGCCAGCCGGTCCTGCGCCACACGCAGCGCCTGCGCGCCGGGGCGGACCAGCCCATGGGTGGACAGCACCTCGACCGCGGCGGGATCGATATTCTCGAACTCATAGGTGACGACATCGACGCTGTCGGCAAAATCGCCCAGTGCTTGCGGGTCCTCATAGGCGCCGCTCGTCCAGTTGGGCGACACGTCGGCGGCCGGGCCGCTGTCTTCGGGCGCGTAGATATGGGTGCGATAGCCCAGTTGCGCCGCTGCGGTGGCGATCATCCGGCCGAGCTGGCCGCCGCCGAGAATGCCGATGGTGGCGCCGGGCGCGATGGTCGTCATGATCCTGCCTTCAATCCTCGACGGTTTCGGCCACGGCCTCGGTCTGGCGCGCACGCCAGGCGTCCAGCCGGTCGGCCAGCACATCGTCGGTCGTTGCCAGGATAGATGCCGCGAGCAGTCCCGCATTGATTGCGCCGGGCTTGCCGATCGCCAGCGTGGCGACGGGGATGCCGCCGGGCATCTGGACGATGGACAGCAGCGAATCCATGCCCTTCAGCGCCTTGGATTCGACCGGCACGCCCAGCACCGGCAGGCGGGTCATCGACGCGGTCATGCCGGGCAGATGCGCCGCCCCGCCAGCCCCGGCGATGATGACCTTCAAGCCGCGGC
Organism: Sphingomonas sp. VDB2; assembly: GCF_047946695.1. Lineage (NCBI taxonomy): Bacteria > Pseudomonadati > Pseudomonadota > Alphaproteobacteria > Sphingomonadales > Sphingomonadaceae > Sphingomonas > Sphingomonas sp. VDB2. The sequence goes on from NZ_CP159615.1 coordinate 1,270,312, forward strand.
CCACCGCGCCGGTGGCATAGTCATAGAGGCGCTGCGGGGTGCGGTGGGCCGACACCACCTTGCATTCGTGCGGCACGCCCAGCGCTTCGAGCGTTTCGGCGGCATGGCGCATCGTGTCCCAATCGGACCGCGACCCCATGATGATGCCGACCGTGACTGCCCCGCTCATATGCTGCTTCCCCTGGGACGAGCGACGCGACAGGTCGCCCGGAAAGCAAAGCCCCTTAGCGGTCGGGCCGCCAAGGGGCAATATAACTGTCAGTTAATTTCCGTTCGCGGTCAGGACGGCGGCACTCTTACCGCTCCGACAGATAATAACGCTCGATCGCGCGCAGATCGTCCGCCAGTTCATAGACGATCGGCTGGCCGGTCGGAATTTCCAGATGGGTGATCTCGTCGTCGGGAATGTTCGACAGATGCTTCACCAGCGCGCGCAGCGAATTGCCATGCGCCGAAATCAGCACGCGCTTGCCGGCCTTCAGGTCGGGCGCGATCGTCGCCTCCCAATAGGGCAGGACGCGCGCGATCGTGTCCTTCAGGCTCTCGGTCGACGGGATGGCGATACCGTCATAGCGGCGGTCGGCCGACAGGTCGAATGCGCTGCCCGCTTCCAGCACCGGCGGCGGAATGTCGAAGCTGCGACGCCAGATCTTAACCTGATCGTCGCCATGCTTGGCGGCCGTTTCCGCCTTGTTCAGGCCGGTCAGCCCGCCATAATGGCGCTCGTTCAGCCGCCAGTCCTTTTCGACCGGCAACCACAGCCGCCCCATTTCCTCCAGCGCCAGATTGAGCGTCTTGATCGCGCGGGTCTGGAAACTGGTGTAACACTGGTCGAAGTCCAGCCCCTTTTCCGCCATCAGGCGACCGGCGGCGCGCGCTTCTTCGGCGCCCTTCTCGGTCACGTCCACGTCCCACCAGCCGGTGAAGCGGTTTTCCAGGTTCCATGACGACTGGCCATGGCGGATGAGGACGAGAGTGGGCATTGGGCGCGTCTCCTGCACGATAACGGCGAATGATGGCTCCCCATAACGCGCTAAATCGCGCGCGCAAGCTTGTCGCCCGATCCACGCCCCCCACATTGCAGTCGGCGCGTCCATCGGATAGCCAGACAGGGTCAACGGAAGGAAGCAGCAACTTGGCATTTGTGAAGGGCGCCTGGCGCATATTGGTCGCGATCAAGGACGGCCTCGTCCTGCTCTTCCTGCTGCTCTTCTTCGGCGCGCTCTATGCCGCCCTCTCCTACTCGCCAAAGCCGGGCAAGACCGTGTCGTCGGGCGCACTGCTGCTCGATCTGGACGGCAGCATCGTGGAACAGCCGGCGCAAGTGGGCGCGATGGCGCTGTTGTCCGGCTCCGGGCCCGACAGCGAAGAATATCGGCTGTCCGACATCGTCGCCGCGCTCGACGCCGCGAAGACCGATGCCAAGGTCAAGGCCGTGGTCCTGAACCTCGACGGCTTCATGGGCGGCGGCCAGGTCGCGATGGCCCGCGTGGGCAAGGCGCTCGACGCCGTGCGCGCCGCGAAAAAGCCGGTCCTGGCCTATGCCACCCTCTATAGCGACGACGGCTATCAGATCGCCGCCCATGCCAGCGAAGTGTGGAGCGACCCGCTGGGCGGCGTCGCGATCATGGGCCGGGGCGGCTCGAACCTCTACTATAAGGGGTTGATCGACAAGCTGGGCGTCAATACCCACGTCTATCGCGTCGGCACCTATAAGAGCTTCGTCGAACCCTTCACCCGCACCGAACAGTCGCCCGAAGCCAAACAGGCCAACCAGGCGCTCGCCGGCGCCCTGTGGCAAAGCTGGCAGGACGACGTGACCAGGGCGCGGCCCCGCGCGAAGATCGCTGCCTACGCCGCCAACCCGCTCGCCGCGGCGCAGGCGGTCGGGGGCGACATGGGCAAGGCGGCGCTTGCCAACGGGCTGGTCGACAAGCTTGGCGACGAAGCCGCCTTCGGCGACCGTGTCGCCCAGATCGCCGGCGACGCCGCCAGCGACAAGGCCGGCAGCTTCGCCACCATCGACCTTGCATCCTATGTGAAGGCCCGCAAGCCCGCCAATGACGGCCAGATCGGCGTGCTGACGATCGCGGGCGACATTGTCGATGGCGAAGCCGGCCCCGGCACCGCGGCGGGCGACACCGTCTCCGACCTGCTGCTGACCGCGCTCGATGAAAAGGATTTGAAGGCGCTGGTCGTCCGCGTCGATTCCCCTGGCGGATCGGTCATGGCGTCGGAGAAAATCCGCGGCGCGATCCTGAAAGCCAAGTCCGCCGGACTGCCGGTGGTCGTCTCCATGGCCAATGTCGCGGCCAGCGGCGGTTACTGGGTATCGACTCCGGCCGATGTCATCTTCGCCGAGCCGGACACGATCACCGGCTCCATCGGCGTGTTCGGCATCATCCCCAGCTTCGAAGGCACGCTGGCGAAGATGGGCATCACCACCGACGGCGTGCGCACCACGCCGCTCTCCGGCCAGCCCGACGTCACCGGCGGCACCACGCCGCAATTCGATCAGATCATGCAGTTGGGCGTCGAGGACATTTATCGCCGCTTCGTCGGCCTCGTCGCGCTATCGCGCCGCAAAAGCCCGCAGGCGATCGACGCCATCGCGCAGGGCCGCGTCTGGGACGGCGGCACCGCGCGCCAGATCGGCCTGGTGGATCGCTTCGGCGGCCTCGAAGACGCCATCGCCGAAGCCGCGCGCCGCGCGAAGGTCGATCCCGCCAAGGCGAAACCCTATTATATCGAGAAGCAGCCCGACAGCTTCGCCGCCTTCGTCCAGTCGATCGCCGACCGTGAAAAGGGTGACGCCAGCGCGCCCCGCGACATGCTTGCGCGACAGGCCTGGCTGCAACGCGGCTGGGCGATGCAGGCGGTATCGGACGTCAAGGCGCTGGTGATCGGCGCAGGCGTGCGCGCCGACTGTCTGGAATGCCGTGGCTATGGTGCGCCCAGGCAGCGCAATGCCGCGGAAGACCGTGGCGTCCTGGCGATGCTCGCGGGCCTGTGGCGCTAAGCTGAAAACAGATGCGCTTCTGCCGCCTGCGAGTGCCAAATTGACTATGCGATTTTACTTTGCATCCTCCCTGGCCGTCTGCTTGACAGCGTGCAGCGCAACCGAAGCACCACCAATCGAACAGCTGGAAATCTGGGCACCCGGCCTGGAAGTCGCCATCGATGGCCAGGGCAATGGGCGGTTCAAACAATATTCCAAAGGCACCGAGGGCCGCTTCACGCTCTCAGCGGCACAATTTGCAGAACTTCGAAAAAGGACCGAGCCCTTCCGCCTCTCCCGCGACGCCATTTCAAGCGAAAGAATATCTGCGTTCATTGCCGCAGGCCAGCGTTGCGATGGTGATTATGTCACCGATAACGGCGGCATTTCCTTCCATTGGTCAGGACGGTCCATGAACCAGTTCTACGCTGTAGACTATGGCTGCGAACGCGTGAGATATGCGACCAGAAATGGAGAGTTGCGCGCTATTCTAGCCTCTCTGCCCGTCCCTAAGTCAGACGCCCTGCCTTGATGGAGAGAAATCTACCCGAACCGCCCTACGCCTCATCCCCCCGATATACCGGCAGCCCCAGCCCACGCCAGATCGCCATGGCCCGCAGCCCGAACCCCAGCAGCGCCGCCACCACCCCCGCGACCGGCACGTCCAGACCGACCCAGCGCAGCGCCACGAACAGACCCGACGCGAACGCCGCCGCCGTCACATACAATTCCGGCCGCAACAGGATGGACGGCTCCCCCGCCAGCAGATCGCGCATGATGCCGCCGACGCAGCCCGTCACCACTCCCATCATCCCGGCGACGATGGGCGGCACGCCGAAGCTCATCGCCTTGGCCGCACCGAACACGGCAAAGGCCGCCAGCCCGATCGCATCGAGCCAGTCCAGCGCCCGCTCGCTCCAGAATTTGCGCGGGGTGAACCACACCAGCAACGCCGCGCCCATGCAGGCGATCGCCGGCACCGCATCGACCACCCAGAAGACCGGCGCGCCGATCAGCAGGTCGCGCACCGTGCCGCCACCCACCCCCGTCACCAGTGCGAAGAAGGCGAAGGTCACCAACGTCTGCCTGAGCCGCGCCGCCGCCAGCGCGCCGGACGCGGCAAAGACGAAAGTGCCGACGATACTCAATGTTTCGAGCACCGGGCCAATGGAGGTAGCGAGCGAAGGGGTGGGTGGGAGCATGAATCTATCTAACCATAACCGTTCGCGCTGAGTAGGGACTGAGCGACGTCGAAGACCCGTATCGACTTCGCGCAATGCCTGCCCTGAGCGCCTGCGTTGGCCGGCCGTCGAAACGGCTACTCAGAAAGAAGGGCGGAGGATTGCGCCAACTCGCTCCCCTATTTCCGCCCCTTCTCCCCGGCGAGCCGGCTCATCAATATCGCCGCGCGCTTCGCCTGCCGCTTCATCGTCGACAGGTCGGCCTTTTCCGCCGGACTATGGTCGCCGCTCGACGCCAGGCCCAGTCCCACCAGCCCGTCCGTATCGGCCGCGACGAAGCTGATGTCTCCCGCCCCGCGCTTCAACGGATCGAGCGCCGCCATTTCCGGCAGGCCAAGGTCGCGATTGATGCCGTTCAGCTTGCCCAGCAACGCCCTGTTGCCCGCGGTCGGCGCCATCGACGGATAGCTTAGGTCGAAGGCGATGCTGGCCGATGTGCCGGTCAGATGCCCCGCATCGACGATCGCCTGCATCTTCGCCTGCACCCGTTTCGTCTGTTCTTCGCTCAGCGTACGGAAGTCACCCTTCGCCACCGCGACCGGCGGGATGATGTTGGTCTTGCCGGTCACGGCGATGCGCACGCCGTCCTTGTCGACCTCCGCGCTCTGCCCGCCGCCGACCAGCCCGACATTGAAGGTCAGGTTGGGTTCGGGCAGTTCCTTGCGAAACGCGACGATGATCCGCGCCAGTTCGTAAATCGCCCCGTCGCCCGCGCTGGGCGAGAAGATGCCCGAACTATGGCCCGACTTGCCTGTCGCGGTCAGCGTCCAGCTATTGGAGGACCGGCGGGCGATCGAGCCCATATCCTTGCCATCCTGCTGGCTCAGCCCCTCGAAATCGAGCGCGACATCGGCGCGCTTGCCCGCCGCGATCAGGTCCGCCCGCGCGATGGACACGGGATCGCCCGCATCCTCCTCGTCGCCGGTCAGCACCACCTCTATATTGGCGTTTTTCAACGTGCCGGCCGCCTGCATCGCCTTGAGCGCCAGCAGCATCGTCACGACCCCGCCCTTGTCGTCGGCAACGCCCGGCCCCGCCGCCCAATCGCCGTCCCGCTTGAAGGTCTGGAAGGACGAATCCGGCTCGAACACGGTATCCAGATGCCCGATCAGCAGCATCTTCGTGCCGCCTGCCTTGCCCTTGTGCACCGCGATCAGGTGCCCCGCCCGCTTGGCCGCATCCATCGGCTTCCACGTCACGGTAAAGCCCAGCGCCTCATATTCGGGGCGCAGCATGTCGGCCACGGCCTTCACGCCGGGGAAATTCATCGACCCGCTATTCTGGTTGACCAGCTTTTCCAGCAGGCCGATGGCCGGCTCATAGCCCGAATCGACCGTGACGCCGATCGTCCGCTCCGCCGGGCTGAGCGCCGCATGGGCGACGGGCGCGCCGCCCAATAACAGCGCGCCCATGACCAGGCCCCGGATCACTTGGCCAGTTCCGCCTCGATCGCGGCTACCAGCGCCGGGTCGTTGGGCACCGTCGTGGGGTCGAAACGCGCCGCGACGCTGCCATCCTTGGCGATCAGGAACTTCTCGAAATTCCACAGCACTTCCGGCACCGGATTGGGGGTCATGCCATAGCCTTTCAGCTTTTCGCGGAAGGCGTCGCCTTCGCCCTGCGCTTCGGGCTGCGCGCTGGTCAGCGCGGCGTAGAGCGGATGTTTGTCCGGTCCGGTGACGACGATCTTCTCGAACATCGGGAAATCGACGCCGAAATTGGTGGTGCAGAAGGTCGCGATCTCGTCATTGCTGCCCGGTTCCTGCGCGCCGAAATCATTGGCGGGAAAGCCTGCGACGACCAGTCCCTTGTCCTTGTAATCGGCGTAAAGCTTCTCCAGCCCCTCATATTGCGGGGTCAGGCCGCATTTGGACGCGACATTGACCGCCAGCACCACCTTCCCCGCATAATCGGCCAGGCTCGTATCGGCGCCCTTGATGGTCTTGAGCGCAATCTGCTGAATGTCGGTCATATATCGTCTCCTTGTATAAATTGCCGCTAACCTGCCACTATATCGCCGCGCCGAACAGATGCCCCGCGCCCGCCGTCACCGCCATCGCCAGCGCGCCCCAGAAGAGCGTGCGTCCCATCGAGCGGCCCACCTGCGCGCCGCCGAGCCGCGCGCCGACATAGCCCAGCAGTGCAAGACACAGCATGCACAGGCTGACGATCGCGATGATTGCGCTTCCTGTCGGCACCATCGCCGCTACGATTACCGGTGGCGCCGCCCCTGCGGCAAAGCTCATCGCTGATGCCAGCGCCGCCTGAACCGGCCGGGCGGTCGCCAGATCGGAAATACCCAGTTCGTCGCGCGCATGGGCGCCCAGCGCATCGGCCGCCATCAACTGCTGCGCCACCTGCCCCGCCAGATCAGGCGTCAGGCCGCGATCGACGTAGATATCGCGCAACTCCACCCATTCTGCGTGCGGCTGGGTGGCCAGAGCTTTCTTTTCCTTGGCCAGATCGGCGCGCTCGGTATCAGATTGCGCGCTGACGGACACATATTCGCCTGCCGCCATCGACATCGCGCCTGCCACCAGCGCCGCGATCCCCGTCAGCAATATCGCCTGCCCGTCCGCTCCCGACGCGGCGATGCCGGTCATCAGGCTGGCGGTGGACACGATCCCGTCATTGGCTCCCAGCACCGTCGCGCGCAGCCAGCCGACGCGATTCACATAATGAACGGCATGGTGCGGCTGGTCGTTTCTGGTGTCGGTCTGCGCATCCATCGATCGGCCCTTCATGCTGCCCCTATGCCGGCATTCATGCCCTCTGAGCCTGTCGAAAGGAAGGCGGGAAACCCTATCCCGCCAGCCCTTCCGCCTTTTCCGCCAGTTCCAGCCAGCGCATCTCGGCCGCATCCTTTTCTGCCCGCGCCGTCTCGATCGCGGCCGTCAATGTGTCGAATCGCTTGCGATCCCGTGCGTAGAGCGCCGGATCGGCCAGCGCCTCCTCATGCCCGGCGATCGCTGCTTCCAACTGTTCGATCGTCTTGGGCAGCAATTCCAGGTCGCGCTGGTCCTTGTAAGTCAACTTGGCCGATACCGGCTTGGGCGGCGGCGGCGCGGCCACCGCCTTCTTCTCGACCCTGGCCGCCTTGCGCGGATCGCGCTTGGCGATCCAGTCGGCATAGCCGCCGACGATCACATCCACGACCCCGGTGCCGTCCAGCCCCAAAGTCACCGTCACCGTGCGATCGAGGAAATCCCGGTCATGGCTCACGATCAGGACCGTACCGTCATAATCGGCGATCACTTCCTGCAACAGGTCGAGCGTTTCGAGATCCAGGTCGTTGGTCGGCTCGTCCAGCACGAGCAGGTTCGATTCGCGGGCAAATTCCCGCGCGAACAGCAGGCGCGACCGCTCGCCGCCCGATAATGTCGCGACCTTCGCCTCCGCCAGCGAGGGATCGAACAGAAAGTCCTTCAGATAGCCATGGATATGCTTGCGCACTCCCCGCACGTCGATCCAGTCGCCGCCTTCGGCCAGCACGTCGCGCACCGTCTTGTCGCCCTGCATCAGGCTGCGCTGCTGGTCGATGAAGATCATGTCCAGCGTCTTGGCCAGCGTCACGCTGCCGCTGTCGGGTGCCAGTTCGCCGGTCAGCAGCTTCAGCAGCGTCGACTTGCCCGCGCCATTGCCGCCGACGATGCCGATCCGGTCGCCCCGCTGCACCCGGATCGACAGATCGTCGATGATCGTGCGTTCCCCGAACCGCTTGGTGACATGCTCGACCTTGATGACGCTCTTGGTCTTGCTGTCGTCGCTCGCCACCGCGATCTTGGCGGTCCCCTGCGGCCCGTTCATCGCTGCCCGCGTCGCCCGCATTTCCCATAGCTTGGCCAGCCGCCCCTGGTTGCGCTTGCGCCGCGCCGTGACGCCGCGTTCCAGCCAGTGCGCCTCGATCTTCAGCTTCGCGTCCAGCTTTTCCGCCGCCCGCGCCTCTTCGGCATAGACCGCTTCCATCCACTGTTCGAACCCGCCAAAGCCGATCTCGTTGCGGCGCATCTGGCCCCGGTCCAGCCACAAGGTCTGGCGCGTCAGCCGTGTCAGGAAGGCGCGGTCATGGCTGATGACGATGAACGCGCCATTATAGCGCGCCATCCAGTTCTCGATCCAGTCGATCGCGGCGATGTCCAGATGGTTGGTCGGTTCGTCCAGCAGCAGCAGGTCCGGCTCGCTCGCCAGCGCGCGAGCGATGGCGGCGCGGCGGCGCTCGCCCCCGCTCGCGGTCTTCGCTTCCCGGCTGAGGTCGATGCCCAACTGGTCGGCGATCGCCTCCACCTCATGCGCGGGCGGCGCAAATTCGCCTGACAGCGCGAAATCATGCAACGTCGCAAAGGGCGTGACGTCGGGATCCTGCTCCAGCGTGATGACCCGTGCGCCCGGCTGCACCGACCGCACGCCTTCGTCCGCCTCGATCTGCCCGCCCAGCAATTTGAGCAAAGTCGTCTTGCCCACGCCGTTGCGGCCGATCAGCGCCAGCCGGTCCTTCGCACCCACAGCGATATTGAGGCCGCGAAACAGCCAATGCGAGCCTTGCGAAAGGCCAAGATTTTCGAACGAGAGAATAGGAGCTGCCATGCCGGTGCAGCTAAGGCCTACGACGCGCGGGGGCAAGTGCGGAACCGGAAAGCTGTCGGACGGCTTTCAACGTGCGACAGCGTCCATTCATCGCACCCCGGCCAAATAGGGGAGCATAATCGCAGAGGAGAATAGTCCATGAAATCCGCTCTCGCCCTGATGGCGCTCGGCGTCGCCGCCCTTCCGATCGCGGCCGTTGCCCAGACCAGCGTCACCATCGCCGAGACGGCGCCGGTCGTGACGTTGAACGTCACCGAAAGCGTCGAGGCCGCGCCCGATGTCGCGACCGTCGGCACCGGCGTCCAGACCCGCGCCCAGACCGCGCAAGCCGCCATGCAGGATAATGCCGCCAAGACCGAAAAGCTGATCGCCGCGCTGGCCAAGGCCGGCATCGCCAAGAAGGACATCCAGACCAGCGGCATCAATCTGTCTGCCCAATATGACTATAGTAACCGCGAAGGCCAGCCCGAAGGCCCACGCTTCATCGGCTATGAGGCGTCGAACCAGCTGACGGTGAAGCTGCGCGACATCAAGAAGGTCGGCGCCTCGCTCGACGCCTTCGTCGCAGCCGGCGCCACCAACATCAACGGCCCCAGCTTCTCGATCGAAGACCCTTCGCCGCTGATCCAGCAGGCTCGCGGCACCGCGCTCAAGAGCGCCAAGGCGCAGGCCGATTTCTATGCGCAGGCGGCCGGCTTCCGCACCGCGCGCCTCGTCTCGATCAGCGAAAGCAACAGCGGCGGCCAACCGCCGATGCCGATGATGCAGAGCGCCCGGTTCAAGGCGGACGCGGCCCCGACCACCCCGGTCGAACCGGGCCAGGTCAGCGCCTCTGTCACGCTCACGGTCCAGTACGCGCTGGACAAGTAATTAACGGCACTGCCCCTTAAACGTCATTCCCGCGAAGGCGGGAATCCATCCCCTGACTTCGTACAGAAGGCCATTGCTGGAGATGGATCCCCGCCTTCGCGGGGATGACGAAAAGGAAGGAGCCGTTATTTCCCGCCATTCACCACCTGTTCAATGCCTGTCGCCTATGCCATGCCCATGAATATGAAGTGGAACAGCCTGCCCCGCTCTCTGACCGCTGTGGTCGCCGCCGCGCTTGCTCTCGGCGTCGCCATTCCGGCCGCCGATGCGGGCAATCGCCGCGACGAACAGGATGCAGCACGCCGGGCCATGCTTGACGGGCAGGTCATGCCCTTCGCCATGATCAAGCGCCGGGTCGACGCCACCATGGGCGGCGCCTCCTATGTCGGCAGCGAATTCAATCCCGCCTCCAACCGTTACCGCCTGAAATATGTGAAGGACGGTAAGGTCATGTGGGTTGATGCGGATGGCCGAACGGGCGATATCATCGGCATGGCGCGCTGACCGCCGCGCCGCGTCAACGTCACTCAATAACAGAAACGGACTAAGCCATGCGTCTGCTGATCGTCGAGGATGAACCGAATCTGGGCCAGCAGCTCAGGAATACGCTGGAAGGCGCGGGCTATGCCGTCGACCTCGCCACCGATGGCGAGGATGGCCATTTTCTGGGCGCGACCGAAAGCTATGACGCGGTCGTGCTCGACCTCGGCCTCCCGACCATCGACGGCCTCACCGTGCTGGACCGCTGGCGCAAGGAAGGCCGCGCCTTCCCGGTGCTGGTGCTGACCGCGCGGGATAGCTGGTCGGACAAGGTCGCAGGGCTGGACGCGGGCGCGGACGATTATCTCGCCAAGCCCTTCCAGAGCGAGGAACTGATCGCCCGGCTGCGCGCGCTCATCCGCCGCGCATCGGGCAATGCGTCGAGCGAACTGACCGCCGGCGACGTCCGCCTCGACACCCGATCGGGCAAGGTGACGCTGGGCGGAGACCCGGTGAAGCTCACCGCGCAGGAATATAAATTGCTCAGCTACCTGCTCCACCACAAGGGCAAGGTGGTCAGCCGCACCGAATTGATCGAGCATATCTACGACCAGGATTTCGACCGCGACTCCAACACGATCGAAGTCTTCGTGACGCGCATCCGCAAGAAATTGGGCGCCGACGTCATCACCACCATCCGTGGCCTCGGCTACAGCCTGGACGAGCCGGGTCGCTGATCGAATTGATAGTGCCACCCATTCGCCCTGAGCGAAGTCGAAGGGTCACGCCGAACGCAGTGAGGCGCCTTCGCTCCGTTCTGGCATGGGCATGGGCATGGGCATGGGCATGGGTATGGGTATGGGCTTCGACTTCGCTCAGCCCGAACGGATATGGGTGAGCTAAAATCCTCATGACCGATCCCGCATCCCCTCCCCCCGTCCGCTCCACCGGCTCCATCAGCCGGCGGATGATCGGCATCGCTGCGCTGTGGATCAGCGTGCTGCTGATCGGCGGGGGCGTCGCACTGGACCGGGTGCTCAGCGACGCGATCACGCGCAATTTCGATGACGGCATGAATTATGTCCTGACCGCGATGATCGCCGCGTCGGAAATCGGCCCGGACGGCGAAGTGCTGTTCAACCGCGAACTGGCCGACCAGCGCTTCCTCGAACCCAATAGCGGCCTCTATTACCAGATCAGCGCCAAGGGGCATGAGGACTGGCGCTCGCGCTCGCTCTGGGACCGCGCGCTCAAAGTGCCGGCGGAACATCATGACCGCCACCTCCACACCTATGACAGCAAGCAATTTCCCGGCGAGGATCTGCGCGTCATGGAACGCACCGTGGTCCTGCCCGGCTCCGATACGCGCTGGCTCTTCATGGTCGGCCAGGCGCGCGAAGGGCTGGACGCGCAGATCAGGACGCTGCGCACGACCCTGTTCAACAGCTTCGCGCTGCTGGCGCTCGGCCTGTTCATGCTGGCGACGCTCCAGACCCTCTACGGCCTGCGTCCGCTGCGCAAGGTGCGGCTGGAGATCATCCGGATGCGCGACGGCCACAAGAGCCGCGTCACCGAACCCATGCCCGCCGAAGTCCTGCCCATGGTCGAGGAGTTGAACGCCCTGCTCGCCCATAATGAGCGGCAGGCGGAGGAAGCGCGCACCCATGCGGGCAATCTGGCTCATGCGCTCAAGACGCCGCTGACCGTCATCATGAACGCCGCGACGGCCAAGGCGCCGGACCTGGGCGACGCGGTGATCCGCGAGGCGACGACGATGCGGCGGCAGGTCGACCATCATCTTGCCCGCGCCCGCGCCGTCGGCCGGCGCGGCGCGGCGCAGAGCCGCGCGGACGTCTGGCCCAGCCTCACCGCCGTCGAGCGCGCGGTGCAGCGCCTCTATCCCGACGCCCGCGTCGACATGGACGGCGACAAGGACGCGGCCGTCCGGGTGGAGCGCCAGGATCTCGACGAAATGCTCGGCAACCTCATCGAAAACGCCGCCAAATATGGCGGCGGCAGCGTCTTCGCCACCGTGGTCGCGCGCGCCGGCGGCATGGTGGAGATATTGGTCGAGGATGACGGCATGGGCATCCCCGAAACCGAACGCGTCCGCATCTTCGACCGCGGCGTCCGCCTCGATTCCGGCAAGCCCGGCACCGGCCTCGGCCTCGCCATCGTCCGCGACGTCGCGGAAATATACGGCGGCACCGTCGCGCTGGAGGAAAGCGAGGATCTGGGCGGACTGCTGGTGCGGCTGCGGCTGCCAGCGGCGTGATTGAGCATGCGTAACGACGTCTAAAGGCGAGCTTTTATAGCTCCTCCGTTACATGAAGGGGATTGTCTTGGAGCGACCAGAAATGGACACTCTGGGTTGGATTGCACGTTCTTGATAGCGGACAAGCTTGCGTCACCATAAGATGCAGCGATGCGGATCATCCTCATAAGCTCGCTCATGTTGGCGCTTTCCGCGTGTGATGGACCTAGAGCGAACATCCCGTTCGATCACGGCACTGGCCCTCGCGACGGCTACGTTGTGCAGGTTAGCCGTGCCGGGAACATCGCGTGGAACGGCCAAAAGCTCGATGATGCTGAATTTGACCGCTACGTCCGGCAGTATGCCGCGATGCCTAACGGCGCTGGTCGCTTGTGGGTTGAATTTGAACCCCAAGCGCCGTCAGGCCGGATCGCGTTTGTTTGGGAACATGTGATCGAGAGCGGGCTCTGTAAGCAGCAGAGATGCGTTGAAAGTTTATGGGGTGCGCCACGCCCGGCGGTCAACTGAAGTGGCCCTGCGGAAAGCGACCATTTTTTGTCGTTTTCGTCTCTTTCCGCGCTCCCGGATCGGACGCAGGATCAGGTCTCGTCTACGATCTCTTGGCTTTCGCTATAAAGCTTTAATGTCGCGACCCGCCTTTCTTCGTGCGTCACATGCACGATCACCGTGTCGAAAAGTTCGATGTCAGGGTGCGACGCACAATTCCCCCCGAACCACAAAGCCTCTGATAGCGGTTCTTTGTCATGCCATGTTGTCATCACAAACTTGTCATCCGGGATGTCCCCGAAATCAAAGGCTTCCAAGTTGCTCGAATCTACTGTGTCGTGCCAAGCTTCGCAGTCGATACCCCAAGCAATAAAGTAGAGGCATCCGCTCTCCAAGAGCCAAGAGGCCACTTCATTCCGCCACACTTCGCTCACAGACCGTTCGGAAATCAAAACTGCTCGGTAAGGCCGAGCCTCCATGGCGGGCAGGGGATGGTCGGGCGACAGATGCAGATAATTCAGCGTCATCGCGCAAACCTAATATCGTCTCGACCAAGTGCAAGCGGAACGGCAGATAACGGCCCAGCGCGACCAAAAGCCGACAGTCGTCTTCCCACCCATACCCGCCCTCCCCTGATTCTCACCCCACATCCACTTGCCATCTTACCCCGCAGCTGCGAAGCAATAGCAGCGAAGACCGACTATCCCGCTTCGCCCCGACAGGAGCATCATGCGGAGGCATCTCTATCTTATCGCAGGCTTCCTCTCGATCGGCCTCGGCACGATCGGCGCCTTCCTGCCACTGCTCCCCACCGTCCCTTTCATGATCCTCGCCGCCTTCTGCTTCGCCCGCTCCAGCCCGCGCCTCGAAGCGAAGCTGCTCGACCACAAGCATTTCGGCCCGCATATCCGGCGGTGGCGGGAACGCGGCGCGATCAGTCGCAAGGGCAAGAAGGCCGCGCTCGCCGCCTTTGCCTTCAGCGTCGCCCTCGCGCTGATCTTCTCCCCCTTCCCCTGGTGTCTCGTCCCCGTCGCCGCCGCATTGATCGGGGGCACCTGGATCTGGACCCGACCGGAGGGCTGATACTGCCGCCCCGGCATGGACATTCATGCCTTTGACCACCAGAATGCGCAGGCATCGTGAGGAGGCATTGTTGGCACACGCATTCGCCCATGGCACGGTCCACGAAGCGGCCGAAGACCTGCAAGCCGCCCTGCGATCGGACCCACATATCCTGCACCTCTGGGAAGGGCTGACCCCGCTCGGCCGCAACGAGTTCATCTGCTGGGTGGACGACGCGAAACAGGCCAAGACCCGCCAGCGCCGCATCGAACGCACCCGCGAGGAACTGCTGGAGGGCAAGAAGCGCCCCTGCTGCTGGGCCGGCTGCATCCACCGCACCGACAAGGCGCCCGGCACATGGCAACAGGCGGTCCTCATCGACAAGCAGAAGAAGGGCTGATCGGACGGCGGATTGTCAGGGTCGCCATCTACCCGGCCTGTCCTACATGTCGCCATCATGGTAAAAGCCGGCCGGCTCTTTCCCATCGGCTGCTCTTTTCCCCGTCAGCACCGCAGCGGCGCAGGGTTGATGCAAATTCCCCATGCACGACACGCGCGACCTTAGCGAAGTTCCGGACGATCCATATCGACCGGACAGGACGAACATCGGCGCGCAACGCCGACCCAAGTCTATAAAATCATGAGACAATAAGCGCCGGCAACGTGACAGACCCCCGACGCGACAGCGGCCTCAGCCAGCCGTCAGTTCATCGCCAAAATCATGTTCCGCACCTGCGGATAGACCTGTTTTTCCCATTTGCTGCCCGAAAACACGCCATAATGGCCCACGCCAGGCTGCAAATGGTGGCGCTTGAGATGCGGGCGCAGACCGGTGCAGAGGCCATGGGCAGCCGACGTCTGGCCCACGGCGCAGACATCGTCCTTCTCGCCCTCGACCGTCAGCAGTGCGGTGTTACGGATCGCGCCCGGATCGACCTTGCGCCCGCGCACGGTCAGTTCGCCCTTGGACAGCAATGTCCGCTGAAACACCATATCGACGGTTTCGAGGTAGAATTCCTTGGTCATGTCCAGGACCGCGAAATATTCCTCATAGAAGGTCTTGATGCGATCCGCCTCCACATCCTTGCCGTCGGCCAGCAACTGGTAGAGTTCGCGATGCGTCGCGCTGTGCCGTTCCATGTTCATCGACACGAAGGCCGACAGTTGCAGGAAGCCCGGATAGACTTCCCGACCGCGCCCGGCATAGCGGAACGGCACGACGGAGATCAGATTCTCCTCGAACCATTCGATCGGCTTTTCATTGGCCAGGTCGTTGACCACGGTCGGCGCGGCATTGGGGTCGATCGGCCCGCCCATCAGCGTCATCGACCGCGGCGTCGCCTTGTCCTTGTCCTCCGACATCAGCGCCACGGCGGCGAGCGCCGGCACGCAGGGCTGGCATACCGACACCAGATGCGCGCCCTCGCCCAGTTCCTGGAGAAAGCGGATCACATAGTCGACATAGTCGTCGAAACCGAAGCGCCCGGCCTCCAGCGGCACGTCGCGCGCATTCTTCCAGTCGGTGATGTAGACGTCATGGTCGCGGAGCAATGTTGCAACCGTGCTGCGCAACAAGGTCGAAAAATGACCCGACATCGGCGCCACCACCAGCACCCTCGGCTGCGCCGCCTCCACCTCGTCCTTGACGAAGTGCAGCAGATCGCCGAACGGCAGGTCGAGCGCGATTTCCTCCCGCACCGATACCTCCGCATTGCCGCTGGTGACCGTGTCGATCGCATAGGCCGGGCGTTTATGGGTGAGCTTCGCACCCTGGAACACGTCCATCATGGCAAACATACGCCGCGGCATCGCCCAATCGGCCACCGGCCCCATCTTGTCGCGCATGCGAAGTGCGATCTGCGCCCCGAAACGTGCTGGCGCCAGCATGTCGTTCCAGGCCTGATAACCACTGTAAAGCATGCGCATGATGAGGGTTGAGCCTTGTCCTGTGTCCGCGAACCGAATCGGTATTATCATGAAACGCTATACATGCTTTTTATGTTGCGCCGCATCATCATAAATGTGAGGCTGATCCAAAGCAGGAGGGTATGCCATGGCGGTCGCGGAACTCACTCTTTCCAGCAAGAACTACTCCTCCTGGTCGCTGCGCGGCTGGCTTTTATGCCGACTCGCCGGCTTGCGGGTGGTGGAAAAGACCATTGCGCTCGATGACCCCGAAAACCGCGCCGAACTGCTGCTCCTGTCCCCGTCCGTGCTGGTGCCGCGCCTGACGCATGAAGGGGCAAGCGTGTGGGACACGCTGGCGATTGCGGAATATCTGCACGAACTTTATCCCAATATCGGCATGTATCCGGCCGACCGCATCGCCCGCGCCCATTGCCGGTCGGTATCGGGCGAAATCCATTCGGGCTTCGCCAATCTCCGCTCCGCCCTGCCGATGAACCTCAAGGTCCGCCACGCCCGCTTCCCCATCTTCTCCGGCGCCAAGCCCGACATCGAGCGGATCGAGGCGATCTGGGCCGAATGTCTGGACGGCTATGGCGGCCCTTGGCTGTTCGGTAAGGAACCGACAGTCGCCGACGCCATGTTCGCGCCGGTGGCCCAGCGCTTCCTGACCTATGCCGTGCCGCTTTCGCACGCGTCCGCCGCCTATTGCCAGACGATCAACGGCTGGCCGCTGATGCGCGAATGGATCGAGGATGCACGCAACGAGCCGGACGAAATGGTCGAACTCGAAATCGAATTCTAAACGCCCTTTCGCCCATCGCCGCAGCGGGTTAGATCGGCGCGATGATCACACGCACCCTCGCCCTGGCCCTTGGCCTCGCCACCCTGTCCTTCCCCGCCCATGCCCAGACCGACCCCAGGCGGCTGGAACAATCAGTCCGCACCCTCGCCTCCGATCTGTTCGAAGGCCGCGCGCCCGGCACCGTGGGTGAGGAACGGACGATCGGCTATATCGTCGCCCGCTTCGAACAACTCGGGCTGGAACCCGGTGGTCCTGACGGCCAGTGGGTGCAGACCGTGCCCCTGCTCCATACCCGTCTCGGCCAGCCGGAACGCCTGTCGATCGCGCAAAATGGCGCCACCACGCCGTGGAGCTTCGGCAAGCAAGTCTATCTCTCGACGCTTCAACCCAAGGACAAGGTCGCCGTCGCCAACGCGCCGCTGGTGTTCGTGGGCTATGGCGTGTCCGCGCCCGAACGCGGCTGGGACGATTTCAAGGGCGTGGACCTGAAGGGCAAGGTCGCCGTCTTCCTGATCAACGACCCGGATTTCGAGGCGGCCAAGGGCGAAGACCCGTTCGGCAAGTTCGGCGGCAAGACCATGACCTATTATGGCCGCTGGACCTACAAGTTCGAGGAAGCCGCCCGCCACGGCGCGATCGGTGCGCTGATCGTCCACGACACGCCAGGCGCGGGCTATGGCTGGAACGTAGTGGTCAGCCCCGGCGGCGAAAATTACGACCTCGTCCGCCCCGCCGACAAGCTGACCAGCCTGCAAGTCCAGGGCTGGGTCGAGGGTGAAGCCGCCAGGGCGCTGTTCGCCAGCGCGGGCCTCGATCTGGTCGCGCTGCGCAAGCAGGCGCGTTCCGCTAGGTTCAAGCCCGTGGAATTGAAGGGCGCGACCTTTTCCGCCGCCTTCCCGGTGACCCAGGAAGTCGTGCAGAGCGCGAACATCCTGGCCCGCATCCCCGGCGCAAAACGCCGCGACGAAACCGTGATGTATGGCGCGCATTGGGACGCCTATGGCAAGGGCGCGCCGGACGCGCAGGGCCGCATCTACCGCGCCGGCGCCAATGACGATGCGCTGGGCATGGCCGGCCTGTTCGAGATCGCCCGCGCCTTCAAGGCGGCGCCCGCCCCCGACCGCTCTATCGTGTTCGCCGCCTGGACCGCGGAAGAACGGGGGCTGCTGGGGTCCGAACATTATGCCCAGAACCCACTCTATCCGATCGACAGGACGGTCGCGAACCTGACCATCGACGTGCTCCAGACCGCGGGCAAGGCAAAGGACGTGATCCTGATCGGCAAGGGGCAGGACACGCTGGAGGATGACCTCGCCAAATTCGCCGCCAAGCAGGGCCGCGTCATCACGCAGGAAAGCCTGCCCGAACGCGGCCTCTTCTACCGCGCCGACCATTTCTCCATGGCCAAGCGCGGCGTCCCCGTGCTGCTGATGATGGGCCTCGCCGGCGCATCCGACATGGTCGAGGGCGGCCGCGCAGCCGGTCAGGCCTGGATCGATGCCTATACCGGCCAATGCTATCATCAGGCCTGCGACGCGGTGGACGACACATGGAAGCTGGAGGGCGCCGCGCAGGATATCGACCTGATGTACGACATCGGCCGCGACCTCGCCTTCTCGGCCCGCTGGCCCGAATGGAAGCCCGGCTCCGAATTCAAGGCGATCCGCGACAAGAGCGCGGCGGTGCGGAAGTAACCCAACCTGCTCCCCTCCCTTGCGGGGAGGGGCTTTTCCGGGGTTTAGCTCAACCGATACAGGCCTGCCCCATGCGGCGGCAGCATCGCGGACACCCGCTCCGCCTGCTGCCCCAACGCCTTGCCCGCCCACAGGTCGCGCACCGCAACCGGACCATCAATCCCCAGATCGCGCAACCTAATCCCGACCTCACGCGCCTGGTCGCCGGTGTTGAACAGGGCCAGATAACGCCCATTCCCATCCTCCGGCACGGCCGACCAGGCGCGCACTCCATCCTCCACGAAATGCGGGCAATTGCCCTGGCTCGCCTGATTGACGGCCAGCACCTCGCTATTGGTCAGCAGCGCCAGCGTCGCCGCGTCCAGATGCCGCAAGTCGCCACCCATGATGAGCGGCGAGCGCGCAATCGCCCATAGCGTCATCAGCGTCTTCTGCTCGTCGGGCGTAAAGCGCGTATTACGTTCCCCCAGCGCCAGCCGGCCGAGCGGCAGCATGTCCGCATCCGGCCAGCTACCCGGCCCGCGATAGGGCGTCCAATTCTCCAGCCGGGTAAACTGCGCCTCCAGCATCGGCCATTCGTCCCAGAAATCATCCGAAATCCGACACATCTGCGCATATTTTCGCACATGGTCGCCCCGAATCACGGGGGTTTCCCCCGGCGAAAGGCTCAGGATGATCGGCCGCCCCGTCGCCATGATCGCCTTATGCGCTGCCTCGATCTCCGGCGCATGAGCGTCATAGGGACGGCTCATATCGTCCATCTTGACGAAATCGACGCCCCACTCGGCATAGAGGTGGAAGATGCTGTCATAATAGGCCTGTGCACCCGGCTGCGTCATGTCGACGCCGTACATATCCGGGTTCCAGGAGCAGACACTCGATATGTCGGCGACGTCCTTCGCGCGATAGCGCGCGCCAACGATGGGCAGGTTCGCCTCCACCGCCGCGCGCGGAATGCCACGCATGACATGGATGCCGAATTGCAGGCCCAGATCATGGACCGCCTTGGCCAGCAGCGCGAAGCCCTTGCCACCGGCGCTGGAAGCGAAACGGTTGGGCGCCGGGATCATCCGGCCATAGGCGTCCATCGCCGGCCTCGGCCTGGCGTTATAGGTGTAGCTCGACGCTTCAGGCTCATACCATTGAATGTCGACGGTGAAGATATCATAGCCGAACGGCAGGAGCTTTTCCGCCATGATCGTGGCGGTCTCGCGCGCCTGCGCTTCGGTGATGGTCGTAGCGAAGCTGTTCCAGCTATTCCACCCCATGGGCGGCCGGGGCGCCAGCACGCGCTGGCCCGTCTCGGCCGCACCCGCTGTCCGCACCACATTTGCCGCCGCCATTCCCGCCGCGCCGGCCACGAACAGATCGCGACGGCTCGGTTCCCAATTTTTCCTCTTCATTTGTCGGAGTTAATAGCAAGACTGCGACGAGATCAAGCCGCAACTAGGCGTCTATCCCCGCCAGCCATTCGCCGATCATCGCCCTGCCCGCGGCAACAGCGATCGGGCCGTGCAGGTCATGATCTTCGCGCAGCGCGATGCCGCATTGCTGGGCCACGTCGAGGTCGGCCCAGAAATGGGTCAGCCAATCCTCGAAACGCGGGTCTTCGCCCATCTCCGCATGAAATTGCAGCGCCAGCACATTGGACCCGCGCCGGAACGCCTGATGCGCATATTTGCCGGTCGATGCCAGCAACTCGACATTATCAGGCAGGTCGAACGTGTCGCTATGCCAATGCAGCACTGGCACATCCACGATATGGCGCAACGGCGACTCGGCGCCCGCACGGTTCACGCTGACCGGCGCGAAGCCCAGTTCCATATGCCCACCCGGATAGACAGGCGCACCTAGGGCGGCGGCGATCATCTGGCTGCCCAGGCACACGCCCAAAGTCGGACGGTCGGCCGCCAGCCGCGCCGCCAGCTTTTCGATCTGCATCGATATCCAGGGATGGACGTCCGTTTCATAGACGCCCATCGGCCCACCCATCATGATCAGCAATTCGGGATCGCACAGGTCGACATCCGCGAAGTCGGGGCTGGCGACATCGATCCGGTCGATATGATAGCCGGCCGCCTCGATCGGTTGCAGATAGCCTGCGGCGCCTTCGCGCGGCACATGACGGACGATCAATGCTCTCTTCATTATTCCCTGTGCTAACCACCCTCAGGGCGCGACGCCAGCCCAGCCTTTCTTGGGCAGCGAAAATTGCGGCTATCGGCTTGGCCGCACGGAGCAGCCGTGATTTAACTCCAATATGATCCTGCCCCGCCTCGCCCGCCCGCTCCTTCTCGCCAGCCTGTTCGCCGGGTCCGCCCTTCCGGCCCAGACTGCGCAGCCGCCCGCGCCTTCGCCCGTTGACGCGGTCGATCCCTTCATCGGCACGTCGGGCGAAGGCCATAGCTTCCCCGGTGCGGTCGCCCCTTTCGGCATGGTCCAGCTCTCGCCCGACACCCATGTCGGGCCGGCGCGGCAAACCTATAATTGGGCGGCGGGCTACCGCCATGAAGACCCGACGATCCTCGGCTTTTCCCACACCCATTTCTCCGGCGCTGGGCATAGCGACCTGGGCGATGTCCTGGTGATGCCGGTCGCGGGCGAAACGGTGCCGCTGGAGGCAGGGACGCCCGACAGGCCCGGCTATCGTTCGCGAAAGGCGGACGAAGTCGCCTCTCCCGGCTATTATGCCGTCACCCTGAGCGATCCGGGCGTCCGCGCGGAAATGACGGCCGGCACCCGCGTCGGCATCCACCGCTACGCCTTCCCGTCGGGCAAGGCCGCGCATCTGGTGCTCGATCTGCGCTCCATCATCTATGATTATCCCGGCAAGATTCTCTGGTCCTCCATCCGTATCCACCCCGACGGCACGATCACCGGATCGCGCGAGGTGCGCGGCTGGGCGACGCCACGCCGTATCTTCTTCGCCATCCGCTTCTCCGCGCCGCTGACCGGCCATCAGTTCGTCACCACAGAAAAGGATATCCTCTATAAGGGCTTCAAGGGGCCGGGCCGCGGCCCGGAAACGCTCGATTCCCTCTCCGGCCGCGCCTTGGTGGCGCAACTCGACTTCGGCGCGCTGGCCAAGCCGCTGGAAGTGAAGGTCGCGCTATCGGGCGTGGACGAGGATGGCGCGATCGCCAACCTCGCCAGCGAGCCAGGCGATTTCGACGCGATCCGGGCCAGTACGCGCGCCGTCTGGGCCGATGCACTGGGCGTGGTGAAGATCGATGCCCCCGCACCGATGCGCCGCAATGTCTATACCGCCCTCTATCACAGCCTGATGGCGCCCAGCGTCTGGGGTGATGCCGACGGCCGTTGGCGCGGACCGGACGATCAGGTTCACGCCGCATCCGGCTTCACCATGCATTCCACCTTCTCGCTATGGGACACGTTCCGCGCCGAACATCCGCTGCTCACGCTGGTCCAGCCCGAAGCGAGAAATGCCGATTTCGTGAACTCGTTGATCGCCAGCCAGCAGACCAGTCCGTTCAGCATCCTCCCCGTCTGGCAATTCGCCGGGAAGGAAACCTGGACGATGATCGGCTATCACGCCGTGCCGGTAATCGCCGATGCGTGTCTGAAAGGGATCAAAGGGATCGACTGCGCCACCGCGCTCAAAGCTATGGTCGCCAGCGCCGACTATGCCCCCTATGGCGGCCTCGACGACTATATGAAGCTGGGTTATGTGCCCATTGACCGCGAACCGGAAGCCGCCTCCAAAACGGTCGAATATGCCTATGACGACTGGACCATCGCCCGTCTTGCTCACCAGTTGGGCGACATGGCTACTGCGAGGCGGTTCGAAAAGCGCGCTCAGAACTGGCGCAACAGTTTCGACGCGAAGACCGGCTTCCTGCGCGCGCGCAAGGCCGACGGCAGCTTCCGCACGCCTTTCGATCCGACCGCGATCAACTATGGCAGCGACTATACGGAGGGCAATGCCTGGCAATATAGCTGGTTCATGCCGCAGGATCAGGGCGGCCTGTTCCGTTTGCTGGGCGGCGACGCAAAATCCGTCGCGAAGCTGGACGCCATGTTCGATTATGACAATAGCAGGATCGACTATAGCCATGCCGAGGATATTGCCGGCCTGATCGGCCAATATATCCATGGCAACGAACCCAGCCACCATGTCGCCTATCTCTACAGCTATGCAGGGCAACCCTGGCGCACGCAGGAGCGGCTGAGGCAGATCGTCGAGAGCCAGTATAAGCCAACGCCCGACGGCCTCGCGGGCAATGACGACCTCGGCCAGATGTCCGCCTGGCTCGTCTTCACCGCCTTGGGCTTCTATCCGGTCGCGCCGGGCAGCAACGAATATGTGATCGGACGGCCCTTCGTGGAGCGGGCGGAGATGCAGGTCGGCGACAAGCGGTTCACGGTGCTGGCCGATGGCCTGTCCGACACCAACCGCTATATCGGCAAGGTGACGCTGAACGGCCAGCCGCTGGAGCGCAGCTATATTACAGACGCGGAGATTCGGGCCGGCGGCGAACTGCGCTTCACCATGCAGGCTACGCCCAACAAGAGATGGGCCACCGGCGTGAAAGCGCGGCCTTATTCGATGACGGGTTATGGGCGATGATGCAGAGAGAAAGGCATTATCTCTTCATCTGTAGCCAGAACCGGCTTCGTAGTCCCACCGCCGAGCAGATTTTCGCCGACAACCCCGGCATCGAAACCCTGTCCGCGGGAACCAACCATGATGCGGAAACCCCGCTGGACGACGAAATGCTACGGTGGGCCGACATTATCTTCGTCATGGAGAAGACCCACCGCAACAAGATCCAGAAGCGCTTTCGTTCCGCATTGAACGGCACGCGGATAGTCTGCCTCGACATCCCCGACGATTATGAGTTTATGGACCCGCAATTGATCGCCCTGCTACAAGCAAGAATGGCCCGCTTTCTGCCACTATAGGGAAGCAAAGGCCCGCACCGGAAACGTCCCCATGCCCACCACCTTGGGCGGCACGGCGGTAAAGGCGAAGCCATCCTCCGGCAGCGCGCCGAGATTGGTCATATGCTCACAGATCAGTACGCCTGCGCCCAGCAGTTCGCGATGCACCGGGCGGCCGGTGCCGGGGCGGGTATCGTCGATATTGTGGCTGTCGATGCCCACCAGCTTCGCGCCGCGCTCCACCAGCCGCCGCGCCGCCGCTTCCGTCAGGAAGGGATGATCCTCGAAATAGGCGGGCGTACGCCAGTGCCGGTCCCATCCGGTGTGAACCAGCACCGCCCGTCCCGCCACGTCGATCCCGTCCAGATCGGCCGCGTCCGTCGCCAGCCCCACCGTCTCGAACGGCCTTCGCACGGTGATCGCGGGCAGGCTCGCCAGCCGCTCCAGCGCCAGTATCGACAAGTCGTCGCCCTCCTCAAACCGATGGAAGGGCGCATCCAGATAGGTTCCCGTGTTAGACACCATATCGATCCGCCCCATCTGGAAGGCGCTACCATCGGCATAGTTGGCGCGCGACTGGTCGCGGGTCCAATAATCGCAGATATGCGGCGCGGCGACGCCCTTATAGGTCTGCATCCCATGTTCGATAGCATGGCTGAGGTCGATGAAGCGGGTCATGAGCGGGACATTCTCCGGCGTCCGATGCGCCATAGGGTGACGAAGCCGACGACGCTCCAGATTATGTTGAGCACCATCGATGGAAAGGCGCCATGCCACCAGGTGTTGAGGACGAACAGGGTGGCGCCGACCGCATTCAGCCACTGGAAGGTCGCCGATCCGCCCGACAGTCGCCCGGTCGATACGCCGACATAGGCGGCCAGCACCAGCAGCGCGCCGGTCCAGCCGATGATTTCCACGAACAGCGCCACATCCGCCCCCAGAGAAAAGGGCTCCTCCCGTCTGGGAGAAGCCCTCCTGCCTTACTCCAGCGGATCAGCCGATCAAGCGGCCAGCTTGCGCAGCACATATTGGAGGATGCCGCCGTTCAGGAAATATTCCAGTTCGTTGACGGTATCGATCCGGCACAACGCGGTGAAGGTGAAGGTCGAGCCGTCGGCGCGCTTCACGATCACGTCCACGTCCTGGCGGGGCTTCAAACCCGCGACATTCTGGATGGTGAAGGTTTCATCGCCGGTGAAACCGAATAAGTCCTTGTTCTCGCCATTCTTGAACTGCAGCGGCAGCACGCCCATGCCGACCAGGTTCGAACGGTGGATACGCTCAAAGCTTTCGACGATCACCGAGCGGACGCCCAGCAGGTTCGTGCCCTTGGCCGCCCAGTCGCGCGAGGATCCGGTGCCATATTCCTTGCCGCCGATGACCACGAGCGGGGTGCCGTCGGCCTTGTGCTTCATCGCCGCGTCATAGATCGGCATGACGTCGCCGTCATAGCGGGTCATGCCGCCCTCGACGCCGTCCAGCATCAGATTCTTGATGCGGATATTGGCGAAGGTGCCGCGCATCATGACCTCATGATGGCCGCGCCGCGAACCATAGCTGTTATAGTCGGCCTGGGCGACCTGATGCTCGCTCAGCCACTTGCCCGCGGGCGAGGTCGCCTTGATTGATCCGGCCGGCGAGATGTGGTCGGTCGTGATGGAATCGCCGAAGATCGCCAGCGGCTTTGCTTCGATGATGTCGGTGACCGGCGCCGGAGTCATGGTCAGCCCTTCGAAATAGGGCGGGTTGGCGACATAGGTCGAACCGGCGCGCCATTTGTAGGTGTCGCTGCCGGTAACGTCGATCGCCTGCCAATGTTCGTCGCCCTTGTAGACATTGGCATAGCGCGCCTGGAACATCGGGCGATCCATACAGCCTGCGATGGTCGATGCGACCTCATCATTGGTCGGCCAGATATCCCTGAGATACACATCCCGACCGCTGGCGCCCTGACCGATCGGCGTAGTCAGGAAATCCTCGATCACCGTCCCCTTGAGAGCGTAGGCAACCACCAGCGGCGGGCTGGCGAGGAAGTTGGCGCGCACGTCGGGCGACACGCGGCCTTCGAAGTTGCGGTTGCCGGAGATGACGGCGGCGGCCACCAGGCCGTTTTCATTGATCGCCCTGCTGATCGGTTCAGCCAGCGGACCGCTATTGCCGATGCAGGTGGTGCAGCCATAGCCGACGAGGTTGAAGCCGATCGCGTCCAGATGCTCCTGAAGGCCAGCCTTGTTGAAATAGTCCGTTACGACCTGCGAACCGGGGGCGAGCGACGTCTTGACCCAGGGCTTGGGCTTGAGGCCCAGTTCGTTCGCCTTCTTGGCGACCAGACCGGCAGCGATCATGACGCTGGGGTTCGACGTGTTGGTGCAGCTGGTGATGGCTGCAATGGTGACGTCGCCATCGCCAATGTCGAAATCCTTGCCATCGACCGGTACGCGCTGCTGCGTCTTCTTGTAGGTGTTGACCAGATCGGCGTTGAACACGTCATCCACGTCCGGCAGAGCGACGCGGTCCTGCGGGCGCTTGGGGCCGGCAAGGCTGGGGACGACCGTGGACAGGTCCAATTCCAGCGTGTCGGTGAAGACCGGTTCGATGGCCGGATCGATCCAGAAGCCCTGCTCCTTGGCATAGGCTTCGACCAGCGCGATATTTTCGTCGGTGCGGCCGGTCAGGCGCATATAATCCAGCGTTTTGTCGTCGATACCGAAGAAGCCGCAAGTCGCGCCATATTCCGGCGCCATATTGGCCAGCGTCGCACGATCGGCGAGCGACAGAGTGGCAAGGCCGGGACCGAAATATTCCACGAAGCGACCGACGACGCCGCGCGCACGCAGCATCTGGGTGCAGGTCAGGACAAGATCGGTGGCGGTCACGCCTTCCCTCAGATTGCCGGTGAATTTGAAGCCGACGACTTCGGGGATCAGCATGGAAACGGGCTGGCCCAGCATCGCCGCTTCCGCCTCGATGCCGCCCACGCCCCAGCCCAGCACACCCAGGCCGTTGATCATCGTGGTGTGGCTGTCGGTGCCGACGCAGGTGTCGGGATAGGCGACGGTGGTGCCGTCGACATCGACCGAGGACCATACGGCCTGCGCGATATTCTCCAGATTGACCTGATGGCAGATGCCGGTGCCGGGCGGCACGGCATAGAAGTTGGCCAGGCTCTTGCTGCCCCACTTCAGAAAGTCGTAGCGCTCCATATTGCGCTGATATTCGATTTCCACATTCTGCTCGAACGCCTTGGGCGTGCCGAACTCGTCGACCATGACGCTATGGTCGATGACCAGATGGACAGGCACCTGCGGGTTGATCTTGCTCGCATCCGCGCCCAGCGCGTTCATGGCGTCGCGCATCGCGGCGAGGTCAACCACACAGGGAACGCCCGTGAAGTCCTGCAGCAGCACCCGCGCCGGACGATATTGAATCTCACGCTCGGCCTTGCCCTTGTCATTCTGCCAGTCGACGATCGCCTGAATGTCGTCGGTGGTGACGGTGACCCCATCCTCGAAACGGAGCAGATTCTCCAGCAGCACCTTCATCGAAAAAGGGAGGCGCGACACATCTCCAAGCTTGGCCGCCGCTTTCTTGAGCGAATAATAGGCAATGTCCTTGCCGTCGACGCTCAGCGTGTCGCGGGTGCCCAGAGTATCCTGTCCGATGGCGGTCATAAGATGTGCGTCTCCTCGCATGGCCCGGCCAGAGGATGGCGCGTTTCCACCAGAGGCTCGCCGATCGGCGACGAAAAAACCGCACGGCAAGGTGGCAGGGATGCGCCCCAACCCATGGTCGAAGCAGGTATGTCCCGATGCTGCAGCGCCATATCATTTGCAGGGGTCAAGTCAAATGGCGACGCAGCCTGAGCCCCCTATGTAGGGATATGTTTCGCCCCTTTAAACGTTGCATCGGCAGAAAAGGGGAGACAGTCATGGACACATGTCTTTTGCCAGCCGGATCGACACTTATTGCTATCAGTCCGCAATATTATCAGGGCCGAAAAACGCCCTGCCCCGACTGTGGCGGCATGCAGTGGATCGTCGGTCGCGTCGTCGCGGAATGCGCTTATTGCGACACGCCCCTGCCCCTTGCTGCATCGCAGCATCGCACATGGCTCGGCGGCTTTTCCTGACGTCGCTTGCGCAGATCACTTGCCTACCTCCTTCCCGTTCATGCTGAGTAGAGGCTGAGCGAAGTCGAAGCCTCGTATCGAAGCTTGCGCCACTCCGATGAGCCACAAACGACAAGGCCGCCGCCGCACTTTCCCTTAAAGGGAAAATGCGGCGGCGGCCTTGTCACGGGAGGGCCTTAGCCCCCTTCGATCAGTGCGCGGCGGACGGCGCGAACTTGGTCAGGTCGATGCCCGTAACAGCGCTCTTATACTCGTCCATGTTCGGCGTGCGGCCCAGGATGGTCGACAGTACCACGACCGGGGTCGAGGCGAGCAGCGATTCCCCCTTCTTGTTGGCGGTGTCTTCCACGACGCGGCCCTGGAACAGGCGGGTCGAAGTGGCGAGGACGGTATCGCCCTTCGCGGCCTTTTCCTGATTGCCCATGCACAGGTTGCAGCCCGGACGCTCCAGATACAGCATATTCTCATATTCGGTGCGCGCGGCGGTCTTGGGCGCCACGTCGTCGAATTCGAATCCGGCATATTTCTTGAGCACGTCCCAATCGCCTTCGGCCTTGAGCTCGTCGACGATATTATAGGTCGGCGGGGCGACGACCAGCGGCGCCTTGAACTCGACCTTGCCCTGCGTCGCTTCGATGTTCTTCAACATCTGCGCCAGGATCTTCATGTCGCCTTTATGCACCATGCACGACCCGATGAAGCCCAGGTCGACCTTCTTCGTGCCGCCATAATAGGAGACGGGGCGGATCGTGTCGTGGGTATAGCGCTTCGACACATCGGCATTGTTGACGTCCGGGTCGGCGATCATCGGTTCGTCGATCAGATCCAGATCGACCACGACTTCGGCGAAATATTTCGCATTGGCGTCCGGCGTCAACGCGGGCTTCTCGCCCGAGCGGATTTCGGCGATGCGCTTGTCAGCCAAGGCGATCAGGCCCTTCAGGGTGCAGGCCGCATTTTCCATGCCCTTGTCGATCATGATCTGGATGCGCGACTTGGCGATTTCCAGCGACTCGATCAGAGTCGCGTCTTCGGAAATGCAGATCGACGCCTTGGCCTTCATTTCGGCCGTCCAGTCGGTGAAGGTGAAGGCCTGGTCGGCCAGCAGTGTGCCGATATGGACTTCGATGATGCGGCCCTGGAACACATTCTCGCCGCCGAACTGGTGCAGCATCTGCGCCTGCGTCGCGTGGACGACGTCGCGGAAATCCATATAGGGCTGCATCTTGCCCTTGAACGTGACCTTGACCGACTGCGGTATCGGCATGGTCGCTTCGCCGGTGGCCAGCGCCAGCGCCACCGTGCCGGAGTCCGCGCCGAACGCCACGCCCTTCGACATACGGGTATGGCTGTCGCCGCCGATGATGATCGCCCAGTCGTCCACGGTGATGTCGTTCAGCACCTTGTGGATGACGTCGGTCATCGCATGATAGACGCCCTTGGGGTCGCGCGCGGTGATGAGGCCGAAATTGTTCATGAAGCTCATCAGCTTGGGAATGTTGGCCTGCGCCTTCTTGTCCCAGACCGATGCCGTGTGGCAGCCCGACTGATATGCGCCGTCGACCAGCGGCGAGATGACGGTGGCCGCCATCGCTTCCAGTTCCTGCGCGGTCATCAGACCTGTGGTGTCCTGCGAACCGACGATGTTCACGGTGACGCGCACGTCCGAACCGGCGTGCAGCAGCTTGCCCGGCGCGACGCCGACGGCATTGCGGTTGAAGATTTTCTCCACCGCGGTCAGGCCCTGGCCCTCGACCGAGATTTCCTTGTTCGGCGCGAAGACCGCCGGCGCTTCGACGCCCAGCGTCTCGGCGGCAAAGGTCTGGAGCTTCTTGCCGAAGACGATGGCGTAGCTGCTGCCCGCCTTCATGAATTCCATCTTCTGCGGCGTGAACGCGGCGGCGACGTCGACCATTTCCTTGCCGGCCTCGTCGGTCAGCTTCTTGTTCTTGACGTCGATCTTCAGCACCGTGCCGGTCGCGACCGAGAAGGCCTCTTCCAGCACCGGATTGCCGTCATTGTTCAGGATCGCCTTGCCGTCCGGGCCGGTCATCTTGACCCAGTTCTTCAGATTGAGGCCAATGCCCCCGGTCACGTCCACCGTGGTCGCGAAGATCGGCGAAATGCCGTTGGTGCCCGCGACGACCGGCGCATAGTTGACGAAGGGCACATAGGGGCTCTGCTGCTTGCCGGCCCACAGCGCCACATTGTTGACGCCCGACATGCGCGACGACCCCACGCCCATCGTGCCCTTTTCGGCGATCAGCATCACGCGCTTGTCGGGATGCTGTGCCTTCAACGCCACGATCTGCTGCTGCGCCTCCGGCGTCATCATGCACAGGCCGTGCAACTCACGGTCGGACCGCGAATGCGCCTGGTTGCCCGGCGACAGAAGATCGGTCGAGATATCCCCTTCGCCCGCGATGAAGGTCACGACCTTGATCTCGTCCTCGACATCGGGGAGTTTGGTGAAGAATTCGGCCTTGGCGTAGCTTTCCAGCACGTCCTTCGCTACGGCGTTGCCCGCCGCATAGGCGTCGCGCAAGCGGAACATGTCGGCGTCATACAGGAAGAATTGGGTCTTGAGCACCTCGCCGGCCTGAACGGCGAGCTTGGCGTCATCCCCCAGCGCGATGTCGAGCAGCACGGCGATCGAGGGGCCACCCTTCATGTGGCTGAGCAGTTCAAAGGCGAACGCCACCGTGATTTCCGGGACGATCGCCTGTCCCTGGACAATCTGCTTGAGGAACGCCGCCTTGACGGCCGCCGCGCTCGTGGTGCCGGGCAGCGTGTTGTAGATGAAGAATTTCAGCGCGTCGGCGCGATATTCGCTGCCTATATCCTGGATCAGGCCGATAATCTCTTTGACGAGCGCGCCGTCGTCGATCGGCTTGGGCGCAAGTCCCTGAGTCTTTCGGCTGTCGATTTCGGCCAGATAATCCAGGTAAATGCTCATCTCGTTCCCAACGTCATAAAGTGCACGGAGTCGACGCGCAGCGCCACTTGCCGACTTTTATGCCCGGTCTGGGAGCTGACGCGGCCCCGGTACGTCAAGAGACGCAAGTTGGCAAGCCGCCGCGGCGCGGCAAAATATTGGCGCCAGCTACGCCAATCGGCCTAAAACTGCGGCCTTTCAAATTACTCCGAGTAAAGCATGGACTTAAGTAGTATGGCTATGCTTTGGCCTTTTCCGTCGCGATCCATCCGTCAATCTGGCTTTCCAGCACGGTCAGCGGCACCGCGCCCTGCGCCAGCACCGCGTCATGGAAGCGGCGCAGGTCGAATTTCGGCCCCAGCGCCGCCTCCGCCTTAGCCCGCAATTCGCGAATCCTGATCTCGCCCAGCTTGTAGCCCAGCGCCTGCCCCGGCCAGCTGATATAGCGATTGACCTCTGCATCGATATTCGCGTCGGACAAGGCGCTGTTGGTCTTCATGAACGCGACCGCCCTGGCCTTGTCCCAACCCTTGGCGTGGATGCCGGTATCCACCACAAGCCGGCACGCACGCCACATCTCGTAGGACAGGCGTCCCATCATCTTCTCGGGCGTGTCGTACAGGCCCATCTCCTCGCCCAGATATTCGGTGTAGAGCGCCCAGCCCTCCACATAGGCTGTGAAACCGGCGAGATATTTGCGGAAAGGCGGCAGCGGTAATTCCTGCTGCAACGCGATCTGGTTGTGATGGCCCGGCACCGCCTCATGCGCGGTCAGGGCAGGCAGTTCCCAGAAAGGCCGCTGGTCCAGCTTCGACGTATTGACCCAATAGGTGCCGGAAATGCCGCTCTCCGGCGCGCCGGGACCGTAATAAGCGGTGGTCGTGCCTTCCGCCTCCGCCGCAGGGATGGCTTTAAGCCCATAGGGCAGACGTGGCAGCGTGCCGAAATAGCGCGGCAGCAGGCCGTCGATCATCTTGGCCTGCCGCGCCGCGACGCGCAGCAACTCTTCCGGCGTCTTGGCATAATAGCTGGGATCGGTCCGCAGGTGCTGGATATAGGCGGCGCGGCTGGGATAGCCGGCCTTGACCGCGATCTCGTCCATCCGTTTGCCGATCCGCGCTACTTCATCCAGCCCGATCTGGTGAATCTGATCCGGCGTCAGATCGGTCGTCGTATGCGCCTTCACACGGGCCGCATACCAGGCCGGCCCACCCGGCAGCGCCGACGCGCTGTCGCTCTTGCGGCAATGGGGCAGATATTCCTGCACGAACAGATCATGCCATTTGCGGTATTCGGGCGTGATGACGTCGCGGATGACCGTCACCGCCCTCGCCTGCATCGCGCTCCAGTCGGCCTCGCTCAGGTCGCGCGGCCTGGCGCGCTTGAACGGCTCGAAAAAGCGCGTCTCCTCCGGCTTGCCCGCGAAGATGCCGCTGATCGTGCCCGCATAATTTTGCAGCACCGAACAGGGCTGAACATAGCCGCCCTTGATCGCCTGCCGCGTAATGGCCAAGGCGTCGCCATTCTGCCTGGGATAGAGCGCCAAACGCTTGAGATAGCTGTCATAATCGGCGCGATTGTAGAAAGGCAGGCCGTCCGCCATGCCGGAAAAGCCCTGATGCCAGCCATAATAGGTGGTGAAGAGCATCAGCCGCTCTGCGGGATGCGTGTCGCCTTCGATATCATCGCGCAGCATCCATAGCAGTACGTCCCGATTGACTTTATCGGCTGCATCCAGTTGCTCGGCGGGTACACCTTCCAATCGGGCGACGAAGCCGCGTTCCGCCCTGATCTGCCCATCCCGCGCCGCGAGCGAGATATCATAGATGCGATCGTCATAATCGCGCACGCCCCGCGCGGTCGCCTCGACCGGATGGGTGGAGAGATACCAGCGCCAATGGTCGTCCATGACCTTTGCAAGGTCGTCATGGGGCGTTTGCGCCTGCGCCAGAGCAGGCGCGGCGAGGGTGAGTATCAGGGATAGAAACTTGCGCATGGACGCAATTATTCGCGCGTCCGAATGGTTTTGGCAAGGGGGCGACGCGGTAATCAGGCCGCAGCTACGCCCTCCGCCTCGACGATGCCGTCCCCGGCATAATAGCCCTGCACGCGCACCCGCTTTTCCACATGATCGACGGGTACGCGCAACAGGACGAGGCGATAGCTGCCACCCAGATCACGCTGAAGCAGAAAACCGGCGTCGTCGCGCAGCAATCTGCCGGTTTCATTCACGCCAGCGCCAATCTGTGTCATGGTCTTTAGTCTATCGCGTCCTTAATGCCCTTGCCAGCCAATAGTCCGAGCACGAGGAACAGCACGAATACGGCGAGGGCGATGAAGAACAGGATCTTGGCGATGCCGACGAAGGCGCCAGCGGCGCCGCCGAAGCCGAGCAAGGCCAGTACGGCCGCAATGACGAGGGAGATGATGGCCAGCTTGAGCATGGGACGTCCTTTCGTTTCGTATCCGGTCTATGCCAGCATCAACCGACGGCGAGGGCGCTTGTTCCGCCCGGTCGTAACTATGGATAATGCAGGATTAAGGTTCATTCTCAGACAGTTGTATGAACCATCGCGTCCGTTTGACCGTTCTTCCCCCGCCGTATCAAAGGAGAAGGCGATGTCGAACAATCATGCCATCAGCAAGCTGGACGACCTGATCACCACCCTGATCGATAGCGTGAAAGGCTATGAACATAGTGCCGGCAAGGTGAAATCGGACGCGTTCCAGACCCTGTTCCGCGATCTGGCAGCCGAGCGCGCCAAGGCGGTCGACCTGCTACAGGCGCGCAGCCGGGCGCTGGGCGGCAAGCCCAATGGCTTCGGCTCCGTCGCCGGCACCGTGCATCGGCGGATGGAGGACATCTTCGTTGCGCTGGGCGGCGGCGACAAGGCGGTGATCCAGGCGATCGACCGTGGCGAGGATTATCTGCGCGAAGAGTTTGAGCGCGTGCTCAAGGACGAGGCGATCGACGCGGAGACGCAGGATGTCGTGCGCCGCGCTCATGACTCGGTGGTGCATGGCCATCTGGTGGTGAACGGGCTCAAGGACCAGCTCGCCACGGCTTAAGCGTCAGACCCAGCCTTCCAGCACCTGGTTGGGCGGTCGATGGCCATCGACCCAGGTGCGGATGTTGGCAATCACCCGCGCGCCTGTCGCATCGCGGCCCTCGAAGGTCGCGGAGCCCATATGCGGCAGCAGCACGACGTTGGCCAGCGCCAGCAGCCGCGGATCGACCGCCGGCTCATGGGTGTAGACGTCGAAGCCCGCGCCGGCGATCCGCCCTTCGTCCAGCGCCGCGATCAGCGCCTGTTCGTCGGTGATTTCCGCGCGCGAGGTGTTGATGAAATAGGCGTGCGGCGGCATCAGCGCGATCCGCCGCGCGTCGATCACGCCGCGGCTGTCGGCGTTGAGCGGGCAATGGATCGATATTATGTCGCTCGCCCTCAGCAGCCCATCCAGATCGCCATGCCATTCCGCCTCCAGCTCCTGCTCCACTTCGAAGGGCAGGCGATGGCGGTTGTGATAGGCGATCGACAGGCCGAAGGCGCGGGCGCGGCGGGCGACGGCGCGACCGATCCGGCCCATGCCGATGATGCCCAGCTTCTTGCCGCCGATGCGGTGGCCCAGCATTCCCGACGGGCTCCAGCCGCGCCATTCACCCGATCGGACCAGCTTCTCGCCTTCGGCCAGGCGGCGCGGCACCGACAGGATCAGCGCCATCGTCATGTCGGCCGTGTCCTCGGTCAGGACGCCGGGCGTATTGGTGACGATGATCCCCTTCGCCCGCGCGGCCGGCAGGTCGATATGATCGACCCCGCTGCCGAAGCTGGCGATCAGTTGCAGCCGTTCCGGCGCGGCAGCCAGCAGCGCGGCGTCGATCTGGTCGCTGATGCAGGGCACCAGCACGTCGCACTGGGCCATGGCGCGGGCGAGATCGGTGCGGTTCATCGCGACATCGCCGACATTGAAGCTGGCGTCGAACAATTCGGCCATGCGCGCCTCCACATTGGGCGGCAGGCGGCGCGTGACGATGACGCGCGGCTTTGCGGGACGCTGCTTCTTGGCCATGGCAAAGCCGCTATGCCTGCCCGCGTCGCCGGTCAAGCGGATATGGCGACTGGCGACGCAACCGGCGACATCAACGCTTGTCGGGGCGGGCCGGCAGGGCGTATGGGAAGGCGATGGGCGACATGGGGTTCAGGTCTGGAATGAAGCGTCTTTTGCTGGGCGCCGCTTTGGTCGCGGCCTTGACGGTAACGGGCGCGGCGCTGGCCGGGCCGAGCAAGCCGGTCCCCTATTGGGCGTCGCTGTCGCAGGACGAAGCGCGGATGCGCGTCGGGCCGAGCCTGGATTACCCGTCCAACTGGATCTACCGCCGCCGCGACCTGCCGGTGAAGGTGGTGCAGGTGCTGGGCCTGTGGCGCAAAGTGGAAGACCCCGACGGCGCGCAGGGCTGGATGCATGTCCGCCTGCTGAGCGATACGCCGACCGCGATCGTCCGGTCCGAAGTCGCGCCGCTGCGCGAATCGCCGCGCGATGGCGCGCGGGCGCTGTTCCGGGCGGAACGCGGCGTGGTCGGGCGGCTGGGCGATTGTTCGGGCGGCTGGTGCAATTTCGACGCCAAGGGCCAGCGCGGCTATGTGAAGGCCAGCGATGTGTGGGGCGCTACCGGTAGCTAGGGTCCAGCCATGGACATGCGCTTTGCGGTGTGATTTTCCGGGCTTTCGGATGGGAAATGTTCGCTTCGATCTTTGCGATTTCAACGGGTTAGTCGCGGAACTTCTCTAACCTCTCGCATATCGCGCATGAGAGTCGCGCTTGGCGCCGGATCGACGCAGCTGCGCGACTGCGTGGAAAGGGGATGTGCGGACGATGACAAGGAGCCGAGGGGCAAATGTGGCATGGCGGCGCTGTGTAGGACAGGGGATTGGCAGCAAAGGGTGGTCAGCGGACTGTCAGCTTACCGGCTCAGAAACGTGAGATCGGATGGTTAACGATCAGACCTTTGCCGATCCCAGCCGCGCTGCTGAGCAGCCTTTACCTCTGGCAATTTCATGTCGAGATTTTCAACAGTAGTGATCCGCTTCACTTGATAGCGAAAGCTACCTTGAAGGGCATTCCCGGCATTGCCTTCGATAGTATAGAGTTCGCCAGCTTTGAGCGGCTTAGCTGGCGTCACGGTAACTGCACCCTTTGGTGCCTGACCGTATCGAAGGGGGAAGTTCGGACCGCATTTGCTGACGTTCTTATAAAGATCGTATGCGTCGAATTCCCAGACTGCCGAGCCAGCAGCGTCGCTCACTTTGAACGAGATTAGGCAGTATGGCGAACCTGTTTCATTAACGTCCTCGCTGACAAAAGATAGCTTACCATCGATAAACAGGGCCTCAACTGTGTAAACATAGGAACACGCCGCCAGTAGCGCGGTGGCAGCGACAACCGCCCAGCCGCCTAGGCGTGCTGCGATCATGTGTGCCGGAGCGCGGGATAAAGCATCTGAGAAACGGGCCATGCTCGTTACCTAGCATGATTTGCGATGTCCGCTATGGAGACCAGACAAGAGGTTCAAGAACGGCAAATTATGGTCGTGAGCAGATATTCGCTCTCGTCATGCTGGAGCTCAATCGGGCATCCCGCTCCCTTCGATGCGCGAAAAAAAGCGCCCCCCGATCAAGCCTGTCCTGAGCCTGTCGAAGGGTCCGCGGTGAAGCTATAGAGCGGCTCGCGCCGACAACCGCAACATCAGGCCCGAAGGCGAAGGAGACCGAAGCCCCCTTCGCCTCACCATTCATACGCCTTGGGCAACGCCCCTTCCGTCGGCGTCGCGTAGCGGTCGCGCAGCCTGGTCTGGCGGTTTTCCAGCGGCTGCTGCACGCCGTCGATCCAGACCGCGACCGGGGCCGACGTCATTTCCAGCGGGTCGCCGTCCCAGATCACCACGTCGCCCGCCTTGCCGGGGGTGAGCGATCCGATCCGGTCGCCCAGCCCCATCGCTTCGGCAGGAGCCGAGGTGATGGTGCGCAGCGCCTGGCCCCAGCTCAGGCCAGTGGCGCCCGGCACTTTCAGGAGCGCCACCATATTGCCCGCCTGCTGCGTCGCCGCCCGCAATTGCAGCGCATCGTCGCCGGTCAGCATCCCCATCGAGACGCTGACGCCTGCCTTGACCAGTCGGCCGACATTGCTCTGGGTCGCGGCCAGCTTTTCGAAGCTCGACGGCAGGTCTTCGAGGCCCGCCGTGATGACGGGCACCCTGGCCGCCGCAATCTGCGGCGCGACCATCCAGCCTTCGGTCGCCCCGGCCAGGATCAGCTTCAGTGCCGGGAAATCCTGCCGGAGCGCCAGCACCGCCAATATATCGCGCGCGCTTTCGGCATGGACCATCAGCGGCATCGCGCCGCTGACGACCGGCACCAACGCCTGCGCATCGACCCGGTTGAGCAGCGCGTCCTTCGATCGGCCGTCATAGCTGGCGGGCGCCTTCGCATAATCCTGCGCTTGCGTAAGCATCATCTTGAAGGTCAGGATCATCGCCGCGCGGCTGCCGCCCGCCTCCTCGACGCCCGCTTCGCCCATTTCGACATATTGGAAGGCGCGTGGCCGGGTGATCGGGCTCATGTCCGCGCCCAGATCGATCACCGCGCCCTGCCCGGCGAAGATGTTCGTGCCGGTCGCGGGTGCGACGACGGCGCGGGTGACGCCCGCGGTGCGGCTGATCGCGATCGGGTTGGCGAGCGGGTTGATGACCGGCGCGACGTCGATTGCGGCGGAGAAGGGCGAGCGGGCGCTGGTGTCGTTGGTTTCCTTGACCGCCGGCACTTCGGCCAGGCCGACGCGGGAAAAGCCCGACATGATGCCGGGCGTCACCCATTTGCCGCCGGCGTCGATGGTCTTCGCGCCGGTGGGGACGGCGACGCCTGCGCCGGCCGCGACGACCTTGCCCGCGCTGATGACCACGGTGCCGTTCCTGATCGGCTCCGATCCGTCGCCGATGGCCAGGGTCGCGCCGGTGATGACGAGGGATTGGGCCAGGGCTGGGGTTGTGGTGGCGAACAATAGCGCCGCTACAACCGTTCGGGCTGAGCTTGTCGAAGCCCGCTTGTTTCTCAACGCTTGAGTAGGAAAGCCCTTCGACAGGCTCAGGGCGAACGGCGTTCTATTAATGGGATAGTTCATTTCACGTCTCCCGCGCCGATCTGGCCCAGTTCGAAATCGACCACCGGCCGCAATTTGGGATTGGCGCTGTCGTAGAGAAGCGCGCCGTCGATCCAGACCTTTTCGGGCCGGGTATAGGTGCTGAACGGATTGCCGTTCCACAGCACGACATCGGCCATCTTGCCGACCTTGAGGCTGCCGGTCTGGTCGGCGATGCCCATGGCGCGGGCGGGGTTGATGGCAAGCCAGGTCCAGGCAACCTCGTCTGCTATGTCGATCCCCATGCGCCGGCCCGCGCCCAACGCCTTGGCCGCTTCCTGGTTCAGCCGCTGGATGCCGTCCTGATCGTCGCTATGGACGATCGCGCAGGCGCCCGCGCGGTGGACGAGCGGGATATTCTCCTTGATGCCGTCATAGGCCTCCATCTTGAAGCCATACCAGTCGCCCCACAAAGCCGCGCAGATGCCGTTGTCGCGCAGCAGGTCGGCGATCTTGTACGCCTCGACCGCGTGGTGGAAGGCCGCGACCTTGTAGCCAAACTCCTTGCTCATATCGATGACGTTGGCCATCTCGTCCGCGCGGTAGCAATGATTGTGGACGAGGATCTTGCCTTCCAGCACATCGGCCAGCGTTTCCATGCCGAGGTCGCGGGTCTGGTCCTTTCCGGCGGCGCGCTTCTTCTGATACTCCCGCGCCTTGATCCAAGTCTGGCGATTGACCGCCATATTGCCCATGCGGGTGGAAGGTTCGCGGCCCTTGCTGCCATAGACGCGCTTGGGATTCTCGCCGCACGCCATTTTGAGGCCATAGGGCGCGCCGGGGAATTTCATCCCCTGCATGGTGCGGGCGGGCACATTCTTCAGCGTCACGCTGCGCCCGCCGAACAGGTTGGCGGAGCCGGGCAGGATTTGCAGCGAGGTCACGCCGCCATTGGCGAGAGCGCGGGAAAAGCCCGCATCCTGTGGCCAGATGCTGTGTTCGGCCCAGACATGCGGCGTCACCGCGGATGTCGCCTCATTACCGTCGCTATTGGCCTCCACGCCGGGCGAAGGATAGTCGCCCAGATGGCTGTGGATATCGATCACGCCCGGCGTCACATATTTGCCGGTGCCGTCGAACACGATGATGTCGGCGGGGATCGGCGTGTCCGGGCCGCCGATCGCCGTCACCTTGCCTTCGGACAGGAAGACCACGCCATTGTCGATGCGGCCGCCCTCCCCGTCGAAGATGGTGGCGCCCCGGATCGCCGTGGGGCGGCCGGGATAGGGTTTGTAGGTGGAGGGATAGGGGTTTTCCGGTTCCGCGGATGCCCCCTGCTGCGCGGCTGGTGCATCTTCCTTGTCCTTGCGCGCGATGGCGGGGCCGGCCAGCCCCGCCAGCAGCGCCGCGATCAGCAGCGCGCATCCCTGTTGCCTCATGCCTTGTCCTCCGTGCCGATCAGGTCGAGATGCATCAACCGCTTGATATAAGGGGAAACGAGCAGCACCAGCCCGCCCACCACGATCGCGAACCAGCCGATCCGGGTATAGACGTCCAGCACCTGCGTCACATTGCCCGCCTCGCCGCTGCCCGTGGCGCGGGCGATCAGGCCGGCGATGAAATTGCCTGCCGCCATGGCGAGAAACCAGGTGCCCATGACGAGGCCCACCATATTCGACACCGACAGCCGCGTCATCGCGGACAGGCCGACCGGCGAGAAGCAGAGTTCGGCCATGGTGTGGAGCAGGTAGATGAGGAAGACGAAGATCACCGGGGTCAGGCTCGCCCCCGCCATCGCCGCGCCCGCGACCAGCACGAGGAAGCCGGCGCCGCACAGCACCAGGCCGATGCCGAACTTGGCAGGCGAAGAAGGCTCCAGACGGCGCTTGTCGAGGAAGGTCCAGAGCACCGCGAAGAGCGGCGCGAGCAGGATGATGAAGACCGAATTGACCGACTGGAACAAAGACGCGGGCACCTCCCAGCCCAGCATGTTCCGATCGACATTGCGGTCGGTGAAGATGTTGAGCGACGATCCGGTCTGTTCGAACAGGCCCCAGAAGAGCGGGTTCAAGGCGATCAGGAAGAGCGCGGCGAACATCCGGTCGCGGTCGACCTTCCCCAGCGTGCCTACCGTGCGCCAAAGGATATAGACGACGGTCAGCGCGGAGAAGCCGAGCAAAGCATAGCCCAGCAGTTCGGCATAGCGGATCACCAGCCAGATCGCGGTCACGCCCAGCGCCGCGGCGAGGTAGATGGTCCATTCCTGGCTGAGGCCGGTCGCGGTGCGCGCGCGCAGTTGCTGCGGTGCAGGCGGCTCGCCCTTTCCGAGCAGCCAGGGTTTCAGCCACACGAACATGACGAGCCCCGCGAGCATCCCGACGCCCGCCGCGCCGAAGCCCCAGCTCCAGCCCCAGAGTTCGCCGAGCAGGCCGCAGACGATCGGGCCGAGCATCCCGCCCATGTTGATGCCCATGTAAAAGATGGAGA
Source organism: Sphingomonas sp. VDB2 (assembly GCF_047946695.1). Classification (NCBI taxonomy): domain Bacteria; kingdom Pseudomonadati; phylum Pseudomonadota; class Alphaproteobacteria; order Sphingomonadales; family Sphingomonadaceae; genus Sphingomonas; species Sphingomonas sp. VDB2. The sequence continues at coordinate 1,310,299 of NZ_CP159615.1, forward strand.
AGGCGGGATCGCGGCGATGATCGTCGCGGGCGTAGAGTTCGCCCACCAGCACGGAGATATTGGCTTTCAGGAATCCAGTGCCCACGATGATGGAGGCGAGCGCGAAGTAGAAGCCGTTGAGGAACAGCGGGTCTTGGCCCCCCGGCCCTTCGGTGATGGCGATCAGGAAATGGCCGATGGCGATGAACACGCCGCCGACCAGCACCGCCTTGCGCGGCCCCAGATAGCGGTCGGACAGATAGCCGCCGATGACCGGCGTGATGTAAACAAGCGAGGTATAGGCGCCGTAGAGGAGATAGGCCTTGTCCTCGCCGAAGAGGAAATGTTTGGTCAGGTAGAAGATGAGGATGGCGCGCATCCCGTAATAGGAGAAACGCTCCCACATTTCCGCGAAGAAGAGCAGGTACAGCCCGCGCGGATGGCCGAGCCAGTTCTTGCCTGCCTCGACCGCGTTCATGTCCGAAATCGCCATTCGGCACCCTTTGCATATTTGTGTCCGGCCTTGCCGTGCGGCGGCCGCTTATGGGATGCAGCCTAGAGCCGATGGGTTCGTCCTGTCAAAAGACCAGCCTGCCCTTGCGTCGAAGCGAGGGACGCGCCATCTGTCGCCGCGATGTTCAACGACCGCTCCTCCCCGCTCGCCCTGCTCCAGACCCGCCGTTCCGGCAAACCGCGCGACCTGATCGCGCCCGGCCCGGACGAGGCGCAACTGCGCCAGATATTGGAAGTGGCGCTGCGCACCCCCGATCATGGCAAGCTGGCGCCATGGCGCTTCGTGATCGTGCGGCAGGACCAGCGGTCCGGGCTGGCCGATCTGCTGGAAGCCGCCTATCGCGCCGAAAAGCCCGATGCCGGGCGATTGGAGATCGATGCGATGCACCAGTTCGCGCATCAGGCGCCGACCCTGGTGGTGGCCCTGTCCGCGCCGGTGGCGGGCAGCAAGATCCCGGTCTGGGAACAGGAACTGTCCGCGGGCGCGGCGATCATGAACCTGCTGCACGCCACCCATGCGCTGGGCTTTGCCGGCGGCTGGCTGACCGGATGGCCGAGCTTCAATGGCGACGTACGCGACGCCTTTGGCGGGCCGGGCGAAAAGATCGCCGGATTCGTCTTTATCGGCACGCCGGGCAAGCCGCAGGAAGAACGGCCACGGCCGGACTATGACATGATCGTTTCGACCTGGGACAGATAATTCCGCAGGCAAAGCTTGCCGAACAGTCATGTGGATTGACCCGCATGGCTGTATTATGGCACTGATGCACCATGGCCGACGAATCCAAACCCGTCTATCTCCGCCTGCGGGAGATCATCGCCGCTTCCATTCTGGATGGGGAATTTTCCGATGGCGACCTGCTGCCATCGGTGCGCGCCTTCGCCGCTACGCAGGGCGCGAACCCGCTGACCGTGGCCAAGGCCTATCAGAGCTTCCAGGATGACGGGCTGGTAGTGGTGAAACGCGGCGTCGGCATGTTCGTCGCCGACGGCGCGACCCGCCGCCTGCGCGAAGCCGAACGCGAACGCTTCCTCGACAGCGTCTGGCCCCCGGTCGCGGCGCAGATCAGGCGGCTGGGCATTCGGCTGGACGATCTGGATCTGGCGAAGGCGTAGGCCTGTTTAGCGACTGGTCGGGTTGATCAGCTAACTACAGCGCCGCCAGCGCGTCCAGCGCATCCTGTCGGCCCGTAAAGCCGCGTACCGCCGCCGCTCTACCCAGCGCCAGCTTTGCCTCCCCCTTCCGCCCCGCGGCGGCATAGGCCTGCCCGAGATGCATCTGCAACGCAGGGGCTTGCGGCGCCATCGCCACCGCCTTTTCCAGCAGGTCGATCGCCACCGGCCCCTTCTCGCCGGTCTTCATCAGCACCCAGCCGAACATGTCGGCGGTCAGCGGATTGGCCGGCATCAGCCGATAGCCATGCGCGGCATAGGCGCGCGCACTCGCGCGATCGCCGCTTTCCAGCGCCGCGCGGGCCAGGTCCGCCATCAGCACCGCGTCGTTTTCGCCCACCTGCGCCTGCACCGCGTGGAGCATCCGCAGCGCGCCACGCCAGTCCTGCGCCTGCATCGCGATGCTTGCGGCCAGCCGTTGCACCTGCACATCATTGGGATTCTGGGTCAGGAACAATTGTACGACCTGTGCCGCACGTGCCGGATTGCCGACCCGGCCCCACGCCGCCGCCAGCCGAAGCGCAACGTCACGATCGAAGCGAATATTGGCCGCCGCCTCATAGGCGCGCACCGACTCCTGCGACGCGCCATCCGCGGCCAACGCATCGCCCAGGATCAGCCAGGCGTCGGGCGCACCGGGATTGGCGCGGCTCAACATGCGCGCGCGTGCCACCGCATCGGCGTTACGCCCGGTACTGAGTAAAGCGCGAATATAGGGGACGTTGTCACGCGCGGTTGCAGCGCTGGCGGGCGCCGGACCAGTCGCCAGCGTGCCGTCCGATGCGCCGGCGAAGGGATCCGCCGCTGCCCGTATCGGCCAGGCGGCGCGCGCCAGCATGTCGTCCGCCATCGCCCGGTTGCCCAAAGCTTCCTGCGCGCGGGCGGCGAGCGTCAGCACATAGGGATCTGCATCGCGCTGGGCCACCATCGGCGCGAGGAAGGCGGCGGCGGACGCAAAGTCGCCATTGATATAATGTGCCCGCGCCAACAGCGCGCGCGCGGTGCGATTGTCCGGCTGCGCCGCCACGAGCGGGCCAAGCGCATCGGCGGCCAGAACCGGATTGCCGTCCTGCAATTGCAGCACACCGCGAAGCAGCCGGGTCGCCGGTTCGGCGTCCAGCCGCCCCTGGGTGCGGTCGAGCAACTTGCGCGCCAGATCGCCCTGCCCGGCGCGCGCGGCCATCACCGCCTGCATCATCCAGGCGCGCGGGTTGGACGGATCGATCGCAATCAGCCGTCGGGTAAGGGTCAGCATCGCGCTAGCCTGCCCCGCATCCGCCAGCGTCGCGGCATATTGCTCCAGTGTCGGCACCGAATCGGGATTGGCCGCCAGCGCCCGTTCGAACCAGGGCAGCGACGCGGTCAGCCCATATTGGCCGCGCACCAGTTCGCCGCGCAGGGTCAGCGCCTTCGCATCGGTCGGGGCCAGCGCCACCGCCCGGTCGGCCGCGGTGATCGCACCGGCCTGATCCCCGGACAGGAGGCGCAGGCGCCCCAGTTCGACCCAATTGGCCGGATCGTTCGGCGCGACCGTCAGCGCCCGTTCCAGCGCCGTGCGCGCATCCGCGATGTTCCCCTGCGCCAGCGCGGCGCGCGCCACGACCCGCGCGGCCGGGACGGCGAAGTCGGACGGCAGGTCGGGCGCCCGCGCTTCCCGCAGCGCGCCCTCCAGGTCGCCTTGCAACAATAGCGCCTGCGCCATCACCGCGCGGGTCTGCGCCGGCGGCGCCCCCAGTGCGCGGGCGCGTTGCACCGCCGCCTGCGCGCCCACGCCGTCGCCCAGTTCGGCGAGCGCCCGTGCCTGCGCCTCGTGGACCGCGGCGGAACGCGGATTGCCCTTGATCGCGTTCATCAACTCGATCCGCGCGGTGCGCGCGTCGCCCTTGTCGAGCGCGGCCAGACCGCGCGTCAGGGCCGAACTGCCGTCGCGCTCATGGGCGCGCCATTGCCACAGGCCCGCCCCGGCGAGCAGCAGCAGGACCAAAAGAGCGAGGATGATGAGACGGGACCGGCGCATCGATTATCCCTGCATCTGATATTGTTTGAGCAGGTCGTAGAGCGTCGGGCGGCTGATCCCCAGCATCTTGGCCGCGCCGGAAATATTGCCGTCGGTGCGGGCGATGGCGCGGCGGATGGCGCGGCGATCGGCCATTTCGCGTGCGGCCTTCAGGTTGACGACGTCGCCGCCCTCGGCGCGCTCGTCGTCCAGGTCGAGGTCCGCGGCGGTGATCAGCTTGCCATCGGCCATGATGACCGCGCGCTTCATGCGGTTTTCCAGTTCGCGGACATTGCCGGGCCAGCCCCAGGCGTCGAGCGCGGCCAGCGCGTCAGGGGCCAGCCCCTTGACCTGCGGGTTCATGTCCCGCGCGAAGCGGGTGAGGAAATGGCGCGCTAGCAACGCCGGATCGCCCGCCCGTTCCTTGAGCGCGGGGATGCGCACGACGATCTCGGCCAGGCGATAATAAAGATCTTCGCGGAAGCTGCCAGCCGCGATCATCTGCTCCAGATTCTGGTGTGTCGCGCACACGATGCGCGTATCGACCGCGATCGGCTGACGCCCGCCGATCCGCTCGATCACCCGCTCCTGCAAAAAGCGCAGCAGCTTGACCTGCAAGGGCAGCGGAATGTCGCCTACTTCGTCCAGGAAGAGCGTGCCGCCCTGCGCCTGCTCGATCTTGCCGGGCGTCGTCTTGATCGCACCGGTGAAGGCGCCCTTTTCATGGCCGAACAATTCGGATTCGAGCAGCGTCTCCGGAATCGCCGCGCAATTGATCGCGACGAACGCACCGCCGCGCCGCGGGCTGGCGTCGTGCAGCCCCTGCGCCAGCAACTCCTTGCCGGTTCCGCTCGCGCCCAGCAGCAGGACGGACACCTGCGCCGCGGCGACGCGCTCGATCGTGCGGGCGACCTTCATCATTTCCGGCGCGCCCGAAATGAGGCGGCCCAGCACCCGGCCGTCCTCCGGCGCGGTCTCGGCCAGCCGCGCATTTTCCCGCTCCAGGGCATGGACGTGGAAAGCGCGGCGGACGATCAGGCCCAGTTCGTCGATGTCGACCGGCTTCTGGTAGAAATCATAGGCGCCGCCGGCAATCGCATCCAACGCGCTTTCGCGCGCGCCATGGCCGGACGCGACGATGATCTTCGTGTCCGGCTTGATCTTGAGCATGTCGGCGAGTGTGGCGAAGCCTTCGCTGGTGCCGTCAGGGTCCGGCGGCAGGCCAAGGTCAAGCGTCACGACATCGGGGGTTTCGGCCCGCAACATCTCGATCGCTTCCTGCCGGTCGCCGGCGATGAAGAGCTGATAATCCTCATAGGCCCAGCGCAATTGCCGCTGAAGCCCCGGATCATCCTCGACGATCAGCAATTTGGGACGGATGTCGCTCATCAGGCGGCCTTCTCTTGTCTGTCTGTCCGGGGCGCCAGCGGCAGGCGCAGGGTGAAACGGCTGCCCGCGCCCGGCTTGCTCTCCACCTCGATCCGCCCGCCCATGGCCTGCGCCAGGCTGCGGGCCTCGAACGCGCCGAGGCCGAAACCCGCCGCCTTGCTGGAAGAAAAGGGCTTGAACAGGTCGCGGCGGATATATTCGGCGCTCATGCCCTTGCCCCGGTCGATGATCTCCACGACCGCTTCGCCGCCGTCGGCGGTCAGGCGCAGGTCGACCGGGCTGTCGGGCGCACTGGCATCGATCGCATTTTGCAGCAGATGGGTGACGATCTGCTCCACCCGCGTCGGGTCGGCCAGCGCCAGCGGCGCGCCGCCGCTGACATGGATAGGATGCTGGCGCTCGCGGGCGCGGGCGATCTGTTGCAACAGGTCGATCATATCCATGGGACGCGGCTCTTCCGCCCGGCCCTTGTTATGCTGCGACAGGCGGGCGAGCATGTCGTTCATCTTGCCCACCGATTCCTTGAGCGTCAGCACCATGTCGGCGCGGAAATCCGGGTTGTCGGCATGGCGCTCCGCATTGCGCGACAGGAGCGACAACTGGCTCACCAGATTTTTCACGTCATGGATGATGAAGGCGAAGCGGCGATTGAATTCCTCGAACCGCTGCGCGTCGTCCAGCGCCTGCTGGCCCTGCGCCTCGCTGATGTGGGTCGCGGCCTGTCGCCCGGCGGCGCGCAGCATGTCGAAATCCTCCCAGTCGAGCCGACGGTCGATCGGCGGGCGGGCCAACAGCAGTGCGCCGATCAATCGGCCATAATGGATCAGCGGCACCAGCGCCCAGGCGCGGCGATCCTGCGTCATCCATATGGGCAGGTCCAGCGCGCTGTCGCCGGTCTTCAGCCGCGCCAGATCGAGAATCCAGCCGCTCTTTTCGATATGCTGCACCGTGGCCGGCGCGACCGCATCGACCTGGGCCAGATCGCCGGTCCAGTTCCAATGCGTCTCGAACGACAGGGCGTTGCGCTCGTCGCGCAGAAGCAGCATGGCCGCGGGGGAATCGGTGATGTCGGCCACCGCTTTGGCCACGCGCTCGCCCAGCGGCGCAGCGTCCTCGCCCGGCCGGCCGATCGTGTCGCCAAAGCGCATCCATTCGGTGCGATAATCATAGCGATGCTGGAAGAAATGCTTGGCGACCTGCACCTTCCACAGCGCCCGCACCTGGGGCGATGGCAGCAGCACCAGCGCGGTGACGGCGGTGAAGAAGACCGCACCGATCTCCACCACCCGCGCATAGGGGCCGGCGATCAGTTCAATCAGCACCGCCGCGGCGGTCAGCACCGCGACATAGAGGCCGATCGCCACGATCGAGAGCGACTGGAAGGTGATGGCGCGCGACAGTTGCAACCGCCCCGCCATCCCCTTGCGCATCCCCACCGCGATCACCGGCGCCGCCAGCGCCATGAGCAGGCCGCGCAGCGCATAGAGTTCGTTCACCCGGTGCGGCGCGACATAGCAGATGGCGTAGAGGTTGAGATCATAGGTCCACATCGCCGCCAGCGCGCCCAGCAGCAACGCGATCCCGCCTCGCTCGCGCGACGGCCAGGCGGTGTAGAGGTGATGGACCAGCAACAGGCTGCCGATTGCCGTCATCATCCGCAGGATCAGCGAACAGGTGACGAGCGCGCGATGCAGGTCGCTGGCCGGCGACAGCTGACGCCAGGTCAGGTCAGTGAAGGTCTGGAGCAGGATCAGTCCGGCCACCGCGGCGTAGAGGGCGCTGATGGCGACGGTCGGCCCTGTGCGCCCCACCGGGCCGCGCCGCAGCATGACGAACATCGCCAGCAGCCAGGCGGCGTTGCGGATGCTTTCGCCGATCCCCGACAGCGGCTTCGACACGCCGCCGAACGAGACATAGAGCGCCCAGCAGGACGTCAGCAGCAGCGCGGCGGCGAGCAGGCGCGGTTCCGGCGCCTCGTCCCGGCGGCGCAGCAGGAAGATGCCCAGCGCGGCGAACAGCACCGCCGCGAGCGCATGGCCCCAGTCGCCGACAAATTGGAGGAGCGCGCCCATGCCCGCTATCGCCTCAGCGCGCGCCGTCGGGCCAGAGCACGACCCGCAAGGTCTGGATCAGGATCAGTAGGTCCAGGAAGGGCGTGTAGTTCTTGGCGTAATAGAGATCATATTCCAGCTTGTGCCGGCTGTCCTCGATCGATGCGCCATAGGGATAGTTGATCTGCGCCCAGCCGGTGATGCCGGGCTTCACCATATGCCGTTCGGCATAATAGCGCAGATGCTGCTCCAGATCCTCGACGAACTGGCGCCGTTCGGGACGCGGGCCGACGAAGCTCATCTCGCCCTTCAGCACCGTCCAGGTCTGCGGCAGTTCGTCGATCCGCAGCTTGCGCAGCCAATAGCCGAGCCGCGTGATGCGCGGATCGTCCTTTTCCGCCCACACCGCCTGGCCGTTGACCTCCGCATCCAGCCGCATGGTGCGCAGTTTCACGATCCAGAACTCCTGACCGAACAGGCCCACGCGCTGCTGGCGGTAGAAAGCCGGTCCCTTGCTGTCCATCTTCACCAGGATCGCGGCGAGCAGGATGATCGGGCCGGTCAGCGTCAGCAGGATCAGGCTGGCGATGACGTCGAACAGTCGTTTGGCGATGCTGGACAGGCGGCGGCCGGCGGAGAAGCCGTCGGAAAAGATCAGCCAGCTCGGGTTGACGCTGGCCAGGTCGACGCGGCCCGTCTCGCGCTCCAGGAAGCTCGACAGATCGTTGACATGGACGCCGGTCGTCTTGATGCGCAACAGGTCGGACATGGGGATGGCGTTGCGCCGTTCCTCCAGCGCCAGCACCACTTCGCTGGCGTTCAGCCGCACGACGAAATCGGACAGGTTGAACACGGCGTCGCGGTTGATCGCTTCGGGGATCACCTGCGGCCCGTCGTTCATGGCGATGAAGCCCACGACCAGAAAACCGGCGCCGCGCTTCTGCTCCAGTTCCTTGATCCGGTTGGCGCGATTGCCCGCGCCCAGCACGACCAGCCGCCGCTTGAACGCCTCGCCGCCCAGCATGGAGCCGAGCAGCAGCCGCACCATCACCAGCAGGCCCATGGCCAGCCCCATGGCGTAGAGCGAATTGGACCGCCACAACGTCATGCCGGGCATCAGAAAGTAGAGGACCGAAAGGAAGATGACGCCCAGCGATACCGCCACCAGCAGGCGCGCAAAGGCGAAACGGATGGATTGCAGCGCTTCGACGCCATAAACGCCCACGGCGATCATGCCGGTCTGGATCGCGAACGCGAAGCTGAGCAACGGCCCGATCCGCGTCATGACATGATCGACATCCATGCCGATCTGGCGTGCCCGCAATATCCAGCCCCCTTCGGCCGCGCACAATAGCAGCGCGAAATCGAGCAGGCCCAGCAACAGCACCGCATGCGGCACATAATGTTTGAACAGCCTGATCATCGTCGCGCATATCCTGCTGGCCGCCGTGATGGCGCACCTTTTCGGGATCGAATTTTCTTACAATGGCTGTAAGATAATCCGACAGTGCGCGCACCCTGCCCGAAAATGGCAAATAAATGCTGAATCGCGCGCGGACCTCGCCTATCAGCGCGCGTGGCGCAGAGGCAAGCTCTTGTCAGGCATGGCGATTATACGCGACGCATCGATCCACAGCTCATTTCGCGCTGGCGGTCTGGCCACGTGGCGACGCTCAATTACCGTTTCGCAAAGTGTCGGCTGCATTCTTGGCGGCGTCGCCAACGACCCGCGCAGCGTCGTCCACCGAGCCGGCGGCCTCCGTCACCTTATCGGCCTGTCGGTCTCCACGCCGCTCGTTCGTCATGTAGAAAAAGCCGATTGCGAGGATCAGCGCCAGCGCGACCAGCGCAAACACGACGCCGCTGCCGCGCGACCGTTCGACCACCGAGACATGATGCGGCCGGTCATCGTCCCGCCCAGGGGGCATATCGCCCATGATGCGTCTCCTTATATCCCAACAACGGACATAGTGACGCAAACGTTCCTGTTATTTATGATCTTCATGGGTGGGACGGCCCCGACTGAGGCGATCGACATCTTCCATGATCTCGTCCAGCACCGCGGTTTCGGTCGTTTCCTGGGTACGGCGCGACGGCAGGTCGCCGCTTTCCAATATCTGTTCCAGCGCCGCGCGGCCGCGCGCCACCCGACTCTTGATCGTGCCGACCGCCACGCCGCAAATTTCGGCGGCCTCCTCATAAGCGAAGCCGCCCGCCCCCACCAGGATCAGCGCCTCGCGCTGGGGCTGGGGCAGTTGCAGCAGGGCACGCTGCATGTCGGACAGTTCGACATGCTTGTCCTGCCCGGCCGGTGCCGCCAGAATGCGATCCGCGGTCAGGTCGTCCCAGTCGCCGCGGAAACGCGAGCGGCGCATCTGCGAGAGATAATGGTTGCGCAGGATGATAAATGTCCAGGCGCGCATGTTGGTGCCGGCCTGGAAGCGATTGCGCGCGGCCCAAGCCTTCAGCAGGGTTTCCTGCACCAAGTCATCGGCAAGATCGCGATTGCCCGAAAGCGACCGGCCAAAGGCGCGAAGATGCGGAATGACGGCAGCAAGTTCGCGCTTGAAATCCGTGTCGGACAGCGCAGCGCGCTCCTCGATCCCGCCGATTTCGCCAACGTCCTCATCCATGGGAACAACCCCCGTGCCAGAATCTGCACTCGCCGCATGAACCGACGTCGTCAAAGCCATATGAACATCCGTACCCAAAACCGATCACTGCAACGACCAACTTCCCGCATCTCGCCCTAGCGCCAGATCACCACCAACATGGCGATGACGGCCAGAGCCAGCGATATGCCGAGCACGTACCGCATCACATGGGGCGTGGCCCCTGCGCGCGCATCATCGGTGGCGATGTGCTGTTCCTGCTCGACCATGACGAATCTCCCGATCGTTACGCATCATTAACGCAGCGCTCCGATCGGGGTTCCGTGACTTTCTGGCTCTTATGCCGACGACGCTCAGGCCGGGGCGGTGGCTTCGTCGAAGAACAGGGCCTGCGATATCGCCGCCTTGACCGTCGAACGCTGGAACGGCTTGGTGATGAGGAAGGTGGGTTCGGGCCGCTCGCCGGTCAACAGCCGTTCCGGGAAAGCGGTGATGAAGATCACCGGCACCGAAAATTCGGCCAGAATGTCCTTCACCGCATCGATACCGCTGCTGTCGTCGGCCAGTTGGATGTCGGCCAGCACCAGGCCGGGCCGGTCGGCCAACGCTTCGCGCACCGCATCTTCGGCCGTGACGGCGATGGCGGTGACGTCATGGCCCAGGTCGCGCACGATGGTCTCGATATCCATCGCGATGATCGGCTCATCCTCGATGATCAGCACCTTGGCGCGGGTTTGCGCCTCGATCCCGCCCAGCGCTTCTTCGACCAGCGCCTCGACGTCGCTGCTGTCCATGTCGATCAGATAGGATACGTCATCGACCGTAAAGCCTTCCAGCGCGGTCAGCAGCAGCGCCTGGCGCGGCAATGGCGTCAGCCGCGCAAGGCGCGCCTGCGCAACCGCTTCGCGACCGCCACCGGCCGAAACCGGCAGGTCTTCGAGATGCGCCGACGACCAGATCGCCTGAAACGTCTTGTAGAGGCCAAGCCGCGGGTCCACGTCGCTGGGAAATTCTTCCGGCGCGGCGACGATCGCTTCCAGCGCGGCGCGGACATAGGCGTCGCCATGATTCTGGCTGCCGGTCAGCGCCCGCGCATAGCGCCGCAGGAACGGAAGGTGGGGGTGCAGTTGCTGTCCAAGCGACATCGTCAAGTCTTCTCCCTGCCCGTCAGGGCCACATTGTCCCGAAGCATGGGACCGTCTGCGAAGGATGGAATGTCCATGTCATGATGACAACCCCCCGCCGCCCCACAGCTGCGCAAAGTTGCGCAGCGTAAAAAATGCTTCGAGGGGCGGAACCATCAACAACCGGATTTGTTTCGCACCCATATGGTTTTTTCGACGATATCGTGAATTTCCTATGGATTGCACAGTTGTGCGAATTGACGTCATGACGCAAACCCGCGAAACGGGCGCGCCGGCATGGCGGGAATTGCTTTAGAGGGGCTGATTTTGGTTTCTTCAACGACGGAGCGGGGCGTGGCCGATGACGACAAGAATGCCGACGTCGCAACCCGGAAAGCTCAGGTGAAGGGCTCCGCCGCCCAGCGCAAGCGTCCCGCCGCCACCGGCAAGGAGGACGCGCACGTGTCGCAGGTTTTGCGCACCGTGTATCAGCGCGCCGTCGATGAGGATATCCCGTCCGAAATGCTGGACCTGTTGAGCAAACTGGACTGACACACAGATGATCGGGGGCAGCCTTCCTCCGGCAGCCCGCTCCATGGTCGAGCCATTGCTGCATTTTTTCCGCTCGACCGGGGTCAAGATGTTCCTCATCCTGACCCTGGCCTTGTTGCCGCTGGGGCTGATCGCGCTCGTCGCGTCGCTCCAGGCGATCCGAACTGCCGACCTTGAAAAGGAAGCGCTGCTGCGCGTGGCGGTCACGCAAAGCGCGCGCAAGCTGACGGCGGACCTGCAGTCGGACCGCACGGCGCTCGAACTGGTCGTCAATGCGCTGGCGAACAACGCTGCCGACAAGGGCATGTGCCGGCGGCTCGCCTTCTTCCTGACGTCGCACGACGCCGAAGGGGGGCATTTCTACATTTACGACCGCGCGGGCAAGCGCCTGTGCAGTTCGCCCGAACCCGAACCGGCGGGCGTTGCGCCCGCGGATCGTTTCGCCCGGCCGATGGCGCAATTGCTGCCGGCCCATCTGCTCAGCAGGGTGCGCAGCGGCAACGGGCGGCTGGTCGCATTGTCCTATTATTCGCGTGGGCATCTCGAAAGCATCGCCGACCCCGCCACCGCGCTGCAAAATCGCCAGCTCAGCCTGCGTCAGGGCGACAGGCAACTGATCGTCAGCCGTCCCGGCGCGAGCATCAGCGGCCATAGCAACAGCCTGTCCGCCCGTCTCGACCCGCCCGACATATTGCTGACCATGACCGTGCGCGAACCGCCCGCGACCCTGGCGCGGATGCTGTCGCTGTTCCTGCCGCTGGTCATGTGGTTCGCCGCGGCCGCGATCGGCTGGTTCGTGGTCAACCGCCTCCTCATCCGGCCGCTGGTGCTGTTGCGGCGGGTCGTGGCCGATTATCAGCCCGGCGAAGTGCTGCAACCGTTACAGCGCTTGCGCACCCCTGCGCTGGAGATCGTCGCACTGGGCGAGACCTTCCATGAAATCAGCATGGACGTGGCCACCCATGAAGCGGAGATTTCGGAAAGCCTGGAAACCCAGCGCAAGCTGACCCGCGAGGTGCATCACCGGGTCAAGAACAACCTCCAGATCATCGCCAGCCTCATCAACCTGCACGCCCGCTCCGCCCATGATCCCGAAGCGGTCGAGGCCTATGCCTCGATCCAGCGCCGGGTCGACGCGCTGTCGGTCGTCCACCGCAATCATTTTGCGGAGCTGGAGGAAAATCGCGGCGTCGGCGTCCGCCCGCTCATCAGCGAATTGTCGGCCAGCCTGCGCGGCACCGCGCCTGCCGCCGCGCGCCGCTTCGCGATCCAGATCGACAGCGACAATCTCCACATCAGCCAGGATGTGGCGGTGCCGATCGCTTTCCTGCTGACCGAACTGGTCGAACTGGCGATGATGCTCGCACCCCAGGCCACGATGCAGATCGCGGTGCAGGTGGAGCCGGACCGCGACGATCGCGCCCGGCTGATGGTGGGATCGCCGGGCCTGAAGGCGTCCGATGCGATGACCGGCCATCTGAACGAACGCTATGGCCGCGTCCTGACCGGCCTGTCGCGCCAGTTGCGCGCGCCGCTGGATTATGACGGCGACGCGGGCAGCTACGCCATCACCATCACCGTCATCCCCTGACCCCTATATCCTGACCCCTATATCCTGACTGACCTCAGACCCGCTGATAGTCGCGGCGGAAATCGGTGGCGAAACCGGCCAGCGTGCCGGCGGCAATAGCATCGCGCAGCCCCTGCATCAGTTCCTGATAGAAATGGATATTATGCTGGGTCATCAGCATCGCGCCCAGCATCTCGCCCGCCTTCACCAGATGGTGGAGATAGGCGCGACTCCAGGTCGCGCAGACCGGGCAGCCGCAACGCGGATCGAGCGGCCCTATATCCTCGTTGAACTTGGCGTTGCGGATGTTGAGCGGCCCGGCCCAGGTGAAGGCCTGGCCATTGCGGCCCGATCGGGTCGGCAGCACGCAATCGAACATGTCGATGCCGCGCTCCACCGCGCCGACGATATCGTCGGGCTTGCCCACGCCCATCAGGTAGCGCGGCTTGTCTTGCGGCAGCATGGCTGGCGCAAAGTCGAGCGTGGCGAACATCGCCTCCTGCCCCTCGCCCACCGCCAGCCCGCCCACGGCATAGCCGTCGAAACCGATCTCGATCAGCTTTTCGGCTGAAATCCGGCGCAAGCCTTCGTCAAGCGATCCCTGCTGGATGCCGAACAAAGCCGCCCGCTCCGCATGATCCCCGCCCGCGTCGAACCCGTCGCGTGACCGCTTCGCCCAGCGCATCGAGCGCTCCATCGACCGCCCCGCCTCGTCATGGGTGCAGCCATTTTTGGTGCATTCGTCGAACGCCATGACGATGTCGCTGTCGAGCAGCCGCTGGATTTCCATCGATCGTTCCGGCGTCAGCATATGCTTCGACCCGTCGATATGGCTGGAGAAGGCGACGCCCTCCTCGCTCATCTTGGTGAGCGCAGACAGGCTCATCACCTGATAGCCGCCGCTGTCGGTCAGGATCGGCCGGTCCCAGCCCATGAAGCCGTGCAGTCCGCCCAGCCGCGCCATGCGCTCTGCGCCGGGACGCAGCATCAGATGGTAGGTGTTGCCCAGGATGATGTCCGCGCCGGTCGCGCGCACTTCGGCCGGACGCATCGCCTTGACGGTCGCGGCGGTGCCCACGGGCATGAAGGCGGGCGTGCGAATCTCGCCGCGGCGCATCTGGATCGCGCCGGTGCGCGCCTTGCCGTCGGTGGCGCTGACGGAGAAGGAAAAACGAGGCTTGGTCATGGCCGCGCTCTACGAGCGAACAGGCGCGCGCACAAGATTGGCACTGGGATTGGCGCTGGGATCGACGGTCGAGCCGGCTCAGCCCACCTTGCGAACCCCGTCGAACAGCGCCATCGCGTCGATGTTGAAGCCTTCTACACGGCGATAGGGGCCGATGAAACGCAGGCAGTCCGCCGACAGGCGCAAAGGCCATGGCGTACCGTCCCGATCATGCAGGGCCAGGGTAACGCATGGGGTCTGGGGGCGCGGCTGGTTCATGGCTGCCGGGGTAATTAATAAAGGTTAACAAAGCCCTGACCGTAAAATCTTACATATGTTCAAGAGGGCCTTCTGTGGCAATTGCGCCACATTCGATCCAGTTCGGGGGGATTTGGGGCGACCTCCTTGCAACAGTTGCGGATAAAAATGGTTAATGCCCTGTCAATCATAAGGCGGTTGAATGCATGTTGCGGTCCAGCCTGATCTTTTCATTCAATATAGAAAAACGGGGTCGCAGATGATTGATTCAGGACGGTTTAATCCAACCAGAGACGAGGCTGAGCACGCCTCAGAAGAATATTTCTCGGACAGCGGTGACCATCCGCCGCTCGCCTCTACGGAAAGCCCGCTCGACGCCGCATTCCGCCAGTCCACACTGTTCGACCTGGGACAGATCGACGTGCGCTGGGACGCGGATCTCGCGACGCTCTGGGCTTTCATGACGCCACTCGAACGCCCCAACAGCAATATGGGCCTGATTCGCGATACTATGGCCTGGCAGCGCGAAAGCCGCCGGGTATTCGGCGGCGCGGACGGTAGCGGCCGGGACGGTCCGCTCAAATTCATGGTGCTCGGATCCCGATTTCCCGGCGTGTTCAACCTGGGCGGCGACCTGGAAATGTTCGCCGAATGCATCCAGCGGCGCGATCGCGACACATTGCTGAAATATGGCGTCGCCTGTTGCGAGATCGTCGACCGCATCTGGCATTGCAACGACATGAACGTCATCAATATCGGCCTGGCCCAGGGCGATGCGCTGGGCGGCGGGCTGGAAGCGCTGATGTGCTTCGACGTCATCATCGCCGAACGGCAGGCGCGCTTCGGCCTGCCCGAAGTGTTGTTCGGCCTGTTTCCGGGCATGGGCGCCTATTCGATTCTCTCACGCCGGGTTGGCCCGGTGCTGGCGCGGCAGATGCTGACCGAGGGTCATATCTATACCGCCGACGAAATGTGCGAGATGGGCATCGTGACGCAGGTGGTCGATACCGGCGAAGGCGAAGCGGCGACGGCCCAGTGGATCAAGGACCATAGCGCCCATCATGCCGGCTATGTCGGCATCAACCGGGCCGGCCGCCGGGTCAACCCGATGACGCTGGAGGAATTGGTCGATATCGTCGAAACCTGGACCGACACCGCGCTGGCGCTGTCGGATCGGGATTTGCGGATGATGCGCCGGCTGGCCGCAGCGCAGACCCGCCTGCGCTGATGGGAAGACGCAGGCCGCCCCGTTCAGGCGCGGCGGCGGCGCGGCATAGGATCGGGCCGTTCGCTGCCGTCCAGCGGGCCGGCGGCGATCAGTTCTGCGATCCGCTCGCGCGGCACCGGGCGGCTGAACAGATAGCCCTGGACATTGGTGAAGCCCGCCTCGCGCGCATGGGCCAACTGGTCGGTCGTCTCGATTCCTTCCGCCACCGTATCCATGTTGAGGTCACGCGCCAGATTGCCGATCGCGCGCACGATCGCGCGATCCTCGACATTGGCGCTGACCCCCGCCATGAAGCTCTGATCGATCTTCAGCGTGTCGAACCGGTAGGAGCGCAGATAGGAAAGCGAACTATAGCCGGTGCCGAAATCGTCGAGCGCCAGCCGCAGCCCGATCCGTTGCAATTCGCGCAGGATCGCATTGGTCTGCCCGCTATTGTCGAGGAAGATCGATTCGGTGACTTCCAGTTCCAGCCGCCGCGCCGGCAGGCCGGACTCCAGCAGCGCGGCGATGACATTGGCCGGCAGCTCGGACGATTTGAGCGAGGCCGGCGAGATGTTGATGGCGATGCGGACGTCACCGGGCCATGACACGGCAGCGGCGCAGGCTTCGCGCAGCACCCATCCGGTCATCGCCTCGATCATCCCCATACCCTCGGCGATCGGGATGAATTCGGACGGCGGGATCGGCCCAAGCACCGGATGATCCCAGCGCAGCAGCGCTTCGCAGGCGTCGATATGCCCGCCATCCAGATTGACGATCGGCTGGAACAGCAGCTTCAATTCGCCGCCGTCCAGCGCGCGGCGCAGGCCCGTCTCGATCTCGTGGACGCGGTTGAACCGCTCCTTCAGCGACCAGTTGAAACTGGCGGCGCGGTTGCGCCCTTCCCGCTTGGCTTCATACAGCGCCAGATCGGCATGCTGCATCAGTTCGTCCATGTCGCGCCCGTCCTGTGGCGCGACGGCATAGCCGATGGACGCGGTGACGGAGAGATGATTGTCGCTGAGGTCGAAACCATGGGCAAAATAGGCGATGATTTCCTGTGCCAGCGCCGCTGCGGTCACCCGGTCCATGTCCGAACAGATGATGACGAACTCGTCGCCGCCGAACCGGGCGATGCGGCCGCGATCCTGAATCACATCGTTCAGCCGCTCCGCAACGCAGCGCAGCAACTGGTCGCCGACCATATGCCCCAGCGAGTCGTTGATTTCCTTGAACCGGTCGATGTCCATCCACAGGATGGTGACGGCGTCGTTCCGCTTCTGATTGGTGTCGAATATCTCGCGCAGACGCATCTGCATCGCCATGCGATTTTCCAGACCCGTCAGACTGTCGAACTGCGCCAGTCGCTCGAACTTGTCGGCCAGCAAAGACTTGTCCCGCTTGCCGACCAGCGCCTGGACGACGATGCGGTGGATGGTGGAGCTGATTTCAGCGAGCCCGAGCACCATCATCACCATCGCCACCGACAGCACGCGATAGCCAGTCGATCCTTCCAGCCAAAGCCCGGTCGCGGTCGGCAGCAGCGTCAGGCAGACCTGACCGATCGCGATCTGGACCCGCCCCGCATTGCGGCCGGAAATGCCGCCGGCATAGCCGGTCGCCATTGATACGCTCAGCATATGCGTGACCGGGTCGGGCGATCCGATCAGGGTGACGAAGCCCATCAGGCCCAGCAGCCCGGCATAGCCCCAGGCGCCCAGCTCATAGGCCAGTTCCCAGTTGCGCGAGGCGACCGCCGTGCCGCGCACCAGTTGGCGATGGAAGAAGATGGCGGATACGACGCGCAGCGTGGCCACCAGGCACAGAACCGCGACGACAAACTGGATCGGCCCCGGGGCCGACATGCTGCTGATGACGATGCCGACGGCAACGCCCGTGACCGCCCCGATGGTGAGTGAAGTGGGCGATGCATAAAGTGATTCGACCAGGCTCCGCCGCACGTCGGCATCCTGCCCCGGTCCCCGCGCCGCGCGCCTTTCCAGAAATGTTTTCAGCACGCGCAAATGGCGGGTCTCCGGTTCCCGGCCCCCTGATCGCATTTCTTCCTTTATTTTTCGGTTAATGCAGCGACAATATCCAGCGTTCGCCCATCATTTCGTTACCGAAAAGACTGTGCGTTTCCTGCGCGGAGAGAGTGAAGCCGGCCGATTCATACAGGTGGCGGGCATGGGTAAGGACATTCTGTGTCCACAACATCATTGCTCGATAGCCGGCATTGCGGGCGAAGCCGATACACTGATCGACCAGCGCCCGACCGATCCCCAGCCCGCGTGCGGCCCGCTCGACATGCAGCAACCGCAACTGCCCGACATCGTCGCCCGCGTCGGCCAGCAGCACCGCGCCCAGCATCGCGCCGTCGCGCTGGGCGATCCAGGCCTGCTCCCGACCCGGCTTGAAATCGCGCAGGAAGGCGGTGGTGATCTCCCCCTGCATCACCTCCATCGCCCGGCCCCAGCCATATTCCGTTTCGTATAACCGGGCCTGGCGCGACGCGACCAGCGCCAGGTCGCCGATGCGAAAGGGACGGATCGACCAATCCCTTTCGCTGTGTATCGGATCGCCCAGCAGCGCGCGGACCTGACCCAATGCCGCGACCAGATCATCCTGCTGCCCCTGGTCCAACCCGGCGACCCGCGCGGCGGTGTCGGCGCGGGTGCGCGCGTCGATCACGGCAAAGGCGGCGCGCCCCTCCGGGGTCAGGGCGATCGGCCGCTGCCGCGCATCGATGCCGCGGCCGCGCGCTATCCATCCGCGCTTTTCGAAGCCGGCAATGATGCGACTGGCATGGCCCGCATCCAGCCCCATATGCTCACGCAGGCTGCTGGCCAGTACGCCGGCTTCCGCCTGCGCAATCTCATAAAGCAGCCGCGCCGCCGTGACGCCCATGCCGCTGTCCATGTAGCTGGGCTGCAACACGCCCGCGAACCGGGTGTGGAAGCGGTTGAAGGCGCGCACCGCCGCCACGGTTTCCGGCGCGGGCAAGGACGTATCGGCGGGCGGATGTTCATCGGTCATTGCAGGTCAGGCTAAGCCATGATAGTTGCTGTCGTCAACTAATAATCGGAAGTCTCTGTTGGTGTCCGACTCCCTGTCTCATCCGCTTGATCGCCCCGTCTGGCACAGCCTGTCGGGCGGCTGGTCCGCGTTGGCGCAGGGCGACGCCCATGCGCGCCGGATCGATCCGCTTTACGGGCCGTTCGGCGCGGCGGCGGATGACAGCGCTGCCAGTCGGGCGGCGCTCGCGGCGCTGGTGCCTGAGGCCGGCGAACTCTGGCTCGTCGGTCCGGATGCGATGATTCCGCCGCCCGGCGTCACTGTCATGCGCACAGCGATGCTGGCGCAGATGGTCGCGCCGTCGATCACGCCCGCCGCCTCCGCTAAGCCTGCATGGGCGACGCTGGACGAAAGCGACGCGGAAGAGATGCGCGCCCTCGCCCTGCTCACCCGGCCGGGGCCGTTCGCGCCCCGCACCCACCGGCTGGGCCGCTTCATCGGCGTGCGGGAGCATGGCCAGTTGATCGCGATGGCGGGCGAGCGGATGGCGCTGCCGGGCTTCACCGAAGTCAGCGGGGTCTGCACCCATCCCGACTGGCGCGGCCGCGGGCTGGCCGGCGCGCTGATGCGGATCGTCGCGCAGGCGATACTGGACCGGGGTGAAACCCCCTTCCTCCACGCCTATGCCGCCCACGACCGCACGATCGCGCTCTACCGCATGCTGGGGTTCGAAGTGCGGGCGGAACTGCCGATGATGGTGGTGACGCGATAAAGGCTAGTGGCGGATCGGCTCGCAAGCGATGCCGTCCTTGTCGCCGTCCATATGCGCGCCATAGCCCGGTTGTCCGCGATAGAGCGGAGCCGCGCCCGCGGCCCGCGCTTCGTTGCAGCCCCGATAGGACCATGTCGGGGCGGATGACGCCACCTTCTGCCCCTCGAAGCGCTGGACTGTTGGCGCAGGTTTAGCGACGGCCCCGCCGGATGGCTGCTGGGCATCCAGTTCCGCCGCGCTCATCGGCTGCTCGCGCTGGACCGGGACGGTCGTCATGACCATGGTCGCGGTCGCCTCGCTTTGCTCGGCTCTCGGCGCATCGGCCGGCCGCGTCAGATAGCCGATCGTGCCCCCGGCTAGGCACAGGGCCATCACGCCGCCTGCATATTGCACTATATTCATGACTTGCGATTAGCAGAAATCGGTAAATGGCCGGTTTCGGCGCCCCAAAAGAAAAGGGCCGGTGGATCGCTCCACCAGCCCCTTCTTTTGCGTCGGGAAGGCAGGAAACTTCGTTCCCGCGATCGAACCGCAGGCGAGGCAAGCCCCGCCCGCGACGATCGCTTTAGAAGTCCATGCCGCCCATGCCGCCCATGCCGCCGCCGGGCATGCCCATCGGCGCCTTGTCGTCGGCGGGGAGCTCGGACACGGCGGCTTCCGTCGTGATGAGCAGGCCGGCGACCGAGGCAGCGTTCTGCAGCGCGGTGCGGACGACCTTGGTCGGGTCGATCACGCCGGCGGCAACCAGGTTCTCATACACGTCGGTCGACGCATTGAAGCCGAACGAGGTGTCGTCCTGGTCGAGCAGCTTGCCCGACACGACGGCGCCGTCATGGCCCGCATTGCTGGCGATCTGGCGCACCAGAGCGGTCAGCGACTTGCGAACGATGTCGATGCCGCGGGTCTGGTCGTCATTGACGCCGGTCAGGCCATTGAGCGCCTTGGTCGCGTACAGCAGGGCTGTACCGCCACCGGGGACGATGCCTTCTTCGACCGCCGCGCGGGTTGCGTGGAGAGCGTCGTCGACGCGATCCTTGCGCTCCTTGACTTCGACTTCCGTCGCGCCGCCAACCTTGATGACGGCCACGCCGCCAGCCAGCTTGGCCAGACGCTCTTGCAGCTTTTCACGGTCATAGTCCGAGCTGGTGTGCTCGATCTGCTGACGGATCTGCTCGGTGCGGCCCTTGATCGAGTCATGGTCGCCAGCGCCATCGACGATGACGGTGTTGTCCTTGTCGATGGTGACGCGCTTGGCGGTGCCGAGCATGCCCAGCGTGACCGACTCGAGCTTGATGCCCAGGTCTTCCGAGATCACTTCGCCCTTGGTCAGGACGGCGATGTCTTCCAGCATCGCCTTGCGACGATCGCCGAAGCCAGGCGCCTTGACCGCAGCAACCTTCAGGCCGCCACGCAGCTTGTTGACGACCAGGGTCGCCAGCGCTTCGCCTTCAATGTCTTCCGCGATGATCAGCAGCGGACGGCCCGACTGCACGACGGCTTCCAGGATCGGAAGGATCGACTGCAGGTTCGACAGCTTCTTTTCGTGGATCAGGATGTACGGATCAGCCAGCTCGACAGCCATCTTTTCCGGGTTGGTGATGAAGTAGGGCGACAGGTAGCCGCGGTCGAACTGCATGCCTTCCACGACGTCCAGTTCGAAGTCGAGACCCTTGGCCTCTTCCACGGTGATGACGCCTTCCTTGCCGACCTTTTCCATGGCTTCGGCGATCTTTTCGCCGACTTCACGGTCACCATTGGCGGAGATGATGCCGACCTGGGCCACTTCGGCCGAACCCGAAACCGGCTTCGAACGCGCCTTGATGTCCTCGACGACCTTGATGACGGCGAGGTCGATGCCGCGCTTCAGGTCCATCGGGTTCATGCCGGCGGCAACCGACTTCATGCCTTCGCGCACGATGGCCTGGGCCAGGACGGTCGCGGTGGTGGTGCCGTCACCGGCGATGTCGTTGGTCTTCGAAGCGACTTCGCGGACCATCTGGGCGCCCATATTCTCGAACTTGTCCTTCAGTTCGATTTCCTTGGCGACGCTGACGCCGTCCTTGGTGATGCGGGGCGCACCGAAGCTCTTGTCGATGACGACGTTGCGGCCCTTCGGCCCCAGGGTCACCTTGACCGCGTCGGCCAGGATGTCGACGCCGCGCAGGATGCGCTCACGAGCGTCACGCGAAAACTTTACGTCCTTCGCTGCCATGATCTTTCACCTTCTTTGAGAATTGCAAAATTTGCGAAGTTCACACCGTTACAGGGCATGAATTTCCGCCGAAAAATGGAATGACCGTCCGGTTCGCCGCTTTACGCGACGACGCCCAGAATGTCCGATTCCTTCATGATCAGCAGGTCTTCACCGTCGACCTTGACTTCGGTGCCCGACCATTTGCCGAACAGCACGCGATCGCCGGCCTTGACGTCCAGCGGGGTCACCTTGCCGTCTTCGGCCTTGCTGCCGGTGCCGACGGAGACGATTTCGCCTTCCTGCGGCTTTTCCTTGGCGGTGTCGGGGATGATGATGCCGCCGGCGGTCTTCGCTTCCGCTTCGATGCGGCGGACGAGAACACGGTCGTGCAACGGACGAAATGCCATGTTGATTGCCTTTCCCTAGCTTTGGGGAGGGGGCGGCGCACAGGATCGGAGGACGATCTCCCCCGCAAAAGCCCTGTCCGCTTGTCCGTCTCCCGATGAACTTGTCGTTGTTAGCACTCGTTGAACAAGAGTGCTAGCGGCATGCATATGGAAAAGTCGTTCCGCTGGTCAAGGGTGGCGGCGCGAAAATTTTCCGACGCCCCGGCCGAGCCAACGGCGCGTTGCCGCAGATAGGCCGCGCCCGATCGACCGTCATCCCCGACGCGACGGATTGCGCGGATATTGCGGCTGTTCCTTCTTCATGTCGTTTCGGGAATCTTTGATGACAGGCGCATCGTCCGCGCGCGTCGCCGGTTGAAGGCAGCATAAGCCAAAGGAGACGAGGATGCCCTACACCACGATCATCGCTGCTGTCGATGTCAACGAGCCGGACCTGGCCCGCGCCGCCATCGCCGGAGCGGCGGAGGTTGCGGGCACGGACGGCGCCGTCCACATCCTGTACGTCCGCTATTATCTGCCGACCCGCTATTCCGAATTGCTGGCGAGCGATTTCGACGAGCGGGAGGAGGCGGACGCGCTGTCCGACATGCAGGCATGGGCGGCGCAGGCCGGACTGGACTCCACCCGCACGCAGATATTCACCCGCCGCGGCCGGGTGCGGGACGAGGTCATCATCGAAGCGGAACAGCGCAAGGCGGACCTGATCGTGCTGGCGTCGCACCAGCCGTCCCTCTCCTCCCGCCTGCTCGGCTCCAATGCGTCGGCCATCGTCCATCAATCGCCAATCAGCGTGCTGGTGGTCAGGACCGATGCGAAATAATCATCGATCGATGAGCGGGCATCGGTTGCGGGCCATGGGAGCGCTTCCTACCTGCCGGTCATATTCTGGCAGCATCGGAGCCGCACCCTATGACCGACACATATACCCCGCCCAAAGTCTGGACCTGGGACAAGGAAAATGGCGGCCCCTTCGCGTCCATCAACCGCCCGATCGCGGGCGCGACGCACGACAAGGCGCTGCCAGTAGGGAGGCATCCGCTTCAGCTCTATTCGCTCGCCACCCCCAATGGGCAGAAAGTGACGATCCTGCTGGAAGAACTGCTGGAAGCGGGCGTCACCCAAGCGGAATATGACGCCTGGCTGATCCGCATCGGCGATGGCGACCAGTTCGGCAGCGACTTCGTCGCGATCAACCCCAATAGCAAGATCCCGGCGTTGCTCGACCATAGCGTGTCGCCGCCGCAGCGGGTGTTCGAATCCGGGTCGATCCTTCTCTATCTGGCCGAGAAATTCGGCAAGTTCCTGCCGGTCGATCCGGCCGGGCGCACCGAGGCGCTCAACTGGCTGTTCTGGCAGATGGGCGCTGGCCCGCTGCTGGGCGGGGGCTTCGGCCATTTCTTCGCCTATGCGCCGGAAAAGTTCGAATATGCGATCAACCGCTACACGATGGAGGTGAAGCGGCAGCTCGATGTGCTCGACCGGCAACTGGCGGACAATGACTATATCGCTGGCGCCGACTATAGCATCGCCGACATCGCCATCTGGCCCTGGTATGGCGGGCTGGTGCTTGGCCGCGCCTATGACGCGGCGGAGTTTCTGGACGCGGCCAGCTACAAGAATGTCGTGCGCTGGGCGCGGCAGATCGACGCCCGCCCGGCGGTGAAGCGCGGCCGCATGGTCAACAAGGCGAACGGGCCGCTGGAGGAACAGCTCCACGAACGCCATGATGCGGGCGATTTCGACACGAAGACCCAGGACAAGCTGGAAGGGGCGGCTTAAGCGCCGCTACAATAATCCGTTCGCTTCGAGCGTGTCGAGAAGCCTTTCTCGACTTCGCTCGAAACGAACGGCGCTTTATTTAATAGCCTACGGTAAATCGCCCGCGGCTATGCTGCGGCGTTTCGATTTCATCCACCAGCGCGATGGCATAGTCGGCGTAGGATATGCTGCTATTGCCTTCGCCATCGACCAGCAGTTGGTCCTTGCCAATGCGGAAGCTGCCCTTGCGATCGCCCACGAAGAAATAGGCCGACGGCGACAGGAAGGTCCAGTTGATGTCATCGACCCCGCGCAGATAGTCGAGAAACACCGCGCCCTTGCCCGCTTCGACCTTGGCGACTTCGGGGAAGTCCGGCGTGGTGATCAGCGGCACCCCCGGCGCGACCTCCAGGCTGCCCGCGCCGCCGACCACCAGGTAACGCGGCACGCCGGAATCGCGCACCACGCCGACCAGCGATTCAGGATCGGTATCGGAAAACATCACGGCGCTTACGACCACGTCATGGCCGCGGATAGCCTCGACCAGCGCCGCAGGATCGTTGACGTCGCCCTGCACCGCCGTCACCTGCGCGTCCTCGATGGCCTTTTCAGGATGCCGCGATATCGCCGTCACCCGATGCCCGCGTCGCGCCAGTTCGGCGCTGATTTCCGTGCCCGCTCGGCCCGTGCCGCCGATGATCGCTACCTTCATATTCTCGTCTCCATAGGTGGTTACCGATGGAAACCAGATAGCGATTGCGATATCATCCCCGCAAGAAGGCACCTCACCTTCACCTGGTTACGCCAAGGATACCGCCCGCATGTCCCCTCCCCAGCCGCTGCGCACCGGCGACGCCTATAATCCCGATTGTCCGACCCGCCACATTCTCGACCGGATCGGCGACAAATGGGCGGTGCTGGTGCTGCTGACATTGAAGGATGGGCCGGTGCGCTTCAACGATTTGCGCCGACGGATCGGCGCCATCTCGCAAAAGATGCTCTCGCAGACGTTGAAGAGCCTGGAGCGCGACGGGCTGGTCAGCCGCGCCGCCTTCCCCACCGTGCCGGTAACGGTGGAATATCGGCTGACCCCGCTGGCGGGCGGGCTGATCGGCATATTGGATCAGGTCACCCAATGGGCCGAAGCCCATGTCGGCGCCATCATGGCGTCGCGGCGCGCCCATGACGGGGCGCTGGCCGATGCGATGGCGGCCTAGCTTTTTGGATTGACGCGATTTCCTAACCATCAAACGAGGCCGTTTGATGGGAAATCGCTTAACCGGCCGCCTGCACGATCTCCGCCCACTCGGCCTCGCTAATCACCGCGACTCCCAGCGCGGCCGCCTGCTTGAGCTTCGATCCCGCCCCCGGCCCCGCCACCACCAGATCGGTCTTGGCGCTGACCGATCCGGCGGCTTTCGCGCCCAACCGCTCCGCCTGCGCCTTGGCCTCGTCGCGGCTCATGGTTTCCAGCTTGCCGGTGAAGACGACCGTCTTGCCGGTCACCGCGCTGGCGGTGGTTTCCACGACATAGTCGGGCGGCGATACTGCGCGCAGCAGATCGTCCCAAGCCTCCACATTATGCGGTTCGTGGAAGAAATCGGCGATCGCATGGCCCACCGCCGCGCCGACATTCTCCACGCCGATATGTTCGGCGATCGCCTTGTCTCGCTTGGCCTGCGTTTCGGCCGGGTCCGCCGCATCGCGCAACGCGATGATCTCTTCCGCCAGCGCCCGGACGCCCGGCAGCGTCGTATAGCGTTTGAGCAGGTCGCGCGCCGTCACCGCGCCGACATGACGGATGCCCAGGCCAAAGAGCAGGCGCGCGGCGTCTGGCTGACGCTTCGCCTCGATCGCGGCGAGCAGATTGTCGACCGACTTTTCCTTCCACCCTTCCCGGCGGAGCAGGTCGGGCCGACGCTTTTTGAGCCGGAAGATGTCGGCCGGTTCGGCGATCCAGCCGAGGTCGAGAAACTCCTGGATGGACTTCTCTCCCAACCCCTCAATGTCCAGCGCTCCGCGGCTGACGAAATGACGCAGCCGTTCGAAGCGCTGGGCGGGGCAAATGAGGCCGCCGGTGCAGCGATAATCGACCTCTTCCTCCTCCCGCACGGCTTCGGACCCGCAGACGGGGCAATGGTTCGGGAAGGGAAAGGGATCGCGCGCCTCTTCACGCGACAGATTCTCGACCACCTGCGGGATGACGTCGCCCGCGCGCTGCACCACGATGCGGTCACCGGGGCGGACGCCGAGGCGGGCGATCTCATCTGCATTGTGGAGCGTCACGTTGGACACGACCACGCCGCCCACGGTGACGGGGGTCAGGCGGCCGACCGGGGTCAGCTTGCCGGTGCGCCCGACCTGGATGTCGATCGCCTCCAGCGTCGTCTGCGCGCGTTCGGCGGGGAATTTATGGGCGATGGCCCAGCGCGGCGCCTTGGCCACGAAACCCAGCCGCTGTTGCCAGTCGAGCCGGTCGACTTTGTACACCACGCCATCGATGTCGAAGGGCAGTTCCGCGCGCGCCGCCTCTATCCCGCGATAATGCACAATCAGCGCGTCCAGGCTGTCGACGCAGGCCAGCATGTCCGACACCGGCAGGCCCCATCCCGCGATCGCCTGCATCACGCCCAGTTGCGTGTCGGCGGGCACGGCGCTGTGAGCGCCCCAGCCATGGGCGAGGAAACGCAGCGGGCGGCTGGCGGTGACGGTCGCGTCCTTCTGGCGCAGCGATCCGGCAGCGGCGTTGCGCGGATTGGCGAATTGCCGCGCCTTTTCGGGGTCGTCGGCTTCGGCCAGCAGGCGCTGGTTGAGGGCCACGAAATCGTCCTTGGCCATATAGACTTCGCCGCGCACCTCGAACAGGTCGGGTATGTTCGGGCCGGTCAGCGTTTGCGGGATGTCGGCGATCGTGCGGACGTTGGCGGTCACGTCCTCCCCGGTCGTGCCGTCGCCACGGGTCGCGGCCAGCTTGAGTTCGCCCTGTTCATAACGTAGCGAGCAGGACAGGCCGTCGATCTTCGGCTCCGCGGTCAGCGCCAGCGGCGCGTCGTCCGGCAGCGCCAGGAAGCGACGGACGCGGGCCAGGAACTCGCCGATATCCTCGTCGGAAAAGCCATTGTCGAGGCTCATCATACGGACGGCGTGCGGCACCTTCTTGAGCGCCGACGTCGCCGTGGCTCCGACCTGCGCATTGGGCGAATCGGCTCGGATCAGTTGCGGAAAGGCCGCCTCCAGCGCGTTGTTCTCGCGGATCAGCGCGTCATAGTCGGCATCGCTGATCTCCGGCGCGTCCTGGTCGTGATAGAGGCGGTTATGCTTCGCCACTTCGCGTGCCAGGCGCATCAGGCGGTTGGCGGCTTCGGCTTCGGTGAGGGTTGTGGGGTCGGTCATGGGGCCGTCTTAGCGAACCGCTCCCCGACCAGAAAGGCCGCTATTGATCGCTCGACCGCGGAAGTTCGATTTTCACGGCGTGCATCTGGATCGGCGTGAGAAGAAGGAAAGCGGTCGCTAACAGGCCAAGCCCCGCCCAGACATATCGTTTCTTCCGAAAGTCATCGATGCTGCGGATCAAACAAAAGAGGGCAACCAGTTGAAAGGTCGCCATAAGCCACTGGACTTGCTGGATGTGCATCGCGCTCAAACCCCCGCCACTGGCACCGTCTCGAACCGCTGGCCGAAACCCGCGATGATTGGCCGCGCCTTGGCGATGGCGGCCTGGACCGCGGGCAGCTTGAGCGAGGCGGCGTGGTTTTCGCGGCTGTCCCAGACTTCGGTGATCCAGATGGCGTCCGGATTCTCGCTGTCCAGCGCGATGATATAGGACAGGCAACCGGGCATCGCGCCGGTCGCGTCCCGCAGATAGCCGACCAGTTCGTCGCGCTTGCCCGGCTGGCTCAGCATCTGGCCGATCAGGCCGTATCGGGGCTTGGCCTCCTGCGCGGCGGCGGGGATGGCGCTGGCGGCGATGGCGGCAGCGCCGAGGCCCAACATGTCTCTGCGGTTATGGGTCATGCTATTTACAGTCTCCATTCGGTTCGAGGGTGGTGTCAAGCCTCCACAAACCGTAGCCCCTAGGCGGGAACACAAGGGTCAAACCCGCTCCAGCAACCGTTCCGCCTGCGCGCGTGCCTCCGCCGTGATTTCCGCGCCCGACAGCATCCGCGCGATTTCCTCGCGGCGTTCCGCATCGTCCAGCGCATGAACGCCGGTGCGCGTGACGGTGCCGTCACTGGACTTGGCGATCAGCAGATGGCCCGCGCCCCGCGCCGCGACCTGCGGGCTGTGGGTGACGACGAGGATCTGGTTGCTCTGCGCCAGCCGCGACAGCCGCTCACCGATCGCGTCAGCCACGGCCCCACCCACGCCCCGGTCGATCTCGTCGAAGATCAGCGTGTCCGCCCCGCCTCGTTCGGCCAGCGCGACCTTCAGCGCCAGGATGAAGCGCGACAATTCGCCGCCCGATGCGATCTTCGTCAGCGGCGCGAACGGCGCGCCGGGGTTGGTCGAAATTTCGAACTCGACCCGGTCCATCCCCTGCGGACTCCACTGACCCTCGTCCAGTTGCGCAACCACGGTGCGGAACCGGGCGGCGTCCAGTTTCAGCGGTGCAAGTTCGGCAGCGACCGCCGCATCCAGACGCCCGGCGGCCATCTGCCGCTCGCCCGACAGCGCCTGCGCTGCGGCGCGATAGGCGGCGGCCTTCCCCGCTACATCCTTTTCCAGCGCCGCGATATGCGCCTCGCCGCCCTCGATCGCGGCCAGCTTCGCGTCCATCTCGTCGCGCAGCGCGGCCAGATCGTCGGGCTGCACCTGATGCTTGCGCGCCAGACCGCGCAGGTCGAACAGACGGGTTTCGATCATGTCGAGGCGCGCGGGATCGAAGCTCAGCGCCTCGACCGCTTCGGCCAGCCGATCCTCCGCCTCGCCCGCCTCCACGACGGCGCGGTCCAGCGCTTCGAGCACGGCCGCCAGCAGCGGCTCTTCCGACGCGATCCGATCCAGCCGACGCGCCGCCTGTCGCAATTGGGCCAGCCCGCCATCCGATCCGGTCAGGCAATCGCCGACGGCGGACAGGTCGTCGGTCAGGCGCGCGCCCTTCTGCATGGTCGCGCGTTCTTCCGCCAGCGTCGCCTCCTCACCCGGTTCGGGCGCGAACTTACGCAATTCCTCGACCGCATGGGCGAGGTAATCACGGTCGCGCGCGGCATTGTCCACAGCCGCATGCGCCTCCGCCAGCGCCTTGGCCGCGGTGCGCCAGCCGGCATGGGCAGACGTCACCGCTCCGGCCTCGCAGCGGCCATAGCTGTCGAGCAGCGCGCGATGGCCCCGCGGATTAAGCAGGCCGCGATCGTCATGCTGGCCGTGGATCTCGACCAGCGATCCGCCCAGGTCGCGCAGCAGCGCGGCCGAACAGGGCTGATCGTTGACGAAGGCGCGACTACCGCCATCGGCCTTCACCAAGCGGCGGATCAGCAGCGGCTCGCCCGGTTCAATCTCTATGCCATTGTCCGCGAGCAGCAGCGCAACGCGGGTGGCGGCGGCCGGCGGTTCGAAGGTGGCGACGACACTCGCCTGCGCCTCGCCATTGCGCACCAGACCGCTGTCGGCGCGCGCGCCCAGCGCCAGGCCGAGCGAATCCAGCAGGATCGACTTGCCCGCCCCCGTTTCGCCGGTCAGCACCGAAAGGCCCGCGCCGAACTCCAGGTCCAGCGCCTCGATCAGCACGACATTGCGGATGGCGAGCGAGATCAGCATGGCGCGCTTCTACCCATCACCGCACAAAAGGGGAACAGGCAAAAAGGCCGTCAGGCCTTGACGCCATGTTCCTGCATCAGCTTGTAGCTGCGTTCATACCATTTGGTGCCGGGATAGTTGCGACCCAGCACGGCGGCGGCCTTCTGCGCTTCGGCGGGGATGCCGAGCGAGAGATAGGATTCGACCAGCCGCTCCAGCGCTTCGGGCGTGTGCGTCGTGGTCTGATATTTGTCGACCACCGATCGGAAGCGCAGCGTGGCGGCGAGCCACTGGCCGCGCCGCTGGTAGAAACGGCCGACCTCCATTTCCTTGCCGGCCAGATGATCGTTGACCAGATCGACCTTCAAGCGAGCGTCGGCGGCGTAGCGGGTGTCGGGATAGCGGCGGATAAGTTCGCCCAGTGAATCCAGCGCCTGCTGCGTGATCTTCTGGTCGCGGGTGACGTCGGCAATCTGCTCATAATAGCAGAGCGCGATCAGATAATAGGCGTAGGGCGCGTCCTTGTTGCCGGTATGGATCGACAGGAAACGCTGTGCGGCCGAGATGGATTCGGCATAGTCGGTGTTCATATAATAGCTGAAGGCGGACATGAGCTGCGCGCGGCGCGCCCAGGGCGAATAGGGATGCTGGCGTTCCACCTCGTCGAACAAGGCGGCGGCGAGCTTGTACTGGCCGCGGTCCAGCCGGTCCTTGCCGCTATTATACAGGGTCGACACGTCACGCGCGACATATTGGGTGTCGGCCTTGTTCTTCGACGTGGAGCAGCCGGTAAGGACAGGCGAGGCGATCAGGACCAGGGCGGTGGCCGCGCCAATGCGCGTCATGGTTTTCGTCAGCATGGGCGGGTCATAGCCGAGGGACACGCCGCCGCCAAGCGGCAGAATGCGCGTCGGTCAACAGGCCGCACTGACGGGCAGGTCGAGCCTGGCGACGGCCCCGCCCTGCGGCGCCGATGTCAGCGCGAAATGCCCGCCCAACTGGGCCGCCAACGCATGGGCAATACGCAGGCCCAGGGATTCGCCGCGCTCCAACTGGAAGTCGGGCGCAACGCCCTGCCCGTCGTCGGCGATCTGCAGGGTCAGGGCGCCGTCCACCATCTCGAGCGTCACGCAGATCGCGCCGCCACGATCGGGCAGGCCATGCTCCATCGCATTGCTGACCGATTCCGCCACCACCAGCGCCAAAGGCACGGTGATGTTGGGGTCGAGCCGCAGTCCGTCCGGCGCGGTCACCACCACGCCAATGTCGGTCCGTCCGCTGGCCTCCACTATGTCGGTGGTCAGGGTGGTCAGAAAAATGCGCATATCCTGACCCGCACCAGACGGATCGTAGAGCGCGCGGCTGATGCGACCGACCAGCGACAGCCGGGCGGAGGCGTCGTCCAGCGCCTGCCGCGCGACTTCATGATCGACATGCCGGCGCTGGAGCGAGAGCATCGCCGCGACCACCTGCAGATTGTTGGAGACGCGATGCTGGAGTTCGTGAAACAGCAATTCGCGATTTTCCGCGAGGGCGCGGCTGCGCTCCCGCTCCACCGCGAGATTGAAATTGGCCCGCTGCATGAAGTGGATCAGGGCGATGTCGACCGCGACCACCCCGGTGTAGAAGAGCATCGCGACGGCGACCGCCGGATTGAGCGTCAACGCGCCATAGGGCGGGATGAAGACATACCAGGAGATGGCGCCGCATATGATACCCGCGAAGAGGCCGGGCCGCACGCCGAACAGGAAGGACGACAGGATGACCGCTGGGAAGAAGGTGACGAAGGGATAGCCGACCGGCAGCAACGGCTCCGCCGCGATCCGCAACAGCAGGGCAGCGGCGCAGAAACAGCTCGTCAGGATATAGGCATAGACCGGCCGGTCGAGAACGAGCGGCAGGCGTTCGACGAACCGCTCATTGCTCCGCTGCATGATGAACCCCCATTATCCGTCGTTACAGTAGCAGAACTTCCGCGCCTTGCCTTGATCGAAATCAGTCTGCGGCCGTCGGACGCAAAAACGGGGCGCCCGGCGGACCGGACACCCCGTCTTGTCTGTGGGAAGGCCGATCCGACGATCGGCGCGCCCCTTAGTCCTGGGTCAGGAAGTCGGGCAGACCGCCCGGCGCCGGGCCGTCATCATTGCCACCTTCGCTGCGTTCACGACGGGGACCACGGTCACCGCCATCGCGGCGCGGGCCACGACCGCGATCGCCACGGCCTTCGCCGCCTTCGCGACGCGGGCCACGATCACCACCGCCATCACGGCGCGGACCACGATCGCCACGGGGCTCGCGCGGTTCGCGGGCAGGACGGGTGTCTTCCAGTTCTGCGCCGGTTTCCTGATCGACGACGCGCATCGACAGGCGAACCTTGCCGCGCGGGTCGATTTCGAGAACCTTGACCTTCACATCTTGACCTTCCGACACGACGTCGGTCGGCTTTTCGACGCGCTCATTCTTCATTTCGGAGACGTGGACGAGACCGTCCTTGCCACCCATGAAGTTCACGAAGGCGCCGAAGTCGACGATGTTGACGACCTTGCCGTCATAGATCTTGCCGACTTCCGCTTCCTGGGTGATGCCGAGGATCCACTTGCGGGCCGCTTCGATCTGCGCCGGATCGGACGAGCTGATCTTGATCAGACCTTCGTCGTCGATGTCCACCTTCGCGCCGGTTTCGGCGACGATTTCGCGGATGACCTTCCCACCGGTGCCGATGACTTCGCGGATCTTCGACTTGTCGATCTGCAAGGTTTCGATGCGCGGGGCATGGGCGGACAGCTCGGTGCGGGTCGAGGACAGCGCCTTGCTCATTTCGCCAAGGATATGCGCGCGGCCTTCCTTCGCCTGGGTGAGCGCGGCTTCGAAGATTTCGCGCGTGATGCCCGCAATCTTGATGTCCATCTGCATCGTGGTGATGCCGACTTCGGTGCCGGCGACCTTGAAGTCCATGTCGCCGAGGTGATCTTCGTCACCCAGGATATCGGACAGGACGGCGAAGTCCTTGCCTTCCAGGATCAGGCCCATGGCGATGCCGGACACGGGGCGCTTCAACGGCACACCGGCGTCCATCATCGAGAGCGAACCACCGCAGACGGTCGCCATCGAGGAGGAACCGTTCGACTCGGTGATGTCCGAGAGAACGCGGATCGTGTAGGGGAACTCATCCTTGCTCGGCAGCACGGGGTGCAGCGCACGCCATGCCAGCTTGCCATGACCCACTTCACGACGACCCGGCGCGCCGAAGCGGCCGACTTCACCGACCGAATAGGGCGGGAAGTTATAGTGCAGCATGAAGTTTTCATAATGCAGGCCGGTCAGGCCGTCGATCATCTGCTCGGCGTCCTTGGTGCCCAGCGTGGTGGTGCAGATGGACTGCGTTTCACCACGCGTGAACAGGGCCGAACCATGGGTCCGGGGCAGGAAGCCGACCATCGCTTCGATCGGACGGATCTGCGTGGTGGTGCGGCCGTCGATGCGCTTGCCGTCCTTCAGGATGGCGCCGCGCACGATTTCCGCTTCCAGCTTCTTGGTCAGCTTGATGCCGGCCATCACGGTCTGGGCGTCCAGGCCTTCGGCGGTGAAGCTGGCCTTTGCCTTGGCGCGGGCTTCGTTCAGCGCGTTCGAGCGCGCCGACTTGTCGGTCAGCTTGTAGGCGGCGGTGATGTCCTTGCCGATCAGCTTCTTCAGCTTCTTCTTCAGGTCATCGAGATTGTCGCCCTTGGCGATGTCCCAGGGATCCTTGGCAGCCTTCTCGGCCAGGTCGATGATCGCGTTGGCGATCTTCTTGCTGGCTTCATGGGCGAACAGGACCGCGCCGAGCATGACCTCTTCCGACAGTTCCTTGGCTTCGGATTCGACCATCATCACGGCGTTGCCGGTGGCGGCGACGACCAGGTCGAGCTCGCCGGTCTTCACTTCTTCAAGGCTCGGGTTGAGCTGATATTCGCCGTCCTTGTAACCGACGCGCGCGGCGCCGATCGGACCCATGAAGGGCACGCCCGACAGGGTCAGCGCAGCCGACGCGGCGATCATCGCCACGATATCGGGTTCGCTTTCGCCGTCGAACGACAGAACCTGCGCGATCACGTTGATTTCGTTATAGAAACCCTCGGGGAAGAGCGGGCGGATCGGGCGGTCGATCAGGCGGGAAACCAGCGTTTCCTTTTCCGTCGCGCCGCGCTCACGCTTGAAGAAGCCACCGGGGATACGGCCGGCGGCGGAATATTTTTCCTGATAGTGAACGGTCAGCGGGAAAAAGTCCTGCCCTTCCTTCACGCTCTTGGCGGCGGTCACGGCGCACAGCACCACGGTTTCGCCATAGGTGGCCAGCACGGCGGCGTCAGCCTGGCGCGCGATACGGCCGGTTTCGAGGGTCAGCGTCTTGCCGGCCAGCTCGATGGATACTTTCTTGACGTCGAACATAGATTTTTTCCTTCGCCCGCGTCGGCCCTATTGCCGGGCGGGGCCTTTGGTGGAGCCGGTGCGGCTCCATGAATGGAGAGCGTTACACTCTCCTCCGTTCGCCCTGAGCCTGTCGAAGGGCTTTGCTGAGCGGAGACGAAGCACACTTCGCTTTGCTCAGTGGAGGGCTTCGACTTCGCTCAGCCCGAACGGTGTGGGGGACGCTCCCCCGATTATTCCGCCGCCTTGCCGAATTGCCAGACGATGGATGTCAGAATCAGAAACGGCCCCGAATGGGGCCGTCCCTTTTTAGCAGGCTTACTTGCGCAGGCCCAGCTTGGCGATCAGGTCGGTGTAACGCGCCTGATCCTTCTTCTTGAGATAGTCCAGCAGCGAACGACGCTTGTTGACCATCATCAGCAGACCACGACGGCTATGATTATCCTTGTGGTGACCCTTGAAATGCTCGGTCAGGTTGGTGATCCGCTCGGTCAGGATCGAAACCTGAACCTCGGGCGAACCCGTGTCACCCTCGGCGCGGGCATATTCCTTGATCAGCGCTTCCTTGCGCTCGGCAGTAATCGTCATCTAATCGTCTTCCCTCGACATCAGGTTGAAACCGCGCACCACGACGATCTGATGATCGTCCGACCGCACCAGCGCCACGGGGATATCGCCCAATGTCGCCAGATACTGGCCGTCGGTGGCAGCGATCCCGGTCAGTATCTTCCCCTGGCGGAGAGCGATGGCCTGATCGGGAGAGACGGGGAGAGCCGGGATGTCGTCCAGCCCCGCCGTCAACGGCAGCATGAGCCCACCGATGCCGCCGCCCTTAGCAGCTTCGTCCAATTTGTCCAGCGATATCGCGGTTTCCAGCGTGAACGGCCCGGCCTTGATCCGGCGCAGCATAGTGACATGGCCGACCGTCCCCAATGCCAGTGCGATGTCGCGGGCAAGGGAGCGGATATAGGTGCCCTTGGAGACATGGGCGGTCAAGGTAATTGCTTCCAATTCCCCGGCTCCACTATATCCAATCTGTTCACGCGGAAACTCCGAGACGCGGATAGAGTGGATGGTGACGCTGCGCGTTTTCATCACAACTTTTTCGCCTTTTCGAGCGAGGTCGTAGGCGCGCTGACCGTCGATCAATATCGCACTATAAGCTGGCGGCGCTTGCTCGATCGGCCCAGTAAAGCGCGGCAGAATAGCCTCTACTTGTTCCAGACCGGGATAACCGGTGGATACGGCAATCACCTTGCCCTCAAGGTCGAGTGTGTCAGTCTGCTCGCCAAACTTGATCGTAAAATCATAAATCTTGTCGCTATCGAGCATCCGGCCCGCCAGCTTGGTCGCCTCCCCGATCGCGATCGGCAGCACGCCTGTCGCCAGCGGATCGAGGGTGCCGCCATGGCCGACCTTCCACTTTTCCGTCCCGCCCAGCAGCTCCCGCTGCACGCGCAGCGCGCGCTTGACCGCGCTGACCGCCTGGGTGGAGCCGAGGCCATGCGGTTTGTCGAGAATGATCCAGCCATGCATGGCGGCGGGCCTTATCCGGCCTGCCCCGCCCTGTCAGCCTTTAATGCGTCCCCCCCAATCGGCATTTCCCCGCGCCCCGCCCTGCGATAAGGAGCGCCCATGACCATCAAGCTCATCTGCCTCGATGCCGACGACACGCTCTGGCACAATATGCGCCATTTCAACGCGACCGAAGACGCGCTGCTCGACATGCTGCGCCCCTTTGCGGAAGCCGACATGACGCGCGAGCGGCTGATCGCCTGCGAGACGCGCAACCTGCCGCTCTATGGCTATGGGGCGAAGGGCTTCACCCTGTCGATGATCGAGACGGCGGTGGAGCTGGCTGGCGACAAGCTGTCCAGGTCGATGATCGAGGGGATATTGGCGGCGGGCCGTGCGCTGCTCGCCCATCCGGTCGAGCTGTTCGACGGCGTGGAGGACACGCTGGCGCGACTGGCCAAAGTCGGCCCGCTGGTGCTGGTGACCAAGGGCGACCTGCTGCATCAGGAAAGCAAGCTGGCGGCGTCGGGCCTGGGCGACCTGTTTTCGGGCATAGAGATCGTCAGCGACAAGAAAGCGGACACGTTCCGCACCCTGTTCGCCCGCCTGGGCATCGCGCCGGACGAGGCGGTTATGGCGGGCGATTCGATGCGATCGGACATATTGCCCGCGCTGGAGGCCGGCGCATGGGCTGCCTTCATCCCGCAGGAAGGCGGCTGGTCGCACGAAAGCGCCACGGCGCCATCCAGCCATGAACGCTTCATCCAGTTGGAGCGGCTGGCCGACCTGCCCGACTGGATCGCGACGATCAGCTAATGCGCGCCCGCCATTCATCGGCCAGGATCGAATAGATCGCCGTATCGCGGACATGGCCGGTCCAGGTCACCCGCTGCTTGCGCAGGACTCCCTCGCGCACCGCGCCCAGCTTTTCGACCGCCTTTTGCGAGCGGACGTTGCGCTGGTCGATGCGAAATTCGATACGGGTGAAGCCGCATTCCAATGCGCGCCCGATCAGCAGCGGCTTGATCCGGCCGTTCAGCCCGGTGCCGCGCGCGGATGGCGTCATATAGGTGCCGCCCAGTTCCAGCCAATTGTCGGCCGCGTGGATGTGCAGATAGCCCGACATGCCGACAGCGGCGCCGTCGGCGACGATCAGGAAAGGACAGCGATCGGGATTGGCGAGGGTCGCGTCGAATATCGCATCGAAATGCGCGCCTGCCCAGTTACTGGGAAAAATCTCCCATACCGGATCGTCCGCCGGGCAGAGCGGGCGCAGCGTCTCGCGATGCGCTTCGCGCAACTGTTCCAGATGCAGGCCGGGCGCTTCGATCGGCGCAAGCAGGCGTTCGATGCGGGTCATCGCCGCATCTGCTCCACGAAGTGGCGGCGGCATAGTGCGACATAGCGATCATTGCCGCCGATTTCGGTCTGCGCGCCCTGCTGGATCGGCCGTCCGCCCGCATCGACGCGCAGGTTCATCGTCGCCTTGCGGCCGCAATCGCACACCGTCTTGATCTCTGTCAGCGTGTCGGCCAATCCCAACAGCGCGGCGCTGCCGGCGAAAAGCTGCCCCTGGAAATCGGTACGGATGCCGTAGCAGAGGACCGGAATGCCGAGCCGGTCGCAAACTCCGCCCAACTGCCACACCTGCGCCTCGGTCAGGAATTGCGCCTCGTCCACCAGCACGCAGGACAGCGGCGTCGCGCCGTGCCGGGCAGCAATGGCGGCGAAGATATCGACCTGCGGATCGAACAGAGCGGCAAGCGCCTCCAGCCCGATGCGCGACACGATCCGCCCGCGGCCAAAGCGATCGTCGAGCGCGGCGGTCCACAGCATCGTGTCCATGCCGCGCTCGCGATAGTTGAAGTCGGATTGCAGCAGGGTGGTCGATTTCCCCGCATTCATCGAGCTATAATAGAAATAGAGTTTCGCCATCGGCGCCGATTAGCGGATCGTCGGTGCGACGCCAGCCAGGAAACGCACCAGTGCGTCGGCCAGCGCGATCCGCTTGTCGGAGAAGCTGTGATCGGTCGGCCAGACCATCAGCCGCGCGTCCGGATTGGCGCCCTGCGCATCGGCAGCCGCCTTGCGCGCCATGGCGCCTATCCCCTTTTCCGCGCCCAACAGCGTCAGCGGACGGCGACCATAGCCGGCCAGGCGGCGACCCAGGTCGAACTTCTGCCCGTCGGCCTTGATCTCGCCGGTCAGCCCCTCATAGGTCGCGCCATGGAGCGGCGGCAGGTCGCTCGCCACTTCCGCCTTCCACCCCGCCTCGCCTTCCGGCGTGGCCAGCGCCGCCACGGTCTGCGCCGGGTCCCAGGGATCGATCAGGAACAGCCCGGCGACGCGCGGATCGGCCGCGGCGGCATCGGCGGCCATGAAGCCGCCCATGCTGTGCCCGGCGACCACGATCGCGCTGGTGTCGATGCGATATCTGGCGACGATGGAGGGTTGCTGGAGATATTGCAGCGCGGTGAAGGCGTCCTCCGATGCGTTGGCGAAGGAGAATATGCCGGGGCTGCCCCAACTGCCGCGATAATGGAGCGTCAGCACATTCCACCCGGCGCGACGGACGGCCTGGGCCAGATCGAGATTCTGTTCGTTGCCGGGAAAGCCGTGGAGCAGCAGCAGCGTCGGGTGGATGCCTGCGCCCGCGGCTGTGTACATGACCGCGTTCATCGCCCCGTCCTGCGCGGGGATGACGAAGGCACTCATGCTTGCAGGATAGGCGGCGTCAGGTCTGGGATCGGCGATGACGGCAGGATGGATCGCCGGCTCCTTGGCGAAGGCGGGCGACGACGCGGCGAGTATGGCCGCAACTGCAAACCCCGATAATGTCCGCACCGATAACCCCCACATGATCGAGACTCGCCGAATGACGCTGCTATGCAACCGGAACCGTCCCGATTTGCCGCCCCGGCATAGGCATCCCGGTCGCCGGGCGCATAAGAAGGCCGCCATCATGAACTGACAGTTGGACCGCATCCCCCGGCCGCAGACCCAACAGCCTGCGAAGCGCGGCTGGCAAAGTGACCCGGTTATCGTGATTGACGGTCAGCTTCATGCGGCGACTATGCGGTAGAAGCACAGGCACCGCAATTATTCTTCGCCCTCGTCCTTCACCAGATCCTGCGCCACTTTGGGCTGACGCAGCAGCTTGTCGATATGACTGCCCTCGTCGAAGCTGTCGTCCGCCAGGAATTTCAGCTTGGCGGCATATTTGAGCGCGATGCGACTGGCGACCGCGCGCTGCAGATAGGCGGTATTGGTGCGCAGGGCCTTCAGCACCGCTTCCTCATCCTGCCCCAGCAGCGACTTGATGAAGATGGTGGCGTGGCGCAGGTCGGGGGACATGCGCACTTCGGTGACGCTCACGACATGTCTGGCCAGCACGTCGTCATGCACGTCGCCGCGCTGGAGGATGTCGGACAGGACATGGCGCACCTGTTCGCCCACGCGGAGCAGGCGGACGGACGGGCCTTCGGGTTGTTGGGCCATAGCCTAAATCTCCCCCCTCCCTGCTCGGGAGGGGCCGGGGGCGGGCTCCTCCCACCGGCCATAGCAATTCAGGAGAGGGCGAGCCCACCCCCAATCCCCCTCCCGCAAGCGGAAGGGGGATATGGCTTACAGCGTGCGCTGACGCTCTTCGACCTCGAACAGTTCCAGCGTGTCGCCGGGCTTGATGTCGTTCGTATCCTGCAGGACCGCGCCGCACTCCATGCCCGCGCGGACTTCGGACACATCGTCCTTGAACCGGCGCAGCGAGTGGATGACCGTCTTGGACACGATGACGTCGGACCGGGTGAGGCGCGCATTGAGCCCCTTGCGGATGATGCCGTCGAGGACGAGCAGACCGGCCGCCTTGTCCTTCTTGCCCGCCGGGAACACCTGCAGCACTTCGGCGCGACCCACGATCGTTTCGATGCGCTCTGGCGCCAGCTGGCCCGCCATTTCGTTGCGGACTTCTTCCAGCAGGTCGTAGATCACGTCATAATAGCGCAGCGAAATCTTCTCGCGCACGGCCATCGGACGCGCCTTGGCATTGGGACGGACGTTGAAGCCAATCAGCGGCGCGCGGCTGGCAGCGGCCAGCGTAACGTCGCTTTCGGTGATCGCACCGACGCCGGAGCTGAGGATACGCACCTTGATCTCGTCGGTCGAAATGCGGTTCAGCGCAGTGACGATCGCTTCGACGGACCCCTGCACGTCGCCACGGATCACGACCGGATATTCGATCATGGTCGTGTTGAGCGCCGAGAACATGCTTTCGAAGTTGGTCGGCACAGACGCCGTCCGCTTGAGCGTGATCTGCTCCTGACGATAGGCGGCGACTTCGCGGGCGCGCGCTTCATTCTCGACGACGGTGAGCTGGTCGCCCGCCTTGGGAACGCCGGACAGGCCCAGCACCTCGACCGGGGTCGAGGGACCGGCGGACTTCACCTGCTGACCCTTGTCGTTGACCAGCGCACGGACCTTGCCGCTTTCCGCGCCGATGACGAAGGTGTCGCCGACTTTGAGCGTACCCTTGCGCACCAGCACGGTAGCGACCGCACCGCGGCCCTTGTCGAGCTGCGCCTCGATCACATTGCCTTCGGCGGCGCGATCGGGATTGGCGGACAGCTCCATGACTTCGGCCTGGAGCAGGATCTTCTCGATCAGTTCGTCAAGGCCGGTCTTCTTGAGCGCGGAAACCTCCACGTCCTGAACGTCGCCGCCCATATCCTCGACCACGATCTCCTCGCTCAACAGGCGCTCGCGCACCTTTTGCGGGTTCGCTTCGGGCTTGTCGCACTTGTTGATCGCCACGATCATCGGCACGCCGGCCGCCTTGGTATGGTTGATCGCCTCGATCGTCTGCGGCATCAGCCCGTCGTCGGCCGCCACCACCAGGATGACGATGTCGGTGACGTTGGCGCCGCGGGCGCGCATTTCCGAAAAGGCTTCATGGCCCGGCGTATCGAGGAAGGTGATGACGTCGCCACCCTTGGTCGTCACCTGATAGGCGCCGATATGCTGGGTGATGCCGCCGCTTTCGCCCGCGACCACGTCGGTCCCGCGCAAGGCGTCGAGTAGCGAGGTCTTGCCGTGATCGACATGGCCCATGATGGTGACGACCGGCGCGCGAGGCTTGAGCGTTTCAGGCGCATCGACATCGCCGGTGATGCCGATTTCCACGTCGGCGTCGGACACGCGCTGAATGCGGTGGCCGAATTCCTCGACCAGCAACTCCGCCGTATCCTGATCGATCGGCTGGTTGAGCGTAACCGCCTGACCCATCTTGAACAGCGACTTGACCAGGTCCGCGCCCTTTTCGGCCATACGGTTGGCCAGTTCCTGCACGGTGATGATTTCAGGCACCACGACGTCGCGGACCTGCTTGTCGCGCTGCTGCGCGCCGCCGGCATAATGGGCGCGACGCTCCTTTTCACGGGCGCGCTTGAGCGCTGCAAGGCTGCGGGCGCGGGCGCTGTCGTCATCGGCCAGCGCCTTGGTGACGGTCAGCTTGCCGGCCTGGCGGCGATTATCTTCGCCCTTCTTGGCGCGTTCGGGCTTGGTCGGCTCGGGGCGCTTGACCGGCGTGACCGGGGTGAAGCGGCGCGGCGGCGGCGCGGCGGCCGCGGGCGTGGCGGGCCGCTCCTGTTCGGCGGGCGCGGCAGGCGCTGCGGCCTCTTCCGTAGCCGGTTGCGCAGGCGCGACGGCCTCGGCGACCGGTTCGGGCGCAGCCCGTTCGACCGGCTCGGGCGTCGGCGGCGCTTCGGCCGCCTGGCGATTTTCCTCGGCGCGGCGCTTTTCTTCCTCGCTGGCGGCGAGACGCGCGGCATCCTCACGACGGCGCGCATCTTCCAGCGCGGTCATGCGGGCTTCCTCAGCCTCGCGCAGCAGCTTGGCCTGCAATTCCTGACGCGACATCAGGCTCTGCGGCGGCGACTGGCGCACCGGCGCAGGCTGCGGCGCGCGGGTCTGCTGCGGCGCAGGCGCGGCCGGGCGCGGCGCGACCGGAGTGGGATCGGCCTGGGGCGCAGCCGCAGGGGCAGCACCGGTCGTCTCACCCGGCTTGCCCAGGACGCGGCGCCGCTTCACTTCAACCACGACCGTATTCTTGCGGCCATGGCTGAACTGCTGCTGCACCTGACCGGATTCCACGGTCCGCTTGATGCCCAGTGGCTTGCGGCCCAGAACCGGCTTGTCTTCCTTGCTGTCACTCATACGACTGAACTTAACCCTTCACTTCCGCTCCGACCGGAAAGGCCCGTCGGCGCCCTTAACAAATTCACATCCGAACTTAACCTAAACGACCACGCCCGGCACATCGGTGGAGTCAGGCTCCCCCTGTACAGGCGCCCCGTTAGCGCAACCCAGATAGCTTTCCAAGCGGCCGATGGCCGCACGCAGACGCGACGCCGCACGCGAGTCGGTTACTGCGATATGGACGACATTGTCGCGCCCCATTGCCATAGATAGGGCCTCCCGGTCCACAGGCAAGACGATACCCGCCAAATCCGTACCTTCGGCCTCCTGCCCGACGCGCAGCGCCTGGTCCAGTTTCCGGTTGCCGTCAGCCGCCGCATCAGCGGCATGGAGCAGCAACCGCACCTGCCCCTTGCGGCACGCGACGTCGATCTTTTCGGACCCCGTCAGCAGCATCGACGCACGCGATTCCAGCCCCAGCCGATCCAGCAGCGTCTTGCGCAGCCCGGACTCGATCATCGCCGGCAGGTCGTCGGATATCTGGAGGGCGCTATCCTTGAACGCACGGGCGAGCGCGCCCTTGAGCTTGCCCTTGGCCAGCGCGGTTTCCAACTCGGCGCGCGATACGCCGATCCAGGCGCCCCGCCCCGGCGCCTTGGCGCGAATATCGGGCAGCACCTGACCCTCCGGCCCCACCGCCAGGCGAACCAGCGTGTCGGGGTCGGCTCGGTCGCCGGTCAATATGCATTTGCGTTCGGTCATGCGCGCCCCTCCGCCAAAACGGATGAAAGGGCAAGTCCGACGCTGTCGAGAGGCGCTATTCTCTCATCGGGGAGTGTCCGCAACATAGGCGTCCTCCCTTGTTGGAGAGCCGGACAGGACAGCCGCCAGCCCTTCCGGCCGCTCGGTGAGCGACCGGATGGCGTCAGCGATGATCGCGTGGCCAGTCGGGCGGAGGGCGATAAAAGACATGGAGGCTCAGGCTTCCTCGTCTTCGAACCAATGGGCGCGGGCGGCCATGATGATCTCATTGCCCTGCTCGTCCGACAGGCCATAGGCCGCCAATATGCCGCCCTTGTCCTCGGCGCCGCTATCCGATTTGCGGCGACGCTGGTCGACGCGCTTCTTCTGCACCAGTTCGTCGGTGGCCAGGTCGGCCAGGTCGTCGAGCGTCTTGACGCCCGCCTTGCCCAGCGTGACCAGCATGGCTTCGGTCAGATGCGGCATCTCGGCCAGCGCGTCCTCGACGCCCAGATTGGTGCGTTCCTCGCGGGCAGCGGCCTCGCGGCGCTCCAGCGCTTCAAGCGCGCGGTTCTGCAACTCGGCGGCCAGCTCGTCGTCAAAGCCTTCGATCGCCGCCAGTTCGTCGATCTCGACATAGGCGACCTCTTCCAGCTCGCCAAAGCCTTCGGCGACCAGCAACTGCGACAGCGTCTCGTCCACGTCCAGTTCGTTCTGGAACAGTTCGGAGCGGCTGACGAATTCCTTCTGGCGCTTCTCGCTGGCGTCGGCTTCGGTCATGATGTCGATCGCCTTGCCAGTCAACTGGCTGGCGAGGCGGACATTCTGGCCGCGGCGGCCGATGGCGAGCGACAACTGATCGTCGGGGACGACGACTTCGATACGCTCTTCTTCTTCAT
Organism: Sphingomonas sp. VDB2; assembly: GCF_047946695.1. Classification (NCBI taxonomy): domain Bacteria; kingdom Pseudomonadati; phylum Pseudomonadota; class Alphaproteobacteria; order Sphingomonadales; family Sphingomonadaceae; genus Sphingomonas; species Sphingomonas sp. VDB2. The sequence continues at coordinate 1,353,521 of NZ_CP159615.1, forward strand.
CGATGACGACGCGGCTGACCTGGGCCGGCTGCAACGCATTGACGACGAAGGTCGCGGTATCTTCCGACCAGGGGATGATGTCGATCTTTTCGCCCTGCATTTCCTGCACGACGGCCTGCACGCGGCTGCCCTTCATGCCGACGCAGGCGCCGACCGGGTCGATGCTCGAATCGCGGCTGATGACGCCGATCTTGGCGCGGCTGCCCGGATCGCGGGCGGCGGCCATGATGGTGATGACGCCGTCGTAGATTTCCGGCACTTCCTGCGCGAACAGCTTCTTCATGAATTCAGGATGCGCGCGGCTCAGGAAAATCTGCGGCCCGCGATTTTCGCGACGCACGTTCAGCACGACCGAGCGGATGCGGTCACCGACGCGAACGACTTCGCGCGGAATTTGCTGGTCACGGCGGATCACGCCTTCGGCCCGGCCCAGATTGACGACGACATGGCCGAATTCGACCGACTTGACGACGCCGGTGATGATCTCACCCACGCGGTCCTTGAACTCTTCATGCTGGCGCTCACGCTCGGCGTCGCGGACCTTCTGGAAGATAACCTGCTTGGCCGACTGGGCGTCGATGCGGCCCAGGTCGATCGCGGGCAGCGGATCGACGATGAAGTCGCCGATCACGGCATCCTTTTTCAGCTTTTGCCCGGCCTTCAAATCGACCTGCTTGAAATAATCCTCGACCAGTTCGACCACCTCGACGACGCGCCACAGGCGCAGGTCGCCGGTTTCCGGGTCCAGCTTGGCACGGATGTCGTTTTCGGCGCCATAGCGCGCGCGGGCGGCGCGCTGGATCGCGTCTTCCATCGCTTCGATGACGATCGCCTTGTCGATCATCTTTTCGGATGCGACGCTGTTGGCGATCGCGATCAGTTCGGCCCGATTGGCGGAAATGGCGTTGGCCATGGCTTTATGAACCCTTATTCTTCGGTTTCAAAATCATCCGCCCCATCGGAGGAAAGCGGCATTGTAGCAGAAAGGAGCGCGTCGGTCAGCAGCAGCTTCGCGTCGCTGACCAGCGCGAAAGGAATGACGACGTCGCCACTCTTCGCGTCGGTAAACAGGATATTGTCGCCTTCGACCCCGTTCAGGACGCCGCGGAAGCTCTTGCGTCCCTCGACGATCTCGGTCGCGGAAATCTTGGCCTCATGGCCGGCCCATTCGATGAAGTCGTGCAGCCGGGTCAGCGGCCGGTCGATGCCGGGCGAACTGACCTCCAGACGATAGGCCTCCTCGATCGGATCGACCTCATCCATCACGTCCGAAATACGCCGCGAGATGGCAGCGCAATCCTCGATGACCAGTTGCTTGGTCTTCGGGTCTTCTGCCATGATCTGCAACGTATGCTCGTCGCCCGACCCGAACAGCCTGATCCGCACGAGGTCGAAGCCCAGGGCCTTTACCTCGGGTTCGATCAGCGCGGTCAATAGGGCGATGTCCGCCATGCAATCTCCAGAAACTCTATGCGCGCTTCCCCTGCCGTACACCTAACAAGCGCCGCAAGCGTTCCGCTTGCGGCCCTGACATGTTTGACGATGTAAGGAAGCAAGGGCGATATAGGCGTGAGCCACGCAATCTGCAACATTATTCGTCTTGTTGTATTCTAACCGTTCGGGCTGAGCGAAGTCGAAGCCCTCCACCGAACGAAGAGAGGTGCTTCGCCATGCTCAGCATAGCCCTTCGACTTCGCTCAGGGCGAACGGAGAAAATTATGACCCGAGCTATTATGACCGCCCTGCCCCTCATCCTCATCGCCTGTTCGGCCGAGAACGCCACCGGCCAGAACAGCGCCGCTGCGGCGGACAAGCCGTTCAAGACATCCGTCATAGCCGATTTCGATTCGCCCTGGGCCATGACCTTCCTGCCCGACGGACGCGCCTTGGTGACGGAGAAGGCAGGCGAGATGATTCTGTTCGATCCCAGGAACGGCACCAAGATCCCGATCGCGGGCATCCCGGCGGTCGACAGCGCGGGCCAGGGCGCCCTGATGGACGTGGTGCTGTCGCCGACCTTCGCCAGGGACAAGGCCGTCTATTTCAGCTTTTCGGAGGAACGTGACGGGGTGAAAGGCGTGGCGCTGGCCAAGGGCGCGTTCAATCAGGCCAGCGACGGCACGACGAAGCTGGATGGCGTGACCGTCCTCTTCCGCGCCAGCCCCTATGTCGACGGCAACGGTCATTATTCGGGCCGCATCGCCTTTTCGCCCGATGGCCAATATCTTTTCTTCACCAATGGCGAGCGGCAGAAGTTCGACCCGGCGCAAGACCCCAAGGCGACGCTGGGCAAGGTGCTGCGCCTGAACCTGGACGGCACGCCCGCGGCGAACAATCCGCTCGCCGCCAAGGGCTTCCATCCCGCCATCTGGTCCTATGGCCATCGCAATCTGCTGGGCATCGCCTTCGACAAGGATGGCCGCTTGTGGGAACAGGAAATGGGACCGAAGGGCGGCGACGAGGTGAACCTCATCAAGCCCGGCCTCAACTATGGCTGGCCCAAGGCGTCGAACGGCAGCCATTATGACGGCCGCGACATTCCCGATCATAAGGCGGGCGACGGGTTCGAGGCACCCAAAGTCTGGTGGAATCCGGTCATCTCGCCCGGCGGCCTGCTCTATTATGCGGGCGACATGTTCCCACAGTGGAAGAACTCGCTGTTCATCGGCGGCCTGTCCAGCCAGAGCCTCGTCCGGGTGAAGCTGGACGGCGAGAAAGCGGAAAAGGCCGACCAGTGGGACATGGGCGCCCGCATCCGCGAAGTGGAGCAAGGGCCAGACGGCGCGCTGTGGCTGCTGGAGGACGGCAAGGAAGGATCGCAGGGGCGGATGCTAAAGCTGACGCCGGCAGCATCTTGATTTGGACCATTAGATGGTCCATAATCATCCCTTAATTGCATGGGGCGAACGAGATGAAAATTTCCGTGTCCGACGCCAAGGCGCAACTGACCGACCTGGTCAGGCGCGCCGAAGCGGGTGACGAAGTCATCCTCACCCGTCACGGCCACGCGGCTGTTCGCCTCGTTCCCATCAAGGCGCAGGTGGACGCGAAGTCGCGACGCGCATCGATCGAGAACATTCGCGCAGAGGCGGCAAGGCTCGCTTCCCCCGGCCCTTGTGCGGCGCGAAGCCAGGACTTCCTCTATGATGATGACGGCCTGCCCAGTTGATCGCCATCGATACGTCCGCGATCATGGCCATCCTGCTGAATGAAGCGGAAGCGGATGTTTGCGCGGCAGTGTTGGGAAGCGACGACGCGCTGATCATGTCAGCGGGCACGCTGACGGAGACTCTGACCGTAGCCCTTCGGCGCAATTACAGTCGGCAGGCCAAGCGCCTGATCGAGGAACTCGACATCGACATAGTGGCACTGACTCCGGACTCCGCCCGACGTGCAGCAGACGCCTACGCCCGATGGGGCAAGGGTGTGCATCCCGCCAGCCTCAATTACGGCGATTGCTTCGCCTATGAACTGGCGACCACGCGCAACTGCCCGTTGCTGTTCGTCGGTAATGATTTTGCGCAGACGGATGTGACGTCCGCGCTGTGATCCGCACCATCGCTTGAACGAAAAACGGGGCCATCCGGCCCCGCTTTCTTACATCAACCGGCTCTGCTTGACCGCCGCTTCGATGAAGCTGGCGAAGAGCGGGTGCGGGTCGAAGGGTTTGGACTTGAGTTCCGGGTGGAACTGCACGCCCACGAACCAGGGATGGTCTGGCCGCTCGACGATTTCGGGCAGCGTGCCGTCCGGCGACATGCCCGAAAAGATCAGGCCGCCCTTTTCCAGCGGCTCGCGATAGCCGGCATTGACTTCATAGCGATGACGATGCCGCTCGCTGATGTCGTCGGTGCCGTAAATGCCCGCGACGACGCTGTTGCCGGTGAGTTTCGCCGGATAGGCGCCCAGCCGCATCGTGCCGCCCAGATCGGTGTCGGCGGTTCGCTTCTGCAAGCCTTCCGTGCTCATCCATTCGGTGATGAGGCCCACGACCGGCTCGGACGTATCGCCAAATTCGGTGGTGGAGGCATCGGCGATACCCGCGGTGTTCCGCGCGCCCTCGATGCAGGCCATCTGCATCCCCAGGCAAATGCCGAAGAAGGGCACATTGCGTTCGCGCGCGAATTTGACGCTGGCGATCTTGCCTTCCGACCCGCGCACGCCGAAGCCGCCCGGCACCAGGATGCCGTGCATCGGCTCCAGGCTGGCGACGATGTCGTCACCCTTCTCGAACAATTCGGCGTCGATCCACTTGACCTTGACCTTCACCCGGTTGGCTAGGCCGCCATGGTTCAGCGCTTCGTACAGCGACTTGTAGGCGTCGAGCAGGCCGACATATTTGCCTACCACGCCGATCGTCACTTCGCCTTCGGGGTTCTGCTGGCGATCCATGATGTCGTCCCAGCGGGCAAGCTGGGGCACGGGCGCATCCTTGATGCCGAAGGCGCGCAGCACTTCCTCGTCCAGCCCTTCGGCGTGATATTGATGCGGCACGGCGTAGATGCTGCTGGCGTCAAGCGCGGGGATGACCGCTTCGGGACGCACGTTGCAGAACAGTGCAATCTTCTGACGCTCGCTGTCGGGCAGCGGATGCTCGCAACGGCACAGAAGGATGTCGGGCTGGATGCCCAGCGAGGTCAGGTCGCGCACGCTGCGCTGGGTCGGCTTGGTCTTCAGCTCGCCCGCCGCCGCGATATAGGGCACCAGCGTCACATGGACGAAGATCGACTGGCCGCGATCCAGGTCGTTATGTAGTTGGCGAATCGCTTCCATGAAGGGCAGCGATTCTATGTCGCCCACCGTGCCGCCGATTTCGCAGAGGACGAAATCGATATCGTCGGTGTCGGCCAGCGCGAACGCCTTGATCTCGTCGGTGACGTGCGGGATCACCTGCACCGTCGCGCCCAGATAGTCGCCGCGCCGTTCGCGCTGGATGATCGTCTGATAGACGCGGCCCTGCGTCACATTGTCGCTCTGGCGCGCAGACACGCCGGTGAAGCGCTCATAATGGCCCAGGTCGAGGTCGGTTTCCGCCCCGTCGTCGGTCACATAGACTTCGCCATGCTGATACGGGCTCATCGTGCCCGGATCGACGTTGAGATAGGGGTCGAATTTCCGGATTCGCACACGGAAACCTCGCGCCTGCAGCAGCGCTGCAAGCGAAGCGGCCATCAGGCCTTTGCCAAGCGAGGAGACCACGCCGCCGGTGATGAAAATATACCGCGTCATGGGAGGAGAGGCTTAGCCTTTCGGAACAACAAAGGGCAAGCGCGCGAATCCACGCACGCTAAAAAAAGATCGAAAGATCGGTGAAAGGTTTAGTTGGCGAGCGGAACCGCGCCATTGGCCGCCGGAGCCGAGGGCGTCGCGGACGCCGCATTGCTGGCCGCACCCGCCAGCGGATCGGCATTACCGGCCGGGGCTGGAGCGTTCTGCGTGGCCGGAGCCTGCTTCACCAGCGAGGTGTCGATGTCGCTGGGCGCATGACGCACCGATGCGATCACCGCCATGACGATCGACAAGGTGACGAAAATCGTCGCCAGCACCGTGGTCGACCGGGTCAGGAAATCCGCCGCGCCGCGCGCCGACATCAGGCCCGCCGGGCTGCCGCCCACGCCCAGACCGCCGCCTTCCGACTTTTGCATCAGGATGACGGCGACCAGCAGAGCAGCGATGATGGCCTGCACGACGAGAAGGAAGGTGAACATGCGACGGGGTCCGGTACTTTAGAATGCGTTGGCGCGCACATAGCGACGATGGGCGTTGGGGGCAACCGCGCCTTTTTCTCCCCTCCCTTTCAAGGGAGGGGCCGGGGGTGGGTGCGATTGCGCCAGCAATCGCTTGCTACGCGTGAGGCAAAGGTTACGGCTCGCTCCGCTCGCTACCCACCCCAACCCCTCCCTTGAAAGGGAGGGGCTTATTCAGTCAAACCGCCGCCGTCACCCTGGCGTCGGCCGCCTCGATGATCGGCGCGAATTTCTCGGCCGTCAGGCTCGCACCGCCGATCAGGCCGCCGTCGACATCGGCGATCGCCAGCAATTCGGCCGCATTCGCGCCGTTCATCGACCCGCCATAGAGGATGCGCATCTTGTCCGCTTCAGTGCCAATGCGGGTGGCGAGCGCGGCGCGCAGCGCGGCGTGCATGGTTTCCACAGCCTCCATCGTCGGGATACGGCCGGTGCCGATCGCCCAGATGGGTTCATAGGCGACCGCCAGCCAGTCCGCCGCCGCGCCTTCGGGCAGCGACGCCAGCAACTGCGCCGACACCACGGCTTCCGCGTCGCCCGCGTCGCGCACGTCCAGGCTTTCGCCCACGCACAAGATGACCTTCAGGCCCGCCGCCTTGGCCGCCAGCGCCTTGGCCGCGATGTCGGCGTTCGTTTCGCCCCGCGCCTCGCGCCGTTCGCTATGCCCGGTGATGACCCAGGTCGCGCCCGCTTCTGCGAGCATTTCGGCCGACAGCGACCCGGTATAGGCGCCGCTCATGTCCATATGGCAGTTCTGCGCGCCGATGAACGCCGCGCCGCGCTTTTCCGACCCGGCCATGATCAGCGTCGCGGGCAGGCACAGCCCGACCTCGACGGCCGGATGCGCGGCGGCCAGATCGCCGATCGCCTCCACTTCATCCAGATGCTCGCGCATCCCGTTCATCTTCCAGTTGCCGACAACCAGCTTGCGCCTGCTCATCTGACCGTTTCCCCTGTATGTAAGGTGTGGTTATTGCTGCACGATGCCCCGGTGCCGATCCGCCGCGTCCCTTATGGGATCGCGCCTCCTCGGATCGTCCCGATGCTGGCAAAAGCCGATGAACGGCGATCGCGCATTTGTCCAGTCCAAGCCTTGCCGCCGCGCGCATCCGCGCCTAAAGCGGGCCGCCACACAGCCGCAGTTCCGGAACCCCCATGCTTTCTGTCTTTCGCAGCTTCATCCGATCCAAATTCGGCGCGCTTTTCGCCATCCTGTTCCTGGGGGTGATCGCTGGCGCCTTCATCCTGGGCGACGTCACCAGCGGCAAGTTCGGCTCGGGATCGATGCTGGGCGGCGGCGGCACCGCGGCCAAGGCGAAGGGCCAGACCCTGAGCCAGACCGAATTGCAGGACCGGGTGCAGCGCGTGTTCGAAAATGCGCGCCGGTCCAATCCCGGCCTACAGATCGGCGATTTCTTCGCGCAGGGCGGCGGGAGCCAGGTCTATGACCAGCTGGTGGCGTCGCTGACGCTGCGCGCCTTCGCCGACGATCAGGGCGTGCATATCTCCAAGCGGCTGGTCGATGCGCAGATCGCGCAAATCCCCGCCTTCCAGGACGCGGCGGGCAATTTCAGCAATGATAATTTCCGCGCGCTCCTCGTCCGCGAACGGCTGACCGAACAGGCGCTGCGCGACGACATCAGCCGCGAAATCCTCCAGCGGCAGTTGCTCGCCCCGGTGGGCCTGGGCGTCAAGCTGACCGACAGCATGGTCCTGCCTTACGCCTCGCTGCTGCTCGAAGCGCGTCAAGGCACGGTCGCGGCGATCCCGGCGATCGCCTTCCTCGATGAAAAGAACCCGACCGACGCGCAACTGGCCGATTATTACAAGAAGAACGCCAGCCGCTTCACCATCCCGGAACAGCGCCGTATTCGCTACGCCGTGGTGGATGCCGAGCGTTTCGCCCAGGCGGCCCAGCCGACCGAAGCGGAGATCAGCGCAAGCTACAATCAGAACAAGGCCAGCTACGCCGCCAAGCAGAGCCGCAGCGTCGAGCAGCTCGTGCTGCCGACCCAGGCGGGCGCCAAGGCGATCGCCGATCAGGTGAAGGGCGGCAAGTCGCTCGCCGCCGCGGCCCAGAGTGCCGGCCTCGCCGTATCCTCCTTGGCCGACCAGAGTCGCGATGCGCTGACCGTCACGGCAGGCAAGGCCGTCGCCGATAGCGTGTTCGCTGGCAAGCAGGGCGACCTGATCGGTCCGGTACGCGGACCGCTGGGCTGGCTGCTGCTGCGCGTTACCGCGACGAAGGAAACCCCTGCCCGCACGCTGGACGCGGTGCGCGGAGAGATCGTCACGGCGCTGCGCGCGCAGAAGGAAAAGCAACTGCTGTCCGACTTCACCGGCAAGATCGAGGATGCGATCGCCAATGGCGACAGCTTCCAGGAAGTGGTGAAGGATAACGGCCTCAAGCTGGAAACCAGCCCGCCCCTGCTCGCCACCGGCAAGCAGGTGAAGGACCAGGCCTATGCCGCGCCGGCCGATATCCAGCCGCTGCTCGCCCCGGTCTTCGCGATGAGTGCGGACGACGACGCGCAGCTCATCCCGATCACGGCGGACAAGCGCTATGCGCTCGCCGCCCCGGGCGAAATCATCACGGCCGCACCGCCGCCGCTGGCCGAAGTCAAGCAACTGGTGCTGGCGCAATATAAGCTGAATGCCGGCAATCTGAAGGCGAAGGCGCTGGCCGAGCAGATCCAGGCGAAGGTCGCCAAGGGCGCGAAACTGGCCGACGCCATCGCCCAGGCCGGCGTCAAGCTGCCCGCGCCGCAGATGCTGGGCGGCCGCCGCGCCGACATCATGCGCGGCGAGCAGCGTCCCCCGGCCGAAGTCGCCATCCTCTTTGCGATGGCGGCGAACACGGTCAAGACGCTGCCGATCGGCCAGGATCGCGGCTATTTCGTCGTGCAACTGAACAAGATCGAGCGCGGCGACGCCAAGAATCAGCCGGCCTTGCTGAACCAGGTCCGCACCCAGCTCGCCGAAGTAGTCGGCCAGGAATATGGCCAGCAGTTCGAGCGCGCGGTCGAAAAGGAACTGGGCGTCACCCGCAACGCCAAGGCCGTGGAGCAGGTCCGCAGCGCGCTGGCCGCCACCAATAGCGGCGAGCAGTAAGATGACGGCGATCGGCGGGACGGCAGACGGCGTAGCGACTGCGCGCGCGGCGCTCATGCGTGGCGAGTCCGCGCTGGTGTGGCGGCGGCAGATCGCCGATACCGACACGCCGATTTCCGCCGCGCTGAAATTGTTCGAACCCGATCGCGGCGACTATCTGCTGGAATCGGTGGAGGGCGGCGCGGTGCGCGGCCGCCACAGCCTGATCGGCCTCGCCCCCGACCTGGTCTTCCGCGCGAACGGCCAAAGCGCGGAGATCAACCGCCAATGGGCGACCGATCGCGACGCCTTCGTCGCGCAGCAAAAGGGATCGCTCGACGCGCTGCGCGACCTGGTCGCCGAATGTCGCGCCCATATGGACCCTGCTTTGCCGGCCGCGCTCGCCTGCCTCGTCGGCTATTTCGGCTATGAGACGGTCGGGCTGGTGGAAAAACTGCCCCGCCCCGCCGCCAATCCGATCGGCGTGCCCGACATGCTGTTCGTGCGGCCGACCGTGATACTCGTCTTCGATCGCCTCGCCGACGCGCTCTATCTGGTCGCGCCGGTCTGGAAAGGCAGCTTCACCGATGCAGACCGGGCCATCGCGGAAGCGCTGGAGCGGATCGACGCCACCGCCGCGCGCCTCGCCGCGCCCCTGCCCGCGGTAACGGCCCCGGCCGCAATCGCCGATGTCACGGTCACGCCGGTGCTGGAACCGGGCCGCTATGCGCAGATGGTGGACCGGGCGAAGGACTATATCGTTGCGGGCGACATTTTTCAGGTGGTGCTGGCCCAGCGCTTCACCAGCCCCTTCACTTTGCCGCCGATCGCCCTCTATCGCGCGCTGCGACGCATCAACCCGTCGCCCTTCCTCTATTATCTCGACCTGCCCGGCTTCGCGCTGATCGGCTCGTCCCCGGAAATCCTGGTCCGTGCGCGCGACGGCGAAGTCACGATCCGTCCGATCGCCGGCACCCGCCCACGCGGCAAGAATGCCGTGGAGGATGCGGCGAATCGCGAAAGCCTGCTCGCCGATCCGAAGGAACGGGCCGAGCATCTGATGCTGCTGGACCTCGGCCGCAACGATGTCGGCCGCGTGGCGACCGCTGGCAGCGTGACCGTGACCGACAGCTATACCGTCGAATTCTACAGCCATGTCATGCATATCGTGTCCAACGTCGTGGGCCGCCTGTCCCCGGACAAGGACGCGATCGACGCGCTGTTCGCGGGCTTCCCGGCCGGCACCGTATCGGGCGCGCCCAAGGTCCGCGCCTGCGAAATCATCGCCGAACTGGAACCGGAAACGCGCGGCGCCTATGCCGGCGGCGTCGGCTATTTCGGGCCGGACGGCAATATGGACAGTTGCATCGTCCTGCGCACGGCTGTCCTCAAGGACGGCGTCATGCATGTGCAGGCCGGCGCGGGCATCGTCGCCGATTCGACCGCCGAATATGAACAGCGCGAATGCGAGGCCAAGAGCGGCGCCTTGCTGGCGGCCGCGCGCGAAGCGGTGACGCTCGCGCGGGAAGCTGGGTTCGGACAGTAAATTCTTCCCCAAGACAAGCTTGGGGAGAAATTATACTAGCGACACGCCCGTCCGCCCATCGCTCCCCGCTCCGCCTGATCCAGATGGAAATGGTCGCGATGCGCGGCATTATAGTCGGGCGACAAGACGGTCGAGAACAGCCCGCATGCCCCGTCGCGCACCGCGCGCAAAAATGCGGCGTCCTTCCCCTCGCCCTTCCAGTCGTTCAGCACGCTGACCTGCCGCCCGTCCTTCAACATGAAGGCGGCGACGTCGATCGCGTCGGCGGTGGCATGTTCGCTATAATCGCCCCGGCTGCGGCCATAGATGCGCCGACAGCTATAGCTGCCGAAATGGCGGATGCTGCGCACCGGCGCGCCATAGATGCGTTGCGCGGCCGGCTGCACCACCTGCCATTCCCACAGCTTGAGCGCGGCGACCACCGGACAGGACGGAGCGACCGCCGCGGGCGCCATCGCGATGGCATCCTTGTCGGCGCGCAACCGCACCGCATCGGCATAGCGACACTGGTCCGCCCCGCCCGGTTCCATCGCGACATAGTCCACGCCCGCCCGGTCGAGCAGCGCCCGGCATTGCGCCGCATCGCCGGTCAGCGCCGCCAGCTTGCGCCCGGTGAACAGGCCGATCGGCTGCCCCAGGTCCAGATCGGTCCAGGGCAGATCCTGCGGTCGCTGCTTTAGCCAGGCATAAGCCAGCAGGATCAGGACGAGGGATGCCGCCAGCCAGAGCAGGCGGCGCAGGGTCAGATGAAGGCGTCGCACCCCCTAAACACGCCGGACCTGCCGCATCGGTTCCGAGGTGACGGGATAACCCAGATGATCGGGGATGCAGAGGTGGGTTTCCCCGTCGCGCTCCTCCCGCCACGGCCGCACCTTCTCCACCGGATAGGCCAGCGCATGGGCGACCAGCGCATCATGATCCGCATGAAGCGCCAGTCGCTCCAGATTGCGCCGCGTCGGGAAGATGACCTGCGCCTCGCCCGCATCGGCCCGTGCCAGCGTGTCCGCCGCGCTGCTCCAGAACAGGCGCACATTCTCGGTCGTATCGACGCTCGCCACCTGCCCCTCCGGCGCACGCGCCAGATAGAATCGCGTATCGAACACCCGCCGCGCCCGCTCGAACGGCGCAGGGTGCCAGCGCGCAAAGAGCGTCAGCGCATCCAGTGCGACGTCCAGTCCCAGCCGGTCCAGCATCTCGCCCATAGTCCGCCCGTCATGCAACCCATCGCGCAGCCGCAGCACCGTGGCGGCGTCCACCATGCCCCGCAGACCGATCCCCAGCCCACTTTCCTCGATCGTCTCGCGAATGGCGGCGATGCGCCCGGCCGCCTCGTCTGGCTCCAGCCCGTGATCGATCCGGCGCGCCAGCGCATGATCGCCCTCGTCAACCGCGCCGCCGGGAAAGACCAGTGCGCCTGCCGCAAAGGCCATGGTCGACGCGCGCTCCACCATCAGCAAGTCTGGCGGGCCATCGTGCCGGTCGCGCACGATGACGACCGTGGCGGCCGGGCGGCCCATGTCCGCTTCAACGGCATCTGTTTCAATATTCATGGAAACCGCTCTACGCACGTCCGGCGCCAGCGGTAAAGTCCTTGCGGTTCAACCCTGGGAAGGGGTTGGTGGAGCCTAGCGGGATCGAACCGCTGACCTCGTCATTGCGAACGACGCGCTCTCCCAGCTGAGCTAAGGCCCCCGAAGGAGCGCTGCCTATAAGCGAGCGATTTGGCCCATGCAACCGTCTTTCGCACAAAAAAGCGCGTCACCGGCTGATCTGGATCAAGCCACTGGCAAAGGGCCAGTTTCAGGCGCGGCAGACCGCCCGACAGGCACGACATTACTCCTGCGTAACGCCCGGAACGATGCCCTTTTCCGGTCATTGATGCCCCGTCGATGCCGCGCAGGCGTCGCCCGATGAGAAGAAGGAGAAGGACGATGGGTTACCAAGGCGGACGCCGCTATGGTGGCGAAGATCGATATGGCAGCAACTGGGATCGCGGCGGCGACCGCTATCGCCGGCCGGGCGATTATGGACGCGACGATCGCGGCTATCGCTACGGCACGCGCGGTCAGTTCGGCGGCCCCGACTATCGCCGCCCGCCGAGCGATTATGATCCCGAAGATCGCGGTTTCTTCGACCGCGCCGGGGATGAGGTCCGCAGCTGGTTCGGCGACGAGGAAGCCGAGCGCCGCCGGGAATATGACGAATATTATAACCGCCCCTATGGCGATCCGCGCGACCAGTCGAGCCGGCTCGGCTATGCCTCGGCTGCCCGCAGCGACTATCTGCCCAACCGCGGCTTTGCCCCCTATAGCGGCGAACGCAGCGGCTATGGCAACGAGGATCACGGCAACCGCGTCTACGGCTATGGTCCGCAGCAGGATTATGGCGCGCACCACGACAGCAATTACCAGGCCTGGCGCCAGCAGCGCGTGGATGAACTGGACCGCGACTATGCCGAATATCAGCGCGAACATCGCGACCGCTTCAACAGCGAATTCGGCTCCTGGCGCACCCGCCGCGGCGAACAGCGCCAGGCGATCAGCCAGGTGCGCGAACATCATGAGGTAGTCGGCAGCGACGGCGAGCATGTCGGCACCGTCGACAAGCTGCGCGGCGACCGCATCATCCTGACCAAGAGCGACAGCGATGCGGGCGGCGTCCACCATTCGGTCCCTTCGAGCTGGATCAAGTCGGTGGACGCGACCAAGGTGACGCTGGAAAAGACCGCCGAGCAGGCGCAGCACGCCTGGCGCACCGAGCGGGAACAGAACGCCCTGTTCGGCGATCGCGACCGGGATCAGGATGGCTGGAGCAGCGGAAGCGCGTCCAGCGGTTCCGGAAGCAGTTCAGGCAGCAGCAGCGCCAGCTATAGCGGCACCCGCTATCGCTGAGCTGGATGGATGAAAGCGGAAAAGACCCGGTCACGCGACCGGGTCTTTTTTCATGCCCGCTTGCGCCACCCCCGCAGACGGTGCCAAGGCTGCGGCCCCATCGCGTTCGAGGCTGCCATGCCGACCATATTGCTGCTGATCGTCTCCAACCTGTTCATGACCGTCGCCTGGTACTGGCACCTGAAAGGCGGCATGGACAAGCCGATCCTGCTGGTCATCCTGATCAGTTGGGGCATCGCCCTGTTCGAATATTGCCTGGCCGTCCCCGCCAACCGCATCGGCTTTGCCAACGGCTGGAGCGCGGGCCAGCTCAAGGTCGCGCAAGAAGCCATAGCCCTCGTCATCTTCGGTGGGTTCATGGTGACGGTATTGGGCGAGCCGCTGCACTGGCGCCACCTCGCCGCCTTCGCCTGCATCATGGGTGCGGTCGGCTTCCTGTTCGTCGGCAAATGAGGACGATACGCCCCCTGCCCCGACGGGGCGGCGATGTCGCGTGCACAGTTATTGCCCCCTTCACAAAAAGATCGATCGGGATCGGGCCATATCGATCGAAGAAAATGCACGCCGCTACAGTCTATTTCGGATGAAATATATATTGTGGAAGGCGTGAAAATATAAAATAAGTTCGCCGACATCTAATGATCCAGCGTGGGGGTGGACTCATATGAAGCAAATGACGGGCGCCTTGTTGTTCGCGGCAATGTCCCTTTCGGGATGCGCTACCATCAGGGGCTCTCAGGATGGCGTGGCAGGTCTTGAACCCTCCAATCCCGTCACGATCGATACCGCTCTCCAAAATTATTACAAACCGGCGGACGCCGACCGCGCCGGCATGTCGCGACGCGACTATCGCGATTACATCATCGGCCTGTACATGCGCGCGCTCGATAGCAAATATGAAGCGTTCACAGATCAGTTACGGGCCGGTGGTCGCGGGTCGGGCCTGGGCTTCGACTTGCTGCTGCTTGGCCTCAATGGCGCGACGGCCCTGTCCGGCGTATCCGCCGCGCGCGATCTCGCCACGGTGACGGCGGTCACGTCGGGGGCACGGTCAAGCATCGACAAACGCCTCTATTTCGAACAATCGCTGCCCGCGATGATCGCGGCGATGGATGCGGAGCGGGCCTCGATCAAGTCGGACATCGCGACCAAGCAGGCGCAACCGGCCGAACGCTACAGCCTGAGCAACGCGATCGACGATCTGACGCGGCTGAAGCAGGCCGGACAGGTGGACAGCGCGGTGTCGCGTATGACCAAGGCCTCCGAAGCGGATCGGGACGCGGAACAGGAACGGCTGAATGCGATCACCCAGGCCTGCGCCGATATCAGCATTGACGCCGCGCGGCTGAATTTCGACTTTCGCGAACTGGTCTACAAGGACGCCGCCAAGCGTCCCGACAGACTGAGGGCGGCCGCGGGGGCGCTCGGCATGCCGCTGCAGCCCAATCAGGTCCCCGCCTGGAGCGAGGTGGCAGGCAAGTTCGACATCAGCCTGTGCGACGATGACAAAAAGCGCCAGTTCATCGGCAATCTCACCAACACCATCCAGCAGAATGGAATCTGACATGGCGGAGACGCAGAGGAAATATCTGGGTTCGTTGACCTTGGGGAAACTCGAAATCGCGCTGGAAGCGCATGAGCAGCTATTCGGCGCCGTCACGGCGCTGGAAGCCCTGCTCGGCCAGACCGTGGCGACATTCGACGATGGCGATTTTCCGGCACTCAGTTCGCTCGTGCTGATGCCCCGGATCGGTGGTCATGCGCCGCCGCCGCCCGCTGGCACGACGCATTTGCTGGACGGCGACGTGACGATCGTCGGCCAGGCCATGGGCGTGTCGGTCTATCGCGCGACCTGAGCACAGGACTGCGGCAGCAAGAGCGACGAATCCCCATAGGAATAGAAGCGATAGCCCGCCTCGATCGCATGGTCGTAGGCGTCGCGCATCCGCTCCGTCCCCATCAGCGCCGACACAAGCATGAACAGCGTGGATCTGGGGAGGTGGAAATTGGTCATCAGCCCGTCAACCGCCTTGAAACGGTAGCCGGGCGTGATGAAGATGCGCGTTTCGTCCGCGAAGGGGCGGATGATACCATCCTCGCCGACGGCGCTTTCCAGCAACCGTAGCGACGTGGTGCCGACCGCGATCAGTCGTCCGCCCGCGGCACGCGCCGCGTTCAACCGATCCGCGGTCGTTGCATCGATACGGCCCCATTCGGCGTGCATCCGATGGTCGTCGGTATCGTCCGCCTTGACCGGCAGGAATGTGCCCGCGCCCACATGCAGGGTCAGCGTCTCGGTCGCGACGCCCGCCCCGGCCAGCGCCGCCATCAGATCGGGCGTGAAATGCAGCGCGGCGGTGGGCGCGGCGACCGCGCCATCCTCCCGCGCGAACATGGTCTGGTAATCGCTGCGGTCGCGCTCGTCGGTCGGGCGCTTGCTGGCAATATAGGGCGGCAGCGGCATCTGCCCGGCCCGCTCCAGCAACAGCTCCACCGGCTCATCGCCCTCGAAGTCCAGCGTCACGCCGCCATCCTCGTCGCGTGGCCCGGCAATGGCGGTGACGCCCGCGCCGAAATCGATCCGGTCCCCCGCCCGCACCCGCTTGGCGTTGCGCAGAAAGGCCTGCCACTGGCGCAGCCCCTGCCTTTTGTGCAGTGTCGCGCCGATTCGCGCCTCGCCGCGCTTCCCCTCCAACTGGGCAGGAATGACCTTCGTATCGTTGAACACCAGCACGTCGCCCGCGCGCAGCAGCGACGGCAGGTCGCGCACGATCCGGTCTTCCATCGCCCCCTCGCAGGGCACCAGCAATAGCCGCGCGCTGTCGCGCGGTGTCGCGGGCCGCAGCGCGATATTCTCGGGCGGAAGGTCGAAATCGAACAGGTCTACGCGCATGGGCAATCCGCCGGACGAACCGGCTTATTTCTTCTTGGGCGCGGGCTTTTTCGCCGCAGCGGGCTTGGGTGCGGGCGTATCGATGATCGACACCGGCGGCGCGGGCGGCGGCGGCGCGGCGGTCACCGGCGGCTTGCCATCGCTGTCGATCGACGCCTGCAGGATCACGGTCGGGTTGGCCGGCGGCTCGCCCTGCGCGATCGCATCGACATAGTTCATCCCCTCGATGACGCGACCGAAGACGGTATATTTCTTGTCGAGCTGCATCCGCGGCAGCAGCACGATGAAGAACTGGCTGTTGGCGCTATCCTCGCTCTGGGCGCGGGCCATCGACACGGTGCCGCGCAGATGCGGCATCGGGTTGAATTCGGCCTTCAGGTCCGGCAGCGTCGAACCGCCGGTGCCATCCCCCTTGGGATCGCCGCCCTGCGCCATGAAGCCGGGGATGACACGGTGGAATTTCAGGCCGTTATAGAAGCCCTGGCGCGTCAGTTCCTTGATCCGCTCGACATGGGCCGGCGCGATGTCGGGGCGCAACTGAATGCGGACGCGGCCGCCGCTCGACAGGTCCAGATCCCAGATATTCTGCGGATCGGCCGGCACGGTGGCGGGCGGCAACTGGGGCTTGAGATTGGTGTCCAGCGACTTGGCGTTTTCCTGCGCGCGCGCGGCGGCCTCCGCCTTCTTCGCATCCGCACCGCCGCCCCCGCCGCCGCCCTGGGCATAGGCCAGGCCGGACGCAGTAAGGGCGACGCCGATCGCAACGGTCTTGAGCGCGCAGGTGAAACGCATGGGGTAGGACTTCCTTGATCTCTTAGGCCGACGGGGCAAGCCGCCCTGATAGCGCGCTGATCGCGATTGGCAACTGAACGCAGGCTGAGTAAAACTCAAACCCCGCCCTTGCGCCCGATCTTCTCGACCCGTGCGACCACTTCGTCGCACACGGTCGGGCTGACGAATTTGTGGATCGGCCCGCCATAAAGCGCGATTTCCTTGACCAGGCGCGACGCGATCGGCTGCAACGACACATCCGCCATCAGGAAGACCGTCTCGATCCGGCCATTGATCTGCTGGTTCATGCCCGCCATCTGATATTCATATTCGAAGTCCGCGACCGCACGAAGCCCCCGGATGATGACGCTGGCGCTCTGCAATTCGGCAAAGTCCATCAGCAGCGAATTGAAACCGGTGACGACGATTTCGGTGTCGATGCCGGCACATTCGCGCCGCACCATCTCCAGCCGTTCCTCGTCGGAGAACATCGGCGACTTGCTGATGTTGGTCGTGACGCCGATCACCAGCTTGTCGACCAGCTTCGCGCCCCGCCGGATGATGTCCATATGGCCGAGCGTGATGGGGTCGAACGTGCCCGGATAGACGCCGATACGCTGTTTGCTCATGACGTTAGCGGTCCCTCTCCACGATATAGTCGGCGATCGCGCGCAGCAGGTCGGCCTCCGCGCCAGCCCCGCGCAGATGCGCCTTGGCCTGGGCGACCAGCATATGCGCCTGTTCGCGCGCCCGCTCCACGCCCAGCAGCGACACGAACGTCTCCTTGCCCGCCGCCGCATCCTTGCCCAGCGCCTTGCCCGCCAGCGCCGCGTCGCCCTCCACGTCCAGCAGGTCGTCGGCGATCTGGAAGGCGAGGCCGATATCGCGGGCATAGCCATGCAGCCCCGTGCGCGCCTCATGCGGCAACCGCGCCATGATCGCGGCAGCCTCCACGCAAAAGGCGATCAGCGCCCCGGTCTTGAGATTCTGGAGCCGCGTGACGGTCGCCAGGTCGAAGCGGGTCTTTTCCGCCTCCAGGTCCATCATCTGGCCGCCCGCCATGCCGGCCGGCCCGCTCGATACGGCCAGCGCCCTGACCAGTTCGATCCGCACGAACGGATCGGGGTGCGTCTCTTCGTCGGCCAGCACTTCGAACGCCAGGTCGTGCAGGCAATCGCCCGCCAGAATCGCCGTCGCTTCGTCATAGGCCTTGTGGACGGTCGGCTTGCCACGGCGCAGGTCGTCATCGTCCATCGCCGGCAGATCATCGTGGATCAGTGAATAGACATGGATGCACTCGATCGCGAGGCCGACGCGCACCGCCGATTCGCATGAAATATTGAACAGGTCGCAGGTCGCCTGCACCAGCAGCGGACGCAGCCGCTTGCCGCCACCGATCGCGGCATGGCGCATCGCTTCATACAGGCGGGCGCGGGCGTCATCGGGCACCGCCAGCAGCCTGTCGAAGGCGGCGTCGATATCCCGCGCGACATCGGCGGCACGGCGGGTGACCAGCGATGCCGCGGAGGCGCCCCCTCCCCCGTTCATGTCGCCCCCGTTCACGCAGATCAGTCCGCGCCGAAGGGCTGGGCGCCGATCACCGCGCCATTGGCGTCGACCGTCAGCTTGGCGATCCGCGCCTCGGCCGCCTGCAGCCGCTCGGCGCAGCGCTTGCGCAGTTCCTCGCCCTGCGCATAGAGCGAGATCGACTCGTCCAGCGGCACATCGCCGCTTTCCAGCCGGCGAACGATCGTTTCGAGCGCGCGCAGCGCATCCTCGAAAGAGAGGGGTGCGGTATCGGGGGGGGGAAGTTCCTCAGCCATGTCCTTGCATTGGCGGCCGCCTCGGTCCCGGTCAAGCCCGCGGCCGCCAATTATAGCCTACCGGTGCGCGACCGCCCCGCAATCCGCCGTTCATCAACATGGCGTCATGATATCGTCATGACGCCATTTCAGGGGACATGGCGGGAACATCACAGTTTTGCGTTGACGCACCATGTTGCACATGCACATAAAAGGATCGCTATGAAATATTATCTCCCCCTGATCGCCGTCGCCAGCGTTGCCTTGCTGTCGGCTTGTAACAAGAATGACGAACCCGAAGTCGTGGGCGGCCCGGCCGATCCGATGGCGGCACAGCTCGCCAACGCCGCGCCCGTCGAGCTGCCGCCGTCGGTCAAGGCCAACAAGCAGTTCCGCTGCAAGGACAACAGCCTGATCTTCGTCGACTTCATGAGCGACGACAAGACCGCCCTGCTGCGTACCGAAAAGGGCGGAACGGCCACCTCGCTGAAGGCGGCCGAAGCCGGCCAGCCCTTCACCGCCGAAGGCTTCGCCGTCAGCGGCCAGGGCAATGACGTGACCATTACCGTTCCGGGCAAGAGCGCCCAGGCCTGCCACGTCTGAACCGGGCACCTCCCATCTGTCTCTGCCAGGCCGGACCTCCCCTAAAGGTCCGGCCTTTTTCTTGGGGTGGCATTCTCACTCACCGTTGAGCATCGCCAGCGTGGCGCGATCGGCATAGGCGCTCGCCAGCCGCAGATGCGCTTCCTTGGCCCGTTCCGATTTCGACGCCAGCGCCATCATGCGCTGCTTGCGGCAACGGCTGGAAAAATAGAAGAAGTCACTCCCCTTCATCCTGCACCTCTCTGCGGCACCCGCTCTCCGTCGAATCGCCACCCCGTTTGGGAAATGTCGAGCGCGAACGTTAACGAAATCTTTGCGCGGGGACGAAGCGAGAAGGCGATCGGACGGATGCCGGACGGCATGATCGGACCGAAGCTTTTGCGGACGCGAAAGCCTCCCTGACGCCCAAGGCGTGGTGAGGGAAGGAGGCGCATTTCCCCATTCGGAGGATCAGCCGAGGAATCGCCACGCTTCACTCCCGAACACCCTTTCCTCGTCCCCCCGCACGCCGCCATTGTGATTCGCGCACGCCCCCGCTAAAGGCGCGCTCATGTCCAGCACCGTCCCCCAGATCACCCCGGAAGTCGTCGCCGAACATGGCCTCAGCCCGGAAGAATATGACCGCGTATTGCACGCCCTCGGCCGCGAGCCGAACCTGACGGAACTGGGCATATTCTCGGTCATGTGGTCGGAGCATTGCTCGTATAAAAGCTCCAAGATCCATCTGATGAAGCTGCCGACCAAGGGTCCGCAGGTCATTTGCGGCCCCGGCGAAAATGCCGGCGTGGTCGACATCGGCGACGGGCAGGCTGCGATCTTCAAGATGGAGAGCCACAACCACCCCAGCTATATCGAACCCTATCAGGGCGCGGCGACGGGCGTCGGCGGCATCCTGCGCGACGTGTTCACCATGGGCGCGCGCCCGGTCGCGAACATGAACGCCCTGCGCTTCGGCCGACCCGACCATCCCAAGATGCGCCACCTCATCAGCGGCGTGGTGCGCGGCATCGGCGGCTACGGCAATTGCGTGGGCGTGCCGACCGTGGGCGGCGAGGTGAATTTCCATCCCGCCTATGACGGCAATATCCTGGTCAACGCCATGACCGTGGGCGTCGCCGACACCGACAAGATCTTCTATTCCGCCGCCAGCGGCATCGGCAACCCGATCGTCTATGTGGGGTCGAAGACCGGCCGCGACGGCATCCACGGCGCGACGATGGCGAGCGCGGACTTCGGCGACGACGCCGACGCCAAGCGCCCGACCGTGCAGGTCGGCGACCCCTTCACCGAAAAGCTGCTGATCGAAGCCTGTCTGGAACTCATGGCGTCCGACGCGATCGTCGCCATTCAGGATATGGGCGCGGCCGGCCTCACCTCCTCCAGCGTCGAAATGGCGTCGAAGGGCGGCGTCGGCATCCAGCTCAACATGGACGATGTGCCGCAGCGCGAAACCGGCATGACCACCTATGAAATGATGCTCTCCGAATCGCAGGAGCGCATGTTGATGGTGCTGAAGCCCGGCCGCGAGGCTTTCGCCGAAGCCATCTTCCAGAAGTGGGAACTCGATTTCGCCGTCATCGGCCATGTCACCGACACCGGCCGCATGGTCCTGATCCACAAGGGCGAAACGGTGTGCGACATCCCGCTCGCCCCGCTGGCCGACGACGCGCCGCTCTACGACCGTCCCTCCATGCCGAAGGACGACTATAAGATCTGGTCGAAGGTCGAACCGCTGGGCGAGATCGCCGAAAGCGCCGACATCGGCGCGGACCTGGTGAAGCTGATGGGCAGCCCCGACATCGCCAGCCGCCGCTGGATCTGGGAACAGTACGATCATATGGTCGGCGCCGACACCGTCCAGCGCCCCGGTGGCGATGCTGCGGTCGTGCGTGTCCATGGCAGCAACAAGGGCATCGCGATCAGCACCGACTGCACGCCGCGCTATTGCTATGCCGACCCCTATGAAGGCGGCAAGCAGGCGATCGCCGAATGCTATCGCAACATCAGCGCGGTCGGCGCGACGCCGCTGGCCGTCACCAACTGCCTCAACTTCGCCAACCCGCAGCGCCCTGAGATCATGGCGCAGTTGACCGGCTGCCTGGAAGGCATGGGCGACGCCTGCCGCGCGCTCGACTTCCCGATCGTGTCGGGCAACGTCTCGCTCTACAATGAGAGCAAGGCGACCGGTGGTGGCTCGGCCATCCTGCCGACCCCGGCGATCGGCGGCATCGGCCTGCTGGCCGACGTCGATGTGATGGCGACCGTGGCTTTCAAAAATGCAGGCGACGCGATCTGGCTGATCGGCGAAGAAGGCGCGCATCTGGGCCAGACCATCTGGCTGCGCGAGATCGCCGGTCGCGAAGCAGGCGACGCGCCCAGGGTCGATCTGGCCGCCGAGCGCGCCCGCGCCGACACCGTGCGCGCTCTGGTCGCCAGCGGCACGGTCAATGCCGTGCATGACATCAGCGACGGCGGGTTGCTGGTCACCATCGCGGAAATGGCGCTGGCCGGCAAGATCGGCGCCACGCTCGACATTGCCCTCACCACCGCCAGCGCCTTTGGCGAGGATCAGGGCCGCTATGTCGTCGCGGCACCTTCGGGCGTCGAGATTGCAGGCGCAACCCGCATCGGCACGACCGGCGGCGGCAGCGTCGCCGGCGTCACGCTCGACGCCCTGCGCACCGCGCATGAAGGCTTCTTCCCCGCGCTGATGGACAGCGAACTCTAAACGTCCGCATGTCGGGGCGGGAGCACATCCCGCCCCCACGCCTATTCCCTGCGATAGATATATTCCGCATCGGTCCAACTGCCGACGACAAATCCATAGTCGCCGACTTTCAGGAAGCCATATTTGGCATAGACGGCCTGCGCGCGGTCATTGCCCGACCAGACGCCCAGCCACACCGGCCCCGGCATCCTCTCCTCCAGCCAGCCCAGCGCCACATCCATCAGTGCGCGCCCGATTCCCTGCCCCTGCGCCGCATTGATCGCATAAAGCTGGTAGAGTTCACCCTGCGCCGCTGACGCCTGCGGATGCGGCAATTTGCACGGGCCGACATGCGCATAGGCCAGCAGTTGACCGTCCGCCGTTTCCGCTACCCAGGTCGCATGCGCAGGATCGGCCAGTTCCGCCGCTACCGTCGCCGGGCCATAACTGTACGCTTCGAACAGAGCGAGATCGGCTGGCGGATAGGGAATGGCGAACCCGTCAAGGAAAGTCTCCCGGAAAGCCGTCAGCTTGAGCGCGGACAATGCAGCGACGTCATCCGGGACGGCAGGGCGAATGGTGAAAGAGGAAACGGCCATGGCGATCGGATTGCATATTGCCGGTCGCCGCACAATCTCACCCGCCGCGCGTTACCCGTCCGAACAAGACCTGATAGGCGTCCGCGCCGCCACTCTCTTCAAACGCGGCCATGACCCGGCGCAGGTCGCGCGGGGTCAGCGGCTTGCGCCCTTCGCTCGGCACCACCGCGCCGATCCCCTTGAGGTGCGCGATCAGCCCGCGCGCGCCGCCGCACGCCAGCGCATAATCCTCGTCGAAGGCGAAGGCGTCGTCATAGCTCGCCAGCAAACGGCGCAAATCACCCAGCGAGGGATAGTCCGGCACCCCCGCCACCAGCCCGCACGCATCATGCGCCGCGCGCCAGCGGGCGAAACTGCCCTGCCCCATGGTCGAGAAGATCAGGCTCCCGCCCGGCCGCAACAGCCGCGCCAGCCGCGCGATCGCGCCGTCCAGATCATCAAACCATTGGAAGGCAAGGCTGGACAGGATCAGGTCGAACCACGGCCCCTCGAACGGCGGCGCTTCCCCATCCATCGTCATGAACCGGCCCGCGACCAGCCCGTGCGACGCCGCCTGCTCCAACATGCCCGGCGACAGGTCGGTCGCCACCAGTTCCGCACCGGGCCAGCGCGCCTGGATGTCGCGCGTCAGGAATCCAGTGCCGCACCCGATCTCCAAAATGCGCGCCGCTCCGTCGGGTTTCTGGCGATAGGCGAGGTCGGCGACCAGCGTCGCGGCCAGCCGCTGCGGCCCGGCATGGGCGTCATAATGCGCCGCCGCCGCGCCGAATGCGTCGCTTATTCGTTGCTTGCGCCATTGCCTGGAGCGGTCGTTCATGGCTAGGCGCATGGCAGAGCCTCGACTGCCTGACCAGTCCTTTCAAGGAACCGCCGCCCCATGACCGCCTCTTCCCGCATACCCGCCATGGACGTGCTGCGCGGTTGCGCCGTGCTGGGCATATTGTGGATGAACATCACCGCCTTCGCCCTGCCGCAAAACGCCTATTTCAACCCGGCGGTGGCCGGCCCGCCCTCAGCCGCCGACATCGCGGTCTGGGCTACCAGCCTGCTGCTGGTCGACGGCAAGATGCGCGGCCTGTTCGCCCTGCTGTTCGGCGCGTCGATGCTGCTGCTGATCGACCGGGAGGAGATGGCGGGGCGCGACGGCCGCCGGGCGCAAATGATCCGCTCCGGCTGGCTGTTCGTTTTGGGTTGCGCGCATTTCCTGCTGCTCTGGTGGGGTGACATATTGCGCGTCTATGCGCTGGTCGGCCTGTTCGCGCTGCTTTTCGTCGGCCTCGAACCCTTCGCCCTGGTCAAGCGCGCCCTGCTCTTCTTCCTGCTCCAGTTCCTGCTGGTCGCCGCCTTCATCGCCAGCCTCTACGCCTGGGGGCATGCTGCCGCGGCGCCGGGCGCGGAGTCGGGACTGCGCGAAGGCTATGCCGCCTTCATGACCGCCCTGTCCGATCCCGCCAGCCCCGGCACCCAGGCGGAGATCGCCACCTATCGCAGCGGCTTCCCAACCATCGTCCAGCACAAGCTGGCCGACGTGCCGGGCGAATGGCTCTGGGGTTTCCTGTTCACCGCCTTCGAAACCATGGGCTTCATGCTGCTGGGGATGGCGATGCTCAAGGGTGGTTTTCTCACCGGCCGCTGGGACGCAGAGCAATATCGCCGCACCGCCCGCCATTGCTTCCTCATCGGCCTGCCACCCATGGCCGCGCTGGCGCTGTGGGTGGCCTGGAGTGGCTTCGCTCCGTTGCCCGCCTATAGCGTCGCGCTCGCCTGGTCGCTGCCTTTCCGCATCCCGCTGACGGTCGGCTGGGCCGCACTCATTCTCTGGCTGCTGGCGCGCCACCGCAGCCATTGGCTGATCGATCGCCTCGCCGCAGCCGGACGGCTGGCGCTCAGCAACTATCTCGCCACCAGCCTCGTCATGACCGCGCTCTTCTATGGCTGGGGCCTTGGCCTTTTCGCGCGGGTGCCCCCGGCGGCGCTGCCCCTGTTCGTGCTGGCCGGCTGGACGCTCATGCTCGCCTGGTCGAAACCCTATGCGGCGCGATTCGCCATGGGCCCGGCGGAATGGCTGTGGCGCAGCCTGGTCAACGGCCGGCCGCAAAAGATTCGCAAAAGCGATTGATTACTATTGCGACCCATTATCAGACACGCTATCTCCCCTGCATCAGGAGAGTGTCTTCGATGGTCGTCTGCGTTTGTAATGCGATTCGTGAAAAAGATCTGCGGGAAGCCGCGCGCAACGGGGCGGACACGCCCTGCAGCGCCTATGCCCAATATGGTCGCCGCCCCAAATGCGGCCAGTGCGTCTCCTTCGCGCGCACCATCATCGCCGCGGAACGCGCCTCGGCTTGAAAACATTGCGAATCAGCCTCAGTCGGCAATCGCGATCTCCACGCAATAGCGCACGAAAAGACCCCTGATTCCCAAGGGTTTTCAGCTTAACAGCGCACGTCCGAAACGATATATAGCCGGCGTCCCCCCATTGCCGGAGTAAAGCGCCATGAAAGGCGATCTGAAAGTCATCGAGTATCTGAACGAGGTGCTCAAGAATGAGCTGACCGCGATCAACCAGTATTTTCTTCACTATCGCGTTCTCAATCATTGGGGCATCGAGAAGCTCGCCAAGTTCGAATATGCCGAATCCATCGACGAGATGAAGCATGCGGACAAGGTTGCGGAGCGCATCCTCTTCCTGGATGGCCTGCCCAACTTCCAGCTGCTCGGCCGGTTGAAGATCGGCGAAACGGTCGAGGAAATCCTCAAGGCCGACCTCGAACTGGAATATGAGGCGCTGCCCGTCCTGCGCGAAGCGATCACCTATTGCGA
Source organism: Sphingomonas sp. VDB2 (assembly GCF_047946695.1). Taxonomy (NCBI): domain Bacteria; kingdom Pseudomonadati; phylum Pseudomonadota; class Alphaproteobacteria; order Sphingomonadales; family Sphingomonadaceae; genus Sphingomonas; species Sphingomonas sp. VDB2. Next base: position 1,378,993 of record NZ_CP159615.1, read on the forward strand.
ATCGATCAAGGATTTCGTCAGCCGCGACCTGTTCCAATATATCCTCGAAAGCGAGGAAGAGCATGTCGATACGCTGGAAACCCAGTTCGAAATGATCGAGCGCATGGGCATCCAGAATTATGTCCAGTTGCAGAGCAAGGCGAAGGAAGACTGATCGTTCCGATCTGCACGCGCTTGTGAAAAAGGGGCGTCCTGTATGGGGCGCCCCTTTTGCATCATAGCAGCGCTTCGAGCAGGCCAATCAGCGGCAAGTCCGCGGGCGGCATGTCCAGCGCATACATTTGCGCCGGTCGCAGCCATTGCAGGGCCGTCGCGTGACGCGCCTCCGGCATCCCTTTCCACTTGCGACAGACATAGAGGAGCAGCAGCAGATGCTTCTCGCCCAGAGCCTCGCTGGCGAAGGTCGCAGGGGCCAGGCAACTGGCATGGGTTTCGATCCCCAACTCCTCCTCAAGCTCGCGCACCAGCGCAGCTTCGGGCGTTTCGCCCGGCTCCACCTTCCCACCGGGAAATTCCCACAGGTCGGCCATCGCCTTGCCGGGCGGGCGCTGTTGCAACAGCACCCTGCCATCGGCGTCGACTAACGCTACGGCAACCACCAGCAGGGGAGAAAAAGAGGGCATATCGGTCCAGTCGGGAGGGCTTTGTTAACCCTGCTTCCTTTACATGTTGATCGGGGACTGTCTGTAGCGAAACGGGGATTCTATGCGCGCGCTTGTCGAAATGCTTGCCCGACTGGGCCTGTTCCGGTGCGAGCGCGGCGCTACCGCCGTCGAATATGGGCTCATCATCGCCATGATCGTTCTGGCCATGATTGCCGCCCTCAACAACGTTGCGAACAAGACCACCGGCATGTGGAATAACGTCGCGACGGAAGTAACAAAATATTAACCATCATTATCTGACAGTCACTTTTACCGCATTAATAGTTTTTCAACCGACCTCGTCTAATCCCATCCTTGCTGACCACAAATATCCATGCGGGGCGGCCGGGTAGTTAAACGCTGAAATCTATTTCTAGGGAGACGTCACATGCAGTTCATCCGTAAGATGCTGAAGAATGAAAAGGGTGCCACCGCGATCGAATACGGCCTGATCGCCGCTCTGATCGCCGTCGCCGCCATCGGCGCGATGACCAGCCTGGGCACCAAGCTGGGTTCGACCTTCAACAACGTTTCGGGCAACCTGAAGTAAGCCCAGACGCTTGTCGTAACAGGGGGCGGCGGAAGCGATTCCGCCGCCCCTTTTCGTTCGCGCGCTTACCAGGTGACGATCTTGACCCGCTGGCCCGGTCGCAGCGCGGCATTGGCGTTCAGCGCGTTGATGGTCAGGAACCGGTCGAGCTGATAGTCCGAATAGGCCATGCGCTTGGCCAGGGATTGCACGGTGTCGCCCGCCTTGACGGTGACGACATCGACGCGGCGCGGCTTGATTGCCGCCGCTTCCTGCGCGCTCAGCCGCTGGACCGACTGCACCATCGCGGTGAAGGGGCCGATCCCCTGCCCTGCCGGCGTTAGCAACAGGAAATGATAGGCTTTTCCGCCGCCGAAATCATAGGCGAACACGGTCGCATCGACCTGGCTCGACTGGCTGGTCGCCCGCACGGTGCGATAGGCGGCCGGGATTCCGTTGACGGTCGTGCGACTGACCTCCCCGGCGGGCACGCCACCTGCCCCTTCACCCCCACCCAGCTTCGCGAACACGCGGTCGATATAGGCGGCCAGATTGCCCGAATAGGGGGCCGCGCCAAATTGCGCCTGCCCGCCCGACCCGGTGATCGACACCGCATCCGCGCCATTTTCCATGCCGAACCCGCTCGGCGCGGCGAAGCTCAGCCGCAGGTCGGGATGGCGGAAGCGATTGCCGTCGATCACCCCTTGCTTGGGATCATCGCCATACAGCACGCCGTCGAGCGCATTGAGGAAGGCATCGCGGTTGCGCACCGTGCTGGTGGCACGAGTCGCCGCGGCGGCGTTGGCGGCCCGTTGCACACGCGCGCCGGGATCGGGATGGGTGCTCGCCCATTCGGGCATGGAGCGTGCGCTGCCCGCCACCCGCGCGTCGAGATTGCTCTGCGCCGCCAGCGACGCCAGCATTCCCGACAGGGCGCGTGGATCATAACCGCCCGTCGCCAGGTAGCGGATTCCCAGATCGTCGGCCTCATATTCCTGGCTGCGGGAAAATTTGAGCGTCAGTAACTGGCTGCCCGTGCCAATCCCTTTCTGGATCAGCCCCGAAAAGCCCGAATCGCCCAGCAGCGCCCCCGCCAACGCGCCCAGCAGCGCGCCCCCGATTGCATTGCGCTGCGCCGCCTTCTGCCGGCGCTGGCCATGCTGGGCCGCGACATGGCCAACCTCATGGCCCAGCACGCCGGCGAGTTCGGCTTCGTCGTTCATCAGCGCCATCAACTGGCGGGTGACGTAGACATAGCCGCCGGGGATCGCGAAAGCGTTGTTCACCGGCGAATTGAGCAAGGTGACGGTAAAATCGCCCTGCGCATTGGACAGGCCCGACTGCACCGCGATGCGACGCCCGACCCCTTCCACATATTTGGCCTGCGGCCCCACATAGGCGCCGCCAAATTCCTTCAACAGTTCAGGATGCTGCTTGGCGCCGGTGGCCTTGTCCTGCGCGCTGATCGACGACACGGTGCGAATCGCCCGTTGCTGCCCGATCACCGCGGGTGCGCTGACAGCCACCGCCAGCACGCCGCTCGCACAGCCCAGCTTCATCTTCCAGTTCATAACTCTCCACCCTCGACGTTACTTATACGTAACGAGGAAAATGGCGCGCCGTTCCGCAAAAAGCGAGAGGTTAGGCCTTCGGACGCGCAATCGATCCGTCATCGCGCGCGCCACGGGCCGAGGCCGATGAAGTCCAACCGATCGGCCACGCGCCATGGGCTGCTTCACTGCGCTCGCAATGACGAAAGTTCAGGCTGGCGCGCTCAAGCCCCGATAGCGAGAAATTTGTCGGCGCGATCGGTGCGCAGCGCGTCGGCGCTCAGCCCGTCGAGCGACTCCAGTTCCGCCTCGATCGCCGCGCCCAGGCTGGCGATCGCCTGTACCGGCTCGCGATGGGCGCCGCCCATCGGCTCGGGGACGATCCGGTCGATTACGCCCAGCCCTTTGAGATGCTGCGCCGTCACCTGCATCGCGGTCGCCGCATCGCTCGCCTTGTCGGCGGTGCGCCACAGGATAGAGGCGCAGCCTTCAGGCGAGATCACCGAATAGACCGCATGTTCGAACATCAGCACGCGATTGGCGGCCGCCAGAGCAATCGCGCCGCCCGATCCGCCTTCGCCCACCACTGCGGCGACCATCGGCACGCCCAGCTTCAGACAGGCCTCGGTCGACCGGGCGATGGCTTCCGCCTGGCCGCGTTCTTCCGCCTGCACGCCGGGGAAAGCGCCCGACGTATCGACCAGGCTCACCACCGGCAGGCCGAAGCGATCGGCCAGTTCCATCAGGCGGATCGCCTTGCGATAGCCTTCGGGCTTGGCCATGCCGAAATTGTGGCGCACGCGGCTCGCCGTATCGTCGCCCTTTTCATGGCCGATGACCATGACCTTGCGCTCGCCCAGCGTCGCGAAACCGCCGATGATCGCCTGATCGTCGGCAAAGGCGCGGTCGCCGGCCAGCGGCATGAAATTGTCGAACATGCCCGCGACATAGTCCTTGAAGTGCGGGCGTTCGGCGTGCCGCGCCACCTGCGTCTTCTGCCAGGGCGTCAGCTTGGCATATGTATCCGACAACAGTTTGGCCGCGCGGCTTTCCAGCGTCGCGATCTCGTCGTCGATGTTGATGTCCCCCACGCTGGCGGTGGCGCGCAGTTCGACGATGCGCGCTTCCAGCTCCGCGATCGGCTTTTCGAATTCCAGAAAGCTTACCATGGCCCGTGCGTTAAGGCGCTGGCGCGTCGCCGTCAACGCGCGGATGCGCGATCCTGGGCGTCATGCCCGCCAGCGGGTGGCGGCTGTTGACCAGTTCGACCAGCCGCCGGCTGTCGACATGGGTGTAGATTTGCGTGGTGCCGATATCGGCATGGCCCAGCATCATCTGCAACGCGCGCAGATCGGCTCCGCCTTCCAGCAAATGGGTGGCGAACGCATGGCGCAGCACATGCGGGCTGACCCGTTCCGGTGCGATGCCGCTGGCCGCCGCCAGCGCCTTGACCAACTGATAGAGGCGAATGCGGCTCAAATGGCTCTTGCCCGACGGGAACAGCCACGCGCTATCTGCCGGCACATGCGGGAGCCAGGCGGTGACGGCGGCCCGCGCCCGGTCGGAAATCGGCACCAGCCGCTCGCGCGCGCCCTTGCCCTTCAGGATCAGGAAGGGCCGATCTGCCGCCAGCGCCCGGCGCGGCAGCGACATCAATTCCGTCGCGCGCAGCCCCGACCCGTAGAGCAGTTCGATCAAGGCCGCGAGCCGCAGGTCCGCCGGCGCGGGATGCTCGATGTCCAGTCGCTCGGCGATATGCGCGAAGAAGCGATCTACCTCCGCCACCGACAATATCTTGGGCAGCGCCCGGCGCGTCGTCGGCCGCGGCAGCGCGGCGGACGGATTGTCGGCGCGCAGCCCCTCTTCCTCCAGAAAGGCGTAGAAAGCCCGCAGCGCCGACACTTTGCGCGCCACAGACGATGCGGCGAGATCGGCCCAGGCCGCCGCCAGCGTCCCCAATCCATCCTTGCCCGCGCCTGCCAGCCCGCCCAGCAGGTCGCCCGCGCCCGTCAAATCGGCGCGATAGGCGAGCAAAGTATTGCGCGACGCGCCCCGCTCCGCCGCCATCATCTCCAGAAAGCGGTCGATCAGGATGGCGTCATCCTGTCCCATATTCAGGTGCGACTGATCGCCTCGGCCGCGATCATCCGCGCTTCCGGGTCCAGCCCGACGCGGTGCAACGCAGCCACGACATGATAGAGATGCCCGGCCGGCAAGCGGCTCCAGTCATTGCCCTGCATACCGACCGCCGCCAGCAACGCCACGGTGCCCTTCTCGCCCCGCTGCGCCGCCGCGCCGATCGCGCGCGCCCAGCGGCTGTTCGCGCCCAATGCGAAGCCATTATCCTGCGCCAGCGACGCGGCATCATCGGCCGACAAGCGCGACAGACCGGCCAACGCCGCGATCAGCATCCGTCCCTTCTCGGCCCCGACGTCGCCGACATAGCTCGACACCCGGCCGCTGTTGATATCCACCACCGGACTCGGCGCGCCGACCGCCAGCAAAGCCCAGAATTGCGACGTGCCCGCGCCGTCCAGTTGCCCGATCGCCCGCGCCCAGCGCGCGGCGTTGCGGTCGTATCCGGCCGCGAGCATCGCCGCGACCAGATTGGCCGCATCCTGCGCATCGGCCTGGGCCACCGGCAGCGCCGCGGCGGCCCGCGCCGTCGCGATCAGGCCCAGATAATCAGGCTTCGCGCTATCCTGCCACCATGTCCGCATCGCGCCGATCCGGTCGCCCACGGTCGATCCGGCATAAGCGGTGCGCAGCGAATCGATCCGGTCGGCGGCATCCGCGGGCGCATCGCCGTCAGTGCCCATCTGGCCATAGAAGCCGACCAGCGCCGCGCTCGACAGCACGCCCAGCCGCGCCGCGATATCCACGCCCGGCCGCCGCTTGACCGCGCTCAACGCCGGCGCGCGCGCTTCCCATGCGCGGACATGCGACCCGACCGTGCCATATAATGCGTCGGGTATCTCGACGTTCAGCGCCGTCGCCAACCCGAATCGCCACGCCGTAAGCCGATCCACGCCGTCCCATTCGATCTTGACCGAACGGCGCGCGTTGAACCCTGTGCCGACCACCTTTTCGGCGAGCCGATAATCGATGCCGCGCACCACGCCCTTGCGCTGCGCCTGGTTGAGCGCGCCGCTCGACGTCCCCTGGTCGCCCGACAGCGCCGGGCAGATCGCCCGCGTCATGTCCCAGCCCGGCTCCTTGCTGAACCGCAGCGCGCCCGCTGACAGCGGGCACAGCCCCGCCGGATCGGCCGTCGCCAGATAGGTCTGCATCGCGATCGCATAGAGGCGCGGCGAATAGCGGTCGGGATCGACGCTCTGCACCATCAGCCTGGCATTGTCCGCCTCGCCCATGCGCAGCAGCAGCCAGGCGCGCTCGGCCGTCCAGTCCGCCCCGTCGATGTCGCGCGGCGTATCGACCGCGCTGAGCAATGTCCGGCGCAGCAGGATGGAGGCCCAGCGCGACACGATCGGCGCGTGCGTCTCCTTCATCAGCGCAGCCAGATATTTGCCCGATTCGCCGCCGAAGGCGTCCGGCTCGAACCCGCGCGTCTGCGGCGTCAGGGGGCCAATGCGATCCAGCGACCGTCGCGCCGTGTCGGGCAGGTCATATTTCGCCTTCTGCGCTGCCAGCTCTTCGGGCGTCAGTTCGGCCTCGGCGGCGTTCTGCGTCGCCTGCGCCAGCGACAGGTCGGGCGGCGTCGCGGGGTTGAGCGGCTGCACCATGGGCGCCGCAGGCGCGCCTGACACCGTAGGCGCACCGGGCGTGGGCCGCACCGGCGGCGGCGCGGGCGCTTCGGGCGCATCGCCGAAACCGGGCGGCAGCAGCGATTCGGGCGCCTGCTGCGCGACGACAGGCAGAGTCAGGGCCAGCGCGAAGCTGCCCACCGCCCATTTCATATTAGCGCGCGGCCAGCGCATCCGCCTTACTGGCCCAGCTTCTCGGCGGGGATGACCTTCTCGACCCGCTGCTGCGGCTGTTCGCCCCCGCGCGACCAGAAAAAGGCCAACAGGGCGATGACCAGCGCGGCCAGGGCGATGGGGATGATCGGCAGGCTGGAGCCGCGACGACGCGAACCGCCCTCGAAACTGCTGAAGTTGCGATTATTCTTCATAGGTCCTTGGCTATAGCTGGCCGGGCGTTGAAGGCCGGGCGACAAAGAAAGATGCGATTTGCCTCTGTGACGGCTGGCTGTATAGCCCCGCAAGCCATGCAGCGAAACAGCAAAATCCCGCAGAGCCAGGCCCGGCGCGGTCCCATCGTCCTGGTGGGCATGATGGGCGTAGGCAAATCCACGGTCGGCCGCCGCCTTGCCGCGCGTCTGGGCCTCAGCTTCGTCGATGCGGACGAAGAAATCGAGAAGGCCGCCGGCATGTCCGTGGCGGAGATTTTCGAACGTTATGGCGAATCCTATTTCCGCGACGGCGAACGCCGCGTCATCGCCCGGCTGATGGACGGCGCGCCCAAGGTGATCGCCACCGGCGGCGGCGCCTTCATGCAGGATGACACCCGCCGCCTGATCCTGGAGGCCGCCACCGCCATCTGGCTGGACGCCGATATCGACATATTGGTCGACCGCGTGGCCCGCCGCGAAAGCCGCCCGCTGCTCAAGAATCGCGACCCGCGCGTCGTGCTGACGGAGCTGGCAGCGGTGCGCAATCCCGTCTACGCGCTCGCGCCCATTCATGTGAAGAGCATCGCCGCCCCGCATGAAGTCGCCGTCGAACGCATTATGGAGCAATTGACCGCATGGCATTAGTCCGCGTCGCGCTGGGTGCGCGCAGCTATGATATCGTGATCGAACAGGGCGCGCTCGACCGTGCCGGCGAGCTGCTCGCGACCTATGCGCGCAAGGGCCGGCTGGTCATCGTCACCGACGCCAATGTCGCGGCCGCGCAACTGCCGCGCCTCGACGCCAGCCTGCGCGCCGCAAACATCGCGGTCGAACCGATCATTTTGCCGCCGGGCGAACAGACCAAGAGCTGGCGCCATCTGGAACAACTGCTCGACGCGCTGCTGGCCCTGGAGATCGAACGCGGCGACCATATCGTGGCGCTGGGCGGCGGCGTCATCGGCGACCTGGTCGGCTTCGCCGCCTCGATCCTCAAGCGCGGCTGCCACTTCATCCAGGTGCCCACCACCCTGCTGGCCCAGGTCGATTCGTCGGTCGGCGGCAAAACGGCGATCAATGCCAAGGCCGGCAAGAATCTGATCGGCGCCTTCTACCAGCCCGCCCTCGTCCTGATCGATCCCTCGACGCTCGACAGCCTGCCACCCCGCGAAACCCGCGCCGGCTATGCCGAAGTCGTCAAATATGGCCTGATCGACGACCCCGATTTCTTCGACTGGTGCCACGCCAACGCCCAGGCGCTGCTGGCTGGCGACCCGGACGCCCGCACCATCGCCATCACCCGCAGCGTGCAGGCCAAGGCCGCGATCGTCGCCGATGACGAGCGCGAAACCTCGGGCCGTCGCGCTCTGCTGAACCTCGGCCACACATTCGGCCATGCGCTGGAGGCCGATACCGGCTTTTCCGATACCTTGCTCCATGGCGAGGGCGTCGCGGCCGGCATGGCGTTCGCTTTCCGCTATTCCGCGCGCCTGGGCCTCTGTTCGCAGGCCGATGCCGACCGCGTCACCGCGCATCTCAGGGCCGTCGGCCTTCCCCACGACCTCGCCACCGCCCATGTGCGGGCGGGCGGCGCTGAACTGGTCGGCCACATGCTGCACGACAAGAAAATGGCGGCCGGCACCCTCCCCTTCCTCCTCGCCCGCGGCATCGGCCAGACCTTCCTGTCGAAGGACGTGGTGCTGGACGACGTGGCGGCGTTTTTGGACGAGGATCGCGCGACGGCCTGAGTTTGCGTGCGGAACCGGGTAGGAAGCGGACGGTCAGCTTCCAGGTCGGAAGCCCGAAAAAATGCCGTCATGCCAGCGAAGGCTGGCATCTCAGGCATGGATACGCTGCGTAAACGGATAGCGCTATACGGCCACCATCCCTCTACCGCCGCCTGAGACCCCAGCCTTCGCTGGGCCGACGACTATGGGGCACGCTGCAATGGCCATCATGGGTTCCCTTCTGGTCGATAGCAGACCAACGCCCCAAAGATTTCAGCCAAGGCCCCGCCAGCAACATCGCTGACATTTCCCTGCATCATTCGACGCCCAGAAGCGTCCTCGTCAGCGGCACCCTACACAGATCCCCCTTCTGTCGCCGCTGATCCTCCCCTGAACCTCGGCCTCCAGCTTTTAGCTGGAGGCCTTTTTTGTCCGCCCGCCGCTCCCGATCCGCGCGGACACAAAAAAGGGCGCCCACAGGCGCCCTTTCGTTCGACCTTGAAAGGCCGATTACTTCTTCAGCGTCAGGCCGCCGAAACGCTTGTTGAAGCGCGCCACCTGGCCGCCGGTGTCGAGCTGGCGATTACCGCCGGTCCAGGCCGGATGCGACTTGGGATCGATGTCGAGCGCCATGGTGTCGCCTTCCTTGCCCCAGGTGGAGCGCGTCTGGAAGGTGGTGCCGTCGGTCATCTGGACGGTGATCAGATGGTAATCGGGATGGGTATCGGCCTTCATGGCATATGCTCCGTAATGTGCCGGTTCCGACCGGCTGTGGATGCGTGTAAAATAGCGAAGGCGCGCCGTTAGCGGGTTCGGCGCGCCTTGGCAAGAATAAAGCCCCGGCGCGAACCGGGGCGCTGGGCATAATCAATCCTTGGGGGGATCGCTGATCATCGCAACGAAATTGGCTTCCGCCGCCAGCTTGCCCTCGATCATCGCCTTGCCGCTGAACTTGCAGATGGCGCCACGGTTCTGCGTCACTTCCACATGCAGGTCGAGCAGGCAGCCCGGCTCTACCGGCGTGCGGAACTTGGCGCCGTCGATGCTCATGAAATAGACGAGCTTGCCCGAATCGGCCAGGTTCATCGATTCCACCGCCAGCACGCCCGCCGCCTGCGCCATCGCTTCCACGATCAGCACGCCGGGCATGATCGGCCGGGTGGGGAAATGGCCCTGGAAAAAGGGCTCGTTTACCGACACCGCCTTGATCGCGTGGATCGACTGGCTGGGCACCAGCGTCACCACACGATCGATCAGCAGCATCGGGTAACGATGCGGCAGCGCGGCCATGACCCGACGGACATCCATCGGGCCACGCGCGGTCGTTTCAACCTCTCCCGTCATTCCTATCAGCGCGACTTGGGCGCCTGCGCCGGGGTCGCCGGGGCGGGCGCGGCGGCTGCCGGCTGACCCTGACGGCCACCGGGCTGCCAGCCGGCCGGCGGGGTGATCGATGCGCTGGGGACCAGCGCGTTCAGCTCGGTGATGACCGCCGGGGTGATGTCCGCGCCAGCGCCGAAGCTTTCGGTCGCCGCCTTCTTGAACACGATTTCCGACTTGGTCTTCGCCGTCGCGGCCTTCAGCGCGTCGTCCAGCTTGGCGACGATCTGTTCCTCGACATAGGCGCGCGCCAGGCCGATCGGCTGGCCCATGCGCTGCAATTCGGCCTGGCCGTTCTGCTGCGCCTGCTGATATTGCTGATACTGGGTCTCGATCGCCGGGGTCGGCTTGTTGCCGGCGGCCTTCAAAGCAGCCTGCAGCGCGTCGCCCTTGGTCTTGAGATCGGTTTCGATCGCGGTGCGGCGCACGTTCAGCGCGTCGATCTGCGGCTTGTAGGTGGTCTGCATCTGGCTGATCGCCGTAGTGAAGGCCGCGCTCTTGGCGACGGCTTCCTCCAGGTCGACCACGGCCAGACCCTGCTTGGTCTGGGCGACGGCCGGAACGGCAGTCAGCGCAATGGCGGTCATGGGCGCGAAAACGAGCGCCGCGGCCTTGAAAATCGTCTTCATCAGAATTGAGTCCCTACGTTGAAGGTAATGAGCTTGTTGTCGTCCCCTGGTTCTTTCAACAGGGCCTTGGCGATGTCGATCCGGAACGGGCCGAAGGGCGAGTTCCAGTTGACGCCAAAGCCCACCGACAGACGCGGCTTGAGCGTGTCGCCGAGATATTCTTCTTCAAATGCGCCACCGCTGTAGACGGCGGTCGATCCAGCCGGCGGCGTGCTGCAATTGCCCACCGAAGGCGCGCGCACCGATGTCGAGGTCGTACCTGTGGTCACCGTGCAATAACCGGCGAAATCGATGGTTCCCGGATTCTTCAACCCGGCGACGGCGCCGACGTCCATGAAGACGGACGGCCGCAGCCCCATTTCGCGCGCGCCGGAGCCCAACGGAATTTCGACTTCCGCACGAGCGAGATAGTAGATTTTGCCACCCAGCGCATCGTCCGAGACATTGTTGTTGCCGTCGCTGCGGACATAGGTGGTCGTGCCGTCCACGGTCTGCGCCTGCAGATAATAGCGCTTCACCCGCGGGCCCACGCCGCGAATGTCGAAACCGCGGAACTGCGGTTCGCCCAGGAAGAAGCGGTCGGTCAGGCGGATCTTGTCCACTTCCTGGCCGGTTGCATCCCGCCGCGTTCCTTCCAGACTGTGGATATAGCCGCCCTCGCCGCTCAGCGAGAAGATGAAGCCGCCGCCGAGCGGCACATATTTGGACGCGGAGAGGCGGGTGCGGACATATTTCACGTCGCCACCCAGACCGGCGAAATCCTGGCTCAGCGTGATATTCTGGCCGCGGGTCGCGCGGATGCGGTTATCGCGGGTGTCGTAGATCAGCGAATAGCCGATGGACGAGGTCGTGCGCTTACCGATCGCGTCGCACAGATAGCGCCCCGCCAGCAGCGGGTCGCACTGTCCATCCGTATAATAGGTGGCCTTGTCGAGCGTCACATCGTCGAAATTGAGGCTGTAGCGCAGCGCCAGCGACATATATTCGGTGATCGGCACGCCCGCCCGGATCTGGAAGCCGGTGGTCGTCTGTTCGTAGGTGGTGTCACGATCATTGTTGGACAGATAGCGGAAGCTGTTGAGGTCACGACGATAGATGTCGCCGCCCAGCGCGATATTCTTGTCCATGAAATAGGGTTCGGTGAACCCGACCTCGACCGACTTGCTATAGGCCGAATAATTGACCGAGGTGCGCAGTTCCTGGCCCTTGCCGCGGAAGTTGCGCTGGGTGATCGACGCCGACACGATGAAGCGTTCCAGCGACGAGAAACCCGCCGACAGCGACAATTCGCCGGTCGATTTTTCCTGCACATTGGTTTCCAGGATGATGCGGTCGGGCGCGGAACCGGGCTTCTGCTCGACGTCCAGCTTCTCCTGGAAGAAGCCAAGCGAATTGATCCGGTCCTTCGACCGCTTCACCAGGAAGCTGTTGAAGGCGTCGCCTTCGGCCAAACGGAACTCGCGGCGCACGACCTTGTCCTGCGTCAGCGTATTGCCGTTGATGTCGACCCGCTCGACATAGACGCGCGGGGCGTTGGCGATGCGGAAGTTGATCCCCATCGTCAGCGATTCCTTCTCGCGGTTGAAATCGGGCGACACGTCCGCAAAGGCATAGCCGAACAGGCCGGCCGTCTCGCTCAGCGTATCGACCGTATCCTCGACCTGCTTGGCGTTGTACCAGTCACCCTTCTTCATCGGCAGGCGCTTGGTCAGCAGGTCGCCCGACAGGTCGCGAATGTCGGATTCGACCTTCACGTCGCCGAATTTGTAGCGGTCGCCTTCTTCCACCACATAGGTGATGATGAAGTCCTGCTTGTCCGGCGTCAGTTCCGCCACGGCGGAAATCACGCGGAAATCGGCATAGCCTTCGGTCAGGTAGAATTGGCGCAGCTTCTGCTGGTCATAAGCCAGGCGATCGGGATCATAGCTGGTGCCCGACGAAAACAGGCGGAACCAGCGCGACTGCTTGGTCACCATCTGGCTGCGCAGTTCGCCGTCCTTGAACTTGTCGTTGCCGATAATGTTGATCTGGCGGACCTTGGACTTGGGCCCTTCCGAAATCTCGAACACGATGTCGACGCGATTCTGGTCCAGTTGGACCATTTTCGGCTCGATCGTCGCAGCGAAGCGGCCCTGCCGGCGATACAGCTCGACGATGCGGGCGACGTCGGCACGCACCTTGGACCGGGTGTAAATCTGGCGCGGGGCCAGTTTGATTTCCGGCCGGATCTTGTCTTCCTTGAGGCGCTTATTACCTTCCAGGACGATACGGTTGATGACCGGGTTTTCCTTCACCTCGACGGTGAGATTGCCATTGTCGTTGCGGATCTGGACGTCGGCGAACAGCTCCGTCTCGTACAGGTCGCGCAGGCCCTGATCCAGGCTTTCCTGGCTGTAGGGCTGGCCGATGCGAAGCTTGGTGTAGGACAGGACCGTGTCCGGCTCCAGCCGCTGCGTGCCGGTGACGGTGATCGCGCGGATCGTGCCCTGCGGCGCGGCCACGACCGGGGCCAGGGTGGATGCCGGCGCCGCCAGCGGGGCGGCGGGCGCGGACGCCTGCTGCGCCATCGCGGGGACTGCGGGCAGTCCTGCGATCATGGTCGTCGCCAACAGGGCGGCCACGACCGGGCGCTGCCTCAAGCTGCTCTTCATCGCTGTCACCCGCTTCACCTCAAAATTCCGATACAATGTTTCCGCCGACACAGACGACGCCAAACCGGGCTTCCCTGCCCGATGCGCGTCAACCGATCAAGCCGGACAGGCTCTTCCAAAGCCCGAAAGACGACAAATCGTTGAAAGTCACCAGCAGCATCATCGCCATCAGCACCGCCAGACCGGACCGATAGGCCCATTCCTGCGCCTGCGCGCTGACCGGGCGCCGCTGCACCGCCTCGATCCCGTAAAAGAGCAGATGCCCGCCATCCAGCATGGGAATTGGCAAGAGGTTGATGAACCCCAAGTTAATCGAGATGAGCGCGGCGAAGAAGATGAAGCTTTCGATGCCCAGCGTCGCCGCTTGCCCGGAAACCTGCGCGATCTTCAATGGCCCGCCCAGTTCCTTAACCGAACGGCCGCCAGTGAAGATCTGGCCCATCGTCTCGACCATCGTGCGCACGATCTGTCCGGTGCGCTCGACCGCGACGACGGGCGCGCGCAGCAGACTTACCGGCTCGATCACCGGATCGCCGGGCGCCAGACCCAAACGGCCGATCTGAAACTTGTTGCCGAAACCGTCATCCTCTGTGACGCTGCCGATCTTGCCGTCGCGCGCGAAGGTCTTGCCGTCGCGCTCGATCACCATCGCCACCGGCTCGCCGGGGCGAATCTGCGCATAGAGGCGGATATCGTCGAAGGTCGCCATCTCGCGCCCGCCCAGCGACACGATCCGGTCGCCGGCCTTCAGGCCCGCCGCCGCCGCCGCGCTGCCCGGCTGGACGACGCCCGCCACCGCCGGCGTGCGGCTTTCCCCATGGACGAAGGCGAAGGTCGCCAGAATGAGGATTGCGAACAGGAAATTGATCGCCGGCCCGGCCGCGACGATCGCCGCCCGCTGCCACAGCGGCTTGGCGGGGAAGCTTTCCGCCCGGTCCTTGGCCGACATTTCCAGCCAGGCCGGATCGGTCATGCTCGCCGCGTTCATGTCGACCTTGAAGCGGACATAGCCGCCCAATGGCAACGCCGCGACGCGCCAGCGGGTGCCGCGCTTGTCGACCCAGGCGAACAGCTCCGGCCCGAAGCCGATCGAGAACGCCTCCGCCCTCACCCCGCACCAGCGCCCGACCAGATAATGGCCCAGCTCGTGAACGAAGACGAGCGGTCCGATGACCGCCACGAAGGCCAGCACGGTCAACAGGAAACCGGGATTGTGGATCAAGCCGTCAATCTTTCCATCACTAGGCCCGCTTCTTCACGCGCCTGTCCGTCCGCCGCCAGCACATCGTCGATCGCAGAGGGGCTGGCCGCGCTATAACGGTTCAACACATCCTCTACAATCATGGCGATATCAAGGAAGCCGATCCGCCCCGCCAGGAAAGCGGCGACCGCCACCTCATTGGCGGCGTTCAATATGGCCGGCGTCGCCCCGCCCACCTCTGCCGCCGCCCGCGCCAAGCGCAATGCCGGAAAGCGTTCCATATCAGGCGCTTCGAAATCGAGCCTGCCAATGCGCGCCAGGTCCAGCGGCTGACACGGCGTCGCGATCCGCTGCGGCCACGCCAGCGCGTGGGCGATCGGAATGCGCATGTCGGGCGATCCAAGCTGCGCCAGCGTCGACCGGTCGCGATATTCGACCATCGAGTAAATCACCGATTGCGGGTGGACGAGAATCTCGATCCGGTCGAGGCCGACGGGAAAAAGATGCGCCGCCTCGATCAGTTCCAGCCCTTTGTTCATCATCGTCGCGCTGTCGACGCTGATCTTGGCGCCCATCGACCAGTTGGGATGCGCCACCGCCTGCGCCGGGGTGATATCGGCCATCTCCGCCCGGCTGCGGGTACGGAACGGCCCGCCGCTCGCGGTCAGGGTGATCCTTGCCACATCGTCCAAACTGCTGCCGGCAAGGCACTGGAAAATAGCATTATGCTCGCTGTCGACCGGCAGCAAGGTGGCCCCGGACGCCGCCGCGGCCTCCATCATCAGCCCGCCCGCGGACACCAGCGATTCCTTGTTCGCCAGCGCCACCGTCCGCCCGGCCTTCAGCGCCGCCATGGTAGGCCGCAGCCCGGCGCAGCCCACGATCGCCGCCATGGTCCAGTCCGCGTCCGCCTGCGCCGCCTCGACCAGCGCTGCCTCGCCCGCCGCCGCTTCTATGCCGGACCCGGCCAGCGCATCCTTCAAAGCGCCGTAAAGCCGCTCTTGCCCGATCACCGCCATCTGCGCGCCCGTCTCGCGCGCCAAGGCCGCCAAACTGTCCACATCGCTGTTCGCGGTCAGCGCCACGACCGCATAGGCATCCGGCTCCCGCCGGATCAGGTCCAGCGTCGACAGACCGACCGACCCGGTCGCGCCAAAGATCGAAACCCGCTTCATCCGCCCTGCCCCAGCAGGATATAGAGCAAGGCCGCCAGCGGCGCAGCGGTCGCCACCCCGTCCAGCCGGTCCATCACCCCGCCATGGCCGGGCAGCAGCGTGCCGCTATCCTTCACCCCCGCCCGGCGCTTCATATGGCTTTCCAGCAAGTCGCCCAACTGCGCCGCCACCGCCAGCACGCCGCTCGCCGCCGCCAGCTGGATCGGCAGATCGGCAAAGCGATGCAGCAGGAAGCCCAGCACCAGCGCGGCCAGCACGCCCCCTGCCAGCCCCGCCCAGGTCTTGGACGGGCTGACCCGCGGCGCCAGCTTCGGCCCGCCGATCGACCGGCCGGCGAAATAGGCGCCGATATCGGTCGCCCACACCAGCCCCAACGTCCAGAAAGCCAGCAGCAGCCCGAACGCATAGGGCACCTGCCCGCGCAGGAACAGCAAAGCCACGATCGGCAGACAGATATAGACGATGCCCAGCGCCAGCTTCAGGCTGCGACTGGTGAACAGCACGAAGAAGAAGGCGGCCGCCCCGGCGATCAGCACCGGCCAGTCGATTCCCGCCGCGAGCGGGCATAACAGCGCCAGCGGGATCGATACGGCGAACATCGCGGCCTTTCGCTGCTCCTGGGTCGCCCCGGTCAGGTTGCCCCATTCGCCCTGCATCAGCACGCCCGCCACCACCAGCAGCGTCCAGAAGATGAGGCCGCCCGCCAGCAGCGCGCCCAGCGCCACCGCGATCAGCGCGACGCCCACGATACTGCGGGTCCGCAATTCGCTACTCATGTCAGATCACAATCCGCCGAACCGGCGGTCCCTCAATCGGAAAGCGTCCAGCGCCGCGGCCAATGCCCGGCCGTCGAAATCGGGCCACAGCATGTCGGTGAAATACAGCTCGGCATAGGCCGCCTGCCACAGCATGAAATTGCTCAACCGCTGTTCGCCCGACGTGCGCACTAACAGGTCCAGCGGCGGCAGGTCGGCGGTGTAGAGCGCGCGATCGATATCCGCCGCACCGATGTCGTGCGGTGCGATGTCGCCACGGGCTGCCCGCGCCGCCAGCGCCTGCACCGCCTGCACCATCTCGTCCTGCGCGCCATAATTGAGCGCGATCGCGATGATCGGCCCGCCATTGCCCGCCGTGCGCACCATCGCCCCCTCGATCAGGTCGACCAGCGACGGCTCCAGCGCGCGATAATTGCCGATCACCCGCAATCGCACGCCATTGGCGTGCATTTCATCGATGTCGGACTGGATGAAATGTCGCAGCAGCCCCATCAGGTCCGCGACTTCGCTCGCCGGCCGCTTCCAGTTTTCGGACGAAAAGGCGTAGAGCGTCAGGCATTCCAGCCCCAGTTCCTGCGCCGCCCGCGCCACCCGGCGCACCGCCTCCACGCCCGCCCGATGCCCCGCGACACGCGGCAGCAGCCGTTTCTTGGCCCAGCGGCCATTGCCGTCCATGATAATCGCGACATGACGCGCGCCATGGGCAGGCGCGACGCTGGTCAGATCGGGCTTGGCTTGTGTGGCCATCAGGAAGACATGCGTGCTTTGGCCGCGAAAGGAAAGCCCCGGCTTACTGGCCGAGGATTTCCTTTTCCTTCGACGTCGCCAGCGCGTCGATATCCGCGATGACGCCGTCGGTCAGTTTCTGGACCTCGGTCTCCTTGCGCTTGCGCTCGTCCTCGCTGATTTCGCCCTTCTTCTCGTCCGCCTTCAGGCTATCCATGCCGTCGCGGCGGACATTGCGCACCGCGATGCGCGCGCCTTCGGCATATTTGCTGGCGAGCTTGGCCAGTTCCTTGCGCCGTTCCTCGGTCAGGTCGGGGATCGGCAGGCGCAGCGTCTGCCCGTCAACGATGGGGTTGAGGCCCAGACCCGCCGAGCGAATCGCCTTGTCGCACGGGCCGACATTCATCTTGTCCCATACCTGCACCGACAACATGCGCGGTTCCGGCGCGGACACGGTCGCGACCTGGTTCAGCGGCATGTTCGCGCCATAGACGGTGACCATCACCGGATCGAGCAACTGGACGTTGGCGCGCCCGGTGCGCAGGCCGGTCAGGTCGCCGCGCAGCGCTTCGATCGCGCCGGCCATGCGGCGTTCAAGGTCGGACTTGTCATATTGGGCCATGATTAGCTCTCCTGATTCTGGACGATCGTCGCGACACCCTGCCCGGCCAGCACGGTGGCCAGATTACCGGTTTCGCGGATGTTGAACACGACGATGGGAATGTTGTTTTCGCGGCACAGGGCGATGGCGCTGGCGTCCATCACCTTGAGATTATCGTTCAGCACCTGGTCGAAACTGATGCTGTCGTAACGGACCGCATCGGCGACCTTCTTGGGATCGGCGTTGTAGACGCCATCGACACTGGTCCCCTTGAACAGCGCATCGCAGTTCATCTCGGCCGCGCGCAGCGCTGCGGTGGTGTCGGTGGTGAAATAGGGGCTGCCGGTGCCGGCGGCGAAGATGACGATCCGGCCCTTCTCCATATGCCGCTCGGCCTTGCGCCTGATATAGGGCTCGCACACCGACGCCATCGGGATCGCCGATTGGACGCGGGTGTCGTATCCCAGCTTCTCCAGCCCGTTCTGCACCGCCAGCGCGTTCATGACGGTGGCCAGCATCCCCATATAGTCGGCGCTCGCCCGGTCGAACCCCGCCGCAGCCCCAGCCAGGCCGCGGAAGATGTTGCCGCCGCCCACGACGACGCAGATCTCGAAACCGGCATCCTTGGCCGCAGCGATTTCGCCGGCGACACGGGCCACGGTTTCGGGCTCGATACCGAACTGCCCCTGCCCCATCAGCACTTCGCCGGACAATTTCAACAGGATACGCTTGTAGGCAGGCCGGGTCATGCGGGGCAAGAATCCTTGATCATTGGCAGGGAAAGCGGCCGGACATTAGGGGCGCAAAGCCGCGATGTGAAGGGCGATTGTTGCCGGAATGCCGCTTGCCCGATAGAGAATATGTGCAGAATGGATGTCGCACGTGCGCGGCGCAAGCAAAAGGGGAGCGGCCCTGCGGCCACTCCCCTTCCGTCATTCGATAATGCTTGGCTTGTGATCAGACGCCGGCGGCGGCCGCGACTTCCGCCGCGAAGTCGCTGACTTCCTTCTCGATGCCTTCGCCCAGCTGGAAGCGGACATAGCTCTTCAGCGTGATCGACTTGCCGGCATCCTTCGCCGCCTTGGCGACGACGTCGGCGACCGGGGTCTTGTTGTCCATCACGAACAGCTGCGACAGCAGGGCCTGTTCCTTGGCGAACTTGGCGACCGCACCGTCGACCATCTTGGCGACGATCTCGGCGGGCTTGCCCAATTCGGCGGCCTTTTCGGCGGCGATGGCGCGTTCACGCTCCAGCAGCGCCGGGTCGATGTCGGCGGCCGACAGGGCCAGCGGGAAAGCGGCCGCGATGTGCATGGCCAACTGCTTGCCCAGCGGCTCCAGCACGTCGGCGGGCGCGTCGCCTTCCAGCGCGACCAGCACGCCGATCTTGCCCAGGCCCGGCGCCGCGGCGTTGTGGACGTAAGGCACGACGACGCCCTGCGACACTTCGACCTGTGCGACGCGGCGGACATTCTGGTTCTCGCCGATGGTGGCGATGTTGGCGACCAGCTTTTCAGCAACGGTGCCGCCCGACGGATAGGCCGCTGCGGTCAGCGTGTCGGCATCGGCCGCGCCATTGTCCAGCGCGATCGCCGAAACGGTGCGGACGAAGTCCTGGAACTGATCGTTCTTGGCCACGAAGTCGGTTTCGCTGTTCACTTCGACGGCGACGCCCTTGGTGCCGGCGACGGCGACGCCGACCAGGCCTTCGGCGGCGGTGCGGCTCGACTTCTTCTGCGCGGCGGCCAGGCCCTTGGCGCGCAGCCAGTCGGTTGCCGCTTCGATGTCGCCACCGGCTTCGGTGAGCGCCTTCTTGCAATCCATCATGCCCGCGCCCGAACGGTCGCGCAGTTCCTTGACGGCGGCAGCGGTAATCTCGGCCATGTTTCGGCTCCTAATAGGGATGTTTCAAAATATGCAGGAGGGCGCGTCTCCGAAGAGCGCGCCCTAGCCTGTCATTCTTGCAGTCGTGCGACGCTCTTAGGCTTCGGCAACGATCTCTTCGGCGGCCGGCTCGTCCAGCGCGCCCAGATCGACGCCCGACGCCTGCTGCGCACCACGGTTGCCCTTGGTGGCGGCGGCGGCGATCGCATCGCAGTAGAGGCGGATGGCGCGGCTGGCGTCATCGTTGGCCGGAACCGGGAAAGCGATGCCGTCGGGCGACACGTTCGAATCGAGGATCGCAACGACCGGAATACCCAGCGTGTTGGCTTCCTTGATCGCCAGCTCTTCCTTGTTCGCGTCGATCACGAACATGACATCGGGGATGCCGTTCATGTCGCGAATACCGCCGAGCGACAATTCCAGCTTCTCGCGTTCGCGGGTCATCTGGAGCACTTCCTTCTTGGTGAAGCCGTGGGTGTCACCCGACAGCTTCTCTTCGAGGGTCTTCAGGCGCTTGATCGAACCCGAAATGGTCTTCCAGTTGGTGAGCATGCCGCCCAGCCAGCGATGGTTGACGAAATGCTGGCCCGACTTGCGGGCGGCGTCCGCGATGGGGTCCTGCGCCTGGCGCTTGGTGCCGACGAACAGCACCTTGCCGCCGGCGGCGACGGTGCCCGACACGAAGTCGAGCGCGCGGCCGAACAGGGGCACGGTCTGCGACAGGTCAAGGATGTGGATGCCGTTGCGCTCGCCGAAGATGTACGGCTTCATGCGCGGGTTCCAACGGTGGGTCTGGTGGCCGAAATGGGCGCCAGCCTCGATCAATTGGTGCATGGTGACGACAGGTGCCGCCATAATAGTGTCTCCTTCCGGTTTGACCTCTGGGAATCAGGAACGCGAAAAACAGCCTCAAAGGCGTCTCCGGCACCGGATATGTCGATTCCCATGTGGAATGGTCGCGCCTTTAGACGCGGAAAAAAGCAATTGCAAGGGTTGACGACGTTCCAAAAATGGAACATAAAGGGAACAGACGGAACAAATACGGTTAACGCCTGTTTACACCGTCATAATGAGGCCTGCCGTGCAAATGGCAAGATGGAAAGTGATCGACGATGTTCACTCTAGTTGCAGCGACCCTGTTCTCCGCCGCCTTCCTTCTAGCCATGGGCACCATCGTCTGGATGTTCGCCCATTATCATGACAAGATGGTGGCCGCGCTCCAGTTCGAGCCCATCCCTCATAATCCGCCGGTCTATCATCTGCGCATCCGTCGCCCCCGCGCCGCGCAGCCCGTACGCCGCGCAGCCCCGGCCCTGATCGGCAGCGCGCTCGCCGCCTGAACGGCGAAACAAGATTCTTACTTGAATCCGTTCGGACTGAGCCTGTCCAAGCCCTTACGTCTTCGAACGGCCCCAAGGCGCGCTAAGCTGGAACCTATTCCAAATCTCAGCCGCCTTAAATCGTCGCAGCCGCCGCCGCACTCTCCCGCTGCCGCCTGACCTTGGCGTAGGACATAATCCCGAACGGGATCAGCGCGACATAGACGCCGCAGATCAGCAGCAAGGTCAGCCAGGGATCGGTCACCAAAAGCGCCGCCAGCAATCCGGCGAAGGCGATGACCTCCAGCCGGATGCGCTTGCGCAGCCGCAGCGCCGACCAACTATAGGTCGCGATGTTGGAGATCATCAGGAACGCGACAAAGGCTGCCCAGGGCGCCACCACATACCAGGCGCGGAAAATATCCTCGCCCGTCACCAGCCACAGATAGAGCGGCACGAAGGCCAGCCCCGCCCCCGCCGGTGCCGGCACGCCGGTCAGGAAGCCCGCCGATTTGTGCGGCTGCTCGTCAGCATCGATCGCCGCATTGAACCGCGCCAGCCGCAGCGCGCAGGACAGCGCATGGGCCAGCGCAAAAATCCAGCCGAATTTCGGCATCGCGTAAAGCGACCAGAGATAGAGGATCAGCGCGGGCGCGACGCCAAACGCGATCGAATCCGACAGCGAATCCAGCTCCGCCCCGAACCGGCTCTCGCCGCGGAGCAAGCGGGCGATCCGCCCGTCCAGCCCGTCCAGCACGCCCGCGAACAGGATGGACAGCACCGCCCGCTCCCACTCGCCTGAAATGCCATAACGCACGCCGGTCAGGCCGAAACACAAAGCCATCGCCGTGACCGCATTGGGCGCCAGCATCCGCAGCGTGATGCCCCGGCGCAACCCGCGCGGCACGGCGCGCCGCTGGCGACTCACTGCTGGATACCCGCAATAACCCGCGCGTCGCCCATCTGGCCCAGGATCGTCTCGCCTGCGACCGTGCGCTGGCCCAGGATCACGCGCGGCGCGGTCCCTGCGGGCAGATACACGTCGACCCGGCTGCCGAAGCGGATCAGGCCGATGCGCTGCCCGGCCGCGACCATGTCGCCGGGCTTGACGAACGGCACGATCCGGCGCGCCACCAAGCCCGCAATCTGGGTGAAGCCGATGCGCACACCGTCATGCCGCTCGACCAGTATATGCTGGCGCTCATTATCCTCGCTCGCCTTGTCCAGGTCCGCGTTCAGGAACTTGCCTGAAATATAGACGACCGACTTGATCGTTCCGCCGATCGGCGTGCGATTGATATGCACATCGAACACGCTCATGAAGATCGATACGCGGATCATCGGCTGGTCGCCCAAACCGTTCACGCCGGCCATCTCGCGCGGCGGCGGCACGCGCTGGATGAGAGTCACCAGGCCGTCGGCGGGGGCGATAATCGCGCCTTCATCCTGTGGCACCGCGCGCACCGGATCGCGGAAGAAGGCGAAGACCCAGATCGTCACCAGCACCATCAGCCAACCCACGATTTCCCATCCCAGCAGGAACAGGACGCCGGTGATCGCAACCGCGATCAAGCCGAATTTCATTCCCTCCGGATGGACCGAAGGAAAGCGCCATTTGACATTGCCGCCCGCGGCAATCGGGATCTCTTCATTGTTCATGGCCACCGTCTTTAGGGAGAGACTAATGCCGTGACAACGACCGATCCCGCCGCTGGCTCCATGCGCGGCAGATTCCTGCCCTTCCACGGTTGAACATTGCCGCCGCTTTGCCTAGGGCGTCCCCATATTCCACCCAGCAGCAAGAAGGCAAACAGGCGCTATGGCCAAGATCAAGGTGAAAAACCCCGTCGTTGAAATTGACGGCGACGAAATGACCCGGATCATCTGGGAATGGATCCGCGAGCGCCTGATCCTCCCCTATCTCGACATCGACCTGAAATATTACGACCTGTCCGTCCAGAAGCGCGATGAAACCAACGACCAGATCACGATCGATTCCGCGAACGCGATCAAGGAATATGGCGTCGGCGTGAAGTGCGCCACCATCACCCCCGACGAACAGCGCGTCGAGGAATTCAACCTCAAGTCGATGTGGAAGTCGCCCAACGGCACCATCCGCAACATCCTGGGCGGCGTCGTTTTCCGCGAACCGATCGTCATCAAGAACGTGCCCCGCCTGGTCCCCGGCTGGACCGACCCGATCGTCGTAGGCCGTCATGCCTTTGGTGACCAGTATAAGGCGACCGACTTCCTGGTCCCCGGCCCCGGCAAGCTGCGCTTGGTATGGGATGGCGAAGATGGCCAGAAGATCGACAAGGAAGTGTTCGACTTCCCCTCGGCCGGCGTCGCCATGGGCATGTATAATCTCGACCAGTCGATCCGCGATTTCGCCAAGGCGAGCATGAACTACGCGCTCGACCGTGGATGGCCGCTTTACCTGTCGACCAAGAACACCATCCTCAAGGCCTATGACGGCCGCTTCAAGGATCTGTTCCAGGAAGTGTTCGACGCCGAATTCGCCGACAAGTTCAAGGCGGCCGGCATCGTGTACGAACATCGCCTGATCGACGACATGGTCGCCTCGGCGCTCAAGTGGAGCGGCAAGTTCGTCTGGGCCTGCAAAAATTATGACGGCGACGTCCAGTCGGACACCGTTGCGCAGGGCTTCGGTTCGCTCGGCCTCATGACCTCGGTCCTGATGTCGCCCGACGGCAAGACGATCGAGGCGGAAGCGGCGCACGGCACCGTCACCCGCCACTATCGCCAGCATCAGCAGGGCAAGGCGACCTCGACCAACCCGATCGCCTCGATCTTCGCCTGGACGCAGGGCTTGGCCTTCCGCGGCAAGTTCGACGACACCCCAGACGTCACCAAATTCGCCGAAACCCTGGAGCGCGTCTGTATCAAGACCGTCGAGGACGGCGCGATGACCAAGGATCTGGCGCTGCTGATCGGCCCGGATCAGGCCTGGATGACCACGGAACAGTTCTTCGAACAGATCCGCGTCAACCTGGAGAAGGAAATGGCCACCTGGGCCTAAAAGACGGGAACTGTTAAGCCTCTCAGGCTTTCAGTACGGAAACGGAACGAGGCGGCGCCGGACACCCGGCGTCGCCTTTTCCATATCCAGCCGCCGGGCCGGAAGCCAACCACATAGCGGTTGTGATCTATTCCGGGTAAAATAGCAGGAGACGACCCGATGACGACAGCCACCCGCAAACGCCTGGAGGTCCGCACGGCCGTCCCGACCGACGTGCGCGCGATCCTGCGGCTGATCGCCCGCGTCTATCCCGGCATGCCCAACTATTCCCCCGCCACCGTCCGCGGCCAGATCAACAATTTCCCCGACGGCTGTTTCGTCGCCCTCTACGACGCCAAGGTCGTGGGCTATTGCGCGACGATGCGGGTCAGCAAGGGCATGGCCTTTGCCCATCATGACTGGGAGGAGATCACCGCCAACGGCTTCGGCACCCGCCACAGCGCCGCGGGCGAATGGCTTTATGGCTATGAAATGGCGGTCGATCCCAAATTGCGCGGCCTGCGCATCGGCCAGCGCCTCTATGACGAACGCAAGGAACTGGCCGAACAGCTCGACCTGCACGGCATCGTGATCGCAGGCCGGATGCCAGGCTATCTGCGCACCAAGCGCAAGGTGGAAGGGCCCAAGGACTATCTGGACAAGGTCGTCCAGGGCAAGATTCGCGATCAGGTCGTCAGCTTCCAGCTCAAGAACCAGTTCGAACCACTGGGCGTCCTCGAAAACTATCTGCCCGAAGACAAGCAGTCGGACGGCCATGCCGCCCATCTGGTCTGGCGCAACCCCTATGTGGACCCCGACGAAGCGCCCGAAATGCGCGTGCCGCGCGGCGTCGAAAGCGTTCGCCTCGCCACCTGCCAGCTTCAGGCCCGCGCCGTGCAGGATTTCGACGAATTCATCCGCAACATCGAATATTTCGTCGATGTCGCCGCCGATTACCGGTCTGACTTCATCATCTTCCCCGAACTTTTCACCCTGCCGCTGTTGTCGTTCGAAACCAAGAAGCTCAATCCCATGGAGGCGATCGACAAGCTCACCGGCTACACGCCGCGCCTGACCAAGGAACTGACGCGGATGGCGCTGGAATATAATATCAACATCATCGGCGGCTCCCACCCGACCCGTGCCGACGATGGCGACATCCAGAATATCGCCTATGTCGCGCTGCGCGACGGTTCCGTCCATACCCAGGAAAAGATCCACCCGACCCCCAACGAAGCCTTTTGGTGGAACATCAAGGGCGGCGACTCCCTCGACGTGATCCAGACCGACTGCGGCCCGATCGGCGTGCTGATCTGCTACGACAGCGAATTTCCCGAACTCGCCCGCCGCCTGGTCGATCAGGGTGCCCGCATCATCTTCGTCCCCTTCTGCACCGACTCGCGCCTGGGCTATATGCGCGTGCGTTATTGCGCGCAGGCGAGAGCGATCGAGAATCAATGCTATGTCGTCATGTCCGGCAATGTCGGCAACCTGCCGAACGTCGACAACATGGACATTCAGTACGCCCAGAGCGCAATCCTGACCCCCTGCGACCTGCCCTTCGCGCGTGACGGCATCGCCGCGGAATCAACCGAGAATGTCGAAACGCTGACGATGGCGGACGTCAACCTCGCCGACCTCAGCTGGGCGCGGGCCGAAGGCACCGTACGTAATCTGCGCGACCGCCGCTTCGACCTCTATCATATCGAATGGGACAGCAACCCCGACCACAGCCATGCACCCAGCGGCGGACCTGTGCCAGCGGGCGGACATAATTCGCCGGGCGGCGGCTAAAAAACGCGCCGCCTATCGTCCGTAGCGATCCTCGGCGACCCACTTGGCCGTCAACGCCCTGGCGGCGTCGACATCCTGATGGAAATCGACCTCCTGCCACTCCAGCCCCTCGATCGAGGCGGTGCCGACGCGGTTGCCCTTTGCGATGATGTCGATGGCGCGCAGATACCAGCGTTCGACGCCTTCGGGCGTACGCATCATCTGGTCGATCTGGTTGCGGAAGATCGCCGGACCTTCACCGGTAAAGGCCAGCATCCCTATCGATTCGGCATTGGTGTCGGGTGGCAGCAACCGCTTGCCGATATGGTGCAGGCGTCCGGTCTCATCGCGGTTCACCTTCATGTCGTCATCGTCATAGTCGCCGTCGGCCTTCACATCGACGGTAACGGTGATGGCGTCCCGCGCGCCTGCGATTAGCTTGGCGACGATCTCGTCCGATATGATGGTGTCGCCGTTGAGGATGATGAAGTCGCGGTCCATTTCCTCCCGCACGATCCAGCAGGTGCCGAGATTGTCGGCGACCTGGAAGAAGGGATTGAACACGCAGCGGATGCGCGCGCCCGTCTCGCGATAGAGTTGCAGCGCATGATCTTCGACCCGTTCGGTGCGGAAGCCGGTGACGACGACGATGTCGGTCACGCCATTGGCGACCAGCGCCGCGATCTGCCAGCTGATGAGGGTGCGGCCGTTGAACTCGATCATGCATTTGGGCACGTCGCGGGTCAACGGCAGAAGGCGCGAACCCTGGCCGGCGGACAGGATGATGGCTTTGGTGATCGTCATGGGCGCGCTTTAGAAGCCAATTTGGCCGAAAAAAAGGCGGCGTTTGCACTAGTTCGGTCGCTCGCCTAAAGGCCGCTGCAATAGCACCACGCCCGTTCGGGCTGAACCTGTCGAAGCCGCCTTCTTTCGGCAGGTTCAGGACGAACGGTTTTTTGGCTAGACGGAGTCACGATGTTCAAGCGCGGATCGGGCGCGGCGGGGGACGGTTTCGCCCGCATCCTGGCCAATACCGGCTGGCTGCTGGGCGGCAAGGGCGTGGGCGCAGTACTCAGCCTCGCCTATCTCGCCATCGTCACCCGCACGCTGGGCGTGGCCGATTTCGGCCGTTTCGCGCTGGTGCTGAGCGCCGCCAACGTCATCAAGACGCTAGTCAGCTTCGACAGCTGGCAGATCGTGGTGCGCTATGGCCAGCCGCACCTGGCGGAAGAAAATGGCGACGCCCTGAACCGCGTGCTGCGCTTCTGCATCCTGATCGACCTCGCCTCGGCGGTCGCGGGCGGACTGATCGCCGCGGCCATCATCCTGCTGTTCGGCGACCTGCTGGGCATCGGACCGGATATGGGTTGGCAGGTCTGGGCCTTCTGCATGGTGATGATGATCACCATCCGCTCCAGCCCGACCGGGGTGCTGCGCCTGTTCGACCGCTTCGATTCGGCCGCCTTTGCCGAAACCATGATCCCCGTCGGACGGATGATCGGCGCCGGCGTGGCGCTGGCGGTCATGCCTGACATCAGCGGATTCCTGATCGCCTGGGCCTTTGCCGAACTGCTCTGCGCCCTGAGCTACTGGCAACTCGCGCTGAAGGTCGGACACGGACGGATCGGCAGCTGGCGTGCGGGCCGGGCGCTGGATGCACGGGCGGAAAATCCCGGCATCGTCGGCTTCCTGACCGCCACCAACTTGCAGACCAGCCTGTCCTCGATCGGCCAGCAGGTGGCGGTGCTGATCGTCGGTGGCTTCGTCGGCCCGGCGGGCGCGGGCCTCTATCGCCTCGCCAACCAGCTCGCCAATTCGCTGACCAAGATCAGCAGCCTGTTGTCGCGCAGCATCTTCGTCGAACTGGCGCGCACCAGCACGCACGGGAAAGACGCCTTGAGTGCCCTTTTTCGCCGGACAAACCGGCTGGCGCTGGTAGCAGGCGCGGTAATCATCGGCCTGATCGTGACGATCGGCCATCCCCTGCTGGGCCTGATCGCGGGCAAGGATTTCCTGCCCGCCTATCCGCTGCTGCTGCTGCTGGGTATCGCGGCCTGCATCGACCTGGTGGGAGTCAGCTATCGCCCGCTGCTGATGGCGACCGACCGGGCGGGCCTGTCGCTGCGCATCACCTTCGTCTCGACCTTGCTGTTGCTGGGCCTGCAGTCGGCGCTGCTGCCACTCTATGGCACCCGAGGCGCGGCGATTGCCAATGTCCTCGCCGCGCTTGCCGGTTTTGCGATGATGGGACTGGCCAGCCGTCGCGCCATGCGCGGCTGACCGTGTCGATCATTCGGCTTCTTCGACCGGTGCGCCGGGGCCGTTCTTCAACACCGATTCGATCGCATTCTTCGCGCCGGCCTTGCTGGCATAGCCTTCGGTCCAGAAGATCACTTCGCTATTATATTTGAACTTGGCGACGAACTCACCGGCCTTGTTCTTCTCGATCACGAACTTATGCGCCATGACTTATCTCCAGACTGGGCCGCTGGACTCGTTTCGTCAGCGAAACCGGACCGGAGAATAGGCGCACGAATCGAGACTGGCAAGAACCGCCGGCGGCGTTTCGCCACGCACCAGCGCGCTCGCCAGCAGCGCCGCAGCGGGCGCGGTCTGGATGCCGAAGCCGCCCTGCCCGGCAAACCAGAAGAAGCCGGGAACATCGGGATCGAAGCCATAGACGGGCGCGCGATCGGGTGCAAAACTGCGCAATCCCGCCCATTTCCGCTCGACCGCCGCGATCGGCCAGTCGACCGCTTCCTCGAAGCGTGCGATCGCCTGCGCCACCGCCAGCTCCTCCGGTGCGGCGTCACAGGGCGGCGACCATTCCTCATCATGCGGGGTCAACCACAACCGCCCCTGCCCTTCCGGCTTGAAATAGAAGCGTTCGGACAGGTCCATGACCAGCGGCAGGTCGGCGGAGGGCATCGTGGGTACGCGCAGTTGCGCCACGGTCCGCCGCAATGGCCGGATACCGATCGGGGCGACGCCACAGGCGACCGCGACATCATCCGCCCAGGCGCCCGCTGCGTCAACCAGCAGACCGCACTGGATCGCACCCGCGCTCGTCTCGATCCGCCAGCCATCGGCATTGGCTTGGCCAGCCACAAGCCGGGTGGAGAGGCGGACGTCGCCGCCCGATCGCCGGAACTGGCGGAGATAGGCGGCATGAAGCGCCGCCACGTCGATGTCCTGGCAGCTCGCCTCCAACACGCCCAGCGTCCACCCGGGCCGCAGCCCCGGCACCATTGCGGCCGGATCGACGCGTTGCAGATCGACCTTGCCGGTGAACCGGGCGAGCAGCGCATCGCACCGCGCTTCGTCCCCTGCCCGGCCTATATGGAGCGTCTGCCGCGGCGACAGGAACGCGCCGTCATGAAAATCAGGGTCCGGTGCAGCGAGGAACGGTCCCGACGCGGTGGTCAGCGGTTGCACCACCGTCCCGCCATAGGTTTCCTCCCAGAAGGCGACCGAACGCCCAGTGGCGTGATAGCCCGCCCGATCTTCCATTTCCAGGATTAGCACGCTGGCGTCGGCCGCCAGATGGGCGCCCAGGCTCGCCCCGGCGATGCCGCCGCCGATGATGACGATGTCGGGATGATTCAACAGGCAACCTCGTCCAGGAAAGCGTCGATCCGGTGCAACGCATCGAGCCGCACCGGATCCAGCTCGCGCAATATCTCGTGCGCCGCCTCCCGGCCATAGACATGCAACCGCGCGCCCGCAATCCGGCCCGCGACGTTGAGGATGGCGGGCGTGGACACAAGCTGGTCCGCCTTTGTCGCGAGAATCAGCAGGGGCGTGGAGATGCCAGCAATGGCGTCGCCCTCCGCCAGCACCTTCGTCGATTCCAGCGCCTGCAACACCCAATTCCAGCTCGGCGGTCCCAGCGCGATGTCCCGGCTATGATCGCGCCACCAGATTTCGTCGGCATAGCGATCGGGATCGTGGGTCAGTCGCTTCTGCCGCATCCGCCGCTGCCGCTCCGACTGTTCCTTCTGCGTCCAGGCGGCGCGTTCGCCCCGACCGGAACTTACCATCAGCCGGGCGATCGCCACCGCCAGCCAGCGCGGCAGCGGCGCGCTATGGACGCCCAGCATGGGCGCGACCACCGCGGCCGCATCGGGCGACGGCATCCCTTCGGCGAGCGCGCGCAACAGCATATGGCCGCCCATGCTATGCGCCACCATCGCAGTCGGCCCTTCGCCCTCCGCCCGCCACTCGGCGGCCAGGGCGTTCAAATCCGCGATCCATTCCGCAAAATCGCCGATGTGACCGCACAACGGATCGTCCGTCCGCCGCCCCGATCCGCCCTGGCCGCGCCAATCGAAGCTGGTCACGGCCCAGCCGCGCGCCGCCCAATGGTGGATGACCTCCAGATATTTCTCGATCATGTCGCCGCGACCGCCCAGTACCAGCATCCGCCCGCGCGCGCCGGACCCCAGCCGGTAGCGCCGGATCGGCCAGCCATCGGGCGCCGTCCAATAGTCCAGCCGCCCGCCCATCGGCCAGGCGCGCCGGTCGAAAGCGGCAGTCGGGAAATCGGGTGAATCCATCGGCCCCATGGTTACGCTTTGGTAAGCCATATGGTCTAGGGAATAAGCCCCATGAACGGGGAAATTTTCCGATTGGCGCTGATAGGCGCCCTGGGCGCGCTGCTGATTGCGGCGGCGATCACGGATTTGCGATCCCGCATCATTTCCAACCGCCTGAACCTGG
This sequence comes from Sphingomonas sp. VDB2, assembly GCF_047946695.1. NCBI lineage: Bacteria > Pseudomonadati > Pseudomonadota > Alphaproteobacteria > Sphingomonadales > Sphingomonadaceae > Sphingomonas > Sphingomonas sp. VDB2. Next base: position 1,409,425 of record NZ_CP159615.1, read on the forward strand.
CGGTCGCGGCACTGGCGCCGCTGTGGTGGCTGGCCAGCGGCCTCGACCTCTGGCCCGGCATCGCCGTGCAACTGCTGGTCGGCGCAATCGTCTTCATTCTCTTCGCCGCGCTGTTCGCAGCCGGCATGATGGGTGGCGGCGACGTCAAGCTGCTCGGCGCGCTGGCGCTGTGGTTCCCCTGGCAGGCCGTGCTGTCGCTCATCGTCCTGATGGCGATGCTGGGCGGCCTCGTCACGATCGTCACGGTCATCCACCACCGGATGACCAAAAGGCTGGGACAGCCTGAAATACCTTACGGAGTCGCCATCTCGATCGCAGCCTTGTGGCTGCTTGGCGAACGATATCTTAACCATTTTGCGTGATGAGTGGGGCACTGGGGGCAGTGCACCCATTTGAGGGAGGCGAATTTCGTCATGGATGCTAAGAAGATCGTGCTGCTGGTGGGGGCGCTTATCATAGCGGTCACTACAGCCTTGCTTGCGCGCAGCATGTTGAGTTCGTCGAGCGCACCACAGGTGAACGCTGCGGCGATGCCGAATGAAGCCGACCAGCCCCATGTGCTGGTGGCGACCAAGGCTCTCCCCGTGGGCACCATTTTGGATGCGGAAAGCTTCCGTTTTCAACCCTGGCCGAAAGATCTCATCGAACAGGCCTATTATCTCAAGGGTCAGGCCGATCCCGCCAAGCTGGCCGGAAGCGTCGTGCGCTCCGCCATCACGGCCGGCCAGCCGCTGACGCAGGGCGGCATCGTCAAGCCCGGCGATCGCGGCTTCCTCGCTGCGGCGCTTGGCCCCGGCATGCGCGCCGTGACGGTGCCTGTATCGGCGCAAAGCTCGGTCGCAGGCTTCGTCTTCCCCGGCGACCGCATCGACCTTGTCCTGACGCAGAGCGTCTCGGGCGGCGGCGACGGCGATCCCCTCAAGGTTTCCGAAACCATCCTGCGCAACCTGCGCGTGCTCGCCACCGACCAGCGCATGGATGCGATGGGCGCCGACGGCAAGCCGGAGGTGCGCACCTATTCCAACGTCACCATCGAAGTGACGCCCAAGATCGCCGAGAAGATCGCGGTTTCGCAGACCATCGGGTCGCTGTCCATGTCGCTCCGCTCGATCGCGGACACGGCGTCGGACCTTGATGCCGCCATCGCCGGCACCGACGTCGATCTGCCCGACGGCGCCAATCCGAACGCCGAAAAGTCGATCATCGCGAAGCTCGCCTCGCGCCCGGTCGATCGCGGCTCCACCTATTCGACGGGCGCCGACGTGTCGCGCTACCAGCGCAGCTCGGTTCCGGCCAAGGCCGAAGCATCCATGCCGCCGATGGTGGCCGCCAACGGCGCGCCGATGGGAACCGTCGCCTTCAAGGGTCCGGTCATCCGCGTGGCCCGTGGCGTCAACGTGACCGAAGTTCCGGTCGGGGGGAAGTGAGATGAAGAGCTTGCACAAACGCGCTCCGCGGCTTGCCGCTCCGGCAATCGCCCTGGGCCTTGCGGTCGCCACGATCGCCGCGCCCACCACTGCCCTCAACGCCGCCCCTTCCAGCAGCCAGGACAATGCGATCCTGATGTCGGTCGGCGGCAGCCGGGTGGTCAACCTGTCGGCCAAGATGTCGGATGTGGTGATCGCCGATCCCAATATCGTCGATGTCCATGTCCGCTCGCAGAACCAGCTTTACCTGATCGCGAAAAAGGCGGGCGAAACCACGGTCTTCGCCACCGCGCCCAACGGCAAGGTGCTGTTTTCGGGAACGGTCCGCGTCGGCAACAACCTGACCAGCATCGACGACATGCTCGGCCTGGCGATGCCCGGCGCGAACATCGCGGTCAACAAGATGAACGGCATGGTCCTCCTGACCGGCACGATCCAGGCACCGGAGGATGCAGCGGAGGCCGAACGGCTAACGCAGGCCTTCGTCGGCAAGGAAGTGACCGTGGTGAGCCGCCTGCGCATGGCGACCCCATTGCAGGTGATGCTGCAGGTCAAGATTTCAGAGGTCAGCAAGGATCTGGGCCACAAGATCGGGACCAATTTCAACAGTGTCGATACCGGTCGGTCCTTTGGCGTCGTCGGCGGAGGCAATCGCGCTTTCGCGACGTACAACCGTGACGAAGGATTTTGGGACTTTACCCAGCCGGCGGATGGCTCCTACAGCATCGGCGGCGTCGCTCGCCTGCTGGGCATGGATGTCGCCGGCGTGCTCGATCTTGCGGAATCGAGTGGCTTGTCGACCACATTGGCCCAGCCCAATCTGACCGCCCTGTCGGGCGAAACCGCCAGCTTCCTGGCCGGTGGCGAATATCCCTATACCGTCAGCAACGGCACGCAGGGCAACAGCATCGAATTCAAGCAATATGGCGTGCAGTTGGCCTTCACGCCGACCGTGCTGGCCGACGGCCGCATTTCGTTGCGCGTCCGCCCGACCGTGTCGAGCCTGGACTTTTCGATCAACGCCAATGTCCCCGCGCTGAAGAGCCGCACCGCCGAAACAACGGTGGAACTGGGTTCAGGCCAGGCTTTCATGATCGCTGGCCTGCTTAACAACGAAACCGGCAATGCCATCAACAAGGTGCCGGTATTGGGCGAATTGCCGATCTTGGGCAGCCTGTTCAAGTCGCGCTCCTTCCAACGTTCGGAAACCGAACTGGTCATCGTCGTCACGCCTTATCTGGTGAAGCCGATGAATGCGTCCGACGTGCACATGCCTACGGACGGCTTCCGCACCGCCAACGAAGGACAGGGCCTGCTCCTGCAACAGGGTAATGACGGCGTCAGCGGCGCGCGCGGCCATATGCCGACCCGCGCGCCCGGTTCGCCGGTGCCGACACCCGGCCCGCAAGCCGCAGCCGCCCTGCCCCCGGTCGCCACAAAGCCGGGCAAGCCCGGCACCGTGGCCCCTGGCTTCAGCTTCTGACGGAAGGACGACATAATATGACCTCCCCTCTCCAGACCCGTCTGTCCATGAAAGCGCTGAGCGCATTGGCCATGCTGGCCCTGCCGCTCGCCGGATGCGTCACCGACACGCCCAACCGCAGCGTGGAATCGATCCATCAGCCGGTCGTCAGCTACGCCGCCTACACGTTCGACGTGCAGGCCGGGTCGGATGGCGGCCTGACCGCCTATGAAGCCCATCGCCTCAATGACTGGTTCGGCTCGATCGGCCTCGGCTATGGTGACCAGGTGGCCATCGTCACCGACGGCGCCTATTTCAGCCCGACCATGCGCGATGGCGTCGCTGATATCGTCGCCCGACACGGCTTGCTGGTCGCCGAAGACAGCTCGGCCGTCGCCGGCGCCGCGCCGGCGGGCAGCGTCCGCCTGATCGTACGTCGCGCCACCGCCAGCGTGCCGGGTTGTCCCGACTGGAGCGGCAAGCAGGAAACCGATCCCAATCTCGGCACCAGCTCCAATTTCGGCTGCGGCGTCAACAGCAACCTCGCCGCCATGGTCGCCAATCCGGAAGATCTGGTCCGCGGCCAGGGCACCGACAGCGACCTGCGCACGGCAACGTCGAACCGCGCCATTTCCACCTATCGCGACAAGGCCCCGACCGGTGCGGGCGACCTCAAGCAAATGACTGCGGGAGGGCAATAAGATGAACGCACCCTGGAAACCCGGCAGCGGTGGGCAGCGCGACCCGTTCCACGCCTTCGTTTGCGACGACCATAGTTTCGACATGCTGCGCGCCGTCGCGGCCGAATTGGGCTGGGCGCCGGAAAAGGTGAACAAGGGCGGCATGCGCAACGCGGTCCAGAGCCTGTCGATCACCGCATCGCCGCAGATCCTGTTCGTCGACATGTCCGAAAGCGGGGATCCGCTGAACGACATCAACAGCCTGGCGGAAGTCTGCGAACCCGGCACGGTGGTGATCGCCGCGGGACAGGTGAACGATGTGCGCCTCTATCGCGACCTCGTCGCCAGCGGGATTCAGGACTATCTGCTCAAGCCCTTCGGCGCAGACCAGCTCCGCGACGCGCTGGCGCAGGCGCAGGCCGTGTTCATGGCGCCGCGCGACGCCGCGCCGGAACGCCCGCACGCCACCATGGCCGTGATCGGCACCCGCGGCGGCGTGGGAGCGTCCAGCATCGCAACCTCGCTCGCCTGGATGCTGTCGGAAAAGAAGAAGCGCCCGACCGCGCTGCTCGACCTCGACGTTCATTTCGGCACCAATGCGCTGGCCATGGACCTGGAGCCGGGCCGCGGCCTGACCGACGCGATCGAAAACCCAAGCCGCATCGACGGCCTGTTCATCGAACGCGCCATGGTGCGGGCGAGCGACACGCTGGCGATCCTGTCGGCCGAAGCGCCGATCAGCCAGCCGATGATGACCGATGGCGGCGCCTTCTACCAGTTGCTGGAGGAATTCCGCCTCGCCTTCGAATGCAGCGTCATGGACCTGCCGCGCAACATGCTGATCCAGCATCCGCACCTGATGGCCGACGTCAACGTGACGCTGGTCGTGACGGAACTGACGCTGGCGGCGGCGCGCGACACCATTCGCATCCTGTCCTGGCTGAAGACCAACGCGCCGCAGACGCGCGTGCTGGTAGTCGCCAACCGGGTCCATCCCGGCGCGCCTGAGATCAGCCGCAAGGATTTCGAACAGTCGATCGAACGCAAGGTGGACGTGATCGTGCCGTTCGACCTGCGCATCGCGTCGCAGGCGGCGAAACTGGGCAAGACGCTGGCCGAGACTGCCAAGGGCAGCAAGGTCGGTGCGGCCTGCGCCAGCTTGCTGGACGAAGTGCTGGGCGCCGCCGAGTCCGATGACGAGGCTGGCGTGGCCAAAGGCGCGCGCAAGAAGGGCGATTCCCTGCTCGGCAAGATCGGCGACTTCCGATCGATGATGCCGTCGCGCCGCAAGGACAAGGCAGCGCTGGACAATTGATCGCATACGCCGCCCCCAGGGGCGGCGTCGCTTCCTACAAGACAGGCGACGAGATGGACGGCAATTTCATCCTGATAATGGTGCTGATCGCGACCCTGCTGGGGCTGGGCGTGGTCGCGTTCGCCGGTCCGTCGCCGGACAAGGCGCGCAAACGGCGCGTCGCGATGATCCGCGGCCGCCATAGCGAGTCGGCCGAAGCCCTGCTGGAAGCGCGGATGCGCAAGGCGATCTCCAATCGTGCGACCGGCGTCGAAGCCAAGATGCTGGTGTCGCTGATCCCGAACCCGGAAAATCTGACCAAGCGCCTGAAGATGACCGGCAAGAAGTGGACGCTCAGCCAGTATATGACGGCCAGCGCCGGCATATTCCTGCTGCTGTCTGCGCTGCTGATGGTCCGCGGCTTCCCCTTCCTGTTCGCCATGATGTTCGGCCTCGCCGCAGGGCTTGGCCTGCCCCATTGGTGGGTAGGTCGGCTGATCAACAAGCGCGTCCAGAAGTTCAACGCCAAATTTCCCGATGCGCTGGAATTGCTGACTCGCGGCCTGCGGTCGGGCCTGCCCATCGCCGAAACGCTCGGCATCGTGTCGAGCGAAATTCCAGGGCCGGTGGGCGAGGAATTCAAGCTGATAACCGAACGCATCAAGATCGGCCGGACCATGGAGCAGGCGTTGCAGGAAACCGCCGACCGCCTGGGCACGCCGGAATTCCAGTTCTTCGTCATCACCCTGGCCATCCAGCGGGAAACGGGCGGCAACCTGGCCGAAACCCTGTCCAACCTGGCCACAGTGCTACGTCAGCGCGCGCAGATGAAGTTGAAGATACGTGCCATGTCATCGGAATCGAAGGCGTCCGCCTACATTATCGGTGCACTGCCTCCATTGGTGTTCGGCATGATCTGCTACATCAACTTCAACTATATGACCCCCTTCTTCACCCCCGATCCGGCGGGTATTTTCGGGCTCAGCACGATGCAGGTGATCGGCATCGGCGGTATGTGCTGGATGGGCATCGGCGCTTTCATCATGGCCCAGATGGTCAACTTCGAAATCTGATCGGGAGGGATAAGAGATTATGGACGCTCCGACCCCAGCCGGCACGCTCTTTGGCCTGACAGCGACCGATTTCGGCACGCTGCTGGCCGCGCTCGCGACCCTGGCCATACTTTTCGCGCTCTATGCGGTCATGACCGTGCGCGATCCCATGGCCAAGCGCGTCAAGGCGCTCAACGACCGGCGCGAGCAGTTGAAGGCGGGCATCACCGCGTCGACCGCCAAGCGCCGCGCCAAGCTGGTCCGCAAGAACCAGACGACCGACAATATGCGGTCCTTCCTGTCGAGCCTGAAGGTGTTGCAGGACGACCAGTTGAAAGACGCGCAGATCCGCCTGGCGCAGGCCGGCATCCGGTCCAAGGATTGGGCCGTCGCCGTCATCTTCGGCCGCATGATCATGCCGATCGTGATCGGCGGCTTTGCGGCGATCATGCTCTATGGCGTCGGAATCGAACCCGAATGGGGCCCGATGAAGCGCTTCTTCGCTTTCGCCGTGGCGCTGCTGCTCGCCTATAAGGCCCCCGACCTTTATATCGACAATAAGGTGCAGAAGCGCGCCGCTGCGATCCGCAAGGGATTGCCCGACGCACTCGACCTGCTGGTCATCTGCGCAGAGGCCGGCCTGACCGTCGATGCCGCGTTCAATCGCGTGTCGCGTGAACTGGGCAAGGCCTATCCCGAGCTGGGCGACGAGTTCCAGTTGACCGCGATCGAGCTGAGCTTCCTGACCGAACGGCGCATGGCGTTCGAGAATCTGGCGACCCGCGTGAAGCTGGACGCGATCAAGGGCGTGGTCACGACCATGATCCAGACCGAGAAATACGGCACCCCCCTCGCTTCCGCGCTGCGCGTGCTGTCTGCCGAGTTCCGCCATGAACGCATGATGCGCGCCGAGGAAAAGGCCGCGCGCCTGCCCGCGATCATGACGGTGCCGCTGATTCTGTTCATCCTGCCGACCCTGTTCGTCGTTATTCTGGGTCCGGCGGCCTGTTCGATCAGCACCGCCTTCTAAAAAATTGGAGAACGGGACTGGCGCTGCCGTAACGTCGCCCGAAAGATCCGCCCGCCCCGCCTCAAAAAGGCGGTGGCGGGCCGACTTTTTCATGCTTATCTATCCGTCAAACACAAGGAGTGGATCGCATGAAGCTGGCCCTTTTCGCCACCGCAGCCCTGAGCGCAGCCTTCGCCGCCATGCCCGCGCAGGCCGCCCAACCGGTCACCGGCCGCTGGGCGACCGTTGATGGCAAGGCGATCGTCCAGATCGCGCCCTGCGGCAGGCATTTGTGCGGAAAGATCGAGAAGATCGTGAAACCTACGCCCGGCCGCCCGCAGACCGACATCAAGAACCCGGATGCCGCGCTCCGATCAAAGCCGCTGGTGGGCCTCGCCCTGCTCACCGGGTTCGAGGATGCCGGCGATCAATGGAAAGGGACGATCTACGATCCCGAAAGCGGCAAAAGCTATACGTCCAAGCTGACCCGCAACGGTGACGGCACGCTGAAGGTGCAGGGTTGCATCGCATCCTTCTTGTGCAAGACCCAGACCTGGACGCCAGTGCGCTAAATCTGGACCAGATGCGCGACATCCCTCGCGCTTTCGTCCGCGACTCTGCCCTGGCGGATGATCCGGCCGTTCTGCATCGCGCAATAGCGGTCGGCGAAGCGCCAAACGAAATCGAGATATTGTTCGACCACCAGCATGGTCATGCCGAGTTCGTCGCGGACATGGACGAGCGCGGCCTCGATCTGCTGCACGACATTGGGCTGGATGCCCTCGGTCGGTTCGTCGAGCAGGAGCAGGCTGGGTTCGCCTGCCAGTGCGCGGCCGATAGCCAATTGCTGCTGTTCGCCGCCGGACAGGAAGCCGGCGGCGCGGGTACGGATATCGTAGAGTTTGGGAAAAAGGTCGAAGATATGCTGCGGCACTTTTGCCCCGCCCTCGCCACGCCCCGCCAGCGCCGAACGCCCGGTTTCCAGATTTTCCATGACCGTCAGTTGCGGGAAGACATGGCGCCCCTGCGGCACGAAACCGATGCCGGCGCGCGAGCGTTTGTGCGCGGGCAGCTTCGTGATGTCCTGCCCGTCGAAACGGATCGTACCCCCCGCCAACGGGCGCGTGCCCATGATCGCATGCAGCAGCGTCGTCTTGCCGACGCCGTTGCGACCGATCAAAGCCATCACCTGCCCTCGATCGAGAGTCAGATCGACGTCCCACAACACCTGGCTCTGGCCATAGGCGCTCGACAGGGCAGCGATTTCGATCAGCGGCGCGCTCATGCGCTGTGCCCCAGATAGACGGCGGCGACCTCCGGGTCGGCGCGGACATCGGCGATACTCCCCTGCTTCAGGAACCGGCCCTGATGCATGACGGTGACGGGAGCCGCGAGCTGTTCGACGAAGCTCATGTCATGATCGATCACCAGCACGGTGCGGCTCCCCCCCAGTCCGTGGATGAGTTCGGCAGTGCGGCTGGTTTCGGCCGGCCCCATGCCGGCGGTCGGCTCGTCCAGCAGCAGCAGTTCCGCCCCGGTCGCCATCACCATCGCGATTTCCAGCCATTGCTTCTCGCCATGGGCCAGCGTGCCCGCTTCCACCTCGGCGCGATGGGCGAGGCTTACGCTTTCCAGCGCTTCCTCGACTGCCAGCTTCTCTTCCGCCGGGATACCGGCGCCGAAGCTCTTCCACCAGCGTCGATCCTTGCGGGCGGCGAGCGCCAGATTGTCGCGCACGCTGAGCGTCGGCAGCACGCCGGGGGCCTGGAATTTGCGGCAGATGCCGCGCGACACGATCTGCTGTTCGGGCAGGTGCTGTATTTCCTCGCCCTTGAACAGGATTCGGCCGCTGCTGGGGCGGACGCGGCCTATGATCGTGTCGCACAAAGTCGACTTGCCTGCACCATTCGGACCGATCACCACGCGAGTTTCGCCGCGATTGAGCGTCATGCTGAAACTGTCGAGCGCTTTGAAGCCGCTATAGTCGATGGTGACGCCATCGACGCTGAGCAGCAGGTCGGAGACGGCGGACCCGCTCATGCCGCCCTCCCCTTGACCAGACCGGCAAGGCCCCGCGGCAGCAGGGTGACGACAAAAATGAAGAGCGCACCCATCAGATAGAGCCAGAGTTCCGGGAAAGCGCTGGACACGGCATCGCGCGCCAGGTTGACAAGCAGCGCGCCCACGATCGCACCGGCCAGGCTGTAGCGGCCGCCGATCGCGACCCACACGACCATTTCGATCGACGGAACGACGCCGATCAAGGCGGGCGACACGACCTCGGCATGGAGCGTGAAGAGCGCGCCGCCGACCCCCGCCAGCATCGCCGCGATGGCGAAGGCGACAACCTTGAAGGGCGTGGGGCTGTAGCCGAGGAAGCGCACCCGGTTTTCGCCATCGCGCGCGGCGCGCAGCAATATGCCGAAGCGCGAAGCGAGCAGCCAGCGCAGCGCCACGAAGGCGACGCACAGAACCGCCAGCGTCACCCAATAAAGGCCCGATCCGGTGCCCGGACTGGACATGCCGAAGCCAAACACCGAGTAGAAGTCCGTCAGGCCGTTGAACCCGCCGGTCACATCCTGACGGCTGATGATGAGGGTGGCGAAGGCAAGCGCCAGCGCCTGGGTGATGAGCGCGAAATAGGTGCCGCCGACCCGCCGGTGGAAAACGGCCCAGGAAAAGAGCGCACCCACCAGCGCCGGCACGATCAGGATCGCGGCGATGGTGAAGGCGGGGCTGGCAAAGGGCGTCCACCAGAAGGGCAAACCGTCCCGGCCGCTCCAGACCATGAAATCGGGAATTTCGCCCGACGGCAGATCCGCCAGCTTCATGTGCAGGGCGATGGCGTAGCCACCCAGGCCAAAGAACACCCCCTGCCCCAAACTCAATATCCCGCCATGACCCCAGATGAGGACGAGGCCGAGCGCCAATATGCCCATCGCCATGAAGCGGGCGAGCAGGTTGAGATCATAGCCCGACAGCGCGAAAGGCGCGACCAGGCCGAGCGCCAGCAGCAGCCAGGGCAGGATCGGTTTCAAGGGGGCGAGACGGGACAGGTCAGGCATCGAGCTGGCGGGTCTTTACGGCGATCACCCCTTGCGGGCGGACCTGGATGAAGAGGATGACGAAGACGAGCAGCAGCATCTGCGCGACGCTCACGTCGACGAAAATCTGCGCCAGCGCAGCGAACAGGCCGAGAATGATTGCCGAGACGGTCGTGCCCACGATGCTGCCGAGGCCTCCCATCACCACGACGAGGAAGGCGGGGATGATATAGCTTTGCCCGACATTGGGCGTGACCGGGCCGAGCAATGCGAGCATGACGCCGGCCAGCCCCGCAACGCCGGAGCCAAGGCAGAAGACGGTGAAATCGACGCGCCTGACGTCGATGCCGGAGGCCGAAGCCATCATCCGGTCCTGATTAACCGCGCGAACCAGCAGGCCGATCCGGGTCTTGAGCAGGAGCAGCGCCAGGCCGCCCAGCACGAGGGCTGCGATCAGGATGATGAAGAGGCGCGCGGACGGCAAGGTTACGCCCGCCAGGACAAAATTGCCGGTCAGCCATTCGGGCGCGCGCACCTCGACGCCGACAGCACCGAACAGGTCGCGCGCGCCCTGTTGCAGGATCAAACTGACGCCCCAGGTCGCGAGCAGCGTGTCGAGCGGCCGCGCGGACAGGCGGCGGATCAGGGTGGACTGGATAAGGCCGCCCATCGCCGCCGCGCCGATGAAGGCGACCGGAATGGCGAGGATGATGCCCAGCGCGCCCGGCACGGCGAGCAGCGTCATCCAGGCGAGATAGCCGCCCAACATGAGCATTTCCCCATGCGCCATGTTGATCACGCGCATCAGGCCGAAGGAGAGCGCAAGGCCCAGCGCGGCGAGCAGGTACAGCGATGCCAAAGAGGCGCCGTTGAACAGCTGGTTGAGGAAAAGCGCGTCCATTATCCAACATCCGTTCGGGCCGAGCGAAGTCGAAGCCGTCCGTTGAGCAAAACGAAATGGGCTTCGCATCCGCGCAGCAAAGCCCTTCGACTTCGCTCAGGGCGAACGGAAGGTGGGACGTGCCTCAAAGCTTGCAGGTCTTGCCGGGGAAGGCGAGCCCGTCATAGGGTTCCGGCGCGATATCCTTGCCGCTGTCCGCGATGATCTCGAACTGGCCGTCGGCCTTCAGCTTGCCGATATAGGCCTTCTGCACCAGGCTCTGGTTGGCCGCGAAGCTGACCTTGCCCATTGGCGAGTCGAAGCCGCCCAGCGTCGCCGCCGCCTTGCGCACCGCATCGGGATCGAAGCTCTTGGCCTTCTCCACCGCCGCCTTCCACGCATAGACGTCGAGATAGCCATGGACCATCGGGTCAGTGATCGCCGCGTCCTTGCCGAATTTCGCCTTATAGGCGGCGATGAACTTGGCGTTGGCGTCGCCGGGCAGGCTCTGGAAATAATTCCAGGCGGCATAGCTGCCCTCGACCAGGCCCGCCCCCATCGCCTGCGCTTCCTGCTCGCCGATCGAGAAGGACATGACCGGCATCGTCTTCGTGCTGATACCGGCCGCCTGCAACTGCTTGAAGAAGGCGACATTGCTGTCGCCGTTCAGCGTGTTGATGATCATCGCGGGCTTGGCCTGCGCGATCTTGGCGATCACGCCTGAAAAGTCCGTGCCGCCCAACGGCACATAGGCTTCGCCCAGCACCTTCATGCCCTGCTTTTCGACATGTTTTTTCAGGATCAGGTTGGCGGTGCGGGGATAGACATAGTCGGAGCCGACGAGGAAGAAGCTCTTATGCCCCTGCGCAACGGCCCATTCGAGTGCGGGCAGCGCCTGCTGGTTGGGCTGCGCGCCGGAATACATGATATTGGGTGAACATTCATTGCCCTCGAACTGGACCGGATACCAGAGCAGGTTCTTCGTCCGTTCGAACACCGGCAGCATTGCCTTCCGGCTCGCCGAGGTCCAGCCGCCGAACACGGTGGATACGCCGTCGCTTTCGATCAGCTTGGACGCTTTCTGCGCGAAAGTGGACGGGTCGGATGCGCCGTCCTCGACCAGGGCGTTGATCTTTTTGCCCATCACGCCGCCAGCCGCGTTGATCTCCTCGATCGCCAGCATCTCGGCATTTTTCACCGTAATCTCGCTGATCGCCATCGTGCCCGTCAACGACTGGAGGACACCGACCGAGACAGTATCGCCCGCAGGCGCGCCGGTATTGCCGCCGCCGCCCGAACAGGAAGCCAGCGCCAACGCGCAGACGGAAGTGGCAAGCACGAGCAGCTTGGATCGGATCATGATGAGAAAGTCTCCCTGGCAGGCCATGTGCGGCGCTGCAGCAAATCGGTCTCCCAAAGGCTATGGAAAGGCGGCAACCGCCCGTATGCGTCATTTGACGTAGGCTGTGGCGCACCGCTTCCCCCTAATATTGCGGGCATGGCGAACGGGACGGAATCCATGGATCTTTCGGCGGCGCGGCAGGTGGCGGCATCGCCGCGACCGTGGCGCAATCCGATGCCCGTAGCCAGCCGCGTAGCGCGCGATCCGCTCTTCGCCTTTCTACTCGCCGGCGTTGCGCTGTTCGGCGGTTATCAGCTCGTCCAGCGCTTCGAAAAGCCGCCCGTCATCTTTACGCCAGAGATCGAGCAGGCGCAGGTCGCGGACCTGGAGACGCTGACCGGGCGCAAGGCGACGGCGCAGGATCGCGCCCGGCTGAAGGCCGAATATCTGGCCGAGGAGCTGCTGTTCCGCGAGGCGATCGATCGTAACATGCACCTGACCGACGGCGAGACGCGCAAACGGCTGGTCGACAAGGTCCGCTACCTGATCGCGGGCGCCCCGCCCGAACCGAGCGAGGAGGAACTGATCGATCATTATGCGACCCATCTGAACCTCTACCGCGCCGAACCGCGCACCAGTTTTACCCAGATTTTCCGCCAGCAAAAGCCCGCCGACGCGGGCGTCCTGCTGGCCCGGCTCAACGCGGGCGAGACGATTGGGGGCGAGGATTTCTGGCTGGGCCGCGACTTCCCCCGCTACGGCGATTCCATGGTGCGGGGCATTTTCGGCCAACCCTTCGTCGACACGCTCAAGACCGCGCCGGAGGGCCGCTGGATCGGGCCGATCCCATCCCCGCGCGGCTGGCATTTCGTGAAGAAGAGCGAGCGCATCGCATCCGCCATGATCCCCTTCCCCGCGATCAAGGATCAGGTGCGGCAGGATTATATGATCACCCACAGCAATGCCGCCATCAGCCAAGCGCTGGCGGGCCTGAAGGAGAAGTTCGATGTCGAAGAATAAGCTGTTCGCCCTGCTGATGCTTGCGCTGGCGGCGCTGGCGCCAGGCACGGCGATGGCCGATATCTTCCTGTCCGCCGACTTCGCCCTGACGCGCGGCGAAGACCCGAACACGTACGAATTCACCGCCGCCGTGCCGGAGGCAGTAGGCCAGCCTGCGCCCATCATCCTGCCCGACGGCTGCCGCCAGACCGGCATGAGCCGCCAGACCGGCGGCGGGCGAGCGCAATATGCCTTTGAATTCGCCTGCGACCGGCCCTTTGCCGCCACCGACATGATCCAGACGCCGTGGAAGGCCGATGGCGGCCGCTTCGTCACCAATGTCATGGGCGCCCAGGTCGATCGCAGCCTGACCGGCGACGCGCACGGCATTTCCGTGCCGGTCGGCGAAACCGCCGCAACGGCGCGGCCGATCACCCAGATCGCCCCGGAATTTCTGGCGCAGGGCGTCTGGCATATCTGGCTGGGCTGGGATCACCTCGCCTTCGTCCTGTGCCTGGCGTTGCTGGCGCGCGGGCGCGACCTGCTCTGGCTGGTGAGCGCCTTTACCGCTGGTCATTCCATCTCGCTCGCCATCGCCTTCTTCGAACTGGTGCGTGCGCCGGTGCCGCCGGTGGAAGCCGCCATCGCCCTGTCCATCGCCTTCATGGCGCGTGAGGCGCTGCTGATCGGCAAGGGGGAACGGGCGTTCGCCTTCCGGCGGCAGGCGATCGTCGTGTCACTGTTCGGCCTGCTCCATGGTCTGGGCTTCGCGACAGCGCTGGGCGAACTGGGCGTGCAGGCGGGTGAGAAGCTGCCGGCGCTGGTCTTCTTCAACATCGGCGTGGAGGCGGGACAGTTGGTCTTCGTCGGCGCGATCCTGGCGACGCTGGCGGGGTTGCGCGCGCTGTCGCTGGCGACGCCGGTCCGGGTCGCGGCGCTCTATGCCGTGGGCGCGATCGGCTGCTTCTGGATGGTCGAGCGGGTCGCGGCGTTCGGCGTCGCCTGATCGAGATGGCGGGCGATCGCCAATCGTCCGCCCCGCGCCACGATGCCGCTCATATTGGCGACAGCGAAGGAGACGCCATGGAGGTTGCGCCTTGGCGGCACGCCGGGGATCGGCCGGGGATGGCCGGAGGCGAAGACGATTCCGTCCCGTATGGCATAGTCTTCGCGCGGACAGTCCCAGTCCAGCGACACGCCCAGCACTTGGGCCAGGCCGCCGGGATAGCAAGGCGTCCCTTCCGTCTCTCGCGCGGCCACGATCAGCACGCCCGCCGCCAGCGCCCTATCGGCGACCGCCGCGAACAGGTCGCGATGCGCCGGGTTCACCGTACCGAGGCTGAGGTTGATAATGTCGACCTCCGCCGCCACGGCCCGATCGATCGCGGCCACCAAGGCGCGCGCGGTGGTGCGCAACGCATTGTGGAATACCTGGATCGGCAGGCATAGCGCGTCGGACGACTGCCCCTGGATGGCGGCGGTGACCGCAGTGCCATGGCCAAGAGCGTCGATGGTGTCGCACTCGCTGATCGCGCCGTCGCCCGCTATCGCAACGCCGGGCAACAGCCGGGCTGCGTCGATATGCGGGTGATCGGGATGGACACCGCTGTCGATGACGGCGATGCGGATGGGATCAGGGCGGATCGGATCAGGCATCGACAGGCTCTGCGCGCGCCGTCATCTGCGCCCGCCCCTGCTCCAGCGTAATGATGGCGTCGGCCATCCGCGCCAGTGCGGGCTTATGGGTGATGACGATGATCGTGGCATGGGGCAGCGCATTGCGCAGGCGTCCCGCCACCAACTGTTCGGTGTCCCCGTCCAGCGCCGATGTCGGCTCGTCGAGAATCAGGATGCTGGGTCGGCGCAGCAAGGCGCGCGCCAGCACCACCCGCTGCCGTTCGCCGGCCGACAACGCCATGCCGCGTTCGCCCGCGCGGGTGTCATAACCTTCGGGCAGTGTCGCGACGAAGGCGTCCAGCCCGGCCGCATGGCCCGCTGCCGCGATCGCCTCCTGCGACACATCGGCCATGGCGAAGCCGATATTGGCCGCGATCGTATCGTTGAACAGATAGGGCGCCTGGTCGACCAGAATGATCTCCCGCCGCAGATCGTCGAGCCGAAAGTCGCGCAGATCGCGCCCATCGATCGTGATCCGCCCGCTGTCCGGATCGAGATAGCGCACCATGAGGTCGGCCATGGTCGATTTGCCCACGCCACTGGGGCCAAGGATGGCGCAAAGGCTCCCCGCCGGGATCGTCAGGTCGACATCGCGCAACACCGCATCGCGATCATAGCGCATCGCGACCTGTTCGAAGCGCATCTCACCTGCCCGCGCCATGGGCAGCGCCTCGTTGCGCTCTACGACTTCAGGCTTGGTATCGAACAGTTCGAAGATGCGCCCCAGCGACACCCGCGCCGACGCCAGCCCGGACGTCAGCCCCATCAGCGTCTGGATCGGCGAGAGCAGTCGCATATGATAGGTCATGAAGGCGACGAGCGTGCCGATGCTCATTCCGTCATGAATGATCCGCCAGCCACCATAGAGGATCACCGCCGATGTCGCCGCCGTCATCAGCGTGCCGGGCAGCGCGCCGGTCATGAAGGACGCGACCTGCATCCGCAGCATCGACGCGACGAAGGCGTCGTTCTTGGTCTTGAATCGGCCCACCTCATGCTCGCCCGCGCGGAGCGAGGCGACGACGCGCATCCCCATCACCGTATCGACCAGCAGGCTGCCCAGATCCGCCCCCCGTTCCCGCATGTCGCGGGTCAGCGCGGTCAGGCGGCGCTGATAGTAGCTGAAGGTCGCCAGGCTGGCCGGGACCAGCACGACGCTCACCAGGAAGAGCCGCCAGTCGAGCCACAGCATCATCGCGACGCAGCCGACGAAGAAGAGCAGGTTGCTGACCACCGACAGCAATGTGTCCGACGCGATACGCTGCACATCGCTGACGTCGCTGTTCATGCGCGACACGAGATCGCCCAGGCGGAAGCTGCCATAGAAGCGCGGCGACAGCGTCTGGAGATGGCGCAGCAGCGCCGCGCGAATATCGTAGAGCATCGCCGCCGACAGCGCGACATAGCGATAGCTGGCGAGGATGTTGACCGCGAAGCCCGCGATGGTGACGGCGATCATGATCGCCGCGATGTCCACCAGCGCGGTCATGTCGCGCTTGAGCAGCGCCTGGTCGATCATCAGCTTGGAAAGATAGGGCTGCGCGAGGCCGAGCATGGTCGAGACGAGGCTGACCCCCAGCACGACAAGCAATGCGCCGCGATAAGGGCGCAGGAAGGGCGTCAGCCGTTTATAGGTGCCCCAATCGGCAACCGGAGGCGGGGTCGGAGCGCTCATGCCGCGGCCGGCCGGGACACCAGCCGGAAGCCGTCGAGCAGGAAGCGCGGCTCGGGCAGCCGGGCCAGCAGGCCGGTGCACATATGATGCCCCGCCATCAGCGCCTCATGCTGCGCGCGCCACCAGTCACCCTGCCCGCCATTGGCGTAAAATTGGGCGCAGAGCAGCAGATGCCGACGCATCGCCGCGATCAGCATCGATCGATAATGGGTAAGCAGCGCGGCGCGATCCCCACCTTCGGCGATCGCCGTGACGACCGCCGCCGCCAATATCGCTTCCCGCACCGACTGCGCCGTGCCGTCGCCGCAGATCGGGTCGAAGCCCAGAGCTGCCGTGCCGCAGGCCAGCCAGTCGTCGCCATGAAGCGGCCATTGCAGGCGCGGCGCAGCGGGAAAGGGCATGGAAATCGCTCCCAGGGCGTCCACGACCGGCGCGATCAGCGCACTCTGACCCAATAGCCTGTCGACCGAATCGCCCACGCCCAGCAGCCAGCCAAAGCCCGGTTCCGCCGGCACCAGATAGAGCCAGCCCGCCGCCACGGCCTCGATCCGCGCCTCTTCGATACAGGTGGGATCGCGCAATTTCACCCTGGCCGCGACGGCGTTACGTTCGCCGAATATCTGCATCTCCCCCAGCGGTACGGGCGGTGCGGCATGGATGGTGAAATCGGCAGGGCCGGCTTGGGATGACGGGATGGATGGCAGCGCCGTCTGGACCTGATCCTCCGATGCCAGCGCCGCGCCATGGGGCACCATCACCGCTGGTCCGCCCCAGCCGACCAGCCGTCGCATCACGCGCGGTTGGTCGGCAAACAGGTCCGGCCGATCGAACACGCCGCGGATCAGGCGCAGGGCCGGATCGCTCAGCATGATCGTCGGCACGGACAGGCGGCGGCGTTCTTCGATTGCGACCCGAAAGCCCGCGCCAGCCAATATATGCGCGCATCCTGTGGCGGCGATGCCGCTGCCCCGGATGGCGATGCTCTTCATCTGCCGCCCTGCCGTTCGTTGCGGATCAAGTCCATATGCCGACAAAAAGTAACGCTTCTTTTTCGACCAAAGTCGAGATGAACCAGGAATTTGCCAATAGGCCCGAAGGTCTTCATTCCACCGCGACCATGCCTGCGCCGGTGGTGTCATTCCCCAGATCCCAGGTTGCTTCGAGCTTCAGCGTCTTGGCATCATAGACTTCGACATCATAGCTGGCGCCGTAGATGTAGAGCTTGGTGCCATCCATCGACATGCCGAAGCGGAAGCGGGAGCGGCAGGGAAACTCCGCCTTGTCCACGACTGTATTGGCCTTCATGTCCATATGCCAGAATTCGCAGCGCTTGTTGCCCAGCTTCCCGTTGGTCACGACGGTATAGGCCTGGCTGCCGTCGGGCGTCATTTGCAGGCCGGCCATATTGTCCGGCGCGGGGCCGATCGGGGTAAAGTCGAACTGGCGGCTGTTGAGGTCGAAGCGGGCGAGGCCGAACATCTTGTTATGGATATAGGGGTCCGCCGCGTTGAACAGCGACACGAACTGGCCGGGCGTGCGGATTGTGTCGATCGCGCCGCCGAAACCGACATTCTCAAGCCCCGTCCCTTCGGGCTTGGCCAGATCGATGCGGTCGATCACCTTGAGGTCGGCGAGGTTCAGGATCAGCACCTTGTCGCCGAAGACATAAAGATATTTGCCGTCCTGCGACACTTTATAGGCGGCGCGGTATCCGCCGCCGGCCTTCTCGTCTTCCTTGTCGATTTCAGCCGTGCGGACGACCTTCTGCAGTTTCAGGTCGATCACGCCGTACATCGGCTTGCTAACCTTGTAGCGGTCCACTTCCTTGTCGAAGCGGCTGATGACCGTATAGAAATAGCGGCCAGTCGGGTCCGCCGCGCCGCCCCAGAAGCGGTAGCGGGTGACGCCGTCGTTCAGGCTGAACTTGTTGATCACCTTGCGCGTGGCGGTGTCGATCACCTCAATCCCGCTGGTGGTGATGGTGGTGACATAGATGCGCTTGCCGTCGTCCGACAGCAGCATCGATGTCGGCAGGCCGGTGTCGAGCTTGATCTTGCCCGTCACCGCCGCCTTGCCTTCGTCGAAGATCAGCAGCTGGTCGGGATAGGACCCCATGAAGAGGGTGGAGGCGGACGCCGGGAGCGCGGCCAGTGCGGCAAACCCCGCTGCGACGATGGTGCGATAGATCGACATGGCGCGCCTCATGGAAAAACGAGATCGAGACTGCGCCAGTCCTTGGTGGCGGTGGCGCAGTTGCTGGCCCAGTCGGGCGAATAATTCACATGGTCGGGCACCTGGACGGGCCAGAAGCAGGTGACGTAGCAGTCGTATATGTCGCGCTCGACCGGCTGGCACAGTCCCGCCGTGCCGCCGCCCGCATCGACTTCCCAACCGGGCGAAAAAGACAGGGTGCAGCCCATCGGCACGTGGGGCCGCGGCTGCTGCTGGAGGGCGACGACATCCTCATCCATATCGGCAGGCGTTCCGGCGGACGCCGCCTCGACCTGCGCCACCGCTTCGCCGATCGCGCGCGCCTTTTTATTGATGGCACGAAGATGCTTCATGACAGGCCCTTTCGTTCAGCGAAGCGTTCGAGGAAGCCGGGATTCTGCACCGCCAGCAGGCCGTAGATGCGCAGGCAGGTGTCGGTCCATTGCCGTATCCAGTCGCAATAATGGAGGTTGGCGTGGCCGGTGTCGCCATAGCGCACAAACGCCTCATGATGGCATCCGCCCGCGCAGAGCGGCCGTGCCCAGCAGCTCTGGCAGTCATATTTCGCCTCGACATGGCCCTTTTTCAGGAACTCGCCCTGCTTGGCCCGGTCGATACCACTGGAGACATGGCCCATCGTGTGCGTGTCGGCATCGGTGAAGCGATGGCAGGGGGACAGGTCGCCCGACGGACTGACCCCCATCAGACCCAGACCCGCGCCACAGGGATGCGACTTATTGACCCCGGAAATCAGCTCGCTGATCGTCTCGCTGACATTGGTGAAGCCGTGGGCTTCTCCGCGCAGCGCATATTCCAGCCATTCGTCGGCGAGCAGGCTGAACTGCGCCAGCACGCTGTCCATGCCATTGTCATCCAGCGAATAGGCCCGCTCCTCCCCGGTCGTCACCGGCGCGAAGCCGACTTCGTGGAAGCCCAGATCGTCCTTCAGATGACGGAAGATGCGCACGACGTCGGTGACGCCTTCGGTCAGCGTCACGCGCGCGGTGATGGCCCGGGTCTTGTGGTGCGCGATCAGCGTGCGCAGGCGCGGTTCGATCACCGCATAGCTGCCCTTGCCATTTTTGTAGACGCGATGCTTGTCCTGCATCTCGGGCGGGCCGTCCATCGACACGGTGACGCCGATGCGATTATCGGAGAGGAATGTCACGATCTCCGGCGTCAGCAGCGTGGCGTTGGTGGTGAGGCTGTAGGTGATCGCCTTCCCCGCCGCCGCCGTCGCCGCGTTCGCATAGTCCACCACGTCGCGCAGCAGCTTGAAGTTCATCAGCGTTTCGCCGCCGAAGAAGGTGATATGCACCGCCTTGCGGCCCACGGCTTCGGCGATCAGCAGGTCGACCGAGGCCCTGGCCGTGTCCAGCGTCATATATTTGGGCTTGCCCGCGGGCGTCGCGATCTTGTCCGCGCCGAATTCGTAACAATAGGTGCAGGCGAGGTTGCACTGGTTGGTGACGTTCAGCACCAGCGCCTGAAGCGGAAAATCGGCCGGTGGCGCCTGCGGCATGACCGGGGCCGCGGCGCCAAGCTGGATCAGTCGGGCGACGCGCAGTTCGCGGACCAGCGCTTCGGCTTCGGCCGTATCGCGGCCATCGCTCGCCAGTTCGCGGACCAGCGCGGCATGAGTCAGTTCCTGCCCGTCGAGACGGGTCAGCACCGTGCGGACATCCGCGTCGATCTCGAAGATCGCGCCCGCGCTCACCAGATAGATGAAGTGGCCGCCACCCGCTTCGAACCCATGATATTCGGCCCGGCGGTAGGCGGGTGCCTGCATGACGGTCATCGCGACACCTCCGGCTGATCCCATTTCTGATAGGCGGGCACGGTCACGACCATGTAGGATCGGGCGCTCAGCGGCTTGCCGAACTTGTCCTTCTCCGTCTTGGCGGTCGCGACGACCCAGACTTCGCCATAATTGTTGCGGCCGAAGCGACGGGCCGGGTTCGGCCCCTCCTCGGCGGGCGTAAAGAAGGCGGTGGGGCTCAATGCGCCGACATATTTGGTGTCGTCGTCATAATAGACCGACATGAATTCCTGCATCGTCCAGTCGGCCGCGACCGGACCCACCGCGATGTCGTCGGGCGTATTGGGCTTGCCGTCGAGGCCGTTTTCGTAGCCGATCGCCTCGAACTGTTGATAGCCCTTGGGGAATTTGACGCCGCCCAGCCGCGACAGCGCGGTTTCGGGCGTCGCCTTGATATAGTCGATCTTGTGGAAGACCGGGAAGGCCTGCTCCAGCACCGCGCCGGCGATGGCGACGTCGCGCTGGCCGGACGAGGCGGCGGGTGCGACATCGGCGGTGACGACCAACTCCTTCGGGCTGGCCGAAACGATCTTCGTCACGGTGATGCCTGCGCCCAGATCGATGTCGGCGGCGCTGGGTGAGGCCGGAAGATTGTTGCCCAATATGCGTAGCTGCACGCCTTTCGTCCCCGCCTTTACCGGCCCCGGCGTCACCGCCAGGATCGCGGGTGCGGCAGTCGCGCGGACCAGCTTCACATCATAGCCGAATTCCTGATAGTCGCCCCAAAACCAGCGGCCCTGCGCGCTTTGCTGGTCGGGCGCGAACCACATGGCTTCACGCGCGGCGCTGCCAAGGTCATCCGGCTTGGTAGTGCCTGCGCCGGTGGACGACCCGCGCCAGCTATAGCCTGCATAGACGATGCCGGTGCCGGTGCGGCTGATCGTGCCGCCGTCTGTCAGGGATCGCAGCGTCGCGCTGGTGGTAAATTCGTCTGCGACTTTGCCCGGTGCCACGGTAAGTTCGCCGACATAGCGGCCCTTGCCCGGCACCGATGCGACGACCAGCCATTCACCGGCGAGGCGCGGATTGCGCTGGCGCGCGCTCCAGGCGGCCCATTCGGGCGTGTGCAGCCCCGCCACTTTGGGCATGTAGGTCAATGCATAGTCGCCGCGCGTCAGCTTGTCCTTGGGATCGCGACCGGCAGGCTGTTCGGCATCTTCGGCCGGGCGACGATATTGGGCGTCGGCCTGCGAATAAAGGGCGACATGCAGATCCTGCAGCGTCTTCCATTCCAGTTTCGACCGGCGCCAGGACATGGGCTGCGCATAGCTGTGGCAACTGGCGCAGGCGCCGCGCATGGTGTCGTTAGGGATGATGCTCTCGTCAATGATCCTCTTCTCCGGCAGATACATGACCGGGCGGGCCTCTTCGGGCGCAAGCCCGTGCGAAGCGGAGAGCGACTTTACGATCGCCCGGCTTTCCTCCGGCGTGATCGCCAGGCCATTGAGGCGCACCATCCGCTTGATCGCCTGCGCCCAGCCCTCCGGCGTGGTGCGGACCCAGCTGATGCGGGATAAATTGCCCTTGGCGTCGGCGGTGTGGCAGGCGCTGCATTTTTCGGTGACGAGCGGATCGGTGACGGGAATGCCCGCTTCCGTTTCCTTCATGGTCGCGCCATCGGGTCCGCCATCCGCCTGCGCGAACACGACAGACGCGGAGAAGAGCGCCAACAGGCCCAATTTCGTGACGGGAAGCCGCTTCACCCTATATGTCCCCCTTGGCGCCCGGCCTTTGCCTTGGCGCATGTCGAAAGCCTAGGCAGGCGCTCGTGCGACGCCATTGCCCAAATGACGTATGGCGGTTGCGCAATCCGCCATGAGAATCTTGACGAGTGTCAGGATTTCTTTTTCGGACCGTAATAATCGTCCTGCCCATGTTCGGACGACACAGGGCTCCAGTAGCGCGGCGGCAGGCCTTTCTTGCGCATCGCGATTCCAGTCAGGCAGGCGTTCAACAGGTAATTGCTGTTGAGCGCGGTCTTGTAGCTGGTGTCGAGATAAGGGGCGACTTCGACGATATCGATGCCGGCAATATCGTTTTCGGCGCAGAGCCGCCGCATGATCGGCTGCGCCTCCCGCATGGTGAGGCCGCCAGGAACCGGCGTTCCCGTGCCCGGCATGAAGGCCGGGTCCAGCACATCGACGTCGAAGCTGATCCACAGTTTCTTGGCATTCTGGCGCGCTTCGGCGATGGCGCGGTCCATCACCTTGTCCCAGCCATATTTCTCCACCTCTACCATGGTGTGGTAGCGCATCCCCTTGTTGCGCATCCAGCCGAAGGTCTCGAGATCCGGGCCGCGCGCACGCAGGCCGACCTGGATATAATCCTGCGGCCGGACATGGCCTTCGTGCAAAACGCGATAGACGGGCGATCCGTGGGTGATCCAGTGAACGCCGTTGCGCCCGACATCATAATGGCTGTCGAAATGGACGACGCTGACATTGCCCTTGCCATGGACGTCCGCCGCCGCCGCGACATTGGGATATTCCAGACTATGGTCGCCGCCGATGACGATCGGGATCGCGCCGGTGCGGGCGATTTCGCGCACCATCTCGCGCACATGGGCGACCGACCGTTCGGTGCTGTTCTGGTCGATGGCGATGTCGCCATAGTCGACAATCTCCAGCACGGAGCCGGGGTTGATCATCGCATACATGTCGTTGCCGCCCGCGCCGCCGGTCATGCGCAGCGCGCGCGGCCCGTCGATCGCGTTGCGCCAGCCCGATCCCATATCGAGCGGCGCGCCGACGATCGCGACATCGACCTTGCCCGCCTTCAAATCTTCCGGCGTCATCGCGACGGGCGCACCCGCAAAAGTCGCAAAACCGCCACGCCGCCCACCGACGTAACGGCCAAGGTCCATGGGGCCAGCGTCGCGCTTGGGGTCCATCACCAGCGGGCGCTTGGCCTTCCAGGCGTTGAACCAGGCCGACCGGGTGTCGAGCGGGATCGTCTTGGCGTCGCGCCCTTCCTGATATTCGACCTGCGCATGGAGGGCGGCGATCGCGTCGATATAGGCGGTCAGTTCGGCCGCCGGCATAGTGCGGATGCGGTCGAACAATGCATCCTTTTCTACATAACGGCCGGTGCGCCCCTGCTTGATGAGGGCCACTTTCTCCGGTGCAATGCCAGAAAGCTTCGCCATGACATCGGCGGGAATCTCGATGGGCTTGGGTTCGCCCATGATATCTTCCTGCGGCAGAGGCGGCGGCGGGTTGGGCGTGTCGAAGCCATTGCCCGCCACCACGGCGGAGGCCGCCGCGGCCGCCGCCATGCCCCATCCGCTTATCGCATTGATCGATGGCATGTCGGTTCTCCCCGGTTCAGCGCTTGGCGGTCTGGACCGGCGTCACGCCCGTCTTGCGCATCGCGATGCCGCTGAGGCAGGCGTGCAATATGTAATTGGCGCTCATCCGGCTGACATAGGTCGGGTCCAGGATCGGCGCTGCGTCGAGCAGGTCGAAGCCCACCACCTTGGTCTGGGCGCAGATCTGGCGGACCATCGGAATGGCTTCGCGCATGGTGATGCCTCCGGGCACCGGGCGACCGGACGCGGGCGCATCACCCGGATCGAGCACGCTCATGTCGAAGGAGACGAAGACATTTTCCGGCCCCTTCTTCAGGCCCGCAACCAGATCGGTCGTGACGGCCTGCCAACCCCGTTCCTGGATCGCCGCCGTCGGCACGATCTTAGCGCCTGCGTCGGTCAATCGCTTCTGCGTCGCTGGGCCAGCATCGCGGCCATGCAGGCCGACCAGCGTCACGTCGCTACCGCGGAGCAGATTCTGCTCCAGCAGGCGGGTCAGCGTCTGGTTATCGGAAATCAGATGATCTCCGTTCAGTTCCGCGTCCGCATGGGCGTCGAACTGAACCAGCGCGACCTTGCCCGCGCCATAGATGTCGACCATCGCAGCGACATCGGGGAACATGATCGTATGGTCACCGCCGACGATGAACGGCACCACGCCCACGCTCGCCATTTCGGCGATCATCGCGCGGATATGGTCGAGGCCGCGATCAGGCGCCATATAGTCGGGCGTCAGGTCGCCATAGTCGGCGATCGAGAGGACGAGGCCCGGATCGACCCCGCCATCGGCATCCGCGCCGACAAGCCCATCCATGCCGCGCAAGGCCATCGGCGCATGCTTGGCGTCGCGCCAGCCCGAGGAGAAATCGAGCGGCACGCCGACGAAGGCGACCTCCACCTTGCCCGCGACCAGATCCTCCTTGCGAATCGCGACCGGCGCATCGGCGAAGGTCGGAATGCCGCCCTTCTGGAACATATAGCGTTTCAGGCTGAACGGCCCGTCATCACGCGCCAGCTTGTCGAACATCTTGGGGCGGACGACGGTGCTGGCGTTCCAGCCGCGCGCCTGCGGGTTGAGCGCGATTTCCGCAGGGTCGCGGCCTGCCTTATATTTACTGTCCTCCACCACCGCCATCAGCGCGGCGGCATAGGCATCGACATCGGCGGCCGGGCGGCCAGCCAGCGTGACCTGCAATTTCTCCGGCGTCAGGCCGAACCGCTCCAGTGTAGCCGGATCTGACAGGAACGCCTTCTTTTCGGGCGAGAGGCTGGCGAGCGCATCGCCCTGCGCGAAGGCGGGGGCGGACAGCGTTGCGAGGGTCAGGCAGGCGGCCGCGCACCGTGCCGGCAGGGTGGAGCGAGCCATCAATTCTTCTTCCCATAATAGGTGTCCAGGCCATGATCGACCGAGACAGGGTTGAGATAGCCGGGCTTGAGGCCCTTCTTGCGCATGGCGATGCCGGCCAGGCAGGCGTTCAGCAGGAAATTGCTGTTGAGCGCGGTCTTGTAGCTGGTGTCGAGATAGGGGGCGACTTCGACGATATCGATGCCGGCGATGTCGTTCTGGGCGCACAGGTTGCGCATGATCGGCTGTGCTTCGCGCATCGTGAGGCCGCCGGGAACGGGCGTGCCGGTGCCGGGCATGAAGGCGGGGTCCAGAACGTCGACATCGAAGCTGATCCAGAGCTTCTTGGTGTTCTCGCGCGCTTCCTTTAGCGCGCGGGCCATCACCTTGTCCCAGCCCCATTTCTCGACTTCGACCATCGTGTGATAACGCATCCCCTTGTTGCGCATCCAGCCGAAGGTTTCGAGGTCGGGACCGCGCGCGCGCAATCCCACCTGGATATAGTCGCTGCCGCGCACATGGCCCTCGCTGATGACACGATAGACTGGCTGGCCATGGTCGAGCAGGTGCACGCGACCGCGTCCGATATCATAATGGCTGTCGAAGTGGATGACGCTGACATTGCCCTTCCCATGGACGTCGGCGGCCGCGGCGACATTGGGATATTCCAGACTATGGTCGCCGCCGATGACGATCGGGATAGCGCCGGTCTTCGCGATCTCGCCCACCATCTCGCGGACATGGTCGACGCTGCGCTCCGTGCTGTTCTGGTCGATGGCGATGTCGCCATAGTCGACGATCTTGAGCGCGGCGTTGGGGTTGATCATCGAATACATATCGTTGCCCGCCGCGCCGCCGGTCATGCGCATGGCGCGCGGCCCGTCGATCGCATTGCGCCAGCCCGACCCCATGTCGAGCGGCGCGCCGACGATCGCGACATCGACCTTGCCCGCCTTCAGATCTTCCGGCGTCATCGCCACCGGCGCGCCTGCAAAGGTGGCGAAGCCGCCGCCCCAGCCGCCGACATAGCGGGTCAGCTCGATCGGGCCGGCCGGCCGCCTGGGGTCGAGCGCGCCCGACCGTTTCGCCTTCCAGGCGTTGAACCAGGGCGATCGCGTATCCAACGGGATCGATGCGGCGTCGCGCCCGGCCTTATATTCGACCTGCGCGTGCAGCGCCTGCATCGCGGCGATATAGGCGCTGATCTCCTGTGCGTCGCCCTTGCGGATACGATCGAACAGCGCGTCCTTCTCGACGTAGCGGCCGGTGACTCCGCTCTTGAGGAAATCGACCTTCGCCTTTTCGATGCCGGCCAGCTTCGCCTCGACATCCTTGGGCAGTTCCAGCGGCTTGGGCCGGCCCATATCGTCTTCCAGCGGCGTCTGCATCGCGGGAGTCCCCGCGTTCCGGTCGGGCGCATGATAAGGCAGGTCGCCAGCGACCGCAGCACCGATCGCCGCGATCCCGGCCATGCTCCATCCGGTGATGGCGGTCATTGACGGCATGCATGTTCTCCAGCCCCACAAGCGGGCATAGGCGTCAGGAAAGGGCAGGAAATCCTGCTGATCGCGCCATGGGTAGGCGGGCGACGCACCGCATCCCAATGGGGCATTTGACGTAGGACCGGTCCATGGCGGGAGAGACGGATAAGCTACGTCAAATGCCCCATGTCTGAGTGCCTGCGCGCTCCATAGCCTTCCCCCATGCCAGAAAAGGAGGTGGCGGATCACGCCGCCCGCCGCGCCATTGCTGCATCACCGACGCATCATGGCCGATCCAGGCAGAGGATTACGACCGGGGAAAAATTGCAAAAGAAGGGGAACACCATGTCGTATCGCGCAAAGCTCAAGCTGGGACTATTGTCCGCGACGATCATATCCGGCGCCGTCGCGGCCATGCCCGCCATGGCCCAGACCGCCGCGGCGGCGGCCGAAGCGGAAGGCGACATGATCGTCGTCACCGGCACCCGCCGCAGCACCACGCTGATGGAAACGCCGATCAACATTTCGGCCATCGGGGCTGCCGAACTGGCCAGCGAACGGCTGGACGACGTCCGCGACCTGGGCGCGTTCACGCCCGGCATCACCGTCACCGACACCGGCCCGCGCGGCGCGGCCACCATCGTCATGCGCGGCCTTTCCGCCGATGACAGTGGCGCGTCCGGCGCCAACTACGACAATGCGATCGGTACCTATCTGGGTGAAATCCCGCTCTACCTGGACTTCAAGTTCATCGATATCGAGCGCGTGGAAACCCTGCTGGGTCCGCAGGGCACCCTCTATGGCCTGGGCACGCTGGCGGGCGCGATCCGCTACATTCCCAACCGGCCCGATCCGACCCGTTTCAGCGGCGAAGTCCATGGTCGCGCCTATGACGTCGCCCACAGCAAGGGCGTCGGATATGTCGGCGACGCCACGCTGAACATTCCGATCATCAAGGACGTGTTGGCGTTCCGCACGGCGACCGGCTATTATTACGATCCCGGCTTCATCGACTATCCGTTCCTGGTGGCGCAGCCCGGCGTGTCGATCGCCCAGCCGGGCGGTGTGGACAATCCGCTCGGCACCCAGGCGCAACAGGACGCCAATTTCGCCGGCCGCAAGGATCTGAACTTCGAAAAGACGTTCACGACCCGCAACCAGCTCGGCATTTCCGTCCCCGATTTCAACGCCTATCTGACCTATGCCTATCAGAAGACGCGGACGGACGGCCGGCAGGCGACCACCGCCGGTGTCGTGGGCGAAGGCAAATATGAAGCGGCGGGACGCTATGCCGAACCGTCGACCCGCCGGTCGCAGCTGATCAGCCTGGAGATGGAAGCGCAACTGGGCGATGTTGCGCAGGCTGTCTGGGCATCGGCCTTCACCAAGACGAAGAACAATACCGTCGGCGACGTGACCGACCTGCTGCTCGATCTAGACTATGACTATGAGCTGTTCCCGGCCTTTGCCGGCTATACGACGGGCATCAACACCCGCAAGCAGTTCAACCAGGAAATCCGGCTGGTTTCGACCCATGGCGGCCCGTTCAGCTGGGTCGTGGGCGGCTTTTACAACAGCATGAAGTTCCGGTCCGACAGCGTGGAACGACTGCCGGGCTTTGCAGAATTCGCCGCCTCGCCGACCGGCAGCGCAATTTACGGCGGCTTCTACGATGGCCTCGTCCGACCGGATGGCGCGGAATATGTCTCCTTCACCCGGTCGAAGACGGAGGAGCAGGCCGTGTTCGGCGAATTGAGCTTCAAGCCGATCCCGCAATGGCAGATCACCGCCGGGGGCCGCTATTTCCGCTACGATACGTCGATCACCGGCGGTTCCGATACGCCTATGACCCGTTCGGGGCGCCGACGGATGCCCTATCCCAGCCTGACCATCGATCCGTCGCGGGTTCGCAGCGGACAGGCGGGGGACGACGGTTTCGTGTGGAAGTTCAACACGTCGTTCAACTTCACGCCAGACCTGATGGCCTATGCTACCTACAGCAAGGGCTATCGCATCGGCGGCGTGAACCGCGTCGTACCCTGCATCCAGCCCCTGCCCGTCGGCCAGAATCTCTGCGCCCTGCCGAACGAACTGACATTCGGACCGGACAAGGTGAAGAATCTGGAACTGGGGATGCGCGCCCAGTTGT
This sequence comes from Sphingomonas sp. VDB2, assembly GCF_047946695.1. NCBI lineage: Bacteria > Pseudomonadati > Pseudomonadota > Alphaproteobacteria > Sphingomonadales > Sphingomonadaceae > Sphingomonas > Sphingomonas sp. VDB2. The sequence goes on from NZ_CP159615.1 coordinate 1,438,278, forward strand.
TCGACCGGCGTCTGTCCACCAGCATCTCCGTCTTCCAGATCAAATGGGACGGAATCCAGCTGGCCAGCCAGACGGTAAACGGCGCGATCGGCATCACTGCCAATGGCGGCAAGGCCAAGTCCCAGGGCGTCGATTTCACCTTCAACGCCCGCATCACCGACCAGTTCACCGTCCGCGGCAACTATTCCTATCTGGATGCGAAGCTGACGGAGGACGTGCCAGGCCTGTTGTCGACCGCGACCGGCAGCGCCGACCTGTTCTCCGGCGATCGCCTGCCCGGATCGGCGAAAAATTCGGGTGCGGCGTCGGCGGTCTACACCATGCCGATGGGCGACAACGACCTGCGCCTGAGCTGGACCGCGACCTATACCGGCGGCATCCTGACCCGTCCGGGCGCGCGCGGCGGTGGCGAGCGCCTGCCGTCCTATGTGATGCACCGCGCATCGGCGACATACAGTACGGACGTCTGGGAAATCAGCCTGTTCGCGAACAACATCTTCGACAAATATGCCCTGACCGGCGTGTCGAACGACCTGACCCGCTATGGCCAGGTCAATGACGGCATCATCTATCGCGGCTATGCCCAGTCGGTCGCGCAGCCGCGCACCATGGGCGTCGAGGGCCGCGTCAAGTTCTGATCCGGCACCTGCATGACGTAAAAAGGGCGTCTTCCCGGCGGAAGGCGCCTTTTTTGCCCGTTCCGGTCCGCCGTCCCCTGTGCGACGTCCAAAGGGCGCCTGACGTCAAGGGGCTGAATTGGCAGCATAAATGGCGCGCATGCTGCCCGGAACTTCCCGAACTTCATGCATATGCGCTATTGCGAATGATTTTACGATAGATAAGAGCCTGTGATATCAAACCTTTATCATGGCAGTTCCGGTGTAGGAAAGATCAGTCGATCGCGATTCCCTGCCCCGCCAGCCAGTCGCGAACCGGGGCGAGCGCCCCTTCATGCCGTTTCCAGCGCGCCACCGCATCGGCATTGAGCGGGCGGCGAACCTGCGCCGCGCTGGGCGTCGCGACGGCGGCCTGGTTTTCGTGGAAGGACAGGCAGGCCGCGTCCCACCCCAGCCCGACATGCGCCAGCAGGCGGCGCGTCTCGCCCTCCTGATCGGCGACCAGCGATTCGTAGGACAGTTGCAGCACCCGGCCGGGGAAAAGCCGGTCCCACAGCGCCAGCAGCCGGTCGAACCGCGCATAATAGCGCGCAATGTCCATCAGGTCGTAGCTATAGGCATAATAGGCCGACTGGCTGGCGAAGAGATTCTTGTAGTTGCTCCACACCGTATCCATTGGCTGGCGGCGCAGGCAGATGATTTTCGCCTGCGGCAGCGCGTGCAACATGTGCCCGATATACAGGAAATTGGCCGGCAGCTTGTCGATGAAGCGCCGCTTGCCATCGGCCCGGTGATGGCCTGCGCGCGCCATATAGGCCTGTCCCAGCGCCCGCGGATCGGACGCGGCGCTGGCGGCAATGGTGTCCGGGTCGATCACCAGGCGGGATCGCGTGCCGGCAAGTTGCTTCACCGCCAGCGGCATCGCCTGCAACTCGCCCGCCGACCCGACCTGCGGATGGGAGGAAAGGATGCGGTCGACCAGGGTCGTGCCGGTGCGCGGCATGCCGGTGACGAAGATCGGTGCAGGTTCCTCCAGCCCTGCCCCCCAGCCCTGCGGCGCGCCGTCCGCGAACAGCCGTTCGATCGCATCGAAGATCGCCGCATCGGCCGCGCCATCATAGCCGATGGCCTGCTTGTGCGCGCCATTGGCGGCGGACAGATGGGCGAAGGCTTGGGCGGCGTTGCCCATATCTTCATGGCTCTTGGCCAGCGCATAGCGGATACGCAGCCTGTCTTCGGGCTTTGTCGCAGCGGCGAGTATGGTTTCCAGGCGGGAGACATGGTTCGCCTCGGCCGTCTGCCGCGACAATATGGCCAGCGCATAATGGACCCGCGCATCGCCGGGATCGGTGCGCAATATCGCTTCATAATGATCCCGCGCCGCATCGACCCGACCGGTGAAGCCGCAGGCGGCAGCGAGATTGTAGCGATAGCTCAGATTATCCGGTTCGGCCGCGACCGCCCCCTCGAACGGCCCGACCGACGCCGCATGATCGCCCAGCCGCGCCAGCACGCAGCCGATCGTGTCATGCGTCAGGGCGTCTTCCGGCCCGGCCGCCAGCGCCGCGCGCGCTGCCCGGCCCGCCTCTCCATCGCGGCGCAGCAGGATCAGCAGGCGCGCATATTGGGCGAGATGTTCGGCCTGCCCGCCGCGCGCCACCGCCTGTTCCAGCATCGGCAGCGCCTGGGCCACCTGCCCCGCTTCGGCGGCGGCCATGCCCAGCAGGAAGAAACCGGCGGGACGTTCGGGCTGCGCCATGGCGAGCCGCTGCGCCGCCTGCGCCGCGGCGGGCAGGTCGCCCCGCGCCAGCGCCGCGCGCGCCAGCGCCTCCAGGCTCATGCCATCCCCAGGGTGAAGCCGGCCACCCGCTCGATCGCCCAGAAACAGCCGATAATCCCCGCGCCATAGAGCGCGGCCTGCCGCACCCACTGGTCGCGGTCGAAGATCGCCGCCAGCTTCAGGGCGCCGAGCACGCAGGCGACGAAGATCAACTGCCCCAGTTCGACCCCGCCGTTGAAGAAGAGCAGGCCCGAGAGCCGTTCCTGCGGCGCGACGCCCAGTTCGCGCAGCACCGTCGCGAAGCCCAGCCCATGGAGCAGGCCAAAACCCGCCACCACCGCCAGTTGCCGGCGACGCTTGGCCGGATCGGTCCCGTCCTCCGCCTTCGCGCGGATCGCTTCGCGCGCCATGAAGGCGATGGAAAGCGCGATCACCGCCTCTACCGGCGGCACCGGCACGGTGACGATGTCGAAGAAGGCGAGCGCCAGGCTGAGCGAATGGCCGAGGGTGAAGGTCGTCACCAGCCCCAGCAGGAAGCGCCCGCGCGCCAGCAGGCAGAGGCACAGGACGAAGGCCAGATGATCCCAGCCGCCCAATATATGAACGATGCCCTGTCCCGTATATTCGACCGCGATTTCGGGCAGGGCACGGCTGCGCGCCGCCGTTTCGCCGATCGGCAGGGACAGGCTGTCGCCATCGGGCTGGAGCGCCTGCTGCACCCGCGCGCCGGTGGCGGTGGACAGGAAGGTACCGCCATCGACCGCCCAGGGGGTGACGATCGCATCGTCGGCCGCCAGCGCCCGGTCGCAGGCGATGCCGATCGCATAGCGGGTCATCACCGTTTCGGTCAGCTTATCCCGGCTCGTTTCGCGGCACCCTTCGGGCAGGCCGAGCGGCCGGTCGCTGGCCAGGACCGAGGGGACCGAGGCGCTCAATTCGAAACTGCCGGGGTCGGCGCCCTGCTGGATGGTGAAGTCGCCGACGCGGAACACGTCCGCCTGCGCCGGGGCGGCAAAGCCCAAGAGCAGCGTCAGGATCAGCAACAGGCGGCGCACCATCATTGCTCCACCTGGATGCGATAGCCGCTTTCGAGCTTGCGCACTTCCTGTTCGACCAGCGCGCCGGTTTGCGCGGCCAGATAGTCCTGGCTGACCTGATCGCGCACATCGGTATAGGGCAGCATCGCGGACGGGCCGCGATCGCGCACCCGCGCGAAATGCCAGCCGCGGGTCGATGGCAGCGGGCCGATCCATTGGCCGGTCGGCACCTTTTTCAGCGCGTCGGTGAAGGGCTGGCCGAACATCCCGCGCACCATCGATTCGCCGTAATTGGGGAGGTCGTGGCCCATCCAGAAATCGTCACCCTTGACCGAGCCGCCCGCTTGCAGCTTCGCGAGCAGGGCGGCGGCATCGGCGGGCTTGCGTTCGAAGAAGACATGGTCGAGCGACATGCGCGGTTCGGCGCGATAGAGATCGCGATGCGCGGCATAATAGCCCATCAACTGGTCCTCGCTCGGGTCGGCCGGGGCGCCTGCGATCATGAAGCGGACCCGGTCGATCAGCCGCTGCTTGGTGGTCTTGTCGGTCATATGCATCCCCCGCTCCACCGCGTTGCGGAACAGCAGTTCGTCGGCGACATAATCGTGGATCAGCTTGGCCTTCGCCTGCGCATCGGGTTTTCTGCCCGCCATCATCTCATAATCGTCGGACAGGCTTTTCTGGACGGACAGCGGCACGTCGATCGTCTGGTGCCGGGCGCTGACGGCCCAATAGAGCAGGAAGATCCCGCCCGACACGGCCAGGAAGACGAGGAAGGGATCGCGCGCCGCCAAAGCGCGCGGCGGGGCAGTCAAACGGCGCATCAGCGCGGACATCCTTTCACAGCCGCCCGGCGGGGCGGACGTTCTTCGTCCAGCTTATGACGATCCTGCCACCGCGCCCCTCTACGTCAAATGACGCATGGGTCGGACCACGCCTCCTGGCCCCCTGCCGTCATCCCGGCGAAGGCCGGGATCGCACTGCCTGCCTGCGCCACGAACAAGGAGGCGGGATGCCAGCATTCGCCGGCATGTTTAAAAGCTATCATGCCCCCTGCTAAGCCAGCATCTCCGCCGTGACCGGCAGGGTGCGGATGCGCTTGCCGGTCGCGGCATGGATGGCGTTGACCAGGGCGGGGATGACCGGCGGCAGGGCGGGTTCGCCCAGGCCGGTGGGCGGATAATCGGTCTTCAAGAACTCCACCACGATCCGCGGCGCATCGGCGATGCGCAGATAGGGGTGGGTATCGTAATTGGCCTGCTCCACCGCGCCAGCGACCTGGGTGATCTGCTGACCGGCCAGCGCCTGACCCAGCCCCTCGATCACAGACCCTTGCGCCTGATGCAGCGCGTTGATCGGGTTGATGATCTGGCTGCCGACATCGCCCGCGACCCAGACGGTCTTCACCTTGGGCATCCCATCGACGATCGCCACTTCCAGCACTTCGGCGAAATAGCCCATATGGCTGTAATAGAAGGCGAAGCCCTTGCCCGTGCCCTTGGGCAGCGCCTTGCGCGTCGCCCAGCCGCCCATGGCGAGCGCCTTTTCGATCACGCCTTGCGCGCGGGCGGTAACGAAGGGCGGCTGGTTGGGGCCGCGCGGCAGTTCCTTTGGATCGCGTAGCAGCTCCAGCATGAGGGTCGGCAGATCCTTGCCCGCCGCCTGCGCGACCTCGTCGAGAAAGGCCTGGGTGACGAAGGCCAGCGCGTTGGAGCCGGGCGCGCGCAGCCAGCCGGTCGGCATGTTGGTGGAAAGGAAACTCTGTTCCAGCAGGACATTGTCGATCAAACCGGCGGGCAGTTCGCTGGCGGGCATTTCCGCCGATCGCACCGGCTTGCCGTCCTTGCCGAAGGTGACGAAATGATCGTGGAAGGCGGTCAGCCTGCCGCCCTTGTCGAGCGCGGCGCGGAAACCGTGCCAGCCGGCGGGGCGATAGAAATCGCGCTGGATATCCTGCTGCCTGTTCCACAGCAGCTTGACCGGCACGCCCGGCACCTGCGCGGCGATCGACGCCGCCTGTACCATATAGTCGTTCATCAGCCGCCGACCGAAGCCGCCGCCGATGCGGGTGAAGTTGATGCGAATCTTGTCCGGCGGCAGGTTCAGCGCCTTGGCCACCAGCCCGCGCCCATTTTCCGGGTTCTGCGTCGGCGCCCAGATTTCAACCGCGCCGTCCTTGAACAGGGCGGTGCAATTTTGCGGCTCCAGCGTGCCGTGGGCGAGGAAGGGATAGTCGTAATCGGCGGCGACCGTCTTTGCCGCGCTGGCGAAGGCGACATCGATATCGCCGGTGCGGACGATGTCGGCATCCGCCTTGCCCTTGCGCTTCGCCGCCGCCTGGCTCGCATAGCTTTCGGTCGAAAACCCGCTGACCGCGCTGACATCCCAGTGGATCTTGAGCGCGTCGCGAGCCTGGTTGGCGCTCCACCAGCTTTTCGAGAGGATGGCGATACCCTCAAAGCCGGATTCCGGCGTGCCGTCGCCCTTGATCGTCAGCACATGGGCAATGCCGGGCAGCGCTTTCACTTCGTCCAGATTGGCGGACTTAATGGCGCCGCCGAAGGCCGGGCAGGTTTCCAATACGGCATAAAGCATGCCCGGCAGCTTGAAATCGATGCCGAACAGCGGCTTGCCCGCGACGATGGCGGGTGTATCGACGCCGACAACCGACTGGCCGATGATGCGGAAATCGGCGGGTTCCGTCAGTTTGAGCGTCGCCGGATCAGGCGCGGGCAGTTTCGCCGCCGCCGCCGCGAGCGAGGCATAGGTCGCCGACTTGCCGGATTGGGGATCGCTGACCGTGCCGGCGGACGTCTTCAGCGTTTCCGGCGCCACACCCCAGCCCTGCGCGGCCGCCGCGACCAGCATCGCCCGCGCCGCTGCGCCCGCCTGCCGCGTGGGCAGCCATTCGCGCGGCGTCGTGCGGCTGCCGCCCGCGCTCTGGCCGCCGAAGACCTTGGCGTCGGCATGGGTCTGCTCGATCGTCACCTGGCTCCAGTCGACGCCCAGTTCCTCGGCGATCATCATCGGCAGCATCGTCTTGGCGCCCTGCCCGATCTCCGCATTTTTCGCGCCGATGACGACGCGATTGTCGGGCAGGATGCGGATGAAGGCGGTCAGGATCACCGGTGTCCCGTCGGCCGCCCGCGCCAGCGGCACATTCAGGTCAAACAACAGGCCGCCGCCCGCCAGCAGCGAGGCGGAAATGAAGCCCCGGCGCGAAAGGATGGCGGCGCTCATGCCTGCACGTCCTGGATGCCGGCGGCGTCCTTGATCGCGGCGCGGATGCGCACATAGGTGGAGCAGCGGCAGAGATTGCCCATCATCGCCGCATCGATCTCTTCATCGCTGGGTTTTGGCGTCGTCGCGAGCAAAGCGGTGGCGCTCATGATCTGCCCGGCCTGGCAATAGCCGCATTGCGGCACGTCATGCTTCACCCAGGCGGCGGCGATGCGCTTGCCGGGATCGCCCGTCTGCACGCCTTCGATCGTGGTGATCGCCTTGCCGGCCACATCGCCAAGCGGCGTCTGGCAGGATCGCACCGCGTCACCGCCGACATGCACCGTGCAAGCGCCGCACAGCCCCGCGCCGCAGCCGAACTTGGTGCCGACCATGTCGAGATCCTCGCGCAGCACCCAGAGCAGGGGCTTGGCGGCGTCGCCATCGACCTGTCGTTTCTGACCATTGACCGTGAAGCTGATCGCCATATGTCTACCCCGTCTCTCTTGCCGCCAATAGAGGCGCATCTGCACGCGTCTGTCCAGTCGTCATGACAGCAGCGGAACGACATCCCCGCTGTCGCGCGCGATCGGGCGCGGCTGGACATGGACCAGCAACGCGTCGAGCTGATCGCGCGCCTCCACCACGCCGCGCGCCAGCAGCCGCCCGCGCGCGTCGATCAGCGCGGCGGACGGTCGGTCGCCGGACCGGAAATCGCGCATCACCTCGGCGCTCATGATGACGTCGGTGTCGCGGATATGATGCTGGCGCAGCATGTCGCCATAGTCTTCCGCCCGTCCTTCCCCCAGGAAAAGCAGACGCAGCCGCTTGCGATCGGTCAGCGCCAGCGCGTCGCGGATCGCGGCGCGGCTGGCGGGGCAATCGGGGCGGATGAACAGCAGCAGCAGCGCGCGCCCGTCCGCGCTCGGCCCGCCGATCGTCAGCATGTCCCCGGCCAGGGTCGGCGCGCTGACCACCGGGGCCGCGCCGCCGAGACCGGGCAGGCCGGCGCGCTGCGCGATCGGCATGGCGCGATCCTGCAACAGCCGCACCTGGCGCGCCAGCGCGACCACCGCCACGACCAGCAGGATGACGATGATCCAGAGAAGGAAGAGAGACGCGATCAGCACCAGGCGGTCATGCTCACAGACATTGGAGCATGGCGCTAACCCGGCGATCCGCGTCGCTCGATAGGGCGTTTGACGTAGGGCCTCGGCCGGGCGTCCCGCTATGCCGGACGCAGGGTCGTCCGCAGGAACCCTTTGGGCGGCGCAGGCCGCCTCGCAGCAAGCACGCAAAAAGCCTCTCCCATAGCGGCTTGCTCCGGCCCGGACTCCTTGTGGGTCCGGGCCGTCATATTGGGGTAAGCGCGCAATGCTACGTCGTTCACCCCATTGCCGCTCCGCCGCCTGCCCCTAGCTTCCGTGACAAAGGTCAAGGGTGTTAAAGGGGGTAATGCGATGAGGCCGAAACATGCGCTGCTGGGCGCTTTGCTCGCCGCCACGGTGATTTCGTCGGCGGCGGTCGTCGCCCAGAATGACAAGCCCACCGTGCCCGCCGCGCTGGAAGCCAAGATCAAGACACTGTCCAAGGAAAAGCGCGATTTCCTGACTTCCGACCCGGCCGAGATGTTCGCCGGCTCCTACGACAAATTGTTCGAGCGGCTGGCGACCAAGACGCCGGAAGAAATCAGCGCCTATATCGAGGCGATGATGGACGCGGTGGCAGCATCGAAGTTCAACGCCAAGACCGACATGGCGGCTATCCCGCTCGATACTGACAATGAAAATTTCAACGGCTGGAAACTGCGCCGGCCCAGCGGCCTGGACCCCAAGCGCGAACCGGGGCCGTTTGAACTCAGCTATTACGCCCATGGTCGCGGCGGCGGCGTTTATGGCGGCGGCATCGCGACCTTCGCCGGCGCGCCGGTCGCGATCTTCCCGGAGGATCTGGTCGCGGGCAAGGTCGACGTCGCGATCGTCGGCGCCCCGCTGGACATGGGATCGGGCTATCGCGGGGCCAAGGGCGGGCCGTCCGCGATGCGCACCCAATATGGCGCGGGCGGCATCGACATGTACACGATGGTCGATCCGTCCAAGGAATTGAAGATCGTCGATTATGGCGACATCGCCGTCGACAATATGTCGACCGAGCGCACCGTCGCCCATGTGCGCGAGCGGGTAGCGGAAATCGCGCGCACCGGTGCCATCCCCTTCATCGTCGGCGGCGACCATAGCCTGGAATATAGCGACGTCGCAGGGATAGCCGACGTCCATGGCAAGGGCAGTTTCGGCGTCGTCCATTTCGATTCCCACTATGATGCGGGCAAGGGCGGCGTCCATTTCATCACCCATGGCGCCCCGGTCTATCGCGCGGTCAAGGAAGGCCATGTGCTGGGCAAGAATTATATCCAAGTGGGCCTGCGCGGGCCATGGCCGGAGAAGGAAGGCTTCGAATGGATGCGCGACAATGGCGTGCGCTACCATGCGATGCCGGAGGTCGAGAAGAATGGATGGGCCGCGACGATGGAACGCGCGCTCAAGGAAGCGCGGGAGAGCGGCAAGAAGCTCTACGTTTCCTTCGACGTGGACGTGCTCGACCCCGCCTTCATCCCCGGCACCGGCACCCCGGTCCCCGGCGGGCTGACGATGCGGGAGGCGATCCCGATCGTGCGCCGCCTGTGCGCCGAAAATGATCTGATCGGTTTCGAGATCGTGGAACTCGCCCCAGTGCTGGACCCGACCTATCGCAGCGCCTTGAACGCCAATTTCATCATGCACGCCTGCCTGACCGGGGTGGCGATGCGCAAGAAGGGGATCAGGCAGGCGGGCTATCTGTCCGACCTGACCACCGAACATGGCCAGCCCTATTATGGCGACAAGGCGGCCAAGGACGGCAAGGCGGAGAAGGTCGATCCCGGTTTCGCGCGGGGCGGTCGTCGGCCGACGACCTGATCGGGTTATTGCGAAGGAATGCGGAGGGGTAGCTGGCGGACGCGGGCCACCCTTTTCGTTACATACGTCATATGCCCCATGTCGCGACCTGCCTGCGCTAACCACATGTCTTATATGACCGTGCAAAGCGCCATCACCGTGCCGCCCAGGTCCCGGCACCAGCGGGTGGACGGGCGCGCCATGGTCGCCTTTTCCCCGCGCGGCGTCCGCGACATGATGCAGGTGGCGCCGGCGCGGCTGCTGTTCCCCGATGGGCGCGAGGGCGATTTTCCGCTGGCCGTCACCGTCACTACCAGCGGCGGGCTGACCGGCGGCGACCGGCTGGCGCTCGACGTCATCGTCGATCCCGGCGCGGCGGCGACGATCGTGCCGCAGGCAGCCGAAAAGCTGTACCGCGCGCTGGACGAGGACGAACCGACCCGCATCGACACGCGCATCAGCATCGGCGCGGGCGCGACCTGCGAATGGCTGGCGCAGGAGGCGATATTGTTCGACCGCAGCCGCATGCGGCGCACGCTCGACGCGAACCTGGCGCCCGACGCGCGGATGCTGGCGATGGAGACGCTGGTGCTGGGGCGCGGCGCGATGGGGGAAAGCTACACCAGCGGCCTGATCCACGACGCCTGGCGCATCCGGCGCGACGGGCGGCTGGTCTGGGCCGACACGCTCCATGTCGAAGGCGATTTCGCAAGCCAGGGCCGCGCGCCTTTCGGCTTCGGCGATGCGACCGCGATCGCCACTCTGGTCTATGCCGGAGCGGATGCGGGCGACTATCTCGACCTGGCGCGCAGCCTGTTCGACGGGCCGGGTGCGGGCGCGACCAGTTTCGACGGCCTGCTGATCCTGCGCCTGACCGCCGCCGATCCGCAGGCGCTGCGCAAGGATGTGATGCGCGCGGCGGGCATATTGCGCGCCGCCATTTTCGGATTGTCGCCAACCATGCCAACCATCTGTTACTGCTAGGGCCATGAATCTCACGGGGCGGGAAAAGGACAAGCTGCTGGTCGCGATGGCCGCGATGGTCGCGCGCGGCCGGCTGGCGCGCGGGGTGAAGCTCAATCATCCCGAAGCGATCGCGCTCATCACCGACCATGTGGTGGAGGGCGCACGCGACGGCCAGTCGGTCGCCGCATTGATGGCGAGCGGCGGCCATGTGCTGACCCGCGATCAGGTGATGGAGGGCATAGCCGAGATGATCCACGACATACAGGTCGAGGCGACCTTCCCCGACGGCACGAAGCTGGTCACCGTGCACAGGCCGATCCGGTGATCCCCGGCGAGATCATCCCCGCCAGCGGCGACATATTGCTCAACGAGGGGCGTGTCCCCGTCACCCTCACTATCGCCAATAGCGGCGACCGGCCGATCCAGGTCGGCAGCCATTATCATTTCGCCGAAACCAACCCGGCGCTGGTCTTCGATCGGGCAGCGGCGCGCGGCTATCGGCTCGACATACCGTCGGGCACTGCCGTCCGCTTCGAGCCTGGCCAGACGCGCGACGTGCAGCTCATCCCCTATGCCGGCGACCGGATCGTCATCGGCTTCCGCGGCGATGTGATGGGGAAGCTCTGACATGCCCGTGACCATGACCCGCCGCGCCTATGCCGGGATGTTCGGCCCCACGACCGGGGACCGCGTGCGGCTGGGCGATTCTTCGCTCTTCATCCGGGTCGAGGAAGACCGGACCATCTATGGCGAGGAAGTGAAGTTCGGCGGCGGCAAGGTGATCCGCGACGGCATGGGGCAAAGCCAGATGAGCCGCGCGGACGGCGCGCCCGACACCGTCATCACCAATGCGCTGATCCTGGATCATTGGGGTATCGTGAAGGCCGACGTGGCGATCCGCGACGGCCTGATCGCTGCGATCGGCAAGGCGGGCAACCCGGACGTCCAGCCCGGCGTCACCATTCCCATCGGGCCGGGTACGGAGATCATCGCGGGCGAAGGCCGCATCCTGACCGCGGGCGGGATCGACTCCCATATCCATTTCATCTGCCCCCAGCAGGTGGACGAGGCGCTGAATGCGGGCATCACCACCATGCTGGGCGGCGGCACCGGCCCGGCGCACGGTACGCTGGCGACGACCTGTACGCCCGGCGGCTGGCATATCGGACGCATGTTGCAGGCGCTCGAAACCATGCCGATGAATTTCGGCCTGTTCGGCAAGGGCAATGCCAGCCAGCCCGCCGCGCTGGAGGAGATGATCCGTGCGGGCGTCTGCGGCCTCAAGCTGCACGAGGATTGGGGCACGACCCCGGCCGCGATCGATTGCTGCCTGTCGGTCGCCGACGACTATGACATCCAGGTCGCGATCCATACCGACACGCTCAACGAAGCGGGCTTCGTCGAAAGCACGGTCGGCGCGTTCAAGGGACGGACCATCCACGCCTTCCATACCGAAGGTGCGGGTGGCGGCCATGCGCCCGACATCATCAAGGTGGCGGGCCTGCCCAACGTCCTGCCATCCTCCACCAACCCGACCCGGCCCTATACCGTCAACACGATCGAGGAACATCTCGACATGCTGATGGTGTGCCACCATCTCGACCCGCGCATCGCCGAGGATGTCGCCTTCGCCGACAGCCGCATCCGCAAGGAGACGATCGCGGCGGAGGATATTCTCCACGATCTGGGCGCTTTCTCGATGATGTCGTCGGACAGCCAGGCGATGGGGCGCGTGGGCGAGACGATCATCCGCTGCTGGCAGAGTGCGGACAAGATGAAGCAGCAGCGCGGGTCGCTGGGATCGGACGATGCCGACAGCGACAATTTCCGCGCGAAACGCTATATCGCCAAATATACGATCAACCCGGCGATCGCCCATGGCATCGGCCATATCGTCGGGTCGATCGCGGTCGGCAAGCTGGCCGATCTCGTTCTCTGGTCGCCCGCCTTCTTCGCGGTGAAGCCCGACATGGTCATCAAAGGCGGCAGCATCGCCACCGCGCCGATGGGCGACCCCAATGCCAGCATCCCCACGCCCCAGCCGGTCCATTACCGCCCGATGTTCGGCGGCATGGGCCGGGCAGGCGCGCTGTCGGCGGTGCATTTCGTGTCGGCTGCGGGGATTGCGGACGGGATCGGCGAACGGCTGCACCTCGCCCGGCCGCTCGAAGCCGTGCGCAATACGCGCGGCGGGATCGGCAAGGCGTCGATGATCCTGAACGACGCGATGCCCGACATCCAGGTCGATCCCGAGACTTACGAAGTGCGGGCCGACGGCGAACTGCTCACCTGCGAACCGGCCAGCGTGCTGCCGTTCGCGCAGCGCTATTTCCTGTTCTGATGAAGGCCCGATCATGCTGACCGCCCATGACGTCATCCCCCAAGGCCACTGGTCCGGTCCAGCCGCCGACCATATCATGCTGGATCATGACGCGCGGCACCGTCGGCGCTGGGTCTACACCGCCGACCATGGCACCATGTTCCTGCTCGACCTGGCCCGCGCCACGGTGCTGGGGCATGGCGACGCGCTGCAACTGTCGGACGGGCGGCTGGTTGAAATTCTTGCCGCCCCCGAAGCGCTGGTCGAGGTCACCGCCGACAGCGCGTCGACGATGATGCGGCTCGCCTGGCATATCGGCAACCGGCACCTGCCCGCCGAACTCCATCCCCACGCCATCCGCCTGCGCGACGACCATGTCATCAACGCCATGCTCGAAGGGCTGGGCGCGACGGTGACGCAGATCGAGGCGCCCTTCACCCCCGAAGGCGGCGCCTATTCGGGTGGCGGCCATCATCATGGTCATGCGCACGATCATGACCATGGCCACGATCACCACCACCACGACCATGCTGGCTGACGCCGCCCTCCACCGCCTTCTGGCCTGGACCTCGCCTGCCTATCCGGTGGGCAGCTTTACCTATAGCCATGGCCTGGAAACCGCGGTCGAGGACGGCCGCGTCCGCACCGCGACCGATGTCGCCGCCTATGTCGAGGCGGTGCTGGCGCGCGGCGGCGGCTGGGTGGATGCGGTGCTGTTCGTCCATGCTTATGAAACGGCAGGTGACGCCGCAGCGTTCGATGCCATCGCCGAACTGGCGGGCGCGTTCCGGGGCAGCAGCGAAACGGCGCTGGAAAGCCGACAGCAGGGTGGCTCCTTCCTGTCGGTCACGCGCAAGGCCTGGCCCCATCCGACGCTCGACGCCTTTGCCGCGCGCTGGGAAGGGCGTCCGATGGCGCATACGGTCGTGATGGCGCTGGCCTGCGCCGCCCATGCCATCCCGCTGGAACCCGCGCTGCACGGCTGGCTTCATGCCACCGCCGCCAATCTGGTATCGGCCGGGGTGCGCCTCGTGCCGCTCGGCCAGACCGACGGGCAGTTGGCGCTCGCCGCCCTCTCCCACGCCATTCCGGCCATCGCCGCCAAAGCGACGATTACGTCGCTCGACGATCTCGGCACCGCCGCGCCCGACCTTGAACTCGCCAGCCTGGCCCATGAAACCCTCTACACAAGGCTCTTCCGCTCATGACCTCTCGTAACGGTCCCTTACGCGTCGGCATCGGCGGCCCGGTTGGCTCCGGCAAGACCGCGCTGACCGACCGGCTCTGCAAGGCGATGCGCGACCATTATAATATCGCCGCCATCACCAACGACATCTACACCCGCGAGGATGCGGAATTTCTCACCCGTTCCGGCGCGCTGGTGCCGGAACGGATCATGGGCGTGGAGACGGGCGGCTGCCCGCATACCGCGATCCGCGAGGACGCCAGCATCAATCTGGCTGCGGTGGACGAGATGAGCCGGAAATTCCCCGGCCTGGAGGTCATCTTCATCGAAAGCGGCGGCGACAATCTCGCCGCGACCTTCAGCCCCGAACTGGCCGACATCACCATCTACGTCATCGATGTGTCGGCCGGCGACAAGATCCCGCGCAAGGGCGGACCGGGCATCACGAGGTCCGACCTGCTGCTCATCAACAAGATCGACCTCGCCCCGCTGGTGGGCGCGGACCTGGGCGTCATGGACAGGGACGCCAGGAAGATGCGGGGGCAGCGCCCCTTCCTCTTCACCAACCTCAAGGACAATATCGGCCTGCCCGCCGTCATCGCCTTCATCGTCGCGACCGGCGGCCTGCGCCCCTGGCCCGCCGATACCGCCGCGATCTGATGGACCGCGCCGCCTATGTCCTGCGCGAAAAGCGGCTCTACAATAAATGGGTCGCGAGCCAGACATTGGAGGATTATGCCCTGCGCTACACCGCCGACAGCGCGCGGCGCTGGACGGCGGGACAGGTGGCGGGCACCGCGATCGGCGCGACCGCCTTCCTCGCCTGCGAAGCGATCGGCGCGTCGATCACCCTGACCTACGGCTTCGCCAACAGCGTCGCCGCGATCGCCGCCGCCGTCGCTTTGATGTTCGTCATCGGCCTGCCTATCGCCTATCACGCCGCCAAGCACGGTCTGGACATCGACCTGCTGACGCGCGGCGCCGGCTTTGGCTATCTGGGGTCCACCCTCACCTCGCTCATCTACGCCAGCTTCACCTTCCTGCTCTTTTCGGTCGAAGCGACGATCATGGCGGTCGCGCTGCGGGCGATGACCGGGATGCCGATGAGCCTCGCCTATCTGGCGAGCGCGCTGGTGGTCATCCCGATCGCACTCTACGGCATGAGCGCCATCACCCGGTTCCAGAACGCGACCCAATGGGTCTGGATCACGCTACAAGTCGCGCCGATCGCCTATATCCTCTGGTCCGGCCCGGCCGCGCTGGCCGAATGGAGCCATTTCACCGGGCAACTGGGCGCCAGGGACGGCAGCGTCAGCCTGCTCTATTTCGGCTTCGCGCTGTCCACCCTCCTCTCCCTTCTGCCGCAAATCGGGGAGCAGGCGGACTATCTGCGCTTCCTGCCGGACAAGGCGACGATCGGCCGAGGGAAATGGTGGGCGGCGATGCTGGCGGGCGGGCCGGGATGGACCCTGATCGGCGGCATGAAGCTGCTGCTCGGGTCATGGCTGGCGCATTTCCTGGTCAAGAGCGCCGCCTTGCAGAGCGAGGCGTCCAGCCCGACCGCGATGTTCCAGGCGATCTATACCGCCATGTCGGGCCATGCCGGCCTGTCGCTGATCCTGACCGGCCTGTTCGTCATCATCTGCCAATTGAAGATCAACGTCACCAACGCCTATGCCGGATCGATCGCCTGGTCGAATTTCTTCGCCCGCCTGACGCACAGCCATCCCGGCCGCGTCGTGTGGCTCATCTTCAATGTGCTGCTCGCTTTGCTGCTGATGGAAGTCGGCATTTTCGACGCGATCGAGGCGATATTGATCCTCTACGCCACGGTCGCGGCGGGCTGGATCGGGGCGCTGGCCGCGGACCTGATGATCTCCAAGCCGCTGCGCCTGTCGCCTGCGGGAATCGAGTTCAAGCGGGCGCATCTGTTCGACATCAATCCGGTGGGCATTGGCGCGATGCTGCTGTCCATCGCGGTATCCGCTCTCGCCCATTTCGGCCTGATGGGCGACATAGCCCGCGCCTTCGCCCCGGTGATCGGCATGGCGGTCGCTTTCACCAGCGCCCCGATCATCGCGCTTGTCACCCATGGCCGCTATTATATCGCCCGCCGGTCCCACTGGCCCGCAGGCAGCGATATAAAGACCTGCATCATCTGCGAAAACGCGTTCCAGCATGCCGACATGGCGCATTGCCCGATGTATGCCGCGCCGATCTGCTCGCTCTGCTGCACGCTGGAGGCGCGCTGCCACGACCGGTGCAAGACCGACAGCCGGGCGACGCAGCAGGCCGCGCGCTGGCTGGAACGGCTGCTGCCCCGCGCCATCGCCAAACATGTGCATACGCCCGTCGGCCATTTCATCGCCGTCATGAGCATCATCACGCTGGCAAACGGCGCGTTGATGGGCGGCATCGGCTGGCAGGTGGCGCGGCGCGCGCCGTCCTTCGCGGCGCAAACGTCCAGCCTGATGCTGGGCCTGTTCCTGCTCTTTTCGCTGTTCGGCGGGGTCATCGCCTGGATGATCGTGCTGGCACACCAGAGCCGCCGGTCGGCGATGCAGGAAAGCGAGCATCATGTGCAGAAACTGATGGAAGAGGTGATCGCCCATGACGTGACCGGCGCGGAACTGCAACGCGCCAAGGAGGCGGCCGAAGCCGCCAACGCCGCCAAGAGCCGCTATCTGGTCAGCGTCAGCCATGAAATCCGATCCCCGCTCAACAGCATCTACGGCTATGCCCAGCTTATGGAGCGCGGTCACGAGATCGCCCCGATCGAAGCGGCCAAGGTCATTCGCCGCAGCGCCGAGCATCTGACCAATCTGGTCGAAGGGCTGATGGACATCAGCCAGGTCGAAAGCGGCGTGCTGCGCATCAGCAGCGAAACGGTGCGCCTGTCTCCCTTCGTCGATCAGATCGCCAATATGTTCCGGCCGCAGGCGCAGTCCAAGGGGATCGACTTCCTCTACGAACGGCCCGAAAAACTGCCGGATTTCGTCCGCACCGACCAGAAACGCTTACGCCAGATCCTGATCAACCTCCTGTCCAACGCGATCAAGTTCACGCGCAGCGGATCGGTCACCTTCCGTGTCCAATATCGCAGCCAGATGGCGACGTTCGACATCGTCGACACCGGCATCGGCATCGCCGCCGATGACCTCAAACGCATTTTCGATCCGTTCGAACGCGGCTCCAATCCCGACGCGCAAAAGCAGAAGGGCATCGGCCTCGGCCTCGCCATCACCCAGGCGCTGGTGCAGATATTGGGCGGCGACCTGTCCGTGGTCAGCACCGCGGAGCAGGGCACGCAATTCACGGTGCGGCTGATGCTGGGCCATGTCGCGGGCGTGGCCGACAGCCAGCCGGTCGAAACGATCAGAGGCTATGAAGGCGACCGGCGCAAAGTGCTGCTGATCGACGATGACGCCGTCCAGGTGGCGGTGCTGCGCGGGCTGCTGGAGCCGCTCGACTTCATCGTGTTCGAGGCGCTGAACGGACGCACCGGCATGGAGATCGCCGCACGCGAACAGCCCGACATCGTCCTGCTCGACATCTCCATGCCCGGCGAATCGGGTTGGGACGTGTGCCGGGCGCTGCGCGAGACGCTGGGCGGCGCGGTCCGCATCGTCATGGTGTCGGCCAATGCGCATGAGTTCCATCGCGGTGGCGATGGCCGCGCGGCGCATGACATGTTCCTGATGAAGCCGGTCGATCTCGACGCGTTGCTCGATGCGATCGCGGACCAGTTGCGCATCCGCTGGACCGGCGACGCGCTGCCGGCACCCGTCCCCGCCATCGGGGACGAAGCGCTGCCGCCGCTGCCGCAGGAAGCCGCGCCGATCCTGGCCGATATCGAGCAGAAGGCGATCATCGGCCATGTCCGCGGCATCGAATCCAGCATCCGCACGCTGGAGGAAACCGTGCCCGACGCCGCGCCGCTGACCCGACGCCTCCTCGCCCATCTCGACCGTTTCGACCTCAAGGGGCTGATCAGAACCATAAGGGCCGCCCGATGACCACGCCTTCCCACACCGATACCGTCCTCGTCGTGGACGACACACCCGAATCGCTGCGCTTCCTGACCGACACGCTGGAGGCGGCCAATATCTCCGTGCTGATCGCCACCAGCGGCGACGCGGCGATCGAACTGCTGGACCATGTCGCCCCCGACCTTATCCTGATGGACGCGGTGATGCCGGGGCTGGACGGGTTCGAGACGACGCGCGCGATCAAGCAGATGCCCGCGGGCGCGCCGATTCCGATCATCTTCATGACCGGCCTCACCGAAAGCGAGCATGTCGTCCATGCGCTGGAGGCGGGCGGCGTCGATTATGTGCGCAAACCGATCGTGGTCGAGGAGCTGTTGGCCCGCGTGCGCGTCCATATGGCCAATGCGCGCCAGACCCAGGGCGGGCAGTTCGCGCTCGACGCCACCGGGCGGAACCTGATCGCGGTCGCAACCGACGGGCGGCTGAGCTGGAGCACGCCGGGTGCGGAGAAATTGATGGAGGCGCTGGCGCCGGGCTGGTCGCGCGGCGACGCCGCGCCGCCTGCGCTGCTGCGCAACGCCATCGGACGGCTGCTGGCCGACGATCTCGCCCCCGGCGCGACGGCGAAGGCGGACAGCGGCCAGGGCGATACGGTCGAACTCATCATCGTCGGGCGGCCGCGCCGCGACGAGATATTGATCCGCCTCAACCATATCGACCCGCAGGCCGACATCGGCCGGCTCCAAAGCCACTTTGCCCTGACCCAGCGCGAAGCCGAAGTGTTGCTGTGGATCAGCTACGGCAAGCCCAACCGGGTCATCAGCGAGATATTGGTCATCAGCCCGCGCACCGTGAACAAGCATCTGGAGCAGATTTTCGAGAAGCTGGGCGTGGAAACGCGGGCCGCGGCGGCCGCCTTCGCGGTGCGGGTGATCGCGCATTGAGCCCCCCCCTCCTCCCCCAGGGAGAGAAGGATATGCAGCCTTAATCGCGCAGCGCGTCAGGCGACGTCGGGAGAGGGGAAGGCGACGTTCCCTTTGCAACAAGTCCCTCCAGCCGCGCCAGCATCTCAGCACTCACCGCCACCCCCTCCCGCAACGCTTTCTCCCGCGCGGCGAAACGACGGTCGCCGGGCATCCGCTCCTGCCCCGCCGCCCGCAACGCTTCGACCAGTTGCTCGACCCGCGCCGCAAACCCCGCCGCCGATCCGCCGCGCGCCGGGTCGATCAATATCACACACTCCCCGGTGCAGGGCGTCTGCGCGCCGGGATGCCCCGACCAGTCGACCTCATGCGCGTAGAGCCCGCCGGTCAGGGCGGCGGCCATGATCTCGATCATCATCGCGATCGCTGCCCCTTTATGCCCGCCAAAGGGCAGCAGCGCGCCGCCGTCCAGCACCGCGCGGGGATCGCGGGTCGGCCGGCCCGCCGCATCGACGCCCGCGCCTTCGGGCAGGGCGTGCCCTTCCCGCGCGGCGATCTGTACGTCGCCATGGGCCAGCAGGCTCACCGCCTGGTCGAACACGACGATCTTCCCGCCCGCGCGCGGCGCGGCGAAGGCGAGCGGATTGGTGCCATAGACGGGCTTTTTCGCGCCGGGCGGAACCACGACGGCCATGCTGTCCACCATGGCGATCGCAACCAGCCCCGCCTCCGCAAAGGGCTCGACATCGGGCCAGAGCGCCGCGAAATGATGCGATCGCCGGATCGCGACGACGCAGGCGCCGGTCGCACGCGCCTTTGCCATGGCCATGGGCGTGGCGGCCGCCAGCGCGGGCTGGGCAAAACCGTTGGCGGCATCGACGCGCAGGAAGGACGCGCCGCCATCCTCGACCACCGGCTGCGCTCGCCCGTCGACCCATCCGCTGCGCAACGTCGCGACATAACCCGGCATCCGGAACAGGCCGTGGCTCATCGCCCCGTCGCGCTCCGCCCCGGCGCAATTGCGGGCAAGGATATCCGCCACGCCCGATGACGTGCCATTGGCGAGAAAGATGCGGGCCAGCAGCGCCACCAGCGCGTCGAAATCCATGGGGGTCATGGCGCCACCCTCCCCCGCTTTGCCGCGCAGCGCAACGGCCGGAACGCGGCAGGCCATACGTCCTTCACCCCATTGCCGCCCCTTGGCCGCCGTCCAGACTGACGGTCATGGCCCATGATCCGATCGACCTTGATGCACTCCGCCGCCTCTATGCCGGGGGTGGCGGGGCAGACATTCACGACCCCCATTTCCGCGAGGTTGCCGGGCTGCAGTTCAAGAATGGCGACAAGCGCCGCTGGCCCTTCGCCCAGCCCTCCACGCTGCTGGACGCGCCCTATATCGCCGGTGGGCTGGCGCCGGAGACGCTCGACCGGCTGGACGTCGCGCTGGTCGGCGTGCCGATGGACCTGGGCGTCACCAACCGGCCGGGCGCGCGCTATGGCCCGCGGGCGGTGCGGGCGATCGACCGGATCGGTCCCTATGAACATCAGTTGCGCGTCGCGCCGATGAACGCGCTGACGGTTGCGGACGTGGGCGATGTCGCGATGCAGAGCCGCTACGACCTGGCGCTCTGCCATGCGGACATCGAAGCATGTTACGCGATGATCGGCGCCACCCGCGCAATCCCGCTATCGGTCGGTGGCGACCATAGCATCACCGGATCGATCATGAAGGGACTGGCCGCTGCCAAAGGCCCTATGGGCATGGTCCATTTCGATGCCCATTGCGACACCGGCGGTATTTATGAAAGCTCCAAATTCCACCATGGCGCACCCTTCCGCGAGGCCGTGCTTGCCGGGGTGCTGGACCCGAAGCGATCGATCCAGATCGGCATCCGGGGCGGCGCGGAATATCTGTGGGAGTTTTCCTACGCCAGCGGCATGACGGTCATCCATGCCGAAGACTGCGCAGCCATGGGCATGGACGCCGTCGTCGCGAAAGCGCTGGAGGTCGTCGGCGACGGGCCGACCTATGTGACGTTCGACGTCGACGGGCTGGACCCGGTCTATGCGCCGGGCACCGGCACGCCGGAAATCGGCGGGTTGTCGACGCGCGAGGCGCTGCACCTGCTGCGCGGGCTGGCGGGGATCGACATCATCGGGGGCGACGTCGTGGAGGTCGCGCCCGAATATGATCCGACCACGGTGACGGCGCAGGCCGCTGCCCAGATGCTGTTTCAGTTGCTCTGCCTGGTGCAGTTGCGCCGATGAATGTTGCGGCGGAGCCAGCGCTGAAGCGCGGCGTCACCGGACCGGGCTATTTCGCGCTCGCCTTCGGCACGATCGTCGGGTCCGCCTGGATGGTGCTGATGGGCGAATGGGTCGCGCCCGCGGGACCGGGCGGCGCGGTGCTGGCCTTTCTGGGCATGACCCTGCTGATGGTGCCGGTCGCGGCCGCCTATGCCGAACTGGTCGCCCGCGTGCCGCGCGCAGGGGCGGAGTTCGTGTTCGTCGAAAAGGCGTTCGGACCATGGCCCGGCTTCGTCACCGGATGGTATCTGACGCTCTATTTCGTCGGTATCGCTGCGTTCGAGGGGCTGGCCCTGTCCTGGTTCCTGGAAAATCTCGCGCCGTCGCTCAGCGGGCAGGCCCCGCTCTATACGCTGCTCGGCCGGCCGATCACGGCGATGGACCTGATCGTCGGACTGGCGGGCGCGGTGGTGATGACCATCCTCAACGCATCGGGCGCGACGATCGCGGTGGGCTTCCAGAAGATCGTGACCTTCGCCTTCCTCACCGCGTCGGCCGTGCTGGTGCTGCTGGGCTTCGCGCAGGGCGATACGGGGAACTGGCACCCGCTGTTCGAATCGGCGCAGGATCGCAGCTTCGCCGGCGGCATGTTCGTCATGCTGGGCGTTGCGGGCATGTGGCTGTCGGGGTTCCAGACCGCCGCGTCGGCGGTGGAGGAACGCGCGCCCGGCACCAGTTTCCACACCGTCGCCCGCGCCATGATGGCGGCGGTGGCGGTCGCGGCTTTGTTCTACAGCCTCATCATCCTGGCGTCGGCGTCGCTGGCGCCATGGCGCGACCTGACGTCCGGCGCGCTGCCGGTCGCTGCCGCCTTCGACCATGCGCTGGCGGGAGGGCTGGCCACCAAGGGGATCATCCTGGTCGCCATGGCGTCCCTGCTCAAGACGTGGAACGCGATGCACCTGTCCGCGACGCGCGTCATCCTGGCGCAGGCGCGGGCGGGGTTCCTGCCCGCCAGCCTCGCCCATATCGACGCGCGGACCGGCGCGCCGCGGCGGGCCGCGCTGCTGGTGGGGCTGTGGACCTGCCTTGGCGTGCTGGCAGGGCGCGGGGCGATCGGCCCGATCATCTCCATGGGGACGATGTGCACCACCGCCATCGCCGCGGTCGCGATGCTCGCGCTGATGCGGCTGCGCAGCCGCGACAAGGGCGCGACTCCGCCCGCTTTCGTGCTGGCAGGGGGCAGTCCGCTGCTGGTCGCGATCAGCATCGGCGCCGCCGTGGTGGCGAGCGCCGCCATCGCCACGCCGTTCGGCGTCAGCGACGGGATGCCGGTCGAAATCTGGCTGATGCTCGGCTGGCTGGCGCTGGGCGGCGGGATGGTGATGGCGCAGCGGCTGCTGATGGGCGCGCCGACGGTGCAGCCGGCTTAAAGCAATATCAATTGCGCGACCGGCGCGAAGCTGCGGCGGTGCAGCGGGGTCGGCCCATGTTCGCGCAAGGCGGCGAGATGCCGGGCGCTGCCATAGCCCTTGTTCGTGTCCCAGCCATAATGGGGATGCTGCGCGGCGGCCTCCACCATCATCCGGTCGCGGCTTTCCTTGGCGATGATCGAGGCGGCCGCGATCGACAGACATTTGGCGTCGCCCTCCACGATCGCGGTCGAGGCCCAGCGCCATGTCGGGCAGCGATTGCCGTCCACCAGCACATGCGCACAATCGTGCCCCAGCGCTTCCACCGCGCGGGTCATGGCCAGCATCGTCGCCCAGAGAATGTTGATCTGGTCGATCTCTTCCACGCTGGCGACACCGACGCCCCAGCAGAGTGCGCGCGCCTTGATCTCGACCTCCAGCGCTGCCCGGCGTTTGGCCGTCAATTGCTTGCTATCGTTGAGGCCGTCGGGGCAATCCTCCGCGCGCAGGATGACGGCGGCGGCGACCACCGGTCCCGCCAGCGGACCACGCCCCGCTTCGTCCACGCCGGCGACCAGGCCTGGATGATGGCGCATCTCGTGGCAAAAATCAGGCATGGTCGGAATAGCGCGCGGCCAAGGCCGCTGCGTCCCAGCCGGTCGGGTCGACCGCCGCCAACAGATGGTAGAAGGGCGTCAGACCCAGCGCATGGCCCATCGGACCATGGCCCTGCCCCAGCCCCGGCGCCGCGGCCAGAACCGCCGCGACGAAGGCTTCCGCCCGGTCGGCCGCGTCGGCCAGCGACAGGCCGCCGCCCAAGCCGGTCGCGATGGCGCTGGCCAAAGTGCAGCCGGTGCCATGACTGTTGCGGGTTTCGATCCGCGCGACCGCATAGTCCGCGACCATATCCTCATCGATCAGCAGATCGTGGATCAACGGGCGATCGTCGTCGGCCTGCTGCGGCAGATGCCCACCCTTGGCGAAGATGACCGCGCCGGTGCGATCGCGCAGCGCCTGTCCGGCCGCCTCCAGCCCGCCGATATCGCCGATCGCCATGCCGGTCAGCGCTTCCAACTCCGGCACATTGGGGGTGATGACGCTCGCCACCTGCATCAGCGAATCGAATGCGACGACGGTCGCCTCGTCCGCCAGCAGCGATCCGCTGGTCGCGACCATGACCGGATCGAAGACGATCGGAACGCCATCAAGTTGCGCGAGTAGCGCCGCCACGGCCGCCGCCGTTTGCGCGCTGCCGATCATGCCGATTTTCACCGCATCCACGCCAATGTCGCTGATGCAGCTTTCGATCTGCGCCAGCACCATGGCGGCCGGCACCGGATGGACACCCTGCACGCCCAGCGTGTTCTGCGCCGTGAGCGCGGTGATTGCGGTCATGGCATGGCCGCCCAGCATCGTCACGGTCTTGATGTCCGCCTGGATACCCGCGCCGCCCCCGCTGTCGGAACCGGCGATGATGAGGATGCGCGCAGGCTTCATCCCTTGAAGTGCCGCTCCGTCGAGGCGGGATTGTTCGCCAGCGCCTTGCCCACGCGGCTGGGCCGGTCCATCAGTTCGCCGCCACAATTGGGGCAGCGATCGTCCAGCGCCTCGGCACAGGGCGCGCAAAAAGTGCATTCGAACGAACAGATGAACGCACCGGGTTCGTCGGCGGGCAGGTCCGTGCCGCAGCGTTCGCAATCGGGGCGCATCTCAAGCATCACGCCGCCGCCTTCTCGACCGCCGCGCAGATGCGCTCCACCACATCCTTGACCTGATCCGCCTTGTCGCCTTCCGCCATCACGCGGATCACCGGTTCGGTGCCGGACGGGCGGATGACGAGGCGGCCGGTGCCGTCCAGTTCCGCTTCCGCCTGCGCGATCACGCGCTTGACCTCGTCATGCTCCAGCGGCTTGCCACCGGAGAAGCGGACATTCTTGAGCAGTTGCGGGACGGGATCGAACTGGTGCAGCGTCTCGCTGGCGGGCTTGCCCGAACGCACCAAGGCCGCCAGCACCTGCAACGCCGCAACCGTGCCGTCGCCGGTGGTGGCGTAATCGGACAGGATCATGTGACCGGACTGTTCGCCGCCCAGATTGAAGCCGCCCTCGCGCATCCGTTCCAGCACATAGCGGTCGCCGACCTTGGTGCGCTCCAGCGCGATGCCCCTGGCCGCCAGGAAGCGTTCGAGGCCAAGATTCGACATGACCGTGGCGACCAGCCCACCGCCGCGCAATGTGCCCTCGGCCATGAAATTGGCGGCGATCAGCGCCATGATCTGGTCGCCGTCGACGATCTGGCCCTGTTCGTCCACGACGATCAGCCGATCGGCATCGCCGTCCAGCGCGATACCGACGTCGGCGCCGGACGACACCACGGTTTCCTGCAACAGCAAAGGCGCGGTCGATCCGCAGCCGTCGTTGATGTTGGTGCCATTGGGCGTCACCCCGATCGCCACGACCGTCGCGCCCAGTTCCCACAGGGCCGACGGCGCGACCTGATAGGCGGCGCCATTGGCGCAATCGACCACGATCTTGAGCCCGTCGAGGCGCAGGTCGGCGGGAAAGCTGGACTTGACCGCATGGATATAGCGGCCGCGCGCATCCTCGACGCGGCGGGCGCGGCCGATATCCTTGGATGCGGCGAGCGGGATATCCTGCCCGATCAGCGCCTCGATCTTCAACTCATCCTCGTCCGACAGCTTATAGCCGTCCGGCCCGAACAATTTGATCCCATTGTCGAAATAGGGATTGTGGCTGGCCGAGATCATGACGCCCAGGTCCGCGCGCATCGAATGGGCGAGCAGCGCGACCGCAGGCGTCGGGATCGGCCCGAACTGGACCACGTCCATCCCCACGGCGGTGAAGCCCGCGACCAGCGCATTTTCGACCATATAGCCCGACAGGCGGGTATCTTTGCCGATCACCACGCGATGGCGATGGCTGCCGCGCAGGAAATGGGTGCCGGCGGCCATGCCGACCTTCATCGCCAGTTCCGCCGTCATCGGCCATTGGTTGGTGCGGCCGCGGATGCCGTCGGTGCCGAAATATTGCCTGCTCATGCCCCTTCCTTGCACCCATCGGGGCCGCCCGATCAACCCGCCGCGATCGCATGAGCAATCTTTAATCGACTTTCCCGCGATCCGGCGGCATCCGGGGGCGATGGAAAATTTCAACGCCTTCATCGACGGCCTCTCCGCCGCCGTCTTTTTCAAGGTGCCGCTCTTTGGCGTGCAGATCGAACTGATCGTGCTCTATCTGGCGCTGCCGATGCTGTTCTTCACGCTCTGGCTGGGCTTTCCCAACATCCGGCAGGTCGGGCGCGCGATCCATATCCTGCGCACGCAGCCGCAGGAAGGCGAGGCGAAGGGCGATGTCAGCCAGTGGGCAGCGCTCTCCACCGCGCTGTCGGGTACGATCGGCCTCGGCAATATCGCCGGCGTCGCGGTGGCGCTGACCATGGGCGGGCCGGGCGCGATCTTGTGGATGTTCATCATCGGCTGGTTCGCGATGACGGTGAAAATGGCGGAGGTCACGCTGGGCCTCAAATATCGCGTGTTCGACGCGCAGGGCCATGTCCATGGCGGGCCGATGTATGTGCTCAAAGCCGTGGGCGCGGCGCGCGGCTGGCCCAAGGTCGGGCTGGCGCTGGGCGGCGCCTACGCCTTTTTCGCGCTGTTCGGAGCGATCCCGATGGTGCAGGTCAACCAGAGCTTCGCGCAGGTGAAGGTCGTCACCGGCCTGACCAACGGCTGGGCCTATGGCGTGTTCCTGGCCGGCGCGGTGGCACTGGTGACGCTGGGCGGCGCGGCCTGGCTGGGCGAGGTGGCCAAGCGGCTGACCCCGCTCAAGGTCAGCGTCTATCTGCTGGGCGTAGTGGCTATCCTGATCCTGCATCTTGGCGAGATACCCGCCGCGCTGGCGCTGATCTGGAATGGCGCATGGAGCGGACAGGCCGCGACCGGCGGCGCGGTCGGCGCTTTCGTCGCCGGGATGCGGCGCGCTGTCTTCGCCAGCGAGGCGGGCGTGGGGTCCGCCGTCATGGCGCACAGCCTGGCGCGGACCCAGCATCCGGTATCGGAAGGGCTGGTCGCGCTGCTGGAACCGCTGCTCGGTACGATGATCGTGTGTGCGCTGGGCGGCCTGGCGCTGGTGGTCGCGGGAACGTGGAATACGGGGCTGGAAGGGATCGCGATCACATCGGCCGCCTTCGCCCAGGTGTCGCCCTGGTTCCCCTGGCTGCTGGCGGTCGTCGTCTTTCTGTTCGCCTATTCGACATTGGTCGCCTGGGGCTTTTATGGCTTGCAGGCGTGGGGCTATCTGTTCGGCAACGGGCCGCGGGCGCAATGGACGTACAAGATCCTCTATGTCGTCGCCCTGCCCCCCGCCGCCGCGATCAACCTGGGCCGCGTGGTCGGCATCGTCGACAGCAGCTTTTTCCTGATGGCCATCCCCAACGTCATTGCGCTGTATCTGTGCGCCGGGGAATTGCGGCGGGACGTCCGGGCCTATCTGGCGAAAGAGGCCTAAGGACCATCAACATTCAGCCCTGGTTTCAGCCGCGCATCTTCTGAACGGCAAAAGGCCCCGCTCCTTCCGGAGCGAGGCCTTTTTTCAACGGTCAAGGATCGGATCAGATCTTGTCGCCGAGCGCGCCCTTGACCGAACCGGACACGTCCTGGACGGTGCCCTTGGCCTTCTGCGCCTTGCCTTCGGCTTCCAGCCGTTCATTGTCGGTCGCCTTGCCGATGCCTTCCTTGACGGCACCAGCCGCCTTGTTGCCTGCGGCCTTCAGCTTGTCGGTTGCTTCGCCCATGTCATTACTCCTTCAGGGTGGTTGCAAGTTTCAACGATGCACCGCACAAAGGGTTGCCGACGATACGCAGGCGAAACGAAGCTTTTACAGGGGCTTTTCGTAAATCTGATAGATTTTGTTAACGGTGCTGTTGATCGCCTCGGCGATGCCGTTCATGCCCTGATTGTCGTCCAGCACCCAGCCGATCTCGCCCCGCGTCGATCCATAATCGGCGATCGCCTGACGACGGATGGTTTCGATCATCATGAAGGCGAGCTGGCCCGCCATGCGCGAGCTTTGCAGGCGCTGCACCACGCCCATCAGCGGCACCCGCATGGTGCGCGCCTGAGGCTTGCGCAGCCAGCGCAGCAGCTTGATCCAGCCGAAGGGGAAAAGCGCGCCATTGAGCGACTTGGTCGCTTCGTTGAGGTCCGGCAGCGTCATCATGAACGCGACCGGCTCGCCGTCCAGTTCGGCGACCATGATAAGGTCTTCGAACACGATCGGCTTCAATTTCTTGCCGGTATGCGCGATTTCCGCGTCGGTGATCGGCACGAAGCCCCAATTATTGCCCCAGGCGTCGTTCAGGATCGCCAGGATGGTCGCGGCCTCGGCATCGAATTTCGACTTGTCGACCCGGCGGATGCGGATGCGGTCGTTATTCTCGCCCGACTTGATGATGCGCTGGATCAGCGGCGGAAAATCGCGCGTGATGTCCAGTTCATAGGTTTTGAGCTGCTTGACCGGGACGTAGCCCGCTCCCTCGATCATCGCCTGATAGGCCGGGCTGTTATGCCCCATCATCACCGTAGGCGGATGGTCGTGCCCCGCGATCAACAGGCCCGGCTCTTCCCAGATCGACAGCGATATCGGCCCCAGCACGCGGGTCATGCCCTTTGCGCGCAGCCAATCCTCCGCCGTCGCGATCAATGCCTTGCCGGTCTCCGCGTCCTCCGCTTCGAACAGGCCGAAATTGCCGGTGCCCGGCCCCATCCCCTGTTCGACGGGCTGTTCCAGCGCGAGATGATCGATATGGGCGGAAATGCGGCCAACCACCGTCCCGCCGCGGCGGGCGAGGAAATATTGCGCCTCGGCATGGCCGAAAAAGGGGTTCTTACCCGGCGTCAGCAGTTCCTTCACCTCCGCCTTCAACGGCGGCACCCAGGCGGGATCGTTGGCATAGAGGCGCCAGGGCAGGTCGATAAAGGCCTTCAAATCGGCCTTGCCGGAAACGGGGGTGATGACCAGATCAGATTGCGCCACTTATGCCGCCTTCGAGGAAATTACGGGATGGATGTGCAGTTCGCCCCTTGTTGCCGGAATGTCAATCAGGTGCGCCGGGCGGGGCGACAACATGGTGAATATGTCATGGTGCTGCCATGATCTCAGCGCATTTGGAGGCTAGGACCGCCCGCATGACTGTGCATGATCCCATATTGGCCGCCGCCCAGCGCGCGCGCGCCGCGATCCCCGACGACAGCGCGATGCTGCGTGCCGCGGCCGAACTGACGCGCGACTATGCGGTCGCCAATCCACGCATCTACTGGCCCGACCTGCTGGCGTCCGCGCTGCTGGGCTGGGGCGCGCTGGCCGGCGCGATTCTGGCGGAGAATGTGGCCGTGGCGATCGCCTGCGCGTTCGTTGCCATGCTGGCGCTCTACCGCGCGGCCAGCTTCATCCATGAGCTGACCCACATCCGCAAAGGCGCGCTGCCCGGCTTTCGCCTGGGCTGGAACCTGATCGTCGGCATTCCGCTGATGATCCCCTCCTTCATGTATGAAGGGGTTCATACCCAGCATCATGCCCGCACCCGCTATGGCACTGCCGAAGACCCGGAATATCTGCCGCTGGCGCTCATGAAGCCCTGGTCGCTGCCGCTGTTCATCCTCGTCGCCTCGCTGGCGCCGGTGGGCCTGATCCTGCGCTTCGGCGTGCTGACGCCGCTGTCGCTGCTGATCCCGCCGCTGCGCGCCAAGGTGGTGGCGGAACTGTCGGCCCTGTCGATCAATCCATCCTATCGTCGCCGTGCGCCCGAAGGCGATTTCGCCCGCATGTGGATGTGGCAGGAAGCGGGCGCATCCCTGTTCGCGCTGGCGCTGGTCGGCAGCGTCTTCGCCTTCGGCTGGAAGCCGTTGCTCGTCTATATGGCGATCCATTCGGCCATGACCGTCATCAACCAGTTGCGCACGCTGGTCGCGCATCTGTGGGAGAATGAGGGCGAGCCGATGACGGTGACGGCGCAATATCTCGATTCGGTCAACGTGCCCCCGCCCGGCACGCTGCCCGCGCTCTGGGCACCGGTGGGCCTGCGCTATCATGCGCTGCACCATCTGTTGCCCAGCGTCCCCTATCATGCGCTGGGCAAGGCCCATGCCCGGCTGATCGCCACGCTGGACGGGGAATCGCCCTATCATCGCGGCAATTATCCGGGGATGCTGCCGCTGGTCGGCAAGATCGCGCGCAGCACGATGGTGGCGCGCTGAGGTGGATCGATTAATTTCCGTTGCCTGTTGAAACCTGATTTGGCGCGGCCTATATCGGGGTCGTTCCGGTCTCTTTCCCCTCCCCCTATGAGGATCGGAACGCCCCCTCTGGAGGCCCCGCGCGACACCCCTTGGTCGCCGGGGCCTTTTTATCTGGCCGCCGGTTCCCGCCTCGCGGCCATCACTCTTCGGTCCTGAACAACACGGTTTCGCCGACCAGCAGGAACAGGAAGAAGGGCGCCCAGGCGGCCAGCACCGGCGGATAGGCGCCCAGGCTCCCCATCGCGAGCGAGAAATTGTCGGCGACGAAATAGGCGAAGCCCAGCGCCATCCCCAGCACCGCGCGCATGAACAACTGGCCCGACCGGGCGAGACCGAAGGCGGCGACCGACCCCAGGATCGGCATCAGCAGCGCAGACAGCGGCCCCGACAGCTTGTGCCACAGGCTGCCCTCCAGCTCCGCGGTCGGCCGGCCGGCGTCATGCAAGTCCGATATCGCCGCTTCCAGCTCGCGGAAGGTCAGCGCGTCGGGATCGACCTTCGCCAGAGTGAACTGGTCCGGGCGGATGTCGCGGCCGAAACGGACGGTGCCGACATTGCGGACAGTACCGCGCGCCACGTCGAACTGGCGCGCGCCTTCCAGCAGCCAGCTCTTGCTGGCGGCGTCATAATGGCCCTTGGGCGCCTGGACGATGGTCGTCAGGCTGTTGTTGATGCGATTGTAGATCTGGACCTTGCGCAACTGCACCTCGGTCCCGCGCCCTGCCACGATCGCCGCGTTGACCAGATTGTTGCCGTCGCGCACCCAGGGATTGCTCTTGACCCCGCTATCGCGCGGGATCGGACCGTAATCCACCGCCTGCCAGGCGCTGAGCGCCGCGGTCGAGCGAGCGACGATCCGTTCGTTGAAGACGAAGCTGATGGCGGACACGCCCAGCGCCGTCACGATCAGCGGCGCCAATATCTGGTGCGCGGACAGGCCCGCCGCCTTCATCGAGATGATCTCGCTATTCTGGTTGAGCGTCGCCAGCATGACCAGCGTGCCGAGCAGAACCGAAAAGGGCAGGAACCGCGCGACGATCTGCGGCGCGCGCAGTCCCACATAATGCCACAATTCCGGGTCGCCATTGCCGGGATAGGCCAGCACGTCGCCCGAATTGCCGAGCAGGTCGAGCGTCTGGAGAACGACGACCAGCAGCGCCAGCACGGCGAAGGTCCGGGTCAGGAACAGGCGCGCCATATACCAGCTGATCTGGCGCGACGGGAAGAAATTGAACTGCATGGGTCAGGCCGCTCCTTCCGCGGCGGGTCGGCGTCGGCCGAAGCGCAGCAGCCGGAGGATCTGCTTGCCGAGCTTGGAGAAGGCAACTTCGAGGGCGCCGATCGGCTGCCCGCCGGGTCGATTGGCGATCACATGATACATCCACAGCACCAACCCGGACGCCAATATGAACGGCCCCCACAACGCGATGATCGGGTCCACCTTGCCCAGCGCGCCGATGCTTTCGCCATATTGGTTCACCTTGTGATAGGTCACGATGAACACGATCGAAAGGAAGACGCCCAGCGCGGAGGTCGATCGCTTGGGCGGAATGGCGAAGGCCAGCGCCGCGAGCGGCAGCAGGAACATGAACACCACCTCGACCATGCGGAAATGGAAATTGGCGCGCACTTCGGCCTTCAGCTTGTCGGGCGTGGCCGGGCTGCGGCCGATCACCATCAGTTCGGGAATCGTCTTTTCCCGATCGACGTCGCGGCCACGAAAATTCTCGATCTGCGGCAGGTCGATCGGCAGGTCGTGGCTGGAGAAGGAGAGGATGCGCGGCGTCTTATATTTGGGCGCGTCGTTCACCAGCACGCCGTTGCGCAGGCGGAAGATGATGACGTCGGGATCATCGGTGGCGAGGAAGGTGCCCTGCGCCGCCGTGACCGCGACAGACTGGCCGTCGCGGCTGACCGCGCGCACGAAGATACCCTGCAGGTTGCGGCCTTCGTCCAGGCTGCGTTCGATCCGCAGGGTCATGCGTTTGCCCAGATTGGTGAATTCGCCCACCTTGATCGAGGCGCCGAGCGCGCCGGAGCGCAATTCGAATCGCAGCGCTTCATAGGCGTGGCGCGACAAGGGCTGGACGAAACCGACGATGCCGAAATTGAGCAGAGCCAGCGCGATCGCATACATATAGGGCACGCGCAGCAGCCGGCCGTAGGACAGGCCGACCGCGCGCATCACGTCCAGTTCCGACGACAGGGCGAGCTTGCGGAAGGCGAGCAGGATGCCGAGCATCAGCCCGATCGGGATGCCGAGCGACAGATATTCGGGCAGCATATTGGCGAGCATCCGCCACACGACACTCACCGGCCCCCCTTCCGCTGCGACGAAATCGAACAGGCTGAGCATCTTGTCGAGGACAAGCAGCATCGCGGCGATCACGAGCGTGCCGAGCATGGGCACCGCGATCAGGCGGGCGAGATAACGGTCGGTGGCGGTCAGCATTCTCTAAGTCGTCGTCCCATCACCATGTTTTGGCCGCAAACCCCGCCCATATGCGAGTCAGGTAAAAATGCGGGGCGAACAGGGGCTCGCCGTCCGATGCATATCGGCGGCTATAGCTTCCAGGAGTCTGATGGTCATGGTAAAAGTTGCAATGGGTCTGATGTCGGTCGCAGCGCTGGTCGCGGCGATACCGGCCCTGGCCCATGGCGAGGAAATCGCTAACGATCTGGGGCGGTGCGAGAGCAGCGCCAAGGGACCGGCCGTGCTGGTCGACGTCCGCGGTTTCGCCGCCGCCACCGGCAAGGTGCGCGTCCAGTCCTATCCCGCCACCAAGGCGGCGTGGTTGGCCAAGGGCGAATGGATCAATCGCATCGACACGGCGGTCAGGCCGTCCAATGGCACGATGCGATTCTGCGTGCCGGTGCCCAGGGCAGGCGAATATGGCATCGCCGTGCGGCACGATCGCGACGGCAATGGCAAGACCGATATTTCGCGGGACGGCGGCGGATTTTCCAACAATCCGGCGATCAGCATCTTCAACCTGGGCAAGCCGGGTGTGGAGAAGGCGGCCTTTCATGCCGGGCCAGGCGTGACGAAAATCACGATCAACCTCAAATATATGTGATCCAAAGCCATGGTCTGCGTCGCGCTCCTGTCCAATCCGAAGTCCACGGGCAACCGGCAGACCCTTCCGCTGGTGCGCAGCTATTGCGCCAGCAACCCCGACATCTTCCATTATGAAGTGGAACAGGTCGACCAGATCGGCCGGGCGTTCCAGACGATCGCCCGCGTCGATCCGGTCGTCATCGTCATCAATGGCGGCGACGGCACGGTGCAGGCCTCGCTGACCGAGCTTTACCAGGGCGAGCATTTCAAGGGCCGGGTGCCGCCGATCGCGGTGCTGCCCAATGGCAAGACCAACCTGATCGCGCTGGACCTTGGCATTCATGGCGACCCGATCAAGGCGCTGGAGCGGATCGTGCAGATCGCCAAGGCGGGCGTGGACGACCATGTCGTCGCGCGCGAACTGATCGCCCTGTCCGACGGCGCGGTCGGCAGCCGCCCGGTGCTGGGCATGTTTCTGGGCGGCGCAGGGCTGGCCGATTACATGCTCTATTGCCGCAACCAGATTTATCCGCTGGGCCTGTCCAATGGCCTGAGCCATGTCATCACCGCCGTTGCGGTGGTGTTTTCGCTGCTGTTCGGCATCCGCGCCAAGTTCCTGCCACCGTCGAGCCGGCCGGTCAGCATATCGCTGATCCGGGATGGCCAGCTGGTCGGGCGCTTCGCCGTGCTGATCGTGACCACGCTGGAACGGCTGCTGCTGGGCGTCGATCCGGGCGACAGCCGGCGCGGCAATATGAAGCTGATGGCGGTGGACCAGAATCTGCCGTCTTTGCTGCGGCTGGTATGGGCCAGCCTGTTCAAGCGGGTGGGCAAGCACAAGATGCAGGGCATCCATCTGGAACAGGGCGACACGATCCGTATCGAGGGCGATCGCAGCAGCGTGATCCTGGACGGCGAATTGTTCGAAGCGTCGGAAGGCAAGCCGATCGTGCTGCGATCGACCCAGCCGGTGCCGTTTTTGCGGCTGGCGGCTTAAGGGCTGAGTTGCGACTGCTTTGGGTGGTTAGCTGCCATTCATAGTGTTGGCAGAAGATGCGCCGTCGAAGGGTAAGTTCTCTACGGTTCGATCAGATCGAATACGGAACTTCCCCCCACCATAGCCCGATCCCGATCCTCCGGTATCCACCTCGTAGATGACGCCGATAACCAACGGCTTCGCCTCGACCCCTTTCGTGTCACCACTAGAATAAACAAAAGGCTGCCCCACAAGCGGCTGACCATATCGGATAGGGAATTTGTTAAGGCATTGATCTACGGCATGGTCTTTCCACCAGAATACACCATTTTTGACGAGAGCCTCGTCATCATTTGGTCCCGGTTTCGCTTGTGCAGTTTCCCCGTTCGCGGTCTTCACATGTATGCTGCGGATGCAGTTGGCTTACTGCCGTGATTTGGGGTCAACGATGAAAGCGATTTGGCCATCGATGACTACGGCGCGCAAATCGTAGATGTACGAGCACCCTGAAAGCGCCAACATACCTGCAGCGATAATACCGTGTCGAAGTCCCATATGCCGAGGTATGAGCCGGAAACGGACGGTCAGCAAATGGTCGTTAGCAGACCTGCTGCGCAAAGGCCGGTCCTGCCAGCGCGCGGGCGTGGTCGCGGATGCCTGACGGCCAGTCCTGCGACAACGAGTTGAACAGTTGTGCGTCCTTCGCGAACAGCGCCCGGATCGCGGCTTCATAGCCGGGCCGGTCGCCCGCCATCGCGGTCATGAAATGATAGGCGGCGTCCATCGCCGCGCGGGGGCTGGGCTGTTCGGTATCGGCCTTGCGCGCCGCTTCGACCAGTCGGCGCACCGTTGCGGAGGCGCCGCCGGGCTGGGTCGCGAGCCAGTCCCAATGGCGGGGGAGCAAGGTGATTTCGCGGGATTGTACGCCCAGCTTCGGGCGGCCCCTGCCCCGTGGCGCGTCGACCGCGGGACCGCGCAGGTCGATATCGACCTGACGACCGGTGGCGTCGTCGAACAACAGCACGGCCTGCGCGGCGTCTCCCATGGCGCTTAGCGCCGCGCGTATTTCGCCTTCGTCGCCGGTGGCGATCCACAGTTCGCCTGCGAACGCCGTCAAAGTCCGTTCCATGCCGAATCTCCTTCGGCATGGCTATTATTACCCGGATTTAATTACGTCAATATTATCCGGGTAATTATTCGGCGCGGAGTTCCACCCAGGTCGGCGCATGGTCGCTGGCCTTTTCCCGGCCGCGAAATGCCTTGTCGATCTGCGCATCGACCAGGCGGTCGGCGGCGGCTGGGCTGAGCAGCAAATGGTCGATGCGGAAACCGGCGTCGCGCGGCCAGCTGTTCGCCTGATAGTCCCAGAAGGTCCACACGCCGCCGGCGGGATGGCGGCTGAGGATCGCGTCGGTCCAGCCGTCACCCAGCAGGCGGCGATAGGCCTCGCGGCTTTCGGGTTGCATCAACGCATCGTCCTGCATCGCCTTGACCGAAAAAGTGTCCACGTCGCGCGGGATGACATTATAGTCGCCCGCTAGGATCGCCGGAATTTCCTCGGCCCAGATTTCAGCAGCCCGGTCGCGCAGGCGCTTCATCCAGCGCAGCTTGTAATCGAATTTGGGGCCGGGCTGCGGATTGCCGTTAGGCAGGTAGATGGATGCGACGCGCACGCCCTTCACATCGGCTTCCAGATAGCGGCTATGCTCATCCTCCGGCTCGCCCGCGAGGCCGCGGCGCACCTCCACAGGGGTTTCGCCACGCGCGAGGATGGCGACGCCGTTGAACCCCTTTTGCCCGTGCCAGATCACGCCATAGCCAGCCGCCTCGATATCCTTGACCGGGAAGGTTTCGTCGCTGGTCTTGATTTCCTGGAGGCAGGCGATGTCGGGCTGGGTTTCGTCCAGCCATTCCAGCAGGCGCGGCAGCCGCGCCTTGATGCCATTGATGTTGAAGGTGGCGATGCGCATGGCTGGCAATCCGTTCAATCTATGCGTGCTCCTGCGCAGGCAGGAGCCCAGTTCCAAGGTTCGGTCTGGGCTCCTGCCTACGCAGGAGCACGCGGATTTTCAAACGGAAGGATTCAGACCG
This sequence comes from Sphingomonas sp. VDB2, assembly GCF_047946695.1. NCBI lineage: Bacteria > Pseudomonadati > Pseudomonadota > Alphaproteobacteria > Sphingomonadales > Sphingomonadaceae > Sphingomonas > Sphingomonas sp. VDB2. The sequence continues at coordinate 1,474,348 of NZ_CP159615.1, forward strand.
AGAAGCTGGTCCCGCAACCGCAGCCGGCGGTCGCGTTGGGATTGGTCACCTTGAAGGCGGCGCCGCCGAGGTCGGACACGAAATCGACCGCCGAACCGCGCACCAGATCCAGACTGACATCATCGACCACCAGGGTCACGCCATCGCGCTCGACCGACAGATCGTCCGCTTCCACGCCATCGGCCAAGCCGAAGCGATATTGGAAGCCGGAACAGCCGCCACCCTCCACGGCCAGCCGCAGGATCGCAGGCTTGCCCTGCTTGGCGGCGATCGCAGCGACACGCGCGGCAGCGGAAGGAGTGAGATCAATGTCGGCCATGCTGCCTAGATAGGGTCAAGCAAAAGGCCCGACAAGCCATAGGGTGCCGGGCCTTTGGCGAATTTCCGGGAAACCGGCCTTAGTCGGCGGCTTTTTCTTCCGCCTTGGTCGGGCCGCCCATGGCGAGTGGCGGCTTGGTGTTCATCGCGACCAGATAGTCGGGGCCGGCGACGAAGGGCAGCGGGTTGATCGCGGCGCCATCGACACGGACTTCATAATGGAGGTGGCTGCCGGTGGAACGGCCGGTCGAACCCATCAGGCCGATGATCTGGCCGCGCTTCACATAGCTATTTTCGGCGACCAGCAGCTTCGACATATGGCCGTAGCGCGTTTCCATGCCGCTGCCGTGCGAGATCTGGACGAGGTTGCCATAGCCGCTGGCCCAGCCGGCGCGGCTGATGATGCCGTCGGCGGTCGCGTGGATCGGGGTGCCGATCGGGCCGGGAATGTCGATGCCCTTGTGCATCCGGGCAGCGCGGTTGAACGGATCTGAACGGACGCCGAAGTTCGAGGTCAGGGTCAGCTTTTCGACCGGGCGGCCCGAGGGGATATAGGCCGCGGTCTTGGCATTGCCGTCCAGGCGCTGCAGGCTGGAGAAGAGGTTGGAGAAGCCGACGTCGGATGGCCCAAGCGGACTGGTGTTGATTTCCGACGCATCGCCATAGGGATCGTCGCTTTCGGTGGCGTGGACCGGGGCGGTCGCGCAGAGCGCGCCGACAATCCCGATGCTGGCTAAAATCGTCTTAACCTTGCTCGTCTGGAACAAACGCGACCCGCGAGCATTTACCGTGTGAAGAACCGACATGCAGACCCCGACTATGTCACCGGAGGCTTGATGCCCCTCGGCGCTTCCCGTGTTTAACTTATTGGCGACCTGGATCGCCCCCGCCGGATGCAGACTGCAAATCGCGGCTCATGTTGCAAGCGCGACGTAGAATTCTTCCGTCAGACCGGCCTGCCGACGCGCCGAGTCGTTGAACGGAGGCTTAACGCTGCCCCTAAAGTGGCGTTTCACAAGCATTTGGTAATGATTGGCGGCGTCTACGCCCAATCGGTTCGTCGCCGCGACGAACCATTTCGTCCCTGCCGCGACATGGCGAATTTCGTCGGCCATGATGCGTCGCAGCATACGGCCGGATGCTACGTCACCCACCGCCTCGAACCGTTCGATCGTGGCCGGCGTGATGTCCAGCGCCCGCGCCTCCAGCACCATCGGCACGATGGCGAGCCGGGCGAGCGCATCGCCCGCCGTTTCCTCCGCCGCCTGCCACAGGCCGTCATGGGCGGCGAGCGCGCCATAATGGCTGCCCATCTGGCGCAGCCGGCGTTCGAGCAAAGCGAAATGCATCGCCTCCTCCGCGCCGACCTGCATCCATTCATCGGTGAAGGCGGCGGGGAATTGCCCACCGAACCGGCCGATCAGGTCGAAGGCGAGATCGATCGCGACGGATTCGATATGGGCGATCGCATGGAGCATGGCGATCCGCGCCCGATCCGAGCCGATCTTGCCGCGTCGGGGCATCTGGCCGGGCGGCAGCAATATAGGCGTGGCGGGCCGCGCCGGACGATCCGGCAGGACGACGTCGAACCGATGCGCCAGCCGCCCCTGTCGCCAGGCCCGCGCGACCGCGCGCGCGGCCATCAGCTTGGCGCGCGGATCGGGGGTCAGAAGGACATGGGCGCAACCCGCGCCCACGCTGGTTACGGCTGCCGGCAGGGTCAAAGCGCCTGCACCGCCTCCAGCACCTCTGCGGCGTGGCCCTTGACCTTCACCTTGGGCCAGACCCGCAGGATCGCGCCTTCCGCACCGACCAGAAAGGTGGCGCGTTCGATCCCCATATATTTGCGACCATAGAGCGACTTTTCGACCCAGGTGCCGAACGCCTCGCACGCCGCACCCGATTCGTCGGAGGCGAGGATGACGCGCAGGCCATATTTGTCGGCGAATTTCTTGAGCTTGCCCGGCTTGTCCTTGGAAATGCCCACGATCGGCACGCCAGCAGCGGCGAAATCATCGGCCAGCGCGGTGAAATCCTTCGCCTCGTTGGTGCAGCCGGGCGTGTCCGCCTTGGGATAGAAATAGACGACCAGCGGTTTGCCCTGATAGGCGTCCAGCGTGAAATCCACGCCGTCGGCGTCGGTCAGCGTCACGGCGGGGACGGACATACCCTGTTCCAGCATCATGCTTTCTCCTGATAGGGCGCGGCAAGCGCGGCCCAGGCTTCGCCCACGCATTGCCGCGCCTTGGCGTAGCTTGCAAGCAGCCCGTCCCAATCGGCCGCGCCACAGGCCCGCGCGACCAGCGACCGGGTGGCCTCCGCCGGCTCGGTGGATTTGGGCGACACCAGCCGCGACACCACCAGATAGCGGGTGATGAGGTCATGCGCCGCGATCAACTCCTCGGGCAGGTGGCCGGCCGCGACCAGTTCGGCGAGCGCCTGGCCCAGATCGGGGTCGAAGGCCATGCCGTGGCGGAACTGGTTCACATGGATCAGGAATTCCAGGTCCACGAGGCCGCCCGGCACCAGCTTGACGTCCAGATCGCTGGCCGGCGGCTTATGCCGGGCGATGTCCGCGCGCATCTTCACCGCCTGGCGCGCGAGATCGTCGAAATCGCGCGGGCGCCGGAGCGTTTCTGCCAGGATCTCGTCAAGCGCGGCCCGCGCCTGCGGCGAACCGAACACCGGCCGGGCGCGGGTGAGCGCCAGATGCTCCCACGTCCAGGCTTCTTCCCGCTGATATTTGGCGAAACTGTCGAGGCTGACCGCCAACAATCCTTGCGCGCCGGACGGGCGCAGCCGCGTATCGACCTCGTAGAGCGGGCCAGACGCGGTATGGACCGACAGGGCGTTGGTGATGCGCTGGCCAAGGCGGTTGAAATATTGGGTCGCGCCCAGCGGTCGCGGCCCATCCGATTCGGTCGAGAAATCGCCGGTAAAAAGATAGACGAGGTCGAGGTCCGAGGCATGGGTCAGTACCTCGCCGCCCATGCGGCCCAACGCCAGGATAAGCATGTCGCCGCCCGGCACCTTGCCATGGGCGGTTTCGAATTCGGCCACGGTGGCGGCGGCCAGCGCCTCGATCGCGGCTTCGGCGACGCGGCCATAGCCCCTGCCCGCCTCCAGCGGATCGCCGCCACGAATGATCTGCGCACCCAGCGCGAAGCGTCGGTCGCCCACACGCTGGCGCACCCGGTCGAGCAATGCCTGATAATCCTCGCCCGGTTCCAATGCGCCCAGTTGCCGGGCCAGTTGCGGCACGGACGGCGGCGGATCGAAGGCGGAGGCGTCGATGAGGCCGTCGATCAGTTCGGCGCGGCGCCCCAGCGCGTCAGCCAGGGTCGGGGCGTGGCTCAATATCTCGGCCAGCAGTTCGACCAGCGCGGGACGTGCGGCGAGCAGCTTGAAGAAGTTGATCGCGCTCGGCAGCCGGCCGATCATGTCGTCGAGGCGATTGAGCGCGCGACTGGGGTCGGGCGCCTTGGCCAATGTGCGCATCAGGCCGGGCAGCAGCGCTTCGAGCGCCTCGCGCGAGGGCGCGCTGCGCAGCGCCCGGATCGTGCCGCCGCGCCAGCGCGTGATGCGGGCGAGCGGGGTTTCCGCGTCGGCAAAGCCGATCTCGACCAGTTGCGCCTTCAGCCGCTCCTCGTCCTGGGACAGCGCGGCATCATCCTTTTCGGGACTGAGCCGGTCATAGTTGCGGCCGACCCATTCGACATGCGGGCGCAACAGGTCGAGCAGCGCCGTCGCGTCGGGCAGGCCGTGCAGTCGCGCGACATTGTCGAGGCTGGCCGCCGCCTTGGGCAGTTCGTGGGTCTGGCGGTCCTCCACCATCTGGAGCCGATGCTCGATCGTGCGGAACAGGATATAGGCCTCGTCCAGCCGCGCGGCGACGTCGGTCTCGATCACATTCGCCGCGGCCAGCGCGGCCAGCGCCTCGCGGGTATTGCCCGATCGCAGCGACGGGTCGCGACCACCATGGATGAGCTGATGGACCTGGGCGAAGAATTCGACTTCGCGAATGCCGCCGCGTCCGCGCTTGAGGTCATAGCCCGGCCCGAACGCCTGCCCCTGCGCATAATGGTCGCGAATGCGGCGGCTGATGTCGACGATCGCGTCGATCGCGCCGAAATCCAGGCTGCGCCGCCAGACGAAGGGGCGGATCTGGCGCATGAAATAATCGCCGAGCGGGATATCGCCGGCGGCGGGGCGCGCGCGGATGAAGGCGGCCTGTTCCCAGCCCATCGCGGTCGATTCATAATAGCCGATCGCCGCCTCCACCGGCAGTGCGATCGGCGTCGCTTCGGGCGAAGGCCGCAGGCGCAGATCGACGCGGAAGACATAGCCGTCGCCGTCGCGGGCGGTGAGCAGCTCGCTCATCCGGCGGCCGATGCGGACAGCCGCGTCGGCGACATCCTCCCGCTCGCCATGCGGCAGGGTGGCGGGATCGTAGAGCAGGATCGGATCTATATCCGACGAATAGTTCAGCTCCCGGCTGCCATGCTTGCCCAGCGCGAGGACGACGAAGCCGCGATGGTCGGCGTCTGGATAGCGTTCCTGCATCGCGGCCGCGAGCGCTTCTTCCAGCGCCTGGTCGGCAAAGTCGGACAGGGTGCGGGTGACGCGATCCATGTCCCAGGCGCCCGCCAGGTCGGCGGCGGCCACCGCCAGCGCGATCGCCCCGCGACGGCGGCGGAGCGACCGGGCGACACCGTCTTCCGGGCTGCCCGCCGCCTGTGCCGCAGCGAGCGCGCCATCATGGTCGCCGGCCGCCAGCCGCTCGGTCACGGCCGGGAAACGGTCCAGCGCGCGCGCCAGAAAGGGCGAATGGCCCCTGATGCGGGCTTCGGTTTGCAGCCAGTCGGTCACATTGCTCTCCCTTATCTTCGGGCGCTATCGCTTGGGCTTGCGACGAATGCCAGAAACTTTTGGGTTACAAAGCCGTTCAGTCCTTATGGACATCCAGCACAAATCTTCAGGCCGATCGGCAGCGGGGCGCGAAAGCGGCAGCGGTCGAATCGTGACCGTCGATGTGCCGGAACCATATGAAGGCGTCGGCAATGCCCTGCGCGCGACCTATGCGCCCGGCCGTGACGGGGTGCCCGACGACATGATGGCGCTGCTGGCGAAGCTGGACCGGCACTGACCGGCCACGCCTTCGCCAAATGATAGCAGGGCTTTATTTACCCATTTTGGATAGAAGTCGGGGCTTGTCATTCCAGAAAAGTCGCACGTCCATGCTCTATCGCAATTTCGCCATCGCTACGCTGCTGGCCGCCCCCCTGATCGTGATGGCCACCCAAGCCCTTTTGCCCAAGCACGAACCCGCGCCGCAGGGCCAGTCCGCCATCATAGCCGACGTGCCGCCGCCGCCCGTGCCCGTACCGGTTGCGCCGGTCGTGACGCCCGGCGCGCCGACGGTCGATGCCGCCTCGTCCTTCGGCCAGCCCATGGCCGGGGCGGACCAGCCCGCGCTGGCCCCCGGCGCCGGTCTGCCCGACACGTCCGCGCCGCCGATCAGCGGTGGCATGGCCCCCGGCTTTTCGCCGCAGGATGCCCCCGCCGGATCGCCAAACGCGGAATAAGGGTCAGATTGCACCCTGGAACGTGTCGCACTGGGCAGGATCGCCGGTCGACAGCCCCTTGCGCAGCCATTCCATGCGCTGCGCGCTGGTGCCATGGGTGAAGCTTTCGGGCACCGGCCGCCGGCCGGCCGATTTCTGGAGCGTGTCGTCGCCGATCGCTTCGGCCGCACGCATCCCTTCCTCCAGGTCGCCCGCCTCCATCAAATTGGTGTCGCGCGCGGCCCATACGCCGGCATAGCAGTCGGCCTGCAATTCCATCTTCACCTGAAGCGCATTGCCTTCGGCCTCGGATGCGCGCTGCTGCGCCTTGCGGATCTTGTCCGCCTCGCCGGTGATGGTCTGGATATGATGGCCGACCTCATGCGCGATGATATAGCCGATCGGGAAATCGCCGGGCGCGTTGAAGCGGGTTTCCATCTCATTGAAGAAATCGGTGTCGAGATAGATGCGCTGGTCCGCCGGGCAGTAGAAAGGCCCCATGGCCGATTGCGCCGCGCCGCAGCCCGACTGGCCGTTCTGGCTGTAGAAGACCAAAGTCGGCGGGGGATATTGCTGCCCTTCCGCCTTGAAAATGTCGGTCCAGCGGCGTTCGGTCGATCCCAGCACCTTGAGCGAGGTGCGCTGGACATCGGTGAGCTGGCCGGCCGCGGGTCGCTCGGTCTGGACCTGCTGTCCTCCGCCGCCGCCGCCGATCAGGCTGAGCGGGTTGATCCCCATCACCACCATGATGATCAGCACCACGACGATCCCGCCGCAGCCGAAACGGCTGCCGATCAGCGGCAGCAACATGCCCAGTCCGCCACCCAATCCACCGCCGCCCAGGCCGCCGCCGCTACGGCCGTCCTGCACCTCGTAATGACTGCTTTCCTGTTCGTCGTCGAGCCGCATGGCGCCCTCCCTTTCTCTTGATCGTTGCCTACGCGATTCAATGCGTTCGGGGAACAGTCCGCCGACGCGAAGGTTGCGGCGGGCCGTGATTTGTTACGAGACATTAAGTTGGAATAGCGGCGTCAAAGACTATATTGCACTGCGACATGGCTGATACCGAACCCTTTGGCACCGAGGCGAAACCGCTTCGTCGCGCCCGCACACCCCTCCCCCTCCCCCGCGAAGTCGCGTTGCTGCTGCAGGGCGGCGGGGCATTGGGATCCTTTCAGTCCGGCGTCTATGAACGGCTGGACGAACTGGGTGTCGACGTCAGTTGGGTCGCGGGCATATCGATCGGCGCGATCAACGCGGCGATCATCGCGGGCAATCTGCCGCATCGGCGGCTCAGCCGGCTCAAGAAATTCTGGTACACCGTGTCGGGCGGGATGCCCAACATGATCCTGCCGGAAATCGACCATATTCGCGAAGCGATGCATCTGGGCGCGGCGAGCGTGGTCGCCGGATTCGGCGTGCCGGGCATGTTCCGTCCGCGCCTCTGGCCCGCCACCCTGATGCCCGAAGGCACGCCGGGTGCGATCAGCTTCTACGACAGCGCGCCATTGAAGGACACGCTGGACGCCTGCGTCGACTGGGATTTGCTCAACGACGGCCCCGTCCGCCTGTCGGTGGGCGCTGTCGACGTGGAAACGGGCAATTTCGCCTATTGGGACACGCGCGGCCCCGGCGGCAATACCCGGATCGACGCGCGCCACATCATGGCGTCGGGCGCCCTGCCCCCCGGCCTGCCCCCGATCGAGATTGACGGGCGCTGGTATTGGGACGGCGGCATTGTGTCCAATACCCCGCTGGCCCATGTCCTCAATCACCAGACCGAGGATATGCTGGTATTCCAGGTCGACCTCTTCCCCGCCGAAGGGCCGATGCCGCGGCAGATGACCGACGTCTATTCGCGCATGAAGGACATCCAGTATAGCAGCCGCACCCGGCAGGTGACGGATCAGTATCTGCGCCTGCGCCGCGAGCATGGCGCGATCAAGGCGCTGCTCGACAAGCTGCCGCCCGAATTGCAGGGCGAAACGGAAGCCCAGCGCCTGCGCGAGATGCTGGATGGCGGATCGGTCAACATCGTCCACCTCATCTACCGATCGCGCGCCTGGGAAAGCGGCGCAAAGGATTTCGAATTTTCCCGCGCGACCATGCTCGACCATTGGAGCCAGGGCCGCGACGCGGTGGAGGAAGTGATGCACAAGGGCGACCTGATCGCGCGCAATATCCTCGACGGCAAGAGCGCGACATTCGACCTCGACGAACCGGATCATCTCAAGGAGAAAAAGGCATGAGCAAGTCGGAGTCTGGAAAGTCCTTGGCGGGCAAGACCGCGCTGATCACCGGGTCCACATCCGGCATCGGCCTGGCCTATGCCAAGGCGCTGGCCGGCGAAGGCGCCAATGTCGTCATCAACGGGTTCGGCGACGCCGATGGAATCGAGAAGGAGCGCGTCGGGCTGGAGGCGCTGAGCGGCGCCAAGGCGCTCTATTCGGGCCACGACCTGACCAAGGTGGACCAGATCGAGGCGATGATGAAGGACGCCGCCGACACATTCGGCGGGGTCGACATCCTGATCAACAATGCCGGAATGCAGCATGTCGCACCGGTGGAGGATTTCCCGGTCGACAAGTGGAACCTCATCATCGCGCTGAACCTCAACAGCGCCTTCCACACCAGCCGGCTCGCCATCCCCTATATGAAATCGAAGAAATGGGGACGCATCATCCAGACCGCATCGGCCCATTCGCTGACCGCATCGCCGTTCAAAAGCGCCTATGTGACAGCGAAACACGGGCTGGCGGGCTTCACCAAGACGGTGGCGCTGGAAGTGGCGACCGACGGCATCACCGCCAATTGCATCTCGCCCGGCTATGTCTGGACGCCGCTGGTGGAAAACCAGATCCCCGATACGATGAAAGCGCGGAACATGACGCGCGAGCAAGTCATGAACGACGTGCTGCTGGCCGGCCAGCCGACCAAGCAGTTCGTGACGGTCGAGCAGGTCGCCGCCATGGCGCTGTTCCTGTGCAGCGATGCCGCGGCCAATATCACCGGTGCCAATATGAGCATCGATGGCGGCTGGACCGCACAATAGGATAGAAACGCCCATCGGCCGTTGACCGGCCGATGGGCGATTTTGTCATATCGAGGTCGGATTCAGCAGGCGCAGCACCGATTGCAGCCCGTCCTCGCTGGTTGTCGCCAGAGCGAGCGGGCGATCGGCCAGGCCGTCATGCTGGCTGTTGAGGAACAGGATCGCGTCGGATGCGCCCAGCGCATCGATCGCCATGCGGGTGATGCGGCCCTGCCGCTCGGCGGCGTCGGGGGCCAGGCGGACGGCGTTGCGCGGGGTGAAGCGCCGCCCGGACATGCTGCGGCCGCCATTGGGCGAAGGCTGGGCCGGATCTGCCGGCGTATCGATCGCCATGATCAGCTTTTCAACGTCACGATGCCAACCACGCCCGGCTTGGTCGAGGGGTTGGAAGCATTACCCTTGGGCGGCTTCTCCGCCTTCGGCTTGCGCACTTCGCGATTTGATTTCTTCTGGCTCTTGGCCATGGTCAGTCCTTCCTGAAGATCGGCAGATAAGAGCGATTTTTCATCATATGGAATCATCTGCCGCCTCGGAGCCGCAGGCCATGAGAGGCAAATCGCATAAATATTACAACGCGGCGCGCGCCGCCTCGTCTTCGGCGCGGAATTCGGCGACGATCGCCTCATCTTCGGACAGGACCGCGCGCGTGGCGCGGCGACGCTCGGCGCCCGCGGCCAGTTCCGCCTCGCGGCCCCAGGCATTGGCCGCCCGCTGCGCGATCTGGCGCGCATTGGGCAGGGTTTCGGACGATGCGCGCGCCTGGTGCAACGATTGCTGCGCAAGGCAGAATGCGGATGTCTGGGCCATGGGACAGGCTCCTTTTTTTCGAGCGAAAGAATGGAAACGGAGCAGCGGCAAGAGGCGCATGAAAATCAGCGCAGACGCGGCCGCGCCGCAACAGGTCGGACGATCATAAGGACGCATGACGCGCCGAATCGTTCCTTTCACTTGTGAAATGGTGTCGCGGCATGCCGATTTCAAGGACGCGCCCGACGACAGGAGAAACTCCCCCTTTAACAGTCGTAAAATCCCCTTATGCTCGCGTCCAGCAAGGGAGATTATCAACATGCGCCATGCGCTCACGGCCGTTCTGGCCGCAGCCAGCCTTTCGTCCATCGCCACCGCCCAGACCGTGCCGACCCCGCCGCCCGCTCCGCCCGCGCAGAGCGCCATCGCCGCGGCGGTGGCCAAGGACATGGACGGGCTGATGACGCTCTATCGCGACCTGCACGCCAATCCCGAACTGTCGTTGCAGGAAGTCAACACCGCGGCCAAGCTCGCCAAGCGCCTGAAGGCGCTCAAGTTCGACGTCACCGAAAAGGTCGGCGGCACCGGCGTCGTTGCGGTGATGAAAAACGGGTCCGGCCCGACGCTGCTGATCCGCGCCGACATGGACGGGCTGCCCGTGGTCGAGCAGACGGGGCTTGAGTTCGCGTCCAAGGTCCGCACCAAGACGCCCGAAGGGGTCGAGACCGGCGTCATGCACGCCTGTGGCCACGATACCCACATGACCGCCTTCATCGAGACGGCCAAGCTGCTCGCCGCCCGCAAGGATGCGTGGAAAGGCACACTGGTCATGATCCTGCAACCGGCCGAGGAAGTGGGCAAGGGCGCGCGAATGATGCTGGAGGACGGACTCTACACCCGCTTCCCCAAGCCGACCCACGCCATCGCCTTTCACGACGCGGCCAATATGGCGGCGGGCCAGATCGGCTATACGCCCGGCTATGCGCTGGCCAATGTCGACAGCGTCGATATCCTGGTGAAGGGATTGGGCGGTCATGGCGCCTATCCGCAGACGACCCGCGACCCGATCGTGCTGGCGTCGCGCATCGTCACTTCGCTCCAGACTCTGGTCAGCCGCGAACAAGACCCGCAAGACCCCGCCGTCGTGACCGTCGGCAGCTTCCAGGCCGGGGCCAAGCATAATATCATCCCCGACGAAGCGAAGCTGCTGCTGACCATCCGCAGCTATTCGGACGAGACGCGCGCCAAGCTGATCGAAGGGATCAAGCGGATCAGTCGCGGCGAGGCGATCGCGGCGGGCGTGCCGGAGGACCGGATGCCGGTGGTGAGCGTGAAGGACGAGTTCACCCCCTCCACCTTCAACCCGCCGGAATTCGCTGAACAGATGGCCGGCCTGCTCAAAGGCCATTTCCCCGACGGCCGTGTAGTCAAGACGAGCGCGGTGATGGGCGGCGAGGATTTCAGCCGCTTCTACCGCGCCGACAAGAGCATCAACAGCTTCATATTCTGGGTCGGCGGCGTCCCGGCCGACAAGCTGGCGGCGGCGCAGGCAGGGCAGACCAGCCTGCCCTCGCTGCACAGCCCCTTCTGGGCGCCGGAAGCCGACAAGGTGATCGCGACCGCCAGTGAAGCCATGACCGTGCTGGCGCTCGACATATTGAAGAAACAGTGAATTATGGAAAAACGATCGCGGAATGCATTTTCCGCGATCGTTTCGTTAAAGTCGTTTGCTAACGAAACTTACCAAGCACTATATTCGCGCGATGATTGCTTGCGAACTGGACGATCCGGACGGAATCATCTTCGTGCACGCGACGGGCGTGTGGACGATCGCAGATGTCGATCGCCATTATGGCCATCTCGGGCTGATCATCGCAGACCGGCGGCGCAACGGATTGCCGATCCGCATCCTGTCCGACGTGACCGAAGCGGAGCGACAGGCGCCCGATATCGAGGCACGCATCCTGTGGCATATGGATCGTACCTACCTGCCCACCGACCGGGTTGCGATCCTGGTCGCCAATGTCGCGGACAAGCTTTACGTCCGCGCGCGTCTGGGCGAGGCGATCGTCGCCGCCTTTTCGTCGCAACTGCCGGCGGAGATGTGGCTGATGTCCGACGACCTGCAGCCGCCGGGCATCGTCGCCGCCTGACGCGCAGTGTTCAGGCGCCGAAGCCGCCGTCGATCGTATGCATCGCGCCGGTGATGATGCCGGCTTCCGGTCCCGCCAGATAGGCCGCCAGGCCGGCAATCTCTTCCCCCGTGGCATGACGCTTGATCGCCATGAAGCCATGCATCAGGCTGGCCATCGGGCCATCGGCCGGATTCATGTCGGTATTGGTCGGGCCGGGCTGGATGACGTTGACGGTGATGCCGCGTGCGCCGAAATCGCGGGCGAGTCCGCGGGCCATGCCCTGCAGCGCCGATTTGGTCAGCGCATAGGCCGCCCCGCCCTCGAACGGCATCCGGTCGCCATTGACCGATCCGATCACGATGATGCGCCCGCCGTCGGGCATGCGCCGCGCCGCTTCGACTGCGGCGTGGTAAGGCGCGCGGACGTTGAGATCGATCATCCGGTCGATTGCGTCGGCATCCTGTTCCAGCGGATCGCCCAGGATGGCGGCGCCGGCATTGACCACCAATATGTCGAGCGGCCCCTGCGCTGCGACGACATCGATCACCGCCGTGCGATCGGCCGCGTCGGAGCGGATCGCGCTGGCCCCGGAGTCTGCGGCCAGCGCCTGCGCGGCGTCATGCGACCCGGCATAGGTGAAGGCCACCTGCGCACCGTCGGCCGCGAAACGCCGTACGATGGCGGCGCCGATGCCGCGGCTGCCGCCGAGAACGAGGGTCTTCTTCGAGGTGAAATCAGTCATGTCGGTCTTCCTTGTATTTTTGTAATGATCGCTATATAAATTGAAGATCGATCGGGTCAAGGAATTTTGTAGTGACTGTTAAAGAAAAATCGAAAGGCCGCGGCCGCCCCCGCGCCTTCGACCGGGAAGCCGCGCTGGATCAGGCGCAGGCGCTGTTCCACGCGCAGGGCTATGACGGGGTCGGCGTGGCCGCGCTGGCGCAGGCGATGGGCGTCAATCCGCCCAGCCTCTATGCCGCCTTCGGCAGCAAGGCCGCCTTGTTCGACGAGGTGCTGGGCCGTTACGCCCGCAACGGCCTGCCGATCGACATGTTGCTGGCGCCCGGCGCGCCACCCACCGCCGCACTCGGCGCACTGCTGCACGAAGCCGCACGCATCTATGCCGCCGACCCGCAGACGGCCGGCTGCATGGTGCTGGAGGGCGCGCGCGGCGCGGATGCCGAAGCGGCCTGCTGCGCCCGCAACTGGAAGGCGGCGAGCGCGCAGCGGGTGCGTGACTTCCTCACCCCGACCCATGCCGACAAGGCGGAAGTCGTGGCGGATTACATGGTGACGGTCATGTCCGGCCTGTCTGCAGATGCGCGCGCGGGAACGCCCGCTGATCGGCTGGTCGCGGTCGCGCACATGGCGGAACTGGCGATCGCCGCCGTGCTGGCCGAACGTTAATCGCCGGCGATATCGCTGGCGACCAGCGCGGTGTCCTTGCGATCGACCGACCAGAGGCGGCCGCGAACGACCGGATCCCAGTCGATCGCCTGCCCCGGCGACGCGATGCCGATGGTGCGCCGCCATTCCAGCACCGATCCGGCATCGGGCAGCGCCAGTTCGTACATTTCGGGCCGGTCGTGGCCGGTGACGTAGAGACGTCCGTCCGCGCTCCAGCTCGCGCCCGAGCAACTGAAAGGGGCGAAGCGGGCCAGCACCTGTTGAGGGAAGGTCCAGGCCGCCTCCTGCCGGAAGGCGTCGTCCATCTGCATCAGCAGCGTGTAGCGATAGTCGCGGTTCGGCTCGCCGCCCTTGCCGGCATAGTTGGCGTAGACCGCCCACCATTTGCCGGCATGGCGATCGAGCACGGTCAGCGATCCGGGACCGAAGCCCAGGCTGACCGTGCGCAGATGGCGCAGCGTGCGGGTGTCGAAAATCTCGACCGCGCTGGTCTGCGGCACGGCGGGATAGTTGGATGCGGCGCAGACCAGTTCGCGCCCCGCCACGGTGCAACTGTTCATATGGGGGAAGAGGCGGCGCTCCCCTTGCCAAGAGGCGACCCGCTGGCCGGTAGATATGCGATATTTGCCGATCCGGTCATTGTCGATCGCGTAGACATGCACCCCGTCCGACGCCACCCCCTGCCGTGCTTCGGGGGCAGGCAGACGATGCACGACGGGCGCGGGCGACGGGGACGGCGCATCGGCGTCCTGCGCCCTGCCCGCGGTTGCGGCCAGCAGGCCCGACATCGCCAGCATGATCGTCGCGTAGCGCATCGTTCATCTCCACCGGAAAAGCGTGCGGATAGGCGGGGAATGCTACAGAAAAATGGCGGCGCTACAAACGCAGCGCCGCAGTGAACATCAGTGCGCGCGCCTGATCGGCGGCCCGCACCGGCCCGGATTGCGGCTGGTCGGCGAGGCGCGTGACCGCCAGCTGGTCGGGATCGGCCAGATGCAGGCCCAGCCGCACGCCGAACAGATCGTCCGGCATATAGTCAATGCCGCCCTCGATCCGCAGTCGATGGCCCGGCTCCGCCCAGAAGGGCGCGCTGGTCCGAGCCGCAGACAGCGCGCCGCGCCACGGCCCGCGCCGCCATTCGCCCCGCACCGCCAGGCGCGTTTCGGTGCGGCGCTCGCCATGCTCCACATCCATCCGCGCAAGGTCGTAGCGCAGGCGCCATTGCAGCGTCGGGGACAGGCTGTGCACGGCCTCGATCGCCACGCCATGCGCCTGCGCCGACCCCATGGTCCGCGGCAGATAGCCATGGTCGACGAAGGACAGCCGGTTGCGCACCTGCCCGTCATAAGCGTCGATCGCGAGACGCAGGGCGGGGACTGCCGCCCAGCGCAGCCCGATCCGACTGAGGCTGTCGCGTTCGGGCCGCAATGCCGCCCGCAACGCCCGAAAGCCGGGCTGGTCCAGTCCCAGCGCGCCGATCGTGCCGCTGTCGGCATAGGCGCGGATGGTTTCGCGATAGTCGGCGCGCAGATCCAGTCTCGACGTCGCCGCCAGCGCCAGTCGGGCCGAGGGCAGGAAGCCGTCGCGCGCGCGCAGATCGTCGCGGGTGTAGGGCGACGTCGCATTGACCGCCCGGTTGCTGATCTTCACCGCTTGCCACCCCAGGGTCGCCGACAGACGATCGCCCCATGGCAGCATCTCGGACGGCAGGTCGAGCCGCGCATCCGCCAGCATCACGCTGCTGCGCGGCTGCATATCCGCGCCGGGCGACTGGGCGGCGCGCACCAGGGGCAGTCCGCCAAAACGCTGGCGCCGCCGTTGCAGGGCCAGCCGCAGGTCGGCCGGATCGGCAGGTGATGGGGCCAGTTCGATGGCGTAGATGCGGGCCTGCCGCTGCGGCGGCGCAAGCGGCGCGGGCTGGACCCGCAGGATGAGGCGGGGCTTGAGCGCGAAACGGGCATGGTCGGGCCAGAAAGTTTCGGCCGCCGCCGGAGTCGCAAGAGAGGCCAGCAGCAGCGCCAGCGACGGCGTACGGGTCCGCATCAGCGGCCTCCTGCGTCGGCGAAGCGCACGGCCTGCCCGGCGGCCGGCGCATAGCTGATCGCATAGCCGACATGATCGGACAGCCGCGCCTGCGCTTCCCCGCCGAAGGGGACATGCGCGCGGGCGACCGGCATCGGCGCGCCGTCGCCATCGCGGGCGAACAACCAATCCTTGCCCCGCGCCACCGCTTCGGACAGGTCGCGCCGCTGGGCGGGATCAACGACCGACGCACCGGCCAGCGCCCGTCGCCCGCCGCCCAACGCGGCCGCGACGAAGCCCAGACCGGCGCTGCGCCAGCGGCCGAAGAAAGCCTCGACCCGCCGGGGATCGCGCCCGATATTGAGATCGCCGCCCAGGATCACCATCCGGTCCCGCGGCACATGGGCGGCCACGAAGCCGCTCAATAATTGCGCCTGCCGGTCGAACGCGGCGAGCGACCGGGCGACCGGCACGCCCGCCGCCTTGCGCGCGTTGAGATGGGTGTTGACCACCGAGACCGGCGCGGCGACGCCCGGCACGCGCAGATGGGCGATCAAGGCACCCTTGTTGGCGAGGCAGTCGAAGCCCGCGCAGGCGAAGGCCGGATAGGCCAGCCGGTCGATCCCGATGATCGGATAGTCGGACAGGATCAGCAGACCGCTGCCCAGTTGCTTCGACAGGGTTTCGCCCCGGTCCCAGCGCGCACCGCGCAGAAAATCGGCGTCGGCGGCGGTGCGGGCGATCGGCGTACGGGCCAGCGCATCCGGCCCGGCCGCGACATGGGCATAGCCGGCGCGACGGGCGAACTGCGCCGGATCGGCGATGAAGGCTTCCTGCAACAGGACGACATGCGGCTGCCGCGCCTCCCCGCGCAGCACGGCCAGCCGGTCGGCGATGCGGCCCAACGCCTCGTCCCGACCGAAGGCCACCGGCCAAGGCAGGCCCATCACATTATAGGTCATGATCGACAGAGGCAGTGTTGCGCCCTGCGGTCGGGCGGATGCAGCATCGGGCGCGGCCGACGAACTGACGCTGGACGAACTGGCGGCAAGTAATGCCGTCAGGCTCGCAAAGAACAAGGCGCGCGCTGGCTTTGACATGATGAAGACCCCCGCCGCGCTCTAGCCGGGCCGTGGGTCATGGCCATGTCCGCACCATGGCGGTACGGTTAAAGTTGCAAGTCAGCGTTCGTCATCACCTTGACCCGCTTCTGTCATTATTGCGAAGGTCTATTGCGCCCCTATTGGGGGCGGTGCCCCTTGCGCCATTTGGTGAACAGGTGCCGCGCCAGCATCAGCGGCGGCATCCGCAGCCAGTGCGATCGCACGAAGAAGGCGAAGACCAGCAGCTTGCGGCTTTCGCGGCCCCAGCCGTCGCGCGCCAGCAAGCGCGCGCGCACCAGCCGGTCCCACAGGGTGAGGCGCGCGCCCGCCCCATAGATCGCCCCCGCCAGTCGCCGCGCCTGCCGGACATGGAGGGCAAGACCGTGGCGCGTCGCGCGCGCCTCCAGCGTTGCACGATCGGCATCGGGCAGAAGGCAATATATGTCCCACAGGTTGCGCAGACCGCCCTGCATGTCGCCGTCCGCGAACATATGCGCGACCGAATGGACGATGCGGTCCTCGATAGAGAGAATATATAATCCATCGGTTATATGAACCGCATCGGCAATCATCGCCGCCGCATCCGGCGTCTGGCGCGCAGTCAGCGGCAATATGGTGTGGTGCACGTCGATCATCCGGTCGCGCTCGACATGGATCATCGGCGGCAGTTCGTGCATCCACTGGCGATAATAGGCGTCGTCATACGGGTCTTCCTTGACCCATTCCCATCCCGCCGCAATCAGCGCGCGCTCCACGGCGGGCATGGCGTCGCGCGGCACCAATATGTCGAGATCGCCGATGAAACGCCCCTGCCCGGCGCGCAGGCCCGCCGCCACATAGGCCGCGCCCTTGAGCAGCACCAGCCTGACATCCAGGCCGCGCAACGCCTGCACCGCCCGGTCCGCCTCCCACAGCGCCTGCTGCGCCTCCCGCCCGCTGTCGCGCCGGGCGTCATCCAGGATCGGTCGTACCGCGTCCGGCAGGGCGATGCTCGCCAGTCGATAAGCGAGCGTCCCGATCAGCCGCTCCGCCCGCGCCGCCGCCAGCAGGCGGTTCCAGCCGTCCGCATTGAGCGCCCCGGCCGACGCCGGATCGCGCAGCGTGCGCACCAGCAGTGCCGCGCTCATGACAGTTGCTCCCATAGCTGATCGACCATGGCGATGGCATCGTCGCCGGAGGGGAAATCGATCGCCCGCGCCGGGACATTGGCGACGAAGCGGGTGAGCGCGGTGAAGGCCGGCGCGCCCAGCGCGACATAATTGGTCGATGCCTGGGTCAGTCGCATGAAGATTTCTCCCTGCCCCACCGGCCGCACCGCCGCGTCATGGCCGAAACGGGGGAACAGCAGCAAAGCGGGCATCCCCCCCTCGCCCATGCGCGCCAAGGCATCGATGCGCGGCACCATGTGGCGGATGTCGCCCTTCGCCGTTGCGGCCAGCAGCGGCCCCATGCGCGCTACGCCGACCGCCTGCGTCACGACGTCTATCGCCCGGTTCTTGAGGCTGACGAGTCGCGGGAAAGGCAGGATCGCGCCGCTATCCATGTCGAGCAGCGCGAACTCGTCGCCCATGAAGCGCCAGCCGCGCTCGCCCAGCAAGGCCGCCAGCGTCGATTTGCCCGACCCGGATTCGCCGGTCATCACCAGCACCCGCCCGTCCTTCTCCACGCTCGACGCATGAAGCAGCAGATGGCGTCGCCAGCCCAGCGCCATTTGCAGGTTCATCCCCATTTCGGCGGCGAGAAGCCCATGCGCCAGGCTCATCGGCGCGGCATCGGCCAGGCCATGGTCGCCGGTGATGAAGATGGACGGCCGCACCCAGCGCCGCGCCAGGCTGATGGGCTGGAGCCGGACGGTGAAGTCGGCGATCGCGCCGCGGACGTCGGGATAGGCGATATAGAGCCGGGCCAGTTCCGCGATCGGCTGCGGCCAGGCGGAGCCGATGCGGAAGGTCGCCGGGCCGATGCGCAGGGTGATGGCGTGCCTCATGCCGGGCGCACCAGGCCTAGCGCGACCAGCGCGTCGAGATGCGCACCGATCTCCGCCACGGCATCGTCCACTGGACCCAGATCATAGTCGCGCGCCAGCCGGTCGTGCATCGCCTGCGCGCTCACCGGCGCGCCGTCGGCCATGCGCGCCAATATCTCCGGCACCGGGCTGATGACCATATGGGTCTGGCCCGACCGATGATGGTAGAGCAGGACGAGATCGTCGAGGACGCAGGTCGCCACCGCGTCCGCCTCGTCCCGGCGATAGGCTGTCGCTCCGTCCAAATTCGGCATCCCATACTACTGTCCATGTCGCTGTAGCGCGAAAGACGTAGCCAAGTGCCTAACGCATCAGGACATCGCTGGCGACCGGACGGATTGCGGCGCAGGCGCGCCGGCCAGACCCTCGAACGCGCGCAGATAGCGGTCGAGCGCGCGCTGGACGCCATGGTCGCGCGTCGCCGCCGCCAGCAGCGCGGGCGACGCCGAATGCGCCAAAGCGCGTTCGATGGCCTGTGCAAAAGCGGCCGCATCGCCTACGCGCACCGCCGGATGCTGGCCGGCCTCCACCAGAAGCGAGCGGATATTGGGCGTGCTGTCAGTCGCCACCACGCCCGCGCCGCAGGCCAGCGCCTCGATCAGCGTGGCGCACAGCCCCTCCCAGCGCGACGGCTGGAGCAGCAGGTCAGTGCGGGCCATCAACGCCGCAAGGGCGTCGGGATCGCCGACATAACCGGCGAAATCGACGCGATCGGCAATGCCCAGCGCCGCGCATTGCTGCTCCAGACGCGCACGAAGCGGCCCCTGTCCGGCGATGGTCAGTCGCCAGTCGATATGGCACAGGCGCGCCAGCGCGGCGAGCGCCGTCGCCTGATCCTTTTGCCGAGTCAGTCGCCCGACCATCAGCAATCGCCAGGGATCGCCGGACCCGCGCGGCGTCCGGGCAGCGCGGGCCTGTTCCATCGCGCGCGTCACCGTCGGGCGGGGCAGCAGGCGAACGTCGCCGCTTTGCGCCAGCAGGGTGCGGTCATACTCGCCCATGACGATGGTGAGGTCGCTCAGGCGCGCGATACCGCGGAAACGCATCAGCCGGGCCCAGGCGCCGGGACCGCGCTGGCCGGGTCGCACGATGGGGTTTGAGATGCGGCCGACTGCCTTGGTGTCGGTCCCCAGCGCCGCCAGCGCCACCAGCATATTGCTCTGGTTGCCGGCCGAATAAAGAATGTCGGGCCGATAACGCCGCACCATCCCGGCCAGCGCCGGGAATTGCGCGATCATCGAGAGGCGGCGGATGCCACCGGGCGCAGGGACCCGGCGCACGGTCAGCGCGGAGTCGATCAGATGGGCCGCCGGGCCATCGGTCCGCGCCATCCATAATTCCACCGGCACGCCGCGCTGCAGGAGATGATTGGCGAGCAGTATGGCGACGCGATCAAGGCCACCGTCGCCGGGCTGGTAGAGATAGACCGCCACTGAAAATGCACGCCCTGTGGGGCGGCGGGTGTGAAACATGAAACGCCTCGCCGAACGTCGAACCATATCAGGTTCGACGCCGTCAACGCGGATAACCCGTATCCGTTCAAATCGTTACGGTTGCGACGATCGGTTCAGCGCGGCATCTGCAGTGAGGCGTAGCAGGTGAAACCGCTCGTCCCGCGCTGCAAGCGGCGGATATAGTTGAGATAGGCCTGGTTCTGTTCATAGCCGGTGCCGGGCAGCGGCCGGCCGCGCAACGCCTGCTTGACCTGCTCACCGGTGAAGCTGCGACCGGTGCCGGGATAGGCGCCTGGCGTGCCGGCCGGGACCAGTTGGCCGTTGGGGGCGATGAAATTGCCCGCCCGGCCTTGGTCCGGCACCGGGATGGTGCAGTTGAGCACCGACGCGGCGGTGTTGGCCAGCGCAGGGCGGATCGACACGATCGCCGATGCCGCCGCCGCGCCGCCCATCAACAACTGCCGACGCGACGGGACGGCCAGCGAAGGCGCGTCATCGCCGGTTTCGGGGCTATCCTGTCCGGGCTTCGGGTCGCTCATATCGTCCTGATCCGCTCGTCACGCTTGCCAAAGCGTAAAGATTGCACGCTATTGGGATAAGCCATCGCAGCAATTGCGCGACAAATCCAGCGCGGTAACCATGAATCGACTGACAATTTCGCAGATTACCGCCTCCCTCGCCATGCTGTTGCTTGGCACCGGGGGCGCTTTATTGCTGGGCGCATCGCCCATCGCCATCGCCCTGCCGATATTGGGCGGCCTGCTCGTCCTGCTGATCTGCGCCGAGGGCGTATCGACGCGGCAGCCTGCGCCCGCTCCGCTGGATGCGCCCGACCTGTTAGGTCATCCCGATTTCGCCAGCCTGCTGGAAGGGATTTCCGATCCGCTGATGCTGGTCGAGCGCAGCCGCATCGTCCGTGCCAACCGGGCCGCGCAACGCCTGCTGGGCACGCATATCGAGGGCGAGGATGCGCGCATCGCGATCCGCCACCCGGCCGCCGCCGAACGGCTGGCGAGCACCGCCCCGCTCGCCGAACCTGTGATGGTCGAACTGGTCGGCCTGGGCAGCCGCGACCAGCGCTGGCAGATGCGGATCGCGCCGGTGGGGCAGGTCGCCGACATGCGGCGGCTGGTCCATCTGGTCGATCATAGCGGCACCCATGCCGCCGAGCGAATGCGCGTCGATTTCGTCGCCAATGCCAGCCATGAACTGCGCACGCCGCTGGCCGGCATATTGGGCTTCATCGAGACGCTGGCCGATCCCGAACTGGGCAAGGATACCGAAACCCGCCAGCGCTTCCTGAAAATCATGGACGGCGAAGCGCGTCGGATGCAGCGGTTGATCGACGATCTCATCTCCTTGAGCCGGATAGAGGCGGAGAAATATCGCGCACCAGACACGCTGGTCGATCTGTCCGAACTGGCCGCCGAGGTTGTCGGCGTCTTCCGCTCCAGCCATGGCGACCGCGGTCGCGAGGTCGAGATGGAGATCGCGCCGCAATTGCCCAGCGTCCAGGGCGACCGGGCGCAGCTCTCGCAGTTGCTCCACAATCTGATCGGCAATTCGATCAAATATGGCCGCCCCGGCACGCCGATTCGCGTCACGCTGAACGAAGGGCCGAGCAGCATGACACGGCTGACGGTCGCCGATGAAGGGGAAGGGATCGGCCCCGATCACCTGCCCCGCCTGACCGAGCGATTCTACCGCGTCGATTCGGGGCGCAGCCGGGCGATGGGCGGCACGGGGCTGGGCCTCGCCATCGTCAAGCATATCGTCGAGCGGCATCGCGGGCGCTTCGACATCGCCAGCACATTGGGCAAAGGCACCACCATCACCGTGCTGCTGCCCCCGCCGATGGAAGAGGCGCCAAATAAAAGCGACGAGAAAAGGCGTCCCTCGGCGCTTTCAGGAACGATGTCATGAAAATGAAACCTGACTGTCACAAAGGCGCGATGGTCCGCGACTAGGGCGCTTCCCGAGGGGGCGGCGACAAGCGAATCGCGGCTCTATTGTTTGGAGGTTCCCGTGAAGACATTCGCCTTGCTCGCCGCGACGACCGTGAGCGTTCTCAGCCTTGCCGCCTGCGGCGACCAGTCCGGCGGCGGCGCAGGCCAGACGCGCGACCAGATCCGTGCGGTCGGGTCTTCCACCGTCTATCCGTTCGCCACGGCGGTCGCCGAACTGTTCGTACAGGGCAATGCCGGCATGAAGTCGCCGATCATCGAATCGACCGGCACCGGCGGCGGCATGAAGCTGTTCTGCGCGGGCGTGGGCGCCCAGCATCCCGACATCGCCGACGCATCGCGCCGCATGAAGAAGGCGGAGTTCGAACAGTGCGCCGCCAATGGCGTGAAGGACATCGTCGAGATCCAGGTCGGCGTCGACGGCCTCGCCTTCGCCGAATCGAACAAGGGTCCGGGCCTCAAGCTCACCCCCAAGATCGTCTATGAAGCGCTCGCCGCCAATCCGTACGGCAAGGGTCCGAACAAGGCCCAGACCTGGAAAGATGTGGACCCCAGCCTGCCCGCGATCGCCATTTCCGTCTTCGGCCCGCCGTCCACCAGCGGTACGCGCGATTCGCTGGCCGAACTGATCCTGGAGAAAGGCTGCCAGAGCGACGAGGCGATGAAGGCGCTCAAGGAAAAGAACGAAGACGAATATAAGGCGACCTGCACCCGCATCCGCGAAGACGGCAAATATGTCGATTCGGGCGAGAACGACAATCTGATCGTGCAGAAGCTGGGCGCCAATCCCAATGCGGTCGGCGTGTTCGGCTACAGCTTCCTTGAGGAAAACAAGGACACGCTGAAGGACGTGCCGATCAACGGCGTCGAGGCGACCTATGAAACCGTGTCGACCGGCCAGTATCCCGGCGCCCGTCCGCTCTACATCTATGTGAAGAAGGCGCACATGACGGCCATCCCCGGCCTTCAGGGCTTCCTGAACACCTTCGCCGCCAACTGGAACCCCGACGGTGCGCTGACCAAGCGCGGCATGGTCGCGGCGCCCGAAGACGTGCGCAAGAAGAGCGCCGAAACCGTCAAGGCGCTGACCGTCCTCGACGGTTCGCAGCTGAAGTAAGGGCGATATGACCGGTCCTGCAATCCTCCTGCTGCTGGCGGGCCTGGGCGCGATCGCCTGGGTCAGCGCCCGCGCCCGCGCGCTGCGGCTCCAGATCGCGGCGCGGGCGACGGGGCGGCGCGACGCCGTCCACTCGCTACCTGGCTATCATGGCTGGTATGTCGCGCTGTGGACGCTGATCCCGGCCGCCATCTTCCTGGCGGTCTGGGCCAATGTCGCGCCGGGCCTGGTCACGCAAAGCGTGCTGGCCGACCCGGCGGCGCAGAGCCTGCCGCTCGACGGCTTCTCCCGCTCCGCCATCCTCGGCGAAGCGCGGGCGATCGCCAACGGCGATCAGGCGGGGGCGTTCAATCCACTGTCCCAGGGACTGGTCGAACCCTACGCACACGCACTCAACAAATATGGCGTGGCCGGCGCGGTATTGGCGCTGGTGCTGGCCTTTGCCGGGGGGGCCTATGCCTTCACCCGCGTGCGCCCCGATTTCCGGGCGCGCACGCGGGTCGAGCGGCTGGTCATGGCGTCGCTGCTGATCGCATCCCTGATCGCGATCGTCACGACGGTCGGTATCGTGGCGTCGCTTCTGTGGGAAAGCTTCCGCTTCTTCTCGATGGTCAATCCCATCGATTTCCTGTTCGGCACCAAATGGTCGCCGCAGTCGGCCGCCATGGGCTACGGCAATGACGATGCGTTCGGCGCGGTGCCGCTGTTCTGGGGCACCATCTTCATCGGCGCGATCATCGCCATGATCGTCGCCATCCCGCTGGGCCTGATGAGCGCCATCTACCTGACCCAATATGCCAGCCCGACCGTCCGCAAATGGATGAAGCCGACGCTGGAGATGCTCGCAGGCGTGCCGACGGTGGTCTATGGCTATTTCGCCGCGCTCACCATCGCCCCGGCGCTCCGCGACTTCGCGGTCGCGATCGGCATCCATGGCGCATCCTCCGAAAGCGCGCTGGCCGCCGGCCTTGTCATGGGGGTCATGATCATTCCCTTCGTGTCCTCCATGGCCGACGACAGCATCGCTGCCGTGCCGCAATCGATGCGCGACGGCAGCCTGGCGATGGGCGCGACCACCAGCGAAACGATTCGCAAGGTGCTGATCCCCGCTGCCCTCCCCGGCGTCGTCGGCGGCGTGCTGCTGGCCGTCAGCCGCGCCATCGGTGAAACGATGATCGTGGTCATGGCCGCGGGCCTCGCCGCGAACCTGACCCTCAATCCCTTCGCCAGCGTGACCACGGTGACGACCCAGATCGTCCAGTTGCTGACCGGCGACCAGGAATTCGACAGCGCCAAGACGCTCGCCGCCTTCGCGCTGGGCCTGGTGCTGTTCATCGTCACTCTGCTGCTCAACATCGTGGCCCTGCGGGTCGTGAAGAAATATCGCGAGGCTTACGAATGACTGCTGCTCGCAACCCGACCGACTGGAAGTCGGAGGCCATGCGCAAGCGGATCGCGGGGCGCTATGCCGCCGAGCGCCGCTTCAAATTCGCCGGCCTGTTCGCCGTGCTGCTGTCCGCGTCCTTCCTGGCTTTCCTGCTCGTCACCATGATGGGCAACGGCCTGCGTGGCTTCACCCGGACCGAGATTGCGCTCAAGATCGATTTCCCGGCCTCCCCGCTGCTGCTCGATCCCGCCGCCATCACCGACGAATTGCTGAGCCAGGCCAATCTGCCGATGGTAACCGACGCGGTCGCGAAGAAGCTGTTGGGCGCTGATGCCGACGCTTTGCTGTCGTCGACCGCCTGGATCAGCATCCGGGACGCGATCAAGGCGGACCCCAAGATATTGAGCCGGAGCGAGACGATCAGCGTGCCGGCCTCGACCGGGCTTGACCTGGCCGCCAAGAGCAAGGGATCGCCGGAAATGGAGGCCGCGGTCACGCGGCTGAAACAGCAGGGCCTGTTGTCGACCGGCTTCAACCTGAGCTTCCTGACCGCCAGCGACGGCACCGATCCGACCCAGGTCGGCATCTGGGGGGCGTTCAAGGGATCGTTGCTGACGATGCTGGTGACGCTGATCCTCAGCTTCCCGATCGGCGTCGCCACGGCGCTCTATCTGGAGGAATATGCCCGCAAGAGCTGGTGGACCGACATCATCGAAGTGTCGATCAACAATCTGGCGGCGGTGCCTTCCATCATATTCGGCCTGCTGGGCCTGTCGATCTTCCTGAACCTCGCGCATCTGCCGCGATCCGCGGCGCTGGTGGGCGGCATGACACTGGCGCTGATGACGATGCCGGTCATCGTCATCGCCGGCCGCAACGCGATCAAGTCCGTCCCGCCCAGCATCCGCGACGCCGCGCTCGGCATCGGCGCAAGCCCGGTACAGGTGGTGTTCCAGCATGTGCTGCCGCTGGCCCTGCCCGGCATCCTGACCGGCACGATCATCGGCATGGCCCGCGCGCTGGGCGAAACCGCGCCGCTGCTGATGATCGGCATGCGCGCCTTCATCGCCACCCCGCCGGGCGGGATCACCGATCCGGCGACCGTGCTGCCGGTGCAGATTTTTCTGTGGTCCGATGAAGTCTCCAAGGGCTTCGTCGAAAAGACATCCGCCGCGATCATCGTCCTGCTGGCGTTCCTGCTCGCGATGAACGGCCTCGCCATCTACCTGCGCAACAAGTTTGAAACACGGTGGTAATGACACCCATGACAGAAGACCAAATCAACCTGAGCATCGACAATCCCAAGATGTCGGCCCGCGACGTCAAGGTTTTCTATGGCGAGAAGCAGGCCATCAAGGGCGTGTCGATCGACGTCGGCATGGACCATGTCACCGCCTTCATCGGCCCGTCGGGCTGCGGCAAGTCGACCTTCCTGCGGACGCTGAACCGCATGAACGACACCGTCGCGTCGGCGCGGGTCGAGGGCGAGATCACGCTGGACGGCGAGAATATCTACGCGGCGTCGATGGACGTGGTGCAGCTGCGCGCACGGGTGGGCATGGTGTTCCAGAAGCCCAATCCCTTCCCCAAATCGATCTACGAGAATATCGCCTATGGGCCGCGCATTCACGGCCTGGCCGCGGGCAAGGCGGACATGGACGTGATCGTCGAAAAGTCGCTGCGCCGCGCTGGCCTGTGGGACGAGGTGAAGGACCGGTTGCATGACAGCGGCACGGCGCTGTCTGGCGGGCAGCAGCAGCGGCTGTGTATCGGTCGCGCGATCGCGGTGGAGCCGGAGGTGATCCTGATGGACGAGCCGTGCTCTGCGCTCGATCCCATCGCGACCGCCAAGATCGAGGAGCTGATCCACGAACTGCGCGGCCGCTATGCGATCGTCATCGTGACGCATAACATGCAGCAGGCCGCGCGCGTGTCCCAGCGGACCGCCTTCTTCCACCTGGGCGACCTGGTCGAATATGGCGTGACGTCCGACATCTTCACCAATCCCCGCCAGGAGCGGACCAAGGATTATATCACCGGTCGCTACGGCTGATCCGGGGGAGAGAGATCATGGCAGAACATACGATCAAGGCATTTGACGAGGAAATCGACCGGCTGCGCGGACTGATCGCCGAAATGGGCGGGCGCGCGGAAGCGGCGATCGAAAATGCGATGCTGGCATTGCAGCGGCAGGACAAAGTGTTGGCCGCCCATGTCGTCGAGGGCGACAAGCGCATCGACGCGATCGAGGCGGAGGTCGAGAAGCTGGTGATCCAGGTGATTGCGCTCCGCGCACCGATGGCCAACGACCTGCGTGATGTGATCGCGGCATTGAAGATCGTCAGCGTGGTGGAGCGCATCGGCGATTATGCCAAGAATATCGCCAAGCGCGTGCCGCTGATCGCCACCAACACCCGCATCCTCGAGCCCATTTCCCTGCTGCCCTCCATGGGGCAGGTCGCGGGCGAGATGGTGCATGATGCGCTGAACGCCTTCGCCGCGCGCGACGCCGACCTGGCGCTGGCGGTGGTCGAGCGCGACACGGTGGTGGACGATTTCTACAACAGCGTGTTCCGCACGCTCGTCACCTTCATGGTCGAGAATCCCAAGACGATCAGCGAGTGCGCGCACCTGCTGTTCATCGCCAAGAATATCGAGCGGATCGGCGACCATGCGACCAATGTCGCGGAGATGGTCTATTATGCCGCGACCGGCCAGACATTGCCAGAGCGCGAGCGCGGCGCCGACATGCAGCCGGAGGACTAGACCATGGCAAGAGCGAAAATGCTGCTGGTCGAGGATGACGCAGCACTGGCCGAACTGCTGATCTGGCATTTCAAGCGCGAGGATTTCGAGGTCGCCCATACGGTCGACGGCGAGGAAGCGTTGCTGATGGCGCAGGAAAATGTGCCTGACATCGTGCTGCTCGACTGGATGGTCGAAAGCCTGTCGGGGATCGAGGTGTGCCGCCGGCTGCGCCGCATGAACGGCACCGCCAATATCCCGATCATCATGCTGACCGCGCGCGGCGAGGAAGAGGATCGGGTCCGCGGGCTGGAAACCGGCGCGGACGATTATGTGACCAAGCCGTTCAGCCCCCGCGAGCTGGTAGCGCGCGTCGGCGCGGTGCTGCGCCGCGTGCGCCCGGCGCTGGCCGGCGAGACGCTGACCTTCTCCGACGTAGAGATGGACACGGTGGGCCACAAGGTCCGCCGCAGCGGGCAAGTGATCCCGCTCGGCCCCACCGAGTTCCGCCTGCTCAAGCATTTCCTGGAGCATCCCGGCTGGGTCTTCTCGCGCGAGCGGCTGCTGGACAGCGTATGGGGTCAGGACAGCGATATCGAACTGCGCACGGTGGACGTCCATATCCGCCGCCTGCGCAAGGCGATCAACGGCGATGGCCAATATCAGGACATCATCCGCACGGTGCGGTCGGCGGGCTATGCGCTCGACACCGAGGGCGTGGGCTGAGGCGCGCAACCCGGCAATTGTGGTTCAAGCGAAGCCTCTCCAAAGAGATTTGGGGAGGCTTTTGCGATTGCGGGCCGATCCGTTCAAACGCCGGCGGTCAGAGCACGGTAGACATTCGCGACGCTTTCCGACGCCCTGTCCCAGGAATAGAGCCGGCTGGTGCGGTGCGCCGCCAAGCCCATCGCATGTCGCAAATCCGGACTTTCGATAAGCTTGGCCAGGACCGATGCATAATGTCCGCAACCCGTCGGCCGGCAAAGAAACCCGTCCTGACCGTCGGTCAGGATGCTGCGCGCATTCTGGGCGTCGGCGCTCACGACAGGCAAGCCGCAGGCCATGGCTTCGACGATGACATTGCCGAATGTTTCGGTGGTGCTGGGACTGAGCAACACATCCGCGCTCGCAACCGCCCGAGCCAGATCATCCCCCGCCAGATGTCCTGCGCATATCGTTCGGGGCAGCGTTTTGAACAGGTCGACCGCGGGGCCATGCCCGACGACGAGCGCCCGGACGCGCGGCGATTGCGCCTGGAGTTGCTGCACCACCTGGATGAACCGGTCCACGCCCTTTTCGAGCACTACGCGTCCGAAGAACAAGATGGCGATGTCGGCATCGTCCAGCCCCTGTATGCGGCGCCAGTGCATGTCCCGTCGACCGGGATGGAAGAGCGCGGCGTCTATCCCCCTGCTCCAGACGCTCGCCCGATCGTCGCCACGCGTCAGGCGCAATTCCTCGACCAGCGCGCCGGTCGGTGCGAGCACATGATCGCTGCGTCGATAGAAGCGCCGCAGGTGTGCATCGAGTGCGGGTCGCGCCCAGTCGATGCCATAATAGCGCAGATAGGTTTCGAACCGCGTGTGCATGCTCGCCACGATCGGGACACCCAGCCGCTTGGCGAAGGTCTGCGCACGCGTTCCCAATATATCCGGCGTAGACACATGCACCAGGTCGGGCGCAAAATCGCGGATGTCGTTTCGGATATTGCGCGGAAGGCCAAGCGCCAGGCGGAACTCGCTGCGCACCGGCAGAGCGATCGACGGAACCGGCACCAACGTCCCCGCCGGCGCGAATGCCGGCGTGTCCGTGACCGGGGAATAGACCCGCACCGTGAAGCCGCACGCCGTTTCCAGATAGCGCACGAGCATGTTCAGCGCCTGGTTCGCGCCTTCGCGCAGATAATTGTAATTACCGGAAAACAGCGCGATCCGCATCGATCAGACCTGCCTGAAGTTCAGGAGCGCATTCAGCAGAAACACGACCAGGCCCGCGAACAGCGAAACGACGGCGCGGGTCACAAGATAATTCACCGACGTCAGATGCAGGAACAGCGCATAGAGGCCCATGGTGATGAGGAGGCCGACAGCGGAATTCGCCAGGAACAGCACATAGCCGGCGCCGACGCCTCTGTCCGTTCCGCGGAAAATCCAGCTCCGCCCGAGGATATAATGCAGGCTGTTGGCGATGATGAAACCAATGCCCGCAGCCATAACCTTACCGACGCCGAGGTTCACAAGACCCCACAATATACCCAGGCCGATCACGAAGACCGAACAACTGACAACCGTGTTGCGAAACAACATTGCCCCGGCGCGCAGGGAAAATACCCGACGCATGATGCCCGCACTGAACGATTGTACCGGCAACAGGCTGTTACCATCCGCTTCGGCGTCCAAACTCATCCTGCGGCCGATGCCCCGTACAGGCCGTCATCTGCTTCGTCGGGCCAATCGTCGCGGGCCCTGGCCCAGGGGTTGAGAAACAGAAAGGGCAGCTTCAGGAAGAGCAGTTCGGCATGTACGACGCCATCTACGATATGTTCCCACCATATCGGATTGCGTTGCGCATGGGCATCGAGCCAATCCTCATAGGGCGCCCAATGGCTGGGTTCGTCCTTGCGAATGATGCTGAAGATGCGCGTCAGAATCGGGTCCGACAGGATGATCCGGTTGGTGAGCAGGGTTTCCACCTGCACATATCCCCGCCGTTCGGTCAGCGCGATGACCCGGCACAGGCGCGCGAACAGCCTGTCGCTTTCGACGACATCCTGTGTCTTGAGCCGGGCGATAGACGTGCCAAACATGATTTCGACGAAGCGGTCGATGTGGCCAAATGTCGATCCCACGGCAAAAGGCATGATGCCGCGCCGTTCGAACCAGCGGCGGAACATGAGATAATGTTTCCGCTCATCCGCCCGATGCGCCTTGAGCCGCGCGATGAGGACGGCATCGTCGGGAGAGCGCTTCACGACCGATTCGATCACCCGATCGATCGCGGTATAGCCGCGATGTTCGTTATAGATATAGATGCTGCCCAGCACATCGAGATAACGTCGTTCGAACCAAGCGCGCATAGATTTCTCCGGCCCTGACCGAGTCAGGACGCCCCTGGCTACAACAATAATATGCGCTGCGATATTCGGTTCTACATCGCGATGCAAAATGCCTCAGGCCGCGCGGCGGGCCTTGTTCAGTTTCTTGAGCAGCATGTCTCGTTTCAGGCGCGACAGATGATCGATGAACAGCACCCCTTCCAGATGGTCCAGCTCATGCTGCAGGCAGGTGGCCAGCAGGCCTTCGAGCTGCTCCTCATGAATGCGACCGTCGCGGTCCATCCAACTGGCGCGGATCACCGCGGGGCGCTCCACCTCGGCATATTGATCGGGGACCGACAGGCAGCCCTCCTGATAAACGGACAATTCTTCCGAACCCTTGAGAATCTCCGGGTTGATGAAGACCATCGGCTTCTTGACCGGCTTGGCGTCTTCTTCGTCGGATTCGGGTTCCTGCAGATCGATCACCAGCACCCGCTTGGGGACGCCGACCTGGATCGCGGCCAGACCGATGCCCGGCGCGTCGTACATCGTTTCGAACATGTCGTCGATCAGCCGTTGCAGATCGTCGTCGATCGCATCGACGGGGGTCGAAATCGTGCGCAGGCGCGGGTCGGGCGCCTCAAGGATCGGTAGGATTGCCATATGTCGAACATAGATGGAACGGCGCGATATTTCAAGCCAGCGGGCGGATAGAGACGCGCCTTCGACCGCGACGCAGGGTAAGCGCCCGGATGGGACTTAACTTCGCACATTTCCCGCCCATCTTGAAATATCCGATCAAGAATAGGACATTAAACCATAAATCACGTCGTGGCCGCGCTTGCCTGCATAAAGCAAAATGCACCTGTAGGACATAAAGTCTTTGCTCACCCTAGCCCACCGGCCGTCGCGCCCGCAGCGCCTGGGCCAGCGTGCCTTCGTCCAGATAATCCAGCTCGCCGCCGACCGGCACACCATGGGCGAGCTGGGTCAGGCGGATGGGGAAGCGCTCCAGCCGTTCGGCCAGATAATGGGCGGTGGTCTGTCCCTCCAGCGTCGCGTTCATCGCCAGCACCACCTCGTCCACGCCGCCCGGCTCCAGCCGTGCGACCAGCGCATCGATGGTCAGGTCTTCGGGTCGCACCCCCTCCAACGCGGACAACCGCCCGCCCAGCACATGGAAGCGCCCGGGGAAGAGGCGCGACTTGTCGAGCGCCCACAGGTCCGCGACATCCTCCACCACGCACAGCGCGCGAGCGTCACGCCGCGGATCGGCGCAGATGCCGCAGGGATCGACCGTATCGACATTGCCGCAGATGTGGCAGTTGACCAGCCGTTCGTTCACCGCCTCCAGCGCGCGCAGCAGCGGCTCCATCGCGCCCTCCCGCTTTTTCAGCAGGTGCAGCACGGCCCGCCGGGCCGAACGGGGGCCAAGGCCAGGCAGGCGGGACAGCGCCTGGGTCAGCGTCTCGATTTCAGGTGAAGCCATATCATGAGATAAGGGGTTGCAACCGGGAGAGACAAGGGGTTTGAGCATCCGCTATGCGTATCATCTATATGGGCACCCCCGATTTCGCCGTTCCGGCGCTCGACGCGCTGGCGAAGGCGGGTCATGCCATCGTCGCGGTCTACAGCCAGCCGCCCCGCCCCGCCGGCCGCGGCAAGGCGTTGCGCCCCTCCCCCGTTCACGCCCGCGCCGAGGAGATGGGGATAGAGGTCCGCACGCCCGCATCGCTGAAGGACGGCGCCGTGCAGGCCGCCTTCGCCGCCCTGAACGCCGATGTCGCGGTGGTCGCGGCCTATGGCCTTATTCTTCCGCGCGCCGTGCTGGACGCGCCGCGCCATGGCTGCATGAACATCCACGCCTCGCTGCTGCCGCGCTGGCGCGGCGCGGCGCCGATCCAGCGCGCGATCTTGTCGGGCGACAATGTCACCGGCGTGACGATCATGGACATGGAGGCGGGCCTGGACACCGGACCGATGCGCGCCAAACATGTGACGCCGGTCGAGGACAAGACCGCAGGCCTGCTGACCGCCGAACTGGCGCAGGCGGGCGCGGAACTGATGGTCGAGGTGCTGGACGACATTGCGCAGCATCCCCCCATGCCCCAGCCGGAAGAGGGCGTCACCTATGCGTCGAAGATCGACAAGGCGGAGGCGCGGATCGATTTCAGCCGCGCCGCCCATCAGGTCGAACGACAGGTGCGCGCCTTCAACCCCTTCCCCGGCGCCTTTTTCGAATATCGCGGCGAACGCTTCCGCATTCTCGCCGCCCATGTCGAGCATCATGCCGGAATGCCAGGAGATTTGCTGGACGACAGCCTGCTGATCGGCTGCGGCCATGACTCGATCCGCCCGACGCTGATCCAGCGCGCGGGCAAGGCGGCGATGTCGCCCGGCGAATTGTTGCGCGGATACGATATGCCGGCGGGGAGCCGGGTGGATGGATAAGGGGAACGCCGTTCGGTTCGGGCGTGTCGGGAACCGTTTCTCGACTTCGCTCGAAACGAACGGAGGCGGGATATGACCCGGTTCGCCTTCACCGTCGAATTTGACGGCCGCCCCTTCATGGGCTGGCAGCGCCAGGCCCATGGCCCCAGCGTGCAGCAGACGATCGAGGACGCGATCTTCGCCGTGACGGGCGAGCGCGCCGTGATCCATGCCGCCGGTCGCACCGATGCGGGCGTCCACGGCCTGGCCATGCGCGCCCATGCGGAGATCGACAAGGTCATCGCGCCCTTTCGGCTGATGGAGGCGATCAACGCCAGGGTGCGGCCCCATCCGGTCGCCATCCTGGCGTGCCAGCCGGTCGCCGACGACTGGCATGCGCGCTTTTCCTGTATCGGTCGGTCCTATGTCTATCGGATCGCCAACCGCCGTGCGCCGCTGACCTTCGAGCAAGGACTGGCGTGGCGGGTGATCCAACCGCTCGATGTGCCGGCGATGCAGGATGCAGCGCAGATACTGGTGGGGCGGCACGACTTCACCACATTCCGGTCGGCCCATTGCCAGGCGCAAAGCCCGGTCAAGTCGCTCGACCGGCTGGATGTCGAACGCGACGGCGACCGGATCGCGATCCACGCGGCGGCGCGCTCCTTCCTCCATCACCAGGTGCGATCGATGGTCGGGTGCCTGGCGATGGTCGGCATGGGGCGATGGAATGCAGGGGATTTGCGCGCCGCGCTGGAGGCCAGGGATCGAACGGCGCTGGGCCTCAACGCGCCGCCGGACGGACTATATTTCGTGCAGGCGACCTATCCCGCCGCGGCCGTCAGATGAAGGCGGCGGCGCAGACCTGATTCTTGCCGGCGCGCTTGGCCGCACGCATCGCGTCGTCGGCGCAGGCAATCAGCCGGTCGAGATCGGCCGGATCGGGCGTGTCGACGGTGACGAGGCCGAAGCTGCCGCTGACGCCCATGCCATAGGATGCAAGCGCCTGCCGTGCGTCCTCGCCAAAGGCCTGTACCGCCTGCGCGTCCCGATCCGCCAGCAGGACCAGAAATTCGTCGCCACCGATCCGCGCGACGACATCGCCCGCGTCGGCCTGCGCCTTGAGCAACTGGGCGATATCGGCCAGGCAGCTGTCGCCCGCGGCATGGCCCTGCCCGTCGTTCAACTGCTTGAACCCGTCGAGGTCCAGGAACAGCAAGCTGGTGCTCAGCCGGGCGTGCGCCGCATGGGCCAGCACGTCCTTGGCCCGGCACGCGAACCCCCGACGATTGAGGAGGCCGGTCAGCGGATCATGCATCGCCTCGAAACTGGCCTGCCGCAGGTCCGACATATCCTCTATCACCGCCACATAGAGTTCGGGGCGATCATCATCGTCACGCACCATCGCGACCGTCAGGTTGATCCAGATGATCGTTCCATCGGCACGGATATAGCGTTTTTCCATCGCGTAACGCGGCAATTCGCCGGCGTTGAGCCGCGCCAGCAGCGCCTCGTCCGCATGGAGATCGTCCGGATGGGTGATCTGCTGGAATCCGGTGCGGATCAGCGTTTCCGCGTCATAGCCGCTGATTTCGCAGAAACGCGGATTGACGAGCAGGAAAGCGCCATCCAGCCCCACATGGGCGATGCCGACCGGTGCATGGAGAAAGGTCGCCTCGAACCGGCGCTGCTCCAGTGCGAGAGCAGCGGCGATCTGCCCGTCCACCCCCACGACCTGAGCCGGCGCCGAAGGAGCCGGCACCGACGTGGAAAAAGATTTGCCTGAAAATGTTCCCGTGAACTGTCGGTGCGACTGCCTGCTCATCGTCCGCTCTTGCACGGAAAATGGTAAACAGGTGATTACGCCGCCGCGCAGTCGTAAAATTCAGAGGCGGGTGCGGAAGGGCGTGAAGTCGGTGCCGCTGTCATAGACGTCCAGCCCCTCGCGCCGCTTGAGGCCGTTGACCACCATATAGGTGACCGGCGTGAGTACCGCTTCCCAGCCGACCTTCATCGCCCAGTTGGTGACCATCACCGTCAGCACCTGCGCATTGCTCCAGTCGCCCCAGAAAGCCAGCGGGTAGAAGAGCAGGCTGTCCACACCTTGCCCGATGACGGTGGAGCCGATGGTCCGCATCCACAAATGCCGCCCCTGCGTCAGCAGCTTCATACGGGCAAGGACGAAGCTGTTGGCCAGTTCACCCGCCCAGAAGGCCACGAGCGAAGCGAAGACGATGCGCCACGTGCTGCCAAACACCGCCTCATAGGCTTTCTGGTCGGGCCAGCCATCCGCGGGCGGCAGCGCGACGACCACCCAGCTCATCAACGCCATGAACAGCATCGCGCCGAACCCCGCCCAGACGCAGCGGCGGGCGCGGGCATAGCCATAGACCTCCGTCAGCACGTCGCCGATAACATAACCCAGCGGAAAAAAGAGGATGCCGGCGCCGAAGGTGAAGCCGCCCAGCGTCGAGAGCTTGGCCGCGCCGATCAGATTGGAAAGAAGCAGGATGGCAACGAACGCCGCCATGAAAAAGTCGTAATAGCGCAGCGGCCGTGCGCCCAGCGCCGCTGCATCGACCTTGTGAACCGCCCCATTGTCCATGCGATACTGCATATCGCGTGTTCGGATGATTGCAAGTCGGCCGGGCAAGCCCTCCTGTTGCAAGCCGCCCTGTTGCAAGCTGCATTCCCGCCCGCTATCGCGGCATCCGCATGGCCCCGTAGCTCAGTTGGATAGAGCATTCGCCTTCTAAGCGAATGGTCGCTGGTTCGAATCCAGCCGGGGTCGCCATATTCAGCGGTAGAACATCATGAATAGCAGGCCGAATATGGTGAGCAGCAGGGCAAACCAAAAGAAACCAAAATCGGGCTTGTCTGGATCGCGCATCGGCTAGTCTACCTGTCTGGCGTCGACGCGGCGCACCAGCCGGTCGTCAACGACTGTCATCGTGAAAATCGGATCGGCGTCCGCAGGCACCTCGGCGATGGCATCGACGAAGGCGGCCCGCGTCGCGGGATCGTCGTAGATCATCTTCTGCTCGAATGCCGTCCGCCAGGTCGTCTCGTCAGGCCATTCGGCATAGCCGACGAAACGACCGTCGGCGTCGCGATGCAGCCGGGAACCATAGCTGCCATATTTTTCCCGGATCAGGTCGGTGCCGCGCCGCCAGGCTGCGCAGAACTGATCCTCCTTGCCGGGATGGACCCGCCACCAATAGACCGCGACGAACATCGCCCATCTCCTTTACCCAAGGAGAATGAATGGGCCGGGCGCAGGTTCCTGCCCCCGGCCGGACAAGTCAGAGGATGGTCTGCCCGGTCTTGGCCCAGTCGGCGGCGAAGCCTTCGAGACCCTTGTCGGTCAGCACATGCTTGGACAGCATCTTGATGACGGCGGGCGGCGCGGTCATCACGTCCGCGCCGATACGGGCGGCTTCGAGCACATGGATGGGGTGGCGAACCGACGCGACCAGAATTTCGGTGTCGAAGCCGTAATTGTCGTAGATCAGGCGGATATCCTGGATCAGCGCCATGCCGTCGAAACCATTATCGTCATGGCGGCCGACGAAGGGCGATATGAAGCTTGCGCCGGCCTTTGCCGCCAGCAGTGCCTGGTTGGCCGAGAAGCAGAGCGTGACATTGACCAGCACGCCATCGTCGGTCAGCGCCTTGCAGGTCTTGAGGCCATCTATCGTCAGCGGCACCTTGATGCAGACATTGTCGGCGATCTTCCGCAACACGGCCGCTTCCTTCATCATCGTCTCATGGTCGAGCGCGACGACTTCGGCCGACACCGGGCCGTCGACGATACCGCAGATTTCCTCGACCACTTCCAGGAACTTGCGGCCCGATTTATGGATCAGCGACGGGTTGGTGGTGACGCCGTCCAGCAGGCCGGTGGCGGCCAGTTCACGGATTTCGGCGGTGTCGGCAGTGTCGACGAAGAATTTCATGGGGGGACTCCGGGGATAGGGCGAATCGCGCTCCTTTAGCGGCTGGCGACCGGATTCACCATGCCGGCGGCATGAATTGCATCGCCTGCCGGGCGCGACTAAGGCCGACGCACCTTTCCAAAGGACCGAGCATGAAACGCGCCGCCCGTTTGCTGACGATTCCCCTGGGCGTGCTGGGCGCTTCGCCGGCGGGAGCGGCGACGGAAGAAACACAGGCATGGAGCACCGAACAGGCGATCTTTCATGCGGGCGAGTCGAACATCATCACCATTGATTCGAGCCAGCGCCTGCGGTCTGACGGCAAGAGCGGCGGCGAACAGTTTCTCGCCCGTGTCGTGATCGACCACAGGATAACCCCCGCGCTCCAACTGGGCGGCGGCATCGCCTATCTGCGCAGCGAGGTGGACCAGGAAATGCGCCTGTTCCAGCAGGCGACGCTGGCCAGCGGCATCTGGACGAGCCGAACCCGGATCGAGCAGCGTTTCTTCGACAATGCCGACCATGCGAGCTGGCGGCTGCGCCAGAGGGTGCAGGTGGCGGCGCCGATCGACCGGGCGAAGCGATGGACGGTGATCGCAGCGACCGAAATCTTCTTCCACCTCAACCGCGCACGGCCGAACGACCAGATCGGACTGGCGACGATGCGCAACCAGGTCGGCCTGCGCCATCCGATCGCCAGGACCGTGGACGCGCAATTGCTCTATATGCGCCAGCAGAATTTTCGCGACGGACGGCCCGATACGGTCGCCCATATTCCCTGGCTGACGCTGAGCTGGCGGCTCTGACGATTTGCCTGGCGCGCCCGGCGCGCTAAGGACGGTCCATGTCTTCGCGCGCCCGTGTCCTCATTCTCAACGCCGCCCTGGGGCCGCTCGACTATCGCGTGCCGCACGGCATGACCGTGCAGCCCGGCAGCATCGTCGTCGCGCCGCTGGGGCCGCGCCAACTGGTCGGCGTAGTGTGGGAAGAGGAAAGCTTCCCCGATGTCGAGACCG
Source organism: Sphingomonas sp. VDB2 (assembly GCF_047946695.1). Taxonomy (NCBI): domain Bacteria; kingdom Pseudomonadati; phylum Pseudomonadota; class Alphaproteobacteria; order Sphingomonadales; family Sphingomonadaceae; genus Sphingomonas; species Sphingomonas sp. VDB2. The sequence goes on from NZ_CP159615.1 coordinate 1,511,807, forward strand.
TGGGCGACAATCGACTGCGCAATCTGGTCGAGGTGGTGGACGCCCCGCCCTTGCCCGAACCGCTACGCCGGCTGATCGAATGGACGGCGGACTATTATCTCGCCCCGCCCGCCGCGGTGCTGCGCATGGCGCTCTCCTCCATGGCTGCGCTGGAAGGGGCGCGGACGGTGATCGAGTATCGCGCCACCGGGGCTGCGCCCGACCGGATGACCGAACAGCGCGCGCAGGCTCTGGAACGGATCGGCGAGCGGCAGGGGCTGATCCGCGAACTGGCGATGATCGGCGGGGTGAGCGACGCGGTGATCCGCGGCCTCATCAAGCAGGACATATTCGAAGCGGTGGAGGTGAGCGTCGACACGCCCTTCCCCATGCCGGATCCCGGCCATGCGCAACCCATATTGTCGGAAGCGCAGACCAGCGCCGCGACGACCATGGCGGACGCGGTACGGGCGCATGACTTCGCGCCCTTCCTGCTCGACGGCGTCACCGGATCGGGCAAGACGGAGGTCTATTTCGAGGCGATAGCCGCCGCGATCCGGGCCGACCGGCAGGTGCTGGTGCTGCTGCCCGAGATCGCGCTGACCGAACCCTTTCTGGAACGGTTCGAGAAGCGGTTCGGCACGGTGCCGGTCAACTGGCATAGCGGACTGCGCCAGAGCGAGCGACGGCGGGCGTGGCGCGCCATCGCGGCGGGCCAAGCGCAGGTGGTGGTAGGCGCACGGTCCGCGCTGTTCCTGCCCTATCCCAATCTCGGCCTGATCGTCGTGGACGAAGCGCATGAGGCCAGCTTCAAGCAGGAAGACGGCGTCCATTATCATGCCCGCGACGTCGCGGTGATGCGCGGATTGATCGAGAAATTTCCGGTCGTGCTGGCATCGGCCACCCCGGCGATCGAGACGCGGCATCAGGTCGAACTCGGTCGCTATGCGGAGATCAAGCTGCCATCGCGCTATGGCGGGGCGGAGATGCCCACGATCGAGGGGATCAACCTGCTGACAGACCCGCCCGAGCGCGGCCGCTGGATCGCGCCGCCTCTGGTCAAGGCGATCGACGAGGTGATGGCGAAGGGCGAGCAGAGCCTGCTCTTCCTCAACCGGCGCGGCTATGCGCCGCTGACCTTGTGCCGCCATTGCGGCTATCGGTTCCAGTGCCCCAATTGCACCGCCTGGATGGTCGAGCATCGGCTGACGCACCGGCTCGCCTGCCATCATTGCGGCCACGTCGTCCCCGCGCCGCGACGCTGCCCGGAATGCAAGGAGGAGGACAGCCTGGTCGCCTGCGGCCCCGGTGTCGAGCGCATCGCCGACGAGGTGAAGGCGCTGTGGCCGCAGGCGCGCACCGCCATCGCAACGTCCGATACGCTGAGTTCCCCTGCCCGCGCCGCAGATTTCGTGAAGTCGGTGGAGGCAGGCGACATCGACATCATCGTCGGCACGCAATTGGTCACCAAGGGCTATCATTTCCCCAACCTGACGCTGGTCGGTGTCATCGACGCGGATCTGGGGCTGGAGGGCGGCGACCTGCGGGCGGCCGAGCGCACCTTCCAGCAGATCGTGCAGGTGGCCGGCCGCGCCGGACGCGGCGAGAAGCCGGGGAAGGTGTTCATCCAGACGCGGATGCCGACCAGCGAGGTCATCGAATCGCTGATCGAGGGGGATACCGAGCGCTTCTACGCGGTCGAGACGGAGAACAGGCGGCGCGCCAACGCCCCGCCCTTCGGCCGCTTCGCCGCGATCATCATTTCCAGCGAGAATGCCGACGAGGCGGCGCAGACCGCACGGCTGATCGGCAAGTCGGCGCCGGTGATCGAAGGGATGCGCGTCTATGGTCCTGCGCCAGCGCCACTGTCCGTGCTACGCGGCCGCCATCGTCATCGCCTGCTGATCCACGCGACGCGCGCAGTGGACATTCAGGCGGCGATCCGCGAATGGCTGGGCAATCTGGCCTGGAAATCGGGCACCAGAGTAGCGGTGGACGTCGATCCCTACAGCTTCATGTAACGCTCAGCCCGCATCGGCGGGTGAAACGATGATGACCACGCGGCGATTCTCCCGCCGCCCGCTGGCCGACCGATTGCTTTGCACAGGTATGCGCGCGCCCATGCCGGCAACCCGCATCGCCGGCCGCGCCATGCCGCCGCCGACCAGCGCATCGGCCACCGCCTGCGCCCGCCGCAGCGACAGCGCATCATTATAGCTGGCCGATCCCGTCGAATCGGTATGCCCCTCCACCCGCGCCCCGCGAATGCCGACTCCGGCCAGTACAGCCGACAGGCGCCCGATCGCCATTTTCTGGTCCGGGATCAGCGTGCTTTCTTCCGTAGCGAAGAGCAGCCGGTCGGCCATGCCGAACTGCCAGTCGTCGCCCGACGGTTCGAAGCCCTGCTGCTGGAGCGCGGCCACCTGTTGCGGGGTGAAAGCGGCCGTTCGCGGCGGCTGCACCGTCTGGCAGGCGGCCAGCAGAAGCAGCGAGAGGAAAAGCAGATGGTGGCGCATTCTGGTCCCTATGATGTCAGCGATCGCGATGGATGGCGCGACCCGCCTTGGCCGCATACATGGCTGCATCCGCATGGCGCAGCAGGTCGCGCGCGTCGGCGCTGTCCTCCGGATAGCAGGCGCTGCCGATGCTGAGCGACGCATCGACGCGTTCGCCATTGGGCAGCATGATCGGCTGGGCCATGCCATCGGCGATGCGCGCCTTGATCGCGGCCAGTTGATCCGCCGACAGGCCCGGCGCCAGGATCAGCGCGAATTCGTCGCCGCCCAGGCGAAAGGCTTCGTCTTCGGGACGCAGCACTGCGCGCAGCCGGGCGGCGATGACGATCAGCAGCGCGTCACCGGCGTCATGGCCATGGGTGTCGTTGACCTGCTTGAAGCGGTTGACGTCGATATAGAGGATGGCGAAGGATCGCGCCTGCGCATCGGACTGCGCCACCGCGGCAGGCAGCAGCTGTTCGAACATCGCGCGGTTGCCAAGCCCCGTCAGCACATCGCGGGTCGCTTGCCGCTCCAGCATCCGGTTGTGCGTGACGACACCCTTGTGCCAGTCATGAAGCTCGTCCAGTAACGCATTGAAATCGCGGCCGAGCTGATCGACTTCCTGAATGTCGGATGTCGGCACGCGACGATCGAACTGGCGGTCGGCGCGAACGGCATGGGCGACGTCCGCGATCCGGCCCAGCGGCTCGGTCACGTCGCGCTGCAACCGGCGCGACAAGGTCCAGGTCGCTATCAATGTGAGAACGAGGCAGGCGAGCGCGGTCGCCAGCCCCGACAGGATGAACCGACCCAGGCCGTCCGCGCCGCCATAGATCTGCACCTGCGCGATCACGGCCGGGCCGCGCCGGATATCGGCCAGCGCGGGCGAAGGTGCAACCAGATCGGCGATGCCGCGCTCGACCGTCGCCATCGCCCCTTCCGCCGGCCGGCGCCATTCCACCAGCGTGCGGCCGCGCGTATCGCGCACGGCGACATGATGGACGCTTTCCGACGCCGCCACCGCCACGATGCCGCGTTGTGCCGCATCCCTATCCTCGAACACCAGCGCAGGTTCGACCGTATAGGCCACGGTGCGGGCGATGAGGGCGAGGTTGCGGTCGGCATAGCCGCGGATGACCAGCACGCCCGTGACCATCAGGGTGATGGCAGCCGTCAGCACCGCGACGAAGATCAGGCGCATATGCCCGCGCGCCAGCACCTGACGCAAAGTCGGCATGGCGGACCGGTTCGAGGCTCTCATGGTTCAGTAGCCTCCTTTCGACAGGCGCAGGACACGCGGGTCGATGCGCACGGCAGATCGCGACACGGCGTCGATGCTGAGCTGGAAGGACAGGGATTGCGGCGTGTAGAGCAGGCAGAACATCGCGCCGCTGCGACAGGTCGGGTCATCCTCCGCGATCGTCACCACCGGCTGGCCGCCCGCGCCCGCGATCAGTCGACGCATCGCGGCCCCGTTCATCCGACCGATATAGAGGGCATCGCAGCGATCGGACGCTCCTTCCTGCGCCTCGTCCAGGCTGGACGCTGCGACGCGTGCGCCATTCGACAGAATGACGTCGCCCATCCGCCCGGCGTGACGCGGCGCCCCTGTCAGGCAGAGCCGCACCATCGTCCGGGGAGCGGGCCAGCGCGTATAGTCGAGGATCGCCCCGACCATGCGTGCAGTGCTATCCGCCACTGCATCGGGACCGGGGCCGAGGGGCATCATGACGGGCTGAATCGCGGGTGCCGACAAAAGGGCAGTCGGTGTCAGCAGCAGCAACAAGAACAACAAACACCGCAAGCCCGACTACACCCCCATGCCCGAAGGCTTGCCGCCATTTATAGTTAATCAGATGTAAAAAGCAGCAAAAATCGTTTCACCTGCGATCATGAGACGCCTTGTTACTGCGACCTTGCTGGCCGAAACCCGGATTGCAGGCTAGATCGCCATGATGGACAGTCCGTGCCGCAACCTCTGCGCACTCGATCGCAACCGCGCAGCCTGCACGGGTTGCGGCCGAACAATCGATGAAATCGTCCACTGGCGCAGCATGACCGACGCCGCGCGCGCCGCCGTCATGAAGCGGGTAAAGGACTTTCAGCCGCCGGACCGGCCTTCTCCCTTTCCGCCGCCTGGGCGTCAAATTCGGCCTTGAGCCTGAGTGCGGAGTCACGCATTTCCGATCCATGCGGCGAATAGGCGATCGGATCGAGCAGGATCGACGCGCTCTTGTAATCGCCTCGCGCGGCAACCGCATGGACCAACGCGAAGCGATAATCCGAGCTTTGCGGGAGCAGGGTGAACGCCTTGTAAAGGCCGTCATAGCCCAGGTCCGGCATCTTGCCGCCCCGCATCGCATGATAACGGTAGAAGAGCGACAGCGGCACCGGGTCTTCGGTGTCGGCCCGATTGGCGCGCACGATCGAGGTCAGTGCGGCCTTCCAGTCTTCCGCCTTGTCACTGTCATGCGCGCGCTCCAACAACACCCGCGCACGCACGGCATAGCCGCGCGCCGACTGGGGGTCGAGGGCAATCGCCCGGTCGGCGTCGGCCAGCGCCGCGTCCGCCTGCCCGGCTGTCCATTCCGCCTCGGCCAGCAACGCAGCAGCATAGGGGCTGGCGGAATATTTGGCGGCAATGGCGCGGATCGAGGCGGCCAGCTTGGGCGCGTCCTCCTTGCCCGGATCGCCCATGAGTTCCAATTCCTCCCCGATCAGCGCCGCTTGCGCCGGATCGACCGGGCTGACCAGGATTTCGCCGATGGTCAGTTCCTTCGGGGTCAGGCGCGAAGCCGACAGGCTGTGGCGCATATAGGCCTTCAAGTCCTTTTCCAGCCCCGCCAGCCCGCCGGCGAAATAGCTGTCCGGCTGCATGTCCTTCACCCCCTCGGCCAAGTCGTGGAGATAGCGCGTGATCTCTTCGCGCCGATCCGCCTTGTAGCGATAATAATGGGTCAGCAGCCAGGCCGTCCCATAATAACGATCGCCGTCGCGCAGGCTGAGTCCATTGGCGTCGCGGGCAAAGAGATTCTTCACCGGATAGGGCGACCCCAGCACCAGGCCGGGCGCCCGCGCCAGGGGTACATGGCCGAACTCGATCGACCCGTCCTTCGGGAATTTCACGACCGAGAAGAATTCGGCGAAACCTTCCACATACCAGGCCGGATAGGCGGCCGGGAAATGATGCAGCATGAAATGATGGGTATATTCGTGGAACAGGATTTCCTCCGCCCCGAAATCGAACTGGCTGGTCTTGGCGCCGCGCGACAGCACGGCATAGGCGGTGCGATCGGAAGTGGTATAGAAGCCGCCGATATTGGGATTGCCCGCCAGCGCTCGCACCTTGTCCTCGCTGGACAGGAGATAGACCTTGACCGGGCTGCCGCGTTCCGGGTCGGTGACCTGCGTGATCGCCCGCAGGAGAAAATCGAACTTCTCCAGTCGTTCGGCAAAATCCCGCAGCTTGTCGTCGCTGCCTTCGCGATACACCGTAAAATGCCGGGTCTGCGCCTGCCACCAGGCGGCCTGCGCCGTCCCCATGCTGCCCAACGCCAGCGCCAACACGGCCAGCGCCTTCATCCAGATTCGCATGATTCCCATTCGTCCCCCAAGGCCTGATCCCAAGGTGGCGGAGCCTGTTGCGAATGAAAAGATGCATTATCTCCGGACTTTGACCTTCACTTGCGCCTTTCATGCGCCAGCAGCGCCTGCTTCCGGTCTGCGCCCCAGGCATAGCCGCCCAGCCCGCCATCGCCGCGTACGACGCGGTGGCAGGGGATGAGGACAGCCAGATTGTTGCCGCCGCACGCCGTCCCCGCCGCTCGCACCGCGCCGGGGCGACCGATCGCGGCGGCAATCTCGGCATAGCTGCGCGTCTCGCCCGACGGGATCGCGCGCAACGCCGCCCAGACCGCCTGCTGGAAGGCGGTGCCGCGCACGTCGACCGGCAGGTCGGCGCCCGCTGCGGGATCGTCGACCAGAGCCGCCACCCGCTCCGCCATCGCGTCGAGCGCCGCGTCCGCAGGCAGCAGAGCGGCGTGCGGGAAGCGGGCTCGCAACGCGGCTTCGCCTTCGCCGAAGCTGATCCGGCACAGGCCCTTGTCCGTCGCCGCCACCAGCATCGGACCCAGGCTGCTGTCCACCACGCGCCAGCGAATCGCTGCGCCTCGCCCGCCATCCTTCCAGGCGCTGGGCGTCATGCCCAGATGCTGCTCGGCGTCAGCATAGGCGCGGCTTGGCGCGCTATAGCCCGCCTCGTAAATGGCGGTGGTCACGTTGCCCGGCTGCGCCAGCGCCGCCTTCAGCCGCTCCGTTCGCAATCCTCGTGCATACGCCGCGGGGGTCAGCCCCGTCTCGCGCTTGAACAGGCGGTGGAAATGATGCGGCGCATAGCCGGCATGAGCGGCGATCGCGTCCAGCCGGGGGGCCTCCTCCGCCGCTTCAATGAATGCGATCGCCGCCGCCACCGCCAGCCGGTCACGCCCGACCGCGTCGGGATGGCAGCGCAGGCAGGCGCGATAGCCCGCCGCCCGCGCCGCCGCCGGATCGGGCAGGAAGGCCATATTCTCCCGCTTGGGGTGCCGCGCGGCGCAACTGGGCTTGCAATAGATGCCGGTCGTCGCGACGCAGCCGACGAAGCGACCATCCATCGCCCGGTCGCGCGCCAGGAAGGCGTCCCAGCAGGCGTCATCGTCCGGCATCGCGGCGTCAACGCGGTTTGGGGCGGGTTTAAAGCGAGTCATCTGGTTCATGCATATGGGATAGCCCGGCGCGCTTGACCATGCTTCCCGCGCCTTGCTGTCAAAGGCGCCGCGGCATTTCCCGATTGCGCCGCGCCCGGCATCGCATATGAATGCGCCACGATGATCGCCCTATCCCGCCGCTTCGCCCCTGCCCTAGGCTGCCTGATCGCCTTGCTTGCGCCTGCGTCGCTTCATGCCGAACAGCAGGACATCGCTGCGGCCGCCCGCGGGGTCGTGCGCGTCGCGCTAGTCGCGACAGATGGATCGGACGCCTACTTCGTCGGCCATGGCAGCGGCTTTGCCGTCGCACCGGACAAGGTGCTGACCAACGCCCATGTCGTCGAACTGGCGCGCGAGGAGAAAAATCTCGTCATCGGCGTCATCCCGTCGGAAGGGCGCAAGACCTATGGCGGGCGAATCATCGCCTATTCGCCGGGCAACGACCTGGCCCTGATCCAGCTGGAGGAAGGCCGCCTGCCGGTGTCGACCTTCTACGCCGGGGCCGTGACCGACGGGCAGCATGTGACAGCGATCGGCTATCCCGGCACGGTCGACCGGGCGCAGGGCCTGGGTCTCAAGCAGATGGTCGAGCCGCTCGCGACGGTGAAGACCAGCGGCAACATCTCGTCCGGCCGCGCCAGCCAGAGTTTCGACACGCTGCTGCACACCGCCCCGCTCGCGGCCGGCAACAGCGGCGGGCCGCTGACCGACGATTGCGGCCGAGTGCTGGGCGTCAACAGCTTCGGGTCGGTATCGGACGGCAATGATGCGGAATTCGGCTTCGCCGTGTCTTGGCGCGAGGTCGCCTCCTTCCTGCGCCAAGCCGGCGTTTCCTCGCTCCATACCGTCGTGCCCTGCCGCTCCATGGCGGAGGCCGATGCGGCGGAGGCCAGCATCACCCAGCGCGAATCGCAGGCGACCGAGCAGAAGAGCCGCGCCAGCGCCGACGCGCGCGAACAGGCCATGACCCGCGCCCGCGATGCGGCGGAACGCGACGTCATCACCGCCCGCGAGAATGCGATGGCGGGCGCCGCCGTCCTGCTGGCTCTCGCGGTTCTGGGCCTGGGCGCGGGCGGGCTGTTCTACACACAGGGCAAGGAAAAACAGTCGACCTGCTTCCTGGCGGGCGGCGGCGTGCTGCTGTTCGCGGCGCTGGGCCTCTTCTTCTTCAAGCCCAGCTTTGCCAGCATCGACGAGCGAGTGAAGCTGCCTGCGGACAAGTCTATCGTGGGCAACAGCGCCTTCGCCTGGAGCGGCGAGAATGTCTGCAAGGTCGATCTGGCGCGCAGCCGGCTGACCATATCGCAGCCCAACGATATCGGCCTCAACTGGGCGGAAGGCGGCTGCGTCAATGGCGACACCCAATATGTCGCATCCGGCACGCTGTGGCAGCGCGCGAGCGTGCCCGACGAGGCCAATTATGTGTCCACCAGCCAGTTCGACCCGGCGACCGGCACGCTGCGGGTGCAGCGCTGGCTGCCCGATCTGGATACGATGGACAAAGCGCGCGCGCTTTTGAAGGACGAGACGGGTAAGGGGACGATCAAGGGCTGCGGCGCCGACTCCGCCCTGCTCGCCCGGATCGCCACGCTCCAGACCGACCTTGGCGCGTTGTTGCCCGCCCAGCCCAACGAGCGGATTGTCTATCATTGCCAAAAGGGACGGCTTGCCCCGGCCGATCCTGCCGAATAACCGATTCGTCGCGGCTGAAATACTCAGGCAAATAGACGTGATTTCGCACTATCGATGGAATCGCGTCACATGACTTGCATAGTCATAATCCCGCTGCTAACCGGCCGGGCAACAGGGGCTCGGGACGGGATCAGACCGCGCCCTCTTTTTGCATGACCCGCAATTACGGAGGACGGCAAGCGCGTGGAGATTAACAGCGGCATTCAGGCTAGCCTCAGCGGCCGCTACGCGGTGGCGCTGTTCGATCTGGCCCGCGACGCGAACGCACTCGACACGGTGGCGGACAGCCTGGCCGGGTTGAAGGCGGCCGTCGCCCAATCCCCCGATTTCAAGGGCCTGATCAACAGCCCCGTACTCAGCCGGGATGTAAGTGGCAAGACGATCGCTGCCGTCGCATCCTCCATGGGGACCGACCTGCTGACGACGAAATTTCTCGGCGTGCTCGCCCAGAATCGCCGCTTGGGCCAACTGCCCGCGGTCATCCGCGCCTATGAAACGCTGCTGTCGAATCACAAGGGCGAGGTCCGCGCCGAAGTAACGAGCGCCCACCCCCTCACCAAGACCCAGATGGGCGCTCTGACCAAGAGCCTGAAGGCGCGCGTCGGCCGCGACGTCATGCTCGACGCGAAGGTCGACCCCGCGATCTTGGGCGGGCTGGTCGTCAAGATCGGCAGCCAGATGATCGATAGCTCCATCCGCACACGTTTGAATACGCTCGCCCAGGCGATGAAAGGCTAAGTCATGGATATCAACGCCGCAGAAATTTCGAAGGTCATCAAGGACCAGATCGCCAATTTCGGCACCGAAGCGCAGGTCAGCGAAGTCGGTTCCGTGCTGACCGTGGGTGACGGCATCGCCCGCGTCCATGGCCTCGACAACGTCCAGGCGGGCGAAATGGTCGAGTTCGCCAACGGCGTGCAGGGCATGGCGCTCAACCTCGAAGCCGACAATGTCGGCGTCGTGATCTTCGGCTCCGACGCCGAGATCAAGGAAGGCGACACCGTCAAGCGCACCGGCACCATCGTCGACGTCCCCGTCGGCAAGGGCCTGCTGGGTCGCGTCGTAGACGGCCTGGGCAACCCGATCGACGGCAAGGGCCCGATCGTGTCCGACCAGCGTATGCGCGTCGAGCGCAAGGCGCCCGGCATTATCCCGCGCACTTCGGTCCATGAACCCGTGCAGACCGGCCTCAAGGCGATCGACACGCTCGTCCCCGTCGGCCGCGGCCAGCGCGAACTGATCATCGGCGATCGCCAGACCGGCAAGACCGCCGTCGCGATCGACACCTTCATCAACCAGAAGGCCGCCAACGCCGGCGATGACGAGAGCAAGAAGCTCTACTGCATCTACGTCGCGATCGGCCAGAAGCGCTCGACCGTCGCGCAGATCGTCAAGCAGCTCGAAGAAAATGGCGCGATGGAATATTCGATCGTCGTCGCCGCGACCGCTTCGGAGCCCGCGCCGCTCCAGTATCTCGCGCCTTACACCGGCGTCACCATGGGCGAATATTTCCGCGACAATGGCATGCACGCCGTCATCGTCTATGACGATCTGTCGAAGCAGGCCGTGGCCTATCGCCAGATGTCGCTGCTGCTGCGTCGTCCTCCGGGCCGCGAAGCCTATCCGGGCGACGTCTTCTATCTGCACAGCCGCCTGTTGGAGCGCGCGGCCAAGATGAACAAGGAAAATGGCTCGGGCTCGCTGACCGCGCTGCCGATCATCGAGACGCAGGCGGGCGACGTGTCCGCCTACATTCCGACCAACGTGATCTCGATCACCGACGGCCAGATCTTCCTGGAAACCAACCTCTTCTACCAGGGCATCCGTCCGGCCATCAACGTCGGCCTCTCGGTGTCGCGCGTCGGTTCCGCCGCGCAGACCAAGGCAATGAAGAAGGTGTCCGGCTCGATCAAGCTGGAGCTGGCCCAGTATCGCGAAATGGCGGCCTTCGCCCAGTTCGGTTCGGACCTCGACGCCTCGACCCAGAAGCTGCTGAACCGCGGCGCGCGCCTGACCGAGCTGCTCAAGCAGGGCCAGTTCTCGCCGCTGCCGTTCGAAGAGCAGACCGCGTCGATCTTCGCGGGCACCAACGGCTATCTCGATAGCGTCGCCGTCAAGGACGTGACCCGCTATGAAGAGCTGATGCTCGCCTATCTGCGTCACGACCACCCCGAAGTGCTGACCGCGATCCGCGACAGCAAGGATCTGGGCGACGACGCCAAGGGCAAGCTGAAGGCGGCGCTCGACGCATTCGGCAAGACCTTCGCGTAAGGCACGATGCTCACCGCCCATAGCCTTCTTGCCTGGACCGTGATGTCGATCGGTCTGGTGTTGCTGCCGGGACCGGACACCATGTTGGTGGCCGGCCATGCGGCGCGCCGCGGGTTGAAGGCGGGGATGGCGGCGATCGGCGGCATCCAGCTCGGCGGCCTGTTCTACATGCTGCTGTGCGGCTTCGGCTTCCTCAGCGTGCTGAACGCGGTGCCGGGGCTGTTCATGGCGGTGAAGATCGCCGGCGCGCTCTACCTCGCCTGGATGGGTCTTGGCCTGCTGCGCGGCGCGATCAAGCCGGTGGAGGCGACGGCGGAAAAGCTGCGGATCGGCGGATCGCCCTTCATGCAGGGTTTCGTCAGCACCGTGCTGAACCCGAAGGTCGCGATCTTCTTCCTGGCCGCGCTGCCGCAGTTCGTCGGCACCGGCCCGGCCGCGCCTTTTCAGGGCATGGCGCTGATCGCGATCGTCTATGCGCTGGGCTTCGTCTGGTGCGCCCTGCTCGCGCTGCTGGCCACGAAGGCTGGTCGCTCGGTCGGGCAGAGCAGCGCGATGCGCTGGTTCGAAGGCGCCATGGGCGTCGGTTTCTTTGGTCTCGCGGGCCGTCTGGCCCTTGCTCGGAACGTGTGATTTATGGCTAGCCTCAAGGAACTGAAGATCCGGATCGGGTCGGTGAAATCGACCCAGAAGATCACCAAGGCGAAGCAGATGGTCGCCGCCGCCAAGCTGCGCAAGGCGCAGGCCGCGGCCGAGGCCGCACGCCCCTATAGCAGCCGCCTCGAAGCGGTCGTCGCCAGCCTCGCGTCGAAGATCGCGGGCGGCACGGGCGAAGGGGCTTCCCCGTTGCTCGCCGGCACCGGCAAGGACGAAGTCCATCTGCTGGTCGTCGCCAATAGCGACCGTGGCCTGGCCGGCGCGTTCAACGCCAATATCGTGAAGGCCGCGCTCGCGAAGGCACGCGCACTGGAGCTGGACGGCAAGAAGGTGCAATTCTACCTGATCGGCCGCAAGGGTCGTCCGGTCATCAATCGCGCCTATCCCGGCAAGATCGTTGCCCAGTTCGACACCACCGGCGCCAAGCAGCCGGGCTACGACCAGGCGCAGGCAATCGGGCAGGAACTCAGCAAGATGTTCCTCGATGGCAAGTTCGACATCGCGCACCTCTTCTATTCGCGCTTCAAGTCGGCACTGGCGCAGATTCCTACCGAACAGCAGATCATCCCGGTCAAGATCCCGGCCGACGCCGACCGCAACGCCATCCCCGCCACGGTGGAATATGAGCCGAGCGAGGAAGCGATCCTGGACGACCTGTTGCCGCGCAACATCTCGATCCAGCTCTTCAAGGCGCTGCTGGAAAACAACGCATCCGAACAGGGCGCGTCGATGACCGCGATGGACAATGCCACGCGCAACGCCGGCGACCTGATCAACAAGCTGACGATCCAGTATAACCGCAGCCGCCAGGCCGCGATCACCACCGAACTCGTCGAAATCATCTCGGGCGCTGAAGCCCTCTAAGACCCCGCACGCAAGGAAGCAGTCATGGCAACCACCAACAATGTAGGCCGCATCTCGCAGGTCATCGGCGCCGTCGTCGACGTGACCTTCCCCGATGCGCTCCCCGCGATTCTCTCGGCGCTGGAAACCAGCAACAACGGCCAGCGCCTGGTGCTGGAAGTCGCCCAGCATCTGGGTGAAAACACCGTTCGCACCATCGCGATGGATTCGACCGAAGGCCTGACCCGCGGCCAGGAAGTGACCGACACCGGCGCGCAGATCAGCGTTCCCGTCGGCCCCGCGACGCTCGGCCGCATCCTCAACGTCGTCGGCGAGCCGATCGACGAGCGCGGCCCGGTCGCCACCGACATGCGTTCGCCGATCCATGCCAAGGCCCCCGAGTTCGTCGACCAGTCGACCGAAAGCGCGATCCTGGTCACCGGCATCAAGGTCATCGACCTGCTCGCTCCTTACGCCAAGGGCGGCAAGATCGGCCTGTTCGGCGGCGCGGGCGTCGGCAAGACGGTTCTCATTCAGGAACTGATCAACAATATCGCCAAGGGCCATGGCGGCACCTCGGTCTTCGCAGGCGTCGGCGAGCGTACCCGCGAGGGTAACGATCTCTACCACGAATTCCTCGACGCCGGCGTCATCGCCAAGGACGGCGACGGCAATGCGATCAGCGAAGGCTCCAAGGTTGCGCTGGTTTATGGCCAGATGAACGAGCCCCCGGGCGCCCGCGCGCGCGTCGCCCTGTCGGGCCTGACCATCGCCGAATATTTCCGCGACGTGGAAAATCAGGACGTGCTGTTCTTCGTCGACAACATCTTCCGCTTCACCCAGGCGGGCGCGGAAGTGTCCGCTCTGCTCGGCCGTATTCCGTCGGCGGTGGGCTATCAGCCGACCCTGTCGACCGACATGGGCCAGTTGCAGGAGCGCATCACCTCCACCAACAAGGGGTCGATCACCTCGGTGCAGGCCGTGTATGTTCCCGCGGACGATCTCACCGATCCGGCGCCAGCGACTTCGTTCGCGCACTTGGATGCGACGACCGTTCTCAACCGCGCCATTTCGGAGTTGGGCATCTACCCGGCGGTCGATCCGCTCGACTCCACCAGCCGCGTGCTGGAACCGCGCACCGTGGGCCAGGAACATTATGACACCGCGCGTGCGGTCCAGTCGATCCTGCAGAAGTATAAATCGTTGCAGGACATCATCGCGATCCTGGGCATGGACGAGCTGTCGGAAGAGGACAAGCTGACCGTCGCCCGCGCGCGTAAGATCCAGAAGTTCCTGTCGCAGCCGTTCCACGTCGCCGAAGTCTTCACCGGCATCAGCGGCAAGTTCGTCCAGATCGAAGACACGGTGAAGTCGTTCAAGGCCGTGGTCGATGGCGAGTATGACCATCTGCCCGAAAACGCCTTCTACATGGTCGGCGGCATCGACGAAGCGGTCGAAAAAGCCAAGAAGCTGGCGGCCGAAGCGGCGTAAGCCAGATAAATATTGCCCCTCCCTTCCAAGGGAGGGGTTGGGGGTGGGTCGCGAGCGAAGCGAGCATCAATCCATCCCGACGGATTGTAGGCGATTGCTGCGCAATCTCACCCACCCCCGGCCCTCTTAGGAGGGTCACGCGCCCCTCCTAAGACTTAAACGGGAGGGTGGAGAGTTACAGATGGCACTGCATTTCGAACTCGTAACCCCGGAAAAGCTGGTCCGCTCGGCCGAAGTCTGGCAGGTCGTGGTGCCCGGCACCGATGGCGACTTCGGCGTGCTGGAGGGTCATGCGCCCTTCATGTCGACCGTGCGCGACGGCAGCATCCAGATCTTCGCGACGGCCGGCGCCGCGCCGGAAATCATCCCGGTCGAAGGCGGCTTTGCCGAAGTGAATGAAAAGGGCCTGACGGTACTGGCCGAAAAGGCCGGCTGACCCCCTTCCCGCGGACAAGCAGGATATATCGAGAGCGGCGTCGCATGGCGCCGCTCTTTTTGTTGGACCATCAACGCATCGCCCGGAAGGTCGCACCGCCTCCGGCAATCGAGCCAATGCCATAATGGCGGTTCCTCGCAACGCAGGTGCGCACGACGCAATCACTTGTTTACCATATTATCCTAGGTCGCGCAGTACAGGGCGGCGTCGAGAGAATATCGGATGACAAAGCGTTCCACTATTCTGAATGGCGATCCCCGCTTCTGGCCGGCAAAGCGCCGTTAGGATGTCCGATCCCTTTCTTGGCGATCTGGTCGCGCTCCTCGTCGCTATTGCAGGCGGCCTGATCTGGATGATGTTGCCGGGCGCAGGCCTTTTGCATCTTTTTGATGTGGGCGCTGATCGCTGGGGACGTGGCTGGCAAAGGCTGGGCTGGGCCTTGCTGCTGGCCTTCACCATCCTGCCAGCGGTTGATGCACTCGTCGCGCGGGCGGGCGGCCTGAATGCAGTGGCGGGTTGTCATGCCGTGCTTGCGTTACTCGCGTTGCGACGCGCGACATGGTTGAAGCCCCGTGCTGAAGGCTGGCGAATAGCGGCGCCGCTGCTTTTGATATGGCTGTTCATCGTCATTTTCGCCTTCGTCGACATGAAGGTCGGCGGAACGCTGAACAAGTCGATGCTCGAATATGACCTGGTCAAACATGCCGCAATAACCAGCGCCATCGCTCATCAGAACCTGCCTTTCACGGACCCTTTCTTCGCTCGCCCCGCAGCCGTGGGCTATTATTATTATTTCTATCTCTGGCCCGCCGCGATCCAGCATTTCGGCCCGTCCTTCTTGGATGGCCGCATGGCTTTCGGCGCAGCGACCTTTTGGGCCGGCCTTGCCTTTCCCGCGCTGCTGTGGCGCATCGGGGCCGATAGCGGACTGATCCGCCAAGGCCATATGCGCCGCTTCACAGCCCTCATCCTGCTCTTCTGCTTCCTGTCGGGCGCGGACCTGATCGCGATGGGCTTCCGCTTCCTCTGGACCGGCACCGTCACCGGCCAAAGCGACTGGTGGAACTGCGAAATCGGCTTTGCCGTCCATTCGATGCTGTGGGTGCCGCATCATATGACAGCCGTCATCGCGGCGTGGACGGCGATGCTGCTTCTGGTGCGGGCTGGCGAGCGGGACGCCACGGCGCGATGGCCGCTGGCTGTCGCCGCCGGGCTTGGCATAGCGACATGCTTCGGGTCGTCCGTGTGGATCATGCTGACCATTGCGCCGGTCCTGATGATATGGGGCGCGATCAGCCTGTTCCGGCGGGACATGACCCTGCTCCTGGCGGGAATCGTCGCGTTGCTGGGCGCCTCGATCCAGATTGCCGACCTCCTGGCATTTCGCGACGATGGCGCATTGCCCATCGCCTTCGCCATTCGCCCCTTCGCCCTCTTCTTTCCTGACGGAGGAGACGGAGCGCTGTTCAACCTGGCGCTGCTTCCGCTGAACTATGCCGCGGAGTTCGGCGTCTTCGCCTGGGGCGCGATCATGTGGTGGAAACGGGATTTGCGCTGGCCGCGACATCCGGTTCAGATATTGCTCCTCGCCAGCGCCCTGTTTTCCCTACTGATCAGCAGCTTCCTCAAATCGACCATCATCAGCAATGATCTGGGCTGGCGTGCGATCTGGTTCGCGCAATGCGCCGCCATCATCTGGACGGCGGTCTGGCTGCATGATCGCCCCCACTGGTTCCGCGAACGCGCCCTCAGCTTCAAGCTGCTGCTGATCCTGGGCCTGGCGGCCGTGATCTGGGATATTGTCGGGCTGCGGCTCATCCGTGCGCCCTATGCGCCCGTCGCGGGCTTCGGCACCATCTTCACGGCGCGCGCCAGCGATGAAAGCGAACGCGGCATCTATCGATGGGCCGCCATCCACCTGCCCGCGCATGACGTCATCCAGCATAATCCCGTGCTGAAGCGGCGCGCGTTCAATTTCGGCCTTTATGGCGTGCAACGTACGGGCGTTGCCGATGTGGAAGCCAATCTGTTCGGCGCCTCGCCAAGAGCGGTGGAACAGCGCATCGCCCTGATCCGCCCGATCTTCGACACGCCATTGCCGCCAGCCAGCGTCCGCATTCGCGCGCAAGCCGCCGGCATCGATCATCTGCTGTTCGCTTCGGACGATCCCGTCTGGGGCAAGGCCGGCGGTCCTCCGCCCGGCCTGCGCTGCAACGTCCGCGAACCGCTTGCCTGCCTCGTTTCGGTGAAGGAAATCCAGCCATGAACGCCCTGTTCCGTCGCCTGGCCGGCCTGGCCCTGATCTATCTGCTGGTGCTGGCGGGCGGGTTCCTCCTCTATCTGGCGCTGATCGCGTCGCCGCTGCTGGGGGCGATCCCGCTGCTCTTCTATCGCGGTGTGCTGATCGCCTTCATCGGCGCGCTTCTGCTGGGGCTGTTGCTGGCGATCGCGGGGCGCCGCGCTCCCGCCCTCGATCTGTCGACCGGGGTCGGGGCGGTCGCATTGTCGCTAGCGTTCAACATCAGCTTCCTGATCGTCTTCCCGGTCACGTTCGACCGATCGATCACCATGTTCCTGCTGGCCCGGATCGAGCGGCAGGACGGCCAATTGACGCCGCCCATGCTGGAGAATGTGTTCATACGAGAATATCTGGGCGATCTGCGGCAGATCGATCGGCGGGTCAGCGAACAGACGTTGTCGGGCAACATCGTCCAGCGTGACGATGGCCGCATCGCATTGACGCCGCAAGGGCGCCGGCTGCTGTCGAGCGCCCGGCAGATCGGCGGCTGGTTCGGAGCCGATCCGCGCTTCGTGACGGCGCCGGAACCTGCGCCGCCGCGCCATTAGGCATTTATCAAAGTTTCCAGCCTATTCACCTTCATCATCCCACGGACCGGTCCTTACCTTTGGACCGGGCCAGTCGCGAAAATAGTGGCGGAGAAATATGAGCGCCTTTGGACGGAAAAATGGACCCGCCGGCATCAAGCCCGGCTTTGGCGTTGCCCGCCCGATGCAGGGCGGCAGCCCGAAGGAAGAAGCGCCGCGTGGCGGCGATCAGTTCCCGCCGCTCGATATCGCGTCGCTGCCGGGCGAAGTCGCCTTCGACCCGTTGGCGGCGCCGACCAGCCAGATGCAGCGCAATTCGGACGCCATGGCGCGATTGTCGGACCGCGCCAATGCCGAACATGTGCCCGACGCCGGACCACAGGGGTTCGAGGCCAGCGTCCACAAGATCAAGGAACAGGTGCTTCCCCGCCTGCTCGAGCGTGTCGATCCCGAGGCCGCCGCGACGCTGACCAAGGATGAGCTGGCGGAGGAATTCCGCCCGATCATCATGGAAGTGCTGGCGGAACTGAAGCTGACCCTCAACCGCCGCGAACAGTTCGCGCTGGAAAAGGTGCTGGTCGACGAATTGCTGGGCCTTGGCCCGCTCGAAGAATTGCTGAACGACCCGGACATCACCGACATCATGGTGAACGGGCCGGAACAGACCTATATCGAAAAGAAGGGCAAGCTGGTCATCGCCCCGATCAAGTTTCGCGACGAGGAGCATCTGTTCCAGATCGCGCAGCGGATCGTGAACAAGGTCGGTCGCCGCGTCGACCAGACCACGCCACTGGCCGACGCCCGCCTGCCCGATGGCAGCCGCGTCAACGTGATCGTGCCGCCACTCAGCCTGAAGGGCACGGCGATCTCGATTCGTAAATTCTCCGCCAAGCCGATCACCATCGACATGCTCGCCCAATGGGGCGCAATGAGTCCGAAGATGGCGACGGCGCTGAAGATCGCCGGCGCCTGCCGTTTCAACGTGGTCATTTCGGGCGGCACGGGTTCGGGCAAGACGACGATGCTCAATGCCCTGTCGAAGATGATCGATCCGGGCGAGCGCGTGCTGACGATCGAGGATGCGGCCGAACTGCGCCTGCAGCAGCCGCACTGGCTGCCGCTGGAAACCCGTCCCCCGAACCTGGAGGGGCATGGCGCGATCACGATCGGCGACCTGGTCAAGAACGCCCTGCGTATGCGGCCTGACCGCATCATCCTGGGCGAAATTCGTGGCGCGGAATGTTTCGACCTGCTCGCCGCGATGAACACCGGCCATGACGGCTCCATGTGTACGCTCCACGCCAACTCGCCGCGCGAGTGCCTGGGCCGTATGGAAAACATGATCCTGATGGGCGACATCAAGATTCCCAAGGAAGCGATTTCCAAGCAGATCGCCGATTCGGTCGATCTGATCATCCAGGTGAAGCGCCTGCGCGACGGGTCGCGCCGCATCACCAACGTGACCGAAGTGATCGGCATGGAAGGCGACGTCATCGTCACCCAGGAACTGTTCAAGTTCGAATATCATGATGAAGACGACAGCGGAAAGATCATCGGCGAATATCGCTCGATGGGCCTGCGTCCCTACACGCTCGACAAGGCGCGCATGTTCGGCTTCGACCAGCCGTTCCTGGAAGCCTGCCTGTAACCGCCGGTTCGTAACTTATTGTGGCTGGCGGGGGATTTCTCTCCCGCCGCCCCTTGCGCGCCCTGTGCTAGACGGCCACACCTCGCTCTCCCTGAAAGAGAGAGGATCCCAGATGAACCGTCTCGCCCTGATCGCCGCTGCCATCGCCATCCTGCCCGCCGGCGTCGCCGTCGCCCAACATGCCGGCCACAATCAGGCCGCCGACCCGATCGCCGCCGCCATCGCCGCGCCCAGCCGCACGCCCAAGAATGTCGCGCGCGATCCCTATCGCCACCCGGCCGAGACGCTCGCCTTCTTCGGTGTGACACCGAGCCAGACAGTTGTGGAATATAGCCCGAGCGGCGGCTGGTACACCGAAGTCCTGGCTCCGCTGTTGCGCGACCATGGCACCTTCTACGCCCTGCAACCCACAGGTCGCTATCTGGACGGCTACAGGACGTTCCTGGCGGCCAATCCGGCCGTCTATGACAAGGTGAAGGTTGCCGCCTATCCCGAGGAAGCCGCCGACATCCCGGCCGGCAGCGTCGACACGGTACTCACATTCCGCAACGTCCATAATATGGTCATGGCCGGGAACGAGGCCGCGACCTTCAAGGCGTTTTTCGATATGCTCAAGCCCGGCGGCACGCTGGGCGTGGTCGATCATCGCCTGCCCGAAGATCGCGACAGCGCACTGGAAACGAGCAGCGGCTATCTGAAGGTTTCGACCATTCGCCGCATCGCGCAGGCGGCGGGCTTCGACTATGTCGGCGCGTCGGAGGTGAACGCCAACCCCAAGGATACGGCCGACTGGCCCAAGGGCGTGTGGACTCTGCCCCCCTCGCTCAGCCAGAAGGACGTCGACAGGGACAAATATCTGGCGATCGGCGAAAGCGACCGGATGACACTGAAATTCCGCAAGCCGGCCAAGTAGGACAATATCGACCCCGCCCGGTTGCGTCGCGGCGCAACCGGGCTAAGGCGGCAGCGTGACCGCAACCGCCCGTCCCCATCGTCCGCTCTTCGCCATCGGGCTGCGCCTGGTCGCCGTCCTGTGCCTGTCGGTCATGTTCGTGACCGTGCGGGTAGCGAGCGAACATGGCGTCCATGTCATCGAATCGCTCTTTTACCGGCAGGCTCTGGCGCTGCCGATGATCCTCATCTGGGTCGCGCTGGCGGGCGGCCTGCGCACCGTGCGCACCCGGCGGATCGGCGTTCACGCCAGCCGCATGATGATGGGGCTGACGGGAATGCTGCTCAATTTCCTGTCCTACATCCTGCTGCCCCCCGCGGAAGCCGCGACGATCGGTTTCACCATGCCTATTTTCGGCACGATATTGTCGGCGCTGATCCTGCGGGAGGCGACCGGCATTCACCGCTGGAGCGCGGTGCTGGTCGGTTTTATCGGCGTGCTGGTGATCGTTCGGCCGGACGCGGGCCATTTCCCGATCCAGGGGGTCGCGGTCGCCATTGCCGCCGCGCTGGTGACCGCCAGCGTCAGCCTGGTGCTGCGGGAACTGGGCCGGACCGAAGCGGCGGGCGTGGTCGTCTTCTGGTTCACCGTCCTGTCGATGATCCCGCTGGGCATCGCCATGCCCTTCGTCGCGCAGGCGCATGATGCGCTGACATGGGGATTGCTGCTGGTGATCGGCCTGTTCGGCGGAATCGCGCAATTGTGCCTGACCGCCGCGCTGCGCTGGGCGCCGGTGTCGGTGGTATTGCCGATGGATTATAGCACGATCATCTGGACCACCCTGCTAGGCGTCGCGATCGGCGAAAACTGGCCGATGGCGACGACCTGGGCCGGCGCGGCGCTGATCGTTGGCAGCGGCCTCTATATCGCCTGGCGCGAACATGTCCGCGCCAGGCGTCCGGTCATCCGTTCAGCAGTTCCGCCTCAAGGCTGATATCGGCTTTCAGCAGCTTGGAGATCGGGCAATTCGCCTTGGCCTTGCCCGCCAGTTCCTGGAAGGTCGCGTCGTCGGTGCCGGGGATCGTCGCCTTCAGCGTCAGCTTGCTCGCGGTCACCGCGAAACCGTCGTCCAGCTTCTCCAGCGTCACGACCGCGGTCGTGTCCATCTTCTCCGCCGTCAACCCCGCTTCGCCCAGGATCAGCGACAACGCCATGGTGAAGCAGGAAGCGTGGGCGGCGGCGATCAGCTCTTCCGGATTGCTGCCCGGCTGCCCTTCGAACCGGGTGGCGAAACCATAGGGATAGGCGTCCAGCGCGCCGCTCTGGGTAGAGATGGCGCCCTTCCCGTCCTTGAGGCCACCGCTCCAGACTGCCGAACCGCTGCGATTGATCTTCATGGCCTATGCTCCTTGTGATGAGCCGGAGGAACCCCGGCGGTCCCCCATGGTTGCATCATCATAGCTGCATTTCTCACAGGAGCGTGACATGACTGACCTGACGATGGAAAATCACGGCGAACTCATCGCCTCCGACCGGGTCGAAGGCACCGCCGTCTACAACCGCCAGGGCGAACGCCTGGGCAAGATATCCAACTTCATGGTGGACAAGCGCAGCGGCCAGGTGCGCTACGCCGTGCTGTCCTTCGGCGGCTTTCTGGGCATGGGGCACGACCATTATCCCCTGCCCTGGTCGATGCTGACCTACGACACCGGGCAACAGGGCTATGTGGTCGATCTCGACAAGCAGTTGCTGGACAATGCGCCGCGCTACGGCGCGGACAAGCGGCCGGATTATGACGATGGCTATGGCCGCAACGTCTACCAATATTATGGCCTGATCTACCCCTGGTAAGGCGTCCGAAGGCGTGACCGATCGGCCGGGCCGGCATCATGCCGGCCCGGCCGCATTGCTGTTGACGATCCCGCTGTGATGGCGTCTTTCCGGCTGCCTAGATTTCACCACATTTCGCCGCTTGCCCATTGTCTACCATATGAATAGAATTATTGTCGGAGCCTCGACAGCAAGGATGAGGATCAGACCATGGAGCGATTCGGTTTTTCGGGTGACACGCGCCAGCCGGTCGTGCTGACCATCCCCGGCCTCAACAATAGCGGGCCGGGCCACTGGCAGACAATCTGGGAAGAAACGCGCGGCGATTGCGAGCGGGTGGACCTGGGCAGCTGGGCCAGCCCCAACCGCAATGCCTGGGTGACGCGGCTCGACGCCGCCATCCGCGAAGCGAACGGGCCGGTCATATTGGCGGCGCACAGCCTGGGCTGCCTGGCCGTCGCCTGGTGGGGCGCTTTGCAAAGCCAGGCCTATGGCTGGCCGGTGACCGGCGCGCTGCTGGTCGCGCCGCCCGATTGCGACCGGATGGAAACGCCCGAGACGATCGGCGGATTCGGCCCCACGCCCCGCGCGCAACTCCCCTTCCCCTCGATTCTGGTGGGTAGCCGCGACGATCCCTATATCTTCTTCGAACGCGCCCATAGCGTCGGCAAAAATTGGGGCAGTCAATTTGTCGATGCGGGCCATGCCGGTCATATCAACGCAGATTCGGGTCTCGGCGACTGGCAGTTTGGGCAATCCCTGCTCGAACGGCTGATCGACAATGCGCAGGAACAGGCGTCCGCCATGCGCCAGATGCGCCCTGCGCTGCCCATGGCCCAGCAGGAGCGCAAGGCCCAGCGCCCGACCCTGCACCCATAAGGCTCACCCCCGAGGGGCGCGACAAGACAAACTTGCGCGCCCCTTATATTTGCTTTTTTGTCTATCTTTGTAGTTGAGATATTAGACGAGCCAGAGGTGTCCATGAGCGAACATAAACCGATCGAACTCCGTCACGCCCGTATCGACGGCGCCCGCACAGACTTGCGGCCCGATATCGCCGCGAGCGTCGACAAGGTGCGCAACGTGCTGGAAGCGCTGCGTTTCGGATCGATCACGCTGACCGTCCACGACGCGCGCGTGGTCCAGATCGACGTGACGGAAAAGACGCGCCTGACCAACTGAACGATCAGGCGGGGGCGCCATATATTTCGGGCTGCAACGAGCGGCCCAGGCGGCAGGGGATGGGCCGCCGTTCCGATCTTCATCCCCAATATCGGCGTTGACCGGATCACCGGAAGTGCCGCGATCACAAGACAACCAGATTGGCACCGGACAGCCGGATAAAGGGGAATATCATGATTGCGCGTTTCCTGTTGCTCGCGAGCGTCGCGGGCGCTTCCATCATCACGCCCAACGCCTTTGCGGAGGATGCGGTTCAGCCGCCTGCGGACGGCGCCGAACAGGTCGCCGGACAAACCAACGTGCGCGGCGACGTGATCGTCGTTACCGCCCGCCGTCGCCAGGAAACCGCGCAGGAAGTGCCATTGGCGATTTCCGTGGTCCGCGGCGACAGCATCGAGGCAACCGGCAACTTCAACATCGTGAAGCTCCAGCAACTCGCGCCGACGTTGCAGGTCTACACCACCAACCCGCGCAACACCTCGGTCAATATCCGTGGCCTGGGCGTGCCGTTCGGCCTGACCAGCGATGGCTTCGAACAAGGCGTCGGCATCTATGTCGACGACGTCTACAACTCGCGCGTCGCCGCCGCGACCTTCGACTTTCTCGACGTGGCGCAGGTGGAAGTGCTGCGCGGACCGCAAGGTACGCTTTACGGCAAGAACACCACGGCCGGCGCGATCAACATCACGACCAACCAGCCGACCTTCGATTTCGAGGGCCGCGCCGAACTGACCGTCGGCAATCTCAACTACAAGCAGGCCAAGGCCGCCGTGTCCGGCCCGCTGTCCGAGACCATCGCCGCCCGCATCGCGGTCGCCGCCACCACGCGCCGGGGCACGCTCTACAATGTGACCAGCCAGCGCTGGATCAACGAGCAGGATAATCTGGGCATTCGCGGCCAGTTGCTGTTCAAGCCCAATGACGATTTCAGCGTCACCCTGTCCGGCGATTACAGCAAGCAGGATCCCGAATGCTGCGGCACGACCTTCGTGCGCGTCGGCAAGACCCAGCGTCCGCTCAATCGCCAATATGACGCGCTGGCCGCTGCGCAGGGCTATGTCGTGCCCAGCCGCAACCCCTATGACCGTCTGACCGACCTCGATTCCAACCTGAACGCCGGTAACAAGATCGGCGGCGTGTCGGCCAAGATCAAATGGGATGTCGGCCCCGGCACCCTGACCTCCGTCACCGCCTGGCGCTTCTGGGACTGGAAGCCGGAAAATGACCGCGACTTCACCGGTCTGTCGATCGTGTCCAAATCGCAGAACCCGTCGCAGCAGGACCAGTATAGCCAGGAATTCCGCTACAACTACGAAAGCAAGGATGTTGACTTCGTCGTCGGCCTGTTCGGCTTCAAGCAGCGGATCGACACCCAGGGCACCGAACAGCAGGGCGACGATGCGGCCCAGTGGAGCCTTGCGCCCTCCACCGATCCGACCAACCCCGCCAATATCCCGGCGACGCTGTCCGGCCTGACCGCCAGTAATACGCAATATCTGAAGGCGGACAGCGCGGCCCTGTTCGGCCAGCTTAGCTGGAAGGTGACCGACGCGCTGACCATCCAGCCGGGCGTGCGGCTCAACTATGACAAGAAGTCCGGCTTCTATCAGCGCGTCGTCACCAACGCGCAGGGCCAGGCCATCAGTTGCACCACGGTCGCGGAACCCGGCACCATCAAGGGCACGACCCAGCAGTGCGGCGTCTACCAGCCGCAGGTCAGTGCCCCGTCCGACAGCGCCTGGAACTTCACCTACGATTTCAACGTCAATTACAAGGTCGCCCGCGACGTGCTGGCCTATGCGACCTATGCCAAGAGCTTCAAGACGCTGGGCATCAACCAGAACGGCCTGCCGCTCAATGCCGACAATAGCGTCAATTATGACGCCAGCACGGTGAAGCCGGAATCGGTCAATCATTATGAAATCGGCCTCAAGACCCAGTTCTGGGACCGCCGGGCCACCTTCAACCTCACCGCCTTCCGCACGGAGATCAAGAATTTCCAGGCGACCGTGAATGGCGGCCAGTTCGGCACCGTGCGCGGTTACCTCGCCAACGCGGAAAAGGTGCGGTCGCAAGGGATCGAGGCGGACTTCAAGGTCGTCGCCAGCGACCGTTTCACCGCCTATGCCAATGGCGCCTATACCGACGCCCAATATAAGAAGTTCACCAACGCGCCCTGCCCGCCCGAACTGTCGGGCGGCACGTTGCAGCCTTCGGGACAGCCTGCGGATTATTCGCAGCCGGGCGTCCCCGGCGCGCTCAGCCCTCGCCAGTGCGACATTTCCGGCCAGGATCTGCCCGGCGTGTCGAAATGGGCTTTCTCCTACGGCGCGGAATATAATATTCCGGTTACGCTACTGGCGAAGGAGGGCCAGGCCTATCTGGGCGTCGACGGCAATTACCGCTCGCACTGGAACTCCAACGCCTCGCCGTCCATCTATACCGAGGTGAAGGGCTATGCGCTGACCAACTTCCGCGCCGGCTTCCGCGGCGAAGGGTTCGACATTTTCGGTTGGGTCCGCAACGCGTTCGACGTGAACTATATCGAAAACCTCCAGGTCGCGCCGGGCAACACCGGCCTGATCGCCGGTCAGGTCGGCGATCCCCAGACCTGGGGCGGCACGATCAAAGTCTCCTTCTGACCACTCACCCCTGCGGAGGCGGCTTGCCGTATCCGCAACCTGCGAAGAATGGGGAGCGGCATATCCATGCCGCTCCCCATCCATTTGCGCGCCGCGCCGCGCTGCGGTAGAGCGCGTCCATGTCCACGACCTTCACGCTCGACACCGCGACCAGCCGCGCCAACCCCACGCCCGCGCCGATGAAGCGCCTGACCGTGCCCGCCATCCAGCGGCGCAAGTTCGAGGGGAAGACGCAGGAACCGCTGGTCATGCTGACCGCCTATACCGCGCGCCAGGCCCAGTTGCTCGACCCGCATTGCGACATGCTGCTGGTCGGCGATTCGCTGGGCCAGGTGATTTACGGCCTGCCCTCCACCCTCGCCGTCACGCTCGACATGATGATCGCCCATGGCGCGGCGGTCGTGCGCGGCAGCTATCACAGCGTCGTGCTGGTCGACATGCCGTTCGGCAGCTATGAATCCTCGCCCCAACAGGCCTTCGCCAGCGCCAGCCGGATAATGGCGGAAACCGGCTGCGCCGCCGTCAAGCTGGAGGGCGGCGAGGCGATGGCGGACACGATTTCCTTCCTCAGCCAGCGCGGCATCCCGGTGATGGCGCATATCGGCCTGACGCCGCAGGCCGTGAACGCACTGGGCGGCTATGGCGCGCGCGGCAAGAGCCAGCAGGAACATGCCAAGATCATGGCCGACGCCCGCGCCGTGGCGCAGGCCGGCACCTTCGCCATGGTGCTGGAAGGGGTGATGGAGGAACTGGCCGTCGCCATCACCGACAGCGTCGACGTGCCGGTGATCGGCATCGGCGCATCGGCCCATTGCGACGGGCAGGTGCTGGTGACCGAAGACATGCTGGGCATGTTCGATCGCGTCCCGCGCTTCGTGAAACGTTACGAGAATATCGCGGAAACCATCGACGGCGCGGCTGCCCGCTACGCCGCCGAAGTGCGGACACGCGGCTTTCCTACCGACGATCAGGTGTATCGCCCTAAAATCTAATTGGCCAAAATTTGATTTGCCTGTGGCATAAGCGTCGCTATTGATCGCGCCTTCTGCCCATAGTTTCTGATCCATTTCTCGGAGAATCCCGTGGCCCTGACGCCGCAAAATAGCCAAGCCTTCATGCGCGAGGTGGACGAAGCCGTCCGACAGGACCAGCTTCTGGGTTTCTGGCAGCGCTATGGGCGCTGGATTCTGGTCGCCGTCATACTGGGCCTGGCCGCCTTTGGCGGCTGGCTCTACTGGCAGCATTATAGCAAGATACAGTCGGAAGCGGTGTCGGAGCAGATGGACACGGTGCTGACGGCGGCGGCCGGCGGCGGCACGCCCGACGCCAAGCAGCTCGATGCACTGACGAAGGCCGACCAGCCGGGCTACCGCGCGTCCGCCCTGCTGGCGCAGGCCGGCGTCGCGTCGCGCAAGGGCGACGCCAAGGCTGCGACCGCCCTCTACGCCGCCATGGCCGCCGATACCAAGCTGGACCAGCCCTATCGCGACCTGGCGCTGATCCGCCAGACCGCGCTGGAGTTCGATACGCTCAAGCCCCAGCAGGTGGTCGACCGGCTGAAGCCGCTGGCCGTCGAGGGCGCGCCCTGGTTCGGCAGCGCCGGTGAACTGGTGGCGATCGCCTATATGAAGATGGGCAAGACCGACCTGGCCGGCCCGATCTTCGCCGCGATGGCCAAGGACGCCAATGTGCCGCAGTCGATCCGTTCACGCGCGCGACAGATGGCAGGATTAATGGGTATCGACGCGGTCGAGATTCCGGCCGAGCCGAGCGAAGGATGACCGAGCGGATGGGAATGACGAGCATGAAAGCATTCGCGCCGATGGGCCGCATGGTAACGATGGCGGCGATGGTCGCCCTGCTCGCGGGCTGCGGCATCGTCGGCGGCAAGAAGGGCGGCCCCAAGACGCCGGTCGTCGGCAACCGCACGTCGATCCTGAGCAACGAACAGGGTGTCGAGGTCGAACCCAGCCTGGCCGATGTGCAGGTCACCCTGCCCGCCCCTTATGTCAACGATAGCTGGTCGCAGCCGGGCGGCGACCCGTCCAAGGCGATGGGCCATGTCTCGCTGGGCGGTTCGCCCTCGCAGGTCTGGACCGCTTCGATCGAGGGCAGCTCGCCCCAGGCGCGGCTGGCCGCCTCCCCCGTCGTGGCGGGCGGCAAGCTGTTCGTGACCGACGCAGGCGCGCATGTCATCGCCTTCGACGCCGCCAGCGGCGCAAAATTGTGGCAGACCAACCTGCCCTCCGAAGGCAAGGGCAATGGCCGCGTGCTGTTCGGCGGCGGCGTCAGCGTCCTGGGCGACCGGGTATTCGCCAGCACCGGCTTCGGCGACGTCTTCGCGCTGAATGTCGCCGATGGCGCGATCGTCTGGAAGAAGCATCTGTCCGGCCCGCTGCGCGGCGCGCCGACGCTGGAAAATGGTCATGTCTATGTGATGGGCCAGGACAATCAGGTGTTCGCGCTCAACCAGTCGGACGGCGAAACCCAGTGGACCGATAGCGGCACCTTGCAGGTTACCGGCATTTTCGGCGTCGCGGCCCCCGCCGCCGCGCAGGGAACCGTGATCGCCGGCTATAGTTCGGGCGAAATCAATGCCTATCGCTATGAAAATGGGCGCACGCTGTGGGGCGACGCCCTCTCGCGGACCAGCATCTCGACCGCCGTGGCCTCGCTGACCGACATCGATGCCGATCCGGTGATCGACCGTGGCCGCGTCTTTGCGATCGGCCAGGGCGGCCGCATGGCCTCTTATGAACTGACCAGCGGCCAGCGCCTGTGGGAAATCAATATTGCGGGCATCTCGACCCCGGCCGTGGTCGGCGAATGGGTGTTCGCGGTGACCAGCGACGCCCGGCTGCTCTGCGTCGCGCGCGCCACCGGCAAAATCCGCTGGGTCAGCCAGCTCCGCCGCTGGCAGAAGGAAAAGAAGAAGGACAAGGCAATCCGCTGGACCGGCCCGGTTCTGGCCGGCGGCCGCCTGATCGTCGTGTCGACACGCGGCGAGATGGTCTATGTCGATCCCGCCACCGGATCGGTGCAATCGACGGTCGATGTGGGGCGCTCCATGTCGCTGTCGCCGATCGTCGCCAACAACATACTCTATCTGCTGGCGGATGACGGGAAGTTGACGGCGTACCGTTAAGCCGGGAAAATATGCTAAGCGTGCTCCCGCGCAGGCGGGGGTCCAGTTCCTCCGTCTGGACTGGCCCCCGCCTGCGCGGGAGTATCGCGTTTATCGATTATTGAATTTTGGAAGGAACGGGCCTCCATGTTGCCCACAGTAGCCATTGTCGGGCGTCCCAATGTGGGCAAGTCCACACTCTTCAACCGTCTGGTCGGCAAGAAGCTGGCGCTGGTCGATGACCAGCCCGGCGTGACACGCGACCGGCGCGAGGGCGAGGCGCATCTGCTGGGCCTCGACTTCACGATCGTCGATACCGCCGGTTATGAGGATGAGGACGCCAATACCCTGCCCGGCCGGATGCGGATGCAGACCGAAGCGGCGGTGGAAAATTGCGACGTCGCCCTGTTCATGATCGACGCGCGCGCTGGCATCACCCCGCTGGACGAGGAAATCGCCCGCTGGCTGCGCGCCAACGACGCGCCTGTCATATTGGTCGCGAACAAGGCCGAGGGCAAGGCGGCGGATGACGGCGTCATGGAATCGTTCAGCCTTGGCCTGGGTGAGCCTGTCCCTTTTTCCGCCGAACATGGCCAGGGCCTGGCTGACCTGTTCCAGGCGCTGCTCCCCCACCTGGAGCGGGAGGGCGACGAGCCGCACGAAAAGGAATTTTACGAGGATGACGAGAGCGCCCCGCTCAAGCTCGCCATCGTCGGCCGCCCCAATGCGGGCAAATCCACGCTCATCAACCGACTACTGGGCGAAAACCGCCTGCTGACCGGGCCGGAAGCGGGCATCACCCGCGACAGCATCGCCGTCGACTGGATGTGGACCAGCCGCGACGGGCTGGAACGCCCCGTCCGCCTGATCGACACGGCGGGGATGCGCAAGCGGGCCAAGGTGCAGGAAAAGCTGGAAAAGCTGGCCGTTTCCGACGGCATCAACGCGGTGAACTTCGCCGAAGTCGTCGTGCTGATGATCGATTCCACCCGCGGGCTGGAGGCGCAGGATCTGCGCATCGCCGACCGGGTGCTGGAGGAAGGCCGCGCCCTCGTCGTCGCACTCAACAAATGGGATACGGTCGAACATGGTTCGGCGCTTTATCAGGGTATCAAGAAGGCGCTGGACGAAGGCCTGGCGCAGGTGCGCGGCGTGCCGATCATGACCATTTCCGGGGCTACCGGAAAGGGTCTGGACGACCTGATCCACGTCGCCTTCGAAACGCGCACCGCCTGGTCGCAGCGCGTATCAACCGGCGTCCTCAACCGCTGGTTCGAAACCGCGCTGGAGGCCAACCCGCCGCCCGCGCCGGGCGGCAAGCGGATCAAGCTGCGCTATATCACCCAGAACAAGACCCGCCCGCCGACCTTCGTGCTGTTCGGCACCCGGCTGGACGACCTGCCCGAAAGCTATCGCCGCTATCTGGTGAACGGCATCCGCCGGGAACTGGGTTTCGGCGCGGTGCCGGTGCGCTTGACGCTGCGCAGCCAGAAGAACCCCTACGCGACCAAATAGAGCGATGGCGGCCGATCCCGTTCCCGTGAACGCCAGGGGCATGAAATGTCCCTGGCCTGCATTACGCGCCGCGCGGGCGATGCGGGACGCCGGTGCGATCGTGATCGAAGCGGACGACCCGATCGCCGCGAGCGAGCTGGAAGCGCTTGCCCAGGCGCAGGGCTGGATCTTCGCGGCGCTGGGCGAGCATCGGTTCACCCTATCCCGGACCGAGTGATTATCCTCCACAATGGGTGGCTTTCCGCCACGCTTTAACCTGCTGTTTACGCGCCGCGTCTATTTTGGCTTCGCTAGAATGAAGGAGCGGCGTGGGTGTCCTATCAAGATACCGAACTGGTCAGTTGGAGCGAATTTACGCGGACCCGCAGCGAGCTGGGCACCGCTTTTCTTCGTATCCTGGGCTATTTCCGGGAAGATGGCGCCAAATCCATCGGCGCCATCGAAGAGGCGTTCCGCGCCCGCAACGCCGCCGCGCTGGTCACGCCCGCCCATACGCTCAAGGGCGAATTGGCGCAGTTCGGCGCCTATCGCCTGAGCGCCATGGCCGAAGAGATCGAGATGGTCGCCCGCCGCTGCGTGGAAACGCATGAAGGCCCGGACGAGTTGATCGAGGTCGTCGTCGCGCTACGTCCCTGCTTTACCGAGACGATGGCGCTGCTCGATCGAGACGCCAACCCGCTGGTTGCCCGCCGGCCCGCCACCTTCGGCCGCCGCGCCGAAGCCCCCGCACAGGGATTTGGCCGGGCGGTCTGAGTTGGAGCCTGGCGCCGCATTTTCGAGCCGTTGACCGCAAACGGTCGCCTCGGCCATATTATAAGTCTTGAAGTAAAACCGACCATGCCCCCATATGGCGGACATGACCCGTTTTTCCCTGCTCGACCTCGTCCCCGTTCGTGAAGGCGACACCGTCGCCACGGCGCTCGCCCACGCCGCGGATCTTGCCGCCCATGCCGAAAGCCTTGGCTATCACCGGCTTTGGGTCGCCGAACATCATGGCATGGCGGGCATCGCATCCGCCGCGACGGCGGTCGTGCTGGCGCATATCGGCCAGGCGACATCGACCATCCGCATCGGCGCGGGTGGCATCATGCTGCCCAATCACGCCCCGCTGGTGATCGCGGAGCAGTTCGGCACGCTCGATGCGCTCTTTCCCGGCCGCATCGATCTGGGCCTGGGCCGCGCGCCCGGTTCTGACCAGCGGGTGGCCCAGGCGATCCGCCGAAACCTGTCGGGCGGAGCAGACCAGTTCCCGCGCGACATAATGGAGCTACAGGCCTATTTCGGCGAGGACGAGCGGCTCAGCATCCAGGCGACGCCGGGCGCGGGCGCAGATGTGTCGATCTGGATACTCGGCTCCAGCCTTTATGGCGCGCAACTCGCCGCCATGCTCGGCCTGCCCTATGCCTTCGCGTCCCATTTCGCTCCCGCCGCGCTGGACGAAGCGATCGCCATTTATCGCCGCGACTTCCGCCCGTCGGCCCATCTCAAATATCCCTATGTGATGGCGGGTTATAATGTCTTCGCTGCGGACACGGCGGAGGAAGCGCATTTGCTTGCCAGCTCGATGCAGCAGTCCTTCGTGCGGCTGCGCACCGGCCAGCCGGGTAAGCTGCAACCCCCGGTGCCGGGCTATTATGCCGATCTGCCCGGTCAGGCGCAGGCGATGCTGTCCGATGTGCTGAGCGTCTCCAGCATCGGCACGCAGGCGGATGTGGAACGCGACATCGCCGCCTTCCTGCGCCGGACACAGGTCGATGAGTTGATCCTGACGGGCCAGATTTTCGACCCGGCCGCGCGCAAGCACAGCTTCGCCATCGCCATGGCGGCGGCTCAGACGGTCACGACCCGGGAAACCGCCTGAGGCTCCGGCCGCTTCAACCGCCCACCGCTGAGCAGCGCCGCCGTGCCGGGCGCGACACGGCGCAATCCCGCGCCGATCGCCACTGTCGCGCCCAGCACCATGACAGGCTGCAGGATCAGGTAGAAGGGATAGAAGGGCGTGCCCATCTTCCCGAAAAGCCCGCCCAGCACCGGCCCCAGCAGCCAGATCAGGATCAGGTGGGCGCAGAAGAGGAAGAACATATAAGGCTCGATCCGCAGCAGCATGGGCCGCGCCGGGCTGTCCGCCAGCGCCCAGGCCAGCCGCCAGAAAGCCACCGCCGCCGCCACCCGCAGCGTCAGGTCGAGCGCCCGCTGCGCCACTGGCCAGGCGTCGTCGCCGACGGTCACGGCACGATAGAGTTGCACCGCCATGAGCAAGGCGAATGGCACCGCCATCAGCAGCATCGGCCTGCTCGCTACGCGCTCGGCCCAGCCACCGCGCTGCGCCAATATGCCCAGCGTGAAGAAGACGAGGATCGACGCCCGCATCAGCACCGGTGGGCCGAAGCCGGCGATGTGGCACCCCGCCGCCACCGCCGCGACCAGCCCCAGCGACCAGTTCGGCATCCGCACCAGCAAGGGCGCAGCGACCATGCACAGGAACAGGTCGCGCAGAAACGGCATTTGCACGTTGATGTCCGGGTTGCGGGTCAGGATGAATATCTCATCGATCGCCCACCATCCCGATTGCGGCATCGGCGCCGACAGGCCCAGCCGCCAGGCGGCGCCCGACACCAGAATGATGGCGATGATGTTCCAAAGCACCATGGGCAGCAGGATGGTGCGCGCCTTGCGCCGCACATGCCTGCCCCAATCGCGCGTCGTCTGCGATCGGGCGACCAGCCAGCCGGAGATCAGGCCCAGCAGCGGCACCGCGCTGCGGCCGAACAATTCCATCAGCAGCCAGCGCAGATTATCCTGGCCGCTGCCACGCAGCGCCTTGAGCGCCTCGCCATTCAGGCCGGTCCAGGCATGAACATAGACCACACCCAATATACAGATGACGCGGGCGATCGCGATCGCGGCGGAGCGACGTGCTCCATCTGTTCGGCCATCTCTCTTGGGAATATCGGACACGCGGCCATCCTGATTGTTGCCTAAACCCAATGCCCGAAGTTGATCCATGTTCCTGTGCCGCGCTGCAACTGGTCCAGATCGGACCCCGGCTCAACGTCTCTTAACCTTGAAGCTTCACCCTGAAGCGGGGCTTTGCCAGCCATGAAGCGGTGGAAGCTAAGCCAATCTTTACCTCTTTTGCCTAGAAGCATCCTGTTAACCGGAAGCCGTTCCGGTCCGAGGGACGACAAAGGCTCATGACCCATATGCCGGGCGCACAACATTTTTCATCCCCCGCGACGCCCGTGCATCTCGCTTCGGTCCAGTCCATGGGAATGGTGTTCCAGATCGCCGGGTCCAGTTCCAAGGTGCTGATCGACGCGCAGCGCCTGGCGCTGCTGGAGCAGGATGAAGACCCCTGCACCGCCATGGCAGGCCAGGTCGGCAGCCAGGTGAAGATGCGCGTCGGCAATAGCTGGCTGGTCGCCAGCGTCCGTGCGATGACATTGGACCAGGCGAGCAAGGGCATCGTCGCCGACATCGATTTCCTGGGCGAAGGCGATGAGGAAAAACTGACCGGCCGCATCTACCGCTTCCGCCGCGGCGTCACCCGCTATCCGACCCCCGGCACCGACATCTTCCCGGTGTCGAGCCACGACATGCAGCAAATCTACGCCGCGGACGACCGGGCGAATGTGGAGATCGGCACCGTCTACCCCACCACGGACACGCGCGCGGCCCTCTATGTCGATTCGATGCTGGGCAAGCATTTCGCGCTGCTGGGGTCCACCGGTACGGGTAAGTCGACCAGCGCCGCCCTGATCCTGCACCGCATCTGCGACCTGTCGCCGCAGGGGCATATCGTGATGATCGATCCGCACGGCGAATATGGCGCAGCCTTCGCCAGCAACGGCGCGGTGTTCGACGTCAGCAACCTGGCCCTGCCCTATTGGCTGATGAATTTCGAGGAGCATTGCGAAGTGTTCGTCACGTCGTCCGGCTCCGAACGTACGGTCGACAGCGACATTCTCGCCAAATGCCTGCTGGCCGCGCGGATGAAGAACCGGCTGGCGGAAAGCATCGGCCGCCTGACGGTGGATTCGCCGATCCCCTATCTGTTGTCCGACCTCACCACCATCCTCCAGAATGAGATGGGCAAGCTCGACAAGGGCACCAATTCGCTGCCCTATATGCGTCTCAAGACCAAGATCGAGGAGATCAAGGCCGACCCGCGCTACAGCTTCATGTTCTCCGGCATGTTGGTCGCCGACACGATGCAGGCGTTCCTCGCCAAGATTTTCCGCCTGCCGTCCGACGGCAAGCCGATCTCGATCATCGACGTGTCCGCCATGCCGTCCGACATCACCTCGACCGTCGTGTCGGTGCTGTCGCGGCTGGTGTTCGACTATGCCATCTGGGCGCGCGACGAGCCGCAGCGGCCCATCCTGCTGGTGTGTGAGGAAGCGCATCGCTATATCCCCAACACGACAACCGGGTCGGGACAGGCGGTGCGCAAGATATTGGAGCGGATCGCCAAGGAAGGCCGCAAATACGGCATTTCGCTGGGCCTCATCACCCAGCGTCCGTCCGACCTTGCCGAAGGCGTGCTGTCGCAATGCGGCACGATCATTTCGATGCGCCTCAACAACGATCGCGACCAGGCCTTCGTCAAGGCCGCCATGCCCGAAGGCGCGCGCGGTTTCCTCGATTCGATTCCCGCCCTGCGCAACCGGGAGGCGATCATCTGCGGCGAGGGCGTCGCGGTGCCGATCCGCGTCGCGCTCGACAATCTGGAAGAGCATCGCCGCCCCGCATCGGGCGACCCCAGCTTCACCGAATTGTGGCGTCAGGCCGGCAGCGAGTCCGACATATTGGAACGCACCATCACCCGCTGGCGCAACCAGGGGCGCTAACGCCCGCCGTCAACCCGCCGGCGCGATCCGGCCGGCCGGTTCGGCATCGCTGTTCACCGTCTCACGGCATTGTTCCTCATGCACCGGCACCAGCAGGCGCGTCGTGCGCCACGCGCCGCGCGCATAGACCGCCCATGCCAGCAGCAGCGCCACCGCCGATCCTGCCGGGAAACTCAGCCAAAGCGCGTCCGCGCCCCAGTGCGGATAGCCTAGCTCGTAAAACCCAAGACGCACGCCGAACAGGGTGAAGCACAGGATGACCAAAGGCGCGACCACCACGCCATTGGCGCGCATCACGCCAAACAGGATCATGGTGCAGCCGAACATCATGAAGCTCCAGCTCGCCAGCAACTGCATGTTCCACGCCGCGTCGATCGCCGCCTGGTTGCTGCCCAAAAATAGCGACAGCAATAGTTCGTGGAAAAGCAGGATGATGACGATCATCGCGCCAGTGATCGCCAGCAGATAACCGATGCCATAGCCGGTAATGCGGCTGATCCGGTCCCAGCGCCCTGCCCCGATATTCTGCGCCGCCATGGCGCTGACCGCCGCGCCCATGGCCATGGCGGGCATCTGGAGATAGGTCCAGATCTGCTGTGCGGCGCCATAGGCCGCCGTCACCAGCAGGCCTTCGCGATTGACCAGCCCGATCATCACCAGGCCCGACGCGGACATGACGATCATCTGCAACCCCATGGGCAGCCCCTTGCCCACCAGCACGCGCATCTGGTCGGCGGCGGGCCAGAGATAGGCCAGTTCCTTGCCCCGCAGCCGCAGCGGCAAATCCTTGGCATAGGTGAAGGCGACCAGCCCGATCAGGCTGACGAAGCCCGCCGCCGCCGTCGCCGCCGCCGACCCGGCGATGCCGAAGGCCGGGATCGGCCCCAGCCCCAGGATCAGCACCGGATTGAGGATCAGGTCGACCGCGACGCTGACGATCATGAAGATGAGCGGCGTGCGTGCATCCCCCGCGCCGCGCAGCCCCATCATCATCATGACGCTGAGCAGGGTCGCGGGCATGGCGATGAAGATGACGCGCAGATAGACCAGCGCGAGGTCGAACGCCTCCGCCGGCGTCGCCAGCAGGCGCAGCAGTGCCGGCGCGCCGATCCAGCCCGCCAGAGCGACGCCCAGCCCCAGCATCGAACAGAAGCCGACCGCAGACCCGAAGGCGCGCCGGGCCGCGTCCAGATCGCGGGCGCCGACAGCCTGCGCGATCATCACGGTCGATGCCATGCCGAAGCCGAACACCACCGAGAACATCAGGAACATGATGATATTGGCGTTGGCCGTCGCCGCCAGCGCCTGCGCGCCCAGGAAGCGCCCGACCCAGATCGCATTGATCGATCCGTTCAGGGACTGGAGAATATTCGACGCCAGCGTGGGAATGGCGAACATCAGCAGGGTCGATGCGATCGGCCCCTGCGTCAGGTCTTTTGCGCCCGGTCTGCTCGCTGCCACTCGCCTGTCCCCATTCAAAACCGCGCGCCTGTGTGGCACCCTATGCCCCCGTTCGGGCTGAGCTTGTCGAAGCCCTTCTCTTTCTTGCAGAAAGAACGGAGTTTCGACAAGCAGCCTGCGCATGATAGCGGCGCTTATGCCGGTTTATCCGGGCCGTTTTACCCCAGCCGCTCCAGCGCCGCCTTCAACCGTTCCGCCTCGGCCGTCTTCTCGGCATGGTCCTCGCGCGCCTTGGCGACGGCTTCGGGCTTGGCCTTCTCGACGAAACTGGCGTTGGACAGGCGTCCGCCCAGACCATCCCGCTCCTTCTCCGCCGCGGCCAGCGCCTTGGCGAGGCGGGTCTTTTCCGCCGCGATGTCGATCACGCCTGCCAGCGGCAGGATGAAAGTCGCCTCGTCCACCACGATCTGCGCCGCGCCGCCTGCCGGCGGTTCGCCGAAGGTCAGGCTTTCGACGCGACCAAGGCGGGCCAGCGCCACGCCCTGACGGTCGAGCCTGCGATGGGTTTCCTCCGCTGCGTCGCGCACTACCATCGGCAGCTTCGCGCCGGGCGGCACGTTGAGTTCGGTCCGCGCGGTGCGGATCGCGCTCACCAGCCGGATCAGCCAGTCGATCTCCGCCTGCGCATCGGTGTCGACGGCGGCCAGCGCCTGCGGCCATTGCGCGACGATCAGGGCGTTCGCGCGGTCGCCCGTCAGGTGCCATAACTCTTCGGTTATGAACGGCATGAAGGGGTGGAGCATCACCAAAATCTGGTCGAATGCCCAGCCCGCGACGGCGCGCGTCTCATCGTCCATCGCGCCTTTCGTCAATTCGATATACCAGTCGCAAAACTGGTCCCAGACGAAATGATAGATGGCGTTGGCGGCTGCATCGAACCGCAGGTCGGCCAGCGCCGTGTCGATCGCCTGTACGGTCGCCACCGTCTCCGCGATGATCCAGCGGTTGACCGGCAGCGCAGCGGCGGGCGCCTCATGGCTGGTCGATGCGGTGACGCCGTTCGACTGGAGGAAGCGCGCCGCATTCCACAGCTTGGTCGCGAAGTTGCGATAGCCCTCGACCCGCTTCTCATCCATCTTCACGTCGCGGCCCTGGCTCTCCATCGCCGCCATGAAGAAACGCAGCGCGTCTGCGCCGAACCTGTCGATCAGGCCCAGCGGATCGACCACATTGCCCTTGGACTTGGACATTTTCTGCCCGTCGGCCGCGCGGACCAGACCGTGGAGATAGAGCTTCTTCCATGGGGCCTCGCCCATGAACTCCATCCCCTGCATCGCCATGCGGGCGTCCCAGAAGAACAGGATGTCGAAGCCGGAAATCAGCAGATCATTGGGATAATGGCGCGACAGCTTGTCGCTCTGCTCCGGCCAGCCCAGCGTGCCGAAGGGCCAGAGGGCGGACGAGAACCATGTGTCGAGGACGTCGGGATCGCGGGACAGCAGATAATAATCAAAGGGATTCGCGTCATCCACGATGCTGGGATCGAACGAACTCACTATCTTTACTGGACGATTTTCAGAACCAGCCGAAGCGAGCTTGACCGCGTCTTCTTCAGATTCAGCTACGTAGCTTTTTCCGTTCAGGTCGAACCAAGCCGGGATCTGATGTCCCCACCATAACTGGCGGCTCACGCACCAGGGCTGGATATTCTCCATCCAGTTGAAGAAGGTCTTTTCCCATGTCTTGGGCACGATCTCGATCGCGCCGTCGCGCACCGCCTGCATCGGCGCCACGGCCAGCTTTTCGGCATCGACATACCATTGGTCGGTCAGCCAGGGTTCGATCACCACGTTGGAGCGATCGCCGAACGGCGTCTGGATCGTGCGCGGCTCGAAATCGGCAAAGATTTCCTCGCCTTCCTTGTCCTTGGTAACATGGGGCACCAGGAAGCCCAGTGCCTTCATTTCCGCGACCACGGCCTCGCGCGCGCCGTCCACGCCGTCGCGCTTGAAACGGTGCAGCCCCAGGAAGCGATCGGGGATCAGGCCGTCGGCGGTCTGGACGACATTGGCGTCGGCGTCGAACATATTGAGCATGTCGCCGGCCTTGAAGCCTGCGCGCTTGCCCACGTCGAAGTCGTTGAAATCATGGCCCGGCGTGATCTTGACCGCGCCGGACCCCAGCGCCGGATCGGCATGTTCGTCGGGCACGATCTTGAACCGGCGGCCCGTAATCGGCTGGAGAATCTCCTTGCCGATGACCGCCTTGTAGCGCTCGTCATCGGGATGCACCGCGACCGCCATATCGGCCAGCATCGTTTCCGGCCGCGTCGTCGCGACAACGATATGGTCGCTACCGTCGGCCAGCGTCACGCCGTCCGCCAGCGGATAACGGAAGCGCCAGAAACCGCCCTTCGTCTCGACCGTCTCGACCTCCAGGTCCGAAATGGCAGAGCGGAAATGCGGATCCCAGTTCACCAGCCGCTTGTCGCGATAGAGCAGGCCGCGCTTGTGCAGTTCCACGAAGGTCTTCACGACGGCCTTCGAAAAGCCCTCGTCCATGGTGAAGCGCTCGTTCGCCCAGTCCATGGAACAGCCCAGTCGCCGTAGCTGGCCGGTGATGGTCCCGCCGCTCTCGGCCTTCCATTCCCACACCTTCGCGACGAATGCGTCGCGCGTGAAGTCGGTCCGCTTCTGCTGCTGGGCGTTGAGCTGCCGCTCGACCACCATCTGCGTCGCGATGCCCGCATGGTCGGTGCCGACCACCCACAAGGCATCCTTGCCGCGCAACCGTTCGTAGCGGATCACGATATCCTGCAACGTATTGTCGAGCGCATGGCCGATATGCAGGCTGCCCGTCACATTCGGCGGCGGATTGACGATGGTGAAGGGCGTCGCGTCCGGCCGTTCGGGGCGGAACAGGCCGTTCGCCTCCCAATGGGCGTACCAGCGGGATTCGATATCGGCGGGGTCGAAGGTTTTGGGCAATTCGGTCATGGGAAGGCGCCTTAATATGCCTTCCCATACCATTCCAGCGCTTTTACCGCTTGGTCCACCGGTCGAGCCAGCCCAGCGCCTCGCCATACCATTGCAGCGAGTTTTTCGGCTTCAAGACCCAATGATTTTCGTCCGGGAAGACCAGCAGTTTGGACGGAATATCGCGACGCTGGAGCGCGGTGAAGGCGGCCAGCCCCTGCGTATAGGGAATGCGGAAATCCTTCTCGCCCGTCACCACCAGCATCGGCGTCTTCCACGCGGCGACATGGTTGACCGGGTTCCATTTCTCGAATTCTTCCGGCTTTTCATAATAGGGGCCGCCATGTTCCCATTCGTCGAACCACAATTCCTCGGTCTCATAGGCCATGGCGCGGGCGTCGAACACGCCGTCATGCTGGACGATGCACTTGAACCCGTCGGCCCATTGGCCCTCGATCCAGTTCATCATGTAGCCGCCATAGCTGGCCCCCAGCGCGCAGGCATTGCCGGCATCGACCTCTGCATCCTTCGCCGCGGCGGCGGCGAGACCGAGTTTCAGGTCTTCGAGCGGCTTGCCGCCCCAATCCCTGTTAATCGCGTCGGTGAAAGCCTGGCCATAGCCGGTGCTCCCATGGAAATCGACGATCACCGCCGCATAGCCATGCGCCGCGAACGCCTTGGGGTTCCAGCGATAGGACCATGAATCGTTGAAGCTGCCTTGCGGCCCGCCATGGACGAGGAAGGCGACGGGCAGCTTATTGACCGTGCCGCTGGCCGACGGGTTAGCAGATGGGTTTAGGGGCTTGACGATCTGCCCCCAGACGGTGTCGCCGTTGGCGCCCTTGAAGCTGAAGCGCTCGACCGACACGTCATCGACACCCGCCAGCCTGGCCGCATTAACGCTGGTCAGCCGCACCGGCTTGCCCTTTGCAGGCATCTTCCAGAAATCGGCGGGCGACTGGATGCTGTCCAGCGCATAGACGAAGCCGCCCTGGGGCAGCGGCACGACGCTGCCGGCATGGCCCTTCTGCGTCAGGCGCACCACCTTGCCCGACGCGACATCGACCCGGAACACCGGATTGTCGAGCACGTCGTTGGCGGTGACGAGCAGCCCCTTGCCATTGGCTTCCCAGGCGATCGACGCAACCGACCGGTCCCAGCCCTCGGTCAGCGCCTTCGTCTCGCCGCTGGCGATGTTGCGCAGCATCAATACCTGCCGGTCGGCTTCATAGGTCGGGCGCTTCATCGCGACATAGGCCAGCCACCGGCCGTCCGGCGACACGGTGGGCAGCGTGTCGGCCGCGTCATTGGCATCGGTCAGGTTGACCGGCGCGGCGCTGCCGTCCGCCGCAACCGAGAAGATGTCGAGATTGGTCGACAGCGGCTCGATCGGATTCTTTGGCCGCCCCGCCTCGCGCAGCGCGAAGAAGAGCGTGCTGCCGTCCTTGCTCCAGGCGATTTCCTCGGCCCCGCCAAAAGGCTTGGACGGGCTGTCGCCTGCAAGCCCGCCCATGACCGACACGGCCGGGCCGCCGGCGACCGGCATCACGAAAATCTGCGACCGCTGGCCATCGGACCATGTATCCCAATGGCGCACGAACAGCTGGTCGTAGATGCGCCCGCTGCCGGCTTCCTTGGAGGAATCGGGCTTCACGACGTCGATCGTCTTCGCGCCGACCGGGCGGTCGGCCCAAAGCGCGACCTTGCTGCCGTCGGGGCTAAGCAGAAAACCGGCAATGCCGCCGGGCGCCTTGCTGATCTGTACCGGGTCGCCGCCGCTTAGCGCCACCCGCCACAACTGGTCGTCGCCGCTGGCGTTCGACTGGAAATAGAGCGACGACCCGTCGGGCGAGAAGACCGGCGCCGTCTCATTCTTGTCAGGCTTCGACGCGATCAGCCTGGGCGTCTGCCCCGCCTTGCTGATGTCGAGCAGATAGAGGTCCATGCGCCCCTTATTGCCGGCCAGATCGGTACTGCGCTGCTGATAGGCAAGCCATTTGCCGTCCGGCGACACGGCCGGCGCGGCGATGCGGTCCAGCGCCACCATATCAGCGGGCGTAAAGGGCCGGCCAAGCGCAGGCGCCGTCGCCAGGGCCATCAACCCTAGCCCGGCAAGCAGAAGATTTTTCATGAAAAAGCACCCTCGGATCGGATCGCGACGCGCGGCCCATCGCCGCGGCGTCGTCAGGATGCGAGGGGTCTAGACCTGTGCAAAGGCCATCGCAAGCACAGCCTCAGCGGCCGGTGATACGCGCGATTTCCTTGGCGACCATCTCTTCGACCAGAGCTGGCAGGCGCTGGTCCAGCCAGTCCTTGAGCATCGGCTTGAGCATCGAGCGGACCAGTCCGTCGAGCGTATTGTCCTGCCCATCCTTGGGCGCGACCAGCATGGACGAGAGGGCAGAGAGCGAATGGCGCGCGGCGACTTCGCTTTCGACCGACAGGATCGAGTCGTCGCCGGGCACGCTCGCGCTTACGGCTGCGGCAGCTTTGGGAGCAGGCATGCTATTCTCCTCCGCGATCTCGTCGGTCAGTTCCAGCACTTCTTCGACCGCAACGGGCACCGGCGCCGCAGCCGCCTTGGCTTCGCCCCGTGTACGACGGGGCGCGGCCTGCACCGCGTCCTCGCCCTCTTCGGCGATGATCCGCTTGATGGACGAGAGTATCTCTTCCATCGAGGGTTCCTTGGTCATGTCACCCATGGATAGTCCCCGTCCAAAATCCATTGCGCATCCTTAAGCTCCAAGATTACCCGGCCGGGTTAACAAGCGGTTAAGGCTGCTGCGAAGCGCGCTCGACATTGGCGTTTTGCGCGGGCGTGTCAACGGTCCGCGTGGCGACGGGGGTCGGCTTGGGATCGAAGCTCCAGTCCAGCCACTTGCCCTTCACCCGTTCATAATTGACCATCGGGTCATAGAGGGTGCCGCTGTCCAGGCCCAGATCGTCGGCCTCGGCATGGCCCATCGCCGCGATCACGCTGAAACCCGCGACATAGGCGTTGCGCTGCGCCGTCACGAGCTGGACCTTGGCGTTCAGCGCTTCCTGTTCGGCGTTGAGGATATCCAGGATGGTCCGGCTGCCGACCGAATTTTCCGCCTGCACGCCTTCCAGCGACAGATTAGCGGCCTCGACCGCTTTCCGATTCGAACTCGATACTTTCCAGCGACGCCTGCCAGCTCGCATAGGCCGCCCGCGTCTGGGAAATGACGCTGCGTTCCACCTCGATCTCGCGCTCGATCGCCTGCGATTCGAGCGCCTGATTCTGGCGCACCTGCGCAGCGGGCCGCCCGCCCTGGTACAAAGGAATGGTCAGCTGGACGCCTGCCGACGCCTGCTTGTTGATCTGCGGCCCTTCCACGCTATTGCCATCGGCATCCAACGCGGTTCCGCCCAGCGTATGCAGATAATTGGTATAACCCGCCGTGGTGAAGCCCGACAGCGTCGGCAGCCGCCCGGCGCGCGCCACCTTCACGTCGTAACCGGCGGCGATCCTGTTCTTCTTGGCCGCCAATATATCCGGATTGTCGTTCAGCGCGACCTGCACCGCGACGACCGGCGTGGCCGGCAGGCCCGGCAGCGCGGGTGGCGCTTCCAACGCATCGGGCGCATCACCCACCAGCGCAATATAATTTTCACGGCTGGCGATCAGATTGGATTCCGCTATCTGCAGGTCGGACCGCGCCAGCGCCAGGCGCGATTGCGACTGGGCGACGTCGGTGCGGGTCAGGTCGCCGACTTCGAACCGGTCGTTGGTCGCCTGGAGATTGACCTCCAGCGCCCGCACGTTGGACTGGTTGAGCGACACGATCGCGCTGTCGCGGATCACATCCATATAGGCGCCGACGGTCTGCGAAAAAATGCTGGCTTCGGTGCCACGCAAATTGGCCTGCCCGGCCTCCACGCGCACCTTGGCCGCCTTCACCCCGTTGCGTACCGCACCGCCCGAATAGATCGGCACGTTCAACTGCGCCTGCGCATTCACCGTCCGTTGCGGAGAAGTGAAGCTGATCGTGGGCTTGAGGATGCTTTCGGAAAAACTGCCCGTCACGTCGACGCCGGGCCGGCCCGCCGCCTTCTGGATCGGCACATTCTCGTCGGTCGCACGCTGGCCCGCGCGTGCGCCGGTCAGCGTCGGGTTGGACGCATAGGCCT
Source organism: Sphingomonas sp. VDB2 (assembly GCF_047946695.1). Classification (NCBI taxonomy): domain Bacteria; kingdom Pseudomonadati; phylum Pseudomonadota; class Alphaproteobacteria; order Sphingomonadales; family Sphingomonadaceae; genus Sphingomonas; species Sphingomonas sp. VDB2. The sequence goes on from NZ_CP159615.1 coordinate 1,555,453, forward strand.
TGGCGAGCGCGCCTTGCAGCGTCTCCGCCTGCGCGCCGCTGGTCAGGGCGGAGGACAGCAACAGCAAAGCGGCTGCGGCATGATGCCGATAAGAGGTGCGCTTCGCCGTCATCTGTCCCCGCCCATCATTTTCAGAACACAAATCCCTTGGGCGCGCCGAAACCGGGCAACACCACCATTTCGATATCGGCAAGGCTGCTCAGGCCCAGCACTCCCGCAACCACCCGGCCGCCGCACAGGCGCGTAACGCCGCGATCGACGATCCCCGTCACCACGCGGGCGTCCTCGGCAAGCTGCTGAACGAGCGCCGCGGGAACTTCCTCCACCGCGCCGTCGATGAAAAGCAGGTCATAGGGCGCACCATCGGCGGCGCCGGCGTTGAGCGCGCCGCGCTCGACGGTCACGCCGGGCAGTGTGATCGCCGGACCGCCTTCTTCCTCGACCGCCGTCACCTGTGCGCCCAGTTCGGACAGCAGCGCCGCAGCATAGCCGGTCGCCGCGCCGATCAGCAGCACCTTGTCGCCCGGTGCGACCTGCGCTTCATTGAGCAGCCGCCCCGTCACCAGCGGCGGATTGAGCGAACGCCCCCCGGCCAGCGGAATGGGACGGTCGATATAGGCCATCGCACGGCGTTGCGCGGGCACGAAATCCTCGCGCGGCACCTTCGCCATCGCAGCGATAACCCGCTGGTCGCCGACGTCGCTGGTGCGCAACTGGCTTTCGACCATAGCGGCCCGCATCGAAGAATAATTCTGCTCGGTCACGATAGTTCCTCGCTTGGCACAACTGTATTGGCAATGCAATACACTAAGGGGATCATCGGACCTCTAAATCAGCGGGCGGCCCGCGCCAAGCGGCTTTGCGCGACGGTCGGCAAGAATCTTGAGGCACCTGCGCCATCCCCCGCTTGACTTTGCGTTCAAAGCCGCACATTTGCGGCCACCCACCAGCGGATGGCCCGATGGCGGAGTGGTTACGCAGAGGACTGCAAATCCTTGCACGCCGGTTCGATTCCGGCTCGGGCCTCCATCGCCAAACAATTGATTTTCAAGATTAAAATTCAATTGTTGGCGACATTGTCAGGCAGCCATCTGTTCCCTGTGCAACCCGCGGGCAGTGTCATCCCATGGGCATATGGCCCGAACCGGCAATGCCGCTAAAAATGCAGAAACCGCACCGAGATTCGTTCAGGCGTCGCGCGGCACCTATCCGATGGCCCTCTTCCACCATCACCTGCACGCCGACCGTCATTGCCGACTGCAATCCACCAGTCTCCATGTCTTGGATTTGAATAATCCATATGGCGGCGGCTTGCCGCGCCTCTTTCAACAGCGCCATGCACTTCGGAGTCGGATCACTAGCAATCGACGCACAACTGGTCCATTCATACGCGGCCCAACGAAAATCGAATTGCTGGCGATGCGAATTATTATGGACGCCCCGGAGTTGTCGGGCAGCGATATGCGGCCGCAAAAAACCGCTTCCCGTCAAGCCGGCTTGTCGGCAAACCATATCGCATGAGCCTGGACGATCACAGCGGCCTGGAGACCCTGTATGGCATTCACCGGGCCGACCTTCGGCGCTTTCTGATCGCACGCACCGGCGATGCGGCCGATGCGGACGATGTGCTTCAGGAACTTTGGCTGAAGGCGCGAAACCTTCAGGCCGGGCCGATCGAGAATGGTCGCGCCTATCTTTACCGCATGGCGCAAAATCTCGTCGTTGACAGGCTGCGGGAAAAGCAGCGGCGCATGGAGCGGGAGCGGCGCTGGAGCGATCAGGCGACCGACTTTGCCGTTGCGGGTGTCGAACCCTCCGATCGAAGCCAGAACGCTGAAGAGGCGATTTTAGCGCGTGAGGAAGTCGCGACGTTGGTGTCGGCCATTGGCAACCTTCCCGACGGCGCACGCAAGGCATTCGAATTGCACAAGATCGAGGGGCTGAGTCACGCGGACGTCGCCACACGGCTTGGCATCAGCAAGAGCGGCGTCGAGAAACATATGGCCGTGGCGATGAAATATCTGCGCCGCGCGCTGCAGGACTGAGGTTATGCTGTCACGCTATCGTCACAGAAGGACCAAAAGGGAAGAGAGACACACGCCATGACGGCGCGACCGGAAATGGATGAACGGATTCTGGACCAGGCGATTGCCTGGCAGGCTGCGCTTGAGCAGGACGATGCCGACTGGGACGCCTATCTGGCATGGCTGGAAGCCGACCCGCGCCACCGCGACGCGTTCGATTCCGTTGCCCTGCTGGATGCCGCCATCGCGGACAACAGGGAGCAGATCAGGCCTTTGCTGGCGCCCGACCTGCGCGTTCCGGCCGCTCCCCTTCCCAACCGATGGCGCCCCCGGTTGCTATGGGGCGGCGCCATCGCCGCCAGTCTGGCGATTCTGGTTGCCGGCCCGATCCTTCGATCCAAGGCAGATCCCGTCGTCTACGAAAATAGCGGAACGGCGAATCGCAGCCTGGCTCTGGCGAACGGAACCAGCGTCATCCTCGCCCCATCCAGCCGGATCGTCGTAACGGGCAAGGCGGCCGACGCGATCGAGTTGGCGCGCGGCGAAGCCTATTTCGACGTACGCCACGACCCCGGCCGCACGCTGACGGTATCGGCAGGCACCTATCGGATCAGCGACATCGGCACGCGCTTCTCCGTCAATCTGGCAGGCGGGGCGTTCCGTGTCGGCGTCGCCGAGGGCGTGGTGTCGGTCGAGACGCCGGGCATCGCCAAGCCGGTGCGCCTTGACGCCGGGTATCAGCTTGTCGGAGGCAGCGGCGCGCTCACGCTCGCGCCGGTCGATGTCGCGCAGATCGGCAGTTGGCGAAACGGTCGTCTATCCTATACGGATGCGCCATTGGCCCTCGTCGCGGCGGACATAAGCCGCTATTCCGGGAAGGCGATCATCGTCGATCCGTCCGTGGAGAAGAAACATTTTTCGGGCAGTCTGGTCATCGGCGACGGATCGAAGCTGGTCGGCGATCTGGTCGGCGTCATGGGGATCGAAGCGCAATCGGCGGGGGATGCTGTGCGCCTTGGCGCTGTGCGCTGAACCTGCCTTACTGACTTCGACGGCGCAGGCGCGCGACCCGGCCCGATCGGTCGACATACCGGCCGGGTCGCTCAGCAACGCGCTCGATCGATTTTCAGCCGCTACCGGGATCTCGGTCGGACTGCCGGGGGATATGCCGCATGTGATGACGCGACGGGTGGCCGGCAACATGGCCCCCGGCCTGATCCTGCAAGAACTGCTGGCCGGAACCGGCCTGCGCGCCGTGCAGATCAGCGCGACGCTCTATCGCATCGAACGCGCGCCCAAGGCCCGCGCGCCTCGCCCCGCGCCATCGCCCCCGCCCCCGCCGGCCGCGCCGCCGCCGGGCACCATCATCGTCACTGCCCAGAAACGGCCGCAGATGCTGCGCGACGTGCCGCTGTCCGTTTCGGTCCTTTCCTTCGCGCCGCTCGCCCGGTCGCGCACGCCGTCGAGCCGGGACATCAGCCTCGATCTGGAGGGACTGGCGATGACCAATATGGGTCCGGGGCGCAATCGCCAGTTCATCCGCGGCGTCGCCGACAGCCCGTTCAACGGTCTCAGCCAGTCAACCGTCGCGGTCCAGGTGGACGAGGCGCGCGTAACCTTCAACGCGCCAGACCCCGACCTGCGCCTCATCGACGTGGACCGGATCGAGTTGTTGAAGGGACCGCAAGGGCCACTCTACGGCTCGGGCGCGCTGGGGGGCATCTATCATATCGTGACCCGCAAGCCTGACTTCGAAGGCGTGTCCGGATCGGCCCGACTGTCAGCCGAAGTGGTGCAGCATGGCCGGCCGGGCACAGGCGCCGAAGCGGTTCTCAACCTGCCGCTGGTGGATGACCGGCTGGCGGTCCGCGCCGTGGGCTATCGTTTCGCCAATGGCGGGTGGATCAGCAACAGCAACGCGAAGCGCGGTAGCAATTCGGCTGAAACCGTGGGGCTGCGCCTCGGCATTCGCTGGCGTCCGACCGATAACTGGACGGTGGACGCGGGATTCGCCTTGCAAGACATCAATTCCCGCGACAGCCAATATGTGACTGCGTCCGACGACACGCTGCGCCGGGGGAACAGCTTTGCGGAGCCCACCGACAATGATTTCAAGCTGTGGCACGGCACCGTCACGGGCGCGATCGGCGCGCTGACGCTGACATCGGCCACCAGCTATGTCGATCATGGCTTCGACTATGTCCTGGATGCCAGCGAAGCGGCCGACGCCTTCGGTTTCACCGGCCCGGTCCGGTTCGAGGATCAGCGACATTATGCCGTTTTCAACCAGGAACTCCGGCTCGCATCGGGCGGCCCGGATCATTGGCTGGTGGGCCTGTCCTATCTTCAGGCGGCGACCCGGGGCACCGCGCAGGTCATGAACGACGCCGGCGCCGTGCAGACGGTCGAGACCTATGATCGTCGGGTGATCGAATATGCGGCTTTCGGCGAAGGCACGCTGCGGATCGCGGATCGACTGAAGCTGACATTGGGCGCGCGCCTGTTCCACAGCATCGCACAGGATGGAACGGGCGACGACCCGATGGTCACCCCGGTGCGGATCAGCAAGACCATCCTGTCACCCAGCGCGGCGCTTTCGCTGGACCTGGGCGGGCGCGGCCTCGTCTATCTGCGCTATGCGCGGGCGATGCGGCCAGGCGGACTGGCCCCGGCAGATATGGCTGCGTCGCGTCAGTTCGACGCCGACGAACTGAGCACCATCGACCTTGGGATGCGCAGGTCTTCGCACGACGGGCGCCTTTCGCTGTCCGCCAGCCTCTATCATACAAGGTGGGACGAAATTCAGTCGGACTATCTGCTGGCCAACGGCCTGGTCTCGACCCGCAATGCCGGCCGCGGCGCGATCATCGGCGGAGAGATCATGACCGAATGGAGCATCGGCAAGGGCTTTACCCTGTCGGCTGGCGGAAACGCCCAGTCGGCACGGCTAACACGGGCGTCGGATGGCGGGGAACTGGACGATCGTCGCCTGCCGGTCGCGCCCGCATTGGCCGGACGCATCACTTTGGCGAAGCGCTTCATCCTGCCGAACGAATGGCGCGGACAGGCGGCGGTCCAGGCCAACTATATCGGCAAGGCGCGATTGTCCTTCGATGAGGACCTGGACCGGAACATGGGTAATTACTCCGTGGCGTCAGCCAATGCCGAATTATCGCGCGATGCATGGACGCTGGGTGTTCGCATGGACAATCTGATGGACGTGCGCGGCGACAGCTTTGCGTTCGGAAACCCCTTCTCCATCCGCGCCGCGCCCCAATATACGCCGCTGCGCCCCCGCACGCTCATGCTCTCGGTTGCGCGATCCTGGTAATGGCCCGGCGCGGATTCAGGTCGAACGTCGCGGTATAGCCGACATGATCGGACAACATGCTGCCATCGGCGGCATGGCCAAACGGAACGTCCAGCCGCTCCAGTTCGATATCCGTCGAATGGCCCGGTGTGTAGAATTGCCAGTCCCGCGCCCGCCAATGGGCATAACGAGCGTCGTCCGACAGAGGCATATGATGCCGGACCGCATCGCCGAATGCGTCGTCGATGTCGCCATCCTGGCTCCAGTCGGTGCGCACATGCGATAGCAAGGCGGCGCGGCGGGGTGCCACGCTCCCGACATTGAAGTCGCCCGCCACGATCAGGGGACGGGCCGGGTCGTGCGCCTTGCGGATGAAGTCGGAAAGATAGCGCACCTGCAGGCGATAGGCCTGCAAAGACCGGTCGTCGGCTACCCCCGACGCATGTCTGCTGTTGAGGTGCGTCGTAACGATATCGACGCGATCGGCCCGACCCGGCAAGCGAAGGCTCACCATCAATGCGCCCTTGTTGGCGAGGCAATCATAGCCTGCGCAGGCGAAAGCCGGAAAGGCCATTCTGCGCACGCCGACGATGGGAAAGTCGGACAGGAGTTGAAGCCCGCTGCCGACATATTTGCCCAGCCCTTCCCCGCGCGCCCAGGAGCCGGCCGCCATATAGCGCGCGTCCGTCGCATCGGCGGGTTCCGTACTGCCCATGTCAGCCGATGGCCCTTCGACGACATAGGGATAGCCCGCAGCATGGCCGATGGCCTGCGCCTGCTGCGTAAAGGCTTCCTGGAGCAGTACGACATGCGGTTGCCGCCCCTGCGCCCGCAATGCCCCAAGCTGCCGGGTCATCTGCGCAAACGCGCTGGAACGCCCCCATGCCACCGGCCAGGGCAGACCATGAATATTATAGGTCATGACCGACAATCGCCCATCGAACCCAGGCGAGGGGCGCGGGCCGCGATAGCTGACCGGCAGATCGGGAGCGGCCGCACCGATCGAGGTGGCGAGGATCATCGCCAGGGCAATGTGTCTCTTCATTCGCAAGATCCGTCTCCCGCTTGTCCGCCGTTGGACGGCATCGCGATGCGGCGACCACAGTCCACCCGCACAGGAATTTTCCGGGATCGTCCCGACTGCGGTTGCAGCGGGCGGCGTCGTCTCTGCGAAAACAGGAAAGCGGGCATGATGCAAAATCACCGACAGATTGCAGCGATATTCCTGGCGACGGCCGCTTGCTATCCGGTGACGGCAATGGCGCAGGCAGCCGGACCGCCGATGCGGATGACCGACCTGCTGGTCGCAAGCGCCGCCCGACTGGCGCGCACGGCTGCCCCGCCGGCGCCTGAAGCGCGCCCGCAGCCCCCCTATGCAACGATGCTCAGCCTCGCCGATCGTTTCGATCTCGCCCAGGTCCGGTCCCGCGTCTCCCGTCTGTCGGTCGGTGCGCTGGAGCTATCGCTGTCAGCCACCCGCGCCACAAATGGCGCCGATCAAGGCAGTCGCGGACTCGACAGCGATCGCTGGTCGACGAAGGGCATCGGCCTCTCGGCGGCCATCCCCCTCGTTTCGGACCTCGGTCTGATTATCGGAGCCGACTATGCCCGCATGAGCCGGCGGCTGCAGATTGTCGACGTCAATTCGCGTCGGCTGGCGACCCGGATGGCGCGGGCCGGCATGGCCCTGGCCTTTGGCGACGAAAGCCGTCTGTCGCTCGACTATCTCTCGGTCGCGCGCTCGGCGCGGCACGACGATCTGACGCGTCTGGCGGAAACGATCGGCGGCGCGCCGCTGACGGGCCATGGCCTGGAACTCGCTTTCGCAACCGCCGCCTCCGCGGCGACGGGGGGAATCGACTGGCGCCTTTCACTGGGTGCGATGCAGCGGCCCGCCGCCGATCTTGGCCTTGTCGACCAGACGGCGCTCCACACCGACCGGCGCGCCATGGCCAGCCTGCGCTTCCACCTATGACCAAGCGCCGCCTGCTGCTGTCCCTTCACGATGTCGGTCCCCGCTTCGAAACCGAAGTCGATCGGCTGGTGGATCATGTGTCGCGCCACGTCGCTCCTGATCATCTGGCCATGCTGGTGGTGCCCAATCATTGGGGCGCCCATCCCCTGATCGCAGGGTCGCCCTTCGCATCGCGCCTGCGCGACTGGTCCGACCGGGGTGTCAGCCTCTTCGCCCATGGCTGGTATCATCGCGACGACAGCCGCCACGCCGGAGCAGCCTCACGGTTCAAGGCCCGCCACATGACGGCGGGCGAAGGCGAGTTTCTGGGTCTCGACCATAGGACCGCACTGCAACGCATGACCGATGGCCGGGCGCTGATCGAGGATATCAGCGGCAAGCCCGTTGCAGGCTTCGTCGCGCCTGCATGGCTCTATGGTGCGCCGGCGCTTGCGGCGCTGGGGCAGGCCGGCTTCGCGCTCGCGGAGGATCATATGAAGGTCTGGTCGCCCCAGAGCGGCGCCACGCTGGCGCGCGGGCCGGTGATTACCTGGGCCAGCCGCAGCCGCGCGCGCATCGCCTCCTCGTTGGCCGTCGCGCGCCTGTTGCCGCCGCTGCTGCATTTTGCGCCAGTGGTTCGGATCGCGGTGCATCCGGGCGACGCCCATGTTCCGTCCCTGATGCGCAGCATCGACGATGCGCTGCGACGGGTGCGGCGCAGCCATGCGCCGGCACGCTATGGCGACCTGCTGACCGCGCCGCCCACGCCATGCGCATATTGACCTTCCTTCACAGTTTCGAACCGGGCGGCGTCGAGCGCGTCGCGTTGCGGCTCGTGCGGGCGTGGCGGGCGCAAGGCGTCGATGCGCCGCTCTTCATGGGACGGACAGACGGCGCGATGCGCGAGGAAATAGCCGCCCACCTTGCCTATGACGTCCCCCGCCAACCCTTTCCGACGGGCTGGATCGAGACGCTGTGGATGATTGCGATGCTGCCGCGCGCCATCGTCCGGCTCCGGCCCGACGCGCTCTTCTGCGCTGGGAACAGCTATACGATCGTCGCGCTGGCGATGAAGCTGCTGCTGGGGCGTCGCTGTCCGCCCATCCTGGCGAAGATCAGCAATGATCTGGAGCGCCGGGACATGGTCGCGCCGATACGCTGGCTCTATCACCGATGGCTGCGCCTGCACGGTATTTTCATCGATCATTTCATCGGGATGGAAGAGCCGATGGCGGGCGAAATTGAGGCCGCCATTCCGGCCGCAATCCGGCGCATATCGATCATTCCCGACCCGGCGCTGGACGAAGCGCAGGTGATGCGGCTGCATCATGCCCCCCGGCCGGCCCGCAAGGCCCGGACAGGGGGGCTGCGCTTCGTCGGCGTCGGACGGCTGGCGACCCAGAAGAATGTCGCCCTGATGCTCCGCGGCTTTGCGCGCGGCGCTGCGGCGCTGGACAGCCTGACCATATATGGCGAAGGCCCGGAACGCGCCATGCTCACGGCTTTGTGCCAGGATCTGGGCATCGCGGATCGCGTGACATGGCCGGGACATGTGCCCGACCCCGCAAGCCGCCTCCCGGAATTCGACGTGTTCCTTCTGTCGTCGGACTATGAAGGCGTGCCCGCCGTCGTCGTGGAAGCCCTGGCCGCCGGGCTGCCGATCATCGCCACCCGGTGCAGCGTCAGCATGACCGCCCTGACCGGCCACGGCGCTCTGGCCCATCTCGTCGACACGGGTGATCTGGACGCATTCAGCGCGGCCATCCGCGATGCAGGCCGCCTGCGTCAGGATCGCGCGGCCAGCCTGGCGCAGGCCCGACGTTTCACCGTCGAACAGGCATCACACGCCTATCTCGCCCGTTTCCAATCCATCCGACGACATGCCCCCGCCTGCCGGAATAATTTCGCCCCCTCCGACTGAGGTGCCGTGCGCCACGCGCCGTCAGAGCGTCCGAAGCAACAATGACGAGATATTTATGACGGACCAGACATCCGCCGGTTCAGTCCTTCGATCCCATCCCCTCTATCAAGAGGTTGCCGCTCCCCTCGCCACCGTCATCGATCCCCAGCCGCTGATCCGCTCAGGCCGCAACTGGACGCTATGGGCGGGGCCGTTGGTGTCGATCCTGATCCTGGCGGTCGCCCTCCATCAGTTCCGCGACCTCGACCGGGCCAGCCTTTGGGCGCTCATGCCCACATCGCCCCTCTTCTGGCTGGCCTTCGTCGCTTATTACACCGCCGGGCCGGTATCGGAATGGGCGATCTTCCGCCGTTTATGGGCCATCCCCGTCAGCGGGTTCGGCGCATTGCTGCGCAAGCTGGTCAGCAACGAGATATTGCTCGGCTATCTGGGCGAGGTCTATTTCTATGCCTGGGCGCGGCGCAGCGCCGCCATCAAGGCGGCCCCTTTCGGCGCGCTCAAGGATGTGACGATCCTGTCCGCGCTGGTCGGCAATCTCGTCACGCTGGCGATGCTGGTGATCGCCATCCCCCTGTTCGATGCCCTGCCCATCGGCGCCACCCACTGGGAAATCACGGGGTCCATCCTGTTCGTGCTGGCCACCTCGCTGGCGGCGATGTTGCTGCGCCACAAGCTTTTTGCCCTGCCGCGCGCCGACCTTTGGTTCGTGTCGGCCGTCCATCTGCTGCGCATCGTCGCGACGACCCTGCTGGCGGCCGGCATGTGGCATATCCTGCTGCCGTCAGTGGATGTCGGCACCTGGATATTGCTGGGCACCTTGCGTCAGTTGATTTCCCGCCTGCCGCTATTGCCCAACAAGGATGTCGTCTTTGCCGGCATGGCCGCCTTCCTGATCGGGCGCGACAGCGAGATCGTGTCGGCCATGGCGCTGATGGCAACACTCATCATGGCTGCCCATCTGGTGGTGGGCATCGCGCTGGGCGCCAGCGGCCTGTGGCGCGGGAACCGGGCATGATCGCGCCGTTGCTCCTCTGGGCGGCGGCGACGTCGCTGCCTTCCTCGCCCGATCTGGGCAAGGCGGAAGGCCAGTGCCGCGCGGACGAGCATGGCCCGTCCTTCCTCGTCACCGTCAATGGCATCAAGGATCGCAAGGGCCGGCTCAAGCTGGAGCTGTATCCGGCGAACGACGCCGATTTCCTGGCCGACGACAATATGTTGGTGGCCGCTGGCAAGCCATTCCGGCGCGTCGAAACAGCCGTCCCGGCGTCGGGGCCAATCCAGCTCTGCATCCGTGCGCCGGGACCGGGCGTCTATGCGCTCAGCCTGCTGCACGACCGGGACGCCAATCGCAAATTCGCGCTGTCGGTTGACGGCATCGGTTTTGCCGGCAATCCGAAACTGGGCATGAGCAAGCCGTCGGCCAGCGCCGCAAGCGCCCGCGCGCTCACCGGGCCGACGCCGATCGCCATCACCCTCAACTATCGCCGCAGTCTGTTTTCCTTCGGCCCCCTGGAGCGTTGATGCCATGCGTATAGTCGATGTCTGCGCCTTCTACGCACCGCAGGGCGGCGGGGTGAAAACCTATGTCGAACGCAAGCTGAAGGCTGGCGCGAAGGCCGGGCATGAGGTCATCATCCTGGCGCCCGGCGAACGCAGCGCGGTCCTGCCGACGGGTGGCGACGGACGGATCGTCCTGCTGCCCGCGCGGCGCTTTCCGCTGGACCGCCGCTATCATTATTTCGATGACGAAGCCTCGCTCCACGCCATGCTGGACGATTTGCAGCCTGATCTGGTCGAGGCGTCTTCCCCATGGTCGAGCGCGGCGATGGTCGGTCGCTGGCGGGGCGATGCGCCCCGCGCGCTGATCATGCATGCCGATCCCCTGTCGGCCTATGCCTATCGCTGGTTCGGCCCGGTCGCGCGACGAGCGACAATCGATCGCGGCTTCGACTGGTATTGGCGGCACCTGCGCAGGCTCGACGCCGCATTCGACCTGATCGTCAGCGCCAATGACAGCCTGTCGGCAAGACTGCGCGACGGTGGCGTCGTCGGCGCACGAACCATAGCCATGGGCGTGGAACCGGGCATATTCTCTCCCACCCTTCGCAACGAAGCCCTGAGACGCCATCTGCTGCAATGCTGCGGCCTTGGTCCCGACAGCCTGTTGCTGATCGGCGCCGGCCGCCATGCGCCGGAGAAACGCTGGCCGCAGGTGATCCAGGCCGTCACGATGGCGGGCTGTCGCCAGTCGGTGGGACTGGTCCTGATCGGCGACGGGCGGGACAGCGCGCGCGTGCGGCGGGCCGCGGCGCATAATCCGCACATCCACCTGCTGGCGCCGACGAGCGATCGCGCGACGCTGGCGACGCTGCTGGCCAGCGCCGATGCCCTCGTCCACGGATGCGAGGCGGAAACCTTCTGCATGGTCGCAGCGGAAGCGCGGGCAAGCGGTCTGCCCGTCATCGTCCCCGACGAAGGCGGCGCCGCGGATCATGCCGCCCCCGGCCTCGGTTTGCGCTATCATGCCGGGCAACCCGCCAGCCTCGCGCAGGCGATCGATCATCTGGCCGTGACCGATCCGATGCTATGGCGGCGACGGGCGAGCGATGCAGCCGCACAGGTCGGCACGATGGACCGTCATTTCGATCGTCTGTTCGCCACCTATGCCGGGCTCGTCGGGAGGCGTCGTCATGCCGCCTGACGCGACCTTGTCGATCGATCCGCCCCATATCCGGCCCGGCACCTGGGCACAAAAGCGGATGCAACGGCGCGCGCGCATGGCGGAGGCGGGCCGCCGCCGCGACAACAGCGCAGGCTATACCCGTCAATGCAGTTGCCGTTGCTGGCCGCTGATGGTGCGGATCATCTGGTGGGCGCTGAGCGATCGGCGTTCATGAAGCGTCCTTGACCGCCACCATCCAGGAAATATCTTGGGCAATCGCCTCCATCGCCTCCATCGGCTTTATCGTCGCGGCATTCCTCTTGCAGAACGGCGGTTTCGTGTCGCGTCCCTCCCTCGGTCGATTCAGGCTGCTGCCGACGATTTTGATGATGACAGGTTGCGCGCATTATGCGCCCGAGCCGCTGATCGATACGCCAGACATATTGGCCGCGCCTGCCGCCGTATCGCTGGTCCGTCCCTATGGATGTCCGTCCAGCCCCCACACACAGGCCATCAATCTGTCTGCGCCGCTCGACGAAGATGCCATTGCCGCTTTGGCGGTGACGGCCAATCCCGACCTCAAGGCGCTGCGTGCGCGCAATGGCGTCAACGACGCCCAGGTCTTCAGCGCGGGATTGATGCCCGATCCGACTTTTTCGCTGGGCATCGATCCGATTCTGTCAGGCGCCGATCCGGTCGCTGGACTTGCATCTGCGCTGGGCCTCGATCTCAATGCCCTGCGGACTCGCGCCGTCGCCCGGCAACAGGCGCAGGCGCAGCGGCGGCAGGCGCGCATGGATCTCGTCTGGGCCGAATGGCAGACGGCGGGACAGGCCCGGCTTCAGGCCGTGCGCATCGCCGCGCTGGAAGCCCAGAGCGTGGTGGCGCGGGACAGCCTTGCGTCGGCGGAGCATCTTCTTGCCCGCTATGGCGCCGCCGCCAGCCGGGGCGACGTGTCGGCCGATCCGCTGCAAGGCGCCCGGATCGCGGCCCTCGATGCGCAACAGGTCGCGCGTCAGGCGGAAAAAGACCTGGCCGTCACACGGCTCGAACTCAATCGGCTGCTTGGCCTGCCGCCGACCTTCCGGCTACGTATCGCGCCCGTTGCCGCCTTTGCGCCGTTACCCGACGCCGTTCAGCTATTCGCGCTGGCGCGGCAGGAGCGCTCGGACCTGCGCGCCTTGCGCGAGGGGTATGACGCCCAGGAAGCGGCGCTGCGCAAGGCGATCCTCGATCAGTTTCCGACGCTGGACCTGACCATCAATGGCGGGCGCGACACAGGCCGGAACGTCACGCTGGGACCGGCGATCGGCTTCACCCTGCCGCTGTGGAACCGCAATCGGGGCGGAATCGCCATAGAAAAGGCGACGCGCGCCGCCCTGAAAGCGGAATATGAGGCGCGCCTGTTCCAGACGCGGGCGGAGATCGCAGCGGCCGTCGCCGCACTGGCGATTGCCCGTAGGCAATATACCGATCTCGATGGCGGCCTTGCCGAAGCGACGCGGCAGGCCGAGGCGAGCCGTCGCGCGGCGACACGCGGCGATCTGCCCGATGCCACCGCGCGCGCGGCGGAGCAGATATTGCGGGATCGCCAACTGTTGCGCCTGCACAGCGCGCAGGACATCGCAGAACAAACCATCGCCCTGGAATTACTGACAGGCGCAGCGCGGGAGCAATGGCAGTGAAGACGATCGCGACGGTCATGGCGCTGACGCTGCTGGCGGCCTGCTCCTCCGCCCCGCAGGAGGACAGCCCGGAGCCGCAGGCTCTGGTCAAGCTGGCCACAGTCGGGCGACAGGCGGTCGGCGAAACCATCCGCCTCTATGGCGTGGCCGACAGCGGCCCCGGCGGGCGGGCCGACCTGTTCGCGCCGATCGAAGCGCGTTTCGTCGCCATCGATGCGCCGGTCGGGTCCGCCGTGCGACAGGGCCAGGCGATCATCCGCCTCGCCCCCGGCCCGACCGCGATGCTCGACATGGCCAGGGCGCGCAGCGATGCGCAGGCCGCCGATGCGGCCTATGCCCGCGCCGTCCGTATGCGTGGCGACGGGCTGATGAGCGACGCCGATGTCGAAACCGCACGCGCCGCAAAGGCCAGCGCCGACGCGACCCTGGACAGCCTGACCGGCCGCAGCCTGATCCTGCGCGCGCCCCGCGCGGGCTATGTCGAATCCATCACCGGGACGCCGGGCGATCTGATCCCGGCAGGCACATCCATCGTCGCGATCGGCGGCGCCGGGGCGATCAGGGCGCGCTTCGGGATCGATCCGGCGCTGGTCCGGAATCTGCGCGCAGGTACCGCAATAGCCATTTCGACGGCGGGCAGCGGTCACACCATCCCTGCCCGTCTGTCCGCCGTCGATCCCATGGTCGACCCGCAAACGAAGCTCGCCGCCGCCTATGCCGACCTGCCCGCAGGCGCGGCGCTTCGGCCGGGTGAGGCACTAACCGGCGAGGCGACGATGCAAGGCGCCGGGGACGCGCTGGCCATTCCCTATACCGCGCTGCTCGACGATGCCGGCCAGCCTTTCGTCTTCGTGGTGGTGAAGGGAACGGCCCATCGCCGCGACATCGTGACGGGGCCAAGCGACGGTGCGGCGATTGTCGTGACGAAGGGCCTGTCTCCCGGCGACAAGGTCGTGATCGAGGGCGGGACGGCGCTGGACGACGGGATGAAGGTTCGTCTGCGATGACCGCCCTGCTGGAACGGCACAGCCGATCGATCTGGCTGGCTGTCCTGTTGCTGGCGCTGGGCGGCGTGCTGGCCGCGCGGGCCATGCCGGTCAGCCTGTTCCCCCATATCGACTATCCGCGCGTGGTCGTCACCATCGACGCGGGCGACCGCGATGCGGCGCAAATGGCGGCGGAAATCAGCCGTCCGGTCGAAATCGCGCTGCGCAGCGTCCCCGGCGTCACCCGCGTCCGGTCGACCACCAGCCGGGGTACGGCCGATGTCGCGCTCAATTTCGCCTGGGGCGAAGATATGGTGTCGGCGACGCTGGCGACACAGGGGGCGCTGGCGACCTTGCTGCCCGACCTGCCCGCCGGCACGCGATTCGATGTGCGCCGATCCGATCCCACCATCTTCCCGGTTCTGGGCATCGCGCTGACCTCCCCCTCGCTCGACCAGCAGTCCCTGCGGCAACTGGCCGAACTCAAGGTCCGCCCTGCCCTGACCGCCGTCCAGGGCGTCGCGGCGGTCGATGTGCTGGGCGGCACGCCGCGCGAACTGGCGGTCGATATCGATCCGGCCCGGCTGCGCACCTTCGGCCTCGGCATCACCGACGTCACCGCCGCGCTTACCAAATCCAACACGATCCGCGGCGCGGGGCGGATCGAGGACAGGCATCGCCTGTATCTTGTCCTGGTGCAAAGCACGGCGACGTCGGCCGCCGACCTGCTCGCCACGCCGATCCGCGCCGCGACCGGAAACGGCGCGGCGGTCGTCACGCTGCGGCAGGTGGCGACCGTGCATCCAGCGGCGGAACCCGCCTATGTCCGGATCGCTTCCGACGGGCGCAGCGCCGTCCTCATCAACGTCCGGCAGGCGCTGACCGGCGATACGGTGGCGATCGTCAAGGCCGTCGACGCGCGACTGCACGCCCTGGGGCTGCCCGCGACCGTGACGGTAACGCCCTTCTACGACCAGTCGGAACTGGTGACGGGCGCAGCCAATGCCGTGCGCGACGCCATCCTGCTGGGGGCCGTCCTGGCGGGCCTGGTGCTGTTCCTGTTCCTGCGATCGGGGCGGCTGATGCTGATCACCGGGCTGATGCTGCCCGCCGTCCTCGCCGGCACCTGCCTGCTGCTCTATCCGCTCGGTCTCAGCTTCAACATGATGACGCTGGGCGGCATGGCCGCCGCGGTAGGGCTGGTGGTGGACGATGCGGTCGTCATGCTGGAACATATCATGCGGCGTATGCAGGAAGGGGCAGCGCCCGACGTGCAAAGCCGGCTCGCGGCCGCTGCCGAGATGGGCCGGCCGCTGGTCGGCTCCACCCTAGCGACGATCGTCGTATTCCTGCCATTGAGCTTCATCAGCGGGGTCAGCGGCGGTTTCTTCAAGGCGCTGGCGATCACCATCGTCACTGCGCTCACCCTCTCGCTGCTCTTCTCCCGCTTCGTCATCCCCCTGATCGCCGCACGCTGGCTGCGGCAAAGCGATGCGGAGGCGGCGGAAAGGGCCGATCGCGTCATGCATCGGCTCGACCGCGTCTATACCCGCGCAGGCGACCGCCTGTTTGCACGCCCCCGTCTGGCCGCCGCCATCATGGGCGGCGTCTTCCTGATCGCCGGCACCCTGTCCTGGTATCACCTGCCCTCCGGCTTCATGCCAGTGATGGACGAAGGCGGTTTCGTCCTCGACTATACCGCCAAGCCCGGCTCATCCCTCGCCGATACCGACCGGCTGGTGAAGCAGGTGGAAGCGATCGTGTCTGCAACGCCCGAGGTCGCCAGCTATTCGCGCCGGCTGGGCGTGCAACTGGGCGGCGGACTGACCGAAGCCGATGAAGGCGATTTCTTCGTACGGCTCAAGGATGGTTCGCGCCGCCCGATCGACGCGGTGATGGCCGACATCCGCCGGCAGGTCGAGGCGAAGGTGCCCGGATTGCAGGTCGAACTGGTGCAGTTGATGGAAGACCTGATCGGCGACCTGACCGCGGTGCCCCAGCCGATCGAGGTCAAGCTGTTCGGCGACGATGCCACCGCACTGGAGGCGTCCGCCGGGCGTGTGGGCAAAGCGCTGGCGACCATCCCCGGCGTGGTCGAAATCGTCGACGGGCTGCGGGTCACCGGCGACGCCATCTCGGTCAAGATCGATAATGGCCAGGCCGCGCAACAGGGGCTGGACCCCGATCAGGTCGCCAGCCAGATCGAGTCGCTGGTCGGCGGCAGCATCGCCACCAACATCCGCTTCGGCGAACAACTGGTCGCGGTCCGGGTGCGCGGCGCGCAGGATTTGCGCAGCCGCGCGAACCAGATCGCCGACCTGCCATTGACCGCACCCGATGGGCATGGCGTGCGGCTGGGATCGATCGCGCAGGTCGGCATCGATGGCGGGCAGAAGCAACTGACGCGCGAGGATCTCGCCCCCTTCATCGCCGTCACCGCGCGGCTGGAGGGCCGTGACCTCGGATCCGCCATGCAGGCGGTGCAGGCGAAGGTCGCGGGGCTTCACCTCCCCGGTTCGGTGCGCGTCGATTATGGCGGCCTTTATGCCGAACAGCAGAAGAGCTTTGCCGACATGGCGATGGTGTTCGCGGCCGCCTTGCTGCTCAGCGCGCTGCTTCTGACCTATTTGTTCGAAAATCTGGCATGGACCCTGTCGGCAATGGCGACGGTGCTGCTGGTGGCGGGCGCTGCGCTGCTGGGATTGTGGGTCACCGGCACGGAACTCAACATCTCCGCGCTGATGGGCCTGACCATGGTCGTCGGCATGGTGACCGAGTTGATCATCTTCTACCTCGCGGAGATCGAAAGTGGCGCAAGCGTGACGCTGGCCGCGCTGCGTGAAGCAGGGTCCAAGCGGCTGCGCCCGATCCTGATGTCAGCATTGATCGCGATCCTGACGCTCAGTCCGCTGGCGCTGGGCCTCAGCCGGGGCGCTGGCCTCCAGCAACCGCTGGCCACCGCAATCATATTCGGACTGGTCGCCACCGTGCCGCTGGTGCTGCTGTTCCTGCCTGCAATCCTGCTCTGCTGGCCATCGCGTGGCAAAGTCTGATCTCCTGATTTTCCCGGAGGCGACACGACCCGACTGAGGTGCGGCGGAAATAAAATCGTCGTCCTGCCGCGAGCCTCCCGCTCGCGCGGGGGGACAATGTGTGAAGCACTGCATTTCTTTGATCGCCATGACATGCACATCGCTGATGGCGGGAACGGCTCATGCATCCGACAAAGACTGGCGTAACGCCAGCAACATCGGTCGCGACCTGCTGGTCGCCGGCGCGCTGGCCCTGCCGACAGTGCAGGAAGACTGGACCGGCACGCTGCAAGCCGGCGGCAGCATCGGCGCCGCCACCCTGCTGTCGCTGGGCCTGAAGGAGGGCTTCCCGGAAATGCGCCCCGACGGCAGCGACCGGAAAAGCTTTCCCTCGTCCCATAGCGCGACGTCCTTCGCCGCGGCGGCCAGCCTGCATAACCGCTATGGCTGGAAGGTCGGCGTTCCCGCGCAACTCGTCGCAGCGTTTGTTGGCCTGGCCCGGGTGAAGGCCGACAAGCATCATTGGTATGATGTCGTCGCCGGCGCGGCCATCGGCGAAGCGTCGGGTTTCCTCATCACGACGCGGCGCGACACCGATGTCCGCATCCTGCCCTGGGGCGACAGCAAGGGTGGCGGCGTCGCCATGGCGATCCGGTTCTGAACGGCTGCGGGCCGGGATGGACAAATGGTATAGTTGCGGAAAGCAGGGTTCCAGCGTGGGCCGATAGAGACACGGCCATATTGTCCTGATGGCGAGTCTCCATGCACCGCATTTCCTTTCTCTGCGTCCTGCTGCTGCTCCCGGCGTGCGGTGAAAAGGGTAAGACGCCTGCTGCGCCTCCGGCCAAAACAGAGGCGATCGCCCATGAAACCGAACTGCTCGGACTTACGCTGACGCCGCAAGCCGTCCAGCGTCTTGGCATCGCCACGATAACCGTCGGCACTGGCCGGACCGGCATGATCCGCGAGACGAGCGGCGAGATCGTCGTGCCCAATGGCGCGGGCGGCGTGCCGACCGGATCGCTCAGCAACCTCGCCCAGATCGGCGCAGCGCAGGCGACCGCCGATGGCGAGGTCGCGCGAACCCGCGCGCAGGCCCGCCTCGCGCGCATCGCGCTGGACCGGGCGAGCCAACTGGTCGCGGAGGAAGCGGGCAGCGTCCGCGCGCGCGACGAGGCGGCCGCGGCGCTCGCCACCGCGCAGGCGCAGGCGCATGTCGCCCTTGAACAACGGCGATTGCTCGGCCCCTCCGTCGCCACGCTTGGTCGCCAATCGACGCTATGGGTGCGGGCATCGGTATCGGGCACGGACGTGACGGCGATCAGCCGGTTTGCCCCGGCGTCGGTCCGCGCCTTGGGCGGGACCGACGCCGGCCAACCAGCGCGACCAGTCCAAGCTCCGCCTTCGGCCAATGCCGCCGCCGGTACGATCGACCTCTATTATGCCATCGACAATCGCGACCACAGGTGGCGCGTGGGCCAGCGGGTGGCCGTGCAATTGCCAATGGGGCGGATGCAGCAAGGGTTGACGGTGCCCGCTTCCGCGGTCGTGCGCGACATTTATGGCGGGGAATGGGTCTATGCCCAGACCGCGCCCAACCATTATGTGCGCCAGCGGGTGGAGATCGCATCGACCGGAACGGATGGCGTGATCCTGGCGCGCGGGCTTGAACCCGGTATGCGTGTGGTCACCACAGGCGCGATGGAATTGTTCGGCACCGAATTCGGGGTCGCACACTGATGCTGGCATGGCTCGTTCGCGCCGCGCTGACCCAGCGTGTGCTGGTGCTGGCGCTGGCGGCCCTGCTGGTCGTGCTGGGGCTGCGCGCCTCGACCAGCGTCCCGCTCGACGTTTTCCCCGAATTCGCGCCACCGATGGTGGAGATCCAGACCGAAGCGCCTGGCCTGTCCACCGAGGAGGTGGAAAGCCTGATCACCGTGCCGATCGAGACGCAGGTGAACGGCATCCCGCATCTCGCCACGCTGCGGTCCAAGTCGGTGCTGGGCCTGTCGTCTGTCGTGATCCTGCTCGATCGCGGCGCCGACGTCATGCGCGCGCGACAAATGGTGCAGGAGCGGGTTGCGCAGGTGCAGGGACGGCTGCCCACCGCCGCCCGGCCGCCGGTGATGCTGCCGCCGCTATCCTCCACCAGCCGGGCGATGAAGATCGGCATTTCGTCCAGAAAGCTGGACCAGATGCAGCTCTCCGAACTGGTGCGCTGGACCATCCGGCCGCGCCTGATGGCGGTGCCGGGCGTCGCCAATGTGGCCATGTGGGGGATGCGGGACCGGCAGTTGCAGATACTGGTCGATCCCGACAAGCTCCGCGCCGCAGGCGTGACGCTGAACGAACTGCGCGCGGCGGCGGGTGACGCCGTGCTGGTCGGCGGCGGCGGCTTCGTCGACACCGCCAACCAGCGCATGGCGGTGCAACAGCCCGGCGCGATCCAGACCCCCGACGATCTGGCCCGCACCGTCATCAAGCTGGCGGGCGACGCGCCGGTGCGGATCGGCGATGTCGCGCGCGTGACCGATGGGTTCGCCGCGCCGATCGGCAACGCCATCATCGACGACGGCCCCGGCATCATGCTGATCGTGGAAAAACAGCCGACCGGCAACACGCTGGACCTGACTCGCGCGGTCGAGGCGGCGCTGGAAGAAATCAAGCCAGGCCTGAAGGACGTGAGGATCGACAGCACGATCTTCCGCCCCGCCACCTTCATCGAACGGTCGATCGACAATCTCACCCGTGCGCTGGCGATCGGCTGCTTCCTCGTCGCGGTCGTGCTGTTCCTCTTCACCCGCGACTGGCGGCAGGCGACGATCAGCCTGGTCGCGATCCCCTTGTCCTTGCTCGGCGCGGGCCTCGTCCTGTTGTGGAGCGGGGCGACGATCAACACGATGGTCATCGCCGGCCTCGTCATCGCGCTGGGCGAAGTGGTGGACGATGCGATCATCGACGTAGAGAATATCGCCCGCCGCCTGCGGCTGAACCGGGAGGCGGACCATCCCCGCTCCGCCTTCGACGTGGTGCTGGGGGCTTCGCTGGAGGTGCGGTCGGCGGTCGTCTTCGCCTCGCTGATCGTGATGCTGGTGTTCCTGCCGATCTTCTTCCTCGGCGGCGTGGCCGGCACCTTCTTCCAGCCGCTGGCGATCGCCTATGTGCTGGCAATCGGTGCATCGCTGCTGGTGGCGCTGGTGGTGACGCCCGCCATGTGCCTGCTCCTGCTGCCCAACGCACCGCTCAAGGCGGAGCGGGACACGCGCTTCGTGGCCGTCCTCAAGCGCCGCTATGCGACCGCCCTGCCCCGCCTGATCGCCGCGCCGCGCGCGGTAATGGGCGTGGTGGCCGGGGGGCTGCTACTGGCGGGGATCGGCTATGCGAACTTCAAGGACCAGTTCCTGCCCGATTTCCGCGAAACCGACTTCCTGATGCACTGGCTGGAAAAGCCCGGCGCCTCGATCGAGGCGATGGACCGGATCACCATCAAGGTGTCGAAAGAATTGCGGGCGATCCCCGGCGTGCGCAATTTCGGCGCGCATATCGGCCGCGCCGAAGCCGCCGACGAAGTGGTCGGGCCGAACTTCACCGAATTGTGGATCAGCCTGGACGACGAGGCCGACTATGATGGCAGCGTGGCCAAGATCAAGGAAGTCATCGAGGGTTATCCCGGCCTGTTCCGCGACGTCCTCACCTATCTGCGCGAGCGGATCAAGGAAGTGCTGTCGGGCGCGGGCGCGACGGTGGTCGTGCGGATTTTCGGTCCCGATCAGGCCGAGCTGCGCGCCACCGCCGACCGGCTGAAGGCCAGGGTCGCCAGCATAGACGGCGTGGCCGACCTCAAGGTGGAATCGCAGGTGCTGGTGCCGCAAATCCAGATCCGGCCCCGCCCCGCCGCCATGGCGACGTTGGGGCTGACGCCCGGTGAGGTCCGTCGGCAGGCGCAAAGCCTGGTCGCCGGACAGAAGCTGGGCGAAATCTATCGCGACCAGAAGGCGTTCGACCTCGCGATCTGGGGCGAACCGGCGATCCGGGGCGACCTCCATGCCCTGCAAGAGCTGATGATCCAGACGCCGACGGGCACGCCGGTGCGGCTGCGCGATGTCGCCGACGTGCGCGTCCAGCCCGCGCCTAATGAGGTCAAGCGCGAGAACGGCCAGCGCCGGCTGGACGTGACGCTCAATGTCAGCGGTTCGGACCTGGGCACCGTGGCCCGCACCGTGGAGCAGGCCGTCGCGCAGACGCCGTTCGCGCAGGGCTATCATGCCAAGGTGCTGGGCGAATATGCTGCATTGAAGGAATCGCGCCAGCGGCTCTGGACGACAGGCCTGCTGTGCCTGATCGGCATATTGATCCTGGTCTGGCTGGAGTTCCGGTCTGGCCGGATCACCGCGCTCGTCGCGGTGAGCCTGCCCTTTGCGCTGGTGGGCGGCGTGATCGCAGTGGCGCTCACCGGCGGCCTGTTGTCGCTCGGCTCGCTGGTGGGTTTCGTGACCGTTATCGGCATTGCCGCGCGCAACGGCATCATGCTGCTGTCCCATTATCATCATCTGCGGGTGCATGAAGGCGAACCGTTCGGCCCCGCCCTGATCCTGCGCGGGGCGGAGGAGCGGCTGGTGCCGATCCTAATGACGGCCGCCTGCGCGGGCCTCGCGCTGGTGCCGCTGATCGTGGCGGGCAATGCACCGGGGCATGAGATCGAACATCCGATGGCGATCGTGATCCTGGGCGGGCTGGTGTCCTCCACCCTGCTCAATCTGTTTCTGATGCCCGCCCTTTATGCCCGTTTCGGCGAGGATGCGCAGGGATCGAACGAACCGGGCGCGGCAGCGACGGGAGACGCGGCATGATCCGCCGTTTCAGCGCATTGGCCGCGCTGCTCGCTGGCGGCTGCATGGCCGCATCGCCCCCGTCCGCCCTCGTCGCGCCGCCAACGGCGAACGCCCCGTTCACCAGCCGGGCCGCCACGTCGATCGCGCCGGTGCCCGACCAGTGGTGGCGCCTGTTCGACGATGCCCAGCTCGATGCGCTGGTGCAGGCGAGCCTTGCGGCCAATGCCGACCTGCGCGTCGCCTATGCCAATCTCGACGCGGCCCGCGCCGCCATCCGGCAGGCCGACGCCGCACGGCTGCCCCAGCCGATCATCGAAAGCAGCCTGGGCCTCGACAATCCATCCGGCCAGCCAAGCGCGGCCAATGTCTCCGCCAGCGATTATGACGCCGCCGCGACGATCAGCTGGGACGTCGATCTGTTCGGACGGCTGCGGTCCGGCGCGCTCGCGGCGCGCGCCGATGCGGACGCACAGGCCGCCGCGCTGGACGGTGTTCGCGTCGCCGTCGCGGCCGACACGGTGCTGGCCTATGTCGACCTGTGCGGCGCCATCCAAAACGGCCGGATCGCGCGCGAGATCGTAGCGGCGCAGGCGCGCGCCCTCCAGGGCGTGCAGGACCAATATCGCGCCGGAGATCTCTCTCCGCTGGAAGTCTCGCAAGCGGCCAGCCTGCTCGCCTCTTCCCGCGCGACGCTGCCGTCCTTCGACGCCGCGCGCGACGGCGCACGCTATCGCCTCGCGACGCTTCAGGGACTGCCGCCGACCGATCCGCACATCGCCGCCATCACCTGCGCGGCGCCGCCCCGGCTGAACGACGCCGCTCCGGTCGGCGATGGCGCGGCGCTGTTGCTGCGCCGCCCCGACATTCGCGAGGCGGAACGCAAGCTGGCATCCGCCACCGCCGGAATCGGCGTCGCCCGCGCGGACCTCTATCCCAAGGTCAATCTGGGCGGCGCGATCGGCCTGCTGTCCGGCGGCTTTGCCGCGACCGCATCGCCACTCCTGTCCTGGGCTTTCCCCAATCAGGGGCCAGCGCGCGCCAGGATCGCCCAGGCCCAGGCCAAGGAGCGCGGCGCACTGGCCGGTTGGGACAGCGCCATCCTGCGGGCGCTGCGCGACGTGGAAAGCGCGCTGGCCGCCACGCAGGCCGAAGCGCAGCGCAATGTCGCCCTGACCGGGGCGACCGAGGAAGCCGCGCTCTATGCCCGCCGCACGGCGTCACGCGCGCGGCTGGGCGACGTGTCGCCGCTGCTCGTCATCGACGCGGAGCGCACGCGGGCAACCGCCGCACTGGCCCGTGCGCAATCCGACCTGTTGCTTGGCCAATCCTATGTCGCGCTCTTCCGGGCGTTGGGCGGCGGCTGGCAGAACGCGCCGCAGCCACTCGATCCCGCCCGCCCGATCGGTTAGGACGCATCATGCGCATCCTCATCATCGAAGACGATAGCGAAACCCGCGACTTCGTCGCACGGGGTCTACGGGAGATCGGCCATGCCGTAAGCGTGGCCGCCGACGGGCGCGATGGCCTGTTCCAGGCGACCGATGGCGGATTCGACGCGGTCGTGGTCGACCGTATGCTGCCGGGACTGGACGGCCTGTCGCTGGTCAAGATGCTGCGCGCCGCGGGCAACAGCAGCCCCATATTGATGCTGACCGCGATCGGCCGGATCGCCGACCGGGTCGAGGGACTGGAAGCGGGCGCCGACGACTATCTGGTCAAGCCCTTCGCCTTTTCCGAGCTGGTGGCGCGCGTGAATGCGCTCGGCCGCCGCCCGGCCCCGCAAATGGAGACGGCGAAACTGGCGGTCGGCGACATAGAGATCGACCTGCACCGCCGCACCGTCCATCGCGCGGGCAGGAAAGTGGCGCTCCAGCCGCGCGAATTTGCGCTGCTGGCCGAACTGATGCGCAACCGCCATCGCGTCATGACCCGCACGATGCTGTTGGAACGCGTCTGGGACTTTGATTTCGAGCCGAAGACCAACATCGTCGAAACCCATCTCAGCCGCCTGCGGTCGAAGCTCAACGCCGGGTTCGATATCGACGCGATCGAAACCGTGCGCGGCGCGGGCTATATGATCCGCAGCGAATGATGCGCCGTCCCTGGCGTACGACATTCGGCCTCACCGCGCTCGTCAGCCTGGTCTTCGCGCTGGCGACGCCGGTGATCGGCGTGCTGGCCTATGTCGTGGTGCATGAGGCGATGGAGGTGCAACTGGACCACCGCATCGCCACCGAGACGCGCGCGCTGCTCACGCGAACCGGCGATCATGGCGTCGCGCGGCTCGCGACCCTCATCCATCAGCGCGACGCCGCCCATAGCACCGCAAGCCTGGGCTATATCCTGCTCGACGCGCAGGGACGGCGACTGGCGGGCGCTTTCGATGCGCAGGTGCCCTCCGATCCTGGCTATGTCGAACTGCTGCCCTATGGTCGGAATGGCGGCATCGCCCAGTCGCTCACAACGCGCCTGCCTGACGGGAGCCGCTTGCTGGTCGCCGTCGACCGCCAGGTGATCGACGAGATGGACATCACGATCCTGAAGCTGTTTCTGGCGGCGTTCGCCACCATGTTGTTGCTCGCAATCGGCGGCGCCTGGACGGTGGGCGTCGTCACGCAGCGCCGGCTCCGCCGGTTCGACGACGCCGCCCAGGCGATCATCGCGGGCGACCCGCGCCAGCGTATGCCGCTGGACGGGTCGGGCAGCGAGTTCGACCGGGTCGCGCAAACCCTCAATCACATGCTCGACCGCAATGCCGCGCTGGTCGAAAATCTGCGTCAGGTGTCGAGCGATGTCGCCCACGACCTGCGCACGCCGCTGACCCGCCTGCACAACCAACTGCATGAGGCGCTGACGCGCGAGGGGGACGAGAGAAAGGTCGCCATCGAAGCGGCGACGATGGAATCGCAGGAACTGCTGGAACTGTTCGGGGCGATCCTGCGCATTTCCGAGGTCGAGGCCGGAACGCTGCGTCGCGATTTTCGCGACCTGTCCATGACCGACCTTGTCGAAGATCTGATCGATTCCTACGATCCCGATTTCGAGATTTCGGGGCATCGGCTTTCATCCGCTGTCGCGCCCGACCACCATCTTCATGGCGACCGCCGCCTGTTGCGCCAACTGGTCGCCAATCTGCTCGACAACGTCCTGCGTCATACTCCGCCCGGCACTCGCGTTTCGGTGACGCTTTCCTCGCAGGACGCTTGTCTCCTGCTATGCGTGCGCGACGATGGTCCGGGCGTCCCCGAAGCGGATATCCCCCGCCTGTTCGACCGGTTCAGCCGCTCCGAAGCCAGCCGGTCCACCGACGGCCACGGCCTGGGGCTCGCCCTCGTCGCGGCTGTCGCAAGGATACACGGCGGATCGGCGTCGATCCTGCCCGCGCCCGGCTTTGGCGTAGAGGTGCGTCTGGCGCGCTGACCTTCCCCTGGTCGACATGGTGCAATCGGTCCATGTCATGCCGCGCCAGCAGAGCGAGGATCTGCCCGCCAAGAGCACCGACCGCGCCATGTCGGGAGATGAACTATCGCAGCCTGCGGCCAAAGGTCCCGGGCGCCGGGGTCGCCCGGCGATGATGGCCGACCTCGGCCTGCGATGAACTCAACCGCCATGTTCGAATTTGCATCCGTTTTCAGGGAAAAAGCGGAAATGATCCGAACGGCAAAAAATACAGTATTCCGAAGGAGGAAGGGATCATCTTTAATGGGATTCCGACACGTCTTCCCGCTCGACTTGTTCCGTCGCTCCCGTCTAAGAAGACGCTATGATGAAGCTGTTCATTGGCAACAAGGCCTATTCGAGCTGGTCGCTGCGCGGTTGGCTGGCGTGCAAATTGTCCGCCCTCCCGTTCGAGGAGGTGGTCGTCCCCCTCTATGACGAAGCCTGGGAGAAACGGCGTGAGGGCGACGAGTTCGCTCCCTCCTCCGGCAAGGTGCCGATCCTGTGGGACGGCGACGACGTCGTCGTGTGGGACAGCCTGGCCATCGTCGAATATCTGAACGAAAAGACCAGTGGCGACCTGTTCTGGCCGGTCGATCCCGCCGCGCGCGCCATGGCCCGGTCGATGGCGGCGGAAATGCACAGCAGCTTCGCCGCGCTCCGCCGCGAGCACAGCATGAACATCCGGCAGATCTATCCCGCCGTGCCGCCATCCGAGCCAGTGGCGCAGGATATCGCCCGAATCATGCAGCTCTGGGCGCAGGCCCGCGCCCGCCATGGCGGCGAAGGCGACTTCCTTTTCGGTGCCTTCGGGGCGGTGGATGTCATGTTCGCGCCCGTCGTCACTCGCTTCATCACCTATCAACTGCCGGTCGCCCGCTTTGCGCAAGCCTATATGCAAGCCATCATCGCCCATCCCTGGATGCAGGAATGGATCGGCGGCGCGCAGGCGGAGGACTGGGTGATCGACCGATTCGAAGTTCCGCCACAGTCGGTGTGAGGCCATGAGCGACACGCCCGAAACGCCCAGAGAGGCAGCCAAGGAAGAGCGGGCAGCGGAAGCCGCCGCGATTCGTCGTCGCTGGATCACCCTGGGCGAAGTGCTGGCGGTGCTGGCGGTGGGTATCTCCGCGCTCACCCTCTATCTCAACTGGGCCGACAAGAAGGACGAACGCGCCGAAAAGGCGGCGGAAAGCCGCAAGGCGTCCAGCCGCGCCGCCGTACTGGTGCTCAATGCCGATTCGGTGAAGGACGACCGGATCGCGCTCAGGACCGCCGATCCCGACCAGATCATCCAGAGCCAGACCATCCTCTTCCCCCGCGCGCTCGGCATCGCGGCGGTCGATACCGCCGGCGATCCGCGGATCGAGGGCGGCTGGTTCGACAGCGCGCTCAAGAAGGCGCGGGCCAGGGCGAAGCTGCCCGACGACAGCGTGGGCGACGAGCGGTTGCCGGTGGTCATCACCACTCGTTTTGTGGTGGGTGGCGATGCGCATGAGAATGTCGCGCTCTATGACATAGGCTATGGCATTGCGGGCCGCTGGATCGCCGGGCACAGCCTGGCCCTGCGCGGCCTGTCGCGGGTCGAAACGGTCAAGGCCGACAGCGCCCAGATGAGGGTCGACGCCCGGTGGGCGCGCCTCAGTCAAAAATAGCCCAAGCCCTGCTTTTCCGCCTGAAACAGGAAAGCCGCTTGTCTTGCGGCGATGAAACGGGTGCAAGGCGCGCGCAGGGTTGCGCAATATGACGATAAGGACAAGACGGGCGCCATGAGCCTGATGGGATCGATCGACCTCTTCCACGCCATTGCCGGCCTGCTGGTCGGCGTGCTGGTGGGTGTGACCGGCGTTGGCGGCGGTTCGCTGATGACGCCGCTGCTGGTGCTGATGTTCGGCGTCAGCGCCAAGACCGCGGTGGGCACCGACCTGCTCTTCGCCGCCCTGACCAAGATCGTCGGATCGGCGGTCCACGGCAAACGCGACACGATCGAATGGCCGATCGTGCGGCGCATGGCGGCGGGCAGCGTGCCGTCCGCGCTCGTCACGCTGCTGGTGCTCGGCTGGATCGGCGATGTCGGCAAAACGACCGAACATGTCATCCTGCTGTCGCTCGCCTCGCTGCTGGCGCTGACGTCGGTCGCGGTCATCGGCCGCAAATGGCTGTTTCGCCATCGGGACGAGCTGGGATCGGGCCACTCGGCCGACGCCACCTTCTATGGCACCACGGCGCTCGGGGCGCTGATCGGCGCGGCGGTTACGCTCTCCTCGGTCGGCGCGGGCGCGATCGGCGTGACGGTGCTGCTCATCCTCTATCCCCGCCTGCCGGTTGCCCGCATCGTGGGGTCGGACATCGCCCATGCCGTGCCGCTGGCGCTGATCGCCGGGACCGGCCACTGGCTGATGGGCGACGTCAACGGCGTACTGCTGATGAACCTGTTGATCGGGTCGATACCCGGCGTGATCGTTGGCAGCTATCTGTCGTCCCATGCCCCCGACAAGGTGCTGCAACCCCTGCTCGCCGCGGTGCTGGCGCTGTCCTCCTGGCAATTGTTCGTCAAGGCCCGCACGCCCGACCCGGTGAAGGTCGAGGCGCCCGCTCTGGCCAAATCGCACTGACATCAAAAAGCCCGGCCCTCGCGGACGAGGACCGGGCTTTTCAGATCAAAGGATCGCGGCTTTAGCCGACGATTTCTTCCGGCTTGAAGAAATAGGCGATCTCGATCGCGGCATTTTCTTCGCTGTCCGAACCATGGACCGAATTGGCTTCGATCGATTCGGCCAGTTCCTTGCGGATCGTGCCGGCGTCGGCATTGGCGGGGTTGGTGGCGCCCATGATGTCGCGGTTGCGCTGCACGGCATTCTCGCCTTCCAGCACCTGGACGACGACCGGGCCGGAAATCATGAAGGCGACCAGGTCGGCGAAGAAAGGCCGTTCCTTGTGAACGCCGTAGAAGCCTTCGGCCTGCTCGCGGCTCATGCGGATGCGCTTGGATGCGACGACGCGCAGCCCGGCTTCTTCCAGCAGCTTGGTGACGGCGCCGGTCAGGTTGCGACGGGTCGCGTCGGGCTTGATGATCGAAAAGGTGCGCGTGACGGCCATGGCCCTCGAAACTCCAGATTGTTGGGAATGCTGGGCGCGCCTTTAGACGCGGCCGGGCCGGGCCGCAAGGGGCTTAACCCTGACCGAACATCAGGCCATTTGCACCCATTTGCGCCCGTCCTGCTTGAAGTAGCGCGAAATCGTCTCCTCGCGCTTCGACAGCACCCGCCAACTGGCGCGCGCGCCGTCGACCGTATCCTCGTCGAAAAAGTAGAAGGCCCGCTCGAACCCCAGCGCCGCGTCGCGCCAGATACCGTCCGCCAGCGCGATATGCGCCGCGCCGTTCAGCGCCTCGCACGCCTCGCTCAGCAGGATCGGCTGCTGCGCCTCGCCGCCATCGCCCGCCCGGCCATGCGCCAGGAAGCTTTCAGGCGGACCGGCCCAAAGCCCCGCCGAAATCCGCTCCAGCCGCTCCGGTTCCTGCGCCACCACCAGCAGTCGCGCGCCCAGGTCCAGGATGCGCACCGCAATCGCGGGCAACACCTGGTCCACCGGATCGCGGCTGAGCTGGTAGAAATCGACCTGCACGGCTTTCCTCTAGCGAATTGGGGTCAATGCTCGAACTTGTCCGCGACAAGCCGGTCGATCAGGCGCACGCCATAGCCGGTGGCGCCCTTGTCCCAGGTCGCGCCCGGCTTGTCGGACCAGACCATGCCGGCAATGTCGAGATGCGCCCACTTCACGCCATCGTCCACGAAGCGCTTGATGAACTGCGCCGCGGTGATCGATCCAGCGTAACGCCCGCCGATATTCTTCATGTCGGCGATCGGGCTGTCGATCATTTTGTTATAGGCGTCGGACAGCGGGAAGCGCCACAACTGGTCGCCGCTCGCCTTGCCCGCCGCGGTCAGGTCTTCGGCCAGGCCGTCATCATTGGCAAACAGGCCGCCATATTGATCGCCCAGCGCGACGATCATCGCGCCGGTCAGCGTGGCGAGGTCGATCATGACCTCGGGCGCGTAGGTCTTCTGCGCCCATGTGATGGCATCACACAGCACCAGCCGCCCCTCGGCGTCAGTATTCAGCACCTCGATCGTCTGTCCGGACATCGACGTCACGATGTCGCCGGGGCGCTGCGCATTGGCGTCCGGCATATTCTCGACCAGACCGCAAATGCCGACCACGCGCGCCTTTGCCTTGCGCCCGGCCAGCGCCTTGATCGCGCCGGCGACCGCGCCCGCGCCGCCCATGTCCCACTTCATGTCTTCCATGCCGGCCGCCGGCTTGATGGAGATGCCGCCGGTGTCGAAGGTCACGCCCTTGCCGACGAAGACGACCGGCTTTTCCACAGCGCCATTGGTGCCGTCCCATTCCAGCGCCAGCAGCCGCGCCTCGCGCACGGACCCCTGCGCCACGCCCAGCAGCGCGCCCATGCCCAGCTTTTCCATCGCCGCCTTGTCGAGCACGGTGATCTTCACGCCCAGTTCGGTCAGATGCTGGCAACGCTCGACGAAGCTTTCGGGATAGAGGATGTTCGCCGGCTCCGACACCAGTTCGCGGGTGAAGGCGACACCGGCGGCGACCGCAGCCAGCCGGTCCCACGCCGCATCCGCGCCCGCCGCGACCAACGTGACGGTCTTGAGCGTCGGCTTGGCCTTTTCCGGCTGACGGGTGCGATAGGTGTCGATCCGCCAGCCGCGCAGCAATGCGCCGAACGCCAGATGCGCCGCCAGTTCGCCGCTCGCGCCGCCGAAAAATTCCACCGCAGCATGGATCGCGCCGCTGGTCGACAGCTTTGCGGTCAGCGCCGCGCCGGCCTTTTCCACGTCCTGTTCGCTACCTGCGCCGATGCCCAGCAACAGCACGCGCAGCGTCTTGCCGCCTTCGGACACGAAGCTTTCGAAGCTCGTCCCCGTCTCGCCGGTGAAGCGCGATGCGGCGGCGCCCGCCGCCAAAATGGGCGCGGCCAACAGGGGCAGCGCGTCGAAACCGCCCTTGGGTACGGCGAACACCAGCGTGTCGGCATCGGGACGGGTCGGGCTGAACTGGATATCCATCGGGGTTCTTGTCCTCTTGTTCGTTCGGGGCGGGGGGCCAAGCCGGCCGCTCTCTTATCTGCCAGATAGTGCGGCTTTCTCCGTCTGGCAAAGCCGTTCGACCGATTTCCGGGCAAAGATGCGCGACGGGCGATTGCGGACGGGCAATCAGTGCGATAGGCGGGACGGCAAGATGCGCCCCGTTGATGAGGCCCCACCGCTTGCAAACCGTCCCGTTCCCTTCGTCCGTTCGCAATGCCCTGCTGGCTGGCGCGACGCTGCCCGCTTTCCTGCTGGCGCCCGCGGCACTGGCGCAGCAGCTCAACGAGCCCGCTACGCCCATCAGCGCGCCCGACGCGCCCATGCCGGAGAATGACGACCAGATCGGCTTTGCCGCCGACGCGCTGCAATATGACAGCAACAGCGAAGTCGTGACCGCCAACGGCAATGTCCAGTTGCTGCGCGACGGCAACCGCCTGCGCGCCGACAAGGTCATATGGGACCGCAACAGCGGGAAGGTCGAGGCGATCGGCAATGTCTCGGTCATCGATCCCGAAGGCAATATCGCCTATGGCGACCGCTTCGACGTCACCGATACGCTCAAGGACGGCGCGGTCGACAATATGCTGCTGGTGCTCCAGTCGGGCGGCCGCCTGGCGTCGGTGAAGGGCACGCGCGCCAACGGGGTCTACACGCTCAATCGCGCCACCTATACCGGCTGCGCGGTGGAGGACAGCCATGGCTGTCCCAAGGAACCTACCTGGCAGATCAACGCCATCCGGGTCATCTACGACCCGACGCGCCAGCGCGTCACCTACAAGAACGCCAATATCGAGCTGTTCGGCCTGCCGCTGATCCCGTTGCCCGGCCTGTCGCATCCGGTCGGCGATGGCGGCAGCAGCGGCCTGTTGATGCCCAATCTGCGCTATGACCGCAATAACGGCTTCGAAGTGGCGCTGCCCTATTATTTCAAGCTGGCGCCCAATCGCGACATTACCATCACGCCGCATGTCTATACCGATACGTTGCCGATGCTGGAGGCCAATTACCGCCACCTCTACGATCGCGGCGCCTATCAGGTCACCGGCTACATCACCCATGGCAGCCGCGTCGCGACCAGCGACAGCAGCACGGGGACGACCCCGGCGACAGCCGAAAAGGATATTCGCGGCTATCTCGACGCCAGCGGCAAGATGCAGCTGTCGCCGGAATGGAGCCTCGACGGGTCGCTCCGCTTCGCCACCGATCGCACCTTCCTGCGTCGCTACGATATCAGCCGCGACGACCGTCTGCGTTCGACGCTCGGCGCGCAGCGGATCGGCGAAAACAGCTATTTCTCGATTCGCGGCTGGGCGGTGCAGACTCTGCGCCAGGGCGATTTGCAAGGGCAGACGCCGATCGCGCTGCCGGTCATCGACTATCGCCTGCGGCTGAAAGACCCGCTGCTGGGCGGCGTGCTCCAGTTGCAGGCCAACACGCTCGCCATCACCCGCACCAGCGGCCAGGACACGCAGCGCGCCTTCGCCGCGGCGGAATGGAACCTGCGCACGCTGACCGGGCTGGGGCAGGAAGTCACCTTCACCGGCTATCTGCGCGGCGACGTCTATCACAGCAGCGACAACGCCCTGACCTCGGTCGTGAGCTATGCCGGCGATCCCGGCTGGCAGGCGCGCGGCATCGCCGCCGCTGCGGTGGACATGCGCTGGCCCTTCGTCGGCGAAGCCTTTGGCGGCGTCCAGCGCATCGCCCCGCGGGTGCAGATCGTCGCCGCGCCGCATCTGGCCAACCTGTCGCTGCCCAATGAAGACGCACGCGCTGTCGATCTGGAGGATAGCAACCTCTTCGCGCTCAATCGCTTCGCGGGCTATGACCGGTTCGAGGATTCGACTCGCATCACCTATGGCCTGGAATATAGCCTGGCGCTGCCGGACTTCTCGCTCGAAAGCATCGTCGGCCAGAGCTACCGGATCGACAATCGCCCCGCGATCCTGCCCGACGGCACTGGCCTGTCCGACCGCACGTCGGACATCGTCGGCCGCACCACCGTCCGCTACAAGGATTTCGTCGCCCTCACCCACCGCTTCCGCGTGGACAAGGACAATCTTTCCGTTCGCCGCAACGAGATCGACGCGACCGTTGGCAGTAAGAAGACCTATGCGATGGTCGGCTATCTGCGGCTCAACCGCGACGTGGCGTCGGGGCTGGAGGATTTGCAGGATCGCGAGGAACTGCGCCTGGGCGGCCGGGTTCAGTTCGCACGCTTCTGGTCGGTGTTCGGCTCGACCGTCATCGACCTGACCGATGCGAAGGAAGATCCGCTCAGCGTCTCGGACGGCTATGAGCCGGTCCGTCACCGCCTCGGCATCGCTTATGAGGACGACTGCCTGACGCTCGGCCTCACCTGGCGCCGCGACTATCAGGCCAATGGCGACGCGCGAAAGGGCAATGGCTTCCAGCTACGGCTAGCTTTCCGCAATATTGGCATATAAGGAACAGGCTCCCGCCTACCGTCAGGACTGGTTAAGGCGGACCAGCGCATCACGCGCCGGTTCGTATTGGAGATTTTTGCCGACGATGCTGCCTGTCGCTTCCTCGCCCAACCGCATGTTTCCCAACCGCATGATGCATGGCGTCCGTTCGGGTCTTCGCACCCTGCTCCTGTCTTCGGCGCTGCTCGGCACCGGCGTCCAGCCCCTTCTCGCCCAGACGGTCGATGACGGCAGCGACGTCGCGACGCAGCAGCTCAACCTGCCCAAGGACGTCACGCTCTTCGGCAAGAGCGACCCCAATGTCCGCAAGGCGACGGCGATCGTCAACGGCCGGATCATCACCGGGACGGACATCGACCAGCGCCTCGCCCTCATCATCACCGCCAACGGCGGCAAGGTGGAAGAGGCGGAAAAGGAGCGTCTGCGCGTACAGGTGCTGCGCAACCTGATCGACGAAACGCTCCAGATCCAGGAAGCCGCCGCCAACGACATCAAGGTCGATCCGGCCGAAGTGCAGCAGAGCTATGAGCGCGTCGCGGCCAATTTCCGCCAGTCGCCGACCCAGTTCGACGGCTATCTGCGCGAAAAGGGCAGCGCTCCGGCCAGCATCAAGCGCCAGATCGAGGGCGAACTCGCCTGGAGCCGCCTGCTCCGCCGCAACATCCAGCCCTTCGTCAACGTGTCGGAAGACGAAGTGAAGTCGGTGGTCGATCGCCTCAACGCCGCCAAGGGCAGCGACGAATATCGCATCGGCGAAATCTATCTGTCGGCGACACCGGAAAATCACGCCCAGATCGTCGCCAACGCGCGCAACATCATCGAACAGATACAAAAGGGCGGCAGCTTCCCGGCCTATGCCCGGCAATTTTCCGAAGCGTCGACCGCGGCGGTCGGCGGCGATCTGGGCTGGGTTCGCCCCGCCCAGTTGCCGCCCGAACTGGCGCAGGCCGCAGCGGAGATGCAGGTCGGCCAGATCGCCGGCCCGATCGACGTCGCGGGCGGCCTGTCGCTTGTCTATGTCATGGACAAGCGCAAGGTGCTGACCGCCGATCCGCGCGATTCGCTGCTCAGCCTGAAACAGCTCTCCGTGCTCTTCCCCCAGGGTACGACGAAGGATCAGGCCAGCGCCAAAGCCGCCACATTCGCCGCCGCCGTCAAGGAGATCAAGGGCTGCGGCCAAGCCAATGAGATCGGCGGAAAGATCGGCGCCGACGTCGTCGATAACGATAATGTGAAGGTGCGCGACCTGCCGCCGCAGTTGCAGGACATCCTCATGAACCTGCAAGTGGGTGAATCGACCCCGCCCTTCGGTTCGATCACCGACGGCGTCCGCGTGCTGGTGGTCTGCGGCCGCGACGATCCGGCGTCGGCCAATGCCCCCAATGCCGAACAGATCCAGGCCCAGCTTGAGGAAGAACGGGTCAACAAGCGCGCGCGCATCTATCTGCGTGACCTTCGTCGCGATGCGGTCATCGAATATAATTGACGCCGCGCCTCTCGCACCCTTTGCGGTGTCGCTCGGCGATCCCGCCGGGATCGGGCCGGAGATCGTCGCGAAAAGCTGGGTGATGCGCGAAGCGCGCGGCCTGCCGCCCTTCTTCGCGGTGGGCGACGCCGCGTCGCTCCGCGCAGTATGGCTGGGACCGATCGCGATCATCGGCGCGCCTGAAGAGGCTGCCGGCGCGTTCGGCACGGCCTTGCCCTGCCTTCAGGTCGCCGACGCGGGCGAAATCGTGCCGGGCAGCCCCAGCATCGACGGCGCCCGCACCGCCTTCCAGGCGCTCGAAGTGGCGGTCGGGCTGGCCAGACAGGGATCGGCTGCCGGAATCGTGACCGCGCCGGTGGGCAAGGAACAGCTCTACGGCGTCGGCTTCACCCATCCGGGCCAGACCGAATTCGTCGCCGAACGCTGCGGCGTGTCACCCCATAATGCGGTGATGATGCTGGCCGGACCGTCGCTGAAAGTCGTGCCGATCACCATCCATATCCCGCTGGCCGACGTACCGTCGGTGCTGACGATCGACCTGATCCGCGCCCGTGCGCTGACCACCGCCAAGGGATTGCAGCGCAATTTCGGCATCGCTCGCCCGCGCCTCGCCGTGGCGGGGCTCAACCCCCATGCCGGCGAAAATGGCGCGCTGGGCCGGGAAGAGATCGACGTGATCCGTCCCGCCATCGATCTGCTCCGCGAAGACGGCCTCGACATTGTCGGTCCGCTCGCCGCCGACGGCATGTTCCATGCCCGCGCCCGCGAAACCTATGACGCTGCGCTCTGCATGTATCACGACCAGGCGCTGATCCCGATCAAGACGCTCTATTTCGACGAAGGCGTCAACATTACGCTGGGCCTGCCGATCGTGCGCACATCGCCAGACCATGGCACCGCCTTCGGCATCGCCGGCACCGACAGCGCCAATCCCGGCGCGATGATGGCCGCGCTCAAGATGGCGGCCGAAGCCGCCCGCGCCCGCCTCGCCCATGGCTGACACGCGCCCCGCATTGCCGCCTCTTCGTGACGTGATCGCGCGCCATGGCCTCGCCGCCAGCAAGGCGCTGGGCCAGAATTTCCTGCTCGACGAGCAACTGCTCGACCGGATCGCCGCCATCCCCGGCCCGCTCCGGGACGCGCCCGCGTTCGAAGTCGGCCCCGGTCCCGGCGGCCTCACCCGCGCCATCTTGCGCGCGGGGGCAAAACTGGTCGCGGTCGAGCGCGACCGACGCTGCCTGCCCGCGCTCGCCGAACTGGAGGAGGCCTTTCCCGGCCAGCTCCGCGTCATTTCCGGCGACGCGATGGCGACCGACGCCCATGCCGAGGCGGGTGACGGCGCGCATATCATCGCCAATCTCCCCTATAATGTCGGCACGCCTTTGCTTGTCGGCTGGCTGTCGGCGCAATGGGCGCCACTGCCGTGGTGGTCCAGCCTGACGCTGATGTTCCAGATGGAAGTCGCCGAGCGCATCGTCGCTAAGGCCGGCTCCGATCATTATGGCCGCCTTGCCGTCCTGTCCCAATGGCGCAGCGACGCGAAGATCGCGATGAAA
Organism: Sphingomonas sp. VDB2; assembly: GCF_047946695.1. Lineage (NCBI taxonomy): Bacteria > Pseudomonadati > Pseudomonadota > Alphaproteobacteria > Sphingomonadales > Sphingomonadaceae > Sphingomonas > Sphingomonas sp. VDB2. Next base: position 1,591,903 of record NZ_CP159615.1, read on the forward strand.
GTGCATCGCAGCGCCTTCACCCCCCCGCCCAAGGTGATGTCGGCCGTGGTCCACATCACCCCCAAGCCGGCGCCCGAAGGAGTGCAGCTCAAATATCTCGAACGCCTCACCGCCGCCGCCTTCGGCCAGCGGCGCAAGATGCTGCGACAGAGCCTGAAAGGTCTGCCCGGTGCGCTCGAAGCGCTGGACAGCCTCGGCATCGATCCGCAACGTCGCGCCGAAACCGTCAGCGTCGAGGAATTTGTCGCCATTGCGCGGATATTGAGTCGTTAAATAATAGCCCTCATTCGTTCGCTTCGAGCATAGTCGAGAAGCCGATAGCGCTGTGCCAGCGTTTCTCGACTTCGCTCGAAACGAACGGCTATCTTCTGGTCTGGAAACCCGATGTCCCGCCTCATCCTGTTCAACAAGCCCTATGACATGCTGTCCCAGTTCACGGATCGCGGCACAGATACGGCGCGCGCAACCCTGTCCGATTACATCGCCGTGCCGGGCGTCTACCCCGCCGGTCGGCTGGACCGCGATAGCGAGGGGCTTTTGCTGCTGACCGATGACGGCCGGCTGCAATCGCGCATCGCCGACCCCAAATATAAGACCGCGAAAACCTATCTGGCGCAGGTCGAGGGCGACGTCACAGATGCCGCGCTGGCCACGCTTCGCCGCGGCGTGGACCTCAAGGACGGCCTCACCCGTCCGGCCGATGTCGAACGGATCGACGATCCGGGCCTTTGGCCCCGCAATCCGCCGATCCGGGTGCGCAAGGCCATTCCCGACTGCTGGATCAGCCTTACCATCCGCGAAGGCCGCAACCGCCAGGTCCGCCGCATGACCGCGGCGGTCGGCCATCCCACTCTGCGCCTCGTCCGCTGGCGCATCGGTGACTGGACGCTCGATGGCTTGCAACCGGGCGAATGGCGCGAGGTTCAGGTCGGCTGATCGGCGTTACCGGGCAGGCGTAACAAACGCTTGCCCTTGGTCCGGCTGGTCAGATGATATTGGCCGCACCGGTCGCAGCGATAGAAACGCAGCGGCACGCTCCCCTCCAACGCCGCCGCCAGGGCCGCCTCCTGCGAGCCGAACCGCCTCTTGCGCGCACAGATGCTCAGGCGCGTACGGATCGCTCAGTCCTCGGGCAGGAAGCTGACGCTGCCCTCATTGTAGAGCGTCACCACCAGTTCCATCGCTGCGTCGGACCCGATCAGCCCCGGATCGATCACGACGCTGTCCGTCGCGCAAATCTGCTGGGCAAGCGCCGCAACATCGCCGCTGCAATCATGGCTCTCGCCATCCACGAACAGTGTCACCGAACCCTCATCCTGCGCCACAAAGGCGAAGCGGCTCGCCGGATTGCGGCACAGCGCGACGCCCTCCTCCACCAGTTCGCGCGCATCCTCGACCGCGATCGGCTCGTCGGGCCGGAAGTCCAGTTCGGGATATTTACGCTCGCTATTATATTCCCCGAACCACCGCGCAAAGGCGGCGCGGTCGTTCAAAGCCTCCGCCACCATCGCCTGCAACCGGGCCAGCGCCGCCGCGCCGATCTCGCCCGGATTGCTCTGCATCGTCAGGTCCGGATCGGCATAGCGGTCATCATCCTCCATGCCGCCGACGACATGGGCGCAAAATTGCTCGACCAGCTCGCTGCGCGACGGCGCGCGGAAGCCGACCGAATAGGTCATGCAATCGTCGCCCACGGCCACGCCATTATGCGCGACGCCCGGCGGCACATAGAGGATGTCGCCCGGCTCCAGCACCCATTCGGCTTCGGGCTGGAAATCGGCCAGCAGGCGCAGATCCTCATGCAGCATCAGCGGCGTATCGGCGTCGCACCGCCCGCCCACCTGCCAGCGCCGCCGGCCCAGCCCCTGGATCAGGAACACGTCATATTGGTCGTAATGCGCGCCCACGCCGCCGCCATCGGTGGCGTAGCTGACCATCACGTCGTCGATCCGCCAGTTGGGGATGAAGCGGAACGGCGCCACCAGCGCGGCGACTGCCGGCACATGCATGTCCACAGCCTGCACCAGCAACGTCCAGGGGCTGCGGCCCATCGCCCCGAACCGGTCTTCGGGCAGCGGCCCATGTTCGACCATCCAGCGCCCGTCGCCCTGGCCGATCAGCCGCGATTCGACGCCTTCCTCGCAGGCCAAACCCGCCAGTTCGTCCGGATCGAGCGGATTGGCCCATCCCGCCCACGGATTGCGGATCAGCAGCGGCTGCTTCTGCCAATAGTCGCGCAGGAACAGGTCGGCATCGAAATCTGTGAAGTGCATGGGCTGCCCGCGTTTCAGCGATCCGCCTCATGCGCCCGCCCACCGGCCTTGCCGTGCGATGCCGACGAAGTCAAAGCACGCGGCGAATAGCCATCATATTCACGGCGTTTCGGTCGGCGCTTCCTTGGGCACGATCACCGCTTCCTTGGTCGTCATCGCGACGGCGGGCGGCCCTTTCTGGATCGCCGCGGCCAGTTTGCCGACCGGCGCGCAGTCGCCCTTGCACAGGGCCTGCGCCTGCGCGAGCACATCCTTCGCCTTGGCGATCGCCCCTTTTTCCACCATCGCTTCGCCCTGCCCGGCCAGTGCGGCGACGTCGGTGGGATCGAGCAGCAGCGCTTCCTTGTAGAGGCGGATCGCCTTGCCCTGCAGCCCCTGTGCGCGCGCGACCTCCGCCAGTTCGATGAAGGCGGCGCGGTTGCGCGGGTCGATCGCCAGCGCGCTTTCCAGCGCATCGGTCGCGCCTTCCAGATTGCCGGCCTTGTGCGCGGCCTCGCCCGCCTTCTGCCATTCGACCGACTGCGGGCTGATCTGGCTGTCCGGCTTCTGGCTCAGCCCGACGCTCGACACGGTGGTCAGGACGACGGCGAGCGCAATCGAGGCGGGGGTAAAACGCATTAATGTCTCCAGCCATGTTTCAGGCGTTGATTTCGGCCCATAGCCCACGCCCCAAGTGTCGCGATTTTGCGGGCGCTTGTCCATGGCCTGTTTCACGCCTCCCGGCGCAGCCGCGCAAAGAAGAAGCCGTCGCTGCCGTCATGCCCCGGCGTCAGCAGCAACCCGGCGCCATGCGCCCGGCCGACGGGCAGGGCGATCGGTTCCGCCGTCCATCCGGCATGGCGCGCCAGAAAGGCATCGACCTGGCCGCGCCCTTCCCGCTCGGTCAGCGCGCAGGTGGCATAGACCAGCGCCCCGCCCGGCGCCAGCAAGGGCGCCGCAAAATCAAGGATACGGGCCTGTTCCGCGACCAACCGGTCGAGCCGCGCCTGCGTCAGCCGCCAGCGCGCCTCCGGGTTGCGCCGCCAGGTGCCGGTGCCCGAACAGGGCGCATCGACCAGTACGACGTCCACCTGTCCGTTCAGGCTCTCCAGCCCCCGCGCCTCATGGCTCTGGTCCAGCAGCAGCGTCTCGATGAAGGTCGCCCCCGCCCGCGCCGCGCGCGGTTCCAGCCGCGCCAGCCGTGACCGGATCGTATCGGCGGCGATCAAATTACCCCGCCCGCCCATCGCCGCCGCCAGCGCCAGCGTCTTGCCGCCGGCCCCCGCACATAGATCGATCACCGTCATGCCCGGTTGCACGGCGCACGCTGCCGCGATCCACTGGCTGCCGGCGTCCTGCACCTCGACCAGCCCGTCCTTCCATGCCGCCTGCTGCTCGACCGGAAAGCCTTCGGGCAGGCGCAGTCCGTCGGGCAGGCCAGCGATCGGCGTCGCGTCGGGCAGCAAAGGCGCGACATCCGGCGGCGTCGCTTTCAGCCGGTTCACGCGCACATCCACCGGCGCACGGCCCAGCAGCGCGTCCTGTTCCACCTTGTCCGCCAGCAACGGTTGCAGCCAGCACGGCACCGCACCGGCTTCCGCGCCCATCTCGCCCGGCTCGATCGGCAGCGGCGCATGGGTCGATCCGTCGAACAGCGCAGCGACCTCTGGCCGCTCCAGCGCCAGCCCGATCATCGCCTCGCGTCCCGTCTCCGGCCGCTCGGCCGCCCGGCGGATGGCATCATAGACATGGTCGCGCACCGCCCGCCGATCCCGCGACCCGGCATAGCGCCGTTCCTTGAAATAGCGCGCGATCAGCGTATCGGCCGCCGGCCCGCCATCGCGCGCGGACGCGATGATGGCGTCGAGCAGATCGATCGCGGCCTGGATACGAGCAGACGGGGTCATGCCATTCTTCCCCCCTCCCTTTTAAGTTTCAGGAGGGGCACGTGACCCTCCTGAAAGGGCCGGGGGTGGGTGCGCCGCGCAAGCGGCGCTTGCAACCTTGAGGCGGTGAAGCTCGCTACGCTCGCCACCCACCCCTAGCCCCTCCCTTAAAAAGGAGGGGGATTAAGAAAGTACCTACCGCGTCGGATAATTGGGCGCTTCCCGCGTGATCGTCACGTCATGGACATGGCTTTCCGACAGGCCCGCATTGGTGATCTGCACGAAACGCGCGCGTTCCTGCAAATCCTTGATCGTGGCGCTGCCGGTATAGCCCATCGCCGCCTTCACGCCGCCGACCAGCTGGTGGATGACATCCTTGGCCGGGCCCTTGAACGGCACCTGGCCCTCAATGCCTTCGGGCACCAGTTTCATCTGGTCCTTGATATCCGCCTGGAAATAGCGGTCGGCGGACCCGCGCGCCATCGCGCCGACGCTGCCCATGCCGCGATAGCTCTTGTAGGCGCGGCCCTGATAGAGGAACGTTTCGCCCGGCGCCTCGGCGGTGCCCGCCAGCAGCGACCCGACCATGACGCACCCCGCGCCCGCCGCCAGCGCCTTGGCCAGATCGCCCGACGTGCGCAGCCCGCCATCGGCGATCACCGGCACGCCCTGCTTGGCGGCCTCTTCGGCCGAATCCATCACGGCCGTCAGTTGCGGCACGCCCACGCCCGCGACCACGCGCGTGGTGCAAATCGATCCCGGCCCGATGCCGACCTTCACGCAATCCGCGCCCGCGCCGATCAGTGCCTTGGTCGCTTCGGCGGTGGCGACATTGCCCGCGACCACCTGCACATGGTTGGACAGCTTCTTGACCGCTTCGACCGCAGCGGACACCTGCTTGCTATGGCCATGGGCGGTGTCGATGACGATCAGGTCGCATTCCGCGTCGATCAGCGCGCGGCTGCGCTCCAGTCCCTTTTCACCCACAGTCGTCGCGGCGGCAACGCGCAGGCGGCCGGTGCCGTCCTTGGTCGCCTGCGGATAGGTGACCGCCTTCTCGATATCCTTGACGGTGATCAGGCCGACGCAATGATAGCCCTCGTCCACCACCAGCAGCTTTTCGATCCGGCGCTGGTGCAGCAGGCGCTGCGCCTCTTCCTGCCCCACGCCGACCTTGACCGTGGCCAGGTTATCCCTGGTCATCAGCTCGCTGACCGGCTGCTTGGGATTTTCCGCAAAGCGCGTGTCGCGATGCGTCAGGATGCCGACCAGCTTGCCGCTCTGTTCCACGACCGGAATGCCGCTGATCCTGTGCCGTTGCATCAGCATCTGCGCATCGGCCAAGGTCGCGGTCGGCAGGATGGTGATCGGGTTGACGACCATGCCGCTTTCGAACCGCTTGACCGCACGCACCGCGTCGGCCTGTTCATCGACGGTCATGTTCCGGTGCAGCACGCCGATGCCGCCCAGTTGCGCCATGACGATCGCCATGTCCGCCTCGGTCACCGTGTCCATCGCCGACGACAGGATCGGGATGTTCAGCTTGATCTCGCGCGTGACATAGGTCGACGTGTCCGCCTGGCTGGGCAGCACATCGGATTCGCCGGGCTGCAACAGCACGTCGTCAAAGGTGAGACCGAGGCGGATATCCATGGAAAAAGCCACTTTCTGCTGCGGAACCGACGCCGAAAAAGGCAGCGCTTCCGGGGGATTTGTGGCGGCCCATGTAACCACTATGGGCGCGGACGGCCAGACCCCTTGGGGGATTTTATTGCGGGGAAAAGGGCGAACCGTGATGAGCCTCGCAAGATGTCAGCTATGGGTGGATAGCGGACTGGCGGCGTCTTATGTCCGGCCCGCTGGCGGGAGGAGGAACAATCGGCTTCTTGTCGCCTGCGGACACTGAACCGCCCAACAAAAAAGGGCGCAACCACCGGCTGCGCCCTCATTATAACATCGCTGCGATCAGCCCTTACGCCCCGGCAGGACTCGCCTCGCCGAACGGGCCCTTGCGCTTGCGGATGCGCGGGATGGAGGAGCCCGCCGCCGGGATCACCGACGGTTTGATCGTCGTGCCGTCGTCGCGGGTAATCTCGCCCTTTTCCAGCAGCGCCCGGATTTCCTCGCCGCTCAGCGTCTCATATTCCAGCATCGCGTTGGCGAGCAGGTGCAACTGGTCCTCATGGCCCTTGAGCAGTTCTTGCGCGCGGGCATAGCCCTGCTCCACCAGCCCGCGGATTTCCGCGTCGATCAGCTTGGCGGTTTCGTCGGACATATGGACGCGCTGGCTCTGCGAATAGCCCAGGAAGGTCTCGCCCTGCTGCTCTTCATATTGCAGCGGCCCCAGCTTGTCGGACATGCCCCATTGGGTGACCATGTCGCGCGCCAGCTTGGTGGCGTACTGGATGTCGCCCGACGCGCCGCTCGACACCTTGTCGTAACCGAAGATGATCTCCTCGGCGACGCGTCCGCCCATGGCGACGGCCATGTTCGCGTGCATCTTGTCGCGATGATAGCTGTAGCTGTCCCGCTCCGGCAGGCGCATCACCATGCCCAGCGCGCGGCCGCGCGGGATGATCGTCGCCTTGTGGATCGGGTCGGACGCGGCTTCGTGGACCGACACGATGGCATGGCCGGCCTCATGATAGGCGGTCATCTTCTTCTCATCGTCGGTCATGACCATGGAACGGCGCTCCGCACCCATCATGACCTTGTCCTTGGCGGATTCGAATTCGTCCATCGCGACCAACCGTTTGCCCCGCCGCGCCGCGGTCAGCGCCGCTTCGTTGACGAGATTGGCCAGGTCCGCGCCGGAGAAGCCCGGCGTGCCGCGCGCAATGACGCGGGGATCGACGTCGGGCGCCAACGGCACCTTCTTCATATGCACGGCCAGGATCTTCTCGCGCCCGTCGATGTCGGGACGAGGCACGACGACCTGGCGGTCGAAGCGGCCCGGCCGCAGCAGCGCAGGGTCCAGCACGTCGGGGCGGTTGGTCGCCGCAACGATGATGATGCCTTCGTTCGCTTCGAAGCCGTCCATCTCCACCAGAAGCTGGTTCAGCGTCTGCTCGCGCTCGTCATTGCCATTGCCCAGGCCCGCGCCGCGATGGCGGCCGACCGCGTCGATTTCGTCGATGAAGACGATGCAGGGCGCATTCTTCTTGGCCTGTTCGAACATGTCGCGCACACGGCTCGCGCCGACGCCCACGAACATCTCGACAAAGTCGGACCCCGAAATGGTGAAGAAGGGCACGCCCGCCTCCCCCGCGATCGCGCGGGCCAGCAGCGTCTTGCCAGTGCCGGGCGAACCGACCAGCAGCGCGCCCTTGGGAATCTTGCCACCCAGACGCGCGAACTTGGTCGGGTCTTTCAGGAACTCGACGATTTCCTGAAGCTCTTCGCGCGCCTCATCGATGCCGGCGACGTCGTCAAACGTCACCTTGCCATGCTTTTCGGTCAGCAGTTTGGCCTTGGACTTGCCAAAGCCCATCGCGCCGCCCGCGCCGCCGCCCTTCTGCATCTGGCGCAGCACGAAGAAGGCGATGCCCAGGATCAGCAGGAACGGCAGCGACTGGTAGATGAGGATCTGCCAGAAGCTGGGCTGGTCCTGCGCCTGGCCCGAATATTTGACGCCATTATCGTCCAGCAGGCTGGTCAGGCCCGGATCGGCGACGGGAATGGTGGTGAACTTCTGTCCGCCCGACAATGTACCGCTGATCTTGTCCGGTGCGATGGCGACGTCCTTGACCTGGCCTTCCTGCACCTTGGACCGGAATTCCGAATAGGCGATGCCGGTCCCCGCGCTGGACGCGGTCCGGCTGTCGAACAGCGACACGAACATCAGCAGGGCGACGATCACGCCCGCCCAAATCATGGCGCTCTTGATCCAGGGGTTGCCCTGCGGGTCTTTCTCGTCGTTCATCATCACTCGCTTTCACCGGCCAAGATAGGGCGCGCCGGCAAAAGCGCAAGCGCACGCAGTCCCGTCCCGACCGCTATTTCACGCGCCGCGCGCCAGGGTTCAGGCGACGCCCAGCAGCGTCAGCGCGACATAGGCCAGCGCCAGCGCCACCCCGCCCGACAGCCCGCACAACAGATAGCCGACATAGAGCAGCAACGGCGAATGCGGCCGCCCGCGCTTGCGATTACGCTGCGCCGCCGAAAGAATGACACTGGCCAACAGGCCATAGGTCAGTGCCGCAAATTCCACCATGCACCAGATTCCCCGCTATAAAGACCGCAGGATAGTCATGGCGGCCGTTAAAGAAAGGTCATTGCACCGCATCAAATCGGCGAAGCGTGGGCCTTGCGCGACAATCCGTGGAACCTTTCCGTAACGATTATTGCGGGGTGCGCCGCGGCGGCGCAGGATGCAGCGTCCATTGCGTCCCACCCTTTAATAGCCAGTCGCCCATACTCGCCTGCCCGCCGGCCATTGCGGCCGCCATGGCGCGATCCAGGCTGTCGCCGCGCGGCGGCTGCGCCTCGCCCCGCTCCAGCATGAGCAGCAAGAGCCGCCGCAAATATTCGCGCGGCAGGTCCGTACGTTCCAGCCGCCACCCCGCCCCGTCGGCGCGCACATGCTCTGCGGCCAACGCCGCCACGCTCCACCCGATCGCCATGTCCGCCTCCGCCAGCGCCGCCGCGCTGCGTGCCGCCGCCTCGACATCCAGCCAGGGCGCCTGGCTCAGCGCCGTCCGCAGCGCCGCCCGGTCGAAGCGTGGATCGGCATTGGACGGATCATGGACATGGGGCAGGCCCTCCCCGTCGGCCAGCGCCTGCAACGTCGCCTTGCGCACCCCCAGCAGCGGGCGGATCACCCGGCCCGCACCCGATGCCGATCGCGCGCGCACCCCGGCCAGTCCGCCGACGCCCGACCCGCGGTTAAGGCGCATCAGCATCGTTTCCAGTTGGTCGTCGGCATGATGGGCGGTCATGACCCAGTCGATCCCTTGCCCGGCCCGCCATGCCTCGATCAACCGATAGCGCAGCGCCCGCGCCCAGGCCTGAACATTGCCCGCCACCGGCCGGTCGGGCGTCAACGTCGCATGGGCGATACCCCGATCCGCGCACCAGCGCGCGACCATCGCCGCTTCATCCGCCGATTCTGCGCGCAGTTGATGATCGACCGTCACCGCCGCCACGCGATCCGGAAAGGCGCGCACGGCCAGCCACAGCAAAGCCATGCTGTCCGGCCCGCCCGACACCGCCACGCCGAAACGCGCCGCCCGGTCGTCCCCGACCAGCGCCCGCGTCGCCGCGTCCAGCCGCGCCACCAGCGCGGTCGCATCGCTGCTTAGCTGCACTTCGCCTTGGCGCGGCCTGCAGTCATCATGCCGCGCAGGGTGGAAGAGAGGCTGCCGCCATAGACCTGCTCCAGCTCCTGATAGACCTTGCACGCATCGGCCGGCTTCTTGAGCTGGATCAGCGCATCGCCCAGATAGGCGAGGCTGTCCGCCGCACGGTCGCCGCGCGGGCGCTTCTGGTAATTTTCATAGAAGGCGACCGACGCGAGCGCCGGCTTGCCATCGTCCAGATAGGCGCGGCCAAGCAGGTTCTGCGCCTTGCTGGCGACCGGGCTGGCGCCATATTTCTCGACCGTCGCCTTTAGCTGGCCCTGCGCCTCGGGATAGAATTTGGCGTCCCACAGACGATAGCCATAATTATAGGCGTCGCTGGCGGCATCGCCGGTGTCGGGCCGCTCCACCGCCGCGACGGCGGCCTTGCGTGCGTCGCTCGCGACCGGCGGCGCAACAGCAGGGGCCGGCTTGGCGGCGGCGGGCCGTGGCTGGGCCGCGATCGGCGCGGCCTCTGCCGGTACGGACGCGGACGGCCGGGGCGTGGACACGGCGACGGGCGCCGGCTCGGCCATGCGCGCGTCATTCTCCGCCTTATATTTGTTGAACGCCTCCTCCAGCTGGCGGAGCTTGTAGCTATTCTCCTCCACCTGGCCCGTGATAGAGGCGAGCTGCGATTCCAGCGCGCCGACCCGCGCGGTCAGGTCGGCGATCGGGGTGGACGCGGGCGATCCGGGCGCGATCGTGGGCGTGGCCGGGCGGCTGATCTCCGCCTCGATCGGGGTGCCGGCCGGAAACACCTTGCGCTGCACCGCGCGCATTTCCTTTTCCAGCCGGTCGACCCGCACCTCCACCGGCGCGTTCTGCGCAGCGGCCGGCTGGACCATGACAGGCATGGCAACGGCCAGCAAAGCCGCCGTTGTCGCAAGAAGGGCGTTACGCATGATGATCCCCGACTGATATTCCTGGCTTAACCATAAGGCGATATTTCGCGCGGTAAAGCGCGACGTCGCCTGTCCGCCCGACCGCCCCCGTCAGGGTTGCGGTGCAGCAGTCCCGTCGCCGACGGGTGCAACCGGCGCGGGCGTCGGAACGGCTGGGCTGCTCGCCTCGCTCCGCCCGGTTCCGCCCTGCCCCGCGCCTGTCCGGCGTGGCGCCGGACGGGCCGGCGCCACGGCCGGGCCGGCCGCGGGCGCAGCGCCGCGCGCCAGCAGCGCTTCGGCGCTGACCGGCACGTCCGCGATGGTGCGATCGGCCGCGCCGAGCGGCGCGATCGGCTTGCCCCCTACGGTCACGCTCAGCGCCTGGGGGCGTCCGGTCAGGATCATCGGTCCCTTGGCGGCCGGCGGCAGCGTGAAGCTCTCGCCCTTCTTGAGCAAGCCGTCCTTCAACCGCTCGCCCGCCTCGTCATAGATGCGCAGCCACACGTCGTCGACGGCGGTGAACACCACCGGCTGGGCGGCGGGCGCGACAGGTGCGACGCCGGGGGTACGTTCGGCCGCGGGCTGGGCCTGCTCCTGCGCGATTTCCTCGCCGGTCGGCGGCGTCATCAACTGGGTCCGCCAGATGGTATAGCCCGCGATCAGCACGATCACGATCGCCAGCACCACCCATGCCAGCCGCCGCGGCGGAACCCGTGCGGGATCGACCGGCTCGAACGCCTCGTACCGCGCGCCCATGTCGCTATTATGCACGCCATGGCGCACCTCGGCCGCGATCGCCACCTCGTCCAGATCGACCGCGCGAGCATAGGCGCGGGCGAAACCGACGGCATAGGGGATGCCCGGCAGGGCCGCATAATCGTCGCGCTCGACCGCTTCAAGCTGGCGCTGGGCGATGCGCGTGCGGGTCGCGACGTCCTGGATCGAAAGACCCTGCGCCTCCCGCGCAGCACGTAGCTTGGCGCCGGGGGTCGAAGGCTGCGCTTCCGGCGCGCTTTCCGCCCCGGTTTCGAGTTCTGGTTCGTCTGCCATGCTGCTCCGCGACCTGTGATGGCCGGCCTTGTCTCATTGCGGGACGGGCGTTGTCAACGCCGCGTCCGCCCATTCAGTTCAGTTCGATGTTCCGTTCGACCGCCCATTGCGTCAGTCGCCCGCGAATGTCGATGACGCCGGCGTCCAGCAACTCGCGCATCAGCACGCGCAATTCCTCCGCATCGATCGCGCGGATCATCGCCTTCACCGGCCCGACCGACGCAGGGGTGATCGACAGCCGTCGCACCCCCAGCCCGATCAGCGCCAGCGCCTCCAGCGTGCGCCCGCCCATTTCGCCGCACACGCCGACCGGCACCTGATAGTCGTGGCATGTCCGCACCACCCGGTCCAGGAAGCGCAGGATCGCGATGCTCAGCCAGTCGTAGCGCTCGGCCAGCTTGGGGTGCGCCCGGTCGGCCGCGAACAGGAACTGGGTCAGGTCGTTGGTGCCGATCGACAGGAAATCCAGCTTGGGCAGCAGGATATCCAGCACCTCGGCCAGCGCCGGCACCTCCAGCATCGCGCCATAGCGCACCGCGATCGGCAGCTTCTTCTTCTGCCCCTGCAGCCATTCACGCTGATGCTCGACCAGCGCGCGCGCCTCTTCATATTCCCATGGTTCCGACACCATCGGGAACATGACGTGCAGCACCTTGCCCGCACTCGCCTCCAGCAACGCGCGCGCCTGCGCCTTCATCAGGGCGTCTCGATCCAGCGCCAGCCGCAGCGCGCGCCAGCCCATCGCCGGATTATCCTCATGCTCGTCATCGTCGCGCTGCATATAGGGCAGCGCCTTGTCCCCGCCGATATCGACGGTGCGGAAGATGACGGGCCTGTCTCCCGCGGCGTCCAGCACATCCTTGTAGAGCCGCTGCTGCTTCTCGCGCTGCGGCAGCGTGGCCGACACCAGGAACTGGAATTCGGTGCGGAACAGGCCGATCCCGTCCGCGCCCACCATGTCCAGCGCCTGCGCATCCTCGCGCAACCCGGCATTGACCATCAGTTCGACCCGCTGCCCGTCCGCCGTCACCGACGGCAGGTCGCGCATGGCGACGAACTCGGCGCGGCGCTTCTGCGTGACGTGCAGCTTGCTTTCGAACGCCTCCTCCATGTCGGCGGTCGGGCGAATCAGCAGCGTGTTGGCCGCGACGTCCATCAGGATCAGGTCGCCTTCATTCACCAGATGGCGGATGTCGCGCACCCGGCCCAGCACCGGCACGCCCATGGCGCGCGCGACGATGGTGACATGCGCGGTCAGCGACCCTTCCTCCAGGATCACGCCCTTCAGCCGCCGGCGGTCATATTCCAGCAGCTCCGCCGGCCCCAGATTGCGCGCGATCAGGATCGCGTCCTGCCGCAGCCCCATCTGCGCCGCCGTACCCAACTGCCCCGAAACGATCCGCAGCAGGCGGTTGGCCAGATCCTCCAGATCGTGCATCCGGTCGCTCAGCAACGGATCGTCGATCTGCCGCATCCGCATCCGGGTGCGCTGCTGCACCCGCTCGATCGCCGCCTCGGCGGTCAGGCCGCTGTCGATCGCCTCGTTGATGCGCCGCGTCCAGCCCTCGTCATAGGCGAACATCTTGTAGGTTTCGAGCACCTCCTGATGCTCGCCCTCCATGCCGAACTCGGCCGCGCCGGTCATCCGGTCGATCTGCTCGCGCATCTTGGTGAAGGCGGAAATCACGCGCTGCCGCTCCGCCTCGGTATCCTCCGCGACGGTATGTTCGATATGGACGCGCGGCTGGTGGAAGACGACATGGCCGCGCGCCATGCCCATCACCAGTTGCAACCCGTGCAACATGGTCGTGCCGGTGTCTGTCACCCGCTGGTCGGCCGGGCCGTCATCGGCCAGTTCGGCGTTCGCGATCAGCTCGGACATCACCATGGCGACGGTCTGGAGCGCCTCGATCTCCACCTCTTCATATTTGCGCGGATCGGCATGTTGCACGCACAGGACGCCGATCGCGCGCTCGCGCCGTACGATCGGCACGCCTGCGAAACTATGGAACAGTTCTTCGCCGGTTTCGGGACGATAGGAGAAATCGGGATGCGACGCCGCCTCGTCCAGGTTCAGCGTCTCGACATTGGTGGCGATCAGGCCGACCAGGCCCTCGCCCATCGCCATGCGGGTGACATGGACCGCTTCCTGTTTCAGGCCGCGGGTCGCGAACAGCTCCAGCACGCCCTCGCGCACCAGATAGATGGAGCAGACCTCGCTCGACAGCGACTCGCCGATAATCTCCACGACCTTGTTCAGCTTGGTCTGCGCGCTGTTGCGCGCAGCCATCACCTCCTGCAGGCGGACGAGAATCTGTCGGGCGGCGGCGGCGGGTGTGCTGGGCATGATAGCAGCGCTAACAGATTGAAGCCCCGCTTTCCAAGGCGTTTCCTATGATCGCCGCGCCAATATTGTTGAGCAGACCTTATTTGCATGGCGGAAACATTCTGTACAATCGTCCAGCAAGCTGGAAGCCCGTTACGGGCGTGCAGGGAGGAACAGGGATCATGGCGACGCAACTCGAACCGGCAATGGAACAGGATCTGATCGATCGCGGCTATTCGCGCCGCCAGTTGGCGAAGGTCGCCGCCTTGCTCGGCGCGGGGGCCGCCGCCATCCGCGTGACCGGCGCGGGCGCCCAGCAGGCGGCCAAGGCGGTGGCCGGAGCCGTGCGCATCGGCGCCAATGAATGCTGGACCGGCCCTTTCCCGGTGGCCGCGCAGGCCGCCTTCAAGCTGGTGCAGGAAGGCAATCGCTACGAGCCGGACAATGAACATCAGAAATTGTTCGACGCCGTCGCCGCGGTGGAGGGCATTCCCGCCGACCGCGTCACCGCCTGGCCCGGCTCGTCCGACCCGCTGAGCCGCGTCGCCGTCGCCTATGCCTCGCCCACGCGCGGCATCGTCACCGCCGACCCCACCTATGAAGCGATCTGGCGCACCGGCGACTGGCTCGGCGCCAAGGTGACGAAAGTGCCGCTGACCAAGGATTTCGCCCATGACGTGAAGGCGATGCTGGCGGCCGATCCCAATGCGGGCGTCTATTATATCTGCTCGCCTAACAACCCGACCGGCACCATCACGCCGATCGCCGACATCGAATGGCTGGCGAACAACAAGCCCAAGGATGCGATCCTCGTCGTCGACGAAGCCTATATCCACTGGGTCGATGGCCCCAATACCGCCAAGCTCGCCGCCACGCGCGACGACGTGCTGATCCTGCGGACCTTCTCGAAGCTGTTCGGCATGGCGGGGATGCGCCTCGGCCTCACCTTCGCCAGCCCCGCGCTGATGGAAAAGATGATGCGCTATGATGGCGGCCAGGTGACCGGCATGTTGCCGATGACCGCCGTCGCCTGCGGTACCGCCTCGGTCGGCGAGGCCGCCCTCATCAAGGCCCGCCGCGCCGAAATGGTCGCTGCCCGCGAAAAGTCGGTCAGCCATTTGAAGGCCAAGGGGATCAAGGTCATCCCAGGCAGCCAGGCGAACATGTTCATGATCGACTGGGGCAAGAAGACCGCCAAGGAGATGCAGGCCGCCCTGCTCGCCGCCAATGTGCAGATTGGTCGCAACTGGCCGATCTGGCCCACCGTGTCGCGCGTGTCGGTCGGCTCGATGGAGGAAATGGAAGCGTTCAACGCCGCGGTCGACAAGGTCTGGAAGGCATAGTCGCAGCAGACCCGAAAAACGCATAAAAATTACGAAATCTCAGGGCGGCGCATTGTGGAAATGCGCCGCCCTTTCGTTTTCCCCCATGAGATTTGAAACCGAAATCACACGGGGACGGACGACATGACCATGATGCTGACCAAAGACGCCAAGGATGACATGATCGAGCGCGGCTATTCGCGCCGCCAGTTGGGTGAGGTTGCCGCGCTGCTCGGTGCCGGCGTCGCCGCCAGTTCGCTGCTGGGCGGCAGCGCCATGGCGCAGCAGCAGGCCGCGCGCGGCGTCAAGGGCGCAGTGCGCATCGGCTCCAACGAATGCTGGACCGGGCCCTTCCCCTCGGGCGTTCAGGCCGCCGCCGAAGCCGCCTCGTTCGGCAACTGGTACGACCCCGACAATTATAAGGGCGACCTCATCAAGACCGTCGCCGGCGTCGAAGGTATTCCCGAAGCGCAGGTCATGCCCTGGCCTGGTTCGGGCGGTCCGCTGGTCAGCATCGTCGCGGCCTATTGCTCGCCCACCAAGGGCCTGGTGACGGCCGATCCGACCTTCGAATCCGCCTGGCGCACCGCCGATTACATGAAGGCCCCCATTGCCAAGGCGCCCCAGGCGATCGGCAAGGGCCATGACGTCAAGGCGATGCTGGCCGCCAATCCGAACGCGGGCCTCTATTATATCTGCACGCCCAACAACCCGACCGGCACCATCACCCCGCTGGCCGACATCAAGTGGCTGCTGGACAACAAGCCCGCCGACGCGATGCTGCTGGTGGACGAAGCCTATATCCACTTCTCCGAAGCCCCCAGCGCCGCTTCGCTGATCGGTACCCGCAAGGACATCATCGTCATGCGGACCTTCTCGAAGCTGTTCGGCATGGCCGGCGTGCGCCTTGGCCTGACCTTCGCCGATCCCGAAGTGCAGAAGCGCATTTCGCTGTTCGGCCCCTCGGCCGGCGGCCTGGCGATCACCGCCATGCATTGCGGCAATGCGGTCTACAAGGAAGCCGCCCTCATCAAGGCGCGCCGCAACGAAATGATCGCCAACCGCGACGAGACGATCGCATGGCTGACCAAGAAGGGCATCGAGGTACAGCCCGGCAGTCAGGCGAACATGTTCATGGTCAACTGGAAAAAGCCGGCCAAGGAAATGCAGGCTGCCCTGCTCGCCACGCCGGAAAAGGTACAGATCGGCCGCAACTGGCCGATCTGGCCCAACGTTTCGCGCGTGACCGTCGGCAGCGCCGACGACATGGCCAAGTTCCGCGCCGCCGTGGACAAGGTCTACAAGGCCTAAAGGCTGAGCCTCCCATAGGCACGCAGAAAGGCGTCCGGGCAACCGGGCGCCTTTTTTTGGTGAGGGGGAATGAAGGTGAGAATGATGTATGCCCCTCCCGTAACCGGCAGGGGGAACCTGCGCATGTTCACCCTCATCCCGCCCGCGC
This sequence comes from Sphingomonas sp. VDB2, assembly GCF_047946695.1. Lineage (NCBI taxonomy): Bacteria > Pseudomonadati > Pseudomonadota > Alphaproteobacteria > Sphingomonadales > Sphingomonadaceae > Sphingomonas > Sphingomonas sp. VDB2. Next base: position 1,608,418 of record NZ_CP159615.1, read on the forward strand.
CGCCAGCACCGCGATCATCTCCCGCCCGAGGTTCGCCAGCGGCCCGTCGCCCTCGCGCGCGTAGAGCGACACGAGCATCGGCTCGACCCCGCCCAGATCGTGCCGCCGCACCACCGCCGCCCCGCCCACGCCCGCCAGCGGCAGCAGCGACGCACCCACCCCGGCCGCGACCGCCGCCACGACGCTTTGCAGGCTGCTTCCCGAAAAGGCGACGAACCAGCGTCGCCCCTCCCGCTCCAGCTGCGCGAACATCGCCTCGCGATACAGACCACCCGCCGGAAAGCAGACCAGCGGCAACGCCTCCTCCACCATCGCGCCACCCTCCGCCGCCGTGAACCAGCCCAAAGGCTCCGCAAAACTCGCGCGGCAATCCGGCCCGGCCACCGCTTCCTTGACGATGACGATATCGAACTCTCCCTGCCGGTATCGCTGCGCCAGATCGCGGCTCAACCCGGTCGTCGCGTCCAGCCGGATATGCCGGTGCGCCCGCGCAAAGCCGGCAAAGGCTTGCGCCATCGCCCCCGTCGCCAGATCCTCCGGCAGGCCGATGGAGATCGCCGCCGTCCCCGCCGGATCGCGCAGCAGCAACGCGGCATCCTCATTCAGCAGCAATATCCGCCGGGCATGACCGATCAGCCGCTCGCCCATCGCGGTCAGGCATACCGGCCGCGCCGACCGGTCGACCAGCCGGTGCCCCGCCATCGCCTCCAGTCGGCCGATCTGCTGGCTGATGGTCGACTGGGTCATGTTCAGCCGCTCGGCCGCATGGGTGAAATTGCCGCTATCGGCAATGGCGACAAGGCTGCGCAGCAGGCGGGGATCGAACATAGACGTCATTATCACTATGCATACTATCCATTCCAACATCTAATTTGCGCATGATGGCGACGCCGCTAAAATCGTCCTTCCCCCACCGGAGCGCAGACCGACGATGAAGACACTGCTGGCCACCGCCCTGCCCCTGGTCGCGCTGTTCGCATCGCCCGCACTGGCCTCCCCGCAAGAGGGCGACATGATGATCCGCCACGTTTCCGTGATCGACGTCGAGCATGGTCGCGCCAATGCCGATCAGGCCGTCGTCCTGCGCGGCGCCGACATCGTCGCCGTCGGCCCGGACCGCGCGATCAGCAAGGCATGGCGCACGCCCAGCGCGATCGAAGGCAAGGGCCGCTTCCTCATCCCCGCGCTCTGGGACATGCATGTCCATTTCGGCGGCGGCCCCGACCTGATCGAGGAGAATAAGGCGCTCCTTCCCCTTTATGTGGCCCATGGCATCACCACCATCCGTGACTGTTCCGGTGACCTGCCCGACAGCGTGCTGACATGGCGCCACGATATCGCGAGCGGCAGCCTGTTCGGCCCGCGCCTCCTCACTTCCGGCGCGAAGATCGAGGGGATCGCGCCGGTCTGGAAGGGCACGATCGAAGTCGGCAGCAGAGCCGATGTCGACGCCGCCATCACCCGACTCCAGCAACGCGACCATGTCGACTTCGTGAAGATCACCGACAGCACCTTGAAGCCCGACCTGTTCCTCTACGCCGTAGCGCAGGCGAAGGCCCACGGCCTGCGCAGTTCGGGCCATATCCCGATGGCGCTGACCGTCGGACAGGCGGTGGACGCCGGCATCAGTTCGATCGAGCATCTCGACTATGCCTATAAGGCGGGCGTGAAGGACGAAGCCGCCATCGCCGCCGATTTCGCCGCCGGCCGCATCGACCGGGCGGAAGCCAATCGCCGCCTCGACGCCGGTTTCGACACCGACACCGCCATGGCCGCCTATCGCCATTTCGCCGCGAAGGGCGTGTTCGTCACCCCGACGCTCAACGGCAGCCGCATCCTCGCCTATCTCGACCGCGATAGCCACGCGACCGATCCCTATCTCGCCTTTATCGGGCCGAAACTGCGCAAGACCTATGACTGGCGCATCCAGCGCGCGGCAGGGGCCGACGCCGCCGCCATACAGGCGCGCCACGATCATTTCGAACGCATGGCCGCCATATTGCCGCTGCTGCAAAAGGCGGGCGTGACGATCATCGCCGGCACCGATGCGGGCTTCCTCAACAGCTTCAACTATCCCGGCATCGGCCTGCATGACGAACTGTCCCTGTTCGTGAAACAGGGCCTCACCCCAGCCCAGGCCCTGTCCGCCGCTACCCGCGCCGGCCCCGCCTGGTTCGGCCAGCTCGACCGCTATGGCAGCGTAGAGGCCGGCAAGGCTGCCGACCTCGTCCTGCTCGACCGCAATCCGTTGCAGGATATCAACGCCACCCGCGCCATCGCCACCGTCGTCATGCGCGGCAAAAGCTACGACCGCGCCGCGCTCGACTCCATGCTGGCCGATACGAAGGCCAGGGTCGCCGACTGAAACAAGGCGCCCTGATTTGCTTAAAATCCCTCCATGCGTTACCATGTTCCACCAAATGGACATCTGGAGACGGGATGCGTGGAAAAGGGCTGCTAATGACATGGGCGCTGCCGCTGCTGGCCGCAGCCGCACCGGCTCCCGAACCCGCGTCATGGACTGACCCCACCACCGGCCACCGCATCGTCCGCGTCGATGACCGCCCCGGCAATTATGGCATCTATTTCAACTACAACCCGTTCACCCCGGACGGGAAGCGGATGATCTATCTGACGCCCGAGGGCATCCGCGTCGCCGACACAAGCAACTGGACGACCAAGCTGGTCCTGAAGGAAAAGATCGACCGCCTGCTCTTCGTCGGCAATCGCGCTCCGATCGCCTATTACAGCACCAGCCCGATCGGCAACGAAGCCGCCTCGACTGTCTGGTCGGTCGATCTGGACAGCGGCGAGCGCCGCCGCATCGCCGACCTGCCCGGCGGCCGCATCGCCTCGATCAATGCCGACGACACGCTGCTCGCCGGCCATCGCGAACTTGCCCCGCCGCCTGCCGCCATCGCCGCGCAGGGCAATCGCGATCCCAAGACCGGCTCCCCCACCTATGCCGCCAACGGCCCGGACGGAAAGCCGCTGCCCTTCGCCGTCGCCAAGGAGCAATGGATGGCCAAACGCCTCGCCGCCGGGGTGCCGATGGAAATCTTCACCATCGACCTCCGCACCGGCGCCCGGAAAACCGTCATCCGGTCGAACGACTGGCTCAACCATGTCCTCTTCTCGCCCGCCGACCCAACCCTGCTCTCCTATTGCCATGAAGGGCCGTGGCAGAAGGTCGACCGCATCTGGACCATCCGCACCGACGGCAGCCGGACAACGAAAGTCCACCAGCGCACATTTCAGGGTGAGATCGCCGGCCACGAATATTGGGCGCCCGACGGCCGCACCATCTGGTACGACCTGATCCAGCCGATGGGCGTGCGCTGGCTGGCCAGCTTCGACGTAGTGAGCGGCGCGCGGCGCTGGTATGCGCTACGACCGGGCCAGGGCAGCTATCACTACAGTTCCTCGCCTGACAGCCGGACCTTCGCGGGCGACGGCAATGATGAGGGCAAATATATCAGCCTGTTCCATCCCCGTCCTGACACCAACCCGCGCGCCCGCGACACGCTGGACGGGGAGACGCTGATCGCGGCCGGCGACCTGCAAACCGAACGCCTCGCCGACCTGTCGAAACAGGATTATACGCTGGAACCCAACCAGCATTTCACCCCCGACGGAAAATGGCTGGTCTATCGCGCGAATGTGGAGGGCAAGCCCGCCATCTACGCGGTGGAAGTAGCGAAGGCTCGATGATGAACCGTTCAGGCCCTCAATGGATCAAGCGCTCGCCGCCGACGTCTCGCACAGCGCTTTAAATTGCTCCACCATCATGTCCCAGCCGGGATGGAAGCCCATCTCCTCATGCCGCGCCTTCGCCTCGGCATCCCAATGGCGCGCGGTCGCGGTGAAGCGCGTGCCGCCATCGCCGTCTACATCCTCGTCGGCAAATTGCCATAGCGCCGTCATGAAGGGCGTCTGCGGCACCCAGCCCGCGGCATAGGCATCGGTCGTCACCACCCGCTCGCCCGCCACCACCTCCAGGAAGACGCCTTCCATCGGCCCGGTCTCCTCGCCATCCGGCCCGAACATCTGCACCGCGCTGCGCCCGCCGGGACGCAGATCCTCCTCGATCACCTCGGCGCGCCAGGGCTTGGGGCAGAACCATTCGTCCTTCAGGTCGGTCCACACCTTCCAGCAGATCGCGCGCGGCGCGGCGATATGGCAGGTGACGGTCAGTTCATGCTCGGCGCCGCTCATGCCGCCTCTCCATCGAAGGCCGCCTGCATCGCGGCGGTGTCCAGCTTCTGCATCGTCATCATCGCGGCCATCATCCGGGCGATCGCCGCCTTGTCGTCGCTATGATAATTGGCCATGATCGCGTTGGTGACCAGTTGCCAGGACAGGCCATATTTGTCCGTCACCCAGCCGCACGGCCCCGGCTTGCCGCCATCGCCCGTCAGCGCGTCATAATAACGATCCAGTTCCGCCTGGTCCGCGCACCCGACGGAGAGCGATATCGCCTCGTCGAAGGTGAATTGGGGACCGCCGTTCAGCGCCTGATAGCTTTGCCCGAACAGGGTGAACTCGACCAGCAGCACGCTGCCGCCCGCCATCGGTGACGGCGAGAGATTCTCGTCGGGATAATAGCTCACATGATCGACCGACCCGCCGAAGACCGACGCATAATAATGCGCCGCCTCCTCGGCCTGGCCGTCGAACCAGAGGCAGGGGGATATCTTGCTCATCATGCGTTTCCCTTGCTGCCCACCAGTGCGAACATCGCGCCCTGCGGATCGGTCGCCTGAATGATCCACGCGCCGCCGGGCACCGCCATCGGCCCGTTCAGCACGGTCCCGCCAGCCGCCGTCACCCGCTCCACCGCCGCATCGATATCGCCGACCGTGAAGTAGAAGAGCCAGAGCGGTGTCGGCATCTCCTTGGGAAGCGGCATGATGCCGCCTGTCATGTCCGGGAAATCCGTGCCGCCGGTCTGCGAAACGAGCTGGTACAGGCCCATTGCGCCCATATCCATGGCCTCGCCCTTCGCCCAGCCGAACTGCGCGCCATAGAAGGCCAGATCCTTGTCGAAATCGCCGCTATATAGTTCGTGCCAGCTGACATGGCCCAGCGGCATACCCGCCGGCGCCTCCATCCCGTCGGGGCTGGAGCCCTTGAGCAGCATGAAAATCGCACCGCCCGGATCGGCCATCACCGCAAAGCGGCCGACGCCGGGAATGTCCTCGGCCGGGCGCTTCACCGCGCCGCCCGCCGCGCTCAGCCGTGCGGCGTCGGCATCGACATCGGCCGACCCGACATAGCCGCCCCACCAGGGGGTCATGCCGCACGTCCGGGCCTCGGCCGGGATCGCCATGATCCCGCCCAGCGGCCCGGCGCTGCCCGACACGACATGATAGGGATCGTCGGTTCGCTCGCCGCCAAAGGGCTGCGACGTCCAGCCGACGACATCGCCATAGAAAGCCAGCGCCGCCTCGGGATCGCTGGTCATCAGTTCATACCAGAAGAATTTGCCAGTCAGATCGGTCATCATCCGTCTCCTGCTTAGCTGCGTGTTCCCGCGCACTAACCCTTTGCGTCCAGCAACACCTCAAACCCGCCATAGATCAGCCGCGCGCCGATGAAGGGCATGTCCTCGCCCTCTTTCGGCTGCATGCGTTCATCTTTCATGACTTTTTCGGCGCCGGCGTCGCGGGTCGCCTTGTCGGGCCATTCGATCCAGGAAAAGACCACTTCCTCTCCCTCTTCCGCGATCACGGCGGTGCGGAAGTCGTTGGTCTTGCCCGGCTTGATGTCATTGCCCCAGCATTCGACCACGCGGATCGCGCCATATTCGATGAAGATCGGCGCGGCATAGGCCGCAACCTCGCGATAGCGTTCCTTATTGCCCTTGGGCACCGGGATCACGAAACCGTCCATATAGGCCATTGTCTCTCTCCTTCCTTGTCGTCAGGTCAGGCGTCGGCGGGTTGCTGTTTGGATGCGAGCGCCGCCTCCATGTCCATCCAGGCCACTTCCCAGATATGGCCGTCCGGATCGGCGAAGTCGCGGCCATACATGAAGCCATGATCCTGCTTCGGATTCGGCTCCGTGCCGCCCGCCGCCAGCGCCTTGTCCACCGTCGCGTCGACGGCATCGCGGCTGGTTTCGCTCAGACACAGCAGCACCTGCGCGGTGTCATGGGCATTGGGGATGGCGCGCGTGGTGAAGCTGGCAAACCGCTCATGGTTCAGCAGCATCACATGGATGGTCTCGGAAAAACTCAGCATCTGCGCGCTGTCGTCGGCGAAATCCATGTTCGGCACAGCGCCTACCGCTTCATAGAAGGCGATCGACGCCGCCAGGTCGCTGACGGGCAGATTGACGAAAATCATCTTCGGAGCGGGGGTATTCGCCATCGCATTTCTCCTCGGAATGTTCAGCTTCGGCCGCGCCCTTTCTCTCCATCGGGCGACTCACCGCTTGCACTTTCCGCGCTCCATGATTATTTTATGCAACAGTTAAGTTAGAAAAGATAACTAATGAGTCAGAAACGTGCCTATCAGGACGGATGCGCCGTCGCCCACGCCCTCGACATCATCGGCGATCGCTGGGCGATGCCGATCATGCGCGAACTGATGCTCGGTCCCAAGCGCTTCACCGACCTGCGCGCCGGGCTGCCCGGAATCAGCGCCAACGTGCTGACGCAAAGGCTCGAGGATCTGGAAGCGGCGAGCATCCTGATCCGTCGTCGCCTGCCCCCGCCCGCCGCCAGCCAGATTTACGAGCTGACCGACTGGGGCCGCGAGTCGGAAATCCTGTTTCAGGTGCTGGGCCGCTGGGCCTGCCGCTCGCCCACGATGGAGCCGGGCAAGCCGATGAGCCAGGTGTCGGTGATCCTGTCGATGCGCACCATGATCGACCGCAGCCGCCTCGGCGACCTGGACGCGACGATCGGCTTCCGCTTCGGCGAGGAGGAGTTTCGCGCCATCCTGAAGGACGGCGATTGCCTCATCGACCGCGGCGCGGCGGCGGGCGCGGACGCCATCATCAGCGGCGACCAGAATGCGCTGGTCGCGGTCCTCTATGGCGGCGCAAGCTATGCGGACATGGCGGGCGCGCTGAGCGTCGAGGGCGACCGGGCGCTCGCCGACCGCTTCGCCACCCTCTTCCCCCTGCCCCCCAAGGCGCCCGACATGGTCAACGCCCCCTGATTCAGCTCTGGGCGGTCAGCTTCATCATGACCAGCCCGGTCAGGATCAGGCCCGCCGCGACCAGCCGCATCGGGCTGACCGCCCCGCCCAGAAAGGCCGCGCCGACCGCAAAGGCGCCCAGCGCGCCGATCCCGGTCCAGATCATATAGGCCGTCCCCAGCGGCAGGCTGCGCATCGCCAGCGACAGCAACCCGAAACTGGCGACCATCGCGCCCAATGTGATGAGGCTGGGCACAAGCCGGCTGAACCCATGCGACTGCTTCATCGCAAAGGCCCAGACGATTTCCAGCAGACCGGCAAAAAACAACGCAATCCAGGCCATGATGGCTCTCCTTCGTCAGAGAGCCGGGCCGTCCCGGACTTGAAACCCGCACGCGGGGGAGGACGTGGCCTCGCTTGCAGGGGTTCAGATAGGCGCATGGCCTCCCGACGGCAAGGCTATCGCCGCCGTGTCGGCTCAATGCCCCCCGTTCAACATCCCGAACACCTGCGCAAACTCGCCGCGCTGCGTCGCTTCGCTCAGGAACTTCACCCGCTCGACATGGATTTCCGCCAGCGCCGGCTGCTGCCGCAGCAACCCCATCGTCTCTGCAATGAAGTCGGCCAGCGGCATCATCTGGTCATTGTCCGCATGGCCGGGCATCAGGTCGGTCTGCACGCCGGGCGGCACGATCTCGATCAGCTCGACGCTGGTCGCCTGCAACTGCGCGCGCATCGCCAGCGACCAGCCATGAATCGCCGCCTTGGTCGCGCTGTAGGTCGGCGTCGCCGCCAGTGGCACGAAGGCAAGGCCCGACGACACGGTCAGGATCGTCGAGGCCGGCTGCGCCTCCAGATGCGGCAGCAGCGCATGGGCGAGCCGGATCGGGCCGAGCAAATTGGTGGCGATCGTCGCTTCGGCCGTGGCCAGATCGATCTTGTCCTCCGCCACCATGATCCCGGCGTTGAGCAGCACGGCGTTCAGGGCCGGGAAGTCCGCCACCAGCTTCTGCGCAAAGGTGACGATCGCGGCCGCATCCGTCATGTCCAGCACCATCGCGGCCATGCCGGGATTGTCGGCCACGACCGCGTCCAGCGCCGCCTGCCGCCGCCCGGCGATAATCACCTGGTTGCCCGCTATGTGAAATTCATGCGCCAGCGCCGCGCCAAGGCCCGAACCGCCGCCGGTGATGAGGATGGTGTTGCCTGTCGATTGCATGGGTCTGTCCTTTCAATTGGCTTGAAAGGCAATTTAGCTCTATACTCTCTTTTGGAAAGTAGGCACCGAAAAGTGCTGTAGTCACCCAAAGGTAAGAAATGGCAAATCCGCTCCAGAACCGTTTCCACGCAGACGATATCGCGCAGGCGGAACACTATCTTGCGACCGAACCGCCCGCCGAGATCGACCCCAGGGTGGAGCGACTCGTCAACGAGCTGATCGGTCGCATCGCCGACAAATGGACGCTGCTGGTGCTGGAACTGCTGGAGGAAAAGGGCACGCTGCGCTTCACCGCCATCGGCCGGCAGGTGGACGGCATCAGCCAGAAGATGCTGACGCAGACGCTGCGCCAGATGGAGCGCGACGGCCTGCTCACCCGCACCGTCCATCCGGTGGTGCCGCCGCGCGTCGATTATGCGCTGACCCCACTCGGCAACAGCCTCAGCGCCGCCTTTTGCGGCGTCTGGGTCTGGGCCGAACGCCATCTCGACACGGTCGAAGCCGCGCGCGCCAGCTTCGACGCGCGCGACTGACGCCTTATTCGTTGTTCGTCGGCAGCGGCTGCACGACCAGCTTGGGCTGGCTGTTGTCGGGCAAGGTGCGGGTGGTGGCCGGCGGCCCCGACATGGGGGCCGACGGCGCCACGCCCGGCGTGGCGGCGATGTCCGACGGCGGCGGCGGGGTCGCCTCCAGCGCGCTCTTGTAGCTGGGCGTCCAGCCCTTGGGCGGGGCCTCGCCCGGCGGAACCGGCGGCGGCGGCAGCGGGGTGGGCGACACCACGACCGTCACGGTCGCGCCGAAGCGCGACTGCCATTCGGCCAGCCGGCGCAGATAGTCGGCATAGGCGGCGTAGAAATCCTGAAACGGCTTTTCCAGTTCGGCCAAAAGCGCCGGCGCTGCTTCCAGCAACTGGCTCGACGGCATCGCGATCATCTTCGCGCCGACCGTGACCGCGACCGGGCAAAAGCTCTTGATGACCGGCGGCAGTGCGAAGAAATTATAGACCACCGTGTTAAGCCGTTCGCGCGACGCCATGCCCGAACTGCCATAGGCAACGCTGTAGTTGCGGTCGACCGCGGCATTGGCGCCGTTCAGCGCCGCCTTATGCACCGCCAGCAACTGGTTATACTGGTTGCGCGCGGTCGGGCCATATTTGTCGCAATTGAGCGCCGCAACGTTCAGCCCCATGCGCAGGTGCCACAACGCAGTATTGGACGTCACGCCGCGATTGGCGGTCAGATATTTGCCGTCCGCCGCCTGTTCGGGGATGCTCATGCCCTCGACCGCGTTCGCGGGCGGCATGGGCTTGATCGTGGGCACCACCGGCGGCGGCGGGGCCGGCGGCGGCGGGGGCGGCGGGGTCGAACAGGCCGCCAGCACGGCCAGCGACACGAGGGAAAGACGGCCTGGACGGCGCGATGACAACATCAAATTCTCCGATGGGACTGTGCGCCGGTCATGCCGTGCATTTTGTGCGGAGGAAATATGCCTAACGCTCGGTTCGCCGCAACCCCTCAGGCGACTCGCCGCTCCAGCGCGGCGGCGGCCTGATCCATCAACTGCGCGATGATCTCCGCGACCGGCTCTTCCTTCGTCACCATGCCGACCGATTGGCCCGCCATCAGCGACCCGCCCTCGACATCGCCGTCGATCACCGCGCGGCGCAGCGCGCCCGCCCAATAATGTTCGATCTGCAACTGGGCCTCCAGCATATCGACTGCGCCTTCATCCAGCAGATTGGCGACTTCGCGCTGCTTGGCGGTGAAATTCTCCATCCCCGCATTTTTCAGCGAGCGCACCGGAATGACCGGCAGGCGCGGGTCGATCTGCACGCTGGCGATCGCGTCTCGCGCCGACGCACGGAAAAAGGCTTTCTTGAAGTTCGGATGCGCGATGCTCTCGGTCGCGCAGGCGAAGCGGGTGCCCAGTTGCACGCCGGCCGCGCCCATTTCCAGATAGGCGGCGATCGCCTCGCCCCGGCCGATGCCACCGGCGACGAACACCGGTATCTGGCTCGCCATCTCCGGCAATATTTCCTGCGCCAGCACGCTGGTCGCGACCGGGCCGATATGGCCGCCTGCCTCCATCCCCTCGACCACCAGCGCGTCCACGCCCGACCGCACCAGCTTCTTCGCCAAACTCAGAGCCGGGGCGAAGCAGATCAGCTTCGCACCCTTGGCCTTGATCGCCTCGATGCTGCCCTTGGGCGGCAATCCCCCGGCCAGCACGATATGGCTGACGTCATGCTTCGCGCACACGTCGATCAGGTCGAACAGCATCGGATGCATGGTGATCAGGTTCACGCCGAACGGCTTGTCGGTCAGCGCCCTGGTCGCGGCAATCTCCGCGTCGAGCAGCTCGGGCGTCATCGCGCCGCACGCGATCACGCCGAACCCGCCCGCGTTGGAGATGGCCGACACCAGGTTGCGTTCGCTGACCCAGCTCATCGCCCCGCACAGGATCGCGCTCTCGCACCCGAAAAAGGCGGCGCCGCGGGCCATCAGGGACGTAAGCTTGGCGTGGGTCATGAATTTAGCCTCTAGAATCAAAAACCATCCCCAGCCGAAAAAGCCGGAGATGGATTCCCGCCTTCGCGGGAATAGCGATCGAAGTAAAGAGCAACACTGGCATAGCCGATATTCGGCTCAGGCCGAGGCGAAAATGCTACTTTTCGAGAACCGGCGCGCAGCGTGCTTAAAGCACGTGAGCACCGGAAGCGCAGAAAAGTGGTATTTGCAGCCCGGCCTCAGCCGAATAGCGGTTATGCCACAGGCGCGTCCAGGCCATAGGCCGTGTGCAGCACCCGCACCGCCAGTTCCGTCTCATCCTCGTCGATCAGCACCGAAACCTTGATCTCGCTGGTGGAGATCGCCTCGATGTTGATGCCGCGTTCGGCCAGGGTCTTGAACATGGTCGCCGCGACGCCCGCATGGCTGCGCATCCCCACGCCTACGACGCTGATCTTGGCGACTTCGGTGTCGGTGATGATCCGGCGGAAACCGATGGCGTCCTTGTTCGCTTCCAATATGTCGACGCTGCGGGCCAGGTCGGCGCGCGGGACGGTGAAGGTGACGTCCGTCTCTTCATTGTCCTTGCTGTCATTCTGGATGATCATGTCGACATTGATCGCCGCATCGGCCAGCGGGGTGAAGATGTTGGCGACCGCGCCGGGCTTGTCGGGCACGCGCGTCACGATGATCTTCGCCTCATTCTTGTCATGGGCGATGCCGGTGATGAGCTGACGTTCCATCTTGTCTTCCTTGAGCTTGGCTTCCAGTTCCGCGTCGCTGACGATCAGCGTGCCGGGCAAATCCTGCTGGGTGGGGTCGTCGAAGGACGACAGCACCTGCACCACCACGCCCTCCTTCATGGCGAGGCCGACCGACCGCGTCTGCAACACCTTGGCGCCGACCGAGGCCAGTTCCAGCATCTCCTCATAGGTGACGAGGTCCAGCTTGCGGGCGCGCGACACGATCCGCGGGTCCGTCGTATAGACGCCGTCCACATCGGTATAGATGTCGCAACGATCGGCCTTGATCGCAGCGGCCACCGCGACCGCCGACGTGTCCGACCCGCCCCGGCCCAGCGTCGACACCCGGCCGTCGGCCATCATGCCCTGGAAACCGGGGATCACCGCCACGGTGCCCGACCGCATCGACGCCAGCAGGTCCAGCGTGTCGATATCGCTGACCCGCGCCTTGGCATGGGCCTCGATCGTGCGGATCGGCAATTGCCAGCCCAGCCAGCTCCGCGCATCGACGTCCATGGCTTTCAATGTCATCGCCAGCAGCCCGCTGGTGATCTGCTCGCCCGCGGCGACCACGACATCATATTCGGCCGGATCGTACAGGGCGGACGCTTCCTTGCAGAAGCCCACCAGCCGGTCCGTCTCGCCCGCCATGGCGGATACGACGACAGCGACTTCATGGCCCTGGCTCACGACATGTTTGACGCGCGCCGCCACGTTGCGAATCCGCTCCATCCCCGCCATGGAGGTGCCGCCGAATTTCATCACGATGCGCGCCATGTGTGTGTCGAGCCTTATCCGCTATTATGAAAGAAAATGTCCCAAAAGGGCCAAACGGCGCTCCTATTAGCAGCCGCCGCGCATATGGCAAGCAATCCTGCCGCTCGCGCTGCCCTAGGAAAGGCCGGTTCTTTTCGGTTCAACGGGATAGGCCCATTTGCCTGCCGCCCATGGCCTGCTAAAAGCGCCATCAGGATAATCGACACCACCCCTCCCCGTTCGCCCTGAGCCTGTCGAAGGGCTGTTCTTCTGTTCGGGGGCCGCAGACCAAGGCGCATCATGACCGAAACCACCGCCACGATCGATCCCAGGGAAGCCGCCCATTTCGGCACCATGGCCGCCGACTGGTGGAATCCCGATGGCTCCAGCGCCATGCTGCACAAGCTCAACCCCGTGCGCCTGCGCTATATCCGCGCCGCGATCGACCGCCACTGGCCGGGTGACGCGCACGGCTTCCGCCCGCTCGCCGGCAAGCGCGCGCTGGATGTCGGTTGCGGCGCCGGCCTCCTTGCCGAACCACTCGCCCGCCTGGGCGCCACCGTCACCGGCCTCGACGCCGCGCCGGAGAATATCGCCGCGGCGCAGGCCCATGCCGCAGCGCAGGGGCTATCCATCGACTATCGCGCCACTCCGGTAGAGACGATGCCCGAGTCAGGCTTCGACCTCGTCACCTCGATGGAGGTGATCGAGCATGTCGCCGATCCCGCCGCCTTCATCCGCGCGCTCGCGGCCAAACTCGCGCCCGGCGGCGTCATGATCCTCTCCACCCCCAACCGCACCCCCCTCTCCCGCCTCGCCATGATTACGATCGGCGAAAGCATCGGCGGCATCCCCAGGGGCACGCATGACTGGCATAAATTCCTGACGCCCGACGAACTGACGGCCCTGCTGGAACAGGCCGGACTGGACGTGACAGACAGCAGCGGACTCGGCTTCGATCCCGGTCGCGGTTTCACCCTGTCGGCCAACAAGGCGATCGATTATTTCCTGACGGCGCGGCACCGGGACGACTGATCGCTCACCTTAAAACAGGAATGCCCAAGATGCGCCACCTGCCCTTCTGCGTGCTGCTCGCATCGCTGGGCGCCTGCGCGCCTTCCACCGCCGACCAGCCGGGCAACGATGCGCAGGCCCCCAAGGCAGCGCCCGTCACCCGCGCAGCCGTCTGTCCCGACAAGGCCGCCCGCCTCTCTGGCACCGGCCTCTGCCCCACGGACGCCGCTGCCCTGCTTACGGCCGACGATCGCCCCTCGCTCGCGGAAGGCTGCACCTGGTCGGTCAACGAAGCCGCCCTGCCCGGCGACATATGGTTGCTCTATCGCGCCGCCCGTTGCGACGGGAAGACCACCGCCCTCGCCTATGCCCCCGGCAAGCCGCTCGCCCGCCTCGTCTATGCCCTCTCGCCGATGGGCGGCGATCAGGCTAGGGGCGCGCCGCTGGTCGCCTTCGCCCCTGCCGACCGCCGCGATCCGCAATCGACCATTCTCGCCCTGACCCGCGCCGCCATCACCGATCCGGCCGACGACGATGGCTGCCATGTGCGCCAGGCGGACATCCCCGGCTGGCCCGCCGACGCGCTGGTGGTCGATATCCCGGCCGCCCAGGCCGCCAGCCTGCCGCAGGACGAAATCCGCAGCGCCTGCGGCCCGCTCGGCCTGGATCAGGGCGCGCAACTCTACTGGCGCATCAGCCAGGGCCATGCCTGGCATTTCGACCTCGGCCAGGAAGCGCCGGAGATCGACCCGCGCTCGCTCACCCTGGTCCGCAAAAATGCCGGCGGGCGATGGGCGCCGATGCCCTGACGCTTTTCCGGCACACCCGCCTGCTGTAGCACCGGGCGAACCACCGAACGGAGCCGCCCATGAGCGACGCACAGTCCCACGTCGACGCCTATATCGCCCGCCAGGCCGATTTCGCCCGGCCGATTCTGACCCATATCCGCACGCTGATGCGCGCCGCCTCGCCCGACATCGGCGAAGCGATCAAATGGGGCATGCCCTTCTTCACCTATAAGGGCCAGAATCTCGCCAATATGGCCGCGTTCAAGGGCCATGCCGCCTTCGGCTTCTGGCATGACAAGGTCGCCAGCGACGGCGCCAGCGACGAGGCGATGGGCCAGTTCGGCAAGATCGCAACCCTGGCCGACCTGCCCCCGGACGCGGAAATCGCCACGCTGATCGCCAGCGCCATGGCCCTGATCGACGCCGGCGACAAACCCCGCTCCGGTCCCAAGCCGCCCAAGCCCCCGCTCCCCATTCCCCCCGCCTTCCAGGCCGCGCTCGACGCCGATCCGGCGGCGCTGGCCGTCTGGTCCGCCTTCCCGCCCGGCAAGATCCGCGACTATTGCGAATGGATCGGCGAAGCGAAGAGCGACGCCACGCGCGACAAGCGCATCGCCACCGCCCTCGAATGGATCGCGCAGGGCAAGGGCCGCAACTGGAAATATGAAAAGCGCTGAGCGGGCGGGAGGGGTGCCTTACTCCTCCACCGCCTCCGCCCGCGCGATCAGCGCCCGCGCTTCCTCGACATGCATCGTCTCGATCATCCGCCCCTCATAGCGTTCCGCCCCGCCGGTCGCCGCCTCGATCAGCCGTCGCGCGTCCGCCACCGCCTGCATGTCCGGCCCGAACACCTGGTTCGCCACGGGCACCTGGCTCGGGTGGATCAGCGTCTTGCCGTCGAAGCCGAGCGCATGCCCCTGCGCGCATTCCGCCTCCAGCCCCGCCTCGTCCTCCAGCCGGTTGAACACGCCGTCGAACACCGCAATGCCCGCCGCCCGCGCCGCCAGCACGACCGCCTGCATCGCATGGGACAGCCCTTCGCGCCCCGCGCCCGCCGGAATCCCCAGATCCTTGCGCAAATCATTATTGCCCATGAACAGCGCCGCGCAGCCCTCGCCCGCCGCGATCTCCGCCGCCGCCAGCACGCCGCGCGCGCTTTCGATCATCGCGATCACCGGCTTCTGGCAGACGCTGAACACATCCTTCACCTGCCGCGCCGTCTCCACCTTGGGCAGCACGACATAGTCCGCGGCCGATGCCTTGACCGCCACCATCTCCGCCCCATGCCAGCGCGTTCCCGCGACATTGATCCGCACCGCGCCGATCCGCCCCCCAAAGCCTTCGCCCAACGCCGCGATCGCGCCGGCCCGCGCCTCTTCCTTGGCGTCGTCCGCCACCGCATCTTCCAGGTCCAATATGACCATGTCGCACGGCAGCGTCCGCGCCTTTACGATGGCGCGCGCGTTGGACGCGGGCAGGAACAGCAGCGAACGGGCGTGGCGCAGCAACATGATACTCTCCTGGGTAGCGGTTTGCCTTTCCCCGTTAACGATTAGGGCGCATAATCCAAGCCCACATCCGGGGGAGAGACATGGATATGCTGACGACCTTCGCACTGACGCTCACGGGCCTCGTCCTCTTCTACCTCGCGGTCAGCGTGAAGGTGGTGCGGCAGGGCTATCAATATACGATCGAACGCTTCGGCCGTTTCACCGAAGTCGCCCGGCCCGGCCTCAATTTCTACCCCGCCTTCTTCTACGCCGTGGGCCGCAAGATCAACATGATGGAGCAGGTCGTCGACATTCCGGGGCAGGAAATCATCACCAAGGACAACGCCATGGTGTCGGTCGACGGCGTGGTCTTCTTCCAGGTGCTCGACGCCGCCAAGGCCGCCTATGAAGTGTCCGAACTCTATGTCGCGATCATGCAGCTTGCGACCACCAACCTGCGCACTGTCATGGGCTCGATGGACCTCGACGAAACCCTCTCGAAGCGCGACGAGATCAACGCCCGCCTGCTTTCCGTGGTCGATCACGCCACCAATGCCTGGGGCATCAAGATCACCCGCGTCGAGCTGAAGGACATTCGCCCGCCCGCCGACATCGTCAACGCCATGGGCCGCCAGATGAAGGCGGAGCGCGAGAAGCGCGCCAACATCCTGGATGCCGAAGGCGCCCGCGCCGCCGAGATCCTGCGCGCCGAGGGCGAAAAGCAGGGCCAGATATTACAGGCCGAAGGCCGCCGCGAAGCCGCCTTCCGCGACGCCGAGGCGCGCGAGCGCGAGGCGGAGGCCGAAGCCAAGGCGACGCAGATGGTCTCTGACGCCATCTCCGCCGGCAATCCGCAGGCGCTCAACTATTTCATCGCGCAAAAATATACCGAGGCGGTCAGTCAGTTCGCGACCAGCCCCAATGCCAAGACCATCCTCTTCCCGGTCGAAGCGACCCAGCTGATCGGTACGCTGGGCGGCATCGGCGCGCTGGCGAAGGAAGCGCTGGGCGCCGACGGCACCCCCGCGCCCACCCCGCCGGCACCGCCCCGCCGCGGCCCCTTCGGCCAGAGCCAGGGGTGATGAGCATGGTGACAGCTACATCACGCTGGACGGTTACAAGCGCCCGGCCGTTCGTCCCGCGCCTGTCGAAGCCCCTTCCCTTCCTTCTCCACATCGCTGCGACGTCCTTCAAACCAACCTCCCCAACGCGTAATCGGACCATCCACCCATGACTGCCACTCTCTCCCTGCTCCAGGATCATTGGGGCTGGCTGGTTTTCGCGGCCCTGCTGGGCATTGCGGAGGTGATGATCCCCGGCGTCTTCCTGATCTGGATCGCGATCGCCGCCGCCATCACCGGCCTCGTCGCGCTCGCCCTGCCGATCGCGCTGCCGCTCCAGTTCCTGCTCTTCGCAGCGCTCAGCATCGCGGCGGTCTATGCCGGCCGCCGCTGGTATGTGGACAATCCGGTCGCCTCCACCGACCCCCTCCTCAACGACCGCACCGCCCGCCTGATCGGCCAGACCGTGACGGTCGTGGAGCCGATCGTCGGCGGCGAAGGCCGGGTGAAAGTCGGCGACAGCGTCTGGACCGCCACCGGCGCGGATGCGGACGCTGGCGCGAGGGTGCGGGTCGTGGGCGCGGACGGGACGATGCTGCGGGTGGAATAGGCGCGGCCAGAAATCACCGCTGCCTTAATTTGCCGGTTTCTGCACGGGCGCCGGCATCACCTGGGTCCGCGATGGCTCCCAACGCGATCTGGGACTATAGTCGATCGAGTCGCACTGATCGATCCGCTTCTGCCTCAGTGCGTTCAGATCGACTTCCCTGGCGCCAAGTTCTTCGCCGATGCCCATCGGGATCATGCGGCAACTGTCCCGAATATTGCGCATGATGGCGTAGAATGATCGGCCATCCACCACCGGCTTATAATCTTCGGGCTTGTCCTGTTTCCCGACGAACAGGCTGTCCGGGTCCAGTCCCATACAGGCAGCCGCATAATAGACGGTCGCATAGGTCTGGCATGTGTCGTTTCTCGATTTGGCTGTTCTTTGATTGAAGATCAGTTCGACGCCCGTCCGATGCACCGCCGCGCCGCTATGCAGCCCATCCAGCGCCTTTGCGGAAAAATTCAACGCGGCCATCGCCGCACCGAACGCATTGCCGGTTGTGACCTGGTCGAGAAATTTCTTGGCCTGTTCCTGGGGCAGTGCCGCCATCGCCAATCGAAACAGGCGACGTTCCAGCATAGGTAGATCTGACTCGAAATTGACGCTGTAGGTATAGCATCCGTCCCCGTTGGGACGATCCGAGGGGATGTCTTTTTCGTCCGTCGTCTCTGCTCTCTGGGTGGCGACTTGATTGCTGGTCAGCCTGCTCGATCGAACCAGCGCGATTTCCTGGCTTGCCCCACTATCGCGCACATCACAGGCCAGCCCGCTATGATCACCCTGGATTTGCCCCATCAGGATGTTGATCTCGTCAGCGGCGGCGGTCATATAGTTGACATAGGCGTCGGCGTCCCGCTGGTCCCGCGCATATACCGTCCCGGCCCGCGCAACCATGGCAACCAATATGGCGCCGCGCAGGACCACGAGTTGCTTTGATTGCCGCGCATCAAACATGCGCTGGTCCAGCACGCTTCCCACAACGCCGCCGGTCGAGCGCAGGTCTTTCGCGACATAGGAGCAAGACGGACATGAAATTGCAATCACCGAAACGGAGCATATTCTTGCCCACCGCGTCATATCGCAATAATTACGTAGCGCCCGCGTAAGATGTCGCATGATAATCCTCGCCCCAAACTTTGATGATAGCGACCTTCCTCAATATTTATATCCTATCATCCCATAATCATTACTTTTGCACAACATTATTTTCATCCATTGCATGATCGCGGGCGACCGCCCCTATCGCCGCAATGACGCAGAAGAACCGCCACGATCGATCCGCCTTGATCCAAATGCATGGACGAATGTCCCCCCAGGTTTCGCCGTCGCACAGTCGGGTCGAAGGCCTGTCCTACAACATCGCGCCTATGATAGCGTTCGCGTCATGACAGACCAAACCCACCTGCTCCATTTCACCCCCGTGCCCCATACCCGTCGCGCGCGCGGCTGGACCGTCGACGCACAAATCGCCTTTATCGCCGCGCTGTCCCGCTACGGCGTGGTGGCACAGGCCGCGCGCAGCGTCGGCTGTTCGCCACGCTCTGCCTATTATCTGCGCGGCCGCCCCGGCGCTGAAAGCTTCGCCGCGGCTTGGGACTGGGCGCTGGACATGGGGCTGGACGAAAGCCGCGCGAGGGCGATTGCCCTTTCGCGAGAACGACAGGAGCGACCGATCGTTCGGCGGGGTCGCGTGGTGGGAACGCGGATTGAAACCAATCATCGGCTGCTATTCGCCGCCTTGCGAGCGCTGGGCGCGGAACGGACCGGCGCGCGGGCGGCAATGCCGCATCGGATGCGGATCGCCATCCGCGCGATAGGCGCACGCCTCGCTGAGCTCGGGCCCTTCAATCCGGCCGAATGGGCTTTGCTTCGACCCGCGCTTGCCGCGCTGCGGGGCGATCCGGCGATCGATGCGCTCTTGTCACAATCTGTCCCTCATGGGAAATAAGATGTCGAAATTAGCGGGAAATATGCGAAGTTAAGGGTAACCCTATTCACCGGAGACCCCCGACCCCATGCGCACCAACCGCCGCGATTTTCTCGCCGTCGGCGCTTCCGCCCTCACCCTGACCGCCCTCCCCGCCCGCGCCGCCGCCGGCCCGGACGCCGCCGCGCAGGCGCTGCTGGCCGACATGGCCGAAGCGATGCTGGCCGACGCGCCCGAAAGCGCCAGCGGCCTGGGCATCGACACCGGCGCGCGCACCCCGCTCAAAAGCCGCCTCGGCAACAAGACGCCAGCCGGCCAGGCGCAAATCGCCGCCCATGTGCAGGACCGCCTCGCCCGGCTACGCGCCATCGATCTCGCGCCGCTCTCGCCTGCGACCCGCATCGATGTGGAGGTGGTCCGCACCGCCCACGACACCGCGGCGGAAGGCTTCGCCTTTCCCTTCGGCGACATGGCGATCATGAACAGCAACTGGTCCTACCGCAACAGCCCCTATGCGGTCGCCCAGAACACCGGCAGCTTCGTGGAGACACCCGACTTCCTCGACAGCAACCATGTCATAAAGGACGCAGCCGACGCCGACGCCTATCTCGCCCGCCTGACCGCCTATGCCGCGAACCTGGCCGGCGAAACCGAGCGGTTGAAGCATGACGCCGGCATCGGCGTCACCGCTCCCGCCTTCCTGCTCGACAAGACACTGGGCCAGATGAAGGCGGTGCAGGCCCTCCCCCTCGACCAGTGGGTGCCGGTCGCCTCGCTCGCCCGCCGCACGAAGGACATGCCCGGCGATTATGCCGCGAAGGCGCAGGCCATCGTCCATGATCAGGTCGCCCCCGCCCTCGCCGCCCAGGTCGCCGAACTCACCCGCCAGCGCGCCACCGCGACGATGGACGCGGGCGTGTGGAAACTGCCGCAGGGGGATGGCTATTACGCCTGGGCGCTCAAGGCCGGGACCACCACGACCATGGCGCCCGACGAGGTCCATAGGCTCGGCCTCGACCAGCTCGCCGCGCTCCAGTCCGAAATGGACGGGCTGCTCGGCAAGCTCGGCATGACCAAAGGCACGGTCGGCGAACGCATGACCGCGATGGGCAAAGACCCGCGCTATCTCTTCCCCAACGACGACGCCGGCCGGGCGCAGATCCTGTCCTTCATCGACGGCCGCCTTGCCGACATCCGCACCCGCCTGCCCCGCGCCTTCGCGACGCTGGTGCCCGCCAAACTGATCGTCAAGCGCGTGCCGGTGGAGATCGAGGCGGGCGCGCCCGGCGCCTATGCCGGTCCCGGCACGATCGACGGATCGGTCCCCGGCAACTATTATATCAACCTGCGCGACACCAGCATCTGGCCGCGCTACGCGCTGCCCACCCTCTGCTATCATGAAGGGATTCCGGGCCATATCTGGCAGGGCGAATATACCTATAAACTGCCGCTGATCCGCTCGCTCCTCGCCTTCAACGCCTATAGCGAAGGCTGGGCGCTCTATGCCGAGCAACTGGGCGACGAACTGGGCGCCTATGATGGCGATATCGCCGGGCGGCTGGGCTATCTCCAGTCGATCGCCTATCGCTGCTGCCGCCTCGTGGTCGACACCGGCCTCCACGCCAAGCGCTGGACCCGCGACAAGGCGATCCACTGGTTCGCCACCACCAACGGCTCGACGGTCGAGGATGTTCAGGGCGAAGTCGACCGCTACTGCGCCTGGCCGGGCCAGGCCTGTGGCTACAAGGTCGGCCATGGCGAAATCGTACGCCTGCGGGCACAAGCGCAACAGGCGCTGGGGGACAGGTTCGACTTCCGCCTCTTCAACGACGCGGTGGTCAAGGGCGGCGGCGTGCCGATGACCGTGCTGGGCAAGAGCATCGATAGCTGGATCGCGGAACGGAAGGGGGCATGACAAACCCGTTCGGGCTGAGCGAAGTCGAAGCCTTCTGCTGAGCGGAGCGAAGCCGACCTCGCTCCGCTCGGTCACGCCCTTCGACTTCGTTCAGGGCGAACGGATCGCGCAAACAAAAAAGGCCGGAGGATCGCTCCCCCGGCCCTTTCCTACTTCATCTCGACCTGCTTTACCCGACGAACGCCCGCTCGATCACGAACTGCCCCGGCGCCGCATTGGAACCTTCGGTGAAGCCCTGTTCCTCGAAATAAGCCCCGAACTGCTTGATCATCTCCATGCTGCCGCACATCATGATCCGGTCGGTTTCGGGATCGAACTTCGCCGCCCCCGGAATGCCCTCGAACAGCGCGCCGCTCTCGACCAGCTTGTCGATCCGCGCGGTGTGACCATCGAACGGCTCACGGGTCACGGTCGGCACATAATGGAACTGGTTAGGCGCCTGCTCCGATACCAGCGGGTCTTCCGACCATTTGCCTTCCATCTCGTCGCGGAAGGCCAGGTCGCTCACCCGGCGCACCGAATGCACGACCACAACCTGCTCGTAAAACTCATAGACGTCCGGGTCGCGCGGCAGGCTCAGGAACGGGGCCAGGCCAGTGCCGGTCGACAGCATGAACAAACGCTTGCCCGGCAGCAGCGCGTCGGTCACCAGCGTACCCGTCGGCTTGCGGCCGAGATAGATCTGGTCGCCCGGCTCGATCTTCTGGAGCTTGCTGGTCAGCGGACCGTCCTGCACCTTGATCGACAGGAATTCGATTTCCTCGTCCCAGGCGGGGCTGGCGATCGAATAAGCACGCAGCAGCGGCTTGCCATTGTCGCCCTTCAGCCCGATCATGATGAACTCGCCCGACCGGAAGCGGAAGGCGGCCGGACGGGTGATGCGGAAGCTGAACAGATGCTCGTTCCAGTGCTTCACCGACAGCACGGTTTCCACGGAAAGCGCGCCGGTGGGTTCCAGTACCGGCTTTTCGATCGTCACGTCGGTCAACACCTTATCCTCGCAGTGCGCAAAGCGTCGCAACGGGCGACACTTTTTGCGGATCGTTCGCAATAATATCGAGGTCCGCGAATGGCCCCTCCGCCGCGTGAAGGCAAGGCCAAAAAAACTTGGGGGCCATAAACCTGCTACCGGCAAGGGCGCGCTTTTGCAGGCGCCCCGCCCTCGTCGTCAGCCGAACAGGCCCTTGGCGATACCGCCCAGTTCGTTGAGCGGATTGCCGTCGCCGTCGCGGTCGAACATGCCGCCCAGCTTGCCCAATATCGCTTCCGGGCCGCCGAACGCGCCCAGCAACGCCTGCAACTTGTCCGCCGACACGCCATGTTCGGCCGCCGTTTCCGCGAGCGCCGTCACGCTGGTTTCGCCCGATCCGATCTTGGCACTGATCTCGCTCATCAGGCCCTGCATCTGCTCTGGCGTCACGCCGATCTGCGCCGCGATCGCTTCCAGCCCGCCGAACTTCCCGATCATATCCTCGAACATGCCCTTGCACTCCCGCAAAAAGATTGGGGTCCAGCATAGCACCACCCACGTCCGCCCAAAAGCAAAAGAGCCGGAGGGTCGCCCCTCCGGCTCTCTTTCTGCACGTCGTCGCTTCGGATCAGGCGGCGACCAGCGCCGCACCGCGCACGCCATCGTCGACATGGTCCACGAACTGGGCGAAATTATCCACGAACGCCTTGACCAGCGTCGCCGCCGTCGCGTCATAGGCGTCCTTGTCCGCCCACATGGCGCGCGGGTCGAGGATGGTCGGCTCCACGCCATTGACCGCCACCGGCACGTCGAAGCCGAAATTGGGATCGGTGCGGAATTCGGCCTGGTTCAGGCTGCCGTCCAGCGCCGCGTTCAGCAGCGCGCGCGTCACCTTGATCGGCATCCGCTTGATCCCCGGCATCGTCGCCTTGCCGCCCGCCCAGCCGGTATTGACCAGCCAGCAGGTGACGCCGCCCTTGTTGATCCGCTCCTTGAGCAGATTGCCGTAGACCGACGGATGACGCGGCATGAACGGCGCACCGAAGCAGGTCGAGAAGGTCGCGGTCGGCTCGGTCACGCCAATTTCTGTCCCCGCGACGCGCGCTGTGTAGCCGGACAGGAAGTGATACATCGCCTGTTCCGGAGTCAGCCGGGCGATCGGCGGCAGCACGCCATAGGCGTCGGCGGTCAGGAAGATGATGGTCTTGGGCACCGGACCCAGATTCTTTTCCGACGTGTTCGGGATGAAGTCGATCGGGTAGGAACCGCGGCTATTCTCGGCCAGGCTGTTGTCGTCCAGGTCGATCTCGCGAGTCTCCTCGTCGATCACGACATTTTCCAGCACCGTGCCGAAGCGCTTGGTGGTGGCGAAGATTTCCGGCTCGGCCTCGGCCGACAGGTTGATCATCTTGGCATAGCAGCCGCCCTCGAAATTGAAGACCGCCGTGTCCGACCAGCCATGCTCGTCATCGCCGATCAGCGTGCGGCTGGCGTCGGCCGACAGCGTCGTCTTGCCGGTGCCGGACAGGCCGAAGAAGACCGCCGTGTCGCCGTTCGCGCCGATGTTGGCGGAACAATGCATCGGCATCACGCCCTTGGTCGGCAGCAGATAGTTGAGGATGCCGAAGACCGACTTCTTCATCTCGCCGGCATAGGCGGTGCCGCCGATCAGGATCAGCTTCTCGGTGAAATTGACCGCGACCACGGTTTCGCTGCGGCAGCCATGACGCGCCGGATCAGCCTTGAAGGTCGGCAGGTCGATGATCGTATATTCGGGCGCGAAGCCCGTCAGTTCATCGGCGGTGGGCCGCACCAGCAGCGTGCGGATGAACAGGTTGTGCCAGGCCCGCTCGTTGATGACGCGCACATTGACGCGATGTTCGGGCTGCGATCCGCCGAACAGGTCGGCGACATAGAGCGTGTCCTTCTCGCCCAGCGCCTTGAAGAAGTCCGCCTTCAGCGCCGCGAAATGGTCGGGCGTCATACCGCGATTGGTGTCGCCCCACCAGACGGTCGATTCGGTTTCGGCGTCCCGGACGATGAACTTGTCCTTGGCGCTGCGGCCGGTATGCTTGCCGGTCTTGACGACCAGCGGGCCGTCCTTGGACAATATGCCCTCGCCGTTGCGAACCGCTGCTTCGACCAGCGGCGCAGTGCCCAGATTCCAATATTGGGTGGCGTTGGTCTTGATGCCCTGGTCGGCCAGGGTGATTGAGGATTTGGCCTGCACGCCTTTGCTCCTGAATATGTTGTGCTCGCGTCGCGTCATTCGTCATGCTTGCGACCGATCCGCCCCTTGGGCGCCGCTTGTATGGCACGGCGTCCCTTGCTGCTGACAATCAAAGGCATAGGGCTTTGCGGGGAAAGCGTCAAATCCCCGCGCGCAGCCATTTGTCCCGAATATCGACGCTTGTGGCGCAGGACCATCCGCGCGCCTTTCTTGCGACGCGCAACGCCTTGGTCTAACGCTGGCCCATATCCCCCCTTCCACGACCATGGGACACCGCATGACCGCAACCATCGCCCTGGTGGATGACGACAAGAATATCCTGACATCGGTGTCGATCGCGCTGCAGACCGAAGGCTTTCTCACGCGCATCTATTCCGATCCCGAAAGCGCGCTCAAGGCGCTGCTGGACAACCCGGCCGACCTCGCCGTCTTCGACATCAAGATGCCGCGCATGGACGGGCTGGAACTGCTCCGCCGCCTGCGCGAAAAGAGCCAGATGCCGGTCATCTTTCTGACGTCCAAGGCGGATGAGCTGGACGAAGCGCTGGGCCTCGCCATGGGCGCGGACGATTATATCGCCAAGCCCTTTTCCCAGCGGCTGCTGCTGGCGCGCATCCGCGCCATCCTGCGCCGCGCCGAAGTCAGCAAGACGCCCGACGCACCGGACGAGCCGGTCGCCGACCCGATCATACGCGGCCGGCTGGAAATGGACCCGGCGCGCCATCGGGTGAAGTGGAACGGCCAGGACGTCACGCTGACCGTCACCGAATTCCTTATTCTGGAAACCCTTGCGCAGCGCCCCGGCGTGGTCAAGAACCGCAACCAGTTGATGGATGCCGCCTATCAGGACGACGTCTATGTCGACGACCGCACGATCGACAGCCA
Organism: Sphingomonas sp. VDB2; assembly: GCF_047946695.1. Lineage (NCBI taxonomy): Bacteria > Pseudomonadati > Pseudomonadota > Alphaproteobacteria > Sphingomonadales > Sphingomonadaceae > Sphingomonas > Sphingomonas sp. VDB2. The sequence goes on from NZ_CP159615.1 coordinate 1,633,678, forward strand.
TATCAAGCGGCTGCGGCGCAAATTCCGCGAGGTGGACTCCGACTTCAATGCAATCGACACCCTCTATGGCGCCGGATATCGTTTCTCGGAGGAGTGACGGCAGCGATGCCGGGTTGCGCTGGTCCGGCCGGATCAGCCTCACCCCGCGCATTCTGGCCGTCAACGTCTTCGCGCTGGCGCTGCTGGCGGGGGGCTTCTTCTATCTCGACAGCTATCGCACGCGCATCGTCGATGCCCGGCTGGAACAATCCGCGCGCGAATTGAAGCTGCTCGCCATCGGCCTCGAAAACGCCCCTGCCGATCGGCATGATGCCCTGATCGCCGCCTATTCGCGCCAGACCGGCGACCGGGTGCGCCGCTATGCGGCCGGCGGCGGCCTGATCGCCGACAGCTTCACCATGGATGCGCCGCGCTACCGCCTGCGCCTGCCGTCCGAAGAGGAATGGCAGCGCCATGTCGCCCGTTTCCTCGACAAGGCGGTGGACCGGATCGTGTCGGCCGACCGCCCGCCCGACTTCATCGAGCCCACGGTCGATCGCGCCGAGGCCTGGCCCGAACTGCTGCTGGCCCGCAAGACCGGCCAGCCGCAGGCGATGAACCGCTACGCCCCCGACCGCACCTTCATGATTTCGGCCGCGACGCAGGTGCGCGACGGCACGGCGCTGCTGGCGACCGAAAACGCCCGCGACATCACCCGCATCGTGCGCGCCGAACGGCTGCGCCTGGGCATGGTGCTGGCCGTCGCGGCGCTCGCCTCGGTGCTGCTCTCGCTGTTCCTGGCGCGCACCATCGTCCGCCCGCTCCAGCGCCTCGCCCGCGCTGCCGTCCGTGTCCGGCTCGGCCGGGCGCGCGAAGTGACCGTGCCGCGCCTGCCCGAACGGCGCGACGAGATCGGGATGCTCGCCCGCGCCCTGTCCGACATGAGCCATGCGCTGCGCCAGCGGATCGACGCGACCGACGCCTTCGCCGCCGATGTCAGTCATGAACTCAAGAACCCGATCGCCTCGCTGCGCTCCGCCCTCGACGCGCTCGACCGGGTCGGGGCGGACCGGCCCGACCTGCGCGACCAGCTGATGGAAATCGCGCAGGACGATGTCCGCCGGCTCGATCGCCTCGTCACCGACATCGCCGAAGCCTCGCGCGTCGATGCCGAATTGTCGCGCACCCGCTTCGAGCCGATCGACCTTGGCCTGCTTATCGAACGCATGGTGATCGCCCGCGAAGCGCGCGGCGTGCCGCGCGGCATCCGCCTCGCCTTTGCCCGCCCGCGCAAGGATGTCGCCGTGGTGCTGGGCGAGGAAGGCCGGCTGATCCGCGTGCTCGACAATCTGATCGACAATGCCGTGTCCTTCTCCCCCGACGACGGCCTGGTCCAGATCATCGCCACCGTCGCCGACCATGAAGTGCTGGTCAGCGTCGAGGATGAAGGGCCGGGCGTCCCGCCATCCGAGCGCGAACATATTTTCCGGCGCTTCCACAGCGTCCGGCCGGAAGGGGAAGCGTTCGGCAAGCATTCGGGCCTGGGCCTCGCCATCGCCCGCTCGATCATCGAAGGGCATCAGGGCAAGATCGGCATCGGCGACCGCGAGGATGCCCAGAGCGGTGCCCGCTTCATCCTGCGCCTGCCGATGGCGGTGGAGCGCGATCCCGGCATCGTTTCGGAATAGGACGAAAGGCGGCGGCAACGGCATTCCCATCATCGCCGACTCAGGCTAGAAGGAGGTCGGGGATATGGCGCGCGCACTTTCATCAGAAACGCTCCACGCAACGAGCGTGGCCATTGATGGCCGCGTCATATTGCTGCGCGGGCCAAGCGGCAGCGGCAAGTCCGACCTGGCCCTGCGCCTGATCGACCGTGGCGCCGTGCTGGTCAGCGACGATTATACGCTCGTGAAACGCGTCGATGGGCGCCTCATCGCCACCGCGCCGGACACGATCCGGGGCAAGATGGAGGTACGCGGCATCGGCATCGTCGCGATGGCCGCGCTGTCCGACGCGCCGGTCGCCCTGATCGCCGACCTGTTCGACCCGGTCGACCGGATGCCGCTGGAACCGGTCCACCGCACCGTCGCGGGTATCGATGTGCCGGTGGTGAAGATCGCCCCGTTCGAAGCCTCCGCCCCGATCAAGGTCGAACTGGCGTTCAAGGCGCTGGGGCTGAAGGATGCGGCGGCGCCATGACCCAGCCCAAGACCATCCTCCTGCTGTCCGGCCTGTCGGGCGCGGGCAAGACCACCGCGCTCAAGACGCTGGAGGATATGGGCTGGGAGGTAGTGGACAACCTCCCCCTCGTCCTGCTCGACCGGCTGCTCGACACGCCCCTGCCCGCGGGCCATGCCGGCGCGGACGAGCGGCCGCTGGCGCTGGGCATCGACGCGCGCACCCGCGATTTCGACGCCAACGCCATCGTCCAGCGGATCAAGGCGATGCGCGAACGCCATGGCCATGACATCGAAACCCTGTTCCTCGATTGCTCCGGCACAGAACTGGAACGCCGCTTCGCCGAGACGCGCCGCCGCCACCCGCTCGCGCTCGACCGCCCGGCCGCCGACGGCATCGCCCGCGAACGCGAACTGACCGAACCGCTGCGCCGCTGGGCGACCCAGGTCATCGACACCACCGGCTTCACCAGCAATTCCCTGCAACAGGAAATTCGCAGCCGTTTTTCCCGCGAACGCCTGTCCGACCCGGTGCTGACCATCCTCTCCTTCGGCTTTTCGCGCGGCGTGCCCCGCAATGCCGACCTGATGTTCGACATGCGCTTCCTGCGCAATCCGCACTGGGACGCCAGCCTGCGCCCACGGACCGGGCTGGACCCGGAGGTCGCCGCCTATATCCGCGAAGATCCCGCCTATGAGGAAGCGGTCGGCAAGATCGAGGACCTGCTCGCCACCCTGCTGCCGCGCTATTCGGAAGGCGGAAAGGCCTATATTACCGTGGCCTTCGGCTGTACCGGGGGCAAGCATCGTTCGGTCCATGTGGCAGAGCGCGTCGCGAACTACTTGCAAGATGCGGGCTTTTCGCCCACGGTCTTGCACCGCAATATTGAATCGACGCCCCAGGATAGTCTGGAGAAGCGCCGTCCGGGAGGCCCGAAAGCAATATCATGAAGCAGGTGGGCCGCAGAAGCACATGATTGGACTCGTACTCGTCACCCATGGGTCGCTGGCGACCGAATTTGTCGTGGCCATGGAACATGTTGTCGGCCCCCAGCAGCAGATCGAAACGATCTGCATCGGGCCGGAAGACGACATGGAACTGCGCCGCGCGGACATCGCGACGGCGGTCGCCCGCGTCAATGACGGATCGGGCGTGATCCTGCTGACCGACCTGTTCGGCGGCACCCCCTCCAACCTCGCCATCTCGCTGCTGAAAGCCGGCGAGATCGAGGTGATCGCGGGCATCAACCTGCCCATGCTCATCCGCCTGGAAAGCGCGCGCAAGGTGATGGACGTGCGCGCCGCTGTTGCCGCCGCGCGCGAAGCCGGGCAGAAATATATCAGCGTCGCGTCGGAACTGTTGGGCAGCACCACATGAATGAAATCAGCCAGGAAGTCCGTATCAGCAACAAGCGCGGCCTCCACGCCCGCGCCAGCGCCAAATTCGTGACCCTGGCCAGCGGCCTGCCTGCCGACATCCTGGTGAGCAAGGACGGCAACCATGTCACCGGCACGTCGATCATGGGCCTGATGATGCTGGGCGCCGCCATGGGAGACAGCATCATAATCAAGGCCACCGGTCCCGAAGCCGCCGATTCGCTGGGCAAGCTGGTCGGCCTGGTCGAGGACAAGTTCGGCGAGGAGTGAGGCTGCGGTTGTTGGAGATGGGTGGTAAGCGGAAGGTCGGCTTACGCGGAAGATGATATGGATTTGATCTCGATGCTGACGACCTCACCGCTGATCCGTGACACTCTCGTGCTTGTAAGCACGACTGCATCGCCCGGCGTCTTCCCCGCCAGATAAAGCTGGAAGGTTAGAAAATCGTCCTCGATTATCGTTCCAAGCGTAAGATTTGGATTATCGCGATACTGTCGAAATTCAGCTTCATGATTCTCTAAGGCGAGGCGGGTCGCTTCTCTGGCCACTGGTGTAAGCTCGTCAACGGTGAGGCGCTTCTTCATAAGGCTTCAAGGTTAGTTCGACGAAGCGGAGTGCACAATGGCTGAAACAGGGACGGTCCACGATCCAATTTAACGGCAACTTTTGGTCGCAACCGGAAATTCCTCCCCTGAAAGGGGAGGTGGCAGGCCGAAGGCCTGACGGAGGGGTAGTTCGCGGCACGGGATGACGGGTATGGAGGCGTCCTACCCCTCCGAGGCGCTTTGCGCCCCACCTCCCCTTCCAGGGGAGGATTTGCGTCCGCTTCTGGCCGCTCCCGCTCCCCGGCCAAACCTCTTCCAATGTAGGATTTTCTCTGATCTATCCTGAAAGATGGACCAGCCCCGCCGCGCGCCCTGCCCCACCGCCGCCATAGCGTCACCCCACCGCGCACCTGTCGCGCGCGCGCCGCGTCACTCGCGCAGCGGCGTGACCCACCCGTTACCCAACCATGGCGTCGCCATAGCCCCAGCCTTACTTCCCCGTGGCTTTACCGGCACTATTGCCCGATTCACCCGACAACGGTGTGAACGTCGGCCAGGGGCGCCATCGCTATCCCTCCACCGCCTCCGCCGCGCTCCGCATCCGCGTGAAGATATCCCAGGTCGCGATGAACAGGGCCGCGATCACCGGGCCGATGACGATGCCGTTGAAGCCGAACATCTCCAGCCCACCGAGCGTCGATATCAGTACGACATAGTCGGGAATCCGCGTCTCGCGCCCCACCAGGATCGGGCGCAGCACATTGTCGACCGACCCGATGACCAATGCGCCGCACACCACCAGCACGCCCCCCTGCCACATCGCCCCGGTCGCGAACAGGTAGATCGCCACCGGCACCCAGACGATGGCGGTGCCGACCGCGGGCAGCAGGGAGAAAGCGCCCATCAACACACCCCACAGCAGCGCGCCCTGTATGCCCAAGGCCCAGAAGACGATGCCCCCGATCAAGCCCTGCACGATGGCGACGACGATGCTGCCCTTGATCGTGGCGCGGATGACGATCACGAACTGTTCGATCAGCGCCTGCCGCTGGCTGGCCCGCAGCGGCGCGGCCGCCGCGATGCGCTGCGACAGCATTTCCCCGTCGCGCAACAGGAAATAGGTCAGGTACAACATGACGCCCAGCGCCACGAAGAAGCTGAACGCGCTCTGCCCGATCTGGAACGCCTGCGCCGCCAGCGTGCGGAAACTGCTGGTGACGCCCTTGGTCACCATATCCTGCGCCGCATAGAAATTGGTCAGGCCCAGCCGCCGCAGATAGGGCGTCGCCCAATCGGGCACCGCCGCCAGCACCTGCCCGAACAGCCGCACGAAATTAATCTCGCCCGACTGGATCTTGGCATAGAAATAGGCGCCTTCCTGCAACAGCGCCGCACCCAGCACGAAAGCGGGGACGATCACCACCCCCAGGATCAGGAACAGGGTGATGAGCGCCGCGCCATTGCGATGCGTGGGAATGGCCGACAATATCTGCCGGTTGAGCGGCGCGAACAGGATCGCGGCGATCACGCCCCACAGCACGGCGGCGAAGAAAGGCTCGATCACCAGCGCGAACGCGATGGACACGACCAGCACGACACCCAGGAAAAATCCGTCCTCGATGCGGGGCGAGACATGCAGCGGCGGCACCGGGGCGGGCGTGACGGGTGGCGGGGGTGTTTTGGCGTCCATCGGCGACCCTTCGCAAAATTCGCGATTCAAATCCATCGTGGAAGATGCGCATCGGCTTCCCCCTGTCCTTTTCACCTTTCCATGGCTAAGGAAGCCGCTTCCTTCCGCTCATTTGGGACCAGCGACAGACGTGGCACGCGAGATCACCGGATTTTCCAACCCGCTGGTGAAGCGCGTCCGCAGCTTGCGGGAAAAAAAGCATCGCAAGGCGGAGGGACTGTTTCTGGCCGAAGGGCTGCGCATCCTGACCGAAGCGCGCGAGGAAGGCGTGCTGCCCGAAATGCTGTTCCACGCCGGCTCCACCCATCCCCTGGCGCTGGACCTGATCGACGCGATGGAGGCGACTGGCGGCGACGTCATCGAAACCACCCCCGACATCCTGTCCAAGATCAGCGGCAAGGACAATGCACAGGCGGTGGTCGGCGTCTATCGCGACCGGCTTACCCCGCTCGACAGGCTGGACCGTACCAAGTCGGATATCTGGATCGTCGCCCAGTCGCTGCGCGATCCCGGCAATCTCGGCACCATATTGCGCACGGGCGACGCGGTCGGCGCGGGCGGCCTGATCCTCATCGACGACTGCGTCGATCCCTTCTCGGTCGAATCGGTACGCGCCTCCATGGGGGCGCTCTTCACCCAGTCGATCACCCAGGCGCGCTGGGGCGAATTCATGCACTGGCTGCGGCAGGGACCGGGCGAACTGATCGGCACCAGCCTGAAGGCGACCCACGACTATCAGCAACCGCGCTACGCCAGCCCCGGCTTCCTGCTGGTCGGCAACGAAGCGCAGGGTCTGCCCGAAGCCTACGAGGCCGAATGCGACCTGCTGGTGAAGATGCCGATGCTGGGCAAGGCAGACAGCCTGAACGCGGCGGTGGCGACGGCGGTCATGGCCTATGAATTGTTGAACCAGAAACGCAGATCATAATCACCGTCATCCCGGCGCAGGCTGGGATCCCGCTTTTCTCTTGAGCGACGGAAGAAGAGAGATGCCAGCCGCCGCTGGCATGACGAATAGGGGGCAAAGGCGTGACACAGACGAATGGCATCGGCGAAATGTGGCGGCACAAGCGCGTGCTGGCGGCCAGCCTGATCGGCACGGCAGTCGAATTCTACGATTTCTACATCTACGCCACGGCCGCCAGCCTGATCTTCCCCTCGCTCTTCTTCCCCTCCTCCTCACCCTCGGCGCAGTTGATGGCCTCCTATGGCAGCCTCGCCCTCGCCTTCTTCGCCCGGCCGGTGGGCGCGGCGGTGTTCGGCCATTATGGCGACCGGATCGGGCGCAAGGCGACTTTGGTCGCCTCGCTGATGCTGATGGGCGGCTGCACGCTGCTGATCGGCTTCCTGCCCACCTATCAGATGATCGGTTACTGGGCGCCGCTGATCCTGTGTCTGTTGCGCTTCGGCCAGGGCTTTGGCCTCGGCGGCGAATGGGGCGGCGCGGCGCTGCTGGCGGTGGAGAACGCGCCGCCGGGCTGGCGCGCGCGCTTCGGCATGTTCCCGCAACTGGGCGCCCCGGTCGGCTTCATCGCCGCCAACGGCCTGTTCCTGATCCTGGGCGCCTTCCTGACCGACGAAGACTTCTTCGCCTGGGGCTGGCGCCTGCCCTTCCTCGGCAGCGCAGTGCTGGTGATCCTGGGCCTCTGGGTTCGCCTCAAACTCACCGAAACCCCGGAATTCGCCGCCGCGCAAAAGGAGACGCCGCCGCCCGCCGTGCCGCTGGCGACCCTGCTTTCCTCACATCTCGGCGCGGCGATCGCTGGCACCTTCGCCTGCGCGGCCTGTTTCGCCGTCTACTATATCGCGACCGCCTTCGCGCTCGGCTACGGCACCACCGCGCTCAGGATCGACCGCGAAATCTTCCTCGCCATCCAGCTCGGCGCGATCCTGTTCATGGCGCTCAGCATCGTCATCGCCGGCTGGTGGTCGGATCGGACCACGCCCACCAATGCCCTCGCCTGGGGCTGCGCCGGTACGGTGGCGATGGGCCTGGTCTTCGGCCCGCTGATCGGCACCGGCGCGCTGCTGCCGATCTTCGCGGCGCTCAGCCTGGCCTTGTTCGTCATGGGCTTCATCTACGGCCCGCTGGGCGCCTATCTGCCCGCCCTCTTCCCGATCCAGCTACGCTATACCGGCGCGTCCTTCGCCTTCAACCTGGGCGGCATCATCGGCGGCGCGCTGGCTCCTATCGTCGCGACCTGGCTGATCGGCGCGCAGGGCGTCGGCCTGGTCGGGCTTTACATGTCGGCGGCCGCGCTCATCAGCCTGGGCGGCCTCTGGTTCACCAGCCGCGCCGCGCCAGTCCAATGACCTTGCGCATCAGCAGCATCGGCACGCCGCTATCCTCGAACGCCCGCACACCCTCGAACCCGAAGCTGCGATAAAGCGGCACGCCCGCCATGGTCCCCGACAGTTCGAGCGCCCCGAAGCCCTCCGCCCGCGCCGCCGCCTCGCACAGCGACAGGATCAGCGTACCCACGCCTTTGCGGGCATGATCGGGATGGGTGTACATCGCCCGCACCCGCGCCGCCTCGGTCGCCGGATCGAGCAGCCGGTCGTCGCGCCCGGCGCTATGGTTGCCGCCATAGGATGTCGCCCGCCGGCTCCACCCGCCGCAACCCGCTATCACCCCCGCATCCTCGATGACGAAATAGGTGCCGTCGGCGATCAGCCGGCTGTCCAGCCCCATGAAGGCATGGCTGGCCGCCACCTGATCGGGCGTCAGATAAGCCGATTGCAGCCGCTCGATCGCCAATGTCATCAGGGCGGACAAGGCGGCTTCGTCGGCGATGGTGGCCAGGCGGTGGGTCAATATGGTCATGGCGCGATCTGAAACAGCAAAGGCCGGCCCCGCGCAAGGGACCGGCCTCTGCCGACTGCGGTCAGTTCAGAATTTGAAGCCGACCTTGCCGTACCAGTAACCGCCATTGATGCCGTAGGGCGTAAAGGTCACCGGCGCGTCCAGCACCGCACCGCCGTCGATCGGCAGGCCGTCCGGGCCGTTGGGTACGGTCGATGCCTTCTTGTCGAACAGGTTGTTGGCGCCGGCCGTGATCGTCAGCCCCTCGGTCAGGGCATAGCTGACCTCCAGATCGGTGATCGCCGCCGCGCCGGCCTTCACCGTCGGGGTCGTGCCGTTATAGATCACCACCTGCGACGACTTGCCGTAGAAGGTTTCGCGCAGGTTGACGCTAAAGCCCCCCATCGTCAGCAGGCCGCCGGCAATGACCTTATATTTCGGCGATGCGTCCTCCAGCACGCTGCGCGCATCCGCCGCATAGAGCGAGTCGGGCAGGCGCAGCTTGGTGATCTTGGTCGTGTTGTAGTTGGCCGACAGCGACCAGAGGATCGATCCCTCGCCGACCGACGTCGGATAGCTCGCCGTCAGATCGACGCCGCGAGTGCGGGTGTCCGCGCCGTTGGTGAACAGGTTGATGCCCGCGTCGCCCACCTCCAGCACATAGGGATCGAGCACATTGCCATGCGCTGCGATTGCATCCAGCACCGCCTGGTTGGTCACGACGCCGCCGGTCAGGCCGACGATCGACCCGGTGCCGACGATGCGGTTCTTCATCTTCACCTGATAGGCGTCGAGCGTGATGTTCAGCTTGGGAATGGGTCGCAGCACCAGGCCCAGGCTGTAGTTGGTGGACGTTTCGGGTTTCAGGTCGTCATAGCCCAGCAGCTTGGCCGCCGCGCTGTTCGGCGGCAATTGCACATAGGCCGACGTCGGGCCGACATTGGTTGAGCTGTAATAGGATTCGAGCAGCGAGGGCGCCCGGAAACCGGTGCTGACCGTCCCGCGCACCGCCACCTGGTCGGTGAAGTCGACGCGGCTCGTCACCTTCCACGTCCATTTGGTGCCGAAGTCGCTATAATCCTCGAAACGCACCGCGCCGTCGATCTTCCAGATATCCACCGGGTTGAGCGCAACATCCAGATAGGCCGCCTTGTTGTTGCGCTTGTGCTTGCCTGCGTCGGTGGCGAGGAAGCCCGGATAGGACTGGCCGCCCTCGAAATAGGTGGAGGCGAAGTCGCCCTTGCCGATCTGGAACAGATTTTCGCGATATTCTCCGCCGAAGGCAATGTTGATCGGCGCCGCCATCCCCGCCTCGATCTCCTTGGCGATATCGATGTTGGTGGTCCATTCCGATGCCTTCAGGAAGCCGTCATAAAAATTGCCCGGCGTGGTGCCGGTATTGATGAACAGCGTGCGGTTGGCCGAATCCAGCGTGAAGAGCTTGGCATAATCCTGGCCATAGGTGGTGCTGACGTCCCAGCGGAAACCGCCCATTTCTCCCTTGATGCCGCCGGTGTTGGAGAAATCATCCTCCTTGATCGCCTCGCGCGGGTTGAAGCCGGTGGCGCTGTACAGGATTTCCTCGCCCGCCACGCCCAGAACCGGGGAGCGCGATACGCGCCAGGGCTGCCGGTAATTTTCATAGGCGCTCGCCTCGCGACGACCATAGCTGCCGAAGGCGTAGATTTCGACACCGCCGAAATCATGGCCGGCATTGTACATCACCGTGCTGAGCGTCGAGCGCGAATCGCCGACGATGCGGTTGGTGTAAGGCGCATTTGGCAGGCCGATCGCCACCATCGCCGCATGTTCGGCGCTCAGGCTGTCGCTGATCGTGCCGTCCTTGTTATAGATGCGGGAATCGACGCCGCCGCGCTGGGAAAAGCCATGGAAGCGGTGAAACATGGTGAAGTTCAGATAGGTGTCGTCGTCGATCTTGGGCGCGAAAGTGATGCTGCCCGAAAAGGTCGTGCCGTCGCCTTCATAATATTGGCCACCGGTGAAGCTGCCGGAAATGCTGTCCTTTTCATCCTTCAGGATGATGTTGATGACACCCGCGATCGCATCCGACCCATATTGCGCGGCCGCGCCGTCCTCCAGCACCTCGATGCGGCCGATCGCGCCTGGCGGGATCATGTCGAGATCGGGCGCGGCGCCACCCTGATAGGGGCCGCTCAGCACATGGAGGTTGGATGTGCCGTGGCGCCGCTTGCCGTTGACCAGCACCAGCGCGTGGTTGGGGCTGAGGCCGCGCAGGCGCGCCGACAGGGTAAGGTTGGCGGTATCGCCGCCAAAGGCTTCGGCGGTGAAGGACGGTACGAGCTGGCTCAGCACTTGGTTCAGGTTGGGCTGGCCCACCTTTTCCAACGCGGCGCTGTCGAGAACCTTGATCGGCGCCGCGCTTTCGGCGGCGGTGACGCCCGTGGCGCGGGTGCCGGTGACGATGATGGCGGCGCCCTCATCGACTGCGGCGGCCTGCGGCGCATTATCCTGTGCGAAGACGGTAGCGGAAGAACTGATAGCGATCGCAATAGCAGCGCGAGAAACGAGACCCTTATAGTTCATGAAACAGCCCCCTAATATTTCTTATTGATTGAGGCCTCTCCTATATCGTCGTTTTATTCTTACCCCTGTTCTCTCCGATATTTTGCACGAACGCTCCGATCGCCGGAAGCACATGGCCCGACGCCAGAAACACTCGGCAATGTCTGGAAACGAAAAGCTGACACAAAACCGCAACGGGCGAAATAGCATTTATGCCGCACTGCAAAATCCTTCCGCTCCGATCAAAGCGGGACGGCCGTCCAAAGTTGCCAAATCCTTGCAACATAAAGAAAAAGGCGGCGACCTCGGGGGTCACCGCCTGTTTCTTTTTTACAACTGTCAAGAAGCGTTTTTAGGCACTCGGCCCTCGGGCCATTGACCTTCGCGCAATCAACCTTCGCGGTTGTCGCGGCGCTCGGCAATACGGGCGCGCTTGCCGGTGCGGCCGCGCAGATAGTAGAGCTTCGCACGACGCACGACGCCACGGCGGACGACGGTGATCGAATCGAGGTTGGGCGAATAGAGCGGGAACACGCGCTCCACGCCTTCGCCGAACGAAATCTTGCGCACGGTGAAGTTGGAACCCATGCCCTTGTTCGAACGGGCGATGCACACGCCTTCATAGTTCTGAACACGGCTACGCTCGCCTTCGATGACCTTCACGCCGACGCGCAGCGTGTCGCCGGGGCGGAATTCGGGGATATCCTTGGCGAGGGCGGCGATGTTTTCCGCCTCGATCTGCTGGATGATGTTCATGTCAACTCAGTCCTTGGTCGTTCGTTGCGCACCAGAGGGCGACTGGACCCGAACGCCGATGTGACGTTCCCAAAGGTCCGGCCGCCTTAGCCGTGTATCATCTTCCGCCTGTTGTTTCCGCCAGGCGGCGATCTTCGCATGATCCCCCGATCGCAACACTTGCGGGATCATGCGCCCTTCCCATTCTACCGGGCGGGTATAATGCGGATATTCGAGCAATCCCGTTTCAAAGGATTCCTCGACTCCGCTGGAAGCCGCGCCCATTACACCGGGAAGCAGGCGAACACAAGCGTCGAGCAGCAGCAAAGCGGCCATTTCCCCGCCCGACAGGATGATGTCGCCCATGCTGACCTGCTCGATCGGCCGGGCGTCGAAGAGGCGCTCGTCAAAGCCCTCGAACCGGCCGCACAGGAGGGTCACGCCCGGCCCTTCCGCCAGGCTGCGCACGCGCGCCTGCGTGATCGGCTTGCCCCGTGGCGTCATCGCCAGCACGGGCAGGTCAGGCCGCTTCTCCAGCGCATGGTCGACCGCCTTGGCCAATATGTCCGCGCGCAGCACCATGCCCGCCCCCCCGCCCGCGGGCGTATCATCCACGGTGCGATGCCGGTCGGCGGCGAAATCGCGGATAGGGATGGGATCGCACGCCCATTTTCCCTCGCTGAGCGCCCGCCCCGCCAGCGACAGGCCGAGCGGCCCCGGAAACATGTCGGGGTAGAGGGTCAATATCTGCGCTGCGAAGCTCATTTGCGGCGCGATCGCAACCAGGCTGCCGAAGCCCCGCCGCCCATGCACAGAAGGCCACAGATCAGCAGGGCGACTCCGATGCTCTGGAGCAGTCCGGCAAAGGGCCGTTCGGGATGCAGCAGGCCCGGGATCAGGACCAGCAACGGGATCGGACAGACCAGCGCAATTGCGCTGGCTGCCTTCACGCCGCGCGACCAGCCGATGCCGAACAGGCGCCAACCGGCGGCCAGCATTGCCAGAAGATAAAGAGCGGTGAGGATTTGCGCCATGGCCCGCGCTTAGGACAAGCGCGTCGCCTCGTCCAGTTCCCGCCGCAGCCTGCCGTTCAGGGCGCCTTGACCGCCAGTTTCAGTTCCTGGATTTGCGCGCCCCGCGTCGGGGCCAGCAGGATCGACCCCGCCACGCGCCCCTTCTCGCAGGCCCAGGTGAAGCTGCCCGACAGATTGCCGCTGGCCTTGATCGGCGCGTCGATGCGACACGCGCCGACCTCATCCTTGAGCGCCGCCAGTTTCTTGCGCCAACTGTCCATGTCGTTGTCCATGAGGAAGTTCATGGCCAGCCGGTCGCGCGACACGCCGACATCCCCTGCGGCATAGATTCGCCCCGCCGCGGCATAGCCATCCGCCAGCAAAGGCGACACTGCCAGCACCCGCTCGACCAGCGCCCCCGCCTTCTGCAAGACCATGGCCGCGTCCCAGGCCGGACCGGCCCCGCCAGTATAGGTGCGGTTGGTGAAGACGAAGATGCCCACGCCGTGATCCGGCATCAGCATCACATGGCTGCCATAGCCCGGATAGCCGCCGCCATGGGCCAACGTCAGGCCCAGGTCGCAATCCTGCGCCACCCGCATGCCAAAGCCGTAAGCGGTGGCCTGACGGCAGGCGGACGGTCCGCTTACGCCGTTGCGCTGCGCGACGGTGACGAAGTTGCTCCCCTCCGCCAGCATCCGCACCGCCGCACGCGGCACCGGCCCGGCATCGGGATCGTCCCGCGCCGGCCAGGCGGACAGCAGGAAGGCGAGCCACCGGGCATAATCATTGGCGCTGGTCTGCAACCCGCCCATCGCACCGAATGCCCCGTCGCGCATCGTCGGCTCCGCCTTCCAGCGCCCCTCCTCCCAACGATAGCCGATCGCACGCCGATCCAGCGGCCATTCGCCGACCTCATAGCCGCTGGACGTCATACCCAGCGGGGTCAGCAGCGTCTGCTCGACATAGCGGCGGTAGGGCTGGCCGGAGACGGCGGCGACGATCCGGCCGAGCAGCGCGAAACCGAAATTGCTATATTCATAATGGCTGCCCGGCGCGCTGCTGAACGGCACCCCCTGTTGCAGCATGTGCGTGAAGTCGGCCTCCGGCAGCGGTGTCTGCCGATCGCCCCAAGGATTGTCGTCGACCAGGCCCGCGCTATGGGTCAGCAGGTCGCGGATGCGGATGCGCGGACTATCCTTGGTCGGATAGGTCCAGCCGCGCATCTCCGGCACATAGGTTTCGGCCAGATCGTCGAGCGAAAGCTTGCCCTCTTCGCGCAGCTTCAGGATCGACAGCGCGGTGAAGGCCTTGGTCATCGACGCGATGCGGAACAGGCTGTCGGGCGTCACCGGCCGCTTATGGACCAGATCCTGCACCCCCAGCCCCTTGACATGGACCAGCCGCCCATCTGCGACGATGCCGTAGACCAGGCCCGGCGCATGGCTGTCCACCTGGAAATCGGCAAACAGGCGATCGATCGCGGGGATCGCCTGCGCGATCTTCTGCGCGTCGGCGGCGTGGGCCGGATGCGCGGCAGCGATCATCAAAAGCAGGCAGGCGGCAAGGCGCATCGACATCCCTCCAGCGACGGAGGATCGAACATGCCATGCTGCACCATGGCCGCAAGGGCCATTTACCCCTTATTCGACGAAGGCTGCGTCGATGATAGCGCGGTCCGCCTCCAGCGTCACCGCGTGCATGGGCGCCATGAAGCGCTTGCCCTTCTTGCCCTCGACCGGGGGCCGCTCGACCTCGATGATGTCGCCCGCGCCAAAATTCTCGATCGCGATGATCTCGCCCAGCGCTTCGCCCGCACTGGACAGGCAGGACAGGCCGATGATGTCGGCATGATAATATTCGCCCTCGCCCAGCGGCGGCAGGGCGGAACGGGGCACGGTCAATGCCGTGCCGCGCAAGGCTTCGGCCGCCCCCCGATCGCCGACCTCGGCGAAACGGGCGACCGCGCCATTGGGGCCGGGGCGCACCGACTTCAACGTCAATATGCGCCCCGCCGCATCGAAGCTCTTGTAGTTTTTGAGGCTTTCGGCCCCTTCACCAAAAAGCTTCAGACGGACATCGCCCGCCACTCCATGCGCACCAACGATCGCGGCGAGAGTGACGAGCTTGTCGGTCAAGAGACTCAGCCCTCGGCCTGTTCGGCAGCAGCTTCCTCGGCGGGAGCGGCTTCTTCGACAGCCGGAGCAGCGGCGGCCTCGGCAGCGGCCGCCTTGGCGGCTTCGGCGGCTTCTGCGGCTTCGGCAGCCTTGGCGGCGCGGTCTTCAGCGCGATCCTTGGCCTTCTGGCCCGGCTCCGCCTTGTTCGGGTTGTTGCGCGCCTTGCGCTCCTTCACGCCAGCGGCGTCCAGGAAGCGGGCCACGCGGTCGGTCGGCTGGGCGCCGGCGGCAACCCAATGCTTCGCGCGCTCGACGTCCAGAACGACGCGCTTCTCGTCGCCCTTGGGCAGGACGGGGTTGTAGCTGCCGATACGCTCGATGAACTTGCCGTCACGCGGGGCGCGGCTGTCAGCCACGACGATGCGGTAATAGGGGCGCTTCTTGGAGCCGCCGCGCGACAGACGGATGGAGGTTGCCATGGAACTAGACCTTTCTACTCAAACCAATATGTTGAAATTGCTTATTTCTTCATGAAATTCTGAAAACCGGGTGGAAGCTTGGGCATATTGCCGCCCAATCCGCCCAGGCCCGACAGATCGGGCGGACCGCCCTGCCCGTCGCCGCCGCCCGGACCACCCAGGCCACCCAATCCGCCCATGCCACCGCCGCCGGTGAACATCTTGGCCAGCCCCTTGAGGCCGCCCATCTTGCGGATCTTCTTCATCGCGCCTTCCATTTCCTGATGCATTTTCAGGAGACGGTTGACGTCCTGCACGGTGCGGCCGGCACCCTTGGCGATGCGGATCTTGCGCTTGGCGTTGATCAAAGCGGGCTTCTCCCGCTCCTTGGGCGTCATGGAGCCGATCATGGCGTCCAGATGCACCAGCGTCTTGTCGTTCGCGCCGCTATTGGCCATCGCCGCCTGCGCCTTTTTGAGGCCCGGCAACATGCCCGCCAGCGCGCCCAGGCCACCCATGCGGCGCATCTGATTGAGCTGGCTGCGCAGGTCGTTCATGTCGAACTGACCCTTGGCCATCTTCTTGGCGAGCTTGTCGGCTTCTTCCGCGTCGATCGTCTCGGCGGCGCGCTCGACCAGACTGACGACGTCGCCCATGCCCAATATGCGCTGCGCGACGCGCTGCGGATGGAACAGCTCCAGCGCGTCGAGCTTTTCGCCGGTGCCGGCGAACTTGATCGGACGGCCGGTAACGGCGCGCATCGACAGCGCCGCGCCACCGCGCGCATCGCCATCCATGCGGGTCAGCACCACGCCGGTCAGCGGCACCTGGCCCGAGAAGTTGGTCGCGACATTGACCGCGTCCTGGCCAGTCAGCGAATCGACCACCAGCAGGATTTCAGCGGGGTTGGAGGCGTCGGCGACCGCCTTCATCTCGTCCATCAACGCCTGGTCGACATGGAGGCGACCGGCGGTGTCGAGCATCACTACGTCGAAGCCCTGGAGCTTGGCCGACTGCAACGCGCGCTTGGCGATCTCGACCGGCTGCTGCCCCGCGACGATCGGCAGCGTGGCGACGTCGATCTGCGTGCCGAGCACGGCCAACTGTTCCTGCGCGGCCGGGCGCTGGACGTCGAGCGACGCCATCAGCACCTTCTTGCGTTCTTTTTCCTTCAGGCGCTTGGCGATCTTGGCGGTCGTGGTGGTCTTGCCCGATCCCTGCAGGCCGACCATCATGATCACGGCGGGCGGGGTCACGTCGATCAGCAGGTCGGACGCTTCGGAACCCAGCGTTTCGGTCAGCGTGTCCGAGACGATCTTGACGACCATCTGCCCCGGCGTGACCGATCGCAGCACGTCGCTGCCGACCGCCCGCTCCGTGGCCTGATCGACGAACTGGCGCACAACCGGCAACGCGACGTCGGCTTCCAGCAGCGCGATTCGCACTTCACGCATCGCGGCGCGGACATCGTCCTCCGTAAGCGCGCCGCGCCCACGCAGTTTGTCGAATACCCCACTCAGACGATCGCTTAGCGAATCGAACATCATCACCTCATTTGGACCGCAAAGGCCCGGAAAATCCTGCCTCCCTGCCAAACGACAAAATCGCCGGTGGGCGAAACCTCGCCAACCAGCGTCCATCCGATGCCCCATCTGGGCGTCCTGGATTTGTCAGGGACCGAACGGCAAGCCGCCCGATTGCACGGCGCCCTTAGCGTACCATGGCGGGAGATGCAACCATCGCGACCATGTCCATCGAGTCGCATGGGATAGCGCAACCGGGATTGCGCCCGTGTCGCTCAAGGCGGAATCTTCATGCCGTGCGGACCATCCGTTCGGCAACAAGCGGCAAGCGCGCGCCGATCCGCTTGCGGGGAGATGCAACCATCGCGACCATGTCCATCGAGTCGCATGGGATAGCGCAACCGGGATTGCGCCCGTGTCGCTCAAGGCGGAATCTTCATGCCGTGCGGACCATCCGTTCGGCAACAAGCGGCAAGCGCGCGCCGATCCGCTTGCGCGCAACCCGGCTTTGCGCCAGCAGATAGCGATAAAGCAGGAAGGGGAACCGCGATCATGAGTTGGACACGCCGCAAGCCGATGGAGGCGATGACGCCCAGGGACGCAGGCCATCAACTGGCCCGCACCCTGTCCTGGCCGCATCTGCTGGCACTGGGCGTCGGCGCGATTGTAGGCACCGGCATCCTTACCCTGATCGGCGTCGGCGCGGATCGCGCCGGTCCTGCGGTGCTGCTCTCCTTCGCCATAGCGGGCGCGATCTGCGCCTGCGCCGCGCTCGCCTATGCCGAATTGTCGACCATGATGCCCGCGGCGGGCAGCGCCTACAGCTATAGCTATGTCGCGCTGGGCGAAGGCATCGCCTGGGTCGTGGGGTGGAGCCTGATCCTGGAATATAGCCTGGTCGTGTCCACCGTGGCGGTGGGCTGGTCGGGCTATGCCGCGCCTTTGCTCACTGCGATCGGCTTCCCGAAGATATTGACGCAGGGACCGGAACTGGGCGGCCTCATCAACCTGCCCGCCATCTTCATCATCGCCGTGGTCGCCGGGCTGCTGATGCTCGGCACGCGCGAAAGCGCACGCCTGAACAGCGTACTGGTCCTTATCAAGATCGCAACCCTGAGCCTGTTCGTCGCCGTCGCCCTGCCCGCCTTCGACGCGCAGAACCTGCACCCCTTCATGCCCTTCGGCTTCGCCAAACATATGGGGCCGGACGGCGTCGAACGCGGGGTGATGGCCGCCGCGGCGATCATCTTCTTCGCCTTCTATGGTTTCGACGCCATTTCCACCGCAGCGGAAGAAGCCAGGAACCCGGATCGCGACCTGGCCATCGGCATCGTCGGATCGCTCGTCATCTGCACCCTCATCTATGTGCTGGTGGCCGCCGCCGCGATCGGCGCGCTGCCCTTCACCCGTTTCGCCGACAGTCCCGAGCCGCTGGCGCTGATCCTGCGCGAAATGGGCCAGGGCGGCATCGCCCGCATCGTCGCCATCGCCGCGGTGATCGCGCTGCCCACCGTGTTGCTGGGCTTCCTCTACGGCCAGAGCCGCATCTTCCTGGTGATGGCGCGCGACGGCTTCCTGCCACAGAGCCTCGCGAAGATTTCGAAGCGCGGCACCCCCGCGCGCATCACTGCGGTCACTGCCGCGCTGGTCGCCGTCATCGCCGGCCTGCTGCCGATCGACGAGATCGCCGCGCTGGCCAATGCCGGCACGCTGATCGCCTTCACGGCCGTCGGCTGGTGCCTGCTCGTCCTGCGCCGCCGTAGCCCCGACCTGCGCCGCCCCTTCCGCACACCCGCCGCCTGGTTCGTGGGCCTGGGTGCGATCGGCGGCTGCGCCTATCTCTTCGTCAGCCTGCCGATGAAGACGATCGTCGCCTGTCTGGTATGGAATGCCATTGGGTTGGGGGTCTATTTTCTCTATGGGCAGCGACGGGCGGCTGTCGTCCGCTGATTAGGCCGCCAGCGGCTTAACCGCCAGTGCGTCCGCATGTTGGCGCGCCATGACCAGTTCATGGCGCGTCTGCATGCGCATCAGCGTCTCGGCATCGATGCCGAACAGTTTTTCAAAGCGGATCGCCATCTCCGCTGTCAGATCCTGCCGCTGATTGAGCAGGCGACTGACTGTCTGCCGGGTGACCCCCAGATGATCAGCCAGATCGCCTAGCTTGAGGCCATGCGCCTCGACAATCTCCGTCCTCAGCCATTCGCCCGGATGAACCGCCAGCGATGCGTGCATCTTAAGCGCCATGATAGTCCTCCAAATCCATATCGATCAGCGCACCCTGTGCATCAATGCGAAAGGTCAATCGCCAATTGCGCGTTACCGTCATCGACCAAGTGCCGGCCCGATCACCTGACAACGGATGGAGTCCGTAATTAGGGGGCTGGGACAGCACCTCCAACGATGTTGCAGCATCAATGAAGGCCAACATTTTTCCCAGCCTTGTCACATCCCCGACCAAACCCTTGGCATTGCCGGTCTCGAAAAAGCGGCGCAAACCCTTGTGCGCGATGCTTCGTATCTCCATGCGTAACGCCATAAGTTACACCACGCCAAATGTCAACCGATGCGTTACATTGGTGCTGAACGCTGGCCTTTTCGCTTCACCCCCACTACATGCGCGCGCATGGGACGCTTTTCGAAAATGCATGGCCTCGGCAACGACTTCGTCGTCATCGACGCGCGCGCACAAGCGATCGACATGACGGAGGCGCGCGCGCGCGCCATCGCCGACCGTCATGCCGGGATCGGCTGCGACCAGCTCATCCTGATCGGCAACGCCGCAGACGCGGACGTGTCAATGCAGATCTTCAACGCCGACGGTAGCGAAGTCGAAGCTTGCGGCAACGCGACCCGCTGCGTCCCCCTATTCGTGGGCCGCGACGTGCTGATCCGCACCAAGGCTGGCCTGCTCGACGCCAAGGCCGTTGATGGCGGCGCCAGCGTCGATATGGGGGCGCCGCGCTTCGACTGGGATGCGATACCGCTCGCCTATCCCATGGACACGCTGACCATGGGCGCCAGTTGGGAAGAGCTGCCCGCCCCCGCCGCGGTCAATGTCGGCAACCCGCATGTCATCTTCTTCGTGGACGATCTGGACGGTGTGAACTTCGACCGTCTCGGCCCGCTGATCGAGCATGATCCGCTGTTCCCGGCCCGCGTGAACGTCAATTTCGCGCAGGTCGTGGGCGACGATCATCTCCGTCTGGTGGTATGGGAACGCGGCGCGGGGCTGACGCGGGCCTGCGGCACGGGCGCCTGCGCCACCGCCGTAGCCGCCATCCGCCGCAAGCTGATGACGGGTCCGGTGACGGTTAGTCTGCCGGGCGGCGATCTGGTGATCGACTGGGCACCGGGCGGCACGATCCGCATGACCGGCCCCGCCACCCACGTATTCGATGGCGAGGCTGACTGGGACCGCTTCTGATGCCCCCTGCCTCAACCAAAGCGCCGGACATCATCACCATGGGCTGCCGCCTCAACATCGCGGAGAGCGAGGCGATTCGCGACATGGCGGCCGGTCAGGACGACCTGATCGTCGTCAATAGCTGCGCCGTGACGGCCGAAGCGGTGCGCCAGACCCGCCAGGCGATCCGCCGCGCCCGGCGCGAACGACCCGACGCCCGCATCCTCGTCACCGGCTGCGCCGCCCAGACCGAGCCGGAGACCTTCGCCGCCATGGCCGAAGTCGATGGCGTGATCGGCAATCGGGAGAAGATGGAGGCGAGCAGCTTCGCCGCGATAACCGAGAAGGTCCGCGTTTCCGACATCATGGCCGTGCGCGACACCGCCCCGCATATGGCCAGCGCGTTCACCGACCACGCCCGCGCCTTTCTGGAGGTACAGAATGGCTGCGACCATCGCTGCACTTTCTGCATCATTCCCTATGGCCGGGGGAACAGCCGCTCCGTCCCCGCCGGCGCGGTGGTGGACAAGGCGAAGCAACTGGTCGATGCCGGCTATCGGGAAATCGTGCTGACCGGCGTGGACGTCACCAGCTACGGCCCGGACCTGCCCGGCAGCCCGTCGCTCGGCCTGCTGATCGAACGTATATTGAAGGGCGTGCCCGATCTGACCCGCCTGCGCCTCTCCTCCCTCGACAGCGTGGAAATCGACGAACGGCTGTTCGATCTCATCGCGCACGATCCGCGTATGATGCCGCATCTACATCTGTCGCTGCAGGCGGGCGACGACCTGATCCTCAAGCGCATGAAGCGCCGCCACGGCCGGGCCGACGCCATCCGCATCGTGGAACGGCTCAAGGCCGCCCGCCCCGGCATCAGCATCGGCGCAGACATCATCGCCGGCTTCCCAACCGAGGATGATGCGATGTTCGAGAACAGCCTGCGCCTTGTGGACGAGTGCGACATCGTCCACGGCCATATCTTCCCTTTTTCGCCGCGCGCCGGCACCCCTGCCGCACGTATGCCGCAGGTCGATCGCGCGACGATCAAGGCCCGCGCCGCCCGCCTGCGCGACGCCTGCGCCGCGCGACGCGAAACTTGGCTCCGCAGCCTGATCGGCACGACCCAGTCGGTGCTGGTCGAACGCAGCGGCCTGACCGGCCATGCTGAAAATTTCGCGCCGGTGCGCTTCGCAGCGGCGCAGCCCCCCTCCTCCATCGTTCCCGTTCCCATCACGGCGCTTGAGAATGGCGCGCTGATCGCGCAAGAGGCCGCATAATGACAGATACCGGCACCAGCTGGCGCGATCGCCTCTTCGGCGGACTGAAGCGCACATCCGACAGGCTTGGCGACAACCTCACCGGCCTTTTCTCCAAGGCCGCGCTCGACGACCAGACGCTCGACGAGATCGAAGAGGCGCTGATCGTCTCCGACCTTGGCCCGGCCATGGCCGGGCGCGTGCGCGAACGACTGGCCGAGGGGCGCTACAACAAGGAATTGACCGAGGAATATCTGCGCCAGATCATCGCGGAGGAGATCGAGAAGGTGCTGGCCCCCGTGGCCCGCCCGCTGGAGATCGAGGCCTTTCCGCGGCCGCAGGTGATCCTGGTCATCGGCGTCAACGGTTCGGGCAAGACCACCACTATCGCCAAGCTGGCCAATAATTTCCTGGAGCAGGATTATGGCGTGATGCTGGCCGCCGGCGACACGTTCCGTGCGGCGGCGATCGGCCAACTCAAGGTCTGGGCTGAGCGGCTGGGCATCCCCGTCGTGGCGGGCAAGGAAGGCGGCGACGCGGCGGGCATCGTGTTCGACGCGGTCAAGCAGGCGACGGAAACCGGCATCGACGTGCTGATCGTGGACACCGCCGGGCGCCTGCAGAACAAGACCGAACTGATGGACGAACTGGCCAAGGTCCGCCGGGTGCTGGGCCGATTGAACCCGGCCGCCCCGCACGACGTTGTGCTGGTTCTGGATGCCACCACGGGACAGAATGCGTTGAACCAGATCGAAGTCTTCAAGGAAACGGCGCAGGTGACGGGGCTGGTCATGACCAAGCTGGACGGCACCGCGCGCGGCGGCGTGCTGGTCGCAGCGGCGGAGAAATTCCGCCTGCCCATCCATGCTATCGGCGTGGGCGAGAAAATCGAGGATCTGCGTCCCTTCGATCCCGGCGACATGGCGCGCGCCATTGCGGGGACGGCCTATGCACGGTGAGCATTGTCGTTCGTCATGCCGGCAAAGGCTGGCGTCTTTCCTCCTTTTGCGGCGCATGAAGAAAAGTGGGATCCCGGCGTTCGCTGGGATGACGGAGCAAAACTGATGGTCGATACCAAGCCCGCTGCAAAGCCCGCCCATGGCGGCACGCTCAGCCTGGCGCTCGATTTCGGGCCGCTGCTGGTCTTCTTCCTGACCTACAAGGGTGCCGGGTGGTTCTGGGGCGCGGGCAATCCGATCACCGCCATGACCTTCGGCACGGCCGCCTTCATGGCGGCGATCGTGATCGCGGTCGTCATCTCCAGGGTGAAGCTGGGCCGGGTATCGCCGATGCTCTGGCTGTCGGCGCTGCTGATCCTGTTTTTCGGCGGCCTCACCATCTACTTTCACGACCAGAGCTTCATCCAATTGAAGCCCACGATCATCTACAGCTTCTTCGCGATGATGCTCTTCGCCGGATTGTTGCGTGGCAAACCGCTGCTCAAATATCTGCTCCAGGCCGCCTATGACGGCCTCAGCGAAACCGGTTGGATGAAGCTATCGCGCAATTGGGCCTTGTTCTTCGTCGCCATGGCGATCGCGAACGAGGTGATGCGCCGGTCGATGAGTTTCGACAGCTGGCTCGCAGTCAAGGTGTGGGGAGTCACCATCATCTCGGTCGCCTTTGCCGCCGCCAATATCCCGATGCTGATGCGCCACGGCCTGACGCTCGGCGATGGCCTCGACAGCGACGAGGTGGGTGAAACCACCCCGCCGCAAGGCTGAGTTAAGCCGCCCGCGCCTGTGCCACCTCGTCGACGATGATGTCGCGCAGATGGCCGTCCCGGTCGGGCCACAGGATCGACGCGCCGGCCTGCATCCCGATCAGCGCCGCACCGATCGGCGTCAGGATTGAAATGCGGCCCAGCGCTACATCGGCATGACCGGGATAGACCAATTGGACCCGCCGCGACGCACCGTCACGGCCATCGCGATAGGCCACATCCGATCCCATGGCGACGACGGTACAGGGCAAGTCGGCCGACGCGCAAAGCTGCGCACGCCCGACCTCCTGCTGCAGCAACTGGCACACATCGGGGAAGCGGTCGCGCGCCGCCCAGGCCAGGTCGGAGATCATGTCCGCTTCGGATTCGACAAGGTGGATGGGCGGCACGGCCGCCCCGTTCTGATGCAGGATCATGGAAAGGCTTCCTGATAGAGGATCGGCCCGACTGCGGGCCTCTGGCGTCAAGAAGGTGCCCCGGACCCTGCCGGCCGATCGCCTGTCAGGTCCGGGGCGGATCGCCCGCGAGAAGTTGGCCCCCGTGATGACGGAAGCGCGAAAAGGCGGCGCCATTTTGCATGATCCGATCCTGTTGGACCAGGACCGCTCTGTCAAGCGAACCCGACACGCGCCCTACTTCGGCCAACTTCCACCACCAATTTCTGCGATCGTTTCGCAATAGGCACATATCTGTTTTCTTGGGCGTTGGGGCAGCATATGGGAAACGGCGGAGGCGTCCACGCCCCGCATGGACCATATGACCAATCGGCCGCTCCACCCTGCGTGCGGCCGCCCCATAACGAACCCGAGGAGTTCCGCCATGGCCTTTGTTCTGCCCGACCTGCCCTATGCCAAGGATGCTTTTGGCGACATCCTGTCCGTCGAAACCTTCGACTTCCACCATGGCAAGCATCACAACGCCTATGTCGTGAAGGCCAATGAACTGGTCGCCGCGGACGAAAGCCTGCAGGGCAAGTCGCTGGTCGAGCTGATCAAGTCGGCCAAGGGCGGCCTGTTCAACCAGGTCGGCCAGATCTGGAACCACACTTTCTACTGGCAGTCGCTGTCGCCCACGAAGACCGAACCGACCGGCGAATTGCTGACCAAGATCAACGAAGCCTTCGGATCAGTCGATGCGCTGATCGAAAAGCTGAAAGCCGAAGCGGTGGGCCATTTCGCCAGCGGCTGGGCCGCGCTGGTCCTGAAGGACGGCAAGCTCGAAGTGACCAGCTATCACGATGCCGACACCCCCGTCGCGCACGAAGGCCATGCGCCGCTGCTGATCGTCGATGTCTGGGAACATGCTTATTATATCGACTATCGCAACCTGCGCCCCAGCTATGCCGACCGCATCCTCAAGGAAGCGATCAACTGGGACTTTGCGGCGCTGAACCTCGACGGTGAAGGCGCCAGCCGCGCCGACCAGCCGGCCTGATATCGAAAAGGGGACCGGGCGCATACAACCGGTCCCCGTTTCCACGACGCGTGAACGCACTCGGCGGGATCAGGCCGCTTCCAGTTGCGTCACAAATTGTTCGGCCGCCCGCTGCAACGTCTTCGCCGTGCTCGACAGGCTGGACGCCGCACTGGACACGCGCGCCGACAGGCTTTCGGTGTCGCGCGCGACATCGGCGACATCTTCCATCTGTCGCGTCATGATGGCCGCGTCCTGCGCCGTATCACGCGCGGATTCACCTATCGCGCTGGTCGCATCGCGCTGATCGACGACTGCCCGCTGGATCGCATCCGCCGCCTCCGCCAGTTGCTCGACGGCGCCTGCGACTTCGGATAGCGCCTCACGTGCCACCCCGGCCCCTTGACGGGCGGACCAAGCCAAAGCGTGAATTTCCCCGGTCGCATTTGCGGCCTGGCCAGCCAATTGCTTTACTTCTCCGGCCACCACCGCGAAACCCCGGCCGACATCGCCGGCGCGCGCCGCTTCGATCGTTGCATTCAGCGCCAGAAGGTTGGTGCGCGCGGCGATATCCGTTATGGAATCGGCGAAGCTGGTGATGGAGGTGGTACGTCCCTCCAGTTCGTGCACGGCCTGATGCCCCGTAGCAGACACGCGCTGCGCTTCGCCGCCGAGCATGGCCTGCTGGTGCGACGCCGATGCGATCGCCGTAATCGATTCCGACAATTGATCGATACGCCGCGCCAACATCGTCGCATTGGCGGAGGATTGTTCGGCAATCGCCACCGTTTCGTCGGTGCCGGCGCTTGCACGTTGGGCCAGATGGTTGAGTTGACGCGCCGAATCGTCGAGTTCCTGCGCGGCTGCTCCAACCGCGCCGACGATTTCCGCCACGGACCGCCGGAAATCCCCGACCAGCGCAAGCGTCATCGCTCGCCGCTCCGTCGCCATCCGCGCCTTTTCCGCTTCCTGTTGCCCACGCAATTGCGCAGCCTTGGCGTCCATTTCGCGGCTCGTCGCCATGGCAGCTTCTGCCGCACTCCGGCCCTGGTCAGCCTCTTCGGCGAGTTGGCTGGCCTGCGCCACATGCCCGTCTAACGCGAGCAGCATGACGCGCAGCCGAACCGTAAGATAGCATAGCACCGCTGCCTGCAACACGACCGCTATGCCGTGGATAGCCACCCGGCCGATATTGGAGTTGTCAGGAAAAACCCAGGTCGGCATAAACAGGCTGAGCACCAGGTGATGGGCGGCCGTCAGCGACGCAGCAAGCAGGATGGGGCGCCAATCATACAGTAGCGCCAGCCCCGCCAATGCGACAAAAAAGAACATATGACCGTCCATCTGCCAGCTATGGCCTGACAGCAGATACAGCCCGATCGCCGGCTGAACCGCGGCCAATGTCCCCATGGCCAGGCGCGCTTCGAGGTCACGTCGCGCGCGCATGACCCGGATGGTGGGAAGCGCGTTGACAAGAGCCGACAGGAACAGGGCGCGACCGCTATTCTCCACCCCCAGCAGCAGACCCATGAGGCCGATCGCCACGGTCCAGAGCCAGTTGGCGAAAAGGAGGATGCGCAACCCCTGCAGCCGCAGCCGATCCAGGCTCGTCATGGCGCTCATTAGGCCGACGCTCCGCATCCGCCCATTTGCGCCGAAAGGGCGACGATCCCGTGATGCAGAAGCGCCGGGGCAAGATCGTCGCGCTCCCCCTCGACCAGAAGGGAACCTGCCCACGGGCCTTTCGCCACCAGTCGCGCGCCATGGGCGACAGCGACTGGCGCCAGCGCGGCAACCGCCTCCTGGGTCAGCGGCACCAGCAGCATCCTGCCGCTGGCCGGCGGAACGACGTATAATCCCAGCAGGCCGAACAGAATGAGGATGCACTGGCCTGCCATGGGCAGCACGGACCTAAGGGACGCAGATAACTTCATTCCACCCGATTAGGTGGAATTGGTAAGGATAATATTAAGGATATTCCGACGCATTGAGACCCAAGGATTCCGCGAGTTCGTCAAGATCGGCGCCCGGCCGGACCAGCAGCCAGTCGCGGCTGGCCGCAGCATCCACTACCGTTACGGCGCCCCTGGGACATATGCCCAGACAATTGACCTCCATCACGCCCGCCGTCGCCTTACGCCCCTTTTTCAAGGACAAATGTTTGCGCAGCGCCTTGGCCAGCCGTTCGCCGCCGCCCGGACCAAAACCGCCGTCCAATTTCTTGGAACATTTGCGGCAAACCAGCACCACATTGGTCCAATTCGAACGGACATAATCCGTCAATCACTCGCTCCCCGCGGTTTCCAGGTCCGCCGTTCCTCTGCCGCACGCAGTACTTCATAAGCGGCCTGAATCGCCTGGAACCGCACCGAGGCATCGCTGTCGCCTGGCTTCACGTCGGGATGATATTCCTTGGCAAGCCGGCGCCAGCTCTTCTTCACATCCTCGAAACCAGCATCGTCCTCCAGCTCCAGCGCCTTGAGCGCATGGAGTTCGTCGCGCGATCGGCTGCCGTCGCCCGGCCCGCCCCAGCTATGATAGGCGCTGGATTGATAACCGCCCGCATCCCGCCGTTCGGCCTGCTCGCGCGCTGCCCGTTCTTCCTGGTCCAGCCCCTGAAAATAGTCCCAGTTTCGGTTATATTCGCCGGCATGATCAGCGCAGAAATACCAGCGTTCCGGGCTGTTGGGGGACTTGGGCGCGGGGCAGTCGCCGGGGCGGTCGCAGCCATAGCGGTCGCACAGGCGCACCTTCTGCGCCTCACGCGATCCGCCATAGGCGCGCCATCGGGGAAATCCCCAGTCATTGGATCGGCTCTGTCTTGCCATCCGGCCAAATTAGGGAATAAGCCGCGCAAACGCCAGCCCGGCGGGCATATTTGCGCAGGAAAATGCCAGAGGGCCTGTAAGCCGGGTTCTGTCCACCCTGTTTCCAGGGATAGGCGACCATTCCTCTAGGGAACGGATTGCTCCGTTCCTCAAGCAACCAACCCGGGCGGTCTCGGCCGAAACAGGCCTAGCGGTCGAAGCCGCGCGCCGCCCCTATTCGGTCTTGCTCCCGGTGGGGTTTACCGTGCCGCCTTGCGTTGCCGCAGACGCGGTGCGCTCTTACCGCACCCTTTCAATTTCGCCTGCCCTAGGGCTTAGTCCTGGAAGGACTGGGCGACCTGCTTTCTGTTGCACTGTCCCTTGGATCGCTCCAGCCGGTCGTTAACCGGCACCGTCATTTCGTGGAGCCCGGACTTTCCTCGCCGTGGCAGTTACCCGCCACGCCGCGGCCGCCCGGCCCTCTGGCGAAACGGGCCTTAGACCGATTTGTCGGCCCCGTCATCCCGCTTATTCATCGCCGCGCGGCTTGGGCAGCAGCAGGGCCAGCAGGATGGCGCGACATTCGCCGCAGATCACTCCGTCGATCAGCTCCGGCCGGAAGCGGCGCTGGAAGGCGACCACCGCCGCCTGCGGATCGGCGATGTCATAGCCGAAACGTTCGAGCGCCAGCATGAAGCCGCCGTCGGTCCAGTGCGGGTCCATCAGATTCTTGGTGGGTCGCGGGAGCGCCAGGCGCAGGCGCGCGAGTTGGCCCCAAGGGAAAAGCTCGCCAGGATCCTGCTTGCGCGCGGGCGCGATATCGCTGTGGCCGACGATGTTGCCACGCGTGATGCGGTGACGCTGGACGATCGCATGAACCAGCGGAATCAGCGATCCCATCTGCGTTTCGGGGAAAGGCCGATAGCCCCATTCATGCCCCGGATTGACGATCTCTATGCCGATGCTGGCCGAATTGACGTCATCGACGCCGCGCCAGTGCGATCGGCCCGCATGCCAGGCCCGTTTACCCTCGTCGACCATGCGGATGATCTGGCCGTCCTCGGTCACGACATAATGGGCCGACACTTTCGATTCCGGGTTGGCCAGCCAATTGATGGCGCTCGCCGCATCGGGCATACCGGTATAGTGCAGCACCAGCATCGTGATCGGCAGGCTGCGATCGTCAAAATTGGGCGACGGCGTTTCGATCATCGGCATGTCGGTCATCGGGGAAGGCCAGTCACTTGCAGCGGCTCGATCATCGCACCCTTCCGGCGCGCCTCTCTGGCGGCCTCTAATGGACAATGACCGAGACCGGCGCAGCAATCAAGCAGGGTTAATGCGGATGAAGCCGGTTCAGCCCGCGCGACGCATCGGTCCACCGGCGCAATGGGGCAGCAGGGCCTTGGGCGCATAGCCCCCACGGAAATCCGGGTGCGGCAGGAAATCGTCGCCTTGGCCGATCACCGTTTCCCCTGCGCCCAGCAACAGGACCGATCCTGCATGGCTGTGCCGGGCGAGCAGTCGCAGCACTTCCCCGCGTCGTTCGGGCGTGAAATAGAGCAGCACGTTGCGACAGAGAATCAGATCATATTCCCCGGTCGGAGCATGCGGATCGAACAGATTATCATGCCGGAAATCGATCATCCGGCGCAGTTCCGGGCTGGCCCGCCACTCTTCCCCATGCGGCTCGAACCATTTGATCAGGTCGCCCACGGCCAAACCACGCTGCACGTCCATCTGCGAAAAAGTGCCGGCTTTCGCCTGCTCGATCGCGGCGGTGGAAATGTCCGTCGCCAATATCTCGATCCGCCACCCCAGCCAGCGCGCAGCATCGTTGCGCAAGCGGATCGCGAGCGAATAGGCTTCCTGCCCGGTCGAACAGCCCGCACTCCAGATACGCAGCGTGCGGTCCTGCCGAGCGTCCTGGATATGCGGCAGAATCTGGCGATGGATCATGTCGAAAATCTGAAGATCGCGGAAAAAGCTGCTTTCATTGTTCAGCAGCGCATTGACGACATCCTCGTCCAGCCGCGGATCGCGCCTGCGCAACAGCCGCGCGGCCAGATCATCGATATCCTGCAACCCATGGGCGCGCAGAACGGGGCGCAGCGCGGTTTCCATACGCCAGGCGCGACCTTCGGACAGCACTTGCCCGGTTCTTGCCTCGAGCAATCCCGACAGGATGCGCTCAGCGCCCTGGAAAATGGCGGCTCCGGTTGGGGGCAGCGGCATCAGGCGGCAATCTTTCCACGGCGGGCCACGAAATTCATGATCGCCAAGGGCTCCATGACCGCGCAGGTCAGCCCGGCCCCGGCGACCGAACCCGGCATCCCCCACACCACGCTGCTCGCTTCGTCCTGGGCGACGATCCAGCCGCCGGCCGCGACGATCTCGCGCGCGCCTAATGTTCCGTCGCGCCCCATGCCGGTGAGCACGATGCCCGCGGCTCCCGCTCCATAGACTTCCGCCATGCTGGCAAACATCGGATCGACGCCGGGCAGATTGCCAGCCGGCGTGCGTTCTGGATTGAGGAGGATCGTGACACGGCCATGCAGGCCGCGCCGCAATTGGATATTGGCGTCACCGGGTGCGACATAGACGATATCGGGTGTCAGCAGATCGCCGGTTTCCGCCACCTTCACACGCAGGCTGGTCATCCGTGACAGTTGCTGCGCGAAATAGACGGTGAAGCTGGCGGGGAGATGCTGGGTCAGCAGCAGCGGCACGCCTAACGGCGCAGCGAGCCCCTGAAATAGCTGGCCCAAGGCATGAATGCCACCGGTCGATGCGCCGATGCCAATGCAGGCGAGCGGCGCGGTGGCCGGATCAACCGATGGCGGGGTGGGAAGACGCGGCAGCGGCGGTGCTGCCAGTCGATCGCCAAACAGCCGGTTCAGCCTGTCTATGAGCGCCTGGGGGAATTGTTCCCCGAAGCTGCCACTGCCTGGCTTGGACACGATATCGCTGGCCCCGAGCGCCAGCGCCTCGATCGCGGCGGCGCTGCCTTCCTCGCATCGTCCCGAAAGAATCGCGACCTTCACGGCCGGATTCGCGCGCAATATCTGCGGCAAGGCAGCCAGACCACTCTGGCCCGGCAGCTCAATGTCGAGCAGCACCAGATCGACTACATTTTCCGCCAGATAGCCCAGCGCATGCTCGGCGCTGTTGGTTTTGTGCACCACATTATAGCCCGGATCGCCATGAAGAATGCGCTCGATCACCGTCCGCACGACGACCGAATCATCGACCACCAGCGTGCGAACGGTGCGTCGTTCACTGCTGCGGCTGGATGGTATCGGCATGATCGCGTTCATCATGGACTTTCTGCGCGGAAGGATCAGATGGAAATCGGGCACTCCTGGATCAGCGGGAAGGCGCCGCTAGATCACGCCGACAATCGCCAGCTTGCTTTCCAATGTCTCCCTGTCGAATGGCTTCATGACATATTCGTCGGCACCGGCCTCGACCGCCGCCTTGATATGGCTGATGCCATTTTCGGTGGTGCAGAAGATGATCTTGGGCCGTGCCGCCATCTTCGCGCTGGACAGGGCCTGAAGGAATTCCATGCCGCTCATGATCGGCATGTTCCAGTCGAGCAGCACGACATCGGGCGGGAAAGCCTCGCATTTGGTCAGCGCGTCCTGTCCGTCCACCGCCTCGCTGACCGTCAGGTCCAGCGATTCGAGAATGTGGCGGGCAACCTTGCGGATGACCTTTGAATCGTCGACGACCAGGCAATTCTTCATGAAGCGTCCCTTAGGTTTTTTGCGTCCCGTGCAGCGGGCTTAACCGGCAAAGCCAAGTATTTGGTAAACGACGCACCATTCTTTACGCCGCCTGGGCCAAGGCGCCGCCCTCGATGAATGCAGCCAGCGAAACCAGCAGCCAGGGATGGCCATCTTGTTCGACCAGCGCGCGCGCATACGGCGCCCAGGCAGGGTCGAGTTGACCACGCAACGGGAGTTCCCCCTCCGGCACGCGGCAGATATCCGACACGCCATCGACCATCAGGCCATAGCTGTGGCCGCTGATATTGGCGATGATGGCGAGGCCGCGCTGCTCGGCCGGGGTAGCCCGGCCGTGGATCAATGCGGCGACATCGATGATGGTGAGGACGCGACTGCGCAAGGCGGAAAGGCCGGCGACATGCGCCCCCATGCCCGGCACCGGGGATATATCGGTCAGGCGGACAACCGCCTCAACCTCTCCGGTTTCGACCGCGATCCGCGTGTTGGCCAGAGTCGCAAGAAGATAGAGCTGATCCATGGCCGCCTTCCTTAAGCCCGCCGACCGGCGATCGCCGCCATCAGCGCATCCTGATCATAGCGATAAATGCTGACGTCCTGCGGCCCGTCAGGGCGAGGCGAGGCGCGCAGATGCACGACGCGACACCCCATGATTTCGGCCGCCTGCGCGGCATCCGCTTCCGTGCAAAGGACCACGTCTTCCGGATCGACGGCGCAGTCGCCGGGCAGGCCCAGAACCACCTCATGTCCCGCCTGCCGCAGCAATGGCGCCAATATCTCACGCGTCCATCCATCGCCGCTGTCGGCCAGCACGCATCGCCCCCGCGCACGCTCGACCGCCCCTTCTTCGGGCAAACCGGCGAAAAGGGCGAAGGGATTGATCACCTCGAGATGCTCGCCATCGACTACCGCGACGCCGCTCAACATCCCATGCATGGCGACCATGTCCGGGACGGCCGGCATCTGGACGATGTCGAGTACGCTTGCCACGGGATAGCAGGCCTCGCGCCGATCGTCGCGCAAGCGCAGCGCGGACACCTTGACCCGATCGAATTGCGACAGGCCGTTGGCGACAGGCACCAGCAGCTCGTCGAGCCGCACGAACGCACGGCCGCCCGATTTGCCGAACAGGCTTGCATCGATGTCTTCGACCCGCTCGATCAGTGACAATTTGAGCAGGCGGCGTTCGCCCGTCAGTTCCTCGAAACGCAGTGCCGCGACCATCTCGACGCCGGCTTGCGCGCCGGCTTGCTCTTCCTGCTGCCGCGCAGCCCGATCGTCCACGATGTTGGGCAGACGCGCCGCGTTGGCGAGACCGGCGGCGTCGAGCAACAGCATCGGCTTGCCATTGTCAGGCAGGGTCATGCCGGCATAGACCCCGGTCGCCATCACCAGGGGCGAGGCCGGACGGATCACCAGTTCCTCATGATTATCGACCGCCGACACGCCCATCGCGAAGGGTACGCCAGTGGCCGAACGCACCACCATGATAGCGCGCGGCCCCTGCTGAACGGGCTTTTCCATGCCCAGCACATCTTCAAGATCGACCATGGAATGGCGGATTGCGCGAATCGTCGCGATCTTTGCGCCCCCGACCTCGCTGACCTGCAACGTTTCATTATTGTCGTGCAGGATTTCGACCACCGCCGAGCGCGGGATCGCGAAATGCTGACCGCCGGCCCGGACAATCAGCCCGGGAATGATGGTCAGCGTCAACGGCACGCGCAACGTAATGCACAACCCCTGCCCCGGATGATTGTCGAGAGCGATAACCCCGCCGATACGCTCCACATTGGCGCGCACCACATCCATGCCGACACCCCGGCCGGAAATGGCGGTCACCTGATTCGCGGTCGAAAGGCCGGCCTGGAAAATAAGGTCGAGCTTGTCTTCTTCGGAAAGACGCATGGCGGCTTCCCGGGTCAACCGGCCTGCGGCGATGGCCTTGTCGACCAGACGCGCCGTGTCGATGCCTGCACCGTCGTCGGCGATCGCAATGACGATCTGATTGCCCGACTGGCGTGCTTCCAGCCGCAAGCGCCCCGCGTCCGGTTTCCCCGCGGCGCGCCGGTTTTCAGGCGTCTCGATACCGTGATCAATGCTGTTGCGCACGATATGGGTGAGCGGATCGACGACCATCTCCACCATTTCGCGGTCCATTTCGACATCGCCGCCTTCCAGCGTGAGGTCGATGCGCTTGCCAAGGTCGCGGCCAAGGTCGCGCACCATCCGCGGGATGGCGGCAAACAGGCGATCGACCCGTTGCATCCGCGTCTTGGATATCACGTCGCGCATATCGGCCACGCAGGTCGACAGCCGTTCGAACACATTATCCAGTTCGGGATCGGCGGAACGCTCGCGCAGCTTGCGCGACAATTCATTGCGCGCCAGCACCATGTCCGACACGCCATTCATCAACTGATCGATCAGACTGAGAGGCAGGCGAATGGTCCGCGGCCCCGATTGCGCCCCACCCTGCCGCGCGACGGCAACGGGCGCTGCGGCCGTTTCGATCGCTGACTGGGCGGCGCGTTCGGGCTGGGCGCTCAGAGCGCCGATCAGAAAATCGTCATTCTCGCTGGGCAGGGCCGCACCGATGGCGACCGCCTCGGTCAGTTCGCCGATCCGGTCCATGATACCCAGTACGGCGCTTACGGTGGCGGGGTCCGCCCCACGCTTTCCCGCGCGAATCTCGGACAGCACATCCTCGGCCGCGTGACTCAGCCGTTCGAAGCGCGGCAAATTCAGGAAGCCGCAGCTACCCTTCACCGTATGGAAAAAGCGGAAGATGGCATCCAGCCGATCCCGGTCGGATGGATCGGCTTCCCAGGCGACCACTTCGCCTGCGAGAGCCTCCAGCGTTTCCTGGGTCTCGGATATGAATTCCTGAAGTAGTTCGTCCATTCCCTATGGGCCCCACGGATGCGCGCAGGGGCACCATGGCGGGGCGTGGTTAAAGGGCCGTTAAAGGCGAGACGAGCGGCGTAATGCGTTCATGCAAAAAGGGCGCCGCGCACAGACGCGACGCCCTTGTCGGCTCGGGTAGTGAACCGCTGCTTATTGATGCTTTTCGACGGCATCCTCAGCCTTGTCACCCGCTTCGCGGGTGGCGGCAGCCTTGTTCTCCAGCGCGTCTGCGGCGTTTTCAGCCGCATTCTCGGCGTTGCCGCTCAGATTGTCGGCCATCGCCTCCATATTGTCGGCCTGGTTGTCGAGTGCGTCCGCCTGGTTCTCGTAAGCGTTCTCGACCTTGTTTTCCTTGGCGGAATCGCACGCGGCGAGCGCGACAAGGCTGGCAAGGCCCAGGACTGTGACGAAAGTTTTCACGGCGTATTCTCCTGTTTGCGCCCCCGGGGGCTGACGTCATTCGGCACGGGATTCCATCGGCGCCACGCCATCTGGAACCCTGACGCGGATCAACCGGCCGCATGCATGATGGTTCCCGTCGCGGCCTCGTTTCGTCGCAAAAACGATTATTTTTTAAGCGAATCCCGGATTTCGCGCAGCAGCACGATGTCCTCGGGCGTGGGGGCCGGCGCGGCCGGCGCAGGTTCGGGCTTGGCGGTAAGCTTGTTCATCGCCTTGACCAGCAGGAAGATGATGAAGGCGAGAATGATGAAATTGACCAGCACGGTCAAAAACTGCCCCCAGCCGAACATCGCGACGCCGGCGGCTTTCAGATCGGTATAGCTGTCAGGATTGCCCTTGAAGCCAGCCGGCAACTCTCCGAGCCGCACAAAATAACCGGAAAAATCGGCGCCGCCGAAGATGTAGCCGACCACCGGCATGATGAGGTCGTCGGTCAGCGACTTCGTGATGGTGGCGAAGGCGCCGCCAATGATGACACCGACCGCGAGGTCCATCACATTGCCGCGGTTGATGAATGTCTTGAATTCGGAAATCAGTCCCATGGGGAACTCCTTGCGCTGTCTACGATAATATCAGGATGGCCCGTTGCGCCTTTCAGGACAACGCCCTATTTCCACAGGCGAAACAAAAAGCCGAGGATGTTCCATGACGCTCCTGCGCCGCTTCTCCACCGTCCTGCTACCGATGTTCGGGGCGCTCGCCCTGTCCGCCTGTGGCATCAATAGCGTGCCGACCGCCGAAGAGGAGGCGAAGGCGAAATGGGCCGACGTCCAGGCGCAATATCAACGCCGCGCCAACCTGACGGGCAATCTCGTCGCCACCGTGAAGGCGGCAGGCAAGCAGGAACAGGCGACGCTGACCGCCGTGGTCGAAGCCCGCGCCAAGGCGACGTCGGTCCAGGTCAACGCCGAAGATCTGTCCGATCCCGCCAAGGTGGCGCAGTTCCAGGCGGCGCAAGCCCAACTGAGCCAGGGGCTGGGCCGCCTCCTCGCCACGGTCGAGGCCTATCCCGACCTCAAGACCAACGAGAATTTCCTGCAACTCCAGTCGCAACTGGAAGGCACGGAGAACCGCATCGCCGTCGCCATCCGCGACTATAATGGCGCAGTGCAGGCCTATAATACCCGCATCCGCACCTTCCCCGACGCGATCGGCGCCAAGCTGATCCATGGCGCGAAGCCCATGACCCCGTTCCAGGCCACTACGCCGGGCGCGGAGGAGGCGCCGAAGGTCGACTTCGGCAACTGATCGGATGCTTCGCCGCCTGGTCCTGATCCTCACGCTGCTGGCGCTCGCGCCGGCGGCGTGGGCGCAGAGCTTTCCCACATTCGATGACAAGGGCGTGGTCGATGCGGCGAACCTGCTCGATCCCGCACAGGAGCAGGCGCTCAGCCAGAAACTGATCGCGCAGAAAAAAGCGAGCGGCCGTTCGCTCGTCGTGGCGACAATCCCCGATCTTCAGGGCTATGACATAGCCGACTATGGCTATCGCCTGGGTCGCGCCTGGGGCATCGGCGACAAGGACAGCAACGGCGCGCTGCTGATCGTCGCGCCGGCCGAGCGCAAGATACGCATCGAGGTCGGCTATGGCCTGGAGGGCGTGCTGACCGATGCGCTGTCCTCGCAGATCGTTCGCAACGCCATCGCCCCGCGTTTCAAGGCCGGGGACATGCCGGGCGGTATCGATGCAGGCGTCGATCAGATCACCGGCCTGCTGGCCCTGCCACCGGACGAAGCCAAGGCGCGCGCAGCGGCGGCCGAAGCGGACGCCCGGAAACAGGATGACGGGGGCGGCGCGATCATCGGCTTCTGGATCATATTGTTCATCATCTTCTTCGTGGCCCTGCCGCTGCTGTCGCGCACACGGGGCGGGACACGCTATCGCCGCGGCGGCGGAAGCGCCCCGATCATCATCTGGGGTCCGGGAACCGGCAGTTCCGGATGGGGATCGGGCGGCGGTTCCGGATGGGGCGGATCGAGTTGGGGCGGCGGCGACAGCGGCGGCGGCTTTTCCGGTGGCGGCAGCTTCGGCGGCGGCGGCGCGTCGGGAGATTGGTGATGCAGCTTCATCTGACGCAGGCCGATCACGAATTGGTTTCGAACGCCGTGACCGAGGCGGAAGCGCATACGTCGGGCGAAATCGTGACCATCGTCGCACGACGGTCCGACAGCTATCATGATGTCGGCCTGAGCTGGGCAGCGGCGGCAGTGTTCATCGCGCTGGCGCTGATGGCCGCATTTCCGGCCTATCTCCGCGCCTTCCTGTCAGCGCTGTTGCTCGACTGGGAGCATGAGCTGGCCGACTGGAAGCTGCTGATGGGGCTGCTCGGCCTTCTCATCCTCAAATTCCTGGTCGTACGCTATCTGCTGGCGATCATGCCGCTGCGCATGGCCGTGACGCCGCGCGCGACCAAGGCGCGGCGGGTGCGACGACGCGCCATCCTGCTGTTCCGCACCGCCGCCGAAGCGCGCACCCTCGGTCGCACCGGGGTGCTCATCTATCTCTCGCTCGACGAGCATCGGGCCGAAATTGTCGCCGACAGGGCGATCAACGAGAAGGTCGCGGCGGAAGCCTGGGGCGACGCAATGGCAGCGCTGATAGACGCGATCCGCGCAGGCCGCGCCGGCGAGGGATTGGCTGATGCCGTGCGACAAGTAGGCGTCGTGCTGACCGCCCACTTCCCGCGCGCCGACGACGACATCAACGAACTGCCCGATAGGCTGATCGAATTATGACCGACCCCGACCGGAACGCGCCCGAAGAAGTGATGTGGACGGGGCGTTTCATCACCGCCAAGAAGCGTGGCAAATGGGAATATGTCGGCCGCGCGCGCGGTATCCACGCCGCCGTCATTCTGGCGATCGACGACACGGATGATGGCCCTCACGTTCTGCTGGTGGATCAGTATCGTGTGCCTCTGGGTCGACGTTGCATCGAACTGCCCGCCGGTCTCGTCGGCGACGAAGAGGAGGGCGAGGAGGCCGGCATCGCGGCGGCGCGCGAATTGGAGGAGGAAACCGGCTTCCGTCCGGACCGCCTCGAATCGCTTGGCCAGTTCTACAGCTCGCCAGGCATGGTGTCGGAGAGTTTCACCCTCTTCCGCGCGCACGGCCTGGAAAAGACCGGCGCGGGCGGCGGCGTAGACGAGGAGGATATTCACGTCCATCGCGTACCCCTCGCCACCCTGCCCGACCAGATCGCCCTCTGGCGCGAACAAGGCTATGCAATGGACGTGAAGCTCCTGCTGCTGCTGGGCGCGGGCATGGTTGCCTGACGCGTCTTCGTTTCAGCGCTGCTCGGACATCGGGACTGATAGCGTCAGCGCCACATCACGGCACGCGATACCATCCGGCCACACGGTCGAGCGCCAGGGTCAGCACCAATTTCCCCGCCCGACTGGGCCAGCCCAGCGCTTTTTCCGCAGCGATCAGCCCCTCGCCTGCACAAGCGACGCGCCATAAAATATCGGCCAAGCCAGGCCCGGCTGCCCGAATCGCGCCATCGAACCGTTCGCGCGCCGACAATTGGGCCAAGGTGAGGTCGCCCGCCCCTTGCGCGCTATTGGCGCTGCGCGGCGCCGCGTCCCACCGCATGGTGACGCGCGCGCCCAGCCCGGCCTTTTCCCAATCCCGACGCAACAGGTCGCCCGCCAGATAGTGGCGCTCGCTCAAATGCCCCCGTGCATGGAGCCAGGCGAGCGGCGATTCGCCGACATGCACCAGCACTAACTGGGTCCGGCCTTCCGGGTCTTCGATCATCTGCTCGACATGGGTAGCGACCATCTGCATCTCCTTGCTGACGGGATTGGACATGCAGGGCCTTGCCATGTGGGATAGTTTGTAGGAAAGAGAAAACCAAATAGGTTCTATTTCGAGGTGCAGATGATTACCCGTATCCGCGAGGTCCGCAAGGCCAAGGGGCTTACGCTTGAACAGGTCGGCGCGTTGTGCGATCCACCCACAACGGCCCAGACGATCGGGCGGCTGGAAACCGGCACGCGCACCGTCTCGGTCAAATGGCTCAACCGAATCGCGCTGGCATTGGGCGCCACCACCGCCGAACTGGTGGCTTTGCCGGGACAAGCCGACATAGCGGTCGCCGCTTTGCTCGGACCGGATGGCGCGCGCGCGCCGACGCGGCCGCTCGCCTTCCCATCCCCGCTTGCCTCCGACGGGATGGTCGGCGTGCATGTCAGCGCCAGTATCGGCGATTATCGCAGCGGAGACGCGATCTGGTGCCGCCGCATCGCACCCGACGAGTTTTCGGGCGCGCTCAATCGCGACATATTATTTCCCCGCCCCGCCGGCCGTTTCCTGTTCGGGCGCCTGATCGGCCGAGAAGGCGACCGCCTGCAACTGCTGCCACTGGGCGCCGGCGCGCGGCAATTGGTGCTGACCGATCCGCCATGGGCCGCGGTGGCGGTGCAACTCGTCCGACGCCTCTAGCCAAGACGGCACGAGGCTGCTTAACCATCCGCTAAACTCTATGCTGCGAAAGAGAGGCCATGGCGCTCAACGTCCTTATGCTATCGACCCTCTTTCCCGATATCAGCCGGCCCAATTTCGGCGTGTTCGTGGAACGGCAGGCGCGCGAACTGGCAAGCCGGCCCGAAGCCGACGTCACCGTAGTCGCGCCCGTCGGCCTGCCGCCCTGGCCATTGTCGCTGGCGGCGCGCTATGCCCCCCTGCGTGCGCTGCCGCGCAAGGAACGCTGGCGGGAACTGACGGTCTATCGGCCGACCTTCCCCATCATCCCCAAATTCGGCGGCCGCACCAATGTCGGCGCCATGACCCGCGCCATCCTGCCGCTGGTCAAACGATTGCACGCCGAAAAGCCGTTCGACGTGATCGACGCCAGCTTCTTCTTCCCCGATGGCCCGGTGGCCCAGCGCCTGTCGAAGGCGCTGGGCATTCCCTACTCGGTCAAGGCGCGCGGTGCGGACATCCATTATTGGGGCACGCAAAGCGGCACGCGCAAGATGGTGCTGCAAGCGGCAGACGGCGCGGCGGGCCTGCTCGCCGTATCGGACGCGATGCGCCGGTCGATGGCGCGAATGGGGATCGATGCGGACAAAATCCGTGTCCATTATACGGGCGTCGATCTCGACACATTCGAGATGGGCGACCGCGATGCCGCCAAGGCCGCGCTGGATTTCAGCGGCCCGGTCCTGCTGTGCGTCGGCGCGCTCATCCCGCGCAAGGGGCAGGATCTTCTGGTGCGCGCGCTCCCCATGCTGCCGGATGCGACGCTGTTGCTGGCAGGCCAGGGCGCCTTCCGGCGCACGCTGGAAAATCTGGCGCAGGAACTGGGCGTGGAAAGGCGCATCGGCTTCCTGGGATCGGTGCCGCATCACAAACTGCCCCGTATCTATACGGCGGCCGACGTGATGGTGCTGCCGTCCGAATCCGAAGGGCTGGCCAACGCCTGGGTGGAATCGCTCGCCTGCGGCACGCCGATCGTCATCACCGACGTCGGCGGCGCACGCGAGTTGCTGGATCGGCCTGAAGCCGGTCGGATCGTCGCGCGCGAACCAGAAGCGATCGCCGAGGCGATCAGAGCGATACTGGATGCCCCGCCTGCGGCGAAAGATGTGCGGGAGGCAGCGCTGCGCTTCACCTGGACCGCCAATGGCGACACTTTGCTGGCCCATCTTCAGGCGATCGCGGGAAAAGCGGAAACCTAGTCCCAGAAGCGCAACAGCCGGGCTCTGCCATCCGATGTCGGGAAATGGCCGCCGTCGAAGGGCACTTCCCCCCAACGCCAGGGCGTCAACTCCTGATAGGCCGGATTTGACAATGGCGCGTGGCGACGCAGGTTGAGCAGCCGCCCCGCGCCTTGATAGACCGATAGCCGGGCATGTTCGCGATAGATGTCCGCCGCTCGCTCGTAATGAAAGGCGTCGTGCCATCCCATGGCGCGCGCAATCTGCGTCACGATCCACCAACCCGGTCGCGCTTCACCCGGCAGGGCAAAAACTGACCGCTGTCGGCTGATCAGCCGATCTGCGCCGGTGATCGTGCCGTCGCGCTCCAGCAGTCCAGGCATCGGTATCGCCAGATCGATACGATCCGCCATCGCGGGATCGAGCCGGTCGCCGGCAAAGAGTGTGAAGGGACGATTGTCGGGAAAGGCATCCAGCAAGGCGGCGGGCGCATCCCCGAGCATCAGCAGCACCTTGATAAGGCCATCGCCGATCGCCTCGCGCAACGCATCTCCAGACAGGCCGGGCGTCACGGCCACTCTGTCCGTCGACCAGAAACGACTGACGGAAGCCAGCGCATCTGCCGAAAAATCCCGATGCGCGGCCAAGGCCGTTGCAATGCATCCGACTTCGCGCGCGCCCATGGCGTTAGGTGCCCCG
Source organism: Sphingomonas sp. VDB2 (assembly GCF_047946695.1). Lineage (NCBI taxonomy): Bacteria > Pseudomonadati > Pseudomonadota > Alphaproteobacteria > Sphingomonadales > Sphingomonadaceae > Sphingomonas > Sphingomonas sp. VDB2. The sequence goes on from NZ_CP159615.1 coordinate 1,674,727, forward strand.
GGCAGCGCGAAAGGCGCCGCACCAGGCTGACCGATCCTGCCGGTGACGAGGTGCAGGGCCAGGATCGCCTCCGCCGCGCGCGCATCCCCGTCCCCAACGTCGGGATCGAACATTGTCACCATGCGCGGCGCGCGCGCGGACAACTCCTGAAACTCCCGTATCGCCGCGATCGGCAGGCCGGTCATGCCCGCCACCGACCATAGGTCGTGCCCCGGCCGCAGCGCCTCCCAATAGCCGTCCGGCACCGCTACATTTTTCGCGACGAACGACCGATCCAGCAAGTCTGCGTCGTGCAAGTGCAACAACAGTCCGCCCAGCAATGTGGCGACGCTGCCGGACGCCGGCGCCAGATGAAGGTCCGCAGGCAGAAGCCGCGCGCTGGGATCAGGATCGACGATCACGAGTTGCGCGCCCCTCTCCTCCCGCGCCATGGCGACCCGGTGCGTCAGCACCGGATGGCGCCGCAGCGCGCCCGCACCGATTGCGAGGATCAGCTCCGCGCCATCGACATCCTCGCCGCTCGCGGGCATAACATCTTCACCGAAGGCCGCAATCTGCGCACGCGTAGCGATGTTATGCCACGGGACATCGATATGCGCCGAACCGATGAAACCCTTCATCAGCTTGTTGGCCGCGAAATAATCCTCGGTCGGCAGGTCGCCTGCGACATGGAGTGCAACACTTGCGGGACCATGCTGGGCGATGATGTCGGACAGGCGACGCGCGGCATGGGCGATCGCGCGGTCCCGGCCGACGCGCTTGCCGGCCAGCAACGGATGCAATAGCCGGCCATCCAGTCCCGTGTCAGCGGCAAGCGCCTCACCTGCCGGACAGAGCCAGCCCATATTGGTCGGGTGAATGCGGTCGCCCTCGATGAAGACGCCCCGCGCATCGTCGTCGCTCAGGCCAGCCATGGCCCGCACGCCACAGCCCATGGCGCATCGGCCGCATAGCGTTTTAATTGCCGTCATCATCGCGCATGTAACCGATCGGGATGTCGGGAAAAAGATCGCAAAGCGCGTTCGCGGTTGAGTTGCCCGACGATGCGGCGCAAAAAGGCCGCATGATGCGCGCTCTCCTTCGATCCTTCGCCGCTATGCTCATTCTGGCGCTGTCCAACCCGGCCGGCGCCGCGAATGAACGCGGCCCGCTGGTGCTGGCCGCCGCCAGTTTGCAGGATGTGCTCGCGGTTGCGGCGGTCGAATGGGCGCGACAGGGGCATCCGCAGCCGATCCTCTCCTTCGCCGGTTCATCCGCACTGGCGCGTCAGATTCGGGCCGGGGCGCCAGCCGACCTCTTCGTTTCCGCCGACGAGGATTGGATGGACGTCGTAGAGAAGGCAGGCTCGGTCCAGGCCGGCACGCGGGCGGACATCGCCGGCAATCGGCTGGTCCTGGTCTCCCCCCTGCGTCAGCCGGTACGGCTGACGATAGGTCGGAACATGCCGATCGCCAAGGCGCTGGGTTCGTCGCGGCTCGCCATGGCCGACCCGGACAGCGTGCCAGCCGGCAAATATGGCAAGGCCGCGTTGACGACGCTTGGTGTCTGGGCGGCGGTAGCGCCCAAAGTCGTGCGTTCGGAAAATGTCCGCGCCGCGCTGGCCCTGGTAGAGCGCGGCGAAGCGCGGCTCGGCATCGTCTATGCGACCGACGCGCGCGCGTCGCGCAAGGTGCGGATCGTGGGGATCTTCCCGCCCGCCAGCCACCCGCCTATCCGCTATCCCGTTGCCCGGCTCAAGAACAGCCGGCACGCTGATGCCGACGGGTTCCGCCGCTTCCTGCTTTCGCCCAAGGGGCGCGCCGTGCTGACGCGCTACGGCTTCACCGCGCCTTGATCGCCCCCCTGTCGCCTGACGAATGGATCGTCCTGGCCCTGTCGCTCAAGGTCAGCCTGGTCGCCGTCGCCTTGAGCCTGCCGATCTGCTTCTTCCTCGCCTGGATATTGTCGCGCTGGCATTTCCCGGGAAAATTGCTGGTCGACGCGTTGGTCCATCTGCCGCTGGTGCTGCCGCCCGTGGTAACCGGATGGCTGCTCCTGTTGCTGTTCGGCATGAACGGACTGATCGGGAGTTGGTTATCCCAAGTGCTGGGCGTCACGTTGTTGTTCCGCTGGACCGGCGCAGCGCTCGCTGCCGCCATCATGGCGGTGCCGTTAATGGTGCGGGCTATCCGCCTGTCGATCGAGGCGATCGACGGGCGGCTGGAGTGTGCGGCTGCGACCCTGGGCGCCTCGCGGATGCGGATTTTCCTCACCATTTCTTTGCCGCTGGCGCTGCCCGGCGTGCTGGCCGCGGTCGTGCTGGGCTTCGCCCGGTCGCTGGGCGAATTCGGAGCAACGATCACCTTCGTGTCCGACGTGCCGGGAGAAACCCGCACCCTGCCCATCGCCATTTACGCCGCCATGCAGATGCCGAACGGGGAGCCGATCGTCACCCGCTTCGCCATAATATCGATCCTGCTGTCGCTCGGCGCGTTGATGCTATCGGAAATATTGGTGCGGCGGATCGCGCGGGGAGGACGTCATGTCATTTGACATCGACGTCAAACGGACGGTCGGAGGGCGATCGATCGCCTTATCCTGCAGCACGGAATCTCCGCTGGTAGCGCTGGTCGGCCCATCCGGCGTTGGCAAGACCAGCGTCCTCGATATGGTCGCCGGGATCGCCTCGCCCGACCGGGGCCGCATCGCCGTAGCCGGACAGACCTTGTTTGACAGCGACGCCGGGATCGATATCCCTGCCGCGCAACGGCAGGCCGGATACGTCTTTCAGGATCGTCGCCTGTTCCCCCATATGCGCGTGCGCGCCAACCTGGCATATGGCCGGCGCGCTGCCACCACGATGAACATGGACGATGTGCTCGCCTTCCTGGGCATCGGACATCTGCTCGACCGATGGCCGCACAGCCTGTCCGGCGGTGAGGCGCAGCGCGTAGCCATCGGGCGGGCCTTGCTATCCGGTCCGCGCTTTTTGTTGCTGGACGAACCCCTGTCGTCGCTCGATCGTGACCGCAAGGCGGATATTCTGGACGCGATCGACCAGATCCGTGGACGCAGCCCGATCCCGATCCTCTACGTCACGCACGATATCGGCGAAGCCGAGCGGCTTTCCGCGCTGGTCGTGACCATGCGCGAATAGCATTAGGCCTGTTCCTACTCTCCTGCGACAGCCGCATCCTGCCTGTTTCGCCATAACCGAGCCGTTGTCGACCGATAGGCCTTTCCACGTCGCCTTCCGCATATTAGAGGGGCGCATCCCCGGGGGGCCGCTCATGCGCGGCTGAGAGGTGGTCAGCAGACCACGACCCGCTGAACCTGATCCGGCTGATACCGGCGTAGGGAGGGCAATGCGGCACGCCGCAGGTCCCTCCATGTGGAGTGGACGCGTGACGATGACGATTGCATTTATCCCTGTTGGCCGTGCGGCGCTGGCGACCGCGCTCCTCTTTTCCGCTCATGCCGCGCGGGCGGCGGAGGCCGACGAACCGGGTCGCGCGACCATAGAGGTCACGGGCTATCCCGATCCCCAAGGCCTGCTGCCCGATCAGAGCGCGCCCAAGGCGGTCAGTTCGATCGCCGAAGCCTTCATCAGCAAACAGGCGCCGACGCTCAACGCCTTCCAGTTGGTCAACCTGCTGCCCGGCGCGAACGTCTCGTCCAGCGACCCCTATGGCCTGTCCGCGACGTCCAGCCTGACGTTGCGCGGTTTGGGGCAGGACCAGATCGGCGTGCTGCTGGAAGGCGCGCCGCAAAATGATATCGGCTATTATTACGCCTATCCCTCCCAATTTGCCGACGCTGAAAATGTGCGGCAGATCGCGCTGGCGCAGGGCGCGGCGGACATCGATGCGCCGGTCGTTGCTGCGGCGGGCGGCACGCTGTCGCTGACGCTGGCCGATCCCAAGGCGGATATGGGCGGGCTGGTCAATCTGTCGGTCGGTTCCTATGACCAGCGGCGCGCCTTCCTGCGGTTCGACACGGGGGAGATCGGGCAGAGCGGCCTCAAGGCGTTCGTCTCCTACTCCAACAACCGCGCGGATAACTGGCGCGGGGCGGGCTTTGACAAGCGCCAGCATATCGACGCGAAGCTGCTGCACGAATGGGGCGAGGGCAACCGCGCGAGCCTGACCATATCCTATAATGACGCGATCACCTCGATTTATCCCAGCCCGACCATGGCGGACTGGAAAGCCAATGGGCGCGGCTTCAACTTCACCCAACGATACAGCGAAGGCGACACCAGCTATTGGCGGCTTTATCGCGCGCCGTTCCGCAATCTCTATTTCGCCGCGCCGCTGCATCTGCAACTGAGCGACGGGCTGACCTTCGACAGCAGCGCCTATCTGCAAATGGGCCATGGCAATTCGCCTTACGGCACGCAACTCGCCACCACCGGCAATTATCTGGGCACGGAAGAACTGACGCAGCCGATCGCGCTGCCGGGCGCCGTGGATGGCGTGGCGACCGTGCTGGGCAACTGGACCGGCAAGCAGCGGCGCGTCGGCGATGTCAGCAAGCTGACGATGCAGGCGGGCGTCCACACCATCACGGCAGGCCTGTGGTTCGACTATGGCACCGACCGCGTGACCCAAAGCTATACGTCGATCGACGCGACCGGGCGGCCGGTCGATGTCTGGGGCTATCAGGACAAAGCGATCCGCACCGCCGATGGGCGGCTGCTCGCCTATGAAAATCAGCGCACGGTCACCGTGACCAAGGGCTTTTTCCTGGCGGACAGCATTGCGGTGACGCCGCGCCTGACCGTCGATATGGGGTTCAAGGGCGTCAGCCTGCTGCGCAACGGCCGCAACTATCTGCCGGGGCCGCAGTCCAGGGTGCATGTCGACAGCTTCGCCGCCTTGCCCCGCGCGGCGGTTCATTACCGGCTGGACGATCAGCAGCAATTGTTCGCCAACATCACCACCAATTTCCGCACGCCCAACGAGTTTGCGCTCTACAACAGCTATTATGGTGGCGAGCTGGTCAGCCAAGGCACCGGCGCGCTCAAGAATGAATATAGCGTCTCGCAGGAACTGGGCTACCGCTATATCGGCCCCAACCTGTCGCTTTCGCTGACCGCCTTCCACTATCGGTTCCGTAACCGGCAGGTGGCGACGGTGGTCGATAGCGGTGGGGCGCTGGTCAATTCGACCATCAACGGCGGCAGCCAGACCGGCTATGGGCTGGATGGCGAGATCGACTATCGCCCGGCCAAGGGGTTCAGCCTCTATGCCTCGGGCGAATATCTGCACACGCGGCTGAACGACGATCTGCTGGTGGGTGGCGATCTGTTGCCGACCAAGGGGAAGCGCGCCGTCAGCAGCCCGCGCGCCCAGTTCGCCGTCGGCAGCACCTATGATGACGGTCGCCTGTTCGGCAGCACCGCGCTCAAATATGTCGGCCGCCAATATGCGACCTTCATGAATGACGAGAGCATCAAGGGCTATGCCACGCTCGATCTGGCGATCGGCGTGCATCTGGCCGGGCTGATCGACGCGAACGCCATGGACCTTCGGCTGAACGCGATCAACGTCACCAACCCGCGCGTCCTGTCGGGCGTGTATGCGATCAGCAGCAATGCGCGCGATACGATCGGCCGCAACGGCGCGCTGATCGCGGGTTCCGCCCCCAGCTATTATATCGGCAGCGGACGCGCGTTCGTGGCGACGCTGTCGCGGGCCTTCTGACCATGAGCGGCGGCCATCGCGTGCATGGCATGGGAACGGCGCTCGAAGCGCCGACATGGCCAGCCATCACGCGGGCCGAGGCGGAAGTCGTGCTGGATCGCTTCCCCGATGCGGGACGACTGATCGACCTTCGCTGGCATTCACCGCGCCCCTTTTCGGCGGCGACGCTGATCGACACCGACCGGGGCGCCTATTTCCTCAAGCGCCATCATCAATGGCTCCGCACGCCCGCCGCGCTGGCGGAGGAACATGGGTTCATGGCGCATCTGCGGGCGGCGGGCCTGTCGGTGCCCGATGTCATGACGGCGGCGGACGGGACGGGCGCCATCGCGCTGGGTGCTTGGACCTATGAACTGCACCGCGATGCGCCGGGCATCGACCTGTACCGCGACCGGCTGTCCTGGACGCCCTTCCTGACGCCGGGCCATGCCTGTGAAGCCGGTGCGGCGCTGGGACGGCTGCACCGCGCCGCGCAGGATTTCACAGCCCCTTCGCGCGGCGACCATCCGCTGATCGCCAGCTTCACCATCCTGCCCGCCGGCGATCCTCTGGCAGCGGCGGACGCCTATGTCGCCGCCCGTCCGGGGCTTGCGCGCTATCTGGCCGCCAAGCCCTGGAAGCAGACATTGGCGCGCCTGTTCGCAGCGCTGGGCGAAGGGCTTGCCGAGCGACTGGCGGGGCAGGCGCCGCTCTGGACCCATGGCGACTGGCACCCGTCCAACCTCCTCTGGTCGGCGGATGGCAAGGTCGACACCATCTTCGATTTCGGATTGGCGACGCGCACCTGCGCGCTCCACGATCTCGCCACCGCGATCGAGCGCACCGCGTTCCGATGGCTGGACATGGGGCAGGACGACGCGCTGGGGGATGTCGATGCAGCCATGGCGATCCTGGCCGGTTATCGGACGATAGTGCCGCTCGACCGCGCCGATGTGGACGCGCTCGTGCATCTCCTGCCGCTGGTCCATCTGGAATTCGCCCTGTCGGAAATCGACTATTTCGCCGGCATCGTCGGCGATCTTGATCAGGCAGCCGTCGCCTGGCAGGATTATCTGGTCGGCCACGCCGACTGGTTCCTGTCCGCACCGGGACAGGATTTTCTGCATCGGTTCGCACAAGAGGCGATGGCCTGATGTCGATGCTGGAGATCGTCGCCGTCGCCGTCAGCTTCATCGGCATATGGCTCACGGCGAAACGACGCATGCTGTGCTGGCCGGTCAATCTGCTAGCCTGCGCCCTCTATTTCAAGATTTTCCTCGACGTCCGCCTCTATGCCGACATGCTGTTGCAATCGCTGTTCGGCGTCGCGATCCTCTATGGCTGGTTGCGCTGGGCGCGGGGCCGGGACGATGCCGGAGAGGTGGGGGTGATGCCTCTCCCGCCCACGCGGGCCGCCGCTAATCTGGCTGCCGGCGCGATCGGCGCCATCGCCATCGGCTGGTTCATGCATCGCTTCACCGATGCGGCGCTGCCCTGGATGGATGCGGCGCTCAGCAGTTTCAGCCTTGTTGCCCAATATTGGACCGCGCGCCGCCATGCCGCGAGCTGGCTGCTCTGGATCGCAGTGGACATCGTCTATGTCGGCATGTTCGCTTTCAAGGATTTGCGACTGACGGCCGGCCTTTATGCAGCGATGATCCTGTTGGCCGCCATAGGCTACAGACGTTGGGCGAAAGCGACAGAACGATCGTAGGAATCTGTAGGGCGGCTCTCAACGGGCTTGCGGAAGAGACATCCGCGGCCGGCAGCACAATGGTCCACACGTGCCGCCGCCGGCGATGTCAAATTTCGGCGGTGCCACAGGCAGATCCGACACAGCATAAGTCGCTGCAGGAGGTAGCCAACAGGCGCTCACGAAAGAGATGAACGCCGCGCCTTACGCCTTCTGGCAGACCACGATCGCGTCGATCACCGACAATGTTTCCTGCGGATCGCGCACACGCACTGTGTCGAGGCCCAGTTCCTTGGCCGGATAGTCGTTGCCGCCCGGAAAGATCGCGTCGCCGATGAACATCATGGCGTCGAGCGCAATGCCGCTCGCGTCGCGCAGTTTCTTAAGGCCGTAGGCCTTGTCCACGCCCTCCCGCGTGATGTCGATCGATGTCGCGCCGCCCATATTGATCGACAGGCCCGGCAGGCGCGTGCGCAGGTCTGCCTGGATCACCTTACGCTTTGCGAAATCCGGGTCCCATGTTTCCTTTGCGTGGATCGGCGCCTGCTGACCCAAAGCGGAGAAGGTAATCTGGCTGCCGCGATCCTCGATCCGTTCACCCCATGTCTGTTCGGGCACAAAGCCGGTTGCTTCCAACGACGCATCAAATGCCTCCAGGATCGCCCGCTTCTGTTCATCGTCGAACAGTTCCGCATAAACCGGCGTCCAGGCACCCTCCTGATGGGTGTAGAGCTTCGTACCCGTCGTCGGCATCAGCCACAGGCGAGACCGATCGGCCTCTCCCGGCAGGCGGCTCGCCACCTGCTTGTCGAACTGTGGCCAGTCCCCACCCGAAATCACGGCAACATGGGCGACGCCCAATAGGCGGGTGAGCGCTTCGGCCATCGCGTCCCCCAATGGTTGCTTGCTCTCCGCCAGAGTCCCATCGAGATCAAACGCTATCAGTTGCTTCATGTATCAGGTTCCTAAGAGGCAGATCGCATATGCACCGGCGCCTAACATCGAAGGCTGGAGCAGGCAAGCGGCTGCAAGTTCGCCTTCATCGCCGGCCTCGCATCGAGACAGAAGAAGGCTTTCTAATTGGTTTGACTTCCATATAACGTTCCGAGAACATCGGCGTCGTTGCCGCCCGGATGCCATAGCCAATGAAAATGCTGGTTCAGTGTCAACCATATGGACGCGATACGGTATGATGGCTAGTCCATGTTCGATTGCAACGATCATGCTGCAAGTCTGGGGATTTTCGTGAAAGAATTGACGGCTTTTGACTTTGACGAAGCGCCGGTCGAAATCGCACAACCCCGTACCGCTCTGCGGATGGCGTCCCAGCCCCACCGGCGCGTGCCATTTTCAAGGGCCTCGATCGCCATCATGCGCGAAAGCATCGACAAGAGGCATGGCTTTCCGTTCACTAGTGGCGCGGTTTCGCGCGAGGGCAAGGACTGCTCCATCCAAGCTTTCAGCCCGAACGGCGTGAGTGCCCCCCACCCCGAAGATAACCCATCGGTTATCGCAGCAGCAGCCCGATCGAGTTGAACGCAAACTGATTTTTCCGGCCAGCAAGGCCTCCAGCGGCGCCTGGACGATTCCTCCACGGAGCAGTTGGCGGGCTTCGGATATTTTTTGAAGTGGATTCTGACATGGGCATATGGCGATTGTTGAAACGAAAAGTACGTCAGAGAGGATATGATTCCACAACAGCCTATACCCGGTATTTAAATTCCCGCCTGAAGGCGAGAAAAGGCGATCGTGAACTCGCCTTTGCCGAAGCGATCGGGGCGACGTCCATGGAATTGTTCCGGGAGCAGGGCGACGGGCATGTCAGGGTACTGAAACACCATGGGCTCGCCGATGGCATGGCGGTCTTCGATTTAGGCTGCGGATGCGGGAGAACTGCGCAGGCTCTGCAGCGCAACGGGTGGAGCGGCACATATACCGGCACGGATGTCGTCGATGGCCTGATTGGAGAACTCAGGGAAAAATGCCCGACCTATGACGCCTATGTGCACCGCCAGCCGACAATCCGGGCTGCATCGGGCACAATCGACATGCTTTACCACTGGTCTGTTTTCACGCATCTGTCAGTCGAAGAATGTTTTCTCTACATGGAAGACAGCTTCCGCGCCCTGAAGCCGGGGGGCAAGTTGATCTTCTCATTCCTGGAAATCAACGAACCCTTGCATGGCGTTGTTTTCGACAACCGTGTCGAAACCCTGCGCAGGGGCAATCAAAACCCGTTGCTGGACACTTTTCTCCATCGCGACTGGATTACCTTATGGGCGAAAAGGATCGGCTTCACCTCTCCACGCTTCACGGATGGCGATGACGATACGCAGCACGGCGCATTCTGGCAGACCTTGGTCGCCATGGAGAAGCCAGGCTCCTGACACGGGCACCGGCGCTAATTCGATGCCCCTCCCTGCGAGCCCCGCGGATCGCACGGAATGGAATAGTCGAAGATTGCGCCGGCCAAAATTTCGCCCCGTTCGCAATCGACGCCTTGAGATCGTCGATCATATGAAGAATGGGATGGGGCGAAATCCGAACTGTGCGGTATGCGGCAATGCAGCACGAAAGCGCTGGACGAGCCTCCCTGCGGAATATATTGAGACAGATAGCAACACATTGACTGAACTGGGAGGCAAGCATACCCGTGGCCGTCAATACTCTGGAAGCTCCGCCTTCTGAACCTGCGCCTACAGTCGGTAAGACGGTCGCCCTACTGGTTGGCGCCAGCCATGCCAATGCTCTGAAAAGAGCGAACGAAACGTTCGAGACAGACACATCCAGTTTCGTTTTTCGCGTTTTGGCACATGGCACCGACGGGCTGCCGGGCGGCGCGACCGTCTTCCGGGCGGACGGGCAGCCAATGCTCTCGCCCATCATCCATAAAGCTTTGGCGACATATCGACGGCGCAAGCCGACCCCCAGAGTTTGGCTGGTTTCGGCACTGAGCGGCAACGAGGCCAATCGGCTGTCCCTGCTTCGCCATCCCGAAGCGTTCGATTTTGTCGACCCTTTCCATCCGGGCGAGCCGGTCGATCCAACCGCCAGGTTGTTGCCCTATGACCTTCTCGTCGATGTCATGCAGCGCCATCTGGAGGGGCTTGAACGCGCATTGGGCCTGTTCGTGCGGCAGTCCGTGGAAGGCGTCGTGCAAATTGCCCCCCCGCCCCCGCTGCGCGGGGCCGAGCAGGTCCGCGGCCTGCTGTCCGAACGCACTATCAATGCGGCGCTCCGGCGGGGCGCCACCAAAGACGACATCGAGATATCGCCGGACAGTTCGCGGCTGCGCATGTGGCGCCTGGAATCCAGGGTGACCCGGGCCATTTGCGAACGCTTGGGAGTACATTATCTGGCTCCCACGAACGCGTTGATCGATGATGACGGATTTCGTGGACTCGATTCGGCCGGAGACGCAATCCACGGCAACGCCAAATGGGGTACGGCCATACTCGATGAGGCGGCGAATCTAATAAAGGCCCAGCAGGAAGGTATTGCTCATGGCTGACCGCGACAGTCATTCCACATGTCCGTTCCGCTCACTTCCAGCAGAGGCATATTGGCGAAAGGCGTTGGTGCAGACGCCAGCGAAGGATGTTAATCCCGCAAGCAAGCCCAGCTTCAGGATTGCTCAGACGGATGCGGTCGCGACGGCTGGAAGCTGTTTCGCGCAACATATCGCACGTCATTTGGTCGGCGCGGGCTATAACTATTTCATTCCCGAAAATGCGCATCCCATCGTGCCGCCTGACCTGGGGAAGAAATATAATTACGGAACGTTTTCGGCCAGGTTCGGAAACATATACACGCCGCGCCAGCTTCTACAGCTGTTCCACCGGGCATATGGGTCGTTTCAACCGGCCGAAGATGTCTGGATCGAGGGCGATCGCTATTACGACCCTTATCGCCCCCTAATTCAGCCGCAGGGATTCCCTGACGAAGCAAGTTACCTGGCGGATCGCCAGGAACATTTCGCAGCGGTCCGGCGGATGGTCGAAGAATGCAATGTTTTCGTATTTACGCTCGGATTGACCGAGGCCTGGGTATCGCGGATCGATGGAGCGGTGTTTCCCGTGTGCCCCGGTTGCGGCACAGGCACGTTCGATCCCGATCGATATGAGTTTGTGAATTTCACTGCGTCTGAAACTGCCAGCGACCTTCGTCTGGCGCTGGAATTCATTCGCGCCAAAAATCCCGACGTCCGCTTTGTCGTAACCGTATCGCCAGTGCCGCTTATCGCAACCGCCGCGCATCGCCATGTTCTGGTATCGACCACATATTCGAAAGCCGCCCTGCGGGTGGCGGCTGAAGAAGTGACGGCCGCCTTGAGCGACTGCGAATATTTCCCATCATACGAGATTATCACGGGCGCCTATAACCGTGGCGCATATTTTGACGATGATTTGCGGGAAGTGAAGCCGGAGGGCGTCGCTCATGTCATGCGTTGCTTTGCAGAAACCTTCCTTGATCGATCGGCAAAAGCGGCCTCTCCCCGTAAAGCCGGCAAAAAAGTACGGCCGATGTCGGCGGTTTTGAACGACATCATCTGTGACGAAGAAACGCTTATCGCTGCCGAATGAATATATTGGCGAGGACAGATCACATGCCTTTTAATTCACGCCTGATCTGCCTTGGCCTGATGATATTATCCGTCGTATTTTTGGGCTCGACAACGGCAGTGGCAGCCTCTTCCCCTCAATCATTAACGATCCGTGTTGCGCCGGGCAGCGCGATCTCCACTCTTGCGGCCGGCATTGCGGAATTTCGTCGCCGCTATCGAGGCGAAGCCGAAGTCCGGATTGCGGTTGCACCGGGCGTGTATCGCAACGAAACCGTCGTACTCGATCCTTTTTCTCCCAATATCCGAAAGATTGTCATAGCCGGCAGCGGAAAGACCCCGGATCAAACCATTTTTGATGGCAGCATGGTCGCGCCGAGTTCACTTCCAAAAAGCTGGCTAAGCATAAAAGCACAATATGGCAGACCCAGTAATGTTATAATAGAAAATATAACGGTGAGAAATTACCGCCAAGCCATTATTTTCTATGGCAGCAAGCAAAACGCAGCCAAGTGGAATGGTGGAAATATAGTTCGTAATATGTCGTTTAGAAATATCGGCGTTTTCGGCAATAATCTTGGAAAAAGCTTTAGCGCCATTATTTTAGTAAATTCGAGAAATAACATTATTTCAAATAATTATTTTTTCAATATCGAGAATGTAAATAGCTGCCGAGGCATGCATTCAATATATTTAAGATCCATGTCATCAAACAACAGGATTGAAAACAACATATTCGAAAAAGGTTGCGGCGATCAAATCAAATTCAGAGATGCTTCAAACAACAATATTGTCTCTGATAATACATTCATAAATCAGTCTGGATTTGCTCTCGCAGTCGATTCTTATTGCGTGAAGGGTCGTGAAGGCTGCGCTACAACAGAATGTCCTTCCAAGGGCAACAGCGTCTTGCGTTCGCGTGTTAAGTCAACCGACCCCGCCCTCGCGGCCCCGTCGACAGTCCGCACCGTCGGCCCAGCGGCGCAACAGCATTGCGAAGCCTCATTCTCCCCTCGTCTTTCGGGCAAACAGACCCTGCTTGAGCGTATCAACTGATTGGCATTCAAACCAAGATACTGGCTTCCACTTTGTGATGATGCGCTGCAACGCCGAAGCGTGGAGGCTCCTATTCACCAATGCGGCAGCGCCGATCACGGCCTGACGCCAAACGCCACTGGACATTAGGCGATCAAGCGACGTCCCCTGCCCTCACCGACAGGCGCAATCCCAGCGATCCATCCAATATGACAAGCATCGCTATCGCGGACGGATCCGCTTTCACCTCAAGCACTTCCGCCATGCCTCAACCCACTGCAAAAGGCCCCCACGCGCCGCCGGTCCGGCATGGTACTGACCCAGCATAACCGCCGCGCGACGGCTCTCGTTACGGCCATCAATGTTCGGGAATGAAACAATTTTGCCCCAAAAACTAGGGCTTGCAATAGGGGGCGTATCGGTCAAAAGCTTTTGTGCAATCGGAGGATTACAGTGCCAGAGCAGCCGGTCGACAGTCACATTGCCATTCATCCCGTTATTCTTTCCGGTGGATCTGGCACGCGGCTTTGGCCGTTATCGCAATCAAAACGTCCCAAGCAGTTCATCCCGCTTATCACCGACAAGACGATGATGCAGGATACGGCGTTGCGCTTGCCCGCTCATGAAGGCTTTGCCGAGCCGATCATTGTTTCCAGCGCTGGACATGCCGACACGGTCATCGAACAGATGCGTGATATGGATATGCCGCCGAGCGCGGTTTTCCTGGAGCCCGCCGGCCGAAACACAGCGGCCGCGATCACTTTGCCGGCTCTGTGGCTGCTGGAACAGCAGGACGATGCGCTCATGCTGGTCATGCCTTCGGATCATGTCATCGCCGATGTCGACTCGTTCCGGCGGGCCATAGCCCTTGCACTGCCTGCCGCGGCTGATGGGCAACTTGTCGTATTCGGGATACACGCCGCTCATGCCGAAACCGGTTATGGATATATCGCACAAGGCGCCCCGCTTCCTGGGGTGCCGGGCGTGTACGAAGTGGCGAAATTCGTTGAAAAGCCTACTCTGGCGGTAGCGGAAACATTTGTTGCGGACGGGGGATATCACTGGAACGGGGGCATTTTCCTGCTCTCTGCTCGCAGCTATATTGAAGAGCTTCGGCAATGGGCTCCTGAAGTGCTTCGCGCGTGCACCGAAGCGCTGTCGAATGCGCGCAGGGAAAATCCGCTGGTTTATCCCGAAGCATCTGCATTCCTGTCATCGCCTGATCTGTCAATCGATTATGCGGTCATGGAAAAGACACAGAAGGCGGTCGTGGTTCCCGTTGAAATGGGATGGTCGGATGTCGGGTCCTGGGAAGCTCTATGGGCGGTCCGCGACCGGGACGAGAATGGCAATTGTATCAAGGGCGCCGCGTTGACCGTGGATGCGCAGCGCAATCTTCTCTACGTAGAAGACGGTCCCCCGATCGCGGCGCTGGGTTTGGAAGACATGATTGTCGTGTCGACCGCCAGCGGTATATTGGTGATGCCCCGCAGCCGATCGCAAGACGTCAAGAAGGTGGTCGAAATGGTGAAGTCCGGCCATTTCAATGCCTCCGATCCTGCCCCGTCGCTATGATGAAGGCATGATGACGCCGAAATGCACGCATCTCGACCTCCGGGACATGGCATAGGGATGATATGGTGCGTGTGAGCCGGACAATGCACCTTATGCAAAACCACCCGAGGCCCGTTTATCGGCCGATGGCGGCGCTGATGAGGCGCAAGCGCCTGCCACGCCGTGCGGCCCTGGTCCCCCGCCTCCTGATGATCTGGCGCCAGCGCCCCGATCTTCAGGCTAGTTTCGACCTGGACCGTACAGCGGGGCGCGAGGGACTGTTCATCTGGTACCTGTTCCATGCGTATCGGGAGCTGGGCCTGCGAGGAGATGCGGACAGCCTCGCCATGGCGCCTTTGCTGAACACACCCATCGCCAGGCTTCCACAACATACCTATCTGCCTGTGACCTGGCTGATGTGGGAGATGCGCAAACGCAGCGACATTGCTTTTCCGCCGCGGAAAACGCCCGAGGGCCAGGCGCAACTATTGGCCTGGTATTTTACCAAGGGGCTAACCGATTTCCACCTCGACGAATTCCTGACGCAGCAGCAGGCCGACGCGCTTCTTTCGAAAAGGGAAGAGACGGGGAATGCATCACGTCTACATCATCTGATCTGGGAAAATGATCCCCAGTTGCGCGCAGCCCATGGGTCTGCCGAAGACCCCGCTTTTCTGCTCTGGTGCCGCACCTCTGGCGCAAGAGACTATCCCATACTTGCGCATAAGCGGATCGGCATCGGCATGCCGCCCCGCAATCGCGTCATGCCTCGCCCGTGGGGGGTCAACCTGATCGGCCATGCGCTCAGCCGGTCGGGCTTGAGCGAGGATATACGCATGGCCGCGCTATCCTTGACGAGCGCGGACATTCCCTTCTCGATCTACAATGTCGCCCCTGGCGCGCATATGGAAGAGGACGATAGCCAGCTACGGGATGCCTATTCGAAAGAGCTGCCTTATTCGGTAAACCTGTTTTGCATGACCGGCATGACGACGGTCACCTCGGTCATTAACGATCGCGCCCTGGGAGATGGTAGCCGGCGCTATATCGGGATGTGGCCGTGGGAGCTGGAGGAGTGGCCACCCTTCTGGTCACATGCCTATCAAACGGTCGACGAAATCTGGGCGACCAGCCATTATAGCTATGCGGCATACGCACGATCGTCACCCATTCCGGTCCGCCACGTACCCATGGCCGTGTCGGTTTCCGACGGCGAGGGGAAAACCCGAACGGATTTTGGCCTGCCGAACGATCGCTTCCTGTTTCTTCATGCCTTCGACGGACTGTCATCCTTTGCGCGCAAGAATCCGTTGGGGTGCATCCAGGCGTTCCAACATGCCTTCCCCAATGCCGATGCCAAGGTCGGACTGGTGCTGAAGGGACTGCGGGTGGCCAACGACGCCGCCTGGGCGGAAATCGAAAGGATCGCGGCGGCGGATCAGCGCATATATCTGATCACCGCGTCCCTATCTCGCCCATCTTTGCTGGATCTCTATCGCGCGGCCGACGCCTTTATATCGCTCCATCGCAGCGAAGGCTTCGGGCGCAACATCGCAGAGATGATGATGCTGAAGAAGCCGGTGATCGTCAGCGCGCATTCGGGCAATATGGATTTCACGAATTTTGATAATGCAGCGCTGGTGCCCGTCGGACTTCGGTCGCTCAAGGATGGCGACTATCCCTTCGGCCGTGGACAGCGCTGGGCGGAGCCTGACCTACGGCGCGCCGCCCAATCAATGGTCCGGATGGTGGAGGATGCCGATTGGCGCGAAACGCTGGGGCGGACGGCACATTCCCACATCACGGCGCATTACAGCCCACACATCGTTGGCGCGGCATGGAAGACGCTGTTGGCAGAGACCCCATGACGATGCCTCGCACTGCGTCGATCAACGGTTTGTTTGACGGTGCATTTGCCATGACCGCCATGCGACGGCACTCGCCGACATATGGGACATGGAGATGAAGAGCCTCATGCACAGATATTATGGGCGGTTCCTGCTCGCCTTGATGGCATTGAGCATGGTCTCATCGTCCAATGGAGCAACGCAAGAGAAGCCGAAAAGCGTTTCTCTCATCTTCAATCTCGACCAGGGGATGCCCAACGGCATAATCGAGAATCTGGATTTGGGCGGATTGGATCGGGCACTAGACACGGTCCAGAGTTTCGAAACCAAATACAAGGTCTATGCCCTCTATTCGCCATTGACGGCACGGACGGACAGGCTCAAGCGCGTGCTGGCCGCGACGGCACGGCATCGGATGCGGTTCATCCTCGACGTCTATTCTTCGGATGTGATAGCCATCGGGAATATTGGCACGCGCGTGCGCGCCGATGCGATCCCGCATGAAGGGCTCGCCATCTCCTTGAAAGCATTGGAGCAGATAAAGCGCGATCCGTTGATCGGGCCGTATTTCGCTGGCATTCGCTTCCATGAAGTAGCTGCGGTGGATTTTACGGTTAAGGCGTGCCTTGATAGCAGGTCCGGGCCGAACCGGGTTGACTGGTGCGATCACTTCCAACGCAATCTACGTCAGCGGAACATTCTCCAACCGTCGAAGATCAGGCCATTTTTCGAATTTGCCAGACGCCATCGGATGATGATCCTCTGGTCCGACTGGAAGTGGGATCAAGGGACGACCGCGCAAGAAGAGCAGCTGGCCACGCTTCTGGCTTCGGGGCGCTATAGCGACCTTCTCGTCCTGCAATTCGCCAACAACCTGCCCGGCGAAGCGGCACGAACCAATGACAGCGCCTGGCAAAGCTGGTTAAAGCGATATCGCCCAGCGGTCGGGCATACTGTTCACGCGCTCGGCCTGTCCGATCAATCCTGGACCTGCGCCAATCAGAAAAGCTGCCCCTCATCCGTAATCATCCAGTGGATGAAACGCGGGCTGGAAGGACGAGCAACAATATTTTCCTTTGAACCGTCTTTCTATTATTTTCTTCTACCCGAAGAACAGCATCCTGTGGGATATCCCAATGCTCCGCAGTGGCGATCGACTTCGGGTAAGGCATCGCCTGTGCTCCGATTGCTGGCGAAGGAATTGGGGGTCGAGCGCCTCGACTGAGACCATGAAAAGTCATCCCTCGCCCCATATCGAAGCGTCGAAGCGCCCAGCCAATGACAACTCGACAACCGATTCAATACAGTTAAGAGTAACATGAACGTCGAATCAGGGTCGTAAGTCGGTCGTTGGGGAAGATCGATTAATCAAACATCTCCCACAGCTATGTCCAAAAATGTCCTAATCTCGGGGATTTCAATGTCCAATCCACAGTTGCATACCGCTGAAGTATCGGTCAGCGTTGTGATTTCTACGCTAAATCGTGCAACGTTGCTGGAAAAATCCCTTAAGTCTCTAGAGCAGCAAAACTATTCCAACTTCGAAGTCGTAGTAGTTAACGGCCCATCCACGGATCATACGGTGGATGTGCTCGACAAATATTCCGGCCGCATCGTTATCGGTGAATTGGACGAAGCAAATCTCTCGAAATCTCGGAATATTGGTATAAACCTCTCATCGGGAGAGCTGGTCCTTTTCCTGGATGATGACGCCTTCGCCGAACCGGATTGGATCGCCAACATTGTCGCGGGATATAAAGACGATGCGGTTGGCGGCGTAGGGACGCGCGTATACGATCATACCGGTTTTCGGTGGCAGATGAACCCGTTCCTCATCGACAAATATTATAACCCCAACTTCGAAGCGCAGCCGCCCTTGTGGGGGTTCGAATTTGCTGGGGCGCACACGATCCCACATATTCTGGGTGCTTCCAGTTCCTTCAGCCGGGAAGCGTTGATGGAAATTGGCGGATTTGATGAGGAAATTGAATATTTTCTGGACGAGTCGGAGGTTTGCCGACGGATTTCAGAAACCGGGCGGAAGATTCGTTTCCTGAATGAAGGCGCGTCAGTTCATCACCAGTTTGCGCCAGGCATCACGCGCGATGAGCGGCGACTCCTGACTCATCCCTATCCCGTCGTGAAAAATAAATATTATGTCTGCTTGTCCGATTGGCGACGCAACGGGGGATCGCTGAGCGACTATCTTACGCAATGCGACGACTGGCTGCAGGAATTGCGGGACGGTGCGCGCTGGCAGCTGGATCATGGCGGCATAACCCGCAAGGAATATGATTCCTTCATGCGGGATGTGGAACGCGGTCTGCATGATGGCAAGGAGCGTGCGCTGAAACAAAGCCGCAAATCGGTGGAGATCACGCCTGCGAAGCCCGAAGCATTATTGCCATTCCCGACGCAAAAACCTGCTGGCGGACGCAAAACCTTTGTGTTCATCTCTCGGGGCAACTTCCGCAAGGGCGGTGGCGGGATAGCGCGTTACATCTGGGATCTGTCGCTCGGTTTCGCCCGGCTCGGGCATGAAACTCACCTGATCACGCTGACGGACGGCCCTTCATCGGTGGAGTTTCATGACGGGCTGTGGATCCGTCATATCTCAAAAGACGCCTTGCAGAATGATGGAATCGATTCCGACGTCGCGGACGTGTTCGGCCATCTGGAATCAGGCGCTGCGAAACTGAATATCGGCTGGGCCAAGGCGGCTCATGCCGAGGTTCTGCGCTTGCGACAAGATCGCTATATTGACCTCGTCGTGGCGCCGGTGTGGGATCAGGAGGGGCTTTATTGCGTACTCGACCGCCGCCTCACCACCGTGGTTTCCATGAACACGACCTTTCGTCGCTTCGCTGATATCGAGTTCCGCAATCTGGCGCGGGCGACGATCGAGGAGCTTACGATGCTGGAAAATCTGTATGTCGGATCAGCCAGGCTGTTTCACGCGAACAGCAGTTCGTCTGCAGAGCATCTTCGTGACGATTTTCAGGTCGGACCGGATGTCAGGATCGTTCATGCCCCCCACGGCGTCGAGGACGCGCCGTCCATGTCCGCAGAAATTGCTCCAGCCCGAAAGGCTCCGACAAGGGATGGCGGGGTGAAAATTCTGTACGTCAGCCGGCTCGAAAAGAGGAAGGGGACCGATCTTTTCCTGGAGGCGGTTGCTCGTCTGGTTCGCAAGCATGGCGATGTTCAGGTGGACATAGTCGGACGGGATGGTCATGCCGATGATCCCGACCGCAGCTTGCGAACGCAATTCGAACGGATATATCCCGGCCAGACCAATGTGGTGTTTCACGGCGAATTGCCGAACGCGGCTTTGCCGGACCTGTATCATGACGCCGACATTTTCTGCGTGCCGTCGCGTTACGAGTCCTTTGGCATCATCTTTATCGAAGCCATGCGTTATGGGTTGCCTGTCGTCGCACTGGATATTGGCGGCGCGCGCGACATCATCGAAAATGAAGTGACCGGCATACTTTGCGCCCGGGAAAGCAGTGCCGCCATTCAGGCAGAGCTGGAACGGCTAGTCATGGACAAGTCGCTGCGAACGCGCATCGGCAAGGCGGCGCGCAAACGGTTTCTGCAGGTCTATGAAAATGAAATCGTCATCGATCAGACGCTTGGGGAACTGCTGAGTCTGCTGAAACCCACCACGCCAGCCTCTTCTCAAGGGTGAGCCGCGATGCTGTACAATAATTATATTCCGCGCATTTCGATTATTTCGGGCATCGTCAACAAAGGCGATGCGATTAGTGAAACCATCCTTGCAGACATCGAAGCGATCGATGCGCTGTCCGCCGAAACGCGCAGGAATTTCGATGTAAAAATATTCTGCCGGGAATCTGACCTGAATGATACGCGCGTTTGCATCACCAATACATTGGATGAAGTGATCAACGACGATCATTTCAAAACGAGCGATATATATTATTTCCACTTTGGAATATTTAACGACATTCATCACGCCATGCATTCCGCCCGGCGCAATGCAAAAATGGCGATATATTTCCACAATGTGACGCAGCCGCAATTTTGCGCGCCTTCTGCGGAATGGTTGATTCATCAATCCTACCAGCAGATTGGGAATTTCCTGACCGCCGACAAGATATTCGCAGCATCGGATTTTTCGGCACGCCAGCTCGCTGGCTATGGCATGGACCTGGACATCGAGGTCGTTCCGCTGTTCGGGCCTAATCAGCCGTCGATCTCGCCGCATCTCAAAGCGATACCCGACGGCGATGATCCGATCAAACTTCTCTATTGCGGACGCTTCGCGTCGAGCAAAGGCGTCGATCAGTTACTTGAAGCGCTGATTAATGTGGACGGTCGCATTGCGCATCCGATCCATCTCACCTTGGCCGGCAAAAGACAGTTTTCCGAAAAGGGATATATCGAAAATCTAAAGCTGCTGGCTGCCAATCTCCCGAAGAACGTGAAGGTGAGCTTTGCGTTCGACCTGGACCGGGCTGACATACGGCAATTATATCTGACCTCGGATGCCTTCGTGCTGCCTTCTATGCATGAAGGTTTCGGTATGCCGGTCGTTGAGGCTTTGCTGTCGGGAACACCCGTCATTTGTTCGGATGCCGGAGCGTTGCGGGAGGTCGGCGGCGGTTTTAGCCTGACCCATGCTGCAGGCAATGTCGATCAACTGACGGAGGCGTTGGTTGGATTTTGCGACGCCATTCTGTCGCAGGAAGTCTTGTGCGACCTTGGTCGCCTCCCCATCGACGCTTGGCAGGAGTCAGTCGAGATACACGCCGCAACATATGAGCGGCATGCCTATATTGCGCGCATGAAAGTGCAATTTGCGCAACTGCTGGAGCCAACCGCCAGTTGGGGCGAAAGCACGCGAGCCAATCTCGCCCAGGTGCCCTCCATGGCATCTGGCGGAAGCAAGCCAAATGCTTGGGATTGCGCCGTGATGGCGACCCTTTACGCCAGCCGCTTCGGGTCCGCCCAACATAAGCGTTCAGAAGCGATGCGAGCATTGCTGAAATTGCCATTTGACCATGATCAGTCGGTGGAAGATGTCAATTATTGGCTGGCCGAGTGGGCGGAACTCGGGACAGAAAACCTGGTCTCTCATCTGACCAACACATCCGAGGTCCGACTTTCGCCTGCCCGGCTGCAATCAAGCGCCTTTTTCAAAGACGCCGTCAGATTGCATGTCGAAGATCAGTCTCCGCTTTCAGACGAAGAACCCTCCCAAGAAAGCGGCGCCATTGGAGTGGAGTTGCTGCTGCTGATGCAGGATAGGCAACTCAGCCCTTCTGAATATATTCGGACCGCCTATCGGCTCGCGTTAAAGCGTGATGCCGATGAAGAAGGGATGGGGCACTATCTCGACAAGCTTCGTTCAACCGGCCCCGATCGCGCCTGGCTGGTTCCCGAGTTGCTGGATTCCGATGAGGCAAAATTGCTTTGGGGGACGGCGCGTCCGGACGTTGCGGCAGTTTAGCTGGGACCGGTCGACATTGAGGAGATGGCGAGCCGAGAATGATGGTTTTATGTGACCCGGAGCGCAGCCTACTCAAAGTGGGCGAGTACCGGAAGTACGGGAAAGAGCCGTTTGCGGACCATCAGAACGCAAGGTCGATCGACCCTGTACGGATTGGCCTGTTGCCGGTTTGGCGGACATCGAGATAGGCTCAATCATGCTACACCAGCTTCCCGTTCGGAATTTATGGGGCTGAGATAGCCAAGGGTCGAGTGAGGGTCCCCCTTTCGTGTCCGGGTATTATGTGAGCCTCCGGCCTTCATCTGCCGGGGTTAACCCCGGCAGATGAAGCAAATTCGGCTGGCGTAAGCCAGCCCAGGGAGGTGTGCGGACGGCACTCGTTATAATCCCGTCTCCACGCGTCGATCCTGCTCCTGGCATCTGCCAGAGAAGAACCAATGGGTGTTCAGGCATTCGTCGCGGAAACGGCCATTGAAGGACTCCACGAAAGCGTTGTCGGTCGGTTTGCCAGGCCGCGAGCCGCGAGAAGTCCAGCGATCCAACGCTTTGGAGATAAACTCCGGGCCATTATCCACCCGTATGGTCCGCGGTGCACCGCGTATCGATGCGATCCGGTCCATGGCCTTGACAGGCACTTTCGCCAGGAATTTCAGGGATTTCCTACTGAAGGACTGGTGCCGCTTACGTGACTCGAACACGTGACCCCATCATTACGAATGATGTGCTCTACCAACTGAGCTAAAGCGGCGTCGGGGCGGGCAGATAACAGCGGACGGGACGAAGGACAAGCGGACATTTCCCGCCGCAGAGCCTTTTTTCCGACCCTGGCGCAACCGCCTCGTCCGGTCCCGATCACGCCAGCCCTGTTTACACGAAATTTACCATCCCATGCCACTGTCGAGTCCCGGAATAGTATTTTGACCTGAAAGTAGGACGATCGGATGGACACGCTGCGGGGGCACGACGCCGCCAATGACGAGGACGATTTCGACTATGCCGGCGACGCGCTGATCGAAACGCCGCCCGCCGTCATCTCCGACGAACGGCGTATGCAGGTGCGCGCCTATAATTATTGGGCGTCGCTGCTGGGCGATCGCACCCTGCCCTCGATCGAGGACCTCAATCCCGACCAGCTTGAGGATTTCGGCCCGCATGCGGTGCTGCTCGACTTCAGCGTCGGCTTCGACAATCCCGCCATCGTCTATCTAGGCACCGCGCTGCGCCAGGAATGCGAGATCGAGGGCACGATCGACTATATCGATGACGTTCCGGCCCGCTCGCTGCTGTCGCGCCTGACAGACCATTATCTGCAGATCATCGCCAATGCCGCGCCGATCGGCTTCGAAGCCGAATTCGTCAATCAGCGCGGCGCGGAGATCATGTATCGCGGTATATTGATGCCCTTCTCCTCCGATGACGAGACGATCGACTTCGTGTTCGGTGTCATCAACTGGAAGGAACTGGCCAGCCGCAGCCTGTCCGACGCGCTGGAACTTGAGGTCGATGAGGCGATGCGCAGCGCACCTGCCGCGCGCGACGCCGCCCCCATCTGGGCCGACGGGCCGGCTGCCGACCAGCAGAGCAACAGCCTGGCGTTCGACATCGAAGAGGATGAGGACGACGCACTCGACCTGGCCGGCATGGAATGCCCGACCGAGGACGCGCCGCTCGCCGACTGGCTGGCGCTCGCCCGCGACGGCGCCGCACGCGTGCGCATCAGCGAAGCACGCAGCCATGCCGCTCTCTATCGCGCCGTCAGCCTGTCCTACGACTTCGCCCAGGTCGCGCAGGTCCGCCCCGACGACTATGCCGAACTGCTGCATGATTATGGCATCAAGGCGCAGGCACGCAGCCCCATGACCGCCGTCATCAAGCTGGTCTTCGGCGCTACCTATGACAAGACGCGCATCACTGAATATGCTACCGCGCTCGATCATGCGCTGGCGGCCCGGCTCAGCGTCGGATCGCTCGCCGCCTATCTGTCCGCCTATGCCGGGGGCCTCAAGGCCCTGGTCCGCGACGAGCGCGCGCTCCGTCGGTCGCAGAAGCCGGCCAAGCCCGATCGCCGCAGGATCGCGCGCGATGCGGTCAAGGCGGCCGCGGCGCTCGATCCGGTGGCGGTCGCCACCGATGCGGACGGCCTGGCCGTCGTCATCGCCCGACGCGAAGCCGACGGGACGCTGGCGATCGTCGCCGCCCTTCCGGAGGATAGCGACCTCAACCAGCGGGTAATCAGCGCCGTCGCGCGCTGACACGCGGCATCTCCCGCTGTGGCACCTCCAGCATCCATGGTAAAATGCCGCAAATGGCGTCGCATCGACGCTCGACATGCGGCGCTGGCTGGTCGATAGTCGCCTCGATGGCAGGTCCCGCAGGCTTCGCGCGGGCCTTATTGCGCTGCATCATTTAATTTCAAGAATCAGAAATTTTATTTCTCGCGAGGGTTGAGCCGCCTCCCTGCCGGGCGCATATAGGCGCCCTGAAAGCCGAGGAGTCGTATGGCGGCGATCCAGCGTCTCCTCCTTCATGATCGAAGCGGATTTAACCGCGTTGAGAGGTGAGCGAATGACGGCGCTGGCGGAAGCGAAGAACAAGGAAGTCGACAACAGCATCCGCGAGGCGCTGGAAGGCGCACTCAGCCGGGGCGCCCTGCCGGGCGAGAGCGAGGGATTTGACGCAGCCGCGCTGGCCGCCGCCGCCGCTTTCCTGGGACGCGCAGCCAATGGCCGCAAGCCGGGACAGGCGGCGATCCTGGTCGAAACGTTGGGCGAAGGGGCCAATGGCCGCTTCATGCGCCTGGCCATCGTCAATGACGACATGCCCTTCCTTGTTGATTCCATCGCCAATGCGCTGGCCGCGGCCGACATCACCATCCACCGCCTCTTCCATCCCGTGCTGTCGGTGACGCGCGACGGGAATGGCGCCCTCTCCGCCATATTGGATGACGACACGCCCGGTGCGCGACGCGAATCCATGATCTATGTCGAAACCGATCGCGCCGACGCGAAGGCGCGCCGCGCGCTTGAAAAGGCTCTGCAGGAAACCTTGGCCGATGTGCGGGCCGCCGTGGCGGACTGGCCCAAGATGCAGGCAGCCCTGGGCGCCGACGCGGACGCCGTGCCCGACGAGGAAGGCGCGGCCTTGCTGCGCTGGTTCCTGGCGCGTCATTTCACCCAGACCGGCCATGAGATCGTCAAGCGCGACGGCAGCAGCAGCGCGCCGCTCGGCATCTGCACCCGCCACGACAAGCCGCTGATCGCTCCCGCCTCGCTGGAAGCCGCCTTCGCCTGGTTCGAGGAAGGCAAGCGCACGCCGCTCATTATCAAGTCCAGCCGCATCTCGCGCGTCCATCGCCTGGTGCTTCTCGACCTCGTCATCGTGCCCGTGCGCGAAGGCAAGGAGGTCAAGGCGCTGTCCATCCACGCCGGCATGTGGACCAGCTCCGGCCTGTCGGCGACCCCGGACAAGGTGCCGCTGCTGCGCTCGGCGCTCTCGACCCTGATGGACAAGTTCGGCTTCGATCCAGTCGGCCATGCCGGCAAGACGCTGGCCCATGCACTGACTGCCCTGCCGCACGACATCACCATCGGCTTCGACCGCGACACGCTGGAGCGGCTGGCGCTGACCTTCATGTCGCTGACCGACCGGCCACGCCCGAAGCTGGCGCTCGCCACCAGCGCACTGGCCCGCCATCTCTATGCCTTCGTGTGGCTGCCGCGCGACGAGTTGTCGACCGCGCGCCGCGTTGCGGTGCAGGATATGCTGGCGAAGGCAGCGAACGGCCCCGTGTTGAGCTGGTCGATCGCGCTCGAAGAAGGCGGCCTTGCACTGCTCCGCATCACGCTTGACCTGCGCGAAGGCGGCGTGGTGCCCGATGACGCCGTGCTCGACCGCCAGCTCAAGCAGATGGTGCGCGGCTGGGTGCCAGCCGTCGAGGAGGCGCTCGCCGAAAGCGAGGAAGGCGGTCGCGCCGCCGCCTTGGCCCAGCGCTTCGCGCCCGGTTTTCCGCTCGCCTATCGCAACGGCGCCGGCCCGGCCGAGGCTGCCATCGACATCCGCCTGCTTCACGGCCTGTCGGGTGAAGGCGACAAATCGATCCGCATCTACCGCAATCCGGAAGACAGCAGCGAACGGCTGCGGCTCAAACTCTACAGCAGCCATACCGTCGCCCTGTCCGAAGTCGTCCCGGTGTTCGAGAATTTCGGCTTCCGCGTGATCGAGGAAATGACAACCGCGATCGACGGCGGCACGCTCGGCCATGTCCAGCGTTTCGTGCTGGAACTGCCCGCGGGTGGCGATGCGCAGGCCGTCATCGTCCGCGCCGACGTCGTGACCGAAGCGATCGCCCAGGTGCTCGAAGGCCGGGCGGAAAATGACCGGTTTAACGAACTGATCGTCACAGCCGGCCTGTCGCCGAGATCGGTCGTGTTGTTCCGTGCGCTCTATCGCTATCTGCGCCAGACCGGCGTCGCCTATGGCATGGCGACCTTCGCCGAAACGCTGCGCAAGGCGCAGGGCGTGACCGCCAACCTCATCATCCTGTTCGAGGCGTTGCACGATCCGGCGACGCAGGATGGTGCGGCCGACCGCATCGCCCATGCCCAGGCGGAAATCGAGGCGGGCCTGGAACAGGTCACAGCGATTGACGAAGACCGTGTGCTGCGTCTGCTGCGCGCCGTCATCACCGCCACGCTGCGGACCAACTTTTACGCGCCCGCCGCGCAGGAAGCGCTGGCGTTCAAGCTGGATAGCGCGCTGGTCCCCGGCCTGCCCGCGCCGCTCCCCTGGCGCGAAATCTGGGTCTATTCCCCCCGCGTGGAGGGCATCCATCTGCGCGCCGGTCCAGTGGCCCGCGGCGGGCTGCGCTGGTCCGACCGGCGCGACGATTTCCGGACCGAAATCCTGGGCCTGATGAAGGCGCAGCGGGTGAAGAACGCCGTTATCGTGCCGACTGGCGCGAAGGGCGGTTTCTATCCCAAGCAATTACCAAGCCCCCTGGTCGATCGCGACGCCTGGCTGGCGGAAGGCACCGAAAGCTATCGCATCTTCATCCGGTCCTTGCTGTCGATCACCGACAATATCGTGAAGAACAAGGTGAAGCATCCGGCCCAGGTCGTCATCCATGATGGCGACGATCCCTATTTCGTCGTCGCTGCGGACAAGGGCACCGCAACCTTCTCCGATGTCGCCAACGCGATCGCGCTGGACCGCGATTTCTGGCTGGGCGATGCTTTCGCCAGCGGCGGCTCCAACGGCTATGATCATAAAGCGATGGGCATCACCGCGCGCGGCGCCTGGATCAGCGTGCAGCGCCACTTCGCCGAAATGGGCGTCGACGTGCAGAGCGAGCCGGTCAGCGTCGTTGGCTGCGGCGACATGTCGGGCGACGTGTTCGGCAACGGCATGTTGCTCAGCAAGGCCATCAAACTGGTCGCCGCCTTCGACCATCGCCACATCTTCTTCGATCCCACGCCCGATCCGGCGAAGAGTTGGGAAGAACGTAACCGTATGTTCGCCCTGCCCCGCTCCAGCTGGGAGGATTATGATAAAAAGCTTATTTCCAAGGGCGGCGGCGTCTTCTCGCGCAGTCTCAAGCGGATCGCGCTGACGCCCGAAATGCAGGCGGTCCTGGACGTCACCGACAAGGAAATGGAACCGGCCGCGCTGATATCCGCTATCCTCAAGGCGCCGGCGGACCTGCTCTGGTTCGGCGGTATCGGCACCTATGTGAAGGCAGCAGCGCAAAGCCATGGCGATGTCGGCGATCCCGCCAACGACCGCCTGCGCATCAACGCCGAACAACTGCGCGTCAAGGTGGTGGGCGAAGGCGCCAACCTCGGCACGACGCAGGCCGGCCGCATCGCCTTCTCGCTGCATGGCGGGCGGATCAACACCGACTTCATCGACAATAGCGCTGGCGTCGACTGTTCGGACAACGAAGTGAACATCAAGATCGCGCTCAACAAGGAAATGATCGAGGGCCGCCTGCCCTTCGAAAAGCGCAACGCGCTGCTCGAAAGCATGACCGACGCAGTGGGCGACATCGTGCTGGAGGATAACCGCCTCCAGGCGCTGGGCCTCTCTATCGCCGAAGCCGGCGGCGCGGCCGACCTCGCCTCCTATGTCCGCCTGATCGAAACGTTCGAGGAAACCGGACGGCTCGACCGCCAGGTCGAAGGGCTGGCCGCCAACGACCAGTTGCTGCGCCGCGGACAGGACGGCCAGGGGCTGACCCGGCCCGAACTGGCCGTGCTGCTCTCGACCGCCAAGCTGGCGCTGCAGGATGCGATCGAGCATGGCGACCTCGCCACCGACGACAGCATGACCGGCGAACTGATGGCCGCCTTCCCCGCCGCGATGCAGAAGAAGGAAGCGGACGCCATCGCCGCCCATGCGCTGCGCAAGGAGATCATCGCCACCAAGGTCGCCAACCGCATCGTCAATCGCCTCGGCCTCATCCATCCGTTCGAACTGGCGGAGGAAGAAGGCTGTTCGATGGCCGACCTTGCCAGCGCCTTCCTGATCGCCGAACGGCTCTATGATATTCGCGCGCTCTGGGCGGATATCGACGCGGCGGACATGGCCGAAGGCGCCCGCCTTGCCCTGTTCAGTGACATCGCCAGCGGCATGCGGGCGCAAATTGCCGACATATTGCGCGCCCTGCCTGCCGGGACGCTGCCCAGCGAAGGGCATGACCGCCTGTCCAAGGGCGTCGGCACCCTGGCTGCCCAGGTCGACGACCTGTTGACCAGCGAGGCGCAACGCCGCACCGCTGCCGTCACCGACCGGCTGCTCGGCCTCGGCGCGCCCGAAACGCTGGCATTGCGCACGGCGGGCCTGTTCAAGCTCGACGGCGCGGTCGGCATCGCCGCCCTTGCCGCACGCATGGGCGTGGACGAAGTCGCGCTCACCCGCGCCTTCACCCATCTGGGCGAAGCGGTCGGCATCGACTGGGTCCAGTCCGCCGCCGCGCGCATGGAACCGACCGATCCGTGGGAACGGCTGCTCATTTCCGGCGTCGCCCGCGACATGCAGCAGGTCCGGCTCGATTTCCTCGCGCACGGAAAGGGCAAGGACATCCCCATTCATGTCGAGGACTGGCTACAGGCCAAGGGTGCGCGCATCCGTCAATTCCGCACCCTGGTCCAGCGCGCAAAGGCCGCCGCAACGCCCAATGTCGCGATGCTCGCCGAAATAGCGGGCCAAGCGCGCGGGTTGCTGGGGCGCTGATTCCAACTGACAAAAAGGGGCGCCGTCCAGCGTGGATGGCGCCCCTATTGGCGTCCGGCAACGTCGCGCCTTATGGCTGCGGCACATCCACAGGCGGTTCGTCGGCATCATCCCCATAAGGATCGGGCAACACGACCTTGGGCGCGTCCTTCTTGCCCGGCGTGGGGATGGCGTCGCCGTAGATGGGGATGACCGGTTCGGCCGATACCCGCCCATGCAGCGCGTCGATCTCCGCCTGCCGCTGCTTCAGATACAGCGTCTTGTAGACGGTGTAGGGATCATCCTCTTTCCGGATCGCCGTGATCGTCTCGTCGAACGCGGCGCGCTCGCCCAGTTGGTTCAGGATCGTCGCGGGAATGACATAGGCCGGCTTGAAGAATTTGCCGCCCAAGGCGAAGGGCAGGATCATCTTGTCCGCGGTGTCGCCGATGATATCGCGCAGCGTGGTCGGCCCGACGATCGGCAGATACATATAAGGCCCTGGCCCCACCCCATAAAAGCCCAGCGTATTGGCGATGCCATTGTCGCGATGGGGCAGGTTGAACGGCTTGCGCTTTGCAACATCGAACAGGCCGACGAAGCCCAGCGTCGTATTGACGCCGAAACGCCCCGCCGTCTCGAACGCCTTGCCCGGCTTGAATTGCAGCAGATAAGCCGCCGCCACGACCGGTTCACCCAGGTTCGAGAAGAAGTTGCGCAACCCCTTGCGGACCGGGCGCGGCAGGCCCTTGTTATAGGCCTTCGCCACCGGCTCAACCACCGCCTTGTCGACCGACTGCACCGCCTCGAAACTCTTGGCGTTAAGCTGCTCCAGCGGATCGCCCTTGGGCGCGCCCTTGTCGCCGGTCACGACGATATCCTGCGCCGCGTCGCCCTGCGGATCAGGTGGTGCGGCGAGCGCCTGGGCCGCGGGCGCCGGATCGGCGGGCGGAACGGACGGCGCGGCATCCTGCGACCCGGCTGCGACTTCCGCGGCCACAGCGAGTTGCGGCGCGGCGGCTTCCGCCTGCGTCCCGATCATCATCATTCCCGCAGCAACGGCCGGCAATAGCATATTCATGTCCTAGCAGCGGCCACACGCTCTCCCCCGCGCAGCCGTCAAGAGCCGTGACGTCCCGGACATGTTTAATCCGTGTTACATCAGGCATATGGTGCGGCTAGAGGTGGTGGCCATGATCGTCAATAGCAAGGCCATGCCATAGACCGGTCTGAAGAGGCCGCTCACCGCAGTCGATCGGCCACCCTATACATTTTGATACAAAATTCCTGCTGCGACTCGTTTGCAACTGCGAGTCGTTCTCGTTATGCGAGGGGCAGTATATCGCAGGAACAATCCTACCCCATGCATGGAACCACCCGTATCCAGTCGCCCAGAAAGAAGAGCGCCAAAGCCTTCTGGATGAAGCAGCTCCATACCTGGCATTGGGTCAGTTCCGCCGTCAGCCTGATCGGCCTGCTGCTCTTCGCCTTTACCGGCATCACCCTGAACCATGCCGCCGATGTCGAAGCATCGCCCCGGACCATAGAGAAAAGCACCACCCTGCCCGCCGACCTTCTGACACAGGTCGCGGCCGACGACGCGCCCGACGTGAAAAAGCCCCTGCCCGCGCCCGTCGCCGCCTGGGTCCAACAATCCGTGGGACAGGCAGGCGCCGGCAATGCCGAATGGTCGGCCGATGAAATCTATCTGCCCCTGCCCCGTCCCGGCGGCGACGGCTGGGTATCGATCGACCGGCATAGCGGCGCCGTCACCAGCGAAAGCACCAGTCGCGGCTGGATCAGCTATCTGAACGATCTGCACAAGGGGCGCAATGCGGGCAGCGTGTGGAAATGGTTCATCGATATCTTCTCGATCGCCTGTTTCGTCTTCGCGCTGACCGGGCTGGTGCTGCTTCAGCTTCACGCCAAGAAGCGGCCCAGCACCTGGCCGCTGGTTGCGATCGGCCTCGCGCTTCCGGCGCTACTCGCCATCATCTTCATCCATTAAAGGGGATCAACCATGCAGATCAGCCATCGTCTGGCTCTGACCGGCGCGGCGGCGCTCGGCGCGGCCGGAACCGCGGCTACGCCCGCCATCGCGCAGACGCTCAATCTCAGCGTCAATATCCCGCGCCTGTCGGTCGCCGAATATCATCGGCCCTATGTCGCCATCTGGATCGAGAAAGAGGGTGCCGCCCCCCGCACCCTGTCGGTCTGGTATGATGTCGACAAGGCGAAAGGCGAAGGCACCAAATGGCTGCGCGACGTGCGCCAGTGGTGGCGCGCATCGGGCCGGTCGCTCAGCTTCCCGGCCGACGGCGTTTCCGGCGCGACGCGCGCGCCGGGCGAACAGAAGATCGCCTTCACCGCCGGTAAGGGGCCGCTGGGCGCGCTCGGCCCCGGCAACTACACGCTGATCGTCGAGGCGGCGCGCGAAGTGGGCGGACGCGAAGTGTTGCGCCTGCCCTTCGCCTGGCCGCCCAAGCCCGGCGCGACCGTCAAGGTGCAGGGCAGCAGCGAACTGGGCGCTATCGCCCTCACTTTCGGCAAATAACAGGGATTAAACCATGAAAAGCAGATTTCTCATCGCGGGCGCGCTCGCTGTCCTGATGGTCTCCGGCTCGGCACAGGCGCATCGTCAGTGGATGCTCCCCTCCTCCACCACCCTGTCAGGCACCGACAGCTGGGTGACGGTCGACGCCGCCGTGTCCAACGACCTTTTCTATTTCGAACATTTCCCGATGCAGACCGACAATATCGTCGTGACGGAGCCTGACGGCGCGACGGGCAAGATCGAGAATGCGGCCAAGGGCCGTTATCGCTCCACCTTCGACGTGCATCTGACCAAGCCCGGCACCTATCGCATCGCCAGCGTCTCGACCGGCGTGATGGGCAGCTATATGCTGAACGGCAAGCAGGAACGCCTGCCCCGCGGTACGACCAAGGACAAGCTGGCCACCGTCATCCCCGCCGGCGCGACCGACGTGCAGACGGCCGAAATGTCGAACCGCAACGAGATTTTCGTGACGCTGGGCGCGCCCAGCACCACCATCTTCAAGCCGACCGGCAGCGGCATCGAACTGGTCCCCGTCACCCATCCCAATGACCTGGTGTCGGGCGAAGCCGCGACCTTCCAGTTCCTGCTCGACGGCAAGCCTGCGTCGAACCTGAAGGTCACGGTCATCCCCGGCGGCATTCGTTACCGGGATGCGCTGGGCCAGATCGACCTGACCACCGACAAGGACGGCAAGGTCGCCGTCACCTGGCCGCAGCCGGGCCTATACTGGCTGAACGCCAGCATCGGCGGCGGTC
The DNA here is from genome assembly GCF_047946695.1 of Sphingomonas sp. VDB2. NCBI lineage: Bacteria > Pseudomonadati > Pseudomonadota > Alphaproteobacteria > Sphingomonadales > Sphingomonadaceae > Sphingomonas > Sphingomonas sp. VDB2. The sequence continues at coordinate 1,707,077 of NZ_CP159615.1, forward strand.
GTGAAGGCGGCCCCGGTGGTCCGGGCGGCGAAGGTGGCGCGGGTGGGGCAGGCGCGCCGCCAGCGCCCCGTCCGCAGGCGCCCGCAGGCCCGCCGCAGCGGCGCGCCGCCTATATCACAACGCTGGAAGTGCTGGCGCCCTGAACCCGGCCAATCCCCACGGTATCCGCATCGCGATAGCGCCCGGCCTGTCGCCTGACCATTTTGTCGGGCGACAGCGCAGGGGCGCTATCGTCCCATATGGTGGACCCACCATGGGGACGAGCTGGTCGGCGCAAGTCGTCGATCCGCCCGCGCGCTGCGAAAGCGCCATCGAAGCGGTGCTGGCGCGCGTCATCGACCAGATGAGCAATTGGGAAACGGATTCCGCGATCAGTCGCTTCAACCGCTTGGCCGTGGGCGAATGGATGCGGCTCCCCGCCGACATGCTGACGGTGTTGCGCGCCGGGCTGGACATGGCCCGCCGCTCCGGCGGCGCCTTCGATCCCGCGATCGGTCGGCTGGTGGACCGATGGGGTTTCGGCCCCGGCCTCCAGCCCGCGACGTCAGCTACCGTTCCCGCGCCTTGGACGAGCATCGAAGTCGAAGACGATCGCGCCCGCCGACTTGCCGACGTCGCGCTCGACTTTTCCGGCATTGCCAAGGGCTTCGCGGTCGATGCAGCCGCAGCGCAGTTGCGCGCCATGGGCGTCGCCAATTTCCTGATCGAGATCGGCGGGGAGCTGCGCGGCAAGGGCGTCAAGCCCGATATTCAGCCTTGGTGGGTCGATGTCGAAGCGCCGCCCGACCTGGCCGTCCCCAAGCTGCGCATCGCGCTGTGCAGCCTGTCGGTCGCGACTTCGGGCGACTATCGCCGTTTCCGCATCGAGGATGGCGCGCGCCTGTCCCACAGTATCGATCCCGCGACCGGCGCCCCGATCGCGGCCGGCGTCGCCTCCGTCACCGTGCTGCACGACAGCGCCATGCTGGCCGATGCCTGGGCCACCGCCATCACCGTGATGGGGCCGGATCGGGGCATGGCGCTGGCCACCCGCCACGATCTCGCCGCCCGGCTGGTGCTGCGCACGGATGGTGGCGCGCAGGAATATATGACCCCCGCGCTGGCTGCGATGCTGGCGTGACCGGGGCCGGGCGCGGGCGCCGGAATTTCCGGAACTTCATGCATATCGCGCATGGCGAATTTTTGCGCGCGACTTTGCCGCCAGCGGGTGCCGGCTGGCGGCTGAGGGGCGTTGACGATGGGAAGGAGCCGCCCGAAGCCATAGCGGAATCGGGCGATGTAGGACAGAGACGGGTGGCAGGATCGGGTGGTTAGCGGACTGTCTGCTTTCCTCCGTCATCCCAGAGGGATATGGCCGAAAAAGGCCGTTCCCCGTCAGGCGTCGGCCCAGCGGCGCAGGAGGTTGTGATAGACGCCGGTCAGGCGGATGACCTCGTCATGATCCTGCCCCATGGCCGCTGCCACGCCCTGGACGCTGCGGTCGAGGTCGAACAGCATCTGCCGGGCGCCATCGTCCCGCACCATCGACTGGAGCCAGAAGAAGCTCGCCACGCGCCGTCCGCGCGTCACCGGCTCGACCCGGTGCAGCGAGGAAGAAGGATAGAGCACCGCATGGCCGGCGGGGAGCTTCACCTGTTGCACCCCGAATTGCGTCTCGATCGTCAGTTCGCCGCCATCATAGGCGTCGGGTTCTTCCAGAAAGACGGTGATCGACAGGTCGGAGCGCACGCGAAAACCCGTCCCCGCCTGGATGCGCACAGCATTGTCGACATGCACGCCGAACTTCTGCCCGCCGGCATAGCTGTTGAACAAGGGCGGGAATATCTTGAGCGGCAGCGCGGCGGCTATGAACAGCGGCGACCGGCCAAGCGCATCCAGCACCATCTGCCCCGCCTGCCGGGCCGCGTCGCAGTCTTCGGGCAATTGCAGGTTGCGCTTGGCCAGCGCCGATTGATGGCCGGAGGTGATGTTGCCATCCACCCAGTCCGCAGCATCGATGACGGCGCGAATAGCGGCGACGCCGGCGGCATCGATCAGGTCGGGTATGGCAATCAGCATGGAAAAGCGTGTCCGTCAGGCGGCATCGGTGCGCAGGATGAAGGGGATTTCGACCACGCCCCGCACGCGGACCGGCTGTCCGCCGCGGATGGTGGGCTTCCAGCGCCAGCCCTTGACCGCATCCCTGGCGGCATTGTCGAGCCGGGCGAAACCGCTGCTCTGGCTGACGGCGATGCTTTCGACGCCGCCATCCACGGCGAGCGTGATCGTCAGCACCACGGTCCCCTGCTCATGTTTGCGGCGGCTGTCGATCGGATAGCGCGGCGGCTTGCCCGCAACCATCTGCGTGCCGAGGTCGCCGCCCTGCACCATGCTGGGCGGCGCAGGCGGCGCGGTGACGGGTGCGGGCGGTCCCGGCACGGCCACGGTGACAGGTACGGGCGTCGGCGCCGGAACCGGCTCGGGTGATGTCTGGATCTGCACCGGCGGCACCGGCGTCTGCACGATCGGCGGCGGCGCGACCACTTGCGGCGCGGAAGGCGGCGGCGGTGGGGTTTCCGCTGCGGGCGGCGGCGGGGGCGGCGGCGACAGGTTCACCACGGTCAGCTTGGCGATTTCCGCCCGTTGCACATGGTTACGCACCTGGATCAGGGCGCCGATCAACAGCGCGTGGACGACAAGGATGGCCGCAATGGCGGGGATATTGGGGCGGGATCGCGCGCCATAGCGATCGTCCGGCGATGTCGCCGACGATTCGAACGACCTGGACGCAACCGAAGCGGAAGTGTTCGCCTGCTCCGAAACCGCATCATAATCGTCGATTGGCTGGCTCGCCGCCTGCAACATGACAGTGTCTTCCCTTGCGTGACCCCGTAGCATTTGCCGATAGCCTGTAGACTAATGCGAATCAATTGCGATGTTTGCAGAGAAACATGGAGAATGAATGAGACGGGCGGCCACCCGGAGCGCATGGGCCTTTGCGGTCGGATAAATCGCCGCCCGTCCTGCGTCCCCGGCCGCATCGGACCGGGGAAAGGGCGGGCATCAGAACTGATAGTTCAGGCTGAACACGGCCGACCGCGTCGGCGCAGGCTGCGCCCAGCTTCCGCCAATCGCATTGCGCACCGTCGTCACATATTTCTCGTTGGTGAAGTTCTGGACGTTGACCTGCGCCTTGAGGTTCGGGGTGATCGGATAGTTCACCATCAGACGATGGATGGTGTAGCTCGGCACATGATAGCCGACATAGGTGCCAGCCGTAAGCTGGGCCAGCGTCGGCTGGTTCAGCAAGAACCTGCCCTGATAGGTGAGGCCATATCCCAGTTCGAGGCCGAAGGCGAAGCGATAGGTGGTGAACAGGCTGCCCGAATGTTTGGGCGTGTTGGTCAGCGCATAGCCGGCCGTCGGATCGGGAAAGGCCGGGCTGTTGGCGCAGGTGCCGGCCGCCGGGTCCGTGGCCCCAGGATGGGCGAGGCAGTAATCCGAAACGCCCTGTTTGATCTTCGATTTCAGATACATGTAATTGGCAGAAATCGTCCAGTTGCCGGTGATATTGCCCGACGCGCCGAAGGAAATCCCCTCGACCCGCTGATGCCCGTCGGTCGCCTGGTCCGGCAGGGTCGGATCGCCCGAGACGACCTTGATCTGGTCGCGATCGTTGCGGAAGGCGGCCAGGGTCAGCAGCAGCTTCCTGTCGAACAGGTCGGCCTTGGCACCGATCTCGTAATTTTTCGTGGTTTCCGGCTTCACGAAGCAGGTGCCGCTGCCGCCCGCCGCATTGGCCACGGTGCAGGTGCCGTCGACCGAGGCTTTCGAAGGCAGCTTGCTGTTGCCATAGGCGACATAGAGGCTGGTGTCGGGCGTCGGCTTCACCACCGCGCCGATGCGATAGGAGAAGAGATTGTCGTCGGTGCGCGGCGGGTTGGTCACGCTGGTCAACTGGCCAAGCGTCGCGTCGACCGCGGTGCTGTAGGCGAAGCTGCGGCTGAGACCCTTCACATTTTCATAACGCAGACCGCCGTTGATCTCGAAAAAGTCGCTGAACTTGATCGTGTCGAACAGATAGGCGGCATAGCTGGTCTGCTCGCCGAGCGACCGGGCCGAGCGGATGAAGTTGATGGGACCATTATAGTCGTTGTTGCCATAGGTGTATCCCGCCGGACCCTGGACGATGTCGCCGGGGTTGGCGATGCTGACCAACGGGAAGAGCGGGGTCGAGCCATCGGCGTTGCGGGGCAGCGCGCCCTGTTCCTGCCGATATTGTTCCCACATCGCCGACGCGCCGAGCACCAGCGTGTGGCCGATCCCGCCGGTGTCGAAATCGGCGCTGAGGTCGATCTGGTTATAGGCGGTGGTGTTGTTGATGAAACGCTGCACGCCGCGGCCGCCGGTGGGCAGATAATAGCCGGCCGGTACGGTGAAATTCGCACCGTTGACGGTGGTGGTGCAGGCCGCGCCGATCCCGGTGTTGACGTCTGGCGGCTGAAGCCCCGTGGAGGCAAGGCAGAAGGTGCCGTTGGGCTGGCTGGTGATCGTGTTCTGGCGAATATGTTCGTAACGGGTCAGGTTGCGGATCTTCACCGTGTCGCTGAACGCATGGCTGAAGATGGCCTGGAGCGAGCGCGTCCTGCTGTTCTGTTGGTCCAGATTGGCGAAGCCATAATAGCCCGACCGGTCGAATTCCCTCAGGAAGCCGCCCTCGCGCGGATAATAGCGCACGCCATATTGGGGCATGGCGTCGTCGTGCAGATATTCGCCTTGCAGCGTCAGGCTGGTGGGGCCGTCGATGCCGATGGTGATCGCGGGGGCAAAGCCGTAGCGCTCGTAATTTTCGACGTCGCGGCCGGGCACGTCATTCTTGTGATAGACGGCGTTGAGGCGCACCGCGATCAGGTCGTTGACGCGCTGGTTGGCGTCGATCGTGGCGCGGTGATAATTGTCGGTGCCGATGCCCGCGTTCAGGATCGTCTGGTCGTCAGCCAGCGGCCGCTTGGTGACGAGGTTGATCGTGCCGGCGACCGAGCCGCCGCCGTTCATCACCGAATTGGCGCCGTTGGTGACTTCGACCTGCTCGATATTATAGACTTCGTTGCGGTTGAGGAAGGCGCCCGACCGCACGCCATCGACGGTCACGTCATTCTTCGCGTCCTGGCCGCGCAGGATGATGCGGTCGCCATAGCCGAAGCCGCCCTCGCCCGCGCCGAAGGTGATGCCGGGCACGGTGGACAGGACGTCGCGCAGGGTGAGCAGATTCTGCTGCTGGATGGTTTCCTTGCCGATGACGGTGATGGTCTGCGGCGTGTCGAGCAGGGGCCGGGTATATTTGGGCGATTCCGCCTTTTCCACCTTGATCGCCGATTCATCGATCGCGGTGTCGGTGACGGTCATGCCGCCCAGCCGCGGACCCTTTCCAGCTTCCTGCGCGCCCGCAGTCGTCGCAAAGGCCATTGCGCCGACGCAGCTCAGCGCCAGAAAGGACGTTATATTCCCGGACTTCGGCATGTTCGCAGATCCCCCTTTGGTTGTTGAGGGCCTGCTATTGAGAGTCTTTCTCATAGTCAACGCTATTGAGAATAATTCTTATCTTTGTCGCAAAATGTATCGGCAAACAGCCAGCAGCGGATGGCGCTGGCCAGATTGGGCGGATGCGGCACGGCCAGCCGCGCCGCGTCGATGCGGGCGACCAGCGCGTTGATCGGGAGATTGTGTCGGGTGGCATGGGCGCGCAAGGCGTCCCAGAAGATCGGTTCCAGGCTGATTGCGGTCTGATGCCCGGCGATGGTCACGCTCCGCTTGACCGGCGGCGCGAAGGGCGACCCTTCCAGCCCTTCCGGGCTATCGGCAGGGTCGCCCGTCACCATCAATACATGTGCTGGCCGCCGTTGATCGACAGGGTACTGCCGGTCACGAAGCCGCCTTCCTCGCTGCAGAAGAAGGCGACGCCACGCGCAATCTCGCTGGCCTGGCCCAGGCGACCGACCGGGATCTTGGCAACGATCTTCTCCAGCACCGGCGCGGGCACGGCGGCGACCATGTCGGTGTCGATATAGCCGGGCGCGATCGCATTGACAGTGATGCCGGACTTGGCGCCTTCCTGCGCCAGCGCCTTGGTGAAGCCGTGGATGCCGGACTTGGCGGCGGCATAATTGACCTGGCCATATTGGCCGGCCTGGCCGTTGATCGAGCCGATATTGACGATCCGCCCCCAGCCGCGTTCCCGCATGCCGCCGAAGGTCGCCTTGGACATGTTGAAGCAACCGCCGAGGTTGATGCGCATCACCTCGTTCCAGTCGTCGAAGCTCATCTTGGCCAGCACGCCGTCGCGGGTGATGCCGGCATTGTTGACGACGATGTCGACCGGGCCGAGCGCTTCGGTCACCGCGGCGCAGCCGTCGAGGCAGGCCTGATGATCGCCGACGTCCCATTTGAAGGTCGCGATGCCGGTCTTGTCGGTAAAGGCCTTCGCCTTCTCCTCATTGCCGGCATAGTTGGCGGCGACGGTATAGCCCATCTCCTGCAACGCCAGGCTGATCGCCTCGCCGATGCCGCGCGTTCCGCCGGTCACAATCGCCACTCTCGACATATCAGCGTCCTCTTCCTGCAACAGGGGTCAGTCGATCCAACCCGAAAGCTCGCGGCCCATAAGCCTCTGATAGAGAGTGATAGCTTCCGCCGACGCGTTTAGACAGGGCAAAAGGGCAAATTTTTCGCCACCTTGGGCCAAAAAAACCGCTTTCGCGCGCAGGGCGATTTCCTCTAGGGTTTCAAGGCAATCCGCCGCGAATCCGGGCGTGACCACAGCAATATTGCGGACACCGTCTTTCACCAATCTGGCGAGCGTGGCTTCGGTTTCCGGTTCGAGCCATTTGGCCCGGCCGAAGCGCGACTGGAAGCTCATATGAACCGGCAGAGCCAGCGCTTCGCGGAGCAGGCGAACGGTCTTGACCGACTGGCAATGATAGGGGTCGCCCAGATGCAGCGTGCGTTCGGGCATGCCGTGGAAACTGGCGAGCAGCGCGTCGGGCACGAAGTCGAGCGCGGCGACATGCCGGTCGATCGACGCCTTGAGCGCGGCGATATAGGCCGGATCGTCATGATAGGGCGGCAGGGTGCGGATGGCGGGCTGCCAGCGCATCGCGGCCAGCGCGGCGAAGGCGGCGTCATTGGCGGTCGCGGTGGTGGCCGCGCAATATTGGGGATAGAGCGGCGCGAGCAGGATGCGCTCGCAGCCTTGCGCCTTCATCGCCGCAAGCTTCTCCGCAATGGCGGGATTGCCGTAGCGCATCGCCCAGTCGACCACCACGCCCTGCCCCATCGCCTGTTGCAGCGCATGGGCGGTGGCGCGGGTATGGACGGCCAGCGGCGAACCGTCCGGCGTCCACACCTGCTGATAGGCATGGGCGGATTTCTTCGGCCGGGTGGTGAGGATGACGCCGCGCAGGATCGGTTGCCAGAGGAGTTGCGGAATCTCCACCACGCGCCGGTCGGACAGAAATTCCGCCAGATAGCGGCGCACCGCACCGGCGTCCGGCGCGTCCGGCGTGCCGAGGTTGATGAGCAGCACGCCGACCTTGGGCGTGGGGATGGCGGGATGATCGGGTGGCAGGGTCATGCGGTGCCCACTAGCGGCAGACTGCGCAGCCGTTGCCCTGTCCATGTGTACAGGGCGTTGGCGATGGCGGGCGCGACGAGCGGGGCGGCCAGATCGCTGACGCCGGCCGGATCGGCGGTGCTGCGCATCAGTTCCACCGTGACTTCGCCGATGTCGGCGAGGCGCGGCAGGTTCATGCGGCCGAGGATGGCGCGGGTCGGCAGGCCGCGCTCATAGGGAATGGAGGCGCCCATCGCATAGGCGAGGCCATAGACCAGCCCGCTTTCGATCTGCTGGCGGGCGATGTCGGGATTGACCTGATCGCCGGCGTCGACGGCCGCGACGATGCGGCTGACGCTGAGCTTATCGCCGTTCATCGCCGCCTCCACCATGATGGCGGCATAGGCACCGTCCATCATATGGGCGGATAGCCCCTGCCCGCTGCCCGCTATGCCGCCCTGCCAGCCGCCCATCGACGCCGCGGTCGACAGGCAATGGGCGAGGCGCGGATTGCCGCCCAGCATCTGGATGCGGAAGGACATGGCCTCCATCCCCGACAGATGCGCCAGTTCATCGACGAAACTTTCCGTGAAGAAAGCGCCGTGGAGATGGGCATTACCGCGGGTGAAGCCGAGCGGCAGGCCGACGTCGGTCGGAAAATGATCGACCGCCCAGTTGGGAATGGCATAGGGCGGGGCCATGCCGGCGACGGCCAGTCGGGTCGCCTTGTCCACTGCATCCGCCGCCGCAACGTGCGGCAAGACGCCATCGGCGATGCGCGCCCATGTCTGCGTCAGGGCGCAGGGCGCGGCGACCTTCGCCAGCCAGCCTTCGATCGCGCCGTTGCGGCCGAGCTTGGCCGCCATGCGGGCGTGGGCGGGGGCGCTGGGCCGATCCTGGACCACATCCTCCAGCCGCGACCAGAGCAGTTGCACCGGCCGCCCCATGTCGCGCGCCAGCAGCGCCGCCTGCACCCCGGCATCCCAATCCATCCTGCGGCCGAACGACCCGCCGGCATGGAGCGGATAGAGCGTCACCGCCCGTTCCGGCAGGCCCAGCGCATCGGCGATCGCCGCGCGGGCGAGGCCGGGCGCCTGCGTCGCCATCCAGATTTCCGCGCCGTCGTCGGTGACGCGGGCGGTGGCGCACTGGGGTTCGAGCGCCAGATGCAGCCCGGCATCGACCTGATATTCGCTGGCGAGGATGGTCGCCCCCTCGAACACCGGGGCCAGATCGCCCTGGGCATAGAGGCGGCGACCGTCCGACCCCGCAAAAGCCGCCTCCAGCGCATCGTCGATGCCGCCACTGCTGACCGGAACGCCGCGCAGGGTAAAGACCGGGTCGGCGAGGTCGAGCGCCTTGTTGGCGGCCCACCAATTGCTGGCGACCGCGGCGACCCAGCGTTCCTGCCGCACGAGCTTGAGGAAGCCGGTGACGCTGCCGGCGGCGCGTTCGTCCAGCCCGGCCAGCAGGGCGTCGCCGATCGGTCCCTGCCGGATCGAGGCATAGACCATGTCGGGCAGACGAATGTCGGCGGTGAAATTATGGCTGCCGTCGATCTTCGACGGGGTATCGAGCCGCGGCAGATCCTGCCCGGACAGGCGGCCATCCTGCCCCTGGCGATAGGGCAGGATATCGGGCAGGTCGAACCGGGCGGCATCCGCGACCACATCGCCGATCTTCATGCGGCGCGCGCCGCCGTCAGAGATGATGCCATCCTGAATGTCGCAGTTTTCCCAGGGAATGGTCCAGCGCGCCGCGGCCGCCTTGCACAGCAGAACGCGAGCCGCGGCGCCGGCGTCGCGATAAGCATCGCGGAACATCGGAACGGAGGTGCCGCCGCCGGTCAGCATCAGCGCGCCGCGCGTCGCATATTGGCCGATCGCCCAGTCGCCAGCGTCGCCCAGCAGCCGCGTCCAGTCGCTCGCCAGCCATTCGCGCGCCAGCAGGGTGTTGGCGTAGAGCGGACTGATCGGCGCGCTCTGCACCGCGATGGTGCGCCAGTCGGCGCCCAGTTCGTCGGCCAATATCTGCGGCAGGACGGTGGTGACGCCCTGCCCCATTTCGGTCTGCGGCACGACGACGATGATCTGGCCGGATGCATCGATCTTCAGGAAGGCGTTGACGATGGTTTCGCCGGGACCGGCGTTGAGATTGGGCTGGTAGCTGCGCGGCCATACGCCCCAGGCGAGCAGCAGCCCCGCCGCTGCGCCACCGCCGATCAGCAGCGTGCGCCGGTTGATGCCCTGATGTTTGCCGGATTGCTTCCGCGGGGTGCGCGCCATGCCAGCCTGATAGAGCCGCAGGCGCGCGCTGCCTAGCGTTAATCGGCACCTATCGGCGCAAGGCCGAGCCGGGGGATGTCGATCGCGGGACAACGATCCATCACCACCTTCAACCCGGCCGCTTCGGCGCGCGCCGCCGCCGCTTCGTTGACGACGCCCAGTTGCATCCACACCGCCTTGGCCCCGGCGGCGATGGCGTCGTCCACCGCCTCCCCCGCCGCTTCGCTGCGACGGAAGATATCGACCATGTCGACGGCCACGCCGATGTCGGACAGGCGGCCCCAGACAAATTCGCCATGGACATGCTCACCGGCAATCTGCGGATTGACCGGCAGGACGCGATAGCCATGGTCCTGAAGGAATTTCATGACGCCATAGCTGGGGCGGTCCGGGCGATCGGAAATGCCGACCAGCGCGATGGTGCGGGTTTCCGACAGCAAGGCGGCGATGTCCTGCGGGGCGGTGAGCGGCATGGCGTATCTCCTTTGCGACCGAGATGGGGAGGACGCGGGCGAACGCAAGACGTTCCTTTCCTCGCGCATCCGCGATAATCACAGGCCATGTTCGCCATTCGCCCCGACGACCTGACCGACCCGCAAACCCGCGCGCTGCTGGCGCTCCACCTGGCCGGGATGCAGACCGACAGCCCGGCCGACGCGGTGTTCGCACTCGACCTGTCCGGGCTACGATCGCCCGATATCAGCGTGTGGACCCTATGGGACGGCGCGGCGGTCGCCGGGGTCGGCGCGTTGCGGATGCTGGATGGCGAGCAGGGCGAGATCAAGTCGATGCGCACCCATCCCGATTATCTGCGGCGGGGCGTGGCCAACGCGCTGCTGCGGCACATCATCGCGGCGGCGCGCGACCGCGGCATGGCGCGGCTGAGCCTGGAAACCGGCCGGGGCGCGGCGTTCGAACCGGCCCTGTCGCTCTACCGCGCCCATGGCTTCACTGATGGCGACGCGTTCGGCGATTATGAACCGAACGGCTTCAGCCAATATCTGCATCTGATGCTGTAGTCAGGCCGATGCCCTGAGCCAGTCGGCGACCTTGCGCGCGATGGCGTGGAAAGCGTCGGCATGGACGCCCTCGCCCGCCGCCGGCGGATCGCCAGCGTCGGAGCGGCGACGGATGTCGATCGCCAGGGGCACGCGGCCGAGGAAAGGCATGGACAGGTCGTCAGCCGTGCTTTCCGCGCCGCCATGGCCGAAGGGATCGGAGACTTCGCCGCAATGGGGACAGGCATAGCCGGCCATATTTTCGACCAGGCCGACCATCGGCACCCCGGCCTGATGGAACAGGCTGACTGCGCGGGTGGCGTCGATCAGCGCCAGATCCTGCGGCGTGGACACGATCACCGCGCCGGCGGGCTTGTGCTTCTGCACCATGGTCAACTGGATATCGCCGGTGCCGGGCGGCATGTCGACCACCAGCAATTCGGCGTCGCCCCATTCGGCGTCGATCAACTGGCTGAGCGCATTGCCCACCATCGGCCCGCGCCAGGCCAGCGCCTTGCCCGGTTCCACCAGATGCGCCATCGACAGCATCGGGATGCCCAGCGTGCCGGTGACGGGAATCAGCTTCTTTTCGCGGGCCTGCGGCTTTTGATCCTCGCTCCCCATCAGCCGCGCCTGCGACGGGCCGTAGATATCGGCGTCGACCAGCCCGACCTTCAGCCCCAGCCGGTGCAGCGCAACGGCGAGATTGGCCGATAGCGTCGATTTGCCCACCCCGCCTTTGCCCGACGCAACGGCCAGGATGCGCAACGGCGCCTTGGGGGCCGGCGTTTCTCCGGGTTTCCGCTCCGCCGTCATGGCGATGCGGACGTCGGTGACGCCGGACACGGTCAGCGCGCCTTCGCGGATCGCCGCGGCCAGCCCTTCGCGCCGGTCGGGGTCCAGTCCACCCACGTCGAGGGCGATGGTCATCACCCCGTCCTTGAGGCGCGGCGCGCTGGCGCGGCCATCGGTCAGGGCGGTCAGACGGGCGGAGAAATCGGCAAGATCGGTCATGGCCATGCCCTGTAGGAAATAATCGCGGCCATTTGCACTGTTTTTCGGAGAAGAGCCTTCCTATAGAAGATGCCATGAGAAGAATATTCGGGTGGATGCCCGCGATCGCAGCGATGGTCCAAGGCCCCTGGGGCGGCAAGAATGACGGACCCGACGGGGACGGGCAGAAAGGCGGCGGCGACGGCGGCCCGCGCAACCCATGGACCCAGCCGGGCAAGCCCACTGCCGGTCAGAAGGGACCGTCCGCGATCGACGAACTGCTGCGCCGCGGCCGCGAAAGCTTCGGCCAGGGCGGCGGTGGCGGCGGCTTTGGCGGCATCCCCCCGCGCGGGGCCGGCAAGGCGCTGTGGCCCGCGGCGATCGGCATAGTGGTGATATTGTGGCTGGTCCTGACCAGTTTCCACCGGGTCGGGCCGCAGGAGCGCGGCGTCGTCACCCTGCTCGGCAAATATAGCCGCACCCTGACGCCGGGCATCAGCCTGACCCTGCCCGCTCCGTTCGAGGCGGTGACAACGGTCGATGTCGAGGAAATCCGCACCATCGATATCGGCTCCGCCAGCGCGGAGAGCGAAAATCTGGTGCTGACGGGCGACCAGAATATCATCGACCTCGCCTATTCGGTGCGCTGGAATATCCGCAATCCGGAACTCTATCTGTTCCAGCTGTCGGACCCGGACGCCAGCGTGCGCGAGGTTGCGGAAAGCGCGATGCGGTCCGTGCTCGCCAGCGTCAGCCTGGACGATGCGCTGGGCGCCGGGCGCACCGCGATCGAACAGCAGGTCGAATTGCGGATGCAGGAGATATTGGACGGCTACAAGTCGGGCATTCGCATCCAGGGCGTCGCGATCAAGCAGGCCGATCCGCCGACCGCCGTCAACGACGCGTTCAAGGCGGTGTCCGCCGCGCAGCAGACGGCGCAGACCTATCTCAACGAGGCGCGCGCCGCCGCCCAGCAGGTGACGGCCAAGGCGCAGGGCGAGGCCGCGGCTTTCGACAAGGTTTATGAACAATATAAATTGTCGCCCGACGTGACCCGCCGCCGGATGTATTATGAAACCATGGAGGGCGTGCTGTCGAACGTCGACAAGACCATCGTCGAAGGTAACAATGTGACGCCCTACCTGCCGCTACCCGAAATCAAGCGCCGTGCGCAGGCCGCCCCGGCGGACGCCACCAGCACGGGAGGCCAGTGATGCCCGGTATCTTGCGTCATCCGGTCGCCCTTGCCCTGGTTTTGCTGGGCCTGCTGATCTTGGTCGGCAGCACGATCGCCATCGTGCCCGAAACCAAGCAGGGCGTGGTCGTCCGTTTCGGCGATCCCAAGGAGATCATCAACCGCTACCGTCCCAATGAAAGCTTCGGCCAGACGGGCGCGGGCGTCATCTGGCGTTGGCCGTTCGTCGATCAGATCGTCTGGATCGACAAGCGGGTCCTCTCGGTCGAGATGGAGCGGCAGCAGGTGCTGTCGACCGACCAGTTGCGCCTGCAGGTCGACGCCTTCGCCCGCTATCGCATCGTCGATCCGCTGCGCATGTATATCGCGGCGGGCAATGAGGAGCGCGTGGGCGAGGCGCTGCGCCCGATCCTGGGGTCCGCGCTGCGCAACGAACTGGGCAAGCGGCCATTCGCCGCACTGCTCAGCCCCGAACGCGGCCAGGTGATGCAGAATATCGAGGCAGGGCTGGACCGGGTCGCGCGCCAATATGGCGCGGAGATCGTGGACGTGCGGATCAAGCGCGCCGACCTGCCCGACGGCACGCCGCTGGAAAGCGCCTTCACCCGGATGCGCACCGCGCGCGAGCAGGAAGCGCTCACCATTCGCGCCCAGGGCGCCAAGCAGGCGCAGATCATCCGCGCGGAAGCCGACGCCAACGCTGCGCGCATCTATGCCGAGAGCTTCGGGAAGGACCCGTCCTTCTACGATTTCTATCGCGGGATGCAGAGCTATCGCTACACCTTCGCGCCCGATCGGCCGGGCCAGACCAACATCATCCTGTCGCCGGACAATGAATTCCTGCGGCAATTTCAGGGACGACGTTAAACTTTCGTCATGATCCCCCGGAGATCATTACGGAACCAGCGTCATTCAATGAGGGTTAAGGCAAGGCGGAGCATCTGAGGGCTTCCTAAAAGTCCCGCCTTCCTTACCCCTGAAGCTTTGAAGAGGACCGTCACGAGTGCGTTACGCTTATGCCATCACCGGCGCCCTGCTCCTCGGCGGCACTGCCATTGCCGTCACCACCAGTTCCAATGTCGGGGCGCAGACCGCGCAGAATGAAGGCCTGACGGCAGCAGCGCCCGCGGGCGCGCCAGCCAGCCTCGCCGACATGGTCGAGAAGCTGCAACCCGCCGTGGTCAATATCTCCACCAAGCAGCGGGTGAAGGTGCAGAACCCCTTCGCCGGTACGCCGTTCGGCGATCTGTTCGGCCAGGGCCAGCAGGGCGGACAGCCGCAGACCCGCCAGGCCCAGTCGCTGGGATCGGGCTTCCTGATCTCCGCCGACGGCTATATCGTCACCAACAACCATGTGGTGTCGGCCGGGGCCGAGGGCGCGAGCGTCGATTCGATCACGGTCACGATGACCGACAAGCAGGAATTTCCCGCCAAGCTGATCGGCCGCGACGCCGCGACCGACCTGGCGGTGCTGAAGATCGAATCCCCTAAGCCCCTGCCCTTCGTCAAGTTCGGCGACAGCACCAAGTCGCGCGTGGGCGACTGGGTGGTCGCGATCGGCAACCCCTTCGCGCTGTCGGGCACGGTGACGGCAGGCATCATCTCCGCCCTGCATCGCGGCACCGGCGGCAGCTACGACAAGTTCATCCAGACCGATGCGTCGATCAACCAGGGCAATAGCGGCGGCCCGATGTTCGACATGCGCGGCAATGTGATCGGCATCAACAGCCAGATCCTCTCGCCGTCGGGCGGCAATGTCGGCATCGGCTTCGCCATCCCCTCGGAACAGGCCGCGCCGATCGTCGATACGTTGCGCAAGGGTCAGGCGATCAAGCGCGGCTATCTGGGCGTCCAGATCAGCCCGCTGGGCGAAGACCTGGCCGACTCGCTGGGTCTTGCCAAGAATCGCGGCGAATTCGTCCAGGGCGTGGAACCGGGCAAGGGCGCGGAGAAGGCCGGGATCAAGGCGGGCGACGTGATCGTCAGCGTCGCCGGCCAGGAAGTGACCGCAGACCAGAATCTGTCGTCGATCGTCGCCAACCAGAATATCGGCGCGCGCGTGCCGATCGTCCTGATCCGCAACGGCCAGCGCCAGACCGTGACGGCCATCGTCGGCGAACGGCCTTCGGAAGACGAGCTGAACAATTTCGCCCAGCCGCAGGGCGACGAGGATTTCAGCCAGCAGGACCAGAATCCGGGCCAGGCAACGCAGCAGGCGCTGGGCATTTCGGCGATCCCGCTGACGCCCGGCATCATCCGCCAGCTCGGCGTTGCGGCTGACACGAAAGGCGTCGTCATCACCGCCGTCGACGGATCGACCGATGCGGGCGCCAAGGGCCTGCGTCGCGGTGACGTCATCATCAGCGCGAACAACCGCCCGGTCGCGACCCAAGCCGAGTTGGACGCGCAGGCGAAGGCCGTGGCGGCGCAGGGCCGCAACGCCATCCTGCTGCAGGTGTTGCGCCGCGGCCAGCCGGCCATCTTCCTGCCGATCCGCCTGCGCGACAAATAAGCGGCACTTGCCGATGGTGTCTGGCTCGCTAGAGTTGGGATAGCCAATTCAGACCCGTTCGGGCCGGGCCTGTCGACATCGCGCGACAGGCCCGGGGCGAGCGGGTCTTCTTTTTTCGGGGATTTCAGATGAGCGACGGTATCTTCATCGGGCTTGGCGCACCGGACAAAGACGGGGGCATCCCGCAGACATTGAATTTGCGCCGCGCCAATCGCCATGGGCTGATCGCCGGGGCGACCGGCACCGGCAAGACCGTCACGTTGCAGGGCATCGCCGAGAGTTTTTCCGCGCTGGGCGTGCCGGTGTTCCTGGCCGATGTGAAGGGCGACCTGGCCGGCATATCCATGGCCGGATCGCCCACCGCCAAAAATGCCGATAAGCTGGTGGCGCGCGCGGCGGAAGTCGGCATCGCAAACTACGCCTATGCCGACAATCCGGCGATCTTCTGGGATCTCTATGGCGAGCAAGGCCATCCGATCCGCACCACCGTCAGCGAGATGGGGCCGCTGCTGCTCGCGCGGCTGATGGGCCTCAACGAGACGCAGGAAGGCGTGCTGTCCATCGCCTTCAAATATGCCGACGAAGAAGGGCTGCTGCTGCTCGATCTGGGCGATTTGCAGGCGATGCTGGCCTATTGCGCGGAGAATGCCGATACGCTGTCGGCCCGCTACGGTAATGTTACCAAGGCCAGCGTCGGGGCGATCCAGCGGCAATTGCTGCAACTGGAAAGCCAGGGCGGCGACCATTTCTTCGGCGAACCCGCGCTCGACATCCATGACATGCTGCAAGTGGACGAGAAAGGCCGCGGCTATGTGAACGTGCTGGCGGCCGACAAGCTGATGCAGAGCCCGAAGCTTTATGCGACCTTCCTGCTGTGGCTGCTGTCCGAACTGTTCGAGACGCTGCCCGAAGTGGGCGACCCGGACAAACCCAAGCTGGTTTTCTTCTTCGACGAGGCCCATCTGCTGTTCGAGGACGCGCCCAAGGCGCTGACCGACAAGATCGAGCAGGTCGTGCGGCTGATCCGGTCCAAGGGCGTGGGCGTCTATTTCGTCACGCAGAATCCGATCGACATTCCAGAGGATGTGGCCGGGCAACTGGGCAACCGGGTGCAGCACGCCCTGCGCGCCTTCACGCCCCGCGACCAGCGCGCGATCAAGGCGGCGGCGGAGACCTTCCGCATCAATCCCGACCTGGATGTCGAGACGGCGATCACCGAATTGAAAGTGGGCGAGGCGCTGGTGTCGCTGCTGCAGGAGGATGGATCGCCCGGCATCGTGCAGCGCACGCTGATAGCCCCGCCCCGATCGCGCCTCGGCCCGGTCGAACCGAAAGAGCGCGCGATCATCCAGTCGATATCGCCCTGCGCCGGCAAATATGATGACGCGGTGAACCGCGAATCGGCCGAGGAAATCCTTGCCGCCCGCGGGCAGGCGTCGGCTGCGGCCGCGCAGGCGTCCAAGGCGCAGGCGGAAGCCGACAAGGCCGCTGCGGCGCAGGCCAAGGTCGAAGCGAAGCAGCGCGAAGCGGAACTGAAAGAGCAAGCCCGGCGCGACGCGGCCGAAGCGCGCGAGGCGGCCAAGCCCAGCGCCTTTGACAAGGCGATCCAGTCGGCCACGCGGGCGGCGGGATCGTCGGTCGGTCGGCAGGTCGCCAACGAACTGGGCCGCGCGGTGTTCGGGGGCACGAGCCGCAAGTCGTCGTCGGGCGGGATCGCCGGCAATCTGGTCCGCGGTATCTTGGGCAGCCTGTTCAAATAGGCTATGCCGGTCTACCGGCAGGGAGGCAGCGCGTCATGCAGAAGACAGCGATTTGGACAGTAATAGCGCTGGTCGCGGCCAGCCCGCTCCACGCCCAGACGATTGATCCCCATCATGTCATCGGCGCTGCGATCGCCAGCGACATCGCGCGTGACCGGCAGGCCGAGCGCGACGCCCGTCGCACGCCCTATGCCTCACCTGGCTATGGCCCGATCGCATCGGTCGCCGCCGCGCGTGACGCCTGCGCGGCCAAGGCGCTCTACCAGGCCGGCCCCAACGGCAAGCTGATCGGTCGACCCCGCGCCAGCACCATGGCGACCGGGTGGGAGGTGGAGGGCGAGATCGGCTTTGCCGATGGCGGGGCCGTGCCCTTCATGTGTTCCGTGCGCAACGGATCGGTCAGCAGCGTGCTGTTGCAACGCTGATCGGCTATGTGGGGCGGAGCGATGGATCGCCGCCCGCCCCGCTCATAGGTCGCAAAACAAATCTTGTTGCATGGTGGGCCGCACCCCTGTTGCTTCGGCAATATAAGCGCCGCTAAAGCCGTGGCCATGACGGCTGCCCTCTCCCCCCGCCACCCCCTGCATTTCGGCAATTTCCGGGCCTATCTCGCGGGGCGGCTGTGCGCCGTGCTGGCGCAATACAGCATGATGATCGTGCTGGCGTGGCAGGCCTATAATATCGCGCGGGAGACGATGACGACCGCAGGCGCTTCGGCGCAGCTTGGCCTGATCGGGCTGGCGCAGTTCCTGCCGCTTTTCTTCCTGACCCCCATCACCGGATGGGTCGCCGACCATTATGACCGGCGGATCATCACCCGGCTGACGCTCACCTTGCTGACGATCGCGGCCGGGCTGCTTGCCTTCGCCACCTATGAAGGCTGGGTCAGCCTGCCGCTGATCTTCGGGATCGCCGTGATCGTGGGCATCGCCCGCGCATTCAACGGCCCGGCCTATGGCGCGCTGGCGCCCAATCTGGTGCCACCAGCCGTGCTGCCCACCGCTATCGCCATTTCCAGCGTCTCGTGGCAGGCCGGGATGATCGCGGGACCGGCGGTAGGCGGCTATGCCTATGCCGCCACCCCTTGGGGCGCCTATGCGCTGGCGGCCATCCTCTATGGCGTGGCGCTGGGCGCGATGCTGCTGATCGGGCCGGTGCCGCAGCCGCCGCGCGACACGACGCGCCATCCGGTACGCCAGATGATCGACGGCTTTACCTATGTGAAGGGCAACCGGCTGGTGCTGGCGACGATTACGCTCGACCTGTTCGCGGTGCTGCTGGCGGGCGCGACCGCGCTGCTGCCGGTCTATGCCCGCGACATATTGCATGTGGGGTCGGCCGGGCTGGGCCATCTGGCGGCCGCGCCCGGCATCGGCGCGGCGGCGACCGCGCTCTGGTTCTCTTTCCGCCCGATGAAGACCGAGGTGGGGCTGAAGATGCTGGGATCGGTCATCCTGTTCGGCCTGGCCACCATCGCCTTCGGCTGCACCGCCTTCCTGCCGCGCGGGATCGCGATCGAGGCGGGGATCGCGTCGCTGGTGGTGCTGGGCGGCGCGGACATGGTGTCGGTGTTCGTGCGCCAGTCGCTGGTCCAGCTGCACACGCCCGATGCGATGCGCGGGCGGGTGTCCAGCCTGTCGCAGCTTACCATCTCTGCCTCCAACGAACTGGGCGAGGCGGAGTCCGGTTTCCTCGCCGCGCTGGTCGGCCCGGTCGCGGCAGTGATCGGCGGCGGCGTCGGTGCTATCATCATCACCCTATTCTGGGCGCGACTCTTTCCCGAATTGCGCCTTGCACGAAGCTTCGATCCACCCGACATCGGGCGAGAAGAGAACAGCCAGGAGAAAAACCCATGAAAGCTGCCACGATTCTCGAAACCATCGGCAATACGCCACATGTCCGCATCAACCGGCTGTTCGGCGATG
Organism: Sphingomonas sp. VDB2; assembly: GCF_047946695.1. NCBI lineage: Bacteria > Pseudomonadati > Pseudomonadota > Alphaproteobacteria > Sphingomonadales > Sphingomonadaceae > Sphingomonas > Sphingomonas sp. VDB2. The sequence continues at coordinate 1,726,333 of NZ_CP159615.1, forward strand.
CGCCCGCCGGCACCGAAGTGTGGATCAAGTCGGAACGATCGAACCCCGGCGGGTCGATCAAGGACCGTATCGCGCTGGCGATGATCGAAGCGGCCGAAGCCAGCGGCGAATTGCAGCCGGGCGGCACGATCATCGAGCCGACGTCGGGCAATACCGGCGTGGGCCTGGCCATGGTCGCGGCGGTCAAGGGGTACAAGCTGGTGCTGGTCATGCCCGAAAGCATGTCGATCGAGCGCCGCCGGCTGATGCTGGCCTATGGCGCCAGCTTCGACCTGACGCCGCGCGAAAAGGGCATGAAGGGCGCGATCGAACGCGCGCTGGAACTGGTGTCGCAGACGCCGGGTAGCTGGATGCCGCAGCAGTTCGAAAATCCCGCCAATATCGACGTGCATGTCCGCACCACGGCGCAGGAAATCCTGGCCGATTTCGCCGACGCGCCGATCGACGCGCTGATTACCGGCGTGGGCACGGGCGGCCACATCACCGGCGTCGCCGAAGTGCTGAAAAAAACATGGCCCGCGATCAAGATCTTCGCGGTCGAACCGACCCTCTCCCCGGTCATCAGCGGCGGCCAGCCCGGCCCCCATCCGATCCAGGGCATCGGCGCGGGCTTCATCCCGGCCAACCTGCACACCCAGTTGCTGGACGGCGTGATCCAGGTCGATCCGGCCGACGCCAAGGACTATGCCCGCCGCGCCGCGACGCAGGAAGGCCTGCTGGTCGGCATCTCGTCGGGCGGCACGCTGGCGGCGATCGCGCAGAAGCTGAAGGAACTGCCCGCGGGCAGCCGGGTTCTGGGCTTCAACTATGATACCGGCGAACGCTATCTGTCGGTGCCCGACTTCCTGCCCGAATAGGCTATTGGCGGCAAGCGAGGCATGACCGACCTACCTCCCCCGGCCCGGCCGCATCCTTTCCTGTGGCTGGTCTGGGCACTCCTGTTTGTCGGCCTGCCCGCACTGGTCGCCGCCTGGGACACGCGGGCGCGGCCGGACGCGGGCGCGCGCCGGATGGCCGTGGTCGAAGCCGGACGGATGAAACGCCCCACCACGCCGCCGCCGCCAGTGGAGCCGGTCGAGGTCTTCGCGCTGGAGCGGAACCAGGCGGTGGCGTTCAACGCGACCATCCCCTTTTCGCGCGATCCCAACCCGGCCGCCCGACCTTTCCTCTTCGCCGGGTCGGAAACCGACCTCGCCCGCGCGACCGACTGCCTGGCGGCGGCGGAAATCTTCGAGGCGGGCGACGATGCCGTGGGCGAACAGGCGGTGGCGCAGGTGGTGCTGAACCGCGTGCGCCACCCCGCCTTCCCCAAGACGGTCTGCGGTGTCGTGTTTCAGGGACAGGAACGGCGCACCGGATGCCAGTTCACCTTCAGTTGCGACGGGGCGCTGACCCGCACGCCGGGCGAGGCCGCTTGGGGCCGCGCGCGCGAGATCGCCCGCGCCGCGCTGGCGGGCAAGGTCTACAAGCCGGTGGGCCACGCCACCCATTATCATACCGACTGGGTGGTGCCCTATTGGAGCGGCAGCCTGGACAAGATCGCGGCGGTGGGCACGCACCTCTTCTTCCGTTGGCGCGGCTGGTGGGGAACCCCGCCCGCCTTCCGCCAGAGCGAGGATAGGGGCGAACCGCTGATCGGCCGGATCGCGCGCTTCTCGCCTGCGCATCAGGGTGGGATGGATACCCCCTTGACGCCGCCGCCGACCGTGGCGGCGGCGGAGGCTGCCGCAGCGCTCGCCGCCCGGCCGCAACAGACGATCGGCGCGGATTCGCTGGGGCGCACGGTGGCGGGGGTTCGGCTGATCGCGATCGCGCCGGGGGCGAAGAGCTTCCTGGTCGAACTGCCCGCCGGCAGCGGCGGCGCGGATGGCTGGCCGGCGATGGCGCAGACCTTCTGCGCGGGGCGCGCCGAATGCCGGATCATGGCCTGGCGACCGGGCGCTGCACCGGCGGGCCTGCCTCTCAGCGACGCGCAGATGGCGACGATGAGCTTCGCCTATATCCATAACGCCGGCAGCGGCTTGCAGCGGGCGCTGTGGAATTGCGCGCAGACGCCGCGGACGGCGAAGGGGGAATGTATGCGCCAACGCCTGCCGACCATTGTCCCCCCCCTGCCCACCGAAGCGCTGGCCGGTGTCCGGCGCAAGGGGCGGTTCGAAACGGTGAAGATCGCACCGGTCACGCCCGCCGGTGATACAAAAACAGCGACACCTTGAACGCTTGGCGTTTTGGCGGCCTCCCTGCCCCCTTCACAAACCGGGCGCCAGCGCCTATATCGGCGGCAATCCGGTCGTCCTCTGCGCTGTGCGCAACGGGATAGGCCGTCCCCCGGATCGCTCGGGGTCTGGCTTCGAATTGCGCGTGAAGCTGGCGGAATTGGGCGAATTTTGGCGGGTCACAAAGTGCTGACAGTGCGGATCGGACAGTCCCGGCCCGCACTTTTTTGCGTGGATTGGCGGGTGCGAATCACCCCCTATTCCATCGCGCTTGGACTGAGTTTTCGCTGGGATGCGGAAAAACGCGACGAATGAAGGCAAGGACAACGCATGGCGACCAGAGCTCTCCCCCCGATCAGCAACACCGGCGCGAAGAAGCGCATCAGAAAGGTGTTCGGCGACATCCACGAAGTGGTGCAGATGCCCAACCTGATCGAGGTCCAAAGGGAGAGCTATGAACAGTTCCTCCGGTCCGACCCGTCGATCGGCTATGTGTCGGGCCTGGAAAAGACGCTGCGCAGCGTCTTCCCGATCCGCGATTTCGCCGGCACCGCCGAAATGGACTTCGTCCATTATGAGCTGGAAGACCCCAAGTACGACGTCGAGGAATGCCGTCAGCGCGGCATCACCTATGCGGCGCCCATGCGCGTTACCCTGCGCCTGATCGTATTCGAAGTCGATCAGGACACCGAAACCCGTTCGGTCCTGGATATCAAGGAGCAGGACGTCTACATGGGCGACATGCCCCTGATGACGGGCAACGGCACCTTCATCGTCAACGGCACAGAGCGCGTCATCGTGTCGCAGATGCACCGTTCGCCGGGCGTCCTGTTCGACCATGACCGTGGCAAGACCCACTCGTCGGGCAAATATCTCTTCGCCGCGCGCGTCATCCCCTATCGCGGTTCGTGGCTCGACTTCGAATTCGACGCCAAGGACATCGTCAACGTCCGTATCGACCGCAAGCGCAAACTGCCGGTCACGGCGCTGCTGTTCGCGTTGGGCCTGACGCCGGAAGATATCCTGGGCGAATTCTACAACAAGGTGACCTATGTCCGCGGCGAAGGTGGTTGGGTGATCCCCTATCTCGCCGAAGCCTGGCGCGGCCTGAAGCCCGCCTTCGACATCGTCGATGCCAAGACCGGTGAAGCGATCTTCCCCGCCGGCACCAAGATTTCGCCGCGCGCCGCCAACAAGGCGGAAAAGGACGGCCTGGAAACGCTGCTGATCCCGACCGAGGAAGTCTATGGCCGCTACAGCGCCTATGACCTCATCAACGAGAGCACCGGCGAAATCTATATCGAGGCCGGCGACGAAGTGTCGCCTGAAAATCTCGAAAAGCTGGACAAGGCGGGCATCGACCGCCTGGAACTGCTGGACATCGACCATGTCGGCACCGGCCCCTGGATCCGCAACACGCTCAAGGCCGACAAGGCCGAGGATCGCGACCAGGCGCTGAGCGACATTTATCGCGTCATGCGTCCTGGTGAACCGCCGACGAAGGAAACCGCCGAAGCGCTGTTCGCCGGTCTGTTCTTCGATCCGGAGCGCTACGACCTGTCGGCCGTGGGCCGCGTGAAGCTCAACATGCGCCTCGACCTCGATGCCGAGGACACGGTCACCACCCTGCGCGTCGAGGACATCCTCGCCGTGGTCAAGGAACTGGTGAACCTGAAGGACGGCAAGGGCGAAATCGACGATATCGATAACCTCGGCAACCGTCGCGTCCGTTCCGTCGGCGAACTGCTGGAAAACCAGTATCGCGTCGGCCTGCTGCGCATGGAGCGCGCCGTCAAGGAGCGCATGTCGTCGGTCGACGTGTCGACGGTGATGCCCAACGACCTGATCAACGCCAAGCCCGCCGTGGCCGCGGTGCGTGAATTCTTCGGCTCGTCGCAGCTGTCGCAGTTCATGGACCAGACCAACCCGCTGTCGGAAGTCACCCACAAGCGCCGCGTGTCGGCGCTTGGGCCGGGCGGTCTGACGCGCGAGCGCGCGGGCTTCGAAGTCCGCGACGTTCACCCGACGCACTATGGCCGCATCTGCCCGATCGAAACGCCTGAAGGCCCGAACATCGGCCTGATCAACAGCCTCGCGACCTTCAGCCGCGTCAACAAGTACGGCTTCATCGAAACCCCGTACCGCAAGGTCGTGGACAACAAGGTCACCGACGACGTCGTCTATCTGTCGGCGATGGAAGAGGCCAAGCACACGATCGCGCAGGCCAACGCCGAAGTGAGTGCCGACGGTCATTTCGTCGAGGATCTGATCTCCTCGCGCGAAGCCGGCGAATTCCTGATGGCGCCCCGCGATCACATCACCCTGATGGACGTCAGCCCCAAGCAGCTGGTGTCGGTCGCCGCATCGCTCATTCCGTTCCTGGAAAATGATGACGCGAACCGCGCCCTCATGGGTTCGAACATGCAGCGTCAGGCCGTGCCTCTGGTACGGGCCGAAGCGCCGTTCGTGGGTACCGGCATGGAAGGCACGGTCGCCCGTGACTCCGGCGCGGCCGTCGCGTCCAAGCGGGCGGGCATCGTCGATCAGGTCGACGCGACCCGTATCGTCATCCGCGCGACCGGCGACATCGAAGCCGGTCAGTCGGGCGTCGACATCTACACGCTTCAGAAGTTCCAGCGTTCCAACCAGGACACGTGCATCAACCAGCGTCCGCTGGTGAAGGTGGGCGACTTGATCGAAGCCGGCGACGTCATCGCCGATGGCCCGTCGACCGAGTTCGGCGAGCTGGCGCTGGGCCGGAACACGCTCGTCGCGTTCATGCCCTGGAACGGCTATAACTACGAAGACTCCATCCTGATCTCCGAACGGATCGTGAAGGACGACGTCTTCACCTCGATCCATATCGAGGAGTTCGAGGTCATGGCCCGCGACACCAAGCTGGGGCCGGAGGACATCACCCGCGACATTCCCAATGTCGGTGAAGAAGCGCTGCGCAACCTCGACGAGGCGGGCATCGTTTACATCGGCGCCGAAGTGGAGCCGGGCGACATATTGGTCGGCAAGATCACCCCCAAGGGTGAATCGCCGATGACCCCGGAAGAGAAGCTGCTGCGTGCGATCTTCGGCGAAAAGGCGTCCGACGTGCGCGACACGTCGCTGCGCCTGCCGCCGGGCGTTGCCGGGACCGTCGTGGAAGTCCGCGTCTTCAACCGTCATGGCATCGACAAGGACGAGCGCGCCATGGCGATCGAGCGGGAGGAAATCGACCGCCTCGCCAAGGATCGCGAGGACGAACGCGCCATCCTCAACCGCGCCACCTTCAACCGGCTGCACGAAATGCTGCTGACGCAGATCGCGTCTGCGGCTCCCAAGGGGGTCAAGAAGGGCGTCGTGATCGACGAGGCCCTGCTGGCCGAAGTCGAGCGTCACGAGTGGTGGAAATTCGCGGTCGAGGACGACAGCCGCCAGGCCCAGATCGAGGCGATCAAGGGTCAGTATGACGAAGCGGTGAAGTCGATCGTCGACAAGTTCGAGGATCGCGTCGACAAGCTCCAGCGTGGCGACGAACTGCCGCCGGGCGTGCTCAAGATGGTCAAGGTGTTCGTCGCGGTGAAGCGCAAGCTGCAGCCGGGCGACAAGATGGCCGGCCGTCACGGCAACAAGGGCGTCATTTCGCGCATCCTGCCGGTCGAGGACATGCCGTTCCTGGAAGACGGCACCCATGTCGACATCGTGCTGAACCCGCTGGGCGTGCCGTCGCGCATGAACGTCGGGCAGATCTTCGAAACGCATCTGGGCTGGGCTGCCCGCGGTCTTGGCCAGCAGCTCAAGCACGCGCTGGAAGACTGGCGCGAGGCCAATCCGAACCCGTCGGCGGGCGACATGCCCGACGCGGTCAAGGAACGGCTGCTGACCTCTTATGGTCCGCGCTATGCCGAGCAGATCGAAGCACGCTCGCCCGAGCAGATCATCGATCTGGCCGAGCATCTCCAGCGGGGCATCCCGATGGCGACGCCGGTGTTCGACGGCGCCCGCGAAGCGGACGTGTCTGCGATGCTGTCGCTGGCCGGCCTGCACACGTCGGGCCAGTCGGACCTGTATGACGGCCGCACCGGCGATCGGTTCGACCGCAAGGTGACCGTGGGCATCATCTACATGCTGAAGCTGCATCACCTCGTCGACGACAAGATCCATGCCCGTTCGATCGGCCCCTACTCGCTTGTCACGCAGCAGCCGCTGGGTGGTAAGGCGCAGTTCGGTGGCCAGCGCTTCGGTGAAATGGAGGTCTGGGCGCTCCAGGCCTATGGCGCGGCCTACACCTTGCAGGAAATGCTGACGGTGAAGTCGGACGACGTGGTCGGCCGCACCAAGGTCTATGAGGCGATCGTCAAGGGTGACGATACGTTCGAGGCCGGTATTCCCGAAAGCTTCAACGTGCTGGTCAAGGAAATGCGCTCGCTGGGCCTCAACGTCGAACTCGCCACGATGGACGAGGTGCCCGACGACGACGGCTTCGCGCAGGCCGCAGAATAAGGGACTCTATGGGCGCTGTCTCCCGAAGACAGTGCCCGCTCCCCTTCTTCGCCCGGACATTTACCCTCTAGAGGGACTGATATTATGAATGAACTGACCAACTTCGCGAACCCGGTCCAGAAGCCGGAAACCTTCGACCAGATCCAGATCGGCCTGGCTTCGCCCGAACGCATCCGGTCCTGGTCCTTCGGCGAGATCAAGAAGCCGGAAACCATCAACTACCGCACGTTCAAGCCCGAGCGAGACGGCCTGTTCTGCGCGCGCATCTTCGGTCCGATCAAGGATTATGAATGCCTGTGCGGCAAGTATAAGCGCATGAAGTACAAGGGCATCGTCTGCGAAAAGTGCGGTGTCGAAGTCACGGTGAGCAAGGTGCGCCGCGAGCGCATGGGCCATATCGAGCTGGCCGCCCCGGTCGCGCACATCTGGTTCCTCAAGTCGCTGCCCTCGCGCATCGGCCTGCTGCTCGACATGCAGCTCAAGCAGCTTGAGCGCGTCCTCTATTTCGAATCCTATATCGTCACCGAGCCGGGCCTGACCCCGCTCGAAAAGTTCCAGCTTCTGAACGAAGACGAACTGCTCGACGCGCAGGACGAATATGGCGAAGACGCCTTCTCCGCCGGCATCGGCGCGGAAGCGGTCAAGCAGATGCTGATGGATCTCGACCTGGAAGGCGAGAAGCAGGCGCTGCTGGACGAGCTGGCCGTCACCAAATCGGAACTGAAGCCCAAGAAGATCATCAAGCGCCTGAAGGTCGTCGAGAGCTTCCTGGAATCGGGCAACCGCCCCGAATGGATGATCTTGGACGTCGTCCCCGTGATTCCGCCCGAACTGCGCCCGCTGGTGCCGCTGGACGGCGGCCGCTTCGCGACGTCGGATTTGAACGACCTGTATCGCCGCGTCATCAACCGCAACAACCGCCTGAAGCGGCTGATGGAACTGCGCGCGCCGGACATCATCGTCCGCAACGAAAAGCGCATGTTGCAGGAAGCCGTCGACGCCCTGTTCGACAATGGCCGTCGTGGTCGCGTCATCACCGGCGCGAACAAGCGTCCGCTCAAGTCGCTGTCCGACATGCTCAAGGGCAAGCAGGGCCGCTTCCGCCAGAACCTGCTCGGCAAGCGCGTCGACTATTCGGGTCGTTCGGTCATCGTGACCGGTCCTGAGCTGAAGCTGCATCAGTGCGGCCTGCCCAAGAAGATGGCGCTCGAACTGTTCAAGCCCTTCATCTACGCCCGCCTCGACGCCAAGGGTCTGTCCATGACCCTAAAGCAGGCCAAGAAGTGGGTCGAGAAGGAGCGCAAGGAAGTCTGGGATATCCTGGACGAAGTGATCCGCGAACATCCGGTCATGCTGAACCGCGCGCCGACGCTGCACCGTCTGGGCATCCAGGCGTTCGAACCCGTGCTGATCGAAGGCAAGGCGATCCAGCTTCACCCGCTGGTCTGCTCGGCCTTCAACGCCGACTTCGACGGTGACCAGATGGCCGTCCACGTTCCGCTGAGCCTTGAGGCCCAGCTGGAAGCGCGCGTGCTGATGATGTCGACCAACAACATCCTCTCGCCCGCCAACGGCAAGCCGATCATCGTGCCGTCGCAGGACATGGTGCTGGGCATCTATTATCTGTCGATGGAACGCGAAGGCGAGCCGGGCGAAGGCATGTTGCTGTCCGACATGCAGGAGGTCCATCAGGCCCTCTTCACCCAGTCGGTGACGCTGCATTCCAAGGTCATCAGTCGCGTGCCGCAGACCGACGAGGCGGGCAACGCCTATCTCAAGCGCTACGAGACTACGCCGGGCCGGATGCTGCTGGGCGAATGCCTACCCAAGTCGCACAAGGTGCCGTTCGACGTCGTCAACCGCCTGCTGACCAAAAAGGATGTGGGCGACGTGATCGACGAGGTCTATCGCCACACCGGCCAGAAGGACACGGTGCTGTTCGCCGACGCCATCATGAGCCTGGGCTTCCGCCACGCGTTCCAGGCCGGCATCTCGTTCGGCAAGGACGACATGGTGATCCCGGACTCGAAGGAAGGCACCGTCGCCGAAACCAAGGCGCTGGTGGCCGACTATGAACAGCAATATCAGGACGGCCTGATCACCCAGCAGGAAAAGTACAACAAGGTGATCGACGCCTGGAGCCGTTGCGGCGACCAGGTCGCGAACGCCATGATGGACGAGATCAAGGCCCAGCCCAAGGACCCGCAGACCGGCCGCCTCGCGCAGATCAACTCGATCTACATGATGGCGCATTCCGGTGCGCGTGGTTCGCAGGCGCAGATGAAGCAGCTCGCCGGCATGCGTGGCCTGATGGCCAAGCCGTCGGGCGAGATCATCGAAACGCCGATCATCTCGAACTTCAAGGAAGGCCTGACCGTTCTTGAATATTTCAACTCTACCCACGGCGCGCGCAAGGGCCTGGCGGATACGGCGCTCAAGACGGCGAACTCGGGTTACCTGACCCGCCGTCTGGTCGACGTGTCGCAGGACTGCACCATAGTCGAGGAAGATTGCGGCACCGAAAAGGCGCTGGAGATGAAGGCGATCGTCCAGGGCGGTTCCGTCATCGCCTCGCTGGGCGAGCGCATCCTGGGCCGCACCACGGCGCAGGACATCGTCGACAGCAAGGATGGCAGCATCGTCATCCCGATCGGCACCCTGCTGGACGAACCGATGATCGCCAAGATCGAGGCGATCGGCACCCAGGCCGTCAAGATCCGCTCACCCCTGATCTGCGAAAGCCGGATGGGCGTGTGCGGCAAATGCTACGGCCGTGACCTGGCGCGTGGTACGCCGGTGAATATCGGTGAAGCGGTCGGCGTCATCGCGGCGCAGTCCATCGGTGAACCCGGCACGCAGCTCACCATGCGGACCTTCCACATCGGCGGCGCGGCGAACTTCAACGAAACGTCGAACCTGGAATCGATGGCGGACGGCACGATCGAACTGCGTGACATGCCGACCATCACCGACAAGCATGGCCGTCGCCTGTCGCTCGCCCGCAACGGCGAGATCGCAATCATCGACAGCGAAGGCCGCGAGCGCGAAACCCATCGCCTGCCTTATGGCGCCACCATCCTGTTTGCCGATGGCGACGCCGTGAAGAAGGGCGAGCGGTTCGCCGAGTGGGATCCGTTCACCATGCCGGTGATCACGGAAAAGCCGGGTATCGTGAAATATGTCGATCTGATCGACAGCAAGACGCTGACCGAACAGACCGACGAAGCCACCGGTATCGCCCAGCGCGTCGTGACGGAACATCGTGGTGCCGCCCGCACCAAGGAAGACCTTCGCCCGCGCCTGACCCTGCTGGACGATCAGTCCGGCGAAGCCGCCCGCTATATGCTGGCAGTGGGTGCGACGCTGTCGGTCGACGATGGCGCCCAGGTGCAGGCCGGTGACGTGCTGGCGCGTGTCAGCCGCGAAGCGGCCAAGACCCGCGACATCACCGGTGGTCTGCCGCGCGTCGCCGAGCTGTTCGAAGCCCGCAAGCCCAAGGACAATGCGATCATTGCCAAGGTGTCGGGCCGCGTCCAGTTCCTGAAGGATTACAAGGCGAAGCGTAAGATCGCCATCAATCCCGAAGATGGCGGCGAGCCGGTCGAATATCTGATCCCCAAGAGCAAGGTGATCGACGTTCAGGAAGGCGACTTCGTGAAGCGCGGCGACAACCTGATCGGCGGTTCGCCCGATCCGCACGACATTCTGGAAGTGCTCGGCATCGAGCCGCTGGCCGAATATCTGGTCGCCGAAATCCAGGAAGTCTATCGCTTGCAGGGCGTGAAGATCAACGACAAGCACATCGAAACGATCGTTCGTCAGATGCTGCAAAAGGTCGAGATCATCGAGTCCGGCGACACCACCCTGCTGGTGGGCGAGCAGATCGACCGCGAGGAAATGGACGAGATCAACAGCAAGCTGGCAGCGGGCTTCGCGCCCGCGGCGGGCAAGCCGGTGCTGCTCGGCATCACCAAGGCGTCGCTGCAGACCCGTTCGTTCATCTCGGCGGCGTCCTTCCAGGAAACCACCCGCGTCCTCACGGAAGCGGCGGTCCAGGGCAAGAAGGACACGCTGGTCGGCCTGAAGGAGAACGTCATCGTCGGCCGCCTGATCCCGGCAGGTACCGGTGCGGGCATGAACCGCCTGCGCGTCGCCGCCTCGTCGCGTGACGCGGCGTTGCGGGCCGCGCTGCGCGCTTCGAGCCAGGTCGATCTGATCGCCCCCAAGTCGGCCGCAGCCGAACGTGCGGCCGAACTGGCGCAGGGTCCGGAAGCAGCGATCGGCAACGATCCGCTGGCCGCTGTCGAAGGGGAAACCCATGGCACCGATGCGGACGCGGGCGATTACCTGCTGAAGAGCGACGGCGAATAAGCCCTTTGAAACTGCGGGAGCCGCTTCCTATATAGGCGGTGGCTCCCATGCCCTTCGCTCCCGCAAGGGAGAGAAGACCGTGCCCGCCGGACGCGCCATGCGTGCCGGCGGGCTTTCTTTTTGCGGGGAAAAATCGGTCGCCCGACTTTCAAAAAGTGGGTCGATCCGTGTCACAAACCTCTTGACCATCGCCAGAACCGCGCTTATTTGCGGCCTCCCAGGCGCGACGCGCCAGGGATTGATGCCCGATCCTCTAATGGTAAGAGAGCGGACTCTGACTCCGTCAATCAAGGTTCGAGTCCTTGTCGGGCATCCAAAACTTCCCCAGATAGTCACGCCGCAACATGGCAAAGGCGCCGATATGCGCGCCATGCTCATGGGCAGATCAGGGTATATCCTTCCGCATCGCGTCGATCATGATACGCCATATATTGGCGGCATCCCCCTGATGCGCCGGCAGGGGCTGTTCAGGACTCACATAGCGAACGAGTTCGGCTCCGGCTTCGCTCATCCGCGCGCTGGGCTCGTGTAGCGCTTCTATCACCACCAGCGCCTGGGGCATGTAGCCGTGCCACATCAGCCCGTCAGCGACGGGGGCGTCTTCAGGCTGGCCATCAAGGGCGCATAGAGCGCGAGCGGCGCGTTCGATCGGAGTCATGGCCCGAAGGTCGCGGAAGGATGTGAGCCAGTCAAGCTTCATCGCTGACGCAGGCGGCTTATGCCAATTGAATGCCCACCGCTTCCGCCACCTTGATGCCGTCGATCGCAGCGGACAGGATGCCGCCGGCATAGCCCGCGCCCTCGCCCGCCGGATAGAGGCCGATGACGTTGAGGCTTTGGAAATCCTTGCCGCGGGTGATGCGGATGGGCGAGGAGGTGCGCGTTTCCACGCCCGTCATCACCGCGTCGGGATGGTCATAATGGGCGATCTGGCGGCCGAAGGCGGGCAGCGCTTCGTGGAACGCCTCGATCACATAATCGGGCAGGCAGCGCGCCAGGTCGGTCGGGGTCACGCCCGGCTTATAGGACGGCACGACCTCGCCTAATTGTGTCGAAGGGCGGCGGGCGAGGAAGTCGCCCACGGTCTGGCCCGGCGCCCAGTAGGAGGAGCCGCCCGCGACATAGGCCATGGATTCCCAATGGCGTTGCAGGTCGATGCCCGCCAGCGGCCCGTCGGGATAGTCGCGCGCCGGATCGATGCCGACGACGAGGCCGGAATTGGCGTTGAATTCGGCGCGGCTATATTGGCTCATGCCGTTGGTGACGACGCGCCCTTCTTCCGACGTAGCGGCGACGACGCGGCCGCCGGGACACATGCAGAAGCTATAGACAGTACGGCCGTTAGCGCAGTGATGGGCGAGGCTGTAGGAGGCTGCGCCCAGATCGGGATGGCCGGCGCATTGGCCGTAGCGGGCGCGATCGACCCAGCTTTGCGGATGTTCGATCCGCACGCCGATCGAAAACGGCTTGGCTTCGATATGGACGCCGCGGCCGTGGAGCATGGCGAAGGTGGGTCGGGCGCTGTGGCCGACGGCCAGGACGACATGGTCGGTATCGATCACGCTGCCGTCGTGGAGGACGAGGCCGCGCAAGCGCTGTTCGCCCGTGCCCGTGCGTTCCAGCACCAGATCGTCGACGCGCTGCTGCCAGCGATATTCGCCGCCCAGTGCCTCGATCTGGCGGCGCATCGCCTCGACCATGGTGACGAGCCGGAACGTGCCGATATGGGGATGGGCTTCCCAGAGAATGTCGTCGGGCGCACCGGCGGCGACGAACTCCTCCAATACCTTGCGGCCCAGGAAGCGCTGGTCTTTCACCCGGCAATAGAGCTTGCCGTCGGAGAAGGTGCCTGCCCCGCCCTCGCCGAACTGGACATTGCTGTCGGGGTTCAGCTCGGCACGGCGCCAAAGACCCCATGTGTCCTTGGTCCGTTCGCGCACCACCTTGCCGCGATCGAGGATGATCGGGCGGAAGCCCATCTGCGCCAGGATCAGTCCTGCAAACAGGCCGCACGGCCCCGCGCCGATGACGACCGGGCGCTTGCCCTGCCAGCCGTCGGGGGCATGGGTGACGAACTTATAGCCGGTGTCGGGGGTGGGCCGGACGTCATGATCGTCAGCGAAGCGCGCCAGCACGGCCGCCTCGTCCACCACATCGACGTCGAGCGTGTAGACGAGCAGGATGGCGGAGCGGCGGCGCGCGTCGTTGCCGCGCCGCACCAGGCTATGGCCGCGCAATTCTTGCGGTTCGAGGCCAAGGCGCTCGCAAATGGCGGCGGGCATCGCCTCGGCGCTATGGTCGAGGGGCAGTTTCAGGCCGGACAGGCGGATCATGGCATCGCCCATAGTGCGTCGGGACCGGAAATGAAATGGCGGTCAGGCCATCCGCACCCGCCCGACCAGCCATTCGCCCGCCAGCGCGGCCAGCATCGACAGGCCGGTGAGCGGGAAGAATATGCCCAGTCCCAGCATCAGCGCTGCGACCATGCGCCGGGCGGCGGGCGTGGCGGCGGACGGCGCGCGCAGGCGGCCATGCTTGCGCCGCTTCCACCACAGGATCGGCGCGGTGATGCACAGTGCCAGCAGGCAGAGGCAGCCCGCCAGCATCAACAGGCGATTGGCCGCGCCATATTGCTGACCCTGATGGGCGGCGATGCCCCATTCGACCGCTTTCGCCCCCGGACCGAACATGCGCCAGTCGATATCCTGCACCACCGCGCCGCTGGCCGCGTCGATGGTGAGGGCGCGGGCGTCGTCGGCGCGTTGCACCAGGCTCGCGACCAGATAGGGCGCGCCGGGATGGGACGGCAGGATGATCTGATAGCCATGGCGCAGCCCGCGCGCCGCGGCGATCCCCGCGACCGCATCCACGCCGATGTCGCCGATGGTCCCCACCGCGCCGCCGCCGTCGCGCAGGGTCCAGGGCAGCGCGTCCCTGGCCGGTGCGGTCCATGGGATGACCGCCATTTTCGGTCGGCCCCAATCGTTGGCGGCGACGACCGCGCGCAATCCGCCGCCCCAGATGTCGGTCCAGGGCATCCCCGTCACCGCGAGGAACAGGATGACCCCTGCTGACAGAAAGCCCAGCGTGCCGTGCAGGTCGCGCCAGAACAGCCGCCCGATCGGTCGGCCTCGTAACGCCAGTGCGGGTCGACCGCGACGGGGCCAGCGCAGATAGACGCCGGTGACGCATAAAAGGATCGCCCAGCCCGCGACGACCTCCACCAGCCGGTTGCCGATCGGGCCGGTCAGCGCCAGGCTGTGCAGATCCTTGATCGTCTTCATGACCCCGCCACCATGCATCGCGCCGAGGACGCGACCGTTAAATGGGTCAACGAGTTGGACAGTTGAATCGCCATTTTCCGCCCTGGCCGTGACCCGCCAGCTTTCCGTCCGAGCGGCCGGGATCAATAACTGCGTAACCCGATAGCTCGATATTCGTTGCGATATCGAAATGATTTTCGAGGGCGGTAATGGCCGCGCATGGGGCGGCGCGGTAATTCGCATCGGGTAGAGCAAGGCCTCCACCTCCGGCTTGTAGAGATAGAGCGCGCCAGTCACCGCCATCAACGCCAATATGGGCAGGACGATCAAACCGGCATAAAAATGCCAGCGCCACATCGCACGATAGAATGCGCCTTCCGCCATGGTTCCGCTCCCCGTCAGAAGTGCGCACGCACGCCGGCGTAAACCGCGCGGCGTTCGACGGGGTAGAAAGCGACGCTGCCTTCGTCGGCGGCGGTGGCGGCATTGTCCGGCGTGTAGCGGACGAGCGCACTGATATCGCCGATCGCGCGCCGGGCGGTCAGGTTGCGGGCGTCGAGGAACAGGGTGAGGCCATTGCGCACCTGCGCCTGTGCGCCCAGGTTCAGCATCGCATAGCCACCCACGCGCTTCGTGTTGGCATAATCGACCCAGGCGCCCTGCGGCAGCCATTCGATCGCCGGCGACAGGCTGAGACGGTCCGTTCCCAGCGTCAATTCCGCGCGATAGGCGTGGCGCGGGACCACTGGAAGGCGATTGTCGCCGAACTGCATGTCGTCGCGGAAACGAAAGTCGCTATAGCCATAAACCTGCCGCAGCGTCGCCCAGGGCGCCAATATCAGGTCGAGGCCGGCCTCCAGCCCCTGATGCCGGGTGCGATCGGCGTTGAAGGTGGCGGCGGGGATGGTGCCGGCCACCACGCTATATTGCAGCATCTCGCCCCTTATGTCGGCGCGGTAGAGGCTGACGTCCCAGCGCGCTATGCCCCGCCGGCCACGCGTGCCGACCTCCGCGGTCCATGCCTTTTGCAGGCCGACCGGGGTAAAGCCGGGCGCGCCGCCTGCGGGCGTCTGGCTGAGTTCCCCAAAACCGGGCATTTCGACCGATCGGCTATAATTGGCGTAGAGCTGCACGGCCGGCGAGGGCTGGTAGAGCAGGCCAACCTTGGGCGCGAAGGCGTCGAAATCCACATTGCCGCTGCGTGCCGGTGCGAAGCGATTGGCGATGCGGCGCTCTCCATGGCTGTAGAGGCCGCCGGCGATCAGCCAGAGATTGGCGACCGGCGCGATGCGCGCTTCGCCATAGCTGTTGATAGTCTGGGCTTTTTGCCGGGCGTTGGCCGTAATCGCGCCGCTGCGTCCGCCGATATTGACGAACTGGCGCGCCTGCACCGCACCGAAACGGGCCTGACTGCCCAACGTGAGTTCCAGCGGTATGCCGCCCAGGTCGCCCGCCAGATCGAGGCTGGCGAAGACGCCCCGATCCTCCGATTTCTGGTCGATCACCTGATAGATGGGATGGGACAGCGATTTGGCGTTGTAGAAAAGGCCGAAGGCGAGTGCGCCATGGCTAAGGTCAACGGTCGTGCGATTTTGCAGACGGATCGAATCGATGTCGCGGGCCTGATCGCCGGTGACATTGCCCTTGGCCGGATTGTTCAGGGCATCCCGCTCGCTCAGTGCACCGGCGAGTTTCTGGCGGATCGTCTGGGCGCTGGCGTAAAAGCGGGTTTCGATATGGTCGGTCAGCTTCAACCCGACATTGCCGTTGAAGCGCAGCGCCTTGCGGTCGCCATGGGCGCGGTCGCTGTCGGATCGGTCGGCGGTCAGCGCGGCATAGGCGTCGCCCCGGTCGTCGGCATAGCCATAGGCGGCCTTGGCCCGGATCGTATCGAAACTGCCGCCGTCGATGCGCAGGTCCGCCCCCGGCGCGCTGCGGCCGGTCGGCGTCACCGCATTGATCGCCCCGCCCAGCGTCGATCCGCCGTAGCGCAGCGCATTGCCGCCGCGATAGACCTCGATATGCTGGAAGAGCTGCGGGTCCAGTTCCTGAAAATCGCCATTATCGTCTGCGGAATTGATCGGCACGCCATCCTGCAACAGCGTCAGCCCGCGCATATGATAGCCGCGCGACAGGCCCGATCCGCGGATCGATATCCGGACCTCCTGCCCGAAGCGCGGCTGGGTATAGACGCCCGGCGAAAAGGCCAGCGCATCGCCCAGGGAGACGGCGAGTTTATTCTCGAACGCTTCCGCGGCGATGACATCGACGCCGCCGGGGGTGCGCTGCACGCGGGCGGCAGCGGCCTCTACGGCGGGACTTGCGGTGACGATGATGGCGCTGTGTTCGGCGTCTTCGGCAAAGGCGGGAACGGCGGACAGGGCGAGAATGAGGGCGCACAGCGGCAGGCTGCGCGCGGCATGGATAGGACGCATGGAACGACTTTCTGGAAATGGAAAATGCAGGATCGGCGCTCGAATCCGGGTGTTCCCGCGTAGGCGGGAACCCAGATCGGACGGCAGGACTGGTTTCCCGCCTTCGCGGGAACACGTCATCCTGGCACGAGAGCGCGTGGAAAATCAGAAAGTCGCAGGTGGCCCGGATGAGGGCGGCGGCGGCGCGGCCAGCCGTGCGATGACGCCGGTCTTGAGCGCGAACGCTATAACGCCATAAGCCAGTTGCCAGGCCGGCAACGGCAGGTCGGCGGCGACGAGCGGCGGCACCACGGGCTGGATCGAGGCGGCGAAGGGGCAATGTTGCTGCCCGGTCATGCCGTCGTCCGGCTGGCCATGCCTGCCCGGCGCCTCGCCACGGGGCACCACGACATTGACCGCGCCCTGCCCAGTGCAGAGCGTCACCACGACGCCCTTTTCGGTGCGCACCGGCATGAAGCCTGCGGGCGCGATCAACTGGATGGCGAGGACGAGCAGCGCCAGAGCGGCCAGCCAGCCGCGCGCGCCCTCCGATTGTCTGATCGCCCCCATCATGGCGCTTCCCTAGCGGCGACGGGACGTTCTGTCATCCGGTCAAAAGGTCCAACCAGCGTCGCTTACTAACCTTGACGTAAACGTAAAGTCGAATTACATCTTTATGGATGGACAACCGCAGCAGCATCGCCGGAATCGAACTGCCCGACCATAGCGAACGGCAGAGCTACAGCATCACCGACCTGAGCGAGGAGTTCGGCGTCACCGCGCGCGCGCTGCGCTTCTATGAGGATGAAGGACTGATCTCGCCGGAACGGCAGGGGCTGGCCCGCATCTATTCGCGGCGCGACCGCGCCCGGCTCGCCTGGATATTGCGCGGCAAGCGCGTCGGTTTCAGCCTGACCGAAATCCGCGAGATGATCGATCTGTACGACGCCGACGAAGAGCATGAGGCCCAGCGCCGCGTCACCGTGGACAAGTGCAAGGCGCGAATCGACCTTCTGACCCGGCAGAAAGAAGATATCGACGCTGCGATTGCCGAACTGGACGCCTTCGTCGCGACCATCGAACAGCGCTAATTCCCTCCCCTACCCTTCAATAAAAATATCGCAGGAGAAGACCATGCCCAGCTATGCCGCCCCCGTTCGCGACACCCGTTTCGTGCTGGACCATGTGGTCGGGCTGGACCGCTACGCCAACCTCCCCGGCTTCGAGAACGCCACCCCCGACCTGGTCGAGGCGATCCTGACCGAAGGCGGCAAGATGGCGTCCGAAGTGCTGTTTCCGCTGAACGCGGTGGGCGACAAGGAAGGCTGCACCCGGCATCCGGACGGCAGCGTGACGACGCCGACCGGCTTCAAGGCGGCGTTCGACCAATTCGTCGCGGGCGGATGGACGACGATCCACGGCCCGGCGGAATTTGGCGGCCAGGGCCTGCCCAGCGTGCTGGCGACGGCGGTGGACGAATATGTGCTGTCCGCCAACCAGGCGTTCGAAATGTATCATGGCCTGACCGCCGGCGCGGTCGCGGCGCTGATCGCCAAGGGCAGCGCCGAATTGCAGCAGCGCTATATTCCCAAGATGGTGTCGGGCGAATGGACCGGCACGATGAACCTGACCGAACCGCATTGCGGCACGGACCTGGGCCTCATCAAGACGAAGGCGGTACCACAGGCCGATGGCAGCTACAGCATCACCGGCACCAAGATCTTCATTTCGGCGGGCGAACATGACCTGTCGGAAAATATCATCCACCTCGTCCTCGCCAAGACGCCCGACGCGCCCGAAGGCAGCAAGGGCATTTCCTTGTTCGTCGTACCCAAGCTGTTCGTCGGTGACGACGGGACAGTGGGCGACCGCAATGCCGTGTCCTGCGGGTCGATCGAGCATAAGATGGGCATTCACGGCAACGCCACCTGCGTCATGAATTATGACGGCGCGACCGGCTGGATCGTGGGCGAGGAGAATAAGGGCCTGGCCGCGATGTTCATCATGATGAACGCCGCGCGGCTGGGCGTGGGCCTGCAGGGGCTGGGCCAGGCGGAGATCGCGTTCCAGAATGCGGTCCATTATGCGAAGGATCGCCGTCAGGGCCGGGCGCTGACCGGGCCGAAGGAGCCGAACGAAAAGGCCGACACGCTGTTCGTCCATCCCGACGTGCGCCGGATGCTGATGGAGGCCAAGGCGATCACCGAAGGGCTGCGCGCCTTCATCCTGTGGGGCGCGTTGCAGGTCGACCTGTCGCACCATGCCGCCACGGAAGAAGAGCGCCAGACCGCCGACGACCTGATCAGCCTGCTGACCCCGGTCATCAAGGGCTATGGCACCGACAAGGGCTTCGACGTGGCGGTCGCCTGCCAGCAGGTGTTTGGCGGCCATGGCTATATCTGGGAAAATGGCGTGGAGCAGTATGTGCGCGACGCGCGCATTGCCCAGATTTACGAAGGCACCAACGGCGTGCAGGCGATGGATCTGGTCGGCCGCAAGCTGCCGATGAACGGCGGGCGGGCGTTGCAGGCCTTCCTGAAGATCGTCGCGGACGAGGTGGCCGACGCCAAGGGGCATGAGAAGCTGAGCAGCTTTGCCGAGGCGCTGGAAAAGGCGAGCGCCCAGTTGGGCGCGGCAACCATGTGGCTGATGCAGAATGCGATGAAGAACCCCGAACATGCCGGGGCCGGCGCGCATCATTATATGCACATCATGGGCATCGTCGCGACCGGCCTGATGTGGCTGCGCATGAGCAAGGCGGCGGTGACGCTGCTGGAAGCGGGCGAAGGGGACGCCAGGTTCCTGGAGGCCAAGCTGGTGACGGCGCGCTTCTTTGCCGAACGCATCATGCCCGACGCCGGATCGCTGCGTCGCAAGATCGAGGGCGGCGCCGACGCGCTGATGGCGCTGGACCCGGATATGTTTCTGGCGGCTTGATCGTAACGACCAGCCTCGTGCGAAGGAAGGGCGGCCTGTGGGTCGCCCTTTTCTTTGCGTCAGGCCGCGAGCGGCAGTTGCTCCTCGACCGGCGTCGGCGTCACATCGTCCGCGACCGGCGCCTGCACCTTGGCCAGTCCGGCGATATAGCGTTCGGCGGTGACGACATCACGGCGATAGGCGAAATAGAGCGACAGAAGGGAAAACATCGTAGAGCCTCGATTGATGGATTTGCTGCGTTGCAGCATCAAGGTTCATCTGGGCTTTTGGGCGGGCCTTCGCAAATGCAATGCGGGTCAAGGCGATTGCAGTTAATGTATTCCATGACCCGCATCATAGTATTTGCAGGAGCACGCAGCACCCTGAAACACTAGCCATCACTCCCGGCTCCCGTTAGCATCCACCCATGCAAGCCCCCGACATCGCCGCGCCTTCGACGCCCTCCGCATCCCGCACATTGGGTCTGGCCGCCTGCATAGCGCTGGTCATGGGCAATATGATCGGATCGGGCGTTTTCCTGTTGCCCGCCGCCCTCGCGCCGTTCGGCTGGGATGCGGTGGCGGGGTGGGTCTTCACCATCGCCGGGTCTTTGGTGCTGGCCTTCGTCATCACCCGGCTGACCGTCGCCTTGCCCGACGCCAATGCGTCGCAGATGATCGCGCGCGCCTATGGGCCGCTGGCGGGGTTCGCGATCGGCTGGATCTACTGGCTGTCGATCATCATCACCAACGTCACCATCGCGGTGGCGGCGACCGCGAACCTCAGCAGCGTGCTGCCGGTGTTGGCGAAGCCGGGCGTCGGTGCGATCTGCTCGATCGGCTTTCTCTGGGCGATGACCGGCGTCAACCTGATCGGCGCGCGCGCGGCGGGTATGACGCAGATCGCCACGACCTGCATCAAGCTGATCCCGATCATCGTGGTCATGGTGCTGCTGGTGCTGATCCTGGGCAGCGGCAAGGCGCAAGTCGCGCCCTTCCCCGCACAGGGGTTGACCGGCGCGGGCATCACCGCGTCGGCCGCGCTGACGCTGTGGGCGCTGCTCGGCTTCGAATCCGCCAGCGTCGCGGCAGACAAGGTGCGCGACCCCGCCCGCACCATCCCGCGCGCCACGCTGATCGGCACGGCGGCGACGGGACTGATCTACCTGCTGGTCTGTTCGGGCATCGCCCTGACCCTGCCCGCGGCGGAAACCCAGACCGGATCGCCCTTTGGCGCGTTCGTGAGCCATTATTGGTCACCGGGACCGGCGCGCTATATCGCCATCTTCGTGGTGGTGAGTTGCCTGGGCGCGCTCAATGGCTGGACCCTGTTGCAGGGGGAAGTGCCGTTGGCGATGGCCCGCGCAGGCGAACTGCCGCGCTGGCTGGCGCGCACCAATGCCAAGGGAACGCCGGTGCGCGGGCTGATCCTGTCCACGTTGCTGGCCAGCCTGTTGCTGATAGCGAACAGCCTGCAAGGGCTGGTGGCGCTGTTCACGGCGATGGCGCTGCTGGCGACGTCAGCGACCTTGTGGCTCTATGTGGGTTGCGCGTTGGCGAGCTTGCGGTTCCGGCTGGTGGTGCCGGCGGCGGTCATCGGGCTGGGCTATGCGCTTTGGACATTGTGGGGCGCTGGGTTAGTGGCCAGCGGGTCGAGCATCCTGCTGATGGCGGCCGGCCTGCCCTTCTACTGGTGGGCGCGGCGGGAGCGAACCGCCGATTGAGCAACGCACGCCGTGTTCCCGCGCAGGCGGGAATCCAGTTCAGACGGCGGGACTGGGTTCCCGCCTACGCGGGAACACGCTGTACGTTACTAACCCTAAGCGTAGCAGGCGCTCAATCCGCCCACAGATCCTTGAGCTTGGAGAAGAAGCCGCTGACCTGCGGGCATTCTTCGCCGGTTTCCGTCTCACGGAAGGCTTCGAGCAGTTCCTTCTGCTTCGCGGTCAGGCGGGTCGGCGTCTCGACGTCGATCTGGACCACCAGGTCGCCCTGACCACGGCCGTTCAGCACCGGCATGCCGCCGCCGCGCTGGCGGATCTGCTTGCCAGACTGGATGCCGCTGGGAATCTTGATCTCGTGCCGCAAGCCGTCGAGGCCCGGCACTTCGATCGAACCGCCCAGCGCAGCCGTCGTGAAGCTGACCGGCGCGCGGCAGAACAACGTCGTGCCGTCGCGTTCGAACAGGCTGTGCCGCTTCACATGCAGGAAGATGTAGAGGTCGCCCGCCGGTGCGCCACGCGCGCCGGCCTCGCCCTCGCCCGACAGGCGGATGCGCGTGCCTTCATCGACGCCGGCGGGGATGTTGACCGACAGGCTCTTGGGCTTGTCGACGCGCCCTTCGCCGCGACAGGAACGGCACGGGCTTTCAATCACCTGGCCCGCGCCATGGCAGGACGGACAGGTGCGTTCGACCACGAAAAAGCCCTGCTGCGCGCGGACCTGCCCATGGCCCTTGCAGGTGCCGCAGGTCTTGACCCCGGTGCCGGGCTGCGCGCCCGATCCCTCGCAGCTGTCGCAGGCGGCCGAAACGTCGATCGCGATTTCGGTCTTCTTGCCATGATAGGCTTCGTCGAGCGTGATCTCCATATCGTAGCGCAGGTCCGCGCCGCGGCGATTGGCCTGCCGCCCGCCGCCCTGCCCGCCGAAACCGGACTGGCCAAAGATCGTTTCGAATATGTCGCCCAGATCGGAAAAGCCGCCCGCGCCGCCGCCGCGAAAACCGCCACCGCCGCCACCCTGCTGCTGCTGGGTATAGGCCGCATGGCCGAACCGGTCATAGGCCGCGCGCTTCTGCGGGTCTTTCAGGCAGTCATAGGCTTCGGATACGGCCTTGAACTTCGCTTCGCTGTCCGCGCATCCGCCGGTCTTATCCGGGTGATATTTCATCGCCATCTTGCGATAGGCGCTTTTGATCACCGCGCCGTCGGCCGTGCGCTCGATTTCGAGCAGTTCGTAAAAATCAACTTCGGTCGTCATAGAGGCCCCCGCCTGCATCGCCCATCATGCCGGCCTGCGCCGGAATGACGGGCGATGGGCATAGTTTTACGCCTTGTTGTTTTCGTCGACTTCCGAGAATTCGGCGTCGACGACATCGTCATCGGCCTTGGGCGCGTCCGCACCCGGAGCCGCCGCATTGGCCTGCTCCTTCTCGTAGATCGCCTGGCCGAGCTTCATCGCGACCGTGGCGAGTTCCTGCGCCTTGGCCTTCATCGCTTCGGCGTCGCCGCCTTCGATCGCGGCCTTGGTGTCGGCGATCGCGGTTTCGATCTCGCCCTTCAGCGAAGCGTCGACCTTGTCGCCATGTTCGGCGAGCTGCGCTTCGGTCGTATGGACCAGGCTTTCGGCGTTGTTCTTCGCCTCGGCCGCCTCGCGGCGCTTCTTGTCGTCTTCGGCGAAGCGCTCGGCATCCTTGACCATCTGGTCGATGTCCGAGTCGCTGAGGCCACCCGACGCCTGGATGCGGATTTGCTGCTCCTTGCCGGTGCCCTTGTCCTTGGCCGACACGTTGACGAGGCCGTTGGCGTCGATGTCGAACGTGACTTCGATCTGCGGCACGCCGCGCGGCGCCGGCGGGATGCCGAGCAGGTCGAACTGACCGAGGATCTTGTTGTCCGCCGCCATTTCACGCTCGCCCTGGAACACGCGGATCGTCACCGCCTGCTGATTGTCGTCAGCGGTCGAGTAAACCTGCGACTTCTTGGCGGGGATGGTGGTGTTGCGGTCGATCATGCGGGTGAACACGCCGCCCAGCGTTTCGATACCCAGCGACAGCGGGGTCACGTCGAGCAGCAGCACGTCCTTGACATCGCCCTGCAACACGCCGGCCTGAATGGCGGCGCCCATGGCGACGACTTCGTCCGGGTTCACGCCGGTATGCGGTTCCTTGCCGAAAAATTCCTTCACGGCTTCGCGCACCTTGGGCATGCGGGTCATACCGCCGACCAGAACGACTTCGCTGATCTCGCTGGCCGAAACGCCTGCGTCGGCCATCGCCTTCTTGCAGGGTTCCATCGTGCGCTTGATGAGGTCCGCCACCAGACGCTCCAGATCGGCGCGGGTGATGGTCTTCACCAAATGCTTGGGACCATTTTGATCGGCAGTGATGAAGGGCAGGTTGACTTCGGTCGTCTGGGCCGAGGACAGCTCGATCTTCGCCTTTTCAGCGGCTTCCTTCAGACGCTGGAGGGCCAGCTTGTCCTTGGTCAGGTCGATGCTTTCCGCCTTCTTGAAGTCGGCGGCCAGATATTCCACCAGCTTGGCGTCGAAATCTTCGCCGCCCAGGAAGGTGTCGCCGTTGGTAGACTTCACTTCGAACACGCCGTCGCCGATCTCCAGGATCGAGATGTCGAAGGTGCCGCCGCCAAGGTCATAGACCGCGATCGTCTTGCCGTCCTGCTTGTCGAGGCCATAGGCCAGCGCCGCCGCGGTCGGTTCGTTGATGATGCGCAGCACTTCCAGCCCGGCGATCTGGCCGGCATCCTTGGTCGCCTGACGCTGGGCGTCGTTGAAATAGGCGGGAACGGTGATGACCGCCTGCGTCACGGTTTCGCCCAGATAGCTCTCGGCGGTTTCCTTCATCTTCTGCAGGATGAAGGCGCTGATCTGCGACGGGCTGTAATCCTCGCCACCGGCCTTGACCCAGGCGTCGCCGTTCGGACCCTTGGCGATGTCATAGGGGACGAGTTCCATGTCCTTCTTGGTCATGGGATCGTCGAAGCGGCGGCCAATCAGGCGCTTCACCGCGAAAATCGTGTTGTCCGGATTGGTGACCGCCTGGCGCTTGGCCGGCTGGCCGATCAGGCGCTCGCCATCCTTGGCGAAGGCGACGATCGAGGGCGTGGTGCGCGCACCTTCCGCATTTTCGATGACCTTGGGCTTACCGCCATCCATCACGGCGATGCAGCTGTTGGTGGTGCCAAGGTCGATACCGATAACTTTTGCCATTGTGTCCTCTTTGAACCCCAAATTCTATTCAGCGGTTGACGGCCCAATACCTCACATAAGCGCCAAGGCAAGGCCGGTTTGCAGGTGGGATATAGGCGCGCTTTCGCTTGGCACAAGAAGTTGTGGCGATTACCTATGCTCTCGACCGGAAACGAGACAGTCATGGAGCATCCGATGCGCGCGCCCCTTATCCTCTTCGCCCTTGCCGCACCGATGCTGCTCAGCGCCTGCGGCGATCCAGCGCCCAGCTATATCGACCAGGCCTGGGTGCAGCTTTCGCCGAACAAGGACAGGCCGTCGGCCGGCTATTTCGTCATCCATGGCGGCGATGCGGGCACGCAGTTGCGCGGGGTGCTGACCGACTATGCGCTCAAGGTCGCGATGCATGAAAGCATCGACAAGGACGGGATGGTGACGATGGAGGCGATCGACACGGTCAATGTGCCGGCCAAGGGCCAGGTCGCCTTCGCACCTGGCGGCAAGCATCTGATGCTGTGGGGCATCAACGACACCGCGATCAGCCGGGGCAAGATGCAGCTCACCTTCCTGATGGGCAATGGCGACCGGCTGCTGGTCGATGCGGTGATCCGCAAGCCCGAAGCCGCCGGTGCGGCTTCGCCCAAGCCGGAAGGGCATGAAGGCCATTGAGCAGCCGCGCGCTGACGGAGCAGGAGGTCGCGCTGGCGCGGGGGGTGTTCGGCGCGGCGATCGATTATGACCGGGTGCGGGTGCATGAGCGCAAATGGTGGCCGCTCCAGCCCAAGGGGGTGACGATGGCGCCGGATGGCGACCTGTGGTTTCATCCCGACGGCGGGCTGTTCTGCGCGGATTTTTGCGAGGGGCCGCTGCATTTGCAGGGGCATTTCATCCACGAGATGACCCATGTCTGGCAGGCGCAGCGGTCGGGGAAATGGTGGTTGCCGCTGATGCGCCATCCCTTTTGCCGCTATGGTTATGAGCTGGTGCCGGGGCGGCCATTTGACCGTTACGGGATCGAGCAGCAGGCGGAGATCGTGCGCCATGCGTTTCTGCTACGCCGGGGGGTTGTGGTGCAAGGGAAGTCAGGGCTGGATGTGTATGAGGCGCTGTTGCCGTTTTGAGAGGTGAGCGGCGGTATTGGGTGGGAAGCGGACTGTCGGGTTTCGGATCGTTGCGGCGGGGAAGCGGACTATGCGCAGACGAGCGCGAACCCCTTATCCGTCTCCATTGCGTTCCCCTCATCACGGAGTTCGCTGGCCAACTCTTTGGTAAGGACAGCGCCATAGACGTTGATCCGCGACCAATCCGGGTAATGCTCCTGAACATTCCAGATGGACCGCAGTATCGCATCACGCCCAATCTCCCCACCCTCCGGGATGAATATAGCGCTTCCAGAATCAAGATCGGACTGCTTATCAAACCATCGGCGGTTTTCGTCGCTCTGAACGATCCAGACTGCGCCTGCCGCCCGACCCTGAAACGCGGTGTCGAAGATGATAGAGATTTCCATGTTGGCAATCTGCTTGATGGACGGATGGTTCGCAACGGCAAGTATCAGGCTGACGGATCGCTATTGGGAACGGCTAAAAATGGTCGAAACCAGTCTCCCTTTTACCACGCAGCCGCTAGCATCCTTTTCAACAACGCCCCGAAATCCATGCCATCCGCCCGCGCGGCGATCGCGGACAGGCAGTCCTGATCGTCGCGGCCGGGGCGGCCGGGACCGGTCATGTTGGGCTTCATGTTGAGGTCGAACAGTTTGAAGGCGCCGCTGGCATCGGCCCGGCAATCGATGCGGATCGGCGCCCTTGCGCCGACCAGCGCCGCCGCGCGGACGCAGGCGGCCAGCATCGCCTGCACGGCCGGTGTCGCCAGTTCCTCCACGTCGATCGCCACGCTGTTGGCTGTCACCGCGACATCGCCATTATAGGGAGCGATGCCGTCCTTCTGGTCGAAGCGGCGGACCGGGCGCAGCGGCCAGTGGGCGGCCCGCACCGCCCCCGACGGGAGCGGCGAGGCTGGCGGCATCAATGTCACCGTGACTTCCTCACCATCCAGATATTCCTCGACGATCAGCGTATCACCGAATTTTGCGTCCTCGATCAGTAGGATCGCCGCCGTGCGAAGCGCTGCCAGATCGGCGACTCGCGTGACGCCCTGACTGCCCCGCCCGCGCACCGGCTTCACGATCAGCGGCAAGGTCAGGGCCGCCTGCGTCAGCGCAGCCTCTACATCGGCCAACGCCCATACGCCCGGCCGCGTAGCCTGCGCCATCAGGAAGGACCGTGCCACTGGCAGGCCTGCTTCCTCCAGCATCCGGTTTGTCGTGAACTTGTTGTCATAGCGCTGCGTCAGGGTCGGCAATTGCCCAACGATCCGTACCTGCCCGACGACAGTTTCGATCGGATGGCCTTCGAACAGCACGCTGTTCGCCCAGAGGATCGTCGCACCCGCCGCGATCGCCGCCGCGATGCCTTCCGCGGTATCGGGAAACACCCAGTCCAGCGGCCGGATCGGATCGGGATCGGCTATCGGGGTCAGGACATGATGCCCCTGCCCGCGCAGCACGAAGCCGATATCCGCGCCGCCATCCGAATAGCCGCCGGGCTTGGCATCCTTGCGCAGTCCGTCGATCACCGGCGGCGGCAGCGCCTGATAGAGGATGGCCACGGCGTCCTGCGTCATATCGTCGTCATTCCCGTTTAGAATCAAGAAGGGGGCCAGCCTCTCGGCTCGCCCCCTCCAGAATTTCCAGCCGTCGATGCGTGCTTAGTAAACGCGCGCCTTGGGCTTCACATATTCCGCTTCGTCGGTCATCGTATAGTCGTGGACCGGGCGATAATCGAGCGTCACCTTGCCGCCCGAACCGCCCCAGCCTTCGAACCAGCTGATGGTGTGCTTCATCCAGTTTTCGTCGTCGCGGTTGGGGAAATCCTCATGCGCGTGAGCGCCGCGCGATTCCTTGCGCGCTTCGGCGCCTTCCATCGTGCAGATCGCCTGGCACATCAGATTGTCCAGCTCCAGCGTCTCGATGAGGTCGGTGTTCCAGATCAGCGAGCGATCCGAAACCTTGACGTCCTGCAACCGCTTGTTGACGGCCTGCATCTGGATAACGCCTTCGGACAGAAGCGCGCTGTCGCGGAACACGGCGGCGTGCTTCTGCATGGTGCGCTGCATGTCCAGGCGGATGTCCGCCGTCGGCGTGCTGCCCTTGGCGTTTCGATAATGGTCGAGACGCGAGAGCGCCAGGTCCGCGGCATCGGCCGGCAGCGCCTTGTGCGGCGCGTTGGGCTTGAGATTGTCCTTGAGGAACAAGCCCGTAGCACGGCCGAACACGACTAGGTCGATGAGGCTGTTGGAGCCAAGGCGGTTTGCGCCATGGACCGACACGCAGGCCGCTTCGCCGACCGCGAACAGGCCGGGCACGATCACTTCGGGATCGTCGCCCTTCTTGGTCACAACCTGGCCATGATAGTTACAGGGGATGCCGCCCATATTATAATGGACGGTCGGCGTCACGGGCAGCGGCTGGCGGGTCAGGTCGACGCCGGCAAAGATCTTGCCGCTTTCGGTGATGCCCGGCAGGCGTTCGGCCAGCACCTTGGGATCGATATGGTCGAGGTGCAGGAAGATATGATCCTTATGCTCGCCCACGCCGCGCCCTTCGCGCATTTCCATCGCCATCGAGCGGGACACGACGTCGCGCGACGCCAGATCCTTGGCCGAGGGGGCATAGCGTTCCATGAAACGCTCGCCTTCGGAGTTGGTGAGGTAGCCACCCTCGCCGCGCGCGCCTTCTGTGATGAGCACGCCCGCGCCGTAGATGCCGGTCGGGTGGAACTGCACGAACTCCAGATCCTGGAGCGGCAGCCCTGCGCGCAGCACCATGCCGCCGCCGTCGCCGGTGCAGCTATGCGCCGAGGTGGCGGAGAAATAGGCGCGGCCATAGCCGCCCGTCGCCAGCACGACGGCATGGCTGCGGAAGCGGTGGATCGATCCATCTTCCATGCAGATGGCGATGACGCCGCGGCATTCGCCATCTTCCATGATCAGGTCGATGGCGAAATATTCGATGTAGAAGTCCGCGTCATATTTCAGCGACTGCTGATAGAGCGCATGGAGCATGGCGTGGCCGGTACGGTCGGCCGCAGCGCAGGTGCGCTGCACCGGCGGGCCGGCGCCCATATTCTGCATATGGCCGCCGAAGGGACGCTGGTAGATCGTCCCATTCTCGTTACGGCTGAACGGCACGCCGGCATGTTCCAGCTCGATCACGGCCGCAGGCGCTTCGCGCACCATATATTCGATCGCGTCCTGGTCGCCCAGCCAGTCGGACCCCTTGACGGTGTCGTACATGTGCCAGGTCCAGTGGTCGGGGCTGTTATTGCCCAGCGAGGCCGCGATGCCGCCCTGCGCCGCGACGGTATGCGACCGGGTCGGGAACAGCTTGGTGATGCAGGCGGTCTTGAGGCCCGCTTCGGCGCTGCCCATGGTCGCGCGCAGGCCGGAGCCGCCCGCGCCCACGACGACCGTGTCGTAGGTGTGGTCGATGATCTTATAGGCTTCGGTCATGGCTTGACGACCCCAATGAAGGCGATCTTGGCGATCGCGAAAATGCCCGCGGCAGCGCCGCCCAAGGCATAGAAATTCAGCAGCAGCATGGAGAAGAAGGCGAGGCCCTTGTCATGGACATAATCCTCCAGCATCACCTGCATGCCGAGGCGCAGGTGCCAGAAGATGCTGACGATCATCAGCATCAGCGGCACGGCGACCACCGGGTTGGCGATCCAGCCGACGACGCTTTCATAATCGAGGCCGGGCAGGCTCAGCAGGCTGAACAGCAGCCACAGCGTCAGCAGCAGATTGCCGACGGCCGTATAGCGCTGCGCCAGCCAGTGATGCGCGCCATGATGCGCCGAACCCAGGCCGCGAACGCGACCGATGCCAGTACCGTTGCCCATCAGAGCGCCTTTCCGAAGATGGTGAGCCAGACGAAGCCGGTCACGAGCAGCGATGCGACGAAGGTCGCGATCGACCACATCTTGTTATTTTTCAGCTCATACCCCGCGCCCATGTCGAGCACGAAGTGCCGCAGGCCCGAGAAGAGATGCTGGAAGAAGAACCAGGTCAGGCCGATCATCACCAGATAGCCGATCGGCGACGTCGCGCACTTGACGAAGGTCGCATAGGCCTCCGGACCGGTCGCGGCGGCCATCAGCCACCAGATGAGGCCGAGCGCGCCGGCGGTGGCGAGGCCATTGCCCGTCACGCGGTGCATGATGGACACGGCCATGGCCGGTCCCCATTTCCAGATCGTCAAATGCGGCGAGAGCGGCCGGCTGTTGGAACGCGCCATGTCTACCCTAGTCCTTAGATACTTGTCCCTGAGTCCGCCCCCCTTAAGAGCGATACGCCAAGAGGGCAAGAAGCGGAAAGCGGGAGATTGCCGACGCCGCTTTCTGCGATCAGCCCGGACAGCCATAAGAAGTGGTTAACCAACGTGCGCTAAAGATCGACGTCCAACCGATCACGTCATCAGCAAGGGCCGTTCCCTCATGCCGTCCAGTCTTTCTTCCGCCACCGCCACATCGGATTTTCTGGCGGAAGTCGATCCCAACGGCGATGTCGCCCGCGCCGCGCGCGAAGTGGGCGACCTGATCGGCGATGATCTGGGCAGCGTGGGCGCCGCCTTCTTCACCAGCTATATGCGCGAAACCGGCCTTCAGGACCGGCTGGGCAGCGGCGTCATCGCCCGAATCGAACGCGAAGCCGATACTTATGTCCGCGAAAAGCTGATGCATTTCGCGGAGGGGCGCTGGGCGCGGTCGGCTGCCGACTGCGTGCGCCACGCCCGCAAGCATGACGTATCGGTGCGCGCGGTCCTGAACGCGGTCGCCAATGCCAACGAACGCGTCACCGACCTGATCTGGGAACGGTGCCATGATGATGCGCCGCGCTGTCGCCGGTTGCTGCGCATGATGCTGCAGATCGCGATGATCGATTCGGGTTTCATGAGCAATGTGCTGGCCACCGACCAGGCCGAAGCGCAGCGCGCCGAACGCCAGCGTTACGGCACGCTGTTCGAACAGCGGATCGTCGGTGAGATCGACGGCGCGTCGAAACTGGGCGAATCGCTGCGCGAACAGGCCAAGGACGCCTCCGCCGCCACGCGCGGCATGCTGGGCAAGGCGTCCGAAGTGGCGGCCGCCGCCGAACAATCCGCCCTCGCCATGCGCGAAGCCGCCCGCACCTCCGCCGGGCTCATCCGCGCTATCGAGGATGCCCGCACCGAAGTCGAAAGCGCGGCAGAGGTCGCCCAGCGCGCCTCCGCCCAGTCGGGGGATGCGGTGTCCATGTCTTCCACCCTGTCCGACCATGCCAAGTCGATCGAATCGATCCTGGGCCTGATCCGCGACATTGCGGGGCAAACCAACCTGCTCGCGCTCAACGCCACGATCGAGGCCGCCCGCGCCGGTGACGCCGGGCGCGGCTTCGCCGTCGTCGCGCAGGAAGTGAAGAGCCTGGCCAACCAGACCGCCCGCGCCACCGACGAGATCGCCGGCAAGATCGCCGATATCCAGGCATCGACCCGCCAGTCGGTCGAAACCAACGAACGCATCCGCGACACGGTGGGCGAGGTCAAGGCCAGCGCCGAGCGCATCCGCCACGCCATGGATGCGCAGGCGCAGACCGTGACCATGATCACCGCCGCGGTCGACGAAACCGCGCTGGCCGCCGATTCGATGTCGACCACCATTTCCGCGATCCGTCAGGACACCGAAGTGGTGGCGTCGGAAATCGACCAGCTCGAACGCGGCTTCGTCAGCGTCGAGGGCAAGCTCGCCAGCCTGCGCAACGCTTCGTCCGACTTCGGTCGGCAGGTGGCCTAAGCCGCCGCCATCCCATCCCGCTTCCCCTCCCTCTCTGCCTCGGCTAAAGGCGGCGGGATGAACGATGTTGCGCCTTCAGTCCAAAGCTGGAAAGTCACCCTGCCCTGCACCCGCGCCGAAGCCGAAGCGCTGGACGGGGACATCGCCGCCTTCACGCTGATGGAGCATCCGCCGGTGCTGATGACCAGCGAGGCGACGCCCGATGGTGAGGAAGAAGGGGAAGATGCCTGGCAACTCGACGCCTATTTCGAAGGCAAGCCCAGCGTGGCCGCGATCAAGCTGCTCAAGACATTGGTGCCCAGCGCGGGCCGCGTGAAACCCATTGTCGAGGCGCTGCCCGACGAGGATTGGGTGACACTGAGCCAGCAGGGGCTGGAGCCTGTCACCGCCGGCCGCTTCCATGTCCGCAACATCGCGAGCGATCCCGAACTGCCCGGCCACGTCAATCTGCTGATCGAGGCGGGCCGCGCCTTCGGCACCGGGCAGCATGAAACGACGGCGGGCTGCCTGGCCATGCTCGACCGGATGCGCCGGGTGGGGATGCGCTTTGCCCATGTCGCCGATATCGGCACCGGCACCGGCCTGCTCGCCTTCGCCGCGATGAACCTGTGGCCCCGCGCCCGCGCCATCGCGTCCGACATCGACGCCGTGGCGGTAGAGATCAGCGCCGACAATGCGCGCGCCAATGGCGTAGCGCTGGGCGACGGGGCGGGCCGGCTGGCGCTGGTGACGGCGGCGGGCGGCAACCATCCCGCGCTGATCGGGCGCGCGCCCTACGACCTGCTGATCGCCAACATATTGGCGGGGCCGCTGATCGAACTGGCCCCGACGCTGTGCGCGCTGGTCGAGGATGGTGGCACCATCGTCCTGGCCGGATTGCTCAACGGGCAGGCGAACGCGGTGGTCGCCGCCTATCGTGCACAGGGAATGCGGCTGGCCGAACGCAGCGACCGCGGCGAATGGCCGACCCTGCGCTTGCGCAAGCGGCCCAGCATCGGCTGGAAACGGCCGCGCCGCATCAATCCGGCCGCGCGGGGCGAAGCGCCCGGCTTCGGTAGTATCTGAACTTTTAGAGGAGCTTAGCCATGGCTATCATCCGCCGCGTCACCATGCATGATGGCCCGGATGGGCCTTTCGAAAGCCTGGCCGTGGTCGACGCAGCCGCCGGCCCGCTGCCGGGGGTGCTGCTCTTCCCCAATGTGCTGGGCGCCAAGGAGGCCGACTTCGCCTATGCGGAAAAGGTCGCGGCGCTCGGCTATGCCGTGCTGGTCGCCGACGTCTTTGGACAGGGCAAGCGCACCACGCGCGCCGACCCCGATGCCGGGCGCTATATGGCCGAACTGAACGCCGACCGCGCGCTGCTGCGTGACCGGGCGAATGGCGCCCATGCAGTGCTCAAGGGGCTGGCGGAGGTCGATGCCGACCGGACGGCCGCGATCGGCTTCTGCTTCGGCGGCAAATGCGTGCTCGACCTCGCCCGCTCCGGCGCGGACATTAGCGGTGGAGTCAGCTTCCACGGCGTCTATGACCCGACGCCTTTCCCCAACGCGCCAATCACCGCCAAATTGCTGGTCTGCCACGGCTGGGACGACCCGATCGCACCGCCAGAGGCGACCGTGGGTCTGGCCCGCGAATTGACCGATGCGGGCTGCGACTGGCAGATTCACGCCTATGGCGGCACCGGCCACGCCTTCACCGACGAGGGCGTCAATATGCCGGAAAAGGGGCTGGCCTATAGCCCAAGCGCCGACCGGCGCAGCTTCCGCGCGATGACGGATTTCCTGGGCGACCTGTTCGGATAAAAGCCGAAAACAGGACTGTCTTAACGGGTCGGAATGCGCCGGGCGCTGGCGAGATGATGGGCGTGGGTGATCGCCACCGCCAGCGCATCGGATGCGTCCGGCCCCACGATCTTCGCGCCGGGCAGCAGGCGCGACACCATCGCATGGACCTGCTCCTTCGACGCATTGCCGACGCCAACCACCGATTTCTTGACGAGGCGCGCGGCATATTCGCCGACCTCCATGCCCGATCGCGCGGCATTGAGCAGGATCACGCCCCGCGCCTGCCCCAGCTTCAGCGTCGATTGCGGGTTCACATTGACGAACACCTCCTCGACTGCGGCGCCATCGGGCCGATGTTCGAGGATCAGGTCGGTCAGCGCCAGGTCGAGCGCCAGCAGTCGCGTCGAGAGCGCCATGCTGCTGTCGGTCTTGATCTGGCCATTGCCGATATGGGTCAGCCGATTGCCATCCGCGGCGATCAGGCCCCAGCCGGTGGTGCCAAGGCCAGGGTCCAGGCCAAGCAGGATCATGCGCGCATCCTCTCCCCGTGGGGAGAGGGCAGACGCATCAACCCAGCTTCTCCATCACAGCATCGGACACTTCATAATTGCCCCAGACGGTCTGGACGTCGTCGTCATCCTCCAGCGTGTCGACCAGCTTCATCAGCGTGGCGGCATTGGCTTCATCGACATCGACGGTGATCTGCGGCTTCCAGGCGAGCTTCGCGCTGTCGGCGGCGCCCAGCTTGGCTTCCAGCGCCTTGGCGACCTCGTGAAGGGCGTCCATGGCGGTCCAGATTTCATGCTCGTCCTCGTTGGACGACACGTCCTCCGCGCCCGCTTCCAGCGCCGCTTCGAAGATCGCGTCGGCGTCCCCCGCGCTCGCCGGATAGCTGATCAGGCCGACCCGGTCGAAACCATGGCTGACCGCACCCGACGCACCCAGATTGCCGCCATTTTTGGAAAAGGCGGTGCGGATGTTGGTTGCCGTGCGATTACGGTTGTCGGTCAGCGCCTCGACGATGATGGCGATACCGGCGGGGCCATAGCCCTCGTAACGCACTTCCTCGTAATTCTCGCCGCCCGCCGCGTTCGCCTTGTCGATCGCGCGCTGGATATTATCCTTGGGCATGGACTGGGCCTTGGCGGCGTTGACCGCCAGGCGCAGACGCGGGTTCATGTCCGGGTCGGGCATACCCATCTTGGCCGCGACCGTGATTTCGCGGCTGAGCTTGGAGAACATCGAAGAGCGCTTCTTGTCCTGCGCGCCCTTGCGATGCATGATGTTCTTGAATTTGGAATGGCCTGCCATGGTCCTGAATTCTTATCTGCCGGTTGACTGTGATGCGCGCCCTTACACCAGCGGCCGCCCAAAGGGCAACCGCCAGCGCGGTCCAGCCGCTGCCGGCATCTCTTTGCCTCAGTAGAGGATCGCGGTGCCCGACGCCGACACCATCAGCATCGACCCGTTGGAGCCGATGACTTCATAGTCAAGGTCGACGCCGACCACGGCATTGGCGCCCAGCGTCGCAGCGCGCGTGCGCATTTCGGCGATCGCCTGTTCGCGGGCGCGTTGCAGCACATCCTCATAAGCGCCCGACCGCCCGCCCACGATGTCGCGGACGCTGGCGAACAGGTCGCGAAACAGATTGGCGCCCACGATCACCTCGCCGGTGACGATGCCGAGATAGTCCTTCGCCGGTCGCCCTTCCAGGCGGCTGGTGGTGCTGACGATGATCTCGGACATGGGCGCTTCTCCTTGATTACAAAAAGTTATTCCATCCCCAGCGCAGCAAGATAGGTCTGGAGGATGGCTTCCATTTCCTGGCGGTCATGCGGCTGCATCTTCCGCAGGCGGACGATCTGGCGCATGATCTTGCCGTCATAGCCGTTGGCCTTGGCCTCCAGATAGACGTCCTTGATATCGTCGCCGATACCCTTCTTTTCCTCTTCCAGGCGCTCGATGCGCTCTATGAAGAGGCGTAGCTGGTCGGCGGCGACATTGGGTTCGCTCATGGGAATCTCCGTGCAGGTGTGAAATGTGAATCGGGCTGGCGGACGCCTCTAATGCCTGTCCGCGTTCTTCGCCACACTCTCCTGCATCTTTGCGATCTGTTGCGGCGTCGCTTCGCCCTGATGCCGGTCCTTCCATTCCGAAAAAGGCATGCCGTGGATGATTTCGCGCGCCTGATCGCGCGTCATCTCGCCGTCCGCCTCCGCGATCCAGTCGGCCAGGCAGTTGCGGCAAAAGCCCGCCAACCCCATCAGATCGATATTCTCGACGTCGGTGCGGTGCTGCAAATGCGCGACCAGACGGCGGAAGGCGGTTGCGGCCACGGCATCTGTGACTATGCTGTCGGTCATCGGCGTGAGAAACCTTTCGCTGATCTACATCATCCTGTCGTGCAGTACGGATAACCCATAACGACGCACTGGCAAGGCCGACAAGGCCAAGCCGGGGACGATCATGACGGTCAGGAGAAGCCATGACGAAGTTACCGCCCCGCTCACGCAAGGTCCGCATCCTGGCGACCCTTGGTCCTGCGAGCGATACGCCCGAAATGATCCGGGCGCTGTTCGTCGCCGGGGCCGACGCCTTCCGCATCAATATGAGCCATGGCGCGCATGAGGATCATGCCGCGCGCATCGCCATCATCCGCGCGCTGGAAAAAGAATTCCAGCGGCCCACGACGATCCTGGGCGACCTGCAGGGACCAAAACTGCGCGTCGGCACCTTCGAAAAGGGCCTCGCCATATTGGAGACGGGGGCGGCCTTCATCCTCGACCGGGACGAAACGCCGGGCAATGCCCGCCGCGTCAACCTGCCCCATCCCGAAATCTACGCCGCGCTGGTGCCAGAAACCCGGCTGCTGCTGGACGATGGCAAGCTGGTGCTGCGGGTGAAGGCGATCGGCGCCGACCGGATCGACACGATCGTCGAAGTCGGCGGCGCCCTGTCCAACCGCAAGGGCGTGAACGTGCCCGACGTAGTGGTGCCGGTGCCGGCGCTGACCGACAAGGATCGGCGCGACCTCAGCTTCGCGATGAGCCAGGGCTGCGACTGGATCGCCTTGAGCTTCGTGCAGCGGCCCGAGGATCTGGCCGAGGCGCGCAAGCTGATGGGCGGCTATGGCGCGCTGATGGCGAAGATCGAGAAGCCGTCGGCCGTGCAGCGGCTGGAGGAGATTATCGAACTGGCCGACGGCGTGATGGTGGCGCGCGGCGACCTGGGCGTCGAACTGCCGCCGCAGGCCGTGCCGCCGCTCCAGAAGCAGATCGTCGCCACCGCGCGGCGGATGGGACGCCCCGTGGTGGTCGCGACCCAAATGCTCGAATCGATGATCAAGTCCCCCTCCCCCACCCGCGCCGAAGTGTCGGACGTGGCGACGGCGGTCTATGACGGCGCGGACGCCATCATGCTGTCTGCGGAGACGGCGGCAGGCGACTGGCCGGTTGAGGCGGTGACGATGATGGACAGCATCGCGCATAGCGTGGAGCGCGATCCGGGCTATTTCGGCCGGCTCCATTATACCGAGACGAAGCCCGATCCCACCACCGCCGACGCGCTGGCCGAAGCGGCGGGCAATATCGTCGCGGTCGTAGGCGCCAGCGCCATCACCTGCTTCACCTCATCGGGCAGCACGGTGCGCCGCGTCGCGCGCGAACGCCCCGACGCGCCGATCCTGGCGCTGACCCCGCGCACCGACACCGCGCGCAAGCTGGGCCTGACCTGGGGCGTCCACGCCATCCGCACCAAGGATATCGGCACGTTCGAGGAAATGATCGGCAAGGCCCGACGCATGGCGCTGCGCCACGGCATGACCGAAAAGGGCGGCAAGATCGTGGTGCTGGCCGGCGTTCCCTTCGGCACGCCCGGATCGACCAACGTGCTGCACGTCACGGCGATTCGCGGCGACGAGTTGAAGGGCCGCGACGAGGGCTGAACGCAGGCCGGGTGAGGCCAATTCCTCCGTTCGCTTCCAGTAAAGTCGAGAAGCGGTAGCACCGAGCTTTGCGCTCAGCTTCGCTAAACTCGGCTTCGCTGGAAACGAACGGCCTTGGGAAACCCGACCGTCGATTCGGCAAATCACGCACCCAAGCGAACGCGGAAAGGCGCCCGATCATCGACCGGGCGCCTGCCACATTGCCTAAAGACCCACCGCCCGAATGGGCGATAGCGCCTGCCTTTTAGCCCTGGCGGGCCTTGAAGCGGCGGTTGGTCTTGTTGATGACGTAGGTGCGGCCGCGACGACGGATCACGCGGTTGTCCCGGTGGCGGCCCTTGAGCGACTTGAGCGAGTTGCGGATCTTCATGGCAGACGGCCCTTGATGAATCTGGTGTGGTCGAATTTCGAAGCGCAGCCCCTATGGGTCGGGCGGGCCAAAGTCAAGGGCGGCAGCCGCTCTTTCGACTCTGTTCATCCCCTATGCAGCAAGTTCGTGGCTTCAAGCGTTTGAGGGGATTATGGCCCCCGCACCGTCTATGTGGTGCCCTGTCATGCCGCATGCCCGTTGGAGTTGAACTCATGTCGAAGCGCCGTCCCCGCCTTGCCGCCCCAAAGCTTTTCCTGGGCGCCCTCCTTCTGGGCGGCCTCTCCCTTGGCGCCAGCGCGACGGCCGCGCCGCGCGTGGAAGTGACCCGCTTCCATATGGGCAATCCTGCCCAGTCGGGCACCGTCGCGGTAGAGGAAATGCCGGGCAATCCGGATATCAGCCTGGAATTCCGCACCTATGCCAGCGCCGTATCGCAGGAATTGCAGCGTATCGGCTTCACCGCTGAGGACGGCGCCCAGAGCGATTATGTCGCGCTGGTCAGCTTCACCCGCACCTTCCGCCCATCCGGACCGGACCGCCGCAGCGAAAGCCCGGTCAGCGTCGGCGTGGGCGGCGGCATCGGCAGCGGGGGCGGTCGCCGTGGCGGCACCTTCGGCGGGCTTGGCCTGGGCGTCGGCATCAACCTGTCGGGCAAGCCCAAGGATATCGTGACGACCGAACTCCATGTGCAGTTGCGCCGCAGGTCCGATTCGACGGCGATCTGGGAAGGCCGCGCATCGACCCAGGCGAAGCAGGGGTCGGCCGCGGCCCAACCCGCCACCGCCGCCCAGAAACTCGCTTCAGCCTTGATCGGGGGCTATCCG
This sequence comes from Sphingomonas sp. VDB2, assembly GCF_047946695.1. Classification (NCBI taxonomy): domain Bacteria; kingdom Pseudomonadati; phylum Pseudomonadota; class Alphaproteobacteria; order Sphingomonadales; family Sphingomonadaceae; genus Sphingomonas; species Sphingomonas sp. VDB2. Next base: position 1,764,743 of record NZ_CP159615.1, read on the forward strand.
GGTGAATCGGGGCGCACTATAACGGTCAAATGAGCATCAGCATTTCCAGCGGCTTCGACAGCGGCAATATTCGCGTCCTCTCCATCGCCGACACGCCGGCCGGCGTCCGCGCCGTGCTGGAGATCGTGACGGATCACCAGAGCGACTTCTACCAATGGTTCCATTTCCGGCTCGCCAATGCGGCGGGCCGCGAAGTGGAACTGGCGATCGTGAACGCGGCGGGATCGGCCTATCCCGACGGCTGGGCCGGTTACAGCGCGCGGGTGAGCGAGGATCGCGACAATTGGGTCCAGGCCGACACAAGCTATGCCGACGGCATGCTGACGATCCGGCTGGAGCCGGACAGCAATGCGGTATGGATCGCCTATTTCGCGCCCTATTCGATGGAGCGGCACCACGACCTCATCGCCTGGGCCGCGACCCAGCCGGGCGTCGAACATCGCGAACTGGGGCTGACCCTGGACGGCCAGCCGCTCGACCTGCTGACGATCGGCGACGGACCGAAGCAGGTCTGGCTCTATGCGCGCCAGCATCCCGGCGAGACGATGGCGCAATGGTGGATGGAAGGCGCGCTGGAGCGCCTGTGCGACGAGGAAGATGCGGTGGCCCGCCTGCTGCGCAGACAAGCGACGATCCATCTGATCCCCAATATGAACCCGGATGGCAGTCGTCGCGGCCATCTGCGCACCAATGCGGTCGGCGTGAACCTCAATCGCGAATGGCATGAGCCGACGGCCGAGCGCAGCCCCGAAGTGCTGATGGCGCGCAATGCGATGGACGAGACCGGCGTCGATTTCGCCATGGACGTCCATGGCGACGAGGCGATTCCCGCGGTGTTCATCGCGGGTTTCGAGGGTATCCCGTCGATCACCGATCGGCAGGTCGCGCTCTATCACCGCTATCGCGACACGTTGGCGGCCCGCACCCCGGATTTCCAGACGCGGCTGGGCTATCCGGTGGCGGGGGCGGGCAAGGCGAACCTGTCCATGTCCACCAACCAGCTCGCCGAACGCTTCGGCGCGGTGGCGATGACGCTGGAGATGCCGTTCAAGGATAATGACGACCTGCCGGACGCCGATTTCGGCTGGTCTCCGGCGCGGTCGATCCAGCTCGCCAAGGATTGCCTGGCGGTGCTGGCGGAGATGATCGAGGATATCTAAAGGGGAACTACCTGACCTCCGTTCGGGCTGAGCTTGTCGAAGCCCCTCTATGTCTTCCAACAAGAGAGGCCCTTCGACAGGCTCAGGGCGAACGGAGGTGGTTGTCTTATTTCAATGCCAATCAAACGGCAGCGGCGCCTCCCGGAACGCGAAGCGGTCCAGATGATCCGCCACCACCTGCTTGAACCGTTCTATATCGGCGTCAGGCTTCGGGTCTATGGTCACAACCAGCGCGTCCGGCTCCGCCGCCATGCGGATCGGTCCCATGGGAAAGTTGACGATCTCACCCTTGTCGGCGTCGAACTCCACCTCGAACTTGTGGCTCCAATGTTTGCAAAGCTGTTGCAGATAGCGGCTGCCGTTGGTGGTCGGCACGGTGGCGGTCAGGGTCATGATCAGAGCCTTTCGATCTTGTTGACGGCTTCGTCGATCAGGGCGGCGATGTCGAACAGGGTTTGGTTATCCGCCCCCTCCTTTTCAAGCCGCTGCTGCACCGCGAAGCGCAGATTATGCATGGCGCGGCGCACCGGCCCGCCATCGACACGTTCGGCCTTCTGCGCCAGCGACGCCAGGCGGGCGAGCGCGAGGTCCAGGGCCGCCTGCCGCTCGGCGATCTGCGCTGCTCCGGCATCGGTGATGGCGAAGCGTTTGCGGCTGCCTTCGCTCGGTTCCTCGACGATCAGGTCCATCTCCGCCAACATGGTCAGCGTAGGATAGACGACGCCGGGGCTGGGCGCATAGGCTTCGCCCGACAGCGCCTCGATCGCGCGGATCAGCTCATAGCCATGGCGCGGCTCGTCGGCGATCAGCTTCAGCAGGATCAGGCGCAGCGTTTCATTGTCGAACAGACGTCGGCGACCGCCGCCGCCGCCACGACCGCCCCGGCCACCATGGCCGCCGCCGCGCAGGCCGTCCTCGCCGAAGGGATCGCCACCGAACGGGCCGCCACGCCCCCCGCCGAATCCGTCGCCACGACCAAAGCCGTCAGGCGAACCGAATCGGCCAGCGCCGGGATGATGACCGCCATGGCGGCCGCGATGAGAATAGGGGAAATGCATCATTAGGTCTTTCATATATGTCATGATGCATTGCGATATATCTTAAAAATCTTGGCCGTCAAGAGTTACGATAGATCTTAAATGTATCATTCTGTATCGGAGGCCGTCGCCAAGAGAAAAAGATTACGTGTTCCGTGTAGGCGGAAACCCAGTTTAGACCACGGGACTGGGTTCCCGCCTGCGCGGGAACACGCAGCCTGATTGAACGGAGCCAGCTTCAGAGCGCGGCAAAATCGATCGGCGCGTGGCGATCCAGCGTGCGGCTCTGGTCCTCCAGCGGATATTTCAGGCCGCTGGCGCAGTTGAACAGCACCGCGCGATCCTCCCGCCCGATCAGCCCTTCGTCCAGCGCGCGTTGATAGGCCGCCAACGTCGCCCCGCCCTCCGGACAGAGCAGCAGTCCGTCGTCGCGCGCGACATCGCACACCGCCGCCATGATCGCCGCGTCAGACACGGCCAGCGCCGCACCGCCGCTGTCTCGCACCGCACGCAGGATCAGGAAGTCGCCCACCGCACGCGGCACGCGAATGCCCATGGCGACGGTGTGGGCATCCTCCCAGCGGTCGGCGAACTCGACGCCCTGTTCGAACGCGCGGACCATCGGCGCGCAACCTTCGGCCTGCACCGCGAACATCTTGGGCCGCTTAGCGCCGATGAAACCGATCTTCTCCAGTTCGTCGAACGCCTTCCACATGCCGATCAGGCCGGTGCCGCCGCCGGTGGGATAGAAGATCGCGTCGGGCAGCTCCCAGCCGAGCTGTTCGGCCAGTTCCAGCCCCATCGTCTTCTTGCCCTCGATCCGATAGGGCTCCTTGAGCGTCGAGAAGTCGAACCAGCCGCGCGCCTTCGCCCCCTGCCCCACGATCGCCCCGCAATCGTCGATCAGGCCGTTGACGCGATAGACGCGCGCACCCTGTGCCGCGATCTCGCGCACGTTGATCTCAGGCGTGTCGTCGGGGCAGAAGATCATCGCCTCCATCCCCGCGACCGCGGCATAGGCGGCCAGCGCCGCGCCGGCATTGCCGTTGGTCGGCATCGCCACCTGGGTCACGCCCAGTTCCTTGGCCATGGACACCGCCATGACCAAACCGCGCGCCTTGAACGAGGCAGTGGGTAACCGCCCCTCATCCTTGGCCATCAGATGTGCCCCGCCCAGCCGCGCGGCGGTGCGCGGCAGCGAGATAAGCGGCGTCGCATTTTCGCCCAGGCTGACGATGTTGGCGGTCTGCCGCACCGGGAGCAATTCTCGCCAACGCCACAGGTCCATCGGCCGCTGCGCCAACGCCGCCTTGGTCAACGTCGCGCGCACGCCGTCCAGATCATAGCGCACCAGCAGCGGCTTCCCCGCCGCCGACAGCCCATGCAGTTCATCGGCCCCATAACGCTCGCCGGTCAGCGAACATTCCAGATGGGTGACGAAAGTGGGGCGATCGGTGGTCAGGTTGAGGTCGTGGCGCACCTATAATCTCCGTTCGCCCTGAGCCTGTCGAAGGGCCTCTCTTCTTTAAGAAAAGAAAGGGCTTCGACAGGCTCAGCCCGAACGGATCGAAAAGCTTATTCCGGCGCCTTCGCCACGCTGACCATGGCGGGACGCAGCAGACGGTCCTTGATCATATAGCCAGCCTGCATCTCGATCAGGATCGTGCCCGGCGCGGCGTCGGCCGAGGGAACTTCCATCATCGCCTGATGCTTGTTGGGGTCGAGCGGCTGGCCGACCGATTCAATCTTCGTGATGCCGTTGCGGCCGAACACGCTGTCCAGTTCACGGCCGGTGGCTTCGAGACCGATGACTAGGCCCTTGAACTTCTCATCCTCGCGCAGGTCGGCGGGAATGGCGGCGAGCGCACGGCTCAGATTATCGGCGACCGACAATATGTCGCGGGCGAAGGCCGTTGCGGCATAGGCGCGCGCGTCGCCCAGTTCCTTTTCCAGCCGGCGGCGCACATTCTGCGTATCGGCATGGGCGTAGAGAATGTCCTGCCTGGCGGTGGCCAGTTCCGCCTCCAGAGCTGCGATCTTCTCGGCTGCGGCATCGCCAGCGGGCGCGGCGTCTTCCGGCAGCGCGTCCACGACTTCGGTGTTTTCGATAGTGTCTTTGTTTTCGCTCATCTCATCAATCTCGATAGCGTCTGTGCTGTGAAGTCCACCATGGGGATCACCCGCGCATAGTTCAAGCGCGTGGGGCCGATCACGCCGACCACGCCGACGACCCGGCCGTCCGCGCCACGGTAGGGGGCGGCTATGACCGAAGAACCCGACAGGGAAAAGAGCTTGTTTTCCGAGCCGATGAAGATTTTGGTCGCGCTGCCCGCCAGCGCGCTTTCCAGCAGCCGGGAAATCTCCTGTTTGCCTTCCAATTGTTCCAGCAACTGGCGCACCCGTTCCAGGTCGGCGGCGGTGCCGTCATCGATCAGATGCGCCTGCCCGCGCACGATCAGCACCGGCCGATCGTCGGCATCCTGCGACCAGATGGCGATGCCGCGTTCCACCAGTTCGCGCGCCGCGCCGTCGAGCAGGCTGCGCTCCGTCTCCATCTCCCGGCTCAACTGGTCGCCCGCCTGGCGCAGCGTCATCCCGGCAAAACGCGCCGACATGAAGTTCGCCGCTTCGTTCAACATGGACGGGGTGACGGCTGGCGGCAGGTCCAGCACCCGGTTTTCGACCGATCCGTCCTGCCCCACCAGCACCGCCAGCGCCTGCCGGTCGTTCAGGGGCACGAAACCGAACTGGCGCAGCACCGGCTCGCGCCGCGGCACCATGACGATCCCGGCGCAGGCCGACAGGCCCGACAGCGCCGCGGTGGCGGCGGACAGCGCTTCCTCAATCGGGCCGCTTTCGACCAGCCCGGCCTCGATCGCGCGCCGTTCTTCGGCCGACGGCGCCGCCGCCTGCATCATCCCGTCGACGAACAGGCGCAGCCCCGTTTCGGTCGGCATCCGCCCGGCGGAGGTGTGCGGCGCAGCGAGCAGGCCCAGTTCCTCCAGATCCTGCATGACGTTGCGAATCGACGCCGGCGACAGGCTCAATGTCGCCAGCTTGCTGATCGTGCGCGATCCCACCGGCAGGCCGGTGCCGAGATAATTTTCCACCACCAGGCGGAAGACATCGCGCGCGCGCTCGTTCAATTCGGAGATCGGAGTGACCGACATGGTTCTTATCTAGGCAGACGGGGGCGCAGGCTCAAGGCGCGACCGCCTTGGGATTGAGCATGGATTGCACGTCCAATATCTTCGGCACCGCCGCCAAAGCGACCCGCAGCCGACCATAGCGCGTATCCATGCAGCCGGACTGGAATTCCAGCCGCGTCGCATTTTGCCCCGGGCGGCTCCATTCGACGACGTAGCCGGGCATGTCGGTGGCGAAACGCTCGCAATTCTGGCCGTGAGCGATTTTCTGCACCGTCCCCGCCGCCGGGCGATGCGGCGCCAGCGTCGTCACCAGCTTGCCATATTGCGCACTCGTTACGGTGAAGCGCGTCGGGCCGGGAACGGAGGTGAAGCGTTCCGGCTCCAGCAGCCCCGACCCGTCCGGCGACACCTGCAACGTATAGGCCGGGCAGGCGCCGAAGCAGCGCCCGGCGGTAAAGCGGATGATGTCGCCCGGCGCCTTGGGCGGTTCCAGCCCCGGTTCGGCGGCCGTGCAACCGGCCAGCAGCAGCATGGCGGTGAGTGTCGATATGCGTCCCATGCCCTCTCCTTATCGCCTAATTGTCGCCGTGACACTGGCAAGAAACGTCAGCGGGCGCTAAGCGGCCTGTTAAGTGCGCTTTTCGGCGCATTGGCGGCATTCCGCAGGGACGGCCGCTATCTGAACGCTTCGGAGTAGAAATTATGCGTCCTTCCGGCCGCGCGCCCGACCAGATGCGCGACATCACCATGGAGCCTGGCTTCACCATCCATGCCGAGGGAAGCTGCCTCATCAGCTTCGGCGACACCCGCGTGCTGTGCACCGCATCGGTCGAGGAAAAGGTGCCGCCTTTCCTGCGCGGCAAGGGGTCGGGCTGGGTCACGGCCGAATATGGCATGTTGCCCCGTGCCACCCACACCCGCGGCAGCCGTGAGGCGGCCAAGGGCAAGCAGTCGGGCCGCACGCAGGAAATCCAGCGCCTGATCGGCCGGTCGCTGCGCACGGTCGTGGACCTCAAGAAGCTGGGCGAGCGCCAGATCGTGGTCGATTGCGACGTGATCCAGGCCGATGGCGGCACGCGCACGGCAGCCATTTCGGGTAGCTGGGTCGCGCTGCGAATCGCGGTCGACAAGCTGCTGGCGTCGGGCGCGCTCAAGGAAGACCCGATCATCCAGAAGGTTGCCGCGATCAGCTGCGGCATTTTCGAAGGCACGCCGGTGCTCGACCTCGACTATGCCGAGGACAGCAACGCCGAGACGGACGCCAACCTGATCCTGACCGGCGACGGCAAGTTCGCCGAAGTGCAGGCGACGGCCGAAGGCGCCGCCTATGACGAGGAAGAACTGCTCCGCCTGCTCCGCCTCGCCCGCATCGGCTGCGCCAAGATTTTCGCCGCGCAGGATGTCGCGACAGGCCGGTAAGCACAGACGTTCGGTTCGAGCCTGTCGAGAACCTTTCCTTGAAACCGCTTCTCGACAAGCTCGAAGTGAACGGAGATAGTAAGCTGCATGAGCGACGATTTCGGACAGGAACAGGCGATCCGCAAGCTCGCCCCCGGCAAGCTGGTGATCGCCAGCCACAATCCCGGCAAGGTGCGCGAAATCGCCGCCCTGCTCGGCCCGTTCGGGATCGAGCCGATCTCCGCCGCGTCGCTCGACCTGCCCGAGCCCGAAGAAACCGGCACCACCTTCATCGCCAATGCCGAATTGAAGGCGATGCAGGCGGCCGACCTGTCCGGCCTGCCTGCCCTCGCCGACGACAGCGGCCTGTGCGTCGAGGCGCTGGGCGGCGATCCCGGTCTGTTTTCGGCGCGCTGGGCCGGCCCGACTAAGGATTTCACGCTCGCCATGCAGAAAGTCTGGGACGGGGTCGAGGCCAAGGGGCCGGATGCGGGCCATGACGCCCATTTCATCTGCGCCCTCGCGCTCGCCTGGCCCGATGGCCATGTCGAGGCATTCGAGGGGCGGATCGACGGGACGCTCGTCTGGCCGCCGCGCGGCGGGCAAGGCTTCGGCTACGACCCCATGTTCGTGCCGCTGGACCATGACATCAGCTTCGGCGAGATGGATCCGGACGCCAAGCACGCCATGAGCCATCGCGCCAGGGCCTTCGACAAACTGGTCGCGGCCGTTTTCTGACGCCGGCCGGCCGATCGCGCCGCTCAGCGTATCGGCACGGCCTTCAGCTTCGCCTGGCCGATATGCCAGCGCAACTGGCTGGCCGACGCGCCGTCGACATCGTTGACGCGGCGCACGACATAGTCGCCGGCGAAGCGCTGGCGCGTCCCGTCCCGCAGTTGCGAATCGACCGTCACCGGCACCGTCTGGTAGATCGATCCTGCGCCGGCATCGCCCGGCTCCAGCTTGCCGATCGTCACCCGCGTCGACCGGGTGCCGGCGAAGCCCGCCTGGAACTTGTCCAGCGTCTGGTTGGGCGGGCCGTCATCCCCCCATTGCGCCCAGGCCGTGCCATAGTCACGCGCGTTGATCGCCGAATAATAGCGCTGCACCACCGCGACCGCCGCCGCCATACTCTTGGGCGCGGGATCGCATCCGGCCATCGGTTCGCCCTTGCCGTCGAACAGGGCGCAACTGCGGGCGATTTCATCCTCGATCATGGCGCAGCTATTGGCGGCGTTGCAGGGCGGATGGGTGGCGGGCGACACGTTGCGACAGATCGCCACGCGCTTGGCCGCCGCGGCCGATCCGATATCCGCCGCGCAGGATAGCGGCGCGGCGCTCGCACTCTCGGCAGCCGGCGCGGCATCAGGCATGGGGCTTTGTGCCACATTCTGGTTGCCGGGCGTTTCGACTGCCGGGGCCGCGACGCCATTGCTGGCCAGTTCGTCCGCCTTGCGCTCCGGCTGTGATGGCGCCCCGCAGGCGCTCAGCGCCAGCAACGCGCAGCCCGAAACGATCCCTGACAATGACGCGTGGCGCATCCTCTTCTCCTCTGGCGATCTTCCCTGCTCAATGCACGCCGTCGGGAGAAATATCCATTGCCGCCTATTTGGCGGCGCTGGCGACCTGCGTTTCCGCCATCGGCGCCGCATCCGCATCCAGCGGCCCCCGACCGAAGGCGTTGCCAGCCGGGAAATAGCGTCACACCAGATAATCGGCATTGGCCCCTTCACCCAGCGCGCAGCCGATCTTCCTCGTGCCGCGCCAGATCATCTGGGTATAATGGCCGACATCCTGCCAGCGCCCGGTGCTGCTGAGGTCGGGCAGCTTGCCCGCGATCCGGGTGAAGCGCTTTTCGTCCAGGAACGACCCGACCATAGCCTGGTAGCCATAGAGCCGGCGCGGTCCCATCCACAGATTTTCGCCACTGGGGATGGTGCGGCCCGTGCGCGGCGAATGACGAAAGACGCCGCTATGCGCCATGTCGTCGGCATAGCGCGCCGCATCGGCCGCCAGTGCATCGTCCCAGTCCAGCAAGGGCAGGCCGAGCGATGCCCGCTCGCCATTATGCGCGTCCAGCATCACCGCGCGCAGCAGCAAATCGCCGCGCGCCGCTTCCACCATGCCATAATAGGCCGCCGGCATCACCGCGCCGGCGCCCCCCGCCGGGCGCGCACCTGTCCCGTCGCTATCGCTAGCCGCCTGCGCGCCGCCCACCGTCACCAGCAGAACCGGCAGCATCGCTGCCCATAGCGAAGCGCGCAAAAACGCTTTAGGGCTGCCCCCAGCCATGTCGTCCCTTACCCCCCAAATCGCAACGGCCCCAGACCCTGTCCGTGCCGACGCCCAAGCCTTATATATCCATTGGCCCTTTTGCGTATCCAAATGCCCCTATTGCGATTTTAACAGTCATGTCCGCGACGGCGTGGACATCGACGAGTGGCGCGAGGCGCTTCTGGCCGACATGGCGCATGAGGCGGCGCTGACCGCGGGGCGGCCGCTTTCCTCCATCTTCTTCGGCGGCGGCACGCCCTCCCTGATGCCGCCCGCGCTGGTCGAGACGCTGATCGACGCGGCGCAGCATCATTGGGGCTTCACGCCGGACATAGAAATCACGCTGGAGGCCAATCCCAATTCGGTCGAAGCGGCGCGTTTCGCCGATCTGGCCGCCGCCGGGGTCAACCGCACCTCGCTTGGCCTGCAGGCGCTCGACAATGAGGCGTTGCATTTCCTCGGCCGCGCCCATGACGTGACGGAGGGACTGGCTGCGCTCGACACCGCGCAGGCCGTGTTCGACCGGGTGAGCTTCGACATCATCTATGCCCGCCCCGGCCAGAGCGAGGCGGACTGGCAGGCCGAACTGGCCCGCGCCTTGTCCTTCGGCACTGGCCATCTCTCGCTCTATCAACTGACGATCGAACCGGGCACGCGCTTCGCCACGCTGGTCGCGCAGGGCAAGCTGACGCCCGCCGACCCGGACCATGGCGCGGCCCTGTACGAACTCACGCAGGCGATGACGGGTGCGGCCGGCATCCCCGCCTATGAAATCAGCAATCACGCCCGGCCGGGCGAGGAAAGCCGCCATAACCTGACCTATTGGCGCTATGGCGACTATGCCGGGATCGGGCCGGGCGCGCATGGCCGCCGCGGCGGCATGGCGACGCTGCGCCACAAGAAGCCCGAAAACTGGATGAGCGCGGTCGGCCGCAACGGTCACGGCCTCCAGCGCGAAGAGCCGCTGTCGGGCGAGGACCGGGCGCGCGAGGCGCTGCTGATGGGATTGCGGCTGGGCGAAGGCGTGGACCTGGCCCGAATCGCCGCCCTGTCGGGGATCAAGGCCGACCGGCTGGTCGACGAACGGGCGATCGACCAGCTCACCGGCCTCGGCCTCATCCGCCTGACCGGCACCCGGTTGCAGGTCGCGCCGGCCGGCATGTTGCTGCTCGACGCGATCCTGCCCGAAGTGGTCGCGGTCTAGGGCCGCTCGGTAATATCAGGGCTGGTCGTTACGCAGTTCCGCGATTGACTGGTCGATTTCACGCAGCGCCTGCGCGCGGGCATAGGCAGGCATGGACGTGTTGCGGGCGATCTGGCCCCGCGCGGTGCGCAGGCCATTCAGCGCCGCAACATGGTCGGAACGCGCGGCGCGTTCGGCGCGGGCTTCGGCGATGTCGGCCTGCCGCTCCGCCCGGTCCGCCTGAAGGTCGGCCGCCTGCTCGGAACGGCGGGCCGCCCGTTCGGCGCGGGCCTCGGCAATATCCGCCTGCCGCGCGGCGCGATCGGCTTGCATCCCGGCCATGTCGGCGGAGCGTTGGGCCGCCCGCTCGATCGCCGCGTTGCAGATGCGCACCCGGATATGGCGACGGCCACTGGCGTCCACGCTTTCCCGGCGGGTGGTGACGTCCCTGCCGCCATCGCAGCCTTCACGGACGTCGACCACCGGCACCATGCGGGCGATCTCCGCCTCGGTCGGCACGCGATGCGTTTCGACGCGACCGTCGGCATGGGTCACGGTGATCCGGCCCTTTTCATTGCGGACGATGGGCGGGGCCGGCGGCACGGGCGGCACCGGGGCGATCATGTCGGCAGCGGGCACGATCGGCGCGGGCGGGGCCATGGGGGCTGGCGAGGGCCAGGATTCATCGGCCGCCTGGGCCGCGGGGACGGCTGGCACAGATGGGACCGCCGCGACTTCAGCCAGCGCTGGCGCGGTCGCCGCTGCGGGCTGCGACACCAAGTCAGACAGTTTGGCAAAGTCGGCGCTTTCCACCTTGTCGGTGATCGCCGCCATCTGCTGCGCGGCGCGGCTGCCCGATGCGGTGAGCGCCAGGCCGGCGGCGGTGACGATGGCGACGGCGGCCATGCCCCAACTGATACGCTGGAGCGAAACATCATGGTTGGACAGCATTTTCAGCCTCCCTTTCAACGTCGTGATACGGGTGAGATGGCAGGCGCCCGCAAATTGCCGGCCGCCCGCCGCCTTCAAGATGGCGCGGCCATAGGCATGGGCCTGGTCGCGGCCGTAGAGCGAGAGGACGCGCGCGTCGCAGGCGGTTTCCTGGTCGGCGCGATAGGCGCGATAGGCGATCCATGCGACCGGATTGCACCAATGCACCGCCAGCAGCAGCAGCGCGATCATGTTGGCGGCCAGGTCGCCGCGCTCATGATGCGCCCGTTCATGGGCGATCGCCATATCCTGTTCCTGCGCGTCATAGCGCAACGCGAAATCGGCGGGCAGCACGATATAGGGGCGCAACACCCCAAAGGCGAGCGGCCCGGACGCATGGGGGCTGGTGATGAGGCGGATGCGCCCCTCCTCCCCGATCGGCGTCGCGCCATCCAGCATATGGCGGCGGAACCGCCCATAGCCCACGGCCTGCACTGCCAGAAAAGCCAGCAGCCCGACGAACCAGATGCCGATGCCGATCTCCAGCCAGGGGAAAGACGGCGCGGATGAAGCGACCGATGCGGCGGGTGCGACCGTCAGCAGGTCCGGCAAGCCAACCTGATCGACCGCGACATGCAGCGGCGAGGGATCGACGTCGCGTGGCAGCGCGGGCAGCAGCATCCGCGCCAGTGGCAGCGCCCAGAGCAGATAGGCCGCCCCTGCCCCCAGCCAGCGCGCCACCGGCCGCCGCAGCATCATGACCAGCGCCATCAGCAAGGTGGTGGCGATCAACGTTTCGGCCAGCCAGACGCTCATGATTTCAACCCCTTCAGGATGGCCTCAAGCTCGGCGATATCGTCCGCCGTCAATTGATCCTGTTGCGCCAGTTGGGCGACCAGCGGCGACACCCGCCCGCCGAACAGCCGGTTCACCAGCCGCCCGGATTCGCCCGCGACATAATCGTCGCGCGCCACCATCGGGCGGTAGAGGAAGCGGCGGCCATCCTGGTCGGCGGCGATGATATCCTTGGCCATCAGCCGCGACAGCAAGGTCTTGACCGTCTGCAGGCTCCAGTCGCGGTCGGCGGCGACCCGATCCGACACGTCATTGGCGGTCTGCGGCGCGGTTTCCCACAACGCCTCCATCACCACCAGTTCCGCTTCGCTGATCTTCTCGCTCACGTGGTTTACCCGACTCGCATGTTTAACAACCACAGATGTAGTCGCATCGATTACGGATGTAGTCAATAGCACTTTGCAACAGGCGATGGAGCGGACTTTAGAGATTGGCAGCGGCGTCAATGCCCCAATAGTTTACATCTAGCCTCTAAAATGGCTGAAAAGCGCCAGTCAGCGCGTGAGGCAATGCCATTCTCTATGATCCGCATGTCGCCAATGCAAAGCGGCGGAAAACCTTAAGCGGTCGAGTATTGCGGACATAATTGCGGACAAACTCAGATAGGCTGAAACGGTCCTATTGCGCGGGCGATGGCGCGCCGATGCTGTTCTCCGTCAAGCTCTTGCATCAATGCCAGATAGTCGCCTTCCGTATACGAGCGGCGATCGCCTAGAAGGTCAACGATATAGCGCGCCACGATGAGAACCATGTCCATGCGCATTCCGCCTATGTTCGCATTGGATAATTCCGCTGGCATGTCGAAGCAAGAAAGCGGCACATGCGCCATTGCGGCCATCATGAGATAGCCACCGTCTCCATCTCCAAAAAGCCTCCGCCTGAGCGCAAAGTCCTTTGCGTAGGCTTCTTCTTCCGGCCCGATTTTCACGCTCGACTGAAATCGTCGGGGAACTCCCCTTTTGCGCCACTGCGCAACCGTCGAACGCTCCACACCCAGCATTTCAGCCAGTTGCATATCCGTCGCGGCATCTAACGCGGCTCGCAAATCATCAACGGTAACAGCCATAACACCCTTGTTGACATGTCACACTCGTCATGCGATGTGACATGTCACAGTCTCAGACGAGGGATTTATGGTTTCGATTCCTAGCGGCAGCGATAGCTTACTTTTGCGTGTCAGGGGAGGTTTCGTCCAGGCTGGCAGTTCACTGAACAATTATTGTCGCCGTCACGGAATTGACCATGCTCATGCCCACCGCGTTTTGAGGGGCACGACGAATGGCCCGAACGCCCAACGGCTTCGCCTCCGTCTTGTAAATGCGTCGGCGGCAAACGTCGAATGAGCAAAAGCTTTCTAAGCGCTGGCGAATTTGCTGGCCTCGCCGCGATAACCCCTCGCCATGCACAACGGGTGTTAGAGGGCTTCGCTCACCGTAAATCATGGCAGGGCTTCCTAGGCGCCGTCCGCACATGCACGGGGCGCGGCGGCAAATCCGGCCTGCGCTATGAAGTCCTCCTGAGCAGCCTTCCAGAGGCGCTTCAAAGGGCTTTCAAAGGCGATTTAGAAGACGAACCGTCAACGGCAATCGTCCCCTATGATGCCCCTTCACTATTGCCGGTGCCAGCGTCCAACCAGGGCGCGAAGATCGCGGCGCGTTGGCGTATCCTAGAGCCGATCGCCAACACCCTGCCCAACACGCTGGAGCGTGGCGAAGCGAAACGTGAAGCCTGCCGTATCCACGGCATCCCGCTGGACACCCTCAATAAATGGGTGCGTCGCGCAGAATTGAGCGGGTGGAATGTCAACGCCATGGCGCACCAAAAGCCAAGGGACGCTGGGCAGTCTCGCAAGGTCATAAGCCGTGAGTTCGATAAGGCTTTCCTCGCCATGTGAACCGTACCGGGTTTGCCGGAGGCTATTTGGTTTAAGTTACGCAGCCATGGAGACGTCGTCCAGCATGGCATAATATTGTGCTTCGGCCTCAGCCGGTGGGATATTGCCGATGGGCTCCAGCAGGCGTCTGTTGTTAAACCAGTCCACCCATTTGAGCGTGGCATATTCGACGGCTTCAAAGGACCGCCATGGTCCTCGCCGATGTATCACCTCGGCCTTATAAAGGCCGTTGATCGTCTCAGCCAAAGCATTGTCATAGCTGTCGCCGACGCTGCCAACCGATGGCTCGATCCCGGCTTCGGCAAGCCGCTCCGAGTATCGGATCGACACGTATTGCGATCCGCGGTCGCTGTGATGGATGAGACCACCCCGATGGACAGGACGTCGTTCGTGGATAGCCTGTTCCAGTGCGTCCAGCACGAAGCCGGCATGCGCAGTCCTGCTGACCCGCCAGCCCACAATGTAGCGAGCATAGACATCGATCACGAAGGCGACATAAACGAAGCCCGCCCACGTCGCGACGTAGGTGAAGTCCGACACCCAGAGCATGTTCGGCGCCGGTGCATGGAACTGCCGGTTCACATGATCGAGCGGGCACGGCGCAGCCTTGTCGCTGATCGTGGTGCGCACGGGCTTGCCCCGGATCACCCCCTGTAAACCCAGATCGCGCATCAGACGCGCGATAGTGCAACGGGCAACAGCAAAGCCCTCGCGGTTCATCTGCCGCCAGACCTTGCGCACGCCGTACACCCCGAAATTCTCGGCAAAGACCCGGACCACCTCTGGCTTCAGATCCTGATCGCGCCGGACACGATCTGACAGTCGCTCCGGATCACGTCGCTGTGCGACGCGCTCATGATAGGTGGATGGGGCAATTGGCAGAACCCTGCAAATCGGCTCGACCCCATATTCCGCGCGATGCTCGTCTATGAAGGCCGTCATCGTTTGAACGGGCGGTCGAGCTCCGCCTGGGCAAAATATGCGCTCGCCTTGCGCAATATCTCATTGGCCTGACGCAACTCCCGGTTCTCACGCTCCAGCGCCTTCAGGCGATCAGCCATCTCGGTAGGCACGCCAGCGCGCTTGCCGCTGTCCACCTCCGCCTTCTTTACCCACTCGTTCAGCGTGTGCGCCGAGCACCCGATCTTCTCGGCGATAGAAATCATCGCTGCCCAGCGAGAGGGATGATCTGCTTCGTGATCCAGCACCATGCGCACCGCCCGTGCGCGAACCTCAGGTGCAAACTTGTTCGTCGTTTTGCTCATATCGGCTCCACTTACTCAGAAGTTGGAGCCTCCGGCAAACCCGGTACGGTTCACCTAGGAAGCATCGTCCTGGGCCAAGGCATGGCGATGGCAGATGCCCTGGCCCTGGATGATCGCACCTTGGATTTCTGGCTGAACCAGGCGGAACGCCTCGCCAAGGAAAGCAGCGATGAAACTTAGCCTTATTATTGAAGCGCAAAATCGCGCGTCTCGCCCGCTGGATCGCCTTCGCAGCGACGTCGAGAAAGCGGGCGGGTCCAGCCGGAGGACCGGCGCTGCGATCGGCGCGATGGGCCGCGACATCGATCGCGCTGGCCGATCAGCGTTGACGACCGGGCGGCATATGGAGCGCAGCGAGCGGCTGGCGCGTGCGCTTGGTCGCGCCGGGGAACGCATGGGCGACAGGATCGCGGCGGGCGCGCGGCACGGCGCTACGGCCCTCGCAAGCCTGACGCGGCGGATGCAGATTTCGCACGAAACGATGGGGGCGCTCGCGTTCCGCGCTGGCGGCCTCATAGGCAGTACGATTCGCACCGGCGCGACTGCCGGTGCCGCCATCGGCGGCGCTGCCATCGTCGGGGGGCTATACAAGGTCGTATCGGCAGGCACGCAAGCGGAAGTCCTCAAGACACAATTGGTGCAAGGGCGCAGGGGTGACGTAAAAGCCGCCGAGGCGGATATGAAATGGATCGCCGATTTCGCGGCCAAGACGCCCTATGACCTTGCCGGGGTGACAAAGGCATTCATCGACGCGCGCGGCGCTGGCGTCGATCCGATGAATGGTTCGCTAAAGGCCATGGGCGATGCAGCGTCGGCTTTGGGCAAGACCTATGAAGACGCGATCGGCATGATCCAGGATGCGGCCATGGGTAGTTTTGACCGCTTGCCGGAGTTCCAGATCAAGGCCGCAAAACAGGGCGAGCAAGTCACGTTCCGCTATTTCGATCGCAGCGGAAAGGCCATGGTCAAAACCATCAAGGATCAGGGTCATAACGTCGAACGGGCTATCACCGAAATTCTGGCCGAGAAATTCGGCGGCGGCATGGACGCGATAGCAAAGACCACGATCGGCAAATGGGACGGGCTTACCGACAAGATCACCCAGCGCGCCGCCAAGGTCTGGGATGCTGGCTTTGGCGCGGAAGTGAAGCGCCAACTCGATCGCGCGAATAAAGCCTTTGACGAGGCCGAGAAGAGCGGCGCGGCTGATCGCTGGTCCGCGTCCACCGGCAGCGCGCTGGCCGGAGTGACGAAGCTGCTGGGGGATAGTCTTTGGGACCAAGGGGCCGACAATATCCGGGCCGTGGGCGATGCCTACCATTATCTGGGCAAAGCAATCGACTATCTGGCCTCGAAACGGCAGGCGCTCAGTGGCGCAATGTCGGGATGGTCGATCATGCCGCCGCAATTCTCCATCCTGCGCAATGGAATGGCGAACGTGCGAGCCATTGAACAGGCCATGGCGCGGGAGCCTAAGAAAAACTATCCTGATGTGCCGGTGGCAGGGCGGCTCCCTAGTTCGCCTTACCCGCGTGAGCGCGCACCCCGCGTGCCCCTTGCGCGACCGGCGCGGCAATCGCCGTTGCTGCCGGGGCAAGCCCCTTTCAAATGGCCTGCGCCTCCAAAAGCGAAGGTCGAAATCTCGTTGCGGACAGAGCGGGGAGTGAAGGCCGAGACTACCAAGATGAAGGCGACGGGCATGGATATGGACGTAAATGTGGGCCGGATGTTCTCAGGCTTGATATGATGTCCGCGCTGTCTTGTGCCCGAAAGCCTAGACCATGACGCCCGAAACGGCGCGCGGCTCAACGCTCTCTTACAGGCTTCTAAGAAAGGTTTCAAATAGGATTGGGCACGGACTAGGTCCCCGTGTTGCCTTAGCTTAGGCGGGCAAGCAAGGGAGCGACTTTCTTCTTCGGGTCGCTCCCTTGTCCCATACCGCGCCGCCAATTCTCATCCGGCGTAATCCGGGCTTATCCGGCTTAATCCGGCCTGTTTCTTGTCCCACGTAATCCCGGATTGTCTCGGATAATCCCGGCAGGTTCCTGCCAAAAGCTAGGTTCCGGTGCCATTCTCTATGATCCTATCTAGCGACGCGCAACCCTTCGCGTTGAAAAGCCACCATATGTCGGAAATTTTAACAAAGCGGGCGGAGGCCGTCGGCGCGTTAACCTTTGCAGCCCGCGCTTTCCCGCAATCGCGCCATTCTGGCACGGCCATTGCGACTTTAGTCGCGTTCCCACCGTTCAACTATCGGGGGATGCAGGCCGTCTCCGCCAGCATCCCCCACCCGGTGGCGCTTTTCCCTCATCACTATTGCAACGCTCCGCATCCCGACATTGGTGTGACTGGAAGCGACCATAGCCCGTCACCCCGGACTTGATCCGGGGTTCCGCTTTTTCTGACGCTTGCGGAGGCAGCGGGATGCCGGGTCAAGCCCGGCATGACGAAAGAGGATATGGCGGTTAACGACCATTTTTAGCCGTTTATCTGGCCGATATCGCTTCCTGAAAGCGGACGTTAAAACAAGCGCTTCCACCATTGGGGTTTCGACCACTTCTTGAACCTCAGCGCAATCTGAGGCGCGATCAGGTCATAGGTGTCCCAAGTGTCAGAAACCTCGTAAAGACTTTCGAACTCCGAGAATTTCTTCTCGTAGTCGGCGAGGTAGGCGTTGGGATCGGACGCCAGATTTCCTCCTGCGCCATAGTAGGCAGCCGCGAACTCGTTACCTTGCTCTGTTAGGTCTTCGTCGGTGAATTTCTCATCACAGGCAGCAATAAACCACTGCGCTGGGGTGATGTTTCGCGCATTGAGCTTGGACAGAAGTTTAGCACCGTCGTCGGTATGCAGGTCGCTCGCCATACCGTTCAGCACACACCAACCGACGAAAATGGCAATGTGCGTTGATCCGGCCTCTGGTGGCAGGTGAGCGGGGAAGTCGCCGCCGTAGTGCCACGATGCGTCATCATACTTCATCAGTCGCCCCAATGCGTTCGATGTTTTTATCAGAGGTTTCGAACGTCGCCTATATCATCTGTCTGGTATGGCCACTTCATAGGGCAGCCGTCCAAAACCTGCCATTCCCCTCCCCACCCCCTTTCGTCATTACGAGCGCAGCGAAGCAATCCATTGTCGCATCGTGGATTGCCGCGCTGCGCTCGCAATGTTGACGCCCCTCCTCATTGCAGCAGTTCGTCAGCAAACCGCCTGAACCAGCAACAAAAAAGGGCGGCCCGAACCCGGACCGCCCTTTCTCAAACCGTCAAACCCAGCCCCGCTTAACTGGCGGCGACGCCCTGGTCGGTCATCAACTGCTGCAATTCGCCGGCCTCGTACATTTCCATCATGATGTCGCTGCCGCCGACAAATTCGCCCTTCACATAGAGCTGGGGGATGGTCGGCCAGTCGGAGAAGGCCTTGATGCCCTGGCGCACGGCCTGATCCTGCAACACGTCGACCGTGTCGTAGGCGACGCCCAGATGCTCCAGGATCGCGATGGCGCGGCTGGAAAAGCCGCATTGCGGGAAGAGCGGCGTGCCCTTCATGAACAGCACCACGTCATGGGCGCCCACAAGTTCGGCAATCCGCTGATGCACGGCGTCGGTCATGTCTAAGGTCCAGTCCTGTCTGGCGCCCCGTCCGCGGAGCGCAAATCTATCGAAGGATTAGTTGGGAACGGCGGTGGTCAGTTGCAAGGCGTGCAGCACGCCGCCCATGCGTCCGCCCAGCGCCGCATAGACGGCGCGCTGCTGCGCGACCCGGCTCATGCCGCGAAAGCTTTCCGCCACGACTTTCGCCGCATAATGATCGCCATCCCCGGCCAGGTCGGTAATCTCGACCTCAGCATCCGGAATCGCGGTGCGGATCATGTCCGCAATATCGTCGGCGGCCATCGGCATGGAATCGTGGCCTTACTGGGCTTCGATGAACATGCGGCGGGCGATCACCGCCTGCTCGTCCAGCGCGGCGCGCACGCCCGGCTCGTCGATGTCGATCCCGGCCGACGTCATGTCGCCCACCAGCTTGCGGATGACGTCCTCGTCGCCCGCTTCCTCGAAATCGGCCTGCACCACCGCCTTGGCATAGGCGTCGGTTTCTTCCGGGGTCAGGCCCATCTTCGCCGCCGCCCATTCGCCCAGCAGGCGGTTGCGCCGCGCCTGGATGCGGAACTGCAGTTCCTGATCGTTGGCGAACATATTTTCGAACGCCCGTTCGCGATCGTCAAAGGTGGTCATGCGTCAAAGCCCCGTTGAAATGCCGTCTGATTACGAAAGATAGGAAGAAGCGCGCCGTTACGCAACGGCTGCGGGCACGATCCAGGGGCGGTCCTGCGCTTGGCTGGCCTCATAGCGGCCGATCATGTCCGACTGGTCCAGAGTCAGGCCGATTTCGTCCAGGCCGCCCAGCAGGCAATGTTTGCGGAACGGATCGATCTCGAAGGCAAAGCGATCCTGAAACCGGGTGGTGACGGTCTGCGCTTCCAGGTCGACATGGATCGGGTCCGGCGTTCCATCGACGCCCTTGGCAACCTCCATCAGCCGATCGATGGCGTCCTGCGGCAGGACTACGGTCAATATGCCGTTTTTGAAGGCATTGCCGGAGAAGATGTCGGAGAAGCTGGGCGCGATCACCACCTTGATGCCCAGGTCGCCGAGCGCCCAGGCGGCATGTTCGCGGCTGGAGCCGCAGCCGAAATTATCGCCCGCGATCAGGATCGGGCTGCCGGCATAGGCGGGATCGTCGAAGACGTTGCCCGGTTCCTTGCGCAGCACTTCGAACGCGCCCTTGCCAAGGCCGTTGCGCGAAATCGTCTTGAGCCAATGCGCAGGGATGACGATGTCGGTATCGACATTCTTCATCCCGAACGGATAGGCCCGGCCGTCGACGATCGTGAGCTTGTCCATCAGTGAACCTTCTTCGCCTCGGCGGCCGGCGTGTCTTCGGCGCGACCCAGGGTCGCGGCCATCGCCGCGCTGGCCAGTGCGCCCAGCGTCAGCAGCCAGAAAATCTTCTTCATGCGACCACACCCTCTTTTTCATGCAACAGTTCACGGACATCGGTCAGCCGGCCAGTGATCGCCGCGGCCGCCGCCATGGCGGGCGACACCAGATGGGTGCGCGATCCCGGCCCCTGCCGGCCCATGAAATTGCGGTTGCTGGTCGACGCGCAGCGTTCGCCCGCGGGCACCTTGTCCGGGTTCATGCCCAGGCACGCCGAACAACCCGGCTCGCGCCATTCGAACCCGGCGTCGAGGAAGACGCGGTCCAGCCCTTCTTCCTCCGCCTGGCGCTTGACCAGGCCGGAACCCGGCACGACCATCGCATGCTTGATGCCCGACGCGATATGCCGCCCCTTGAGCAGCGCGGCGGCGGCGCGCAGATCCTCGATCCGGCTGTTGGTGCAACTGCCGATGAAAATATGTTCGATGGCGACGTCGGCCATCTTCTGCCCCGCGGTCAGCCCCATATAGTCGAGCGACTTCTGCGCCGCAGCGCGCTTCGACGCATCCTCGAAGCTCAGCGGATCGGGGACCACGCCGGTCACGGCGACGACGTCTTCCGGGCTGGTGCCCCAGGTGACGTTGGGCACGATGTCGGCGGCGTCGATCACCACGGTCTTGTCGAACACCGCGCCTTCGTCCGTGTGCAGCGTGCGCCAATAGGCGACGGCCGCGTCGAAATCCGCACCCTTGGGCGCCATCGGGCGGCCCTCGATATAGGCGAAGGTCTTGTCGTCCGGCGCAAACAGGCCGGACCTGGCCCCTGCCTCGATCGACATGTTGGCGACGGTCAGCCGCCCTTCGATCGACATGTCGCGGAACACGGAACCCCGATATTCCATGACATAGCCGGTGCCGCCCGCCGTACCGATCGTGCCGCAGATCGCCAGCGCGACATCCTTGGCCGTGACGCCGGGCGCAAGCACGCCGTCGACCACGACTTCCATGGTTTTCGACTGTTTGAGCAGCAGCGTCTGCGTCGCCAGCACATGCTCGACCTCCGACGTGCCGATGCCGAACGCCAGCGCCCCCAGCGCCCCGTGCGAGGAGGTATGGCTGTCGCCGCAGACCAAAGTGGTGCCCGGCAGGGTGAAGCCCTGTTCAGGGCCGACGACATGGACGATGCCCTGCTCCAGATCCGCGTCGCCGATCAGGCGCACGCCGAATTCCGGCGCGTTGCGCTCCAGCGCGGCAAGCTGCTGCGCGCTTTCCGGATCGGCGATCGGAATGCGATGCCCATCCGCATCGCGGCGCGGCGTCGTAGGGAGATTATGGTCCGGCACCGCGAGCGTCAGATCGGGTCGGCGCACTTTGCGACCGGCGAGGCGAAGCCCTTCAAACGCCTGCGGACTCGTCACTTCATGGACGAGATGGCGGTCGATATAGATGAGGCAGGTGCCATCGGGACGCCGTTCGACGACGTGCGCGTCCCAGATCTTTTCGTAGAGGGTGCGAGCTTTGACCATAGTCCTCATCCCCTAGACCCCTCCGACCGATCGGGAAAGGGGGTGAGCGACCGAAATCGGCAGTTTTTCCTACCGACCGGGCAAGAATGTTACACTGCCCGGTAGTCCGCTACGATCTTTCCGGCGGCGCCGATCTCCGCCTCATGACTGTCCTCGCGCCAGGCTTCGGCCAGCGCCTCTTCCTCCCACCGGAGCATGGCAGGATGGGCCAGCATATGGTCGACCCAGGCCTGCGCCTGCCGACCGACATCCAGGCCAAAGGTGCGCACGCGGAACGCTACCGGCGCGTAGAAGGCGTCGACCGCCGTGAACCGGCTACCAGCCAGGAACGGGCCGCCGAACCGGTCCAGCCCCTCTTCCCATAATTCGCGCAGGCGGGCGATGTCGCGGCCCAGCGCGGGCGAATGGATATGCGGCTCGACCCGCACGCCCACATTCATCGTGCAATCGTTGCGCAGCGTCGCAAAGCCGCTGTGCATTTCCGCTGCCGCGCATTGGGCGAAGGCGCGCGCCGCTTCGTCCGCGGGCCAGACGCCCGGATGGCGATCCGCCAGATAAAGGATGATGCCCAGAGAATCCCAGACGGTGCGCTCTTCCCCATCAGCCCCGTCGACCAGCGCCGGCACCTGCCCCGTCGGCGAGAAACTGCGGAAGGCGGTATAGTTGGTCGCGGATGCGAACGGCTCGATCCGATCCTCGAAGGCGATGCCCAGCGCGTTCATCAGCACCCAGGGGCGCAGCGACCAACTGCTGTAGTTACGGTTGGCGGTGATGAGCGTGTAGGACATGCGGTTCCTCCCTGTGCAAGGTGCGCGCGGCTTACCGTATCGGACAACGGCGATACAGCGGCAACGATCCATGCAGCTTACAAGCTGGGCTTATCAGACAAGAGATCCGTTCGGTTCGAGCCTGTCGAGAACCCTGCCCCCGTTCTCGACAAGCCTGTCCTGAGCGTGTCGAAGGGCTCGAACCGAACGGAGGTTGCGAGTGGGCCTAGCCAAGCTGTTGAACGCACGTCAAAAGAGCGCATCGCGGGCGGCGCCCCCTCGCCGCCCTCCCCTGAACCACGGAGCCTTTTGTCGTGAACCGACGCCAATTTCTCGCCACCAGTGGCGCATCCGCCATCGCCGCCGCCACCCCCAGCGCCTTCGCGCAGGCGAGCGGTGCCGACACCCGTTTCCGCGCCATGCTGGACGATTTCTTCTACGGCCGCCTCGCCGAATCGCCCGAACAGGCGACGCGCCTCGGCCTCGACACCGGCGCGCGCGCAGCGTTGCGCGGCAAGCTGTCCGACACCAGCGCAGCGGGCGCAGCCCGCAGTCTGGCCCGCACCAAAGCGCAGGTGAAGCAACTGGCGGACGTCGATCGCGCAAAGCTCAGCCCGGCCAGCCAACTTGACTATGACGTCGTCGCCTATCAGCTCGACCGCACGGTCGGCGGCGAACGCTTCGGCTATGGCGAGACGGCGGGCCGTTACGCGCCCTATATCCTCAGCCAACTGACCGGCAGCTATCGTGAAGTGCCCGACTTCCTCGATTCGCAGCATCGGGTGAAGGACGCCGCGGACGCCGACGCCTATCTCTCGCGCCTCGAAGCCTTCCCAACCGCCATGGACGGCGAACTGGCCCGGCAGAAGGCGGATGCGGCCAAGGGCGTGTTCGCGCCGGACTATATCCTCGACACCACGATGAAGATGCAGGCGTCGCTGCGCGACCAGCCCGCTGCGCAGACTGTGCTGGTCGCCAGTTTCGCCAAGAAGCTCGCCGCCGCTGGCCTGCTGCCCGAACGCGCCGCCCAGGCGGAAAAGATCGTCGCGGAGAAAATCTTCCCCGCCGTCGATCGCCAGCGCGCTCTGGTGCAGCAGTTGCGGGCGAAGGCCAGCCATGACGCGGGCTGCTGGCGCCTGCCCGACGGGGAAGCCTTCTACGCCGCCGCCGCCGAGGCCGCGACCACGACCAAGCTGACGGGCGACGAGATCCACCAACTGGGTCTGGATCAGGTGGCCGAAATCAGCGCGCGGATCGACGCGATCCTGAAGGGCGAAGGGATGAGCCAGGGCAGCGTCGGCGACCGGCTGGTCGCGCTCAACAAACGCCCCGATCAGCTCTTCCCCAACACCGATCCGGGTCGCGAGGCGCTGCTGGCGCAGCTCAACACCCAGATCAAGGCGATGCAGGCGCGTCTTGGCGAATCGTTCAATACCGTGCCCAAGGCGCCGGTCGAGGTGCGCCGCGTGCCGGTGACGATCCAGGCGGGCGCGCCGGGCGGCTATTATCAGAATGCCTCGCTCGACGGGTCGCGGCCGGCCATCTATTTCATCAACCTGCGCGACACGTTCGACCGGCCGAAATTCGGCCTCGCCACGCTCACCCATCATGAAGCGGTGCCGGGCCATCATCTGCAGGTGTCGGTGGCGCTGGAATCGGATTCGATCCCGATGATCCGCCGGCGCGGCTTCTACAGCGGCTATTCCGAAGGCTGGGCGCTCTATTCGGAGCAACTGGCTGACGAAATGGGCATGTATGAGGGCGACCCGCTGGGGCAGGTCGGCTATCTCCAATCGCTCCTGTTCCGCGCCACACGCCTGGTGGTCGACAGCGGGATGCACGCCAAGCGCTGGAGCCGCGAGAAGGCGACCGATTACCTCATCGCCACCACCGGCATCGCGCGTGGCCGCAGCCAGGGCGAGATCGACCGCTACACCGTCTGGCCGGGCCAGGCGTGCAGTTACAAGATCGGCCATACGGTGTGGACGCAGTTGCGCGACGAGGTGAAGGCCAAACAGGGCGCGCGGTTCGACATCAAGGCGTTCCATGATGTGCTGACGCTGGGCGCAATGCCGCTGGATATATTGAAGCAGACCGTGCGGCAGCGGATGGGGGTTGCTTAAATACACAGCGGGTTCCCACGCAGGCGGGAACCCAGACCAGACGCAGGATTGGGTTCCCGCCTACGCGGGAACACGCATTCCTTGTAAAAGGAAAAAAACGACCCGGCGGTGCGCCGCCGGGCCGTCCAGTCTCTTCCACCCAAATCGCGAGGGTGTCGAAGTCCCCGCGAACTGGCTCGTCTCACGGCCTTCGCCGCGAATTTGAAGCAACCATCTTCCCGGCCGGCATCGGGTTCCCGCCGAGAAGATGGAGGCGCTTGCGACCTGCACGCCGCAAAGTTTTTAGCCGTTTCGGTTAAGTTTACGCCGCGAACTGGTTCATCGTGTTATGTGCGCCGCCCGCCTTGAGCGCGGCTTCCCCGGCAAAATAATCCTTGTGATCGTCGCCGATGTCGCTGCCGGACATATTCTGGTGCTTCACGCAGGCGATGCCCTGGCGGATTTCCTTGCGCTGGACGCCCTCGACATAGCCGAGCATCCCGGCTTCGCCGAAATAGTCCTTGGCCAGGTTATCGGTGCTGAGCGCCGCCGTATGATAGGTCGGCAGGGTGATGAGGTGGTGGAAAATCCCCGCCCGCGCCGCCGCATCCTTCTGGAAGGTGCGGATCTTCTCATCGGCCTCGATACCCAGTTCCGTGCCGTCATAGTCCGCGCTCATCAGCTTCGCCCGGTCATAGGCGCTGACATCCTTGCCGGCTTCGGCCCAGGCGTCATAGACCTGCTGACGGAAGTTCAGCGTCCAGTTGAAGCTGGGCGAATTATTATAGACCAGCTTGGCGTTGGGTACGACTTCCCGGATGCGGTCGACCATCGACGCGATCTGCTCGATATGCGGCTTTTCCGTCTCGATCCACAGCAGGTCCGCGCCGTTCTGGAGCGAGGTGATGCAATCGAGGACGCACCGATCCGCACCCGTACCTTCGCGGAACTGGAACAGGTTGCTGGGCAGGCGCTTGGGGCGCAGCAGCTTGCCGTCGCGGTTCAGGATGACATCGCCATTCTTCGCCGTTGCCGGGTCGATCTCCTCGCAATCGAGGAAGCTGTTATACTGGTCGCCAATATCGCCCGGCTCCTTGCTGACCGCGATCTGCTTGGTCAGGCCCGCGCCCAGCGAGTCCGTGCGCGTGACGATGATGCCATCATCGACGCCCAGTTCCAGAAAGGCGTAGCGGCAGGCGCGGACCTTGGCGAGGAAGTCCTCATGCGGCACAGTGACCTTGCCGTCCTGATGCCCGCACTGCTTTTCGTCGCTGACCTGATTTTCGATCTGGAGCGCGCAGGCGCCCGCCTCGATCATCTTCTTGGCCAGCAGATAGGTCGCCTCGGCATTGCCGAAGCCCGCGTCGATATCCGCGATGATGGGAACGACATGGGTTTCATAATTGTCGATGGCGTGGGTCAGGCGCTGGGCCTCGACCGCGTTACCGGTTTCCCGCGCCTTGTCGAGATCGCGAAACATCATCCCCAGTTCGCGGGCATCGGCCTGCTTGAGGAAGGTGTAGAGTTCTTCGATCAGCGCGGCGACGCTGGTCTTTTCATGCATCGACTGGTCGGGCAGCGGGCCGAAATCGCTGCGCAGCGCGGCGACCATCCAGCCGGACAGATACAGATATTTCTGCCTGGTCGTGCCGAAATGCTTCTTGATCGCGATCAGCTTCTGCTGACCGATAAAGCCGTGCCAGCAGCCCAGTGACTGGGTGTAGTTGGCCGGATCAAGATCATAGGCGGCCATGTCGCGGCGCATGATGCCAGCGGTATATTTGGCGATGTCGAGGCCTGTGTTGAAACGGTTCTGCAACTTCATGCGGGCGACGGACTCGGCATTGATGCCGTCCCAGGTGCCGGGGTGGCTGCCGATGAGGCTCTGCGCCTTCGCGATATTGTCCTGATAGGTCATGGGCCGTTGTCCTTGCGGTCGGTGAGCTGTTGCCCCTCGCCTACGCGTGCCTTGTGCAGTGCGGCAGCCCTTCTGAAGTTCAGTTGTCGATCTTTACAAAAATCTGCTGTAAAGTTGTAAATCCTATACAGGAGCGTAAGTCATGGCCAAGGATCGTCCCGTCTATATGGGGCCGCGACTGCGGCGGCTCCGGCGCGAACTGGGCCTGACCCAGGCCGACATGGCCGCCGATCTGGAAATCAGCGCTTCCTATGTCGCGCTGCTGGAGCGCAATCAGCGGCCGTTGACCGCTGACATGCTGTTACGGCTGGCGCGGACGTACAAGCTCGACATGGCCGAAGTGGCGGGCGACGGCGGCGCGGAGCAGACGGCACGGCTACAGGCGGTGCTGAAAGACCCGATGTTCGCCGATATCGACCTGCCGCAACTGGCGACCGGGGATGTGGCGGTCAATTATCCCGGCATCACCGAAGCGCTGCTGCGCCTCTATACCAGCTATCGCGAGGAGCATCTGGCGCTGGCGGATCGGGACGCAGGGGCGGATGCGCAGCCGCAGGAGGACGTTGCCGATCCCGTCGCCGAATCGCGCCGCTTCCTCGCAGCCCGCCGCAACAGCTTCCCGCTGCTGGACGATGCGGCGGAGAAACTGGCGACGGAGGCAGAGGCCGAAGGCGGCCTCATCGCCTGGCTCAAGGCGAAACATAATCTGCGGGTGCGCCGCCTGCCCTCCGACGTCATGGCGGGATCGATGCGGCGGCTCGACCGGCATCGCGACGCAGTGCTGCTGGACGATGCGCTGGATGGCGCCAGTTCATCCTTCCAGCTCGCGCTTCAGATCGCCTATTTGGAAATGCGCAAACTCTTCGACGCGATCCTGAAGGACGGCCAGTTCGCCGGGACAAGCGGCCAGCGCCTCGCCCGGCGCGCGCTCGCCAGCTATGCCGCCGCCGCGATCCTGATGCCCTATACCGCCTTTGCCAAGGCGGTGGAGGCGCGCCGCTATGATGTGGAGGCGCTGGCCCGGCAATTCGGCACCAGTTTCGAACAGACGGCCCATCGCCTCACCACCCTGCAAAAGCCGGGACAGGAGCGCGTCCCCTTCTTCTTCCTGCGGGTCGATCCGGCCGGCAACGCCTCCAAGCGGCTGGACAGTGCGGGCTTCCCCTTCGCCCGCCATGGCGGCTCCTGCCCGCTCTGGTCGGTGCATCGCGTGTTCGAGACGCCGCGCGAGGTGGTGACGCAATGGCTGGAACTGCCCGACGGCCAGCGCTTCTTCTCGATCGCGCGCACCGTGACGGCGGGGGGTGGCGGCTGGGGCGCACCGAAAGTGGAGCGCGCCATCGCTTTATGCTGCGCGGCCGACCATGCGCATCGGCTGATCTACACGCAGGATGCGCCCGCGCCCGACCCCACACCGATCGGCGTCACCTGCCGCCTGTGCCACCGCAGCCAGTGCATGGCCCGATCCGCCCCGCCGATCGGCCGCGACATGCTGCCCGACGATTATCGCCGCACCCGCGCGCCCTTCGGCTTTGCCGATGGTTGAGCGCCAGCCGTGGTTAACAGGATTTTAGGCCGGCCAAGCGAAACAAAGGCATGACCGCCACACCACCCCGGATCGCCGCGACGCTCATCATGCGCAACGAAGCGCGCTGCATCCGCCGCTGCCTCGACAGCGTGCGGCCTCATGTCGACGCCATCATCGTGCTCGACACCGGATCGACCGACGACAGTGTCGCGATTGCTCGCGATTGCGGCGCGCAGGTCCATCATCTCGACTGGCCGGACGATTTTGCCGCCGCGCGCAACCATGTGCTGACGCTGGCCGATGCCGACTGGCATCTCGTGATCGACTGCGACGAATGGATCGTGTCCGGCGGCGAGGCTCTGCGCGACTGGTGCGCCGGTCCGCCGCGCCTCGGCGCGCTCTGCATTCGCAGCAGCTTCGACCTGCCGCAACATGGCGGCAACGCCCTGCCTTCGGCCCGAAGCTGGATCACCCGACTGCTGCCGCGCGGCGTCCGCTATACCGGGCGCATCCACGAACAGCCCGTGTCAGGCCTGCCGGTCGAGCGGATCGACCTTCTGCTCGACCATGACGGCTATGAGGATGCGCAGGCGGCGGACAAGCGCGACCGCAACACGCCGATGCTGCTGGCGGAACTCCGCAACGATCCCCAAAACCCCTATCTCCTCTACCAATTGGGCAAGGAAGCGGAGACGGCGCGCGACTATGGCCGCGCGGCGGACTGGTACGAACAGGCCAGCGCCCGCACTCCCGATGGCGCGCCATGGACGCATGGGCTGCTGATCCGCCGGCTCCACTGCCTCGGCCAGTCCGGTGCATCGGAACAGGGCATCGCCATCGCCGGCGAGCAGATGCCCCATTGGCAGGAGTCACCCGATTTCTTCTTCGTTCTGGGCAACCTCGCCATGGACCGGGCGCTGGCCGAGCCGGCTCATGCGCTCACCGAATGGCTACCCCTCGCCGCAACGGCGTGGGAACGCTGTCTGGAGATTGGCGAGCGGCCCGATCTGGACGGATCGGTGCAAGGGCGCGGCAGCCATCTGGCGCAGCATAATCTGGACGTCCTGCGCCAGCAGCTTGCGTTGCTGGGCGGCGGCTGATTATTCCTCGATCAAATCGAGATAGGCGACCACATCATTGTCGGTCGCCAGATACAGCCCGTACTGCACATCTTCCGGCTGTTGCTCGGCCACGCGCAACGCCTCGCTGAGCGGGCCATAGAGGATCGTCATGGCCGCGCCATCGTCGCCCAGATGATAGAGGCGGACGGTCGCGCTGTCATAGGTGGTTCGCATGACGCCGTCCTACCACGACGCCGCACCCAAGTCAGCGCCGATCCTCGACCTTCATCGACGGCGCCAATTCGTTCGCGCCGATCCGCACGGCATCATCGGTAAAGTTGGCGACGAAGGTCGAGTTTCGATCCACGCCCGGCACGAAGCCCGCCTTGTTCCCTTCAATCACCAGTCCGGCGCTCGAATGTTCACGCCCTTCCGGAGCCACGGTGATGAAGGCGGACCAATTATCCTTGTCCTTGCCCTGCACCATTTCATTGCCGGTGATGGTGCCGGTCGCACCATTGGACAGGTCGATCATATAATTGGTGAGGTGCCCGCCGCTATCGTCGAAGCTGTTGCCGCTGATGCTGACGCGGGCGGTGCGGGTCTTGAGATAATGGCCGCCATCGCCCTGGTCGAAGCGGCTGTTGGTGACGCTCAGGCTGGCCAGCCGGCCGATATAGATGCCATGCGCGCAGTCGAGATCGCGATCGCAGCGGCCCAGCTTGCGGAAGGTCGACTTGTCGATGACCACCTGCCCGCCGTCATGATCGCCGGTCAATATGCCTTCCTCGCTGTTGCGGAACAGGCTGTTGCGGACGGTCAGGTTGCCGCTCTCCAGGCGGATGCCCGCGCCATTGCCGTCGGGCACGCGGATATTCTGGAAGATGATGCCGTCGACCGTACTGGACCGGCCGCGCAGGACGAAGGCGCCCTTCCCCTCGCACGGCACGCCGTCGAAGATCACCGTGCCCGGCGTCGCTGCGCGAATGGTGACGTCGCCACCCTGCTGCACCGCGCATTGGCGATAGGTGCCCGGCGCCACCACGACCGTGCCCTGTCCGTCACCGATAGACGCCAGCGCATCGCCCAGCCGGCCGTAGGCGCGACCGGTTTCCGCCACGGAGAAGGGCGCGCCCCCGCCCTGGGCAAAGGCGGTCGCGGTGATGGCTGCGGACAGCAGCAGAGTCGTGGACAGGATGCGCATGGCGACAGGCCTACAGCGCCCGCCCCCATGCGCCAACGCACGGATAGGGTTAACGAAAAAATGCCCCATCGCGGGACGGAAGCGGTTCTCCGGGTTAACGCCGCGTCATTCCCACTTGGCCGTCGCCTTCTGCGTCTTCTGGTTCCAGAAAATCTGGATCTTGCTGATCGTGCAGAGGTCGAAATTGGTCCAATAGGCTTCGTCGCCGTCGGTGAAAATGACCTTCAGGTCATAGTTGCAGATGGCGTTCTTGGCCTTGAAGGTGATCGGCACGGAGTGCGCGTCCTCCAGCACTTCGTCCTCCATCACGTCGTCGCCCCAGTTCTTGGACTTGGCCGGCGAGACATAGACTTCGGAAATATCGTAGCCGGTCTTGTTGAACAGCGTAAAGTCCTGATCACCGGCGAAGGCAGGCACGGCAAAAGACAGGGCGCAGGCGCCCAGAATAACGGCAATCGCTTTCATGAATGTCCCCCCGATCCGGCAAATTGCCGGTTCGGCATGGACATAATCATATTCTTGCCGACAAGAATAGATGGATTCCGATAGACTTAACCTGAATTATGGAAATCCCGCCCGCCTCGGTGTCAGCCGGGGAAGAGATCGATCCGCTCCGCATCCGGCATAACCGCATCGATCAGCAGCGATCGGTGACACCCCGATGGATCGCGTTCGAAGCAGAGCAAGGCGGTGGGCGTTTCCGCCGCCATCTCCTTCAATTGCTCGGCCTGCACGATCGCTTCGGGCAGGTCGAGCTGGCGCGCATAGATGCCGGCCAGCCGCGTATGCTGGTGCTTGCGCGCTGCCTCCCGCCCTTCGGCCGGCGTCCCCAGCGCCTTCAGCCCGACATAGTCGATCCCCGCATCCCGTAACCCGGCGGCGAGGATATTCTTGGAAAAGCCGGGGCGACGCGACAGGGGCACCGCCCGCACATCCGCCAGCAGGCGCACGCCGGCCGCTTGCAGCGCGGCGACCAGTTCGGGTTGGGTCACGCCCTCATAGCCGATGGTGAAGATTTTCATTGAATGAAGATAGGGTGCGGGTGGCGGAGCGCCAGCCCTTATGCCGTCGCGGCGACGATGCCCCTTATCCTCCCCTCCATGGAAGGGAGGGGGATTATGCAAGGGAGATCAGTCCAGATTCGGCCGCAAATAGCGTTCCGCCGTCTCCAGATCGATGCCGCGCCGCGCCGCATAATCCTCCAACTGATCCCGCCCGACCCGCGCCACGCCGAAATATTCCGCCTGCGCATGGCCGAAATAGAAGCCGCTGACCGCTGCCGTCGGCAGCATCGCAAAACTTTCCGTGAGCGTCGCGCCGGTCGCATGATGCGCGTCGAGCATGTCGAACAGGATCGGCTTAAGACTATGTTCCGGGCAGGCGGGATAGCCGGGCGCCGGGCGGATGCCGCGATATTGCTCCTTGATCAGCGCTTCGTTGGTCAACTGTTCGCCCTCGGCATAACCCCACAGCGCCGTGCGGACATAATGATGCAGCCGCTCGGCAAAGGCTTCGGCCAGACGATCGGCCAGCGCCTTCAAAAGAATGTCCGAATAGTCATCGATCGCGTTCTTGAAGCGCGCCAGATGCGGTTCGATGCCGTGGATCGACACGGCGAACCCGCCCATCCAGTCGCCGTCAGGACTGACGAAGTCGGCCAGGCACATGTTCGCGCGCCCTTCCCGCTTCTGGATCTGCTGGCGCAGCATCGGCAGGGTGACATGCTTTTCATCCTCGACATGGACGATGATATCGTCGCCCTCGCGACGGCAGGGCCACAGGCCCGCCACACCGCGCGCGGTCAGCCATTTATCCTTGACGATCTTGTCTAGCATCGCCTGCGCATCGGCGAACAGGCTGGACGCGCTTTCGCCCACCACCGCGTCGGTCAGGATCGCGGGATAATTGCCCGCCAGTTCCCACGCGCGGAAAAAGGGCGTCCAGTCGATATAGGGGACGAGATCGGCCAAATCCCAGTTCGGGAAGCGATGCACGCCGGGCAGGCGCGGCCGCGGCGCCTTGAGGCTCTCGTCGATCTCGAAGCTGTTGGCGCGGGCATCCTCGATGCTGACGAGCGCGCTTTGCCCCTTGTTCGCGCGGGCGACGCGGACATGCTCATAATCATCCTTGGTCTTGGCGACGAAGGCGTCCTTCTGCGTTTCGGACACCAGCGCCGTCGCCACGCCCACCGCGCGGCTGGCGTCCAGCACATGGACGACCGGGCCGGTAAAGGCCGGATCGATCCGCAGCGCGGTATGCACGCGCGATGTCGTCGCCCCGCCGATCAACAGCGGCATCACCATGTTCGCGCGCTGCATTTCCTGCGCCACCGTCACCATCTCGTCGAGCGAGGGGGTGATGAGGCCGGACAGGCCGATCATGTCGGCGTCATGGTCGTTCGCGGCCTTGAGGATGTCCTGCCACGGCACCATCACGCCCATGTCGACCACGTCGAAGCCGTTGCATTGCAGCACGACGCCGACGATATTCTTACCGATATCATGGACGTCGCCCTTGACCGTCGCCATGATGATCTTGCCCTTGCCCTTGGCGCCGGGTTCCTTGGCGGCCTCGATAAAGGGCAGCAGATGCGCGACCGCCTTCTTCATGACGCGGGCGGATTTCACCACCTGGGGCAGGAACATCTTGCCCGCGCCGAACAGGTCGCCGACCACGTTCATGCCGTCCATCAGCGGCCCTTCGATCACTTCGATCGGCTTGGCGGCGACGAGGCGGGCTTCCTCCGTATCCTCGACCACATACATGTCGATGCCCTTGACCAGCGCATGTTCCAGCCGCTTGGCGACCGGCCAGCCGCGCCATTCCTGCGCCGCCTTTTCGGTCGCCGCATCCTTGCCGCGATAGCTTTCGGCCAGCGTGACCAGCCGCTCCCCCGCGTCGGGATCGCTGTTCAGCAGCACGTCCTCGCACGCCTTGCGCAGCGCCGGGTCGATCGTGTCATAGACGTCGAGCTGGCCCGCATTGACGATCGCCATGTCCAGCCCGGCAGGGATGGCGTGGTACAGGAACACGCTGTGCATCGCCCGGCGCACCGGTTCGTTGCCGCGGAAGGAAAAGGAGAAGTTGGACAGGCCGCCCGAAATATGGACATGCGGGCAGCGCTGCTTGATCTCCCGGCACGCCTCGATGAAGTCGACACCGTAGTTGTTATGCTCCTCGATCCCCGTCGCCACGGCGAAGATATTGGGATCGAAGATGATGTCTTCGGGCGGAAAGCCGATCGTCATCAACAGCTTGTAGGCGCGCTCGCAAATCTCGACCTTGCGCTCTTTGGTATCCGCCTGGCCGGTTTCGTCGAACGCCATGATGACCGCCGCCGCGCCATAGGCCATGCATTTGCGGGCATGGAACAGAAAGGCTTCCTCGCCCTCCTTCATGCTGATCGAATTGACGATCGGCTTGCCGGATACGCATTTCAGGCCCGCCTCGATCACATCCCATTTGGAAGAGTCGATCATCACCGGCACGCGGCTGATGTCCGGTTCCGACGTCATGAGCTTGAGGAACGTCGTCATCGCCTCGACCGCGTCGAGCAGCCCCTCGTCCATGTTGACGTCGACGATCTGCGCGCCATTCTCCACCTGCTCGCGCGCGATGTCGATCGCGGCGGCATAGTCGCCTGCCATGATCAGCTTCTTGAATTTGGCAGAGCCGGTGACGTTGGTGCGTTCACCGATATTGACGAAGGTGGCGGTGGTTTTCTGGGTCATGTTTCAAAGGGTCCGTTCGCTTCGAGCGAAGTCGAGAAGCATTCGCGCCCGTGTCTCGACTACGCTCGACACGAACGGCGGTTGGGTTCAGGCGGCGATATGCATCGGCTCCAGCCCCGCAAGCCGCGTCACGACCTCCAGTTCCGGCACCAAGCGCGGCTTGTGCCCTTCCAGCGCCTTAGCCACCGCGCCGATATGCGCGGGCGTCGTGCCACAGCAGCCACCGACCATATTGACCAGCCCCTCATCCACCCAGTCGCGGATCAGCCGCGCGGTGGTTTCGGGCAGTTCGTCATATTGCCCCAATTCGTTGGGCAGGCCGGCGTTGGGATAGGCCAGGATCAGCGTGTCAGCGTTCTTCGACAATTCGCTGAGATAAGGCCGCAGCAAATCCGCGCCGAACGCGCAATTCACCCCGATGGTCAGCGGCTTGAGATGCCGCAGCGAATACCAGAAGGCGTTGATCGTGTGGCCCGACAGGTTGCGGCCCGACATATCGGTGATGGTGAAGCTGAGCATCAGCGGCACCGATCGGCCCGCCGCTTCCTCCGCCTCGCGCGCGGCCATGCCCGCCGCCTTGGCGTTGAGCGTATCGAAGCAGGTTTCGACCAGCAGGAAATCCACGCCCCCCGCGATCAAAGCCTCGCATTGTTCGCGATAATCGGCCTTGAGCGTGTCGTAGTCCACCTCGCGATAGGCGGGATCGTTCACGTCGGGCGAGATCGACAGCGTCTTGTTCGTCGGCCCGATGGAGCCGCACACGAAGCGCGGCTTGCCGTCCGCCGCCGTCGCCTTCTCGCACGCGCTGCGGGCCAGCTTGGCCGCCGCGATATTGATGTCCCACACCAGATGTTCGCAGCCATAATCGGCCATGGCGATCTTGGTCGAGCTGAAGGTATTCGTCTCGATCATGTCCGCGCCAGCGGCCAGATAGGCGGCATGGATGCCCTCCACGATGTCCGGCCGGGTCAGGCACAGCAGGTCGTTATTGCCCTTCTGGTCCTTCGCCAGGTCGAGGTCGCCGCGATAGTCGGCCTCGGTCAGCCCATGTTTCTGGATCGACGTGCCATAGCCGCCGTCGAAGATCAGGATCTTGTCCGCCGCCAGGGCGCGCAATTGTGCTTCGGCGTTCATACTAAAAACTCCGTTCGGGCTGAGCGAAGTCGAAGCCCTTGTCTGAGCGGAGGCGAAGATACCTCCGTGCGGTCGGTGAAGCCCTTAGACAAGCTCAGGGCGAACGGAAAAGAATAGGTCACGCCATCTCTTCCGTGCTCGCCTTGGCCCTAAGCCCAAGCAGATGGCAGATCGCAAAGCTGAGTTCCGCCCGGTTGAGCGTATAGAAATGAAAGTCGCGCACGCCGCCGGCGTAAAGGCTGCGGCACAGTTCCGCCGCGATCGTCGCCGACACCAGTTGACGCGAGGCCGGATGATCGTCCAGCCCTTCGAAGAGCCGCGCCATCCAGCTAGGCACCTGCGTGTTGCACATGGCGGCCATCCGCTGCGTCGCGGCGAAATTGCTGACCGGCATGATGCCCGGCACGATGTCGGCCGTGATGCCCGCCGCCGCCGTTTTGTCGAGGAAGCGGAAATAGGCTTCGGGCGAGAAGAAGAATTGCGTGATCGCGCGGGTCGCGCCAGCATCCAGCTTGCGCTTGAGATTGTCGAGATCGCTCTGCGCGCTCGCTGCCTCCGGGTGGACTTCGGGATAAGCCGACACCGAAATCTCGAACGGATGCCGCTTCATCAGCCCTGCGACCAGCTCGGCCGCGCCCTTATACCCGTCCAGATGCGGCTCGAACGCGCCACCGACTTCCGGCGGATCGCCGCGCAACGCGACGATATGGCGCACGCCCGCCTCCCAATAGGCGTCGGCGATCTCGCCAATTTCATCCTTGCTCGCCGCTACGCAGGTCAAATGCGCGGCGGCGGCCAGCGGTGTTTCCTTGGCGATGCGGGCGACCGTATTATGGGTGCGCTCGCGGGTGGAGCCGCCCGCGCCATAGGTGACGGACACGAATTTGGGCGCCAGTGGGGCCAAGGTCTCGATCGCGGACCAGAGCTGCGCTTCCATCTTCTCCGTCTTGGGCGGGAAGAATTCGAAGCTGACGCGCGCGTCGCCGGCCAGATCGGCATAGAGCGGTGCCACGGGATCATTCAGGGTCATGCGGAAATCCGTCCTTCGATGGGCAGCACCTGCGCGCTTGCGCGCCGTCCCAGCCACAATTGCACCGTCAATTCCTGGCCGGGCAATGTCTCCACCCGCTCCAGCGCCAGACCCGCCTGCGCGAACCAGCTTTCGATCTGTTCGTCGGAAAAGCCCAGCCGCGCATGCTGGTCGCGCAGCCGCAGCTCTTCCCGTTCATGCGCCGCGAAATCGGCGATCAGCACCCGGCCATTCTGCGCCGTCACGCGCGCGGCTTCGGCGATCACCAGTTCGGGCGCCTGCGCATAATGGAGCACCTGATGCAGCACCACCGTGTCGGCACTGCCCGAATCCAGCGGCAGGGCGGAAAAATCGCCCAGCAGCAGCGCATATTTATCGCCCGCATCCTGCGGCAGTTTGGCACGGGCCAGTCGCAGCATGTCCGGGCTGCGATCGAGCGCGGTCACCTGCTGCGCGGCCTCGCCGAACAATGCGATCATCCGCCCGGTGCCGGTGCCGATATCGAGCAGATGACCGATCGGTTCGCGGCCCAGCAGCGCGGTCATCGCCGCCTCCACTTCGGCTTCGGCGACATGCAGCGATCGGATCGCGTCCCATTCCTCCGCATGTTCGGCAAAATAGCTTTCCGCCGCCTGCGCCCGGTCGGCCCGCACCGCGGCCAGCCGCGCCAGGTCCGCCGCCTGCCACAATATCTCGCCCTCCGACGGGTCGAGCCGATCGAACAGGGCCAGGAACGGGACCACCGACGTAGCCTTGCCCAGCCGCAAAAACACCCAATTGCCTTCCTTGCGCCGCTCTACCAGCCCCGCTTCCGCCAGGATGCGCACATGGCGGGACACGCGCGGCTGGCTCTGCCCCACGACCTGCGCAATCTCGCCCACCGCCAGCTCCATCGCCCGCAGCAGATGGATGATGCGCAAGCGCGTCGGGTCGCCAAGTGCCCGGAAAATATCGAGTGCCGCGTGCATGGCAGCATCATATAAAGAAATCTTTATATACGTCAATGCGGTCGTTTGATCAGGCATTTTTCTAAGGATTTTTCGGCCAGGAAGCGGCAAAATGGCGCGCATCCGACCTTTCCCCCGCATGAATGGGATTGCCTTGCTGTGCCCAAAGCATTACGAATCGGCGCGCAGGCGCAATGGGGGGTGAGCTTTTCTCCGAGAGTGGTCTGCATTTTGTTTTTCTCAGAGAGGGGTTTGTGCCCATGACCAAGTCGATTGCTCTTTCGCTCGTTCTCGCCGCTTCGCTCGGCCTGGCTGCTTGCTCGGGCGGTGCCGAAAACGCCGCCAACAACGCCGCCAACTCGGCCGAGAACGCGTCGAACGCTGCCGACAACGCCATGAACGCCGCGCTGAACGCTGCCGACAATGCCGCGAACGCTGCGTCGAACGCGACCAACAACGTCGCGAACGCGATGTAATCAGGTCCCGTTCGGGTCTTGAATTGATGAAGGGGGTCGCACCGGCAACGGCGCGGCCCTTTTCTTTGGAGCGCCGTCCATGATCCGTATCCTCTTCTCCCTTGCGCTCGCATTCGCGCTGGCCGCTTGCGGCTCCGGCTCGGAAGATGGCGTCGGCGGCGTGAGCGCTGGCGAGGCAAAGGCGCTCAATGAAGCGGCCGCCAGGCTCGATGCGCGGACCGGCGCGGCGCAGAGCGCCGATCCCGGCCTCAACCCCGCCGCTGTGGCGGCCGCGCGCGCGGACCGAAACCGCACGGCGCCCTCGCCGCCGCCCTGATAATCGACCCCAGACATGCAGAAAGAGCCGCCCCTCGCAGGACGGCCCTTCCCATTTTTTGCATGCGCAAGCGCGTTAGCAGTTGCGATCGATCGCCCGGCCGGCCAGCGCACCCACGCCCGCCCCGATGATGGCGCCCGTGGTGCCGTCGCCGCGACGGCCGTAGCGGCCCGAACCCTTGCCGACTTCGTTACCGAGCAGGCCACCGGCGATCGCACCGATGATGGTGCCGCCCGTGCCATTGTCCCGGCAGCGATAGCCGCCGCGATAACCACCGCGATAGCTGTTGCGATAATAGCCGTCGCCGCGATAGCCGCGATTATATCCGCGATAATAGCGGTCGCCACGGTCGTAACCGCGATAGCCGCGGTCATACCCGCCGCGATAATAATCGCCACGATCATAGCCGCGCGAATAATAATGATCGCGCGCCATCGCCGGGGTGGCCGTCACGGCCGCGAGGGAGGCAGCGCCCATCGCCAGAGCGGCTCCCATATTCACAAGAAATTGCATCTTCATGGCGTTGCTCCTCAATACCATCCTCTTGGGCGGTCGCATGAAAAACACGGGATTGCCCTTCGATTGACGTCTGTATGCATGAGTCGGCTTGAGCCAAGCCTGAATGGGGGTGACAGCCCCCGTTCAGATGGACACGGCCTGTCACAGCCCTGCTGCGTCCTGCCGGATTATGCCCTATGGCAGGCGCGATGCAGCGAATCCTGATCGTCCTTGCCCTTGCCGTCCTGCTGCTGCCGGCCCCGCACATGGGCAAACCGGAAACAGTGACGGCCGGGGCGCTGCTGGTGACGGCGCGCGCCTTGCCGCTCAGCAGCATCGATCCGACGCTCGATCATGTGGGCGCGCTCGCCTATCTCGGCGGCTGGGAGCTGAAAAGCGCCAATCCCGGCTTCGGCGGCCTGTCCTCCCTGCTGGTGTCACCGGCAGGCGATATGCTGGGCCTCAGCGACTCCGGCATATTGATGGGTTTCCACATCGGCCCCGGCGAAGGCGAAGGCCACCCCTTCATCGCCCCCTTGCCGATCCGTGCGCAGGATCGTCATCGCCCCTGGTGGGCCTGGGATTCGGAATCGATGACCCGTGATCCGGTCAGCGGCCGCTATTGGGTGGGCTTCGAACTGCAACAGGCGATCTGCCGCTATGCCCCCGGCTTCGCGCGGGTGGAGGCGTGCCGGACCTGGCCCGAAATCCTTGCCTGGCCCAAGACCGGGTCGGTCGAATTGCTCGCCCGCCTGCCCGACGGCCGTTTCCTGGCGATCGGCGAGATGGGGATGACGCCCGACGGACGGCACGACAGCCTGTTATTCGCCGGCGACCCCGCGGAGAGGGACACCCCCGCCCCCATCCACTTGCGCTACACCCCGCCGCGCGGTTATCGCCCGACTGATGCGGTCGCGCTGGACGCCCGCCACCTGCTGGTACTCAACCGCCGCCTGACGATGGAACAGCTTTTCACCGCCACCATCGCGATCGTGGACCTGCCTGAAAAGCTGGCGCCGGGCATGGACCTCAAGGCGCGCACCCTGGCCCGGCTGGCCCCGCCGCTGCTGGCCGATAATTTCGAAGGGATTGCCGTCAGCCAGGAAGGCGGCCGCCCGATCATCTGGATCGTCTCCGACGACAATCACGAATTTTTCCAGCGCACCCTGCTGCTGAAATTCGGGATGACGGAAGGCAAATAGCATGGACAGCGTGTTCCCGCGCAGGCGGGAACCCAGTCCCACCGCCGATCTGGGTTCCCGCCTGCGCGGGAACACACAATGCCTAAATCCACCAGCGCTCAACCCCAACGCAAAAAAGCGGCCCGGTGAGGGGCCGCTCCTTATGCCGAAACGAATCGCGGGAATCAGGCTGCGACGGCAGCCTTCTTCTTGACGATGTCGCGCTTCAGGCGACGGGCCTTCAGCGACAGCTTGTCGTCGCTGGTCTTGACCAGCCAGTTGTCCAGGCCGCCATTATGTTCGACCGAACGCAGACCATGGGTCGACACACGCAGCTTGACGCTGGTTTCCAGGGTTTCGGAGATCAGCGACACGTTCTGCAGGTTCGGCAGGAACACGCGCTTGGTCTTGTTATTGGCGTGGGAAACATTGTGACCCACCTGGCGACCCTTGCCGGTCAGCTCGCAAATGCGCGACATAGTCAATCAACCTTTGAATTCGGGTTCGTTCGGAAAGCCGCGCCGATAAACAGATTCGCGGCCAGCGTCAACCACGCGCATGAATTTGGCCGTGCCGATCGTGGCGCTTGCGCAACCATTTTGCCCGACGCCGCGTTCTTCCCTGCAATCGGATAGAGGAGGAATTATGCGTTTCATCGGCGGACTGTTGCTGATCGCGCTTATCGTGGTCGGCGTCGGGATAGCAACCGGATTCATCGATCTGCAAAAGACCAGCGAGGGCCGCCTGCCCGAAATCGCGGTCAAGCAGGGCGCGCTGCCCAAATATGAGGCGAACGTCGCCAAGGTGGAAGTCGGCACGCGCAACGAAACGGTCGAAGTGCCCACCGTCGCGGTCAAGAAGCCCTAGGCCGCTTTTGGCGCGCCTTTCGTAAAGCGCCGCAATCCTGTAACGGCGGGGCTTATGGCCCCGCCCTTCCCGCTTCCCGCCCCGATGCGCCGCGCGCTCGACCTCGCCAGGCTGGCGCAGGCGGCGGGCGAAGTGCCCATCGGCGCAGTCGTGACGAAGGATGGCGCGATCATCGGCGAGGGCCAGAACCGCAACCGCCGCGACAATGATCCCACCGCCCATGCCGAAATCGTCGCCATGCGCGCGGCGGCGACCCATCTGAACGACTTCCGCCTGACCGGCTGCGACCTGTGGGTCACGCTGGAGCCTTGCCCGATGTGCGCGGGCGCCATTTCGCACGCCCGCATCGCGCGGCTCTATTATGCGGTCGGTGATCCCAAGGGCGGCGCGATCGAGCAAGGGCCGCGCCTCTTCACCCAGCCGCAATGCCTGCATCGGCCGGACGTCTATGGCGGCCTGGCCGAAGCCGAAGCCTCAGCGCTGCTGCGGGACTTTTTTGCCGCCCGGCGCTGAACGTCCCGCCCCATAATCGATGCGATAGAGTTGATAGGGCAGGGTCATGCCCGACTTGAGCGCGACCGGCACCAGCCAGCGGGGAATCGTCCCACGCATCAACCCGGCATAGAAGCCGCTCGGACTGCGCGACTGGTAGATCGTGCCTTCGGGGAAATTGGGGCAGACCAGCAGATGGGTCGCATGATGCTTCGCCGCGATCGGGCGGAAAGCCTCGGCTGGGCCGTCATAGGCATGGTGCATGTCCAGGATCGTCGCTCCGTTGCGATGATAGGGGCCGGCCAGCGCGCTATGATGGGTGGTCGCGATCAGCCGCGGCCCCAGATCGACCATGGTGAAGATCGTCGCGGGCGGCAGCTGGTCCAATATCTCCAGCGCCGGCAGGGTGCGGCAACGTCCGTTCGCCTTCTTGATCGCCGCGGTGCGGGCGACGGCGGACGGACGCCATGGCTTGGGCTTCGTGCCTGTCGCTTCCTGATAGAATGTCACCACCTGCGGATAGAGCGGATAGGCGCAGGCGATGACCGCGAGCAGCGCCACCCCCGTTCCGGCCGCAATCTTCACCCGACGCGATCCCGTCAGGATCATGCCGATCAGCCGGTGCGCAGCCCAGGCAGCAGGCGGGATCGCCAGTAATTGCGCCGCCGGCCCGGCGCGTAGCTGCCAGAAGAGCAAGGCGGTGGAAAAAACCATCATCAGCCCCACCGTGGCCCAGGCCCAGAGCCGCTCGCCGTCGCGGCGCGATTCCCAAAGCGCCCAGACCAGGCCGATAAGGCCCGCCAGCGGGATCGCCAGCAACGGCACCACCATGCTCTGCGCCTGCGCCGTGATCGGCTTGGCCTCGCGGATATTGGCCAGCCACAGCCGCTCCAGCTCGGGCGAAATCTGATAGGGGGACAGGCATTGCGGCCAGTTGAGCCAGAAGAAGAGGCCAACCGCGCCGCCCACCACGGCACCCGCGGCCAGCCGCACTGCCCAGCCGCGCAACGGCGCCAAGGACAGCAGCACCATGCCCGCCGACGCCGCCCCGAACACCGCGACCCAGATCGGCGACAGCGCGTCGCAGACCATGGCGCGATTAGCGTAGCTGGCGAACAGCAGATAGCAGAGCGACGTCGCCCCGCCCAGGCTCAGCGCATAGGGCAGCATCCGCCGCTCCGCCCCCGGCCGGAACACCCAGCGCAGCGCTATAAGGCCGCCGCCCGCCGCCAGATAGACGATCATCTCCATGCCGATGGCGATCGACAGCGCGCTGCTGACCCCCGCCATCACCCCGCCCCGCAGCCTGTTGGTGTCGATGACGCCTGCCAGCATCGTCACCGCCAGCGCCAGTTGCCAGCCATGATGATCGATGCGCATCGGCGCATACATGCCCAGCCCCATCTGCGCAGCCAGCGGCGCCAGCACGGCGAGGAGCCAGCCGTTCGGCCCGGCCAGCCGCCGCCCGATGAACCCCAGGCTCAGCATCAGCAGCAGCAGCGGCAACAGTGGCGCAATGCCGCAGGCCAGCCGGTCGGCCAGCCCCAGATCGACAAAGGCGCGGAAGAACAGGATCAGGCCCGCGATCGGGATATCGACCAGCCGCGACCAGTGGATATTCGCCCCGCCCGGCGGATCGAGCCGATATTGGCGCAGGTCATACCAGCCTTGGCCCGCCAGCCAATCCTTCACCTGCACATAGCGGATATTGTCATCGGTATCGCTCAGCACCAGCCAGTGGATGGCGGGCCAGCGGGTCGCGACCATTATGACCGCGATCACGATCCAGATCAGCACGGTCAGCCATTTCCAGTGCCGCTGGGCGTAAGCGGTCAGGATCGGCGCCCAATGCCGGGCGCGGGCATAGAGGGGATGGGCGCGCAGGGTTTGGACGCTAGGCAAGGTCATGCGCGTGGATTAGAGCGTCCGCCTCAAAGCGCAACGGGGCGAGCCATGAAATATCTGTCACGACTTTATGCAGAGCATGGCGCCCTGTTCTGGCAGATCGTCCGCTACGGCGTGACCGGCCTGTTCGTCACCGCCTGCCAGGCCGCGATCTACTGGTGCCTCGCGGCGCTGGCCGGGCTGCACCCTCAGGCCGCCAATTTCATCGGCTATCTCGCCGCCGTCGCCATCGGCTATGTCAGCCACAGCCTCTTCACCTTCCGCGGCCATGGCGGCGAAGCGAACCACGCGGCGCGCGGCGTGAAGTTCGTGACGGTGTC
Organism: Sphingomonas sp. VDB2; assembly: GCF_047946695.1. Lineage (NCBI taxonomy): Bacteria > Pseudomonadati > Pseudomonadota > Alphaproteobacteria > Sphingomonadales > Sphingomonadaceae > Sphingomonas > Sphingomonas sp. VDB2. Next base: position 1,807,833 of record NZ_CP159615.1, read on the forward strand.
GCTCATCAGCTATGCGCTGAACGCGCTATGGGTCTTCCTGTGCGTCACTTACATGAGCTGGCCCGAATGGTCGCCCATACCGGCGATGATCTTCGTGACGCCTGCGGTGATGTTCGGGCTGAACCGGCAGTGGGTGTTCAAATAAGGTATCGCCGTGCTCCCGCGCAGGCGGGAACCCAGGTCAGGCAAGGCGCCTAGCGTGCCCGCACAGCGACACGTTCTGCCAAAATCAATGCACGAAGCGCGCCACCACGTCGCGATAGGAGCGGCTGACCTTCACCTGCGCGCCGCTTTCCAGCACCAGGAAACATTCGCCGTTGGTGTGCGGCTTCACCTGCCGCACCTGCGACAAATTCACGATGGTCGAACGATGCACCCGTTGGAAATTGCGCGGATCGAGCCGCTTTTCCAGATCCTTCATCGTCTCGCGGAGGATCAGCGAGTTATCGGCGGTATAGATGCACATATAGTCGCCCGCCGCATCGATCCGCTCGATCGAATCGACGTCCACCCGGAAAATCTGGCCGCGATCCTTGATGTTGATGAGCTTTTCGAATTGGTTGGACGCGGGTGCGTCGTCGTCGGCGGCGAAATCGGTCATCGCCTGGGGCGCAACCTCGGCCAGCACTTCGCGCAGCTTCTCGATCTCCTGCACCTGCCGCTTTTCGGTGAGCCGCTGGCGCACCCGGTCGAGCGCATCGGCCAGACGGCCTTCGTCCACCGGCTTCATCAGATAATCGACCGCCTGCGCCTCGAATGCGCGGATCGCATGGTCGCTATAGGCCGTGCAGAAGATGACCAGCGGCGGTTCGACTTCCATCAAACCCTGGACGACGGAAAAGCCGTCGAAACCGGGCATCTGGATATCAAGGAACACAAGGTCGGGTTTATGCGTCTTGATCGCGCGAATAGCTTCGCGGCCGTTGGTGCAGGTTTCGATAATGTCGACATCCTCATGCGCTTGCAGACGTAGCTGAAGCCCTTGAATGGCCAGGCTTTCGTCATCGACGAGGATTGTTCTGATGGTCATGCGGCCACTTTCGATGTTTCATCCATGTTAAGCGGAATTTCGATGATGACCGAAAATCCGCCCGGCGTGGAACGCGTTTCGAAGCTCTGTCGTTCCCCGAAGGCCTGAATTAACCGGTCCCGGATGTTCGGCAGGCCGATCCCGGTCCCCTCGCTCATGGGGATGTGCGGCCTCATTCCGCTTTCGTTCAATCCCGGTCCGCTGTCCGATACGACGATCCGGACATTATCCCCGGCAGGCTGCGCGCTGACGGCGATTTCGGCCCCCTCCTCCTTGGGCGTCACCGCATATTTGATCGCGTTCTCGACCAGCGGCTGGAGCAGCAGCGAGGGCAAGCGCGCCTGCGCCACCGCCGGATCGATGGTGAAGGACGGGCGCAACCGCTCCTCGAACCGCATCTTCTCGATCTCCAGATAGAGTTTCAGCGTCTCGATCTCCTGCTCGATCGTCACCTGCGCCGTCGGCTCGTTAATCAGCGTGTAGCGCAGGAAGGAGGAGAGCCGCGACAGCATCGCATTGGCCCGGTCGGTCTGCTTGAGCAGAACCAGCGTCGATATGGAGTTGAGCGTATTGAACAGGAAATGCGGATTGAGCTGGTAACGCAGCATCGCCAGTTGCGCATTGGCCGCCTGATTTTCCAGCCGCAGCAACTGGTCCGCCTGCTCCTCCACCGTCAGGTAGAAATTGATCGCATAATAGAGCGCCGACCAGGCGCCCAGCAGCGTCATCGACAGGTAGAAGGCGCCCAGGAAAAGCTGCAACCCCGCCGTCTCGCTACCCCGGTTCTGCGTCGAAAAGACCCAGGCGTCGATGAAGGCGACCAGCGCCGCGGCGCTGACCACGGTCACGATCGACACGCCCCAGGTCACGATCGGTCGGCGCTTCAACAGGAACCGGAACATCACCGCGATCAGCAGCGTCACCGAATAGCCCGAGACGGTGGAAATCAGCACCGGCACCAGGCTGGACAGCGGTTGGCCATTGGCGATGGTGGACGAGCCGCGCAGCAGGAACGCGCCGGCCCATCCGAGCGACTGCAGGTTCCAGAAGGCGCGGTTCTTGTCAGCGAAAAAGGGCTGAGGCTTGATGCGGGGCACGGTCACGGACATTGCGTGCAGGCTTAAGCGATTTGGGCCGCCGGTCAAAGCCGGTTTCGGCGAGCCCGGTTCCGGAAGGACGGGGATCAGGCCGCTGCGGCCGGCTCTTCGGTCATCGGCGTCACCTCGTCGGTGCATAGCCAGACCAGGTCCGACAGATCCAGGGTGCGGCCGTCATGCGCCAATATGCCGATCGGGCGGATCGGCTGGCCGTCGCGCTTGTCCGCCAGCACCTGGCACGCCGGTGTGCCGCAGCCCCATCGCTCGCCCCACTGGCGCAGCGCGATCATCGCGGGGGCCAGCCCCTGCCCCTTTTCGGTCAGCCGATATTCGACCTTGCGCCGGTCGCACTGCATCGGCTGGCGCACCAATATGCCGTTCTCGACCAGCCGGGACAACCGGTTGGCCAGGATGTTGCGGGCGATGCCCAGCGTCGACTGAAACTCCTCGAAATGGCGGATGCCCGACAATGCGCCGCGCAGGATGAGAAAGGACCAGCGCTCCCCCATCATCTCCAGCGCGCTGGGCAGCGCACATTGTTCCAGATCCTGGGCCAGATTATGTTTCATATATCATCACGCATAGCGCAAAGCCGCAGGCGTTGCAAAATCGCCGCCTTATTCGTGCAAGATGGGATTTTTTTGTTGCACGACAAGGGTCTTCCAACACAATCGGGAAACGATGCTACGCCAGTATGAACTTGTCGAACGGGTAAAGCGCTACGATCCGGATGCGGACGAAGCGATGATCAACCGCGCCTATGTCTTTTCGGTCCAGAAACATGGCTCGCAAAAGCGTGCCAGCGGCGATCCCTATTTCAGCCATCCGATCGAGGTGGCGGGCATATTGACCGACTTCAACCTCGACGACCAGACGATCGTGACCGCGCTGCTGCACGACACGATCGAGGATACGCTGGTCACCTACGAGGAAATAGAGGGCGCCTTCGGCAAGGATGTCGCCCGCATGGTCGATGGCGTGACAAAGCTGTCGAAGATCGAGGCGATGAGCGAAAATGAGCGGGCCGCGGAAAATCTCCGCAAGTTCCTGCTCGCCATGTCGGACGATATCCGCGTGCTGCTGGTCAAGCTCGCCGACCGGCTGCACAATATGCGCACGCTGCACTTCATCAAAAATCCCGACAAGCGCCGCCGCATCGCGCGCGAGACGATGGACATCTACGCCCCGCTGGCCGAGCGGATCGGCATGTACGACTTCATGCGCGAGATGCAACTGCTCGCCTTCCGCGAGATCGAGCCGGAAGCCTATGCCAGCATCACCAGGCGGCTGGAACAACTGAAGGAAGGCGGCCATGACAAGGTCGACCGGATCGGCGCGGAACTGCAACTGCTGCTCAGCGGCAAGGGCATGTCGGTCAGCGTGTCGGGTCGCGAAAAACACCCTTTCTCCATCTGGAAGAAGATGCAGGAACGGCATATCAGCTTCGAACAGCTGACCGACGTCATGGCCTTCCGCGTCATCACCGACAGCCATGAGGATTGCTACCGCGCGCTGGGCATCATCCACCAGACGTTCAAGATGGTGCCGGGGCGGTTCAAGGATTATATCTCCACCCCCAAGCGCAACGGCTACCAGTCGCTGCACACCACCGTCATCCATCAGGACAATGCCCGGATCGAGGTGCAGATTCGCAGTCGCGACATGCACAATGACGCGGAACTCGGTCTCGCAGCGCACTGGGCCTATAAGCAGAAGGGCGACGCCGCCGATCATCACGCCGCCTGGCTGCGCGACCTCGTCGAGATACTGGAGCAGAGCCACGACGCCGACGAACTGCTCGAACATACCCGCATGGCGATGTATCAGGACCGCATCTTCGCCTTCTCGCCCAAGGGCGAACTGCACCAGATGCCCAAGGGATCGACCCCGGTCGACTTCGCCTATGCCGTCCACACCTCGCTCGGCAACCAGACCGTCGGCGCGAAGGTCAATGGCCGCGTCGTACCGTTGCGCACCAGCCTCGAAAATGGCGATCAGGTCGAAATCCTGAAATCCGAAGGGCAGGAGCCGCAACCTGGCTGGCTCACCTTCGCCATCACCGGCAAGGCGCGCGCCGCGATCCGCCGCTATATCCGCCAGAAGCAGCGCGGCGAGGAAATCCAGCTCGGCGAGAAGCTTTATGAGGAAATCGTCGGTCGCTTCTCCCCCGACCTGGCCAAGGAACTGGGCGACAAGGCGCTGACCGCCGCGCTCAAGCGGCTGAAGCTGGACGATCGCGCGTCGCTGATGGTCGCGATCGCCACCCATCGCCTGCTCGATTCCGAAGTGATGGAGGCGCTGATGCCCGGCTCCACCAGCGCGCAGGGCATGGAGGAGGCGCATCCCCGCCAGCACGAACCCGTCTCGATCCGCGGCCTGACGCCGGGCATCGCCTATAATCTGGGCGATTGCTGCCATCCCGTCCCCGGCGATCGCATCGTCGGCGTGCGCCGCACCGGGGAACCGATCGAAGTCCATACCATCGACTGCCGGTCGCTGGAGGTGGAGCAGGACGACGACTGGATCGACCTGGCCTGGGACGGCAAGTCGAAGGGCGGCACCGCCCGCCTCTCCGTCATCGTCAAGAACCAGCCCGGCGCGCTGGCCGCCGTCGCCAACGTCTTCGGCGCGACCAAGGCGAATATTTTGAACCTGCAACTGGTAAACCGCGAAGGCCCCTTCCACACCGACATCATCGACCTGGAAGTGGCGGACGCGCAGCATTTGAACCGGATCTTGTCGGCGCTGCGCGCGATCGATGTCGTGGTGCAGGCGGATCGGGTTTAGGGGGTGAAAAACAAGTGGCTGGGATACGCCAATTTTTTTAGTGTTGGCACCTACCTATCGCAACGAACTGACTCTACTCGTCGAAGAGTACGCTGAAGAAAGCTTGGTTGCGTTTTTTCGCATTGGCAATGAGCGTGTCATATCCCATGGCTTGAACAAAAACCTGTTCGTTGTCGCGATAGCGGACGTAGATGTCAGGGTTCCAATCATTTTTAAAATCGTGACGCTTGAGTACTGTCACCAGCGTTGGTTTGATGTCGGCCACGATATATGCAAATCGCCGAACAACACCCCTAAAGGCAAAATGCGTGCCGTCTGTTTTGGCGATACCTCCCGCAGCGGTGGCATCCTCCAAGGTCTGAATTACTTGCATGACAGGATCGTGCTTTGCGTCACCGAAGCGGTAATCATCGCGACTAGGGCGTTTGAACTCCACAATTGTAATTGTCGTTCCGTCGTTGTCGCCAAGCACTAAGCTATCATCAAAAAAAGCGAGATCGGGAATTTTGTCGCCTTTCTTCCGACCCTTCCCGTGCATAGCACGATCACTAGAGACGTAAGGGAGGAACGCCAGTGCGTCATCGATCAACCAAAGATTATGCTCAAAATAATCTTTTTCGACGGTGTCTGAAAATCTCCGAAATATTAGATCGTGAATGGTGTCTTCGGGAGCATGTGTGCCAGCCGCACCATATTTGCGAGCAGCCTCAATCAACTCAATTACCTTTTTCCGATGCACAACATATTCGGCAAGCGCTTCTTTGTTGTTGGCGTCGATTTTGTCCACTATCTCCTTGATTTTGGAAACGTAGTCATCCTGATTGCTTGCAGCGCTCGTGATAGCCCGCGAGAGGTCACGTGACACACGATACCGTTCGATTGCAAGGTTGGAAACAAAGTCCTGAGCCTTCCAATTGTTGGGCTTGCCTTTAACATAATCGGAAACGGATCGACCCTTCAGCCCTATTCTAAGAATAGGATTTTCAAGCAAAGCGCCTTGCAATTCTTTAGACTGAACACGCTTTATCTTTTCTATCTGGTCATTCTCACTCGCTTGAATGATACTACCGATCGCTGCGACTATTTCCTCAATCGTTGTAGGAGAGATATTGATCCCAGTTCTGGCATCATTCAAACGGCTTTCGAAGGCGGTAGAACGAACGACAGCGATGATGATGTAGGCCTGATCTTTTTCGTCAGAAAATGACGACTGCCCAAGAAGATTAGTCAGATCGCGAGGATGCCCTACTATGCGATCTCCTGCGGCGAACAACAAACAATGATTTTTGAATGACCGAGTGCGAGGCACCTTCGTAAGCGAATATTCTATCGTTTCTGTTTTTCCATCAAGCAAACATGCAAAATAACCAGCCTCGGACTGAACAAAAACATCCTTGAAATGACTAGTTATGCTTTCCGCATCTTCGTCATCGAACTTTATCGTTATTTCTGGTAGCCACCGGTATAGGAAATGCGGCAGAAAATGGCTTCCAATATGATCGGCAATGTCTTTGCGATCCAACGAGGCGATTAGTTCGGCCCATTCTTCCAGTGGTTCATCGTAATCGACGCGCAAACCGACATGGGCAAAATCAGGATCGCCGTCGCTAATAATCAACTCATTTTCTTTGGAAATATCAAACCGAAATGCACGCTTGGATGCGACAGGAATTGCCTCGTATCGACTGGAATAAAGAATCCGTTTAAAAACTTTGAAAGCAATAAAACGGCCAAACCCTCGCCCGTTCTGCTTTAATTTATGTCCTGAAAATGGGGTTTTAAACCATCTGTAGTTTTGGTCATCCAAACCGATGCCGTTATCAGTTACAGAAATCATGATCCGGGCTGGATCATTTATATCAGAAATGGCTATTTCAACCTTGCCGTCCTGTCGCGCGGTTTCGGGAAAGCGAGCCTCAATTCCGTGCATTGCGTTGGAGACGGCTTCAAGCGTTGGTAAAAGGAAGCCGTGAAGGTCTTTACTTACGTGAGTTCGCTCTAAAACCGCGACCATATCCGGTTTCACCAGTGTATCGGTCTCAATTCTCATCCGAGCGTTGCCCCTCCCTGCGTTGCCTAACCATGGTAGAGGGAAAAGAAGCGAACCGCTACCGAAGGATGATCCGAAATCTGAAATATCAAAGTTACGGCTGAGATGATAAAATAAAACGGCGTCCCACATCGATATTGAGGACCTCCAAGCCGTTATTCCGTCGCCTACCACTTCCCCCTTCCAAAGTAGGATTTCCTCTGGTTTATCCTTACCGATGAACCACGCCGCTTCCCGCCCGGCCCGTCACCCCGCCCGCACCATGACGAGCGACAGGCGCGTCGCAGTGACCCAATCATGACCCAACGGGCGCGCGTCCGTGACCTCGGCGTTACCCACTTGTGGCCCAACAGCGCCTTTCCCGTTACCCGACCATCCTATTTTTTCACATTTTACGTCGTCCCACCCCGACAACGGTGTGAACTTCGCCGCCAGCGCGCCGCTGTGACCCGCAACCCACGCCCCGCACCCCCGCCCCGCGCCAGTTTCCGCGTGACATCGCTGCCCCGACTCTGTAAAGGCGCCCGTAGCGAACCCTTCGGGGTTCACCGTCCGAGACAGTTGGTGAAGGGATCTGCCCTTCTTAATTTCCAGCCTAGACGGGGAAAAGTTCTTTGCCGGACGGGCGCTATGCCCGATTCGGGTCTGCCTGTTCCTTTGATGGATGCGGGCCAGTCGATCTCTCCCCTCGGACTTAGTGCCCCATGCCTCCGGCGTGGGTTTAGTCGTTCGTCCGTGCAAGCGGTCGGACATGAAGTGGAGTAATGGCATGGATCGTAATCAGAAAGCTGAGGTCGTTTCCGCGCTGAACGCAGAGCTGGCAGAAGTTGGCGTGGTCGTCGTGACCCGCAACCTCGGCATGACCGTCGCCCAGTCGACTGTCCTGCGCCAGAAGATGCGCGACGCAGGAGCCACCTACAAGGTTACGAAGAACCGCCTCGCCCGTATCGCCCTTGATGGCACCGCCTACGGCCCGCTCAGCGACCTGCTGACCGGCCCCGTCGGCCTCGCCACCTCGGCCGACCCGGTCGCAGCCGCCAAGGTTGCGATCGATTTCGCCAAGACCAACGACAAGCTTGAGATCGTTGGCGGCGCGATGGGCGAAGTGCTGCTCGATGCGGAGGGCGTCAAGGCCCTGGCATCGATGCCGTCGCTGGATGAACTGCGTGCAAAGCTGATCGGCCTCATCGTCGCTCCGGCTACCAAGCTCGCAACCGTCACCCAGGCACCGGCTGCGCAGCTCGCGCGAGTCTTCAACGCCTATGCGGAGAAGGAAGCGGCCTGAGCCGTTCCCGACCCGATTTTTTGACCCTCATCTGACGGGGCGCAGCGCCCCAAATAAGGAAATTGACAAATGGCAGACATCAACGCTCTGGTCGACCAGCTTTCGGCCCTCACCGTCCTCGAAGCCGCCGAGCTGTCGAAGGCTCTGGAAGAAAAGTGGGGCGTTAGCGCCGCTGCTGCCGTCGCCGTCGCTGGCCCGGCTGCCGCCGCCGCCGCTCCGGCCGCTGAAGAGCAGACCGAATTCGACGTGATCCTGACCGGCGACGGTGGCAAGAAGATCAACGTCATCAAGGAAGTCCGCGCCATCACCGGCCTGGGCCTGACCGAAGCCAAGTCGCTGGTGGAATCCGCGCCGAAGGCCGTCAAGGAAGGCGTCAGCAAGGATGAGGCCGAGAAGGTCAAGAAGCAGCTGGAAGAAGCCGGCGCGACCGTCGAACTCAAGTAATCGGTGCGCCCCGCTACATGCGGGGCACATTGGCCCGGCTCTGGCCGGCGGATATAGGGCGGCGCCGTTACGGTTGCCGCCTTTTTCGTGGACGACGGCAAGCCGGCGGCAAGCGCCGTCAAAGCCTGGCTTCTGCCATTGGTGGATCGGCGGCGTCCATCACCGGTCCGGAGAATAGATGCGCTGCGCCGACCGCTTCATCGCGGACAGGACAGCAGCTCGCCGAACCCACCGGAACAAGGCGCCTTCATCCCAATCGGCCGCCCCATCCAGACCCTATCCAGCGTCGCGAACCTGAACTCCTGGCCGCGCGCCGAATTGCGCCAGATACTCCTGTTCCCCGGTCGGGCGCGCCAGGTGATAGCCCTGGAACAGGGTGCAGCCGATAACGCGCAGCACGTCCATCTGGGCTTCGCTTTCGATCCCCTCGACCACCACTTCCATGCCCAGCCCCTGGATCAGCCCGACGACGGCAGAGCAGATGGTGCGGGCTTCGGCGGAGGTGGCGATGTCGCGGACCAGGCTGCGGTCGATCTTGACCCGGTCGACCGGCAGTTCCTTCAACCGCGACAGGTTGGAATAGCCGGTGCCGAAATCGTCGATGGCGATACGCACGCCATCGCGGCGCAGCGCGCGCAATTGCTCCAGCACGCGCGGGTCCATCTCCATCGCCAGAGATTCGGTGATCTCCAGCTCCAGCATGGCGGGCGGGGTGCCGTGGGTGGCGATGGCGTGGCGCAGGCGCAGGAAGAAGTCGGCCTGGGCGAGTTCGCGGGTGGAGATATTGACGGCGATCCGCTGATGCACGCCCGTCTGCGCCCAGCGGGCCGCGGTCTGGCACACGCGGCTCATCACCCAGTCGCCCAGCGCGACGATCGCGCCGCTTTCCTCCGCCACCGGCACGAAGGCGCCGGGCATGACGAGTGCGCGCTCGGGATGCGCCCAGCGCACCAGCGCTTCGGCCGAGACTGCGTAGCCGCTGGCGACATCGATCTGCGGCTGGAACTCGAGCAGGAATTCCTCCCGCTCCAGCCCACGCAGCAGGTCGCGCTCCAGCTCGGCGCGATCCTCCGCCTCCAGCGCCAGCGCGTCGGTGTAGATTTCCGCCCGGCCGCGCCCCTGATGCTTGGCGTGATACATGGCGATGTCGGCGGCCCGCAAAAGATCGGCCAGCGTCGCGCCATGGTCGGGATAACAGGCGATGCCGATCGACGCACCCAGGTCGACATGCTGGCTGCCCAGGTCGAACCGTTCGCCCAGTGCGAACTGGATGGCGCGCGCGATCCGCTGCGCCGCCGCCGGACCGGACAGATGCGGGAAGAACATCGTGAATTCGTCGCCGGCGAGGCGGCCGATGACGGCATCGCCGCCGCCCGTACTGACCTGCGCCATCACGACTTCGCGCAGGCGACCTGCGACGCGCGCCAGCAACTGGTCGCCGGCCGCATGGCCCAGCGTGTCGTTGACCGACTTGAACCCGTCGAGATCGATGAAGAAGAGGGTGGCGAGGCCATTGTCGTCGCGCTCCGCCAGCAACCGTTCGACCTGGCGGCAGAAGCTGGTGCGGTTGGCGAGCCCGGTGATCTGGTCGAACAGCGCCAGCGCCTGGACATGGTCGAGATTGGTGCGGACCTGGCTGAACAGGCTTTCCATCGCAACCGACAGGTCGGGCAGCTCGTGCCCGATCTCGCGGGCGACACCCGAATGGAGGTCGCCATGGGCGGCGGACAGCAGCCGGTCGGTGGCGGCGTCGATGGCGGTGGCGGTGGTGGCGATGGTGCGCCGGGCCGACGCCCAGCTCATCGTGCCGCACAATATGGCGATGATCAGCGAACGGCCGATCTGGATCAGGTCATCTTCCTGGCCCGGCGTATAGCCCAGCACCAGCGACAGGATGAACACCAGCGCCCCCGCGGCGCAGGCGAAGGCGGCAGCGCGGCTTTTCAACGTCACGCCCTGCATGTGCCTCCCAGCCCGATACCGGTCCCGCAGGACCCCCGATCAGCCGGATATGAAGGACAGTGGTTAAGAAAGGGTCAGCAAAGCGTCCGAAAATCGTCACTTTTTGCGGCGCAATATCAAATAGAGCGCGCCGTCTCCGCCATGGCGCGGATGGGCGACGCGCACGCTGGCGATGCGATCGGCATAGGGGCTGGTTTCGAGCCAATGACCGATTTCACCGCGGATCGCGCCGCGACGTCCCGCCCCGCCTCCATTTCCGTTCGCTGCCGCGCTTTTGGGCGGCTTGCCGGTGACGACCAGCAACACCCGCGCATCGCGCGACAGGGCGGCGGCGATCGCCTGGTTAAGGCGGGCATGGGCGGTCGACAGGGTGTGGCCATGCAGGTCGATGCTGGTGTCGGGGCTGATCGTACCGCTACGGATTCGCCGCTCCCAGCCGGTGTCGAGCACCGCTGCGGGCGTCCGTGCAGGCGGTGCGGCAATGATCCGCGCCGGTGGTGGCGTTAACCTTGTCTTGACCGACGGCTCGATCGGCAGCGGCGCCATGGTCGGACTGGCGGCGGCCCGCGCGCTCGGTCGGATCGGCCGCACGGTGCGGGCCAGCGCCGACCAGAGCGCTTCTTCCTCGCTGGACAGGCGGCGCCGGGCCATGGCGCCGATCAGGGGCGAACGAGGCGCGCCGCCGAGCCGATCGGCAGCAGCACCAGCGCGCTGCCCCGCGCCGACATGCCGCCGGCAATGCCCCGCGCCCGTGCGCCTGCGCCCCAGAAACTGTCGAAGCGGTTGGCGCCCTTGATCGCGCCGCCGGTATCCTGCGCGATCCACACGCCTGCCGGTTCGGCCCGGTCGAGCGAAAGCAGCACCGGCGCGCCCAGCGGGATGAATTTGGGATCGGCAGCCACCGTCGCTTCCGCCGTCACCGGCACGCCAAGCGCGCCGATCGGCCCGGCCCCGGTCAGTTCGCGGAAGAAGACGAAGCTCTTATTCTCGTTCATGATAGCCGCGCCTTCGGCCGGATGGGCGCGCAGATATTGCATGATGTCCTGCATCGACCCGGCCTGGATCAGTCCGCGATCCTTCATCAGCTTGCCGATGCCCGTATAGTCGCGACCATTCTGCCCGTCATAGCCGATGCGCATGACGCCGCCGTCGGGCAGGTTCAGCCGGCCGCTGCCCTGCACCTGGAGGAAAAAGAATTCCACCGGATCGGCGGCCCAGGCCAGTTCCAGCCCGCGCCCGGCGAGCGCGCCGGACACGATCTGGCTGCGATCGTCATAAGGGACGAACTTGCTGCCGCTCACCTTGCCCCGGATCGTGCGCCCTTTCAGGCTGTCGCTGAACTGGCCGAGATCGACATCGATCAGGTCCGTCGGGCGACGGTAGATCGGCACTTCATAGCCCGGCTGGCGGGCGCGCGATCCGGCGATTTCCGGCTCATAATAGCCGGTGACGAAGGCCGCGCCGTCGCCCACCTGCACCGCTTCGAAATATCGGGAGAAAAACTCGCTGGCCGATGCTTCGGGCCAGCTTGATGCGGCGGCGCAGCTATTGTTCCAGTCGGCGCCGCGCGTCAGGCCGCTGGCGTCGGTGCGCTTCATCAGCGTCGGGCAAGAGATGCGGAATGCCTGGAGCGCGAGGCGGGCGCGTTCACCCGATGGGATGAGGCTGGCAATATCCGGGCCACGGGTCACGCCCAGACCTGCCGCCATACCCTTGTCGAGCGCAGGATCGGCCGGCAATTCGACCGGCAGGGTCGGGCGCGGTGTAGCCGGAACGGGACGGGTTGCGCCCTCGCCGGACGGAACTGGACGCGAAGGGGCGGGACCGCCGGCAGATGGCGGGATCATGCCGCCCGCGCAGGCAGACAGCATCAGCGCCGCAAGCAGCGCCGCCCCCGACTGACGCGCGATCATGCCGCTTCGTCGGTTTCGCTAAGCTTCCAATTGGGGTCCGCGCTGCGGATGTCGCGGGTGAAGGTCCACACATCCTTGGTGCCGACCGCATCGGTCATCGACCCCGCGACGACGTTGCCATCCTTGTCGCGGGTGACGGCGGCGATGTCCGCCTCGAACCGCAGTGCGACTTCGGCGATGCGGCCATTGAGCGACGCCTCGACGATCTGCGCCTTTTCGATCCGCACCAGGCGGTTGTCGAGCACATGGCCATCGGCTTCGCGCGCAGCGATCGCGTCCTCGAAGGAGGCGCGGACGTCATCGTCGCACAGCCAGGCCAGTTCGTCGCGGTCGCCGCGCCAGAAGGCTTCCAGCACCATCTTGTAAGCGCTCTTGGCGCCGTCCACGAACTGCGGAACATCGAAGCTGCGGTCGGCGGCGATCAGCGCGCGGACGCCATTTTCCGCGCCGGCGCCGATCAGTCCTTCGGCCAGACGGACCGAATCGCCGCCATTCTGCGCGACCGGACCGGGTTGCAGCACCGTCACCTTGGCGCGTTCGTCGGCCGGGCGCAGGGCAGGCTCCTGCTCGTGGCCCGTACGCTTGCCGAGCACCGAATAGAGCCGCAGCGCCAGAAAACCGGCGATCATGGCGAGGATGACGATCACATACACGGAAGGCTATACCCTTTTGTGTGGGACAATGTTCCGGCCAACATAGGCATGTTTGCACGCAACTTCAAATAGGCGCTTGGGCTGGTCTTTCCCGGCGTCCCGCCATTGCCCTGATCCAACGCCCCTGCTAAGCGCGCGGGTCATCATTGTCCGGGGGCCTTGGTGCCGCCGCCAACAGCGAAAGTCTAGGGAAGAGCATGGCCGACGAAACGGATCACATCACCACGAATCTGGGCAATGGCGCCGACACCGCGCCGCAGATCGCGCTGATCAGCCAATATGTGAAGGATCTGTCGTTCGAAAATCCGAACGCGCCGGCCGTCTACCAGTGGCAGGACCAGCCGCAGATCGACGTGCAGTTCAACATCGGCGCCGAACGGGTCGCCGACGAAGTGCTGGAAATCGCGCTGAAGATCGAAGTGAAGGCGATCGCGCCGCAAGGCACCGCCTTTGCCGTCGAACTGCTCTACGCGGCCATTTTCGGTATGCGCAACGTGCCAGAAGACCAGATCCAGCCCTTCATGCTGGCCGAAGCGCCGCGCCTGATCTTTCCCTTCGCCAGGCGAGTGCTGGCTGATGCGATCCGCGACGGCGGCTTCCCCCCGCTGCTGCTCGACCCGATCGATTTCGGCGCGCTGTATCTGCAACAGGCCGAGCAGATGGAAGTGACGACGGGCGAACCGGCCGGTCACGCCTGATCCTCTGCGATGACCTCTCATTCCGTTCGGGCTGAGCCTGTCGAAGCCCCTTGCTGTTCTGCGCAAGAAAAAGGGAGCCCTTCGACAAGCTCAGGGCGAACGGAACAGGGATTGGGCGCATGAAACTGGTACGCGCCCTTGGCTCGGTCGGCGGGCTGACCCTCGCCAGCCGGGTGCTGGCGCTGGTGCGCGATTCGCTCGCCGCGCGTTATGTCGGCGCGGGTTTCGCGTCGGACGCGTTCAACGGCGTCGCCTTTCGCCTGCCCAATATGTTCCGCGCGCTCTTTGCCGAGGGCGCCTTTTCTGCCGCCTTCATCCCCCTGTTCAACAAGAAGGCGGCAGGGGAAGGCGGATTACCGGCGGGTTATGATTTCGCCGAACGCGCGCTGGCGGTGCTGCTGCCCGTCCTGATCCTCTTCACCCTGATCCTGATTGCCGCGGCCTGGCCGATCACCTGGGCGCTGTCGGGCGGCTTTTCCCGCCAGAACCCGAGCGCGGAGCAATTCGCCTTCGCCGTTGCCCTGTCCCGCATCACCATTCCCTATCTCGCGCTGATCTCCCTGGCCTCGCTGCTGGGCGGCATCCTCAATTCCCTCGACAAATTCTGGGTCAATGCCGCCGCGCCGATCCTGCTGAACGTCGCGATGATCGCGGGCCTGTGGTTCTTTCACGGCGCCGACGAATATGAGACGGCGCGGGTGCAGGCCATGTCGGTCACGATCGGCGGGGCGCTGCAACTGCTCTGGTTGATCTGGGCGTGCAGGCGCGCGGGCGTGTCGATGACATTGAAACGCCCCCGCCTCGACAAGGATGTGCGCGAACTGCTGCGCCTGATCGTTCCGGCAGCGGCGGGCGCGGGCGCGTCGCAGATCAACCTGCTGATTTCCACCGCGCTGTCGGGCTGGCTGCTCGCGTCCGGCTCCATCACCTATATCTATTATGCCGACCGGCTGAACCAGTTGCCGCTGGGCCTGATCGGCATTGGCCTGGGTACGATCCTGCTCCCCACCATTTCGCGGATGCTGTCCAAGGGCGAGGACGCCGCGGCGATGGAGACGCAGAATCGGGGCATCGAACTCGCCCTGTTCCTGACCCTGCCCGCGACCGTGGCCTTTCTGGTCGTGGCGGAACCGATCGTGCGCGGCCTGTTCCAATATGGCCGCTTCACCGCGGAGGACGCGATGCGATGCGGCTGGGCGCTGTCGGCCTTCTCGATCGGCCTGCCCTCCTATGTTCTCGTGAAGGTGCTGACGCCGGGCTATTATGCGCGCGGCGACACGAAGACGCCGGTACGCTATGCGATGCTGTCGATCGTGATCAACATCATCGGCAATCTGGCGATGATCCCGACCCTGGGCCATATCGGCCCGCCGCTGGCGACCGCGCTATCCTCCACGGTCAATGTCGCGATGCTCTATCGGACATTGGTCAGGCGCGGCCATTTCGCCGCTGACGCTGGCCTGCGCCGCCGCCTGCCCCGGCTCGCCGTCGCCGCGCTCATCATGGGTGTCGCGCTGTGGACGGGTGAAGATCTGCTCGATCCCTGGCTGACCGGCGCGATGGTGCAGCGCTATGTCGCGCTGGCCCTGCTTGTCGGCGCGGGTGTGGCGCTGTACGGGCTGGCCTCCTTCGTCACGGGGGCCTATCGGCTCTCCGACATCAAGGCGCTGATGCGCCGCAAAAGTGCAACCTAAGTAAGAACGGATACAGACATGCGCGTCCTTTCCGGCATCCAGCCGACCGGCAATCTGCACCTTGGCAATTACCTTGGCGCGATCCGCAACTGGGTGCGGATGCAGGATGAGATGGACAGCCAGAGTCAGTGTTTCTTCTTCCTGGCCGATATGCATTCGATCACCGTGCATGAAGGGCGCGAGCAGCGTATCCGCAACGTGCGCGACATGGCGGCCGCACTGGTCGCCGCCGGGATCGACCCGGACCGCAGCGTGTTGTTCAATCAGGCGCGCGTGCCCGCCCATGCGGAACTCGCCTGGTTGCTGAACGGCACCGCGCGCATCGGCTGGCTCAATCGCATGACGCAGTTCAAGGACAAGGTCGGCAAGGACCGCGAGGGCGCCTCGATCGGCCTGTTCGTCTATCCGGTGCTGCAGGCCGCCGACATATTGCTCTATAACGCCACCCATGTCCCGGTGGGCGAGGACCAGAAGCAGCATCTGGAGCTGGCGCGCGACATTGCGGCCAAGTTCAACAGCGATTTCGGCGTCGAACTGTTCACCCTGCCCGATCCGATCATTCCCCGGGAATCGGCGCGGATCATGTCGTTCCGCGACGGTAGCGCGAAAATGTCCAAGTCCGATCCGTCGGACATGAGCCGCATCAACCTGACCGACGACGACGACGCCATCATGAACAAGGTGAAGAAGGCCAAGACCGATCCCGAACCCTTGCCCGAAACGGCCGCCGGGCTGGTCGGCCGCCCAGAGGCGAACAACCTGATCGGCATCTACGCCACCCTGTCGGGCACGACGCCGGACGCAGTCTGCGCGGCGTTCGCGGGCAAGGGGTTCGGCGCGTTCAAGCCGGCGTTGGGCGACCTGCTGGTCGAAACTCTGCGCCCGATTCGCGAGCGGTTTCTTGCATTGCGCACCGACGATGCCGCACTCGACGCCATCCTGGACAAGGGCGCGGCCAAGGCAGCGGCGGCGGCGGAGCCGACCCTGCGCGCCGCCTATGACGCAATGGGGCTGATGCGATAATGTCACAGGTTCGGCTTAAATAGCTGACCCTGGGCATGGTCGTTTACGGAAAAGCGGGGCGAGCGTCGTCCATGATCCGACAGGACCATGGTTTGCGCCCGTTCGGTCGGTTCGCGCGTTCAAACGATGTTCAGTTGCGTTTTGCTATCGCAGAGCGCAATGATGTTTAAAGGCTCATGCCTTGGTACAGGACGCAGAAAAATGACCCGTTTCAAGAAGTTCGGCCTGATTGCGGCGCCAGCTCTGGCGCTGGTGGCGCTGTCGGGCTGCACCACAGGCTTCAAAGCCGATGTCGCCCGCTTCCAGCAACTCCCCGCGCCCGCCGGGCAAAGCTATATTGTCGTCGCCGACGATCCGCAGCTCGCGGGCGGGCTGGAGTTCGCCCATTATGCGGACATGGTCGGGCGACGTCTGGCACAGACCGGTTATGTGCAGGCTAGTGACCCGGCCCGCGCCGACCTGATCGTGCGCGTCGCCTATGATGTCGACAATGGGCGCGAGAAGGTGCGCTCGACCGGCTTTGGCGGCCCTTATGGCGGTGGCTTCGGCCCCTGGGGTGGCGGCTTCGGCGGCCGTTGGGGTCGCCCATGGGGCTATGGCTTCTATGATCCCTGGCTCTTCGGCGGTGGCGGCTATAACGACGTGTCGAGCTACACCGTCTACACCAGCGACCTCAGCATGAAGATCGACCGCGCGGCCGACAACCGCCGCCTGTTCGAGGGCAAGGCGAGCGCCCAGTCGCTGTCGAACAAGCTGACCTATCTGGTGCCCAACCTGATCGACGCGATGTTCACCAACTTTCCCGGCCAGAATGGGGAAGATGTGAAGATCACTCTGCCGCCCGAGAAAAAGGGCTAGGACAGGCTCTAACAAGATGTGAAAAGCCCGGCGCTTCATCGAAGCGCCGGGCTTTTTCGTCGTCATGCCGCGCCTTCTGTCCCGCCCGCATTGTCCCCTGCGCCATTTTCCGCTGTTCCATGCCCCATCATAGCGGATAGCCTGCCGCGGTCCGTTGCCATGGGCAGCGCCACCGGGGAACCACGCCTATGTCCTTGACCGTCCGCATCCTGATCGCGCTCGTGCTGGGACTGGGTAGCGGCATCGCGCTGGCCGAATGGGGCGGAGACTGGGGGACAGGCGTGATCGCGGTGGCGCAGCCGATCGGCAAGGCGTGGCTGGGCGGGCTGCAGATGCCGCTGATCCCCCTGATCTTCGCCCTGCTGGTGACGGGCATCACCCAGGCGGCGACCAGCGTCCGGACCAACGGCATGGCCGGCCGCGCGATCGCGCTGTTCGCAATCCTGCTGACGGCATCGGCGGCGGTCGCCGCGCTGATCGGGCCGCTGATGCTGCATCTGTGGCCAGTGCCGGCCGGCGCGGTCGGGGCGCTGGCGGGCGCCGATGGGGTAGGCGAAGTACCCGACATGCGCCCGTCCGCCGAATGGCTGCTGGGCTTCATCCCGGTCAATCCTCTCAAGTCCGCGAGCGAGGGGCAGGTGGTCGCCGTGGTGCTGTTCGCACTGGTCTTCGGTTTCGCCGTCACCCGCATCGCGGCGGACCGGCGCGCGCAGCTGACCGGCTTCTTCCAGGCGCTGGCCGACGCGCTGCTGGTCGTGGTCGGCTGGGTGCTGTGGCTGGCGCCGATCGGCGTATTCGCGCTGGCGCTGGTCGCGGGCGCGCGGTCGGGGCTGGCGACGGCGGGGGCGCTGCTTCATTATATCGGCTTCATCGTGCTGATCTGCGTCGCGGTGACGCTGCTGGTCTATCCGCTGGTCGTGGTCGCCGGGCGGATCGGGTTGGGCCGCTTCGCCCGCGCCGCCCTGCCCGCCCAGGCCATCGCCTTTTCGACGCAAAGCTCGATCGCCTCCCTGCCCGCGATGATCCAGGCGAGCGACGAACCGCTTGAGGTGCGCGAAACTACGCGCAGCATCGTCCTGCCGCTCGCCATATCGCTGTTCCGTATCACCAGCCCGCCCGCCAATCTGGGCGTCGCCCTCTATGTGGCGGCGATGAACGGCGTGACGCTCGGCCCGGCACAACTGGCGATGGGGGTGCTGGTGGCCGCGATCGTCAGCCTGGCGGCGGTCGGCCTGCCCAGCCAGATCACCTTCTTCACCACCACCGGCCCCATTTGCCTCGCAATGGGCGTGCCGGTGGAGGCGTTGCCGCTGTTGCTGGCGGTGGAGACGGTGCCCGACATCTTCCGCACGGTCGGCAATGTCACCGCCGACATGGCGGCGGCCCGGATTTTGGATCGGCAGGCGGCGGACGCATCCTAAACCTGTTGGAAGGCTTGGATCACAAGATCAAGGCACCCGCCGCGCCGTACGGATCGTCACCGGTGCGGCGAGCATCTGCCCCTTCATCACGCCCTCCCCGGCCGTGGGCGATTTGGGCGCGGCGAGGATCGCCTTCACCACATCCATCCCCTCGACCACATGGGCGAAGACGGCAAAGCCCTGATTGTCGCCGCTCGCCTGCTGGGGCTGGGCGTCCATGGCCGGCATCTTGCCCAATACGATGAAGAAGTCGCCGGTCGCGCTGCCCGGCGCATAGCGCGCCATCGACAGTGCGCCGTCATCATGGGTGAGGCCGGTCTGGGTGGTTGGTTCATGTTTGATCGGCGGCAATATCCGTTTCGGATCATTTTGCGCCCCGCCCTGGACGAAGCCATAATCGGCCGCGCCCACGCCGCGATAGAAGAGCGTGCCGTCGAACCGTTTCTGGTCGACATATTTGAGGAAGTTGGCGGCGGTGACCGGCGCCTTGTCGACATGGACCGCTATCAGGATGCGGCCTGCATCGGTGTCGAGCGCGACGCGAACGTCGGTCGACGGCGCTGGCGCCGGCGGTGTCTGGGCCAAGGCGGCCGAAAAGCCGAGAAGGGCGGCGAGCAGGATAGCAAGGGCGCGAATCATACGCTCACCCTAGCTTCTCCGCCGCCGGACGCCAGAGGGGCTTGTCAGCCCTCCAGCAGGCGCTGGAGCGCGCGGACATCGGCGTCCATGTCCGGGTTGCTTTCGCGCAGCGCCTCGATCGTGCGCACGGCATGGATCACCGTGCTGTGATCGCGCCCGCCGAAGATGCGGCCAATTTCGGGCAGCGAACGCGGCGTCATCTTCTTGGCGAGGTACATCGCCACCTGGCGCGGGCGGGCGACGGCGCGGGCGCGGCGCTTGGAACGCATTTCCGACGGGTCGATTTTGAAATGGGCAGCGCAGGCCTTCTGGATTTCGTCCACCGTGATGCGCCGCGCATTGGCGCGCACGGCGTCGGCCAGCATCCCTTGCGCAAAGTCGAGGTCGATCGAGCGGCCCGTCAGTTGGCCATAAGCGACCAGCTTGTTGAACGCCCCTTCCAGTTCGCGCACGTTCGAGCGGATCGAGCGGGCGAGGAAGTCGATCACCGCATCGGGGACCGGCGGATCGCCCGCCACCGCGCGCTTCGATTCGAGGATGGCGAGGCGCAGGTCGAGCCCGGCGGGCTGGATATCGGCGACCAGGCCGCCGGCGAGGCGCGACAGGATTCGCGGATCGATCGATTCGAGCATCTGCGGCGGCCGGTCGGCGGTCACGACGATACGCGCGCCGCTGTCGATCAGGTCGTTGATCGTGTGGAGGAATTCCTCCTGCGTCGATCCCTTGCCCGCAATGAACTGGATATCGTCGATCAGCAACAGCCGGGCAGCGCGCAGCCGGCCCTTGAACGCCATCGTCTCATTGGCGCGCATCGCGTTCACAAATTCCATCATGAAGCGTTCGGCCGACATGTAGAGCACGGGGGACGTGGGCGCATGGGCGGAAAAGGCGCGGGCGATGGCGTGGAGCAGGTGGGTCTTGCCCTGGCCCGTGCCGCCATGGATGAACAGCGGGCTGAAGCGCGGCGTGGCTTCGCCGGCCATCGCCTGGGCGGCCGAACAGGCAAGGCGGTTGGTTTCGCCCATGACGAAATCGTCAAAGCCGTGGCGCGGCAGGAAATTGGAGGCGATGGCGACGGGCGCGGCGGTTTCAGTCGGCACCGGCGGCTCGACATGCACGACTTCCAGCAGGCGCGGCCCGGTGGCGTCGGGCGCACGGCGCAACCGCACCTCGCGCACGCCGGCCCCGGCGCTGCGCCAGGCCATGCGCAGGCGGTCGCCAAACTGGCCGGACACGAAATTGGCGCTGAAATCGCTGGCGACCAGCAGGTCGAGCGTCTGCGATTCGGCGCAATAGTCACCGAGGCGGACGGGCTTGAGCCACTGATCGAACATCCGTGCGCCGACATCGCGGCGCAGGCCGGCGCGGATGCTGGTCCAGGCGAATTCCAGGCCCGCATCGGCCTGGCTAATCTCTCCGTCCTGCCAACCAACCACGCCCACAACATCCTTCATAGACTTTGACGACCCCACCAACTGTGCCCCCTGATCCGGGCAGGAAAAAAGACGCAAGGATACTCGATCGGAAAAGCCCCCGCCATCCCGAGTTCCTTACGATATGCAATCTCACATGACGGCCGCATCAAGGTGATTCGACAGCGGCCGGATTTCAAAAATAGACAGGGGGACACCGCCGGATCAAGGGCAGCATGGTTCAAAAAAGTGAAATAAAGCCGTTGACTCAGCAAAGCCGCGGGAATCGAACGAGAATGAAATTATCACGTTATTTCAACAGTTTGTAAGGAAATAATCGTGCCGCAGTGCGTCGAATCGCGGGAAATTGGCCAATCGTCAAAAATGACCATATTGTGAAGGAACGACGAAAGGCCCGCCCCAGCGATGGGGCGGGCCTTATGATCTGCCGAAAAACCCGGAGGGGTTAGGCGAGCGCGCTGACAGCCTTGGTCAGGCGGCCGAACTTGCGCGCGGCGGTGTTCTTGTGCAGCACGCCGCGGGCGACGCCACGGGCCAGCTCGGGCTGGACGGCCTGCAGGGCGGTGGCAGCGACGTCCTTGTCACCAGCGGCGAGGGCAGCTTCCACCTTCTTCACCAGGGTGCGGATCCGGCTGATGCGGGCGCCATTGATTGCGGCGCGACGCTCGTTGCGACGGATGCGCTTCTTGGCTTGCGGCGTATTGGCCATTCTATTCCTCGGTTCTCATCAAATCTCGGGAAGAGGCCCGCCGAACAACCGACATGCCTCGTGAAGGTGCGCCCCTTACAGAGGTTCGGGGCAGGCGTCAACGGATTCGGGCGACGCTATTTCTGACATTTGGGGCAAAAGAAGGTCGATCGCCCCCCGTCCACCCGACGCTGCACCGTGCCGCCGCACAGGCAGGATTCGCCTTCCCGCCCATAGACCCGCCATTGTTTGGAGAAATAGCCCAGTTCCCCGTCGGGCCGCGCATAATCGCGCAGGGTGGAGCCGCCCGCGACGATGGCGGCGGACAGCACATCGCGAATCGCCTCCACCAGCAGGCCGAGGCGCACGCGCCCGATCTTGCCCGCCGCGCGAGTCGGCGCGATGCCCGCCATGTTGAGCGCTTCGCACACATAGATATTGCCGAGGCCAGCGACGATTCGCTGGTCGAGCAAGGCCGCCTTGATCGAGGTCGCCTTGTCCTTGAGCGCGGCGGCCAGGCGGGCGGTGTCGAAGTCCGGTCCCAGCGGTTCCGGCCCCATGCGGGTGAAGGGCGTGTAGGCCTGCCATGCGTCCGATCGCACCAGGTCCAGCGAACCGAATCGCCGCGGGTCGTTGAGCGACAGCACATGGCCATGCCCTGTCTCAAGCAGCAGATGGTCGTGCGCGCCGATCTCCGCCGGGTCGATTCGCCAGCGACCCGACATGCCGAGATGGAAAATCATCATGTCGCCGCGATCGGTTTCGATCAGGCCATATTTGGCGCGACGTGACAGCCCCGTCACCGTCGCCCCGGTCATCCGCTGACGCAGGTCGACCGGGATCGGCCAGCGCAGGTCGGCGCGGCGCGGCTCCACTCGCGTCAGCACCGCCCCCTGGAGGACGGAGCGCAAGCCCGCAACGGTGGTTTCGACTTCGGGAAGCTCAGGCATGGCGATGCATGTAGGCGTTAGCGGGCGGCTGCAACAGGGGTATCGGGATCGAGATCCGGCCAGCGGTCGATCAGCGCGCTCGTGACGCCGTTGGTCCAGCCGAACCCGTCCTGCAATGCATATTCCCCGCCGCCGCCGGGCTTGCGCGTCTCGACATCATATTTTTCCAGCATCTTGCCGGTTTCGCGCCAGGCCGCATCGACCGTGCCGATCCAGCGACGGGCGATATCCCTCGCCAACGCTTCATGACCCGTGCGGGCCAGTCCTTCCACCGCCACCCATTGGAGCGGCGCCCAGCCATTGGGGCTGTCCCATTGCTGGCCGCTGGCGATGCGGGTGGTACGCAGGCCGCCCTCCCCCAGCAACTGCGCGCGGACCAGGCGAGCGACGGCGTCCGCCTGTGGCCGGTCGGCCAGGCCAACGAAGAGCGGGAAGAGCGTCGCGGCGGAGACGACCGGCGTCGGCTTGCGCGCCTGCATGTCCCAGTCGGCATAGCGCCCCTCACGCGCCTGCCATAGCCAGCGGCTGATCGCCTTCCCGCGCGCGGTGGCCAGCGATCCAAACTGCCGGGCGCAGGCGGCGTCCCCCGCCGCGGCGCAGCGGCGAGCGATGGCCCGCTCCAGCGACCAGAGCAGGCTGTTGAGGTCCACCGGCACGATGTCGGTCGTGCGGATCGTGGACAGCCGCCTGGGGTCGTCCAGCCAGCGCGAGGAAAAGTCCCAGCCGCTTTCCGCGCCCGCGCGCAGGTGGCGATAGATGGCGGCGGCCGGGCGGTTGCTTTGCCCGGCGGTGGCGACATCTTCCGCCCAGCTCTCGTCGCGCGGCCCCGGTCTGTCGTCCCAATAGCGGTTGAGCAGCGCGCCATCGGGCATCCGCACGACGCGCCGGTCGGCCGCGCCCGTCGCCAGCCCCTCCGCGCCGCGCATCCAGAAATCATGCTCGGCGCGGAGGGCTTTGAGGTGCCGGGGATCGTTGGGATTGCTCGCCAGATCCACCATCAGCGCCAGGAAGGGCGGCTGCGACCGGCCCAGATAATAGGTCCGCGTGCCATTGGGGATGAAGCCGTAGCGGTCGATCAGGCTTTCGAAATCGACCAGCATCGAATCGATCAAAGGCTGTTGCCCGTCGGCCTTGAGTCCCAGCATGGTGAAATAGCTGTCCCAATAATAAATCTCGCGAAAGCGCCCGCCCGGCACGACATAGGGCGCGGGCAAGGCGAGCGCGGATGCCCCCGCCGGCGGACTGAGCGCCGGGCGCGTCAGTTGCGGCCAGAGTGCCCTGATATGGCCGCGCAGGCCCTGCGCCGCCGCCTGTTCGCCCGGCACATCGAAATAGTTGAGGACGAAGGCGCGCAGCGCCGGCCCTTGCGGCTTTTCCTGCCGATAGCGATCGAGGATCGTCGCGGCATCGGCCCTGGGCACCGCGTCCACGAAGGTTTTGCCGTCGGGGAAGATCTTCTCGCGCTGCACCGCTTCGAACAGGGGGCCGTAGATGCGCTGCGGGCCGGGCGGCGGCGCGGACGTTTGCGGCGCGGCCTGGGCCATGCACAGCATGGCGGCAAGGGCAGCAAGGACTGGACGCACGATAAGAGGCTCCCCCGACATGGTTTGCCTGAAAAATGGATGACGCCCGCGAAACGTTCCGCCCCTCGCCTTCCCACTGGCATGGCACCGGAACAGCGGCAAAAGCCGGTCGGCGTTCGAGGAAGTCGTCACCTGTTTTCATTTTTTTGTTGTCGCATCGCTTTTTGCGCAAAACCGGTTCCCACTTTTGCGCGCGATGCTCTAGAGCGAAGCCCATGAACGACACAGCATCCTTCGGCTATCGCGACGTCGATGCCGCCGAAAAACAGGGCATGGTCCGCGCAGTCTTTTCCAACGTCGCGGCGAAATATGATCTGATGAACGACGCCATGTCCGGCGGCGCGCATCGTCTGTGGAAGGACCAGTTCGTGCGCCGGGTGAAGCCCCGCGCCGGCGAACAGATACTCGACATGGCGGGCGGCACCGGCGACATCGCCTTTCGGATGCACAAGCATGGCGCGCAGGTCACCGTGTCGGACATCAATCCCGAGATGCTGGCCGTTGGCGTCGAGCGGGCGCAGAAGAAGGGGTTTGACGGGCTGATCTGGTCGGAGCAGAATGCCGAAACGCTGACCTTCGGCGACCGGGCTTTCGACGCCTATACGATCGCCTTCGGCATCCGCAACGTCACCCATATCGACCAGGCGCTGGCTGAGGCGCACCGCGTTCTCAAGTTCGGCGGGCGCTTCTTCTGCCTGGAATTTTCCACCACCACATGGCCGGGTTTCTCGGACGTCTATGACGTCTATTCGCACAAGCTGGTGCCGCACCTCGGCAAGCTGTTCGCCAATGACGCAGACAGCTATCGCTATCTGATCGAATCGATCCGCCGCTTCCCGCCCATGCCCAAATTCGAGGGCATGATCCGTGATGCCGGTTTCGTGAATACCAAGGTCGAACCGATATTGGGCGGGCTGGTCGCCATTCACAGCGGCTGGAAGATTTGACGCCCGGATGACCGCCCATATCACCCATATCTTCCGCCTCCTGAAATGGGGGCGCACCCTGGCGCGGCATGGCGCGCTGACCGGCATCGAGCGCGATCCGCTGACCCCCGGCCCCGTCCGGCGGCTGGTCCGCATCGCCCGGCTCGGCGCGCGCGTGCCCAGGCAGCCGCGCTATGCCGACGCCTTCCAGTCGATCGGCCCGGCCGCGATCAAGCTGGGCCAGACGCTCGCCACCCGGCCCGATCTGGTCGGCGATCATGCGGCGAACGATCTTCTGCGCTTGCAGGACGCCCTGCCCCCCGTGCCGTTCGACACGATCCGGGCACAGATCGAGCAGAGTTTCGACCGTCCGCTGGACGCCGTCTACAAGAGCTTCGATGAGGTGCCGGTCGGTGCCGCGTCGATCGCGCAGGTGCATCGCGCGGTCACGACCGACGGCCGCGACGTCGCGGTCAAGGTGATCCGCCCCGGCGTCATCGACAAGTTCAATCGCGACATCCAGACCTATGAATGGGCCGCCGCCCATGTCGAGATGCTGGGCGGCGAGATCGCGCGCCTGCGCCCGCGCCTGGTCATCGCGAACTTCAAGCGCTGGACCGTGCGCGAACTGGACCTGCGCCGCGAAGCCGCCTCCGCCTCCGAACTCAGCGAAGCCATGGAGGCGATGCCCGGTTATCGCATTCCCGTCATCGACTGGGACCGCACGACCGGCAAGGTCATGACGATGGAGTGGATCGACGGCATCAAGATTTCCGATCGCGATGCGCTGATCGCGGCGGGCCATGATGTGAAGGATCTGGCCGCCCGGCTGGTCAACGCCTTCCTGCGACAGGCGATTGCGGAAGGCTTCTTCCACGCCGACATGCATCAGGGCAATTTGTTCGTCACGGCCAATGGCGACATCGTCGCGATCGATTTCGGCATCATGGGCCGGATCGACCGGCGCGCGCGCATGTGGCTGGCGGAGATTCTCTACGGCCTGATCACCGGTAATTATAAGCGCGTGGCCGAGATTCACTTCGAGGCGCAATATGTGCCCGGCCATCATAATGTCGACGAATTCGCCACCGCCCTGCGCGCCGTGGGCGAACCGATGCGCGGCAAGCCGGTGCGCGAACTCTCGGTCGGCGGGATGCTGGACGGGTTGTTCGCGATCACCCGCGACTTCGACATGCAGACCCAGCCGCATTTGCTGCTGCTCCAGAAGACGATGGTGATGGTGGAGGGCGTGGCGACCGCGCTCGACCCCGACATCAACCTGTGGGAGACGAGCGGCCCCTATGTGAAAGGCTGGCTGCGCGACGAACTGGGACCGGAGGCGAAGGCCGCCGACACGCTGATCGAAAATTGGCGCACGCTCCAGCGGTTGCCGGGTTTGGTCAAGCGGATCGAGGACGCCTTCCCCGAAAAGGGCGGCGCCCCGCCGCCGCCGCCGCTCACGGAAGTGAAGCTGATCCACGTAGGCGGCGGCTGGCGCTATGCGCTGGTGGCGGTGATCGCGGCGGCGGCTGGCGTGCTGGGCTCCGCCCTCCTACATCTGCATCTATGACTCAACAGCGCGTCCTCCTCATCGTCTCTGGCGGCATCGCCGCCTATAAAGCGCTCGAACTGGTCCGCATCCTGCGCAAGCGCGGGGTCGCGGTGCGCGCGGTGCTGACGGAGTCGGCGCAGCAGTTCGTGACGCCGCTGTCGCTGGGGGTGCTGACCGAAGATCAGGTCTTCACCCATGTGTTCGACCTGAAGGACGAGCAGGAAATCGGCCATATCCAGCTATCGCGCCAGGCGGATCTGGTCGTCGTCGCGCCCGCGACCGCCAATATCCTTGCCAAGATGGCGAATGGCATCGCCGACGATCTGGCCACCACGCTGCTGCTGGCGACCGACAAGCCGGTGCTGGCGGTCCCTGCGATGAATGTGCGCATGTGGCATCACAAGGCGACGCAGCGCAATCTGGAGCGGCTCCACGCCGACGGCGTCCATGTCATGACGCCGGACGATGGCGCGATGGCGTGCGGCGAATATGGCAAGGGGCGACTGCCCGAGCCGGAGGCGATCGCTTTGGAAATCGAGCGGCTGCTGGCATTGCCCAGGGGCGCCGATCCGCTCGCGGGGCAGCCCGATTTTGCCAGCGATGCCCAGCGTCTCTCGACTTCGCTCGAGACGAACGGGTCTTTGCAGGGTCGCCACATCCTTATCACCGCAGGCCCCACCCATGAGCCGATCGACCCGGTGCGCTACATCGCCAATCGATCGTCGGGCAAGCAGGGCTTCGCGATCGCCGCCGCCGCCGCGCGGGCCGGCGCGCGGGTGACGCTGGTCGCAGGGCCGGTACATCTCCCTACGCCCGCGGGGGTCGACCGGGTGGATGTGGAAACCGCACGGCAGATGCTGGCCGCGGTCGAAGCCGCCCTGCCGGCAGACGCCGCGATCATGGTTGCCGCGGTCGCCGACTGGCGCACCGCAGACGCCGCCGACCAGAAGCTGAAGAAGGACGGCTCCGGCCAGCCCGCGCCGCTCGCACTGGTCGAAAATCCCGACATCCTCGCGACTCTGGGCCGCCATGCGCAGCGCCCGGCCCTGCTGGTGGGCTTTGCCGCCGAAACGCAGCAGATCGCCGCCCATGCCCGGGCCAAGCTGGCGAAGAAGGGCGCTGACTGGATCGTCGCCAATGACGTATCCGGCGACGTAATGGGCGGCGACGCCAACGCCGTGCAGATCGTCACTGCCGCCGGCATCGAATCCTGGCCCAGCCTGCCGAAGGGCGAGGTCGCCGACAAACTCATCGAAAAGGTCGCCCATGCCCTCTCCGCTCTCGTCGATTGAAATCCGGCTCAAGCGCCTGCCCCATGGCGAGGGCCTGCCGGTCCCGGCCTATGCGACCGCCCATGCCGCAGGAATGGACGTCGTTTCGGCCGAGGAACTGGTGCTGCAACCGGGTGGCCGCCATGCGGTGGCGACGGGCTTCGCGATGGCGATCCCCGAAGGCTATGAGGTGCAGGTTCGTCCCCGCTCCGGCCTCGCGCTCAAGCACGGCATCAGCCTGCCCAACACGCCCGGTACGATCGACGCCGACTATCGCGGCGAATTGAAGATCATCCTGATCAACCTGGGCGACGCGCCCTTCCCGATACAGCGCGGCGACCGGATCGCCCAACTGGTGGTCGCGCCGGTGCAGCTTGCCAGCTTCGCGGAAGTCGATAGTCTCGACGATACCGTCCGGGGACAGGGCGGGTTCGGTTCCACAGGAGTGTGACGCGATGACGATGCTGCTTTCGCTGATGCTGGCTGCAACCCCGATGCCAGGCCCGGTTCCGGGCGATGCACCGCCCATGCCGCAGGATTTGACCGCCGTCCCGGTCATCGACGGCTGGCTGGGGCGGAAGGTGTCGCCGCGCTGGTCGGACGATGTCGCGAAACTCTATCGTCGTGGCGAATGCAGTGGTGCGGTCAATCATGAAGGATCGCGGCTGCTGGAAATCGACATGCTGTTCCTGCTGTCGGGCGAAGGCAAGCCGCTCAAGATCGCGCCGGTCAATGCGCGTTGCCCCGAGGTCGAAAAATATGTGAGCGGCCGCATCCTCGGCACATTGCGCGGTTCCTTCCCCAAGACCGGGGCGGCGGAGCCCCGCTGGATGCGCTCTCAGGTCCGCTTCCTCTGGTCCGACGCGCCGTGACGCTCAGCGACGATCAACTGGACCGCTACGCCCGGCACATCATCCTGAAGGAAATTGGCGGCGCGGGACAGGCCCGGCTGCTGTCGGCAGACGTAGCGGTGATCGGGGCGGGCGGCATCGGCAGCCCGGCGATCCTCTACCTTGCCGCCGCCGGAGTCGGCACGATCCGGGTAATCGACGATGACGCGGTCGCCCTGTCCAACCTGCAGCGGCAGATTTTGTTCGGCGCCGCCGATATCGGCGCGCCCAAGGCGGAGGCCGCGATGGCGGCCGTCGCGCGGCTCAACCCCGACGTGAAGCTGATCCCGATCAACGCGCGGATCGACGCGGACAATGCCGCGATCATGCTGCGGGACGCGGACGTAATTCTGGACGGCTGCGATAATTTCGACACCCGGCTGGCGGTGGCGGACAGCGCACAGCGGCTGCGCATCCCGCTGGTGTCCGCGGCGGTCGGCCCGTTCGAAGGGCAGATCGCCACCTATCGCGGCTGGGAAGCGGACAAGCCCTGCTATCGCTGCCTGGTCGGCGCGCCGCAGGATGCGCCGGAACGCAATTGCGCCGAAACCGGCGTCATCGGCGCGCTGACCGGCGCGATGGGCAGCCTGGCCGCGCTGGAGGCGATCCGCGCGCTGGTGCCGTTCGGCGCGGAGATGGCCGGGCGGCTGCTGATCGCCGACCTGCTTTCGATGCGCTTCCGCACGCTGGATGTGCCCAAAGACCCCGCCTGTACGGCATGCGCTGTGGCTCTATGCGCGCCCTGAACATCCTGGTCGCGACGGCCGATGCGGAGCGGCTGCGCGGCGCGCTGGTGCTGGCGGCGGCGCAGGCCGCCCTGGGCGGCGCGGCGACCCTCTTCCTGCAACTGGATGCGGTAGCGCTGCTGCGCGCGCCGATCGTCGCGCCCCGCGATGCGGCCCATCGCGCCGCCGGCCTGCCCGATCTGGCCGTGCTGCTGAATGAAGCGCTGGGGTTGGGCGTGACGCTGATCGCCTGCCAGAGCGGCCTTGCCCTGTGCGGCATGACGGCGACGGACCTTCCCGAAGGCGTCGAAACGGGCGGACCGGTCGGCTTCCTGCAAGCGACCGACGATCAGGCCCGGCTACTCTTCGCCTGATCCTATCGCAGGATCGGCAGGTAGCGCCACCGCTCCTGCGACCGGTCATGCGCTGCGGGAGCGATCGACATGCCCGGCGTCGCCAGCGCGTCCGCACGCGGCGGGGTGGCGAGATGGGCAACGCCCCAGGCCGCTCCGAGACAGAAGCAGGCGATCAAACCATAGCGAACCGTCTTCATGCGCCCTGCCCTCCTTTCCGCCCGCCGATGCTATCGGCGATGCGGGCCGGGGGCAAGGCGCAGGCCGTTTTTCAGAAATCCCGATAGCGTTCGTTGCCGACGAAGCCGAGCTTGGTCACGCCCGACCGGCGGATGTCGGCCAGCACTTCATCCACTATGACGTAGCGCGCCGCGGCATCCGGTTGGAATTGCAGTTCCGGCTCCACCGGCAACGCCAGCGACCGCGCCAGATAGCGGCGCAGCGTCAGCCGATCGATCGCCGCCCCATTCCAGCGGATCATGCCGGCGGCGTCGATCGTCACCTTGTTCTTGACCGGGTCGGGCGTGAACTGGGCCGGCTGAACCGGCGCCTGCGGCAGGTCGATGCCCACGCTGTGGGTCTGCATCGGAATGGTGATGATGAACATGATGAGCAGGACCAGCATGACGTCGATAAGCGGTGTCGTGTTCATCTCGCCCATCGGTGCGTCTGCGGACTCCGGGCGTGCAAGGTGCAAGGCCATAAACCCTCCTGTTGAAATATGTTATAACAACACATGGAACATGCGCTTTGCGACGGGCGTTGGCAAGAGCGCTTTCGCGATGCCGCGTTCCGCGAGCCGCCGGCGGCGCCAGTCCGCCTCCGAACCCTTCTATTGACAGTGCGGGCCGCCCATTTAAGGGGAAGGCGCGGCAATTGGGGCCGCGCAACCCGCCCATTTCACAGAAAGCCATGTCCGTGTCCGCCATGCTCAAGATTACCCTGCCCGATGGTTCCGTGCGTGAAGTCGCGCCCGGCACTACCCCGGCGGACATTGCAGCGGCGATCGGGCCGGGCCTGGCCAAGGCCGCCATCGCCGCGCGCGTCGACGGCGAACTGCGCGATATCGGCCGCCCGCTGGAACAGGATTCCCACCTCGCCCTGGTGACGAGCAAGGATGAGGCCGACGCGCTGGAACTGGCCCGGCACGATTTCGCCCATGTGCTGGCCGAAGCGGTGCAGGCGTTGTTCCCCGGCACCCAGATCACTTTCGGCCCGTCGACCGACGATGGCTTCTATTATGACTTCGCGCCCAGGGACCGGCCCTTCACCGAGGAAGACCTGCCGGGAATCGAGGCGGAGATGCGCAAGATCATCGCCGCCAACAAGCCGCTGGTGCGCGAAGTGATGGACCGCGACGCGCTGATCGCCGCCTGGCGCGCGGCCGGCGAGACGTTCAAGGCCGAATGGGCCGCCGAACTGCCCGAGGGCGAGGAACTGACGGTCTATCGCTCCGGCGACTGGTACGACATGTGCCGCGGCCCGCATCTGGCTTCCACCGGGCGCCTGGACCCCGCCGCGTTCAAGCTGACGCGCGTATCGGGCGCCTATTGGCGCGGCGACCAGAAGAATGCGATGCTCAGCCGCATCTATGGCACCGGCTGGCTCAACAAAAAGCAGTTGGCCGAGCATCTGACGCGCCTTGAAGAGGCGGGTAAGCGCGACCATCGCAAGCTGGGTGCGGAAATGGACCTGTTCCATCTCCAGCAGGAAGCGCATGGCAGCGTCTTCTGGCATCCCAAGGGCTATCTCATCTGGCGCGAACTGGAAGCCTATATGCGCCGCGCCATTGACGCAGCGGGCTATCGCGAGGTGAAGACGCCCCAGGTGATGGACGCACGCCAGTGGGAAACGTCCGGCCACTGGGGCAAGTATCGCGAGAATATGTTCGTCATCCCCGACGAAGTGCCCAATGTGGACGATGAAGGCCCGCTGGTGTCGGACGATGCCGACTGGATGGCGCTCAAGCCCATGAACTGCCCGGCGCATGTCCTGATCTTCCGTCAGGGGATCAAAAGCTATCGCGACCTCCCGTTGCGCTTCTACGAAAATGGCTGCTGCCACCGCAACGAGCCGCATGGCGCGCTGCACGGCCTGATGCGCGTGCGCCAGTTCACGCAGGATGACGCGCATATCTTCTGCCGCGAAGACCAGATCGTCGAGGAAGTCCGCGCCTTCTGCGCGCTGGCCGACCGCATCTACAAGGATTTCGGCTTCACCTACTCGATCAAGCTGGCGCTGCGCCCGGAAAAGCGCTTCGGCACCGAGGAGATGTGGGACATGGCGGAGAATGAGCTGCGCAACGCAGTCGCCGCCGCCGGCCTCAACACGCCCGAATATGGCTGGGAAGAATTGCCGGGCGAAGGCGCCTTCTATGCGCCCAAGCTGGAATGGCATCTGACCGACGCGATCGGCCGCACCTGGCAGGTCGGCACCATCCAGTCGGACCGCGTGCTGCCCGAACGACTCGACGCCAGCTATATTGGCGAAGATGGCGAGCGGCACCGGCCGGTCATGCTCCATCGCGCCATTTTCGGCAGCTATGAACGCTTCATCGGCATCCTGATCGAACATTATGCGGGCCGCTTCCCGCTCTGGCTGGCGCCGGTGCAGGCCGTGGTCGCGACCATCGTGTCCGATGCGGACGATTATGCGAAGGCAGCGGTCGAGAAGCTGCGCGCGGCGGGAATCCGCGCCGAAATCGACGTGCGGAACGAGAAGATCAACTACAAGGTCCGCGAACACAGCCTTGCCAAGGTGCCGAACCTGCTGGTCGTCGGACGGCGCGAGGCGGACGAGGGGACGGTCGCGCTGCGCGAACTGGGCAAGGAGGGGCAAAGCGTCCTTTCGCTCGACGATGTCATTTCGCGCCTTGCAAATGAGAGCCTTGCACCCGATATGCGGTGAGGCAGCAATGCCACAAGGGTTCGTGATTCCGTTACGGCGGGGACACGGACCCCTTTCGGCTTTGCCAAAAAGCCGCTAAGAGCCATTCGTTTTTGAAACGACCATAGGAGATACTGCTATACGTCCCCCGATGATGCGCCGCCCGCTGGCGCCGCCGCCGAAGTCCGGCCCCCGGTATAACGAGTTCATCACCGTGCCCAAGGTGCGCGTGATCGACGACGAAGGCGAAAATCTGGGCGTGATGTTTACGCAGGAAGCCATCGAGCAGGCGGCCGATGTCGGCCTCGACCTGGTCGAAGTCTCCCCCAATGCCGACCCGCCGGTCTGCAAATTTCTGGACATCGGCAAGTTCAAGTACGAAGCCCAGAAAAAGGCGAATATCGCCCGCAAGACCCAGAAGACGCAGGAACTCAAAGAGATCAAGATGCGTCCGAACATCGACGATCATGACTATGATACGAAGATGAAGAAGGTGCATGATTTCATCGGTGACGGCGACAAGGTGAAGATCACCCTGCGCTTCCGCGGCCGCGAACTCAGCCACCAGCAGCTCGGCATGGCCCTGCTGCAGCGCGTGGCCGAAAATGTCCAGGAAGTCGCGAAGGTCGAAGCCTATCCGCGCATGGAAGGCCGTCAGATGCTGATGGTGCTGTCGCCGAAATAAGCGACGTCAAGAGCGTTAAAAAGGGCGGCGCCGCAAGGGGCCGCCCTTTTTTGTTGCCCCGGCAATTACATGCTGCCGGCGCAACGCGCTGGAATATTTTATTCCACTATGTCGAAGACTTGCACAATGAAAATGGACTCTTAAGAATTTGAACATGGCCGGAACCGTGGGGGTTCTTGCCATGTCAATGGGGGTTATCCATGAACTTGGGATTGAAGGCGTTTTGCCTTTCGACTTCGCTTGCCTGTCTTCCGTTTCCGATGAACGCCGTGGCTCATGCCCAGACTGTACCCGTCATCAGCCAGACCCCCCTCAGCGACGTCGATTGCGATGGAAATGGCGGCTATGCCCCTGCTATTTGCAGGACGACCGGCACGCGGAACGTGACATTTCTGTCGGAAGAGGTGGGCAATGGCCTGTCACGGATATATCAGGTCAACTTCGACGGCACGCTGGCCGTTGATGGCATAGTGACCGGCCCGTTCGGAGGCCTGGATCCGTCAAATTTCTATTCGGCCGCGACGGTCGATCTGACGACCCAATATATCGGCAGAAAGTCTCGCTCGCTGACGCCGATTAACGATCCGAACGCCATAGGCTATTTCAATCGCTACTCCGACTATCAAACGACAGCGCGCAATATCGGCGTCGATATCCAGGGCGCTTCTGGCTACGATGAAACCACGGGCCAGGACTATAGCTATAATCTGAAATCGATCGATCCCACCGCCATCGTCAACGGTGACCGCACCGCACTGACAGGCAATTATCGGACGACCTCGGACGCAGGCGCGATCGTGTTCGGGACATTGTCCGGCGATGCGGTCTTGGTCAGCGCCCCTTCACTCTCCCCCCTGCCCATTCCGGACTCCGCCGTCTTCTCGCCTTTTTCGCTGCAATATCAGGTCGCTGCACAGGAAACGACGCGGCTTGACGAAACCGGACTGGTTACACCCAAGGTGAGCGTAACCCAGGGGATAGAGATGAACGGCAGCGGCATTCACGATCTGGCCGATGGCGTCGCGGCCGGAGACGCGGTCAATAAGGGGCAACTGGACAGCGAAGCGGCTGCCCGCATTGCCGCCGATTCCACTCTTGCGGGCCGGATCGATGAAGAAAAAGCGGCACGGACCGACGCCGACATCGCATTGGCAAACAGCATTGCCAACGAAGCCGGTACGCGCGCCGCAGCCGATAGCGTTCTGGCCAATTCCATCTCCGCCGAAGCGGCGACACGCCAGGCGGCCGATGTCACCCTGTCCGGCCAGATCATCGACGAAGCGCAGCAGCGTGCGCAAAATGACCTTCAGATTCATCAAAGGATCGACAATGAAAGTTCGGCGCGAGAAGCATTGGCTAGCGCTTTGACTGGCGAAACCAACGCCCGCATGACGGCGGACCTCCAGCTTTCGTCCCGGATCGACGCGCTCGGCGATCGACTGGATCAGATCGACGGTCGGCTCGATCGGATGGAAGATCGCGTATCCAGCGGCACCGCGGTCGCGGTCGCAATGGGTGGTGCGACCTTCCTGCCGGATATGAAGTTCAACCTGACGGCCAACGTGGCGACCTATGGCGGGGCTCATGCGGGCGCGATGCAGGTCGGGGCTCTCGTGACCCCGCATGTCGCGCTGA
The DNA here is from genome assembly GCF_047946695.1 of Sphingomonas sp. VDB2. NCBI lineage: Bacteria > Pseudomonadati > Pseudomonadota > Alphaproteobacteria > Sphingomonadales > Sphingomonadaceae > Sphingomonas > Sphingomonas sp. VDB2. Next base: position 1,842,964 of record NZ_CP159615.1, read on the forward strand.
ACGCCGGCGTGGCAACCGGCTTCAACCGGGGCGGCAAGACGGCCGCCCGCGCCGGCTTTACCATCGGCTGGTGACAGGATGCAGAGGGTTGGCCCATGGCCAGCCCTCTCGCCCGGCCTTCAGGCCGACGGCGTCTCGCGATAGAGGGTCGGGAACATCGCCTTGAACGCGGCCAGCTTTGGCGCGTCCCAGCGCATTATATAGGGATGGCGCGGGTTTTTCCGCATGAAATCCTGATGGTCCCGCGCGGCGTTCTGGAAGCCGGTGAAGCGCTCCACCCTGGTCACAATCGGATCGCGCCACAGCCCTGCCTTGCCGATCTGCGCCAGATAGGCGGTCGCCGCCTTGGCCTGCCCGTCGTTCAGCGGGAACAGCGCGCTGCGATATTGGGTGCCATGATCGGGCTGCTGATAATTCAGCGTGGTGGGATCGGCCACCACCGAGAAGAAGATGCGCAGCAAGGTGCCGTAGCTGACCTGCGCGGGATCGTAGGTGACGCGCACGGCCTCGGCATAGCCGGTGTCGCCGCCGCTCACCATGTCATAGTCGACACGGCGGTCGCGCGGTCCGCCGGCAAAGCCGGAGACGACGAGGTGGACACCTTTGACGTGGGAGAAGACCCCCTCGACGCCCCAATAGCAGCCGCCGGCGAACACGGCCGTCTCCAGCTTGCGTGTGGGCGCGGCGTCGATGGTCGGAACGGGGGCGAGGACGGCGCGCTCGGCGCGCAGAGGCGTGGCGACGACAAGCGCCGCCAGAGCAATCAGGGCGAGGCTGTCAGAGCGCCGCACTGTTGGTCGAGGTCGCCGCAATCGCGGGCGATCCGAATACCGGAGCCTCCTCCGGCTGGAGCATGAACATGCCCACCGCGCCGATCGCGAACCCGCCCAGGAAGCGCAGGAACAGATCGGATTTCAGGAATGCCACCATGGCCAACGCCTTTCTAAAATATGGTTCAGGCCGTCTCGACCTGTCGACTACCTCCATGCGCCTTGCCCCTGACTGAACGGCCGGCCGCGCGGGAGCGGGTTTCGACCAGTGCCAGGGACAGAACGACGAAAGGCGGCAGTCCTTAAATCAGTTTCTCTATGCAACGGGCATATAAGCCATGCCGCGTCAATCGCAAGACGGCGCGGTGCGAAAAGGACCGTTTCCATTTTGTGATATTTCTCGGCGCAGCGATGCCGCGCGGAACCGCACCAGCCTTCAAGCGAGGCACGTGCCTCTCTTGAAGGCTGGTGCGGCTTTCTCGTTAACGAAGCGCGGCGCACGCCTCCTGAATCCGCGTGCAGGCCTTTTTGAGCACGTCGTCCGACGTCGCATAGCTGATGCGGAAGGCCGGCGAGAGGCCGAAGGCCGCGCCATGAACGGCGGCGACCTTCGCTTCGTCCAGGAAATAGCCGATCAGCGTCTCGTCGCTGTCGATCGTCACGCCCTTGGGCGTCACCTTGCCGATCACGCCGCTGGCGTCGGGATAGACGTAGAAGGCGCCTTCGGGCGTCGGGCAATCCAGGCCCGGCGCGTCGTTCAGCATGGCGACGACCATGTCGCGGCGCTTGCGGAACACACCGTTACGCTCTTCCAGGAAGTCCTGCGGGCCGGTCAGCGCGGCGACGGCGGCGGCCTGGCTGATCGAGCAGGGATTGCTGGTCGACTGCGACTGGAGCTTGCTCATCGCCTTGATGATCCATTCGGGACCACCGGCGAAACCGATGCGCCAGCCAGTCATGGAGAAGGCCTTAGAGCAGCCATTGACCGTCAAGGTGCGGTCGTACAGCTCCGGGCAGACCTGCGCGATGGTGGCGAAGGGAGTCGATGCGTACCAGACATGCTCATACATGTCGTCGGTCATCACCAGCACATGGGGATGGCGCAGCAGCACGTCGGCCAGCGCCTTCAGTTCGTCGGCCGAATAGGCCGCGCCCGACGGATTGGACGGCGAATTGAGCATCACCCATTTGGTGCGCGGCGTGATCGCAGCGTCCAGCTGGGCGGCGGTGATCTTGTAGCCCTGGCTCGCCGGGCCTTCGATGAACACCGGGGTGCCGCCCGCGAAATTCACGATGTCGGGATAGCTGACCCAATAGGGCGCCGGGATGATGACCTCATCGCCCGCATCGACGGTCGCGACCAGCGCGTTGAACAATGTGTGCTTGCCGCCCGAATTGACGCTGATCTGGCTGCGCTTGTAGGTCAGGCCATTGTCGCGCTTGAACTTGAAGGCGACGGCTTCCTTGACATCGGCAGTGCCGTCCACGTCGGTGTAGCGGGTCAGGTTGTTGCGGATCGCCGCGATGCCCGCTTCCTTGACGAAATCGGGGGTGTCGAAGTCCGGCTCGCCGGCCGACAGGCCAATAACGTCCACGCCTTCGGCTTTGAGCGCGTTCACGCGGGCGCTCATGGCGAGCGTGGCGGACGGCTGGATGCGACCCAAGGCGGCAGAAGTCTGGCTCATGGCAACAATCTTTCCTCAGAGCGATTTCAAACTAGGCGAAACAGCCTGTTGACTCGGAAATCGCGTCAAAAAAATATAGAATCCCCAACGTCCGCAATAAAAGCGGACGCGGCGTCCCTTAATGTGCAACGGAGAAAGGGGCAACCGGCCAGATGCCGCTTATTGGCTTTACGGCACAATAGCGCGGCTATCGCGCCATATTCGGCGTTACCCGGTCACCGCGACCATGTCGCGGCGGCCATGCCGCGCGCCGCATTGCCGATGAAGAAGCCGCGCTCCAGGTCGTAGGGGCGCAGGTCGCCTTCCACCGCCTCCCCCATGTCGATCAGGCTCTGGCGCAAGATGCCGGGCAGGATGCCGCGCGCCAGAGGCGGCGTCACCAGCTTGTCGCCCCGTTCGACGAAGATGGAGGAGAAGCAGCCTTCGGTCAGATAGCCCTGCGCATCGATCAGCAGCACTTCATAGGTGCCGCCACGTTTCAGCGCGTCCTTGTAGAGGCTGCGATCGCTGGTCTTGTGCAGCAGGCGCAGGTCATCCGCGGGCGCATGGCGCGGCACGGCCGCGACCTTCATGATCGGGTCGGGCCAGCCCAGATGACCGCGCACCTCGATCGCGATCGCCCCGCCGCGCGACACCATCAGCCGCACCCGGCTGCGGTCGCGCAGGCGGAAGGTCGCAGCCTGCAATTCGTTGCGCACATCATGGCGATCGAAATGGAAGCCGAGCGCGTCGGCGCTCGCCTTGATCCGCTCAAGATGCAGTTCCAGCAACCTGATGCCTTCGAGCGGGTCGAAGGCCATGGTTTCGATGAGGTCGAACCGTCCGTCAGCCAATGCCATTGAAACTTTTCAAGCCCCACCGCGCCAAAAGTCAACCACCCTTAAGGGATCAGGCCCAGGGTCAAGGGAGCGACAGGAAGCGCCCCTTGGCCAGGCACTCCGCCCATTCGGATGCGCAATCCGAATCCGCGACGATACCGGACCCCAGGCCGAGCCGCCCCGTCCCTGCGCCTTCTTCGACGGAAATGGTGCGGATGGCAACATTGAAGGCGGCGTCGCCTTCCGGGTCGATCCAGCCCATCGTGCCGGTATAGACGCCGCGCGCATGGGGTTCGACCGCATCGATGATCTCCATCGCCCGCACCTTGGGCGCACCGGTGATGGAGCCGCAGGGGAACAACACGCGCAACACGTCCACCGGCGACAGGCCGGGCAGGATGCGCGCACGCACCGTCGACACCAGTTGATGCACGGTAGGATAGGTTTCGACCTTGAACAGGTCGGGCACGATCACGCTGCCCGCGCGCGACACCCGCGACAGGTCGTTGCGCAGCAGGTCCACGATCATCAGATTTTCGGCGCGTTGCTTGGCGTCGCTTTCCAGCCAGCGGGCCTGCGCCGCATCTGCATCCGGGTCGGCGGCGCGGGTGGCGGTGCCCTTCATCGGTCGCGCGGTCAACTGGCCGCGGACCTGGGTGAAGAAGAGTTCGGGCGAGAAGGACAGGATCGATCGATCGCCGGTGCGGATCACCCCGCCATAGCCCGCCGCGGCGCGCGGCCGGACCGCGGCATAGAGGGCGAGTGGGTCGCCCGCGACATCGACATCGCAGGGGAAGGTCAGATTGACCTGATAGATGTCGCCGGCGCGGATATAATCCTGCACCTGGGCAAAGGCGACGCCATAGGCGGCCTCGTCCACCAAGGGGCGCAGCGGGCCGACGGTCGCGCCCGCCGGGTCGGGCAGCAGGTCGGGCAGCGTGCCGGGCGGGATCAGCCGCACCCCTTCGAACAGGCCGAACCACAGCAGGGGTGCAGCGCCCGCGTCCTGCCGGTGCGCGATCGGCGCCAGCCGCTCCTCCAGCGCCAGTCCCGCCTCATAGGCCATATAGCCCGCGACATGCAGGCCGCTCTCCTGCGCTTCGGCGATGCGGTCGAGCGCAGGCTGCACATCGGCCATGCGGCGGGCGACGACGACCTCCACCGGGTCGCGGTAGAGGCGCGCGGGCGCCACGCTGCGCGCGCGCGCGTCGTCGAACAGGCAATAGGCTTCGTTGGGACCGGGCAGACGCATGGGCGCTTCTTAACAGGCTTTACAATCGGCGAAAGGCGGTAAGCCACAGACGCGCCATTGCGCCCGGCATTCAAAGCCCCTAGCTGCCGGGACGTGACAGATCCCGCACCCCCGTCCGATCGCCCGACCGGCGCCGCCATCGGCCATGGGCTGCGGGGACGATGCCCGGCCTGCGGCGAGGGGCGCATGTTCGCCCGCTTCCTCAAGACCGCGCCCAATTGCCCGTCCTGCGGCCTGGCGCTCGACGCGCATCAGGCGGACGACTTCCCCGCCTATATCGTCATCTTGCTGTTGGGCCATATATTGGTGCCCCTGATGATCGAGGTGAACAGCGCCCTCGCCATCCCGCTGGGCTGGCAGGCGCTGATCTGGCCCAGCCTCGCCGTGCTGCTGGCCGTGGCGATGATCCAGCCGGTCAAGGGCGCGGTGATCGCGGTGCAATGGAGCCGGCGCATGGCGGGATTTCGCTAGGACCGATCGACATTCAGTCCCTTGACTGCTGACTAACGCCCTGCGCGTTCCCGCGCAGGCGGGAACACGCAACGCTTAAATGGCGCTTGAAATCACTCCGGCTGGCGCAGGAAGTTCAGCTCCATCGCCTCGCGCAGCGTGTCGTCGATCGCGCGGCGGCCTTCGGCGCCATGGGTGACGACCGTAGTGTCGCAGGTGGCGACGCATACGCCCTTCTGGAAGCCGGCCGAACTGATCGTCCAGCTGGTGCGGCCGATATGGCCGATCGCGCAATGCACCTCGAACGGATAGGGGAAATGCGATTCCTCGACGAAGTTCAGGTTCACGTTCGCGACCAGCCAGCGCACGCCCTGCTCCTGCGGATGGCGGCCCATATGATGGTGGAAACGGATGCGCGCGGTTTCGAAAATGCCGGAGATCGCCACATTGTTGATATGGCCCATGGTATCGAGATCCTGGAACCGCGTGTCGATGCTGGTGACGAAGCGATAAGCCTCCGGGTTCAGACGCCAGGATTCGGGTTTGGCCATGTCCTGCTATTTCCCTGATTATGAGCGTGCCGTAGCGACTTCCGATCGGACGCCGGAAATCGCGTCAATCCAACAGATAAGCCTCTTAACCCGGATGGCGGGTGATGCAATCGCGCCCATAAAAATGCCGCAACTGCGTCCTTTGGGACACATAAGGCGGTGCGGCGGCAACGAAGCGTTTCACGCCCGGGCGATGGACTTGGCCGCACGGGCGTCATAGTTTCGGTTCCGCCATGATCCAGGGAACCACCATGCAACGCTATAGCCGGGCCGCCATCTTCCTGCACTGGGCGATCGCCGCCCTGCTCGCTTTCCAGATCGCCGTCGGCTGGGCGCTGGAGGATCTGGGCGCGCGCGGCTTCGCCCTCTATCAGATGCACAAGTCGGTCGGCATCACCGTACTGGCGCTGACGCTGGTGCGGATTGCCGTGCGTTTCTGGAAGCCGCGCCCGGCCAAGCTGGAGAATGGCTGGCAGGGCGCACTCGCGTCGGGCGTACATGTCGGTCTCTACGCCTTCATGCTGGGCGCGCCGCTCACCGGCTGGGCGCTGGTATCGACCGCAAAGGTCAAGGTGCCGACCTTGCTGTTCGGCGTCATCCCCCTGCCCCATCTGCCCTTGCCAGCGAGTGCGCATGGCCTCGCCGAAAACGGCCATGGCCTGCTCGCCTGGCTGGGCATCGCGCTGCTGGCGCTGCACGTCGCGGGCGCGTTGCGCCATCATCTGCTGATGCGCGATGGCCTCATCTGGCGGATGGTGCCGGGGCGCTCCACCGCTCTGCTGATCGGGCTGCCCGCGTTGATCCTGGTCGGTTTCGTCGCCGGGCGCGCGATCCTGCCCGCGCCGCAGGCTGCATCGGCGCCCGTCCCGGTCGCGGAAGACCCCGCCAATGCCGCGGCGGAAGACGCCAATGTCGCGGAAGCCGCCGACGCCGCCGTCCCGGCTGAAAACGCAGCAGCCAACGCCAGCGAAGCCGCCGCCGAACTACCCGTCGGCCCGCCGCCCGCATGGACGGTGCAACCCGGCGGCCGCATCGGCTTCTCCGTCGGCAATGATGGCGAGACGATCAGCGGCAGCTTTTCCAAATGGACCGCGCAGATCGTCATGGACCCCGATCATCCCGACAGCGCCGATGTCCAGGTGACGATCGACATGGCCTCGGCCAGCGTGGGCGACGCCTATAAGGACGGGATGTTGCCCGGCGACGAATTTTTCGGTGTCGCCGCTCATCCCACCGCAACCTTCACGGCCAAGGGCGCGGAAGCCATCGGTCCGAACAGCTACCGCGCCCGCGGCACGCTGACGCTCAAGGGCGTGTCCAAACCGCAGACGATCCGCTTCACCCTGTCCGGCAAGGACGCAACCCGCAAGGTGTCGGGCAGCGCCACCATCACCCGCGCGCTTTTCGGCGTGGGCAATGGCGACAGCAGCGGCGGGCTTGGTCCGCAGGTGGCGCTGACCTTCGCCTTCACCGCGAAGCGAAAGAATTGAAGAAAAAACAGCCTGCTCCCGCGCAGGCCGGAACAGGATAAGGGACACATGATGATGCGCCTCCTCCCCTTAGCCGCTGCCCTGCTCGCCGCATCCCCCGCCCCGGTCGCGGCGCAGGCCTTCATGTTCGAAACCGGCACGACCCTGCTCGCCAAATGCCGCAACAAGGCGCCGGAATATGCGCTCGCCTGCACCGCTTATATCGTCGGCGTGGTCGACGGCATCCGCAAGGACATGTTCATCGGCCGCGCCCGCCCGGTCTGCTGGCCCGACCGGATGAGCGCGGAAGAAGCCCGCAAGACCGTCATCGCCTATCTCGAACGCTGGCCCGACCAGCGCAAGACGCCCGCCTCGGTCCTCGTCAGCGTGGCCTTGAACGAGCGCTGGCCCTGCACGAAATAGAGCGAGCCGACCAGGTTCCTCTGAAAGCCTGATCGCGACAATTCATTGCGTGCGCCCATGGCCTAACTGGTACATTCTTGCCTTGCCCCGCAGACAAGCGTAGGGGCGGCGCCTATTTTATCTTGTGCGAAGGAGACTCGACGTGGCGGCGAAGTGGACGCCGGAAAGCTGGCGGGAGCATAAGGGCATCCAGATGCCCTTTTACCGGGACGCAGAGGCGCTTGCCTCGGTAGAGGCCCAGCTTGGCCAGTTTCCGCCCCTCGTCTTTGCGGGCGAGGCACGCAACCTGAAGGCAGATCTCGCCAAGGTCGTGACCGGCGACGCCTTCCTGTTGCAGGGCGGCGACTGCGCGGAAAGCTTCGCGGAATTCCATCCGAACAATATCCGCGACACCTTCCGCGTGCTGCTTCAGATGGCGGTGGTGCTGACCTTCGCGTCGAAGCTGCCGGTGGTGAAGGTCGGCCGCATGGCCGGCCAGTTCGCCAAGCCGCGCTCGGCCGATACCGAGACGATCGGCGGCGTGGAACTGCCCAGCTATCGCGGCGACAATGTCAACGACATCGCCTTCACGCCCGAAGCCCGCGAGCCGAACCCGCAGCGCATGGTGCAGGCGTATAACCAGTTGGCCGCGACGCTGAACCTGGTGCGCGCCTTCTCGACCGGCGGCTATGCGTCGCTGGATCGCGTCCATGGCTGGATGCTCGATTTCATGGGCCGCAGCCCCTGGGCCGCGAAGTTCGAGGCGATGGCCGACCAGATCGGCCAGGCGCTCGACTTCATGCGCGCCTGCGGTCTGGACGCCGAAACCGTGCCCCAGTTGGGCGGCACCAGCTTCTACACCAGCCATGAAGCGCTGCTGCTGCCGTTCGAACAGGCGCTGACCCGCCAGGATTCGCTGACCGGCGACTGGTACGACACGTCGGCGCACATGTTGTGGATCGGCGACCGCACCCGCTTCGAAGGGTCGGCCCATGTCGAATATCTGCGCGGCATCGGCAATCCGATCGGCCTGAAATGCGGTCCCAGCCTGGAGCCGGATGCACTGCTGCGCCTGCTCGACACGCTGAACCCGAAGCGGGAAGTCGGCCGCATCACGCTCATCACCCGCTATGGCCACGACAAGATCGAGGCGGGCCTGCCCAAGCTGGTGCGCGCCGTGCTGCGCGAAGGTCATCCGGTCATCTGGTCCTGCGATCCGATGCACGGCAACGTCATCAAGGCGGCGAACGGCTACAAGACCCGCCCGTTCGAGCGTATCCTGGCCGAAGTGCGCGGCTTCTTTGCCGTCCACCGCGCCGAGGGCAGCTTCGGCGGCGGCATCCATGCCGAAATGACCGGCCAGAATGTGACGGAATGCACCGGCGGCGCCATCGCCATCACCGACGAGGGCCTCGCCGACCGCTACCACACCCATTGCGACCCGCGCCTGAACGCGGCGCAGAGCCTGGAACTGGCCTTCCTGCTGGCCGAAATGCTGAATGAAGAACTGAAGGAACGCCGCGCCGCGGCCTGAACGAAAAAGGGGGCGGGATCATGCGATCCTGCCCCTTTCTCTATATAATGCCTGGGCCTGTCGAAGCCTCTTTCTTCTGAAAGCAGCAAAAGGCCCGGTCAGCCCTCAGCCACCACCACGATCGTCAGGGGCGCGCCACCTTCGGCAATCGCGATCAGCCGATCGACATTGGGATGCGCGCCCGGACGGTTGCGGGCATCGGCGGTATGTTCGGCGAATAGGGCCAGGCCATGGTCCGCCGCAGCCGCGTCCAGCGCGCCGAACGCCTGCCCAAGATAATGATAGACCGCGAGCGAGCCCTGCTTGCCCGGCTGGTTCTCGATCGTCGCAACCACTGCGCCACGCGCATCCGTCAGGTCGATACGCGCCAGCCCGTCGATCGACGGCAGCCCGACCATATTATCCCTGAAGGTCGCGCCCGGTTCGATTTTTGCCAGCATGGGTCTTGGTCCTGTCCTGATAGTCGCGGCGGCCTTTTGCATCTTCCGTCCGCCTGCGCAATCGATCCGGCACAATCCAACAAGCTTCCAATGTAGGATTTCATCTGATCTATCCTGATCGATGGATCACCATGCCTGCCCTCCCCTGCCTCGCGAAAAGCGCCGCGTCCCTGGCGCGCCGGTCGTGCCGCCATGGTGTAGGAAGGGACGCGTCGGGGACGCTTTGCAGGCGCTTGGCAAGCGCGTCGGGCCGATATCGCCCGACAACGGTGTGAACTTCGGCGCTACGACCTTGCCGCCCCTACTCTGCCGCATTCTTCCGCTGCTGCGCCCGGCGCGCGAAGATGTTCAGACACTCCACCAGCGTGGAGAAAGCCATCGCCGCGTAGATATAGCCCTTGGGCACATGCACGCCGAAACCGTCGGCGATCAGCACTGCGCCGATCATCAGCAGGAAGCCCAGCGCCAGCATCACCACGGTCGGGTTGCGCGCGATGAAGTTGGCGAGCGGATCGGCCGCGATCAGCATCACCGTCACCGCCACGATCACGGCGATGTACATGACCGCCAGATTGTCCGTCATGCCCACCGCCGTCAGGATCGAATCGAGCGAGAAGATCATGTCGAGCAGGATGATCTGCACGATCGCCGCGCCGAAGGTCATGGTCGCGACGCCCTTCTTGTCCAGCCCCCCGTCCGCCGGTGTCGGATCGACATTATGGTGGATTTCCCGCGTCGCCTTCCAGATCAGGAACAGGCCGCCTGCGATCAGGATCAGGTCGCGCCAGGAAAAATTGGTTTCGAACGTCGGCGCGCCATGCTGGTCCAGCGGGCCGCTCAGCCCCAGGTCGAACACAGGCTGCGTCAGTCCCACGATCCACGCGATCATGGAAAGCAGCACCAACCGCATCGCCAGCGCCAGGCCGATGCCGATCTTGCGCGCCTTGGGCCGCTGCGCTTCGGGCAATTTGTTGGTCAGGATGGAGATGAAGACCAGATTGTCGATGCCCAGTACCACCTCCATCACCACCAGCGCAACGAGCGCGGCAAGGGCCGTAGGGTCGGTGAAGGCGGTAATCAGACTGTCCATAGCATCCTCTATTGCACCCGGTCGGGACAAGCAGCAGCGTACCGAAACGGCGCAATCATGCTAGCGTCGCTTTGTTGCTGCTTGATGCCCGAAGGCCCAGTTTCTAATGCTGGACCGTTCGATTTGGGGGGAATATCGATGCGTTTCATGCTGTGCCTTGCGGCGCTGGGCCTCGCGGCGCCGGCCTATGCCGAAGTCTTCGAAATGAACGGCCATTTTCCGGCGCCCTATCGGGATGTCAGCCTGGCCCGCAGCATCGGCATCGACCGGATCGCCGGCCGCGACGGCATGGCGCTGGGGCTGGCGATCGAGGGGCAGTTGAGCCGGCGCGGTCCCGATGGGCGGCCCTATTACGACCTCGTTGCCCTGTCGCGCCGCGGGCCGGACGCCGATGTGCTGGTCAGCGGCATGGCCGACGCATCGGTGCGCGAGGGCGACGTCAAGCGCAAGGTCGAGCAATGCGCCGAGAAGCAGGGCGACAAATGCGTGCGCAAGGACAAGGTGGAGGCGACCTGCCTGCAGGAAATGGTCAGCTTCTCCTCCACCCTGCGCGTGGCGCGCAGCGACGACGGGCGCATCCTCTATACCCAGACCCGGCCGCAGAGCGAGACCATCACCACCTGCCCCGGCGACAAGGGCAAGCCCAGCCCCAGGGAGGTCGTCGCCAGGATGGTGCGGACCGCGGCCGACCGCTTCGCCGACGACATTCTGCCGCGCCATGAGGATTATCGCATCCGCCTGCGCGAAGGGCGCGAGGGCATGGACAAGGCGATGGGACAGGCGTTCAAGGACAGCATCCGCCTGTCGCAGCGCGATCCGGTGGCGGCCTGCGGCCAATGGGCGGCAATGGCGGGGACGCTGCCCGGCCACCCGTCGCTGCTGTTCAACGCCGGCCTGTGCGCCGAACGGGCCGGCGATTATGCCGGGGCCGAGCACGCCTATCGCCAAGCCGGCGGCGCGGAGGAGGATGCGACCCGCGTCCGCGACCTGGCGGTCGGGCGCGACGACGCGCAACGGCGGGCGACGGAAGGATGATGCGGCGTCTGGACTTGCGCGGACGGGTGCCGTAGCGACGGGCCGTTCCCTTCCATGCCGCGGCATAGCGCCGCAAAACCCATCTCTTGCGAAAGGCGGCATATGTCCCGGACCACCCTGACCCGTTTCCTGATCGAACAGCAACGCAACGCCAATGTCCTGCCCGGCGAACTGCGCCTGCTGATCGAAACCGTCGCGCGCGCGTGCAAGACGATCAGCCATGCGGTGAGCAAAGGTGCGCTGGGCGAAGTGCTGGGCAGCCTCGAGAGCGAGAATGTGCAGGGCGAGGTGCAGAAGAAGCTGGACGTGATCGCCAATGAACTGCTGCTCGACGCCAATGAATGGGGCGGGCATCTGGCCGCGATGGCCTCGGAAGAGATGGAGACGATCCATCTCATCCCCAATCGCTATCCCAAGGGCGAATATCTGCTGCTGTTCGATCCGATCGACGGCTCCAGCAATATCGACGTCGATCTGTCGGTCGGCACCATCTTCTCGGTTCTGAAGGCGCCCGACGCCTGCGCCGGGCGGCAGGTGACGGAAGAGGATTTCCTCCAGGACGGCCGTCAGCAGGTCGCTGCGGGCTACGCCATCTACGGGCCGCAGACGCTGCTGGTGCTCAGCGTCGGCACCGGCGTGTTCGAATTCACGCTCGACCGCGAAGTGGGAAGCTGGGTCATGACCGACCCGGACATGAAGATGCCCCAGGGCAAGTGCGAGTTCGCGATCAACATGTCCAACCGCCGCCAATGGTCGCCCGCCATCGCCCGCTATATCGACGAGCGCGTCGCGGGTGGCGCGGGGCCGTGCGGCAAGGATTACAACATGCGCTGGACCGCCTCCATGGTGGCCGACGTGCATCGCATCCTGAAGCGCGGTGGCATCTTCATGTACCCCTATGACCACCGCAATCCCGGCAAGGCCAAGTTGCGCCTGATGTATGAAGCCAATCCGATGAGCTATCTGATCGAGCAGGCGGGCGGCGCGTCGAGCGACGGCTTCATGCCAATCATGGACGTTCCCGCCACCGGCCTGCACCAGCGCGTCGGCGTGGTGCTGGGCGACAAGGCCGAAGTGGCGGCGGTCGTCGCTTATGGCAAGGAAATGGAGACGGCCTGAGCCGGGCGAGAAAAAAGGGGGAGAGCGCGGCTGGCGCTCGATCCCCCTGATACTTCGGCTCGCCTTGCCGGTCTTACCGGCGGCTCCTCTCCAGAAACTTGTTATATGGCGCGCCGAACAGCCATGTCGCTCTAGCCCAACCGAATGACAAAAAAAAGGCCGATCGCAAGACCGGCCCGAAAGTTTTAGGAGAGGATGCCTGAAAGGCACAGTCTTTTTGTCTCGCCGGCCGGATTTTCGCAAATGCGAAGGGCAGAGGTGCGATTGCAAATTCCGCAATCGGGCGCCGACACACCGCGCCGCCGTCGCAGCCTGCTGCGCAGTCGCACCCTTTTTCCGAGTCGCATCCGCCCGCATAAAGCAAATGTCAGGGCTTGGCCGTTAAGCCCGGCGCCATGCACGGACCAGTTCCCGCTTCGGGACCGGCGGATGGAACCGCCAATGCCCCCCATTCCGCCGCGCGCTATCGCCGCGACATCGACGGACTGCGCGCACTCGCGATCCTGCCGGTGCTGCTGTTCCACGCCCATGTGCCGGGCTTTTCGGGCGGCTATGTCGGGGTCGACATCTTCTTCGTCATATCGGGCTATCTGATCACCGGGATCATCGCCCGCGAAGTCGATGACGGCCGCTTCTCGCTCGCCCGTTTCTACGAACGCCGCTTCCGCCGGATCATGCCCGCGCTGGCGCTGATGATCCTGATCGTGCTGGCTGGCGCGGCCTGGTTCTATCTGCCCGGCGATCTGGAAGGCGTGCCGCGGTCGGCGCTGGCGGCGACCTTGTTCGCCTCCAATCTGTGGTTCTTCACCGACACCGGCTATTTTTCCGGCGGTGCGGACGTGAAGCCCCTGCTCCACACCTGGTCGCTGGCGGTGGAGGAGCAATATTATATCGGCTTCCCGATCCTGCTGATGCTGCTGGCGCGCTATGCGCCGCGCTGGCGCACCGGGGTCGTAGCCGCCATCGCCACAGCATCGCTGGCGCTCGCGATCGTCATGCAACGGGACACCAGCGGCTTCACCTTCTACCTGTTGCCGACCCGCGCCTGGGAATTGTTCGCCGGGGCCTTGCTGGCGCTGGGCGCCGTGCCGGCGATCCGGGCGCGCTGGCTGCGCGAACTGGTGGCCGGGTTGGGGCTGCTCGCGATCGCACTGGCCGTCGCCTTGTACGATCGCACCACGATCTTTCCCGGCATCACCGCCCTCGCCCCGGTGCTGGGCGCCGCTGCACTGATCCATGCCGCCCCCGACACGCGGATCGGCCGGTTGCTGGGCTGGGACCCGCTGGTCGGCATAGGGTTGATCTCCTACTCACTCTATCTGTGGCACTGGCCGCTGATCGTCTTCACCGAATATGCGACCGACCTGCCGCTCGCGGGAGGGACGCGGATCGCGGTTATCGGCGCAGCGCTGCTGGCGGGAACATTGTCCTGGCGCCTGGTCGAGCGCCCCTTCCGCGATCCACGACGCATGCCGGCGCGGACGATCTTCCTGTTCACCGCGGCGGCGATGAGCCTGCTCTGCGCGCTGGCGTTGACGCTGCTGGCGATGGGCGGCTGGCCCTCGCGCTTCGGTCCGCAGGTGCTGGCGCAGATGGCAGGGCAGAAGGATTTCGCGCCGACGCGCAAGCAATGCCACGACATATTCATGCGTAACGCGACGCCCTGCACCCTCGGCGCATCGGTGCCGCCCGACGCTATGCTATGGGGCGACAGCCATGGCGTCGAACTGGCCTACGCCTTGTCGCTGGATGCCAAGGCGCAGAATCGATCGCTGATCGAACGTACCACGTCGAGTTGCCCGCCTGTGCTGGGCTATGAGGCGAAGGACGCCCGCTGCGCCGCCGCGAACCAGACGGCATTCGATGCGATTCGCGCCGATCCGGCAATCCGGCGCATTTACCTGGCCGCCTTCTGGGCCAATGGCGATTTCGATGATCCCGCCTTCGTCGCCAAGCTGGACCGCACCATCGCCGCCATCCGTGCCGAAGGACGGCAGGTGGTGCTGATCGGGCCGGTGCCGCCCCAGCCGTTCGACGTACCGCGCCATCTGGCCCATCTGGCGCAGGCCGGAAAGCTGGCAGAGGCACGCGGCATCGACCGCGCCCATGTCGAAGCAAGAACCGCGCATCTGCGCGCCCTCTTCGCCCGCTGGCAGGCGCGTGGGGTGTCGCTGATCGATCCCGTCGCGGCCCTGTGCCCGACCGGCTCCTGCGCCATCGAACGCGACGGCGAGCCGCTCTATTTCGATTCGCACCATCTCAGCACCACGGGTGCGCGGTGGGTGATCGCAGCCGGCCGCTGACCCCTATTCGGCGGCCAGTGCATAGCCCGCGCGCGGCAATTCCGCCGCCAGCGCTTGCACCATGCGCGTCATGACCGCCTGCATCCGCACTAGACCCGGCCCCGGCCGGTCCAGCGTCGCATCCAGATAGAGCACGCGATCGATTTCGACCTGCAGCGCGTGTAACCCGTGCTCCGGCCGGCCATGCCGGTCGATGAGATGGTCGCCGGCATAAGGATGGTTCTGCGCCACGATCAGGCCCTGACCCCCAGCAACATCGGCCGCCAGCGTCATCAGCCGGGTCGAGGCGCTGCGACCGAACCGGTCGCCCAGCACAATAGCCGGCGCCGGCCTGCCGGCGCCGGACGGAGGCAGCGGCGGCATGGAATGAATGTCGATCAGGATCGCATGGCCGTGCGCGTCGCGCGCCGCGGCCATCACCTGGGCCAACGCCGCGTGGTAGGGCCGGTGCAGTGTTTCGATCCGGCGGCGGGCCTCCGCCCAGCGCATCGGGCCACGCCACAATTCATGCGCGCCCGGCAGGCGACGCGGGAAGAGGCCAAGGCCGCCGCGCAGCTTGGCGCTGCTCTGGAGCGCGGCGTCGCGCGGCAGGTCGGCGATCATGCCGGGATCGATCTCGCGCTCATGTCGGTTGAGGTCGATCAGCGCGCGCGGCGCGCGGGCGACGACGACGGTGAAACCCAGCGCGATCGAAGGGTGGACCAGAAGGTCGGCCCAGCGATCCTCCAACCGATGCAGGATCGACAAGGACACGCGCGCGTCGGCCAGCAGATCGTCGCCATAGTCGCGGGCCGCATGGGGGACAGAAATCACGACGGGACGATCAGGAATCGCAGGACCGTACAGGTCGAAGGCGGCTTCGCTATGGCTCGGGGCGCGCGGCGCGGAATGATCCAATGCGGCTCCTTTCGCCAGCGCGCCGAAAAAACTTGCCCGGCTGGATAATATTTACACCTTGTCGCATATAAAGGGGCTTCGCGCCACCCCGTCGGGTGCGCGCCAAGGGCTGCGGGGCGGCCGGATGAGAGTGTTGGGGGCGATGGTTCGCATTTTATTGGCCGAAGATGACGAGAGCATGCGGACCTATCTGGCCCGTGCGCTGGAACGGTCGGGGTATGAGGTCGTGTCGGTGGAGAATGGCCGCGACGCGCTGCCCCATATCGACACGGACCGGTTCGACCTGCTGCTGACCGATATCGTGATGCCCGAAATGGACGGTATCGAACTGGCGCAACATGCCGCGTCGGTGGCGCCGGACATGCGCATCATGTTCATCACCGGCTTCGCCGCGGTCACGCTGAAGGCCGGCAAGGCGGTGCCGCAGGCCAAGGTGCTGTCCAAGCCCTTCCACCTGCGCGACCTGGTGCTGGAGGTCGAGCGAATGTTCGGCAGCGAAAGCGTCCCGGCCTCGACGGACAATCCCTAAAACCGGCTCCCGCGACGCCCGGCTTTAATCGGGCACCACTTCCTCCATGTCGGGCGTCGGATCGAGCGGCCGCCCCGCCATGGCGGCGTTGAACCGCTCGCGGTCCAGCCCTTTCTCCCAGGCCGACACCACGATCGTCGCCACGGCATTGCCGATGAAGTTGGTGAGAGCCCGGACCTCGCTCATGAAACGGTCGACGCCCAGGATCAGCGTCATGCCGGCCACCGGCACCGACGGCACGATCGAGAGCGTCGCGGCGAGCGTGATGAAGCCCGCGCCGGTGACCCCCGCCGCGCCCTTCGACGAGATCATCGCGACCAGCAGCAGCAGGATTTGCTGCTCCAGGCTGATATGGACGTTACACGCCTGCGCGATGAACAACGCCGCCAGCGTCATATAGATATTGGTGCCGTCGAGGTTGAAGCTGTAGCCGGTCGGCACGACCAGCCCTACGACCGACTTGCGGCAACCGGCGCGCTCCATCTTCTCGATCAGGCTGGGCAACGCGGCTTCCGATGAGGATGTGCCCAGCACCAGCAGCAGTTCCGCCTTCAGATAGCGGATCAGGTGGAGGATGTTGAACCCCGCGAACCAGCCCACCGTGCCCAACACCCCCAGCACGAACAGCAGCGAGGTCAGGTAGAAGGTCGCCACCAGCCCGGCGAGATTGGCGAGCGTGCCGACGCCATATTCGCCGATGGTGAAGGCCATCGCCCCGAAGGCGCCGATCGGCGCCGCCTTCATCAGCAGGGCGACCAGCTTGAACACCGCATGGCTGGCGGATTCGAGCACCGTCATCAGCGGCTGCGCCCTGTCGCCGATCATGGTCAGCGCAATGCCGAACAGGATCGCCACGAACAATACCTGAAGGATGTTGCCGTCCGCCACCGCCGACACCATGGTCGAGGGGATGATGCTCATCAGGAAACCGGTCAGCGTGCGCTCATGCGCCTGATGGGCATAGTCCGCGACCTTGCCGGCATCGAGCGTCGCGGGATCGATGTTGAGGCCCGCACCGGGCTGCACGACATTGGCGACGATGAGGCCGACGACCAGCGCCAAGGTGGAGAAGGTCAGGAAATAGGCGAACGCCTTGGCCGCCACCCGGCCGATCGCGCCCAGCTCCTTCATTCCCGCAATGCCAGTGACGATGGTCAGGAAAATGACCGGAGCGATGACCATCTTCACCAGCTTGATGAAGGCCTCGCCCAGCGGCTTGAGTTGCTTGCCCGCGTCGGGCCAGACATGGCCGATCAGCACGCCCAGCGCAATCGCGACGAGCACCTGGACATAGAGCTGGCGATAGAAGGGCAGCCGGGACGCCGCCTGAACCGGCGAAGATGGCGATGGCAGCATATGTCTTGGCGTCCCCCTGTTTGGATCGCAGCATATGAGTCACCCCCGGCCTGTCCAGAAGAATATCGGCCAGAAGAATATCGACGCGTTTCAATTTCCCGCTTGCGCGGCCGCCCTACCCCCGTTATTGGCCCCCTCCACGGCGGGCGTGTAGCTCAGTGGTAGAGCACTGTGTTGACATCGCAGGGGTCGCAAGTTCAATCCTTGCCACGCCCACCATGACAAAGCCCGTCGCTTCTCTCGAAGCGGCGGGCTTTCTCTTTTCCTTTCTTTGATCGATCCGGCCTAGCGTGCCGCAGCTACTCCCCGGCGCAGCTTCTGGCAGGCATCGCGCTTGCCCGCCAGGGCACGCTCAACCTTTGCCCAGGCTTCTATGTCGGCGGCGGTGATCGTTTCCTCATCGGAGAATCGGACGGGGAAGGGAATGGGAATGGGCATGCGCATGGTCGACTCACGGGGAAACAGGCTCTCGACTATAAGCTGCGCTGCTGTCACGGGGATGTCCCGAACATTACAGACAGGCAATGAGAGCAAAGGATCGGCCATGACGATGGGATGCGAAACCATGGGCGGGCGGCGCGTGCTGTTCGTGATGGCGGTCGAAGCCGAATATGGGCCGCATCTGCGCGCGCGATTCACGCCGCTGCTGACCGGTGTCGGACCGGTCGAAGCGGCGCTGGCCACCGGCATGGCCCTGCAGGATATGGAGCGGCAACGGGCCTTGCCCGACCTCCTAGTCTGCCTGGGATCCGCGGGATCGCGCCTTTGCCCGCTCGGCGACATATTCCAGGTGGCGAGTGTATCGTGGCGCGACATGGATGCGTCGCGACTGGGCTTCACCAGGGGCGTGACCCCCTTCGTCGACCATCCCGTCGACCTGCCGCTGGCGACGCCGCTGGCTCTGCCGCTCGCTCGCCTGTCGACCGGCGCGAATATCGTGGGTGGTGCGGACTATGCCACGATCGATGCGGACATGGTCGACATGGAGACATTCGCGGTGGCGCGGGCCTGCGCACGCTTCGACGTGCCGCTGATGGGCCTGCGCGGCATATCGGACGGACCAGGCGAGCTGGATCACATTCATGGCTGGATGGAGTTGCTGGACTTGCTCGACGAACGGCTGGCGGCGGCGGTGGACCTGCTGCCAGAAGCGCTGGCGCGCGCCGCCTGAGTTTGACAGCCCTGCGCGGGCTGGCCGCGGGGCCAGGACAGGCGGTAGGTGACCAAAAAGCCGTCATGGTCGGATAATCGCGGACCGCTCAGGCCGCCGTCGAACATCGCCTCGACCCGGATCGGGCGGATCGACACCCTGTCGCCCGGCCAGAAAAATTGCAGATCCTGCGTGTCCATCCACGGTTCGTCGCCGTCCCAGGACAGGCGCACGTCGCAATCCGACGCAGGATCGGCACATATGCGATGCACCAGATCGAGCGACTGATAGCGCGAGAAATTCTCCCAGCGCGATTCGGAATGGCGCATGTTGAAATCGCCGCCGAAAATCAACGGATAGGCATCGTCATGGCTGCGGTCGATGAAGGCCGAGGCTTCGAGCGACTGGCGGTCGTGCGCGGCGAGGTTGCGATGAGCCGGCGCACGCGAGGCACCGCGGCTGTTCATATGCGTGTCGTAAATGTCGATCGGCGTCGGCACGCCGGGAATGACGATGCGCGCCAGTACGATCCCCTTATTGGCGAGGCAGTCGATCCCCGCGCAGGAGCGACGACCATAGGCGTGCATATCGACCTCCACGATAGGATAGCGCGACGCGATGGCCAGGCCGCTGCCGGTCAAGTGCAGGCCGATCTCGCCGCGTTTGATATGGGATCGGCCGGGCAGCGTTTCCTTCGTCACGCCACGGGCGCGGGTGGTGCGGCGGGGACCGGTGACGATCGCGGGATAGCCGGTGGCGGCGACCGCTCGCTTCGCTGCCCCGCTGAGCATTTCCTGGAACAGGATGATGTCGGGCGCCTGTCCCGCTGCGCGCAGATTTGCGAGGCGATCGCCGATGGCGCGCAACGACGGTGCGCGGCCCGTGCGGGCGGGCCAGCCCAGCCCCTCGATATTATAGGTGAGCACGGACAATGTGGTGGCGGCCATCTGTCCGTCGGGCGTCGCAGCGATGATCGGGGCGCCCCCGCCGCACGCTAGCGATCGCAAGGGCAAGGGCGCGGCACAGCCCGATATCAGGAGCGCAAACGCGAGGACGGCGTGACGGATGGCCGAGATCGACCGGTTCGCCCTTGCCAGCATATGCCTCAACCCCACCACATGGCCGTCGAAGGTCAGTCGCCGTCGAAGGCGATGATCGCCTGCGCCGCGACGCCGTCCGCCTCCAGCGCGGCCATGCCGCCCAGATCGGGCAGGTCTATGGCGAACAGGGCCATCAGGACGCTCGCGCCTTGTTCGCGCAGCAGTTGCGCCGCCGCCAGCGCGGTGCCGCCGGTGGCGATCAGATCGTCGACCAGCAGCACCCGCACGCCATGCGGCACCTGTCCTTCGTGCAATTCCAGCCGGTCGGTGCCATATTCCAGCACATAGTCGATGCCCACGGTCTTGCCGGGCAGCTTGCCTGCCTTGCGTACCGGCACGAAGCCCTTGCCCAGCGTCAGCGCCAGCGCCGCGCCCAGAATGAAGCCGCGGGCCTCTATACCCACGATCAGGTCCGGATCGAGCGGCCGGGCCACCGCAGCCATATGATCGACCAGTTCGGCCAGCCCCCTGGCGTCGGCCAGCAGGGTGGTCACGTCGCGGAACTGGATGCCCGGCTTGGGGAAATCGGGGATAGTGCGGACCAGCGCGGTCAGGCTGTCGATGCTCATGGCGTCTCCATAATGAAAAAGGGCGCGGTTCCAATCGAAACCGCGCCCCCTTTAGTCTGTCGTCCCTGCGGACATCGGCCGTCAGGCGGCGGCCTTTTTCTTGTCCGCCCAGATATTCTGGTAGGACATATAGGCCAGGCCCGTCGCGATCAGCAGGAAGAGGATGGTCGCAAGCCCTGCACGGCGGCGATTTTCCAGCTTCGGTTCGGCGGTCCAGGTCAGGAACGCAGCTACGTCCTGCGCCATCTGGTCGACCGTCGCCTTGGTGCCGTCGCCATAGGTCACCTGGCCTTCGGCCGTCAGCGGCGGCGCCATGGCGAGGTTCAGGTTGGCGAAATATGGGTTGTAGTGCAGCCCTTCCGGCGTCTTGGAGTCCGGGAACTCCTTGAGCAATTCGGCCGGCTGCGCCTGGAAGCCCGTCAGCAGCGAATAAACATAGGCGCTGCCATGATGGCGGGCCTTGGTCATCAGCGACAGATCGGGCGGGATCGCATTGTTGTTCGCCGCTGCCGCCGCGACATTGTTCGCGAAGGGCTTGGGGAAGTGATCGGCCGGAACCGGTTCGCGGCTGGACGCTTCGCCCGTGGCCGGATCGACCGACGGGGTCTTGATCGCCCACTGCTTGGCGATCGCCTTCACTTCCGCTTCATTATAGCCGAGCGCCGCGAGGTCGCGGAAAGCGACGAATTTCAGGCTGTGACAGGCCGAGCAGACCTCCTTGAAAACCTGGAAGCCGCGCTGCAACTGCGCCTGGTCATATTTGCCGAGCGGTCCGTCGAACGAGAAAGACACATGCTTGGGCGCCAGGTGGAACTCATGCTCCACCGTGGCCGCCGGCGGCTCAGTGACATAGGCATAGGCGCCTACGAGGAAGGAAATGACCAGCCAGCCCGCGAAGAAGAGGCCGACGAGAAATGCGCCGATGCGTACCATATTACCTCTACCCCTTATTCGGCCGGGACCGCGACGGTTTCGCCGTCGGTCTTGCCATATTTCGCCAGCACGGCCTCGGTGATCGAGCCGGGCAGCGGCAGCGGCTTTTCAAAGCGCGAGATCAGCGGAAGGATGATCAGGAAATGGGCGAAATAATAGGCCGCCGCGATCTGCGAGATCATCACGAAGGGTTCCGCCGCCGGCGCGCCGCCGCAGTAACCCAGCACCGCTACGTCCGCGAGCAGGATCCACCAGAATTTCCGGAAGGTCGGGCGATAGCGCCCCGAACGCACCGGCGAGGTGTCCAGCCAGGGCAGGAAGAACAGCAGCAGGATCGACGCGAACATCGCCAGCACGCCCAGCAGCTTGGCCGGGATGAAGAAGAAGTCCACCGTGAAGGCGCGCAGGATGGCGTAGAAGGGCCAGAAATACCATTCCGGCACGATGTGCGCGGGGGTCGAGAGCGGGTTCGCTTCGATATAGTTATCCGGATGGCCCAGGAAGTTGGGGGCGAAGAACAGCAGGATGGAGAAGGCGATCAGGAAGATGCCCGCGCCGAAGCCGTCCTTGGCGGTGTAATAGGGGTGGAAGGGCACAGTGTCCTGCGGCCCCTTCACTTCCACGCCGGTCGGGTTCGAGGAACCCGGAATGTGCAGCGCCCAGATGTGCAGGATGATGACGCCTGCAATCACGAACGGCAGCAGGAAGTGCAGCGAGAAGAAGCGGTTGAGCGAGGCGTTACCGGGAGCGAAGCCGCCCAGCAGCCAGGTCTGGATCGGCTCGCCCACCACGGGGATCGCGCCGAACAGGCCGGTGATGACCTTCGCGCCCCAATAGGACATCTGGCCCCAGGGCAGCACATAGCCCATGAAGGCGGTCGCCATCATCAGCAGGAAGATGACGAGGCCGAGCAGCCACACCATTTCGCGGGGCGCCTTGTAGGAGCCGAAATAGAGGCCGCGGAAGATGTGGAGATAAACCACGATAAAGAAGAAGCTGGCGCCGTTGGCATGGGCGTAGCGCATCAGCCAGCCCGCGTTGACGTCGCGCATCGTCTGTTCGACGGTGCTAAAGGCGACCAGGTCATTGGCGCCATAATGCATCGCCATGATGACGCCGGTAACGATCTGGATCACCAGCGCGAGGCCGGCCAGAACACCGAAGTTCCAGAAATAATTGAGGTTGCGCGGCACGGGATAGCCCGCGCCCACAGCGTTATAGACGAGACGCGGCAGCGGCAGCTTCTCATCGACCCACTGCATCACGGGATGCTTAGGCGTATATTGCTCAGCCCAGGGAAAGCTCATGGTTTCTTACCTCAGCCTACGAGAATGGCGGTGTCGGAAGTGAAGCTGAACTTCGGCACTTCCAGGTTCTTGGGCGCGGGGCCTTTGCGGATGCGCGCGGCGGTGTCGTAGGACGAGCCATGGCATGGGCAAAAATAGCCGCCATATTCGCCGCGATTCTCGCCTTCGCCCGCGCCCAGCGGCACGCAGCCCAGATGGGTGCAGACACCCATCGTCACCAGCCACTGCTTCTTCCCGTCGACGGTGCGCTCTTCCAGCGTCTGCGGATCACGCAGCGTCGAAGCGTCAACCTTGTCGGCCTCGGCGATTTCCTTCGGCGTCAGCTGGCGCACGAATAGCGGCTGGCTGCGGAAGGTGGTCTTGATCGCCTGTCCCGGCTGGATCGCGGAAAGATCGACTTCCGTCGATGCGAGCGCCAGCACGTCGGCGCTGGGGTTCATCTGGTCGATGAGCGGGAGGACGGTGGCGACAGCCCCGACCCCTGCGAAGCTCACCGCAGCGATGTTGATGAAATCGCGGCGGCGCACGCCATCTTCGCCGGATGGACCCGTGCCGTCTATATGTTCAACGCTCGCCATGCACCTCTACCCTTGCAATAACGTCCCTGACCCCGCCGCAATGCCGTGACCGACTCTGTTTATCAAGGGATTTAGGGTGCCGTGCAAGTACGGTCCCCGCCTACCCCCCGGCGTGGTTTGCGCGCCTGATAACCGGACTGCGCGCTCTTTGCCAACAGCAAACTCGCGCCCCCTATGACAATTTGCCGCAGTGCATTAAGGCGCGGGCCATGCGTATCGCCCTTTATCAACCCGAGATTGCCGGCAATGTCGGCGCGATCCTGCGCCTCGCCGCCTGTTTCGCCGTGCCCGTGGACATCATCATGCCGACCGGATTCGCCTTTTCCGACACCCGCCTGAAGCGCGCGGCGATGGATTATGGCGAGGCCGCGGACGTCACCCGCCACGCCAATTTCGGCGCCTTCGACGCGGTGCGTCGCGCGGAAGGCCGCCGCCTGCTGCTGCTGAGCGCCCATGCCTCGCAGACATTGCCCGACGTCCAGTTCCAGCCGGAGGACGTGCTGATGATGGGATCGGAAAGCGCGGGCGTCCCCGACGACGTGCGCGACCTGGCCGACATCCGCGTCCGCATCCCGATGGCGCCAGGCTTTCGATCCTTGAACATCGCCGTTTCCACGGGCATCGCCGTCGCCGAGGCCCTTCGCCAGACCGGAAAGTTTCCACAGTGACCGCCAGCAACCCGATTCCCGCCGTGCCCTTCGCCCTCGACGCGCGGCAGCAGGCGGCGCGCAACTGGTTCGAATCGCTGCGCGACCGCATCTGCGCCGCGTTCGAGGCGATCGAGCGGGAGGCCGGCAGCGAGGCGCGCTTCGACTATACCGCCTGGGACCGGGAGGCCGAGGGCCAGACGCCGGGCGAAGGTGGGGGCGGCGTGCGCGGCGTGATGAAGGGCAAGGTGTTCGAGAAGGTCGGCGTCAATGTCTCCACCGTGGGTGGCGAATTTGCGCCCGGTTTCGCCCAGACCATCCATGGCGCGGGCGATAACCCCGCCTTCTTCGCCACCGGCATCAGCCTGGTCGCGCATATGGCCAACCCGCATGTGCCCGCCGTGCATATGAATACGCGCTATCTCGTGACGACCAAGAGCTGGTTCGGCGGCGGCGCCGACCTCAATCCACCGCTGCCGCGCGGGGAGGATACGGATTTTTTCCATGGCGTGTTCAAGGCCGCCTGCGATGCGCATGACGCCGATCATTATCCGCGCTTCAAGGCGTGGGCCGACGAATATTTCTTCATTCCCCATCGCGGCGTGCATCGCGGCGTGGGCGGCATTTTCTACGATCATCTGGAATGTGCGGACGATGCGGCGTTCGACGCCCATTTCGCCTTCACCCGCGCCGTGGGCGACGCCTTCCTCGACGCCTTCCCGCCGATCGTGCGGCGGCGCATGGGCGACGCATGGGGCGAGGCAGACTATCGCACCATGCTGGAATGGCGCGGGCGCTATGCCGAGTTCAATCTGGTGCATGATCGCGGCACGCTGTTCGGCCTGAAGACCGGCGGCAATATCGACGCGATCCTGATGAGCCTGCCGCCGATGGCGAGCTGGAGCTGAACCCCATGGCGCTGACGCCGGTGGAGCCGGGCATGGTGGCGACGATCGTCACCCATCTGGAGATGCGGGACCGGCCGCGGCCCGCACCGGTTCCGCCCGCCCCGTTGCGGCTGGTGCCATGGAAGACACCCGACCTGGCCGCCTATCGCACGCTGTTCCGGCGGGTCGGGGCACCATGGCTGTGGTTTTCGCGACTGGTGATGACCGATTCGGCGCTGACGGCGATTCTCCACGACCCGGCCGTGGAGGTCTATGCCGTCACCGACCCGCGCGGCACCGAAGTCGGCCTGCTGGAACTGGACTTCCGCTCGCTTCCCGATTGCGAACTCAGCTTCTTCGGGCTGGTGCCGGAACTGGGTGGCAAGGGGCTGGGTCGCTGGCTGATGGCGCAGGCCAAATCGCTGGCCTGGCGCAAGGGGGTGGAACGGTTCTGGGTCCATACCTGCACGCTCGACAGCCCGGCGGCGCTCACCTTCTATCTAAGGTCGGGTTTCGTGCCTTATGGGCGAGAGATCGAAACCTTCGTCGACCCGCGTCTGGCCGGCATATTGCCGCGCGATGCTGCCCCGCATGTGCCGCTGCTGGATCAGTCGGCGGCCTGACGATAGAGCCGCGCCAGCATCACCAGCATATAGACCTGGACCACGCTCGACACCGCCGCCCCGGCCAGGCCGCCAGCCAGCCGCGCCCCTTCCGCCCCGGCGATCAGGCCGCCGAGCAGGCCGACAATGACCTGCGCTGCCGATCCGGCGATGGTGGACAGCAGCATCACGATGATGAGAAAGCCGAACAGCCGCCAGAAATAGCCGCGCGTCAACGCCCAGGCGCGGCGCAGCGAGTCCATCACTCCCGCCCTGCTGTCGATCACCACCGGATTGAGCAATACGAGCCGGATGCTGGCGAAAAAGACGAGCGCGACGGCGCCGAAGCCCAATAGCAGTCCGATCGCCGCAGCCAGTTGCTTCGATGCGAGGGACAGGACGACGCCGACCAGCGCGGCGCCAACAAAGACCGCGGCCACGGCGCCCACCACCACCAGCGCCGTGCCGATCAGCACCGGCAGGCGCGCAAAGCTGAGGCGCAACGCTTCCCCCACGCTGATGCCGGGGCGCAGCGCCAGCGCGAACAACGCCAGCGACCCGAACCAGATGAGGATGATCGTCAGCAGCATGGCGAGGCCGAAGCCGGGCGGCATGGCGGGAATCGTGTCCGCCTTGGGCGCGGCGAACCAGGCCTGCAATTCGGGCGGCGTCATTTCCTGCAGGATGAGGCCAGGCAGCGCCACGAACAGCAGCGCCACCGGGAACAGCAGGGTCGCTTCGCGCGCGACGAAAGCGACCGCCTCCTCCCACGCCTTGCCGATCGACATTGTCGCCATATCTATACTGCCTGCCCCAAAATGCTGAAAAGCGTCATGTTGAAAATGCGGCCCGAGACTTGATCGCTCGCCCCGCGCAAGTCAAGGAAGCGCCCCATGCCCGACCTTCCGCCCGCTCGCCCGACCTTTCCCGATCAGGTCGAATGGCGAATTGATCTTGCACCGGTCGATTATCCTGCCGCACTGACCGATATGGAGGCGCGCGCCGCCGCCATTTACGAAGGGCAGGCGCAGGAGCGGGTCTGGCTGCTGGAGCATCCGCCGCTCTATACCGCCGGGACGAGCGCCGATCCGGTCGAACTCCTGTCTCCGCGCTTTCCGGTCTATGACGCCGGGCGCGGCGGGCGCTACACCTATCATGGGCCGGGGCAGCGGATCGGCTATCTCAACATCGACTTGCGGGAACGCGGCAAGGATGTCCGCAATTTCGTCCATCATCTGGAAGGCTGGATGATCGCGGCGCTGGGCGACCTTGGGATCGCGGCGCGCCGCGCGGAGGGCCGGATCGGCATCTGGACCGACGACCCCCATGGCCGGGAAGCAAAGATCGGCGCGCTCGGCATTCGCGTGCGGCGCTGGGTCACGCTTCACGGCTTTTCGATCAATGTCGATCCCGACCTGTCGCATTTCGAGGGCATCATACCCTGCGGCATCAGCGAATTTCCGGTGACCAGCATCGCCGCGCTGGGCGGCAACGCCTCCATGGCAGCGCTCGATTCCGCCCTTCGCGATCATTTCCCGCTTTTTCTCAGTCGCTTGGCCCGTTGCGGCACAGGGGTTGAGCAATGCGAGACGGGCCGCTAGGTTCGCGCCTTCTTTCGCCGGGCGGGGGCCGGGCCTGAACCCTTTTTTCAAGGAGACCCGGATGCGCCGGACGACCAATACCGCCCTTACCGCCGCGCTTCTGGCAGGCTGCATCGCACTCGCCGGATGCGGCGACAAGGAGCAGGGCGGAAACAAGGTGCAGATGAAGGATATGGAAGTGGTGGACGGCACCGCTACCGATGCCATGACCGACCTGGATGGCGTACAGAGCGAAGGCACCGCCATCGCCCTGCCCAGCGGCAATGCCGCCGAAAACAGCAGTATGCCTGCCAAGGCCGTGGCGGAAAAAGCGCCTGCCGAAGATGCGGAAGTCCTGTCCGACCAGTAACGCTGGCCAGATCGTTCATGCCTGATATCATGACAGAACAATATGAAGGCGTCGGTTTACCACGACCTTCCAGAGAGGCTGATTCGATGACATTGCGTTTCCCGTTGCGCCGCGCGCTGGCCGGTCTCACCCTGGCCATCGCGCCGATCATCGCGCAACCGGCAGCGGCCCAGTTCTTCTGGTCGCCTCCCGACATGAGCGCCCCGCCGCTGACCGACGACGCCGCAGCCGCCGCCATGGGCCTGCCGGGCGCCACCGCGGCGGAAGTGAAGGCCGGGCTGGCGTGGAACCTGCGAGCCGCGCTCAATGTCGCGGCGCTGCAATGCCAGTTCGAACCCACCTTGCTGGCGATCAGCAATTACAATGCGATGATCGCCCATCATGATGCGGAGCTGGACAGCGCGCAGGCTGCACTGCTGGGCTATTTCCAGCGCACCGTGGGCAAGGGCAAGCCGGGCCAGTCGGCGTCGGACATGTATAATACGCGCATCTATTCGGGCTATTCGACGGTGCAGGCGCAAAAGGGCTTTTGCCAGGCCACGGCGGAAGTCGGACGGCAGGCGATCTTCGCCGAGCGCGGAACATTGCACGAGGTCGGCCGCGCAGGTCTGGGTTCGATCAAGAAGTCGCTGGTTGCGGCGGGCGAGCAATTCTACGGCACGCCGGGCTATGATTATGTGGTGGCCCTGCCGTCCTTCGACCCCAAATGCTGGAAGAAGGGCGTGCTGCTGCCCGCCTGTCATCAGGCATGGAATAACCGGACGGGCGTGAAGCCCTGATCGACTGACGTTTAACGCAGGCCCAGATATTTATGGGCCTGCACCGTCAGCCGCCATTGCGGCCGATCCATCACCAGAGCGATCGCGGCGCGGGCATTGTCAGCCGCGTGGGGATCGTCCAGCGGCTGCAGCAGATGATGGTCGAACGCCCATCCCTCCATCGCGGCCACATCGGCCAGGCTATGCCCGCCGCCGGGCTGCGGCCAGACCAGCTTCAGTTCATGGCCGGACCGCTGCACGATGTCGCTGCCCGCCTTGGGGCTGATGCAGATCCAGTCGATGCCGGCATGGGCGGCGATGGTGCCGTTGCTCTCGATCGCGATGGTGAAGCCGCGTGCATGGAGCGCATCGACCAGCCCATCGTCCACCTGCAACATCGGTTCACCGCCGGTCAGGACAATATAGCGACCTTCGTCGCCAGCGCCCCAGAAGGCCAGCGCCGCATCGGCCAGCGCATCGGCATCGGCGAATTTGCCGCCGCCAAGACCGTCGGTGCCGACGAAATCAGTGTCGCAGAAGCGGCAGACGGCATCGCGCCGGTCCTGCTCGCGCCCGCTCCACAGGTTGCAGCCGGCAAAGCGCAGGAACACCGCGCGCCGTCCCGCCTGCACGCCTTCACCCTGAAGGGTCAGGAACATTTCCTTGACCGCGTAGCTCATGGTTCAGGGCTGCGTGGCATAGATGGTCGGATCGGGCAGGCCCGCTTCCTGATAACCCTTCGACCGCAGGCGGCAGCTGTCGCACAGACCGCAATGCTTGCCGTCGGGCGTGGGGTCGTAACAGGACCAGCTGATCCCCGCGTCCAGGCCCAGCCGGTCGGCTTCGCGGGCGATGTCGGCCTTGCTCATATATTGCAGCGGCGTCTGGATGCGGATCGGATGGCCTTCCACCCCCGCCTTGGTCGCCAGCGTCGCCATCTTCTGGAAGGCGTCGATAAATTCCGGCCGGCAATCGGGATAGCCCGAATAGTCGAGCGCGTTGACGCCGATGAAGATGTCGCTCGCCCCCGCCACTTCGGCCAGGCCCAGGGTCAGCGACAGGAAAATGGTGTTGCGCGCGGGGACATAGGTGACGGGAATCTCGTCCCCTACCCCGCTCTTGGGCACGGCGATATCGGCGGTCAGCGCCGATCCGCCGAACGCGGTCAGGTCCAGCGGCAGGACGATGTGGCGGATCGCATTGAGCGCTTCGGCTATCCGGGCCGCGGCGCGCAGTTCGACCCGATGCCGCTGATTATAGTCGATCGACAGGGCCAGGATGCGATAGCCGGCCTCCCGCGCAAGTCCGCCCGCTACCATCGAATCGAGACCGCCCGACAGCAGCACGACGGCGAATTTTCCATTATTGGCAACCATGATCCCGCGCTACCGCCCGGAACGCCGCAGTGCAAGCGCAGCACGATGCGGCGCCACGATCAGGAACAGTCGCCGACGCGCCGCCCTTCCGCGGCGAAGGCGAAGGGCGCGCCCTGCGCCACCCCCTGCGACCGGATCTGGACCAGTTTGTTGGTTTCCACGCGCAGGTCGGTACGCCCATTGCCCGCCGCCGCGCAATCATAGGTAACCGTGATCGCATGCGCGTCGTCGCTGATGGTGAAACTGCGACAGAGCGCCTTGCCATGCCGTACCTGCAGCAACTGGCGCAGGTCGCTGACGCATAGCTTGCGCGTCTCCGCGCCTTCGCCACGGCCGCGCAACTCCCATTCGCCGGTTTCCAGCGTGCGCAGCGCCATGGGCGTCAACGGGGGCGGCGGGACGTTCGCCGCCGCCCCCGTGCCGATCCACGCCACGGTCATCGCCGCCATCATCATCGCAACCGCGCCGAGCGCGTGCCGTCCCGCCCTCTTCATGATCCCGCATATCCCGTAAACAGCCAAAAGGCTCTGGCCGCCCATGGCTGCCCACATCGTCCATGCCGTCCAATTGCGGCATTTTCATAGCGCAAGCGACCGGGGTTGCCCCAATTACAAATATCGTTAGCGAAATCTTTGCCGGTTCAATGCGCGACGAAACTGTCGAGCGCGAGCGGAAACAGGCGCGAGCAGAAGGCGCAATCCACGCCGATAATGCCCTTTTCGTCCGCCATTTCGAGCCGTTCGCTGGCCGGAAACCGGCCGATCACGTCGCGGATATGGTTGATATCGCAGCGGCAGCCCTTGGCGAGCGGCGTCGGATCGGTCGCCCGCACTTCCTCTTCCTCATGGAACAAGCGCCACACGATATCGGTCAGCGGCAGGGCGTCGTCGGTCAGTTCGTCCGGCTTCAGCGTCTGGGCCAGCGCCTGGACATGTTCCCATTCCGGATGGTCGTGGCGGACATGCAGCCGCTCGCGCCCAACCTCGCCCTCCGGCAGATGCTGGAGCAGCATACCGGCCGCGACGCAGCCTGCGCCCTTGTCATGCCGGGTCGCGATCTGGATCACGCTGGGGATCTGTTCGGACTGGAAGAAATAATGTTCGGCGGCCTGCGCCAGCGACTGGCCCTCCAGCGGGACGATGCCCTGATAGCGCTCGCCGCTCACCGCCTGGTCGAAGGTGATCGCCAGATAGCCCTTGCCGAACAGGCCGAACAGGGTCGGATCGGCACCCTGCTCGGCCAGCCGGTCGGCATCGAACTTGGCATAGCCGCGCAGGTCGCCATCCTTGTAATCGGCCACCAGCAGGCTGACGACGCCATTTTCGGTCTGCGCCTGCAAGGTCAGCTGGCCGTTTGCTTGCTTCAAGGTGCTGCCCAGCAGCGCCGCCAGGACAAGGGCGGAGGCGAGCAGCCGTTCGATCGCGGGCGGATAGGCATGGGCGGCCAGCACCTGATCGAGCACCGGCCCCAGTCGCACGAGCCGGCCGCGCGCGTGGCGCGAGGTGATGGTGAAGCCAAGGGCCTGGTCGAGATGGGCGGCAGACGTCAATGTACAGCTCCGGTCGTCCGGCGTTTCAACGACCGGACAAGATGGCGGCATCCGATGATGCGGGCGAACTGCCTAGATAGGAAGCCCGCCCATAAACTCAACCGAGGCGCCCCAATGCCCAGAGCAGCACCGATTTCTGGGCATGGATGCGGTTTTCCGCCTCGTCCCAGATCAGGGATTGCGGGCCGTCGATAACCTGCGCAACCACTTCCTCGCCGCGATGGGCAGGCAGGCAGTGGAGGAATTTGGCCTGTGGCTTGGCCTGCGCCATCAGATCGGGCGTTACCTGATAGGGCATCATCGCCGCCAGCTTTTCTTGCGCATGGGACTGGCCCATGGAAATCCAGGTATCGGTGACGACGACGTCCGCGCCGCGGACGGCCTCGGCCGCGTCGCGGGTCAGGGTGATGGTCGAGCCGGAGGCCTGCGCCGCCTGCGCAAAGGCCGGATCGGGATCGTAGCCGTCGGGGATGCCCATGCGGACGTCGAACTTGAGCAGGCCGGCCGCCTCTACGATCGAATGGAGGACGTTGTTGCCGTCGCCCAGCCAGGCCCATTGGCTGCCCGGCAGCGCCAGCCCATGTTCGACCACGGTCAGCAGGTCGGCGACGATCTGGCAAGGATGCGACAGGTCGGTCAGCCCATTGATGACCGGGACGGTGGCATAGTGCGCCATTTCCTCGATCTTGGCATGATCGTCGGTGCGGATCATGATCGCGTCGCACATACGCGACAGAACCCGCGCGGTGTCCGCAATCGTCTCGCCACGGCCGATCTGGCTGGTCGCGCCTTCGAGGATCAGGGACGAGCCGCCCAGCTGCCGAATCGCCATATCGAAGCTGACGCGGGTGCGGGTGCTGTTCTTTTCGAAGATCATCGCCAGCGTGTGGCCGGCCAGCGGCGCGTCGGCATCCGCCGCGCCCTTGGGCTTGCCCGCCCGCGCGCCCTTCCGGTCGATGGCGTCCGCGATCATCGCGGCGATGGCATCGCCGCCCGCATCGGAGAGATTCAGGAAATGCTTGGTCATTGGAAGTTTTCCCCGCTTCCAACCACCGTTCGTCCTGAGTAGCCATTGAGCGAAGTCGAAATGGCGTATCGAAGGATCAATGCTTCGATACGGGTCTTCGACTTCGCTCAGCCCCTACTCAGCACGAACGGGGCAGTATCAATCAGGCCGCCTTGGCGTCGGCGAAGGTCCGCGCGCCGGCGGAGATCTTCTCGATACATTCGGCGATATGGTTTTCCTCGATGACGAGGGGCGGCAGGATGCGCAGCACATTCTGCCCCGCCGACACTGCCAGCAGGCCATGATGGTCGCGCAGATGGCCGACGAAGGCGCGCGCATCATAGGCGTCCTTCATCTTGACCCCCAGCATCAGCCCCATGCCGCGCACATCCTCGAACATGGCGTCATGATTGGGGATGAGCTGCTCCAGCGCCGCACGCAGGCGCGCGCCCATCGCCTTCACATGGTCCAGGAATCCGTCGGCCAGCACCTCTTCCAAAACGGTCTGGCCCACCGCCATGGCAAGCGGGTTGCCGCCATAGGTGGAGCCGTGGGTGCCGAAGACCATGCCCTTGGCCGCTTCCTCTGTGGCGAGGCAGGCACCGAGCGGGAAGCCCGCGCCGATGCCCTTGGCGACCGCCATGATGTCCGGGGTGATGCCATATTGCTCATGCGCGAAGAAGGTGCCGGTGCGGGCATAGCCGCACTGGACCTCATCCAGGATCAGCAGCAGGCCATGTTCGTCGCATGCCTTGCGCAGGCCGGTCAGGAACGCGACCGTCGCGGGCGTCACGCCGCCTTCGCCCTGCACCGGCTCCAGCAGGAATCCGGCCGTATTGTCGTCGATCGCCGCCAGCGCCGCATCGAGATCGTTGAACGGCACGACCTGGAAGCCGGGCAGCAGCGGTTCGAAACCGTCGCGCATCTTGGGTTGGCTGGTGGCCGAAATGGTCCCCAGCGTGCGGCCGTGGAAGGCGTTGTCGAAGCTGATGATCTTGTGCCGGTGCGCTTCACCATTGGCATAATGGTAACGGCGCGCGGTCTTGATCGCGCACTCGACCGCTTCCGCGCCCGAATTGGTGAAGAAGACGGTGTCGGCGAAGCTGTTGTCCACCAGCTTCTGCGCGAACGCCTCCCCCAGCGGCGACCCGTAGAGGTTAGACGTATGCATCAGCGTCGCGGCCTGATCGGCGATCGTCTTGACCAGCTTGGGATGGCCATGGCCGAGCAGGTTGACCGCGATGCCGCTGGCGAAGTCGAGATAACGCTCGCCGCGATCCCCGATCAGATAGCAGCCCTCGCCTCGCACCGGACGGACATCGCACCGGGGGTAAACGGGCATGAGCGGCGTAATCGACATGAGCCTTCCCTTTCTGGGTTGATGCTGCGCGTCCAATGCGCAGGGAATATAACGCAAAAAGGCGGCCCCCGCCGGGCCGCCCTTGTGCGAGTGCCGCCTATACAGGTGGCTTATTGAGGGCGCAACCCCGCCCGGATGGGCAGGCGCGCGGCTTTCAACGACCGATCTGGTTCCAGGCTTCAGCGATTTCGGCGATGATGGCGTGGGCCTGATCGACAGGCTCGGCAGACCGTTCCTTGGCGCCGACCAGCAGCAGCCGGCGCGCTTCGCGGTAGATTTGCGCCAGGCCGACCGAAATGTCACCGCCCTTGTCGAAGTCCAGGCTCGATTCGAGCGCGAACAGGATCGACATCGCCCGCGCCTGCTTGTCCGACACCTTGACCCGGTCGCCATTGCGCTCGGCCAGCGCCGCCGCTTCGAGCGCCTGCAGCAACTCGTCGAACAGGATTTTCACCAATGCATGTGGCGTAGCGCCTTCGGTGCGGCTGCCCGAATGGACAGCGGCGTAACGGCGTGCCGCGCTGGCGCCTGCATAACCCTGATTGTAGAACATTGTCTGCTGCGTCCC
Organism: Sphingomonas sp. VDB2; assembly: GCF_047946695.1. Taxonomy (NCBI): domain Bacteria; kingdom Pseudomonadati; phylum Pseudomonadota; class Alphaproteobacteria; order Sphingomonadales; family Sphingomonadaceae; genus Sphingomonas; species Sphingomonas sp. VDB2. The sequence goes on from NZ_CP159615.1 coordinate 1,877,004, forward strand.
CGATTAATTGCTGTTGCTATTGTTCCAGACCTCGATCTGCTGTTCGAGGTAGCTTTGCGTCGCCTTGAGCGCGGACAGCCGCGTCTCCATCGCTGCGTAGATGGTGGTCAGATGCTCCTGATAATTGGTCATCTTCTCATCCAGATCTTCGAGCTGCTTGGTAAATTCCTCGGCCTCTGCGTCGTAGCGCTTCTGCGCGGTCTTGAGCGGGCCGTCGTCCTTCTCGATATTGTCGCGGACGGTGTCCATCAGAGCGGACAGGCCGGGGCTGGCGGTGGTCGACACCTTGGGATTCACCATGTTGGTGACGCCTTCCGGGTCGGTTTCCATCGCCGTGGCCAGCCGCGCTGTGTCGAGCGTCAGCGTGCCGTCGCGATTGGTCGACACGCCGATGTCCGACAGCGTCTTGTAGGTGCCGGTCGCCGACAACTGGGTCGACGTGATCGACGCCAACTGGCGCTTCATGTCGCGCACGCCGGCCACGCCGTTCAGCACGCCAGCACTGGACGAATCCGCACCGGTCGCCGTTGCGGTGTTCAGTGCCTTCATCAACGTATTGTAGGCGTCGACAAATTCCTTGAGCAGATCGGACAGACCGGCCGTGGGCTGGCTCATCGACAGGGTCACGGTGGTGCCGGGCGACGCCTTGTTCAGGTCGATCCGCAGATAGGGGATCGCATCGTCGATCGTGTTGCTGGCATATTCATAGGCCACGCCGTCGAGCGTGATCTTGGCGTTCTGCGGGGTGGAGGAGCTGGTGAAGCTCATGCCGCCCAGGATGCTGCTGCTGTCGTCAGCGCTGGTGCTGATCGTGAAATCGTTGTCGGCACCGGTCGCGCCCTTGAAGACCAGGCGCGTACCCTGCGTATCGGTGACGACCCGCGCCGTGACGCCGGTGTCGCCGGCATTGATGGCGGCGGCGAGGCCGGCAAATGTGTTGTTGCTCGAATCGAGCGTGATCGTGGTTGCTTCACCGGCCGCGTTGGTGATGGTGAAGCTGCCGGTGCCGATCACGGTGCTGCCGGTCGCGCCGCTGGTTGCGGCGGAGGAATAGACGCGGGCCGAAGCGAGCTGATCGACCGTCAACTGGGCGGGCAGGCCGCTGGGGCTGCCGCCGCTCAACAGGGTGACCGATGCGATGCTGGCGTCGTTGGAGGCGGCCGTGCCGGTATAGGCGGCGCCCGACAGCACTTCGGTCAGGGCGTCGGCGAAGGTGTCGAGCGAGCTGATGGCGGAAGCCAGCGCCGAAATGCGTGAGCTGTTGAGCGTCTGGCGGCTGGTGATCGCCGTCTGCTTGGGCTCGCGGGTCGCGCTCACCAGACTGGAGACCAACGCCGAGGTGTCGATACCCGACCCTGCGTTGAGCGCCGTCAAAATGCTGCTGCCTACCGAAGTCATGCGCCGTCCTTTCAAGGGGATAGAACGGCGCTAGCGGCAAGACCTTTAGGAATGATTTTCGCTGCGCCGGAACGACGGGACTCAGCCCGCGGACGTGGTGACCTGCTCTACCGTCCCGCGCGACAGATGCGCCTGCGCGGCGTGGGAATAGGATGCGCGCTCCACGATGCGCCGGGCCAGCACGGCGGCATGTTCCACCGCTTCCTTGCTGGCGGGCGGCAGCGGCACAAGCACCATCGGGCGCGGGATCATCGCCTGGATCGCGCCAGCCGCATCATCGACGCTGCCGCCGCCCGACTGAAGGTCGGCAAGAATTTCAGAGATCCTTGCATGAACTTCCACATATTCTGCGACGCTGGCAAGATCGTCATCGACGACGACGGCCTTTGTCTGGGGCGCGGCCTGCACTTTTTCCCGAACGGGCGCCTCGGCAGAACGACTGGCCGCCACAGGCGGCACGGCCTGGACGGGTGATGGCGCGCGCGAAACGGCCCTGTCGACGGGCGTCAGTTCGCTTCTGGAAACATAGTCGTTCATGACGCACCAATCCTAATGCGTCCCCAATGAAGAGATTACGGACGAGCGCGGTTAAACTTTAATGCATCATGCATATTTTTTTCGCGCATCAGATAAAGGGCGACCGCGATGGGAATGAGGCCGGGGCCGGGCAGCCCCGCCATGCCGGCAGCCAGTTGCAGCAAAGGCAGGAAAAAAGCCAGGTTCGGCACGATTCGGCCGCCCTGCCCGACGGCGAGCGCCAGCACCGCCATCGCAGCGAAGGACAGGGTGTCGTAGGAAAGCATATAGGGTGTGGCCGACGCGGCGCAGGCGAGGAACAGCAGGTTGGCCGACAGGTCGGTGGCGGCAGGCCGGTGGCGGAAGCGCAGCCAGACAAGCGTGGCGGCCAGCAGGCTGAGCGCCATTTGCAGCCCGCTCGCCAGCGAGACAGGGACTCCGACGACGCGCAGGTTCATGAAGAGGGTCGGCATGAACGGGCCGGCGAGATGGTCGGGATCGCTGAGGACCAGCGACTGGTTGGCAATGCCGGTTGCGACATAAATGCGCCAGATATCGATCCCCCACAGCAGCGCGACGATCGCCGCCAGCACCAGGCTGGACAGGGCGGCCGCGGCGAAGGCGCGCCAGTTGCGGGTGGCGAGGAACAGGATCGGGACGAGCAAGGCCAGCTGCGGCTTGACCAGCAACAGGCCGACCAGCGCCCCGGCCAGCCAGGGTCGGCTGTCGCGCCAGCGCAGCACGGTCAGGAGGATCGCGGCGGCGAACAGCGCGAACTGGCCGGACATGACGCCCAGCAACGCGGCGGGCGCGGCCAGCGGCAGGGCGACGACCCGCCATGCGCGCGTCCACAGGCGGAGTGCGACAAGGAAGACGACGGTTCCACACAATGTCCACAGCGCCAGCGCGGGCAGATAGGGCAGCAGGCCGAAGGGCGCGGCGACCAACATGGCGACCGGCGGATAGGACCAGAGCTGACCGGGATATCCGCCGCCCACAATCGGCCCCAGCGCGGCGAGATAGGCGTCCATGTCGTAATAGCGCTGCGGGTTCGCCTCCCACGCGGCGCGGCCGTACATCCAGATATTGAGGAAATCGCGCCCGACCACCAGCGAAGTGCCATCGCGAGGGATGCCGTGCCCCGGCGTCAGGGTTAATATATAGGCGGGGACGAAGACCAGCAGCAGCAGGGCCGCACCGACCCATAAGAGGCGCAGCCGGTTTGCCATGGCGCTTATTGCTTGCGTCCATCCGCGTTGAACCGCAGATCTTCGGGCACGGTGATGAAGGGCCGGTCCATTTCGGTCGCCATCTTGTTTTCCACGCGGAAGACGAAGGCCAGGACGGTCGCCACCGCCATATATAACCCTTCATTCACAATCTGTCCGGCGCGCGAGGTGAAGTAGATGGCACGCGCCAAGTCGGGATATTGCAGGACGGTCACGCCATTCTGGTCCGCCAATTCACGGATCGCCGCGGCGATCGCGTCGCAGCCGCGCGCGACCACGACCGGGGCGGCGTCGATGCCCGGCTTGTAGCGCAGGGCGACGGCGAAATGGGTCGGGTTGGTGATGATGACGCTGGCCTCCGCCACCGCCTGGCGGGTGGAGCCGTTCAGCACCTCGAACTGGCGGCGCCGCAATTGCCCTTTCATTTCAGGCGAGCCTTCGCTTTCCTTATGCTCGTCCTTGATCTCCTGCTTGCTCATGCCCAGCCGCTTGGCGCGCTGCATGATCTGGGCGGGGACATCGATGCCCGCGATCAGGAACAGCCCGCCCGCCATCACCAGACAGGTCAGGATGAACAGATTGCCCAGGTCCGCCATGGCGGGCGCGACGCCCATCTTGCCCAGCGCCGTGATCTCCGTCAGCCGATCCCAGATGAACCAGATGCCGATGCTGCCCAGCAGGCCGATCTTGGCGATGGATTTCACCAGTTCGATCAGGCCCTGCGTGCCGAAAATCTTCTTGATGCCCGCCGCCGGGTTCATCTTCGACGCCTTGGGCGCGAAGGCGCCGGGACGAAAGCCGAGCGAGCCGAGCAAGGCGGGCGCGGCGATCGCGGCGATGAAGGTGGCGAGCATGACGCCCGCCGCCGGCAGGGCGATCGCGCCGAGCAGTTCGGCCCCCCGCGCGGCCGGCGAGAAGTCGATAATATCCTCGCGACGGAAGCGCAGCGCGTCGGTCAGCATGTCCGACAGGGCGTCGATCAGCGACGGGCCGGTGATCGCCAGCCAGGCGATGCCGGCCATCACCACCAGCGCCGTGCCCAACTCGCGCGACTGGAGGATGTCGCCCTTCTTGGCGGCGTCATCCAGTTTCTTCTGGGTCGGTTTCTCGGTCTTTTCGCCGCCGCCTGGACTGTCCGCCATGGCTTATCGTCCTTCCGCGATCGACTGGGCTTCTTCCAGCCCGGCCTTGAGCGAGGCGGTCATGCCTTCGGCCATGATCGGCGTGGCGATGGCGAGCAGGATCAGGCCCGCCATCATCGCCACCGGCATACCGACCGCGAACAGGTTGAGCGAGGGTGCGGCGCGGGCCAGCATCCCCATCACCACCTGCACCAGCACCAGCGCGAAAGCGACCGGCAGCGCCACGGTGACGCCTGCGCCCAGCAGCGCGCCGCCGAAGGAGATGAGGCGCCAGACGGTGTCGTTCGACAATATGCCAGCGCCGGGCGGGATCGCCTGATAGCTTTGCACCACGAAGCTGGCGAGCAGCAGATGACCGTCCATGCCGAGCAGCAGGAAGGTGGCGAGGATCGACAGGAAAGTGCCCAGCACCTGGGTCGACTGGCCCGACGAGGGATCGACCATCGCCGCGAAATTGAGGCCCATGGCGTTGCCGATCGTCTCCCCCGCAACGAAGGCGGCGGCATAGCCGATCTGGACCGCAAACCCCAAGGCGAGGCCCGCCATGACTTCGCCCGCGACCATCATCACGCCTTCGAAGCTGGCGACGCCGTCCTGCGGCAGGGTGATGGTGACGCTGTTGAGCGCGGCGAGGCCCAGCGCCAGGCTGAGGATCAGGCGCAGTTGCAGCGGGACGGCGGGCGCGCCGAAGACCGGCGCGGCGATGAAGGCCGCGCCCGGCCGGATCATGGCGATCAGCCAGACCCAGAGCTGGTTTTCGACCCCGGCGAAGCCCGGCGCGATCATTGCCCGTTCCTCACTGGAGCAGGTCCGGGATGCGTTCGAAGATTTCGCGGGTGAAGTCGGCGATCAGCACCATGATCGACCCGCCGAACAGCGCCAGCATACCGCCGACGACGATGATCTTGGGAATGAAGCTCAATGTCTGTTCGTTGATCGAGGTCGCGGCCTGCACCATGCCGATGATGAGGCCCGCGATCAGCGCCGGAATCAGCACGGGCGCAGCCGCCAGCGCCGTGATCCACAGCGCCTGTTGGGCCAACCCCATGAAGAAATCGGCATTTTCCATGGCCTACCGCACCAATGGATGGGGGAGAGGATGGCTGGTCATGTCGCGAAAGATCCCGCGAGCGACCCCATGGTCAGCGCCCAGCCATCGACCAGCACGAACAATAAGAGCTTGAACGGCATGGATATGATCGTGGGCGACAGCATCATCATGCCCAGCGCCATCAGCGTGGACGCGACGACCAGGTCGATGATGAGGAAGGGCAGGAAGATCATGAAGCCGATCTGGAACGCGGTCTTCAATTCGCTGGTGACGAAGGCGGGGAGCAGGATCGTGAAGGGGATGTCGTCGGGCGTGCGGAAGGCGGGGGCCTTGGCGAGATTCTGGAACAGCTTGAGGTCGCTTTCGCGGGTCTGCTTCGACATGAAGCCGTGCAGCACCTTGCCCGAGCGGCCGACCGCTTCCTCGATGCTGATCTGGCCCTTGCCATAGGGATCGAAGGCCTGGGCGTTGATCGCATCGATCGCGGGGCGCATCACGAACAGCGAGAGGAAGAGGGTCAGACCGACCAGCACCTGGTTGGGCGGGGTTTGTTGCAGGCCCAGCGCCTGGCGCAGCAGCGACAGGACGATGATGATCCGGGTGAAGCTGGTCATCATCAGAACGAGCGACGGCAGCACCGTCAGCAGGCTCATCAGGACGAGGATCTGAAGGCTGAGCGAAAGCGAGCGGCCGTCGCCAGAAATCTGACCCATGGCGCGGCTCAATGCGCCGCCATTGTCCACCGGCGACGCGGCGGCCGGGGCGGCCTGGGCACAGGCGGGGACGGCGAAGAGCAGGAGCGCAAAAAGGATTATCGCCATGGCCGCAAGGGCGGGCGACCACCGCCGCAACGGTCCGAACTCAGCGCAGGCGGACATGATCGCCTTCCGCGATCTTTTCGATCCGGCTGCGGGTGACGGACAGGAGGATTTTCTTGCCCTCGAACTCGACCACGGCCAGCTTGCCGAAGGCGCCCATCGGCAGCGCTTCGAGCAGCTTCAGGGACCGGTCGCCCTGCCCCGCCATCATGCCGGGCTGATATTTGCGCCACAGCCACAGCGCGCCAAAGGCCATGCCACCCACCAGCGGCAGCAGGATCAGCAGTTTGACGAAATACCAGAACATGAAATGGCCTGCCCGCAGCTATGGTTAACCACACCTGCGATCCGCAGTTTCGCGGCGGAAGGCAAGCTGAAAATCAATGGCGTAAAATCAGAAGCGCCCCGTCAGCCGCGCCGTTCGATGCCGGCGAGGCGGTTTTCGGTCGCGGCGATATCGACGATGCGGATGCCATAACGGCCATTCACCGTCACCACCTCCCCCTTTGCGATCAGCGCGCCATTGACCATGATGTCGAGCAGATCGTCGGCCTGGCGGTCCAGTTCGACGATGCTGCCTTCGGCCAGGTCCATGACTTCGGCCAGGCGCAGCGAGGTGGAGCCGACCTCCACCGACATGCGGACGGGGATGTCCGCCAGCAGCTTGAACTGGCGGTTGTTGGTCATCCGGCTCACCGGATCTTCGCCACGCTCCATGCGGGGCGCTTCGCTCATGTCGCTCATTGGTCTGGTCCCTGTGCAAGCTTTTCAATCTGGAAGGCGGCACGGCCGTCCTGTTCGCCGATCGTGCCATGCGCGACGATGCGGTTTCCGACGATCAACGGCAGCGATCGGCCGATGGTGACGGGAATGACGTCGCCGACCTTGAGCTGCATCAGCTCGGCCAGCGAGAGGTTGGGGCGCGCCAATACGGTGCGCGCGGGCATGCGGATGTCGCGCATCCGCCTGGCGATCCGCGCCTGCCAGACGGGGTCGAGATGCTCCTCGTCGGCGGGGATGTTGCTGCCCATCAGCGCTTCGACGCCCCGCAGGGCTGACAAGGGAAAGACCAGGTCGATCGGCCATTCCTGTTCGCGGGTGATGGAGACGGTGAAGCGTTGCAGCACCATCTGGTCGCCGGGTTGCGCCGCCGCGGCATAGCCCACCGCGCTTTCGCGCAGAACCAGGCCCTGCTCCAGCGGCAGGATGTCGGCCCAGGTTTCGACCAGGCGGGTGGCGATGGAATCGGACAGGCGCGCGATCAGCCGGTCTTCGGTCGGTGTGAACTCGCCGCGCGTAGGCAGCGGGCGATTGCCGATGCCGCCATAGAAGCAATCGACCATGGTGGAGATCATGGCTGCGTCCATGCGCAACAGCATCTGGCCCTTGAGCGGCAGCAGACGATAGATGGACAGGCTGCAAAAGGCCGGAACTTCCGCCGTCCAGGCCGCGAAGTCCAGCACACGCGTGTCCTGCGCTACGACATGCGGGCGCACGCCGGCGATCGGTTCGATCAAGGCGCGCATACGCCGGCCGAGCTTTTCGCCCAGCCGGTCCAGCCCCGACAGCATGATCGGCGCCTGCGAATCCCCGCGCCCGAAGGCGTAGGTCTGTACGTCGTCCATCTTGGTCCCCTGCCCCATAGCGGATCAGGGGACGTCCCGATCCTGTGGTGCAGGGCCATTAATAACGAAAATGGTAAAATTGGAGTTAATAGGGCGACGATCTGCGCGAGCGACGATCGCGGCCGGCCTTGCCCGTTCAGCCGTTTCGTTGGGCTGCGGAGGACGCTCTGCGGTACGCTTTACTGGATGACGAAGTTCGTGAAATAGACGTTGTCGACGCCGCCATAACCGGTCTTCTGCTTCAGGATATCGTTGATGATGCCCTTGATCTTGCCCTGGAGCATCTGTTTGCCCTTCGGCGTATCGAGCACTTCTTGCGGCTGCTCCGCCAGCATCATCAGCACCTGGCTGCGGATCGGCATCTCATGCTGCTTGATCGCGGCGATCACGCGATAGTCATAATAGGTCGACACGGCGATGGTGATCTGCGCAAAGGCATCTGTGTCCGACATGTTCGACGTGAAGGGCGCCTGAAGCTGGAAATAGGTCGCCTGATAGGCGGCCGGATTGGCCGGCGTCGGCAGATCCATGCCCTTGCCGGGCGCATGGCCCGAGGACACGGCATGGCTTTCCCCGCCGCCGCCATGACCGCCGCCTTCGCCGCCGCCGCCCGCTTCGCCCGCCCAGCCATGGGCGGTCGCGATCGCCTGCGCATCCTCACCCGCCAGCACCAGCACCGGCTTGTTCGGGTCTTCCTTCGGCCCTTCCGCCTTGGGGCTGAAGAAGCCGGCGGCGTACAGGCCGCCCGCTGCGCCTGCGCCACCCACGACGACGCCGACGACCAGAAGCAGGATCATCTTCATGCTCCCGCCCTTCTTTTTCTTGGCCTTAGGCTCGTCGCTCATCGTTCTGGTCCCCTAGGATAAAGTGCTGGTCACGCGTAGCGCGCGCGAACGGCCCCGCCGGCGTTTTCGCCGACGTCCGTATGGTTAAGAACGGCAGCATCACTCCCCGCTTTATGCCCGAAGGCGATATTTTCACGCGGCTGGCCGCGACCCTGCATATGCGACTGGGCCGACGACTGCCCCATCCCCTGACCCGCGCCCTGACCCATGGCCTGATGGGCGCTCTGGCCCTGGCCACCGGATGGCTGTTGCGACGAATTCTGGTTGCCGCCGCTGTCCGCCCGCGCGGTTTCCGCGACAGGCGGCGCACGCTCGATCTTCACCTCGCTGATGCGCACCGCGGACAGACCCGCGTCCAGCTTCAGCCGGTCGCCCTCCTGCCGCAAGGCCTGTTCGGCCGCGTCGGTCGCGACTATCAGGCTGACGGCGGCGCCGTCGGCGCCCTGGCGGATATCGACCTGGATCGGGCCGAGCTGGTCGGCGTTGATCTGGAACCGGCCCTGCGCGCCATTGGCCGACAGGCCGGCGATGTCGCGCGCCAATCCGTCGATCCACTGGCCTGATACGCTCATGTCCACCACCTGCGCGCCGAGGCTGGCGGAGAGATCGACGGTCGGGATGGCGGTTGCGATGGTCGCGAGCGGCGGCGTGCTTGGCTGAACCAGCGGTGCCAGCGTCGATATACCGTCGTTCATCGCCGTCGGCTGGATCGCGGGCGCAGCGTCGGGGACCGTGTCGCGGACCGATGCGGCGGTTTCGGTTCGGCGCGGCGCGCGCAAGCTCATATGATCGCGCACCAACTGGAGCAGCGAGACGGCCTCCGCGCGCGGCTTGGTGGGCGCGGTGGGGAGGCTCGCCTGTGCGATGTCGATGGGCTGATCCAGGTCGTTCGCTTCCGAAGCCGCGGGCGCAGGCGTTACGACCGGCGTGGCCGACAAGGTTTCCGCGATCGGTGCAGCGACGGGCGATGCGGGAGTCGCCTGCGGGACCGGCCGGGCGGCTGGCGCGGGGTCGGCATTCTGCATGAGGGTAGCCGGAGCAGGCTGGCTGGCCGGGTGCGTGGCGTCCGGGGCAGCCGTGGCAGCGGGCTTGCCGATCGCCGTTTGCTCTACAGGCAGATCGGCGGGGGCGATCGCAGCTTGCGTCGGCAGCGGCGACGCGGCGCTCGCCTCCGGCGCTGGTGCGACGGACGCAAGCGGCGCGGCCTCGACCGGCATCGGCGCGACGTCGTTCGACGCGACGGCCGGGGGCATCGGGTTCACGGGGGACGGCGATGCTGTTGCTTCCGCAGCGATGAGGCTGGGTCGATCGACCGATGCGTCCGGGACGGACCGCGGCATGGGGGACGGTGCGGCGGTCGATCGCGAGACGGGGGACGGACCAGCGGCCTTGGCCTGGACCGCTTCGGCCGGTGCTGCTTCGGCCGGTGCTATTTCGGGTTGCGCGACGACGGGCGCGGCGATTGGAACAGGGGACGCCATGACCGGCGCGGTCGGCTGAGCCGGCGGCTGGCAGTCGTCCTGCGCAACGGGCATCGTCTCTTCTTCGGACGCCGACGGTTCGTGCGTGTCCTGCGCCCCGGATGTTTCGGTCGGCAGCGAGGCGACGACAGGATCGGCCGAAACGGCATCGTGCGGCCGCGCGGGATGCGCCTTGACCGGCGCGGGCACGGACCGCTCGACCGTGGCAGACGCGATCGGGGCCTTGGCAACCATTATGGTCGCGGGCAGCGCCGAAGCAGCCCCGGCACCCTGCGCCTGTTGCGGCAAGGAAATGTCGTCCCGCGCGTCGTCATCGTTCAGGGAAACGATCTCGACTGGTGGCTCGACCGGTGCGGCGGGCGTGGCGGGCGTGGCGGGCGCGAACGCCTCGTCCGCCTCGGAAAGTGCGACGGCGAGCTGGACAGTTGTTTGGGGTTTTCCCGATTTTGGCAAGGGTGCGACAGAGGCAACCGGAGGTGTTGCAACCGCGATGCCAGGATGCCAGCCAGGCACATCAATCTCTTGATTTTCAATGTTATTTATAACGGGCGCGACACTTTCCATTGCGGCGGCAACCGGCGCAGCCGGCTGCGCGGCGACGGTCGGCATAGTGCCCACGCTGTTCAACACTTGCGCGAAGTCGGTGCCGCCCTCGGCCGACATGGCGTCGGTCTTCACACCCGGCGATGCGGGCGTGGCGAACAAGAGCGCCTTGAGGCTGGTCAGCATGGTCATCATCAAACGTCCCCTTCACGCTGCATCCGGCGATAGCGCGGCAGCGCGGCAAGCCTTGTCTCACGCCACTCCTCCAGATCCGCGCGGGCGCGGTCCTTGAGGCGGGTAGCGATTTCCTTCTCGCGGTTCGCAGCAAGAGTCATGCCTTCTTTGGCCTCGACCTTGCGCTTGGCATCATAAAGCGCGCCGTCAAGCTGTCGCCCGGCCTGTTCCAGCCGGGTCGCCAGTTCCTGCATGGCGGCGAAGGACGCGCCGGTGGCCATGCCCTCCGTCTCGAACAATTCGCTGCGCACCTTGCGCAGGCGGTCGATATTGCGGGCAAGGCCATCGGCTTCGTCGCGCGCGCGAGCCGTTTCCGCGACCGCCATGGCATGTTGGACATGGCGGACGCGCAGCACGCGCTGACGGCGGCCGACCAGCCCCTTCATGCGCTAAAGCCCGCGACCAGCGCATCGGCGCTGGTGTCGAGGTCGATGCGGCTCTTCTGGTCCTGGCGAATGAAGTCGAGGATTTCCTGACGGCGGCGGACGGCTTCGTCGATGACCGGGTCGTTGCCGGGGCGATAGGCGCCCATCAGGATGAGATCGCGATTTTCCTCATAGGCGGCCCAGAGGCGGCGATAATTGGCGGCGGCCATGCGATGTTCGTCCGGCACGACGTCGGCCATGACGCGGGAGAGCGACTTGCCGATGTCGATGGCGGGGAAGATCGCCTGTTCCGACAAATGGCGCGACAGGACGAAATGGCCGTCCACGATGGCGCGGGCAGCATCCACGATCGGATCGTCGGTATCGTCGCCATCGGCCAGCACGGTATAGAGCGCAGTGATCGACCCGCCGGTGCGGGCATCCACCCCTGCCCGCTCCACCAGACGGGGAATGAGCGCGAGGGCAGAGGGCGGATAGCCCTTCATCGCGGGCGGTTCGCCCAGCGCCAGACCGATTTCGCGCTGGGCATGGGCGCAGCGGGTGAGGCTGTCGATGAGGAGCAGCACCTTCTTGCCCCGCGCACGATAATATTCGGCGATGGCGGTGGCACGTGCGGCGGCGCGCAGGCGCAGCACTGGGGGATGATCGGCGGGGACGGCGACGACGATGCTCTTGTGCATCGTGTGCTTGAGCTTGGTTTCGAGGAAGTCGCTGACTTCGCGGCCGCGTTCGCCGATCAGGCCGACGACGACGATGTCGGCTTCGGCGCCGGCGATCATCTGGCCCATCAGCACGGATTTACCAACGCCGGAGCCAGCGATGATGGCGATACGCTGGCCGCGCCCGGCGGTGAGCAGCGCGTTGACGGCGCGGACGCCCAAGTCGAACGCTTCGGTGACGCGGCCCCGGTCGAGGACGTTGCCCTTCACACCGTTCAATGGCCAGGTGCCGCCTGCGATGATCGGCCCCTTGCGGTCGAGCGGCTGGCCCATCGCATCGATGACGCGGCCGATCAGGCCGTCGCCGACCTGCACCATATTGGCCTGGCTGTCGGGTTCGACGCGGATGCCGTTTTCCAGCGGCGCGTCGGCATCGAGCGGGACCAGCAAGGTGCGGTCGCCGCGAAAGCCCACGACTTCGGCGCGGCAGACGGAGCCGTCGCTGGCCATGACGCGCGCGCCAGAGCCGATCGGGCGGCGGAAACCAGTGACTTCCAGCATGCCGGCGTCATGGCTGACCAAACGGCCGATCCGGCGGGGCGCGCGGTTTTGCACCTGGAGATGGTCGAACAGGCTTTCGGCCTGGGCCAGCGCGGCGCGGATCATGCTTTGCCTTCCATATCGTCCATCAGCGCGCGCAGGCGCGCCAGGCGGACGTCCGGGCCATCCTCGACCCAGCCATCGGCGGTTTCCAGACGCACGCAGCCGCGATGCATGGCCTTGTCGCCGACCAGCTTGACGCCGATCGTCTCGCCTTCCAGCAGGGTGATGTCGTCGGGATGGAGATGCAGGGCGCTCTTGCCCTCATTATCCTCGATGAAAGCGGCGACGGTGTCGCAGCGCTGCACCAGCCGTTCGATGTCGATCTCCACTTCGCCGACAATCTGTTCGACCAGGCGGACGACGGTGGCCGACAACATGGTGGACAGCATGCCGCTGGGCGCGGGCGACAGCGTTTCCAGCGCTTGCGTCAGACGCTCGCGCGCGTCGCTCTCTTCGCCATGGGTCTGGGCGGTGACGCGGCAACCTTCATCGAAGCCCATGGTGAAGGCTTCCATACGGGCCTCCTCCATCAGGTCGATTTCCGGTTCCGCCTCGATCACGCCATTGCGCATCTTGCCGGTCCCGGTCTGGCCGGGCAGGCTGGCATAGAGGCTGCGAAAGCCGCCTTCTGTCGGGCGGAAGCCCGCGACGGCAACGGGCGTCGCATCCTGAACCGCAACGCCCCCCCAAAAGTTAGACAAAGTCGTTCCCCTTGCCGCCCAGCATGATGGTGCCAGCGTCGGCCATGCGGCGCGCGGTGGCGATGATGAGTTTCTGCGCGTCGATGACTTCGGCGAGGCGGATCGGGCCGCGTTCCTCGATCTCGTCGGCGATCGCCTGCGCGGCGCGGGCGGACATGGAGCTGAAAATCTTCGCCTTGAGCATGTCGTTCGCGCCCTTGAGCGCCACGACCAGCACCTGGCTGTCGACGGTGCGCATCAGCGTGCCCAGATTCTTGTCGTCCATGTCGATCAGGTTGTCGAAGACGAACATCTCCTCCTCGATCGTCTGGGCGATCATCTTGTCGCGCTTGGCGACGGCCTTCATGATCCGCAGTTCGTTGTCTTTGCGGACATTGTTCATGATCGCGGCCGCTTCGACCGTGCCCCCGCGCTGCGACGCCGCGCCCTGCTTCTTGACCGGGCCGCGCAGCAGCAACTGTTCCAGATCGTCCAGCGCCTCGTTCGACACCGGGCCGAGAGTGGCGATGCGATAGACGATCTCTTCCTGATATTCGGACGGCAGCAATTGCAGCACGTCGGCGGCGACCGGCGCTTCCAGATGGGCCAGCACGATCGCCATGATCTGCGGATGCTCCATCTCGATCAGCGTGCCGATTTCCTTGGCGTCCATCCATTTCAGCATTTCAAGCTGGGTTGAACGGGTCGGCGGGGTGATACGCGCCAGGATGGTTTCCGCGCGCTCTTCGCCCAAAGCCTTGGTCATGGCGCCACGGATATGACGGGTCGCGCCATAGCCGATGGTGGTGCGCTTCTTCGCCTTGGTCACGAAATGATCGAGCGCTTCGTTGACCTCTTCGGGATCGACATCCTGCACGTCATACATGGCATAGCCGAGCTGACGCACTTCTTCGGGTTCGAGACGCGAGAGGATCTGGGCGGCTTCGTCTTCGTCGAAGAGCATGAGGAGGACGGCGGCGGCGGCGCTGCCCTTCAGCGCTTCGGGACGACCGGGAACGATCTCAGGCATTTTCCTTCTTCCCCTCCTTCAGGAGGTCACGGACGACGAGCGCGGCGCGATCGGGGTCTTGCTTGACGAAGTTGCGGATGAGGTCTGCGCGCTGGGCGTAGTCGTAAGTGGAGGAAATCATGTCGAGCGTGATCTTGGGCGCGGCACCGTCGGGTGTCGCGGCAGTCGCCTGCTTGGTGATCTCGCTCGAAATCTCGCGACCGATGCGCTGGCCTTCCTCCGGGGTCGGCGCAGCCAGGGCGTCCGGTGCGGCGGCGCGGCGCTTGAGCAGCGGGCGACCGATGCCGAAGATGACCAGCAGCGCGACCAGCAGGGCCGATATGTTGCGCACCAGCGGCGACATCCAGTCGGCTTCATACCAGGGCGGGGTAACCTCCGCCGTCTTGAGGAAGCTGCGCGAGGACAGGGCCACCACATCGCCGCGGGCCTGGTCGAAGCCAACCGCGCCCTTCACCAAGGCTTCCAGCGCGGCGATTTCCTGCGGCGTGCGCGCCTTGCCGTCCGGCCCGGTGTCGAGCGCCACGGCGACCGACAGGCGCTTGACCGTGCCGATGGCGTCGCGGGTGACCGACACTTCGCGGCCCAGCTCGAAGCTGCGGTTGAAGGTTTCTTCGGTCTTCATCAGCGGGTTGGGCGGCGTGCCGGGCTGACCCGCCTGCGCGCCCTGCGCGGTCTGGCCCTGCGCCACGGCCTGGCCATTGGGGTTGGTCTGGGTCACGGTCGGGTTGACCGGGGCCTGATTGCTGAGCGCGCCGGGAATGCCGGATGCTTCGCCCGCGCCCTGGCCGCGCGGATCGGACGCCCAGGTGCCGGTTTCGTTGCGCAGACGGGCTTCGTCCTGCGGATAGGTTTCGCGAGTCGCCTGGCGCTCGGCGAAATTCAGTTCGGCATGGACCTCGGTCGAGAAATTGCCGGTGCCCAGGATCGGCGTCAGCAGCGCGATCACCGACTGGCGATAGCGATCCTCGATCTTGCCCTGAACGGCGAGCTGGCGATCGTCGGCGGCGTTGCCGTCATTGTTGCTGAGCAGGCGGCCATTCTGGTCGACCACCGAGATATCGTCCGGGTTGAGTTCCGGGATCGAGGAGGCGACGAGATGGACGATCGCACTGACCTGCTGGTCGGTAAGCGTGCGGCCATTGGCGAGACGCAGCATCACCGAAGCGGACGGCTTGCTCCGTTCGCGCAGGAAGACGCTGGGCGGCTCGACGGCGAGATGCACCTTGGCGGTTTCGACGCTGTCGATCGCCTCGATCGTGCGGGCCAGGTCCATTTCGCGGGCCGAGCGCAGCTTTTCGCCTTCAACGGCGCGCGAAGCCCCCATCGGCAGGCTGTCGATCATGCTGTTGCCGTCGGGCGCGCTCTTGGGCAGGCCCTGCGCGGCGAGCATCATCTTCGCCTTGAAATAATCGTCCTGCCCGACGGTCATGCCGCCGCTATTGTCGAAGCCATATTTGATGCCGTTCTGGTCCAGCACCTGCGCAACGGCCGACTTGTCGGTATCGGGCAAGGCGCGGAACAGGTCGCGCTGGGGCGGTTCGCGCAGCGCGAGCCAGGCCGCGCCGGCCACCGCGACGGTGCCGAGCAGGCCGAGCAGCGGCAGGCTCTTCGCCACCGCAGGCTGTTTGATGAAGCCGGTCAGGCGCGCCTTGAGCGCGTCCATTCCCTTGGCCCCGCCCCCGAAGGAGGTGCTGGAGGGGAGAGCAGGCGCCGATGCGCCGACATTGGTGCTGAGTGCGTTCTCGCTCATGGTTTAAACCGGCATGCTCATAATGTCCTTATAGGCGGACAGGAGTTTGTTGCGGACCTGGAGGGTCGCCTCGAAGCTGACCGACGCCTGCTGCTTGGCCAGCATCACCGCGGCGATATCGGTGGTTTCGCCACGTTCGAACGACGCTGCCGCCTCGCCGGCCTGATTCTGCAGGCCGTTGACCTGTTGCAGCGCGCTGTTGAGCGCTTCGGTGAAGCCGCCGGGCGCCGTGCCCTGCGTGCCGCCGGCGCCCGACGCGCCGTCGACCGGACCGGTCGAGGCGACATCGCGCAGCGCCGCATTCTTTTGCAGGATGGCGTTGCGGATCGCCATCACGCTGTCGGTGGGTGAAATGCCGTTGATGGCCATGGTTCAGCCCTCCTTCAAGCCGCTGCCAGCTCGCGCATCTCGGCGAGCCGATAGCGAAGCGTGCGTTCGGAAATGCCCAGCTTGCGGGCGGCGGCGGCGCGGTGGCCATCGGTTTCGCGCAGGGCGATGCGGATGGCTTCCAGCTTGCTGTGATGGGCGACGTCGCGCAGGCGGGTCGGCTCGACTGCGATCGACGCAGGCGCCACGATCGGCGTGACGACGCGCAGCGGCTGCGGCCCGCGGGCCAGATGCAGATCGTCCGCCTCGATCATCTCGCCGTCGCGCAGCACCAGCGCGCGCTGGAGCACATTGCCCAGTTCGCGGGCGTTGCCGGGCCAGACATGGGCGGTGAGCTTGTCCATCGCTGCGGCGGTCGGCCAGACGAAGCCGGCCTTGCCCATGTCCTGCTGGCGCAGCAGCATGGCGGCGGCGATCGCGGCGACATCGCCGGGGCGTTCGGCCAGCGGGCGCAGTTCCAGCGGCATGACGTTCAAGCGCCAGTAAAGATCTTCGCGGAAACGGCCGGCGGCGACCTCGTTAGCGAGATTGCGGTTGCAGGCCGCGATGATGCGGACATTGACCGGGACCGGATGGGTGGCGCCGACCGGCAGCACTTCGCCTTCCTGCAGCGCGCGCAGCAGCTTGGACTGGAGCGAGAGCGGCAGTTCGGCGATTTCGTCGAGGAAGAGCGTGCCGCCGTCCGCCGCGAGGAACAGCCCTTCCGACGCATTGGATGCGCCGGTGAAGCTGCCCTTCTTATGACCGAACAGCATCGCTTCCATCATGGTTTCCGGGAGCGCCGCGCAGTTGACGGCGATGAAGTCGTGGGCGGTGCGACCCGACTGGGCGTGCAGGAAGCGCGCCATGCCTTCCTTGCCGGTGCCGGTGTCGCCCTGGATCAGGACGGTGGCGTCGCTGCGGGCGACACGGCCGGCCAGCGTCATCAGGCGGGCGCTGCCGCTGTCGCCGACCGCGGGGATCGCGGAGGGACGGGCCAGTTCGGCGATGAGGGCGAAGGCGAAGCCCATGTCCGCTATGCCAAAGGCGACCCGCGCCGGCAGACCATTGGCGGCGGACAGCAGCGAAGGCGCACCGTCGATAACGTTGATCAGGATGTCCCGATAGGTGGCGTGACCGATCTCGGTCGCCAGCAGGATACGCCGGTCGTCCCTGTCACGGGGGTCGGCCGCATCGACGATGCGCACTTCATAGAAGGCATTTTCAAGCCAGTGCTGCAGCCCCGGAAGAAGCGCGCAGACGCCACGGCTCACGTCTAGTGTCGACATGAACAAAACCCCATCATTTGGCTGGCTTGTACCCCCGTACGCCCCAACCCCCTTCGATGGTTAACAAATAGCCCGTCTGTGGTTATCAGATAGTTAATGTCGTCTGCCGGCTTGCCGCAATGCGGCAGTTTTTTTCCGGCAAAAACGGCAATATCTTCGACCTTGGTCTAAGGCGCGCGCGTCGCGCCCGCGTAAGGGGGTTTTCGGACCGCCCGAATCACGCCCTTTCCAAAAAAATCGACATCGGCGCTAAAAGCCCATGGCGCCCCGCCGTTATCCCCTTTCGAGGCCGCAAGCGCTCTAACGGATGGCAGCGACCTGATAGTGAAACGAAAGGGAACACCATGACTGTTATCGGAACCAACACTGCAGCGCTGCGCTCGGCCAATGCTTCGTCGATGGCCAGCAAGTCGCTGAGCACCGCGATGGAACGCCTGTCGACCGGCAAGCGCATCAACAGCGCGAAGGACGACGCCGCCGGTCTCGCCATCGCTTCGAGCATGACGGCGCAGATCAAGGGCATGACCCAGGGCGTCCGCAACGCCAATGACGGCATCAGCCTGGCGCAGACGGCGGAAGGTGCGCTCGGCGAAGTCACCAACATGCTGCAGCGTATGCGTGAACTGTCGGTCCAGGCGCTGAACGGCACCAACGACACCGACGCCAAGGCGAACATCCAGGCGGAAGTCGCGCAGCTCCAGACCCAGATCACCGATACGCTGGCGAACACCGAATTCAACGGCACGAAGCTGTTCGACGGTTCCACCGCCACCGTGACGATCCAGGCCGGCGCCAACGCGTCCGACACTGTCGACATCACGCTGGACGACGTGACGACCGCAATGACCAACGCTTTGGCGGTCGATGTCACCACCGGCACCTCGGCTGACCTCGACACGTTCGACACCGCGATCGCTTCGATCGCCACGACCCGCGCCAACCTCGGTGCGGTGCAGAACCGCCTCGAATCGACGGTCAACAACCTGACCAACAACATCACCAACCTGACCGACGCCCGCAGCCGCATCGAAGACGCCGACTTCTCGGCCGAAACGACGGCGCTCGCCAAGCAGCAGATCCTGAGCCAGGCGTCGACCGCGATGCTGGCCCAGGCCAACCAGAGCCAGCAGGGCGTGCTCAAGCTGATCGGCTAAGGCGTAACAAGATTGGTCGGCTGAGGTCTTGGTCACCGCCAGCCGCCCAAGTGGCCCCCGGCACATCAACAGTCCCCACCGTGCCGGGGGCGACACCTTCGATCGAACGACCAGCCTGTTTGAAGCCTCCGTCCCCCCGGGCGGAGGCTTCTTCGCATGGAGGCGCGGATACAGACTTGGCTTCGCCGGTTGTGCCTCCCATGATAAAGGCCATGACCCAGATCAACCGGCGCGCGATGATCGCCGCCTCCGCATCCGCCCTTCTTCTTCCGGACATGCTGCTGGCCCAGACTGGCGGCGACGTCTTTTCATGGGATCGACTGGTTGGGCAGGCGCAGCGCCTCGCCCGCGCGCCGTTCAGGGAGACGCCGCCGCATCCCGGCGCGGCGAAGGTCGATTATGACGCCCTGCATCAGGCGCGGTTCCGCGACGAGCGCACCCTATGGGGCGACCTGCCCGGCGACACCGGCGTCCGTTTCTTCCCGCTTTCGGTGAACGCCGCCCAGCCAGTGTCGATCGCGATCGTGGAAAAAGGGCGCGCGACCCCGCTGCGCTACGATCCGACCATGTTCGACACGCCCGCAGGCAATGCCGTGGCGGCGCTGGGGCCGGATGCGGGCTTTGCCGGTTTCCGCATCATGAATGCGGCGCGCGACGGCGACTGGCTGTCCTTCCTCGGCGCAAGCTATTTCCGCGCGCCCAGCCCGCAGAAGCAATTCGGCCTGTCGGCCCGCGCGATCGCGATCAACACCAGTCTGGCCGGCAAGGAAGAGTTTCCCCGCTTCACCCATTTCTGGCTGGAGCGGACGGGCGCAAGCAGCGTCACTATCTATGCGTTGCTCGACGGCGCATCGATCAGCGGCGCGTTCCGTTTCGTCAGCAGCCTGGGGCCGCAGGGGGTGCGGCAGGATATCACCGCCGCCCTCTTCCCCCGACGCACCATCCCCGAACTGGGGCTGATGCCGATGACCAGCATGTTCTGGTACGATCAGGCGAACCGCATCCAGGGGACCGACTGGCGGCCAGAAATCCATGACAGCGACATGCTGTCGATCGCCAGCGCCGACGGGACCGCCCATGCCCGGCCGATCGTGAACCCGTCCGCGCCGCATTTCAGCGCCTTCAAGGAAGTGAGCCCCAAGGGCTTCGGCCTGCTGCAACGCGACCGCGACTTCGACCATTATCAGGATGATGGCGTCTTCTACGATCGCCGCCCCTCGCTCTGGTCGACGCCGACCGAGCCGCTGGGTGCAGGCGCCGTACGCCTCTACGCCTTCCCCACCGACAGCGAATATACCGACAATGTCGCCGCCTACTGGACGCCCGATGCCGCGCCGCGCGCGGGGGCGCGGATCGACCTGGCCTATCGGCTCGACTGGTCCGCGGCGCCCGCGCCGGCCTCTGCCGGCATCGCCATCGTCGAGAATGTCTGGCGCGGGCGCGGCGACGGCGATGCCGATCGGCTGGTGATCGACTTTGCGGGCGCGGCTGCGGGGAGCAAGCCCGATATCTGGGCGGACGTAGCCGGCGGTACGCTCATCAAGAAGGCCGGTTATCCGGTGCTGGGCCGCGACGGCCTGTTCCGGACGGTGCTCGACATCAAGCGCGCGCAGGGCAAGTCGGCCGATATTCGGCTCCAGTTGCGGACCGGCGATCGCGGATTGAGCGAATATGTGCATTATCCGCTGGGCGCTTAGCGGGAACCGTCTATGCATCGGGCGGTTGTGACATATTGGGTCAATCGCGATGGGTCTGAGGAATGATGGGGAATGGAGGCGTGCAGGCGCCGACCACCGATGCCGGGGGCAAGCCGCTGGCGCGCGCCTTTGAACAGGTGCCGCCGGAAAATCCGCTGGCGATGCCGGAACAGGATTTCGGCGCCCGGCCCGACCTGATCGCGCGCCGCCCGCTCAATATCGACATCTGGGCGCGCCGCCTGCTGGTGGTGCTGCTCGCCCTGCTGCCCGCCGCGATGGCTGCGCATGAAATGCGCCGATCGATCGGGCTGGACGGTATTTCCGCGTGGGAAGGCGTCTATCTCGCGCTCTTCATTCCGCTGTTCGCCTGGATCGCCTTCGGCTTCGCCACCGCAATGATCGGCTTCCTGCTGCTGACGGTTGGCAAGGGGCGGAGCGTGACGCCGCGTCCGCTGAATGCCGCCACCCCGCTGAAGGGCAAGACCGCGATCCTGCTGCCGGTGTGCAATGAGGATTTCCTGGGCGTGCTGGGCCGGCTGTCGATCATGGAGCGGTCGCTGGCGCAGGTGATGGGCGGCGAGCGGTTCGAATTTTTCATCCTGTCGGACTCCAGTCCCGAAAGTGGCGAGGTGGAGCGCCGCGCCTATCAGGAAATGCGCGCCTCCTTCTCCCGCCCCGTTCATTATCGTCGGCGCGCGCTCAACATCGGCCGCAAGCCAGGCAATATCGCCGAATGGGTGCAGCGTTTCGGCGGCGGGTACGATTATATGGTGGTGCTGGACGCCGACAGCGTGGTGAGCGGGCAGACGATGGCCCGCCTCGCCGCCGACATGGAGCGGCATCCGCATGTCGGGCTGATCCAGACCGTCCCCACCGTGATGGGCGCGGCCACGTTGTTCGCGCGCTGGCAGCAATTCGCCAGCCGCCTGTTCGGTCCGACGTCCGCCGCGGGCATGATCTGGTGGGCGGGATCGGAGGGCATGTTCTGGGGCCATAATGCGATCGTGCGGGTGAGCGCCTTCGCGCAAAGTTGCGGCCTGCCCGAACTGCCGGGCCGTGCGCCGTTCGGCGGGCATATTTTGAGCCACGACATGCTGGAGGCCGCCCTGCTGCGGCGGCGCGGCTGGGACGTGCATATGGTCACGGCCGACGACAGTTTCGAGGAATTTCCGCCCTCCATGCCGGACCTGTTCACCCGCGACCGGCGCTGGTGCCAGGGCAATATCCAGCATGTGCCGTTGCTGGTGAAGATCGCCGGGTTGCATCCGGTCAGCCGGTTCCAGTTGCTGGTCGGCGCGTCGGCCTATTGCACGTCGCCGCTGTGGCTGGCGCTGATGCTGGTGGTGCTGGGTGGCGCGCTGGCCGGGGTGTGGCCGCCCGCCGCGATCCTGCCGTCGGGCGGATTGCTGGCGCTGACGGCGATCCTGCTGTTCGGCCCCAAGATACTGGCGATCCTGTGGGCGATGGCCGATCCGGCGCGGCGCATCGGCTTTGGCGGCGCGGCGCGAATGACGCGCGGCGTGCTGGTCGACATCATCCTGTCGATCCTGATGGCGCCGGTGGCGATGCTGACCCAGACGATCAACCTGTTCAGCATATTGATGGGCCGCAAGGCGAGCTGGAACGGGCAGACCCGCGATCGCGACGGCATGGCGATCACCAGCGCGATCTGGCTGTTCAAATGGCATTTGCTGCTGGGTGCGGGGCTGACCGCGATGGCGGTGCAGGTCGGCAGTCTGGGCTGGATGTCGCCGGTGGTCGCAGGGCTATTCGCCGCACCGGTGCTGGCCGCGCTGACGGCGCGCAAGGATCTGGGGCGCAAGGCGGAAGAACATGGCCTGTTCCAGGTCGCCGATCCGTGGTGGCGCACGCAAAGCTATCGTCCGTTGCGGTTCCGCTGGCCGACGACGGATGGGCGACGGGTCGGGCCGCTGGCGGCGAATGATGAGTGATGGATAGGTAATCAGCCGTTGGGCGCGTCATGGAGATCGTAGGACTGGGTTCCCGCCTTCGCGGGAACACCGCCAGCCTGAAGGTCAGTCATCCCAGTCGCGCAGTTTTTCGCGCAGCTTGTCGAGCGCCGCTTTCTTGATCTGGCAGACGCGGGCGGCGCCGATGTCCAGCGTGTGGCCGATTTCCTCCAGGTTCAGTTCCTCGACGAAATAGAGTTGCAGGACCATCGCTTCGCGCTGGGGCAGTTCGCCGATGCAGGCGGCCAGCGCTTTTTTGAGGGACTCGCGTTCCATGATGTCGTCGGCGCGATCCTCGACATCCGCGAACCACATCGACTGGTCGGAATAGACTTCGTCCATGCTGGTATGCTGAACCATTTCGACGCTGTCGGCGATCTCGCGATAGGCGGCCGGCTCAAGCCCCATGTCGGCCGACATTTCGGCCTCGGTCGGCAGGCGGCCGAGCTTCTGTTCCAGCCGGTTGCGCACCTTGGCAAGTTCTTTCCGCCTGGCCATTGCCGACCGGCAAATCGTTGCCTGCCGCCGCAGATGGTCGATCATTGCGCCGCGCACGCGCAGTTGGGCATAGGCGGCGAAGCCCAGCCCCCGATCCTCGAAACTGTTGGCGGACTCGACCAGCGCAACCATGCCGATCTGGAGCAAGTCCTCAATCTCTATCGCGGTCGAAACGCGGCCGTGGACGTGCCAGGCGATCTTGCGCACCAGCGGCATATATTGGCGGGCCAGCCGCTCCGGGCTGTTTTCGCCGGGCTTGCCATAGGTATGGGCGCCAGCCGCAATCTTGTTCATATACATGGCTCAGCCTCCTTTCAGGCAACCCGTTCGCGCATTTGGTCCTGGCGCGGCGCGGGGTCGTGGCGGGGCGTGGGGCGCTGCTCGTTGCCGACCACCGCGACCACTTCCACGCCCTTGCCATCGGGAATTTCCAGGAAGGACAGGACCGGCGTTTCGGGCAGGTGCGGCTTGAACAGCCGGGCGAGCGCGCGACGCGCGACCGGCGAGGTGACGATGGCGAAGGCGCGCGCCTGCCCCATCAGCGGCCGGGCGGCGTGGATCACCGCCTCCACGATGCGGTTGGCGAGCGCGGGTTCGATCGGATGCTTGGCGTCGCCCGCGACGCGCATGGCCTGCGCCAGCAAGCCTTCGAGATCGCCGTCAAGGGTGATGACCGGCAGCGGCATCTTGACCGGGACGAGCCCCTGGATGATGAGCGCGCCGATGCGCTGGCGCACCGCCTCGACCAGTTGTTCGTGGCTCATGTCGGGGCGTGCGGCGTCGACCATCGCCTCGCAGATGCGGCGGAAATCCTTGAGCGCGATGCCTTCGCTAAGCAGGGCGCGGCACAGCGCGCTGATCTGCGTCAGGCTGAGCGTGCCCGGCGTCAGGCCATCGACCAGTTGCGGCGCGGCGTCCTTCAGATTGTCGAGCAGCTTGCGCGCTTCGTCCAGGCCGAACATTTCGGCCGCGTTCATCGCGATGAGCTGGTTGAGGTGCGTGGCGACCACCGTCGGCGGATCGACCACGGTATAGCCCGCGACGACGGCTTCGCTGCGCTTGGCCTGCGATATCCAGACGGCGTCGAGGCCGAAGGTCGGGTCTTTGGCCGGGCGACCGGCGACCGTGCCTTCCAGCGCGCCGCTGTCGAGCGCGAGCAGATCGTCGGGCCAGATTTCGTCCTCGCCCACGACCACGCCCGCGATGGTGATGCGATATTGATTGGGTTCGAGCGCCAGATTGTCCTTCACGCGAACCATCGGCACGACGAAACCCAGTTCCTTGGATAGCTGGCGGCGGATGCCGGTGATGCGGGCCATCAGCGGCGCGCCCTTGCGTTCGTCCACCAGGCTGATGAGGCCATAGCCGATTTCCAGACCCAGGATCGCGCCGTCCGACACATCGTCCCATTCGATGACGGCCGGATTGGGCGCAGGCGCGACCGGAGCAGGCTCGGCCGCCTTTTTCTGGACAGCCTTGCGCAATTGCCAGGCAATGCCGCCCGCGACCGCCGCGGCCGACAGGATGATGAGATGGGGCATGCCAGGCAGGATGCCCAGAAAGCCCAGGATCGCGGCGACCGGCACCCAGGCGCGGCCCGACCCGAACTGGCCGGCGATCTGGCCGCCCAGATCCTGCTCGCTCTTGACGCGGGTGACGATGGAGGCGGCGGCGATGGAGAGCAGCAGCGCGGGGATCTGCGCCACGAGCGCGTCGCCGATCGCCAGAATGATATAGGTCTGCGCGGCTTCGCCAATGGCGAGGCCATGGCTGACCACGCCCAGGATGATGCCGCCGACGATGTTGATGACCAGGATCAGGATGCCAGCGACCGCATCGCCCTTCACGAACTTGCTGGCGCCGTCCATCGAGCCGTAGAAGTCCGCCTCGGTCGCGACTTCGACGCGGCGGATTTTGGCTTCTTCCGGCGTCATCAAACCGGCGTTCAGGTCGGCGTCGATCGCCATCTGCTTGCCCGGCAAGGCGTCCAGGGTGAAACGCGCCGACACTTCGGACACGCGTCCCGCGCCCTTGGTGATGACGACAAGGTTGATGATCATCAGGATGGCGAAGACGAAGATGCCCACGACATAGTCGCCGCCGATCAGGAAGTGGCCGAAGGCTTCGATCACCTGCCCGGCCGCGTCGGAGCCTTCATGTCCCTGCACCAGCACGACGCGGGTCGAGGCGACGTTGAGCGCGAGGCGCAGCAGGGTCGCGAACAACAGCACGGTGGGAAAGCTGGAGAAATCGAGCGGCTTGCCCGCGTTCAGCGCCACCATCAGCACCGCAAGGGAAATCATGATGTTGGTGATGAAGCCGATGTCCAGCATGATCGCCGGCACCGGGACCATCATGAACACGACGACCATCAGCGTGGCGAACGGCAGCACGGCGCCCTTGACGGCGCCCATCCAGATCTTCGCTTTGACTTGGGCAGGAGACATTGCGGCCGTTTACCTTCCGAGGGTGGCGAGCATGAGATAGGCGAGGCGGGCGGTCTGCGGTTGCGGCTTGACCATGATGTCAGGCTGCTCGGCGAGGCGCTGGGTTTCGATCCGCACATAGTCGGCGGGCTGGACCGTCTTCGCGCCCGAAGGCAGCGCAGCGGATGCATATTGGATGTCGGCGCCGAGGCCGTCGGAGTTCCTCTGGAGCTTCGACGCAAAGCGGTCGCGGATGTCGGCGAAGCTGCGGGCGTGGCCCTGCTTGTCGAAGAAGATCGAACGGTTGGCGCGCGCCGCGGACGGGAACAGCGATGCCGCCGTCGCATCCGGCGCGCGGTCATGGACCGACAGGAATTTGGAGGCACCGCCGACGCCGAGGAAATGGGCGAGGTAGAGATCGACCGGCTGGGCTTCGCGGCCCAGCTTCGATTCCAGATAGGCCTTGTTGTCGGCCGCATGTTCCGCCGCCATCACCGAAGCCGTCTCGGGGTGCTTGCGCAGATCTAATATCTGTTTGCGCAGGTCGGGGTCGGCCACATAATAGCGGCCGCCGCTCTGCTGGATCGCGTCGGACGCCCAGCCCAGCCCATATTCGCTGCCATGCTTGTCGACGACGGCGAGCCAGCTCTGGTCGATGAACTGATAGAGGCCGGTGGCGGACGACGTCGCCGCGCGGGCCGTGGGGTTCAGGCTGGATTCGATCTTGGCCTGACCGAGCAAATAGGAGAAGTCGACACCAGTACGGCGGCTCGCCATCGCAATCGCGTTGGTGACGCGATTACCTGTCGAACTCCCGGTTGCTGATATGTCTGCGAAAGCCGACACGACTAAAATCCTCACTTGCTAGCGAGGACATTAGAGCAAGGCTTGTGCCAAGATTTGGTTAACGTGAGTAAGGATTTCGCGCCCTACAACGAAAAACGGCGCCGAAGGGCGCCGCTTTAGTCGAAACTCGAAATTATTTTCAGCGGCGTCTACCGGCCGTAGGTCAGCGGGGCGGTCTGCGCGCCATGGGCGGCAAGGATGGCGAGTCGCTGCTGGGCATGATCGGCGAGCAGCTTGACGCGGATGCGCGCGCTGTCGAGCAACGGCACCATCACGCTCAACCGTTCGATCACGGCCGGGTCGGAACGCCAGGCGCCGATCGCGCGGACGGACGAAGCCGCGCGGCTGACGCGATTGCTGGCGACCTCGATCGCGGTGGCGTCCGTACCGTCGAGCACGTCGCGAAGATCTTCGAACGCTTCGAAGAGATCATCCAGCGCAGCAAGACCCAGCGGCATGACGTTTGTCCTCTATCAGGCGGCCGACAGGTCGAGGGCGACCATGCGTTCGGCGATGGCGTTGGCGTCGACCGGGTAGTTGCCCGATGCGATGGCGGCCTTGATGGCGGCGACCCGGTCCATATCGACCGGCGCGCCTTCAGCCGCCATGCGCGCGGCAGGGCTGGCCGATGCGGCGCTGGCGGATGTCGTGGCCGATCCGGTGGATGCCGACGCGCGCGTCCTGGCCCCTTCCCGCAGGCGGGTCGCCTCTATGGCGGCGCTGATATTCTGGCCCACAGACTTGATCATTGGATAATCCTTCACTCGTCCCTACTGCCTATAACGGACAAGTTCAAAAATCATTAAATCCCGGAATGCGCACGACGCCCATTTGTACGACCTGGGCGAAAATCGGCGCGCTTTTCTTGTCTTCGCGCACGCGGATCGTCTCGCCCATGGCGCCGTCTTCATCCGCCACCATCATGCGGGAGACGCTGAATACGTCGTTGCCGGCCATGAGTTGCACCGGATCGCCCTTACGCACGACCGCCTCTTTCGCCGCGACCGGCGCGGCGCGGTTGAAGCGGTTGGCGGCGCCATAGGCCGGAGCGGCGCGCGGCACCGGCCCCGATGCCGCGGCGGCCGCGCCCGCGACCAGCGGCACGCGGATGCGCCAGCCCAGCGCGGCGCATTGCACCATCGCCGCGCCGAATACCGGCCCTTCCACGCTGGGCGTGGTCGGACAGGCCGCCAGGCGCAGACGGCGATCCACCGGGGCGGCGGGGCCGCCCGGTTCGCCCAGATTAGCGCCGACGGTCATCGCCACCAGACTGTCGATCCGGTCGAGATTCTCGAATTTCTGACTTCCCTGGGCCTGAGCCAGCGCGGGCGACACGCCGGTCAGCGCGACGGCGGCAAGAAGAAGGGAGGAAAATCGCAACACGGCATGTCTCCTGACGGACGAACGGTCTTTGTCAGGATTTCAGCAATATCCGTGCCAAATATCGTTAACGGCCCGGCGCGATGGTGATGCGCTGCCCCTGCCCGGCCTTGCCATCGCCTTGGTCGAGGCCGCGAATGAGCAGCCGATCCTGCGCGATGCCGTCCAGCCGCAGCGCGCGGGCGACTGCGCCCAGCCGGGCGGCGGCCAGATCCCAATCGTCGAAGCGCTGGCGGCCCCGGTCCGATCCGTCGCTGTGGATTTCCACCCGGCCCGGTTCGCGCGCGAACCGGCGCGCGACCGCAGCCAGTTGCGCCCGCCCCGCCTCATTGAACAGCGCTTCGCCCGGCACGAACAGCTCGGCGGCGCGCAATTCCACGCCCTGCCGCATCGCCCGTCCGCCAAATTGCTGGCTGACCTGCGACAGCATGGCGTCGCGTCGCGATCCGCTGGCCTGCAGCAGCACGAAAAAGGCGAGGAGGAGGAGCAGCAGATCGGCAAAACTGACCGCCCAGCGATTGCGCCGGGCGGCGGTGGCCGATGCTGTGGCGGGCGGGACGGTCATGCGACTTCGCGGATCGTGGCGCGGCGCACCGGCGCATTTTCGCGGCGCGCGATCGCCAGCATCCGGTCCGCCACTTCCCGCTGCCAGGCCAGTTCGCGCTCCGACAGGTCGGCAAGGCGCGCAGCAACCGGCGCGGCGATGATATTGGCGATGACGACGCCGTAGAAGGTGGTGAGCAGCGCCAGCGCCATGGCGGGGCCAAGCGCGGCGGGATCATCCATGGCGGCGAACATGCCAATGAGGCCGATGATCGTGCCGGCCATGCCCAGCGCCGGCGCGGCGTCCGCGATCGACAACCACGCATTGTGGACCGCGCCATGGCGCTGCGCCCGGTCGGCCAACGCCTGCGCCGCCCAGAGTTCGAACATGTCGGCGCGATCGCTGTTTGCCAGCTTGCGTGCGGCTTCGGTCAGGAAGACATTGGCGGTTTTCACCCGGTCGGTGCAGGACAGGCCGCGGAGCTGCGCCACCTGGTCGATCTTCAACATCGCCGCCCGCGCGGCGTCGCGATCGCGCGCCGGGTCAGCGGTCATCAGCGGATGCAGCGCCGCCATGGCGCGCGCCATCGCCCCGACGCCATTCTGGAACAGCGCCACCAAAGCGATCCCGCCCAACATCGCCGCCAGGGTCAATGGATCGAACAAATGGCCGATAATCGCGATCATGAGCGCCCATTCCTTGTCGTCTCGTCCGACGGCGGCAACGCCCTGCCGCCGACCGGCAAAAATTTGCCGCCCTTGCCGCCTATCCCGCGAAAAGCCTGGTTTTCTACGATTGTCCGTGCGGCCGATGCGTCACCCACGCAAATTGGCACGGCTCTTGCTGATCTCAGGCTGGATCACCCGCAGGAGACGCCATCAGGGGTCAGAACGGCGGGGGACGACAAACTTTTAGAGCGAATATGACAATGTCGGTGGAAGACACTCTCTTCGGGATACATGGGAAGGCGCTGGCGCTGCGTTCGCAACGCCTGTCGCTGCTCGCGTCCAACATCGCCAACGCCTCCACGCCGGGCTACAAGGCGCGCGACATCGATTTCGAGTCCGCGCTGAAGGAAGCGACCACCCGGGCCGGCAGCAGCGCGACCGACGTGTCGCAGGCCGCCGAGGATGCCATGGGCTATCGCGTGCCGTTGCAGCCCAGCCTGGACGGCAACACCGTCGAACTCAGCACCGAACAGACGCTGTTTGCCGAAAATGCGGTCAAATATCGCACGACCCTGTCCTTCCTGGAGGGTCGCATCAACACCATCAACCGCGCCCTGAAGGGAGAATGAGCATGAGCAATACGCCGCCCATGAACGTCTTCGACATTGCAGGCCGCGCCATGAGCGCGCAGCTTGTGCGCCTGAACGCCACCGCGTCCAACATGGCGAACGCCGGCAATGTCACCGGCAGCGCCGCCGAGGCCTATCGCGCGATCAAGCCGGTATTCGAATCCGTCACCGACACGCCCGGCGTATCGACGGTGAAGGTCAAGAATGTCGTCACCACCAATGCCGAGCCGACCAAGCGCCACGACCCCAACCACCCGCTGGCCGACGCGAATGGCGATGTCTGGGAAGCGGCGGTGGATGGCAATGCCGAACTGGTCGACATGATCGAGACCGCCCGCATGTACCAGAATAATGTGCAGGTGCTCAACACCGCCAAATCCCTGATGCTCGAAACCATAAGGATCGGCAAATGACGACGACCACCGCAACCGACAGCGCTGGCCTGTCGGTCTATAATCCCAAGGCCATCGTCGGCACCGGCAGCGCGGAGATGGGCCAGGCCAGCTTCCTGACGCTGCTGACCGCGCAGATGCAATATCAGGACCCGTTCGAACCGGTCGATAACGCGCAGATGGTGTCGCAGATGGCGACCATCACCAATTCGTCCGGCATCGCGGAAATGAACCAGACCCTCAAAAGCCTGGCGAGCGAGCTGACCGGCACGCGACTGGGCGATGCGGCGAGCTGGATCGGCAAGTCGATGCTGGTGCAGAGCAATATCGCCGCGCCCGATGCATCCGGCACCTATGCGGGCCAGATCACCCTGCCCGCCGCCACCGAAGGCGCGACCATCGATCTGGTCGATAGCAGCGGCAATGTGGTCAAGACCATCGACATGGGATCGCAGGCCGCGGGCGACGTGACCTTCTATTGGGACGGCAAGGATGACACGGGCGCAACCGTCGCCACCTCCGCCCTGCAGGTCAAGGTCAACGGCGCGACCCCCACCAAGGTCGCGACCTGGGCCACCATCGCCGCGGTCCAGTCACCCGCCGACGGCTCGTCCTCCAAACTCATCACCGCGCTCGGCAGCTACAGCCCGTCCGACGCGATCAGCCTGATGTAAACCTACCGCTTTTTCACCCATCCTTTTCACCCAAGGAGCAACGCCATGTCCTTCTACATCTCCCTCTCGGGCCTCAAGGCCTCCCAGACCGACCTGTCGACCATCTCGAACAACGTCGCCAACGTCAGCAGCATCGCGTTCAAGAAGAGCAAGGCGCAGTTCGGCGACATCTTCGCCGCCGCTCCGATGCAGACCACCAGCCAGGTTGCCGGCCAGGGCGTACGCGTGCAGGGCGTCGCCCAGCAGTTCACGCAGGGCACGCTGGAAACCACCGACAAGACGCTCGACCTCGCCATCACCGGCGAAGGCTATTTCACGGTCAAGGGCGAAGACGGCAATATCAGCTACACCCGCAACGGCGCCTTCGCCGTCGATGACGACCGCTATGCCGTCGATACGACCGGCGCGCGCATCCAGGTGTTCGCTGTCGATCCCACCACTGGCGCGACGACCGTAGACCCCACTGGCGCGACCCCGGCCGACCTGACCGACCTACAGATCCCCAACACCTTTGACGGCACGGCCACCGGCGCGCAGCTGACCAGCGTGGGCGTGGACAAAAAGGGCATGGTATCGGCCGTGTATGCCGATGGCAGCACCGTCTATCTGGGTCAGGTCGCCATGGCGTCCTTCAACAGCCAGGAAGGTTTGCGGCAGGAGGGCGACGCCCACTGGACATCGACCGTCGCCAGCGGCTCGCCGATCCTGGGCACCGCCAATCAGGGCATGTTCGGCGCGGTGAACAGCGGCATGCTGGAACGCTCCAACGTCGACATCACCGACGAACTGGTGAACCTGATCGCGGCGCAGCGTAATTTCCAGGCGAACAGCAAGGCGATCGAGGCGGCGAACACGCTGACCACGACCATCGTCAACCTGCGCACCTAAGATCAGAAGGCTTAGCCCATGGATCGGCTCGTCAACACGGCCCTTACCGCGATGCGCGGCGCGATGGCGCGGCAGACGGCGGTCGCGAACAATCTCGCGAACGTCAATACCGTCGGCTTTCGCGCCGAGATCGCCAATGCCGAGACGCGCTGGATCAAGGGCGACACCTTCGACACCCGCGCGCAGGCGTCGGAACAGGTGATCGCGGCCGACATGGCGCAAGGCGCGGTCACCGAAACCGGCAATCCGCTTGATGTGGCGATGAACGGCGATGCTCTGCTCGCCGTTCAGGCCACCGACGGTAGCGAAGCCTATACGCGTCGCGGCGACCTGAAGGTCACCGACAGCGGCCTGCTCACCACTGGCGACGGCTTGCCGGTGCTGGGCGAAGGCGGCCCCATCACCCTGCCGCAGATGGACAGCATCTCCATCGCCAAGGATGGCAGCATCTGGGGCGTGCCCCAGGGCGGTGATCCGGCCAATCCGCAGCAGGTCGACAAGCTCAAGCTGGTCAACGCCGCCGGCTCCAGCATCGCCAAGGGCACCGACGACCTGTTCCGCGAAGTCAATGGCGGCGCCCTGCCGTCCGATCCGCTGGCGACCGTCACATCGGGGTCGGTCGAAGGATCGAACGTCAATGCGACCCAGGCGCTGGTCCAGATGATCGAGGCCAGCCGCGCTTGGGAAACCCAGGTGAAGATGATCGACACCGCCAAGCAGTTGGACGATGGCGGCGCGTCGCTGATGAAGCTGGATGGTTAATTTTGGCACGCATCTTGCTGTGACTGACGCATAAGCACCCTTCGGGGATGCGCCACGGAGAAATGAACGATGAGCAACGCCGCCCTTCATGTCGCCCGCACTGGCCTCGACGCGCAGAACACGAAGATGCGCGTGATCGCCAACAACCTGGCGAACGTCAACACGACCGGTTTCAAGAAGGACCGCGCCGATTTCGAGACGCTGGCCTATCAGCAGATCATCCAGGCCGGTTCCAATTCGGACAGCGAGAATAAATTCGCCACCGGCCTCAATCTCGGCTCCGGCGTCGCGTTGCAGGGCACGAGCAAGATCAACACCCAGGGTACGCTGAACCAGACCAACAATGTGCTGGATATCGCGATCGAAGGATCGGGCTATTTCCAGGTGCAGCAGCCCGACGGCTCGACCGCCTATACCCGCGCCGGGAATTTCAGCGTCACCGCCGAAGGCACCGTCGTCACCAGCGATGGCCTGCCGCTGATCCCGCAGATCACCGTGCCGCAGGGCGCGACGTCGGTGTCGATCGGCAATGACGGCACCGTGTCCGCCACCCTTCAGGGCGAAAGCGCGCCGAGCCAGCTGGGCCAGATCGAAATCGCCACCTTCATGAACCCGGCGGGCCTGACCTCCATCGGCGGCAACCTGCTGACCGAAAGCGCGGCCAGCGGCACGCCGCAGGTCGGCGTCGCGGGTCTGGAAGGCCGCGGCCTGATGCGGTCGGGCTATCTGGAAACGTCGAACGTCAACATCGTGGAAGAGCTGGTCGACATGATCGAGACCCAGCGCGCCTATGAGGTCAACAGCAAGATGATCAAGGCAACCGATGAGATGCTCCAGTACGTCAACCAGAATATCTAAGGCCAGATGATGCGCCGTACCCTTGCCACCATCGCCACGCTGTCGCTGATCGCGCTGGCCGCGTCGCCCGCCGACGCCGCCAAGCAGAAGAAGCGCGACATCGAGCGCGATTTCTACGCGCCGACCGTGATCGCCCAGCCCGCCGCCCCACCGGCGAACGGATCGATCTTCCAGGCGTCGACCGGCTATACCCCGCTGACCAGCGGCGCGCGCGCCACCAGCGTGGGCGACATCATCACCATCGTGCTGGTCGAACGGACGCAGGCGAGCAAGACGACGAGCGCGGACACGGCGCGCAACGGATCGGTCGGCATCACGCCGCCGAGCACCGGCATATTGTCCAAGCTGTTTTCCGCCAGCGACGTGTCAGCCGGGGGCCAGAACAGCTTCACCGGCAAGGGCAACGCCAGCCAGTCCAACGCGCTGAGCGGCGAAATCACCGTGACGATCGCGGCGACCTACCCCAATGGCACGATGCTGGTGAAGGGGGAGAAGGCGCTGACGCTCAATCGCGGCGACGAATTCATCCAGATCAGCGGCCTCGTACGTCAGGCCGATATCGCGCCCGACAACCGCATCGCATCGACCCGCGTCGCCGACGCCAAGATTATATACAAGGGCAAGGGCGAGATCGCCAATGCCAGCCGTCAGGGCTGGTTGCAGCGCTTCTTCTCCTCGATCAGTCCCTTCTGATGGAAAGCGGCAAATCCATGTTCCGTCTGCTTCGCCTGCTCCTGCCGATCCTCGCGCCGCTGTGTGCGCTGGTCGCCGCGCCCGCCGCCCAGGCCGAGCGGGTCAAGGATCTGGGCACCTTCCAGGGGGTCCGTCCCAACCAGCTGACAGGCTATGGCATCGTCGTGGGTCTGGCCGGCACCGGCGACGACAGCATCGAATATGCGACGCAGGGTATGAAAGGCGTGGTGTCGCGCTTCGGCCTCACCCTGCCGCAGGGCGTCAATCCGGCGCTGAAGAACGCCGCGGCCGTTCTGGTCACCGCCGACCTGCCCGCTTTTGCGAAGCCCGGCCAGCGGCTGGACGTCACCGTGTCGGCGCTGGGCAAGGCCAAGTCGTTGCGCGGCGGGACGTTGATTCTGACGCCGCTGCGCGGTGCGGATAACGAGATTTACGGCATGGCGCAGGGCAACCTGGCCGTCGGCGGTCTGGGCGTATCCGGCGCGGACGGCAGCCAGGTGTCGGTCAACATCCCGTCGGCCGGGCGCATTCCCGGCGGCGCGACGGTGGAACGCGCGGTCGCGACCGGGTTCGACACCGCGCCGACGCTGACCTTCAACCTGGCCGAAGCGGACCTGACCACGGCGCTGCGCGTCGCGGATGGCGTCAACCATGCCTTTGGCGACCGCCGCGCCCGCGCGATGGACGCCGTATCGATCGCGATCGATGCCGCACCCGGCGCCGAAGACCGCATCATGATGATGGGCATGATCGAGAATATCGAGATTTCGCCCGCCGATGCGCCGGCCAAGGTGATCGTCAATGCGCGCACCGGCACCGTCGTCATCAACGGCGCGGTCAAAATCCATCCGGCCGCGGTCGCGCATGGCAAATTGACCGTCAGCGTCAACGAAAGTCCCCGCATTTCCCAGCCCGCTCCCTTCAGCCAGGGGCAGACCGCGGTGGAGCAATCGACCAGCATCAGCATCGACGAACAGAAGAAACCGATGATTAATTTTAAAGGTGGGGCGTCGCTGGCCGATATAGTCAAGGCGGTCAATGCGATCGGGGCTTCCCCGGCGGACATGGTCGCGATCCTCGAAGCCTTGAAACAGGCGGGCGCAATGAAAGCCGAACTGGTGGTGCTGTGATGCAGGTAGCGACGACAACCTCCCCCGCCCCGACCAGCGGCAGCGCCGGGCAATCGAACAAGGCGTCGCTGCAGAAGGTGGCGCAGCAGTTCGAGGCCGTCTTCCTGCGCCAGATGATCGGCGCGATGCGATCGGCGAGCCTTGCCGAGGGCATCGACGATTCGGCGGCGACCCAGCAGTTTCGCGACATGGCCGATTCCCGCACCGCAGACGCGATGGCCAGCAAGGGCGCGATGGGCATCGCCGAACTGCTGCTGAAGCAATTTGGCGACCGGGTGAGCGACACGCCGTCACCCACCGCCCCTAATGGCCCCACGCTGGCGACAAGCGCATGAGCGACCTCTTCATCATCGGCGCTTCGGGCACGAAGGCCTATCGATCGGCGATGGCCGCGATCGCCGAAAATATCGCCAATGCCAGCACCAGCGGCTATGCGCGCCGGTCGGTCACGACGATCGAATCGGGGTCGTCCACCGCGACGATGGCAACCTATATCTCGCGCGCCAATTTCGGCGGCACGCAAGTCGCGGGCATCGACCGCGCATCCGACCCCTATCTCGACGCGTCGGTCCGCAACACCGGCATGGCGCTGGGCAGCGCGACGTCGCGCCTGCGCTGGCTGACCGATTCGGAAACCGCGCTCAACGACACAGGCACCGGCATCGGGCAACTGATGACCGGCATGTTCCAGAATATGGAGAAGCTGGCGGCCAGCCCCAGCGACACGTCGCTGCGCGTCACCACGCTCGACAGCATCAGCCGCGTCGCCCAGTCCTTCAACCAGACCAGCGCGGATCTTGCGACCGTATCCGCCGGGATTGCGACCGAGGGCCAGGCATCGGTCGCCACGATCAACCAGTCGCTGGCGTCGCTGGCGGACATCAACAACAGCCTGTTGCGCGCCCAGCCCGGCACATCGGCCTATGCCCAGTTGCTCGACAGCCGCGATTCGGCCTTGCAGACGCTGTCGGAAAATCTGAACGTCACGATCAGCTTCGGCGCGCATGACAGCGCGGAGATCAGCTTTGGCGGCCAGACGCTGGTCAGCGGCAACAGTGCGACCAGCCTGTCGATGGCCGCCAATGACGACGGTACATTGTCGCTCAGCCTGGCGGACGGCACGGCCCTTGCCGCCCCTGCGAACGGCACGCTGGGCGGCCTGTTTTCCGCCGCCGACACCGTCGCCGACCGGCGCACCGCACTGGATACGCTGGCCGCGCAATTCGTCACCGACGTCAATGCCTGGCACGCGCAGGGGCGTACCGACGCCGGCGCGGCCGGCGGCGCATTGCTGGCCGGCACGACGGCGGCGACGCTGTCCGCACTGGTGACCGATCCGACCCAACTGGCGCTGAAATCAACCGACGGCACGCTCAACGGCAATCTGCTGACGGTCAGTTCCACCCTGCGCGGCAATGGCAGCGTCGAACAGAATTGGACGACGCTGATCGCGTCGCAGGCCACTTTGCTGGCATCGACCAAGGCGGAATATGACACCGCGACGAGTCGCAACGACCAGTCGGTCGCCGCGCGCGAAGCCGTCAGCGGCGTCGACCTGGACATGGAAGCCGCTGACCTGCTGCGCATCCAGCAGGCCTATTCGGCTTCCGCCAAAATCCTGCAGATCGCCAAAGAGACGATCGATTCTATCATGAACATCATCTGACCGAAGGACTGAGCCATGGTAGGTATCACCAACAAGATCATGCTCGCCGAAATTCGCCGGCAGCAGAAACTGTCCCAGGATCTGGTCGACGGCCAGACCGCGATCTCGACCGGGGTCACGCTCAACAAGCCGTCCGACAATGCGCTGGCCTGGGTCCAGGTGTCCGACATCGGCCGCGCCCAGGCGCAGCAAGCCGCCTGGCAGACCAATATCAGCTATGGCACCGCGCGTTCGGGCAATGCCGAAGCGAATTTGTCGGAAGTCGACAATCTGCTGACGCGCGCCCAGGAATTGGTGACGTCGGCCCGCAACGGGTCGCTCAACGAAACCAACCGCGCCGCGATCGTCGAGGAAATGTCGACCATCCGCACCACCATTACCGAACTGCTGAACCAGAAGGACTATCAGGGCGTATCCGTCTTCGACGATGGACAGAGCGTGCTGGTGCCGGTCAGCAAGGGCCTCAACCTGGCGGTGGTGGGCACCAGACAGGAAGTGTCCGAAGGCATCGACGTCAACGGTACGCCGATGTCCATCGACGACATATTGGGGCAGAGCATCGCAGCGATCCAAAGTGGCGACGACACGGCCATCGCTTCGTCATTGGAGGGCGTAAAGTCGGCGCAGGGTCATATCACCGTCGAGCAGGCCAAGCAGGGCGTGCGCAGTGACCGGCTGGAGGTGGTGGGCACGCGGCTGACCAATATCGGCCTGGACCTGACCGAACGACGGGCGGGGCTGGAATCGACGGATCTTCAGGAAGTCATCGCCAATGTGAAGGCGCAGTTGTTGCAGCTGGATGCGGCGCAATCGACCTATGCCCGGATCAACCAGAAGACCCTGTTCGACCTGATCAGTTGATCGCCCGGTAAAAAGCGGTGCGGTCCTAAACCGGACGCTAACCAGTCCGTATTAACCACAAGGACACGGCGTCGCACGCGAGGCCGAAAAGCTACCGCCTCCGGGCGCGTCAATCGGGGATAATCATGTTCGCAGCCATCGGCCTCGTCATTCTGCTCGTCATGGTGTTTGGCGGCTTCGCCTTCACCGGCGGCGACCTCGGTCCGGTGTTGCACGCCCTGCCCCATGAAATGCTGATCATCGGCGGCGCGGCCGTCGGTGCGCTCGTCATCGGTAATAGCGGCGCGGACTTAAAAGCGCTGGGCGGTGGTCTGGGCAAGGTCTTCAAGGGCGCCAAGTACAAGAAGCAGGATTTCCTCGACTGCATCTTCCTCGTCAGCAAGCTGATGAAGACGCTGCGGGTCGAGG
This sequence comes from Sphingomonas sp. VDB2, assembly GCF_047946695.1. Taxonomy (NCBI): domain Bacteria; kingdom Pseudomonadati; phylum Pseudomonadota; class Alphaproteobacteria; order Sphingomonadales; family Sphingomonadaceae; genus Sphingomonas; species Sphingomonas sp. VDB2. The sequence goes on from NZ_CP159615.1 coordinate 1,914,793, forward strand.
GGCCGGTCGCGCTGGAACCGCATATCGAAGACCCGTCCAGCTCCACCATCTTCACCGAATATCCCAAGCTGATGAAGGACAAGGCGCTGGTCCACCTGATCAGCGATACGCTGCGTCTGGTCGTCATTTCGTCCGGTACGCTCGACCCGCACGCGGTCGAGGACGTGATGGATAACGCTCTGAAAACCCATCACCATGAAGCGATCAAGCCGGCCGACAATCTGCAAGGACTGGCAGACGCGCTCCCCGCGCTCGGCATCGTCGCGGCGGTTCTGGGCGTGGTGAAGACGATGGGATCGATCGACCAGCCGCCTGCCATATTGGGCGCGATGATCGGGTCGGCGCTGGTCGGCACGTTCCTGGGCATTCTGCTCGCCTATGGGATGGTCAATCCCTTCGCCAACCGCTGCCGCAGCGTGATCGAGGCGGACGGGGCGATCTATCATGTCGTCAAGCAGATCATCATCGCATCTCTGCACGGCCATCCGCAGCCGCTGGTGATCGAAGCCGCGCGGTCGGGCCTGACCCATGCCAACCAGCCGGGCTTTGCCGAGGTGTTCGACGGTATGCGGGGCAAATAAGCCATGGCGGAAAAGAAGCGCGGCGCGAACGAGCCGGAACCGCGGCCGATCATCGTCAAGAAGATCATCGTCGAAGGGCATGGCGGCCATCATGGCGGCGCCTGGAAGGTTGCCTATGCCGACTTCGTGACGGCGATGATGGCCTTCTTCCTGCTGATGTGGCTGCTGGGCGCAACCACCGAAAAACAGCGCAAGGCGCTGGCCGACTATTTCACCCCCACCCTGGTCGAGTTGAAGATGGCGTCGGCCGGGTCGACCGGCCTGATGGGCGGCGACAGCATGATGGGCAAGGAAAATTACCCGACCACAGGCGGCATCGGCAACCTGTCGATCACCATCCCGCGCGACGCCACCGGCACCAAGGATCAGGGCGGCAAGGCGACGCGCGCGCAGGATCGGCAAAAGTTCGAATCGATCAAGAAGACCCTGGAAGAGCGGATGACGCGCAAGGGGCTGGGCAAGCTGCGCAAGAATGTGCGCTTTACCGAGACCCGCGAAGGGCTGCGCATCGACCTGATCGACGAGGCGGACTTCGCGATGTTCGCGATGGGCACGGATCGGCTGGTGCCGCAGGCCCGCGCGTTGATCTCCGAGGTCGCGACGGTGTTGCAGACCATGCCCAACCCGCTGATCGTGCGCGGCCATACCGACGGCCTGCCCTATGCATCGGGCCGGACCATGAACAACTGGATGCTGTCGTCCAGCCGTGCCGAATTGACGCGCCGGGCCTTGGCGGACAGCGGCATCGGCAACGCCCGCTTCGCGCGGATCGAAGGCGTGGCAGACCGCGAACCCTTCATCAAGAACGACGCCTATGATCCGCGCAACCGGCGCATGTCGATCATCCTGGGCTGGACCCGCGGCGGCAGTGATGCCGACGACGCGGACCAGGACGCCGAAACCAAGGCCGCGATCAAGGAACGCGACAATCCCCAGCGGGTGGCGAAGGAAGAGGCGCAGAAGCTCGATATGGGTGGCACCGGCCTGCCCAGCGGCGCCGCGCTGATCAATCCCACCGCGCCGGGGACGTCGAGCAAGCCGGGCAAGCATTGAGGGCTTGGCGCTTAGGGCGGATATTCCCTAACTTCTTGCATGTGACTCATGGAATAGGACATGCGCATCATGGCTCCGAGCCCGCGGAATGGGCCGGTTTCGGCATGTTTTCACGCTATGAAAGATCGGCTGGCCCTTAGGGCTGTCTTCATCCTGTAGGAAAGCGGTTTTCGGGATGCCGGACAGGCGGCGCGTGGAAGTGGGGAGATCGGCTTGTCTTTGGATGGCGGGAAAGGGTGGTTTGCGGAACGGCGGCTTTCCCTGACCGTCAGGCCGGCAGTACCAAACTCGCTTCCAGCCCGCCTTCGGGCCGGTTCGCCAGACGCAGTTCGCCCTGATGTTCGGCCATGATCGCGCGGACCAGGGCGAGGCCCAGGCCCGATCCGCCGGTTTCACGATTGCGGGAGCCTTCCAGCCGGGTGAAGGGTTGGAGCATCTCTTCCATCCGATCTTCTGCAATACCTGGCCCGTCGTCGGCAACGGCGATACGGATCGTGCCGTTTTCATGCAGCACCGACACATGGGCGCAGTCGCCATAGACGATCGCATTCTCGATGAGGTTGCGCAGCGCGCGACGGATTTGCTGGGGGCGGACGAAGGCGACGGCGCGGTCGCAGTCGGCGAGATCGACGGGCGATCCCAATTCGATGAAATCCTCCACCACCGCGTCGGCCAGCGCAGCGAGATCGACCTTCTGCGCGGCCTGCGTGCTGCGCCCCGCGCGGGCGAGCGAGAGGATATCCTCCAGCATCCGGTTCATCTCGTCGATCGTTTCGGACATGCGCGCGCGCTCTGCGTCGTCCTCGACTGATTCGGTGCGCACGCGCAGCGAGGCAAGCGGGGTGCGCAGATCGTGGCCGATCGCGCCCAGCATCCGGTCCTTTTCGTCCAGCATCGCGATGATGCGCGCCCGCATGGCGTTGAACGCCATGGTGAGGTCGCGCACGTCGCCGGGGCCGCGTTCGTCCACCGCGTCGGCCGCGCCGGTGCGGGCGAATTGCCGGGCCGAGCCGGTGAGCTGTTTCAGCGGACGCGCGAGGCGACGCCCCATCCAGAGCAGGGGCAGCAGGACGATGACGTAGAGGATCAGGGTCTGGCCGACCAGCCAGCCGCCAAAGCGCTGCGGCCGGTCGCCGCCGGTGCGGGCCTGCGCCACGACCCACTTGCCCGGCTCATATTCGGCCGCGAGGGTCAGGAGGCCGACGCGATGGTCGTGCGGTCCATCCCCGTTTGCCCGCATCCGGATGCGTTCCCAGCGCCGGATCGGCATGACTTCGCTCGTTTCGACTACACGCACGGTCAGGATGCGCAGGCCAATATCCTCGAACATGGCGGTGGCGCGGCGTTCGATCTCGGGACGCGCCTGGCCGGGCAGCGAGGGCGCGCCGGTCACGAAGCGCGCACGCATCCGTTCACGCTGCCGGTCCCGATCGCCCCGGCGTTCCGCCCGATTGTCGAGCGCATCGACGACACGATAGACGGCGGGGGCGGTCTGCCCGGTCAGTTCCAGCCGCTGCCGTTCGCGCAGCAGCAGGCCGAAATTGATCGCCTGCGCCACGAACAGCGCGATCGCGACCAGCGCGATGACCTGACCGACCAGGCTTTGCGGCCACAGACGGAGCTTTTTCATGTGGGCCGCTTCACAGTTTGCGGACTTCTGCCGACAGGGTGTAGCCGCCGCCCCAGACGGTCTTGATGAGCGTGGGATTCTTCGGGTCCGGCTCGATCTTCTTGCGCAGGCGGCTGATCTGGTTGTCGATCGCCCGGTCGAAGGCATTCGCCTCCCGCCCCTGGGTGATGTCGAGCAACTGGTCGCGGCTGAGCACCGAATTGGGGCGCGTGGCGAAGGCGAGCATCAGATTATATTCAGCGGTCGAGAGCGGCAGCGACACGCCCTCGCTATCGACCAATGTGCGTTCCTGCGTCTTGAGCAGCCAGCCGGCGAAGCTGTAATTGGCGCCGTCGGGCGCGGTGACGCGCTGGCCGCCGGTGGCGACGCGGCGGAAGATCACCTTGATCCGGGCGACCAGTTCGCGCGGCGAAAAGGGCTTGAGCACATAATCGTCGGCGCCCATTTCGAGGCCCACGATGCGGTCCGTCTCTTCGGTGCGGGCAGTCAGCAGGATGACGGGAATTTCACTCGTCTCGCGGATGTGGCGGCAGAGCGATAGGCCGTCCTCGCCCGGCATCATGATGTCCAGGATCACCATGTCGATCGCATTGGCGTTGAGGCGCAGCCGCGCTTCGGACGCGCTGTCCACGGCAGTGACGCGAAAGCCGTTGCGGCCCAGATATTGGGCCAGCGGTTCGCGGATCGAACGCTCGTCATCGACGAGCAGGAGATGGGGTCGGTCGCTCATGCTGCCTGTCTGTCTGTCATGGCTGGAGAAAGGTTGGAAGAGCGAAGCGCAAGGGGGAGAGGCTTCGCCCTTCCAGGACGGGCGGCGCAAGACGGGGAGTAAGGGGAGGAACTCCACGCCCTGCGCCGCCCGATGGTGGATCAGTGGGCCAATCAGTTCTGGGGCGCGGGCGGCGGACCCTTGCGGTCCTGCCATTGCGCCCGCATCGCTTGGCGCGCGGCCTTCATTTCGTCGGCGGTGACGAAGCCGTCCTTGTTCGTGTCGGCCTTGTCGAACATGGCGATCGGACCGGCCATAAATTCAGCCTTGGTGATCGTGCCGTCCTTGTTCGCGCCGCCAAAGCCATCGCGCATCATGCCGCGACCGGGACCGCGGTGGTGGCCCTTGCCCCAGCCGCGCCCGTCACGCTTGCCCGCCTCTGCGCGTTTGTCGGCGCGGGCTTCATGACCGGCGATAAATTCCGCCTTGCTGATCTGGCCGTTCTGGTCGGCGTCCAGCGTGGCGAAGCGTTGGTCCAGACGCTGCTGGCGGCGAAGGTCGCGATCCTTTTGCGTAATCTGGCCGTCCCTGTCGACGTCCATCTTGGCGAAACGGGCTTCGAGCGCGGCGGTCAGTTCCGCCTTGCTGATCTTGCCGTCCTTGTTCGTGTCGGCCTGCGCCATCATGTCGCCGCGCGGGCCGCGACCGCCATCGGGGCCGGGTTGCGCGAAAGCAAGGTGGGTGGCGGCAAGTCCGCCAACGAACAGCGATCCGGCGGCGACGGTGGTGAAGAATGTGCGGAGCATATCTGTCTTCCTTTTTGCATCTCTGGTGAACGACTGTCCGCCGTTCTTGAGGATGCTTATGGAAGGCACTTGTCCCGCATCTGTGTCATGCGGGCGGTCAGTTTGTCGTAAATTGTAACGGGCGGGGAGCGATCAGCAGCCGATGATGGCCCGGGCGCGACCGGTGGCGGCCTGGGTATCGACAGCCAGTTTCTTCACTTCCGCCGCTACGACGGAAAAGCCCCGGCCCGCGTCACCAGCCCGCGCGGCTTCGATCGTGGCGTTGAGCGCGAGCAAATTGGTCTGGCGCGCAATGCCGTCGATCGCGTCAACGATGCCGCCGACTTCCCCCAGCACATGTTCGACCACGGCGCGGCGGTCGCTTTCCTGTTGGCGCAGGCGCTGTTCCGCCTCTTCACGCGCGGCGACGGCGCGAATTTCGGGGCTGATGTCGTTGGCGAATTTTATGACGCCGGTCTGCATGCCATCCGGGCCGATGATGGGGTTGTAGCTGCCCCTGATCCAGACCTGGCGACCTTGCGCGTCCAGCCGACAATAGGCGCCGGTGTCGAAACGGCCCGACAGAAGATTGGCCCAGAATGCCGCATAATCGGGCGACTGCGCATAAGTAGGATCGCAGAACATGCGATGATGCTGGCCCTGCACATCATCGAAGCGATAGCCAAAAAGGGCCAGAAAATTATCATTGGCCCCGGTCACGCGGGCATCGCGATCAAAGGTTATGATCGCCGTCGATCGATCGATGGCCCGCCAGACGGAGGCGGCTTCCAGTTCAAGTCCGTGCACGGCATAGCTCCATAATGGAGGGCTATGCCGTGCAGAGGTTAAACTGTCGCTAACCTAGTCCGGAATTACCGATCGCGACGGCCCAGCAGACGCAAGCGCAGCGCGTTCAGCTTGATGAAGCCCGCCGCGTCGCGCTGGTCATAGGCGCCTGCATCATCCTCGAAGGTCACGACCTTTTCGCTGTAGAGCGAGTAAGGCGACTTGCGGCCGACGACATAGACCCCACCCTTGTAGAGCTTCAGGCGGACGGTGCCCGTAACCTTTTCCTGGCTATGGTCGATCGCGGCCTGGAGCATTTCGCGCTCCGGCGAGAACCAGAAGCCGTTATAGATCAGTTCGGCATATTTGGGCGCGAGTTCATCCTTCAGATGCGCGGCGCCCCGGTCGAGCGTCAGTTGCTCGATCCCGCGGTGGGCGAGGTGATAGATGGTGCCGCCCGGCGTTTCATACATGCCGCGCGACTTCATGCCGACGAAGCGGTTCTCGACCAGGTCGAGGCGACCGATGCCATGCTTGCGGCCATAGTCGTTCAGCGTTTCGAGCAGGGTAGCGGGCGACATGCCGACGCCATTGATCGCCACGCCGTCGCCGCGTTCGAAATCGATGGTGATATATTCGGGCGCGTCGGGCGCGTCTTCCGGGTTCACCGTGCGCGAATAGACGTAATCCGGGGTTTCTTCCCACGGATCTTCCAGAACCTTACCTTCCGACGAGGTGTGCAGCATGTTCGCATCGGTCGAGAAGGGGCTTTCGCCACGCTTGTCGCGGGGAATCGGAATTTGGTGCTTTTCGGCGAATTCGATCAGCTTGGTGCGGCTGGTCAGATCCCATTCGCGCCATGGTGCGATCACCTTGATATCGGGGGCCAGGCCATAATAGCCCAGTTCGAAGCGGACCTGGTCGTTGCCCTTGCCGGTCGCGCCATGCGACACCGCGTCGGCGCCCAACTGCTTGGCGATTTCGATCTGGCGCTTGGCGATCAGCGGCCGGGCGATCGAGGTGCCGAGCAGATAGAGGCCTTCATAGAGCGCGTTGGAGCGCATCATCGGGAAGACATAGTCCTTCACGAATTCCTCGCGGAGGTCGTCGATGAAGATATGCTCTTCCTTGACGCCCATCAGGCGCGCTTTGGCGCGGGCCGGTTCCAGCTCCTCGCCCTGCCCCAGGTCGGCGGTGAAGGTCACCACTTCGCACTGATAGGTCTGTTGCAGCCATTTCAGGATCACGCTGGTGTCGAGACCACCGGAAAAGGCAAGGACGATACGGTTGATCTTGTCGGACATGTGCGGGCGAGCCTTCTGCAAAAATGGCGCGGGAATGACCGGCGCGCCGGTAACAGCCAAGCCGCCAAAGCGCAACCAAAGCCGCACAGGAAAAGGGACGGAAAGCCGGTTGGCCTTCCGTCCCTTCTATCAGGTAACGCTGGTGCTTAGCGGGTGCGCGGTTTCAGGAAGCCTGAACGCGTCCCCTGATCGCCGAAGCGATAGACGGTCTGGCTGCGGTCGACTGGCGCCATAGGTGCAGGTTCCGCATGAGTTCGTCTGGGGTGCGGCCGTCGCCACGACGGCCTCCCGCTGGGCAAGCAGATGTTGGGCACGGCGCAGACGCTTCGTCCGGGTAAGGAACGGATTGTCGGCGCTGGGCGCCGCGGCGACCATGGCTTCCAGCGTTGCGTCCCCATGGCTGGTCGACGCCAGGGCCGAACGCGGAGCGACCGGGGCTGGTGCCGCCATCACGGGATCGGAAGCCCTTACAGGGACTGCCATCGGCTCGACATATGCCTCAACCGGCTTATCGGTGCGGCGACGACGCATCAAAGCCGCACCGCCCAGGCCAAGCAGCAGCAGCGCGCCACCGCCCATCGCCCACAGCAGCGCCTGATCGGTGCTTGCGGTGGCTTGCGCGACCGGCGTCGCGGTCGCTACCGGCGCGACAGTCGGCACCGGGGTGGACTCGGCAGCCGGACCTGCTGGCGCTGGCGTCTCGATCGGCGCAACAGACGCAGCGGCAGCAGGTGCCGCAGCGGCGCTACGCGCCGTAGCCGCCGGGCGTTCAGCGGTGCGAACCGCCGCTGGGCGCGGCTTCGCGGCTGCAGTGGCGGCCTGTTCCGCTTCTGCAGCAGCCGTCGCGGCGGCGATGCGCTCTTCAATTGGCGGCGTCGCCTGCACAACCGGCTGGCTGGGTGTAAATTCCGGCGTCGGCGTTGCGGACGGCGCTGCCACGGTCGGCGCGGCAGGCATTGTCATTTCGGGCACCATCACGGTTGGTGAAACCGGCGGCTCAGCAGTCTGGGCAAGCAACGGGGTTGCAGTCAAAGCCAGAACAGCGGCAATCGCGGCCCTGGCGGGGCGGTTTGAGCGAATATTTCCAGTCATAGCAAAGGACCAACGGCCGACTCCGCGATTTAACGCAGGCAGTGGATCAGAATCGCGACGAATTGTGACAGTTCGGGGTCAGGATGAACGAGATGAATAGGCGTTCATCTCAATATGAATGGCTCATTTACAGAATAAGCCGCATATCGTGCCAATAATCACTATAGATATAGTGCGACGCCCTAGCCTTCTTCGGACTCGCGTCTTGCGCCATCCAGCAGGGCGGCGCGGCGCTGCTCTTCCTGCGTATCCGCCAAGCGCTGCGCCTTGGTCCGGCCGAAGCGTGCGCGGTTCTCCTGCGCGACCTGCGCCTTGTCCATGCGCGCCTTCGCCTTGCGCGCCTGCCGCAGATTGACGATGTTGGTCATGATCGGTCTTCCCGTCGCTCCTGTGCCGCGACCCGATCATAAACTTGCGACGGCCGACTTGCCAATCGCCATCCGCTGTCGCCATGGTCGACGCTTCCCGTTCCAGTCCTTCCGCTCCAACATTGCGAAGATCCATGACCAGCATCCACGACGTCGCCGCTCTCGCCCAGGTATCGATCAAAACGGTGTCGCGCGTCGTCAACAAGGCGCCCAATGTCAGTCCCGCATTACAGGCGCGGGTAGACGCCGCGATCAGGCAATTGGGCTATCGCCCCAACCAGTCGGCGCGTCGGCTGGCCGGGGGCAAGTCCTTCATGATCGCCTTCCTCTACAACAACCCCGCGCCCGGCTATGTCAGCCGCATCCAGATCGGCGCGGCCTGGCGCTGCCGCGAACTGGGCTATCATCTGGTGGTGGAGCCGATTTCGCCGGGTGGCGAGGAGCGGTTCGAGGTGCTCGACCGGCTGGTCGCGGCGCTGCGCCCGGACGGCGTGCTGCTGGTGCCGCCACTGTCGGACGACGAAGGGCTGCTGGCCCGGCTGGCGGAGATGAAGTTGCCCTATGCGCGCATCGCCGGATCGGTGGTCGCGGCGAGCTTCACTATCCACACGCCCGAGCGCGCCGCCGGCCGGATGGTGGCCGACCATCTGATCGCGCTGGGCCATCGCCACATCGGCGTCATCACCCCGCCCCCGACCCATCGCGCGGCGCTGCGCCGGGTCGAGGGATTTCGCGACGGGCTGGCGGCGGCGGACATCACGGTCGACGACGCGCTGTTCGTGCAGGGCCGGTTCGATTTCGCGTCCGGCATCGAGGCGGGTGAGGCGTTGCTGGCGCTGCCCCAGCCGCCCAGCGCCATTTTCGCCACCAATGACGAGATGGCGCTGGGCGTGCTGACGCTGGCGCATCGCATCGGGCTGCGCGTGCCGGAGGATCTGTCGGTGACCGGGTTCGACGACACCAGCGCCAGCCTGACATCCTGGCCGCCGCTGACCACCGTGCGCCAGCCGCTGGAGGATATGGGCCGGTCCGTCATCGACGCGCTCGCCAACGGCCCGGTCGATGCACCGGAATTCCTGTTCACGCTGATCGAAAGGGGCAGTTCGGGACCGCCGTCGCCGGGCCGCTGAAACAGCGTGGAGCGGGTAGCGGGGATCGAACCCGCATCACAAGCTTGGAAGGCTAGTGCTCTACCATTGAGCTATACCCGCCCGGCAGGCGGTCGCACTGCCATCATCGGATGGCGCTCGTCAACAGTCCATTGCAGGATAGGACGAAGATCGCCCTTAACCCCCTGCGATATTTCCTCTATCACCGCCCCATGGACAGCCCTTCCCTGCGCCAGTTGGACATATTCGCGCAGATGGTGGCGGCGGGCGGCGTCGTGCGCTGCGCCGATGCGCTGGGCGTCGGCGTGGAGCAGGTGCTGCGCGACCTGGCGTCGCTGGAGATGCGGCTGGGCTATCGCCTGTTCGAGGATCTGGACGGCGACGCGCGGCTGACGCCGGCGGGGCGCAAGACGGCGCAGGCGATGACGCTGCTGAGCGAAGACAGGCCTGCGCCGGTGGAAGAGACGGCACAGGACCGCACGCCCACATCGCCGCCGGCGCCCTCGCCCGCTCCTCCCTTCCCACCACCACCAGAAGCGCCGGAAGAGCCGCCTCGCCAGCTCATTGCCCTCGCCGCGCCGCCGCCTGTCTTCGGGCATTTTCAGGACGCGCTGGCCGCGTTCGAGGCGGCGAACGAGGATATCGCGATCACGTTGGACCTGCATGTCCACACGGCGCAGGACGCGGCGGTGGCACTGGCCAATGGGCGGGCGGACATCGCCTATTTCTATGCGCTGGAGGAGCCGGCCGACCTCAAGTCCCGCTATGGCTGGTCGGAACCGCTCAACCTCTATGCCGATAGCGGCCATCCCCTGGCGCGGGCCGACAGCGTCAGCCGCGACGACCTGTCCATGACGCCGATGCTGTCGCTGGAAACGCGCAGCGGGATGCGCGACATCATCGATGCGGCGCTGGCCAAGGGCCGGGTGCGCAACGTGATGCCGCTGCTGGAAAGCGACAATATGTTCGAGATCATCGCCGCATTGCGCGATGGCGCGGGCTGTTTCGCAGCGTTCGGGACATTGGCCCGCGACCTGGGCCGGATGAGCGGGATCAAGCGGCTGGCGCTGGACATTCCCCTGCCCGCGGTCGAAATTCGCCAGGCTATAGCGCCGCGCGCGGCGGAAAAGCCCGCGGTCGAGGCGTTGGCGGAATTTCTCTTCCTCTGATCAAGCGTGATAATGTCGCGTCGCAGCAAAAATGCGGCGAAACGATCTTGATATGATGTATCATCCTAGATACAGGATCACATAGACCAGAACCAAAGGGTTGATCCTCATGTCCCGCTTTTTGATGCTGCGCGCAGGCTGCGCCGTTACCGCGCTGTGCCTTGCCATGCCCGCTCTTGCCCAGACCACGCCGATTCCGGACGCAGGCGATGCCAGGGACCAGGGGGCCTATCATGACGCGCAGGCCAATATCGTCGTCACCGCGATCATCCCGCGCAAGCAGGGCGACATTTTGTCGGGCACGTCGGTCATCACCGGACAGAAGCTGACGCGGGAACTGCGCTCCACCATCGGCGAGACGCTGGCGCGCCAGCCGGGCGTGTCCGCCACCTCCTTCGGCCCCAATGCGTCGCGCCCCGTGCTGCGCGGCTTTCAGGGGGAGCGGGTGCGCATCCTGACCGACGGAATCGGCAGCTTCGACGTGTCCAACACCTCGGTCGACCATGCCGTGGCGATCAACCCGCTGACCGCCGACCGGATCGAAGTGCTGCGCGGCCCGGCGGCGCTGCTCTACGGATCATCCGCGATCGGCGGCGTGGTCAATGTGATCGACAGCCGCATCCCGCGCCGCGTGCCAGACGAGCCGGTCCATATCGACGCGATCGGCACCTATGGCAGCGCGTCGAACGAGCGCACCGGATCGGGCGAAATCGAAGTCCCTCTAAGCGACAAGTTCGTCGTCCATTTCGACGGCAGCTATACCAAGACCGGCAATCTCGACACGGGCAGCTATATCCTGACCCCGGCGCTGCGCGCGCAGGCCGCGGCGAGCGGCGATCCGGAGATCGAAGGGCTGTCGACCCTGCGCGGCAAGCTGCCCAACAGCGCGGCCGAGACATGGGAGGTTGCGGGCGGCGCGGCGCTGATCACCGATGGCGGCAATCTGGGCTTTTCGGTCGCGCATACCGACAATTTCTATGGCGTGCCGGTGCGTTACGCCACGGAAGCCGGCGGCGAGGCGGAGCAGGTGCGGCTGCACATGAAGCAGGACCGCGTCGATATGCGCGCCGAACTGCCGGTCAATGGCAGCCTGCTGGAATCGATCCGCTTCCGCGCGGGGTTCGCCGATTACCAGCACCAGGAAATCGAGGATACGGGCGCGGTCGGCACGACCTTCTACAACCAGTCGATGGAATCGCGGCTGGAACTGGTGCAGGCCAAGCGCGGCGGATGGGACGGCGCAGTCGGCGCGCAGTATTTCACCCGCAAATTCTATGTCGTGGGGGAAGAGAAATTCCTGCCGCGCAACCAGACCGACCAGATCGGCGTCTTCACGCTCCAGTCGATCGACCTGGGCACGACGCGGGTCGAGGTCGGCGGACGCTTCGAACATACCGATGTCAGCGCCGATGCCGACGCGACGCTGTTCAACCCCTCCTACGACCGCAGCTTCGACACGGTGTCCGGTTCGATCGGGGCGAGCCATGAACTCGCCCCGGGCTGGCGGCTGGGCCTGAACCTGTCGCGTACCGAGCGCGCGCCGTCGGCCGAAGAGCTGTTCGCCCGCGGCAATCATGCCGGCACGCAGGCGTTCGAGGTCGGCAATCCGAATTTCGGCAAGGAGAAGAGCTGGGGCGTCGAAGGCACGCTGCGCGGCCAGGGGGAGGGCTATACGATATCGCTGTCGGCCTATCACAACTGGTTCAGCGGCTATATCTATGACGCGCTGGTCGACGACAGCGCCTGCATGGCGGTGAACGGCGGCGCGGAACTCGATTTCCCCTGCTATCAATATAATCAGGCCGACGCCCGCTATATGGGCTTTGAGGCGGAAACCACGGTCAAGCTGGCGCAGGTCGGCGGCTATGCCATCAATTTGGACGGCGTGGCCGACTATGTCCGCGCGACGATCAAGGGCAATGGCCCGGCGCCGCGCATTCCCCCGCTGCGGCTGCTGGGCGGGCTGGAAGCGCAGGGCGACCGGCTGAGCCTGCGCGGCGAGGTGGAGCATAGTTTCGCCCAGAACCGTACCGCTGTTCGCGAGACCGACACGGACGGTTTCACCCTGGTCAATGCGTCGCTGTCGTGGAAGCCGCTCAAGGGCAATGACCGCACGACGCTGACGCTGTCGGCGAACAATATCTTCGATGTCGAAGCACGCCGCGCGGCGAGCTTCCTCAAAGATTATGCGCCGCTGCCCGGCCGCGACATCCGCCTGACGGCGCGCCTGTCGATCTGATGCTATGCATCGGCCCCTGCACATGTCGCGCAGGGGCCGATTGCGAAAAATGACATTTACGTTACAAGGCGCGGATGGAACGCGTCGGGGGCAAGAGGATAGAACAGGGCATGACCCCAGAGAGGGTCGGCTGATGCGCCAAATTGCCGCCCTGCCCTACAGCACCGCCGCCGACGGATCGATGCAGATCCTGCTCATCACGTCGCGCGAGACGCGACGCTGGGTGATTCCCAAGGGCAATCGCATCAAGGGGCTGGCCGGGCACCGCGCCGCCGAACTGGAAGCCTATGAGGAAGCGGGCATTCACGGCATCGCCTGCCCCGCGCCGCTGGGCCGCTACAGCTATGACAAGCGCAAGCGCAAGGGCGGGTCGCGCGAGGCCACGGTCGAGGTTTTTCCGCTTGCGGTCACCGGCCACCTGACGCAATGGCCCGAACAGGGCCAAAGGGAGCTGCGTTGGTTCCCCGTCGCCGAAGCCGCAAAAGCGGTCGACGAACCCGACCTGCAATCGATCATCGCAGCCTTCCGCGAACCGCCCGCCGATCCGGGCTGGTTCCTGCGGCTGCTGCTGGCGATCCGCGACAGACAGAATGAAAGGACTGGAATGCTCCGCTGGTTTCACGCGCTGATGCCCAAGCAGGGGCGGTTCTTCGAACAATTCGAGGATCATGCCGCGACCCTGGTGTTCGGCGCCGACGCGCTGGCCAAGCTGTTGAAGGGCGGCCCCGACATGGCGGCGCATATCAAGGAGATTTCGGACCGCGAGCATGAGGCGGACGACATCATCCGCGACGTGCTGCAGGACGTCCGCCGCATCTTCGTGACGCCGTTCGACCGCAGCGCGATCACCGGCCTGATCGGCGTGATGGACGACGCGATCGACCAGATGAACCAGACCGCCAAGGCGATCGCGCTGTACGAGGTCAAGGACTTCGCGCCGCAGATGCAGGATATGAGCGCGCTGATCGTCGAATGCGCGCGCATCACCGCCGAGGCGATGCCGCTGCTGCGCTCGCTCAACCTGAATTCCACGCGGTTGCATGATTTGACCGAGCGGCTGGTGAAGCTGGAGGGCCATGCCGACATATTGCACGAAGCCGGGCTGAAGGCGCTGTTCCAGCAGGCGCAGGCCGGCAACACGATGGACTTCATCGTCGGCAACGAGATTTACAGCCATCTGGAAAAGGTCACCGACCGGTTCGAGGATGTCGCGAACGAGATTTCCGGCCTGGTCATAGACCACGCCTGATCACGCAACAGTTTCATGGACCCCATCGCCCTCCCCCTGCTGATCGCGCTGATCGGTGTCGCCCTGCTGTTCGATTTCCTGAACGGCCTGCACGACGCCGCCAACTCGATCGCGACCATCGTGTCGACCCGCGTATTGAAGCCGCAATATGCGGTCGCCTGGGCCGCCTTCTTCAACTTTATCGCCTTCCTCTTCTTCGGCCTGCATGTCGCCGAAACGGTGGGCAAGGGCATTGTCGACGCCAGCATCATAGATCCGCAGGTGATCTTCGGCGCGCTGATGGGGGCCATCGCCTGGAACCTCATCACCTGGGGGCTGGGTATACCGTCTTCCTCCAGCCATGCGCTGATCGGCGGACTGCTGGGCGCGGGGACCGCCAAGGCGGGACTGGGCGCGGTGGTGTGGAGCGGGGTGTTCAAGACCAGCGCGGCGATCGTGATATCGCCCGCGGTCGGGCTGTTCCTGGCGCTGATGCTGGTCCTGCTCATAAGCTGGATCTTCCGCAGGTTCACGCCGCAGGGCGCGGACAGCGTGTTCCGCAAGCTCCAGCTTGTCTCCGCTTCGCTCTATTCTCTGGGCCATGGCGGCAATGACGCGCAGAAGACGATGGGGATCATCGCGGTCCTGCTCTATTCGCAGGGGATGCTGACCGGCGGTTTCCATGTCCCGCTGTGGGTGGTGCTGAGCTGCCAGGCGGCGATGGGCCTGGGCACTTTGCTGGGCGGATGGAAGATCGTCCACACCATGGGATCGAAGATCACGCGCCTGACCCCGGCCCAGGGCTTTTGCGCGGAAACTGGCGGCGCGATCACTTTGTTCATGGCGACCCATCTGGGCATTCCGGTGTCCACCACCCACACCATCACCGGCGCGATCGTCGGCGTGGGCGCGTCGCGGCGGCTGTCGGCGGTCCGGTGGAACGTGGCGTCGAGCATCATCGTCGCCTGGGTGGTCACCCTGCCGGCCAGCGCCACGATCGGGGCGCTGTTCTACTGGATGACGCGGTTCTTCTGACACAGCCTGTTCCCGCGCAGGCGGGAACAGATTATTTCAATGGATAGGCGAAAGGGCGCGGGGATGATCCCGCGCCCTTTGTCGTTCAGTCAATGCGGCTGGTTACGCGACCCGGCCGAGGCGGTGGTAGAGATTGGCATATTTGACCGACTCCGGCTGGTCCTGAACCTCACGCAGATAATGGGCGATGGCGGTGCGGATCAGGCCGAAATCCTCCTGAGAGAAAACGGCGCGCGAACGGGTCGGCTCGCGGGTCTGTGCGATCGTATCGGTGGTCATATATGTGTCCTTCGCGGCTGCGCCCGTCGGGGCTGATGGACACCGAGTTAGACAGGTGAATCGCATTTTATAAGGCCGATGAGTGGCCCGAAGTCACAATCCTATTTGGTCATAATGTCATTCTATGACATTATGACCTTATGGCAGAACTGACCGACCGCAAACTCTATCTTGGCCCCAAGTTACGCGTGCTGCGCCGCGAACTGGGACTGAACCAGACGCAAATGGCGGAGGAACTGGGCGTGTCGCCCAGCTATCTCAACCATCTGGAGCGCAACCAGCGGCCATTGACCGCGCAGATGCTGCTGCGGCTGGCCAATACCTATGACATCGATATTCGCGATTTCACGGCGCAGGCGCAGGAGGGCGGCCCCGGCGAACTGAGTGAAATCCTGTCCGACGCGCTGGTGCGCGACATTGGCATCGCCCGTGACGAGGTGCTGGAGGTCGCGGAAAATTATCCCGGCGTCAGCGAGGCGATCGCTCGTTTCTACCGTGCGCTGAGCGACCTGCGGCGAATGCCGGGCGAGGCACTGGCGCGGGGCGACGGTGGCCCTGTCCCGCTGGTCGCGCCGGTCGACTGGCTGCGCGAGATGATCGCGCGGGCGGGCAATCATTTTGCCGAGATCGACGCGGGGGCGGAGGCGATCGCCGCCGCCCTGCCCGACGACCCCCTATTGTTGCAGGCGGAGTTGCGCACGCGGCTGAAGGACCGGCACGGCATGGCGTGCCAGGTGGTGCGCGGCGACGTGCTGGCGGACAGGCTGCGCCATTATGACATGCACCGGCGACGGGTGATGCTGAGCGAACGACTACGCCCGTCGGGCCGCCTGTTCGCCATCGCCTATCATCTGTGCGCGCAGGAACTGGCCGACGCGATCACCGCCCAGATCGCCCGCGCCGCGCCGCCCGACGAGGACAGCCGCCGCCTGGCCAGCATGGCGCTGACCAACTATGCCGCCGCGGCGCTCATCATGCCCTATGACCGTTTCCGGCAGGCGGCCGAGCAGAGTCGGCACGACCTGCCCCTGTTGCGCGACCGGTTCGGGGTGTCGACCGAGCAGCTCGCCCACCGCCTGACCAGCCTCAACCGCACCGGCGCGCGGGGCATCCCCTTCTTCATGGCGAAGGTCGACCGGGCCGGGATCGTGTCCAAGCGGTTCGATGGCGAGGCCTGGCCCTTCGCCCGCTACGGCGGCACTTGCCCGCGCTGGGACGCGCATGGCGTACAGGAGGCGGATCGGGTCGCACCGCAGTTGATCGAGACGCTGGACGGCAAGCGCTTCCTGACGCTGGCGATCGGACTGTCGCCGGGGGCGGCGCGCGGCCGGTCGGTCATCGCGCTGGGGTGCGAGGCCAAACATGCGGGCCGGATCGCCCATGCCGACGGAATCGACGTGGACCGGGGCGAAGCGACCGGGATCGGCCCGACCTGTCCTTTGTGCGAACGCCGCGCCTGCCCCGACCGCGCGCTGCCGCCGGTCACGCGCGCGCTCGACCTGCACAGCTATGAGCGCACCGTGGCGCCCTTCCCGTTCAGGCGGGTGTAGCCCTGTCGGCGGGCGAGACGGGCCAGCCTTTCTTGAGGTGGCGGGACAGGAAGTCGAGGCAGGAGCGGACCTTGGCCATCTCGCCCTGGCCCGGCACATAGAGCGCGACGATCGAGGCGGCGGGCAGCGCGACATCCGGCAGCAATTGCTGCAACCGGCCCGCATCCAGATCATCCGCCACTTCCCAGAGCGACTTGATGACGATGCCTGCGCCGTCCAGCGCCCAGGCGCGCGCCATGTCGCCATCATTGGTGCTGAGGGTCACCCGTGGCCCATTGCCGCTGCCGACGACGGAGCGCCATAGTTCCTGCTGTGCCTCGCCCACCACGATATTGTCATGGACCGACAGGTCGCCGATGGCGCCAGGGTACCCGCGCCGGTTGAGATAGGCGGGCGCGGCGCACAGCAGCCGCGGATTGTCGGTCAGCCGCTTCATGGTAAGGGCGGAATCGGGCGGCGGATCGAAACAGATCGCGATGTCATGGCCGGTTTCCACGATGTTGGTCGCCTGCGCGGCGGTTTCCAGATGGATCGCGACATCGGGGTGCAAGGCCGCATAATGGCGGAACAGCGGCGCGAGACGCATCCGCGCCGCGCCGATCGTCGTCACCACCCGCAGCAGCCCGGTCGCCTCCGTCGCGCGGCGCATGACGTCGGTTTCCACATCGTCGATCGCATTTAGCGCCCGCCCCGCCCGGTCGTAGAGCAGCGAGCCTTCCTCCGTCAGCGACAGGTGGCGGCTGTTGCGGCGGATCAGCATCACCCCCAGCCGCGCCTCCAGTTGCGACAGGCGACGACTGGTCGCCGCGAGCGAGAGGCCCAGGCGACGCGCCGCTTCGGACAGCGTGCCGGATTCGGCGATCTTCACGAAGGATTCGATTTCGGCAAAACGATCGGGCATCGCATCAAGCTAGGGAAGCGATGCTGCAACGCAATAGATCGCCTATTGCAGAACCGTATGCTTTCATTGCTCCGTCTCTGGAAACCCGCTTTTTTGTAAGGCTTTCTTGCTGGATTTCAGGCCATGCAACATTGGCTTGCGCCTGACGCAGACGGTTGACCGCAGCTTTTGCAGCGCATCATTTTACAGGCGTTTCCCGCAATTCATCACGGAGTATCCGCCCATGTCGATGCTGAGCCCGCGCTACCCGAAGGCCGATCCGCCAATGGCCTGGAACGATATCGAAGCGCTGCCCATCTATGCCGCCATGCTGCTGGGGTTGATCTGCCTTGGCTTCGCGCTGACCGATACCACGCCGTCCATCCATGCCGCGACGCTGAAGGCGGTCGGCATCGTCGGTAGCCTGGCGCTGCGCCATGCCTGGCTGAAACTGGACGATGAGGGCGGCGACGCCCTTTAGAGACAGATCATGATCGTTGGACGCTCCCCCCGCATCCGCCAGAGTTTCGAGAAAGCCTGGAGCGCGCTGATCGCGCTGTTCTTCTGGGACCTGGCGGTCACCATCTTCTATTATATCTCGCCCTTCCGCGCGCCTGCTCTGCCGCTGACCATATTCGGCACGGCGCTGGCGCTGGTGCTGGGGTTCCGCGTCAACAGCGCCTATCAGCGCTGGTGGGAAGGCCGCATCCTGTGGGGCGCGATGGTCAATGTGTCGCGCAGCTTCGCACGCGCGATCCTCGCCTATCTGCCCGATACGGCAGAGGGACGGGCGATGGCGACGATGCTGGTGAAGCGCCATGTCGCCTATGTCCATGCGCTGCGCCGCCAGTTGCGGCGGGAAGATCCCGCGTCCGACATGCGGCGGGTGCTGGGGGACGACCCCGTGCCCGAACTGGATCGCCGCAACCCGGCCAACGGCATGCTGGACGGGTCGGACCGACAGGTTATGGACGCGGTGCGGCGCGGCTGGATCGACACCATCCAGCAAAGCCGGATCGAAGCCCTGCTGGTCGACATGTCCAACGCGCAGGGCGGAATGGAGCGGATCAAGAACACGCCGCTGCCCGCGCAATATCGCGCCTTCCCCAAATATTTCACCCGCCTTTTCTGCATCCTGTTGCCCGTGGGGCTGGTCGAGACGCTGGGGATGGCGACGCCGATCGGGTCGGCGGCGGCGGGCTTCATGTTCCTGGCCGTGCTGCAGATCGGCGACGACCTGGTCGATCCTTTCGGCAACGATGTCCATGACCTGCCGCTGACCAGCATCACCACCACGATCGAGGCGGATCTCAATCAGGCGATCGGCCTGCCCGCTCCGCCGCCGCTAGAGCCGGTCGATGGCGTACTGTGGTGACGCGCGCGATTATTGCGGCGCCAGGGCGTCCATGATCTGGCGGACGGGAGCGATGTCGTAGCCCGCCGCCGCGGCCTGCGCCGCCAGCACGTCGCCATTGTCGCCGGCGCGGGCGCGGGTCAGCGCCCAGAGGAGCGTGCTGCGGGTGCCGGAGCGGCAATAGGCGAGCAGCTTGCCGTCTCCCGCCTGTTCCAGCGCCTGCGCCATGCCGTCGAGCTGCCAGGGGGCAAAGCCACCATGGGCGACCGGCACGGCGAGATAGGCGATGCCCGCAGCCTTGGCCGCCGCCTCGATCTCAGCGCCGTTGACCTGGCCCTGCTCCTCGTCGTCGGGACGGTTGTTGATGATGAGGGTGACGCCCTGCGCCTTGGCTTCGCCGACCTGATCGACGCTGATCTGCGGGGATACGAGAATGCGGTCGGTCAGCTTGCGGAACATGATATGCGTCTCCTTTGGGTGAGCCATGCGCGCTCAGCTTGTCGCTTTCAAGAAATTTGGTTCAGAGATAGGGCCGGATCGCGCTGAGGAAGGCATCGCCCCAGGCGTCGAGCTTCTTCTGGCCGATGCCGCTGATGTGACTCATCTCGCGGATGCTGGATGGGCGCTGCTCGGCCATTTCGCGCAGGGTCGAATCGTGGAAGATGACATAGGGCGGCACGCCCGCCTCCTGTGCCAGTTCGCGGCGGCAGGCGCGCAAGGCGTCGAACAGCGGATCGCCGACCGGATTGGCGTCCGCGCCGTTGCGCGCGTTGCGGCCGCGGCGTTCGCGCTTGGGCGGCACGAGGATGCGCACCTCCTCCTCCCCGCGCAGGATCGGGCGGGCGTTGGGGCCGAGCATCAGCCCGCCATGTTCGGTCGTTTCCAGCGCGTCGCGCACCAGCAGCGCGCGCGACACCGGGCGCAGCAGCGCGGTCTCTTCGCCCGACACGATGCCATGGACCGAAATCCTGTCATGGCCGCGTTCGCGCACCTTGTCGTTGGGCGCGCCGGTCAGCACCGCTTCGACATGGCCCGCGCCGAAGCTCTGCCCGGTGCGATAGACGGCGGAGAGATATTTGCGCGCGGTTTCGGTCGCGTCGACACTGGCCGGGGGCGTCAGACAATTGTCGCAATTGCCGCAGGTGGCGGGCGGGTTTTCGCCGAAATGGCGCAGCAATATCGCGCGGCGGCAGGTGGCGGTTTCAACGAGTGCGCCGAGCGCCGCGATGCGGGTGCGCTCGCCCTGCTGGCGACTCTGTTCCAGTTCGGCGATGCGCATCCGGGCGCGGGCGAAATCCTCCGCGCCCCAGAAAAGATGCGCGACCGCCGGTTCACCGTCGCGGCCCGCACGGCCCGATTCCTGATAATAGCCCTCGATCGACTTGGGCAGGCCGGCATGGGCGACGAAGCGCACGTCGGGCTTGTCGATGCCCATGCCGAAGGCGACGGTGGCGACCATGACCATATCTTCGCTGGCGATGAAGGCGGCCTGGTTGCGGGCGCGCACAGCAGGGTCCAGCCCGGCATGATAGGCGCGTACGGCGCGGCCGCCCTTCCCCAGCGTTTCGGCCAGTTTCTCGGTCGCGGCGCGGGTTTGCGCATAGACGATGCCGGGGCCGGGATTGGCGGCGACCAGATCGGCGAGCTGGCGCGTCAGGCCGTCGCGCGGGTGGACGGCGTAGCGGATGTTGGGCCGGTCGAAGCCCGAGATGATGAGGCCGTCGCGCGGGATGCCGAGCTGGACGAGAATGTCCTCGCGAGTGTGGGCGTCTGCCGTGGCGGTGAGGGCGAGGCGCGGGACGTCGGGAAATTCGTCCAGCAACGGGCGTAGCAGGCGATAGTCGGGGCGGAAATCATGGCCCCATTCGGAGACGCAATGGGCTTCGTCGATCGCGAAGAGCGCGACCTTCGCGGCGCGGAGCAGGTTGCGGAACGGTTCCTGGCTGGCGCGTTCGGGGGCGACATAGAGCAGGTCGAGATCGCCATTGCGCAGCCGATCCTGCGTTTCGCGCCAGTCGGCGTCGACGCTGGTCAGGCTGGCGGCGCGCAGACCCACAGCATTGGCGGCGCGCAACTGGTCGTGCATCAGCGCGATCAGCGGCGAGACGACGACGCAGCAGCCATCGAGCGCCGCGGACGGAAGCTGGTAGCAAAGCGACTTGCCCGCGCCGGTGGGCATGATGGCGAGCGTCGGCTGGCCCGCCATGACGCGGCCCACTACCGCTTCCTGCACCCCGCGAAAGGCGGTGAAACCGAATATGTCGTGCAGAAGCGTGGGAATGTCGGGCCGCATGGGGGAGCCTTAGCGGCTGGGGGGTGGTGGGGCTAGGGGGTGAACCGAAGATGGGTGGTTAGCGGACGATCTGCTTTCCTCCGTCATGCCAGACCAGCCGCATTCGACGCCCCTCACCCCACCGGATCGAGCAGACACCCCCAGCCCGGCTTGAACCGTGCAGTGCGGCGGGCGAGCAAAGGCACGCTGGCTTCCACCGCGCGGCTGTCGGGCAGGTCGGTCAGGCGCACCAGTTCCATGCCCGGTTCCTTGTCAGCCTCGCAACTGCCCATGGCGCGGCCTTCTACATAGCGGCACGAGCAGCCGATCCGCGCGCCATAGGCCGCGCCCAGGCGTGCGCGCGCGCCGAGCGTCGTCCATTGCCATGCGACGAGCGCGAGCAGCGCCAAAACGAGCAAGCCGCCCGATATCCACCATTTCCGTCGAACCAGCATGGTCCTTTTCGATTCCCTTCTGTAAGGGCGCCGGCTTATGCAGATCGATAGCCGAATTGTAAAGCGCCTTGGGCTGGCGCTGGGCGCTGCCTGCGTCGTGGTGGCGGGGACGCTGGTCGTCCGTGCGGCCCCTGCGCCCGCACCCGTCTATGCCGTGGCCGGCGACGCCGTGGTGGGTGCCGGAGCGCTGCGCGCCGCGATCGATCCCTTGTTCGAGGATGAGGCGATGGGCGAGACGCGCGCGCTGCTGGTGATGCGCGACGGCCAGGTGATCGCCGAACGCTATGCCCCCGGTTTTAGCCCCGGCACCAAATTATTATCCTGGTCGATCGCGAAGAGCGTGACCGCGGTGCTGGTGGGGCTGATGGTGTCAGACGGGCGGCTAGCGCTCGATTTACCGGTGCCGGTCGTGGCCTGGAGCCAGCCGGGCGACCCGCGCGGGAAGATCACGCTGCGCCAGTTGCTCCAGATGCGGTCGGGGCTGGACCATGTCGAGGATGGCGAGCCGATCACCAAGGGCGACACGCCGCGCATGTTGTTCATGGACGGGGCGCAGGACATGCGCGCCTATGCCGAATCCAAGCCGCTGGCCCATGCGCCGGGCGCGGTCTTTTCCTATTCGACCGGCAGCAGCGTCATTCTGTCGGACCTGATGACGCGGATGCTGACCAGCAGCGCCGACCCTGCGGTACGACGACAGGCGATGGCGACCTTCATCGACGGGCGGCTGAAGGCGCCGGGCAAGCTGCCCAGCCTGACCCCCGAATATGATGCGGCGGGCACGATGATCGGCGGCAGCTTCCTGCACATGACTGCGCGCGATTATGGGCGGTTCGGCGAATTGCTGCGCAACGACGGTCGATCGCCCAACGGGCATCAGATATTGCCGGGAAAATGGGTGGACTTCATGCGTACGCCCTCGCCGCGCAACCCCGCCTATGGCGCGCATCTGTGGCTCAATCGGGAAAGCGGCGAAAGCGCGCTGATGCCGGGGCGCGCGCCCGACAGCCTGTTCGGCTGCGTCGGCCATAATGGCCAATATATCCTCATCTCCCCGTCGCAGCGGCTGACGGTGGTGCGGATCGGCATGTCGCCAGAGAAGGAGCAGCGCGCCGCCGTGCGCGGGGCGCTGGCCCGGTTGATGGCGCTGTTTCCGGGGTGATCCCCCGTTCGGCTTAGAGAAAGAACCGGCCCTCGATAATCGTGCGGCATTGGCCGGCCAGGATAACGCGGTCCCCGGCCAGAGTGCAGCCGAGGCGGCCGCCCCGCGCCGAGGCCTGATAGGCGCTGAGGCGCGCTTTCCCCAACCGCGCCGCCCAGAAGGGGACGAGCAGGCTATGGGCCGATCCGGTGACGGGGTCTTCGTCGACCCCGCCGCCCGGCACGAAGACGCGGCTGACGATGTCGCTGTCGTCCCCCGGCGCGGTCGCGATCAGCATGACGTCGCCATGACGCCTGAGCGCCGCGAAATCGGGGGTCAACGCGCCTATCGCGGTCGCATCGGGGAAGAGAAAGAGGCTGTAGCCGCCGTCGCGCCAATGCGATTCGACAGGCGCGCCGCCCAGCCCCGCCGCGAGGTCCGGCAGCGCCCGGGGCGCCATGTCCCAGGCGGGCAAGGACAATGCATAGCCGTCGCCGTCGCGCGTGACGGTCAGGATGCCGGCATGGCGGGTGCGGAAACGGATCATCGCGTCGGCCATCAGCACATGGCCGCTGGCCAGCGTCGCATGGCCGCACAGCTTCACTTCCACCGTGGGGGTGAACCAGCGCAGCGCGTAATCCGCATCGGGATCATCCGGCGTCGGGACGGTGAAGGCGGTTTCGGAGAGATTATTCTCTGCCGCGATCGCCTGAAGCGTGTCGTCGTCGAGCCAGGCGTCGAGCGGCATCACCGCGGCCGGGTTGCCGGTGAAGGGCGCGTCGGCGAAGGCGTCGACCTGGGTGAAGTGCAGGCTGGTCATACGGTAATCCTTGTGCATTTGCGCGGTGATGGCGCGACCGCAGCCGCGCGAACAGGGCCAGTTCAGCCCAGAAGGACCAGTGCGCTGCACACCGCCAGCCCGACGACGATGTTGATCGGCACGCCGATCCGCACGAAATCGGCGAAGCGATAGTCGCCCGCCGCATAGACCAGCGCATTGGTCTGATAGCCGATCGGCGTGGCGAAACAGGCCGAAGCGCCGATCATCAGCGCGATCACCAGCGGACGCGGGTCCACGCCCAGTTGATGCGCCAGCGCAATCGTGATGGGCGTCAGCAGCGCCGCGACCGCATTGTTGCTGAGCAGTTCGGAGAGGATCAGCGACGCGAAATAGACGATGAAGACAAGCGTCCAGACCGGCGCGACCTGCATCAACGGGGTGATCCAGCCGACCATCAGCGCGACGCTGCCCGCCTGCTCCAGCGCCAGCCCCACGGCCAGCATGGCGAAGATGAGGATCAGCGTGTCGCCGTCGATCGCGCCCCAGGCTTCTTCCGGGTCGATGCAGCGGGTGACCAGGATCAGGCCCACGGCGATCACGGCGGCCAGGCCGATGCCGACCACGTCGAAGGCGGACAGCAGCACCGCGCCCGCCATCGCAGCGATGGCGATCCAAGCCTTGCGCGGGCGAAAGGCGCGGGTGCGGCTGATATCGACGCCGATCAGGTGCGGATTGTCCCTGAGCGCACGCATCGCATCGTCGCCGCCGGCCACCAGCAGCCGGTCCGCGCCGCGAACGCGGGTTTCGGCGAGATCGGGGCCGGGCAGGTGGCGTGCGCGATGGATGCCGATGATCCGCACGCGCAGGGCATGGAGGAAGGGGATGTCCATCAACCGCTCGCCGATCGACGGGTGGCTGGGCGCGATCATCGCCTCGACCACGGTGCCATCCTGCGCGCTGGTGCGCGAATCGGCGGCGACGCCCAGTTCGAATCGGCCCGATTCGCGCAATGTCATGATCGCGGCGCCATCCGCCCGCACGATCAGATGGTCGCCGGAACGCAATTCCTCCGCGTCCAGTTCCTGCCGCCTGATGTCGCCGCCACGCTTGAGGCCGAGCAATTGCACCGATCGCCCGAACAGGCCCAGCGCCCCGATTTCGCGCCCGATATCGTCGCTGTCCTGCGGTACGACGAGTTCGGTCAGATAATCCTGCACCGCGCCGCCATCCTCGCCCGCGATCGACGGGGGATCGCTGGGCAGCAGAAAGGACAGACAGAGCAGCGCCACGATGCCCGCCGCCGCGCCAGCCGCGCCATAAAGGCTGATGTCGAAAATCCCGAACCGGTCCATCCCCTGTTCGGCCGCGATCCCCGCCACGACCAGATTGGTGGAGGTGCCGACCAAGGTCAGGCAGCCACCCAGCACCGCGATCACGTTCATCGGGATCAGCAGCTTCTTGACCGGATAACCAGTCGCCTGCGCCAGTTTGAACATGATCGGGATCAGCAGCACGACGACCGGGGTGTTGTTGAGGAAGGCCGACAGCAGCAATGCGCCCAGCGCCACTTCGGCCAGGGCGATGCGCGGATGCCGTTCCGCGCGGGTCATGATGAGATCGGCGACGCGGCCGATGACACCGGTGCGGACCAGCGCGCCCGACAGGACGAACATCGCCCCGACCGTCAGCGGCGCGCTGTTGGAAAAGACGGAGAACATCGCCTTTTCATTCAGCATCCCGAAGATGCCGTAGGCGCAGGCGCCGACCACGGCGATGACGGTCGGCGAATAGCGTTCGCGCACGAAGGCGACGAACATGCAGGCCAGGATGAGCAGGCCGATTTCCGCGCGGTAGACGCCCAGCAGCGCGGTGATGAAATGCATATGGCCCCCCTGCGGATCGCGTGGTCGCGTGTCCTTTCAGGGGTGAAACGAAATGGGCCAGCCATGGTTGCATGGCTGGCCCGTGTCGCGGCTTTAAGGGGACGTTTTGACCGTCAATCCGCATTTTTAATCTCAGCGTTTTTCGAGAAAAACGCGTTGACGCGTAATGACGCTCCCCATGCTTACGCTCTGCCGCTCGCCCTCCCGCGGGCGATGACCGTCATCCTATCGTAATAGAAGCGAGTCGTCTCGCGTCGATTCGACGTTGGGCGCGGGATTGGCGCGGTTCGGCGCGTCAGTCGTCGTCCCGATCGCCACATTGCGCGCGGTGGAGCAGCTTCTGGTCGGCCAGCACCAGCGCCATCATCGCTTCGACCACCGGCACGCCGCGGATGCCGACGCAGGGATCGTGACGCCCCCTGGTGACGATGTCCGATGCTTCGCCTTCGCGCGTCACGGTTTCGACCGGGATCAGAATCGAGCTGGTCGGCTTGAAGGCGATGCGGACCTTGACCGGCTGGCCCGTCGAAATGCCCCCGGCAATGCCGCCGGCATGGTTGGCGAGGAAGATGGGACCGTCATTGCCCCCCTCCACAGCAGGTCGCATGGGATCGGCATTCTGCTCGCCGCGCAGCCGGGCGGCGGCGAAACCGTCGCCGATCTCGACGCCCTTGACCGCATTGATGCTCATCATCGCGCTGGCCAGTTCGCTGTCGAGCTTGGCGTAGAGCGGCGCGCCCCACCCCGCCGGGACGCCCGACGCGACGCACTCGACCACCGCGCCGAGCGACGATCCATCCAGACGCGCGCCATCGACCAGCGCTTCCCAGCGGACGGCGGCCTCCGCATCCGGGCAGAAGAAGGGATTCTGGCCGATCTGGGCGGCATCGAAATTATCGTAGTCGATCGCGTCGCCGCCGATTTCACTGACATAGGCAAAGATATCGACTTCGGGAATGACCGCGCGTGCGACCGCGCCCGCTGCGACCCGGCTGGCCGTCTCGCGCGCCGAGGAGCGTCCGCCGCCACGATAGTCGCGGAAGCCATATTTGGCGTCATAGGCATAGTCGGCATGGCCTGGGCGGTACGCCTTGGCGACGTCGGAATAATCCTTCGACCGCTGGTCGGTATTTTCGATCATCAGGCTGATGGGCGTGCCGGTGGTGCGCCGGACTCCGTCCGGCGCTTCAAATACGCCCGACAGGATGCGCACCTCGTCCGCCTCGCGGCGCTGGGTGGTGAATTTGGAGGTGCCGGGCTTGCGCAGGTCGAGCCAGGGCTGGATGTCGGTTTCGCTTAAAGGGAGGCCTGGAGGGCAGCCGTCGACGACTACACCGATGGCAGGACCATGGCTCTCGCCCCAGGTGGTGAAGCGGAAGACGCGACCGAAACTGTTGAAACTCATTCTGCTGCTTCACTATCCCAATCGGCGCCGAACCGCTGCGCCATATAGCGCGCGCTACCGAAGCGGCCAGCCATCAACCCCTCCACGGTCAGGTCGGCGTCCAGTTCTTCCCAATGCAGGCCAAAGCCTGCGCCTGCGATTTCGACCTTTTCAAGCTGGTCCGCACTTGCCTGTTCCAAGCCCTGCGCCAAGGTGGCGGGGAAGGAAAAGGTGGCGCCGCTGACCAGATCGATCACCACATGGCCACTTGTCCGGTCATAGCGAGCGGCGCGGGCGCGCGGCTTGATCGCAAGATCATGCGCGCCGCGCTGCACGGCCTCGTCAAACTGGGACTGGGTCAGTTCACCCATGAATGGCCTTCCACCTTTCGAGCAGATAATCGCGCTTTTCTCGCACGATTTGCAGCGCGCGTCGACTCTCGCGCCGGTTTGCACCCACGATCCGCACCACGTCCGCCGCGCCATCCGGTCCGAATAGGGCGATCTTGGTTTCGCCGTCCCCGAACACATGGACATGCGGCGGTGGATGGTCGTCCGTGTAGATCACGACCCGCAGATTGGCGTCACGCAGGACCGTGGGCACGCGATCACTTATCCAGCGCGATATCCGGTGCGTCTTCGGCCTTCATGCCGATGACATTGTAGCCCGCGTCGACATGGTGGATTTCGCCGGTCACGCCCGACGCCAGATCCGACAGCAGATAGAGGCCCGCGCCGCCGACATCCTCGATCGTGACATTGCGGCGCAGGGGCGAATTCAGTTCGTTCCACTTCAAGATGTAGCGGAAGTCGCCGATGCCGCTGGCGGCCAGCGTCTTGATCGGGCCAGCCGAAATCGCGTTGACGCGGATATTTTCCGGGCCGAGGTCCATCGCCAGATATTTGACGCTGGTTTCCAGCGCCGCCTTCGCCACGCCCATGACATTATAATGGGGGATGACCTTTTCCGCGCCATAATAGGACAGGGTCAGGATGCTGCCGCCGTTCGGCATCAGCGCGCGGGCGCGCTTCGTGACTGCCACAAAACTGTAAGCAGAGACGTTCATGGTCAGCAGGAAATTGTCCAGGCTGGTGTCGACATAGAGGCCGCGCAGTTCGTTCTTGTCGGAAAAGCCGATCGCGTGAACCACGAAATCGATCGTGCCCCAGCGCGCTTCCAGCTCGGCGAACGCCGCATCCAGCTTGTCCATGTCGGTGACGTCGCAGTCGATCAGGAAATCCGAGCCGACCTGCTCCGCCAAAGGCCGCACACGCTTGGCCAGCGCGTCGCCCTGATAGGAAAAGGCCAGTTCCGCGCCCTGCGCGTGCAATTGCTGGGCAATGCCCCAGGCGAGCGACTTGTCGTTCGCCAGCCCCATGATGAGCCCGCGCTTTCCTGCCATCAAGCCGTTCATATCGTCGTTCCGTTCCCTTGGTCCTTCGCCGCCGCGTCCAGTTCCTCTTCGGGAAATTCCGCCAGCGCCGCATTCAATTCCGCGCCAATTACCACGCCAAGCCCGACGAGAAAGAAAAAAATGAGGGTGATCATGACACCCGCCAGACTGCCATAGGTCCGGCCATAGCCGCCGAGCAGCGACAGGGTGGGCGGCAAGAGCAGCACGGTGCCGTACCACCAGAGCGATGTCGCGACCGCACCGGGCCATTTGGGAAAGCGGCGCGGCTTATAGGCGGTGGGGGTCAGGGCCGCGAACAGCGACCATAAGGCGAGGCAGGTTATCGCCATCGGCACCAGCCTGGCCGAAGCGACCAGACCGATCGCCTCGTCGGCCCAGGGCAGTATCTGATGGAGAAACTGGTCGAGGCCGGTGATCGCGACCTGCAAAGAAAAAGCGAACATCAGCGCGAAGACGCTGACCAGGGTGATGCCGATCGCGCCCAGCCGATAGCGCCAGAAGGGCTTGGTGCTTTTGGTGCCATAAGCGCGGCGCAGGATGTCGCGGATCGTCTCGATCAGGCTGCCCACCGTCCACAGCCCGACCAGGCCGCCCAGCCACAGCAGCGGGCCGCTGCGCGCGGTCAGCACGTCGCTGATCGGTTGGCGCACCACATCGGCGACGCCGCGCGGCACGGTGTAAAGGAAGGCGTTGACTGCCTGCACCCCGTCCTGCGTGCGACCGAAGATGCTCGCCACCGCCGCCGCGACGATGAAGAAGGGAAAGAGCGTCATCAGCGACAGATAGGCCAGATTGCCGGCATGGATGAAGCCGTCGCTATAGGTGCCGACCGCGACCCGCTTCACCACCTCGAACAATTGGGAACCGGGCCGCACCCGGTCCATCTGCCGATGGAAATGCGCCCGCGCCTCCTGCGCCACCTGGCGGCGGGATTCGGGCGACAGGGGCGATGGCATCGGCATGGGCGGGTTAACGCATCACACGCCCAGATGGGCGCGCACCGGCCGTTCGTCCTGCCAGCTTTCGACCAGCGCCTTGATCGCCGGGTCGTCGGACGGCACGTCGATCTGGATCGTCACCAACTGGTCGCCGCGCTGGCCGTCCTTGCCGGTAAAGCCCTTGCCGCGCAGGCGCAGCGTCTTGCCGGAGGATGCGCCTGCGGTCACGCCCAGCATGACCGGTCCGTCGACGGTCGGCACCTTGACCTTGCCGCCCTTCACCGCTTCGTCGAGCGTGATGGGCAGGTCGAGCAGCACATTGTCGCCGTCGCGGGTGAAGAAGGGGTGCGACTTGACCTCGATCGTGACGATCGCGTCGCCCGCACCGCCCGGCCCGGCCTGCCCCTTGCCCGACAGGCGCATCTGGGTGCCGCTTTCGACCCCGGCGGGCAGCTTCAGGTCGATGGTCTTGCCGTCCTGCAAGGTGATCCGCTGCGGCGCGAGGGTCGCCGCGTCGGTGAACTGGACCGCCAGCCGATAGGCGACGTTCGCGCCCTTTTGCGGGGGCGCCTGCCGGCCGAATCCGCCACCAAAGCCGCCGCCCCCGCCCGCGCGGCGACCGGCGCCGCCGAACAGCCCTTCGAAGATATCGCCGAAGTCCGCCCCGCCCTGATCGAAGCCGCCACCGGGCTGGCCGCGGAAACCGCCCCCGCCCCCGCCGCCATAGCCGAAGGGCGCGGCCGGATTGCCGTCGCCGTCAATCTCCCCCCGGTCGAAACGGGCGCGCTTGTCCTTGTCGGACAGCAGATCATAGGCGTTGGTGACGGCGGAGAATTTGTCCGCCGCCTGTGGGTTATCCTTGTTCTTGTCGGGGTGAAGCTCCTTGGCGAGCTTGCGATAGGCGGATTTGATCTCCGCATCGGTCGCGCTGCGCGTCACACCCAGAAGGGAATAGGGATCGGCCATCATTCTACCTGTTGCACAAAAGCATCACTTGCCGACTATGTGGACGATGCCGCGCCGACATTCAAGCCGTGCGTGGCTTTGATGCCGTCGGATACCCCTGCCGGGGTATGTGCGCGAAAAATCGCGCTGCTAGCGGCAGGCAGTCCGCCCCGGGGTGGCGGACCTATCTTTTGGGGGTTGTAAAACATGCATAAATTCGGATGGAGCGCGGTTGGCGCGATGGCCGCGCTATGGGCGATGGCGCCCGTCGCACAGGCGCAGGTCGGGCCGCCACCGCCTTCGCCGCAACAGCTGGACGGCATCCAGAGCCTGTTCCGTATCGGCGTGACGCTGGGCGTGGGCGGCGGGGTGACGATCACCGACAGCTATGGCCTGGACATCGCCAATGACGGGCAGGATTTCATGAATCCGCAGCGACTGCGCGAACGCTATGGCGCGCGCTATAACGACCTGCTGCCGGTCAGCGGCCTGATCGATTTCCGCGGGCTGCCCATCTATGGCTATTATGACGTGAACAGTTCGGTGTTCCGCATCTCGATCCCGGCGCTCGACGCCGCAGGCGAAGTCTATCAGAATCGCTTCAACGGCACGTCGCGACAGGCCTCCTACGACCTGTTCGACAGCTATCTCAACGATATCGATAATGCAGAGGCCGAACGGCTGGTCCGCCTGCTGCTCAAGTCGCTGGCGCGCTATTCGCCGGTCGATCCGCTCGCGGGCAATCCGGGATCGGTGCAGAGCGGCCTCATTCGGTCGAGCCTCGACCTGACGTCGGGCGATTCGGCGATCGAACAGGATGCGGCCAGCGGCGGCACCAACACGGCGGGCGATCCGTGGATCATGGGCGCCAGCTATAATGGGGGGTCTTCGAACGGCGGCCGTTACGACTTCATGCGGATCGACGGGCGCGTCGCCCGCAGCTTCCGCCTGACCGAAGGCGGCCGCGCGCTGCTGAAATTCGACCTGCCGGTCAGCTATTCCGAAGTGAACGGCGCGCGGGCCGCCACCGCCCAGTTCGGCGTCGGCGTCGAATTTCCGGTCATCGCCCGCCGCTGGTCGCTGGAGCCGCGCGTCGGTTATGGCATCACGGCGTCGGACCAGCTCGGATCGGTCGGCAACATGCTGTCCACCACCATCGCCAGCCGTTACGTGTTCGACGGCCTGGGTCGCGGCCGGCTCGTGATCGGCAACATGGTGGGCTATACCACCACGCTGAGCACCGGCATCACCGGCTATAACGTCAATCCGGGCTTGAAGAACTGGGCGTTCCGCAACGGCATCGCCTATGACCTGCCGCTCAAATTTCGCGGCCTGGGACGCAACACGTCGGCGCGGGTCAGCTATGCCATGACCAATTATGCGGGCGACAAGCTCTATTACAACACATTCCATGAAGTGACGCTGTCGCTGGGCCTGCGCGGTCGCGAGGAAAGCGCGCGCAACGCCCGCGACCTCGTCCGCCTGAACATGAACCTGATCAAGGCGGGCAGCTATACCAGCTGGTCGGCGGGCCTGGGCTTCCGCTTCTGATCCACCCACGCGATCCGGGGCGGCCATGCGCCACCCCGGATCCTGCTTCCCCTTATCGACAGCGGCGTATCGACAGGGCCGGGGCCGCCGCTTAAGGATCGGGCATGACCGATCCCTTCGCCCTGTTCGACGAGTGGTACGCCCAAGCGCGCGATACCGAAATCAACGATAGCAACGCCATGGCGCTGGCCACCGCCGATGCGCGCGGGCGACCGGCCGTCCGCATGGTCCTGCTCAAGGGCCATGGGCCGGACGGCTTCGTCTTCTACACCAATTTCGAGGGGCGCAAGGCGGGCGAGTTGCTGAAAAACCCGCATGCCGCCTTGCTCTTTCACTGGAAATCGCTGCGCCGCCAGATTCGCGTCGAGGGCGCGGTAGGCCCGGTCGACGACCCGACCGCCGACGCCTATTTCGCGACCCGCAGCCGCGACAGCCAGCTCGGCGCCTGGGCGTCCGACCAGTCCCGCCCCCTGCCCGACCGGCAGACCTTCATGGACCGTTTCGATGCGGTCAGCGCCCGCTTCGCAGACGGTCCGGTGCCACGCCCGCCGCACTGGTCGGGCTTCCGCCTCACCCCCGAACGGATCGAGTTCTGGCAGGATCGCGAACATCGGCTGCACGAGCGCCGCCTGTTCGAACGGGCCGGCGTCGGCGCGCAAGGGGATTGGCGCGAAGGGCTGCTTTACCCCTGAGCACACACATCCAGGGGCGTGGAAAGGCGGCGCTGCTTCGTCTTCCCTGATGCGCGTGGACGCGCCGCGATTGCGGGTGGCCCATGCGCCTGTTAGGTGTCGGCCTGACAGACGTACAATAGGCGGGGGCTGCGCACGGGCAGCCTAAAGGGATTTGATGCGAAACAGACTGACAGCCTTCATCCTCATCGGCATGGTCCTGGGGGTGTTGACCGGCTTCGTGGCCAATCTTTGGGTCGGCGGCGACGAGACGCTGGCGAAGGATGTGGCGGGCTATTTCCACCTGCTGGCCGACATCTTCCTGCACCTGATCAAGATGATCATCGCGCCTCTGGTCTTTTCCACGCTGGTCGCGGGCATCGCCCATATGGGCGACAGCGCGGCGCTGGGACGGATCGGCGGGCGCGCGCTCGCCTGGTTCATCATCGCCAGCCTGATTTCGCTGACGCTGGGCCTGATCTTCGTCAATTTCTTCGCGCCGGGCGAGGGCCTCAACCTGGTCCGTTCCGGTGCGGATGCGGGCGTCAGCACCGAAGCGCTCAACTTCCGCGACTTCATCCTCCATGTCTTCCCGACCTCCATGATCGGGGCGATGGCGGACAACCAGATCCTCCAGATCGTCGTCTTCTCGCTGTTCGTGGGCGTTGCGCTGACCGCCATCGGCGACAAGGGCAAGCCGATCATCACCGTCATCGAATCGATGGTCGAACTGATGCTGCAGGTGACGGGCTATGTCATGCGCGTCGCGCCGTTCGCGGTGTTCGGCGCGCTGGCGTCGTCGGTGACCGTGCAGGGGCTGGGCGTCCTTAAAACCTACGGCGCGCTGGTCGGCGAATTCTACATCGCGCTCTTCTGCCTGTGGCTGCTGCTGTTCGGTGCGGGATCGATTTTCCTGGGCAAGCGGATGTTCAAACTGATCCGCTATGTCCGCGAACCAATCCTGATCGCTTTCTCCACCGCGTCGTCCGAAGCCGCTTACCCCAAGATGCTGGAGCAGCTCGACCGCTTCGGCATTCCGCGCCGCATCTACAGCTTCGTGCTGCCGCTGGGCTATAGCTTCAACCTCGACGGGTCGATGATGTATTCGACCTTTGCGACCATCTTCATCGCCCAGGCCTATGGCATCGACCTGCCGATCGCGACGCAGATTACCATATTGCTGGTGCTGATGGTCACCAGCAAGGGCATCGCCGCGGTGCCGCGCGCGAGCCTCGTGGTGGTCGCCGCGACGCTGGGCCAGTTCGACCTGCCGGTGGAGGGCATCGCCTTCATCCTGGCGGTCGATCACTTCATGGACATGGGCCGCACCGCGACCAACGTGCTGGGCAACGCCATCGCGACATCCGTCATCACCAAATGGGAAGGGATGCTGGAGGTCGAGGAACCGATCGACGTAGAACATCCCAAGGCGCCGGCGCATGGCGCGGCCCATGGTCGCGCGGGGCTGGAACTGGCGCCGGACATGGTGGACGACGGGCAGAAGGGGTAAGCAGAGGCTGACGTGTTCCCGCGCAGGCGGGAAAACGAGCCTCCTTCACCACAACACGCCGCGCACCGGCTGCGCCGGTTCGGGCGCGAGGTCGCCGATCGACTGGAGCAGGTCGATCTCGATCGTCCGGCACATCGCCGACAGCGGGACGTCATGCACACTGTTGTCGAAGGGATCGACCAGATCGTCGCCGATCCGCAACACCGCCAGGAACATCAGGCCCGCCACCGTCGATCCCAGCGGGGTCGCGAAACCCAGCGATTCGACCAGACCGATCGGCAGCAATATGCAGAAGATATGGGCGAACAGCGTCGGCAAGAACCGATATTGCATCGGCAACGGCGTGTTCTTGATCCGCTCCATCCCGCCTTGCGCATTGGCGATATCGACCAGCACCGCCTCCATCTGCGCCTGCTGGATGGTATCGATCCAGCCTTCGCGTCGGGCGATGTCGATGCGCCGGCCGGTGCTGTCGAGCAAGCCGTTGGCGGGATTGGCGCGGGCCAGCGCCTTGCCCCTGTCCTCTTCGCGCAGGAAACTGGTCACATCCTCGCCGATCGGCTGGCGGCGCAACTGGCAACGCAGCGCGTTCACATAAGCGATCTGGCGCATCACGATCTCGCGCTTCAGGTCGCGGGCCTGCGGATCGGGCAGGAAGTTGCGAGCCGCACGGGCCAGGCTGCGCGACGCATTGATCATCGCGCCCCATAATATCCGCCCTTCCCACCAGCGCTGATAGGCGCTGTTGGATCGGAAGCCCAGGAACAGCGCGAGCGCCGACCCGAAGATTGTCAGCGGCAGCGAGGGCGCCTTGAAGGGCAACACATAATAAGTGATCGTGACCGCGCAGTCCCAGACGAACAACAGGGTCAGCGGCTTCCAGACTTCGGCGGCCAGCCGGCGCAGGCTGGGAACGGGATCGACGATCATGCAGGTCTCCGGAAACAATCGACTGCGGTAACGCCAGCGTCGCGGAAATGCTCCCTTGATGCCATAGCGAAACGAAATATCGGGGCCGACGCAACTCGCGCCCTCGCGACTCGTTGAATTGGGGATCCAGCGGAGAAGCCTGTGACCAGCGACGCGTCCGACAGCAGCGGCAAGAAGGCGGCGCTCTCGCTCCAGTGGCAGATGCTGGCCGGCTTCCTGACCGGCCTGATCCTGGGCCTGGCCGTCTATATGACGGCCCCTGAGGCGCGCTGGGTCGATATCGTCACCACCTATGTCACCGGGCCGATCGGGCAGGTCTTCCTGCGGCTGCTGTTCATGCTCGTCATCCCGCTGCTCGTGTCGGCGCTGATCGTAGGCATCGCCGAAATGGGGGAGATGCGATCGTTGCGGCGGATCGGGGTCCGCACCCTCCTCTACACACTGGTCGTATCGGGCATCGCCGTCGTCATCAGCCTGCTGCTCGTCAACCTGCTGCGGCCGGGCGGCGGGGTCGACCCGGCGCAGGCGCAGGCGATGCTGGCCGATGCGGGTTCGGGCGCCAAGGCGATCCTGGCCCGCAGCGGCGACACGCCGAGCGGCATGCAGGCGCTGATCGCGATCATTCCCGACAATATCATCGGCGCGATGGCCGATAACGACATATTGGCGGTGATGGTCTTCGCCCTCTTCTTCGGCATTGGCCTCGTGCTCGTGCAGACCGAACAGTCGAAGATATTGCTGACCGCGATGGAGGGGCTGTTCGAGGTGACGATGCGGCTGATCGGCATCGTCATCCGCCTCGCCCCGATCGCCATCGCCTGCTTCATGTTCAACCTGGCCGCGCAGTTCGGCTGGGATCTGCTGATCCGCCTGTCGGCCTATGTCGGGGTCGTGCTGCTGGCATTGGCGGTTCAGATGTTCGTCATCTATCCGCTGCTGATCGCCTTTCTGGCAAAGCGGTCGCCGCTGCGTTTCTTCGCGGCGGTGCAGGAGGCAAGCGTCATGGCCTTCGCCACCGCATCGTCCAACGCGACCCTGCCCACCGCGATCCGGGTGGCGGAGGACAATCTGCGCCTGCCGCGCCGCATTTCGCGCTTCGTCCTCACCATCGGCGCCACCGCCAACCAGAATGGCACGGCGATGTTCGAAGGCATCACCGTGTTGTTCCTCGCCCAGTTTTTCGGCGTCGACCTCAGCCTGACGCAGCAGTTGATGGTGATGCTGGTGTGCATATTGGGTGGGGTCGGCACTGCAGGCGTACCCGCCGGATCGCTGCCGGTGGTGGCGATGATCCTGGGCATGGTCGGCGTCCCGCCCGAAGGGATCGGGCTGGTGCTGGGAGTCGATCGTTTCCTCGACATGTGTCGCACCGCGCTTAATGTGACCGGCGACCTGGTGGCCGCGACCGTGATTGCGGCAGGCGAAGAGGATGAACGGGGGAGGATCGCCACATGACCGGCTATCGTATCGGCGCAGCAATCGTCATGCTGGTCAGCCTGGCCGGGCTGGCGGTGCAGTTCGACGCCACGCTGGCGCAGACCGGATCGATCGGCGCGACGCTGTGGACCCTGATGCGCTTCTTCACCATCTGGGCCAATATCCTCGTCGTCCTGACGCTGGGCGCGATTGCACTGGGCCGCGCCGTATCGCCCCGGCTGGTGGGCGGGATGCTGCTGGCGATCCTGCTGGTCGGCATCGTCTATGGCCTGCTGCTGCGCGGGCTGTTGTCGCTGAGCGGCGGGGCGTTGCTGGCGGATACGCTGCTGCATAAGGTGACGCCGGTGCTGGTGCCGCTCTGGTGGATCGGCTTCGCGCCCAAGGGGCAGTTGGGCCGGCGCGATCCGTGGGTCTGGGCGATCTTTCCCGCGCTATACCTGCCCTACGCCCTGCTGCGCGGGATGATGGAAGGCAGCTATGCCTATCCCTTCATCAATGTGACGAAGCTGGGCATGGGCCAGGTCGCGCTCAACGCGCTGTTGATCGCGATTAGCTTTGTCGCGGCAGGTTATGCGCTGGTGTGGATCGACCGGCGGTTTAGCGCGCGGCCTTAGCCGCTTCCGCCCACCAGATGAGGGTGTTGGCGAACCCTGCAAAGCCGCGCTCCAGCGCCGCGCCGCCTTCGCCCTGCGGATGCGCGTTTTCATCCAGCGTCTGGCCGATCTGGCCGACGCTCAGGCGTTCGGGCACCACCGCCATACCCATGGCCGACAGCGTCACCGTCCAGTCGGCATGGCTGTTGACGCCGGCGAAGCGGCCCATCGAATAGCTGGCGATGGCGGCCGGGCGGCGGTCGAATTCCTTGAGATAATGATCGACCAGATTTTTGAGACCCGGCTGCATCCCGCGATTATATTCGCCCGCGACGACGATGAAGGCGTCGGCCGCGGTCAGGCGATCGGCCAGTTGCGCCATGGCCACTGGCGCTTCACCGGCGGGATAGTCGCTGTAGCGCAGGTCGAGCATGGGGAGATCGACCGCTTTTGCGTCGATCAGTTCGGCTTTGTGGCCCAGCGCTTCGATTTCCCGGACGATATAGTCGGCCAGGCGGATGCCCAACCTGCCGCGTCGATAGGAGCCGTAGAGAACGAGAATGTCGAGCGCCATGCGAAGCCTTCCCTGTTGGTGCGGGGCGGTCTTCGCATGGCTGTTCGAGAGCGTCCAGACGCGAAGCTCATGCTATTCGTTTCTCGACTTCGCTCGAAACGAACGGATGGTTTTCACCGCAGCTTGGCGATGTTCAGGCTGTCTTCCTTGGCGCGGGCCTTCACCGATTCCTCGGTGCGGGTCAGCGCCTTGGCGATGGCTTTAAGGCCCATGCCCTTCTTCGCAAGCGTGTGCAGCTTCTGAATCTCATCCTGGGTCCAGGCCTGCTTGTGGCGTTCGAAGCGTTGCTCGGCCATGTCCCTTAATCCGCGAAGGGATCGCGGACGAGGATCGTGTCGTCGCGTTCGGGGCTGGTGGAGACGAGCGTGACCGGGCAACCGATCAGTTCTTCGATCCGGCGGATATATTTGATTGCCTGTGCCGGAAGGTCCGCCCAGCTGCGCGCGCCGGCCGTCGTGTCGTGCCAGCCCTCGATCGTCTCGTAGATCGGCTGCGCCTTCGCTTGGTCCTGCGCATGGGCGGGGAGGTAATCGAACCTCTGGTCGCCGATCTGATAGCCGACGCAGATCTTCAGTTCATCGAAACCGTCCAGCACGTCCAGCTTGGTGAGCGCGATGCCGGTAACGCCCGACACGGCGACCGACTGGCGCACCAGCACCGCGTCGAACCAGCCGCAGCGGCGCTTGCGGCCGGTGACGGTGCCAAATTCATGGCCCCGCTCGCCGAGCCGCTGGCCGGTGGCGTCCTCCAGTTCGGTGGGGAACGGGCCGGAGCCGACGCGGGTGGTGTAAGCCTTGACGATGCCCAGCACGAAGCCGGCCGCATTGGGGCCAAGGCCGGTGCCGCTCGCCGCCGTGCCCGCCACCGTGTTGGACGAGGTGACGAACGGATAGGTGCCATGGTCGATGTCGAGCAAGGTGCCCTGCGCGCCTTCGAACAGGATGCGCTTGCCCGCCGCCTTGGCCTTGTTCAGCGTCAGCCAGACCGGCTTGACGAAGGGCAGGATGAAATCGGCGATTTCGGTGAGATCGGCCATCAACTGGGCGCGGTCGATCGGCGCTTCGTTGAAGCCGGCGCGCAGCGCGTCGTGATGGGCGGTCAGGCGATCGATCTGAAGGTCCAGATCGTCGAGATGGGCGAGGTCGCAGACGCGGATGGCGCGGCGGCCGACCTTGTCCTCATAGGCCGGGCCGATGCCGCGGCGGGTGGTGCCGATCTTGCCCGCGCCCGACGCGTCTTCGCGCAGGCCATCGAGGTCGCGGTGGAAGGGCAGGATCAGCGGGCAGGTTTCCGCGATCTGGAGATTGTCGGGCGTGATGGTGACGCCCTGCCCCTTGAGCTTGGCGACCTCGTCGCGGAAGTGCCAGGGATCCAGCACCACGCCGTTGCCGATGACCGACAGCGTGCCGCGCACGATGCCCGACGGCAGCAGCGAGAGCTTGTAGACCTTCTCGCCCACGACCAGCGTGTGACCGGCATTATGGCCGCCCTGGAAACGGGCGACGACATCGGCGCGCTCCGACAGCCAGTCGACGATCTTGCCCTTGCCTTCGTCGCCCCACTGAGCGCCGATCACGGTTACATTTGCCACAGATACAGTCCTCCGCCCGCCGCGCGGACCGGCCATGCCCTTCGACGGGACTCGGCATGCCGGTGGGATCAAGCGGGCGCATGTCACGCCCTGTTCGGGGCGCGCGTTAGCCGCGCTGCCCCGGCGAAGTCAAGTCAGTAGGCGCGCGGGCCTGTTCCGTCCAGCCAGTGCGAGCAGCGTTGCGCCGCGCCATCCTCGTCCCCGGACAAGGCGGCGACGGTATGCCAGCCTTGCGCGCGCAGGTCTGTCGCGCGCGTGGCGTCATGGCCGAGCGGCAGGAACAGCCGCTTAGGGCTTTCGCCGCCGAAGCCCGCGTCGATCAGCGGGTCGGGATAGAGGGAGAAGCCCATGGCCGGTTCGTCCGCCCCGTCGGCGCGGGCGATGGCGTAGCTGCCGCCGCGACCGATCTCGCCGATGAATCCTTCGGCGAAGATCGAGAAGCCGAACCAGTTCTGAAATTCGAAACCATGCCGTTCGGTGGGGTCGAGCGTCAGCGTGATGTCCCAGCCGATCGGCTTGGCGATCGCGCGCAGGCCGGCGATGCGGCTGTCGATCGCGCCGCCCAATTGTGCGCTGAACGCCTCCAGTCGCTCCATAGCGGCATGGAAAGGCCCGGTCGCTTCGATGAGCGGCAGATAGGCGGCGGCCGCGGGGCTGATCGCAGCCAACGCGCCGGCGTCCTTGGCATCCAGTTCGGCGCGAACCGCCTCGATCTCCTGCGGATCGAGCGGCAGCGGGCCGGCGGCCAATGCATCGATCAGGTCGGGCAAGGTGAAGTCGATGGTGATGCCGGTGACGCCCGCGGCGGTCAGCGCCTCGATCGCGATATTGACGATCTCCACCGCGGCGGCGGCGCTGTCGCTGCCGATCAGTTCGGCGCCAAGCTGCATCTTTTCGCGCTCAGGGCGGAGCTGGCTGGCCTTCTGGCGGATCACCGGCCCGGCATAGGAGAGGCGCAACGGGCGCGGCGCGGCGCGCAGCCGGGTGGCGGCGATGCGGCCGACCTGCGCGGTCATGTCCGGGCGGAACGCCAGGCTACGCTGCGACACCGGATCGACGGCGCGGACCAGATCCTGCGCGCGCATGGACTTGAGACGCTGGGTCAGCGTGTCCTCGAACTCGGCGAGCGGCGGCATGACGCGCTCATAGCCATGGGTCGCGACCGTATCGAGCACGCGGCGCGCCAGCCGCGCGGAGGCTTCGGCCTGCGGCGGCAGGCGATCGGATAATCCTTCAGGGAGGAGGCCGGGCGGGATCATGGCAGGCACCTTATGGCTCCCTCCCCCCTTGGGGAGAGGGTTGGGGAGAGGGTTGGGGAGAGGGGGTTTCGCGCAACGCCCGCGCAATCATCCACAGCACGCCCTCGATATTCCCCATCACATCGGGATTGGCAAAACGGATCACGCGATACCCCAGCGATTCCAGAAACTCTGTTCGCCGCGCGTCATAGCGATCTTGGGCAGAATGTGTATCCCCATCTATTTCTATGATGAGGCGCGCGGCTTTGGACGCGAAATCGACGATGTAGGGCGCGATGATGGTCTGGCGCGTGAATTGCTGGTTTTCGAAGCGGTTGGCGCGCATCCATCGTGCGCGTTCCTTGAGCGTTGGATCAGCTCGCACCGTCGCTCCCCCTCTCCCAAACCCTCCCCCCGAGGGGGAGGGCTTTTAGAATTTACGCGAAGCGCAGCAGCTTCACCTGCTTCACGCCGGTCAGGTTGCAGATTTCCCAGCGCAGCGGTTCGGTGACGGTGCCGTCGACCGACAGCAGCAGCACGGCTTCGCCGCCCTGGTTGCGACGGCCAAGGTGGAAAGTGCCGATATTGACGTCCGATTCGCCCAGCTTGCTGCCCAGTCGACCGATGAAGCCCGGCGCGTCCTGATTGACGATGTAGAGCATGGTGCCGTCGAGATCGGCCTCCACCTTGATGCCGAACAGTTCGACCAGGCGCGGCTGGGCGTGGCCGAACAGCGTGCCCGCGACCGAGCGCTCGCCATTTTCGGTGGTCACGGTGACGCGCACCAGCGTCTGGTAATCGCCTTCGCGGTCGTGGCGGACCTCACGGACGTCCAGGCCGCGCTCCTTCGCCAGGAAGGGCGCGTTGACCATGTTCACCGTGTCCGAATAGACGCGCATCAGGCCTGCCAGCACGGCGGCGGTGATCGGCTTCTGGTTCAGTTCGGCCGCATGGCCTTCCACCTCCACTGCGACGCCGGTGATCTGGTCGCCTTCCAACTGGCCCACGAGGCTGCCCAGCTTTTCGGCGATCGCCATATAGGGCTTGAGCTTGGGCGCTTCCTCGGCCGACAGCGACGGCACGTTGAGGGCATTGGTGATGCCGCCGTCGAGCAGATAGTCGGAGAGCTGATCGGCGACCTGGAGCGCGACATTGACCTGCGCTTCGTCGGTCGACGCGCCCAGATGCGGGGTGCAGATGAAGTTGGGCGTGCCGAACAAAGGCGATTCCTTCGCCGGTTCCTGCACGAACACGTCGAGCGCGGCGCCCGCGACATGGCCCGAATCCATCGCCTCCTTGAGCGCGGCTTCGTCGATCAGCCCGCCGCGCGCGCAGTTGATGATGCGCACGCCCTTCTTGGTCTTGGCGAGATTGTCCTTGCTCAGGATGTTGCGGGTCTGGTCGGTCAGCGGCGTGTGCAGCGTGATGAAGTCGGCCTTGGCCAGCAGCGTGTCGAGATCGGCCTTTTCCACGCCCATTTCGATGGCGCGTTCGGGCGTCAGGAACGGATCGAAGGCGACGACCTTCATCTTGAGGCCCAGCGCGCGGCTGGCGACGATCGACCCGATATTGCCCGCGCCGATCAGGCCCAGCGTCTTGCCGGTGACTTCCACGCCCATGAAGCCGTTCTTGGGCCACAGGCCCTGCTGCGTCTGGGCATTGGCCTCTGGCAACTGGCGGGCCAGTGCGAACATCAGCGCGATGGCA
This sequence comes from Sphingomonas sp. VDB2, assembly GCF_047946695.1. Lineage (NCBI taxonomy): Bacteria > Pseudomonadati > Pseudomonadota > Alphaproteobacteria > Sphingomonadales > Sphingomonadaceae > Sphingomonas > Sphingomonas sp. VDB2. The sequence continues at coordinate 1,956,959 of NZ_CP159615.1, forward strand.
TGTTCGGCGGTGGTGATGGAGTTGCCGAACGGCGTGTTCATGACGATCACGCCCTTGGCCGAGGCATAGGGGATGTCGACATTGTCGACGCCGATGCCGGCACGGCCGATGACCTTGAGGTTGGTGGCGGCGTCGAGGATCGCCTTCGTCACCTTGGTCGAGCTGCGGATGGCGAGTCCGTCATAGTCGCCGATGATCGCGATCAGCTCTTCCGGCGTCTTGCCGGTGATCTCGTCGACTTCCACGCCGCGCTCACGGAAGATCGCGGCTGCGCGGGGGTCCATCTTGTCGGAAATAAGGACTTTGGGCATGTGTGTTTCCTTTGGAAATATATCAGTCATCCCCGCGAAGGCGGGGATCCATCTCCCGACATTGCCTATGTCGATAGGACCGGAGATAGATTCCCGCCTTCGCGGGAATGACGGTAAAAATAGAAGTTAAGCGGCAGCCTTGGTCTGGGCGTAGGCCCAGTCGAGCCATGGGCCGAGCGCCTCGATATCCGCCGTTTCGACGGTCGCGCCGCACCAGATGCGCAGGCCGGCCGGGGCATCGCGATAACCGGCGATGTCATAGGCGGTGCCTTCCTTTTCGAGGAGGGCGGCGAAAGCCTTGATGAAGGCTTCGTCGGCGCCTTCGACGGTCAGGCAGACGCTGGTCTTCGACCGCGACGCTTCGTCGACGGCGAGATGGCCGAGCCAGTCGCGCTCCGCGACGATCTTGCTGAGCGCCGCCGCATTGGCGTCGCTGCGCGCGATCAGGCCGGCCGAACCGCCCAGCGACTTGCCCCATTCCAGCGCGAAAATCGCGTCTTCGACCGCCAGCATGGACGGCGTGTTGATGGTTTCGCCCTTGAACACGCCTTCGGCCAGCTTGCCCTTCGCCATCAGGCGGAACACCTTGGGCAGCGGCCAGGCGGGAGCGTGGGTTTCCAGACGCTCGACAGCGCGGGGGCCGAGAATCAGCACGCCATGGCCGCCCTCGCCGCCCAGCACCTTCTGCCAGGAGAAGGTGGCGACGTCGATCTTCGCCCAGTCGATGTCATAGGCGAACACCGCGCTGGTCGCGTCGGCGAAGGTCAGGCCCTCGCGGTCGGCCGGAATCCAGTCGGCATTCGGCACGCGCACGCCCGAGGTGGTGCCGTTCCAGGTGAACAGCACGTCGTTGCTGAAATCGACCTGCGTCAGGTCAGGCAACTGGCCATAGTCGGCGCGGATGACGGTGGGGTCGAGCTTGAGCTGCTTGGCGGCATCCGTCACCCAGCCCTCGCCGAAGCTTTCCCAGGCCAGCGTGGTGACGGGGCGGGCGCCCAGCATCGTCCACATCGCCATTTCGAAAGCGCCGGTGTCGCTGCCCGGCACGATGCCGATGCGGTGCGTGTCGGGCAGGTTCAGCAGCTCGCGCATCAGGTCGATGCTGTAGGCAAGGCGGGTCTTGCCGATCTTGGCGCGATGCGAACGGCCGAGCGACTCGGTCGCCAGCTTGGCGGCATCCCAGCCCGGAGGCTTGGCGCAGGGACCGGAAGAGAAAAAGGGGCGAGCCGGACGGGTTGCGGGCTTTGCGGCAGGCGCAAGGGTGGCGTCAACGGCAGTCAGATCAGTCATGTAGCGTCTCCTTACAGAGAGCAGCGCGGCGTTGGGACCGCGTGGCCCGTCGGCGGCACTAGAGATTTCGGCTGGAGTGTCAAGCCGCATAGGAAAATCGGACGAAGCGAATGCGGCGTTAACCTTCGTAAAGATTCTGCCTGTTAGCATCCCGACTCATGAGCGAGTGGGCGAAAAGGATAGGGACGGCGCACGGCGTCGCGCTGGCCGCGCTGTTGGCGCTGGGATTGAGCGGATGTAGCGGCGACCTGGTGCCGCGCGGTCGGGTGGCGCGCACGCCGACGCCCCCGTCCCAGCCGGTGCGTGCGCCCGCACAACCGGCGCTGGAAACGCGCCAATGTTTCGCGAAACTGCAATCGCAGGCGGTCGCTTTCACTCCCCTGCCCGACCGGAATTTCGGGGGCGGATGCAGCGCGGTGAACAGCGTGAAGCTGATCGACATCGGCGTGCCCGCCACCAATCTGGGCGCGATGACGTGCAATCTGGCCGCCAATTTCGCCGCCTGGGCGCGCTATGGCGTGCAACCCGCCGCGCGCGTGATCTTCGGCGCAGAGATCGAGAAGATCGAGACGTTCGGCACCTATAATTGCCGGCCGATCGCGGGCAGCGGCAAATTGTCCGAACATGCGCACAGCAATGCGATCGACGTATCCGCCTTCGTCCTGTCCGACGGGCGGCGCATCAGCATCCAGAAGGATTGGGACGGCGACAGACAGACCCGCCAGTTCCTGCAACTGGTCCACGCCAGCGCCTGCAAGCGGTTCAACACCGTCCTAAGCCCCGACTACAACGCCGCCCATCATGACCATTTCCATTTTGACATGGGCGGCCGCGGCGGCTTTTGCCGCTAACGGATTATGGGGTCGAGCATTCCGTCCGAACCAAGCAGACTTGGATTTGTCATTGCAGCACACTAAGTTGGTGCAAATGACGAAAAAAGAAATCGAAGAACGCAAATTCCGTCCGGCCCGCGAAGAGGCCCATGACGCCAGGAAGCAGCTCGACACGCCCCAGACCCAGAGCGCGGCCTACAAGCTGGCCTTCCAGGATACCGAATTCCTGCTGCGCGAAGATCTGCGCCCGGTGCGCTTCCAGCTCGAGCTACTGAAACCCCAATTGCTGATGGACGAGGCGAAAATCGAATCGACCTTCGTCTTCTACGGTTCGGCGCGCATCCCCGAACCGGATCAGGTCCAGGCGCGGATCGACGCCGCGACGACGCCGGAGCAAAAGCGGGTCGCGGAGAATCTGGGCGCCAAGGCGCGCTATTATGAAGAAGCGCGCCGTCTGGCCCGGATCGCCGCGCAATATCCGGTGAACGCGGCGGGATGCCGCCATTTCGTCGTCTGCTCGGGCGGCGGCCCCTCGATCATGGAAGCCGCCAATCGTGGTGCGCAGGATGCCGGCCAGACCACGATCGGCATGAACATCGTCCTGCCGCACGAACAGGCCCCCAACCGCTTCGTGACCCCGGAGCTGAGCTTCCAGTTCCACTATTTCGCGCTGCGCAAGATGCATTTCCTGCTGCGCGCCCGCGCCCTGGCGGTCTTCCCCGGCGGCTTCGGCACGTTCGACGAGATGTTCGAGCTGCTGACCCTGATCCAGACCGGCAAGATGAAACCGATCCCGATCCTGCTGTTCGGCAAGGATTTCTGGAACCGTGTCGTCGATTTCGAGGCACTGGCGGATGAGGGCGTGATTTCGCACAGCGACCTCAATCTGCTGACCTGGGTGGAGACGGCGGAGGACGCCTGGGATGCGGTGCAGGCTTTCTATCAGGACAGCGAAGCGCTGGGATGTTGAGAAGATAGGATATAGGCTCGTCATTCCCGCGAAGGCGGGAATCCATCTCCAGACCTTGCGGCGGGATTACAGGGTGGGAGATGAATCCCCGCCTGCGCGGCGATGATTAGGGCGTATGGGGAGAAGGGTTAGAGGCCTTGCCCTTCCCCCCGCACCGGACTAGGGCGCGGCCATGCGCGCGGATATGGCCCATATCGATAGCTGGATCTTCGATCTGGACAATACGCTCTACCCGGCGAAGGCGGACCTGTTCGCGCTGATCGACGTGAAGATGGGCGAATTTATCCAGGGGCTGCTCGGTTGCGACCCGGCGATCGCACGGGAAACGCAGAAGCGTTATTTCATGGAGCATGGCACCACGCTGGCGGGCCTGATGCATCATCATGGCATCGAACCGCACGCCTATCTCGACTATGTCCACGACATATCGATGGACCGGCTGGAGGTAGACACGGCGCTCAACGCCCATATCGCCGCCCTGCCCGGCCGCCGCCTGATCTTCACCAATGGCGACGCCGCCTATGCGCGGCGGGTGCTGGACCGGCTGGGCCTGGGCGACGCGTTCGAACTGATTCACGACGTCCATGCTTGCCAATATGTGCCCAAGCCCGATCCGTCGGGCTATGCCACGCTGTGCCGCGTCCATGGCGTCGATCCGACCCGCGCCGCCTTTTTCGAGGATATGGCCCGCAACCTCAAGCCCGCCAAGGCGATCGGCATGACCACCATCTGGGTCAATAATGGCTCGGAAGCGGGCAATCACGACCATCATCCCGATTTCATCGATTATGAAACCGACCATCTGACGCCATTTCTGGCCGCCATCATTGGGGAGCATCCATGAGCCAAGACCTGCAAGCCACTATCGACGCCGCGTGGGACGACCGCGCCAATGTCAGCCTGACCACGCAGGGCGCGGTGCGCGATGCGGTCAATGAAGCGCTCGCCCTGCTCGACAGCGGCAAGGGCCGCGTCGCCGAGCCGACCGCCGATGGCTGGCAGGTCAACCAGTGGCTCAAGAAAGCGGTGCTGCTGTCCTTCCGCCTCAACGATAATGCGCTGATCGACAACGGCCCGGGCAGCGGTTTCTGGTGGGACAAGGTACCCAGCAAGTTCGCGGGCTGGGGCGAGGCGGAGTTCCGCGCCGCCGGTTTCCGCGCGGTCCCCGGCGCCTTCGCCCGCGCCGGCGCGCATATCGCGAAGAACGCGATCCTGATGCCCAGCTTCGTCAATATCGGCGCCTTCGTCGATGAAGGCACGATGGTCGACGCCTGGGTCACTGTGGGAAGCTGCGCGCAGATCGGCAAGAATGTCCATCTGTCGGGCGGCGTCGGCATCGGCGGCGTGCTGGAGCCGCTCCAGGCCGATCCGGTCATCATCGAGGATGACTGTTTCATCGGCGCGCGATCCGAAGTGGTCGAAGGCGTGCGTATCGGCAAGGGGTCGGTCCTGTCGATGGGCGTGTTCATCGGCCAGTCGACCAAGATCATCGACCGCGCCACCGGGGAGGTCTTCATGGGCGAAGTGCCGCCCTATTCGGTGATCGTCCCCGGCTCGCTCCCCGGCAAGCCGTTGCCCGACGGCACGCCCGGCCCCAGCCTCTATTGCGCCGTGATCGTCAAGCGCGTGGATGCCCAGACCCGGTCCAAGACCGGCATCAACGAGCTGCTGCGCGACTAAACCCTATCGGCCGGCCGGCGTTCATGACGCTGCCCGGCCGTTACGTCGCGCGAATGTTGCAAGCCGTCCACGCCCTGACGCATGCTGAAATTCCTCCGCGATAAAAGTCCGCCATCCCTCCATTCGGGTCTGATCGAATGGAGTTTATCATGGGACGCGACTGGTTCGACCGGAGCGATGCTGCGGCGTTGGCCCCGCCACAACGGCTGTGCTTCTTCTTCAACGCGCAAATCCACCAGCTATTCCACGCCCTGCCGGTCGCGATCGCACTGTCGCGCGACCCCGCCTTCGCCGTGGATGTCATGGCCGCGACCGACGACCATCTGGCGCTGGCGCGCGACATCGCCGCCACCCGCGGGGCCGGGGCGATCAGCTTCCTGCGGTGCGGCGGGCGCTGGCTGGACGCGCTGGCCGGGCTGACCGGCGGAACGATCCCGCCCAAACTGGCCGTCCTGCTCGCCGCGCGGGGCAAGCTTGTCGATTATGACGCGATCGTCGTGCCCGAACGCACATCGCTGCTGCTCAAGCGGCTGGGCCTGTCGGACACCCGCTTCATCCATACCTGTCACGGGGCGGGCGACCGGGCGGTCGGCTATGACCGGCGCATCGCCCGGTTCGACTTCGTCCTGCTGGCGGGCGAAAAGCAGCGGCGGCGGATGCTGGACGAAGGGCTGATCCGCGAAGGCCATTACGCCATCACCGGCTACAGCAAATTCGACCTGACCGGTCCCAAAAGCGACCGCCAGCGCCTGTTCGCACAGGACCGGCCGGTCATTCTCTACAATCCGCATTTCTCGCCCCGCCTCTCCTCCTGGCCGGCCATGGGGCAGGATGTCATCCGCCAGTTCGCGCAGGACGACCGGTTCAACCTGATCGTCGCGCCGCACATCCGCCTGTTCGACAATCGGCGACGCCGCGCCGCGATGGAGCGCCGCCTCGCCGACCTCGCGCGCCTGCCCCATGTCCATATCGACCTGGGCAGCCGGGCCAGCATCGACATGCGCTATGTCCATATGGCCTCGCTCTATCTGGGCGACGTCTCCAGCCAGATCTACGAATATCTCGCCCGCCCCCGCCCCTGCCTGTTCCTGAACGGCCATCGCGCCGACTGGCAGGAGGACCGCAGCTATGGCCATTGGCGCTATGGCCCGGTGCTGGAGTCGGCGCAGGGCATCGCCGATGCGGCGGCCGACGCCATCGCCAGCCATACAGCCTATGTGGAGGCGCAGCAGCAGGGCGTCGCCCGCACATTCGACGCTCTTGGCGACACCGCCAGCGTCCGGGCGGCGCGCGCGCTCACCCATTATCTCGCGCGCAGCCAGTCGGCGGCGCGCCCCGCCCTAGATGGCCTCCCACGGCTGGAGCGGGTCGCCCATGTCTGAAGCGCCCCCATCGCTCTGGCTCGTCGCCCGCGTCTATGCCCCCGATGAGGGCGGTGTGCAGACCTATGCGCGCGAAGTCGCCCGCGCCTATGCCGCGCAGGGTCGCCGCGTCACCGTCTTCGCCAAATCCTCCGCCGGCCCGCGCCGGGTGCGACAGGATGGCGTCGATCTGATCGACGTCGGCGCGGCGGCCATGCTGGTGGTCTATGCGCGACTGTTCCGGGCGATGCTGGGCGCCTGGCTGGGCGGCGATCGCCCGGCGCTGATCCATGCCTGCACCTGGCGCGCGGCGCTGCCCGCCCTGCTCTTCCCGCGTCCGCTGGTCATCACCGTCCATGGCCGGGAGGTCGGGCGGCCACGCGGAATCGCGCTGCTGCTGTTGCGACTGGCGCTGCGCCGTGCGCGGCGGATCGTCGCGGTCAGCGACGTGACGCGTGCGCTGCTGCTCGATCGCCTGCCGCATCTGACAGACCGCACCTTCACCGCCTGGAACGGCGTGATCATGCCGGCCGAGCGCGCGCCTACCGCCTTCGCGCGGGGCGCGGGCGGCGCGCAACTGCTCACCGTCTGCCGGCTCGTCGCGCGCAAGAATATCGCCGCCGCCGTGCGGGCCGTCGCCGGCTGCGTCCAGGGCGGCGCGCATCTGCGCCATGTCATCGTCGGCCGCGGCATCGATTCGGTACGGGTGCGCGAGACGATCCGCCATTGCGACCTCGACGGCGTGGTCACCATGGCCGGCTATGTGTCGACCGCCGACCTGGCCGACGCCTATGCCGCCGCCGACATCTTCCTCCACCCGCAGATTACGATGGAGGACGGCGCGGAGATCGAGGGCTTCGGCCTGTCTGTGGCCGACGCCATGGCGCAGGGGCTGGTGTGCATCGTCGGGCGCGATGGCGGCCCGGCCGAATTCGTCCGCGACGGCGTGACCGGCTTCATCGTCGATGGCCAGTCGATCGACGCGATCCGCACCGCGCTCGACCTGCTGGTCGCCGACCCGGCCCTGTGCCGCCGCATTGGCGACAGGGCGCGCGCCTGGGCGGCGGACAGCCTGTCCTGGGACCGGCATTGCCGCCTTTGCCTGGGCGAAGGCGATGCGGATGCGGCCATGTCTGCAACCCTGGCGCAGGCAGCCTGATGGCTGCGATCGTCCATATCGGCTATCACAAGACCGGCACGACCTGGTTCCAGGACAGCTTCTACCCCACCGTCCGCAACCGCCGCTATATTCCGCGCGCGACCGTGCGCGCCGCCTTCCTCGACGCCGGGGCGCTGCATTTCGATCCGGCGGCGGCGCGGCGACGGCTGGGCGACGCGCCTGACGATATGATCTTGTGCGAGGAAAATCTGACCGGCGGGCTGAATAATGGCGGCCTGGCCGGCAACCTCAGCAAGGATGTCGCCGATCGCATCCGCCGTACCCTGCCCGACGCGCAGATCGTCATCTTCGTGCGCGATCCGCTGTCGGCGATCGTGTCGGCCTGGCTGCAATATGTGAAGGGCGGCGGCACCTTCGGCCTGCGTCGCTATCTGTTCGGCCGCGATTCGCTCAGCCCGGTGGCGCCTGAACGCGACGAGGCGCCGGGCTTCCGCCTCGACCATTTCGACACGATCCGCCTGATCGCCCATTATGACGCCCTGTTCGGGCCGGACCAGGTCCATGTCTTTCGTTATGAGGATTTCCGCGCCGACCTGCGCGGCTTCGCCGCCGCTTATGCCGCGCGCTTCGGGCTGGACGTCGACCTCGCTTATATCGACTGGAGCGCGCGCAATCCTTCGCTCAGCCGCCCGCTGCTCTGGCTGGCGCGGGCGATGAACCTCTTCACCCGCCGCGCCGTCGCCGACAAGAGCTGGCTGATCGATATCCCCGGCTGGTACGGCGTCAGCCGTCGCCTGCTGCGCCGCGCCAACGCGTCCGGCCGGTTCGGCCGCCCGCTGGCGACGCGCGACCTGCTCGACGACGCGCTGGCCAGCCAGCTACGCGCCCATTACGCTGCGGGCGAACGCCTGCTGACGGCGCGGCTGCAATGGCAGGCGCGCATGGACAAGCGAGACGGGACGGTTTTGCGCTGGCGGCAGCGTCCTTGCGGGCATGACGATCTCGCACAGTCGCCTTCTCATCGTCGATAACGACAGCGCCCAGTTCGCCCAGCTGGCTGACAATTTCGCCCGCTACGGCCTGATCGTAGAGTGCGCCGAATCGCCATTGCAGATGCGCACGGCGCTGGCGCAGCATGATTATGCGCTGGTGGTGCTCGACCCCGCCATCGCCCCGGAACAGGGGGCGGCGCTGCTGCGCGAACTGGCGATCGAGCGCCGCCTGCCGGTCATCGTCCATAGCGCCGCCTGCGGCGAAGCGGACCGGATCGCCGCGCTGGAGCTGGGCGCGGAGGATTGCCTGTGCAAGCCCGCCAACCCGCGCGAACTACTGGCCCGCATCCGCGCCGCGCTACGCGGCCGGATGGCGCCGGGCGCGCGCGCGGACGCCCCCGCCGCGCGCGGCTTCGCCTCGTTCGAAGGCTGGCGCGTGGACATGACCACCGGCCAGCTATTCGATCCGAAAGGAGCGGCCGTGTCCCTTTCCGACGGCGAATTTCAGCTGCTGCGCGTCTTCGTCGAACATCCGCGCCAGGTCCTGGACCGCAGCCGCCTGCTCGACCGTGTCCATGGCGCGACCGCCGACCATTATGACCGGTCGATCGACGTCCAGCTCTGCCGCCTGCGTCGCAAGCTGTCCGCCTGCGGCCTCAAAGGCCCGGTCATCCGCACCATTCGCAACGAAGGCTATATGTTCGTCCATTCGGTCACGAACTAGCGCTTACTCCAGCGCCAGCAGGGCGAAGGTGGCGAGCCAATGTTCGCCCATATAGTCGCCCGCGACATGGGGCAGGCTGGCGGCGACATGGACCTGCGCGGCGTCGCGCGCCAAGGTGGCGACTGCATCGTCCGGCCCCAGCGCAGCGGCGATCGCGCGCCAGCACCAGCTACGGCTCAAATTCAGGCCGTCGAGATGCGCGATCTTGCCGTCGCTGCGATCCGACACGCTGGCCGGCGTGAACAAGGTCGCCGGTTCGCCCCCTGCCAGATCGGGCAGGAAAGCGTGGAACCAGTCGGCAAAGGCCGCGCGGTCCAGCAGCCGGCTCATCAACAGCGCTTCGCATAGAGCGGGCGAGAGAAATTCGTCACCGCCCGGCTCCCACGCCTGGCATCCCCGATCCTGCCCGAACCAGCCGATCGCCTTGTCGCGGATCAGCGCGACCAGCGCCGGATCGCACGTCTGCGCCCAGTCCAGCGTCAGGGTGAGCGCGAAGGCGATGTTGAAATGGGTGCCGACCCGCAGCGGATAGGTCAGCTTGGGCAGGAAAGCGTGGAACCGCGCCGCGAAGGCGTCCGCCAGCGGGGCGAAGGCCGCCGCCCAGGGCGCATCGTGCCGCGCCAGTTCGGCATCCAGCGCCAGCGCCCAGGCCCAGCCATAGGGCCGCTCGAACCCGGCGCTCAAGGGCCGGTGCAGATAGGCGAGTTCGCCCGCCACCTTGTCCGGCACCAGCATCGCGTCGGCCCGCGCCCGGATCGCGCCGGCCTGCGCCATGTCGGGGAAGAGGCGCATCAGCCGCAGCACCTGCCACCAGCCATGGACGCAGCTATGCCAGTCGAAACTGCCGTGGAAGATCGGGTGATGATCCTCCGGCGCGCGCGCATCCTCCGGCCCGCCCATCACCAGGTCCATCTTGTAGGGATAGCGCCGCCCCAGATGCGACAGGGTCAGCGCGGCGAAACGGTTCGCGATATCGGGCGTCAGAAGCGTCATGGGAAAGCCAGCCAGTAGATGAGCGCGATGTTGACGATCAGCAGCGGGACGGCGGTGCCGACCTGCCGCTTGATGACGCCATGCTTGTCCTTCAGTTCCAGCAGGGCGGCCGGGACCAGGTTGAAATTGGCTGCCATCGGCGTCAGCAGGGTGCCGCAGAAGCCCGCCAGCATCCCGATGGCGCACACGATGGCGGGGTCACCATGATAGGTGCGGATCAAGAGCGGAATACCGATCGCCGCCGTCATCACAGGAAAGGCGGCGAAGGCGTTGCCCATGACCATGGTGAACAGAGCCATGCCGAGGCCATAGGCGATCACCGCGCCGATCAGGCTGCCCTGCGGGATCGCCTGTTGTACGATGGCGCCCACGACATCGCCCACCCCCGCCAGCGCGAACACCGCGCCCAGGCTGGCCAGCATCTGCGGCAGGATCGCGGCCCAGCCGACACAATCCATCAGCCGCCGCCCCTGCTGCAACGGCACGCTCGCTCCGGCGCGCAGCCACAGGCACCCCGCCGTCATCGCGATCAGCACGCCCAGCGCCAGCGCGATCAGCGTCGCCTGCTTCGGGTCGAACCAGCCGGGCGCGGCCTTGAACAGGAAGGTGCCGGCCAGCGCCGTCACCGGAATGATGAGCGCGATGGCGAACAGCCGGTTGACGAAGCGATCGGCCCGCGCCTGCCGCACCTCCGCCGGCACGCCGCCGTCGCCCCGGCCCAGCCCCAGCGCACCCAGCGCGACCAGGCCCAGCACCAGTACGCCATTGCCCAGGTCGCCCAGCGCATCACCCGCCCACATGGATGTCGCGAGCAAGGCCCAGAAGGCGGCCGTCGTCCAGCGGCGCGGGTTGCCGCGGTCCGCCACGCCCAGCAGCGCGAAGGCGGCGAACACCGCGCCCGCCAGCGCATAAACCCAGTGCAGCGTGATCATGGCGCGCGCTCCGCCCGGATGCGCGCCAGCCGCTTGTCGAGCCGCCACAGGCGAAAACCATGGATCAGCAGCGCGGCGATCGCGGTCGGGATCGCCCAGACCGATAGCTGGAGCGGCTCCAGGCTGATGCCATATTGCTCCAGCAGCCCCTTGATCAGCAGGATCGATCCGATGGCCAAAAAGATATCCTCGCCGAAGAACAGCCCGACATTGTCGGTCGCCGCGGCCCAGGCCTTGATCTCTTCGCGCGCATCCTCGTCCAGCTCGCCCGCCTGCGTTTCGGCTGCCGCCTCGGCGATCGGCGCGACCAGCGGACGCACCGTCTGCGGATGCCCGGCGACCGACGTCAGCCCGACCGCAGCCAGCATCTGCCGCAGGATCAGGTAGAAGGTCAGGAAGCGCCCGACCGTCGCCCCGCGCATCGTCGCGATCAGGCCGCGCGCCCGTTCCTGCAACCCATGCGCCTCCAGCAGGCCGACGACCGGCAGCACGATCCAGATGATGCTGACATAACGCGCCTCGTTGAACGCCTTGCCGAAGGCGGCGAGGATTGCCAGCGGATCGAGCCCCGCGGCCAGCCCGGTGACGATCGCCGACGCCAGGATCACCAGCAGCGGATGGAAGCGCAGCAGGAATCCCGCCACGATGATCGCAATGCCCAGCAGCACCATCAGCGATGCGCCCCCGCCATGCTAAAGCCCCGCCTCGATCGCCAGCCTGATGCCCTCCGCCGCGGTGCGCACATTCAGCGCGCGCAGCATCGCCGCACGGTGCATCTTCACTGTGCGTTCGGTCAGGCCCAGATCATAGGCGATCTGCTTGTTGAGGCGGCCTTGCGCCATGCCGACCAGCACCGCGCGCTGGCGCTCGGTCAACGTGGCGATCAGCGCGGCGGCGTCGTCCGCCCGCTGCGTCGCCGCATCCTCGACCACCATCTGGGAACCGAGAAAATAGTCCGGCGCCCCGTCCGTTCCGAAAATCGGCGCAATCATCACCGCATTGCGGAACGGTGTACCGTCCTTGCGATAATTGAGCAGTTCGACCAGCACCGGCCGCCAGTCACGCAGCGCGGCGCGGATGGCGTCGATCCCCGCCGCCTCCGTATGCGCGCCGGACAGGAAACGGCAATTGCGCCCGACGACTTCCGCCTGCCGGTATCCGGTCAGCGCCACGAAGGCGTCGTTGCACGCGACGATCGGATTATCGGGCAGTCGGGGATTGGTGAGGACCGCGGCGACGGCGCTTCCGGCGATCATTTCGGACAGGGACATGAACGACAGGCACTCGTGGTGGCGAAGACGCGCCGCCGCTGCGACGCCCTTGGCCATCCTGCCCCAGATCGCCCCCCCACCGCAAGGCGGGGGAGCACCATCGGAGATCAGCCCGCGAAACTGCCCGCATGGGCGAAGGCTTCGACCGGCTTGCGGTCGCTGGGCGCTTCACGCGCCTGCAATGCTTCGGGCAGTATCGCCTTGTCGCCCTGCCGGCCGATCGCGACCGCCGCTTCGATACGAAAGCGTTCGGGCACCGCCAGTTCGGCGCGCGCCTTGTCGAAATCGACGCCCGTCATGCCGTGGGTGTGATAGCCCAGCCGCGTCGCCTGCAGCGCCAGCAACGCCCAGGCCGCGCCCGCGTCGAAGCTGTGGCTGTGCGACGGCTTGAAATCGTCGGACCCCGGCGCCGCCATCAGCGTGTCGGACAGGATGAACACGATCGCGCCGGCATTCTGCACCCAGCCCTGGTTGAAGGGCAGCAGCACGTCCAGGAAGCGCGACCAGTCGGCGCCGTCACGATGCGCATAGAGGAAGCGCCAGGGCTGATAGTTGAACGCCGACGGCGCCCAGCGCGCAGCATCGAAGATCGTGTCCAGATCCTCTTGCGGAATCGCCGAGGAATCGAAGGCGCGGGGCGACCAGCGCTCCAGAAACAGGTTGTCGACGGCGCGCGTGACGGCGCGGGGATTAGTGGCCATGCTATCTCCTGAAAAATGGGGCGATGGGAAATGAGGTGCCCGATCTAGGCTATGTTTCGCGATGGCGAAATGATCGTTCCGTCAATTCACCGTTTCGCGCGGCGGCAGGCAAGCCTCGTCCGGGAGGGTAAAGGGAAACAGCGCGTCGGCGTCCCGCTCGATCAACACGACGGACGGTTCGCGCAACAAGGCCTGCACCAGCCGCGCGCGCCAGCGCCCGAACAGGCCCTCGGGGCCGTAACCATCCTGCTCCTGTCCGTCCTGCATAGACACTCCGCGCCGACTCATGCAGCTTATCTATCGATCTTATAGAGAAGCGTCCTACAAGCAATGCTCGTTCGGACGACAGAAAATTTTGCCGGATACCCGGCGCGGCGATCCGCCCTGAACGACATGGTATAGGCCGCGCCATCAGGCCGTGACGACCCAGTCTTCGACCAGCGCCACCGGCCACGCGCCAAGCGACTGGCCGACGCAGGGACCGCCGACGCATCGGCCATCCTGCCTGTCGAACAACGCGCCGTGCCAACTACAGGCGATGAAGCGTCCATCGGGTGTCAGATAGTCGTCCAGCTTTTGCGCCAGCGGCAGGCCGGCATGAGGGCAGCGATCGACAAAGCCCGACAGATGATGGCCATCGCGCACGACGAAGCCGTGGAAACGGCCCGCGCGCATCTGCAACACGAAATTGCGGGCGCCGCCGTCTTCCAGGCTATCGAGCGGGCACAATCGGACTCCCGCCGGCGTCGCCGCCACCCGCCCTTCGCTCATGCGTCGGCGTCCGGCTGCATCTCGGGATGCGCCGCGGCAACGAGCGGCAAGGCGGCGGCCTTGTCACCGGCCGCCACCAGCGCGGGGTAAGGCGTCAGGTCGACGCCGGAGCGCCGGGCGTTGAAAAGCTGCGGCACGAGATAACAGTCCGCCAGCGTCGGCGCGTCGCCGAACGCATGGCCGGCCCCATGGCGCGCGACCATCTGTTCGAGAGCCGCGAAGCCCGCGCCGATCCAGCGATGGCTCCAGGCATCGATCTGCGCCTGATCCGCGCCGAAATCCTGCTTCAGCGCCCGGAGGACGCGCAGATTGTTGAGCGGATGAATGTCGCACGCGATCAGCGCCGCCATCGACCGGACGATCGCCCTGTCGTCCTCATCCTGCGGCAGCAAAGCCGGTTCCGGCCACCGGGCGTCGATCCATTCGAGAATGGCGGGGCTTTCGATCAGCACCGTATCGCCGACCTGCAACGCGGGCACCAGTCCATGCGGCGCGATCGCCAGATAGGCGTCGTCGCTCTGGGCGCCTATGCGCAGGTCGTGATTGACCTGCGCATAGGCGACGCCCTTGAGGTTGAGCGCGATCCGCACGCGATAGGCAGCCGACGATCGCCAATAGCCATGCAGGACGACCTCGCTCATGGCGCTGGCATCACCATCGCCCGGCATTCGCCCAGACCGATGGACACGCGCCCCGGCGCCGACGCATGGGCGCGCAGGATGATCTCGTCGCCATCCTCCACGAAGGCGCGGGTTTCGCCATTGGGCAGGGTGATCGGTTCCTTGCCGCCGATGCTCAGCTCCATCAGGCTGCCGAAACCGTCGCTTGTGGGCGCGGAAATGGTGCCCGTCCCCAGCAGGTCGCCCGGATTGAGGTTGCAGCCATTGGACGCATGATGGGCGACGATCTGCTGCACGGTCCAGTACATGCTGGTCGCAGGACCGCGGCTGAGGCGAACGGGCGCCCCCCCCGCCTCCCGCATCCTCGCGGTCAGCAGCCAGGCTTCCAGCGTGAGGGCGAGCGCGCCATGCGCCTGATCGCCCGGGTCCAGCAGATAGGGCAGCGGCGGCGGATCGCCCTGCGGCCGCGCGGGCTGGGCCATGCGGAAAGGCGCCATCGCCTCGGCTGTGACGATCCACGGCGAGATGGTCGACTGGAAATTCTTGGCCAGGAAGGGGCCGAGCGGCTGATATTCCCACGCCTGAAAATCGCGCGCGGACCAGTCGTTGAGCAGGCAGAAGCCGGCGACATGATCGGCGGCCTGCGCGATCGGAATGGGGGTGCCGAGCGCATTGCCCGGCCCGATCCATACGCCCAGCTCCAGCTCATAGTCGAGGCGGGTGGTCGGCCCGACGACCGGCGCATCGGCCTCGGGCGGCTTGCGCTGGCCCAGCGGTCGCCGCAGCGGCACGCCCGATGCCCGGATCGAGGAGGCGCGACCATGATAGCCGATCGGCACATATTTATAATTGGGCAACAGCGGATTGTCGGGCCGGAACTGGCGGCCGACATTATTGGCGTGATGGATGCCGACATAGAAGTCGGTATAGTCGCCGATCCGCGCGGGGACGTGCAGGGTGCAGTCCGCCGCGGCATGCAGAAAGGCCGCCGCCGCCGACCGATGCGCCGGATCGGACAACAATCCGCTCACGCCATGGCGCAGCGCCCGCCGCCGGTCGGCCGGCAAGCCGAGCAGGTCGTTCACCACGCTGCCGCGGCAGGCGGCCGCCAGATCGTCGGGCAGCAACCCCGCATCCGCGCAGGCCCGCAGGTCGAGAATGCGGTCGCCGATCGCGACGCCGATGCGCGGCGCCAGACCGGATGGGGAGAACAGCCCGATCGGCAGATTCTGGATCGGGAAATCGGCATGGCCCTGCGCGCTTTCGACCCAGCTGGTCAGCGCCGGGTCATGCGTCGCGTCGGTCGTCCACCAGTCCGCCATCACGAATCCCCCTTTGCGACCGGCAATTGCGCCTTGCGGAAGCCCGCCCAGCAGGCGTCATAGTCGGATTGCAGCAGCGGCGTGTCCATCGCCCAGGCGGTCGGCCGTATCATGTGGCGGCTCTCGAACATGAAGGCCATCGTCCCCTCGATCCGGTGCGGCGCCAGCGCTGCGGCGACCGCCTTGTCATGGCTCGCCACGTCCGGCCCGTGACCGGACATGGCATTGTGCAGGCTGGCGCCGCCAGGTGCGAAGCCGCCGGCCTTGGCGTCATATTCGCCCTCGATCAGCCCCATATATTCGCTCATGACGTTGCGGTGGAACCAGGGCGGGCGGAACGTGTCCTCCGCCACCATCCAGCGCGGCGGAAAGATCACGAAGTCGATATTGGCCGTGCCGGGCGTGTCGCTGGGCGATGTCAGCACGGTGAAGATGGACGGATCGGGATGGTCGTAGCTGACCGTGTTGATCGTGTTGAAACGCGTCAGATCGTACCGATAGGGCGCGACCGTGCCGTGCCAGGCGACCACATCGAAGGGACTGTGGTCGATCGTCGTCGCCCACAGCCTGCCGCCGAATTTCTGGACGATCTGGGTCGGCCGCTCGACATCCTCGAACGCCGCGACCGGCGCTTCGAAATCGCGCGGATTGGCCAGGCCGTTGGACCCGATCGGGCCAAGGTCCGGCAGGCGGAACAGCGCACCATAATTTTCGCAGACATAGCCGCGCGCAGGCCCGCCCGGCAGTTCCACCCGGAAACGGATGCCGCGCGGGATCAGCGCGATCTGCAACGGCGCAACGGTCAGGACGCCCATCTCCGTCACGATCCGCAACGCACCGACCTGCGGCACGATCAGCAGTTCGCCATCGGCGCAAAAGAAGGCGCGATCGACCATCGACCGGTTCGCGGCATAGAGATGGATGCCGCAACCGACCCCCGCCGCGACATCTCCATTGCCGGCATAAGTGACCAGGCCATCGACAAAATCCGTGGGTTCCACCGGCATGTCCAGCGGGTTCCAGCGCAGGCGATTGGGCGAGGCGGGCCTTTCGGCAAAGGGACCGGACCGCAGCAGGCTGTCGCGATCATAGGCCAGGAACGGGCCGTGACCGGCGCTCGGCCGCATACGGTAGAGCCAGCTACGCCGGTTTTCGTGCCGCGGCGCGGTGAAGGCGGTCGCCGAAAACTGCTCGGCATAAAGGCCGAAAGGCACGCGCTGCGGCGAATTGCGCGCCACCGGCAGCGCGCCGGCAATCGCCTCGGTCGCATGATGGTTGCCAAAGCCGGTCAGGAACAGGTCCGTCATTCGTCCACCGTGATGACGCCGCGCCGGATCTGGTCCAGCTCGATGCTTTCGAACAGTGCCTGGAAATTGCCGTTGCCGAAACCCTCATTGCCCTTGCGCTGGATGATCTCGAAGAAGATCGGGCCGAACATATTCTCGGTGAAGATCTGCAGCAATATGCCCTCGCTCTCCACATCGCCGTCGATCAGGATACGGTTCGCGCGCAACCGCTCCAAATCCTCGCCATGGCCGGGCACCCGTTTGTCGACCAGCTCATAATAGGTTTCGATCGTGTCCTGCAACGTCACCCCGCGCCCGCGCAGCCGCTCGACCGTGTCGTAGATATCGGCGGTGGTGAGCGCGAGATGCTGGATACCCTCGCCATTATATTGGCGGATGAACTCCTCGATCTGGCTCCTGTCGTCCTGGCTTTCGTTCAGCGGAATACGGATCGCCTTGTCCGGCGCGATCATCGCCTGGCTGAACAGGCCGGTGGCCTGCCCCTTGATATCGAAATATTTCTGCTCTTCGAAATTGAACAGCGTGCGGTAGAATTCGCTCCACACCCGCATCTGGCCGCGCCGGACATTGTGGGTCAGATGGTCGAGCAGGTCGAGGCCGACATTGTTTCGCGCTTCCGCTTCGCGCCAGCCGGGGAACGCCGCCCAGTCGGCATAGAGATCGGCATCGTCCGCCACGAAATAGAGGTAGGAGCCGCCGATGCCCTGGATCACGGTGTCATCCTCGTCGGTGCGCTTGGCGCCATGGTCCAGCGCCCAGCGCATCGCCGCCTGCGGGTCGTTGACGCGGAACGCCATGGCGCTGGCGGATGCGCCATGCTCGCCCCGAAACGCCGCGACGCGACCGGCATCGTCGCGGTTGAGCATCAGGTTGATGCGACCCTGCTTGTAACGGGTGATGTTCTTCACCGGATGGCGATGCGTCGCGGTAAAGCCAAGCTGCTCGAACTGCGCGGCCATACCGTCCGGATCGGGCGAGGTGAACTCGACGAATTCGAAACCGTTGAGGCCGAGCGGATTGTCGGTCGTAGGCTCCGCTGCAGGGCTGGCGTGGGTGGCCATGGGCAAATCCTCTCTCTTTATGTCAGTCATGAAACAGGGCCGGCGTCTTCAGCGCTCTCATGCACCGACCTCCGCCCGACTGTGGGCATAGGCCTGCGTTCCGCGGGTGAAGACCCGGTCGCCCGGCAACAGCGCGTCGGTGGCAAGGTCGGGCTGACCGTCCAGTTCCGCATAAAGCGGCGCGAAATCCGTCTGGGCCGTCTGGCGCAGAAGGTCTTCGAAACTGTCGATCACGAAATAGCTCTGCTGATAATCGTCGATTTTGTAGTTGGTCCGCATCAGCCGCCTCAGATCGAACCCGAGCCGATGGGGCGACGGATCGTCCAGCGCGAACAGGGATTCGCCATAGGAGGAGACGATGCCGGCACCATAGACCTTGAGCCCGTCGTCCTGGCGGATCAGGCCGAATTCGACCGTATACCAGTAAAGCCGCGCCAGCCGCTCGATCGCGCCCAGGCCGTCGGCGCGCAGCCCGCCCTGCCCATAGGCCTGCATGTAATCGGCGAATACCGGGTTCGCGAGCAGCGGCACATGGCCGAACACGTCATGGAAGATGTCCGGCTCCTCCAGATAATCGATCTGGTCGGGGGTCCGGATGAAGCGCCCCGCGACGAAGCGACGGTTGGCGAGATGGTCGAAAAATACGGCGTCGGGGACCAGCCCGGGCACCGCGACGACCTGCCACCCCGTCGCCTTCATCAACCGTTCCGACAGCGCATCGAAATTGGGAATGCCCGGCTTGTCCATGCGCAATATGTCGAGGCCCGCCATAAATTCCGGCACGACGCGGCCGGGCAGCATCTTCCCCTGCCGTTCGAACAGGCGATCCCACATCGCATGTTCCGCCGCGGTATAACGGCCCCAGTCCTGGGCAATGGTCCAGTCGTCGGCAGCGCCCTTCGGTCGTTCGTGCATATCCTGTCCCATGCCGACCTTATCGCATGGAAAAGCCGAAATCCTGTTTCAATATATGCGGGTTATCGCCATAAATTGAACCACAGGTTTCACAATATGAAGGAATATGAAACATGATCGATCTGGACGCCGTCGATCGGCGCATTCTCGACCAGCTGCAATCGGACGCCACGCTCAGCAATGCGGAACTGGCCGATCGGGTCGGCAGTTCCGCCGCGTCCTGCTGGCGGCGGGTCAAGGCACTGGAGGCGGCGGGGGTGCTAGGCCCGGCGGTCCGATTGCTGAATGCCGTGGCGATCGACCGGAAGGTCAATGTCTTCTGCAACATCCGCGTGCGCAGCCATGCGCGCGAGGTGCGGGCGCCGTTCGAGGCGTTCGTGCGCGAGCGGCGGGAGATCATCGAATGCTATTCCATGTCGGGGGACTGGGATTATCTGCTGCGCGTGGTCGCGGCGGACGTCGAGGATTATGAGCGCTTCCTGATGCGCGTCCTGCTGGAACATCCTGCCGTCGGCGGCGCATCGTCGCATTTCGCGCTGTCGCTCACCAAATATACGACCGCCTTGCCAGTATAGGGAAATTGGGGTGTTCCTGGTTATCCGGGGCCGGTCGACATTCCGTGTTGACGGCCTGCAAATGTCCTAAAGTACATGAACGGCATTTTCCCGCTTTTCCGGCCGGATATAAATGGACGTCAGCTCCGGCATGGCGCGCTTGAGTTCGGCTTCGATCGCTTCGATCAGGGTTTCGCCCTCGCCCATGGTCAGCGCATCCTCGAAATCCGCACTGATCGCGACGAAGACCGCATCGGGCGCGGTGTGGATGGTCCTGACATGATTGACCGCCACGATCTCCGGCCGACGCTCGACCGCACGCCACACCTGTTCGATCAAAGCCGGGTCGGCGCTTTCCCCGATCAGCAGGCCCTTGGCTTCGCGCGCGAGCATGATGGCGACGAAGGCCAGCACCAGGCCGATGAGGATCGATGCGACCCCATCGATCCGGGCATCGCCATAATGATGGCTCGCCCAGATGCCGACGCCCGCGATGATGAGTCCGATCAGGGCCGCGCTGTCCTCGAACAGGACGATGAAGCCCGCGGGATCTTTCGATCGCCGCACCGACTGCCACCAGCTCGCCGCACCGCGTTTGCGATCGAAGTCGCGCATCGCGATCAGCCAGGACGCGCCCTCCATCGCAAAGGCGATGCCCAGGACGATATAGTTGATCGCGGGGTCGAGCAGCGGCTCTGGCGCCTGGATATGCGCCCAGCCCTCGTAGATCGATACACCCGCGCCCACGGCGAAGATCAGGATCGCGACGACGAACGCCCAGAAATACAGTTCGCGGCCATAGCCGAAGGGATGGGCGCGATCGGCGGGGCGGCGTGCGCGCTTCTGGCCGTAAAGCAGCAGCAACTGGTTGCCGCTGTCCACCAGCGAATGAAAGCCTTCGGTCAGCATCGACGACGATCCGGTGATCGCAGCCGCCACGAACTTGGCGACCGCGATCCCCATATTGGCCGCCAGCGCGCCGTAGAGGACGATGTTGGCCCGGATATGGGCGGTCCACCCCGGATCGCTCATTCAAACGGCGCCGCTGGCTGGCCTGTATGGGACGTCACGCATCATCCTTTGGTCGGCAGGGCCCAGGCGATCACCTGATCCCCGATCGGGGTCTTCATGAAGTGATGGCCGCCGGTCATCAGCACCACATATTGGCGGCCATTCTGTTCATAGACCATCGGCGTCGCCTGTCCGCCAGCGGGCAGCGCGGTCTGCCACATGATCTTGCCGGTCCTGAGGTCGATCGCCTTGAACAGGTCGTCGGTGGCCGCCGCGATGAAGATGAGGCCGCCCGCCGTCACGACCGAGCCGCCATTATTGGGCGTGCCGATGGTGAAGGGCAGATAGCTGGGGATGCCGAACGGGCCGTTCTTGCGCGCCGATCCGAACGGGCGGTCCCAGATCGTCTTGCCGGTGGCGATGTCGATCGCCCGGATGCCGCCATAGGGGGGCTGTTTGCACAGCATCCCGGTGAAGGGCATCTGCCATCCGGCATTCACATCGATCGCATAGGGGGTTTCCGCCTGCGGATCGCCCGCGCCCTCGGCATGGGGCTTGCCACCCCGGCTGGCGTTGCCGCCCTTGTCCTGCCTGGCCATGTCGGCCTTCTGCTCGCGGGTGAACCAGCCCTTTTTGTCGGCCTCGGCGCGGGGCACGAGGCGGACATAATTGGGCATGTCGTTATAGTTGGCGACGATCACGCCCCGCGCAGGGTCGACGGCGACGCTGCCCCAGTCCGTCCCGCCATTATAGCCGGGATATTCGATCGAATGGCGGGTCGTTTCAGGGGGCGTGAAGAAGCCCTTGTAGCTCGCCCGGCGGAAATTGATGCGGCAGATCATCTGGTCGATCGGCGACATGCCCCACATGTCGGACTCCGTCAGCGGCGCCTTGCGCAGCGTCTGCCACAGCGAGACGATCTGCGTCGGCGCGCGCTGGCCGGGTTCGACGCCGCCGCCCGGCGCCCTGATCGTGCCGATCGGCGTCAGCGGCCGGCCGGTCGCCCGGTCCAGCACATAGATGTCGCCCTGCTTGGACGACACCAGCAGGGCGGCCTTGCCCTTATAATCGATCAGCGTGGGCTGGCTGCCGAAATCATAGTCCCATACGTCGTTCTTGACCGCCTGGAACGTCCAGCGCGGCTTGCCCGTCGTCACGTCCAGCGCGACGATCGAGGTAGCAAAGCTGTTTTCCACCGGCGAACGCATCGTGCTCCAATAATCGACCGTGCTGTTGCCCATCGGCAGATAGACCAGCCCCAACGCCTCGTCGCCGCTGGCGATCGTCCACATATTGGGCGTGCCGCGCGACCATTGCTGGCCTTCGGGCGGATAGCTATTCCATTCGGGATGCTTCATGTCCCAGGCGAAGCGCAGCTTGCCGGTGACCGCGTCGAAACCCTGGATCACGCCCGACGGCTCCCAGCGCTGCTGCCCGTCCAGCGTCTGGTGCCCGGTCACCGCGATATCGCGAATGATGACCGGCGGCGAGTTGATCGAGACGAGGCCGGGGAAGACCTTGCCCATGCCGATCTTGGCATCGACCTGGCCGTTGGTTCCGAAATCGGGGCAGGGACGCCCGGTTTCGGCATCGACCGCGATCAGGCGGGCGTCCAGCGTCCCTTCGATCAGCCGCCTGGCGCAGAGCGATCCGGGCGCGGCGTTCGGGACGGCATAATAGCTCACCCCGCGGCAGGCGGCCGTGTAGGGAATCCAGGCGTTCGGCACCTTGGGGTCGAAGCGCCAGCGCTCCTTGCCCGTGGCCGCGTCGAGCGAGATCATGATATTCTTGGCGGAGCAGAGGTAGAGCGCATTGCCGACCTTCAGCGGCGTCGTTTCGGCGCCATATTGGGCGGCGGCGGCCGCATCGCTCGGCATGTCGCCGGTATGCGCCAGCCAGACCTGCTTGAGCTGCGCGACATTGCCGGCATTGATCTGGGTCAGCGGCGAATAGCGCCGCGCCGCGCCGGTGCCGCCATAAGCGGGCCAGTCCGCGCCCGTCGCCATGCCCGACGGGTCCATCATCCCTATCGAATTTGGCGCAGGCAGCGCCGCGACCGAAACGTCGCGCGTGCCCAGGAAGGTAAACAACAGCGCCGTCGCCACGACCGCAACGCCGACGCCCACGCCCGCCAGCTTCCAGCGATTGGCCGCCCGCGTCAGCGTCGGCATGACCAGGAAGGTCGCGACCAGCAGCACGACCGGCGCGATGATGCGCGGCACCAGCGCCCAGACGAGATTGCTGCTAGCATCGAAAAAGGCCCAGAGCACGGTGGCCGCCACGACGGCGATATAGGCGTAGGCGCCCAGCATCCGGCTGCGCATCAGCATCACGCCGGCGAAGAGCATCGCGACCCCGGCCAGCCCATAATAAAGCGAGCCGCCGAGCGTAGCGAGCCATATGCCCCCGCCTGTCAAAACCACGCCTATGGCGGCGATGACGAAACCCAGGATGATGGCTGGCCAGCTACGACGTTCGGGCAATTGGAAATTCCTCGTCTCGATGGTCGATGGCGCCCGCCACCGAACGGGCAGGTCCCCGCCGCGCAGGGACTAAAATTCTGACAAATGTTTCTGTTCCGGTTCTCAATCGAAACTTACCGTTTCCAAGGTCCGGCATCGGCCGCTGCCGGAAAGAATGCACCCGGGACGGGCCACGGCCATCGCCGCCTCCCGGCGACAATCGGTCGATCTTGCGCGAACTCCGCCGCAAAATGCGCCGGTCGGGTTACGGGCAGACAGCGGCTTTCCGACACCGACGCAGCGACGCCCCATAATGGCGGCGACGGAAGGACATCATGACGGCAGCACATCGGTTGACATGTCATGAAGCGCGGCTATCCCATTTCCTCATAGCGTGAACTGGAGAGATAACATGCAGTCCCTACCGTTAGCGTCTGTGTTTTCACACAAATACGACAAGGATGTTTCGGATTGGGGTGGCCATTCGGGCAGCGGATCAAGCCCGTATCACACCATGGCATACCGTATGTTTCTTGAGCAATTCATCGCCCTGAACAATATTCGTTCGGTGACCGACGTCGGCTGCGGCGACTGGCAGTTTTCGAAGTTCATCAATTACGACGGCGTATCCTATCAGGGATATGATGTCGTTCCCACCATAGTCGCTCAAAATATCGCGCTTCACTCATCGGATGACGCGAATTTCGACGTCATGCCGGACGATGTCATGGATGTCAGAGGCGGCGATTTGCTGATCATGAAAGACGTGCTTCAGCATCTGCCCGATGACGTCATCATGGGATTTGCCGCAAAGCTTTTCCCCAAATTCAAATATTGTCTGCTGACAAATTCCTATCGGAAGCTGGATACGCCCCAAAATATCGACATCGAGACAGGGGGCTTTCGCTGCCTGGACCTCACAGAGGCGCCCTATAATGTCGCGGGGACATATGTTCTGCAATTCAACAGTCCGCTGTGGGAGGAATTGAGGGTTCTGCTCGTCAGCAATCATTGATCGCTGCGGGGCGGACCGAAGCCTGTCCTTGGGGCAGGGTTCTGCTCCAGGGCCCGGATTTCGTCCCCTCCAGACCGGGGGATGGCGGCAAGGCGTGCGTTGCGCGCCAGCGCGTCGTCACTATCGATGACACGAACCGGATCGACATATCGCACGCCGCCCCGCGTCATGCCGCGCGATCCCATATTGGCCGTCAAGAGAAAGAGGCGTGAAGCGACACGTACAGCCGCCCTTTTCGAGAGCGACGAAAACAGATTTCGTGGAGAAACTGGCGGAGAGGGTGGGATTCGAACCCACGGTACCCTCTCGGGCACGCCGCATTTCGAGTGCGGTGCATTCGACCACTCTGCCACCTCTCCGCAGAAGGTCCGGCCTGCGCCGTCCCGGTCGAGGGGCGGCCATTAGCGAATGAAATCGCGCTTGCCAAGCGGCCTTTCCGGTATTTTTCTTGTGTCCGCCGGGCAGCATCCTAAATTGGGGGAATGAAAGACACGATTCAGATTTTCGGCGCCGGCGTCACTGCCCCGCCGATCGTCCATGCCCGCTTCAATATCGGCGATGTGGTCAAGCATCGCATGTTCGGCTTTCGCGGCGTCGTGTTCGATATCGATCCGGTCTTCGCCAATAGCGAGGAATGGTATGAAGCGATTCCTGAAACCGCGCGGCCAGACAAGGACCAGCCCTTCTATCACCTGCTCGCCGAAAATGGCGAATCCAGCTATGTTGCCTATGTCAGCCAGCAGAATCTGGTCACCGACGACAGCGACGAGCCGGTCGATCATCCCGCCATCACCGGCATGTTCGGCCCCTATGCGGACGGCAAATATCGCCTGCGCCCGCTCCACCGCCACTAAGGTGCTGGACATCGGCCCGGGCATCGGATTGCCGGCCGCGGGCCTGCGCCGCACGGCGCTGACGCTGCTGCTCGCCTGCGCGCTGGCGGCTCCTGCCGCGGCCGTGCCGCCGCCAGCCCCCGCCCGCGCCGCCCCCGGCCCTGGCCCCAATGCCGACCCGACCTTCCCCTTCTCCAATGAGGTGGAGGCCTTCGCCAAAGCCAACAGCGCCGGTCCCCCGATGCGCGACGCCACGCTCTTCCTGGGCAGCTCCAGCATCCGGCTGTGGGACATAGCGGGCAGCTTCACCGACATCGGCACCGTCAATCGCGGCTTCGGCGGCGCGACCACGGCCCATGTCCTCCATTATTACAAGCGGCTGCTCCCGCCCGTCCCGCCGCGCTCGGTAGTCGTCTATGTGGGCGAGAATGATCTGGCCGCCGGCACGACGCCTGACGCCGTATCGCGCGACATCCTGACCCTGCTCAAGCGGCTGCGCGCCGATTATCCCCGCGCCGCCATCGTCTGGCTCTCGCTCAAGCCCAGCCCGATCCGCTGGACGCTCTGGCCCAAGATGGCGCAGGTCAACGCCGCCATCGCAGCACGCGCCAGAGCGGAGAAATTCGACTATCTCGACGTCGGCACCGCCTTGCTGGCGCGCGACGGCCTGCCCGACGCCTCGCTCTTCCGCCCCGACGGACTGCACATGAATGCGCGCGGCTATCAGCGCTGGACGGGACTGGTGGACGCCTATCTCGACCATGCCCGGCCGGTCGGCACGAGTGGCGGCAAAACTTCCTGAACAGCGCCGCCTTTTTGCTCTGTCCTCATGCCCATCGCGGGTCCATAGTCGGTTGCATATCACTTTCCGATTGATCCACAGCCAAGCAACATTATTACCAGCCGGATCAAGGACGCCAGAAAAAGCCAAGGGGACATGCGGGTGACGACGGATAGCAAGGCAACGCCGATGGCGGAGCTGACGATCAGGGGCGTGATCCTCGGCGCGCTCATCACCCTCATCTTCACCGCGGCGAACGTCTATCTGGGCCTCAAGATCGGCCTGACCTTCGCCACCTCCATCCCCGCGGCGGTCATCTCCATGGCGGTGCTGCGGCTGTTTGCGACCGGCACGATCCTGGAAAACAATATCGTCCAGACCATCGCGTCCGCCGCCGGCACGCTCTCGGCGATCATCTTCGTGCTGCCTGGCCTGGTCATCATCGGCTGGTGGCAGGGCTTCCCCTATTGGCTGTCGGCCTGCACCATCGCGCTGGGCGGCATATTGGGCGTCATGTATTCGGTGCCGCTGCGCCGCGCGCTCGTCACCGGCTCCGACCTGCCCTATCCCGAAGGCGTCGCCGCCGCCGAAGTGCTGAAGGTCGGCGCGGGTTCGCGCGAGGGGCTGGAGGAAAACCGCCGCGGCCTCGCCGCGATCGTCGCCAGCGCGATCGCCGCCGCCAGCTTCTCGATCGTCGCCAAGACGAAGATCCTAGCCGAAGAAGCCGCCACCTTCTTCAAATTCGGCGCGGGCGCGACGTCGGTCTCCACCAGCTTTTCGATGGCGCTGATCGGCGTCGGCCATCTCGTCGGCCTGTCGGTCGGCGTCGCCATGTTCATCGGCCTGCTCATCAGCTGGGTCGGCATCGTGCCCTATCTGACCACGCCTGTTCCCGCCGGCGCGGACCTGGCCGACCTCGTCGGCACCACCTTCCGCATGAAGGCGCGCTTCATCGGCGCGGGCACGATCGGCGTCGCGGCGATCTGGACCCTGCTCAAGATCCTCGGCCCCATCGTCAGCGGCATCCGCTCCGCACTGGTCGCCAACGCCACGCGCAAGGCAGGCAACGCCGCCGACCTCGACATTACCGAGCGCGACCTGCCTATCTCCATCGTCGGCGGCACCATCCTGGCTGCGCTGGTGCCGATCGGCTTCCTGCTCTGGGTCTTCGCGCAGGGCGGCCCGATCGCCGCCAACCCCGTGCCCGTCATCGGCCTGACCCTGGCCTATGTGCTGGTCGCGGGCATCGTGATCGCGTCGGTCTGCGGCTATATGGCGGGCCTGATCGGCGCGTCGAACAGCCCGATTTCGGGCGTCGGCATCCTCGCCGTGCTGGGCGCTTCGCTGATGCTGGCCGCCATCTACGGATCGGGCGGCGGCGATCCCAAGCAGACGCAGGCGCTGATCGCCTATGCCCTGTTCACGACGGCGATCGTGTTCGGCATCGCGACCATCTCCAACGACAATCTGCAGGATCTCAAGACCGGCCAGCTGGTCGGCGCGACGCCGTGGAAGCAGCAGATCGCGCTGATCCTGGGCGTGCTGTTCGGCGCGCTGGTGATCCCGCCGGTGCTAGACCTGCTCAACAGCGCCTTCGGCTTCGCCGGCGCGCCCGGCGCCGGGCCGAACGCCCTGCCCGCACCGCAGGCGGCGCTCATCTCCGCGCTGGCCAAGGGCGTGCTGGGCGGCGATCTCGACTGGGGGCTGATCGGCATCGGCGCAGGGATCGGCTCGGTCGTGGTGCTGGTCGACGAACTGCTCGGCCGCGCCGGCAAGCTGCGCCTGCCCCCGCTTGCGGTCGGCATGGGCATCTACCTGCCGATGGCGCTGACCCTGCTGATCCCGGTCGGCGCGGTGATCGGCCATTTCTACAACCGCTGGTCGCTGCGCCAGTCGAACCCGGAATTCGCCGAACGCATGGGCGTGCTGATGGCGACCGGCTTCATCGTCGGCGAAAGCCTGTTCGGCGTCGCCTTCGCCGGCATCGTCGCCAGCACCGACAGCGATGCGCCGCTGGCGCTGGTGGCGGAAAATCCCTGGGCCGTGCCGCTCGCGATCCTGATCTTCGCCGGGGTTATCGCCGCGCTCTACGCCAAGCTCAAAAACTGGGCCAGCAGCCCGCTCAGCTAAGCCTTTCCCGGTCACCTGTCCCAAAGGGAAGCGGAAAAGCGCGGCCATTTATGCGTTTGTACCTGTCCGATGGGACAGGAGGACGCATCATGAAACCGGATCGGAATGTCGATCGCGTCATGCTGGATGATGAAGCGGCGCTGCTTTACTGGACCTGCCGCTTCGACGTGTCGCCCGATGAACTGGAGGAGGCCGTCGACATCGTCGGCGACAGCGTCGATGCGGTCGCGGCCTATCTCAACGTGGGCAAGGGCCGGGAACGGGAATAGCCTCCGACCTTCGGACGCCCGCCCGATCCGGGCCGCGCGCTTTTTCCCCGTCTAATATCTGCGATATTCACGGATCTGTCACGGCTCTGGAATGAAGTCGTAACATCAATCTCCCACTGCGCGCCTCAACGACTGGCAGGCGGAACGACGCCGCATTGCCGCGCCAACAGGGAGAATATCGATGAACCACCTACTTCGCGGCGCGAGCCGCGCAGCCATCATGCTCGCGCTCGCGACCCCCGCAGCGGCTTTTGCCGGCACCATCGCCGGCACCGTGTCCGACGGCACCGGCACGCGCGCGCTACAATCGACGCAACTGCGCATCGTGGAAACCGGCCGCATCGCCGAAGCGGGCCGTGACGGCAGCTATCGCTTTCCCGATGTCGCGCCCGGCACCTACACGATCGAGGCCCGCTATGTCGGTGCCGATCCGGTCCGCACCACCGTCATCGTGCCCGCCAGCGGCGATGTCGATGCCGACATCCGCATCGGATCGAATATCGACGCGTCGATCATCGTCGTCGGCCAGGTCGCCAACCAGGCCTCGACGCTGTCCCGTCAGCGCGCCGCCGACGGTGTCGAAAGCGTCCTGACCCGCGACGCCATCGGCCAGTTCCCCGACCAGAATGTCGCCGAATCGATCCGCCGCCTGCCCGGCGTCAACATCCTGAACGACCAGGGTGAGGGCCGCTTCGTTTCGGTCCGCGGCCTCGATCCCGAACTCAACGCCGCCTCGATCAACGGCACGCGCATCCCCGCACCGGAAAGCGACGTCCGCTCGGTCGCGCTCGACGTCATCCCGTCGGAACTGATCGAATCGATCGAAATCAAGAAGTCGCTGACGCCGGACATGGACGCCGACACCATCGGCGCGTCGATCGAGATCAACACCACCAGCGCCTTCGACCGCAAGAAGGATCTCTACACGGTCAAGCTGGAAGGCAGCTATAACGACTATGCCGATGCACTGACGCCCAAGGGCAGCTTCGACTTTTCGACCCGCATCACCGACCGGTTCGGCATCGCCGGTGGCGTCAGCTACTATAAGCGCAAGTTCCAGACCGACAATATCGAGGCGGCCGACTGGAACCAGACCGACGACGGCACCGCCTATGCCGAAGAAGTCCAGTATCGCGACTATGACGTGCAGCGGAAGCGCCTCGGTGGTTCGCTCAGCCTCGACTGGCTCGCGACGGACACGACCAAACTTTATGCGCGCGGCATCTACAGCCAGTTCGACGACCAGGAATATCGCGGCGACGTGACCCTGATCATGAGCGAGCCTCCCGCATCGGCTTCGGGCGATACCGTCCAGTTCAGCGACGAGGACGGCCGCATCGAAGTACGCCGCCGCATGAAGGATCGGTTCGAGCGCCAGCGGATCAAGTCGCTGACCCTGGGCGGCGTCACCGAAACCGGCCCGTGGAAGGCCACCTATGCCGGCAGCTGGTCCGAATCGAGCGAGCGCGAGAATGGCTCGATTGATCCCACCCGTTTCCGCGCCCGTTTCGACGGCGACGGCGTCGACGTGAATTTCGACTATTCCAACCCGATGAAGCCGACCTTCACGGTCAGCGGCAACACCGCCGATTTCTACGACCCCGAAAGCTATGGTTTCAACGAACTGGAGCGCACCACGCTGTCCAATTCGAAGGACCGCGAATATATGATAAAGGGTGACATTTCACGCGCCTTTGCAAGCGATGGCGGCACCTTCACGGTGCAGACGGGCATGAAGGCGCGCTGGCGCAAGAAGAGCTACGACCTCCAGGCCGACGTCTATGACGACTATGACGGCGACTACACGCTCGCCGACGTGCTGGGCGGCCAGACCTACCGCATCCAGGACATCCTGCCCCTGCCCAGCCACACCGGCCCGACCGACTTCTTCTACGACAACATCGCCAATTTCGAACGCAACGAGCTGGACTCCACGCTCAATTCGGCGACGTCGGACTATTCGGTGAAGGAAGACATCCTGGCGACCTACCTGCTGGGCCGCTGGGACAGCGAGACGCTGCGCGTCATCGGTGGCGTCCGCATGGAGCAGACCCGCAACGACATCCGCGCCTTCCTGACCGAAACGGACTCGGACGAGAATGTCACGATCACGCCCAACCGCTTCATCCGCAACTACACCAACTGGCTGCCCAGCCTGACGGTCCGCTACGAACCCGTCCGCAACCTCGTCTTCCGCGCGGGCGGCTACAAGAGCCTCGTGCGTCCCAAGCTGTCCAACCTCGCGCCGCGCTTCGACATCAACGAGGATCGCGAGGCGACCTTCGGCAACCCGAACCTCAAACCCTATCAGGCGTGGAACGCCGACCTGTCGGCCGAATGGTATTTCGGCACCAATGCAGCGTTGACCGCCGGCTTCTTCTGGAAGTCGGTCAAGGACTTCGTGGTCGAACAGCGGATCACCGATCCGGGCACGATCATGGGCGTCGATTATGAGGAACTGACCACCTACATCAATGGCGACAAGGCCAAGATCAAGGGACTGGAACTGTCCTACAGCCAGGTGTTCAGCTTCCTGCCCGCGCCGTTCGACGGCCTGCTGCTCAACGCCAACTATACCTATACCGACGCCAAGGGCACGGTGCCGACCGACGGCGACATCAGCGATCCGCGCAAAATCCCGCTGATGTCCTCGTCCAAGAACACCTTCAACCTGGTGCTGGGCTACGAAAAGGGTCCGGTCTCGCTGCGCGCGGCCGGCACCTATCGCGACAAATATCTGGACGAACTGGGCAGCGAAGCCGATCAGGACCGCTATGTCGACAATCACTTCCAGCTCGACCTGAGCGCCAAATACCGGGTCGCGCCGGGCGTGCGCGTGTTCGCCGAGTGGATCAACGCCACCAACGAACCCTATTTCGCCTATCAGAACTACGCCGGGTCGAAGCGCATCCTGCAATATGAAGAATATAACTGGACCGCGAAGTTCGGCGTCACCGCCAGCTTCTGATCCGCCCCTTGTTCCCCTCTGCCGGCCGGGTTCCCTTACCCGGCCGGCTTTTTGCTTTTACCGGAGTCCAGGCCATGATCCGCCTCGCCCTCATCGCTCTGCTGGCCGGCACGGCGCCCGCCGATGCCCAGACACCGACGCCACCCGTCCCGCGCTCGACCGGCACGCCCTATGCCGCGCGC
Source organism: Sphingomonas sp. VDB2 (assembly GCF_047946695.1). Classification (NCBI taxonomy): domain Bacteria; kingdom Pseudomonadati; phylum Pseudomonadota; class Alphaproteobacteria; order Sphingomonadales; family Sphingomonadaceae; genus Sphingomonas; species Sphingomonas sp. VDB2. The sequence continues at coordinate 1,988,338 of NZ_CP159615.1, forward strand.
AGCCTGCCCGACCGCATCATCCTGACGCCCGCCGCCGATCCGGCCCGCGGCATGGCGGTGGCCTATCGCACCGACGCCGCCCAGTCGCCTAGCGAAGCGCAGATCGCCATCGCGGTCGACGGCCCGACGCTGGAGGAAAAGGCGCAGACCATCGCGGGTTCGCCTGGAACGGCAAAGGACAGCGCCAACGGCCCGGCCCTCTATCACCAGATCCGCTTCGACAATCTGACTCCCGACACCGTCTACGCCTATCGGCTCAAGGGCAGCGCGGGCTGGAGCGAATGGCTGCAATTCCACACGGCTTCGACAGAGGCGAAGCCTTTCCGTTTCCTCTATCTGGGCGACATCCAGAACGGCATATTGACCTATGCCAGCCGCGTCATTCGTCAGGCCTTCCATGCCAATGGCGGCATCGAACTGGTCGCCCATGCCGGCGATCTCGCGGCGCAGCGCGACGATCTCGACCATGACGACGAATGGGGCGAATGGAACCAGGCGGGCGGCTATAACTGGTCGATCGTCCCGCAACTGCCCGCCACCGGCAATCATGAATATGTCGACGTGGCGCTGCCGGACGGCACGGAAAGCCGCCGGCTCGGCCCGTATTTCCCGCTCCAGTTCGCCCTGCCCGACAATGGCGTGCCGGGCCTGAAGACGACCTATTTCGTGGACTATCAGGGCGTACGCTTCATCATCCTCGACGGCACCTCGGCGATCGATCTCGGCACCATGGCGCAGCAGACCCAATGGCTCGACGCCACGCTGGCATCCAGCAAGGCGACATGGAATATCGTCCTGTTCCACCAGCCCGTCTTCACCTGCGCCCGGCCGCAGGACACGGCGGAGATCAAGGCCGCGTGGAAGCCGGTGTTCGACAAGCGCAAGGTCGATCTGGTGCTGCAAGGCCATGACCATTGCTACAGCCGCCTGACCTCCGAAGCGGGACGCGAAGCCTCCGCCACGGCGCGCAGAAATGGCGCGATCCAGGGGCCGGTTTATCTCGTCTCGGTCACCGGCGCCAAAATGTACGGCCTCAACGACCGCGCCCGCACCCAGCCCGACAGGACTGCCGAAGCGACCGAACTCTATCAGGTGGTGGATGTGGCCAATGACGGCGGTATCGACCGGCTCACATTTCGCACCTTCACCGCATCGGGCAAGCTCTATGACGGCTTCGACCTGGAAAAGCGGGCGGACGGCAATCATCTGACCGGCACCACCGAACCGACCATCGCCCAACGCACCTGCACCGGCAATATCGGCCCCGACGGCGGCAAATGCGTCGCGCGCGGCAAGTGAGGAAGACCAAGATGAAGCCTTTCGCCCTCCCCCTCACCAGCCTCCTCGCCCTGGCCGCCTGCACCACGACGGAAGCGGAAGTGCCCGTCGCCACCCGCATCGCCAACGCCACTGCGGCGGTGACCGTCACCGCGCGCGGCGAAACCACGCCGGTCGGCACCGCCAATGCCGACGCGGCCGACGACCCCGCGATCTGGCGCAACCCGGCCGACCCCGCGCAGAGCCTGATCGTGGGCACCGACAAGAAGGCCGGGCTCTACGTCTATGGCCTCGACGGCAAGACCCGCGACTTTCTGAACGCGGGCCGGGTCAACAATGTCGACCTGCGCGACGGCGTGACGATCGCCGGCCGGCCCGGCATCCTCGTCGTCGCGTCCGACCGCAGCGATGTCGCCCACGCGAAGCTCGCGCTCTTCCGCCTCGACCCCGCCACGGCCAAGCTCACGGCGCTGGGCAAGGTCGATGCCGGGACCGGCGAGGCCTATGGCGTCTGCCTGTCGCGTGAAGGCGCGGCGACCTACGGCTTCATCGTACTGAAGGACGGCACCATCCATCAGGTCGCGCTCGACGCATCGGGCGCGACGCCGACCGGCACGATCGTCCGCACCATGAAGCTCGGCACCCAGTCGGAAGGCTGCGCCGTCGATGATCGCACCGGCACCCTCTATGTGGCGGAGGAGGATGTCGGCCTCTGGCGCTTCGACGCGCGCGCGACCGGATCGGCCATGCCGACGAAGATCGCTGCGGCCGACGGGAAGAATCTGGTCATGGATGCCGAAGGCGTCGCCATCGCGCCGATCGGCGCGAAGGACGGCTATGTCCTCGTGTCCAGCCAGGGCGACAATGCCTATGTCGTCTACCGGATCAGCGACGACTCCTATGTCGGTCGCTTCCGCGTGGTGGACGACGCCATCGGCGGATCGGAGGAAACCGACGGCATCGACCTGATGCTCGGCGATTTCGGCCCGGCCTATCCCGGCGGGCTGTTCGTGGCGCAGGACGGCCACAATGCGACCGCCGCCCAGAATTTCAAACTGGTCGCCTGGGACGACATCGGCAAGGCGCTGGGGCTGCCACGCTGACTTCCCACTAAAGGTGGATTGCCCTCTCCGCGGCGCCGGGCGACAAGGCCCCAAAGCGCCGGGGAGAGGGCATGACCATCAAGGAACTATATGACGCGAAGCGGATGTCGGCGCAGCAGGCCGTCGCGCTGATCCCGGATGGCGCGAAGATCGCCGCCGGCCTCGCCGTCAGTTTCCCGCCCGCGCTGGCGGCGGCGCTGGCCGACCGGGTGCGCGCCGGCGCGCTGCGCGGCGCCACCCTCTACGCCATGCTCGCGCCCGCAGTGTCCGCCGCCGCGATCCTCGCACCGGACCTCGCCGACCGCATCCGCCGGATCAGCCTGTTCCATGGCGGCGTGGAGCGCGCGAATGACGCGCTGCTATCAGGCGGCGTGGAGCCGCTAACCGAATTGCTGCCGGTCTCGTTCCACCAGATACCCCGCGCCCTGACCGAGCATATCGGCGTGGACAGCTTCATCACCACCGTCTCGCCGATGGATGCGAATGGCTATTTCAGCCTCGGCACCGACACCGACTATGCGCTGGCGGTCGCGCGCAGCGGCGCGCGGCTGGTCGTGGAGGTCAACCCCGCCATGCCCTATGTGCATGGCGACTGCCTGATCCATGTGTCGGACGTCGCTGCGCTGGTCGAACATCATGTCCCGCTCTGCCAGACCCCGTCCCTCCCCCGCAACGCCACGGACGACGCGATCGGCGCGATCATCGCCGCCATGGTGGAGGATGGCGCCTGCCTGCAAATGGGCATCGGCGCGGTGCCCGACGCGGTCTGCGCCGCGCTGATGGGCCATCGGCGCCTGGGCATCCATACCGAACTCCTCTCGCCCGGCCTTGTCAGCCTGATCCAGGCAGGTGTGGTCGACAACAGCGCCAAGAGCCTGCACCCCGGCAAATCGGTCTTCACCTTCGCCATGGGCGACCAACCGCTCTACGATTTCCTGCACGACAATCCGACGCTCGACGCCCGGCCGGTCGAATATGTGAACGCGCCGCATGTCATCGCGCAGAATGACGCCATGCTTTCGGTCAACGCCACGCTGCAACTGGACCTGTCGGGCGCCTGCAATTCGGAATTCGTGAACGGCCGCCAATATAGCGGGACCGGCGGCCAGCTCGATTTCGTGCGCGGCGCCTATGCGTCGAAGGGCGGCCGGTCGATCATCGCCTGCCATGCGACCGCCGCGAAAGGCACGATATCGCGCATCGTCCCCTGGCTCGACGGCCCGGTCACGACGCCGCGCACCGATACCCATATCATCGTCACCGAATTCGGCTCCGCCGACATGAAGGGCAAGAGCCTGGCCGATCGCGCCCGCGCGCTCATCGCCATCGCCCACCCCGCCTTCCGCGACGATCTGGAACGCGCCGCGCGCGAACGGCGAATCCTCTGAATCAAAAAGGGCGGTGGATCGCGCCACCGCCCTTCCTGCTTATTTCCTGCCCGCGAACCAGGCGGTGAGCGGTGCCTGCAACCGGCCCCGCGTCTCGATCCGCGTCTTGATCGCGGAAATGGCGCGATCCACCACCTTGCGCGATTCGGGCGTCAGATATTGGGTGGCATAGGCGTCCAGCTTGGTCGCCATCGCCGGATCGGCAGACCCGCCGCCGAGGCGCGCCAGCGCCTGGCTGCGCGCCGACACGTCGATCAGCGCCTCATATTGCGCGCGATGCGCCAGCACATAATCGACCGCCATCATAGGATGCTCGTAACCGACCGCGCTGATGATCGCCGCGCTCGTCGTCTTGCCCGGCTCGTCGGTCAGGGCGAGGTCCAGCGCCTGCGCCGCCAGCTTCTCGTCCTTCGCGCCGCCCAGCAGCGCATAGGTGCTGCTCTTCTCCAGGTCGGTCGTCGCGCCCTTGGCCATGGCGCGCAGCTTGTCCCAGGTCGCCTGATCGGCATTTTTGGCGATGATCGACAGCCAGGTGTTGCGCAGCGGCCCATCGAGCAGGGCAGGCTGGGCGAAGCGACGATTGGCCTCCGCCACCACCGTCTTGTCGCCCATATCGCCCAGCGTCGCCACCAGCGCCTGACGCAGCACCGGCGCCTGCGCCGCTTCGCCCGGCTTCACGTCATAGCCGATATCCGCCAGCACCGGCCCCAGCTTGGCCGAGCCATAGGCCGCCACCTTCGCCTGCGCCGCCTTGTCGCTCTCCAGCATGTCATAGGCGCTGCTGATATATTCCGGGACCTCCGCCAGCACGGCGGGGCTGGCGGTCGCGGGCACCGCGTCCACCAGGTCCATCGCCAGCCCGATCGGCTGATACCCGCCCAAACCAAGCTGGAAGTTGTCCGCAAGCAAGCCGGTCTGGTCGATGCTGGCCAGCCTGGTGAAATCCTTCGCCAGCGCCTTCACATTGGCCGCCGGATAGAGCGAGCGATAATAGCCCGTCTGCCCCGCATTGACGACATAGGCGCCGCAGCCCGGCAGCGTCACCGTGCCCTTGCCCTGCAAAATCAGACGCTGCGCTTCGCCGCCGATGGTCTGCGCCTTGACCGGCACGTTCCAGCGCAGCGGCGTCTTGCTCTTCTGATCGCGGCTAAATTCGCCCTGACTCAGCGTCAGGACGGTCGATCCGCCCTTGCAGACCGCGCTGTCGACGGTGACCAGCGGAATGCCCGGCTGCGACGTAAAGTCATGCGCGATCGAAACCAGCCCCGTGGCGCCCGCGCCCTCGACCGATTTCCACAGGTCGTCGGTCACGGTGTTTCCGTAGGCATGCGCCTTCATATAGGCTTGGATGCCCGCCTTCCATGCGTCCTCGCCGGCATAGCCTTCCAGCATGGTGATGACCGCCTCACCCTTCTGATAGGTGATGGCGTCGAACGCCTGGTTCACCTGATCGACGGTGGTGATCTTCTGCACCACGGCATGGGTGGTGGCGAGCGAATCGAGGCTCATCGCCGCCTCGCGCCCGTCAACGCGGGTCAGCAGCATTTCCCAGTCGGGTTGCAGCTTGTCGGTCACCTTGGTCGCCATCCAGCTGGCGAATCCCTCGTTCAGCCACAGATCGTCCCACCAGGCCATGGTGACGAGGTCGCCGAACCACTGATGCGCCATTTCATGCGCGACGGTTTCATAGATGCGGCGCTTGGTCGCTTCCGACGTGAAGCGCGGATCGACCAGCAAGGCGCGCTCGAAGGTGAAGATCGCGCCCCAATTCTCCATCGCGCTGAAGAACTGGCTCTGGCCTGGTCCTGCGACATTATCCAGCTTGGGCAGCGGATAGGGGACGCCGAAATAATCGTTATAATAGGGCAGGATGCTGGCCGACGCGTCGAGCGCCAGTTGCGCCTTGCCCGTATTGCCCTTGCCGGTGATGACGCCGACTTCGGTATTGCCCGCCATCTTGGTGGCGCGGTCGAGTTCGCCCAGGCCGAAGAACAGCAGATAGGAGGACATTTTGGGGCTGGTGCCGAACGTCACCAGCTTCTTGCCGCCGCCCAGATCCTTGCTCGTCTTGACCGGCATGTTGCCGACCGCCAGTTGATCGGCGGGAACGATCGCGGACAGGTCGAACGTCGCCTTATAGCTCGGCTCATCCCAGCTCGGCACGAAACGGCGCGCATCGGGCGCTTCGAACTGGGTGAAGAGCGCGCGCTTCGCCGCGCCCGCATTGTCGGTATAGTCGAGCGCGAACAGGCCGTTCGCCTGCTGGTTGATGACGCCGGCATAGACGATGTCGAGCTTGTAGCTGCCCGGCTGGACCGGCTTGCCGAAATCCAGGCTGACGGTCTGCGCGTCCGCGTCGACCTTGGCAGTGCCCTTGATCGCCTTGCCCTTTGCCGGCGTCAGCATGACGGACGAAACGGTCAGGTCGGCGGCGTTCAGCACCAGCGCCGGCAGCGCGGTCGCGACGCTGACATCGATCGTCACCTTGCCGCTGAACTTCAGGTTCGCCGCATCGGGCGTCACTTGAATCGCATAATGGCTGGGCGCGGCGCCGCGCGGCAATTGCGTGGTGATCCCGGCGGCCGGGCCGGTGGGCATGGAACCGGGCGTTGGCGCGCTTTGCGCCAGGGCGGGGGCCGCAATGGCGACAGGCGCAGCCGCGATCAGCAGCGGCAGGATGGTCTTGAGGGGCATAGGATGAAGACTCCGACACGTCTTGGGAGCGCATGAAATCATGTCTCACGCGCGATAAACGCGGGATCACCCGTTTCGCTGCATCGGTCAAGCGATGGCGTACGGCCGGCATGTCGTTGGTCGAACCCTGTTGCCCGTTTGTCAAACAGGGTCGCCCCACCCCAAAGGAGCGGATGTCCGTATTATCCGCGCCCGCGATAGCCCGGCACGTCCTGCGCCGGCAGCCATAGCCCTGCCGGCGGCTCGCCCGATTGCCAGAAGACGTCGATCGGGATGCCGCCGCGCGGATACCAGTATCCGCCGATGCGCAGCCAGACCGGGTCCATCTCGGCGAACAACCGCTCGCCGATGCCCACGGTGCAATCCTCGTGAAAGGCGGCGTGGTTGCGGAACGCGCCCAGGAACAGCTTGAGCGATTTCGATTCGACGATCGTCGCGCCCGGCGCATAATCGATCACCAGATGGGCGAAATCGGGCTGGCCGGTCACCGGGCAGAGCGAGGTGAATTCGGGCGCGGTGAAGCGCACCAGATAGGGTTTGCCGGGGCGTGGATTGGGCACATAATCCAGCACGGCCGCTTCCGGGCTGGCGGGAAGGGCGCTGCTCTGCCCCAGATGCAGGGGCGCGGTGGGAAGGTCGGTCATGCCCGGCCATCTACGCGATTGCACGCCTGATGTCATCGGCCTGCATTGTTCACTTGCGGTTCAGCCATTCTTGTGCCTTGGCAGGGCCATGGGGTCTCATATTCGTCCGTTGCCGTTCGCGGCGCCGCTGCTGGCAATTGCCGCACTTTCCGCCGCGCCCGTCCATGCCCAGCAGGCGTCGGACACCACCCCCGGCTTCCAGCTACCGCCCGCCAACACGACGCCCGCGCCCAATCCCAACCGGCAAGGCCCGGAACTGAACGTCTATCGCGATCCCGTCACGCCCAGCGTTACGCCCCCGGTCGTAGCACCCACGGTGACGCCGCCGCCCGTCACGGTGCAGCCGACGCCGCAGCCCAGCCGCCCGCGCCCTGCCCCACCTGCGACGCCGTCGGAAACGCCCCGCGCGCCGCGTCCCACCGATCGCGCGACGCCGCCGCCCGCGCAGCCGACGCGCCAGCCCGAAGCCGCACCCGCCGCCGCCACGCCGGCGCAGCCCGCGCCCGACGACGCCCCGGCCAACGCCAGCGCCGCGGGCGCGCCAACGCTCCAGCCGCCTCCCACGCCCGCGACCAATGCCACGGACAGTCCGGAACCGGCCGCCGCGCCCGCCCCGGCGGCGGAAGACGCCAGCCCCCTGTCCCTGCCCTGGATCATCGGCGGCCTACTCGCCCTGGCCGTGCTGGCCGCCGCCTTTCTGCTACGCCGCCGCCGTCCGACCGCGGAACCGCTGGCCGAACCGGCTGCGGAACCCTTAGCCGATCCGGTCGCCCTGCCCGCCGCGCCACCACCGCCTGCCGACACCGTGCGACTCACCCCCGCCGCCCCCGCCACCGCGCGCGCACCCGCTTCCGCCCCGGCCGAGCGTCCCTGGCTCGACATGGACATGACCGTGTCGCAGGCGCGCTATTCGCTGATGGGCGTCACGATCAGCTACAGCCTGATCCTGCACAATCGCGGCGACCGCCCGGCGCAGGACGTGCTGGTGCGCGGCATATTGGGCAATGGCGGCGCGCAGCAGCAGGCCCTGCTCAACGGCTTCTTCACCGGCGACGACGGCCTGCCGCTGCATAGCGCCGTATCGATCGCATCGGGCGAAACGCTCCAGCTTGCGGGCGAGCTGCGCCTGTCGCCCGACCAGATCGTGCCGGTGACGATGGGCCAGCGCAGCCTGCTGATCCCGCTGGCCGCCTTCGACGCCGCCTATCGCTGGGGGCCGCAGGATGGCGATCCGGTCGAACAGGGCCGCACCGCCCGCGCCTTCATCGTCGGGCAGGAGCAGGAGCCGCCGGCCGAACGCCTCGCCCCGCTCCGCCTGGACCAGGGGCCGCGCCAATATCGCCGCCCCGCTGCCCGCGCCGCGGCGGAACTTACGCCGGCCTGATAGGCGCAACGCCCTTTAATCCCTTGCCGTCCCGCTCTAAGACAGGCGCGAACAAGGGCCGAAGGACGCCGCATGACCATTTTCCTGTCCACCGCAGACCTCGCCGCCCAGCTTGGCCAGCCCGACCTCGTCATCCTCGACGCCAGCCTGTTCCTGCCCGGCACCCCCCGCGACCCGCGCGCCGAATATGAAGCCGCCCATATCCCGGGCGCGGTCTTTCTCGACCTGCCGACCCTCAACGATCCGGCCGACCCGACCCCCGGCATGTTGCCGCCCGACAATCTCATGACGCAGCGTGTCCAGGCGCTGGGAATCCATCCCGACAGCCGCATCATCGTCTATGACAACAGCCCCACCCACAGCGCCGCGCGCGGCTGGTGGATGATGCGCCTTTACGGTCTGGGCCAATCCGCAATGATCCTCGACGGCGGCCTGCCCAAATGGCTGGCGGAGGGACGCCCGACGCAGAGCGGCGCGGCAACGCCCGCTCCCGGCACCGCTATCGCCCGTCGCGCAGCCGGCCAGGTCCGCACCAAGGCGGAGCTGATCGCCAATGTCGCGAGCGGCGCGGAACAGGTGCTGGACGCGCGCGGCGCGGGCCGCTTCACCGGGCAAGAGGCCGAACCGCGCCCCGGCATGGCGTCGGGCCATATCCCCGGATCGCGCAATCTCCCCTCCTCCGCCCTGTTCAACCCGGACAACAGCATGAAGGCGGGCGAAGAGCTGCGCGCGCTGTTCGAGGGCGCAGGCATCGACCCGGCCGCTCCAGTCATCACCACCTGCGGCAGCGGCGTCACCGCCGCGATCCTGCTCGCGGGCCTCGAAACGCTCGGCAACGACGCCGTCACCCTCTATGACGGCAGTTGGTCGGAATGGGGATTCGACCCCGCCACGCCCAAGGCGACGGGCGCAGCATGACCCAAGACGCTTCCGGCAAGGATGGGCGCAGGCCCCTCACCAAACTCGCGCAAGCCGGCCGCAAGCCCGAATGGACCGGGATGCCCGGCCAGCCCGGCGCAATTGTCAGCCCACCTGTCTGGCGCGCCTCGACCATCCTCTATGACGATGTCGCCCATCTGCGCAAAGCCGCGGGCAGCAGCACCCACGAACGGCTCTTCTACGGACGCAAGGGCACGCCGACCGCCTGGTCCCTTGCCGACGCGCTCACCGAGATGGAGCCGGGCGCGGAAGGCACGATGCTCTACCCATCGGGCGTCGCGGCGATCGCCTGCGCGCTGATGGCCGTCCTCAAGCCCGGCGACCGGCTGCTGATGGTGGACAGCGCCTATGATCCGACCCGCAATTTCTGCACGCAATTGCTGGATAATTACGGTATAGAAACGATCTATTATGATCCCACAACCGTCTCACTCGATGTCTATCTTGCAGGCGGCCCGATCCGCGCCCTCTTCCTCGAAAGTCCCGGCAGCCTGACCTTCGAGGTGCAGGACGTGCCCACGCTGACCGCTTGGGCGAAGGCGAACGGCATCGTCACTCTGCTCGACAATACCTGGGCGACGCCGCTCTATTTCCCCGCGCTCAGCCATGGCGTCGATATCTCGATCCTCGCCTGCACCAAATATATCGTCGGCCATAGCGACGTGATGATGGGCAGCGTGACCGCGACCGCCGACTGGTTTGCCAGGATTCGCCAGACCGCTTATCTGTTCGGCCAGATGGTCAGCCCCGACGACGCCTGGCTCGCCAGCCGCGGCCTGCGCACGCTGGGCGTCCGGCTGCAACAGCATCAGGACAGCGCGCTCGCCATCGCCCATTGGCTGAAAGACCAGCCCGATGTCGCCCGCGTCCTCCATCCGGCGCTGCCCGACTGCCCCGGCCACGCCCTGTGGCAGCGGGATTTCAGCGGTTCGACCGGCCTCTTCACCTTCATCCTCGATGGCGGCGACGAGGCCGCCCGCGCCGCCCTGATCGACGGCCTCGCCCATTTCGGCATCGGCTATAGCTGGGGCGGCTTCGAAAGCCTGGCCCTGCCCGTCGATCCCGCCCGCTATCGCAGCGCGACGATATGGAACGCCAAAGGCCCGGCGGTCCGCCTCCATATCGGCCTGGAAGACCCGGCCGACCTGATCGCGGACCTCGACGCCGGCCTCGCCCGCTTCCGGGCGATACGGGACGCCGGCTAGAAAATGACCCCCGACGCCGCCCATCTGCTGGCGCTCTTGCCCGGCGACCCGGACATCGTCCACCCGATGGTCGCGCTGCTGCTCGCCATTTTGCTTTATGCCGCCGCCTGGGCCATCGGCCGCGCCCTCGCCCCGCGCCTGCGTCATCGCCTGCCGCCGCTGGGCGACGCGCTGGCCGGCCATGTCCGCGCTATCCTGCGCCATGGCGTCGCCGCATTGCTGCTGGCGCTGGCGCTCGTCCTCTGGCCGACCGGATCGCTCGCCCATCTCGTCGTCGGCACGGCGCTGGGCGGGGCGGTGGCGCTGCTCGCCACCCACATCCTGCGCGGCCTCGCCATACCCCGCTGGGCGGTCGCGCCGCTCGCGCTCATCCTCTTCATCCTGATCGTGTCGGGCAGCAGCGGCGGCATCGTCCCGGTGGGCGAGATGCTCGATCGCATCGGCTTCACCCTGGGCAAGCGCCGCATCACCCCGCTCGGTCTGCTCTCGATCGCCGCCACCTGCGTCGCGCTCTTCGCCGCCGTGCGCCTGACCAATCGCCTCATCGGTCGATCGATCCAGAAGACCGACGGCTTCGATCCGACGCAGAAGCTGCTGGCGCAAAAGCTCGCCGCCATCGCGGTGATCGTCGCCGCCTTCTTCATCGGCGTCGATCTGCTGTCGATCGACCTGACCGCCTTCGCCGTCTTCTCCGGCGCGCTCGGCCTCGCCATCGGTTTCGGCCTGCAAAAGACCTTCGGCAATCTGATCGCCGGCATCATCCTGCTGATGGACCGCTCGATCAAGCCGGGCGACGTCATCGTCGTGGGCGACAGTTTCGGCTGGGTGAACAAGATCGGCGTGCGCGCCGTCTCCGTCATCACCCGCGACGGCAAGGAACATCTGATTCCCAACGAGAATCTGATGACGCAGGAGGTCGAGAACTGGTCCTATTCCGACCGCAACGTCCGCGTTCGCATCCCTGTCGGCATCGCCTTCGACTCCGACCTCAAGCTCGCCCAGCAATTGATGCTCCAGGCCGCACAGGACAGCCCCCGCGTACTGCGCAATCCCAGGCCCAATGTCTGGCTCACCAGTTTCGGGGAAAGCCGCGTCGAACATGACATATTGGTGTGGATCAGCGACCCCGAAGGCGGCGTGGGCAATGTGAAGTCGGACGTGCTGGGTCGCGTCTGGCAGCTGTTCCGCGACAATGGCATCGCCATTCCCTACCCGCAGCGCGTCATCCACCACGCGCCCGACACAGGGCGACCATAAGCGGCTACCCCCAGCAATTGCGCGCTTCTGACCTGTCGGCGGGCTTGATCGCGCGTGGCCCTAACGGAATTTTGTTGCAGTCCAGCAACATTAGGGCAGCAAAAGACATTGGCGAGCAATAAAATCTTGTGCAGCGCAATGAGGACAGGCATTTCCACACATGTTGAGGCAGCCGGCCCATCCCGAGCGGGGGAAGCATAGAGGCGGGCGCCTGGACGCAGGCGGGACGATCGCAGAACCATCAAGGGGATTAATATGCGTAAGTCCATTCTCGGCCTCTCGGCCCCCGTCTTTGTCGGCGCTCTTGTCGGCGCGCTCGCCGCCGTTTCGGCGCCTGCCATGGCCCAGGACGAGCCCACGCCCGAGATCACCGTCACCGGCAACGCGGCCGTCGTCACCGACTATCGCTTCCGCGGCATTTCGCAGACCAACAAGAAATTCGCGCTGCAGGGCGGCATCACCGTCAGCCACGCTTCGGGCTTCTACGCGTCGGTCTGGGGCAGCTCGATCGACGATTATGTCGCGGCCGGCTCCGACCAGGAACTCGACCTGATCGGCGGCTATACGACCACGGTCGGCGCCGCCACGATCGACGTCGGCGTGCTCTATTATTACTATCCGGGCAATGCCGGTCTCAACACCGACTTCGTCGAGCCCTATGCCTCGGTCAAGGGCACCTTCGGCCCCGCCACAGCCAAGCTGACCGTCAACTACGCCCCCAAGGCGAAGGCGCTGTCCGTCGGCAACGGCAAGGAAGACAATCTCTACGTCGCGGGCGACCTGTCGGCCTCGATCCCCAACACCCCGCTGGGCGTGTCGGCGCATCTGGCGCATAGCTTCGGCCCCAGCTACCTGACCATCGGCAAGGGCTATACCGACTGGAATATCGGCGCGACCTACACCTGGCAGCATCTGACCTTCGGCGTCTCCTATGTCGACACCGACAAGTCGCTCTACTCGCCGGCCGGCCACAATATCAGCAAGGCCGGCGTCGTCGGCACGCTGACCGCGGCCTTCTGATCCGACACGCCTTTCGGGGGTGAACCGGGCCGCGACCGCGCCAGCGATCGCGGCCCTTTTCGCGTGCGCGACACAGGCTGCGAATCCGTCCGGGCCGAACGGGGCGACATGGTGTCGCTCGAACGAACGGATGAAGGACGGCGCTCATGGATCATTACGGGGTCGCCACCGCCGCCCGGCGCCCCTATATTGCCCTGATGTCGCCCCTCACCCTCCTGCTCCTCTTCCTCGCCACGATCGCCGCGATGGAGGGGTTCGCCTATGTCATGCACCGCTGGGTGATGCACGGCCCCGGCTGGTTCCTCCACGCCAGCCATCACAGCGCGCGTACCGGCTTTTGGGAAGCGAACGACCTCTATTTCGTGATCTTCGCCCTGCCCTCCATCCTGCTGCTGCTCGGTGGCGTGCAATGGGGCTGGGGCAGTTGGGCGACCGCGGTCGGCGCGGGCATCGCCGCCTATGGCGCCATCTATCTGGGCTTTCACGACATCATCGTGCATCAGCGGGTGAAGCACCGCTATGTCGCGCGCTCGCGCTACATGAAGCGCATCGTCCAGGCCCACCGCCTGCACCATGCGGTCGAAACGAAGCATGGCACGGTCAGCTTCGGCTTCCTGATCGCTCCGCATCCGACCGCGCTGAAACAAGCATTGGCACAGCGCGGCCGCCAGGGCGTGCGCGCGGCGAAGGGGCTGGAGGATGCGGGCGCGGTGGACTGAATTTGGGTGGGCAGCGGACTGGCTGCCTATTGGTAACGACGGCGCTATAACGGACATTGACGTAAGTGCCGACATCAATAATTTGCCATCGATGCTTGATAAATTCCTCTACAGGTTCGGCTATGAGACACCCTCTGAGTTTGATTCAAATTCAACTCATGGCACTGACTTTGAATCCAGTGCCGCCTGCTGGATTATGGCCCCGTCGCCAGCGGATGCTCTAATTTGGGGCGAGAGCATTGCGCAGACTTTCGTCACGCAACTCTTTAATCAAGCTGGTCGGAAAGCCTATTCGTGGCGTGAGGCACAATTTGCAAGCTGGGTTGAAGACGATCCAAATATAGCGGAGATGCTGGCAGGCGCTCCCGTCGTAAATCTGGGTGAAAGTCCCGATTTTGACAATTTTGGTCTGCGACCTTGATTCTTCGGCGTCAGACGGGCGCGGAATTGCGACTTTTCCATTTCGGTAATTATAGGTGGAAAAGAAGATTGGGATGTTGGCAACAGCTATGACACGCGACGAGCTTATCGAGATAATGATGCTTGAGGGTATACCGCAAGGTATGCTCTGCTCGCAGACGTCTATTCCGTCGGAATGCTTTGTGATCCGAGAGATGTATGGGGTTTGGGAAACTTTCTATGCCGAGCGTGGGCTGGAAACGGGACTTGTCACTCACCCAACCGAAGATGCTGCCTGCCGGACCTTACTTGAAGAACTGCGGGGATATGCCGCCGCGTCAGGCATCGTGAAACGGAACGGCAACTAACAAGAAGCGCAAGAGATGTGACAAGGGACTGCAACTGGTCGTCAGCGGTCATCGCTCACCCCGTCAGCGGACAGGCATCCAGTCCGCTTTCGCTCCTCCGCACCACCGTCTTTCCTATTCCCCCATTCTCTGGTTTACCCTCACCGATGGACCAGCCCCTCCCCTCGTCACCCCCCACGCCTGCCAGCCGCTGGCCCATGGCGTCCGTGGCGCGTGGATGGCGCGAACCCGGCGCGTCCCTGTCGCATCCCCGTCGCGTTGGTGTGCCCCGATCATGACCGTCCCTTCACCCACCTGTAGCCTCGCGATAGCGTCGCAGGCGCGTCGGCGGCGCTTTTCGCGCAAATCACCCGACAACGGTGTGAACTTCGGCCGTGGCGCCCACCCGGCCCCGTCGCGACCCGTCGGCACCATCAAATCCCCGTCCCCCCTTCATCTTGGCCGCCGCTTGTTCTATGTCCGCACTCCAATTCCCAAGAGGACGCCATTTTGATCCTGGACCTTGCCGCCGCCGCTTCGGGCGCCATTCGCTTTGAAGATCTGGGGCTGGACCCCGTCGCCCTCAATCTGGGCTTCTTCACGCTCAAATGGTACAGCCTCGCCTATCTGGCCGGCATCCTGATCGGCTACTGGTATCTGCTCAAACTGGTCGCGCAGCCGGGGTCGCCGATGGGCCGGCGCCATGCCGACGACATGATCTTCTATGCGACGCTCGGCATCATCATCGGCGGGCGGCTGGCCTATGTGATCTTCTACCAGCCCGAAATCCTGGCCCATCCGCTCGACATCTTCAAGCTGTGGCATGGCGGCATGTCCTTCCATGGCGGCGCGGTCGGCGTGTCGCTCGGCATTCTCTACATGGCCTGGAAGGAAAAGCTGAGCTGGCTGCGCATCCATGATTATGTCGCCTGCGTCGTGCCCTTCGGCCTGTTCTTCGGCCGCCTCGCCAATTTCGTGAACGGGGAATTGTGGGGCAAGGAAACCGACGTGCCCTGGGGCATCATCTTCCCCACCGGCGGCCCCTTCGCGCGCCATCCCAGCCAGCTCTACGAAGCCGGACTGGAGGGCGTCGTCCTGTTCCTGATCCTCGCCTTCGCCTTCTGGAAGACCCGCGCCCGCTACAAGCCGGGGATGCTGGTCGGCATCTTCCTGCTGGGCTATGGCTGCTTCCGCTTCGGCGTGGAATATTTCCGCGAGGCCGACGCGCAGTTGATGGAGTTCGCCGCGCGCACCGGCCTGCATATGGGCCAATGGCTGTGCGTGCCGATGATCCTGGGCGGCCTCTACCTGATCGGCACCGCCGGCCGCCGCCGCGTGCGGGTGGAACCGATCGCCGGGGCGAACAGTGTCGCCTGAAACGGCATCGCTGGCGGATCGGCTGGCGCGGCAGATCGCATCGGGCGGGCCCATCTCGGTCGCCCATTATATATCGGAGGCGAACCAGCATTATTACGCGACCCGCGACCCCTTGGGCGCGGACGGCGACTTCACCACCGCACCGGAAATCAGCCAGATGTTCGGCGAGCTGGTCGGCCTGGCGCTGGCCGACGTCTGGATGCGGTCGGGCCGCCGCCCCGAAACCGTCTATGCCGAGCTGGGGCCGGGCCGCGGCACGCTGTCGGCCGACGCGCTGCGGGCGATGGAGCGGGCGGCGCTCGCGCCCAAAGTGCATCTGGTCGAAACCAGCCCCGCGCTGCGCGGTCGCCAGCTCGCCCTGCTGCCCCATGCCATCCATCATGACAGCATCGACAGCCTGCCCGAAACCGGCCCGCTGCTGGTGGTCGCCAATGAATTTTTCGATGCCCTGCCCGTCCGCCAGTGCATCCGCGTCGGGGACGAATGGCGCGAGCGCGTCGTCGTCAGTCGCGAGGCGGAGGGCCGCTTCCTTGCCGTGCCCGGCTATCGCCGCATCGAATCGGGCCTGCCACCCTTTGCAGTGGACGCGCCCGAAGGCGCGATCCTCGAATCGCCGATCGTCGGCGCCGGCATCGCCTATGCCCTGGCCCACCGCATCGCCAGGCAGGGCGGCGCCGCGATCATCATCGACTATGGCCATGAAGGCCCGGCGCTGGGTGACACGTTGCAGGCGGTCAAGGCGCACCAGTTCGCCGATCCCTTCACCGATCCGGGCGAAGTGGACCTGACGACCCATGTCGATTTCAACGTGCTGGGCAATATGGCGCGCCAGGCCGGCCTGCGGGTTCATGGCCCGGTCGGCCAGGGCGATTATCTGCGCCAGCTCGGCATCGACGCCCGCGCCGACCAGCTCGCCCGCACCGCCCCTGCCCGCGCTGCGGAGGTGGAGGCGGCCCGCCATCGCCTGACCGACGCGGCGGAGATGGGGACGCTGTTCAAGGCGATGGCCTGGACCCATCCCGACTGGGCGGACCCGGCCGGGTTCGACCGGCTTTAATCTTCCTGGTGGTAGCGGCCCAGCTTGCGGATGAAACCGATCAGGCCGGTCTGCCGGCTGCGCTTCATGCGTTCGGCGTGGAGGATGGTCTGGACCCGCGCGAAACAATCGTCGGCATCGACATTGCACAGCACATAGTCATAGCCGTCCCAATGCGCGATCTCGCCCGCGGCGCGCGCCATGCGACCCTCGATCACCGCCTCGCTGTCGGTCGCCCGCCCGCGCAGGCGCCGCTCCAGTTCCTCCATCGACGGCGGCAGGATGAAGATGCGGACCACGTCGCCGCCGGCAATCTGGTGCAACTGCTGCGCGCCCTGCCAGTCGATGTCGAACAATACGTCCTGACCAGCCTTCAGCATCGCTTCGACCGGGCCGCGCGGCGTGCCGTAACGCTGGCCGAACACATGCGCCCATTCCAGGAATTCATGGTCGCTCGTCATCCGGCGGAATTCTTCCAGATCGACGAAATGATAATCCTTCCCATCGACTTCACCCGGTCGCATCGGCCGCGTGGTCGCGGATACCGACATGGACAGGTCCGGTTCGGCGGCAAGCAGCTTGCGCGCAATGGTGGATTTGCCCGCGCCCGAAGGGGAGGAAAGGACGAAAAGAACGCCCCGCCGCTTGAAATCGGGGGTCTCTGAAGGAATGGTGTCGGCCATGGCCGCTAGTGACGCCTGAGACGCGATTTTGCAAGAGGGCGGTGGGGAGAGACGATGCGACGCAGACGACTGGCCAACCGGCGCGGCTTCATCGCCGCCGCCCTGATCGCGCTCGTCGCCTGCATCATTCTGTTTCTGATGCACCGCCCACCCATCTGCACCTGCGGCCATGTGGAACTGTGGCATGGCGCGCTCGACAGCGGCAACAGCCAACATATCGCCGACTGGTACAGCCTCAGCCATGTGGTCCACGGCTTCCTGTTCTACGCGGGCGCGCACCTGTTGCTGAAACGCCGGCCGATCGGGCCGCGACTGGCGCTGGCCGTGCTGATCGAATCGGCATGGGAGATATTGGAGAATTCGCCGATCGTCATCGACCGCTATCGCACCGCGACGATCGCGCTGGGCTATTCGGGCGACACGATCCTCAATTCGATGAGCGATATCGGCATGATGACGCTGGGCTTCCTGTTCGCCGCCCGCGCGCCGGTCTGGGTGACGGTCGCGCTCGCCGTCGCGCTGGAATTGCTTGCGCTCGCGGTGATCCGCGACAATCTGACGCTCAACGTCCTGATGCTGACCTGGCCGATCGACGCGGTGCGCGACTGGCAGGCGGCCCTTTAACCCTTGGCTTTCCGCGCCGTTTCGATCGGGATCGGCTCGCCGCTCTTGTCCGGCAGCAGTTTCAGGTTCCTTTTGCGCTCCGCCTCGCGCTTGGCCTCGTACAGCTTGCCCGCCATATAGGCCCCGGTTACGAACAGCGCGCCGGCGGGGTAGCGCATGATGATCCGCTTGGCGCCCGCGCCTGCGATCAGGCCGAACACGCCCTTCTTTCCCGTCGCCGCCGCGACCCGGGCGGCGACCACCGTCGCCCCGACCCGCGCCGCCTTTCTCAGCATTCCCGCCTTTTTCGGCGGACGGATCGTCACCAGCGGGGCGGAGGGGGTGAGGGGTGTTTTCTTCATACAGGGTTAATGTATCGAAGCCCGGCCGGTTCCGCCATGTTGATCTGGATCAGACCATATTTTCCGGCCGCACCAGCCGGTCGAAGGTCGCCTCATCCACCAGCCCCAGCTCCAGTCCCGCCTCTTTCAGCGTCTGCCCTTTCTTGTGCGCATGTTTGGCGATGGCAGCGGCATTGTCGTAGCCGATCTCGGGCGCCAGCGCGGTCACGAGCATCAGCGACCGGTCGACCAGCTCGGCGATCCGCGCCTCGTTCGCCACCAGACCCTCGACGCAGCGTTCGGCGAAGCTCTCCATGCCGACGCTCAGCAGGTGGATGGAGCGCAGCACATTGGCGCCGATCAGCGGCATGAAGACGTTGAGTTCGAAATGGCCCTGCATCCCGCCGATCGTCACCGCCTGCGCATTGCCGATCACCTGCGCGGCCACCATGGTCAGCGATTCGCACTGGGTCGGGTTGACCTTGCCCGGCATGATCGAACTGCCCGGCTCGTTGGCGGGCAGGTCCAGTTCGCCCAGCCCCGATCGCGGCCCCGATCCCAGGAAGCGGATGTCGTTGGCGATCTTCGTCAGTGACACCGCCAGCGTGCTCAAGGCGCCCGCAAAGAAGACCAGCCCATCCTTGGCGGCGAGCTGCTCGAACTTGTTGGGCGCGCTTTCGAACGGGGTGCCCGCGATATCGCTGATCGCCGCGACCATATCCTCGGCCCAGCTTTCGGGCGCGTTGAGGCCGGTGCCGACGGCCGTGCCGCCGATCGCCAGCTTGCGGATATTGCCGTTGAGCGCCCCCTCGATCCGCGCCCGGCCGCTGACCAGTTGCGCGGCATAGCCGGAAAATTCCTGGCCCAGCGTCAAGGGCGTCGCATCCTGCGTATGGGTGCGGCCGATCTTGACGATATGGCTCCAGGCCTGCGCCTTCGCGGTCAACGCCCCGGTCAGCTTTTCGAGCGCCGGGATCAGCCGGTCGCGCGTCGCCATCACGGTCGCGACGTGCAGCGCGGTCGGGAAGCTGTCGTTGGACGACTGGCTCATATTCACATGGTCGTTGGGATGGACCGGGCTCTTGCCGCCGCGCGTGCCCGCCAGTTGCTCATTAGCGAAACCCGCGATCACCTCGTTGACGTTCATATTGGTCTGGGTGCCCGACCCGGTCTGCCAGATGACGAGCGGGAACTGGTCGTCCAGCGCCCCCGACACGATCTGCTGCGCCGCATCCTCGATCGCGGCGACGAGGCTGGCGTCCAGCCCATGCGTCCCGTTCACCCGCGCCGCCGCCTGCTTCACGATCGCCTGCGCATGGACGATGCCGAGCGGCATCCGTTCGGTGTCGCCGAAGGGGAAATTCTCGATGCTCCGCTGCGTCTGCGCGCCCCAATAGGCGGCAGCGGGCACCTCTATGGCGCCGATGCTGTCGGTTTCGGTGCGGGTGGTGGCGGGCATGAAGACAGTCTCCTTTTGAGAAGGAATCTCAAGAGACTGTCATGTAAGGTAAGGCTGGAAAATTCCAATGACCGACGGCGTGACCTGCCCCGCCGACGGACAGCTTTACTTCTTCTTCCCGAAGTCCACCGTCACGACATTGGAGCCGTCTTCGGCCGTCACCTGCGGCCCGTCATTCTCCGCTTCGTCATGCGGCTCGGGCAATTCATCCGCCGCGACCTGGAATTGCAGCGCGAAATTGACCGCGGGATCGACGAAGGCGGTGATCGCGCTGAAGGGAATGTTGAGGTGGGCCGCGACCTGGTTGAAGGTCAGGCTGACTTCGAAATGATGGTCGCTGACCTTCAGGTCCCAATATTTATTCTGGAGGACGATCGTCATCTCGTCCGGGAAGCGCTCCACCAGATGTTTGGGGATATCGACGCCCGGCGCGTTCGTCTTGAAGGTGATGTAGAAATGATGCGCGCCCGGCAGGCCGCCGGACTGCTGCACCTCGCCCAGCACGCGGCCGACGACTGCACGCAGGGCCTCCTGCACGATTTCGTCATAGGGAATCAGGCTGTCGGGCAGATCTTCGCTCATGGCGCAATGTCCTAACGGCCCGAAACAGGCGGTCAACCCCCGCAGGCGGATTGCATGAGCAGATTGCATGATGGGCGCTACACGCTATAGGGCGGCCATGCGCACGGCCGAGATTCACCGCAACACGGCGGAAACCCAGATCGACGTCACCGTCAACCTCGACGGGACTGGCCTCTATACGGTGTCGACGGGCATCGGCTTCCTCGATCATATGATCGAGCAACTGTCGCGCCATTCGCTGATCGACATGGATGTGAAGACGGTCGGCGACCTGCATATCGACCAGCATCACACGACCGAGGATACCGCGATCGCGATCGGCGAGGCGCTGGGCAAGGCGCTGGGCGACAAGCGGGGGATCAGCCGCTATGGCAGCGTCTATTCGCCGATGGACGAGACGCTGAGCCGCGTGGCGCTCGACATTTCGGGTCGCCCCTGGCTGGTGTGCAAGCTGCCCTTCACCGTCACCAAGGTCGGCGAATGGGACACGGAGATGGTGGAGCATTTCTTCCACAGCTTCGCCCAGGCAGCCGGCATCACGCTGCATATCGAGCTGCTCTATGGCAGCAACAACCATCATATCGTCGAAAGCGCGTTCAAGGGTCTGGCCCGCGCGCTGCGCCAGGCGGTGGAGATCGACCCGCGCAAGGCGGACGCGATTCCCTCGACCAAGGGCATGTTGTAACAGCGCAACGAAAGGCTGGACCCATGTTCATCATATCGCTGACCTATACGGCTCCGGCCGATATTCTGGACGGCCATCTGGCGGACCACCGGGCCTGGCTGGACCGCGGCATTGCCGATGGCTGGCTGCTGCTGGCCGGCCGCCGTGAGCCGCGCACCGGCGGCATATTGCTGGCCCGTGGCGATCGCGCGGCGATCGAGGCGAAGGCGGCGACCGATCCCTTCGTCGTCAACGGCGCCGCTACGGCTGAGGTGATCGCATTCAACCCGGTGCGCGCGGCGGCGGGCGTCACTCTGGAGAGCCTGCTCGCATGATTGCCCTGATCGACTATGGCGCGGGCAATCTCCATTCGGTCCATAATGCTCTGCGCAAGGCTGGCGCGCACGATGTCGCCATCACCGCCGACGCCGATGTCGTGGCCAAGGCCGATCGCATCGTCCTGCCGGGCGTGGGCGCTTTCCGCGCCTGCCGCGATGCGCTGGTCGCGATCCCCGGCATGGTCGACGCCATGAACGAGGCGGTGAACGGGCGTGGCACGCCGTTCCTGGGCGTATGCGTGGGCATGCAGTTGCTGGCCGATGCCGGCGAAGAGTTCGGCCGGCATGAGGGGCTGGGCTGGATTCCCGGCACCGTCCGCCGGATCGAACCGACCGACGCCGCCGTCAAGGTGCCGCATATGGGCTGGAACGATGTGGTGCTGAACGGCGCGCCGCCGCTCATCGAGGCGGGCGAGGCCTATTTCCTGCACAGCTATCATTATGAGGCCGCCGATCCCGCCCATGTCGCCGCGACGACCGACCATGGCGGGCCTCTCGTCGCCGCAGTCGCGCGCGACACCATCATCGGCTGCCAGTTCCACCCCGAGAAAAGCCAGCGTTACGGGCTGGCCTTTATGGCGCGGTTTCTGGATTGGAAGCCGTGATATAATGCAACATCCGTTCGGTTCGAGCCTGTCGAGAACCCTCGCGCAACAGGTTCTCGACAAGCTCGAACCGAACGGAATTTTGGAAGTCGCATAATGTCCCTGATCGTCTTTCCCGCCATCGACCTGAAGAACGGCCAGGTCGTCCGCCTCGCCGAGGGGGATATGGACCGCGCCACCGTCTATGGCGACGATCCCGCCGCGCAAGCGCTGCTGTTCGCGCAAGCGGGCGCGCAGCATCTCCATGTCGTGGACCTCGACGGCAGCTTCGCCGGCCATGCCGTCAATGCGCAGGCGGTCGAGAAGATCGTCGACGCCTTTCCCGGCCATGTCCAGTTGGGCGGTGGCATCCGCAATCGCGAAGCGGTGGAGCGCTGGTTCGACCTCGGCGTCTCGCGCATCGTGATCGGTACCGCAGCGCTCAAAGACCCCGCCTTCGTCAAGGCGGCGGCGCGCGACTTTCCCGGTGGCATCGTCGTCGCGGTCGATGCCCGCGACGGCTTCGTCGCGACCGACGGCTGGGCGGAAAAGAGCGATATGGAAGTGATCGACCTCGCCCGCCGGTTCGAGGATGCCGGCGTCGCATCGCTGCTCTTCACCGATGTCGGCCGCGACGGGATGCTCAAGGGCTGCAATATCGACGCGACCGTCGATCTCGCCCGCGCCACCGACATTCCGGTGATCGCCAGCGGCGGCGTGGCGGGGATCGCGGACATCCGCATCCTCAGCCTCCATGCCGACGAGGGGATCGAAGGCGTCATCACCGGCCGCGCCCTCTATGACGGGCGGCTGGACCTCAAGACCGCGCTGGCGGTCGCCAAGGCGGCGGCGTGAGTAACGTGACATCCCACGGGTATTGGAAACCAGTCGCATGACCGTCCGCACCCGCGTCATCCCCTGCCTCGACGTCGCCAATGGGCGCGTGGTCAAGGGCGTCAATTTCGTCGATCTGAAGGATGCCGGCGACCCGGTCGAGCAGGCCAAGCTCTATGACGCGGCCGGGGCGGACGAACTCTGCTTCCTCGACATCACCGCCACCCATGAAGCGCGCGGCACCATCCTCGACGTGGTGCGCCGCACCGCCGAAGTCTGCTTCATGCCCGTCACCGTGGGCGGCGGGGTGCGCACGCCGGACGATGCGCGCGCGCTGCTGCTGGCAGGCGCGGACAAGGTCGCGGTCAACAGCGCGGCGGTCGCCCGGCCCGAACTGGTCGCCGACATCGCCGACCGCTTCGGTAGCCAGTGCATCGTCGGGTCCGTCGATGCGCGTAAAGTGAGCGAAGGCCGGTGGGAAATCTTCACCCATGGCGGTCGCCAGCCGACCGGCATCGACGCATTGGAACATGCCCTGCGCCTGGCGGACCTGGGGGCGGGCGAACTGCTCGTCACCTCGATGGATGGAGATGGCACCAAGGCGGGCTACGACCTGGCGCTGACCCGCGCCATCGCCGACGCGGTATCGATTCCGGTGATCGCCAGCGGCGGGGTCGGCACGCTCGACCATCTGGTCGAGGGCGTGGTGCAGGGCCATGCCAGCGCGGTGCTGGCCGCGTCCATCTTCCATTTCGGCCAACACACGATCGCTGAGGCCCATCGCGCGCTCGCGGCGGCGGGCGTGCCGGTGCGGTCGGCCTGAAAATGTCGATTTACTTTACAGCAACCATGATTTCCGCTGCTATGTTAACCATCATTATTCCCTGAAATACTGGGAATTCTACCCCATGGCATGGACCCTGCTTAACCAAGTCCGGGTCGCGTTCAACCATTACAGGTTCAACGCAAACGGGGTGATTTGATATGAAACTTCCTAAGATGCTTCTCATGGCCGGCGCCGCCGGCCTCATGGGCGCCGCCGTGCCGGCGCCCGCCAACGCCACTTTCTGGTGCTGGTTCGGAAAGTGCGGCGGTTCGTCTTCGGGTGGTTCGACCAGCGGCGGCGGCTCGTCGGGCGGCACGCCGACGCCGGTGCCGGAGCCGGAACAGATGGCGCTGTTCGGCATGGGTGCGGCCGTTCTGGCCGGCCGCATGTTCTTTGCGGCCCGCAAGCGCAAATAATCGATTGACGGGTCGCGCGCACGGCGCTTGATGGCGGCCATGCGCGCGACCCTTCATAGCCTCGAACAGACCATCCGCCAGCGGCGGAGCGCCGACCCGTCGGCCTCCTATGTCGCCAAGCTGACCGCCAGGGGCCGCGCCAAGATCGCGCAGAAGGTCGGCGAGGAAGCGGTCGAGACGGTGATCGCCGCCATGGCGGACGATCGCGACGCAGTGATCGGCGAAAGCGCCGACCTGCTGTTCCACCTGCTGCTGCTGCTGGCCGATGTCGATGTGCCGCTCGACGCGGTGCTGGACGAGCTGGACCGGCGCGAAGGCGTGTCGGGCATCGCCGAAAAGGCCGCGCGCCCGGTGGATTGACGCCCCATTGGGGAAAGATGTTGCCTGCCCTGCGTTGATGCGTCAGCTTCATATCAGGAAAAGGGGGAGGCATCATGGTTCGCACTCTTGTCGGCGGCCTTCTGGGCGGCTTTGCCATTTTCATCACCGGCTTCATCTTCTGGGGCACGCCCTTGTCCGCGCTGGCGCTCAGCCGCACCGACGAACAGGCCAGCGCAAACCTGCAGGCCGCGATGGCGCAGGCGCTGACCCCGACCGGCACCGGCGTCTATGTCATCCCCGACCCCGCGACGGCGCAGGGCACCATCCTCTACGGCAAGGGGCCGGTAGCGCAGATATTCTACAATGAAGGCGGCTTTCCGGTGATGGATAGCGGCGCGCTGATCGGCGGGCTGATCCTGGCGCTGGTCGTGGGCGTGCTGATCGCGTTCGCCCTGCGTTTCGCACTGGCCGATTTCGCCAGCCGCGCCCGCGCCTCCATCCTGTTCGCGCTGGCGGCCGTCCTATGGCTGCATATCGGCCAGGCGGTCTTCAACCACGCGCCCTGGGGCTATATTCTCTATCTCGCCTTCAGCGATTTCGTGGCGCTGGCGCTCGCCGGCCTGATCGCGGCCAAGCTGATGGAGACGAAGGCCGAAGCCACGGCTGCGGCGGACGCCGGCACGTTGCATTAAGCGGACGCTTCCTCCGCCAGCCGGATCATGCAGGCGGCGTGGCGCCGGGCGATCGCCATGCGATCCTCGCCATAGCCGCCGCCCATGGTGCTGGCGAGCGGCACGCCCCGCCCCCGCGCCTGCCGCATGACATAGCGGTCGCGCGCATCCAGCCCGGCATCCGTGAGCGCCAGCCGTCCCAGCCGGTCCGCCCCATGCGGATCGACCCCCGCCTGATAGAGGATCAAATCCGGCGCGAAATCGTCCAGCACGCGCGGCAGCACCTCCGCCAGCACCGCCAGATAGGCCGCGTCGCCAGTCCCATCCTCCAGCCCGACATCGAGCGTCGAGCGCGCCTTGCGCACCGGGAAATTCTTTTCCGCATGGATCGACAGGGTGAAGATATCGCCGCGCCCGGCCAGCAGCGACGCGGTGCCGTCCCCCTGATGCACGTCGAGGTCGAGGATCAGGATGCGCCCCGCATCGCCCTCCGCGATCAGCCGATGGGCGGCGATGGCTAGGTCGTTGAACACGCAATAGCCCGCCCCCGTATCGTGCAGCGCATGATGGCTGCCCCCCGCGGCATTGGCGGCATAGCCATGCACCCTCGCCAGCTTCGCCGCCGCCCAGGTGCCGCCGGGCGACAGCATCGACCGGCGCATGACCCGCTCCGTCACCGGAAAGCCGATCCGCCGTGCCTTTTCCAGCGGCACCGTCAGGGTCATCACCTCTTCCACATAGGCGGGATCATGCACCGCCTCGATCCAGGCGCGCGGCATCTGCAAAGGCTCAACCGTCTGGAAATCCAGGCCGCTTTCGCGCAGTGCATCCATCACCAGCCCATATTTGTCGAAACGAAATCGGCCGCCATCTGTTGCAGGGGAGACATAGGCGGGATGGTGAACAACGTGCAGCATGATCTTTTCCGCTATGGCGATTTGAACCGTGGCGGCTTTGCGCTATCTGGTCCAGCATGAACCGTCCCGATCTGATCCGTATCCCGCTGCTGGCGCTGCTTGGCGTCGCCGCGTTCCCCGCCGTGGCACAGACCCCGCCGCCCGCCGTGGCGCCCACATTGTCTGTGCCGACCGTCCAGCCCGTCCCGGTCCCCCCGCCGCCCGTGCCGATTCCGGCGCTGTCCCCGGCGCAGGAGGCCTGGGCCAATGACTGGCTGAAGAATGGCGCGGCGCAAGGGCTGATGGCCCGGCAGAAGGCGAGCGGCCCGCTGAGCGGCGATGCGCTCGTGAGCGCCCTGCTCGATCGCGCCAAGGCGCTCAGCACCGGCCGCGTCGATACCGCCGACTTCCTCCAGATCTGGGCGCTGCGCCCCGGCGCCTTCGACCCGCGCCCCGGCCTCGCCAAGGCGGTGAGCGAGGATCGGCTGTCGCAATGGTCCACCGGCCTCACCCCGCCCTGGTCGGGTTATGACACGCTGCGCAAGGGCCTCGCCAAATATGAGGCGATCCGCGACAAGGGCGGCTGGCCGACGCTGACCGCGTCCAGCGCGCCCGATGTGGTGCGCGCGCGCATCGCGCTGGAAGATCCGGCCGTCACCCAGAATGAAAAACTGGTGGACGTGATCCAGCGCGCCCAGCGCCGCTATGGTCTCGAACCCACCGGCACGCTCGGCACGCGCACATTGGCCGAACTCAATGTCGGCGTCGATGACCGCATCGCCGCGATCATGGCCAATATGGAACGCTGGCGCTGGATGCCGCGCAGCCTGCCGGTCAATCGGGTGCAGGTGAACATCGCCGCCGCCGTGCTGACCGTGTTCGAAGGCGACCAGCCGGTCACCTCGATGCGCGCGGTCACCGGCAGCCCGACCAACCAGACGCCGATGCTGACCTCCAGCATCCATTCGATCGTGGTCAATCCGCCCTGGAACGTGCCGATGTCGATCGCCAATCGCGAACTGTTTCCCAAGGGGCGGGCGGCGCTGGCGCGACAGGGCTACAAGATCGTCAAGACGCCCGAAGGCGGCGAACGCATCGTCCAGCCGGCAGGCCCCGGCAGCGCGCTCGGCCGGTTGAAGTTCGACTTCAACAACCCCTTCGCCGTCTATCTGCACGACACCCCGTCGCGGGGCAAATTCTCCAGCTATGACCGGCTGGCCAGCCATGGCTGCATCCGCCTGGAAAAGCCGGTGGCGCTGGCCGAACTGATGGTCGCGGCCGACCCCAATCTGAACGGCCAGATCCAGACGCTGATCGACGAAGGCAAGACCCAGCGCGTATCGCTGCCCAGCCAGGTGGCGGTCTATCTGCTCTACTGGACGGCTTTCGCCGGCAATAACGGCACGGTCAGCTTCCGCGCCGACCCCTATGGCTGGGACAAGCTGCTCGCGCAGAAGATCGAGGCGTCCAGCCGCCGCGTCGATCCCACCGCTGCCCCCTCTCCCGCTATCGCATCGAAGGACTGATCCATGCGCACACTCGCTTTCGCCGCCCTCGCCGGCGCCTTGCTCCTCTCCGCCTGCGGCAAGAAGGAAGAGGACACCCCGACCGTCACCAACAATCTGGTCGAGCCGCCGGTCGAAAATGTGATCGTGCCGGAGCCGGATGCGCCACTGCCGGAGCCGCAGGACAATGCCGTCGCGACTCCGGCCGCGCCGCCGCCTTCGGTGTCGGAACAGCAGCAGATTCAGGATGATGCGGAAGCGACCGGCATGACCTCGCGCCTGCCCGAAGGCGGCGAACAGAGCCAGCCGGCGGACGGGACGAGCACGACAGGCGAGTGAAAGCGCCCGCCCCGCTCTTGGACCGGGGCGTCGCCTTTGCTATATTGCGGCCATGGATCGCCGCAATTTTACGAAGTTCGCTTTAAGCGGACTCGCCTTTTCGTTTCTGTCGGACAGCATGGGTCGCGCCGCGCTGTCCTCGACAGGGCCTGAACCATTGAGTCCGGCGCCGGTTCCCACCGTGCCTGCAACGCCGCGCGCAGTGGCGCAAAAGCCCTATGCCGCGCTGCTGGAACGCGCCAAGGCGGCGCTCGACCGCCATGCCGACGCCTTCGCCCTGCGCGACCGGCTGGCGATCGTCGATTTCGACGCCCCGTCGAAAAATCCGCGCATGCATATCGTCGACCTGATTGGCGGCCAGACCAGCAGCTATCTGGTCTCGCACGGCCGCGGCTCCGACCCCGAACATTCCGGCTGGCTGCACAGTTTCTCGAACGAGTTCAACTCGCTCGCCAGTTCGTCCGGCGCGTTCAAGACGGGCGACATGTATTTCGGCCAGCATGGCCGGTCGATGCGCCTGCTGGGCCTCGACCCCCAGAACAACAATGCCGAACCGCGCGCCATCGTCATCCATGGCGCCGATTATGTGAGCGAGGATCATGTCGCCGCCTGGGGCAAATGCGGTCGCTCCGAAGGCTGTTTCGCCGTCGCCCCCCATATCGTGCCGCAGGTGCTGGGCCTGTTGGGGCCGGGCCGGATTCTCTACGCCGACAAGATCGGGAACGGCTGACGGAGCGGTCGCGAAGCGAAGCGCACTCCCTCAGCCGTCATTCCAGCCAACCGAACCGGCCTACGAAAAAGGCCGAAGCATCGCCCCGGCCTTTTTCGTCTTGTCGGGGATGGAACCTACCCCACCGTGCCCGCAGGCCCGGTCATGGTTTCGATCGACGGCTTGTTCATGGCGTCGATCGTTCCGTCGGCCATCATCGCCTTGCCCATCGTGATGGCCTCGTCGCGCAGCCCCTCCTCGGTTGAGGTCTGGCTGGCGCCGATCAGGGCCGACAGCAGCACGTTCCTGCTCACCGCGTCGCCCGGTTGATCCGTTACGGTCTGGCGCGCCAGGGTCAATGCTTCCTCATAATAGGTATCGGCCGCGCCCCGGTCATGGTCGCGCAATTCCTGGTTCCCCATCTGGATCAGGATGCCGGCCAGGATGTTGCGGCCGGCCGCATCGGCGGGCTTGGCCTCCACCACCTTGCGCCAGTGCGGCAGCGATTCGCCATAGAGCGCGATCACCTTGTCCATCTGCCCCAGCGCGCCATAGGCGGCGGCATCGGCATAGAGCGCATTGGCGAGGAAATTGACATTGTCGCCCTTGGACGGGTCGGCCTCTACCGCGGTCCGGATCGCCGGCATGGCGGCGTCATATTTGGCGACCGCACCGGCATTGTCGCCCTTTTGCTGGGCGGCCTGGCCGGCGGTGAAGTCGGTCACGGCCTTGTTGAAGGCGGCGATTTCGGCCGGGGTCAGTTCGCGCGCGACGGGCGTTTCAGCGGCGGCGGGCGCGGCTTCGGCCGGCGGCGCTTCGGGCGGAGCGGCATCGGGTGTCTGCTGCGCCAGCGCCAGCGGCGCGGCGAGCATCGAAACGAGGGTCAAAGCGGTGTTGCGGAACGTTGATGCCAACGTCTGGGTCTCCCTTGTCACGGCATTGGATAGTTGGCCGGACGCTATGCGCCCCTGCCAACAACAGAATGAACGAAACAGCGTTCGGGTTCCTAACGCTTTAGCACCGGCTCATCGCGCAAAAGGCGCCGGCCATGGCAAAATCGGCCGTGCGCCGTGCCGTGGCCGCGGCGGCCAGCGCATCTTCGCCCCATAGTTCGACCTGCCACGCCGCGTCGATTTCGGCCGCCTGCCACACCCGGTCGAGGTCATGTCCCCCCTCGACGATCGCCAGCCCGCAGACGAGCGATCCGCTGAGCGACACCAGCGTCGACAGGCCGACCAGCGTGAAAGGATCGCAGGCCGCGACCGCCGCGCCCAGCCGGGCGAGCGTTTCGGGCGGCTGCGGCACCGGGATGATCCCCTGCGTAACGGCGAACGTCACGTCGTAGCGCGTCCGCGCCCAGTCGAGCAGCGGCTCCCACGCCGCTGCCTGCCGCGCGACCAGCGTCGCCGGCCCGTCGGCGCGATAGCAGAGCAGGTCGGTTTGCGCATATTGCGCTATCCCGTCGGCAAAGGCTGCCGGCCTGGGCGCGACATGATCGATCGCCGCATTGGCGAGGCCGGTCATCGGCATGGACGCGGGATCGACCGTCTCCCCCTGTGCCCGCCATTCCTGCGCGACCGCTTCGGCCAGCGCGGGCGTCGGCAGCACCAGCAGCGCGCGCGCCGGGGTGCGGACCACGCGGCCGTCCAGCCGGATGGCAAAGCCGCCATCCTCGGCGACCATCGTCACGTCGGTGTAGAAACGCTTCATTGCGGCGGCCGCGTGCGGAACAGCGCCAGCAAAATGCGCGGCACGGCGATGAACTGGAACAGGCCGGTCACCACCATGATCGCGCCGAATGCCTTGGCCTTGTCGCCCTGCACCCAGGCGAAGCGCTGCATGATGGCGAGAAAGCCGAACATCACGATCAGCGCACCCGACAGGCGGAACAGGCCGATCGCGAAATGGCGCTGGCGCGCGACCGAATCGGGATTGGGTTTGGGCGGCGGAGCGGGCGGAAGATCGGTCATGGCGCGCCGATATGGCCGCGTAATTCCGCGCTGTCCATCGCCACCGCATGGGCGCCCGCCGCGACCAGTTCGCCCGGCAGATGATAGCCCCACGCCACGCCGATGCTGCGCACGCCCGCGGCCAGCCCCATGGCGATGTCGAAGCTGGTGTCGCCGATCATCACCGTGGTGTCGGGCGCCGCCCCCGCTTCCGCCATCGCGGTCATCAGCATCGAGGGGTGCGGCTTGGACGGGTGGCGATCGGCGGTCTGCAGCGTCACGAACCGGTCGATGATACCATGATGGGTGAGGCACAGGTTGAGGCCGCGGTCCGACTTGCCGGTCGCCACCCCCAGCAACCATCCCGCCGCGTCCAGTTCCGCCACCAGATCGGCGATGCCGGGATAGAGCGGTTCCTGCACCCCCTGCTCGCGCCGCATCGCCTGGAACGCCAGCTTGTAGCGATCGGCCAGATGATCGTGGAAATCCGCCTCCGCATCGGGCAGCAGCCGCGCCATCGCGACCGGCAGCGACAGGCCCACCGCCGACAGGATCGCCAGCCGTTCGGGCGGCGGCAGTTGCACATCCTCGAAGGCGCGGACCATGGCGGTGCAGATGCTGTGCTGGCTGTCGACCAGCGTGCCGTCGCAATCGAAGACGACCAGGCGATTGCTCATGCCGCGTCCCCTTCGCCCAGAGTCGCCCGCATCAGCGCCGCCAGCGGCGCATTGCCACCGGCGTCCAGCGCATCGGCCACGCCGATCCGCGCCGCTTCCGGCTTGTCCTGCCCCAGCTTGGCAGTGCCGTGCAGCGCGTCCACCCGCATGGCGAAGCCGACGAGCCCACCGAGCAGCCGGTCGAACTGGCCCGCCCCCATCTTGTCGCGGGTCCAGACCGGCTTTGGCGCCAGCCGCCGCTCCTGCTCCTGGGTGAGCGCATCGATCTGCGCAATCGTCGCGTCCCGGTCCAGCCGCGCCATCGGCCCGCGCAATTCGGCCGACAGATAGTTCCAGGTCGGCACCTTGTCGGGCAGGCCATACCAGTCCGGGCTGACATAGCCATGCGGCCCGGTAACGACGATCAGTGCGTCCGCTCCGTCCAGATGCCGCACGATCGGATTGGCGCGATGGATGTGCAGGCCGATCCGCCGATCGTCCAGCCAGACGACAGGCAGATGCACCACATGCATCCTGTCGGGCGCGGCGACGCAGAGCAGGCCGAAGCCCGCCTGTCCCACGAAATCGCGGATCGCCGCCTCATCCGTCCAGCGATAGGGCGCCCCCGGCGTCATTCGCCGCGGCCGCCACCCCGCGACCGGCGCTCGCCCTTGCGATCCTTGCGCACCTGCTTGGCGTGCTGGCGCGCGAACTTCTTCTCGTCCTCGCGGGTCGGGGTCCGGTCGATCTCGTCGTCCAGCGGCATGTCGCCCAGGGAGAGGTCGAAGCCCAGATCCTCCAGGCTGTTGGCGAAATGGGTCGGCAGGTCCGCCATCACGTCCACCCGCCCGCCATCGGGATGATCCACCCGGATGCGGCGCGCATGCAGGTGCATCTTGCGGCTGATCGACCCGGTCAGGAAACTGTCCTTGCCGCCATATTTGCCGTCGCCCACGATCGGGTGGCCGATCGCCGCCAGATGGACGCGTAACTGGTGCGTTCGGCCGGTATAGGGTTGCAGTTCGACCCAGGCGGCGCGGTTGCCGGCCCGTTCGATCACGCGATAGCGCGTGCGGGCGGGCATCCCCTCTTCCTCGTCCACATGCATCTTCTCGCCGCCAGTGCCCGGCTGCTTGGCGAGCGGCAGCTCGATCATGCCGTCATTGATCGACGGCACGCCGATCACCAGCGCCCAATAGACCTTGCGCGCGGTGCGGCTGGAGAAAGTCTTGGCGAAATGCGCGGCGGACCGGCTGGTCCGCGCCAGCAGCAGCGCGCCCGACGTATCCTTGTCCAGCCGGTGGACCAGTTTGGGGCGCGATTCGGAATCGAACAGCAGCGCGTCGAGCAGCTTGTCGACATGCTCGTCGGTCTTGGTCCCGCCCTGCGTGGCCAGCCCCGGCGGCTTGTTGATGACGATGGCCTGCGCATCGCGATGGATCACCATCTCCTGCGCATAGGCGATCTCGTCGGGCGTCAGGTCGATGACGCGGACGCGCTTCGCCTTTTCGGGCATATCGGGCCGCGCTTCGGCGGGGGGGACGCGGATCGTCTGCCCCTCGACGATGCGGTCGCCCGGCGCGGCGCGCGCGCCATCGACCCGCAACTGGCCGGTGCGCGACCAGCGCGACACGATATTGAAGCCGACATCGGGCAGATGCCGCTGGAACCAGCGGTCGAGGCGGATGCCGTCATCGTCGGCGGCCACGCGGAACTGGCGCACGTCGAGCGACACGCCCTTGGCGGCGCTGCTCTTGGCGGCGACGGGCTTGGCTGCGGCCGGTGCGGCCTTGGCCGCGGCGGGCGCAGCGGCTTTCGTGCGGGGCTTGAACGGCGGCTTGCCGCCCTCCCCCTTGCGCGCACTTGCCGCCTTCGCGCCCCCACGGGCGCGGCCGGGCGCGCCGGGCTTGCCGTCGGCGGATTTCCGGTCGAACTTGCGGTCAGCGGGCTTTTTATCACCCGGCTTCTTGTCGCCGAAGCGCTTGTCCGAGGGCTTGCCGCTGGCGGAGTGGCCCGCAGGCTTGCCGTCGCGCGGCCCCTTGCCGCCGGTCGCGCCCGCGCCGGGCCTGGCGGGAGGACGCCCCTTCATGCCACGACACTCCGCATCACGGTCAGGCCCACGCCCAGCGCCACGGTCGCGCCGATCACCGACGCCAGCGCATAGCCGCTCGCCAGTATGACGTCGCCGCGCTGGATCATCAGCATGGTTTCGAGGCTGAACGCGGAAAAGGTGGTGAAGCCGCCCAGCACGCCCACACCCAGCAACAGGCGGATCGGCTCGCCCGACACGCTGCCCCCGCGCGCCAGCCATCCGGCGAGCAGCCCCATGGCGAAACCGCCGATCAGATTGGCGGCGAAGGTACCCCAGGGCCAGGCCGTACCGGGCGCCATCTGCCCGGCGAAGCGCCCCAATTGATAGCGCAAGGCGGCGCCCACGGCGCCCCCGCCCATCACAAGAAACATATTGGTCATGCAAAGCGCCCTATAGCGAATCCGTCGAAGGGGAAAGCGCGCAATCAGGCGGTTGTGACGAGCTGCGCCACCGGCCGCCGATGCGCCGCGATGCAGGTCACGACGCTCAGCACCACCAGCAGGAAGGCCGCGCTCTCCAGCCCGGTCGGCCAGCGCCCTTCCCAGGCGAAGCCATAGATCAGCGCGAAGGCGGTTTCGAACAGGATCATCTGCCCGACCATGGTCAGCGGCAATAACCGGCTCGCCCGGTTCCACAGCGCGTTGCCCACGATCGAGGCCAGCAGCGCGACAGCGACCGAGACGGTGGCGAACTGCGTCCAGGCGGCGGCGTCATGCCGGCCCAGCCCCAGCCACAGCACGACCGGCAGGAACAGCAGCGCCTGGCATCCTGTCGCCAGCCCGATCAGCAGGTTCCAGTCCTGCGCCGGCATGTCGCCCTGCCGCCGCAGCCAGTGATTATTGCCGATGGCGAAGGCGGCCCAGGATATCAGCGCCCCGACCGCGCAGGCAAAGCCCAGCAGCCGCGTCGCTACCGGCCCCGGTCCGGGCATGACCACCGCCTGCCAGCCGATGCACAGCGCGCCGGCGACGCACAGCAGCAGCGAGGGCGCCAATTGTCGCAGCGGCACCGCGCCCGCCTCCCGGCTGCCGATGATCGTCACCGCCACCGGCAGGAAACCGACCACCAGCGATGTCATGGCGACGCCGCCCATCTGCACCGCGCTCACCAGCAGCACATAGTAAAAGAGGTTGCCGGCCAGCGCGAGCCAGGCCAGCGCCCACAATAGGCGCGGCGTCATCCGCGCAGCCAGCATCCGCCAGCGCGGCGCGACGAGGATCAGCGACAGCGCGCCATAGGCCAGATAACGGCCGACCGCCTGCTGCAACGGGGTGAAGCCGCGCACCACTTCGGGCGCCACGAACACCAGCCCCCACAGCGCGCCCGCGCCCACACCGCACGCGATGCCCGCCAGCATCGTTCCGCCTGATCCCTTGGTCATACCCGTCCGTCTTTCCCGCCCGACCGCCTGTCGATCCCGAATATTATCATCACAACAGCGGGAAAAATGCTCTTGATTGCCCCAGAAAATGCAACAATTACTCGTCCATGCCCGATATGCGCACTCCAGACCCGTTCGACCGCGCGATCCTGCGAATCATCCAGCGCGACAATCGCACGCCGCAACGCGCCATCGCGCAGGCGGTGAACCTCTCCACCGCAGCGGTGCAACGCCGCATCGCCGCCATGGAAAAGGCCGGGATCGTCGCCCGCAACGCCGCGATCGTCGATCCCGATGCGGTGGATTTGGACATCACCGCGATCGTGGAGGTTCATCTGACCGACGAACGCTCCGCCACGGTCGACCGCGCCAAGGCGCTGTTCCGCGCCGATCCGGCTGTGCAGCAATGCTATTATGTGACGGGCGGCTGCAGCTTCATCCTGCTGATCATATCGCCCGACATGCGCCATTATGACGCCACCACCCGCCGCCTGCTGTCGGACACCGACTTCGTCGCCAGCTTCCACAGCTTCCTCGCCCTCGACCGGGTGAAGGCGGGGATGGAATTGGTGATAGCGTGAGGGGGCGGACTTTGGTGGGAAGCGGACAGGCAGCTTTTTAGAACGTGTTGATGCAAAGCAGTCGCTGTCAAAACTTTATGTGGCGAGATGCGTCTTCGACGCCTCTCACAATTTTTCGGCCGCAAGCTGCTGGCTGCCTTTCTCGGCAATCGTACTCCTTCTCAAAAAGAAATTTTTCCTTCCAGAAGTACGTCACTCTCAACCCGTCACTATTTCCAGCAGTCTTATCAATGTTAGCGATAAGAACCGTCTCCCCATCCACGTTAATTGTCACGACATTAGATCGCATAATCCCGAAAAATACAGCATTAGAGAGCTTATCGCTGACGACAATGGCTCTCCCATAATTAATCGTAACGGGTACGCCGGGGCGGTTTCGTGCACTAGCCTCGGCGGACATCATCAACAGAAGCCCCGCCATGATAGCCGATCTTAGTAGTTTTTGCATTGCTGCTCCCGTCAGCTTTCGGGCATCCTGATCCGGAAGATAAAGGTCCGCAAGTGGTCGCCTCCCGACGATATAAATTTCGTCATTGCGAGCGTAGCGAAGCAATCCATGTCGCGCCGGTGGATTGCTTCGCTACGCTCGCAATGACGACGCTTGGTTTATGCTCGTGCTTAAAGTGCCCATCAGGCAGCGACAACCACCTCATAGTCGCGCGCCAACAACCCCATTGCCCTCCGCGCCGGCCCCATTACTCTCCCCGCCATGTCGGAACGGAAACTCAGGGCGTGGCAGGCGGCGGGGCTGATCGACGCCGATACCGCCAGCGCGATCGGCGCGTGGGAAGCCGCGCATAGCCGGCCGATCGGCGTCTGGGCGATCGTCGGGCTGGGCGCGCTGACGATCGGGCTGGGGCTGGTGTCGATCGTCGCCGCCAATTGGGATGCGATTCCCGGCACGGCGCGGCTGGCGATCCATTTTGCGATCATGGGCGCGCTCGCGGCAGGGATCGGGTGGCGGTTGTTGAAAGGCGATCTGAACCCAATAGTCAGCGACGCCCTGCTCTTCGTGGCGGCGGTGCTGGGCCTCACCTTTTTCGGCCATCTGGGGCAGGTTTACCAGACCAGTTCGCCGCTGTGGCAGCCGCTGCTCGCCTGGCTGCTGCTCTTCTCGCCGCTGCTTCTATTGTTCGGGCGCGGCTGGCCGGTTGCGGGCCTGTGGATGGCAGGGCTGCTGGGCACGCTGTGGGCGCACGCCGACGATCATGACCGTGTCTGGTCCCTATTCGGTCGCGTCTCGCCGACGCATCCGTCGCTCTATTGGGGACTGATCGCCTGCCCGCCGATCCTGGTCGCCGGCGCCGCCGCCCTGATGCGCGGCAGGAGCAATCGCCCCGCCTTCTGGCGGCTGATCGAACAAATGGCCGCTACGACGATCTTCGCGGGCGTCAGCATCGTCCTGCTGCTGCGCGGCTGGGACAGCGACAGTGCGGTCCTGCCCGGCAGCGCCGCGATCCAGAGCGTCGCCCTGCTCTGTGCCGCCGCGGCGATCGCTTATGCCCGGCGCACCGCGTCCGGCCGGGCGACCGCAGCGCTGCTGGTCGTTGCGGCGTTGCTGCATCTGGGCCAGGCGCTGCTGCCCAACCTGCATGGCACCGCCCGGGCCTGGATCGCCAGCCTGTTCTTCCTCGCGCTCTGGGGCGCGGTCGCCGCCGGTGCGATCCATGCCCGTTGGCGGCGCATCTTCCAGGCCGCCGTCGCGCTGGTCGCGCTGCGCATCATCATCCTCAGCTTCGAACTGAATGACGATTTGCTGGGCAGCGGCGTGGGGCTGATTCTGTCGGGCCTGTTCGCCATGGCCGTCGCCTGGGCCACGATCCGCCTGTCGCGCCGTTATGCCCCTGCGCGCGGAGAGGGCGCATGACGCCAGCCCGCCATCGCCTGATCCTTGCCGCCGCGCTGCTGCTGCCGCTCGCCGCCCTGTTGGCAAGCTGGGCCATGATCCACCGGCAGGCGCAGCAGGGGGAGGACTGGCTGATCCCGATCGAGGGCTATGACCCGCGCGACCTGCTGCGCGGCCATTATGTGCGCTATCGCTACGCCTGGCCGACCGCGCCGTTGCGCGAGGGGGAGAGCCGGGTCGACCCCGCTTATGCCAGCGCCCTGTGCGTCACCGGCATCGCGCCGCACATCCGAACGGTGCGCCCTGTATCCCCAACGGATGCGACCGGGGACTGCGCCATCATCCTCCGTGCGACATTGGGCGCGCGGCAGGAGGTCCGCAGGCTTGAAAGCGAGATATTCTACGCCTCGCAGGGCCAGGCGATCGCCCTCTCCCGCAAGCTGGCCGATCCGCGCCTGCAAGGGCTGGTCCGCGTCCGGGTCCGCGCCGACGGCGTCATGCGCCCGGTCGCGCTGGACTTCCGCCCCCGCCCGAAACCGCAGGTTGCGCCCTAAAGCTCCAGCCCGATCAGCGTCCCGCTGCCGATCCGGTCGACATGCCGCTTGCCGTCAATCTCCAGCCAGTCGGGCGTCACCTCCAGCCGGCGGCCGTTGATCGTGGTGCGCAGATGCTCCACCGCGATCCGGTTGCGCGCGACGATCCGCAGCACCGCAAGGCCATCGCCCCGCGCCGCCATCATGCTGTAGCGGTCGCCGCGCAGCAGGAAATGCCAGCTACCATCGGTCGGCTTCCATTCATTGCCGTCGATGATCTGCGTCGCCACCCCGTCGGGCGAGCCCAGCCGCACGCTGATCCGCGTCGCGCCATTGGTCCGGCGCGGCGGCGCGAAGATCAGGATCGGCTCGCCCTCCAGCGTGATCGGGATCGGCGTGTCGCGCAGCAGCCGCGATCCACCGACGATCAGTTGCGGCAATTCCGCCGAAAAGGGCAGCCGGTCGCGCGCGAAATGGCGCTGGCGCACCACCGGATTGGCGTGGAAGCTGTGGACCTGGGTCGCGGTCAGCCGCCCTTCCTCCACCAATCCGTGGCATGTCGGGCACAGCAAGGTCGCCCCCGGCCCGTCCGGCAGCCGCAGATAGCGGTAGATGGTGACGCCGCACCGCACGCAGGCAAAGCCGCAGGCGTGGCGGATTTCGGCGCGCTGCTCGGCCGTCAGGTCCGGCAAAGACGGCATCACTCGCAAACCAACCATGGAAGACGACCCCTTATCCCGCCGTTCACCCCTTTGTGAACGGACGTTCCTGACATGGCGTCCTCTTGCGAATTGAGGCTCTGCGGCCCCTCTTTTGTTAACCCTATCGTTGAAATAAATCGGCTCAAGTCAAGGGGCTGGACGAAATAGTCTATCTTTGCGGCAGCAGGTCCAGGTTGCGCGCGGCGGCGATCGCGCGGATGCGGTCGGGCCGCGGCATGTTCTTGATCGCGATTTCGGCGATATCGCCGGCACTGAACAGCTCGACATGGCCGACGCCGAAGATGCGCTGGCCCAGGCTTTGGGTGATGCGCACCGACCGAATGGAGGACAGCGCGACCTCGGTCCGCTGCTTGGCCAGCAATCCGCGCTCCATCAGCACTTCGCGCTCGCTCAGCGCCAGTCGTTCGCCCTTGTGCAGCACCCACCAGATCGCGATCGCGACGATGCCGACCACCGAAACCAGCAGCAGCAGGAACAGGACGGGATGCGCCCGGAACATCGCAGGATGCTCGTCATACAACCAGGTATCGCTCACGCCGCCTCCGTCGCTACAGCCCGCCGACTTGACCATGGCCCGGCCGATCCGTCAACCGGCCAGTCCGTGAGGCCGCACGCCGTTGCAGAGCGGCGCTCCGGCTGGTTAACCGAAATTTTCCATAAGCGATGGTAAAGCATCCGCTCCATTTGGGATGCACCATGGCACGCAATCTGTACGACGTCGGCGATCGCCACCCGGATGACGCCGGCGCCTGGCTGAACGACAAGCAGGAACAGCGCACGCGCGTCGTCCCGATCGGCCTGCTCCTTGCCGCGCTCGGCATCGCCGGGGCCGTGGCGTTGCTCATCGCACATATTCTGCCCGCCCCCGGCGACGCCGCGAAAGACGTCGCCGCGCCCACCAGCATCAACGCACGGTTCGCGCTGTGCGACGACGTCCGGGGCGACGCCTGCATCCTGTCCGCCAACGCCTATGCCTGGCGCGGCACACGCTATCATCTCTCCGACATCAGCGTCCCCAGCGACACCGCCCCCCGCTGCTCGGCCGAAGCCGCGCGCGCGCAAAAGGGCCGCGCCGCGCTGGCCGCGATGCTGAACGGCGGCGCGTTCGAGGCCCGGCCCGACGCCGCCGATCCCGATCCCTCCGCCCGGCTGCTGCTGCGCGACGGCGTGTCGATCGGCCAGTTGATGATCCTTAAGGGCCATGCCAGGGCTTGGTCGCGCAACCCGATCGACTGGTGCGCGTCCTGATCGCCATATTTTCGCCGCTCTGCATATACCAGTACGGGATATTTATGCGGACCTGCAAGCAACGCATTGCTCCGCCATCGACTATGCGCCCCGCCGCCGATGGGGCGGCCCCGGTCGCGCGGTATCCCGATTGCAGGGCAATCCCACCGGTGCGGCTGGACGCCCGAGAGCCTTCATCCCCCCGGCGCAGAAAAAGAGGTTGGATCGATGCCGGGCCAGTCGGCTACGGGCTAGAGACAGATAGGGGATACAGTATCTTCCCCTCTCATGCGCTCCTTATTTGCCATTGGGAAATATGGCGCTAAAACAAGAGAACCGGGTCGAAGGTAGAGGGTCGTGACGAGCAATAACGCTAATCCTCACCATTATAGTCTCAGCGACGGCGATCTGAAGAGATCCGTAGACGAAGCTTGCGCCAACGACTTGTCGATCGAGCTTCCAGTTCGTTTTATCGTAGAGCTGTCTGTAGCTCCGGACATCGATACCATTATGCAAGTGATAGCGCGCTGGTCGCGCGCGATTTTCCGTGCCGATCGCGTAACAATCGCTCTGCCGGTTGACGCTACGCATCTTCGCCTGGTGGCCATGGAGGGGAATGACGCCATTCCTTTGGACATGCCGGTCCCTATTGCCGGCACGATGGTCGGACGCGTCTTTGCGCAGGGGAAAGCAGAAATATGCCCCGACCTCACCTTATCGGAGGATTGGGACTGTAAAATGCTGACCAGCAAGGGGCTGCAGTCATGCCTGGATGTTCCCTTGCTGAGCGGGTCGCGCTGCTTTGGCACAATCAACATCGGTCATTGCCATAGGAATGCGCAGGATGTGGCGGACCTGATACGATTACAGGCTATGGCCCATTGGGTGGCGTCGTCGCTCCGCATTCATCATCAGGTGGACGAAATGCGGACATTGGCGGATATTGATCCGCTGACCGGCGCCCTGAACAGGCGCGCATTTGCTCGAAAATTCGCGGCCATGTCGGCCGACTGGGACGCCCGCGGCGACCCGAAAAAGGCGCAGCTGGGCATCGCCATGATCGATCTCGATCATTTTAAGGCCATCAACGACCGCTATGGACATTCCGCCGGGGACAGGGTGCTCATCCGTGTCAAGGAAGCCTTGGCGGACAGTTGCCGCGATGGCGATTTGATCGCAAGAATGGGAGGGGAGGAATTTTGTGTAGCGATACCCGATATCAGCCAGCCGGGAATGCTGACTGTGCTCGACCGTTTCACAAAAGCCATAGAATCCGTCTATATTCCCGAGGCGGACCAGCATATCAACGTTACGGCCAGCATCGGCGCGCTGCTGGTGCAGAGTAAAATGGACGATCAGGACAAGCTATTGTCCCTGGTGGATGGGATGATGTACCGCGCCAAGGAATCCGGTCGAAACAGGGTTCTCTTTTACCAATAGTCAGGATTGCGTCGGACTTTGCTCGTGACGCCAATCCTCAACCTTCTTGCAACCGCGGAAGCATGAAACCGCGCTGTTGAAGCATCATTTTCCTGCGGCGGTGTCGAAATTCGGCGCTCCCGCCCGTCCCCTGACCGCCGCCAGCACCTCGCCCGCCAACCGCGCATAGTCGGCGCAGGCGCGTTGCATCGCGGCCTCGGCGCCCTCCCCGCGCAGGCGTCCGAAACAATGGCGGTTCTGCGCCGCGCGCATTTCGCGCAACCGCGCGCGCGCGTCCATCGCCAGCCCCAGTTGCGGCCCGGTGCGCCGCCAGGCCTCGGCCGCGCTATAGATGCGCCGGCCCGGATGCACGCCCGGATCGCCCCCGGCCGCCGCGCCCAGCCGGTGGACCCGCCCCGCCTCCACGATCAGGTCGGTCAGGAACAGGTCCAGTTCGCGCAAACCGTTGCCGATCAACTTGGCCGGCATGGCGTCGCGCCGTCGCCCCGCCGCGTCGGGACAGGTGCCCAGCGACAGGCCATTGGCCAGAAACGCCGCCGCCCGCTCGATCCGAGCGACCTGCCCGGCCAGCCCATTGTCCGGTTGACCCTTGCCGGTCAACGGCCCGGACGTTGCGCCGTCACAGGACAAGATCGTTCCCGTTCAACGGCGGGACGATCCTGCGGCGCGGCGGTCGTTCATGGGATCAGCTTTCGTCGCCCATGCGCAGCGCGGCGATGAAGGCTTCCTGCGGAATCTGCACGCTGCCATATTCGCGCATCCGCTTCTTGCCTTCCTTCTGCTTGTCGAGCAGCTTCTTCTTGCGGCTGATGTCGCCGCCATAGCATTTGGCGGTCACATCCTTGCGCATCGCCGCGATCGTCTCGCGCGCGATCACCTTGCCGCCGATCGCCGCCTGGATCGGGATCTTGAACAGATGGCGCGGGATCAGGTCTTTCAGCCGCTCGCACATGCCGCGCCCGCGCAATTCGGCGGTGCCGCGATGGACGATCATGCTAAGCGCATCGACCGGCTCTGAATTGACCATGATGCTCATCTTGACCAGATCGCCCTCGCGATAGCCGATCTGGTGATAGTCGAAGCTGGCATAACCCCGGCTGATGGACTTCAGGCGATCGTAGAAGTCGAACACCACTTCGTTGAGCGGCAGTTCATAGGTCACCTGCGCGCGGCCGCCGACATAGGTCAGGTTCTTCTGAATGCCGCGCCGATCCTGGCACAGTTTCAGGATGGAGCCGAGATATTCGTCGGGGCAATAGATGATCGCCTCGATCCACGGCTCCTCGATCTCGTCGATCTTGGTGGGATCGGGCATGTCGGCCGGATTGTGCAGCTCGATCTCGCCCGCGCCATAGGTGAGCTGGATTTTGTACACCACCGACGGCGCGGTGGTGATGAGGTCCAGATCATATTCGCGGGTCAGTCGCTCCTGAATGATCTCCAGATGGAGCAGGCCCAGGAATCCGCAGCGGAAGCCAAAGCCCAGCGCCGCGCTGCTCTCCATCTCGAAGGAGAAGCTGGCATCATTGAGCCGCAGCTTGCTGATGCTGTCGCGCAGCTTGTCGAAGTCGTTGGCATCCACCGGGAACAGGCCGCAGAACACCACCGGCTGCACTTCCTTGAAGCCCGGCAACGGCTTGGCCGCCGGGTTCTTGACCGTGGTGATGGTGTCGCCGACGCGGGTCTGGCTGATATCCTTGATCTGCGCGGTGATGAAGCCGATCTCGCCCGGCCCCAGTTCGGGCAGTTGCTCGATCTTGGGCCGCATGCAGCCGACGCGGTCGACCAGATGTTCGGTGCCGCCGATCATGAACTTGACGTTCTGGCCCTTCTTGATGACGCCGTTCATCACGCGCACCAGGATGACGACGCCCAGATAGGGATCGTACCAGCTATCGACCAGCATCGCTTCCAGCGGCGCGTCGCGGTCGCCCTTGGGCGGCGGGATCTTCTTGACGATCGCTTCCAATATATCGTCGATGCCGATGCCCGACTTCGCGCTGG
Organism: Sphingomonas sp. VDB2; assembly: GCF_047946695.1. NCBI lineage: Bacteria > Pseudomonadati > Pseudomonadota > Alphaproteobacteria > Sphingomonadales > Sphingomonadaceae > Sphingomonas > Sphingomonas sp. VDB2. The sequence continues at coordinate 2,031,330 of NZ_CP159615.1, forward strand.
CCAGCACCGCCTCGGACGCGTCGAGGCCGATCACCTCCTCGATTTCCGCGCGCACCTTTTCCGGTTCGGCGGCGGGCAGGTCGATCTTGTTCAGCACCGGCACGATCTCGTGGTCATGCTCGATCGACTGATAGACATTGGCCAGCGTCTGCGCCTCCACGCCCTGCGCGGCGTCCACGACCAGCAGCGCGCCCTCGCACGCGGCCAGGCTGCGCGACACCTCATAGGCGAAGTCGACATGGCCCGGCGTGTCCATCAGGTTCAGCTCATAGGTCTCGCCATTTTTGGCAACATAGTCGAGCCGGACCGTCTGGGCCTTGATGGTGATGCCGCGCTCCCTCTCGATGTCCATGTTATCAAGAACTTGCGCGCTCATCTCGCGGTCTGTCAGGCCGCCGGTGCGCTGGATCAGGCGGTCGGCGAGCGTCGACTTGCCATGGTCGATATGGGCAATGATCGAGAAGTTACGGATATGGCTGAGATCGGTCATTGCGCGCCGATAGCAGCAGTTGCGCCCCCTGTCAGCAGGATCGCGCACAGGATGACAAAGCCCGTCATCCATGGCCCACATTGCTTGGAAGCGTCCCTGCCCTGTGATACGCTTTCGCAAAAGACGGGGCGCACGACATTTTCTCGATCAAGCAACAAACGGGGTTCTTGAAATGCGTGGATTGAACAAGCTGACGGCGGCCATGGTCTGCCTGGCCATGGCGACGCCGCAAGCGATCGCAGCGGACAAGGGATCGTCGGGTCGCCAGGCCCAGACCAGGAAGCAGATGGAAATTCCCCGCTGCACCAAGCGCCTTGGCACCGTCGCCATCGTCGAGCCGGACAATCAATGGTGGCGCGAACTGAACCTGGGCAGCCCGGAAGCGATCATCAAGCTGTTCGTCCAGCAGTCCGGTTGTTTCGGCATCGTCAATCGCGGCCGGTCGATGGCGAGCCGCAACATGGAACGCGCCATGGCGGATTCGGGCGAATTGCAGGCCGGGTCGAACCTGGGCAAGGGCCAGGTCAAGGCGGCGGACTATTTCATCCAGCCCGATATCGTCACCACCAACAAGAATAGCGGCGGCAACGCCATTGGCGGTCTGGTCGGCGGCTTCCTGGGCGGGCGTACGCTGGGCGCGCTGGCGGGCGGCATCTCGGTCAAGAAGAGCGAGGCCAATGTCATGCTCTCCGTCGTCAACGCCCGCACCACCGAGGAAGAAGTGATGGCCGAGGGCTATTTCCGCAAGTCGGACCTGAGCTTCGGCGGTGGCGGCGGCCTCGGCTGGATGGGCGGCCTCGCCGCGGTCGGGGGTGGCGGCTACCAGAATACCGATATCGGTCAGGTGATCGTGCTGGCCTATCTGGATGCCTATACCAAGATGGTGACGCAGATGGGCGGTCTGCCCGAAAATGCGGCTGCCGCGGCGCCTGTCGCGCAATAAGGCGATAGCGCAGCTATAAGACGGGGCGCGGCCGGCGACGGCGGCGCCCTTTTTGTTCAGCCCTCGCTGGTCACCGCACTCGTCGTGGCCAATTGGGCCTCGCGGCGGCGCTTCCACCAGGCAATGATCGCTTCGCCGACGGGCCGCTCCACCACCCGGTTGATGACCGTGCCCAATGTCAGCGCCACGGTAAAGGCGGCGGCAAAGCCGAGCCACGGACTGTAGCCCGCCCTGGCGAACTCCAGCATGACGACGAAACCGACATGCTGGTGGATCAGATAGAAGCTGTAGCTGATCCCTCCCAGCCACAAGAGCGGACGCAGGCTGAGGAAGCGCAAATATCCATGGATCAGCGCGAGGTAGGTGATCATCAGGACACAGCCTACGATCGTCACGTCCCACGTCTCCATGGTCGCGATCGACAGCAGCGCGAGCGCCGCATAGGGGGCCTGCTGGATCAACGTCCGCTGACCTGACCAGAGGCGATAGGCCAGCATCCCGATCACGAAGAAGGGCGTGTAGCGCAGCACCAGCAGCATGATGATTCGTTCCGGCATGTCCGGCCACAGCCAGAACAGCCAGCGCACCGCCAGCCAGAACGCCAGCACCGGTTCCAGCCGCCGGATGCCGAAGAACTTCCAGATCGCGATCATGCAGAAATAGAAGGCGATCTCGACCGTCAGTGTCCAATAGGCGCCATCCACCTCCGGCATGAAGGCGAAGCCCTGGAGCATCGTGAAATTGGCGAGGATCGCGACCGGGCCGACCAGCAACTGCGTCGCCTGCGCCAGATATTCGATCCCAAGCGTCAGCAGCATCGCCACCAGATAGGCGGGATAGAGACGGGCGAAGCGATTGACGATGAAGTCGGCGACGGTACGGATGCGATCGAGCGTGAAGAAAATCGCGAAGCCCGAAATAGTAAAGAACAGCAGCACGCGATAATTGCCGCCGGGAAAGCTGAACGGCACATGCGAGGCTTGCGGAAACAGTTCGTGGAAGCGGGTCGAATAATGGAAAATCAGCACGCATAGCGCGCCGATCCCGCGTAAAGCGTCCAATTCCGTCAAGCGGCCACGAGCGCGCAGCGATCCGTCCATGCGCCTCCATAGCAACAGCGGAGCAATGAATCTGCTACGATCATGGTTAATAGGCCCGGCCGATGCGCTTTTCTTTGCTGTTTTCTTTCCCGACAGGTTCGATCGGCCGCGTCGCGCCACGCGGCTCAGGGCGCAGGCGCTTCCGCCGCCCTTTTCAACCCCTGCAACTGCTCATCCAGCACCCGATCAACCAACGGCGCAATCCGGGCCGGAGGCGTACGCAGATAGCCCCCCACCACATAGGTCATGCGGACCTTCGTCCCCTTCCCCGCCGGCGTGAGCACAAGGTCGAGCGTGCCGGTCGCCGCATCGGCCTGCAAAGGCCCCAGCGCGCCGGACAGGCGCAATTGCCGCCCCGGCGCGACATAGATGACGCGCCCATGCTCGACCGACCCCGACGCCCCGCCTGCCGCCGGGATCGTCTCGCAGAAGCAGCCGCCGGCGCGGGCATCCACGGTCATATTGGTCGAATCGCCGCTATAGCTGTGGCTGTCACTCCACCAGCGGCCCGGCGTCAGCAGCAGTGCATAGACGGCATGGGCGTCGGCTGCGATCTCGATGCTGCTTTCGATGACGAAACCGACATCGCCGGTGGCCGTAACGGCAGAATGGGCCGGGGCGGCCATCGCCGCACCAGCCCATCCCAATAATGTGATAATGCGCATATCCGCCCTCCCCTCGTCCGAAGGGCGGACACTAGCTCAGGCCGCGTCGCCGTCCAATATGGCCGCGATCGCCGCGCTCACCTCGCCCATATCGGCCATGCCGTCCACCCGCGACACGATATCGCGCGCTTCGTAGATCGGCAGGATCGGCGCGGTCTTCGCGCGATATTCGGCCATGCGCGTACGCACGGTGTCCTCATTATCGTCCGGCCGGCGCTTGAATTCGTGACCGCCGCATTTGTCGCACGTGTCTTCGACCTTGGGCTTGTGGAACAGGTCGTGATAGCCCGCGCCACAGGTGCCGCAGGTGAAGCGACCGGTGATCCGCTCGACCAGCGCATCCTCGTCCACTTCCAGCTCGATCACATGGTCGAGCGTGCGGCTGCGATCCGACAATATGGTGTCGAGCGAATGGGCCTGCGCCTCGGTCCGCGGATAGCCGTCGAAAATGACGCCCGTCTCGGGCGCCAGCGCGTCGAGCGCCTCGCCGATGATGCCGGACACCACTTCGTCGGGAACCAGCGCGCCGGATTCCATCAGCGCCTTGGCCTGAAGCCCGACCGGCGTTCCGGCCTTCACCGCAGCGCGCAGCATGTCCCCCGTGGACAGTTGCACCATGCCGCGTTGCTCGACCAGTCGGCTCGCCTGCGTTCCCTTGCCGGCCCCCGGCGGGCCAAGCAGAATGATGTTCATTGCGCGCATACTCCCCTGTTGTGCGCCCTATCTGTGGTCGCCTAGCGCAGGCGACCCTTGAGCTTCGCCTTCTTGATCAGGTCGCCATATTGGTGAGCGAGCAGATGGCTTTGAATCTGGGTCACGGTGTCCACCGTAACATTGACGACGATCAACAGGCTAGTCCCACCAAGGTAGAAGGGAATGCCCGCCCGCGCGATGGCGAATTCCGGCACCAGACAGATGAAGGCCAGATAGGCCGCGCCGATGACGGTGATGCGCGTCAGCACATAATCCAGATAATTTTCGGTATTCTTGCCCGGACGAATACCGGGAATGAAGCCGCCATTGCGCTTGAGGTTATCGGCCGTCTCTTCGGGATTGAACACCACGGCAGTGTAGAAGAAGCAGAAGAAGACGATCCCCAGACCATAGAGCCCCATATAGACCGGGCTGCCATGCGACAGATACTGGTTCAGCGTCAGGACGAAATCGCCCCACTTGCTTTCGCCCGCCACGGTCTGGCCCGCAAATTGCGAGATGGTCAACGGCATCAGCAACAGCGAGCTGGCGAAGATCGGCGGGATGACGCCCGCGGTATTGACCTTGAGCGGCAGATGGCTGCGGTCGGCCTGCATCAGGCCCTGGCGGGTCTGGCGCTTGGGATATTGGATCAGCACCCGGCGCTGCGCCCGCTCCATGAAGCAGATCAGCAGAATCAGGCCCAGCGCCATCACCATGACGAACATGATGAGCAGGCCGGAGATCGAGCCTTCGCTACCCGACTTGAACAGGTTGCTGAGCGTCACAGGCAACTGGGCGACGATGCCCGCCATGATGATGAGCGACACGCCGTTGCCGATCCCGCGCGACGTGATCTGTTCGCCCAGCCACATCAGGAACATGGTGCCGCCGATCAGCGACACGACCGCGGTCAGGCGGAACAGCAGGCCCGGTTCGATCACCGCCGCGACACCCGACTGGGCGCCGAAGCTTTCAAGGCCCACGGCGATGAAATAGCCCTGCACCGCGGTCAGGCCCACGGTGCCATAGCGCGTCCACTGGTTCAGTTTCTTGCGGCCGCTTTCGCCTTCCTTCTTGATCGCCGCGAGTTGCGGCGAGAGGCTGGCGCCGAGCTGCACCACGATCGACGCGGTGATATAGGGCATCACGCCCAGCGCGATCAAGCTCATGCGCGACAGCGACCCACCCGAGAAGGTGTTGAAGATGTCGAGGATGCCGCCATTGGTCTGGCTGTAGAGCTGCGACAGGGCGGTCGGATCGACGCCGGGCAGCGGCACGAAGCTGAGGAAACGGAAGACGATCAAGGCGCCCAGCGTGAACCACAGGCGCTTCTTGAGGTCGGTCGCCTGGCTGAACTTTGCGAGGCTGAGATTGGATGCGAGCTGGTCGGCTCTCGATGCCATGGTGGCTGCCCTTCAAATCACTCTTGCCGGGGTATCAAGCCCCGGAGCGGAATCGCTCATCCCTTAGCGGGACGGGTCCGGCGTGTCGAACGGGGAGTTGTCGCCGGTGCGACAAATGGATTCCCCCCGATACGCATGACCCCGCCAACCCATATCGGGCAGCGGGGCCGCGCTTGCAAGTCTGCGAAAGGCGGATCAGCCCTTCTGGGCGGCCTTCTTGGCGGCCAGGGTAGTGCCCTTCTTGGCCTTGGCCTTGTCCGCCGCCGGAACGACTTCGATCACGTCAACCTTGCCACCGGCCTTTTCGACCGCCTCGATCGCGCTCTTCGACGCGCCGGCGACCAGGAAGCTGACCTTGGCGGTCAGTTCGCCCTTGGCGAGCAGACGGACGCCATCCTTGCCGCCACGGGTCAGGTTGGCGGCGTTCAGCGCCGCCTGATCGATGGTTGCAGCCGCGTCCAGCTTGCCGGCGTCGATCGCCTTCTGCACCGCGCCCAGGTTCACGATCGCATAATCGCTGGCGAAGATGTTGTTGAAGCCGCGCTTCGGGATGCGCATGTGGAGCGGCATCTGGCCACCCTCGAAGCCGTTGATGGCGACGCCCGAGCGCGCCTTGGCGCCCTTCTGGCCGCGACCAGCGGTCTTGCCCTTGCCCGAGCCGATGCCGCGTCCGACGCGCATACGGCCCTTGCGGGCGCCATCATTGTCACGGATGTCATTGAGTTTCATATCGTGCACTCGCTTTCGCTTGGTTCGCGCTGAATTGGGAAGCGCGGCCCATAGCGGGATGCGGGAGGCTTGTCACCCCCTAATGCGTAAGGATGGCCAGGCCGTCGCCAGCATCGCAACCGGCGGGACGGCGTTGGGGCATGGCCGCTTAACTTCGCACATTTCCCGCCCATTCAGACATTTCATGGCGAGAATAGGCTATTATCTTGCGCCTCTGCTTGCGCCCTTTGCATCCATCGCCACGCCAGTTTGCCATGGCCGAGCGTTGTAGGACAGCGCGCAAGCAACCGACGACGCCGCCAAAAAGGAAAGGGCCAATTCGCGAACGCGAACCGGCCCTTTTCAATCTTGCCGCAGGGCGAAGGGTTTAGCCTTCGACCACCGCCACCATGTGCGGCAGCTTCTTGATCGCACCGCGGACTTCCGCCGTGTCTTCAAGCTCCACCACGCGGTGCATCTTGCCCAGGCCCAGGCCGATCAGAATCTTCTTCTGGTCGGCGGGGCGACGGATCGGCGAACCGATCTGCTTGATCTTGATTTTCGCCATGTCGCTTACTCCACAATCGCGTCGGCGTCAGCCGCCGCGACTTCGACCGAAGCGCCACCGCGACGAAGCAGGTCGGCGACCTTCTTGCCGCGACGCTGCGCCACCGACTTGGGGCTGGTCTGCTCGACCAGCGCCGCGAAGGTCGCACGGATCATGTTATAGGGGTTCGACGTGCCGTTCGACTTGGTCACGACGTCCGCGACGCCGAGGCTTTCGAACACGGCGCGCATCGGACCGCCGGCGATGATACCCGTACCGGCCGGGGCCGAACGGACCGTCACCTTGCCGGCGCCGAAATGGCCGAGACCGTCATGATGCAGCGTGCGGCCTTCCTTCAGCGGAACGCGGACCATCGCCTTCTTGGCGGCGGCAGTCGCCTTGCTGATGGCTTCCGGCACTTCGCGTGCCTTGCCATGACCGAAGCCCGCACGGCCCTTGCCGTCGCCGACGACGACCAGAGCCGCGAAACCGAAGCGCTTACCGCCCTTGACGGTCTTCGAGACGCGGTTGATGTGAACCAGCTTCTCGATCAGTTCTTCGCCCTGATCCTCATCGCGGTTGCCGCCACGACGATCGTCGCGACGGCCACGGCCGCCACGCTCGCCACGGTTGCGATCATTGCCGCCACCGCCGCCGCGGTTGCCACGGCCACGGCCGGGACCACGACCTTCGGTCGGTGCAGTCGCTTCGGCGCCCTCGACGGGTGCGACGACTTCGTTGGTGTTTTCGTCAGCCATGATCAGAACTCCAGCCCGGCTTCACGGGCCGCATCGGCCAGCGCCTTGACGCGGCCATGGAACAGGAAGCCACCACGGTCGAACACGACGCGGGTGACGCCGGCAGCGGTCGCCGCGGCGGCGACGCGCTTGCCGACATCGGCAGCCGCTTCGGACGTGGCGCCGGTCTTGCCGCGCACGTCCTTGTCCAGGGTCGATGCGGCGGCAACGGTCTTGCCCTGCGCGTCATCGATGACCTGGGCGTAGATGTGACGGCCCGAACGGTGAACGCTGAGGCGCGGGCGGGTGCCCGAAACAGCCTTGAGCGCGGTGCGAACGCGGCGACGACGCCGCGCGAAGAGGGAAAGCTTTGCCATCTTACTTCTTCTTCCCTTCCTTGCGGAAGATGAATTCGCCGGCGTATTTGATACCCTTGCCCTTATAGGGTTCGGGCTTGCGCCAGCGACGGATCTCGGCCGCTACCTGACCGACCTGCTGCTTGTCGATGCCGCTGATCTCGACCGTGGTGTTATCCGGGGTCTTGATCTCGATCCCGTCGGGGATCGCGAAATCGACGTCATGGCTGTAGCCAAGCTGCAGCTTCAGGTTCTTGCCCTGCGAGTTGGCGCGGTAGCCGACACCGGTGATGAGCAGCTTCTTGGAGAAGCCCTCGGTCACGCCGGTGATCAGGTTCTGCACCAGCGTCCGCTGCATACCCCAGAAGGCGCGCGCCTGCTTGGTCTTGTTGGCCGGCTGCACGGAGATGCCGTCATTTTCCAGCGTGTAGCTGATCTCGTCGCGCATCTGCAGGGCCAGCGTCCCCTTGGGACCCTTGACCGACAGCTGCCCGCCTTCGATGGTTGCGGTCACCCCTGCGGGGATCGCGACCGGCTTTTTACCGATGCGGCTCATTAGAACACCTCCGCCAGCACTTCGCCGCCGACATTCTGTTCGCGCGCTTCGGCGTCGGACAGAACACCGCGAGGCGTCGAGACAATGGTGATGCCCAGGCCGTTGCGAATCACCGGAAGTTCCTTGGAACCCGAATAGACGCGGCGGCCAGGCTTGGACACGCGGGCGACATGCTTGATCGCCGGCTGGCCTTCGAAATATTTCAGCTCGATGCGCAGGCCCGGGTGATTGCCGAGGGCTTCCTCGGAATAACCACGGATATAGCCTTCGCGCTGGAGCACGTCGAGCACGCGGGCGCGCAGCTTGGACGCCGGGGACATAACGCTGTCCTTCTTCGCCTGCTGCCCGTTGCGGATGCGGGTGAGCATATCACCCAGGGGATCGGTCAATGCCATCTCAAATGATCCTTACCAGCTCGACTTGGTGACGCCGGGGATCAGGCCCTTGTTGGCCAGATCACGCAGCTGCACGCGGCAGAGGCGGAATTTGCGGTAATAAGCGCGGGGACGCCCCGTCAGTTCGCAGCGGTTCCGAACGCGGGTCGGATTGCCGTTGCGGGGGATCTCCGCCATCTTCAGACGCGCGATCAGACGATCGCTGTCGTCGGCCGCGGTATCATTCGCGATCGCCTTGAGCTTCGCATAGCGGCCGGCATATTTCTTCACCAGCTTCTTGCGGCGCTCGTTCTTGTTGATCGAACTCAGTTTCGCCATGACTTAAGTTCTCTTCCTTAGCTTAAGCGTTGGGAGAGAAGCGGGGCCTTATCAGGCCGCCTGCTTCTCTTCTTCCTGCGGGAAGGGGAAGCCGAAGAGGCGCAGCAGTTCGCGCGCTTCGTCGTCCGTCTTCGCGGTGGTGGTGACGATGATGTCCATGCCGCGCACCTTGTCGACGCGGTCATAGCTGATCTCGGGGAAGATGATCTGCTCCTTGATGCCGAAGGCATAATTGCCACGGCCGTCGAAGCTCTTCGGGTTGAGACCACGGAAGTCGCGCACGCGGGGCAGCGCGATATTGATCATGCGGTCAAGGAATTCATACATGCGCTCGCGGCGCAGTGTGACCTTGGCACCGATCGGCATGCCTTCACGCAGCTTGAACTGCGCGATCGACTTCTTCGCCTTGGTGATGACCGGCTTCTGGCCGGCGATCAGTTCCATTTCCTCGGCGGCCTGCGTGACCTTCTTCTTGTCCTGGGTCGCTTCGCCCACGCCCATGTTGAGCGTGATCTTGTCGATCTTGGGGACTTCCATGACGTTCTTGTAACCGAACTTCTCGGTCATCGCCTTGGCGATTTCAGCGTCATACTGCGCCTTGGAGCGCGGGATATATTTGTCGGCCATTACAGCACCTCACCGGACTTGACGGCGACGCGGACCTTCTTGCCGTCGCGGTCCTCGAAACGGACGCGGGTCGGCTTGCCATCCTTGTCGGCGACAGCGACGTTCGAAATGTGCAGCGGCGCAGCCTTGCGCTCGATGCCACCCTGCGGGTTCGCCTGGTCGGGCTTGCGATGCTTGGCATGCACGTTGATGCCTTCCACCAGGACCTTGTCGTCCTTGGGCATCACCTGCAGGACGGCGCCGGTACGGCCCTTGTCCTTGCCAGCCAGGACGACGATCTTGTCGCCCTTCTTGATCTTAGCAGCGCTCATTACAGCACCTCGGGAGCAAGGCTGATGATCTTCATGTGCTTCTTGGCACGCAGCTCGCGAACGACCGGGCCAAAGATACGGGTGCCGATCGGCTCCTCGTTCTTGTTGATCAGCACAGCGGCGTTGCCGTCGAAACGGATGACCGAACCGTCTGCACGGCGGATATCCTTGGCGGTACGCACGATGACGGCACGATGCACGTCACCCTTCTTCACCTTGCCACGCGGCGCAGCTTCTTTGATCGAGACGACGATGATGTCGCCCACGCCAGCGAAGCGACGCTTCGAGCCGCCCAGCACCTTGATGCACTGGACGCGCTTGGCGCCGCTGTTGTCAGCGACGTCAAGATTGGATTGCATCTGGATCATTGGATCCGGTTCCTTCTTATTTGGCCTACCGGGGCAATTCCCGGCGGTTCCGAATTCATCTGCCTAGAGCCCGGTGACTCTACGCGAAGCGCGGGCCTGTAACCCTTTCCGAAGGAAAAGGCCAGCCCCGCGCCGCATTTTTCACCGAAGGCTCAGCGAGCCGTCCCTCAGGCCGCCGTTTCCGGCGACTTGTGGGTGTCCACGCGCTCGATCACCTTCCAGGTCTTGAGCTTGGAAATCGGGGCGGTCTCTTCGATTCGGACCGTCTCGCCTTCCTTGTAGACATTGCCCTCGTCATGGGCATGGTACTTCTTCGAACGGCGGATGATCTTGCCGTAGAGCGCATGCTTAACCTTGCGCTCTACACGAACCACCACCGTCTTGTCGGTCTTGTCGGAAACCACCGTTCCCGTCAGCACGCGCTTGGGCATCGTGTGTTTCCTTTACTTCGCGGCGGAGCTGTTACGCTCCGTCTGCAGGGTCTTGATCTGCGCGATCGACCGACGGACTTCCTTGACGCGGCTGGGCTTTTCCAGCTGGTTGGTGGCCGCCTGGAAACGCAGATTGAACTGCTCGCGCTTCAGGTTGTTCAGTTCGGTCGACAGTTCGTCGTCCGTCTTGGTCTTCAGGTCTGCAACATTCGCCATGTGCTTAACCCTCCAGATGCGAGGTGTCGCCGAGGCGGGCGACGACCTTGGTCTTGATGGGCAGCTTCATCGCGGCGCGCGAGAAGGCCTCTGCTGCGAGCGGACCGGGCACGCCGTCCAGTTCGAACAGGATGCGACCCGGCTTGACGCGGGCGGCCCAATATTCGACCGAACCCTTGCCCTTGCCCTGACGGACTTCGGCAGGCTTCTTGGAAACCGGCACGTCGGGGAACACGCGGATCCACAACCGGCCCTGACGGCGGATGTGGCGGGTGATCGCGCGGCGGGCCGCTTCGATCTGGCGTGCGGTGACGCGCTCGGGTTCCATGGCCTTCAGACCATAGGAGCCGAAGTTCAGGGCCGAGCCACCCTTGGCATCGCCCTTGATCCGACCCTTGAAGGTCTTGCGGAACTTCATTTTCTTCGGTTGCAGCATGACGCTATTACCTTCTTATCTTCAGCGCGCCGGGCGCACGCCGGAGGTCTGAGCCTCCAGCATCAGCCGGTCGGTGGCCATCGGATCGTGACCAAGGATTTCGCCCTTGAAGATCCAGACCTTGATGCCGCACACGCCATAGGCGGTGTGTGCCGTGGCTTCGGCATAGTCGACGTTCGCACGCAGAGTATGCAGCGGAACGCGGCCTTCGCGATACCATTCGACGCGCGCGATCTCCGCGCCGCCCAGACGGCCGCCGCAGGTGATCTTGATGCCTTCGGCGCCCAGACGCAGGGCCGACTGCACCGCACGCTTCATCGCCCGGCGGAACGCCACGCGGCGTTCGAGCTGATCGGCGATGCCCTGTGCGACGAGCTTGCTATCGATTTCCGGCTTGCGGATCTCGACGATGTTCAGCGACACGTCGGACGAGGTCAGCGCGCCCAGCTTCTTGCGAAGCTTTTCGATGTCCGCGCCCTTCTTGCCGATGATGACGCCCGGACGGGCGGCGTAGATCGACACGCGGCACAGCTTGGCCGGACGCTCGATCACGACCTTGGAGATCGCGGCCTGCGGCAGGTTCTTGAAGATGAACTGGCGGATCTTGAGATCCTCCAGCAGCAGGCGACCATAGTCGGCGCCTTCGGCGAACCAGCGGCTGTCCCAGGTGCGGTTGATCTGCAGACGCAGACCGATCGGATTGCTCTTGTGACCCATGTGCTTACGCCTCCGCTTCTTCGCCAGCTTCACGCACGACAATGCGCACGCGGCTGAAGGGCTTGAGGATCCGGGTCGACTTGCCGCGGCCGCGAGCGTGGAATCGCTTCAGGGTGAAGCTCTTGCCCACCGATGCTTCCGCGACGACCAGCGAATCGACGTCGAGATTGTGGTTGTTTTCCGCGTTGGCGATGGCCGAAGCCAGCACCTTGCGCACGTCCACCGCCATCGCCTTCTTGGAGAAGGCGAGAATGTTCAGCGCGTCCTCGACCTTGCGGCCGCGGATGAGCGTGGCGACCAGGTTCAGCTTCTGGGCCGAACCACGGATCTGCGTGCCAACGGCCAGCGCCTCATTGTCGGCGACGCGACGGGGAGCCTTTTCCTTGCTCATCAGCGCTTGCCCTTCTTGTCGGCGGCGTGGCCGGGGAAGAAGCGGGTCGGGGCGAATTCGCCCAGCTTGTGACCCACCATATCCTCGTTCACGGAGACCGGAACATGCTTGCGGCCGTTATAGACGTTGAACGTCAGGCCAACGAACTGCGGCAGGATGGTGGAACGGCGCGACCAGGTCTTGATCGGCGCACGGCCACCCGCGTCCTGCGCGGTTTCCGCCTTCTTCAGAAGGCTGAGGTCCACGAAAGGACCTTTCCAGACGGAACGAGCCATCTCGCTTACCTCTTCTTCTTCGCATGGCGGCTACGGATAATCATCTTGTCCGTCGCCTTGTTGTGGCGGGTGCGCGCACCCTTGGTCGGCTTGCCCCATGGCGTAACCGGATGACGGCCGCCCGAGGTGCGGCCTTCACCACCACCATGGGGGTGATCGACCGGGTTCTTGGCGACGCCGCGCGTCAGCGGGCGGATGCCGTTCCAACGGTTACGGCCAGCCTTGGCGAGGTTGGTGTTGCCATTGTCCGGGTTGCTGACGGCGCCGATGGTGCCCATGCAGTCCGAACGGATGTAGCGCTGCTCGCCCGAGGACAAACGCACCATCACCATGCCGCGATCGCGACCGACGAGCTGGGCGTATGTGCCCGCCGACCGGCAGAGCTGACCGCCCTTGCCCGGCTTCATTTCGATGTTGTGGATGATCGTGCCGACCGGCATCTGACCCAGTTCCATCGCGTTGCCCGGCTTCACGTCGGTCTTCTTGCCGGCGATGACCTTGTCACCGGGGGCAAGACGCTGCGGCGCCAGAATATAGTTCTGGGTGCCGTCGGGATAGTTGACCAGCGCGATGAAGGCGGTGCGGTTGGGGTCATATTCCAGACGCTCGACCGTACCTTCGACATCCCACAAGCGGCGCTTGAAGTCGATGATACGATAGCGCTGCTTGTGACCGCCACCGATGCCGCGCGAGGTCACATGACCCTTGTTGTTGCGGCCGCCGGTCTTGCGCTTGCCTTCGGTCAGCGCCTTGACGGGCTTGCCCTTGTGCAGGCTGGACTTGTCGACCAGGATCAGGCCGCGGCGGGCCGGGCTGGTCGGGTTATAATGCTTCAGAGCCATCTCAGCGGACTCCCTCGGTGATGTCGATCGACTGGCCTTCGGCCAGGCGGACGATCGCCTTCTTCACGTCCGAACGCTTGTAGGGCTTGCCCTTCCAGCGCTTCGTCTTGCCCTTCGTGACCAGCGTGTTGACGCTCTTGACGTCCACACCCCAGATCGCTTCGACAGCGGCCTTGATCTCAGGCTTGGAGGCATCGCCCGCCACCTTGAAGACCACGGCGTTGTTTTCGCTGAGAAGGGTCGACTTCTCGGTGATGTGGGGGGCGACAACCACGTCATAATGACGGTTGTCGACGGTCCCGGCTTGCTTTTTAGCCATTGAAACGGGCCTCCAGCTTTTCGACCGCGGCGCGGGTGAGCACCAGCGAGTCGGCTTTCAGGATGTCATAGACATTGGCGCCAACGGCGGGGAGCAGGTCCACGCCGATGATGTTCGCCGAAGCCTTCGCGAAGCTGACGTTGACCGCGTCGCCGTCGATGAACAGCACCTTGGTGAGGTTCAGCTTGGCGAGGCTGGCGACCAGCGCCTTGGTCTTGCCTTCGGCGACGTCCAGGCTGTCGATGATCGTGAGCGTGCCGCTCTTGACCTTCGACGACAGCGCCATCTTCAGACCCAGCGCGCGAACCTTCTTGTTCAGCGAGGGGTTGAAGTCGCGGACGCGGGCGCCGTGCGCCTTACCACCACCGATGAACACCGGCGCGCGGCGATCGCCGTGACGGGCGGTGCCGCCGCCCTTCTGGCGGCCAAACTTCTTGCCGGTGCGGGCAACATCGCTACGCTCGCGGGTGCCGCGGGCGGTGCCGCGACGCTTTTCGAGCTGCCAGGTGACGACGCGGTGCAGGATGTCAGCGCGGGGCTCGATACCGAACACGGCATCGTTAAGCTCCAGATCGCCAGCTTCCGCTGCGTCGAGGGTCTGTACCTTGACCTTCATGGTTTAGCCCTCCTGGCCTTCGGTCGCTTCGGGCGCCGCGGCGTCTTCCGCCGGGGTGTTCGCCGGAGCGTCATTGCTGTTGTCGGCCTTCTTCAGGCTGGCGGGGTACGGCACGTCGGCCGGACGGGGAACCTTGACCGAATCCTTGATGGTCAGCCAGGTGCCCTTGGCGCCCGGAACGCTGCCCTTGACGAAGATCAGGCCACGCTCGACGTCCGTGCGGACGATTTCGAGATTCTGCTGGGTCCGCTCGCGGTCGCCCATATGGCCGGCCATCTTCTTGTTCTTGAAGACGCGGCCCGGATCCTGGCGGTTACCGGTCGAACCATGCGCACGGTGGCTGATGGACACGCCGTGGGTGGCGCGCATACCGCCGAAGCCCCAACGCTTCATCGCACCGGCAAAGCCCTTGCCCTGCGTGTGACCCGACACGTCGACCAGCTGGCCGTCGATGAAATGGTCTGCGGCGATTTCAGCGCCGACATCGAGGAGCGCATCCTCGGCGACGCGGAATTCAACCAGGCGAGCCTTCGGCTCGACCTGCGCCTTGGCGAAGTGGCCACGCTGCGGCTTGGCGACATTCTTCACCTTGGCAACGCCGGCGCCGAGCTGGACGGCGACGTAGCCATCGCTGTCGACATCCTTGCGGGCCACGACCTGATTGCCCTCAAGGGCCAAAACCGTAACCGGGATATGGCGTCCGTCCTCTTGGAACAGACGGGTCATCCCGACTTTCTTAGCGATCACGCCTGTGCGCATCACTGATTACTCCCATAGAGGCCCGTCTTAGCAACGGGCGTATCCAACGAAAAAACCGCTCAGCATCTCTGCTTAGCGGCCCAACCCAATGTATAGATCACCCCGTCCGGGTTGGATGCCACCCCCTGCTCGGGAATAGCGACGGGGGACCAGAACCACAGACCCGCTGGTTGCCCAGTGCTGTGCGGTATCCCTTGTGTCGTGTGAGCTTCCGGTTTCCCGAAATGCCCGATACCCTGCCCTCTTTTCAGAAAGCAGGGACTTGTCGGCTTTAGGCCAACTTGATCTCGACGTTCACGCCGGCAGCTAGGTCCAGCTTCATCAGCGCGTCGACCGTCTGCGGCGTCGGCTGCACAATGTCAAGCATACGCTTGTAGGTGCGGACTTCGAACTGCTCGCGCGACTTCTTGTCGATGTGCGGACCACGGTTGACCGTGAACTTTTCGATGCGCGTCGGAAGGGGAATGGGACCGCGAATAAGGGCGCCGGTGCGGCGGGCGGTGTCGGCGATGTCGCCGGTCGCCTGATCAAGCACGCGATGATCGAACGCCTTGAGGCGGATGCGGATGTTGCTGTCCATAGTTCCTGTACCGATGCGAAAGAGCCAAAAACGTAGAGCATTTTCAAAAATCAGCCGGAGCAGCCGATGACTTGTGAAAATGCGCCAACCAAAAAATATCCGCCCCGCAAACTGCCCTTCTAGCTCTTGCGAGCCGGAGAAAGGCGATCCGGGGCGGTTAAAATCCTCAGCGGCACGAATCGGGTGATTCGCGCCGCTGCGGTCCTATATTACTTCGAGATCGTGCCGACAACCCCTGCACCGACGGTGCGGCCGCCTTCGCGGATCGCGAAGCGCAGGCCGGCGTCCATGGCGATCGGGGCGATCAGCTTCACGCCGAGCTTCACGTTGTCGCCAGGCATGACCATCTCGGTGCCCTCGGGGAGGATCACTTCGCCGGTCACGTCCGTGGTGCGGAAGTAGAACTGCGGACGATAGTTGGCGAAGAACGGGGTGTGACGGCCGCCTTCTTCCTTCGAACAGGACGTACACTTCGGCGTCGAATTCGGTGTGCGGGGTGATGGTGCCGGGCTTCGCCAGAACCTGACCACGCTCCACGTCTTCACGCTTCGTGCCGCGCACCAGGGCGCCGATATTGTCGCCTGCACGACCTTCGTCGAGCAGCTTGCGGAACATTTCCACACCGGTGACGGTCGTCTTGGTGGTGTCCTTGAGGCCGACGATCTCGACTTCTTCACCAACCTTGATGATGCCGGTTTCGACACGGCCGGTGACGACGGTGCCGCGACCCGAGATCGAGAACACGTCTTCGATCGGCATCAGGAAGGGCTTGTCGACCGGACGCTCGGGCTGCGGGATCCAGCTGTCGACGGCCGCCATCAGCGCCAGAACGGCGTCATGGCCGATTTCAGGCGTCTTGTCCTGCAGCGCGGCAACGGCCGAACCGGGGATGACGGGGATGTTGTCGCCGTCGAAATCGTAGCTGCTGAGCAGTTCGCGGATTTCCAGCTCGACCAGCTCGAGGATTTCGGCGTCGTCGACCAGGTCGACCTTGTTCATGAACACGACAAGCTGCGGCACGCCGACCTGACGGGCGAGCAGGATGTGCTCGCGGGTCTGGGGCATCGGGCCGTCGGTGGCCGACACCACCAGGATCGCGCCGTCCATCTGGGCGGCACCGGTGATCATGTTCTTGACGTAGTCAGCGTGACCCGGGCAGTCGACGTGCGCATAGTGACGGGCTTCGGTCTCATATTCGACGTGGGCGGTCGAAATGGTGATGCCGCGCTCGCGCTCTTCAGGCGCCTTGTCGATGTTGTCGTACGACGTGAAGGTCGCGCCGCCGGTCTCGGCCAGCACCTTGGTGATCGCTGCGGTCAGCGAGGTCTTGCCATGGTCGACGTGACCGATGGTGCCGATGTTGCAGTGCGGCTTGTTCCGCTCAAACTTAGCCTTAGCCATTTTATCCTACCTTCTAATCAAAATCAGCTTGGGTCTGACCGCTCGGCCGCGCCTCGCGAAGGCGCGTCCATAGCAGCAAATTTACAGATTACCAGCCCCTAACCGAGCCGTTCGCACGGCTCGGCACGGGAAAGTCATCAGGCCATCTTCGCCTTGACTTCATCCGCCACATTCTGCGGCACTTCGTCATAGTGCGAGAAGATCATCGAATAGTTCGCACGCCCCTGGGTGAACGAACGCAGCGAGTTCACATAGCCGAACATGTTGGCCAGCGGAACCATCGCCTCGACCACCTGCGCGTTGCCGCGCGTATCGGTGCCCTGGATCTGGCCGCGACGGCTGTTCATGTCGCCGATGACGTCGCCCAGATATTCTTCCGGGGTGACGACTTCGACCTTCATGACCGGTTCGAGCAGCGTGATGCCCGACTTCTGCGCGACTTCGCGCATCGCAGCACGGCCGGTGATTTCGAACGCCAGAGCCGACGAGTCGACGTCATGATAGGCGCCGTCATACAGGTTGATTTCGAAATCGATGATCGGGAAGCCGATCAGCGAACCGGTCGCCGCGGTTTCGCGCATACCCTTCTCGATCGCCGGGATATATTCCTTGGGAATATTACCGCCCTTGATCTCGTCCTTGAAGATGATGCCCGCGCCGCGCTCGCCCGGCGTGACCTTCACCTTGATGCGGCCGAACTGGCCGGTGCCGCCCGACTGCTTCTTGTGGGTGTAGTCGACGTCGACGGCCTTCTTGAGATATTCGCGATAGGCCACCTGCGGCGCACCGACATTCGCCTCGACCTTGAACTCGCGCTTCATGCGGTCGACCAGGATTTCGAGGTGAAGCTCGCCCATGCCCTTGATGATGGTCTGGCCCGATTCGTGATCGGTCGAGACGCGGAAGGACGGATCTTCGGCGGCCAGGCGGTTGAGCGCGACGCCCATCTTTTCCTGGTCGGCCTTGGTCTTGGGTTCCACCGACAGTTCGATAACCGGCTCGGGGAATTCCATCCGCTCCAGGATGATCGGCTTGCGCTCGGCGCACAGCGTGTCCCCGGTGGTGGTTTCCTTCATGCCCGCCAGCGCGACGATGTCGCCGGCATAGGCCGCGTCGATGTCCTCACGGCTGTTCGCATGCATCAGAAGCATGCGGCCGATCTTTTCCTTCTTGTCCTTGACCGAGTTCAGGTACGTGCCCTTGGTCAGCGTGCCCGAATAGACGCGCAGGAAGGTGAGCGAGCCGACGAACGGATCGTTCATGATCTTGAACGCCAGACCCGAGAAGGGCGCGTCGTCCGCGGTCGCGCGGCTGTCGGGTTCGTCGGTGTCGGGATTGATGCCCTGCACGTCTTCGATGTCGAGCGGCGAAGGCAGATAGTCCACGACTGCGTCGAGCAGGGGCTGAACGCCCTTGTTCTTGAACGCCGAGCCGCACAGCACCGGCACGAACGACTGGTTCAGCGTACCCTTGCGGATCAGCGCCTTGAGCGTCGCGGTGTCGGGCAGATTGCCTTCGAGATAGGCTTCCATCGCCTCGTCGTCCTGTTCGACGGCGAGTTCGATCAGCTTTTCGCGATATTCGGCAGCCTTGTCGGCGAGGTCGGCCGGAATCTCTTCATAGGAGAATTCGGCGCCCAGATTCTCATCCTTCCAGATGATGGCGCGATTCTCGACCAGGTCGACCAGGCCCTTGAACTCGCTCTCCGCACCGATGGGGAGATAGAGGACGGCCGGGATCGCACCCAGGCGATCGATGATCGTCTGCACGCAATAATAGAAATTGGCGCCGGTGCGGTCGAGCTTGTTGATGAAGCACATCCGCGGAACCTTGTACTTGTCCGCCTGGCGCCACACGGTTTCCGACTGCGGCTCAACGCCGGCAACGCCGTCGAACGCGGCGACCGCGCCGTCCAGCACGCGCAGCGAACGTTCGACTTCGATGGTGAAGTCGACGTGGCCGGGGGTGTCGATGATGTTCAGGCGGTGATCGTTCCAGATGCACGTGGTCGCAGCCGACGTGATGGTGATCCCACGCTCCTGCTCCTGCTCCATCCAGTCCATCGTGGCGGCGCCGTCATGGACTTCGCCGATCTTGTAGGACTTGCCGGTGTAGTAAAGGATACGCTCGGTCGTGGTGGTCTTGCCGGCGTCGATATGCGCCATGATACCGAAATTGCGATACTTCTCGAGCGGATGGCTGCGGGCCATGATGCTTCTCCGTTGCCGGTGCGCCGGCGGTTGGGGATTCGTTTGATCTGGGCGTGGCCCCTAAACCAATCCGTTCGCCATGGGTAGGCCCACGACGAACGGATGGATTTTTAGAGCGAAAAACGGGACGGACACCCTGCGGCGACCTTCCCGTTCATCATTGTTACCAGCGATAGTGCGAGAAGGCGCGGTTCGCTTCCGCCATGCGGTGCGTGTCTTCGCGCTTCTTCACGGCATTGCCGCGGTTGTTGGCGGCGTCCAGCAACTCACCCGACAGGCGCGCGGCCATCGTGGTTTCGCTGCGGTTGCGCGCTGCGGTGATCAGCCAGCGGATCGCCAGGGCCTGCGACCGCTCGGGGCGGACTTCGACAGGAACCTGATAGGTCGCACCGCCGACGCGGCGGCTGCGGACTTCGATGCCGGGCTTCACATTGTTCAGCGCGTCATGGAACAGGCCGATCGGATCCTTCTTGGCGCGGGTCTCGACGGTTTCGAGAGCGCCATAGACGATCGATTCAGCAACGGCCTTCTTGCCGTCCTGCATGATGCTGTTCATGAACTTGGACAGAACCTGATCGCCATATTTGGGATCGGGCAGGATGATGCGCTTTTCGGGGCGACGACGACGTGACATATTATTGTTCTCCCCTTACTTCGGACGCTTCGCGCCGTACTTCGAACGGCTCTGCTTGCGATCCTTGACGCCCTGGGTATCCAGAACGCCGCGAAGAACGTGGTAGCGCACGCCCGGAAGATCTCGCACACGGCCACCGCGGATCAGCACGACGCTGTGCTCCTGCAGGTTATGGCCTTCACCCGGAATATAGGTGATGACTTCGCGCTGGTTGACCAGGCGAACCTTGGCCACCTTGCGAAGCGCCGAGTTCGGCTTCTTCGGGGTCGTCGTATAGACGCGGGTGCAAACGCCGCGCTTCTGCGGGTTTGCATCCATTGCAGGGACCTTGCTCTTGGTCTTCTGCAGCTCGCGGCCCTTGCGGACCAGCTGGTTGATTGTTGGCATGAAGCCCTTCACCTTTTTCAGTTACTTTACCTGGGCATCCCCGCGTCTCGCACCGCCTGGAGGAATGATTCGTCCAAACGGCAAAGGCCCCGGTGGGCATAAGCCCCCTGGAGCCGCAAGAGCACCCGGTAATGTTCAGCTCTAGTGTCGCCCAGTTGATATGACGCGAGGAGACGAGTCTTCGCACGGCAAGGCCGCTGGGCAGCCGCGCCTATAGCCATCGACGCCCGGCCGGTCAAGCGAGCAGCGGAGGCGGCGATCGGCGCTTTTCAGGTACACGCTTTTTCAGGCACTTAGTAAATTGATAACCTTAACAGTCCTATGATGACGGCCCGCTCAGCCTGGACGCGACGTGACGATATTATCCCCTTTCACCGGCGAGTTTCGCGATCCCGACCGGGAATCGGCGTTTCAGGCCGAACGACTCCCCGAAACCCGCCGCCATGCCAGAACCTTGTTCGCCCTGTCGGCACTGCTGAACGCCATCTTCCTGATCAGCGACTGGCGCTTTGCCGGCACCCCCCATTTCTGGGTCGCCATTCCCGCCCGCCTCGCCGTCGTCGCAGGGTCGCTGCTGTGCCTCGCCCTGTGGCGCTACACCCGCAGCTTCTCCGCGCTGGAGCGACTCTGCTTCCTGTGGCAGGGGATCACCGCCATCGGCGTGGCGCTGCTCGTCAGTTCGCGCAGCGACATTGCCCTCTTCGTGCTGGTCATGCTGCCGCTCGTCTTCTACCTCGTCGTGCCCACCAGCTTCCGCGGCAATGCCGGCGGCGGCCTGGCCTGCGCGGCCGCGATGCTGACCGGCTATCTTGCCCCTGCGCCGCATAGCCAGACAGCGATCGGCATGGTCCTGGCGATGCTGATCCTGCATTGCGGCATGTGGATGGCCATCACCCGGCACAACCGGCTGCAACGGCAGGAATGGACGGCCGGCCGACTGGCGCAGGCGGCGCAGGCGGCACTGGCCAACAGCCTCGACGCGCTGGAGCGGATGTTCATGGCCGTGCCCATCCCTCTGCTCGTCACCCGGCACGACGGCAGCATCCTGCGCCTGAACCAGGCCGCGCAGGACGCCTTTGCCGCCGGCAGCGACATCCCCCTTGCGCATGTCGAGCAGACCTATGTCGACCTGCCGATCCGCAACCTGCTGTTCGGGATGTTGCAGCGGGAGGAGCGCGTCGACAATTTCGAATGCCGCCTGCGCCGGGCGGACGGACAGATTCGCGACACATTGCTGTCCTCGCGCCCGATCGTCGTCGACGACACGCCCTGCATCGTGACCAGCGTGGTGGACATCACCGAACGCAAGGAAGCCGAACAACATCTCGAGCGGCTGGCCATGACCGACGCACTGACCGGCCTTGCCAACCGCGCCCATTTCATGGCGGCGGTGACCCAGGCGACGAGCGGCCCGGCCAGCCGACTGGTGGATTCGGCCCAATCGGCGATCTTGCTGATCGATCTGGACGAATTCAAGCGGGTCAACGATACCGCGGGGCATGATGCGGGCGACGCGCTGCTCTGCGCCGTAGCGGACCGCCTGCGCCTGGCGCTGCGACCGGGCGACCTGGTGGCGCGCATGGGCGGCGACGAATTTGCCGTATTGCTGACCCGCCTGCGCGACATCGACGCCTTGATGCCGATCCTGGCGCGCATCACCGATCATCTCCATGCGCCGCTCAGCTATCGCGGCCGGCCGATCGAGGCGCGGGTCAGCATCGGCGTGGCGCTCTTCCCGGACCATGGCGGCGATGTCACCGCGCTGGTCAAACATGCCGACATCGCCCTCTACCACGCCAAGAATAGCGGGCGCGGGCGCGCGACCCTGTTCGAGCCGGCGCTGCTCGCCAATTGGGAGCGCGAGGCGACCATGCTCGACCGGGCGCGGCACATTCTGGCGCAGGAACGCCCCTGCCCGTGGTATCAGCCCAAAATCGATCTCGCCACCGGCGCACCGGTGGGATTTGAAGCGCTGTTCCGCTGCCCCACGACCGCCGGCGCGGTCATCATGCCCGCCGACATCGCGGCCGCCTTCGAACATCCCGAACTCGGCCCCGCCATCACCGCGCAGATGATCGACGGCATCCTGGCCGACTGCCGCCGCTGGCGCGACGCCGGCCTGCCCTTCGGCCATGTCGCCTTCAACGTGTCGGGCGCCGACCTCAACGACGATGATTTCGCCGACCGCCTGCTGCGCCGCGTGGCGGACGCCGATCTGCCGCCCTCGATCATCGAGCTGGAAGTAACCGAATCGGTGTTCCTGGGACGCAATGCCGACCGGGTGGGACGCCTGCTGCAACGGCTGAGCGACGCGGGCGTCGCCATCGCCCTGGACGATTTCGGCACCGGCTATGCGTCGCTGTCGCACCTCAAGCAATTCCCGATCGACGTCATCAAGATCGACCAGCGCTTCGTCCGCGACCTCGAAACCGACCCGGACGACGCCGCCATCGTCCGCACCGTGCTGAACCTGGCCTATAGCCTGGGCATCCGTACCGTGGCGGAAGGCGTGGAGAACCAGCAGCAGGTGGACTATCTGCGGGCCGGCGGGTGCCATATGGGGCAGGGCTATCATTTCAGCGCCGCCATCCGCGCGGCGGATGTCGAAGCCATGCTCGGCCGGCAGGATCAATTCCGCCAGATCTGAAATAAATCCGCAAATAATCGACCGAAGCAGGGAACAAAAAGCCAGACCGATCATTTCGCCGCATCGATCGCTCGAACTCGTCACGACTCCGCAACGACGGATTCGCGCGAAAGGCAAAGCTTTGCTACCGGCCCCCTCGCTATATAAGAGTCGGGGTCGCATTGTCGCATCAGAAGAAGAAGGGGGTCGCTCCCCTCCGGGAACGGCTGCTCGCCCTATGCCCGGAACGGGAGATATTCCTCCGTTCCGGCGGCCAGGTGAAATTCCTCCGCATCTCGCGCCGCGCGCAGCTTGCCGCGATCGGCGTGACGTCCGCCGCGCTGCTCGGCTGGGGCGGCATGACCCTGTCGATGCTCGCCGGCAGCGCATCGGTCGCGCAGGAACGCGCCGCGCTGGCGCAGCAGGGCCGCTCGGTCGCCACTGCCGCCACCAAGGTCGAGGGCTATCGCAAGTCGGTCGAGGATCTGGCGCAGGATCTGGAAGCCCGCCAGGACTTCATGGACGACCTCTACAAGACCCATTTCGGCGATCAGGACGATAAGTCCGCGGGCAGCGACATGGCCGCCCCGACCAGGGCGGAAAAATCCGACGCGCTGACCGCCAAGATCAGCCTGGCGCCCGAAGCTGCACCGCTGGTCCGGCTGGAAGCGCGCCAGCGTCAATTCGCCACCCTGCTGACCGCCGCAGTCGAGCGCCGCGCGGACAAGGCCGCCGCCGCGATCCGCAGCTTCGGCCTCAACCCCGACAATCTCGCCCGCAGCGCCGCCCGCGCCCAGGGTGGCCCCTTCGTCCCATGGAAGGGCGACAAGGGCGCGCTGACCGACGAACTGGAAAATCTGGCCGACGCCATGTCGCGCATGGAATTTCTGGAGCGCAGCCTGCTCACGATTCCCTCAGGCCGCCCGACCGGATCACCGATGCTGACCAGCTCCTATGGATACCGTCGCGACCCGTTCAACGGCCATGCCGCCTTCCATGCCGGCCTCGACTTTCCCGGCCGCTACGGCCAGCCGATCACCGCCGCCGCCGATGGCAAGGTCAGCTATGTCGGCCAGCGCCAGGGCTATGGCAATGTCGTCGAGGTCGAACATGGCAATGGCATCATGACCCGCTACGCCCACCTGTCCGGCTTTTCCGCCCGCGTCGGCCAGAAGGTCGCGCGCGGCGACACCATCGCCCGGATGGGATCGACCGGCCGTTCGACCGGCACCCATCTCCATTTCGAGGTCCGGCTGAACGGCCAGGCCGTCAATCCCCGCCCTTTCCTGGAGGCCCGCAAAGATGTTCTCCAAGTCCAGCAAATCGCCACGGCCCGTTTCGCCGATGTCCGCGACGGGAGCTAAGCACACGCCCTTCTCGCTGATCGGCAGCGACGTGACGATCACCGGCAACCTCGCCGCGTCGGTCGACCTGCATGTCGATGGCGTGGTCGAGGGCGACATAAGCTGCGCCGCGCTGGTGCAGGGACCGGACAGCCGCATCACCGGCCATGTCACCGCGCAGAGCGCCCGCCTCGCCGGCCTGGTCGACGGGTCGATCGCCGCGGGCGAACTGGTGGTCGAAAGCAGCGCCCGGATCACCGGCGACGTCGTCTATGAACGCATCACGATCGAACCGGGCAGCCGCATCGAAGGCCGCTTCCGCCCCAGGGACAGCGACGCCCCCGCCGCCGAGTTGAAGCTGATCGCCAACGACAGCGCAGGTTGAATCCTCCTCTTGATCCGTTCGGGCTGAGCGAAGGCGAAGCCCTCCACCGAGCGTAGCGAAGTACCTCCCTCCGGTCGGCCCAGCCCTTCGACTTCGCTCAGGGCGAACTGATGCGGGTGTCCGCCTCTAACCATATTTGTCACTGGCCACGCCGCCGCAGCGCTCCTAATCCCCGCGCCATCATCCCAATGGGAAGAGGTGCGCCATGGACGATTTCGAACTCTGGCCCGACATACGCCGTTTCCTGCTCGCCTTCACCGGCAGCGGCCTACTGATCGGCCTCTACACGCTACTCAGCGTCAAGCCGGTGCCATGAAGAGGCGTAGTGGTTTGCTGACGCCCCCATTTCTATACTCTCATCCCCG
The DNA here is from genome assembly GCF_047946695.1 of Sphingomonas sp. VDB2. Taxonomy (NCBI): domain Bacteria; kingdom Pseudomonadati; phylum Pseudomonadota; class Alphaproteobacteria; order Sphingomonadales; family Sphingomonadaceae; genus Sphingomonas; species Sphingomonas sp. VDB2. The sequence continues at coordinate 2,056,483 of NZ_CP159615.1, forward strand.
CGTAGGCGGGGATCCATCTCCAGCCTTTGCGCTGTGCCGAGAGGTTGGGAGATGGGTTCCCGCCTACGCGGGAATGACGAAAAGGGGTGGTTGGGCGACAGTCTGCTTTCCTCCGTCATCCCAGCGAAAGCTGGGATTTCCCTTTTCTTTCCCGCGCTTCTCCTGAAGATGTGAGATTCCAACCTTCGCTGGCATGACGACAGTGGCGACTGAGAATGGTCGTTAATTGGTCACACCCTCAATTTACCGGCGCCCGTCGCCGATAGCTCAGCGCCTCCGCCACATGCACCCGCCCGACCCGCTCCGCGCCCGCCAGGTCGGCGATCGTGCGGGCCACGCGCAGCACCCGCGTATAGCCCCGTGCCGACAGCTTCATCGCCGCGGCCGCCTGCGCCAGCAACTGTCGCCCGGCCTCGTCCGGCCCGGCGACCTCCTCCAGCCGCTCGCCATCCACCTCGGCATTAGTACGCACCTTACTCCCGGCATAGCGCGCCGTCTGGACGCGGCGGGCCACCGCGACCCGCGCCGCGACCTCAGCGGATCCTTCGGCGGGCGGTGGCAGCACCAGATCGGCGGCCGTCACCGCCTGCACCTCGACATGCAGGTCGATGCGGTCGAGCAGCGGCCCCGACACCTTGGCCTGATAATCCGCCGCGCATCGTGGCGCGCGCGAACAGGCCAGCGCCGGATCGCCCAGATGGCCGCAGCGACACGGGTTCATCGCCGCAATGAGCTGCACCCGCGCAGGAAAGGTCACATGCGCGTTCGCCCGCGCCACCGTGACCTCGCCTGTCTCCAGCGGCTGGCGCAGCGAATCGAGCACTGTCCGCTGGAACTCCGGCAACTCGTCCAGAAACAGCACGCCCAGATGCGCCATGCTGACCTCGCCCGGCCGCGCCTTCAGCCCGCCGCCGACCAAAGCCGCCATCGACGCGCTGTGATGCGGGTTGCGAAACGGCCGCGCCCGACTGATCCGTCCACCCTCCAGCGTCCCGGCGACGCTCGCCACCATGGAGCTTTCCAGCGCCTCGGAAGGCGTCATCTCAGGCAATATGCCCGGCAGGCAACTCGCCATCAGCGATTTGCCTGCGCCCGGCGGCCCGACCATGAGCAGATTATGCCCGCCCGCCGCGGCGATCTCCAGCGCGCGCTTGGCGACCTCCTGCCCCTTGACCTGTTTCAGGTCCGCGCCCCGCACCGGCGCCTCCACCACGCCCGGCTGCGGCGCCGACAGCGCCGACGTCCCCTTGAAATGATTGAGCAAACCCAGCAGATCCGGCGCGGCGACGACCTCGACCTCGCCGGCCCAGGCGGCCTCCGTCCCCTGCGCGACCGGACAGACCAGCCCCATTTCCTGGCTGCCCGCATGGAGCGCCGCCAGCAGCACGCCGGGCGACGGCGCGGTGCGCCCGTCCAGCCCCAGTTCGCCGACCACGACATAGCCCGCCAGCGTCTCGGCATCGATCACACCCATCGCGCCCAGCAAAGCCAGCGCAATCGGCAGGTCGAAATGCGATCCCTCCTTGGGCAGGTCGGCGGGCGACAGATTCACCGTGATCCGCTTGGGCGGCAACGACAGGCCGATCGCGGCGATCGCGTTGCGCACCCGCTCGCGGCTTTCGGCCACCGCTTTGTCGGGCAGGCCGACGAGGATGAAATTGGGCAGGCCGGGCACGAGCTGGCACTGCACCTCCACGGCGCGCGCCTCCAACCCCAGATAAGCGACCGTCGATACCGTTGCGACCAAATGCCCCCGCCTTTTCCCGCTGCCCCGCCAGTCTATTGCCGCACTATTCTTCTACCGGTTCCCCGGTCCGGTCCCGCGCAGGCTCGTCCGGCCGCCCCTTGAACCCCTGCGCCACGACATACCATTCAACGCTGCCCTTGCGGCTGGCCGGCGGCTTGGCATGCTTGATCGTGGTGAAATTCTTCTTGAGCAGCACCAGCAACTCGCCGTCGGTCCCGCCCGCGAACACCTTGGCGACGAAGGTGCCGCCCTTGCGCAGATTCTCCACCGCGAACCAGGCCGCGGCCTCGACCAGCCCCATGGTGCGCAGGTGATCGGTCGCGGCATGGCCGACGGTGTTGGCCGCCATGTCGGAAATGATGAGGTCCGGCGCGTCGCCCAGCGCATCGCGCAGCATCTGCGGCGCCTTGTCGTCCATGAAATCCATTTCGAACAGGGTCACGCCCGCGATCGGATCGACCGGCAGCAGGTCGATACCCACCACCGCCGCTTTCGGGGCCATCTTGCGCACCACCTGCGCCCAGCCGCCCGGCGCTACCCCTAAGTCCACGACCGCCTTCGATCCCTTCACGAAATGGAATTTCTCGTCCAGTTCGATCAGCTTGAAGGCGGCGCGGCTGCGCCACCCTTCCGCCTTCGCCTTGCGGACATAGGGATCGTTCAGATGCCGCTCCAGCCAGCGCACCGACTGCGCCGTGCGGCCCTTGGCGGTCTTGACCCGCACCTTGCCGACACCAGACCCTCTCACATCTCTCTCCCGTCGCGGTCCATCAGGCCGCGCAATATGCCTTCGCGAATCCCCCGGTCGGCCACGCCCAGTCGCGCGGCCGGCCAGATGTCGAGGATCGATTCCAATATGGCGCAGCCCGCCACCACCAGATCGGCGCGCTCGGTGCCGATGCAGGGCAGCTTCTGCCGCTCGGCCAGCGCCATGGTCGACAGCCGCTCCGAAATGGCGCGCATCGATTCGCATGGCACGATCAGGCCGTCGATCGCCTGCCGGTCGTAGCGCGGCAGGTTGAGGTGCAGGCTGGCCAGCGTCGTCACCGTGCCCGACGTGCCCAGCAGGCGGATATCCTCCGCCCCCTGCGGCAGGCGCCGGGCGAGCGGCGAGAAAGCCTCGCTGACCCGCGCGCGCATCCGGTCATAGGCGGCCAGCCGTTCCGCCTTGTCGCCATGGTCGAACGCCTCGCTCTCCGTCAGGGACACGACGCCCCAGGGCGCGCTGACCCAGTCGACGATCCTCGGCGCGCCCGTCGTTCCGTGCGAATCGACCAGCACGAGTTCGGTCGATCCACCGCCAATGTCGAAGATCAGCGCCGGTCCATCGCCCGGCTCCAGCAACGCATGGCACCCCAGTACCGCCAGCCGCGCTTCTTCCTGCGCGCTGATGATGTCGAGCGCGATGCCGGTTTCGCGATAGACCCGCTGGATGAACTCCGCCCCGTTCGACGCACGGCGGCAGGCTTCGGTCGCGACCGATCGTGCCAGCGTGACGTGGCGGCGACGCAATTTGTCAGCGCACACGGACAGCGCCGCGATCGCGCGATCGATCGCCGCATCGCTGATCCGACCGGAAGACGCCAGTCCCTCGCCGAGCCGGACGATCCGCGAAAAGGCGTCGATGACGATGAAGCCGTCGGCGGACGGCTTGGCGATCAGCAGGCGACAATTATTCGTGCCCAGGTCGATCGCGGCATAGGATCGACGCTCACGCGCGCCATGGGGCGGAAAGCCCCGTTGCGTCGACGGGGGCGGAATGGCCGCAGCCTTGCTCCCATCGCCCGGACCGGAACGGGCGCGCTTGCCCGCATAACGGCCGGCCGGGCCGGAACTCTGCGGCGATGGGCGGCTCTGCTGCACCATGCCGTAACTCGCTTCTACATTCGCCAGCCGCCAAAGGGCGACCGGAACTTGCCCCCATGCTTAAGCAGATATGACGCATCGCGCAAGGCGCGGCCGGCATCGCCGCCAGCGCAAGACTTAAGAATGATTAAGGATACGTCTTGCACGTCCCGCAAAGGCAGGGTTCGTTTCGGATCAGCAAAGAACAAGATCGCTCGGTCGACGTCATCGCCTTTAGGATAAAACAGACATGCTGTGACGTTTTGGATACATGACACAAGTTTTCATGATTGTACGATTGTCTTGGGCAATACAGTTGATTAGCCTCCCATTCGGTCTTTGGGGAGTTTATATCATGCACATTCGCAAGAATGGTGCGGGCCTGTTGGCGCGCGTCGGTCGTCCTGCACTGCTGGCATCCGCTGCCATAGCCGCCCTTGCCGTCGCGCCCGTGGCGCAGGCCGTCGTGCCGACCGACGACAAGAGTCCCAGCGACATCATCGACGGCAGCGACGTCAACGGCGTAGGCATCATGTATCGCGACGACGGTTTCGTCTGCACCGGCACGCTGATCAACCCGCGCACGGTCATCTTCGCCGCGCATTGCGTCAACGACCTGACGTCCGCCGACTACAGCACCGTCAACGGCGGCGTGCCCGTCGCCTTCGCCTTCCAGAACAATGCACGGCCCGGCCTCATCGACTGGATTTCGAACAATTACCGCACGAATACGGCGCTCAGCGTCTATAACGTCAACAACATCGCCTATAATCCGGAATCGCTCGATCCGCCGGCGCTCAGCTTCCTCTATGGCGACGTTGCGATGGCGACGCTCGACACGCCCGCATCCGACGTACCGACCTGGGCGGTGCTTTTTTCCGCGCTGCCCGCCCCGTCGTCGATCAGCGAAACGAGCGGCACCGGTTATCATGTGACGATCACCGGCTATGGCCGCAGCGGCAGCGGAAGCACCGGCAACAGCTATGGCATCGACTTCCGTCGCAAGACGGCCGAGAATTTCCTGGGTATGCTGGGCTCGCTCGACGATGTCGACAGCTTCCTCTTCGGCGAAGCCGGCGGCTATACGCAGAATCTCTACCACACCGATTTCGACGATCCGACGCGGGAAAACCCCTTCGACTTCAACCTGTTCAAGGATGACGCCCTGCCCAACGAAGGCAGCACCGCGGGCGGCGATTTGGGCGGTCCCCTGATTCTGGACCAGGCGTTCGATGAAAAGACCGTGATCGGCGTCCTGTCGGGCGGCAGCCGTTACTTCTTCGAACAACCGGCCAGTTCCTATGGCGGCTCGTCCTTCTATCAGCCGCTCTATCTTTTCTGGGACTGGATCGCGCAGAACAACCCCTATCGCTATGCCACCGCCAAGGCCGGCGACGGCAAATGGAGCGACGCCGAACATTGGGTAACCGCGCTCGATCCCAATTATCGCATCATCGACAGCACCGGCAAGCTGGTGAACGGCGTGCCCACCACGCCGGGCGCCGGCGCCTTTGGGCAGGACGATACACAGAAGTTCGGCCAGCTCTGCTATACGCCCGACGGCATCTGCTATGATGTCGGCACCGGCGAGCTGACCGTGGACGGCGTGCCCGTCACGGAGGACGGCACGGCCCCTGCCACCTCGTCCACCGGCGCACGGACGGTTTCCAACAACAAGGGCAAGGTGGAAATCGCCGAGCGCAGGCCTGATGGCGAAAGCGTCACGCTTGCCGGCGGCGCCATGCACGAGGCGCAGGCCGAAGGCGATGTGGAAGCCGCCATTCTGCCCAGCCCCACTTTGGCCAACGGCCTGCCCGGCGCGACCGGCTTCGTGCCCGACAATATCGATCCGCAGGCGTCGGCAGGCGTGGTCGGCCGCTATTATGACGTGACGCTGAGCGCCGCCGGCAAGACCACGCTGGACACCGACGCCACCGTGGACCGCTTCACCATTTCTGGCACGGGCGCGACACTGGACGTCACCGCGGACGGATCGCTGACCAGCCTGATGGACATTTCCCATCTCGCCGGCGTGGTGAACGTCGATGGCACGGTCGAAACCCCGGGCGACTATTTCCTGATGACCGGCCTGCTGTCGGGCACCGGCACCGTGCGTGCGCCCTATTTCACCAACATATTGGGCGTGGTGGCGCCGGGCAGCATCGGCAAGATCGGCACGCTGACCGTTGAGGGCAATGCGCTGCTCACCTCGGGCAGCACGCTGCATATCGACCTGGGCGCCAATGGCGTGTCTGACGTGCTGGCGGTCAAGGCCACGCAATTCGTCGCGGATGACGGCGACGGCGAAGTCGAAACCCCGCCCACCGGCAGCGAAGGCGATGGCGGCGGTAGCACCGCAGAGCAGCGCACCGGCGCCGCCATCACCGCGGCGCAGGCCGACGGCGACGTGTCGCTGCTCGCGGCCGGCGATCCGATCGACGGCATCGCCGCGGTCGGCGGTCAGGTGGTCTTCGGCGCGACCGCCGGCACCAAGATCCGCTATGGCAACCAATATACGTTCGTGACGGCGGAAGGCGGCATCGACGGCACCTTCACTGCCCCGGCACAGCTGTCGGCGGTACTCAAGCCCGTGCTGATCTATGGCGACAACAGCGTCAGCGTCCGGATCGACGCCGGTCTCTATGCCGCCGTGGTCAACCCGGCTGCCCAGAACCAGACCAGCTTCGCCCAGCTGCTCGACCAGAACCGGTCGCTCTACGCCAATTACGCCGCCCTTTATGGCGAGGCGGACCTGCTGAGCGTCGCCGGCGTGCAGGCGACGTTCGAGGCGATGGCGCCACGCACCGAAGCGCTCAAGACGTCGATGGCCGAGGTGCTCAACGACAATATGGCGCGCTTCTATCGCGATCGCCTGACCAAGCTGGACGCCGGATCGATGGGCGGCACGCTGACCATGACCGGCCAGCCGATCCAGCTCGCCTCCGCCAGCCTCAACAATATCGATCTGGGCATGGACCAGGGCGGCGGCGACGACACGACGACCCGCGAAGGCGTGCTGCCCGACGATATGAGCGCGTTCCTGGCGGGCGGCTATCTCGACGGCAAGAGCGCGCCGATGCGCACCGCCGTGCCGCTCGGTCGTGACCAGTTCGATGGCTGGTATGCGGCGGCGGGCGTCGAAAAGGCGTTCGGCGACAATGGCGTCATCGGCCTGGCTGCGTCCTTCAGCGAACTGAAGGGCAATACCGGCGCCAATGACTGGGCGCGCGCGCGCCTCTATCAGGGCACCGTTTACGGCGCCTTCGACCTCTCCGGCGTCAAGCTGGACGCGGTCGGCAGCGCCGGCACGCTTGCCACCCGCTCGCGCCGCGCCTTCGCCGTCGGCGTCACGCCCTACACCCTCTATGGCAGCGACCAGGAACTCGCGCTGTCGGGCGAACTTGGCCTCAGCAAGGCGCTGGGCGGCGACGCCTTCAGCATCGTGCCGCGCGCCTCGATCCGCGGCGCCTATATCAGCTCGGGCAACCTGGCCGAATATGGCGGCGACGCCGCGCTGGTGATCAAGCGTCACGCCATCCGCAGCGCGCAGGGTCGCCTGGGCGCTACGGTCAAGGCCAACACCGGCGGCTTCAAACCCTATGTCACCGCCAACTTCGTCCATGAATTCAACGACCAGCCGGCCTATTTCCTGGCCAATCTGGTCGGCGGCACCGGCAGTCTGGCGCCCTTCGCGCTCGGCGGTTCGGATCGCAACTGGGGCGAGGCGGGCGGCGGCCTGACGGTCACCACGGGCAATGTCGATCTCAGCCTGTCGGCCGACACCACCCTGTGGCGCAAGGACGTGAAATATCAGAGCTATCGCGCCAGCGTGAAGTTCCGCTTCTGATTTCCGGCTCCCAGCCGAAAGGAAAGGGCCGCCCGATGGGGCGGCCCTTTTCGTTGGTGTCGGGATTGGATAGGATTACGCACTTCCGTTCGCTTCGAGCCTGGTCAAGGATCGGGTGGCCCGCCTTTCTCGTTTCTCGACACGCTCGAAAACGGGCAGAGGCGGCTTAGCGGCTCCCCCCCCCCTCTCTCACTGCGTATACAGCTTCACCAGCCGATAGAGAAATGCCCGCCCGTCCAGCAGCGACTTGACGCGGATGCGCTCGTTCAGGCCATGGACGCCCTGCCCGTCCGGGTCGGCGAACATGCCCGACACGCCATAGGTGGGAATCCCCGCCGCATTGGTGAAGCGCCCGTCGGTCGCCCCGGTTGCCAGGCGCGGGATCACCGGCACGCCCGGCCACATCTCCTTGGTCAGCGTTTCGATCGGCCCCATGATCTGTGGCGTCAGTTCCGGCGCGGAGGATTTGGGCTGCGGCGGATCGGCCAGCGTCACCTTCACCTTCGGATCGGCGGCGACCTCGCCCAATCGCGCCAGCACCGACTCCACGCTCTCGCCGGGAATGATGCGGCAATTGACGTTCGCAGTCACCGATTGCGGCTGGGCATTGGGCGCATGGCCGCCGGAAATCAGCGTCGGGATGCAGGTGGTGCGCAGCGTCGCGTTCCAGCTCGCGCTCTCGGCCGACACTGCGGCATAGTCGGCCTCGGTCGCCTTGCCCGCGCCGATCGCCGCCATCGCGCTCGACACCTTCGCCGGGTAGAGCGGCGCCGACGCACCGAAATAGGCCTTGGCCGCCGGGGTCAGGTTCACCGGGAAATCATAGTCGTTGATCCGCGCCAGCGCCGCCGCCATCCAGCCGATCGCATTGACATGCGGCGTCTGGCGCGAGCTGTGGCCGCCCGGCGCGGTCGCGGTTAAGGTGAAGTCCTGATAGACTTTCTCGCCCGCCTGCACGCCCTGGCTCACCGGCTTGCCGCTCTCGTCCAGCGACCCGCCGCCTCCCTCGTTCAGCGCCCATCCGGCCTTGAGCGCATCGGGCTTGGTCTTGAGCAGATATTCGACCCCGTTGAGCGCCTTCTCCGTCTCCTCGCCGCAGGTCAGTGCCAGCTTGATCGTGCGCTTTGGCTTATAGCCTTCCGTCTTGTAGCGGATCATCTGGTCGGTGAAGGCCGCCGCCATGGCCTTGTCGTCGGACGTACCCCGGCCATAGAAATAGCCGCCCTCCTCGATCAGGCTGAACGGATCGCGCACCCAGTCGGCGCGCTTGGCCGCAACCACATCGATATGGGCGAGCAGCAGCACGGCCGGCAGCTTGGCGTTGCTGCCACGCAGGATCGCGGTCAGATTGCCTTCCTTCGGATGCGCCGGATCGACGATGATCGCCACGTCGCCGTCGGCATAGCCGGCCGCTTTCAGCCGCGCGCCCATCCGTTCGGCCGCCAGCTTGCAACTGCCGTCGGGCCAGCTCGAATCGGTTTCGACCAGTTCCTTGTAAAGACCCCGGAAAGCGGGCTCGTCCCCGCGCGCCTGCGCATCCGGGATCGCGGCATGGGCGCTGGTGGTGACGAGAAGCGCCGCGATCAGCGCGGCGGCGGGACGGTGAAATGCCATGGAAAAGCCCCTTGGATGGAAGAGGCGACCAGCTTGGCGGAGCGGCGGGATGAGGGCAAGACTTCCGGCACGACCTGTTCCCGCGCAGGCGGCAACATGCCACGCTTCACAAGGGCAGCAGCGCCGCCACGATCTGCCGTTCCTCGGCGCGCAGCACGCCCCAGGCGCGGGCGGCGGCGCGGCTGTCCATCGCCTCCACGCCGATCCCCAGCGCCTCGACCGCGCGGACAAAGGCGCGCGGCGGCTGGCGCAGCGCCGCGCCGGTGCCCAGCAGCAGGAATTCAGGCTTCGGCTCGGTATCGAACAGGTCGCCCAGCGACGCTACCGTCAGCCCATCCACGCCCGGCGCATCGGCCCAGGCCAGCGCCCGCACCGGGCTGAGCAGCAAGCCGTCGGGAAACACGTCGTCGCGCACCCGAAAGCCGCGGCCCTGAAAGCCGGTGACGATCGGTCCCTGACCGTCATCGTCCCGGCGGACCTTTATCCCGACATCGCTCAGGGCTTCGCCCCATCGTCGCGCGGACCTACGCGCTCGGCGGTGCCGGCATAGTCGCCCTTCCGGGTCGCCTTCTTCTCCGACGTCTGCGGGGTCAGACCCAGCGAGATCAGCAGCGAAGACGACACATAGACCGACGAATAGGTGCCCACGATGATGCCCAGCATCATGGCGGCGGTGAAGCCGCGCAGCACATGGCCGCCCAGCAGCAGCAGCGCGCCCAGCGCCAGCAGGATGGTGACGGACGTCATCACCGTGCGCGGCAGCGTCTCGTTGACGGACAGGTCGATCAGCGCCTTCATGTCCATCTTGCGATATTTGCGCATATTTTCGCGGATACGATCGTCGATCACCATCTTGTCGTTGATCGAATAGCCCACGATCGTCAGCACCGCGGCGATGATGTTGAGGTCGAATTCGAGCTGGGTGATCGCAAAGAAGCCCAGCGTCATCAGCACGTCATGGACGATCGCGACGAAGGTCGAGACGCCGAACTGCCATTCGTAGCGGAACCAGCTGAACACCGCGATGCCCAGGATCGCCAGCACGACCGCCAGCACGCCATTCTGGATCAGTTCGCCCGACACCTTGCCCGACACCGTGTCGTAACGGGAAAAGGTGACGCCGGGAAATTGCGCCGTCATCGCCTTGCGGGTCTTTTCGACGACCGCGTTCGCCGCGCCGGCCCCGCCCTGTTCGGGCAGCGGCAGGCGGATCTGCACGGTATTGGCGTCGCCGAACTGCTGGAGCGAGCTTTCGCCCACGCCCAGACGGCCGATGGTCGAGCGCACCTTGTCGGTATCCACCGCCTGCGGGAATTTCGCCTCGATCATCAGGCCGCCGACGAAGTCGACGCCCAGATTGAGGCCCTTGTGCGCGGTCGCGCCCACGGCCAGCACGGTCAGCAGCGCGGTCAGGGCGAAGGCCCATTTGCGGATCGCAACGAAGCCGATATTGGTGTTGTCGGGGACGAGCTTGAGAAGTTTCATGGGTGTGTCCTCCCGCCCCTCTTAAATGTGAATGTCGGTCGGACGGGTGCGGCGCACCCAGTTCGCGACGACCATGCGGGTGAAGGTGACGGCGGTGAACACGCTGGTCGCGATGCCGATCAGCAGCACGATGGCGAAACCCTTGACCGGCCCCGACCCCAGCGCGAGCATGATGCCGCCGGCGATGGCGTGGGTCACATTCGCTTCGAAGATCGTGCGGCTGGCTTCCTTATAGCCATGCTCGATCGCCGCCACGACATTACGCCCCCGTCGCCGCTCTTCGCGGATGCGTTCGTAGATCAGCACGTTGGCGTCGACCGCCGTGCCGATGGTCAGCACGAAACCGGCGATGCCGGGCAGCGTCAGCGTCGCGCCCAATATGCCCATGACGCCCAGGATGACCAGCACGTTGATCGCGACGGCCAGGTTCGCATACATGCCGAAGCGGCCATAGCTGACGAACATGAACAGCGCGACCGCGACCACCGCGACCACCGATGCGATCAGGCCCGCCCGGATCGAATCCGCGCCCAGCCCCGGCCCCACGGTGCGCTCTTCCACCACGACGAAGTTCACCGGCAGCTTGCCCGAGCGCAGCGCGATGGCGAGCTGGTTGGCGCTTTCGACGGTGAAGCTGCCGCTGACCTGCGCGCTGCCGCCCAGGATAGGTTCGTTGATATTGGGTGCCGACAGCACCTTGCCGTCCAGGATGATGGCGAAGGGGCGGTTGACATTCTGCGACGTCACCTGCCCGAACTTGCGGCCACCCGAACTGTTGAAGCGGATGTTGACGATCGCCTGGTTGCTCTGGTCGTAACCCTGGGTCGCGTCGGTCAGATCCTCGCCCGACACCATCACCTGGCGCTTGACCGCGATGAACGGCACGCCCGAGGGGTTGTTGACATAGGGCAGCACTTCGCTGCCCACGGGCGCGCGGCCCTGCGCCACTTCGGACGGGTTGGCGGTCGTGTCGACCAGCTTGAATTCCAGCTTGGCGGTCTGGCCCAGCAGGGCCTTCAAGGCCTTGGGATCTTGCAGCCCCGGCACCTGCACGACGATACGATTGTCGCCCTGCTGCTGGATGGTCGGCTCGCGCGTGCCCATTTCGTCGATGCGGCGGCGGATGACTTCGGTCGATACCTCCATCGCGCTCTTGACCGCGTTCTTGATGCCCGCTTCGGTCGGCGTGATGACGATGGTGGAGCTGTTGACCACCTCGACATTGAAATCGCGCTGGCCGGTCAGGCCCGCCCCCTGCGTCAGCGGGCGGATGCGCTCGACCGCGGCATCGACCTGCGACGGGTCACGCACCATGAAGCTGAGCTTGCCGTCGCGGGCCGAAATATCGCCGATCGCGATCCTGGGATCGCCGCGGCGCAATTCGGTGCGGACCTGCTCTTCCATGTTGGTCAGGCGCTGCTTGGCGACATCCTGCGTCGATGCTTCGAGCAGCAGATGGCTGCCGCCCGACAGGTCGAGGCCCAGATTGACGCGCGTCTGCATGAAGCGCGGCAGGTGCGCGACGGTCGCGTCGGGCAGGAAGCTGGGAATGGCGCACAGCACGCCGATCGCCAGAGGCAGGATGATCGCGAAGATCGCCCAGCGCGAGAAGTTCAGCATGAAGGCGCTCAGTCGTTCGCGGGCTTGGCGGCGGTCGGATCGATCACCTCGGTCAGGGTCGACTTGACCGCCTTGACCTTCAGGCCCGGCGCCAGTTCGATATCGGCGTAAATCTCGTCCACGCGCGCTACCTTGCCGACCAGGCCGCCGCCGGTGATGACCTGATCGCCCTTCTTCACGGCGTCGATCTTCGCCTTATGCTCCTTCATCTTCTTTTGCTGCGGACGGATCAGCAGGAAATAGAAGACGACGAAGATCAGGACCAGCGGCGCCATCTGCACCAGGATTCCGGCGCCGGAGGCTTGCCCGCCCGCGGTCTGGGCAAAGGCTGGGGTAATGAACATGGGTGGGACTGCCTTGTATCTGTCGGTCGCGCACGCCCAGTCGGCGTCCACGGATCAAGGGCGGGCGGCTAACACAGATGGGGGGATAGAGGCAATATGATTAGGGATTCGGACGGCCGGTGGAAAGAGATGCGATTGAGCGCTTGCAACTTCCCATTTGTGCTTATATTGGGCGCCCTCCGGTCGGGACGTAGCGCAGCCTGGTAGCGCATCACACTGGGGGTGTGGGGGTCGGAGGTTCGAATCCTCTCGTCCCGACCAAGATTTTCGGAAAAGCGGCCGTCCGGGGGACGGACGCCCGAAAATCTCCCAAGCGCAAGCGCGGGAGGCCATCAAGCATTTCCAATAATGACGTGAGTCGGCCGTAAAGCCGACCGCTTGGTCGCGCCTGCAGGCGCGCAGACACCTGCGCGCACCGCGCACCGCATATTTCCCGCTGTCCTACAACGAACCATATGGGATAAATGATTCGCCTCTTTCCTGACTGGAGGCGAATATGGACATTCACGACCTGATCGACGAGGTCATCGCCCGCGAAGGCGGCTACAGCAATCACCCTGCCGATCGCGGCGGCCCGACCAACATGGGCATCACCTTGGGCGTAGCGCGCGCCAATGGCTATGCCGGCGAGATGCAGGCGATGCCGCGTGCCATGGCGGAGGGCATCTACCGCCGCCTCTATTGGGACCGGCCCGGCTACGCCTTCGTCGCGGAAATGAGCTGGCCGATCGCGGCGGAACTGTTCGACACCGGCGTCAATATGGGCGTCGCGACCGCGACCGGCTTCCTCCAGCGCGCGCTCAACGCGCTCAACCGCAACCAGCAGGACTATCCCGATATCAAGGTGGACCGGGCGATCGGCGCGCGGACGCTGGCCGCCTTGCGCGCGTTCCGCACCTTGCGCGGCGCGTCCGGCGACACGGTCCTGCTCAAGGCGATGGAGGCGTTGCAGGGCGAACGCTATGTCGCCTTGGCGGAGCAGCGCCCAGCCAACGAAGCCTTTCTCTACGGCTGGCTCGCCAACCGGATCGGTTAAAGGAGGGGATAATGCAGCAGGACACCGACCCCGACTCGACCGATCCCTGGGCAAGGCGCGCGCGGCCCGCCTTTCTTTACGTCATGTATGCGCTGCTGCTCTGGTCGGTGCCAATGGGGCTGGTCGCGGGCATCCATCCGGCCACGGCGGCGGCGATCATCGCGGGGATGCGCGCCTATCTGGGCGCGCTCCCCGAACCGCTCTACGCGCTCTTCGGCACCGGTTATCTGGGCTATACCGCCGCGCGCGCCTGGGGCAAGGCGAAGGGGCTGGAACGCTAACGGAGAAGGGCGCGGCCTTGAGAAGCGAGGCCGCCGCCCCGCCCTATCATACAGGCATGAGAGGGGCCGCCGGGTCAAAGCCCGACGGCCCATCATGTGCATGGTCAGCGGCCGGAAGCACCGCCCAAGGAAAACGGATTGTCGCGCTATCGCCCGCCCGGAGACACGGCCTGTCTATTGGCGCTCACAGTCTCTGGTGAAGGGATCGACGCTAAGGCGTCGCTCAGCGGCGCGTTTCCCGAATGGACTGAACCGACCCCAATGCTGAACCATGAGACATCGGATCACCTCCTTTCGCTAGTTGAAGCCCGCGTGACCGGCTTCGAGTGTACCCTCTGATCGGCCACGAGACGGACTGTGAATCAGACGAGAGACATGATCAAGACTTGTAATTTTCTTTTTTCGAATCATAATTTCGCGTCCTGCTTCGGCGCCGATCACGCCGAACGGTTCAACCCCGGCAATCCTCGATGACGCGCGATATTTCGGCCCAGACCGGGACGATCAACGGCGGCTGCCCGGCCGCCTCCACCGCGATCTTGCCGCGGCTATAGGCAAGCTGGTCGAGGCCGGTGTCAGATGCAGCGCGAAAAGCGACCAGATGCGGCACCGCGCCACCGGATGCCGTCGCCGGCCAGCTCGCTGCGCCATAGCTGGTCCGCACGATCAGCGCGCCCTGGCCACCCCCGGCCCCAACCGCCGCCCGCGCCAGGCTGACCCGGCGGCTGGCGCGGTCGCAGCGCAGCGTCAGTTGCGCGTCCGCTATGCTCGAACCGAATGTCGCGGACGCCCCCGCCGCTTCGGCGCGATATGTCCAGTTGCCCGGCGCGACCGGCCGATATTGCCATTCCGTTGCGACCGGCGCGGGCTGCGCCTGGGGCGCAGGCGTCGGCGCAGGCCGGACGGGTCGCCCCGCCACGGGCGCTGGCGCTGGCGCAGGGCGCGCCACCGGCCGGTCGGCGCCGGGACCGACGCAGGAGCCGAGCAGGATCAGAAAGGGCGCGAGCGCGGCGAAGGATGGGATGAGACGCATAGCCTTCCATGCCGGACGCTTGCCGGACGCTCAACCCGAAAAGGGTCGAGCCGCCGAACCGCTGCGTCCGGCCGCATGGCAATTGACTATTTTCCGCCGAATCGCTAATGGCCCCCTTCCCCTGAACGTGGCGAGCGGCGGTGCTTTTGGCACTGGCCGTCTTTTTTGCGTCCTGGGGTTATGTAATTGGCCGTTTTTCCTCGCCAGGGAAAACCGGCTCGGACGCTTTGAGATAGGGACGACTCCGGTCGGCCCTGTGGAGCAGGAGACACTATTACCATGGCACGTATTGCGGGTGTTAACATCCCGACCAACAAGCGCGTGATCATCGCGCTGACCTACATTCACGGCATCGGTCGCAAGACCGCCGTCGACATCGCCGACAAGCTGGGCATCGATCACAGCCGCCGCGTGCAGGACCTGTCCGACGCCGAAGTGCTGCAGATCCGTGAAACCATCGACGCCGACCTGTCCGTCGAGGGCGACCTGCGTCGCGAAACCGCGATGAACATCAAGCGCCTGATGGATCTGGCCTGCTATCGCGGCCTGCGTCATCGCAAGGGCCTGCCGGTCCGCGGCCAGCGCACGCACACCAATGCGCGCACCCGCAAGGGCAAGGCGAAGCCGATCGCTGGCAAGAAGAAGTAAGTAGGGCGCCGGGAAAACGGTCCGGGGGACTGTTTTCAGCCTTACTCCGCCGGAGGCAGCCATCGACAAGGCGCGGCCTAGGCCTAGCAGATTTTGTAGGAAGAACTCAAAATGGCACGCGAACCCCAGCGCATTAAGCGCCGCGAACGCAAGAACATCTCGGCCGGCGTGGCCCACGTCAACGCCAGCTTCAACAACACCATGGTGACCATCACCGACGCCCAGGGCAACGCGATTTCGTGGTCCTCGGCCGGCATGATGGGCTTCAAGGGCAGCCGCAAGTCGACCCCGTACGCCGCCCAGGTGTGCGCCGAAGACGCCGGCCGCAAGGCCGCCGAACATGGCGTCCGCACGCTCGAAGTCGAAGTGAAGGGCCCCGGTTCGGGCCGTGAATCGGCTCTGCGCGCGCTGCAGGCCGTCGGCTTCCACATCACCTCCATCCGCGACGTGACGCCGATCCCGCACAATGGCGTGCGTCCGTCCAAGCGTCGCCGCGTCTAACAGCGGCTGAGCGATATGCGGGCGGCGGACGCGCCGCCCGTTACCCGTCTACATCGGCCGCAACGTCCTGTCGGGTCCAGGATGATAAGCGTTTCGGCCACATCCCCAGGGGAATTACATGACTGTCAACATGAAGAACTGGCAGGAATTGAAGAAGCCCAACGCCCTCGAAATCAAGCCGACCAGCGACGGCAAGCGCAAGGCGACCTTCGTCGCCGAACCGCTTGAGCGCGGTTTCGGCCTGACGCTCGGCAATGCGTTGCGGCGGGTTCTTCTTTCCTCGCTCCAGGGCGCGGCGGTCACCTCGATCAAGATCGAGAACGTCCTGCATGAATTCTCGTCGCTGGCCGGCGTGCGCGAGGACGTGACCGACATCGTCCTCAACATCAAGCAGGTCGCGCTCCGCATGGAAGGCGAAGGCCCCAAGCGGCTGCAGCTTTCCGCCACCGGCCCGGCCGTGGTGAAGGCGGGCGACATCAGCGTCGTGGGCGACATCGAAGTGATGAACCCCGATCTGGTCATCTGCCATCTGGACCAGGGCGCGACGCTCAACATGGAACTGACCGCGGATGTCGGCAAGGGCTATGTCCCCGCCGTCGCCAACCGCCCGGCGGACGCCCCGATCGGCCTCATTCCGATCGACGCGCTCTACTCGCCGGTCCGTCAGGTCGCCTACAAGGTGGACAACACCCGCGTCGGCCAGGAACTGGACTATGACAAGCTGTCGCTGACCGTCGAGACCGACGGCACCGTCACGCCTGAAGACGCGGTGGCCTATGCCGCCCGTATCCTGCAGGACCAGCTCCAGCTGTTCGTCCACTTCGAAGACGCGCTGCCCGCCGCCGCCCCTGCTGCGGGTCACACCGCCGCTGCGGCTTCGGAAGGCGAAAGCGACACCAACCAGATCAACCGCTATCTTCTCAAGAAAGTGGACGAACTGGAACTGTCGGTCCGCTCGGCCAACTGCCTCAAGAATGACAACATCATCTATATCGGCGATCTGGTCCAGAAGACCGAAGCCGAGATGCTTCGCACCCCCAATTTCGGCCGCAAGTCGCTGAACGAAATCAAGGAAGTGCTGTCGTCCATGGGCCTGCGCCTGGGCATGGACATCCCCGGCTGGCCGCCGGAAAATATCGAGGAAATGGCCAAGAAGCTCGAACAGGAGCTGCTGGGTTAAAGCCAGACTGCCGTTCGTTTCGAGCGAAGTCGAGAAACGGGAAGCTCGCGCAAGACGCTTCTCGCCACGCTCGAAGCGAACGGATGCTGGTTTATCGGGGTTTTGGGCGGCGCCCCTTATTCGCCGCCTGGTCTGGGATACCTTGCACGGTCCCTTAACGAACGAAGGAATGCATTATGCGTCATAGAGTTGGTCATCGTAAGCTGCAGCGCGCCACCGGTCATCGTACCGCCCTGCTGCGCAACCTCGCCGCGTCGCTCATCAAGCATGAGCAGATCCTGACCGGCGTCGCCAAGGCCAAGGAACTGCGTCCCTACGTCGAAAAGCTGATCACGCTCGCCAAGAAGGGTGGCCTGTCCAACCGTCGTCTGGCCGACGCCCGCCTGAAGGACGATGCGCAGCTCGCCAAGCTGTTCGAAGTCCTGGCCGAACGCTACAAGGACCGCAACGGCGGCTACACCCGCGTGATCAAGGCCGGCTTCCGCGCCTCGGACGCGGCGCCGATGGCAATCATCGAGCTGGTCGACCGCGACGTCAGCGCCAAGGGCCAGGACAGCGGTCCGGTCTTCAGCGCGGAAGACGAGCAGGAAGACGCCTGATCCGACCAGTCCCGCATTCAGGGACTGGCGCTTTACCAACAGGCCGTGGCTCTCTAGGGAGCCACGGCCTGTTGTCGTTTGGAAAAGAGTCGAAAGAGAGGATGCGCGTCGCTGCCCTGATCCTGCTGCCGCTGCTGCTGGCGGCCAGCCCCGCTTATGCGGGGCCGGAGGGCGCCGCCATCGATGCGGGCGGCCTGAAGGCGTCCGACGCCCTGCGCTATCCCGTCGCCAGGCGGCTCGACCTGGTCGAGGATCATTTCGGCGTGAAGGTCGCCGATCCCTATCGCTGGCTCGAAAACGACCTGCGCGCCGACCCTGCGGTGCGCGACTGGGTGGGCCAGGAAAATGCCCTCACCCGCCGCTATATCGACGACCTCCCCGGCCGCGAGGCGCTCAAGGGCCGGATGCAGGCGCTGCTCTCGCACGGGCGCTACACCGTGCCGCGCAAGGCGGGCGGCCGCTATTTCTATGGCTATAACAAGGGGCTGGAGAACCAGACCCCGCTCTATGTCCGCGAAGGGCTGAACGGCCCGCAACGGCTGCTGCTCGACCCCAATGACTGGGCGAAGGATGGCGCGAGCGCGCTGGCGGAATGGACCCCCTCCCCCGACGGCCGCACCCTCGCCTTCGCAGTGCAGGAGGCCGGCAGCGACTGGCGCACGCTCAAGCTGCTCGACGTCGATACCGGCAAAGTGCTGGACGACCGGGTCGAATGGGTGAAATTCTCCCAGATCGCCTGGGACGGCCGGGCAGAGGGTTTTTTCTACTCCCGCTTCGCCGCGCCCCAGGATGGCGAGGCATTCCGGTCGGCCAGCGAGGACCAGCAGCTCTATTATCACCGCATCGGCACCGCCCAGGCGCAGGACCAGCTCGTCTACGCCACGCCCGACCGGCCCGCGCTCAGCCACCAGGCGCAGGTGACCGGCGACGGCCGCTGGCTGATCATCAGTTCCTTTCAGGGCATAGACCCCCGCCGCGAACTCCATGTCGCGGAACTCACCGGCGGTCCGATCAAGCCTCGCCTGCTGGTCAAGGGACCGGCGCAGGACTGGCGGCTGATCGGCAGCAAGGGGACGACTCTCTTCTTCCTGACCGACGATCACGCCCCCCATATGCGGGTGGTGACGCTGGACGCATCGCGCCCGCGCCAGCGACCAAAGCCGCTGGTGCGCGAGCGGCCGGAGACGCTGGCCGGCGGGTCGCTGGTCGGCAACCGCATGATCCTGGCCTATATGAGCGACGCCCAGACGGTGGCCGAACTGGTCGAACTGGACGGGCGCAAGGTTACCGACGTGCCGCTGCCGGGCTTTGGCACCGCGGCGGGCTTTGGCGGGCGGGAAGGCGACCCCGAAACCTTTTTCAGCTTCTCCGGCTTCGTCACCCCGTCCAGCATCTACCGCTTCGACACCAGCAGCCTGCAAAGCCAGATCTTCGCCCAGCCCGACCTGCCCTTCGACCCTAATGATTTCGGCATCGAACAGCGCCTCTACCCTTCGAAGGACGGCACGCTGATCCCGATGACGATCCTGCGCAAGAAGGCGCTGGCCGATCGCGCGATCGCCGCGCCGACCATCCTCTACGGCTATGGCGGCTTCAACATTTCGCTGACGCCCGGCTATTCGGCGACCCGCATGGCCTGGCTGGAACAGGGCGGCGCCTATGCCATCGCCAATCTGCGCGGCGGCGGGGAATATGGGAAGGCGTGGCACGATGCCGGGCGCGGCGCGAACAAACAGAATGTCTTCGACGATTTCATCGCCGCGGCCGAATATCTGAAAGCCAACGGCTTCACCCCCCAGAACGGCCTCGCGATCGAGGGCCGCTCGAACGGCGGGCTGCTCGTCGGCGCCGTGGTCAATCAGCGGCCCGACCTGTTCGCCGCCGCGCTGCCGGCCGTGGGCGTCATGGACATGCTGCGCTTCGACCGCTTCACCGCGGGCCGCTACTGGATCGACGATTATGGATCGCCTGAAAAGGCGGCCGATTTCCCGCTGCTCTACGGCTATTCGCCCTATCACAACATATTGGGCGGAAAGGATTATCCCGCGATATTGGTGACCACCGCGGACACCGACGACCGCGTCGTCCCCGCCCACAGTTTCAAATATGCCGCCGCGCTTCAGGCCGCCGACCTTGGCGCCCGCCCCCGCCTGCTGCGCGTCGAAAGCCGGGCGGGCCATGGGTCGGGCAAGCCGGTCGACAAGCTGATCGACGAATATGCCGACAGCTATAGCTTCGCGGCCTATTTCACCGGATTGAAGATCAAGGCCAGGCCGGATTGATAGTCCCGCGGGGGACCGGCAAGGCCGGTGCATGGGCGCCACCGCCGTTCAGCCGCGCGACAGCCGATCGCGGCTATAGCCCCATTCATCGCATGGAGACGCAGGCATGATCGGGACCAAGACTCGCTGGATGACCGGGGCGCTGGTGAGCGCGGGGCTGCTGCTGGGCAGCGTCGGGACGGCCGAAGCCCGCCCGCGCTACGGCTATGGCGGCGGTGGCTGGGGCCATCAGGGCGGCTGGGACCGGCATCATCGCCGCGGCGACGGCTTCGGCCTGGGCGACGCGATCGGTGTCGCCGCGATCGTGGGCGCGGTGGCGATCGTCGCCAATTCCATGAACAAGGACAAAAGGGTTCGCGATCCGAACACCGGCGGCGAATATGACGCGCCCCCGCCCAGCAGCGGCACCGACTATGGCGCGGACGTCCGCGATGACGCCCCCGCACGCGACGACGCCGACTTCTCCGATATCGCGGGCGCCGACGATGGGAACGGCGCGCTGACCGACGCCTGCGCGCTTGCCGCCCGCGATGAAGCGCAGGCGCGGGAGGGCGGCTATGCCGAGGTGCGCCACATGGAAACGCCGCTCGCCACGGCCGATGGCTATAATATCGACGGCTATGTCGAAACCCGCACCAGCTATCGCGCCAATGACGGCGTCTCGCGCCGCTTCACCTGCGCGATGAAGAACGGCCGGGTGGCGGAAGTCTATCTCAGCCGCGACGTCGCGATGCGGTAAGCCGGGCCTGCCAGTCTCGGTCATGCGGCCGGAATGTCGGTTTCCTGCCATGCACTGCCTGCCAGCGGGATGGGCACTCGCCGCCCGTCTGGCACCATTGATGCAGGACCGGCACTTGGTGGCCGCCTCGTTGGCGCACCGGCGCGACCCGTCCGATATCCATCACTTACTCGACCATGGCTTCGCAGCGGCGTTTCAGGGACGATTGCTTCCCGACACTTAACAACATCGTGAACTTCGGCACCGTCGCCCTTGGCAACCCCCGCGCATCCCTATAGCCCCACCGCCATGTCCGCCCCGCCCCTGCCCCGCCGCAACGCCGCGATCGTCTTCATCCTCATCACGGCGCTGCTCGACGTCATGTCGATGGGGATCGTCATCCCGGTCCTGCCGCAGCTCATAGAAACGCTGTCCGGCTCCGACGCGGCCGCGGGCATGTGGAACGGCCTGTTCGTCGCGCTGTGGGCCGGGATGCAGTTCGTCTGCTCGCCCCTGATCGGTTCGCTGTCCGACCGCTTCGGGCGGCGACCGGTGATCCTGATCTCGGTCGCGGGCCTGTCGCTCGACTATGTGCTGATGGCGCTCGCACCCAATCTCTGGTGGCTGGCATTGGGCCGCATCCTGGCAGGCATCACCTCGTCCAGCTTCACCTCCACCTTCGCCTATATGGCCGACATCACCCCGCCCGAAGAGCGCGCCAGGGGCTATGGCCTCATCGGCGCGGCCTTCAGTGCCGGCTTCGTCGCCGGGCCGCTGCTGGGCGGCGTGCTGGGTGAAATTTCCCACCGCGCGCCCTTCTGGGCCGCCGCCGCCCTGTCCGGCCTCGCCTTCCTCTACGGCCTGTTCGTCCTGCCCGAATCGCTGACGCCGGACAAGCGCATGGCGTTCAGCTGGCGTCGCGCCAATCCCTTCGGCGCGCTGCGCCTGCTGCGCTCGCACCCGGAACTGTCCAGCCTCGCCGTCGGCAATTTCCTGCTCTATTTCGCCCATCACATCTTCTCCGCCATCTTCGTCCTCTATGCCGGCGATCGCTACGGCTGGGGCGCATGGCAGGTGGGCGGCCTGCTGGCGCTGGTGGGCCTGCTCGACATGGCCGTGCAGGGGCTGCTGGTCGCCCCGGTGGTCAAGCGGCTGGGCGACCGCACCACCATGGTGGTGGGGCTGTGCTTCGGCGCGATCGGCGTCGCGGCCATGGGGCTCGCCCCGACCGGCTGGCTGTTCATCGCCGCCATGTTCCCCAATGCGCTCTGGGGCCTCGCCATGCCGACGATCCAGTCGCTGATGACGCGGCACGTCTCGCAATCCGAACAGGGACAGTTGCAGGGCGCGAACAACAGCGTCGGCGCGATCGCCGGCATCGTCTCGCCGCTCTTCTTCGGCGCCATCTATTCGCTCTCGGTGGGGGCAAGACCGACCCTGCCCTTCATCGGCAGCGCCTTCCTCATCGCTGCCGCCGTGCTGGCGTTCGCGGCGCTGATCGGCTGGCGAGCGGGCCAGCAATTCAAGCCGCAACTGGACATATCGGGGCCGGGCGACTAACCGGGCGCGAATCCCTTCCCACGCTCGACATAAAGGCGATTCGATGACGCTGCCCCTTCAGGATTCCATCCTTATCGTGGACTTCGGCAGCCAGGTGACCCAGCTCATCGCCCGGCGCGTCCGCGAAGCCGGCGTCTATTCCGAGATCGCCCCCTTCAACAGCGCCGCCGAAGCCTTCGAACGGATGCAGCCCAAGGGCATCATCCTGTCCGGCGGCCCCTCCTCGGTCATGTGGGAGGACAGCCCCCGCGCCCCGCAGCATTTCTTCGACGCGGGCATTCCGATTCTGGGCATCTGCTACGGCCAGCAGACGATGATGCAGCAGCTCGGCGGCAATGTCGAAGGCGGCGAAAGCGGCGAATTCGGCCGCGCCTTCATCGAAGTGAAGCAGGGCTGCGCCCTGTTCGACGGCCTTTGGACCACCGGCGAAAAGCATCAGGTCTGGATGAGCCATGGCGACAAGGTCACGAGCCTGGCCCCCGGCTTCGAAGTGGTCGCGACCAGCGAGGGCGCGCCCTACGCCATCACCGCCAACGAGGCCAAGCGCTTCTACGCCACCCAGTTCCACCCCGAAGTCGTCCACACCCCCGACGGCGCCAAGTTGCTCGCCAATTTCGTCCGCCATGTCTGCGGCCTCGCCGGTGACTGGACCATGGCGGAGTTTCGCGCGACCAAGATCGCGGAGATTCGCGCGCAGGTGGGCGAAGGCCGGGTCATTTGCGGCCTGTCCGGCGGCGTCGACAGCGCGGTCGCTGCGGTCCTGATCCATGAAGCGATCGGCGACCAGCTCACCTGCGTCTTCGTCGACCATGGCCTGATGCGGCTGGGCGAAGCCGAACAGGTGGTCAGCCTGTTCCGCGAACATTATGGCATCAAGCTGGTCCATGTGAATGCGGAGGACCGCTTCCTGGGCGGCCTCGCCGGCCTCACCGACCCGGAAAAGAAGCGCAAGTTCATCGGCGGCGAATTCATCGCCGTGTTCGAGGAGGAAGCCGCGAAGATTGGCGGCGCCGACTATCTGGCGCAGGGCACCCTCTATCCCGATGTGATCGAGAGCGTCAGCTTCACCGGCGGCCCGTCGGTCACGATCAAGTCGCACCATAATGTCGGCGGCCTGCCCGAACGCATGAACATGAAGCTGGTCGAGCCCTTGCGCGAACTGTTCAAGGACGAGGTCCGCATACTCGGCAAGGAACTGGGCCTGCCCGACATCTTCGTCGGTCGCCACCCCTTCCCTGGCCCCGGCCTCGCCATCCGCATCCCCGGCGAAGTCACCAAGGAACGCTGCGACATTCTCCGCAAGGCGGACGCCATCTATCTGGAGGAGATTCGGAGCGCCGGCCTCTATGACGCGATCTGGCAGGCCTTCGCGGTGCTGCTGCCGGTCCGCACCGTGGGCGTGATGGGCGACCACCGCACCTATGACAGCGTCTGCGCCGTGCGCGCCGTCACCTCGACCGACGGCATGACCGCCGACATCTACCCCTTCGACGCCGCCTTCCTCAGCCGCGTCGCGACCCGCATCATCAACGAGGTCAAGGGCATCAACCGCGTAGTCTATGATTACACCTCGAAGCCGCCGGGCACGATCGAGTGGGAATGATCTGAACTTTCCACGAGGGATCGAAACTGCGCCGGAATGGCGCATGATCCACTGACTGGACATATTTGCTGATCGACGACATGCGCCGACGGGTGGTGGATGTCCTTCGCGATGAACATCCGCCCGATGCGAACGAACGACGCTTCGCCCGGTCTGCCGGGCGAAGCGCATTGTCTCGGGTTAGCCGTTCAGCTTGTCCTTCACCGCCTTGGCGGGCGTGAAGCTGAGCTTGCGCGACGCCTTGATGGTCATCGCTTCGCCGGTCGCGGGGTTACGGCCCTCACGCTCCGGGCTGTCCTTCACCTTGAACTTGCCGAAGCCGTTGATCGAGATTTCCTCGCCCTGCGCCGCAGCATCGCCGATCGCGGCGAACAGGCCATCGACCAGCTTCTTCGCGTCCGCCTTGGTGATCCCGTTTTCGCCGGCCAGCTTGTCGGCAAGATCGCTGTTGTTCATCGATAGTCTTCCTTGTTGTTGAAACCTGAGTGGACGATCTAGCCGCATTCGCAGCCCGCGTCACTGCATCCTTGCTCGCGCCACTGCGCTGCGATCAAGAGCATAATGCCCGTCAACGCAAGCGGTGCGCCGTTATCGATCATATGGACGCGGCTGCCGCCCCTGTTCCTGCGCTTCGACCGCCCTGGCGGCGAGTGCGGAGCCGGAGGGATGGCCCCGGCCGATGCCGAAAGCCGCGACCGCATGACGGGCCTGAAGCAGGGCGCATCAGGCACCGGTCGAGCGCAGGGATCAAGCCTGCCGATCGCTGATCGCTTGCGCGCCTGACTTGGGATGCCACCCCCGACAGGCTATAGCTGCATCCATGATCGCCCGCCCTCCCCTCGGCCACCCCGTCTATCGGGACATGTCGACCACCATCTTCGAACATATGTCCGCCCGCGCACGGGAAACGGGCGCCATCAATCTGGGGCAGGGTTTCCCCGAAGGCCCCGGCCCAGATGCCGTCCTGCAAGCCGCCGCCGACGCGCTGCTGACCCGATCCAGCCAATATCCGCCGATGGCGGGCCTCGTCGAACTGCGCACGGCCGTCGCGGATCATTATGCCCGCCACCAGCAACTCGACCTCTCGCCGCAGGAGGTGATCGTCACCTCCGGCGCGACCGAGGCGATCGCCGCCAGCCTGCTGGCGCTGGTGCAGCCGGGCGACGAAGTGCTGATGCTCGCCCCGCTCTACGACGCCTATCTGCCGCTGGTGGAGCGGGTCGGCGGCATGGCGAAGCTGGTGACACTGACCCCGCCCGACTGGCGCATCACCCGCGAAGCGCTGGCGGCGGCGATCACGCCCCGCACCCGCATCCTGCTGATGAACAATCCGGTGAACCCCACCGGCGTCGTGCTGCGGGAAGAAGAACTGGCGCTGATCGCCGACCTGTGCGTCGCCCATGACCTCATCGCCATCTGCGACGAAGTCTGGGAACAGACCGTTTATGACGGCCTGCCCCACCGCCCGCTCATGGGCCTTGCGGGAATGCGCGACCGCACCGTCAAGATCGGGTCGGCGGGCAAGATTTTCTCCGTCACCGGCTGGAAGGTCGGCTGGATGTGCGCCGCGCCGCCGATCGCCGCCCTGCTCGCCCGCGCCCACCAGTTCCTGACCTTCACCACCCCGCCGGGCCTGCAATGGGCGGTGGCGGAGGGGCTTGCCTATCCCGACGCCTGGTTCGCCGACCAGCGCGCCGCCTATCAGGCGTCGCGCGACCGGCTGGCGGCGGGCCTCGCGGCGGCGGGCTATGTGGTGCAGCCCAGCGCCGCGACCTGGTTCCTGTCGATCGACCTGCCCGCATCGGGCATCGCGCTGGACGACGTCAGCTTCTGCAACCGCATCATCGATGAAGCCGGCGTGGCGGCGATCCCGATCAGCGCCTTCTATCCGACGCGGCCTGTCACCCATCTGGTCCGCCTCTGCTTTTCCAAGACGGACCGGACGTTGGATCAGGCGATAGAACGGCTCGCCGCCTTCCGCGCGACGCTTGGCTGACGGACGATCGCCGCGCCCAGGATCAGCATCGCGACCAGCAGCAGCCCCTGCGTCGCCAGAAAGGGCGGTTCCGTCCCAGTCGGCGCGAAGGCATGGAGCCAGGGCATCTTCAGGAAGCTCTGCACCACCAGCACGAACAGGTTGAGCCACAGGGCCGCGGTCGCGCTCACCGCGTAGACGACCCGCGCCCGGCCGCGCAGCCTGAGACCATATAGCACCACCAAAGCGACGATCAGCACCAGGGTCGAGACGATCCCGACCCCGATCGCCGGGGTGAAGCCGCGAAAGGGAAAGAGGAAGCCGGTCAGGCTGGTCAGCAGGGTGGTGGCGAGGAAAAGCGCCTGAATGCGAGGCAGGAACCGCCCCTTCGCCTGCGCCAGCAGGGCGGCAAGTCCGGCAAGGATGCCGATCAGGCTGATCGCGACATGCAGGACGATGAAAGCGGGAATGGAAAGACCGAGGATCATGATATGTCTCCTAGATTCCAACATCCGTTCGTTTCGAGCGACGTCGGGAAACGGTTCTCGACACGCTCGAACCGAACGGAAGATGAGGCTCAGGCGCGATACCGCCCTGCCGCATCCTTGCGCGACAGGTTCGGCCGCAACGTCCCCCGCGCGGCCAGATAGGCGTCGAGATCGCCCCGCTCCGGCAGCGCCGGGATGGTGATCGGCTCGCCCATGTCCAACCCGGCCAGCGCGGCGTCGACCATCACCTCGACATCCATCACCATCTCGGCCGGGATTCCCGCGATCTGTTCGGCGGTCCAGATCGCCGTCCGGGTGATCCCGGGCAACACCGCCTGCACCTTCACCCCCTTGGCCCCCAATTCGACCTGCAACGCTTCTGTAAAGGCCAGCACATAGGCCTTGGTCGCGGGATAGACCGCCGTGAAGCCGTCGGGCATCAGCGCCGTGACCGACGTGATGTTGATCAGCGTCCCTGCCCCGTTGGCCGCCAGCCGCGGCGCGATCGCACGCGACAGCCGCGTCACCGCCAATATGTTGAGGTCGATCATCCCGGTCAGATAGGCCGGGTCCGTCTCGACGAAGCTCTGTTCGCCCGCAATCCCGGCATTGTTCACAAGCCCGGTGACGGCGTCATCGTCCCGCAGCCGCGCTTCGATCCGGGCGAGGTCGTCGGCCTTGGCGAGATCGGCGGCGATCACTTCGACAGCGACGCCGGTCTGGGCGCGCAGGCTGGCGGCCAGCGCCTCCAGCTTCCCCACCCGTCGCGCGACGAGGATCAGGTTCGCGCCGCGCTTGGCGAAGCGATCGGCATAGACCGCGCCGATGCCGTCCGACGCGCCGGTGATGAGAATGGTTTCGTTGGTCATGGGAAGTCTCCTTTGAGTCCATCCCGTTCGGTTCGCGCGACGTCGAGAAACGGTTCTCGACACGCTCGAACCGGACGGTGTCGGACATGTCAGCCGTTGATGAAATCGAGCAGGTCGGCGTTGAACCGATCCTGATGCGTGACCGTCAATCCATGATCGGCCCCCTCATACACTTTTAGCACCGCTTGCGTAACGATCTTGGCGGTGGAAAGGGCGGCCGCACCGATCGGCACGATCTGGTCGTCGTCGCCGTGCAGCACCAAAGTCGGCACATCGACCTTCGCCAGGTCGGCATGGAAATCGCTTTCGGAAAAGGCGCGGATGCTGTCGAGCTGGCCCTTCAGCCCGCCCATCATCCCCTGCCGCACGAAATCGTCACGGATGCCGTAGGAGATCACCGCGCCTTCCCGATTATAGCCGTAAAAGGGGATGGTCAGATCCTGGAAAAACTGGCTGCGATTGTCGAACGTCCCCTTGCGGATGCCGTCGAATATCTCGATCGGCAGCCCGCCCGGATTGGCTTCGGTCTTCAGCATCAGCGGCGGCACCGCGCCGATCAGCGCCAGTTTGGCGACTCGCGCCGTGCCATGGCGCCCGACATAGCGGGTGACTTCGCCGCCGCCGGTGGAATGGCCGACCAGCACCACATCGCTCAGATCCAGCGCCTCGATCAGTTCGGCCAGATCGTCGGCATATTGGTCCATATTGTTGTTCGCCCAGACCTGATCCGACCGGCCATGGCTGCGGCGGTCATGGGCGATGGTGCGAAAGCCCCGATCGGCGAAATAGACCATCTGCGCGTCCCAGGCGTCGGCGCTCAGCGGCCAGCCATGGGAAAAGACGATCGGCTGGCCGTCGCGCGGCCCCCAGTCCTTGTGGAAGATGCGGGTGCCGTCCTTGGTGGTGACGAAATTGCTCATGATGAAATCCCTTCTCTGTCTCGGAAGAGCGTTCTCACGCCCTGTGCTTGCAGAATTAGGGGAGTTGGACGAGGATCGGGATTGGCGGTCCCGACATTAAGCGGGCCGATTCCGACAAAGGCGGCACTCATGGACGCGATGCAGCCCCCCAGGGCAGAAATCGGGATTCTCTTCTACCGCGACTGCCAGCAGGCGATGGTCCATGGCATGACCGACCTGATCGCCATCGCCGGACAATTTTCACAGCAGCATGGCGGCCCCGCCTTGCGCGTCAGCCATTGGCACATGCAGGCCGATGGCGGATGCGCCCGCGTGCATGATACGCATGAAGCCCTGGCCGGTACGCCCGACATCTGGCTCGTCCCCGGACGCTTGACCGGCATACCCGATGCCGTTGAGGCCGCACCCTATGCCCGCTGGCTGCTCGATCGCCACGCCGCCGGCGCGACCCTCGCCTCCAATTGCGGCGGCGCCTTCCTGCTTGCGGCGACCGGCCTCCTCAGTGGCCGCCCGGCGACGACGCACTGGTGGTTCGCCGATTCGTTTCGCGCCCGCTTCCCCGATGTGAAGCTGGACTGCGACCGCATCGTGATCGACGATGGCGACATCATCACCGCGGGCGGCCTGATGGCCTGGACCGACCTCGGCCTGCGGCTGGTCGACCGCCTGCTCGGCCCGACGGTGATGCTCGACACCGCCAAATTCCTGCTGATCGACAGCGCCGGGCGCGAACAGAAGCATTTCGCGCGCTTCATGCCGCGCATGACCCATGGCGACGAACCGATTTTGAAGGCCCAGCACTGGCTCGCCGCGCGGGAAGCCAAAGCCGTCAGCGTCGGCGACATGGCGGCGCAGGTCGGTATGGAGGAACGCACCTTCCAGCGCCGTTTCAAGGCGGCGACCGCCATGACGCCGATCGAATATGTCCAGCATCTGCGCGTCGCAAAGGCGCGCGAACATCTGGAGTTTACGAAGCGCACGATCGACCAGATCGCCTGGAGCGTCGGTTATGAAGACGCCGCCGCCTTCCGCAAGCTGTTTCATCGCCTCGTCGGCCTGTCGCCCGGCGACTATCGCGCCCGCTTCGCGGCGCCAAGCGCGCGGGCGGCCTGATTTTCAATAGTTAGCTAACTATCTAAATTCGACATGGCGTTTCTACTGTCGCACTCGCCGTCTCACACTTGCAGCGTCCGTCCCGGCCCGCTAGGTTCCCGTTTCGTTCCAAACAAGGATTATCATGGACAGCCTGGCCGCCCTCTTCATTCTCGTCGCCCTGCTGATCGGCCTTGCGGTCGGCTGGCTGCTCAAGGGCAAGGCGCTTGCCCCGCTTGCCGCCGAGAAGGCGGAACTGCGTGACAAGCTGGACCTCGCCACCAGCCAGCGCAACGGCGCCATCGCCGAACTGGCGGTGGAGCAGGAGCGCGTCCATCAGTCCGCGACCCACATCGCCCGGCTCGAAACCGCCCAACTGGCCGCCGACCAGCGGCTCGAAGCCCTGCAGGCCGCCGCCGCCCAGCGTATCGAGTCCATCCAGGCCGAACGCGAAGCCGCGCTGCGCGAACTGGCCGGATTGAAGTCCGATACACAGGCCCGCACCCAGGCCTTCGAGCAGCAGATCGCTGCGCTCCGGGACGCCAAGGAACAGCTCTCCGCCCAGTTCAGCGAAATCGGCGGCAAGTTGCTCGAATCCGCCCAGACCCAGTTCCTGACCCGCGCCGACCAGCGTTTCGCCCAGGCGAACGAGAAGAGCGAGGCCCAGCTCAAGACCCTGCTCAATCCGGTCGAAACCACGCTCAAACGCTATGAGGAGGGCCTCGCCCGCGTCGAAAAGGACCGGGTCGGCAGCTATGCCGAACTGCGCGAGGCGGTGCAGCAGGTGCATCTGGGCCAGGGCCAGGTGCGCGAGGAAACCGCCAAGCTGGTCAACGCGCTGCGCGCCGCGCCCAAGACCCGGGGCCGCTGGGGCGAACAGCAGTTCAAGAACCTCATCGAAACCGCCGGCCTCTCCCCCTTCGTCGATTTCAGGGAAGAAGTATCGGTCGCGGTCGAAGCCAATGGCTCTGAAACCCGGATGCGGCCCGACTTCGTCATCAACCTGCCTGGCGACCAGCAGATGGTGGTCGATGTCAAATGCTCGCTGGTCGCCTATCTCAACGCCGTCGACCAGGTCGATCCGGCGCTGCGCGACGCCCATATGCTCGACCATGCCCGCGCCATGCGCACCCATGCCGACGCGCTGGGGCGCAAGGCCTATTGGGAGCAGTTCGACAAGGCCCCCGACTTCGTCATCATGTATGTCCCCGGCGACAATTTCGTCACCGCCGCGCTGGAAGCGGACATGGACCTGTGGGAACGCGCGGCCAAGAATCGCGTCATCATCTGCGGTCCCGCCACCTTCCTCCCCCTCGCCCGCACGCTGGCGGGTCATTGGCGCCAGGCCAAGATGCAGGAACAGGCGCAGCAGGTCGGCCAGCTCGGCAAGGAGCTGTATGAGCGCCTGGCCGTCGCCGCGACCCACCTGAAGCGCCTCGGCTCCGGCCTCAACAGCGCCGTCTCGAACTACAACAGCTTCATCGGCAGCTTCGAAAGCCGCGTCCTGTCCACCGGCCGCAAGTTCCGCGACCTCGACATCGAAACCGGCGGCAAGGAGATCGAGGCGATGGAGCCGCTCGACGTGCTGGCCCGCGACGCCCAGACCGACGAGGCGCGGGCCTTGCCGGCGGCGGAATGCATTAAAACAGGAACAAGCATGGCCTGACCGCGTCTCTTCTCCATGAGCGGCAACAAATCACAGGATTTGACAGAGTCGCGGGTCGGAGAGTGCCATGTGGAAAGCCATCACCCTGCGCCGTCCATTGCGGCGGCGCGAAGACAAAGCGCCAGACGTAACGACGTCGCGCGCGCCCCCGTCCAGACAGGATCATCCCTTTGCCGATCTGATGGCGAAACTGGACAAGATTCCCTATCGGCGGACCCGGAAACCGGCTTTCGGGGGCCGCTGACGCCGCCCCGCCGATAGGCCCCATTGCCGCCCCGCCTTCAGGCTGGCATGGCGGGGGCATGACACGCATCGGCCTGCTTGGCGGCTCCTTCAACCCGGCCCATGGCGGGCACCGCGCCATCTCGCTCTTCGCGAAGGACGCGCTGGACCTGGACGAAATCTGGTGGCTGGTATCCCCCGGCAATCCGCTCAAACCCGCCAAAGGCATGGCCCCGCTCCCGGCCCGCCTCGCCCACGCCCGCATCGTCGCCCGCCGCGCCCCGATTCGCGCGACCGCGATCGAGCGGCATCTGCGCACCCGCTACACGATCGACACGCTGCGCGCGCTCACCCGCCGCTACCCCAAAAACCGCTTCATCTGGCTGATGGGCGCGGACAATCTGGCCCAATTCGGCCGATGGCGCGACTGGCGCGGCATCGCCCGGCAAATGCCCATTGCTGTTATCGCCCGTCCGGGCTATGATGACGCCGCCCGTGGCTCTGTGGCCATGAGCTGGCTGCGGCGCTTCGTCCGGTCCGCGCGCCAGAGTGCAGACTGGACGAATTGGAGACCACCGGCGCTCGTGCTATTGCGCTTTCGCCCTGATCCAAGATCGGCGACCCTGCTGCGGCAGGCGGACCCCCTCTGGCATCGCGAATATGAAGCAACGTGTGTGCGCGATCCGCTCACGCGTCGGTACGTCATCTAGATTGGAGTTTCATTGTCTAACCTCGCCTCTGCCAACGATACCGCGCTCGGCGCGCAATCCGTGGCCGCCCTGCACGCCCTCGTCATGCAGTCTCTCGACGACGACCAGGCCCAGGAAACCATCTCCATCCCGCTGGAAGGCAAGAGCAGCATCGCCGATTATATGGTGATCGCCAGCGGCCGTTCGTCGCGTCAGGTCGCCGCGATCGCCCAGCATCTGGCCGAGAAGATCAAGAAGGAAACGGGCCGCTCCGCGCGGGTCGAGGGACTTCCGGTCGCCGACTGGGTGCTGATCGACGCTGGCGACGTGATCGTCCATCTGTTCAAGCCGGAAGTGCGCAGCTTCTACAATCTGGAACGGATGTGGGGCTTCGTCGACGCGCCGGTCGCGGGCAACGCCTGACCTCTGCATTCCGTTCGTCCTGAGTAGCCGCTGAGCGAAGTCGAAGCGGCGTATCGAAGGATTGCGCGGGTGCTTCGATATGGGGCTTCGCCTCTACTCAACACGAACGGAGTAGGGTGTGCTCCTTCACATCATCGCGCGCGGCAAGATCGGGCGCTCGCCCGAAGCCGATCTGGTCGACCGCTATGTCAAGCGGCTGACCATGCCGCACAAGATCACCGAAATGCCCGACCGCGGCGGCAAGCTGCCCCCGGTCGCACCCGGCACCGTCACGGTCATGCTGGACGAAAAGGGCAAGCAGCTCGGCTCGCTCGATTTCGCCCGCCGGATCGAGGGCTGGCGCGACGCGGGCACGCGCGAATGTCGATTCCTGATCGGCGCGGCGGACGGATTCGACGATGCGGAACGAGCCAATGCCGACCTGCTGATCGCCTTCGGCGCCATGACCTGGCCGCATATGATGGCCCGCGCGATGCTGGCTGAACAATTGTGGCGCGCCTGCTCGATCCTTGCGGGCCACCCCTATCACCGCGAGGGTTAGCCGCCCTTTCGACCATGCTCGACACGCCCTGCGCTTATGCCTAGTCAGGAACGATACGGGTCGGGGCATCGGGTGAAGCGCAATCTCCTCATCGCAAGCATAATGGCGGGCCTGATGGCCTTCGCCGCCACGCGCCTTCCGGCCGCTGACGATGCCGCGATCATCCTGTCCGGCACCGCCGGCACGACGCTGGCGCAGGAGCAGCAGGCGCTCAAAAACGCCCGCCGCCAGTCGGACGAGGCCCGCGACCGCTCCGCCCGGCTGGAACAGCAGGCCGGGCTTGCCCGCGACGAGGCCGAACAGGCGCGCCGCCGCGCCGCCGCGCTCGCCGCCCGCATCCAGCAGGCGGAGGCCGACATTCAGGCGGCGCAGGCCCGGATCGCCATCATCGCCCGGATGCAGCGCGCGCAGGCCGCGCGTCTCGCCGCCAGGCAGGAACCCGTCGTCCGCCTGACGGCCGCGCTCCAGATGATGGCCCGCCGTCCGCTGGCGCTGGCGCTGGTCCAGCCCGGATCGGTCGGCGACGCGGTCCATATGCGCGCGGTGCTGGGGCAGGTGCTGCCGGTGATCGAGCAGCGCACGGCCGGCCTGCGGCAGGAACTGGACAAGAGCCGCGCCCTGCGCGCCACCGCGCAGCAGGCGGCCGATGCGCTGGGCAAGGCGCAGGCCGACCGCAAAGACCGGCAGACCGCGCTCGCCGCCCTCGAAACGCAAAAGCGCATCGCCGCCCGCGACTATGGCGCCAATGCCGGCATGGAGAGCGAGCGGGCGCTCGCGCTGGGCGAACGGGCGCGCGACATCGTCGACCTGATGGACCGGCTGGAACAGGCCGGCGACCTGCGCGAGCGGCTGGCTGCCCTGTCCGGCCCGCTGCTTCGCCCCGCCCGCCCCGATCAGACCGGCGCCCCCGCCCCGGAGCGCGATGCGTCCGCCGGCGGCCCGCCGCCCTATCGCCTGCCGGTGATCGGCCAGCTCGTCACCGGCATGGGCGAGGTCAACGACGGGGGCGTGCGATCGCGCGGGCTGACTTTGGTGACCCAGCCGGGCGCGCAGGCGATCGCGCCCACCGCCGGCCGCATCGCCTTCGCCGGCCCCTATCGCGATTATGGCCAGATCCTCATCATCGACCATGGCCAGGGCTGGACCACCCTCATCACCGGCCTGCACCGCGTCACGGCACAGGTCGGCGACAGCGTGCGCCAGGGCGACCCCGTCGGCATCACCGGCCCGGAACGCCCCAACATCACCGTGGAACTGCGCCGTAACGGCCGCCCGGTCGATATCGTGCCGCTGGTGGGATTGGGGTGATGCATTGATAGTAGCATCAATTGATGCTAACTGCGATGCGTATGGGAGATATGCAGTGCGTACGACGGTAACCCTCGATGACGATCTCGTGGCAACGGCGCAGGAATATACCGGCCTGCGGGAAAAGCCGGCGCTGCTCCGTGAAGCGTTGACCGCCCTGATCCAGCGGGAAGCTGCGCGCCGCCTCGCGCGTCTCGGTGGTTCTCAACCCGATCTGGAACTGCCTTCCCGTCGTAGACCGGACATGCCGTGATCCTGGCGGATACGTCTGTTTGGGTAGATCATCTGCGAGCGGAAGATGCCGTCCTGAGCGCCTTGCTCGACGCAGAGGACGTGTTGTGCCACCCCTTCGTGATCGGCGAAATCGCGATGGGCAGCCTACATCGGCGGGAATCGCTGTTGAACATATTCAAGCGCCTTCCTTCTGCGGTGGCAGCGAGCCATGACGAAGTCATGCATCTCGTGGAAACTGAGCGCCTCTTTGGCTCAGGTGTGGGCTATTTGGATGTTCATCTGCTCGCATCGACAAGGCTCACACCAGACGCGAAACTTTGGACACGCGATAGGCGATTAAGCGACGCCGCGGTTCGCTTGGGGGTCGCTTGGACTCCCCATTAACCCGACGCTCATCGATTCTGCGCAACATTGGTCGAAGCGCGCTTTTGCGTCTGTACGCGAATCAGCTATGGTAGGAAGCAGATGCCGGAATCTAGGACAGCCATGAAATCCACCTTCCTCCAGGGCGCAGTCGCGCTCGGGGCGCTTGCGCTCATCCCTGCCACCACCGCAGCCCTCGCCGACGGGGAGGCGTCGAGCTACAAGGCGCTCGACGAGTTCATGGACGTGTTCCAGAAGGTCCGCAGCGACTATGTCGAAAAGGTCGACGACGAAAAGCTGATCAAGGGCGCGATCGACGGAATGCTCGCCAGCCTCGACCCGCATAGCAGCTTCCTCGACGCGCGCGACTTCCAGAATCTGCGTACCCAGACGGAGGGCAGCTATGGCGGCCTGGGCCTGTCGGTCACGCAGGAGGATGGCGCGGTCAAGGTGATCGCGCCGACGCAGGACACCCCGGCCTGGCGGGCGGGGATCAAGGCGGGCGACTATATCACCCATATCGACGGCCAGTTGATCTATGGCGGCACGCTGGACGAGGCGGTCGACAAGATGCGCGGCGCGCCGGGCACCAGCCTGAAGCTGACCATCGTGCGCGCCGGCCGCGACAAGCCGATCGACCTGACCCTGACGCGCGAGATCATCCAGCTCAAGCCCGTGAAATGGGAAGTGAAGAACAATATCGGCATCGTCAACATCGTCAGCTTCTCGGCCAATACCGGGGCCGACGTGCGGTCGGCGATCCGCAGCATCGACAAGTCGCTGGGCCACAAGCCCACCGGCTATATCCTCGACCTGCGGTCCAATCCCGGCGGCTTGCTGGACGAAGCGGTGAGCGTCAGCGACGCCTTCCTGGAGCGCGGCGAGATCGTGTCGCAGCGCGGCCGGGCGAAGGGCGATGTCGAACGCTATTACGCCAAGCCCGGCGACGACGCCAAGGGCCTGCCGGTGATCGTGCTGGTCGATGCGGGTTCCGCCTCGGCCTCCGAAATCGTCGCGGGCGCATTGCAGGACCAGCATCGCGCGCTGGTGATGGGCGAGCGCAGCTTCGGCAAGGGCAGCGTCCAGACCATGCTGCCGCTGTCGAACACCACCGCGCTCAAGCTGACGACGGCGCGCTACTACACGCCGTCGGGCCGCAGCGTGCAGGAAGGCGGCATCCAGCCCGATATCCGCGTGCCGCAGTTGAGCGATCCCGATTACAAGAACCGGCCGAAATATCGCGAGAGCGACCTGCGCCGTCACCTGATCAACGAGATCAAGACCGACGACAAGGCGCTGGAGGAAGACAGCAAGGACGATCCGCGCTTCGCCCTGTCGGCCGAGGAACTGAAGAAGAAGGGCGTCGAGGACTTCCAGCTCGACTATGCGCTCAAGACGATCGCGCGCCTGGCCGGCACGCCCGGCGCGACCATCGCCCAGGCGCAGGGGGCGGCGCGCAAGCCGGGGGCGAAATAAGGCGATCTCTTCACCATGGCGTGTTCCCGCGCAGGCGCGAACACGCCACGATATGTCCAGGCCATCAAGTTCAGCATGACGAAAGCAAGCCAAGGCTTTAAGCGGGCATCATGAAGAGCATCCCGCTTGCCCGCACCATCGCCTTGCTGACGCCCGTCCTGCTGCTGGGCGGCGCCTATTCGTCGCAATATGTCGGCGGCCTGCACCCCTGCGACATGTGCTGGTGGCAGCGTTACCCCCATATGGCCGCGATCCCGCTGGCGCTGCTGGCCTATGCGCTGCGCGGCCGCGCCTGCGTCAGCGCGCTGTTCGCGGGGCTGGCCGGCCTCGCCATCGGCATCAGCGGGCTGATCGGCCTGTTCCATGCCGGGGTCGAATATGGCTGGTGGGAAGGACTGACCACCTGCTCCACCACCCCGGCGGGCGGCGGCGCCGACCTGCTCAA
This sequence comes from Sphingomonas sp. VDB2, assembly GCF_047946695.1. Lineage (NCBI taxonomy): Bacteria > Pseudomonadati > Pseudomonadota > Alphaproteobacteria > Sphingomonadales > Sphingomonadaceae > Sphingomonas > Sphingomonas sp. VDB2. The sequence goes on from NZ_CP159615.1 coordinate 2,093,137, forward strand.
CCAGATCTGGGCGACGCCGATCACCCGTTGCGACGTCGCGCCATGGGATCTTTTCGGCATTTCGCTCGCCGGCTATAACGGCCTCTTGTCCGGAGCCGCCGCGCTCGCCATCTTGGCGCTATTGCTCAAGGCGAGAAAAGCATGACCGCGCCCAAGGATTTTCCCCGACCGGGCAAGCGCCTGTCCGATGCCGACCGCGCCGCCATGGTGCGGGTCGACCAGGCGGGCGAGTTCGGCGCGGTGCGCATCTATGCCGGCCAGCTGGCGGTGATGGGCGATCGCCACCCCTATGGTCGGCTGATCGCCGGCATGGCGGCGCAGGAGGAACGGCATCGCGCCGCCTTCGACGCGATGATCGCCCGGCGCGGGGTGCGCCCGACGGCGCTGGCGCCGATCTGGAGCGCGGCCGGTTTCGCCCTGGGCGCGGTCACCGCCGCCATGGGGCCGAAAGCGGCGATGGCCTGCACCGCGGCGATCGAAACCGAGATCGACCGCCATTATGCCGAGCAACTGGCGCAATTGGGCGACAGCGATTCGGAACTCTCCACCGCCATTGCGGATTTCCAGGCGGAGGAGGTCGAACATCGCGACGCGGCGCTCGCCCACGGTGCGGAGCGGGCACCTGCCTACCCCCTCTTGTCGGGCGCCATCCGTTTGGGATGCCGGGCCGCCATCGCGCTTTCCAAGCGCCTCTGATAAGGACGGACAGATGATGAAGACCCCGATGATTGCAACGGCTCTGACCATTGGGCTGATGCTGGGCGCGTCCGTCCCCGCCCTGGCCCAAACGGCATCGCCACCCGCCACCGCCCCGACCGCCGTGACCGACCCCGCGTCGGAAAAGGTCAATATCGTCATCGTCTATGGCGACGACGCCTGCCCGCAAAGCGCTGGCGACGACATCGTCGTGTGCGCGCGCAAGGGCGAGGAGGAACGTTATCGCATCCCCGAACCGCTGCGCGGCGATCCCAACATGCCGAGCAAGCAGGCCTGGGGCGAACGGGTGCGGTCGATGGAATATGTCGGCCGCTCCGGCACCGAAAGCTGCTCGCCGGTCGGCAGCGGCGGCGCGACCGGCTGCTTCGCGCAACTGTCCCGCCTGGCCAAGGCGGAGCGGCAGGCGCTCGACAATGCAAGCTGGAAGGATCTGGTCGCGGCCGAGCGCGCCAAGCGCCTGTCCACCATCGATGCCGACAGCGACGCGATCGAGGCGCGGGTGAAGGCCGAGGAAAAAGCGGCGCAGCAGCCCGCACCGGCGCCATCTGCGACCCGGCCATGACGGATTGTGGGCGTTGATGACGTCCTGATCCATGAACCGCCGGGCATTGGGCACGCCCGGCATCCAACGGGGGTGGTAAAGGATTCTCTTATGCGACCGCGCGTCGTGTTTCCCCTGGTCGGCCTGTTGCTGGCCCCGCTGCTTCCCTCTCCGGCGCTTGCGCAGGCGGAGCCACCGCCCGAACGGATCATCAACCTGCTGGTCTATGGCGACGATCCCTGCCCGCAGAGCAAGGGCGACGAGATCGTCGTGTGCGCCCGCAAGCCCGAGGCGGAGCGCTATCGCATCCCCAAGAAATTGCGGGAAAAGCCCGCCGTGTCGGGCGGTCCGGGCTGGGGCAGCCAGGTGGCGACGATGGAGCAGACCCAGCGGCAGACGCTGCCCAATAGCTGCAACGCCATCGGCAGCAACGGCTTTACCGGCTGCACCGCCCAGATGCTGCAACAATGGTTCGCCGAACGGCGGATGCAGGAAAGCGCCGGCGAGCCTTGAGACAGGCTAAGACCTGATGGATGTCAGGGCCGCTGGCCTTCCAGTTCCGGGCCGCTGTCCACCGTCGCGCGGAAATCCGGCTTGTTGCTGATTCCCGCCGCCTGTTCATAGGCCAGCCCCGCATCGAGCAGCCTCTGTTCGGCATAGGCCGCGCCGATGAAGCTCAACCCTACCGGCAGGCCGCGCACCAGCCCCATCGGCACGGTCAGATGCGGATAGCCCGCGATCGCCGCCGGGCCGGTGGAGCCGCCCGGCCCCTCATATTGATCGCCCCATACGGTATCGGACGGCCAGGCCGGGCCGTAGCTGATCGTCACCAGCAGATCGACGCGGTTATCAGCCAGCATCGCGTCGATCCCCTCCCGCCCCGCCAGCCGCAACGATGTTGCGCGCGCCGCTTTGTAGGCCGGGTCGTCCAGCCCGGCCTTGGCTTGCGACAGGGCGAAGATTTCCTGCCCGAACAGCGGCATCTCCGACGCCTTGTGCGCGTCGTCGAAGGCGATGAGACCGGCGAGCGTGCGGCTGTCCACCTGGTCGGGCCGTGTGGTGGCGAGATAGGCGTTCACGTCCGCCTTGAACTCATATTGCAGCACGTCGTAGCTGGCGGCCGACATGCCTTCCATCGGCGGTTTCTTCACCTCCACCAAGGTCGCGCCCATTCCCTTGAGCAGCGCCAGCGCCGCTTCATAGCGCTCCAGCAGTTCCGGTTGCGCGCCGCCGCGCAGCACGCCGATCCGCATCCTGCCGATCGCGGCGGGATCAAGCGCGGCGGCATAATCGCCCGCATGGGCCATGGCGTCGGCAGTGGCAGGGTCGGCGGGGTCGCTGGCGATCAGCGCCGACAGCAGGATGGCGACGTCGCGCACGCTGCGCGCCATGGGGCCGGCCGTATCCTGGCTATGGCTGATCGGTACGATATGGGTGCGGGGTATGAGGCCGACCGTCGGCTTCAACCCCGCCAGCCCCATCATCGAGGCGGGGCAGATGATCGACCCGTTGGTTTCGCTGCCGATCGCGGCAGGGGCGAAGCCGGCGGCGACCGCTGCGCCCGATCCGCTCGACGACCCGCAGGTGGTGCGATCGAGCGCATAGGGATTGCGGGTGAGCCCGCCGATCGCGCTCCAGCCGCTCATCGACCGTTCGGAGCGGAAATTGGCCCATTCGGACAGGTTGGTCTTGCCCAGGATGATCGCGCCCCTCGCTCTTAGCGCTGCGGCGACCGGCGAATCGCGGCCCGGATCGTTGCGGGCGAGCGCCAGCGACCCGGCGGTGGTCGGCATCCCCGCCGCCTCGATATTGTCCTTGAGCAGGATCGGCACGCCATGGAGCGGCCCGCGCAGCTTGCCCGCGCGGCGCTCGGCATCCAGCGCCCGCGCGTCCTGCATCGCATGGGGATTGAGACTGATGATGCTGTTGAGGCGCGGCCCCTTGCGGTCCATCGCTGCGATGCGTTTGAGATATGCGCGCACTGTCTTCTCGCTGGTCGTGCGGCCGCTCGCCAGATCGGCGGAGAGCGACGCAATCGTCGCCTGCTCGCTCTGCGCCCGCGCGGGCGCTGCGGTCAACAACAGGGCAAGGATCGGCAACAGCGTCTTCATCGCGGATAGACCTCGTCCATATGGGCAAGGCTCTTGACGATCAGCGCCTCCAATACCGCCATGTCGATGCCGGACAGGCGTTTCACATAGAGGCAGCCCTTGCCGCGCCGATGCGTGCCCAAAGTGGCGAAATCCATATCCGCCAGCCCGGCCAGATAGAAGACCAGCTCCGCCTTGCGCGGCGCAAAGCCGATGCGGCAGCTCTCGCCCTCGCGCCCGCTGTCATAGCGATAGTGATAGCGGCCGAAACCGATGATGGTGGCCCCCCACAGGCGCGGCGGTTCGCCCGACAGGCGCGCCATCAGCGCCGCCGCGATCCGGCCGTCCGCGCGCCGCTCTTCAGGCTCGACCGCCGCCAGAAACGCGTCCACGTCCGCCGCCGTTTCGACCGTCTTGTTCGCGTCCTTCGCCATGGCTTGCCTTCCCCGCGCCGCTCGCCTAGAGGCTAGCGCGTCATCTGGGGAGTAGCCAGCCGTTCCGCCGAGGAACGGGCCATATGTCAACATATTTGGCCGAGAGGCCATGGCATATGGGACGCGGGTCACCGCTTCTGGCGAGACCAATGGCATCGGCGCTTCTCTGTCCGGCCGGGCGGGAGGCGACGGTGGCATTGCGTCTGTTTCACTTCCGCCCGGCCCCGGAAATTCACGATGGAAGCTCTCTTCACCTCCGCCGCGCTCGTCGCGCTCGCCGAAATGGGCGACAAGACGCAGTTGCTGGCCATGCTGCTCGCCACCCGCTTTCGCAAGCCGGTGCCGATCATCCTGGGCATTTTCGCGGCCACGGTCGCCAATCATTTCCTCGCCGCGCTGGTCGGCCATTCGATCGCAGGCGTGCTGACGCAGGAGTGGTTCCGCTACGCCGTCGCCGCCTCCTTCATCGCCATGGCCGCCTGGACGCTGATCCCCGACACGTTCGACGAGGATGCGCCGCTGAAAGCCCCGACCAAGGCGGGCGTGTTCGTGACGACGCTGGTCGCCTTCTTCCTGGTCGAGATGGGCGACAAGACGCAGGTTGCGACCGTGGCGCTGGGCGCGCGGTTCGACAATCTGGTCGCCGTCACCATGGGCACGACGCTGGGCATGATGATCGCCAATGTGCCGGCCGTCCTGTTCGGCGAGGCGCTGGCCAGGAAGGTGCCGATGCGCGCGTTGCAGATCGGCGCGGCGTTGCTGTTCCTGGGTCTGGGCCTGTGGATGCTGGCCGATCTGCAAGGCTGGTTCGGCTAAAGGCGGTTGTCAGCGCGCGGCGGCTGTTGCAAGGGGTTTGGCAAAGTCATTCCCTTAAATTTGGACATGGGACGCGCGTGATGAAGGACAGTCTGGTTACGGTGTTCGGCGGCGGCGGCTTTCTGGGCCGGCAGGTCGCCCAGGCGCTGATGGCGCAGGGCGCGCGGGTGCGGATCGCGCAGCGCGACCTGGCCACCGCGATGAAGGTCAAGACGCTGGGCAATCTGGGCCAGACCCAGTTCGTGGCCGCGGACATCCGCAAGCCCGACAGCGTCGCTCGCGCCATCCATGGCAGCGACGTCGTCGTCAATCTGGTCGGCATATTGGCGGGCGATTTCGACGCCTTCCACCATGTCGGCGCGGCCAATGTGGCGAAAGCCGCCGCCGCCGCGGGCGTGCGGGCGCTGGTCCATGTCTCGGCGATCGGCGCGGACGCCGAAAGCCCGTCGGCCTATGGCCGGTCGAAGGCGGCGGGCGAGACCGCGGTCAAGGCCGCCTTCCCCAGCGCCACCATCATTCGCCCGTCGATCGTCTTCGGGCCGGAGGACCAGTTCCTCAACCGTTTCGCCGACCTCATCAGCCTGTTCCCGGTCGTCCCGGTGATTGCGCCTGCGACCAAATTCCAGCCGGTCTATGTCGGCGACGTTGCCGACGCGATCGCCCATGCCGCCGCGCAGCCCGGCCTTTATGGCGGCAAGACCTATGAGGTCGCCGGCCCGCAGGTGATGAGCATGAAGGAGATCAACGCCTGGATCGCCAAGGCGATCGGCCGTGACAAGCCCCTGATCGACGTGCCGCAGGGCGTCGCGTCGCTGCTGGCGATGCTGCCGGGCGGCCCGATCAGCCGCGACCAGCTCGCCATGCTGGGCCGCGACAATGTCGCAGCGCCCGGGGCGGAAGGGCTGGAGGCGCTGGGCGTCGCGCCGACGCCGCTCGGCGCAGTCGCCGACAAGTGGATGGTCCGCTATCGCCGCCACGGCCGTTTCGCCGGCCGCGCGCGCGCCTGACATAGCCTTGTTCTCCCGCGCAGGCGGGAGACCAGCCCCACCGTCCGAACTGGATTGAACCGAGTCACGTGCCTCGGTTCAACGCCTTCGCGAGAGCACGCTGCGCCAAAGGCTTCCCATGGACCTCCATTATCTGACCGTCATCCTGCTGGGCATCGTGGAAGGGCTGACCGAATTCCTGCCGGTATCCTCGACCGGGCATCTGATCCTGGCGAGCGAATTGCTGGGCTATGATTCAGCCAGCTGGGCGATGTTCAACGTCGTGATCCAGCTCGGCGCGATCCTGGCGGTGGTGGTGCTCTACTGGCGCACTTTCTGGGCGGTGGCGATGGGGCTGTTGCGGCGCGAGCCGGTAAGCTGGCGGTTCCTGCGCAACCTGCTGCTCGCCTTCATCCCCGCCGCCATCGTCGGCCTGGCGCTGCACGACTATGTCGAGATGCTGCTGGGCGCGCCCAGGGTCGTCGCCTGGGCGTTGATCGTGGGCGGCGTAGCGATCCTGCTCATCGAACGCATGGTGAAGGAACAGCGGTTCCACGGCATCGCCGACATCCCCGCCATCCGCGCGCTGGGCGTAGGCCTGATCCAGTGCATATCGATGATTCCCGGCGTCAGCCGGTCGGGGGCCACGATCATGGGCGCGCTGACGCTGGGCGTCGAGCGGCGCACCGCGGCGGAGTTCAGCTTCTTCCTGGCGATACCGACCATGTTGGGCGCGACGACCCTGGAACTGCTGAAGAAGGGCGACCAGATCACCAGCGCGACGGTGGGCTGGGACAGTATCGCGCTCGGCTCCATCGTCTCCTTCTTCGTCGCCCTTCTGGTCATCAAATGGTTCGTCGGGCTGGTGTCCAAACATGGCTTCACCCCCTTTGCCTGGTATCGAATCGTCGCCGGCTGCGCCGCGCTGATCTGGCTCGGCATGAGGTAGGTCCGAAACGGTCCTTATGTTACGCTAGTTTTTGCGATCAATTCGCAATTAAGCGGTAAAATCCCATTTAATTAGTAAGTCATGCTGACCTAACTGCCAGAATCCACGTGACTGCGCGGGTTTTTCTGCTATGCGCGCTGCTGAAACAGATTCAGAGGCGATCCATGGCTGACAATCCGATGCTGAAATTTGTGGGTAAGGCACAATCCTACCCGGAAAAGCGCGCGGCGGACGACCGCGCCGACGATTTTCTGGAAATCAGCCGCAGCTTCATTCTCGATAAGGCGGAGGAACAGGCGTCGCGCTGCTCGCAATGCGGCGTCCCCTATTGCTCGACCCATTGCCCGCTGCACAATCATATCCCCGACTGGCTGCGCCTGACCGCCGAAGGCCGGTTGCGCGAAGCCTATGAACTGTCGAACCTGACCAGCACCATGCCGGAAATCTGCGGCCGCATCTGCCCGCAGGACCGGCTGTGCGAGGGCAATTGCGTCATCGAATTTTCCGGCCATGGCGCCGTGACCATCGGCAGCGTCGAAAAATACATCACCGACACCGCCTGGAAGGAAGGCTGGGTCGAACCGCTGGTCCCCGGCGCGGCGCGCGGCCAGTCGGTCGGCGTCATCGGTGCGGGACCGGCCGGCCTGACGACGGCGGAATATCTGCGCGTGGCGGGCTATGAGGTCCATGTCTACGACCGGCACGATCGCGCCGGCGGCCTGCTGACCTATGGCATCCCCGGCTTCAAGCTGGAGAAGGACGTGGTCATGCGCCGCATTCAGCGGCTCAAGGACGGCGGCATCATCTTCCACGACAGTTTCGAGATCGGCCGCGACGCCACGCTGGAACAGTTGCGCCAGAAGCATGACGCGATCCTGATCGCGACGGGCGTCTACAAGCCGCGCGACATCAAGGCGCCGGGCGTCGGCGCCGCGGGCGTGGTCAAGGCGCTCGACTATCTTACCGCCTCCAACAAGGCGGGCTTCGGCGACGCCGTGCCGGAACATGACGACGGGTCGCTGCTGGCGACCGGCAAGAATGTCGTCGTCATCGGCGGCGGCGACACCGCGATGGACTGCGTCCGCACCGCCATCCGCCAGGGCGCCAAGTCGGTGAAGTGCCTCTATCGCCGCGACCGGGAAAATATGCCCGGATCGCAGCGCGAAGTCGCCAATGCCGAGGAAGAAGGCGTCGAGTTCGTCTGGCTGACCGCGCCGATCGCTTTTGAAGGCACAAGCCAAGTCACCGGCGTCAAGGTCACCAAGATGCGCCTCGGCCAGCCCGACGCCTCCGGTCGTCGTGCGCCGGAAGCCGATCCGGGCAGCGAACATACGCTGGAAGCCGATCTGGTCATCAAGGCGCTGGGCTACGACCCTGAAGAACTGCCCAGGTTGTTCGGCGCCGACGACCTGTCGGTCACCCGCTGGGGCACGCTGCGCGTCGATCACAAGACGATGATGACCAGCGTGGACGGCGTGTTCGCGGCCGGCGACATCGTGCGCGGCGCATCGCTGGTCGTCTGGGCGATCCGCGACGGGCGGGATGTGACGGATCATATGCATCGCTATCTGAAGGCGAAGGCCAAGGCGGGCGAAAGGGTCGCGGCGTGATGCGCTTCACTTCCCTTGTCGCCCCGTTGCTGCTGCTATCCGCCCCGATCGCTGCGCAGGCCCAGACGCCTGCGGCAACGGTAGAAGCTGTCGATCCGGCGCTGCTGGCCAAGGCCAAGCCGATCGCCGCTGTCATTCTGCCCGATGGCACCATGGAAAAAATGATGGGACCCATGATGCAGAAGATGATGGGACCGATGATGGACGGCATGACCAAGATGCCGATCCGCGAGTTCCTGAAAGTCGGTGGCCTCGATCCGGAACAGGCGGACAAGCTGGGCGAAGGGACGATCGAGGAGATGATGGCGATCATCGATCCCAATTTCCGGAAGCGCATGGACGTGGTCGTCAACAGCATGATGCCCGCAATCGGTCGCTTCATGGGGCGCTATGAACCGGATATGCGCGAAGGCATGGCGGAGGCTTTCGCCTCTCGCTACAATTCTGCCGAACTCGACCAGATCGGCGCGTTTTTCAAGACGCCCATCGGCGCGAAGTTCGGCGCAGGCTTCATGGAGCTGGCTGCCGACCCGCATTATATCGGTCGACTGCAGAAGGTGATGCCGGAAATGATGCAGGCCATGCCGGAGATCATGAAATCATCTGCGGCCGAACTCGAAAAGCTGCCCAAGCCGCGCACCTATAACGACCTGACCAAGGCTGAACGCGACCGCCTCACTGCATTGCTCGGGGCGGACGCCAAGAAGGCCAACTGACAATCGACGCCGGCGATGCCGGCAATCAACGGAATGACAGCGGCCGTACCCAAAAAGCGGATGGCCACAGGCAAGGGTAAGTCATCATGACCGACACCAACTTCACCGCCAGCCCCGAAGAACGCGCACGGATCGCGGCCGAGGGCATGTATCATCCCGAGATGGAAGGCGACGCCTGTGGCGTGGGCCTGGTCGCCGCGACCGATGGTCGGCCCAGCCGACGCGTCGTCGCCAGCGCGATCGATGCGCTCAAGGCCGTATGGCATCGCGGCGCGGTCGATGCCGACGGCAAGACCGGCGACGGCGCGGGCATCCATGTGGACCTGCCGGTGCGCTTCTTCGACGATGCGATCGCGGATTCGGGCCACAAGCCGCTGCCCAATCGCCTCGCCGTCGGCATGATCTTCCTGCCCCGCACGGACCTCAGCGCCCAGGAAACCTGCCGTACTATCGTGGAAGCCGAGATCATCGAGGCCGGCTACACCATCTATGGCTGGCGCCAGGTGCCGGTGGACGTGTCGGTCATCGGCGAAAAGGCGCAGCGCACGCGCCCCGAAATCGAGCAGATCATGATCGCCGGCCCGATGCCGGAGGAACGCGACCAGGCCGAATTCGAAAAGGACCTCTACCTGATCCGCCGCCGGATCGAAAAGCAGGTCATCGCCGCGCAGATCCAGGATTTCTACGTCTGCTCGCTGTCGTGCCGGTCGATCATTTACAAGGGGCTGTTCCTGGCCGAATCGCTGTCGGTCTTCTTCCCCGATTTGCAGGACGAGCGGTTCGAAAGCCGCGTCGCCATCTTCCATCAGCGCTATTCGACCAACACCTTCCCGCAATGGTGGCTGGCCCAGCCGTTCCGCACCCTCGCCCATAATGGCGAGATCAACACGATCCGCGGCAACAAGAACTGGATGAAGAGCCACGAGATCAAGATGGCGAGCCTCGCCTTCGGCGAGCAGTCGGAGGACATCAAGCCGGTGATCCCGGCGGGTGCGTCCGATACCGCCGCGCTCGATGCCGTGTTCGAAGCGATCTGCCGGTCGGGCCGCGACGCGCCGACGGCCAAGCTGATGCTGGTCCCCGAAGCCTGGCAGTCGGCGAGCGCCGACCTGCCCAAGGCCCATGCCGACATGTACGACTATCTCGCCTCCGTCATGGAGCCGTGGGACGGGCCGGCCGCGCTCGCCATGACCGACGGCCGCTGGGTCGTCGCCGGTGTCGACCGCAATGCGCTGCGCCCGCTGCGTTATACGCTGACCGGCGACAATCTGCTGATCGTGGGTTCGGAGACCGGCATGGTCGTCGTGCCCGAAACCACCATCGTCAAGAAGGGCCGCATGGGTCCGGGCCAGATGATCGCCGTCGACCTGCTCGAAGGCGAAATCTATGACGACCGCGCGATCAAGGACCGGATCGCGGGCGAGCGCCCCTATGGCGAACTCATCAAGGACTTTCTGACCGTCGCCGACCTCGGCAACGCGCCAACTGCGCTGCCCGGCTGGGACAAGGCCGAACTGACCCGCCGCCAGGTCGCCGCCAACCTGACGCTGGAGGATCTGGAACTGATCCTCTCGCCCATGGTGGAGGACGCCAAGGAAGCGATCGGGTCGATGGGCGACGACACGCCGCTCGCGGTCATTTCCGACAAGCCGCGCACGATCAGCCATTTCTTCCGGCAGAATTTCAGCCAGGTGACCAACCCGCCGATCGATCCGCTGCGCGAACGGCATGTGATGAGCCTGAAGACGCGCTTCTCCAACCTCCACAACATCCTGGAGGAAGGCGCACAGAACAGCCATGTGCTGGTGCTGGAATCACCGGTCGTGACGAGCGCCGAATGGGCGCGGCTGAAGGCCTATTTCGGTCCGTCCGTGGCCGAGATCGACTGCACCTTCCCCGCGAGCGGCGGGCAGGAGCAACTGCGCGCCGCCATCTCCCGCATTCGCGAGGAGGCCGAGCAGGCGGTGCGCGAGGGGCGCACCGAAATCTTCCTGACCGACGAGGGCGTCAATGCCGATCGCGCGGCGATCGCCGGCGTGCTGGCGGCGGCGGCGGTCCATACGCATCTGGTACGCAAGGGGCTGCGCAGCTACGCATCGATCAACGTGCGGTCGTGCGAAGCGCTCGACACCCATTATTTCGCGGTGCTGATCGGCGTCGGCGCGACCACGGTGAACGCCTATCTGGCCGAAGCCAGCATCGCCGACCGCCACAGCCGCGGCCTGTTCGGCGATCTGGCGCTAGACGCCTGTTTCGAACGCTATCGCACGGCGATCAACGAAGGCCTGCTCAAGATCATGTCCAAGATGGGCATCGCGGTCATCAGCAGCTATCGCGGCGGCTATAATTTCGAGGCGGTCGGCCTGTCGCGCGCGCTGGTCAACGATCTGTTCCCCGGTATGCCAGCGAAGATTTCAGGCGAGGGCTATGCCTCGCTCCATTACAGCGCGATGCTGCGCCACGAGCAGGCGTTCGACGCCGCTGCCGTACGCCTGCCGATCGGCGGCTTCTACCGCCAGCGCCAGGGCGGCGAGAGCCATGCCTATTCGGCGCAGCTGATGCACCTGTTACAGACGGCCGTGGCGACCGACAGCTATTCGACCTATCTGCAATTTTCGCGTGGCGTCCGCGATTTGCCGCCCGTCTATCTGCGCGACCTGATGGAGTTCAACTTCGCTCGCGAAGCCGTACCGATCGACGAGGTTGAGGCGACCACCGAAATTCGCAAGCGCTTCGTGACGCCGGGCATGTCGCTGGGCGCGCTCAGCCCCGAAGCGCATGAGACGCTGGCGATCGCGATGAACCGCATCGGCGCCAAGGCGGTGTCGGGCGAAGGCGGCGAGGATGCGAACCGCTTCAAGCCCTATGACAATGGCGACAACGCCAACTCGGTCATCAAGCAGATCGCGTCGGGCCGCTTCGGCGTTCATGCCGAATATCTGGCGTCGGCCGAAGAGATCGAGATCAAGGTCGCGCAGGGCGCCAAGCCCGGCGAGGGCGGCCAGCTCCCCGGTTTCAAGGTGACCGAGTTCATCGCCAAGCTGCGCCATTCGACGCCCGGCGTGACGCTGATCTCGCCGCCGCCGCACCACGACATCTATTCGATCGAGGATCTGGCGCAGCTCATCTACGACTGCAAGATGATCAACCCGCGCGCCCGCGTGTGCGTGAAGCTGGTCAGCCAGGCCGGTATCGGCACGGTCGCGGCGGGCGTGGCCAAGGCCCATGCCGACGTCATCCTGATCGCGGGCCATGTCGGCGGTACCGGCGCATCTCCGCAGACCAGCATCAAATATGCCGGCACGCCCTGGGAAATGGGCCTGTCCGAAGCCAATCAGGTGCTGACCCTCAATGGCCTGCGCCATCGGGTGAAGCTGCGCACCGACGGCGGCCTCAAGACCGGGCGCGATATCGTGATCGCCGCGATCCTGGGCGCGGAGGAGTTCGGCATCGGCACGCTGAGCCTCGTCGCCATGGGTTGCATCATGGTGCGCCAGTGCCACAGCAACACCTGCCCGGTGGGCGTGTGCGTGCAGGATGAAAAGCTGCGCCAGAAGTTCACCGGCACCCCGGAGAAGGTCATCAACCTGATGACCTTTATCGCCGAAGAAGTGCGCGAAGTCCTTGCCCGCCTTGGCTTCCGCAGCCTGGACGAAGTGATCGGGCGGACGGAACTGCTCAAGCAGGTCAATCGTGGCGCCGAACATCTGGACGATCTCGACCTCAACCCGATCCTGGCCAAGGTGGACGCGCCCGACGACCAGCGCCGCTTCAGCCTGACGCAATGGCGCAACGAGGTGCCCGACAGCCTGGATGCGCAGATGATGCGCGATGCCAAGGCGGTGTTCGAGCGTGGCGAGAAGATGCAGCTCACCTATACGGTGCGCAACACGCATCGCGCGGTCGGCACGCGGCTGTCATCCGCCGTGACAGACCGGTTCGGCATGTCGACGCTGGCCGACGGCCATTTGACCGTGCGCCTGCGCGGGTCGGCGGGCCAGTCGCTGGGCGCCTTCCTGTGCAAAGGCATCACCCTTGAAGTGTTCGGCGACGCCAACGACTATGTCGGCAAGGGGCTGTCGGGCGGCATCATCAAGGTGCGCACGACCGTCTCCAGCCCGCTCTCGTCCAAGGACAATACGATCCTGGGCAACACCGTCCTCTATGGCGCAACCAGCGGCAAGCTGTTCGCGGCCGGTCAGGCTGGTGAACGCTTCGCCGTCCGCAATTCGGGGGCGCAGGTCGTGGTCGAGGGCTGCGGCGCCAATGGCTGCGAATATATGACCGGCGGCACGGCGGTCATCCTGGGCAAGACCGGCGCCAATTTCGGCGCGGGCATGACCGGCGGCATGGCCTTCATCCTGGACGAGGATGGCAGCTTCCCGGCGCAGGCCAACCCCGAAGGCATTGTCTGGCAGCGACTGGACAGCGTCCATTGGGAGGCGCAGGTCAAGGCGCTGATCGCCGAACATGCGGTGGCGACGGACAGCAAATGGTCCAACACCATCCTGGACGACTGGGATCGCTGGCGCCGCTATATCTGGCAGGTCTGCCCGAAGGAGATGCTGGGCCGCCTCGCCCATCCGCTGAGCGACCGGCCGGCGGAAACGGTCGCCGCCGAATAAGCGGCCTGACGCCGGTCCGTACCGATCCGATCGATGGTCCCGTGAAGGCGGGACACCGATCGGATCATGGTACAGTCAAAAACGGGGTTCGGCAGGCATGGTTGCGACCACAGGCGCCGGCGGCGGATCATCCTCCATCGCATCTTGATCGGCCGGCACGGCGACCGGCGGCGGGACTGCTTCACCAGCCGCGAATCGCCTGATCTGCGGCGGCAAGGTACGAACCGCAGCAGGCGCAGCATCGGGCATCAGATCTTGCGGCAAGGCGGCCGCCTCATAGTCCCGCACCACCGGATCGCTGGTCCCGTCGATCATGCCATTCGCATCCAGCCCCGCCATGTCAGCCTGCCAGCGCCGTTCGGCCAGGGTAGGGCCGCACCCGGTGCAATGAATGACCCCCGGCCCCTTCTGCATCGCGAAGGACGCCTCGGTCGCGACCTGATCGGCGGGCGTCGCCTCCACATAGTCGCTCGCGCTGCGCGCCGGTCTATGCGGGCTGGTCACATAGCTGCCCAACCCCAGGCCCATCATGGCCGCCACCCCCAGGGTCGCGCCCGCGCCCATCCAGAAATGCGCCGTCATCATGCGGTTTCTCCCACGCCGGTCGCGCCATTGTGCGACACTGGCTTCACCTTCTCCAATCAATCACAACGCGGATGCCGATCACTTGTTGCATGGCGCAAAAGCCTTTGCTAAGGGCCGCCTCCTACCAAGGCACCGGCCCCGCCGGTTTCCCTGTTGATGTGCGGCCATGGCGGAATTGGTAGACGCGCAACGTTGAGGTCGTTGTGGGCGAAAGCCCGTGGAAGTTCGAGTCTTCTTGGCCGCACCATCACTATCCCGCGCCATCGCCATCGGGGCGAGCGGCCGGGAAAGCTGGCCGACACGGGCCAGAAACTTCATCGCTTCAGAGATTGGCTGTTGCATTGCAACAGGGGGTGGCGTTTGATCCGGCCATGCTCAAGGCCGCCCTCCACCATCTCACCGCCTATCGCTACAACCGCCCGATCCGGCTCGGCCCGCAGGTCATCCGCCTGCGCCCCGCGCCGCACAGCCGGACCAAGGTGCCCAATTATGCGCTGAAGATCGAGCCGGCGAACCATTTCCTCAACTGGCAGCAGGATCCGCATGGCAACTGGCTCGCCCGCGTGGTCTTCCCCGACCCGGTCGACCATTTCCGCATCCAGGTCGATCTGCTCGCCGACCTCGACATCATCAATCCGTTCGACTTCTTCGTGGAGCCTTATGCGGAAAATTATCCCTTCGCCTATGACGACCAGCTAAAGACCGACCTCGCCGCCTATTTCGATATCGAGGATCAGGGGCCAAGGTTCGAGGCGATGGTCGCCCAATATGACGGCTATCAAAGCCGCACCGTCGATTTCCTGGTCGAGGTGAACCGCCGCCTGCAACAACAGGTGGGTTACGTCATCCGCATGGAGGCAGGCGTGCAGACGCCGGAGGAGACGCTGGACATCGGCACCGGCTCCTGCCGCGATTCCGCCTGGCTGCTCGTGCAGTTGCTGCGCCGGCTGGGCTTCGCCGCCCGTTTCGTATCGGGCTATTCGATCCAACTGGTCGCCGATGTCGAACCGATCGAAGGGCCAAAGGGCGTCACCCAGGACGTGGTCGACCTTCACGCCTGGGCGGAAGCCTATGTGCCCGGCGCAGGCTGGGTCGCGCTCGACGCGACCAGCGGCATGTTCGCGGGCGAAGGGCATATCCCGCTCTGCGCCACCCCGCACTACAAGTCCGCCGCGCCGATCAGCGGCATGGCCGAACCGGCCGAAGTCGATTTCGAATTCGCCATGACCGTCAGCCGCATCGCCGAAGCGGTGCGCATCACCAAGCCCTTCACCGACACCCGCTGGGACGCGGTGATGGCGTTGGGGGCCAAGGTGGACGCGGACCTCATCGCGCAGGATGTGCGCCTGACAACCGGCGGCGAGCCGACCTTCGTGGCCGAGGATGGCGGCGAAGCGGGCGAATGGAATGGCGATGCGGTCGGCCCGACCAAGGCCGACTATGCCGACCGGCTGATCCGCAAGCTGCGCGCCGAATTCGCACCCGGTGGCCTGCTGCACCATGGCCAGGGCAAATGGTATCCGGGCGAAAGCCTGCCGCGCTGGGCCTATGCGGTCTATTGGCGCAAGGACGGCACGCCGATCTGGCGCGACGACAGCCTGATCGCGCCCGATAATGCGCCCGAAGGCGCGGCGCAGGTGACGGCGGCCGACGCGAAGGCCTTCCTCGCCCATATGGCCGGCAATATGGGCTTTTCTGCGGACTATACCCATGCCGTCTATGAAGATCCGGCGGTGTGGGCGGTGAAGGAAGCGGACCTGCCGCTCAACGCCAGCCCCGACGATCCCAAGATCAGCGATCCCGAAGCGCGCGCCCGCATGGTCAAGACGTTCGAGCGCGGCCTCGACCAGCCGGTCGGCTATGTCCTGCCGGTGCAGCGTTGGCAGAGCCAGGTGGCGACCCCGCGCTGGCAGAGCGAAATCTGGCAGTTGCGTCGCGGCCGTCTGTTCGCGGTGCCAGGCGATTCGGCGCTGGGCTATCGCCTGCCGCTGGGCTCGCTGCCCTATGTGCCGCCGTCGGACTATCCCTATATTCATCCCCGTGACACCAGCGAGCCGCGCGAGCCTCTGGCGGATTTTCGCGCGCAGGTGACCCAGCCTGCCAACGTGGAGGAAGTCCGCGCGCAGCAGGCCCAGCGCGTCGCCGGGCCGGACGGCGGCGTCGCCGCGCAGGACCGGGTCGAACAAGTCTTCATCGAAGGGGCGGTGCGCACCGCCGTCACCGTCGAACCGCGCGGCCATTATCTTTCGGTCTTCCTGCCCCCGGTACAGGCGCTGGAAGATTATCTGGAGCTGATCGCAGAGGTCGAGGCGACCGCCGAGGCGCTGCGCATCCCGGTGCGGATCGAGGGCTATGCCCCCCCGCCCGACCCGCGCATCGACGTATTGAAGGCCACGCCCGATCCCGGCGTGATCGAAGTCAATGTCCAGCCCGCGTCAAGCTGGGACGAAACGGTAGCGATCACCGAACGCCTCTATGCGCTGGCCCGCGAATGCGAACTGACCGCCGACAAGTTCATGGTCGACGGCCGATCGGTCGGCACCGGCGGCGGCAACCATATCGTGCTGGGCGGGGCGACGCTGACCGATTCCCCCTTCATCCGCCGCCCCGACCTGCTCAAGAGCTTCGTCCTCTACTGGCAGCGGCACCCTGCGCTGTCCTATCTCTTCTCGGGCCTCTGCATCGGCCCGACGAGCCAGGCGCCGCGCATAGACGAAGCCCGGCATGACGGCCTTTATGAGCTGGAAATAGCGCTGGCGCAGGTGCCCAACCCGTTCGCGGGCGCAGGCAGTGCGCCACCCCCATGGCTGGTCGATCGCCTGTTCCGCAACCTGCTGGTCGACGTGACCGGCAACACCCACCGCACCGAAATCTGCATCGACAAGATGTTCTCGCCCGACGGCCCGACCGGACGGCTGGGTCTGCTGGAGTTTCGCGGCTTCGAAATGCCGCCCGAAGCGCGGATGAGCCTGGCGCAGCAATTGCTGATCCGCGCGCTCGCCGCCTGGTTCTGGCGCCAGCCGCAACAGGGGGGTCTCGTCCGCTGGGGCACGACACTCCACGATCGCTTCATGCTGCCCCATTTCGTCTGGGCTGATTTCCTTGAGGTATTGTCCGACCTGCGCGGCGCGGGCTATGATTTCGACCCCAACTGGTTCGAGGCGCAGCGCCAGTTCCGCTTCCCGATCCATGGCGCGGTCGATGCCGGTGGCGTAGGGCTGGAAATCACCCATGCGCTAGAGCCGTGGAACGTGCTGGGCGAAACCGGCGCGATCGGCGGCACGGTGCGCTATGTCGACTCATCGACCGAACGGTTGCAGGTCCGCGCCACCGGGCTGGTCGCCGGTCGCCACATCGTCGCCTGCAACGGGCGGCAAGTGCCGATGACCGCGACATCGGTGCCGGGCGAAGGCGTGGGCGGCGTGCGCTACAAGGCTTGGACGCCCGCCAATTGCCTCCACCCCAACCTGCCCGCCAATGCGCCGCTCACCTTCGATGTGCTGGATAGCTGGAGCGGGCGGTCGCTGGGCGGCTGTGTCTATCATGTCGCCCATCCGGGCGGGCGCAATTACGACACGCTGCCGGTCAACGGCTATGAGGCGGAAGCGCGGCGCAAGGCACGCTTTCAGGATTATGGCCATACGCCCGGCCAGGTCGACATGCCCGCCGCCGAACCCGCCAACGAGTTCCCGATGACGCTCGACCTGCGTTTCCACCATAGCGGACTGTGATGGCCGCGGACGTCCTCGCGCCGCGCGCAGGCGGTGAAGCCTGGGCGGACGCCTATCTCGCCACCGCGCCGGCCGGCGACCTGTTCGCCGGCGCGGCCCCCGCCATGGCGACGCGCTGGCGCGACATGCTGGGGCGGCTGTCGACCCAGGCGCAGGGCGATCCCGCGACGCTGGCCGACCATGTGTCGCGGCAGGCGATTGACCTCGGCATGGCGTTCCGCCTGACCGGGGACGAGCAGGAACGGTCCTGGCCGCTCGGCCCGGTGCCGCTGCTGATCGACGCTGTGGAATGGGCGCAGATCGAACGCGGGCTGATGCAGCGGGCCAACCTGCTCGAACGGGTGGTGAGCGACATCTATTCGACCCAGTCGCTGGTCCGCGACGGCAAGCTGCCCGCCAGCATCGTCACAGGCAGCCCGCATTATTGGCGCGTCATGACCGGAACGCCGCCGCCGCGCGGCCATCATCTCCATTTCTACGCCGCCGATATCGGGCGCGGGCCGACCGGCGAATGGCGCGTGCTGGCCGATCGGGTGCGGACGCCCGTCGGCGTCGGCTATGCGCTGGAAAACCGGCTCGCCCTCTCCCGCGCCACCGGCGACCTGCTGGGCGCGATGAACACGCGGCGACTGGCGCCCTTTTTCGACGAGTTGCGCCGCGGCCTCGCCGCCGATTGCGAGCGCACCGATCCACGCATCGGCCTGCTGACGCCCGGTCGCTTCAACCAGAGCTATGCCGAACAGGCGCATCTCGCCCGCTATCTCGGCCTGTTGCTGGTCGAGGGCGACGACCTGATCGTTTCGGACGGGCGGCTGTTCGTGCGGACGATCCAGGGGCTTAAGCGCATTGATGGCCTCTGGCGCTGGATGGACAGCCGCTTCCTCGACCCGCTCGCCTTCGACGGCCGGTCGCATATCGGCGTGCCCGACCTCTATAACGCCTGTGCGCGCGGCGGGCTGATGGTCAGCAACTGGCCCGGCGCGGGCGTGATCGAATCGCGTGCCTTCGCCGCCTTTCTGCCGCAACTGGCGCGCGAACTGCTGGGATCGGACCTGATCCTGCCCAATATCGCGACCTGGTGGTGCGGCCAGTGGCAGGAGCGCGACCATGTGCGGGCACAGCTCGACAATCTGGTGGTCGGCTCCGCCTTCGATCAGGATGTTGCGGGCCTGCCCGACGCCCATTTCACGCCCGGATCAGGGCTGGACACCGCGCAGCGCACCGCCCTTCTCGACGCGATGGCGCGGCGGCCGATGGACTATGTCGGGCAGGAAGTCGTCAAGCTGTCGACCACGCCCGCGATCATCGACGGGCAATTGACGCCCTTGCCCTTCACCCTGCGCATCTTCGTCGCGCGCGACGCCGCCGGCCAGTGGCGGGTAATGCCCGGCGGCTTTGCGCGGCTGGCAGGCCATGGCGACATTCGCGCCGCGCTGATGGGCCGGGGCGACATGTCCGCCGACCTGTGCGTGATCGATAGCCATCCGGTGCCGCCCGACAGCCTGCTGGGCGTCGGTGCGCCTGCCATCCGCCGGGTGGGCGGCATGTTGCCGGCCAAGGCGGCGGACAATCTCTTCTGGCTCGGCCGCTATATCGAGCGGGCGGAAATGACGCTGCGGCTGGTCCGGGCGATCGTCGGCGGATCGATCGAGGCCGATCTGGGGCCATCGCTGGCTTCACCCACCATGGCGCGGCTGGTCGACCAGTTGGCGCTGTGGGGCGCGATCGCGGGGAGGGGCGGCGCGATCGGTCCGCTCTGCGCTACGGCGCTGGGCGATGCGCGCCAGTCGGGCAGTGTACGCGCGCTGATGGGCGTGGTGGCCAATATCGGCGAGGGGCTGCGCGACCGGCTCGCCAGCGATTTCTGGCGACTGGTGCGCCTGCCCCTGCCCGGCTTCGACGGGAACGTCACCGAAACCCTGCTCGATGCCTCGTCCCGCATGATCGAGCGGATTTCCGCGCTGTCGGGCCTGGCCGCGGAAAATATGGGCCGGACCGAAGGCTGGCGCTTCCACGATATGGGGCGGCGGATGGAACGGGCGGTCAACGGCTGCCGCCTGCTGACCGCGTTCGGCAACGACCAGGCGTCGGCCGACGACCTGACCGTGCTGCTGGACCTGATGGACAGCCAGATCAGCTATCGCACCCGCTACCTGACCGGCCCGGCGCTGCCCCCGGTGCGCGATCTGGTTGCGTTGGAGCCGCATAATCCGCGCGCCATCGCCTATCAGGCGGCGCGGCTGGCCGAGCATGTCGCCGCCCTGCCCACGCTGCGCGCCGACGGCATGCCGGAAGAGCCCCGCCGCCTGGCCGATGCGCTGGTCGCCCGGCTCGCGCCGCTGACCGGAGACATGCTGACCATAGGCGACATCGGCGATGTCGAAAGCCGCCTGCTGCGCCTGTCGGATGCGATCGGCCAGCGTTACTTCCTGCAATTGCGCAAGACGCAGACGCCGGACCTGCTGTCATGATCTACCATGTCCGCCACCAGACCATCGTCCGCTATGCCAGTCCCGTGCGGCTCGCCCGCTTCAACCTGCGGCTGCGCCCCGCGCCCTGGACGGGCCAGTGGACGTCCGATTATGCGCTGACGGTCGATCCCTTGCCCTCCGCCATCGAATCGCGGCCCGGCGCCTGGCCGGTCAACGTCGCCCGGCTGGTGATCGAAAATCCGATCCGCCAGTTGACGATCGAAAGCCGGTTCCGGGCCGGGGTGGATAATGGCCCACAGATCTCGCCGCAGAGCGACGACCCGACCATCGCCACTGTCGCGCAAGCCGCCCTGCTGGATCGCGACATGGGGCCGTCGGCCCCCGCCCATTATCTCTATGCCTCGCCCCGCGCACCGCTGCTGGCACCGATCGGCGACTGGGTAGGGGACATGCTGGCCCCGGACCGGCCGATCGTCGCCGCCGCGCTGGACCTGACCCGGCGCATCCAGGCCGAGTTCGCCTATGAACCCGGCGCGACCGATGCCTCCACCCCGGTCGCCGACGCCTTTGCCGCGCGCCATGGCGTGTGCCAGGATTTCGCGCATGTGATGGTGGTGGCGCTGCGCCTTGCCGGCCTGCCCGCCGCCTATGTCAGCGGCTATCTGCGCACCCTGCCCCCGCCCGGACGGCCCCGGCTGATCGGCGCAGACGCGATGCATGCCTGGGTGATGCTGTGGTGCGGCCCGACGCGCGGCTGGATCGGCTTCGACCCGACCAACGGCGTCATCACCCATGACGGGCATCTGTTCGTCGCCATGGGCCGCGACTATGCCGATGTCGCACCGATGGACGGGCTGTTCGTCGGCGGCGCAGGCCAGAGCCTGCGGGTCATGGTCGACGTCGCGCCCGAAGAGGAAGCCGCGCTTAGCTGACCGCGCGGAACAGCAGCGGCATCCCCGTCCTGGGCCGAATCGTCAAGCGGCTGATCGGCTCGGGCTTGAATCCGGCGGGCATGGTCAGCCGATAGCCGCGCACGACGCTGGCGATCACCGTCATCACCTCCTGCTGGGCGAAGCCCGCGCCGACGCACACGCGCGGGCCGCGGCCGAAGGGGAACCAGGCCTGTTTCGCCATGTCCGCATTGGCCGGATCGTCGAAGCGATCGGGATCAAAGGCATGGGGGCAGGCCCAATTATCCTTGTTGCGCTGGGTCAGCCAGGGCGCGACCACCAGCATCGATCCGGCTTCCAGATGCTTGTCGCGCATCGGCATCGGGCAGGTAACTTCGCGCGGCAGGAAGGACACGGGCGGATAGAGGCGCAGCGTCTCCTTGAAGATATTGCGGACCTGTCCCATGTCCTTGAGCATCGCCGCGGTCAGCGGGGCGTCGCCCGCGACCTCCGCGATTTCCGCCCGCACCCGATCCTGGATATGGGCGCATTCGGCCAGCATGTAGAGCGCCCAGGTCATGGTGCTGGCCGATGTTTCATGCCCGGCCAGGAAGATGGTCGACACCTGTTCCATCACCTGCTGACAGGTGAAGGATAAGCCGGTCTGCGCGTCCTTCGCCTCGATCAGCGATTGCAATATGTCGCGATGCGGCGCTTGCCCGCGGGCGTGCCATCCTTCGTAGCGCGCCTCCACGATCGGCCGGAACACGTCGTGGATCGCCCGCGCCGGACCTTTGGATCTTTTCTCGAACCAGCCCGCCGGCAGGCCGTAGAGGCGCAGCATCGATGCGCTGTGGGCGAGCCGCTGGAATTTGCCAAAGGCGGTGTGGATGATGTTCGATCGCTCGGCATCCAGCGTCTGCGAAAACAGCGTGCGAAAGATGATGTCGGCCGCGACATGGGTCATCATCGGGTCGATATCGATCGGCTTGCTGCGATCCGCCGCGTCGAGCCGGGCGAGCAGGTCGTCCACCGCCGCGACCATCAGCGGCATCGATTTGGTCAGCGCGGTATGGGCGAAGGCGGGATTGACCATCGCCCGCTGGCTTTCCCAATCTTCGCCATTGGCGGAAAAGACGCTGTTGCCGATCAGCGGGTCGAGGTTGCGCACCAGTTCGCTATGCTTGGGATAGGCGGTGCCGCCGCGCAATATCTGGTCCACAAGGGACAGTTCATTGGCGATATACATGGTGCGGCCCGGCAGGCGGATCTCGCCCATCTTCATCGTATAGCTTTTGTCGAACAGCACATGGATCCAGCTATGCCAGCCGCGCAGGAACCGCTTGATCAGGCCCCGCTTGGTGCGGGGCGGCTGCGGATAGGGGGGCGTGAAAAGATCGGTCACGATATCGTCCTGAAAGCGGCGACGGCGTCGTCCACGGTGCGGCGGCCAGCGGTCAGGCTGATGAAATCGAGCGGCGAGAGCCGGTCGCCGACGCGCAGATAGTCGAAATGGGCCTCATATTTGTTCGACCATCCGCCATGATAATTGTCCGGCTCGTAGAACAGGTGGAAGCGCGGCGATAGCATGTCGACGCGGGCCGCATATTGATCCGCGACAAGCCGGAACGGATTGACGTTATAATAGGCCGCGCCATCGGGCGGGGAACTGACGTCGACATAGCGGAAGGCCTTGTCGGCCAGCGCGCGCAGATCGTCATGATACCAGGTTGCGTCGCGGCGCAGGCCGATGACCGGCACCACCTGCCCCAACCCCAGCATCACGAAATGATCGGGCAGGCTGCCGCCGCGCAGCGCGATCAGGCGGCGCATCAGGCGCATGCCCAATATCGTGCCGGCGCTGTGGGTGACGAGTTGCACCTCGTCCCAGTCGCCGTCCAGTTCCTGCGCGATGCGGGCGGCGAACTGGTCGAGCCGCTGGTCGAGGGCGTCGCCCGGCCCCTCCGCCGCCAGCGCGCCATGATAGGTCATGAAGCGCAGCAGCCAGGGCACGACCAGCTTGGCGAGGATGCGGCCGGACAGAAGGGCGCTGACCGCGATGCCGATCAGCGCCGACGCCCAGAAGGGCAGCAGCAGCGACAGAAGCAGCGCGGGCGCCAGCGCCAGCAGCAGCGGGATCAGCACCGCCAGCAAGGGTGGATAGAGAATGGTGATGACCGGCCCCTTGCGTAGCCGGCGCATCCGCAGGAAATCCATGTGGCGGGCATGGCCGGCATAGGCGCGCGCCGACCGCAGGGCGAGGCTCAATGGATTGCGAATCCAGACCTTCCCGATCAGATCCTCCCAGCGGCAATATTCATAGTCGGTCGCCACCCCGGCCTGCGGGTTATCCACGGTCCAGCGCGCCGACACGATCGACCCGGCCACGCCCGCCTGCCGGCCGCCCACGGCCAGTTCTTCTCCCGTCAACGCGCCATATCGCGCCGCCTGCTCGCGATAGAGCTGGTGGTAGAAACGCACGCCGCGTGGATCGAAACCGCCGAGGTAGAAGACTTTACGCTTGAACTTTTGCAACAGCATCGCCCTAATCGCGCGCATGAGCACGCCCGAACGCGACTACTGCTATTTCATCGACCACCGCAAATACAACCGCAATGTCGGCTGTCGCAAGCATGACAATATGTACGGCATCAATGGCGGTGGCAGCGAACGGGACCGATGGCGGGCCGACAGGGCCTTTTATCGCCATATGAAGGCCAATGGCGATCCGATGGCGCTGCCCGCGCTGATCGCCTGCCTCGCCTTCGGCTGGTTCTGCTGGAACTATCATCCGGGCAAGGGGCCATGGCGCGGTCAGTTGTTGCGCCGCTTCGCCAAAGCGCCCAAATGACCGCCATGACCAATCCCAAGCATGTGTCCGCAGGCCCGATCACCTTCGGCAACGACCTGCCCTTCGTCCTGATTTCCGGCCCCTGCCAGATCGAGAGCCGCGACCATGCCATGAGAATGGCCGATGCTTTGCAGCATGTTGCGGCTCAGGCTGGCGTCCCTTTCATTTTCAAATCTTCCTTCGATAAAGCGAACCGGACATCGGTAGGTGGCAAGCGCGGCGTCGGCATCGACGCTGGCTTGCGCATATTGGCAGATATAAAGGCGGCGTTGGGCTGCCCGGTGCTGACCGACATCCATGGCCCGGAACAGGTCGAAGCCGCCGCGCAGGCAGTCGACATCCTCCAGATTCCCGCCTTCCTCTGCCGCCAGACCGACCTGCTGCTGGCGGCCGGCCGGACCGGCGCGGTCATCAACGTCAAGAAGGGCCAGTTCCTCGCCCCCTGGGATATGGCGGCGGTGGCGCAGAAGGTCGCCTCGACCGGCAATGAGCGCATCCTGCTGACCGAGCGCGGCGCCAGCTTCGGCTACAACACTTTGGTCAGCGACATGCGCGCGCTGCCGACCATGGCGCAGACCGGCTATCCGGTCGTGTTCGACGCCACCCATTCGGTGCAGCAGCCCGGCGGCCTTGGGTCCGCGTCTGGCGGCCAGCGCGAGTTCGCGCCCTTGCTGGCGCGCAGCGCCGTGGCGGCCGGCGTCGCGGCGATCTTCGCCGAAGCGCATGACGACCCGGACAATGCGCCGTCGGACGGGCCGGTGATGCTGCCGCTGGACTGGGTGGGGCCGATGCTGGCGCAGCTCAAGGCGATCGACGCGGTGGTGAAGGGGTAAAAACCCTCACCCAACGGAAATCAGGGCCGCACCTGCCCGGTCCCGCGCACGATCCACTTATAGGTGGTCAGCCCTTCCAGCGCTACCGGCCCGCGCGCATGGAGCCGCCCGGTCGAAATGCCGATTTCCGCGCCCAGCCCGAATTCGCCGCCATCGGCGAACTGGGTGGAGGCGTTCCACATCACGATCGCGCTGTCGACGGCATTGAGGAATCGTTCCGCCGTCGCCGCGTCCTCCGTGATGATCGCATCGGTATGGTGGCTGGCATGGGCGGCGATATGGGCGATGGCATCGTCCACGCCATCCACCAGCCGGACCGACACGATCGCATCGAGATATTCGGTATCCCAATCCGCATCCGCCGCCGCGGTGACACGTGCGTCCATCGCCTGCACATCCCGGTCGCCGCGCACTGCGCACTGGGCGTCGAGCAAAGCCGTCACCAGCGCCGCCGCCGCGCCATAGGCGCGGTCGATCAGCACGGTCTCCGTCGCGCCGCATACGCCCGTCCGCCGCATCTTGGCGTTGACGACCAGCGCCTGCGCCATGGCGGGATCGGCCGCGCCGTCCACATAGCTGTGATTGATGCCGTCGAGATGGGCCAGCACCGGCACCCGTGCCTCCTCCTGCACCCGCGCGACCAGGCTCTTGCCGCCGCGCGGTACGATCAGGTCCACAAATTCCGATGCCTTGAGCAGCGCACCCACGGCGGCGCGATCGGTCGTGGGGACCAGTTGCACGACATCGGCGGGCAGTCCGGCGGCGCCGATCCCCTCGACGATGGCGGCGTGGATCGCGCGGTTGCTTTCCTTCGCCTCGCTGCCGCCGCGCAGGATCACCGCATTGCCCGCACGCAGGCACAAGGCCGCCGCGTCCGCCGTCACATTGGGGCGGCTTTCATAGATGATGCCGATCACGCCCAGCGGCACCCGCACCCGGCTGAGTTCCAGGCCATTGGGGCGCACGACCGTGTCGATCACGCTGCCCAGCGGATTGGTGAGCGCCGCGACCTGATCCACGCCCTGGGCGGTGGCGGCGACGCGCTCCGCATTCAGCTTCAGCCGGTCGAGCAGCGCGGGCGACAGACCGTTCGCGACCGCATTCTCCATGTCGCGGGCATTGGCGGCGATGATCGCCGGCGCCTGGTCCCGCAACGCCTGCGCCGCGCGCCGCAGCGCGTCGGCCTTTTGCGCGTCGCTCGCCTGCGCGATCGTCGCAGCGGCGCGGCGCGCGCGCGCGCCCATCGTGGCGATCAGCATTTCGGGGGTCTGGGTCAGGTCGTTCATGAAAACACTCGCCGGAAGGTCGGCCGCGCCTTAGCATGAAAGCGCGCCGAAACGAAAGCGGCGGAACTTGGCAGCAATCAGTGCCGACGACCGGATCATGGGTCGCAATATGATCCGGCCGCCAGCCAGCAGGACGAACCCGCCTGATGGCCTGTCTACGCCGTGGTCGCCGTCGCCACATACCCCAACGGGGGTAGGGACAAGAAAATTCCGCAGCGGATTAGTGGCTGATCAGGCCGACGATGCGCACCAGTTGCGATTCCCGGTTGCAGCCGGTCTTGTCGTAGATGCTGCGCAACTGCACCTTGAGCGTTTCCACCGACACGCCGCGCGCCGACGCGATATCCTTGCGCGATTGGCCCGCCGACAGGCGAATGGCGATATCGGCCTCGGCCGGGGTCAGGCGGAAGGTGCGCGTCAGCGCCTGGATATGACGCTCGGTCGGCGCACCAACCCGGGCGATGACGATGGCGCGCGGGGCGAAGGGCAGCGCCCAGGGCCGGGCGGGAAGCGGATGAAATTCCAGCATGATCGCGACGCCGCCGGCATCGTCCGCCAGCGCGACCGGATCGGCGGGTCGGCCCGGCGGGTCGATCACGGCGCGCATCGCCCGCCCGATGGCGCGGGTTTCGTCCGCGCGTTCGCTGGCCAGCCAGCCGTCGCTGACCCGGATCCGGCTGGACGAGAGCAGGGCTTCGGCGCGCGGCGTCATGCCGCCGACCCGCCCGGTCGCGTCGAGCAGCCAGCAGGCCCGGTCCATCGACTCGAACGTGCCGGACAACAGGGCGAAACCCTGCTGCTCGATCGCCTGCTGCAAACGGACAGCGGCCTGCGCATGGCCCGCAATATGGCCGAACAGATCCCGCTGATCCTGGCTCGTCCGTCCATCCCTGCGGTTGCGCAGCAGCGCCAGCCCAACCATCTGGTCGTTGCTTGCCACCAATCGGGCCTGGCAACCATCGAAAATGTCGAAATCCGAACACATGTCGAGATAATCTTGCGATCGCAGCGACTGACGCGCCATGTCATAATGGGCTTCGTGGACGATCGCCGGGCGATCGGGCAGCCGGTCCGCCGCGACCCGGAAATTGAGGTCGGGCGCGGACTGGTCGATGGCCGCCCCGATGGGGATGATGCTGGTGTCGATGTCGCTGATCCAGTTGAAGCTGGACGCCCCCGGACCAAAGCCGATCAACTGCCCATGCCCCGATCCGGTCGC
Organism: Sphingomonas sp. VDB2; assembly: GCF_047946695.1. Classification (NCBI taxonomy): domain Bacteria; kingdom Pseudomonadati; phylum Pseudomonadota; class Alphaproteobacteria; order Sphingomonadales; family Sphingomonadaceae; genus Sphingomonas; species Sphingomonas sp. VDB2. Next base: position 2,120,448 of record NZ_CP159615.1, read on the forward strand.
GACGGCCATCGCCTTGATCGCATCCGGCCATTTATCCGGTTCCAGCGCCGCGGACAGGAACAGCTCCGCCCACGGATCGCTACCTTCGGCGTGCGTCGCCATAGTCTTCCCCCATGCCCCGCTTCGGGTTAGCCAAAGCGCCGGGGAAGTCAAATCGACAGCTCGCCAAGCCGCTGATTCCCGCCAAAAAGCTGATCCAGATCAGGACAATTCAGGCAGCCTGGGCCAAAGCCTCCTGCCGGACCGCGCGAATCATCCGGCAGGGCGGGATGTTGCGCCATTCCAGCGCATCGCTGACATCGCCGAACAGCGGGTTGAGCAGGCGCAGCACATAGCGCGAATATTGGTAGATCAGGAATGCCCCGCCCGGCCGCAGCGCGCTGCGCGTTTCCGCACAGATCGCCTCGCCCACGCCTTCGGGCAGGGTCGAGAAAGGTATGCCCGACAGCACATAGTCGGCCTGATAATGCCCCGCTTCCTTGACGAACCGCCGGACGTCGGCGGCCGATCCATGGACCACGCGCAGCCGCGGATCGTCTATCTCCGCCTCCAGATAGGCGACGAAATCGAGATTGAGGTCGATCGCCAGCAAGGTCGCGTCGGCCGGCAAGCGATCGAGGATCGATCGGGTGAAGGTGCCGACACCGGGGCCATATTCCACGAACAACCGCGTCCCCTGCCAATCGACCTGGTCCAGCATCCGGTCCACCAGCGTCGCGGAGGAGGGAATGACCGAACCGATCATGCCGGGATGCTTGACGAACTGGCGGAAGAACATGCCCCATTGGCTGAAAAATGATCCGGCCTTGCCCGCACCGGCCTTATTCTTGTTCTTCTTCAATGGAATGGAGGCCATCAACACCCGCCTATATGGATCATGCTTCCCGCCTTGCAAATCCCGCTCTTGCTGGCAAGCGGCTTTGCAACACTATCGTCATGAACGCGGCGGACGGCGGATGGGTTCAATCCGCCGTCCCGCATCGGCCCGACCCGTTCAGTCCGTCCGGTCGCGCGACCGGACCATGCCCGGCGCGACGAAGCCGATCGGATCGACCTGCATCGCCCGCTGCTTCAACTGCGACTGGATCTGCTCATATTCCCGCTCCATTTCGGGGGTGACGGACGCGCGCGTATCGTCCAGCGCATCCTCGAAATGGGCCTGCGTCACCTTGTCTACCGACAGCGACTGGCGCAGCGCGAACAGGCCCGCGCGCCGCACCAGATCCTCCAGGTCGGCGCCGGTGAAGCGCTCCGTCCGACCCGCCAGCCGGTCGAGATCGACATCGTCCGCCAGCGGCATCTTGGCGGTATGAATGCCCAATATGCGGCGACGCCCCGCCTCGTCGGGCACCGGCACATAGATCAGCTCGTCGAACCGCCCAGGCCGCAGCAGCGCCGGATCGATCAGGGTCGGCCGGTTGGTCGCGCCGATGACCACTACCGACTGCAACTCCTCCAGCCCATCCATCTCGGCCAATATGGTGTTCACCACCCGCTCCGTCACCGCTGGTTCACCCAGCCCCCCGCCACGCGCGGGCACCAGACTGTCCAGTTCATCGATGAAGATGACCGTGGGCGCCACCTGCCGCGCGCGGGCGAACAGACGGGCGATCTGCTGTTCGCTCTCGCCATACCATTTGGACAGCAGGTCGCTGGACTTGGTCGCGATGAAATTGGCCTGCGCCTCCCGCGCGACCGCCTTGGCCAGCAAGGTCTTACCGGTGCCGGGCGGGCCGTAGAGCAGGAAGCCCTTGGCCGGGCGGATGCCGATGCGTCGAAAGGCGTCGGGGTCTTTGAGCGGCAGCTCCACGCCTTCCTTCAGCCGCATTTGCGCGTCGTCCAGCCCGCCAATGTCGGACCAGCCGATATTGGGCGCCTGCACCATCACCTCGCGCATAGCCGACGGCTGCACCCGCTTGATCGCCGACAGGAAATCCTCCCGCGTGACGGACAGTTCCTCCAGCACGTCGGGCGGGATCGTCCCGTCCTCCAGATTGAGGCGCGGCATGAAACGGCGCACCGTCTCGATCGCCGCCTCGCGGGTCAGCGCGGCGAGGTCGGCGCCGACGAAGCCATAGGTCATGCGCGCCAGTTCGGCCAGGTCGACCTTGTCGCCCAGCGGCATACCGCGCGTATGGATGCCCAATATCTCGCGCCGCCCGCGCTCGTCAGGCACGCCGACGATGATCTCGCGGTCGAACCGGCCGGGGCGGCGCAGCGCCTCGTCGATCGCTTCGGGCCGGTTGGTCGCGGCGATCACCACCAGATTGGTGCGCGGCTCCAGCCCGTCCATCAGGGTGAGCAACTGGGCGACCAGTCGCTTTTCCGTCTCGCCGGTCACCTGGCCCCGTTTCGGCGCGATCGAATCGATCTCGTCGATGAACAGGATCGAGGGCGAGGATTTGGCCGCCGCCTCGAAAATCTCGCGTAGCTGCTTTTCGGACTCGCCATAGGCCGATCCCATGATCTCCGGCCCGTTGATCAGAAAGAATTCCGCGTCCGATTCATTGGCGACCGCGCGCGCCAAGCGCGTCTTGCCGGTGCCCGGCGGGCCATGCAGCAACACCCCCTTGGGCGGATCGACGCCGAGGCGCGTGAACAGTTCGGGATAGCGCAGCGGCAGTTCCACCATCTCGCGCAACTGGTCGATCGCGTCGGCCATGCCGCCGACATCGTCATAGGTGACGTCGGCACGGCGCGATTCGCGCGGCTCCTCATATTCGGCGCGCAGCTCGACCTCGGTATCGGCGTCGATATGGACGATGCCCTTGGGCACCGTGGACACGACGACGAGACGGATTTCCTGGAGCGCATAGGCCGGCGCGGCCAGCATCTGGCGCAGCTGCGGCGGCATGTCGCCCGGCGGCACCTGCTGCTGCCCTGCGGTCGCCACCACATCGCCCGCGGTCAGAGGCCGCTGGTAGAAGACACGCTTGAGGGCATCGGGATTGCCCTGCAAGCGCAGGTTATTTTGTGCAGGCGCGAACACGACCCTTTGCGCGGGCCGCGGCTCCGCCTTGTCGATCTGGACGAAGTCGCCGGAGCCGACCCCGGCATTGGCGCGCTGCAAACCGTCGAGGCGCAGCACGTCCAGCCCCTCATCCTCCTTATAGGGCCGCACGACGCGCGCCGACGTCGATCGCTTGCCCACAATCTCGATGACGTCGCCTTCGGCCAGTTGCAGCTCCGCCATCACCGCCAGCGGCAACCGCGCCAAACCGCGCCCGGCATCCTCCGGCCGCGCATTGGCGACCTGAATCCGGCGTCCCGTATCGTCCTCATCCGCCACAAGCCATCCCCGTCTTTCTCGTTCCGTAACGAGATAGGAAACGCAATGACCCGCGAAAAGGGGCAAGCCGCCGGATCGACCGACGAAAAAAAGGGCCGGCCCGAAGGCCAGCCCTGAAAGTTTTAGGAGAGGATGCCTGAAAGGCACCTCCTATGTGCAATGCGGGACGAAATATTGCAAGTGCGAAAAGAATATGGGAGTTGCAAAAAATGCATCTTGCCATTTTCCGCATTTTCCTGCTCAGTGCGGAGAGGATGCTTGAACCCCGGCTCGCGATGCGCCCGACAATAAGACATGACGCGGCGCAGCGCACCGGCTTAGATATTTGACGAGACATGCGCAGATTGCCGCCCCTAACGGCCCTGGAGGCCTTTGTTCAGGTTGCTCGCCTGGGCTCCGTCAAGGCGGCGGCGGAGGAGCTTGCGCTGTCGACTCCCGCGCTCAGCCGTCGCGTTCAGGCTCTGGAGCGCTTCATCGGCCGCCCCCTGTTCGACCGCAAGCACCAGGCGCTGGAGATCAACGCCGAAGGACAAAGGCTGCTGGACGATATCGCGCCCGCGCTTGATTCGCTGTCGCAGGCGCTGGAAAATATCCAGAGCGGCGGCAACCAGTTGCGCCTGCGCCTGGCGGTGATGCCGCTGTTCGCGACGCAGCGCCTGTTCCCGCATCTGGGCAAACTGCGTCAGCAGCATCCCCAGCTCCATATCGATATCGAAACGACGCCCCATGCGGTCGCGCGGCTGGGCGAAGGGCTGGACGCGGCGATCGTGCTGTCGAAGGATATCGACCCCGCACTCTACGCGCATGAGCTGGATCATGAAGAAGTCTATCTGATCGGCCGGCGCGAATTGCTGGAAGGAGCGCAGGCGCTCGCCTCGCCGACGGAACTGGCGCAACAGACTATCCTGCTCCACCGCGACATGGCGATGTCGTTCGACGCCTGGAAGGAAGCGGCGGGCCTGCCCGACCTGCAACCGCTGGCGATCGACAATTATGACTCGGGCCAGTTGATGCTGGAGGCCGCGGCCCAGGGGCTGGGCGTCGCGGTGATGCATGCCAGCCATTATGAACAGTCGGGCGATCCGCGACTGGTGCGGCTGTTCCCGATCCATGTCGAAAGCCCCTATCGCTACTTTTTCGTCTGCCGCCCGCGCGCTTTGCAGACCCGCGCCGTGCGCATTTTCCGCGACTGGCTGGTCAGCGCCGACATCTGATCCGATTCTTTTGCTGCCGACGCCTTAACCTTGTTCCGCGGCGTCCGTTATGAAGCGCATGAACGGGGCACAACCATCTTCCGCGAGCCCGCAGCATGGGCTGACCGACCGTCTGGCACGCTGGGCCAGGGGATTTTCTGGCAAATCCGAGGAGGATGTCGTCGAAGAGGAACATCGGCCGCGCAGTGGCACGGCGTCCAACCGGGAAATCAATCGCCGTCGGCAACTCTATGGCGATATCGGCGACTTTCTCTTCGCCCATGATCTCGATCTGACCCCGATCAATTTCAGCGTCGCGCTGGATTATCTGACCGGCGCCAATATCGGCGTCGAAAAGGCGATCAAGGCCGTGATGATGGAACGCGGCAAGATCACCAATGGCTGGATCGAATCGATCGCCGCCGAACAGCGCGCCGATGAAGTGACGCCCGAATCGCTGGCGACGATGCTGGACAAGGTGGAGGAAAATCTCATCCAGTTCACCGGCCTGATGCATGAATCGCGCAATTCGGCGAAGGATTATGGCGCCGCGCTGCAGGAACAGGCCAAGGATCTGGGCGAAGGCCGCAACAATGAGCCGGTGCTGGCCCGCCTGGTCGGCCTGACCCGGTCGATGGTCGAAAAGACACGCCAGGTCGAAAGTCAGCTCCGTGACAATCAGCGCCAGACCCAGGCGCTCAAGTCCAGTCTGGAAAATGCCCGCCGCGCCGCCGAGCATGACCACCTGACCGGCCTGCCCAACCGCCGCGCCTTCGAAGGCGTGCTGGGCGAAGAGATGCAGCAGGCGCTCGACAATGGCGAAGCGCTGTCGGTCGCCTTTTGCGACATAGACCATTTCAAGCTTATCAACGACACTCATGGCCATGACACGGGCGACCGGGTGTTGAAGTTCGTCGCCGGCCTGCTGGCCAAGGCGTCCAACGACCGTTGCCATGTCGCGCGGCACGGGGGCGAGGAGTTCGTGATGCTGTTCCGCGGCAAGACCGCCGCCGAAGCCTGCGAGGCGGTGGACAGCGTGCGCGAAGACCTGGCCAACCGCAGCCTCGTCAACCGCACCAATGGCGAGCGGATGGACCGGGTGAGCTTTTCCGCCGGCGTCGCCAATGTCCTGATCTACGACGATCCCCGCGCTGCGCTCAAGGCCGCAGACCGCGCCCTCTATCTGGCCAAGGAACATGGCCGCAACCGGGTCTATCTCGCGGCCGAAACGGACTAGAGGCGCTTAGAAATCCGGCTTCTCATAATGGGCCGGCGGGGTGATGACCTCCATCCGCTCGGACAGGAGCGGGCGGAAGGACGGGCGCGACTTGAAGCCCGCATACCAGCGCCTGACCGGCTCGTGCCCCGCCCAGTCGATTCCGCCCAGATAGTCCGCCACCGACAGATGCGCCGCCGCCGCAATATCGGCCAGGCTGAGCGTCCCGCCCGCCATCCAGCTACGATGGTCGAGCAGATAGTCCATATAGTCCATATGGACATTGGCGCGCTTCATCGCCTCGCGCAGGATGCGCGCGTCGGGCGGCGCGCGTTCGATCAGCCGCTTCTTCATCCGTTCGTGCAGCAAAGGCCCGACCACGTCGCCATAGAAATTCTGGTCGAAAAAGGCGGTCAGCCGTCGCACCTCCGCCCGTCCCGCGGCGGTGCCGGAGATAAGGGGGAATTTCTCCACCGTCTCCTCGAAATATTCGCAGATCGCCTGGCTGTCGATCAGCGTCACGCCCTTGTCCGCATCCGCCATCACCGGCGTCGTGCCGGCCGGGTTCAGGTCGAGAAACTCGTCGCGCATCGCCCAGGGCGATTCCCGCACCAGGTCATAGCCAATCCCCTTCTCGCCCAGGAGAAGCCGGACCTTGCGGGAAAAGGGGCAGAGCGGGAATTGATAAAGCAACCACATAAGCGACCCCTGTTAGGCGCGGGCGCGCCGCGGGGAAAGCGACAAAATGCTGCGACCATAGCTTCGTGCAACAGCGCTATTGTCCGAAGGGATGGCGCGATACGGCATGGTCCGGCCTTTCGATCCCGGCGGCGGCGCGATAGAAGGAACGCCAATAATGGTTTCGTGATGGAAAGGATGCCCGATGTCTGACGATTTCTTCCCGGTGCCGGAGGCATGGGCCAAGGACGCGCTGATGGACCGGGCGGCGCGCGACGCCGACTATGCGCGCTCGATCGAGGACAGCCACGGCTATTGGCTGGAACGGGCGCAGCGGCTGGACTGGATCGCGGCGCCGACCCTGACCAATGAAAGCAGTTTCGCCGAAGCCGATTTCGGCGTCAAATGGTTCGCCGACGGCGTGCTGAACGTCAGCGCCAATTGCATCGACCGCCATCTGGCGCAGCGGGCGGACCAGACCGCCATCCTGTGGGAACCCGATTCGCCCGATGCGCCGCCGCGCCGCTACAGCTATGCCCAACTGCACGAAGAGGTGTGCCGCCTCGCCAATGTGCTCAAGGCCGCCGGCGCGAAGAAGGGCGACCGCATCACCATCTATATGCCGATGATCCCGGAGGCCGCCTTCGCGCTGCTCGCCTGCGCGCGGATCGGCGCGGTCCACAGCGTCGTGTTCGGCGGTTTCTCGCCCGACGCGCTGGCCGGTCGCATCCAGGATTGCGATTCGAATATCGTCATCACCGCCGACGAAGGCCGCCGCGGCGGCAAGGCGGTGCCGCTCAAGGTCAATGTCGATGCCGCGCTCGTCCATTGCCCCAGCGTGAAGAAGGTCATCGTCGTCAAGGCGACCGGCGGGGCGGTGACGATGCAGGACGGCCGCGACCTGTGGCTGCATGAGGAAGCCGCCAAGACATCGCCCGACTGCCCGCCCGAACCGATGAACGCGGAAGACCCGCTGTTCATCCTCTACACCTCCGGCTCCACCGGCAAGCCCAAGGGCGTGCTGCACACGACCGGGGGCTATCTGCTCTGGGCGGCCCTCACGCACGAACTCTGCTTCGATTATCGCCCCGGCGACATCTACTGGTGCGCCGCCGATATCGGCTGGGTCACGGGCCACAGCTATATCGTCTATGGCCCGCTGGCGAACGGCGCGACGACGCTGATGTACGAAGGCGTCCCCAACTGGCCGACCCCCAGCCGCATCTGGGAAGTGGTGGACCGGCATCAGGTGCAGACCATCTTCACCGCCCCCACGGCGCTGCGCGCGCTGATGAAGGAAGGCGACGGCTTCGTCCATTCCACCAGCCGCGCCTCGCTGCGCCTGCTCGGCACGGTGGGCGAACCGATCAACCCGGAAGCCTGGCGCTGGTATCATGAAGTCGTGGGCGAAGGCCGCTGCCCGATCATCGACACCTGGTGGCAGACCGAGACGGGCGGCGCCATGATCGCCCCGACGCCGGGCGCCACCGATCTCAAGCCCGGCTCCGCCACCTTCCCCATGCCCGGCGTAGTGCCGCAGATCGTGGATGCGGAGGGCCATGTGCTGGACGGCGCGGCCGAGGGCAATCTCGTCATCGCGCAAAGCTGGCCGGGCCAGATGCGCACCGTCTGGGGCGATCATGACCGCTTCTTCCAGACCTATTTCACCACCTTCCCCGGCAAATATACCACCGGCGATGGCGCCCGGCGCGACGGCGACGGCTATTACTGGATCACCGGGCGCGTGGACGACGTCATCAACGTGTCGGGCCACCGCATGGGCACGGCGGAGGTCGAAAGCGCGCTGGTGCTGCATGAAAGCGTCGCGGAAGCCGCGGTCGTCGGCTTTCCCCACGACATCAAGGGCCAGGGCATCTACGCCTATGTGACGCTCAACAGCGGCGAGGATGCGACCGACGAACTGCGCAGGGCGCTGGTGCAATGGGTGCGCACCGAAATCGGCCCGATCGCCACGCCCGACGTCATCCAGTTCGCACCGGGCCTGCCCAAGACGCGGTCGGGCAAGATCATGCGCCGCATCCTGCGCAAGATCGCCGAGGGCGAGGTGTCCGCGCAGGCATTGGGCGACACCAGCACGCTGGCCGACCCGTCGGTGGTGGAAAATCTGGTCGCCAATCGTCAGGGATAGGGCGTCGGGTCGCCCGCGATTCGTTCCGCAATGATGCCAGGGCCGTCGGGTAGGATGGTCCTGGCGTCCGGCAGACATCCGTAAGAAGGAGCCGCCTATGGCCCGCTACACATCCGTCGCCCGCACCCTGCACTGGGCGATCGCCATCCTGATCCTCCTCAACCTCTTTTTCGGCTTCGCTCATGACGCCCTGCCCAAGGAGTGGGCGGTGATGCCGGTCCACAAGTCGATCGGCCTGACCGTGCTGGCGCTGACGCTGGTGCGGATCGTCTGGCGGCTGACCCACCCCGCCCCGCCGCTACCCGCGGCGATGCCGGCGTGGGAAAAGGGCGCGGCCCATGCGACGCATGTCCTTTTCTACGCGCTGATGCTGATCCTGCCGCTGTCGGGCTGGATCATGTCGTCGGCGGGTACGCGGCCGCTCAACTGGTTCTTCCTGTTCGACGTGCCGAAATTCGGCGTGGGCAAGGAAGACGCCATCGTCGGTCTGTCACGCCGGGCGCATGAACTGCTGCCCTGGCTGTGGGTCGCGCTGATCCTGCTGCATGTCGGCGCCGCCCTGCGCCATCATTTCATGCTCAAGGACGATGTGCTGCGACGGATGCTGTGAGCGGCGGGGCGACCATGGTCGCCCCGGCCGTCCCTCATCCTCTCTCGCGTTCGGGCTTGTGGGTGCACTCCCGCACGTCGAGCGCCTGCAATGTCGCCGCCATATGCTTGGCCAGCGGCTCCGCGCGCGGCTCTTCCGCGACCGGCTCGGCCTTGGACAGGCTGTTCATCCGGCTGCCGAGCAATTTGCACTCCGCCCGCCACCCCTTCATCGTTACGATGCGCTTGCGACTCTCGGTCTTGTAAACGCTACAGAATTGCGGAAGCATTTGCGCCCAATAGGGAAACTGGAACCCCTGCGAGATGATCGTCGAGGTCGTGCCCTGACAGGCCTGCGCCACTGCGCCCAGATCGCCGGTATCGGCTGCGGCGGATACCCGTTCGGCATGGTCGGCCCAATTCTTCCAGCCGGCCGCCTTGTCCGCCGCCCACGCCGTACCGGTCAACGTCGCCACAGCCAGCAATCCCGAAACCAATAGAAAATGTTTCTTCATAACACCCCCTCTCGACCCAAGAGGAAAGCTAACAGAAGCGACAAGAAATACTAATGAATTGCGCGTCGGATGCGGGGCATATACTTCAGATCAATTCACCGGTCAGCAACCGCGGCAGCGCACCCGACTGCCCGCGCGCTTCCGCCATGAAGCGTCCCTTGAGCGCGCCGCTGCGCTGCACCGCCGCCAGACCGGCACGCCGCACCAGCGACGGCAATTTGCCCGGCACGTCGAACAGCCGCACCAGCCCGTCCATCGCCACGCTGGTCATCATCGAATCGAGGCCGCGCCAGCGCTGGTAGCGCGCCAGCAATTGCGCATCGCCTGGATCGAGTCCCAGGCGCATGCCCTCCACCAGCACCTCGACCAGCGCGGCGACGTCGCGGAAGCCAAGGTTCACGCCCTGCCCCGCGATCGGATGGATCGCATGGGCGCTGTCGCCCACCAGCGCCAGCCGCGTGTCGGTGATCCGGGCCGCATGATGGAAGCCGAGCGGATAGGAGGAGCGCGGCCCCGCCAGTGCAATCTCGCCCAGAAAACCGCCGATCCGCTTCTGCGCTTCGGCCAGCCAGGCGCGTTCGGACAATTTCATCATCGCCGGCGCCTGCTCGGTCGGCACCGTCCATACCACAGCGGAGCGGGTGCCCGGCAGCATCGGCAACAGCGCGAAGGGGCCGCCGACATAGAAAATCTCATAGGCCGTATTGGCGTGCGGCACCTCATGGTCGATCGCCGTGACCATGGCGGTGTGCTTATATTGCCAGCGGGTGGTGTTGATCCCCGCCGCCTCGCGCGTGGGGCTGTTGCGCCCCTCCGCCGCGACCAGCAGCGCCCCCTGGATGGTGGCGCCGCTCGCCAGCGTCAACGTCACGCCATCGGCGTTGCGATCGACATGGATCGCGCGGTCGGGCTGGAAACGGGTGAGGTTGACGGCTTCGTCCGCCGTCTGCGCCAGCGCCACGCGCAGGTCGCGATTGGGAACCATCGTGCCCATCACGCCGTCGTCGGCGTCCGGCGCGAAATCCAGCGCGCCCGGCGCCAGCCCGTCGCTGACCCAGATACGGTCGATCGGGCAGCCCTTGCCTTCCAGATGCCTGCCCACGCCGATGGCGGTCATCATCGCATAGCTGGTCGAGCTGATCGCCGACACGCGGCCGTCGAACCCGGCGGCGGTCACGCCGACCGGATCGGCAGGGTCGATCACGGCGGTCTTCACGCCATGGCCGGAAAGAGCGATGCCCAGAGTGAGGCCGACAAGCCCACCCCCCAAAATCACGACGTCGAAGCGTTCCATGGGGCTGTGTCTAGGCGTTTGGGAGGGGATTGGGAAGTAGAGCAATCCTTAATTCCGTTCGGGCCGAGCCTGTCGAAACCCTTTCCTTCCGTCAAAAAGGAAAGGGTTTCGACAAGCTCAGGGCGAACGGAACTGGGTTTGCCGCTTAAGATTAAACCGTCCGGACCCAACCGGCCGGGTCGGCGACCACGCCGCGCTGAATGCCGGTCAGTTCGGCGCGCAGCGTCTCCGTCACCAGCCCGCCATCGCCATTGCCGATGGTGAAGTCCCCGTCCGTGCTCTTGACCGTGCCGATCGCGGTGACGACCGCCGCCGTGCCGCAGGCGAAGGCTTCGCGCAGCGTGCCGCTGGCGGCGTCGGCGCGCCACTGGGCGAAGCTATAGGGCTCCTCGCGCACGGCATGACCCTTGGCGCGGGCCAGGTCGATGATCGAATTGCGGGTGATGCCGGGCAGGATCGTGCCCCCCAGCGGCGGGGTGACGATCGACCCGTCGTCCATCACGAAGAAGACGTTCATGCCGCCCAGCTCCTCGACCCACTTATTTTCCGCAGCATCGAGGAAGACGACCTGGTCGCAGCCATGGCCGATCGCTTCCTTCTGCGCGACGAGGCTCGCGGCATAATTGCCGCCGCATTTGGCCGCGCCGGTGCCGCCGCGCGCCGCGCGGGTATAATGTTCCGACACCCACAGGGTCACGGCCTTCTTGCCGCCCTTGAAATAGGCGCCTGCGGGCGAAGCGATGACGCAGAAAATATATTCGTTGGACGGGCGGACGCCCAGGAACGTCTCACTCGCGAACAGGAAGGGGCGCAGATAGAGGCTGCCTTCGCCGGTCGGAATCCAGTCGGCGTCGATCTTCACCAATTGCTCGACCGCTTCCAGGAACAGGTCTTCGGGGATCGCCGGCATCGCCAGCCGTTCGGCCGATGCGGCGAAGCGGCGGGCATTCTCTTCCGGGCGGAACATGGCGATGCTGCCATCTTCCAGCCGATAGGCCTTCATCCCCTCGAAGATTTCCTGCGCATAATGCAGCACGGCGCAGGCGGGATCGAGCTGGAAGGGTTCGCGCGGGCCAACGGCATGGCTGTGCCAGCCCTGCCCCTCCGTATAGCGAATCGTCACCATATGGTCGGTGAAGAGCCGGCCGAAGCCCGGATCTTCCAGCAGCACCGCGCGCGCGTCAGCCGCCACAGCCTTGGTGCTGGGGGTAACGGTGAAACGCGACTTCTGCTCGACGGCCATGGTGAGTCTCCTTTTCTGGCTCGGATCGGCCGCCTATGTCATAGAGCGGCCTGCGAAACAATGGGTCATGCTTACTGACTAATTCTACAATTGGAAAAAGGCCAATTGTCCCCCGCTGGCCCCTTCCCGCCCGCGCGACGTCCTTGTATCGCTTGCGCCATGCATTTTTTCTCGGACAACGCCACCCGCATCAGCCCCGCCGTGATGGCGGCCATCGCCGCGGCCGACCAGGCCGACCATGGCTATGATGGCGACGCCTGGAGCGCACGGCTGGACGGGGCGTTCAGCGCCCTGTTCGACACCCCGGTCAGCACCCCGGTCCATGCGCTGTGGATCGCGACCGGCACGGCGGCGAACAGCATCGCGCTGGCGTGCCTCTGTCCCCCCTATGGCGGCGTGATCTGCCATGAGGAAGCGCATATCGTCGTCGATGAATGCGGCGCGCCGGGCTTCTTCACCCATGGCGCGACGCTGATGCCGCTACCCGGCGCGGGCGCGAAGCTGACGCCGGACGTCGTCGCCGACCGGCTGAAGGCGATCCGTCCCGACGTGCATCAGGTGCCGGCCCGCGCGATCAGCATCACCAACGCCACCGAATATGGTCTGGTCTACAGCCCGGACGAAGTCGCGGCGCTGGGCGAACTGGCCAGGGCGCATGGCCTGGGCTTTCACATGGATGGGGCGCGCTTCGCCAATGCGGTCGCGCATCTGGGCTGCGCGCCCGCCGACGTCACCTGGCGCGCGGGGGTGGATGCGCTCAGCTTCGGCTGCGTCAAAAATGGCGGCATGATCGGCGAGGCGCTGCTCTTCTTCGGCGAACAGGCCGCAGCACGCGCGGCCGAAGCGAAGCGCTGGCGCAAGCGGTCGGGGCATCTCTTCTCCAAGGGCCGCTATCTCGCCGCCCAGATTTTGGCGATGGTCGAGGGCGATCTGTGGCTGGCCAATGCCCGCGCGGCCAATGCGGCGGCGCGGGCGCTTGCCGGTGGCGCCGCCGGCCGCCTGCTCCACCCGGTGCAGGCGAACGAACTGTTCATCCGCCTGTCCGCCGACGAGGCCGCCCTGTTGCGCGCGCAGGGCTTCGATTTCTACGACTGGGGCGAGGGCGCGGCGCGGCTGGTCACCAACTGGGCGCAGGACGCGGCCAGCGTCGCGCCGCTGGCGCAGGCGCTCAAGGCGCTCACCGATGGCTGAGAGCAGATCGAACGGCGTCATCCTGCCTTTCATCCTCGTCACCCTGATCTGGAGTTCGACCTGGATCGTGATCCGAGACCAGATCGGCTCGGTCCCGGCCAGTTGGTCGGTCTGCTACCGTTTCCTGCTCGCCGGCATCGCCATGGCCGCCTTCGCCCGACTGCGCGGCGTGTCGCTCAATATCGGCGGGGCGGGCCTGCTCTACGCTGCGCTGCTGGGCGTGGCGCAGTTCGTCCTGAACTTCAACTTCGTCTATCGGGCGGAACATTATCTGACCTCCGGCGTGGTCGCGGTCGTCTATGCGATGCTGCTGATCCCCAATTCGATCCTCGCCTGGCTGATCTTCCGGGTGTCGGTAAGCCGCGCCTTCATCGGCGGGTCGCTGGTCGCGGTGACGGGCATCATACTCATGCTGCTGCACGAATATCATGCCGCCCCAATGCAAAACGATATAGCTCGGCCCGACATGGTGCTGCTGGGCGCGGCCTTCTCGCTCGCCGGCCTGATGAGCGCCTCGGCCGCCAATGTCATGCAGGGCATGGACATCGCCCGGCGGCTGCCGATGGTGGCGGTGCTGGCCTGGGCGATGCTGATCGGCGCCGGGGTGGACGCGCTCTTCGCCTGGGCCACCGTCGGCCCGCCGCAGTTCGACATGCGGTGGGGCTATGTGCTGGGCATAGGCTGGCTGGGGATCGCCGGGTCGGTCGTGACCTTCCCGCTCTACTTCACCCTGATCCAGCGCATGGGCGCGGGCCGCGCCGCCTATACCAGCGTGCTGATCCCGGTGATCGCGATGCTGATCTCCACCGTGGCGGAGGGCTATCGCTGGAGCGCGCTGGCGATCGTCGGCGCGCTGCTGGCGATCGCGGGGATGGGCATCGCGCTGCGCTCGAAGGCGGCTTAGCGCATCGTGCGGAAAAGCAGGAACCGGTTTTCCGCTAAAAACGATGCGAAAACAAAAAACCAGAGCGTCCGGCCCGCATTCGATTAAACGCAGCGCGCGCTAGCGCATCGCCCCCGGCTGGTAGCGCCGCTTGGCGGCATCGACCTTGGCGAGCAGGCTGGCGACCGATTCGGGCGAAGTCGCGGGGCGGCCGGGCGCGGACAGATGCTGCATCCGGTCGCTGAGCGCGGAAAAGGCCTTGTCGATACGGGTCATGGGATCGTCCTCGCTGAATGACGATCCCGTCTTCGCGTGATCCGGTTAACAAGGCGTAAACCATGCGCCGACCCGCTTCACAGGCAGGCGCGCAACCCCTGGCGGTAGGTCGGATAGAGCGGCGCCCAGCCCAGCAGCCGCTTCGCCCGGCCATTGGCGACGCGGCGATTTTCGGCATAGAAGCCGCGCGCCATCGGCGACAGGGCGGCCTCCCCCATGGTCTGGAGCGGCGGCCAGGGCCGGCCCAGCAGGTCGCAGGCCGCCTCGATCACGTCGTTCTGCGCGCAGGGCAGGTCGTCAGCCAGATTATAGACGCCGGGCGGTCCATCGAAGCTGGCGATCGCCCCGGCGACGATGTCATCCACATGGACGCGGCTGAAGACCTGATCGGGCAGGGCGATGCGATGCGCCTTTCCCTCGCGCACCCGGTCCAGCGCCGATCGCCCCGGCCCATAAATGCCCGGCAGGCGAAAGCGGCGCATGTCGGGACGCAGCGCGCCCCAGTCGGCGTCGGCGGCGGCCCGCGCGGTGCGCCGCCCCTGCCCCACCGGGCTGGCCTCATCCACCCAGGCGCCGGCCGCATCGCCATAGACGCCGGTGGACGACAAATAGCCGGTCCACAACGCCGGCGCGGCGGCGATGGCCTGGCCATAGCGGATCAGCACGGGGTCCACGCCTCCTTCGGGCGGGACGGAGGAGAGAATGTGGGTCGCGCCGGCGATGGCGGCGCGGACGGCTGGCTCATCATCGAAGGCAAGGATATCCGAGTCGGCGTGACGCCTGACGCCGGTAACGCGCCACCCTTCCCCACGCAGGCGACCGGCCAGGCGAGCGGCGGTATAGCCCATGCCGAGGATGAGCAGATGCGGCAATACAACCCACCTCCGTTCGGCTGTTGCGCCCTAGACCGTGAAGCTCTCGCCACAGCCGCAGCTACCCTTGGCGTTGGGGTTGTTGAAGACGAAACCGGCGGTGAAATCATCCTCCACCCAGTCCATCGTCGATCCGATCAGGTACAGCACCGACGCGCCGTCGATATAGAGCACCCCGCCCGGCGTCTCGATCTTCTCGTCGAACGTGGTCTCTTCCGACACATAGTCGACCGAATAGGCCAGGCCCGAACAGCCGCGCTTGGGGGTGGAGAGCTTGACCCCGATCGCGCCCTCGGGCGCTTGGCGCATCAGTTCGGCGATGCGCGCCTGCGACGTCGGCGTCAGGATGACGGCGGCGGGGCGCGCGCGGGTCTTGGTCTGCACGTCGGTCATCAGAGCATCCCCAGTTCCAGCTTCGCCTCGTCGCTCATCTTCTGCGGGTCCCATGGCGGATCCCAGACCAGATTGACCTGCGCATCGCCCACGCCCGGCACCGCGCCGACGCGCAGTTCGACTTCGCCCGGCATGGATTCGGCGACCGGGCAATGCGGCGTGGTCAGCGTCATGGTGACGACGGCATGGCCATCGTCCGTCAAGTCGACCCCGTAGATCAGGCCCAGATCATAGATGTTGACCGGGATTTCCGGATCGAAAATCTCCTTCAGCGCCTCGATGATCGCGTCATATAGATCGCCCCCCGGTTCGCCGGCCGGCACGTCGCTGGGCTTGGCGGACAGGAAGCCGTCCAGATAGTCGCGCTGGCGCGGCGCCGCATCCGCGGCCTCTTCGACGCGCGCCTTGGGCGGGGTTTCGACCGCCTCGACTTCCTCGATCATGATCTTATGCTCTTCGCTCATCCGAAGATTTTCCTTACCCGTTCAAGTCCGCGCACCAGCGCATCCACGTCGCTCTCGTCGCTATAGATGCCGAAGCTGGCCCGTGCGGTCGCCTCGACGCCCAGATGCCGCATCAGCGGCTGTGCGCAATGATGGCCGGCCCGGATCGCGACGCCCGTTTCGTCCAATATGGTGCCGACATCATGCGGATGCACCCCCTCTACCTCGAAAGAGAGGATTCCCGCGCTGTCGTCCGGCCCGAACAGGCGGACGCTGTTGATATTCTCCAGCGCCGCCCGCGCCTTGGCCACCAGCGCGCACTCATGGGCGTGGACCCTGTCCAACCCGATGCCCTGTACATAGTCGATCGCCGCCGAAAGCCCGACGACGCCGGTGATGTGCGGCGTCCCCGCCTCGAACCGGGTCGGCGCGGGCGCGTAGGTGGTCTTTTCGAACGTCACCTTGTCGATCATCGATCCGCCGCCCTGATAGGGGGGCATGGCGTCCAGCAGTTCGGCCCGCCCCCACAGCACGCCGATGCCGGTCGGGCCATAGAGTTTGTGCGCGGAAAAGACGTAGAAATCGCAGTCCATCGCAGCCACGTCGATCGCCAGCCGCGGCACCGCCTGGCAGCCGTCGATCAATATCTTCGCGCCCACCATATGGGCGATGTCGGCAGCGCGGCGCACGTCCAGCACGCTGCCCAGCACGTTGGACACATGGGCCAGCGCGACCATCCGGTGCTGCGGCGTAATCATCGCGCGCATCGCGTCGAGGTCGATCTTGCCGTCCTGCGTCAGCGGCACGACGTCGATCGCGGCGCCGACTTTCTCCGCGACGATCTGCCACGGCACGATATTGCTGTGATGCTCCAGCGTGGACAGCAGGATGCGGTCGCCCGCCTTGAGCTGCGTCCCGGCCCAGCATTGCGCGACCAGGTTGATCCCCTCGGTCGCGCCGCGGACATAGACGATTTCCCCGTCGCTCGCCGCGCCGATGAAGCCCGCCACCTTCCGCCGCGCCGCTTCATAGGCGAGCGTCATATTGGCCGACCGCTCGTACACGCCGCGATGCACCGTCGCATAGTCCGGGCCATAGGCGCGCGCGATCGCGTCGATCACGGCGTTGGGCTTTTGCGCGGTGGCGGCGCTGTCGAGATAGTGCCAGTCCCCGACACCGGGGAAATCGTCCCGCAGCCGCAAAGTCTGGGCCAGATCGGTCATACCAGGGCCTCCAGCTTGGCGATCGCGGCCGCTTCCAGCACATCCTTGACCGCCTCGTCCGCGACGTCGTCGAACACGCCCGCGACGAAGGAGCGCAGCAGCAGCGTCTTGGCCGTCGCCGGGTCCATGCCCCGGCTCGCCATGTAGAAGAGCGCCGTCTTGTCCAGTTCGCCCACGGTCGCGCCATGGGCGCATTTCACGTCGTCGGCGAAGATTTCCAGCTCCGGCTTGGCGTTCGCCGTCGCCGTCCGGTCCAGCAGCATCGCCTTGATCGACTGGAAGGCGTCGGTGCGCTGCGCATTGCGCGCGACATTGATGCTGCCCAGATAGCTGCCGGTCGCACGCTGCCCCAGGATCGACCGGATCGTCTGGCCGCTGGTCGAATCGGGCTTGGCATGGGTGACGCTGGTGATGATCTCCAGCGTCTGGTCGCCGCCGCCCAATATCGCGCCATTGAGCTCGAAATGCGCCTGGCTGCCGAGCGTCACGGTGAAGGTCACACGCCCCAGCTTGCCGCCGATATTCAACACATGGAAATCGCACCGCGCCCCGTCGGCGATGGTGATGACATAGTCATGCACCGCCGCCGTCCCATCCGCCGCGTCCTGCACCAGATGATGACGCGCCGTATCGCCTTCGGCCACGTCGATCCGCGTCGGCGCGGGCGTCGGCCAAATCGCGGCGACAGCCTCGACATCGCTATAGCGCCAGTCTTCGTCCTTGCGCGTGGGGAGAGCGAGCACAGTCATTCCCCGCCTCCGTTCGCTTCGAGCGAAATCGAGAAGCGGCTAGCGCTGCGCCTGCGTTTCTCGACCTTGGCCTGTCCTGAGCGCCTGCCTTGGCAGGCCGTCGAAGGGCTCGAAACGAACGGCAGTTGTGTTGCATTGCTCACGCCACCACCTCGGCATAGCCTTCGCGTTCCAGCTCCAGCGCCAGTTCCGGCCCGCCCGACTTCACGATCCGGCCCGCCGCCAGCACATGGACGAAGTCCGGCTTCACATAATCGAGCAGCCGCTGATAATGGGTGATGAGCAGCACGGCCTTGTCGCTCTTGCGCATGATCGCGTTGATCCCCGCGCCCACGATCTTCAATGCGTCGATGTCGAGGCCGGAGTCCGTCTCGTCGAGGATGGCGAGCCTGGGGTCGAGGATGCCCATCTGCACCATTTCGGCGCGCTTCTTCTCGCCGCCCGAAAAGCCGACATTCACCGGCCGCTTGAGCATTTCCATGTCGAGGCCCAGCAGCGCGGCTTTTTCCTTGGCGAGGCGGATGAACTCGCCGCCGTTCAATTCCTTCTCGCCCCGCGCGCGGCGCTGGCTATTGAGGCTTTCGCGCAGGAATTGCAGGTTGGAGACGCCGGGAATCTCGACCGGATATTGGAAGCCCAGGAACAGCCCGGCGGCGGCGCGTTCATGCGGCTCCAGTTCGAACAGGTCCGCACCCTCGAACGTCGCCGTGCCGCCGGTCACATCATAGCCCGGCCGCCCGCCCAGCGTATAGGCCAGCGTCGACTTGCCCGCGCCGTTCGGCCCCATGATCGCATGGATTTCGCCCGCGTTGATGGTCAGCGACAATCCCTTCAGGATCGCCTTGCCGTCGATTTCGTTGGTCAGATTGTCGATCGTCAGCATCTCTTACCCCTTATGCGCCCGCTCGAGCGTCCGCGCGGTCCAGAACGCCATGTCGCGCACGTCGCCCGGCGCGGGAAACAGCGTGTCGATATGCCGCTTGATCGGCATATAGGGCCACCAGTCGGCATCCGGCTCCGGCGCGCCCTTTTCCAGCAGCGCGACGACGAATTCGCTGACCGGCCCCATGCGGGCCAGGTTGGGCGCCTTCGCCTTGTGGAAAGCCTTGTCCTTGCGCAGCTTCTCGGTGAAGGCGACGTCGCCGGCCTCCAGCGCCGCGCGACTCTGCGCCTCATAGGCGTCGAGGTCGCCGAAATCGGCGCGCGCACGCGGCTCCAGCTCGCCCTCTTCCAGCTCATAATCCTCGGTCAGGATCCGGATCGCAGCGGTCCATGACTGGCCATTGCCGACATCCTCCGCAAAATCCGCAAGGGCATCCTGAATATCGTCTTCGTCGCTCATCTAGTCACTCGTCTTTTCATTGATCTCGAAAAGCCCCTCCCCTTCAGGGGAGGGGTTGGGGTGGGGGTTGTGCCAACGGTCAGGTGCAGTCTCCAAAACAGCCAGCAACCTTTCGCACACACCTTCCAAATTCGTCATCACATCAGCATTCCCGAAACGAATGACGTGATAGCCCTGTTCGCTCAGCCGATGATCACGCTCAGAATCCGAACCATCAGCGTGCGTATCGCCGTCGATCTCAACGATGACGGCTTTCTGCGGACACAGAAAATCAGCAACAGCGTAACCGGCAACCGCCTGCCGTCGGAATTTATAGCCGCCCAGCTTTGAACCCGACAGGACACGCCAAAGCCGCTTTTCCGGCTCGGTCGGATCGTGCCGCATCTTGCGCGCACGATCTTGCATCGTAGAAAGCTGCCGCACGGACAGCCCCCACCCCCACCCCCGGCCCCTCCCCTGAAGGGGAGGGGAGTCCATGGGTTGCCCCTTGTCCCTCACCCCACGCTGCCTTCCAGCGAAATCCCCAGCAGCTTCTGCGCCTCGACCGCAAACTCCATCGGCAACTGCTGCAGCACTTCGCGCGCGAAGCCGTTGACGATCAGCGACACCGCGCTCTCCGCATCCAGCCCGCGCTGCATCGCATAGAAAAGCTGGTCGTCGGAAATCTTTGACGTCGTCGCTTCATGCTCGATCTGCGCGCTCGGATTACGCACCTCGATATAAGGCACGGTATGCGCGCCGCACTGATCCCCCAGCAGCAGGCTGTCGCACTGGGTAAAGTTGCGCACCCCTTCCGCCCCCGGCGCCACCCGCACCAGCCCGCGATAGGTGTTGTTGGACCGCCCGGCGCTGATCCCCTTCGACACGATGGTCGAGCGCGACCCCTTGCCGTTATGGATCATCTTGGTGCCGGTGTCGGCCTGCTGCCTGTTGTTGGTCAGCGCCACCGAGTAAAACTCGCCGACGCTATTCTCGCCATTCAGCACACAGGACGGATATTTCCAGGTGATCGCGGACCCCGTCTCGACCTGCGTCCACGACACCTTGCTGTTCCTGCCCTGACACAGCGCCCGCTTGGTCACGAAATTATAGATGCCGCCCTTGCCGTCGGCGTCGCCGGGATACCAGTTCTGGACGGTCGAATATTTGATCTCGGCGTCGTCCAGCGCGACCAGTTCGACGACGGCCGCGTGCAACTGATTCTCGTCGCGCATCGGCGCGGTGCAGCCCTCCAGATAGGAGACATAGCTGCCCTCGTCCGCGACGATCAGAGTCCGCTCGAACTGCCCCGTATTCTCCGCGTTGATGCGAAAATAGGTGGACAATTCCATCGGGCAACGCACCCCCTTGGGGATATAAACGAACGTCCCATCGGAAAAGACCGCACAGTTCAATGTCGCGAAATAATTGTCGTGCATCGGCACGACCTTGCCCAGCCATTTGCGGATCAGGTCGGGATATTCGCGCACCGCCTCGCTGATCGAGCGGAAGATGACCCCCGCTTCCTCCAGCTCCTTGCGGAAGGTCGTGGCGACCGACACGCTGTCGAACACCGCATCCACCGCGACCCGGCGCGAACCCTTCACCCCTGCCAGCACTTCCTGTTCGGCGATGGGAATGCCCAGCTTTTTGTAGGTCGCCAATATCTCCGGATCGACCTCGTCCAGGCTGTCCAGCTCCACCTTCTTCTTCGGCTCGGCGTAATAATAGGCGTCCTGATAGTCGATCGGCGGGACGTTGAGCTTCGCCCAGTCCGGCGGCGTCATCGTCTTCCACATGGCGAACGCCTTCAGCCGCCAGTCGAGCAGCCATTGCGGCTCCTTCTTCTTGGCGGAAATGAAGCGGACCGTATCCTCGTTCAGCCCCTTGGGCGCGAAATCCTGTTCGATCGCCGACGACCAGCCATGTTCGTAGGTGGAGGCGCGATCGGCCGCCTCCTGCGCTTCGGCGTTACGGCCAGAATAGCCTTGAACGGTGGTTGCTTGTTCGGTCATGCCATTTCTCTGCTAAGGCTGGCGATGGTGACGCCGGCAAGGGCGGATCGGATCGCTTCATTGGCAACGTTCATATGCGGGCGGATGCGGCAGTCGGTTTCCAGATTGCAGTCATGCGCGCCCTGCTCGTTGCAGGCGGTCATGGCGATCGGCCCTTCGACCGCCTCCACCACATCGGCCAGCGTGATCGTGGCGGGTGGGCGCGACAGCCGCACGCCGCCGCCCGTACCGCGGCTCGACTCGAGCAACCCGGCCGCCGACAGCCGGCTCACCAGCTTCTGGGCGGTGGGCAGCGGAATGCCGGTTTCGGCGCTCAATGTGGTCGCGTTCATCTTCGCTACGCGCTGCGATTCCGCCGGGGCAAGCCCAGCGTGGCCGCAATGGCGCGCGGCGGCGGACATCAACACGACCGCATAGTCGGCAAAGCTCGATAATTTCATATCAATTGCGAACCATTCTCAAATCGGACTGATTCCATCCGATTGGCCGCATGTGGTCCGCCGAGCGCCGATAATCAAGGCAATTTTGCTTGGCCGCCCTTAACTCAGGCGATTCAGCACCGCCACGTCGCCGCCCAGCGAGCGGCGCAGGAGCGTCAGTTGCGCCACCGCGGACGGCTCGGTCTGCAACTGGTGCGGGGTCAGGCCGATGAAATGCTTGATCTCCCGGATGAAGTGCGACTGGTCGTAAAAGCCGCCCTCCTCGCAAAGCTGCTGCCAGCTCACTCCGTCCAGCGCGATGCGCGCGGAACAGCGCAGGGCCCGATATTTGCGCGCCAGCAGCTTGGGCGCCGCGCCATAATATTTATTGGCAAGGCGAGCGAGCTGGCGCGGCGACAGGCCGGTGGTTTCGGCCAGCACCTCGATCCGCGGCGATCCTTCGTCCATCAGCCAGGCGTCGATCGCCGCCAGCAATTCCCACGTCGCGGGGCGCAGCGGTCGCGTCAGCCGCCCCAGTTCGCTCCAGCACAGCGCGGCCATCGCGTCGGCATCGTCGCCCAGCGCGCGCAACCTGTCCAGCAGCCGGGCATAGACGTCGCCCCGTTCGGCCGCGAGATCGCACAGCCCGTCCGCCAGCGCGCTGGCGTCGCCGCCGTGCAGCGCCAGCCAGCCGGCGGGCAGCAGGGAAATGCCCATCACCCGCAACGGCCGGTCGACTTCGAATCGAGTCGCGCCCATGGTCGGCCCCAGCAGGCAGACGTCGGGCGTCGCCATCACGGTTCCGTCCTGGAAATGATAGTCGCCGCCACCCTCCAGCATCAGCCGCAACTGCGGCACGTCGGCGCGGGTGAAGTCGGCATAGCGATCGGCCGCGACGGTGAAATAATAGAGCGATCCGAAATAGGCGCGCAGATGCGCAGGCGGTGCGAAATAGCGCAGCCGGACAGGCCCCTGCGCGGCATCGACCGTATAGGACAGCGGCCCGCGGTCATCCGGCAACGCGACTGCGTGCGCCACATTATCGCTGTGATGCGACCCCATTTTTTCACCCCTGCCGGTCACTATGCGCCAACACGGGCGCGGCGCAAGCGGCCGGACGGAAAAATTGTAAAGTTTTTCGACAGCTAGCAGCCGCAGCCCAAAAAAAATGACCCGGCGGTTTGCACCGCCGGGTCAGTAAAAGGTCTCATTGGCCATAGGCCAGAGAGCCTTCGGGTCGCAAGGCGGCTTTACGCCCGAATCACAGCAACTTTATTGGATGAAACGGACATTTTCGGCGCGCAAACGGTGTCATTCATGACGTTTCTTGTCATGAAATAACC
The DNA here is from genome assembly GCF_047946695.1 of Sphingomonas sp. VDB2. Classification (NCBI taxonomy): domain Bacteria; kingdom Pseudomonadati; phylum Pseudomonadota; class Alphaproteobacteria; order Sphingomonadales; family Sphingomonadaceae; genus Sphingomonas; species Sphingomonas sp. VDB2. Next base: position 2,143,741 of record NZ_CP159615.1, read on the forward strand.
CGAACCCTCCGCTGTTGCCCCATGGCCACAGTGACTCGACGGACGAAGGGTCCGCTGGCATAGGCAGGGCCATGTCCTATCGCCTGATCCGCCCGCTGCTGTTCGCCCTGGATGCCGAGCGCGCCCACCATCTCTCGATCGCCGCGCTGCGGCTGATGCCGACGCCCGCGCCGCTGGCGCCCGACCCGATGCTGGAGTCGGTGGTGGCGGGAATCCGCTTTCCCAACCCGGTCGGCCTGGCCGCGGGCTATGACAAGGACGGGCGCATCGCCCACAAGATGCACGGGCTGGGCTTCGGATTCGCCGAACTGGGCACGCTGACCCCGCTGGCCCAGCCGGGCAATCCCCAGCCGCGCCTGTTCCGCCTGGTCGAGGACCGCGCCGTCATCAACCGCTTCGGCTTCAACAATGGCGGCCAGGGCGCCGCGGCGGACCGGATCGCGCGCTATCGCCGGCCGGTGGAGAGCGGCGGCCCGGTGATCGGCATCAATATCGGCGCGAACAAGGATGCGACCGCGGCCGGGCGCGGCATCGCCGACTATGCGACCGGCGTCACCTGCATGGCGCCGCTGGCCGACTATCTGACCGTCAACATCTCCTCCCCCAACACGCCGGGCCTGCGCGCGTTGCAGGGCCGGGCGGCGCTCGACGATCTGCTCTCGGCGGTGATGGCCGCGCGGGGCGCGGGAACGACACCCATCTTCCTGAAAGTCGCCCCCGACTTGGAACCGGCCGATGTCGAGGATATCGCCGCCGCCTGCCTCGACCATCGCGTCGATGCGCTGATCGTGTCCAACACCACCATCACCCGCCCCGCGCTGCGATCGGCCCTTGCTGGCGAAGCGGGCGGCCTGTCCGGCGCGCCGCTGACCGGCCTGTCGCTGGCGCGGCTCAAGGACTTTCGCCGCCTCACCGGCACCCGCCTGCCCCTGATCGGCGTGGGCGGCATCGCCAATGCGGAACAGGCCTATGCCCGCCTCCGCGCCGGCGCCTCGCTGGTCCAGCTCTACAGCGCGCTGGTCTATGAAGGGCCGTATCTCGCGAAACGGATCAATGCCGGGCTGAAGGCGCTGATGGCGCGGGATGGCGTGAAAACGATCGGCGAGGCGATCGGGGTCGACGTGCAATAGGATCGCGTCAGGGGCGATGCAGCGTCACTTTGAGCGTCTCGAAATCCGCCGGGCCGGACGAATGTTCATGCACGATCCGCCACCGACCGTCCCGACGCCGAAGGGACCAGCTCGTCCTGTTTTCCAGCGCGCGCAATTCTTCGCCCGATGGCGCGATGGCGGCGTAGCGCGTCGTGGCGCACCAGACGGCCCAGTCGTCCCCGACCAGACTCTTCTCCGGCGTGAATGTGACTTTGACGCGCTCTTCGCCCAGCGATGCAAACCAGTCCCGCACCATGGCCGCCCATGCATCCCGGCCTTCATAAGACCATGGCCCCCATGCATCGAAGACAAGCACGTCCATGTCGTATAAGGACAGGAAAGCGGCCTCGTCTTTCTCGTAGACGGCCAGGGCATATGCGTCCGCGAGTGTATCTATGCTGTCCATATGCCGATGCTAACGCCTGTATCGCCTGTCTGCTATCGCGAAAGTCGGTCTGGACGAGCCGGCTGTTGTTGATCGCGACCGCCCAGAACCGCCACAAAGGGTTGCCGCGCGCAACCTTATGGCTAGGGTGACGGCCATGATCTCCCGCCTTCCCGGCCTGCTGGCCCCGTTCGCCCTCCTCGCCCTCATCCCCGCGTCCGCCCTCGCCCGCGAGCCGGTGTCGACCAACGCCACCGTGTCCGCCGCCGATCCGCGCGCGGCGCAGGCGGGGCAGGAGATATTGCGCAGGGGCGGCAGCGCGACCGATGCCGCGATCGCGATGATGCTGACGTTGAACGTCGTGGAACCGCATAATAGCGGCATCGGCGGCGGTGGATTCCTGATGCATCATGACGGCGCGACCGGCCTGCTGGAATCGATCGATGGGCGCGAAACCGCGCCGGCCGCTGCCCGGCCGGATCGCTTCATGGGACCGGACGGCAAGCCCCTGCCCTTCATTCAGGCCTGGCCGGGCGGCTATTCGGCCGGCGTGCCGGGCAATCTGCGCATGGCGTGGGACGCGCACAAGAAATGGGGCAAGCTGCCCTGGGCCGATCTGTTCGCGCCCGCGATCCGCTACGCGCAGGATGGCTTCGACCTGGGCGAACGCACCGCCACAGCGCTGCGCGCGACCCAGAGCATCTGGGCCGACTTCCCCGAAATCCAGAAAGCCTTCTGGATCGACGGCGCCCCGCCGCCCGTCGGCACCCACCTCAAAAACCTGCCGCTCGCCGCCCTGTTCAAGCGGATCGCGGCGGAAGGCCCGGACGCCTTCTACACCGGCGAAAACGCCCGCCTCATCAGCCAGGCCGTCACCCATGCGCCCAAGAATCCGGTGCCGATGACGGAAGCGGATCTGGCCGGCTATCAGGCCAAGCCGCGCAAGCCGGTCTGCGGTCACTATCGCGCCTATACCGTCTGCGGCATGGGGCCGGCGTCGGCCGGTGGCGTCACCGTGCTGGAGATTCTCGGCATGGTCGAACGCTTCCCGCTCGCCCAATGGGGCAAGGACGATCCACGTAGCTGGCATGTCATCGGCGAAGCGATGCAACTGGCCTATGCCGATCGCGACACATGGCTGGGCGATCCCGATTTCGTGTCGGTGCCGGTCAGCGGCATGATCGATCCCGCCTATCTGAAACAGCGCTCGTCGCTCATCCGCCTGAACAAAGCATTGAATGTCTACAAGCCCGGTACGCCCCCCGGCGCCCGGCCGCGCACCGCGTCGCTGCCCCAGCCCGAAAGCGGCACCAGCCATTTCGTCGCGGTGGATCGCAATGGCGACATCGCCGCCTGGACCTCCACGATCGAAAGCTTCTTCGGCAGCCAGCTGATCGCCAATGGCGTGATCCTGAACAATGAACTGACCGATTTCAGCTTCACGCCCGAAAAGGACGGCAAGCCGGTCGCCAACCGGGTGGAGGCGGGCAAGCGCCCCCTCTCCTCCATGTCGCCGACCATCGTCTATGACGACAAGGGCACGCCGATCTTCACCGTCGGCGCGGCGGGCGGCAAGACCATCATCATGCAGGTCGCCAAGGCGCTGATCGCGCATTTCGACTGGGGCCTGTCCGCGCAGGAGTCGATCGCGCACGGCCTCCTCTTCTTCAACGGCGACGGGCTGGTGCTGGAACAGGGCACCTCGCTGGAGGCGATGAAGGCGCCGCTGGAGAAACTGGGCCACCGCGTCAGCGTCAACCGCATGGGCCTCAAGGCCAATGCCGCCGAACGCATGGCCGACGGCCACTGGGTCGGCGCCGCCGACCCGCGCAGTCCGGGGGTTTCGTTGCAGGAGTGAAGCCGGTCTTCGGCCCACTCCGCTCGCAATGACGGATCACCCCTTCAAATCCAGCCCCGCCACGTCGAAGTCGAACGGCGCGGTCTGCGCCTTGCCATCCACGACCAGGTCGACCTTCAAACTCTTGGCGGCCTTGATCGCATCATAGGCCCCCTGCGATGGCGCGATGGCGATCCCGTCGTCATTGGTCGCCATCCGCCCCTGCCATTCGTGGCGCTTGCCGTCGTCGGTGGTGGCCGTGATCCGGCAATCCGACAGGTCGCAGGTGAAGGGCGCGCCGACCAGCTTGACCGTTACGTCCGCGCCGCCTTCCTTGAGCGGCTGGACCAGCAGGACCGAGAAAGTGTCGGGCGCGGTCATCGTCTGCACGCTGTTGGCGCTGCCGATATAGGCGACCTTGGGCTTGCCGCCCTCACCGCCCTCATATTTCCAGACCTGGCCGATCTGCTCGCGCTGGGTCGGTTCCTTGGGTGTCTTGTCGCCGCAGGCCGCCAGCGTGGCGACGGCTGCGATCATCATGATGGCGCGCATTGCGTCCTGTCCTTCCGATATGGTTACGGAAGGACAATGTCTGAACCGGCCGGGAGTTTCCTTAAGCGGTGTAACGGGCGGCCGTATCGCGGATCAGCGCGATCATGTTGGGAATGCCCTGGGTGCGGTTGGAACTGAGCTGGTTGCGGAGGTCGAACGGCGCCAGCGCGCCCTCTATGTCCGCCGCCGCGATCTCGGCCGGCGCGCGGTCCTGCACGGTCAGCAGCACCAGCGCGATGATCCCCTTGGTGATCGCGGCATTGCTGTCCGCCAGGAAATGCAGCCGGCCATCATCGAGGACGGTAGGATAGACCCACACCGCCGCCGAACAGCCGCGCACCAGGGTCGCGTCGGTCTTGAGCGCGTCGGGCATATCCTCCAGCCCGCGCCCCAGGTCGATCAGCAGGCGATAGCGATCGTCCGCGTCCAGAAATGCATAGTCTTCCTGGAGATCGGCGAGATGGGGCTGGTCGGTCATGGCCGCCCATATAGGGGCAAATGCAGAAAGCGGAACCCGCTTTGCAGGCCCGCCTGGGCGGAATGTCGATCAGCTCGTGACCTTGCACCCCTTGGCCGCCGCCTGCCCGCGCAGATAGCCGCGCCGCGCGACGCCCGCCGTCACCGCCGCCTGCAGGCGCCGCTCGGCCGGGGCCGCGCCGCTGATCTCGCGCACCAGCCCGCGGAACGGGATGAGCGAATTGACGATCGTCTTGCCGACCGCCTCGGCGATCTTGCCGGTCCGATTCTCGTTCGCCTTCGCGCCGACGGTAAAATCCTCGCCCAGCACGGCGTTGAGTTCGGCGAGCGACGCCTTCAGCCCCTTGCACGTGCGCGACGGCGGGGCGGCATAGGGATTTTCCACCGCTTTCAGCAGCACGGGCGGAATCTCGTCTTTGTCCAGGCCGATGTCGCGCGCCGGCTGGGTGGCGATGTTGCCGGCCTTGTCCAGCGTGCCGTCGCGGCGCTTTTCCGGTTCCTGCCCAGCCGCCTCCTGCCTGGCCGCTTCCTGCTTGGCCTGCTCCGGTTTCGCCGGCGCCTGGGCCAGCGCAGCGCCCGGCACCAACATGGTCAGGGCAATAGTCATGGTCGTCAATTTCATGGTCGTCCTCCCGGTTTGTCAAACCAGCGACGCGCCATGTCGGTTCCGGACCGAAACGATTGTGGCGCAAGACAAGTCGCCGCCCCCGCGCTATGCGGCAGGCTCCATCCCGCAGGAGATGTTTCTTGTCCCGATCCGACGCGCGCTGCACCATCGCCTCGTCCGCCCTCTCCGCCGCCATCGATCCCCTGGGCGCGGAACTCTGGTCGCTCAAGGACGCCGCCGGGCGCGAATTGATGACCGACGCCGACCCGCGCTGGTGGACCGGCCACGCCCCCTTGCTCTTCCCCTTCGTCGGCCGGTCGCGCGGCGACGTCTATCGGCTGGACGGGCAGGATTATCCGATGCCCCAGCACGGCTTCGCGCGCCGCAGCGTCTTCCTGCCCATCGAGCAAAGCGACGATCGCCTGCTGCTGCGGCTGGAAGCGGACAGCGAAACGCGCGCCATCTATCCCTTCGACTTCCGCCTCGACATGGCCTTCGCCATTGAAGGCGCAACGCTGCGCATGACCGCCACCGTCACCAACCGGGGCGAAACGGTCATGCCGTTCAGCTTCGGCTACCACCCCGCCTTCGCCTGGCCGCTGCCCTATGGCGGCGCGGCGGAGGATCACCGCATCGTCTTCGAGCAGCCCGAACCCGCCCCGATCCGCAAGGTCGGCCATGAACCCGGCCTCATTGCCCGCGAAAGCTTCCCATCCCCAGTGGAGGGCGACACGCTCATCCCCACCCACGCCCTATTCGAAGGCGACGCCCTGATCTGGGACGACCTCGCCAGCCGCTCCCTAACCTGGGGCGTAGCCGGCCAGCCGCACCTCAAGATCGATTTCCCCGACACCCCCTGGCTCGGCCTGTGGCAGAAACCGGGCGCCCATTATCTGTGCGTCGAACCCTGGGCCGGCATGGCCGACCTTGTAGGCTTCACCGGCGATGTCTGGGACAAGCAGGGCATATTGTGCCTGCTGCCCGGCGACGGCCGATCCTTCCGCATGGACGTGACGTTGGTGGACGTGTAACGGGCGCTTTTCAGTTTCCGTTCGCCCTGAGCGAAGTCGAAGGGCACGCCTGAACGAAGTGAAGGCACTTCGCTCCGCTCAGTGGCAGGCTTCGACTTCGCTCAGCCCGAACGGGTTTATTTATTTCGGTTAGAAAATCATCATGACCATCCCATCCCGCCGCACCTTCGCGATCATTTCCCACCCCGACGCCGGCAAGACCACGCTGACCGAAAAGCTGCTGCTGGAAGGCGGCGCCATCCATCTCGCGGGCGAAGTCAAGGCGCGCGGCGCAAACCGCCGCGCCCGCTCCGACTGGATGAAGATCGAGCAGCAGCGCGGCATCTCCGTCACCTCCTCGGTCATGACGTTCGAACGCACCCGCGATGGCGAGACGATCACCTTCAACCTGCTCGACACGCCGGGCCACGAAGATTTTTCGGAAGACACCTATCGCACCCTGACCGCCGTCGACTCCGCCGTCATGGTGATCGACGCGGCCAAGGGGATCGAGCCGCAGACCCGCAAGCTGTTCGAAGTCTGCCGCCTGCGCAACGTCCCCATCATCACCTTCGTCAACAAGGTCGATCGCGAAGGCCGCGAAACCTTCGGCCTGCTGGACGAGGTCGCCGACCAGCTCCAGCTCGACGTCTGCCCGATGAGCTGGCCCGCCGGCATGGGCGGCGAGTTCGAAGGTATCTACGACTTCGCCACCAACCGCCTGATGCAGCCCACCGGCCCGTCCAAGGAATTTGACGGCACCCGCCACCAGTTCAGCGGCCTGGACGATCCGAAACTGGCCGATCATCTCTCGCCCCACGCGCTGGAAAAACTGCGCGAGGAAGCCGAACTGGCGCAGGGCGGCTATGCCCATTTCGATCTTGATCGCTATCGCGCAGGCGACCTGACCCCGGTCTATTTCGGGTCCGCATTGAAGCTGTTCGGCGTCACCGAACTGATCGACGCGCTCGGCCAGCACGCCCCGCCGCCACGCGCCCAACCGGCCGAACCCGCCGCGATCGAGCCGGAGAATAACGAAGTCACCGGCTTCATCTTCAAGGTGCAGGCCAATATGGACCCGATGCACCGCGACCGCATCGCCTTCATGCGCCTCGTCTCGGGCAAGTTCAAACGCGGCATGAAGCTGACGCCGTCGGGATCGGGCAAGCCGCTTGCGGTCCACTCGCCGATCCTCTTCTTCGCGCAGGACCGCGAACTGGCGGACGAAGCCTTTCCCGGCGACATCATCGGCATCCCCAATCATGGCGCGCTGCGCGTGGGCGATACGCTCAGCGAAAAGCCCGGCCTGCGCTTCACCGGCCTGCCCAATTTCGCGCCGGAAATCCTGCGTCGCGTCCAACTCAAAGACCCGACCAAGACGAAGCAGTTGCGCAAGGCGCTGGACGACCTCTCGGAAGAGGGTGTGATTCAGGTCTTCTATCCGGAAATCGGCAGCAACTGGATCGTCGGCGTCGTCGGCCAGCTTCAGCTCGAAGTGCTGATATCCCGCCTGGAAGCCGAATATAAGGTCGCAGCAGGCCTCGAACAGTCGCCCTTCGACACTGCCCGCTGGATCAGCGGCGACGATGCGGCAGTCAAGGAACTGGTCGGCCATAATGTCAGCAACATGGCCAAGGACCGCGACGGCAATCTCGTCTTCATGGCCCGCAGCGCGTGGGACATCGGCTACCAGCAGGAACGCCACCCCAAGGTGAAGTTCAGCGCGACGAAAGAGCGTTAAAAACAACGTGCTCCCGCGAAGGCGGAAGCCCAGTTCCAACGGCAGAGCTGGGTTCCCGCTTTCGCGGGAACCCACCACATATCTACTAGTGCACAAAAATCATGAATGGCGCCATTGCTTCCGCCCATTCACGAAAACCATCCTATCGCTGCAACTGTCGCACTCCCTGTCTCAAACGGTGGCCCGACCTCCGCTGCACCCACGTCTTTTCCGTTCGCCCTGCGCTTGTCGAAGGGTATGGCTGAGCGAAGTCGAAGCCCGAACAGGATGTGGCGTTACGCCGCCACCCAATCCTTGCGCAAAGCCTTGCCCGCGAGCGCCATGAACAGCCCGGCGAGCAGGTAGAAGCCCAGCGCCGCGACGATCGCATAGCGCAGCGCCTCCGCCCCATAGGTCGGCGTCAGCGCATCCGACAGCGCCCCCACGCTCCACGACCCCAGCCCCAGCCCGACCAGATTGTTGATCAACAGGAAGCTCGCCGCCGCACTCGCCCGCATATGGGCGGGGACGAGATGCTGGACCGCGGTCAGCACCGGGCCGAGCCAGACATAGACCAGGGCCTGCGGGATCAGGAACAGGGCAAAGGCAAAACCCACGCTACCCGACAGCACGCCCACCACGAACAGCGGCATCCCCACAACATAGCTGACCGCCGGCACCCAGGCATAATAGGCCTTGTCCTTGCCACCCATGGCGTCGCCCAGCCAGCCGCCCAGCAGCACGCCCGCCACCCCGCCGATCAGCAGCAATCCACCCAGAAACTGCCCCGCCCCCAATATGTCCAGGCCAAAGCTGCGCATCAGCAGGCTGGGCAGCCAGAAGGCCACGCCATAGCCGCACATCGAACTGCACGCCGCGCCCAGCGCCAGGAACCAGAAGCTGCGCTTGGCCGCCAATATGCCGAACACCGCCGACACCGGCACCGCATCGGCCGCCTGCACCGGCCGCGCCGGTTCGCGCACCACCAGCCGAAAGACCGGCGCGATCAGGATGCCCATGATCCCCACCGCGATGAACGCCGTGCGCCACTCCACCGCCTGCGCGATATAGCCGCCCAGCAGCACGCCACCGGCCGACCCCAGCGGAATGCCGAGCGAATAGATGGACAGCGCCCGCGCCCGCTGATGCGCGGGAAAATAGTCGCTGATCACGGCGTAGGAGGGCGCGACGCCGCCCGCCTCCCCCACGCCCACCCCGATGCGGAACAGGAACATCTGGGTGAAGCTGCTCGCGATCCCGCAAAGCGCGGTGAAGCCGCTCCAGATGGCGAGGCTGACGGTGATGACCCAGGTCCGGCTGGTCCGGTCCGCCAGCAACGCCAGCGGGATCGCCAGCGTCGAATAGAGCAGCGCAAAGGCGATCCCGCCCAGCGCGCCGAGCTGCGTATCGCTCAGCCCCAGCTCCGCCTTGATCGGTCCGGCCAGGATGCCCAGTATCTGCCGGTCGAGAAAGTTGAACGTATAGACGAGCAGCAACATCGCCAGCACGATGCCACGATAGGCGGGGGAGGCAGGCGCGGCGGCAGAGGTGGATCGGTCGGTCATAAGGCTTTCACCCATCTCCATTCAGTTCGCGCTTGTCGAGAAGCGTTGTGCGTGGGTTCTCGACAAGCGCGAACCGAACAGGACGGATTGGACGATGATCAGAATTTGACCGAGCCCGTCACGAACAGCTGCCGCGGATTGCCGTAAAAGGCGGTCAGCACGCCCTCGCGCCCCAGCGTCGATACGCCCGTCGCCGACTGATAATTATAGCCCGACGTGATATACTGCTTGTCGGTCAGGTTCTTGCCGTGCAGCCCCAGCGAATAATGATCGTCGGCCGACGTCCACACGATGCTGGCGTCCCACAGCGCATAGCCCGGCTGGTCGAGCGCCGGGATCGGCACTTCGAACTGGTGGGTCAGGCTGCGATAGGACAGGGTGGTCGACAGGTCGAGCGACCCGCCCGCCATCGCCACGCCGCCGCTCAGCGTGCCCGACACCGTCCATTTGGGCGTATTCTGGAAGGTGCGGATGTCCGAAACATCGTTCCCCGCCGGACCGATGAAGCGCTTATATTGCGCATCGACATAGCCAAGAGCGCCCACGAAGCGCAGGCTGGACCCGGCCCCGGCGAAGTCGCGCGCCAGCAGGGCGTTGGCTTCCGCCTCGATCCCCTTGATATGTGCCTTGGCCGCATTGGTGGTGATGCCGCAGAAGCTCTGCACCCCGCCCACGGTGCAGCCAACCGATCCGGGAATCTGCACGTCGCTATAGTTGGCGTAGAAACCCGCGACGCTCAGGCTCAGGCGGCGGTCGAACAACGACCCCTTATAGCCGACTTCATAGCTGTCGACCTTTTCCGGGTCGAAGGAGAGGAAGTCGTATATTTCCTGATAGCTGCGCACCCCGTCGCCATTGCTGTCCGGCGCCGACGTGCCCGATCCGCGCGGGTCGAAGCCGCCGCCCTTGAACCCCTTGGAGTAGGAGGCATAGACCATCTGGTCGGGCGCGGGCTTGTAGCTCAGCGACGCGCGCGGCGTGAATTCCTTGAAGGTGCGGTCGCCGCGGAAATTGGTCGCGGTGGCGATCACGATCGGGGCGGCGCCGCCAAATTCCGGCGAGGTGCCGCTGATGCGGTTTTGCTTGAGGATATAGGCCGAGCGCTTGTCGTTGGTGTAGCGCCCCCCGACCGACAGGCTGATCTGGTCGGTGAAGTCGAAGGTGAAGTCGCCGAACACCGACCAGGTGTCGGTCCGCACATCGCCCGCCGTATAGCCGTTCAACCCCGGCAGGCCGATGGTCGCGCCGGTCAGGCCCAGCAGCACGTCGAAGGACGTCGCCGCCTTCGCATCGAGATAATAGAAGCCGACCAGCCCCTTCACCCGGTCGCTCTCATAGAGAAGCTGCCATTCCTGGCTCAGTTGCTCGTTGCGATAGACGGCGGGCACGTCGACATCGACCGCGGGGAGCGCGTCGAAATCGATCGGTGTATAGCTGGTGTCCTTGCGCCAGGCGCTGATCGAGCGCAGCGTGACATGATCCGACAGTTCGGCGGTGATGTTCATCGCCAGCCCATAGGCCTTCACATCCTGCTTGGGATTGTTGAGGCCGGCACGGGTATCATAGACGTCGTCCAGCACCGGCGCGCCGGAAATCAGGCCGGGGATCAGCCGATGGCCGTTGCGGGCATTGGACTTGTCGCGGGTATAGTCGCCCGAGATGCGGATCAGCACCGGCTGGCCGTTGCCGCCAATCTCCAGCGTGCCGCGCCCGGCCCAGACATCCTTGTTGTAATTCTCGATGCCCAGCGTGAGATTGTCGCCGAAGCCGCCGCGCGACAGCCGCGCCACCGACCCGCCGACGCGGATCAGGTCGCTGATCGGCGTGCTGACGGTCAGGACGCCGTCGGCTTGGTCATAGCTGCCATAGGTGCCGCGCAGCTTGAGCGAGAACTGGTCGGGCAGCGACCTGGTGACATATTTGATCGCCCCGCCGATCGTGTTGCGGCCATAAAGCGTACCCTGCGGCCCGCGCAGCACTTCGATCCGCTCGACATCGTAGATATCCAGCACCGACGCCTGCGGGCGGTTGAGATAGACGTCGTCCAGATAGAGGCCGATCCCCGCCTCGAACCCCGGCACCGGGTCCTGCTGGCCCACGCCGCGGATGAAGGCGGTCAGCGTCGAATTGGTGCCGCGCGAATTTTCCAGCGTGGTGTTGGGGGTGACGTTGGAAATGTCGGTAATGTCGATCGCGCCGCTGCGCTCCAGCGTCTCGCCCGAAAAGGCGCTGACGGCGATCGGCACGCTCAGCAGGCTTTCCTCGCGGCGGCGGGCGGTGACGACGATGTCGGTGCCCGTATCGGCAGCCGGCGCGCTGTCCTGCGCCAGCGCCGGCAGCGCGACGCAGCCGCTCCAGGCGACGGACGCCAGGGCAAGAGCGCGGATGGTCTGATGGGCCTTCATGGGCTGTCCTCTCCTGAAAAAAACGCGCCCGGTTCGCCGGGTCGCTCCTGTCTTGCCCGATTCGATAATGAAAGTTGAACCATCTTTCAACTTCAAATAAGAGGTCTGTGACGAGAGCATCGCGATGCGGCAAAAAGAACACAGGATTACGGGAGAGGGCATGACCGAAAACGGCAAGGCGGCAGACGGCGTCAAGGACGACAAGACGCCGCGCACCGCCCGCGGCGAACGCACCCGCCGCGCCCTGCTGTCGGCGGCGGCGGCGGAATTTGGCGAAAAGGGTTTCCATGACGGGTCGATCAGCGGAATCACCCGCCGCGCGGGGTGCGCGCTGGGCAGTTTCTATACCTATTTCGACACCAAGGACGACATCTTCCGCGCGCTGGTGGCCGACATGTCGGGGCAGGTGCGCGACTATGTGTCCCCCCGCATCGCCACCGCGCGCGACGGCATCGACGCCGAACGCATCGGCCTGTTGAGCTTCCTGGAGTTCGCGCGCGCGCACAAGGAAATCTACCGCATCATCGACGAGGCCGAATTTGTCGATCAGGCCGCCTATCGCGCCCATTATGAAAATACCGCCAGCCGCATGGCCGGACGGCTGCGCGCGGCCGCGGACAAGGGCGACGTCCGCGCCGACGTGGAGGAGGTCCATGCCTGGGCGATCATGGGGATGAACGTGTTTCTGGGCCTCCGCTACGGCGTGTGGGACGACAGCCGTCCGGCCGATGAGATCGCCGCGATCGCCAATGCGCTGGTGGAAAAGGGGATCGGCCCACAACGCTGACGAATCCACCGTCCGTCGCGCCGGCGGCCCGGATCGGCGCGACCGTTGCAACCACCCGCCACGTTCAGGACTCCTCCCCTTGGTGCAACATCAAGCGAGAAGGATCATGGACTTCCCCCCGCGCGCCAGGCGCGCCAACGTCTTCATCGATGCCCATCTCAATCTGGGCGAACCGCTCTCCGCCACGCAGATCGTGCGCATCCGCGACATTTCCGAAGGCGGCGCGCGCATTCAGGGCAAATCGCCCGGCGTCGGCGCCCGCATCGTCGTCACGCGCGGCGAGACGGCGATGCCGGGCCGTGTGGTGTGGACCGCAGATCGCCATTTCGGCATGGCCTTCGACGAACCGGTCGATGTCGAATCGGTGTTGAAGGCGACCGGGCGCAAATCCCCTGACCGCCCCGTCTACGCCGCCGCCCTCACATCGGGACTGACGCATTTCCAGCGCCACACGCCACGCGGCCGAACCGCGTCTTTCGGCCTGCGCCTGGCGGAGTCGGGACGCTAGGCTATTTGCGCAGCAGGAACACCGCATGTTCGGCGAACAGGTTGGCGTTGGCGTGGGTGGTTTCCTTGTCGCCCTTCAGGAACCATTGGCCATCGATGGTCCAGCCCCGCTCCTTCACCAGCGCACGGAAATCGTCGACCGTGACATGATGGATGTTGAGCGTGTCGTACCAGGTGTCGGGCAGCAGCCGCGTCACCGGCATCCGTCCGCCCCACAGCAACGATATGCGCCCGCGCCAATGCGCGAAATTGGGGAAGGAGACGAACGCCTGACGGCCGATGCGCAGCAATTCCTCCACCACCAGATCGGGGCGCCGCGTGGTCTGCAACGTCTGGCTCAATATCGCATAGTCGAAACTGGCGTCGGGATAATAGCCAAGATCGGCGTCGGCGTCGCCCTGCACCACCGACAGGCCTCGCGCCACGGCGGCGGCGACATTCGACCCGTCAATCTCCAGCCCGCGCGCATCCACCTGGGCATTGTCGCGCAGGGCCGCCATCAGCGCGCCGTCGCCGCAACCCACGTCCAGCACGCGCGCGCCCTGCCGCACCGTCCGCGCGATCAGGGCGAGGTCCGGCCGCAAAGTCTCGCTCATGCCCGCCCGCCCTTCAGGAAACCGTCCACGACCCGGTTGAGTTCGGGGCATTCCAGCAGGAAGGCGTCATGGCCGAACGGGCTGGACAGTTCGACGAAACTGGCCTGCGCGCCCGACGCATTGAGCGCATGGACGATGATCCGCGATTCGGCGGTGGGATAAAGCCAGTCCGTATCGAAACTGACGAGGCAGAAGCGCGCCTTGGTGGCGGCGAACGCCTTGGCCAGCGATCCGCCATGATCGTCGGCGATGTCGTAATAATCCATCGCGCGGGTGATGTAGAGATAGGAGTTGGCGTCGAACCGCTCGACGAAACTCAGCCCCTGATGGCGCAGATAGCTTTCCACCTGGAAATCGGCGTCGAAGCCGAAGGTCTTGGCCCCATTGGGATTTTCCGGCCGCCCCTGCAATCGGCGCCCGAATTTCTCGGTCAGCCCGGCTTCCGACAGATAGGTGATGTGCGCGGCCATGCGCGCCACGGCCAGCCCGGCGCTCGGCACCTGCCCATCGGCATAATAGTCGCCGCCGCGCCAGTGCGGATCGGCCATGATCGCCTGCCGCCCGACCTCGTGAAAGGCGATATTCTGCGCACTGTGCCGCGCGGTCGAGGCGATCACGATGCAGCTTTCGACCCGGTCGGGAAACAGCGTGGGCCAGGTCAGCGCCTGCATCCCGCCCATGGAACCGCCGATGACAGCCGCCAATCGGTCCACCCCCAGATGGTCCAGCAACGCCGCCTGCGCCCGCACCATGTCGGCGATGGTCAGCACCGGAAAACGCATGGCGTGCGGGTCGCCGGTCGCCGGATCGACGCTGGCCGGGCCGGAAGAGCCCATGCAACTGCCGATGACGTTGGAGCAGATAATGAAATGGCGCGCCGGATCGACCGGCTTGCCTGCGCCCACCAGCCGCCACCACCAGCCCGGCTTGCCGGTGACGGGATGGTCGGACGCGACATATTGGTCGCCGGTCAGCGCATGGCAGATCAGGATGACGTTGGACTTGTCCGCATTCATCGCGCCATAGGTTTCATAGGCGATGTCGACCGGGCCAAGGCTGGCGCCGCTGGAAAGGTGGAGCGGACCGGCCAGGCGGACCTGCCGGCGCAGGCCGAAACGGCTGTTTTCGCTGATGGGAACGCTGGCCATGACCTGAGCGGCGCTAGGACCGCGACCCGGCCCTGTCAATCGGAGCGGTTGATCTTGCGCGGCGGGGCGTGGATAGGTGGGTGGCCGAATGTCGGTTTTTTTGGCTCTTTGCCGTCTTCAAAAAAAGCTGAAGGGATGGCCGATTTGGGTGGGAAGCGGAATGGCTGCTAAATGCTCTGTAGAGCGTGTTAGCGGACTTCCTCTAGTTGAACGTATCGCTCAAAATGATCCAGTATGTGCCCCTGCGCATCAGGTCGCCATTGGAGGCGGATATGCCACTCAGATTTGCCATCCAGTGAAACGAAAAGTGACTGCCCATCGTCATAGGGTAGGAAGCTGGCACCAAGAAAGGTCCATGCCTCGCCTTGTCTGTGAACGTATCCGTCGAAATCGACAAACTCTGAAACAACCATATATCGACGATTAGCGGCCAAGTGCTGGAGTGCTGGCTTACTGCCTGCGCCTGTCCAATGTCCCAAGGGATGCGGTCCAATCATGAGGCGGGGTTATGCTGTCCCGCCCATGTCCGCAATCGGGATTAGAACTGGATCGTTTAAACGTCGAAAAGTGGTCGCCTCAAGACATCTCCCTCCCGAACGGAAGCAAAAAAGTCCGGCTTCGATCGCGCCAGACCAGCGGCTTCGCCATCGCCGATGCGCCGTTTCAACAGGCTTCCAATGTAGGATAATCTCTGGTCTATCCTGATAAATGGAACCGCTTTTCCGCCCCTACGCACCCCCCGGCTACCGCGCCCTTGCCCACAGGACGCGCGACCGGCGCGTCACCGGCGCGCAACACGCGCGCGAGAGTGACCCGCCAGTTACTTTGGCGAGGCTTTGGGGGAGCTTCGCGGAAGCTTCGCAGTCGCTTTTTGCCCGAAATACCCCACGACGGTGTGAACTTCGCTTTTGGTGCGCCGAAAAGGCGACATGGTCTGCCACTTTGCCTTTGGCGCGGAAGCCGCTAAAGCCGCGCCCCATGACAGAGACTATTGCGAACCCCGCTACAAAACCTGCCCCCAAGGACTGGATTCTCGGCATTTCCGCCTATGTGCCGGGCAAGGCCGCGGCCGACGATGGCCGGCCGTTGATCAAGCTCTCGGCCAATGAAAATCCGCTGGGCACCGGTGCGGCCGCGCGTGCTGCCCTCGTCGCCGCCACCGCCGACCTCGCCACCTATCCCGATCCGGGCGCGACGAAGCTGCGCGAGGCGATCGGCGCGGTCCATGGGCTCGATCCCGAACGGATCATCTATGGCACCGGCTCGGACGAACTGCTGCACATCGCCGCCTCCGCCTATGCCGGGCCGGGCGACGAGATTCTCTATGTCCGCTATGGCTTTGCCGTCTACGACATAGCCGCGCGGCGCGTCGGCGCGACCCCGGTGATCGCGCCGGACAAGGATTACGCCACCGACGTCGATGCGTTGCTCGCCGCGGTGACGGACAAGACCAGGGTGGTCTTCCTCGCCAACCCCAATAATCCGACCGGCACCATGACCAGCCGCGAAGAGATCGCCCGCCTCCACGCCGGGCTGCGGCCCGATATCCTGTTCGTCCTCGACCAGGCCTATGCCGAATATCTGGACGCGGACGAGGATGATGGCGGCCTCGAACTGGCCAGGACCGCATCGAACATCTTCGTCACCCGCACCTTCTCCAAAATCCACGGCCTGGCGGCCGAACGGATCGGCTGGGGCTATGCCAGTGCGGATGTGATCGACATCCTCCACCGCATTCGTGCGCCGTTCAATGTGACGACGGCCGGACAGGCTGCCGCCGTCGCGGCGATCAACGACAGCGAATGGGTCGCGTTCAGCCGCACCCACACCGCCCGATGGCGCGAATGGCTGGCGGGTGAGGTTGCGGCCCTGTCCAACCACGGCCTGCGCGTCGTGCCGAGCAAGACCAATTTCCTGCTGATCCTGTTCGACGGCAAGCTGACCGCAGAGGCCGCGATGAAGGGGCTGTGGGACGAAGGCTATGCCACCCGCTGGCTGCCGGGGCAGGGCCTGCCCAACGGCCTGCGCATCACCATCGGCACCAAGGCGCAGACCCGCGCCGTCGCGGCCAAGCTGCGCGCCATGGCGGAAGAAGCCTGACGCAATGCTGCCCTTCGCCCGCGTCACCATCATCGGCCTGGGGCTGATCGGCTCCTCGCTCGCCCGCGCGATCCGGGCGGACATGCCGACCGTGCGCGTCACCGGCCATGACGCCGACCCGGCGGTGCGCGACATCGCCCGGCGGATCGACCTGTGCGACGACATCACCGACACGGCCGGGGCATCGGTGACGGATGCCGATCTGGTGGTGCTGTGCGTGCCGGTCCGCGCCATGGGCGCAGCGGCGGCAGAGCTTGCCGACGACCTGCCCGCCGATGCGATCGTCAGCGATGTGGGGTCGTGCAAGGCCGACGTACTGGCGCAGTTGAGCGCCGCGCTGCCGGGGCGGACGATCATCCCGGCGCATCCGGTCGCGGGGACCGAGAATAGCGGACCGGAAGCGGGCTTCGCCACCCTGTTCAAGGGCCGCTGGTGCATCGTCACCCCGCCCGCCGAGGCCGATCCGGCTGCGGTGGAGCGCGTCGCCGAACTGTGGCGGCGGGTCGGCGCGGACGTGGAGACGATGGACCCGGCGCATCATGATCTGGTGCTGGCGGTGACCAGCCATCTGCCGCATCTGATCGCCTATACCATCGTCGGCACGGCCAGCGACCTGGAGAATGTCACCCAGTCCGAGGTTATCAAATATTCGGCGGGCGGTTTCCGCGACTTCACCCGCATCGCCGCATCGGACCCGACCATGTGGCGCGACGTCTTCCTGGCAAACAAGGACGCGGTACTCGAAATGCTCCAGCGCTTTTCGGAGGATCTGTCAACCTTGCAGCGGGCGATCCGCTGGAATGACGGTGACGCGCTGTTCAACCTTTTCACCCGCACCCGCGCGATTCGCCGGTCGATCATCGAACAGGGCCAGGACGACGCCAAGCCCGACTTCGGCCGCTCTCACTGATCGAGCGCTGAAGGGGGGTTCAGGGCATTGATCGCGGCATGGACCTGCCGCTCGGCTTCCTTGCGGTCGAGGCCGACGGGCACGATCTGCCCCACCTTGTAGGTGATGACGCCCGGCCGCTTGAGGAATTTGCCGCGCGGCGACACCCGGCCGCTGTCGATGGCGATCGGCACGACCGGCAGGCCGAGCAGGCTGTAGAGGCCCGCAAAGCCGGAGCGGAGCGGCGGCGCTTCGCCATGGGGGACACGGGTGCCTTCGGGGAAGAGGCAGAGCGGCCGGCCCTGTGCGATCCGGTCTTTCGCCGCGGCGCGCAGCACGCGCAGCGCACTCGCCCCGGCCGCCCGTTCGATCGGGATCAGTCCGTACAGGCGGGCGATCCGGCCCCAGAGCGGAATGTCGAACAGCTCCCGCTTGGCGCCAATTGCGGGGCGGTCGAGGAGGCACAGCACATCGATCGTCTCGAACATCAATTCATGCTTGATGATATAGAGATAGGCGCCGAGCGGCAGATCACCCTCCACCCGCACCGTCTGGCCCAGCAGCCAGCGCGCGCAACTGCGATGATAGCGACTCCAGCCTGTCGCAATCCGCTGCACCATCATCGGGGTGACCGAACCCAGAGCCATCGCGGTCAGCACGAAGACCAGGCTGCCGACATAGAAAGCCAGCATGAAGAAGAGAGAACGCAGCGCGGTCAGCATGGATATCCTTCAGATGCCGATCAGCGCAGCGATGCGGCGGAGCAGATATTTATTATATTCCCGCGCCAATATGGTGAGGCTGGGGCGGCTGGGCACTGCGTCATAGACGATCGTGATCTTCCCGCCCGGCAGCGCCTGCCGCAGTTCCAGCGCGGCGCGGCGCATATGCCAGTCGGTGGTGATGAGGCGCACGGTCTTGTAATCGCGCCGTTCCAGCCAGCGCGCGGTTTCCAGCCCGTTGGAGCGGGTGTCGATCGCCTCGCGGCCCAGCGTGATGCAGCAGCTGAACAGCGCTTCGGGCGTCTTATACTCCGCCGCCAGCTCGACAGGGCGAACCGATCGATCGACCCCGGAGATCAGCATCCGTTTGGCCGCGCCGCCCTGCAACAGCGCGATGCCGCGATCGATGCGGCCGGCGCCGCCCGTCAGCACCACGATCGCATCGGTTCGACGACCATCGAGCGGCTGGGGCAAAAGAACCGCGAACCAGACGAAGCCCAGCATCCAGGCCAGCAGCGTGACCGCCAGGAAGCGGACGATCACAGCGCCCGGCCCAGCGCGCGCAGCACGGTCCAGCGCGCCGTGAGAGTCGCCAAGATGACGCCGAAGATCGGCAGCGCCGCCAGCAACAGCCAGCCACGCGGGTCGAGACTGATCGCGCCGACGACATCCGATCCGGTCGCCGACAGCCGCAGGCCGATCAGCAGGATGACGAGGATCGCGAAGGAAAAGCCGAGCGCGCCGCCCATCAGCGCGTCGAGGCCGATGCGGCGCTGGAACAGGCGGGCGATCTGTACGTCGGTCGACCCCATCAGGTGCAGCACATCGATCGTGCCGCGATGGCTGTCATGCGCCCCCCGCGCCGCCAGCACCACCACCGCGCCGGTCGCCAGGATCATCAGCAGCACGACCCCGGCGGCCAGCCATCCCAATGCCGTCAGCAGCCCGGCGAGCGGCAGGAGAAAGGCGGCATGGGGTTCGATCCGCAGCTTGGGCGACAGGCCGCCGAGCAGGCGGCGCAGGCGATCGAGCTTGGCATCGCTGTCGCCGGGCGTGAGCATGACGTCGATCAGCGCCGGGACCGGCAGGTCGCCGCTGGTCGCCGCCTCCCCCAGCCAGGGACGCAACTGATCGGCGAGCTTGGCCGGATCGACCGGATCGGCGGCGCGCACGCCATCGGCACCGCGCAACGCCTGCAGGGTCCGCGCGGCAAGCTGGCCGCGCGCCTGTGCGTCGGCCTCCACCACCTGCACGCTGGCACGGCCGGCCAAGTCGGCGCTCATCGACCGGACGGCGGCGCCAAGGCCCAGGCCGGCGGCGGCGGCCAGCACGGTCAGGAACATCATGATCGCGATGATCCAGGGCATCGGCCCCGCCAGCCGTCCCCCCGGCAGCAGGCGATGGCGCGCGGCGGCAGCGGCCTTGCGATCGGCGCGGGCCGCCATCACGGCGTGTCCTGCGGCGGGCGGGGCGGATAGCGCAGCGATCCGGTCGGGTCGGCAAGCCGCCCCTTGTCCAGCCGCATCATCTGCGCGCCCGACACCTGCGCGATCAGAGGCAGGTCATGGGTGGCGACGACGATGGTGGTGCCGAGGCGATTGAGCGCTTCGAACAGGGTCATGAGGCGACGGGCCATGTCGGCGTCGACGTTGCCAGTCGGCTCGTCCGCAACCAGTATTTCCGGGCGACCGATCACCGCGCGGGCGATGGCGACGCGCTGCTGCTCCCCGCCCGACAGGGTGGCGGGGCGCGCCTGGCCACGATCGCCCAGCCCGACCCAGTTCAGCATCTCCACCACGGGGGCGTCGATCTCCCCTTCTTCCATCCCAGAAACCCGCAGCGGCAGGGCGATATTGTCATAGGCGGACAGATGGGGGACGAGGCGGAAATCCTGGAACACCACGCCGATGCGACGGCGGAAGCCGGGCAGGCGCTTGCGCGGCAGCGTCACCACATCCTCCCCGAACAGGCGGATGACGCCGCGGCTGGGCCGTTGGGCGAGGTAGAGGATTTTGAGCAGCGAGGTCTTGCCCGCGCCCGATGCGCCGGTCAGGAAATAGAAGCCGCCGCCCGCAAGCGAGAAGCTGACGTCGGAAAGCGTCTCGCTGTCCAGACCATAGCGCAGGCCGACATTTTCGAACTGAACGATGGCCGGCATGTCTTGAAATATCGCGCCGTCGCGCTCCCTGCGTATCGAAGCGTCAGCCATGGCACAGCGGGCGGCCCGCCGTAAAGCCCGCGCCGCATATCGCCGCGAGTCGCGGTCGAATCACACCGGCTGTCGTTGACCGCTTGCGCGCGAGTCCCTGCCATGCCTATGAAGCATCATGATCCTGGTGTGCCCCAATTGCGCGACGCGCTATGTCGTGCCGGACAGTGCTGTTGGTACGAGCGGCCGCCAGGTCCGCTGCGCCGCGTGCAAGCATAGCTGGTTCCAGGAACCGCCGGCCCTGCCGGAACGCGACACGCCGCCGGTTCCGGTCGCCGCGCCCGTCGCGCCCCCTCCACCGCCCGTCGCTGCGCCGCCACCTCCCCCTCCCCCAGTCGTTGATCCCGGCATGGCTGCGGTCGCGCCGGCCGCGGTCGAGGACGCGCCCCCTGCGGAAGCGCCCCCGATCGCGGCCCCGGCGGATAATCGGTTCGACGACATCTATGCCGGTGCGCCGACCGATCCGGTCGAGGAAAGCCGCTTCGTCCCTGCGCCGCCGTTCAAGGCGCGGCGCAATCCGCTCAAGCTATGGACCTATGCCGCCATCGGCTTCTGCCTGCTCGTCGCAGCGGCGGGTGGCGCCTTCTTCTATTTCGGGCCACCGGCCTGGATGGTGTCGATGGGGCTGGTCGGCGAAGAGGGCGATCCGGACCTGCTTTTCTACCTGTCCAAGCCTGCCGAGCGGCGCAAGCTGCCGACCGGGGAGGAATATTTCGCCTTCGGAGCGCGGATCGTGAACAGCGGGACGCAGGCATTGCCGGTGCCGCCGGTGCTGGTGCAATTGCGCGACCGGCAGAACCGGCTGGTGTTTAGTTGGACCACCAAGGCGGACAAGAGCCGGTTGAAGCCCGGCGAAGAGGCGTCGATCAACGAGAGCCGGATCGACATTCCCAAAAATGCCGAGAATCTGTCACTGACCTTTGTTCAGTAAGGCAAGTTGGCAGCAAGGCAGGTGGCCGACTTCCGCCCGCCCCTGCCTTTGCAGCGTCGATCAGGGGTAGCTGACCGTCTTTGGGCGGCCCTGCGGGATGGGGATATACTCCTGGTCGTCGCCTGGGATGAGGGGGAAGCGCATCGCTTCCCAATCCTCGCGCGCCTGCATCAGCCGGTCCTGGGTCGAGGAGACGAAGTTCCACCAGACATGGCGGGGCGAGGTGAAGGCTTCGCCGCCGCACAGTACCACCCGGCCGCCATCCACGCTCATCAGGGTGGCGGAAGTGCCGGGTCGCAGGACATAGAGCGTCTGGGGTATGAGCATCAGCCCGTCCAGCATGGCATCGCCGCCAGAGACGTAAATGGCGCGCTCGTCGGCGGACGGGTCGATAGCGATGCAGCCGCCCGGCGAGAGCTGGATATCGGCATAGATGGTCTGGGCATAGGTCGTGACCGGCGAGGTTTCGCCCCAGAGCGACCCCATGATGACGCGCGCGCGCACATGGCCGTCGTCGATCACCGGCATGCCGCCTTCGCCGACATGCTCGAACGCCGGGTCCATCTCCTCATAGCGATCGGGCAAGGCGAGCCAGGTCTGGATCGCCGACAGTTTCAATTCCTTGGCCCGGTCCGCGTCGGGCGAACGCTCCGAATGGACGATGCCCTTGCCCGCGGTCATCAGGTTGACCGCGCCCGCCTCGATCAGTTGCTCGGTGCCCAGCGAATCGCGGTGCAGGAAGGCGCCTTCGTACATATAGGTGACGGTGGCGAGGTTGATGTGCGGGTGCGGGCGCACGTCGATGCCCTGCCCCGCGCCGATCTTCGCTGGCCCCGCCTGGTCGAAGAAGATGAATGGGCCGACCATGGTGCGGCCCTGGACCGGGAGCGAGCGATGCACCCGGAAATCGCCCAGATTATGGCTGGTGGGGGTGATCGTCTGAAGGATGAGGTCGTCTGCGGTCATGGGGCGTCCAGTTCGGGATAATGGCGGAAGACATCCTTCTGGCTGAAGGGCAACCGCCGGTCGCTGGATAGATAGTCCTGCAATTCGGGCAAGGCCACAACCCTGTCGTGCAGCGCGGCCAGTTCGGGATAGCGCGGCATCAGCGTCGCCATGCGCCGGGGAAAGGCATAGCGAAGGCCGGCGACCAGTGGAACAGCGACAGATCGGCATAGCTCCAGCGCGCGCCCGCCAGCCAGTCGCCGACTTCGGATTTCAGAGCATATTCGAAATAGTCGAGAAATTTGGGAATGCGCTGGTCGCGAAAGCCATGCGCGCGACGCAGCAATTCGGCCTTCTGATCTTCATAATAGAGATCGACGCCGATCGGATGATGGACGTCATGCGCCTCCGCCACCAGATCCATGATGGTGAGCTGGATTTGGGCGAGCCAGTAGCGGCTCTTCATCCCCGACGGGCCGCATTGATGCCGTTCGGACAGGTAGAAGAGGATGTTGGCGGTCTGGGCGACGGTGGTGCCGTCGATGCCGAGATAGGGCGGCGCGAAGGCGGGGCCGCGCGCATGATCCGCCATGTCGGCCATCAATGCGTCGGCCCCTTCTTCCCGCGCGCGGTCGCGATAGGCGATGCCGCAGGCTTCCAGCGTCAGGCGGACGAACTCGCCCCGGCCGGCTATGGTGGGCCAGTACCAGAAATCATAGGCCATGGACGGGCGCTCCTTGCTTGGCGAAGCAGGATGAACGCCCGGCCAATGCTAAAGTCTCATGCCTCGTCGGGTGCGCGCGCCCTGATGGCGAGGGCGTGGACCTTTTCCGCCAGCAGGTCGGCGAGCGCGGCGTTGACCAGCCGCTGGCGCACGACGCGGTTCTGGCCGGTGAAGCGATCCGACACGATCTCCACGGTGAAATGGCTTTCACCCGATCCGTCATGGCCGGCATGGCCGCGATGCTTTTCGCTGTCGTCGATGACGGCGAGATGGTCCGGCGACAGGGCGGCGCGCAGCCGCGCCTCGATTTCGGTGGCAACGGGGCCTTTGAGGTCTGTGGTCATATTTCCTATATAGGTCGCTTTGCCAGCCAGATCATCAGGACAATCTTGAGCAGCGATCCTTTCTCCACCCGTCGTTTCAACCGCTTCCATGGCCGGGTGGAGGGCGACCGGCCCTGCGCCGCGCCCGGATGCCCGGAGCCCGGCGAGTTCCGCGCGCCCCCGGCAGACGGCAGCGCCCGGCTGGGCGACGCAGGGCCGCGCTGGCGCTGGTTCTGCCTGGAGCATGTGAAGGCGTTCAACCAGGGCTATAATTTCTTCACCGGCATGACCCCGGACGAGATCGCCGCGGCGCAGCGCCCCTATGCCGGCTGGGAACGGGAGACGCGCGCCTTTTCCGCCCATGCGCATAGCCCGTCACCCAAATGGGCGGATTTCGTCGATCCGCTCGATGCGATCGGGGCGAAGTTCAGGGAGCGCATGGCCAAGGCGCGGGCCGACGCACAGGTGCGGCAGGACGGCAAGTTCCTGTCGGGCGAGGATCGCAAGGCGCTATCGGTCATGGGGCTGGAGATCGACGCCGACCGCAAGGCGCTGCGCACCCGCTATACCGCGTTGCTGCGCCGCTATCATCCCGACCATAATGGGGGCGATCGCACCCATGAAAGCGCCTTGCAGGCGGTGATCGAAGCCTATGCCCATCTGCGCAAAGCCGCCGCTTTTGCATGATTGCCGGCCGGAACCTCACGAATTGCGCGCATATCGCATATGGCAAATGCAGCAGGATGCCGACGATGGGAAAGAGCCGGTGCGAGCATAGCAGCGGGCGAGCGTGTAGGACAGCGCGCCCCTTGCCCAAGCCCGGTCGGCCTGCCATAGCGCCCGGCCTTTAATCCCCCGGAGACTGACCATGCAGGACGTGCCGCGCGCGCTGGGCCTCGATTTCGGCACGACCAACAGCGTCGCCGCGCTGGCGGGCGGCGGGGAGTCGCGGCTGGTGGAATTTGCCGGACGGCACGCAACCGGCGCGGTGTTCCGGTCGGCGCTGTGCTTCTGGCATGACGAGGCGGTCAAGGGCGGCATGGCGCATGAAGCGGGGCCGTGGGCGATCGCGGAATATATGGCCTATCCCGAGGACAGCCGGTTCCTGCAAAGCTTCAAGTCGGTGGCGGCCAGCCCGATCTTCGAAACCGCCAATGTGTTCGAGAAGCGGTTCCGCTTCGAGGAACTGGGCCAGATGTTCCTCAAGCGCATGATCGCTCATGCGGGCGGGTCGCTCGACAACAGGCCCGAACGGATCGTGGTCGGGCGGCCGGTCGAATATGCCGGATCGCGGCCGGACGAAGCGCTGGCGCGCAAACGGTATGACGCGATGTTCGCCGGGTTCGGCACCGAGGTTCATTATGTATACGAGCCGCTGGGCGCGGCGTTCAGCTATGCCAGCCGGCTGACCGAGGCGGCGACGATCCTGGTCGCGGACTTTGGCGGTGGCACCAGCGACTTTTCGCTGGTCCGGGTCGAGGCGCCGGGTGCGGCGCGGCGCTGCGTGCCTCTCGGATCGACCGGTATCGGGCTGGCGGGCGACCGGTTCGACTATCGCATCCTTGACCATCTGGTGCTGCCGATGCTGGGCAAGGGCGGCAGTTACCAGAGTTTCGGCAAGGAACTGGAGATACCGCGCAGCTATTTCGCCGATTTCGCCGACTGGTCGCGCCTCGCCCTGATGCGCAACCGGCGGACGATGGACGAACTGGCGCGGTTGCAGAAGACGGCGAAGGAGCCGGCCGCGATCGGGCGGATGATGACCGTGATCGAAAAGGAGCTGGCCTATCCGCTCTATGATGCGGTCGGTGCGCTGAAACGCGCATTGTCGGAACAGGAGGAGGCCATGTTCCGCTTTTCGGGCGGCGGGCTGGAGATCGAGCAGGCGGTGACGCGCGCCGATTTCGAACGCTGGATCGCGCCCGACATCGCCCGGATCGAGGAAACGGTGGACAAGGCGCTGGCCAAGGCCGATGTCGCGCCCGACAGCATCGACCGGGTGTTCCTGACCGGCGGGTCGTCGCTCATTCCGGCGATCCGCGCCATTTTCCGCCGGCGGTTCGGGCAGGATCGGCTGGCGACGGGGGGCGAGCTGACCTCCATTGCGCACGGGCTGGCGCTGATCGGCGAGGAAGCCAATTTGGCGGAATGGGCAGCTTGATCCCGGCGCGCCTTGCCCCCACTCTCTCGACATCGCCTTCATGGATCGTTTAGGGCGGACATGACTCGCAGGAAGATGATGACCCGATGACCGATATTTCCAACGTTCAGCCCGACACCCGCGCCGAAACGCTGCTGGAAGCGCCCGACCGCGAAGTAGATGCGCGCGACGTCTTCGGCATCGACGTCGACATGAAGATTCCGGCCTTCAGCCAGGCCGATGAGCGCGTGCCCGACTTGGACCCCGCCTATGTGTTCGACCCGGACACCACACTGGCGATCCTGGCGGGCTTTGCGTTCAACCGGCGCGTGATGGTGCAGGGCTATCATGGCACCGGCAAGTCGAGCCATATCGAACAGATCGCCGCACGCCTGAAATGGCCGTGCATCCGCATCAACCTGGACGCGCATATCAGCCGTATCGACCTGGTCGGACGCGACGCCATCGTGTTGCAGGACGGGCAGCAGGTCACGCAGTTCAAGGAAGGCCTGTTGCCATGGGCGTTGCAGCGCCCGGTCGCTCTGGTGTTCGACGAATATGACGCCGGTCGCCCCGACGTGATGTTCGTGATCCAGCGCGTGCTGGAGACGGACGGCAAGATGACGCTGCTCGACCAGAATCGTGTGATCCGCCCGAACCCGCATTTCCGCCTGTTCGCGACCGCCAACACCGTGGGTCTGGGCGATACGACAGGCCTCTATCATGGCACGCAGCAGATCAACCAGGGTCAGATGGACCGCTGGAATCTGGTGGTGGCGCTGAACTATCTGCCCGCCGCGACCGAAGCGCAGGTGGTGCTGGCCAAGTCCGGCGAATATGATCATGAGGGCGGCCGCAAGGAAGTCGAGAATATGATCAAGGTCGCCGAACTGACGCGGCAGGGCTTCATCAACGGCGATATCTCGACCGTCATGTCGCCCCGCACCGTCATCAGCTGGGCGCAGAATGCGCTGATCTTCAAGAATGTCGGCTTCGCCTTCCGCCTGAGCTTCCTCAACAAATGCGATGAGGCCGAACGGGCCCTGGTCGCCGAATATTATCAGCGCGTGTTCGGCAAGGACTTGCCGGAAAGCGTGGCGAGCCGGGCGAACTGACCGTTCGCCCTGCTAGTGGCGCTTTTGGCACGGCAGGGAGACAAGAGATGATCGTCGTCGAACGGATCGACCCCAATGGCGGGACGGCGCACCGGATCAGCATCCGGGGGCATGAGATCGTGGCCGACATGTCGGCGCCGGACGGGCATGATGCCGGGCCGGACCCCCATGACCTCTATGATACGGCGCTGGGCGCGTGCAAGGCGATGACGATGCTCTGGTATGCGCAGCGCAACGATATTCCGTTGGAGGCTATCCATGTCGGCGTGGTTCGCGATGCGAGTCAGGAGCGCAAGGGCGTCTACAAGCTGACCACGCGCATCGCCCTGACCGGCGACATGAGCGACGAGCAGCATGACAAGCTGATCGCGGTGGCGGCAAAATGCCCGGTCCACAAGCTGATGAGCGAAGTCGAGACGCAGATCGAGACGATTGCCGTGCCGCGCGTTGGCGAACCGGAGCGGCCATGAGCGAGGAGGCGGTGATGGAACGCAGCGGACTGCCGCTGGCCAGCGCGTTCAACCTGCGCGATTTTGGCGGTTATCCAACCATGGGCGGCCGGCGGGTACGCCGCGGCATGTTGTACCGGTCGGGCACGATGGCGCTGCTGACGCCGGAGGACAGCGCGCAATTACGGTCGCTGGGCATCCGGGCCATCTGCGATTTTCGCCGTCCGGGCGAGCGCAAGTCGGAACCGACCAGTTGGCATGACGCGAGCGTCGATTATTATTGCCGCGATTATAGCGGGGCGACCGGCGTGCTGATGGACTTGGTGCGCGAAGACCGGACGACCGCCGCGGACATGAAGGCGGCGATGCTGGCCGTCTATCATGAGATCGCGACCGACCACGCCGAGGCCTATGCCGCGATGTTCCGACAGATGCTGGCCGGCCACCTGCCGATCCTGATCAACTGTTCGGCGGGCAAGGACCGCACCGGCGCGGGCGCGGCAATGGTGCTGGCGGCGTTGGGCGTATCGCGCGATGTCATCATCGAAGATTATCTGCTGACCAACAGCCATGCCGACTGGACATGGCGGCTGGCGCAGGGCGAGAACCATCTGAGCCGGCTGCAACAGGCCAGGGCCGATGTGGTGGAGCCGCTGCTGATCGCCGACGCGGCCTATCTGGAGGCGTTGTTCGCGCAGTTCGACGCGATGCATGGCGGCATCGATGGCTATTTGCGCGATGTGCTGGGTGTGGGTGCGGCGGCGCGCGCGGCCTTGTGCGAGGCGTTGCTCGAATCATGACCGAACGCTCCCCTCTCGACGCCTTCAAGGATGTGCTGTCCGGGGCGGCGCGGGCGATGACGCGCGACGCCGAGGTCGAGGTCGCCTTCACCGCCGATACCCCCCATGCCGTGGGCAAGGCGATCAAGGTGCCGACGCCCAGCCGCGCCCTGCCCGCCGATCAGGTGGCGTTGGCGCGCGGTTTCGCCGATGCGTCCGCGCTCAAGCTGCGCCATCATAACGCCCGGGTCCATGCCGCCTCCGCGCCGGGCGAGGCGGTCGCGCGCGCGGTGTTCGACGCGGTCGAGCAGGCACGGGTCGAAGCGATCGGCGCGCGGGCGATGGAGGGCGTGCGCGCCAACCTCAACCATGCGCTGGACCTGCGGCTGAAGTCCGATGCGATCCGCCGGGCGCGGTCGGCCGACGAGGTGCCGCTGTCCACTGCATTGGCGTTGAAGGTGCGCGAGCGGCTGACGGGCCAGGCCATCCCCAAGGATGTGGCGGCGGGCGTGGCGATGGTCGACCAGTGGATCGAGGACAAGGCGGGGTCCGACCTGGATGCCCTGACCATGGCGATCGACGACCAGCGCGCCTTCCAGAAGCTCACCACCGCGATGCTTGAGCATCTGCAACTGATCGACGCCGACGTGCCGCCCGACACGGACGAGCCCGAATCGCAGGACGAAAGCGAGGACGAGGAGGACCAGCCGGAAGAGGGCGACAGCGGCGAGGAGGAATCCGGCGACAGCGACATGAATGCCGAAGCGCGCGCCGAGGATCAGGGCGGCGACAGCGAAGAGGGCGAAACCGACTATAGCGACGAGTTCGACGCCGACAGCGACGAAGGCGCGGACGATATGGGCGAGGAAGGCATGATGCCGGTCCGCCCCAACCGGCCGATGTCCGACCTGCCGCCCGGTTTCGACTATAAGGCCTATACGCTGAAGTTCGACGAGGTCGTCAGCCCCGAAGAGCTGTGCGACGAAGATGAGCTGGTGCGGCTGCGCGGCTTCCTCGACCAACAACTGGTGAGTTTGCAAGGCGCGGTGACGAAGCTCGCCAACCGCTTGCAGCGGCGGTTGATGGCGCAACAGTCGCGGTCATGGGACTTCGACCAGGAAGAAGGGATGCTGGACGCGGCGCGGCTGGCGCGGATCGTGATCGATCCCACCCATTCGCTGTCCTACAAGATCGAGCGTGACACCGAATTTCGCGACACCGTGGTCACGCTGCTGATCGACAATAGCGGGTCGATGCGCGGGCGGCCGATCAGCATCGCGGCGATCAGCGCCGACATCATGGCGCGCACGCTGGAGCGGTGCGGGGTCAAGACAGAGATATTGGGCTTTACCACGCGGGCGTGGAAGGGCGGGCAGAGCCGCGAGGAATGGCTGGCCGCCGGGCGTCCGCCGATGCCGGGGCGGCTCAACGACCTGCGCCATATCGTCTACAAGAAGGCCGACGATCCGTGGCGGCGGGCGCGCAAGAATCTGGGCCTGATGATGCGCGAAGGGCTGCTGAAGGAGAATATCGACGGCGAGGCGCTGCTATGGGCGCATAGCCGGCTGATCGCGCGGCCCGAAGAGCGACGCATATTGATGGTGATCTCCGACGGCGCGCCGGTGGACGATTCGACCCTGTCGGTGAACAGCGGCACCTATCTGGAGCGGCATTTGCGCCAGGTGATCGACTGGATCGAGAATCGATCGCCGGTGCAACTGGTGGCGATCGGCATCGGCCATGACGTGACGCGTTACTACAGGCGGGCGGTGACGATCATGGACGCCGAACAACTGGGCGGGACCATGGTGGAGCAGCTCGCGGGTCTGTTCGACGAGGATTGAGCGATTGCTCGCCCTGAGCCCGTCGAGGGCGCGGGCTTCGAGGCTCATACCGAACGGATGATATATTCAGGAAAGAGACTGACATGAGCGTCGCCTTCCGTCGCGAGAGCGATGACGAGCATATGGAGCCCAAGTTCGAATTGCCGATCCCGCCCGGCCCCAATTGGGTCACCGCGCGCGGACTGCGGCTGACGCGGGAGAAGGTCGAGGCGCTGGAAGCCGTCGATACCGCCGCAATGGAGGAAGAGGCCGCCAAGAAGCACAAGCGAGTGCTGCGCTACTGGCGCACGCGGCGGGCGACGGCGGAGTTGCAGGCTGCGCCCGGTGGCGACGCGGTCGCCTTCGGGACGCGGGTGACCTATCGCCTGAACCGGCAGGAAAGGACGGTGGCACTGGTCGGCGACGACGAGGCCGACCCCAATGAAGGGCGGATCAGCTTTTCCGCCCCGCTCGCCCGCGCGATGATGGATGCGGCGGTCGGCGAGAAGGTCGATTTCGCCGGTAAGAGCGAAGCGGTCGAGATCGTACAGATTGCGGTGGCCAGCGAGGCCTGATCCTTCGCTCCGGATATGAAAGAGCCCGCCGGTCTGCACCGGCGGGCTCTTTCATGGGCTTAAGGCGAATCAGACCCCGCGGGCAGCTTCGAACAGGAACCAGGCGCGCTGTTCGGCCTGGTCGGTCCAGTCGTCGACAATGCCCTCGGTCGCGTTGTCGCCCGCCTCGGTCGCGGCGGCCTTTACCGCGCGGAAGGTTTCGACCAGCGCCAGATTGTCGTCGCGCAATTCCTTGAGCATGTCTGCCGGGCCGACGAACTCGGCATCGTTATCCTTGACGGTCTGGCGCCGCGAAATATCGCCGATTGAGCGTAGCGTGACGTTGCCGGTCTTGCGCACGCGCTCGGCGATCAGGTCGGTCACGCCCAATATCTCGGTCGCCTGCTCGTCGAACATCAGATGATAATCACGGAAATGCGGACCGGAGACGTGCCAGTGGAAATTCTTGGTCTTGAGATAC
Source organism: Sphingomonas sp. VDB2 (assembly GCF_047946695.1). Classification (NCBI taxonomy): domain Bacteria; kingdom Pseudomonadati; phylum Pseudomonadota; class Alphaproteobacteria; order Sphingomonadales; family Sphingomonadaceae; genus Sphingomonas; species Sphingomonas sp. VDB2. The sequence goes on from NZ_CP159615.1 coordinate 2,174,672, forward strand.
AGCGCATAGCTGTCCGCCAGCGCGCCGTTGAGGGCGTCGGCCACCGACTTGGTCGCATTGCTCTTGAGGTCGGTCGGGGTCTTCAGATCGGGCGCGGTCATGCACTATCCTCCTGTTCGCGAAAATGATTTCGGATATATAATGATCTCGCGCCAAGTTGGTGCCATTTTTTCAGGCAGGAAATCCCGATCAGCCTGATGCAGTGGGTCGATCAGAGCAGCCCGGTTGCGACGAGCGCCATCACGGCCCCCGCCAGCAAGAGCAGAACGCCACCGGTCCAGCGGATCGCCCGCAGCGGCAGCACCGCCAGGATGCGATCGCGCAGCAGCACGACGGGAACCAGCGCGGCGATGACGCCGATGGTGCCGCCGATGCCGGCCAGCATCGGATCGGCGGTCCGGGTGGCGATCCCCAGGATCAGGAATTGCGGCCCGTCGCCAAAGCCCAGGATGAAGAGGCCGAGCGCGGTGGTCAGGAAAGCGCCGGTCGGCCAGCCGGCCAGCGGATCGGGCGCGGAGGGCCGCCAGAACAGGCCAGCGCCCAGGAACAGGACGGACAGCGCCATGAAGAGCAGCCGGGCGTCCGCGCCCAGCATCGGCCCGATCCACGCGCCGGCAAAGGCGGAGAGGGCGGCGTTGGCAGCGGCCGCGACGACGATGCCGGCGATGATCGCGCCGTTGCGATCGTAGCGGGTGGCGAGCGCGAGAACGAGCAACTGGCTCTTGTCGCCGATTTCGCCGAGCAGGCAGCCGAGCAGGGCGATCAGCAGGGCGTCCATCCGGCGGCGCGAATCAGGCGCGCAGCGCGCGGACGGTGGCGGACGGCATCGCCGGCGGGATCATCGACACGATGTCGGCGACCGGCATGTCCTGCGCGATCGCATCGCGCATCAAGTCGAGATAGGACAGCACGATCGGACCGAGCCCGTGCAGCGACAAAGCCGATTCGAGCGTGCCCGCAAGCCCTTCGACGGCATCGAGCCGGAAGGCGCGGGCGATGTGGCGAATCTGGTCGAGTTCGTCATGCAGACGCGGCACCGACAGGTGGCCGCGCTGGTTCGCCAGCCCGTCGACCCGGCGCATCAGGTCCGCCAATATGGCCAGCATCGGATCATGTCGCATGGGAAAGCCCCCGTCTTGTCGCCCCGCCAACGATCATGCGCCCGATTGGTTAAAGGCGTGTAAAGCCTGTAGATCGCGGTGCGCGATGGGATGCCCAGCCTTGACATGAACCCGAATCTGCCCCATGGGCCACCGCTGAAACGGGGCGGTCCCCCTTCCACATCCGGGGGGCCGCTTTATCTTTTTACGCAATTACGACCAGGGAATAGGGCCATGGCCAAGCCGGCAACCGTCAAGATTCGTCTCGTCAGCACGGCTGACACTGGCTTCTTCTACGTCACGAAGAAGAACCCGCGCACCAAGACCGAGAAGTTCAGCTTCCGCAAATATGACCCCGTCGTGCGCAAGCATGTCGAGTTCAAGGAAGCCAAGATCAAGTAAACCGCTGCGGACTTCCCGCCTGCGCGTTTGATCTTTCGGTTTCAAACAGGAAAAGGCCCGTCCCCTTGTGGGAACGGGCCTTTTCCTGTTGGTGCGGCAGGGACGATCTGCGCCGTAGCTTAGCAAAGGAAATGGGAGCGCCTTTCGGACGCCCCCACCCCAACCCCCTCCCCTGAAGGGGAGGGGCTTTTAATATGATGTCTAGTTGCCGACGGGCTGGCTGTCGGTGCGGCGCACGACGATGGTCGAGGAGCGCGGCTCCTGGCCCGACACCGGCCAGTCGCCGGTGGGATGCTGGATGTTCACGAAGAAGGTCTTGAGGTCCGGCGTATAGGCAAGGCCGGTGATCTCGCAGCCCTTCGGCCCGACCAGGAAGCGCGACGACTTCTTGGTGGTCTGGTCGATGTAGAACATCGCGTTCTGGCCGAAGATCTGCTCGATCGTGCGCGAGGAATCGCCCGACGAACCGGGAACGCTGTGGTCAGTCTGGACCCACAGGCGGCCCTTGGGATCGATGCGGATGCCGTCGGGGCTGGAGAAGGTATCGCCGTTGATATTGCCTTCCAGCTTGTCGCCGAAGCCGGCCAGGCTCGGATCACCCGCCAGCAGGAAGATTTCCCAGCTGAACTTCATGGCGAGCGGCGAATTGCCCTCTTCCTTGAACTTGATGATGTGGCCGTGGCGATTGCGCGTGCGCGGATTGGCGGCATCGACGACCGCGCGGCTGCTGTTGTTGGTCAGCGTCACGAAGACGGCGCTGTTGTCGGGCGCGACCGTGATCCATTCCGGACGGTCCATGACGGTGCCGCCGGCGACGCGGGCGGCCGAGATGGTGTTGATGAGGACATCCGCCTGGTTGCGGAAGTCGACGATCGCCGGGGTCTGCGGCCCCTGGCTGACGTTGCCCGGGTCCGAAGCGCCGACGACGAGGCCGTTCTGGCCCTGGACCAGAGCGCGCCATTCCCCGGTGCCGTCCGCGTTGAAGCGGGCAACATAGAGGGTGCCACGATCGAGCATGTCGCGGTTCTGGGCGCGGTTGCTGCTGCTGAAGGCGCGGTCGCAGACGAATTTGTAGATGCAGCCCGGCGTGCCGTCATGGCCCATATAGAAGGCGACGCGGCTGTTGCTGTCGGCCATATAGGCGGTATTTTCATGGTCGAAACGGCCCAGCTCGGTGCGCTTGGTCGCGGCGTCCAGTTCCTGATAGGGATCGATTTCGACCACCCAGCCGTAATTTTCCTCCGGCTGCGACGGATCGAGATAATTGTCGGTCGTTTCCTCGCAGGTCAGATAGGTGCCCCAGGGGGTGCGGCCCGACGAGCAGTTGTTCAGCGTGCCCTTGATCGAGGTCGAGAGCAGGCCGGAGGCGCGGCCGCTGGCGCGATAGATGCTGTTGCCGGTGTAACGCTTGTTATATTTGGAGCCGGCCTTGACGCCCCACTTGCCGTCCGAGCCCTTGGCGATCTCGACGACGCCCACGCCCACGCCCGACAGGGCGATGGCGCGCTGTTCCGCCGTGGCGGTGACGGGATCGGGCTGGCCGTCCGCGAACAGGATGTTGAAGTCGGGCAGTTCGAAATTGATCGCCAGCAGGCCGCCGCTGTTCGCGTCGGTGCCGGACAGTTCATAATATTCCATGCCGTCATGGTTGCCGCCGGCCCATTTTTCGGCATCGGCCGCCGTCGGGAAGCTGCCCGAATAAGCCGTGCCGGTTTCGACCGAATCGCCGGCCTTCAGCAGGACGTCGACGGTATAGCCGGCGGGCACGGTCACGGTGTCGTTCATGTTGGCGGCGACGGGCGCGAAGCTGATGCCGTAGCTGGGCGCCGGGGTCGGCGTGGGGGTCGGCGTCGGCGTCGGCGTGCTCGAATCGTCATCATCGTCGCCGCACGCGGCCAGCGTACCCAGCATGGGCAGGATCGACAGGCCGAGCAGGCCGTTCTTCAGCACGGAGCGACGGCCCGGATTGGCGGCGATGATCGCCTCCAGGCTCTGGTCGCCCATATCGATGGTGGGCTGCGCGGCGCGAGACGGCGCGCGGGCCTCGTCGGTCAGATGAGACATGGATATCTACCCCTGTAGTGTTTGCAGGGCTGTCGGCGGAACGCCGCGCCCTTGGGGCAGCGAGGTGGCAGAGCGGAATGACGGCAGGACTTCGAAACGAAGTCACGCCCATGAAAAGGATATGACAGCGCGGTGACGAAGCTGTCGGAAACGTTACAGCAGGGCGTTAACCTGCTCGACGAAGCGCAGCACCGATATCGGTTTCGACACATAGGCCTGGGCGCCGGCGGCGCGAATCCGATCCTCGTCGCCATGCCCGGCATAGGCGGTGACCGCCATGATCGGGACCGCGGACAGCCGTTCGTCCGCCTTCAGCGAAACGATCAGGTCGAGACCGCTGACATGGGGCAGGTGGATGTCGGTGATGACGAGGTCGGGCAGGAAGGCCTGCGCCTGGGCCAGGACGTCGCGCCCGTCGCGCAGCGGCAGCACCTCATGCCCGTGCGCGCGCAGCAGGTCGCAAAAAAGTTTCAGATTGAGTTCGTTGTCCTCGACAACGAGCACGCGCTTTGCCACCAGTCACCCGCGGTCCGAAAATGCCTTTGGAGCGCGCCTATAGCGGCCCCCGCCCCGAGAACCAACCATGCGACCCGATACAGCGAATGGCAAGCAGGATAGCGGCCCGGATGCCGCAACCCTGGCGCTGATGGCGCTGGGATGGACGTTGAGCGACGTCGGACGGGCCGACCGGCTGCTGTCGCTGACCGGGCTGGATGCCGATGCGCTGCGCGCGGGAATCGACAATCCGGCGATCCTGGGCGCGGTGCTGGCCTTCCTGGCCGACCATGAGCCGGACCTGATCGCCTGCGCCGAGGCGATCGACACAACCCCCGCCGCGCTGATCGCGGCGCAGGAGAGATTGAGCCGATGACCCGCCCGCTGATCATCACCGATTGCGACGAGGTGCTGCTGCACATGGTCGTGCCCTTCCGCCACTGGCTGGACGAGACGCATGACGTGCATTTCGACATGCATGAGCGCGGCTTTGGCGAGGCGCTGCGGCACAAGGACAGCGGCGCGGTGGTCGAGCGGGCGCTGGTATGGGAATTGCTGCTGGGCTTTTTCGAGACCGAGATGCACCGGCAGACGCCGATCGCGGGCGCGATCGAGACGATCCAGCGCCTGTCCCGTGTGGCAGACATCGTCGTGCTGACCAACATTACCGAGCGGCACCAGCAGCGGCGGGCCGAACAGCTGGCGTCGCATGGCCTGACCCTGCCGGTTCACTGGAACCAGGGCGGCAAGGGACCGCCGCTGGCCGCCATCGTGGCGGAGCGCCAACCCAGCGTCGCGCTGTTCATCGACGACCTGGCCGAACATCATAAGTCGGTCGCCGCCCATGCGCCGGGCGTGTGGCGGCTGCACATGGTCGGCGAACCGGAAATCGCCGCCAGCGTGGCGGACGCGACCCATGCCCATGCGCGGATCGACAGTTGGGCGGGCGCCGAACAGTGGATCACGCAGCGGCTGGCCGAAGGGCCAGCCCCCGTCGATATTGACGCAACCCAAGGAGCTAACCCATGAGCATCGAAGCCCGCCTGACCGAACTGGGCATCACCCTGCCCCAGGCCGCCGCACCCGTCGCCGCCTATGTCGCCGCGGTCGAGGCGAACGGACTGTTGCACATTTCCGGCCAGATCTCGCTGGCGCCCGACGGCCTGATGACCGGCCGGCTGGGCGAGGACAAGGAACTGGACTATGGCGTCGCCGCAGCGCGGGTGTGCGGCCTCAACCTCATCGCCCAGATGAAGGCGGCGCTGGGATCGCTCGACCGGGTCGAGCGGATCGTGAAGCTGGGCGCCTTCATCAGCAGCGCGCCAGGCTTCACCGACCAGCCCAAGGTCGCCAATGGCGCGTCCGAACTGATGGTCGAGGTGTTCGGCGAGGCGGGCAAGCACGCGCGCAGCGCGGTCGGCGTGCCGGTGCTGCCGCTGGGCGCGGTGGTCGAAATCGATGCGATCGTGCTTGTCAAAGCGCAGGCCTGATTTTCCGACCGATCGCCCCTTCGCCCATCGCGGATGGCATGGCGAGGGGATGAGCGAGAATGGGATGGCGGCGTTCGACGCCGCCATCGCCGCGGGATATGGCATCGAATGCGACGTCCGGGCGAGCCGGGATGGCGTCGCCTTCGTCTTTCACGACGCGATATTGACGCGGATGGCGGGCCGCGACGAAGCGGTCGCGGCGCTCGATGCCGTGGCGCTTGACGGCGTCCCCCTGCCCGATGGCGGCGCGATCCCGCGCCTGTCGGCGCTGCTGGCGCGATGTGGCGGACGGGTCCCGTTGCTGGTCGAGATCAAGGCGGAGGGGCGGCATGTCCGGTCCGTCTGCGCAGCGGTGGCCCACGACCTTAGCCGCTGGCCCGATGCGCCGGTGGCGGTCATGTCGTTCAATCCATGGGCGATGCGCTGGTTCGTGAAACAGCAAGTTGGACAGGTGCGCGGCCTTGTCGTGACGCAGCAGGGCAAGGGGCGGATTCGCGGCGGCATCGCACGCGCCCTTGCGCTTTGGCTGTCGAAACCCGATTTTCTGGCCTGTGACATTCGCGACCTGCCATCCCGCCTGTCCCGCCGCGCCCGCGCCGGGAGACTGCCCGTGCTGACATGGACCGTGCGCAGCGCCGCCGATCGCGCCCGTGCGGCGATCCATGCCGACCAGAGCATCTTCGAGCGTGGCCATGACTGAACTGGTGGCGCGGATCGCATCGGGAGTCGCGGATTTCGACCGCGACCAGTGGAATGCGTGCGCGGGGGACGGCAATCCGTTCGTGAGCTGGGATTTCCTGGCCGCGCTGGAACGATCGGGGAGCGTCGGCGAGGGCAGCGGCTGGCAACCGCTGCCGATCGTGGTCGACGGGCCGGACGGGTGCATCGCCGCGGCAGCGCCCGCCTATGGCAAGAGCCACAGCCAGGGCGAATATGTGTTCGACCATAGCTGGGCCGACGCCTGGGAACGGGCGGGCGGGCGCTATTATCCCAAGATCCAGATCGCCGCGCCCTTTTCTCCCGTGCCCGGCCCGAGATTATTGCTGCGGGACGAGGCATATGCCCCCGCCCTGATCGCGGGGATCGAGACGCTGGTGGAGCGCAATAATCTCTCGTCCGCGCATGCGACCTTCATCGCGCCCGATCAGCTGCCGCTGTTCGAGGCGGCGGATTGGCTGATCCGGGAGGACAGCCAGTTCCACTGGACCAATCGCGGCTATGGCGGGTTCGGCGATTTCCTGGCCGACCTGTCGAGCGAAAAGCGCAAGAATATCCGCAAGGAACGCGCGCGCGCGGTCGAGGGGCTGGAGATCGCCCATCTGAGCGGCGGCGACCTGACCGAGAGGCATTGGGATATTTTCTGGCGCTTCTACCAGGATACCGGTGCGCGCAAATGGGGGCAGCCCTATCTGACCCGCGCCTTCTTCTCGATCCTGGGCGAGACGATGGCGGAGAAGATACTGCTGATCCTGGCGCTGCGCGACGGGCAGCCGATCGCGGGCGCGCTCAACCTGATCGGCGCGGATACGCTGTACGGACGCTATTGGGGCTGCACGCAGGATGTCCCCAACCTGCATTTCGAACTCTGCTATTATCAGGCGATCGACGCGGCGATCGCGCGTGGGCTCCACAAGGTGGAGGCGGGCGCGCAGGGCGGGCACAAGCTGGCGCGGGGCTATGCGCCCGAACCGACCTTTTCCGCCCACTATATTCCCAATGCGGGCTTCCGCCGGGCTATCGCCGATTTCCTGACGGCCGAGCGCGCGGGCGTGCGGCAGGACCGGATGTGGCTGGCCGAACGAACCCCGTTCAGGAAAAGCGACTGATCAGGCCGCGCGCAACTGGCTCGCGGCGATGACGGCGCGGGCCTGGCGCTGCGCCTCGGCGATTTCGCGCGCGGTCATTTCCTCGGCGATTTCGGCGCGCATGGACTGGCCCTGCTCGCTGCCGCGCAGCGCCGCCAGGTTGAACCATTTATGCGCTTCGACCAGATCGATCGGCAGGTCGCCGGTGCCGCAGCTATAGGCCACGCCCAGGTCGAAACAGTCTTCCGCCGATCCATATGCCCCCCGCGACAGACGGGCTTCCATTAGAAATTCTGCGCTCTTGATGCTGTTGCCCATGTGATTTCCCCTGTTCCCAATCTAACTCAATGGATCTGGACCCCCTTTTCCACGAACAGCAGGTTGGACCGGGAAGCGATAAAAAATGGTTAACGCGATTTTCGCCATATCGGCGCGGTCGTAAGGTAATCGGAACGCGGCCAGGGTTAACGCTCCCGCGAACTTCTTACGATCAGTGGCGGATTGGGACTGGCATCATCGGGCCGATGCCCGCATAGCCCCCGGCATGAGTCCAGCCTCCCCTGCTTCGCCCGTCCCAGCGCGCAAGGACATCCAGTTCCGCGAATTCGTGCTGCTATGCGCCTGCCTGATGGCGATGAACGCATTGTCGATCGACCCGATGCTGCCGGCGCTGCCGGAAATCGGCCGTGATCTCGCCATTCCGCATCCCAATGACCGGCAGTTGATCATCAGCGTCTATTTCCTCGGGCTGGGGTTCGGGTCTCTGCTGTTCGGCGTCTTGTCCGACCGCTATGGGCGCAAACGCGTGCTCGGATGGGCGATGGCGCTGTTCATCCTGTCCTCGGTCGCCTGCGCCAGCGCGCAGAGCTTCACCATGATGCTGACGGGCCGGGCCTGCGCCGGCTTTTTCGCCGGGGCGAGCCGGGTGATTACGGTGGGCATCGTGCGCGACCGGTTCAAGGGCGACGCCATGGCGCGGGTGATGTCTCTGATCTTCGCGGTATTCATGCTGATCCCGGTAATGGCGCCCAGCTTCGGCCAGGCGGTGCTGTGGATCGCACCGTGGCGCTGGATTTTCTGGGCGCTGGTGATCCTGGCCAGCCTGATCCTGATCTGGATGACGGTGCGCCTGCCCGAAACGCTGCATCCGGAAAACCGGATGCGGATCACGGTGCGATCGCTGATGCAAACGGTCGGCATGGTGATGCGCACGCGCAGCTCGATCGGCTATATGCTGGCGAGCGGCGTGGTGATGGGCGGCCTGATCGGATTCATCCTGTCGGTGCAGCAGATTTTCTTCGACGTGTTCCATGCCCAGCATATCTTTCCGATCGCCTTTGCCGCGATCGCCGGGTGCATGGGCATCGGCAGCCTGATCAATAGCCGGCTGGTGCAGCGTTTCGGCGCGCGGCGGATGAGCCAGAGCGCGCTGATCGCCTTCATCCTGATCGCCGCGGTCCATCTGGCGGTGATCCTGGCCGGCATGGAAACGCTGACCACCTTCATGGTGCTGCAGGCCATGACGATGATGACTGTCGCCTTCACCGCGTCCAATTTCAGCGCGATTTCGATGGAACCGTTCCACCGGGGGGCGGGCGTCGCCTCCTCCTTCCAGGCGTTCCTGACGACGGCGCTGTCGAGCGCACTGGGCAGCATCGTCGGCCGCGCCTTCGACGGCACCACCCTGCCCTTCACCACCGGATTGCTGGTGTTCGGCATCGGGTCTTTCCTGATCGTGATCTGGGCCGAACGCGGCAAGCTGTTCACCCGCCCCCATCATGGCGCCCTGCGCGAGGCGGAAATCGACTTCCATTAATCGGCGTTGACGCCGGCAAGAAAAAGGGGCGGAAAACCGCCCCTTTTTTTCGTGCTTGATCGTCCGCGATCAGGCGTCCTTGCCGCCCGGCGTATGCGCGCCGGGGAGCGGCGGCACCGGCTGGGGCGGGATGCCGGCATCGTCCTCCGCCACATCCACCACGCCGCGGCCGACATGGCTGCGGCTGCGGCTGTAGCCGAAATAGACCAGCAGGCCGATCGCCGCCCAGCCGACGAACATCAGCTTGGTTTCGACGCCCAGACTCCAGAAGAGATAGAGACAGCCCAGGATCGCAATCGGCGCGGTCACCATGATCGCGGGGGTGCGGAACGGGCGGGCACGGTTCGGATCGGTCTTGCGCAGTTGCATCACCGCGATCGACACGGCGGCAAAGGCGAAGAGTGTACCCGAGTTGGAGATGTCCGCCAGGATGCCGACCGGGAAGAAGGCGGCGAACAGCGCGACGAAGATGCCGGTCAGGATGGTGATGACATGCGGCGTCTTGTAGGTCGGATGGACCTTCGAGAAGACCGCGGGCAGCAGGCCGTCGCGGCTCATGACGAAGAAGATGCGGGTCTGCCCGAACATCATCATCAGGATGACCGAAGGCAGCGCCAGGCCGGCGGCAAGGCCGAGCAGGTTGCCGATCTGGGGCCAGCCGATTTCGCGCAGGGTCCAGGCCAGCGCTTCCTTCGAGCAGGTGACGGCTTCGGTGCCGGCGGCGGCGAGCGCGGCGCATTGCTGCGACAGAGCGGCCGAACCGGGGGCCAGTATTTCGCCACCCGGACCCGCAACCGGTTGCGCGCCGACGGTGCCGATGACGCCGGCGGCGACCAGCATGTAAAAGATGGTACAGATGCCGAGCGAGCCGATCAGGCCGATCGGCATGTTGCGCTGCGGATTCTTGGTTTCCTCAGCGGCGGTGGAGACGGCGTCGAAGCCGACATAGGCGAAGAAGATCGAGGCGGCGGCCGCCGAAATGCCCGAGAAGCCGAGCGGGGCGAAGGGGGTGAATTTGTCCATGTTGATGACCGGCAGGGCCAAGACGATGAACAGGGTAAGCGCGGCGACCTTGATGAGCACCAGCACGGCGTTGACGGTCGCGCTTTCCTTCGTGCCGATGACCAGCAGCCAGGTGACCAGCGATGCGATCAGCATCGCGGGCAGGTTGACCATGCCGCCGTCGAACGGACCGCGGGTCAGCAGGTCGGGTATGTCCATATGGAAAGTATGTTCGATGAGGCCCACGACATAGCCGGACCAGCCGACCGATACCGCACCGGCCGCGACCGCATATTCCAGGATCAGCGCCCAGCCGACCATCCAGGCAATGAGTTCGCCCATCACGGCGTAGCTATAGGTATAGGCCGAACCCGACACCGGGACCATGGCGGCCATTTCGGCGTAGCAGAGCGCCGCGACGGCGCAGACGAAACCGGCGATGACGAAGGAGAGCATCATGCCCGGCCCCGCCTTTTGCGCGGCCTCCGCCGTCAGCACGAAGATGCCGGTGCCGATGACGGCGCCGATGCCCAACATGGTCAGCTGGAATGCGCCCAGCGACCGGTGCAGCGATTTCTTCTCGGCCGTCGCCAATATGGCGTCGAGAGGCTTAACGCGCCCGAAAATCATGGATGATGCCCTTTACACTCATTTGTTCTGCTCGGGCGGCGTGCGCCGCCCCCGTTGAGCTATGGACGGGAGACTATCGCCTAATCCGCCGCGCGCAAGTATGTTGCGTGCGTGCGACATGCTCGTCCATGAGTGACGGATAGCGACGTGGACCTGACAAGGAACTGACCTGATGATCGAATTGCTGCGCGCGCGAGGACTGGATGGGAACATGGAAGCCGTGCCCCATGGTTTTGCCGGGCGGCGCGGCGGCGTGTCGACCGGGGTCCATGCAGGGCTGAATGTCGGCCTGGGATCGGCGGACGATCGCGACGCAGTGCTGCGCAATCGCGACCTGGCGCGTGACGCGCTGCTGCCCGGTGCGACGCTGGTGACGGTGCGGCAGGTCCATTCGCCCGACGTCGTGACGGTGACCGCGCCGATCGCAGAGGGCGAACGACCGGGCGCCGACGCGCTGGTGACGGACCGGCCGGGGCTGGTGCTGGGGATATTGACCGCCGACTGCGTGCCGGTGCTGTTCGCCGATGCGACGGCGGGCGTGGTGGGCGCGGCCCATGCGGGGTGGAAGGGCGCGATCGGAGGCGTCACGGACCGCACGATCGACGCAATGGTGGCGCTGGGGGCCGATCCGGCGCGAATTGCCTGCGCCATCGGGCCGTGCATCGGTCGCGTCTCCTATGAGGTGGGCGACGACTTCGCAGTGCGCTTCGCCAAGGAGGACGCGGCCAATGAGCGCTTCTTCACGCCGGGGCGCGCGCGCCATTGCCAGTTCGATATCGCCGCCTATGTCGCGGCGCGGCTGGCGGGGGCTGGCGTGGCGCGGATCGCGATGCTGGACGAGGACACCTATAGCCAGCCCGACCGATTCTACAGTTACCGCCGGTCCTGCCATCGGGGCGAAAGCGATTATGGGCGGCAGATTTCGATGATCGCCCTGCCGGGCTGACACAGGCCGGTCTTAACGCCGCCCCGTCGTCGCATGCTTGTCCTCGCGGCGGCGACCGACCAGCATGGCGCGTTCCAGGCGGGCGCAAAGCGCGGCGTAATAGTCGGAAAGGAAGCCATAATCATCGCCGTCGTCGGGCAGGCCGGCCTTGCGTCGGATCGTCGCGGCGACGGTGACGATCGCATCGTCCTGGCCGCCCCGCAGCACATTTTCCAGCGTCTGCAGCTCGTAGATGCCGTAGAGGTCGAGCGCGGCGTCGCTGAAGACCCGGCGCGGCTGCTCCGCACGGGCGGCGACGAGATCCGCGCCCAGCTTCGCCCGCACATTGTTCACGACCCATGTGCCCGCCAGCAGATCCCCCACCCGCAGCCGGTCACGGTTGAACAGCGGGAAGAAGAGGAAGATGCCGGTCCAGCACAGGGCGAAGAGGGTCAGGAAGCCGTCGGCCGCGCCCTGCGACGCCTGCATGCCGAGGAAGGACAACGGCAGGAAGACTTCGATCTCGCGCAGGGCGTTGCGGGCGATCACCGCGCCGCCGGTCAGCCGCCCGCCGTCGCGCGCGACGACGCGCAGGCCGAGCAGCCGCTTGCCCGGCGTCGCGCCGCGTCCGCCCATTTCGAACAGGATGAACCAGCCGTTGCGCAGCATGGAGGCGCCCACCAGCCAGAGGATCAGGAAGATTTCGGCGCGCGCCTGGGCGATGCCGAGCAGGCCGAGCAGGATCGTACCGAGGATCAGGCTGATGAACAGGATGAGGATGTCGAGGATGAAGGCCGAGGCCCGCGTCCCTGCGCTCGCCAGCTCCAGGCGCAGGTCGACGCCTTCGGGCGTGACGAAGCTGCGCCGCAGCGAGGCGGGCGCGCTGGGCGCGCGGTTACGCCGCCAGTGCATCTTCACCCTCCCGGCGACGGGGGAGATAATAATAGGTCAGCCAGCCGGCCAGCGCGGCCAGGCCGATGCCATAGCGCATCGCGTCCGACTGGACCGTCTGCCGCCCGATCCCTTCGAGCAGGCCCGCGACCAGCAGCATGAGGACGACGCCCGCCATCGCGATGGCGGCGCTGCGCCCGGCGATGACGGCGGCGTCAGTGCGTTCATACCGCCCCGGAAAGGCAACGGCGGTGCCGATCTTCATGCCCGCCGCGCCCGCCAGAATGATGGCGAACATCTCGGTCGAGCCGTGGATGGTGAGCCAGCCAAGGAAGTTGAGACCCAGCCCCTTTTGCGCGAACAGGCAGAGCATCGCGCCCAGGGTGAGACCGTTATAGACGAGCAGCAGCACGGTCGGCACGGTGAAGGCGAAGCCCAGGGCAAAGGCGAAGATCGCGACCTGGCTGTTATGGGTGAAGAGATAAGCGGCGAAGGTGGCGAGGCCGCCGCCTTCCTGCGGCCCGTAGATGGTGGCGCGCAGCGTTTCCGCGCTGGCGGACGGATCGCGCCCGCCCGACATCGCGTCGGGGATGATGCTGTAATACCAGCTCGGATCGGTGGCGACGAGCCACCAGCCGGCGACGACGCCCGCCACCGTCAGGACGAGGCAGATCAGGGTTTCGCGCCAGAGCGCCTGCACGCTCAAGGGCCAGTCGCGCGCGAAGAAGCGGGCAAGCTGGCGGGTCGCGGTGTCGGGCACGCCGTAGAGCTGGAAATAGGCGCGGGTGCAGAGCTGTTCGAGATAAGTGACGAGCGCCCGGTCGAGCGAGGTTTCGCGCGCCACCGAGAGCGACGACAGGGCGGAGCGGTAGAGCAGCGGCAGGGCGAGGATGTCGTCTTCCGACAGGGCGCGGACCGAGCGTTTCTCCATGCGGGTGACGAGCTGGTCGAGCCGGTCCCATTCGCCTTCATGCGCGGCGCGGAAGCGGCTGGCGTTGACCAGAGGGGCGGCGGCGCGGCCGTCGATGAGCGCGCTCACAGCAGGTTCCTCCGCTTGAGATCGACATAGCCCTGGACCAGCCGGTCGGCGACCCGATCATGTTCGGCCTCGATGACATGGGCGCCCAGATGCCGCAGCCGGGTGAGCACCATCAGCCGGTCGCGCAGCAGGGCGGCCGCGGTAACGGCGCGGGTGACGTCGTCGGCATTGCGGGGCCGGCGGTCGAGGATCGATTCCAGTTCCTCGTCGCGCAGGACGACCAGCAGCAGCACATGGGTTTCGACCAGGCGGCTGGCGGCGCGGACGAGAAATTCGGCCGAGGTAAGGTCGGTGAATTCGGTGAAGAGGACGATCATCGAACGGCGGGTGAGGCGCGTCGCGAGCGTGGTGAGGGCGTGGGTGTAGTTGGTTTCCTCCCCGCTATAGTCGATACGGGCGGCGAGGCGCTGAAGTTCACCAAAGGCGGCGGCGCCCGACACCAGACCGCTGGCGATGCGCGGGCGCGAATCGAAGGCGTGGAGCGCGACCCGATCCCCCAGCTTGAGCGCGACCCAGGCGGTCAGCAGGCTGGCCGATACGACGCGGTCGAGACGGCTGAGACCCGCCACCGGCTCGCTCATCTGCCGGCCGGCATCGATCGCGAAGACGATCTGGTTGTTGCGTTCGGAGCGGAATTCCTTGGCGTGCAGCTTGGAGTGCCGGGCCGATTGCTTCCAGTCGATCGCGCGCCGGTCCATGCCGGAGCGAAACTCTACCAGCGCGTCGAAATCCGCGCCGTCGCCGCGATCGACCTGCGCCATCAACCCCTGGAGCGCGTGGCGCTGGAAGATCTGCGCGCCGCGATCGCGCACCGGGCGGATGTCGGGCAGGATCGCCATGGTCGCGTCGAGCGGCACGATCCGCTGTTTCCAGACGAGGCCGAGCGGTCCTTTCCAGCGCAGCCAGCCGCGCGCGATCCGCGCCGTGCCGCGCCGGACGGTGCGCAGCGGAATGGCGGCAGACGCCTTGCCCGCATGTAGGTCGACCCAGAGGCCGTCCCCATCCTCCGCTTTAAGCAGCGGTCCGGTGTCCAGCAGCAGTTGCGCGCGCGCCGGGGGGACGCCCGCGATCGTCACATGCGCCGCCGCCTCCACCGGCGCGCCGACGCTGGCGGTGCGGGGCACGTCGAGCCGCAGCGCTGCCTGCGCCGGCCGGCTGCCCAGCAGCGCGTCGGCGAGCGTTGCGAGCAGCACCGCCACCGGCCAGGCGAGCGCGGCGTACCAGCGGCCCGGCACCAGCAGCGCAACGAGCAGCGTCGCGGGCGCGCCAGCCGCCGCCGTCCATATGGCTGTGCGTGTGGGATAGATCATGGGCGGTTGGTCATGGCGGGGGCGCTCAGCGCGGCGCCTCGATCGTGTCGATGATGCCGGTCACGACATCCTCGACCTGGCGGCCATCGATTTCGGCGGCGGGCGAGAGGATGAGGCGATGGCGCAGCAGGGCGGGCGCGAGCGCCTTGACGTCGTCGGGGATGACGAAGTCGCGGCCGTCCAGCGCCGCGCGGGCGCGCGCCGCGCCCGCCAGCATCGCGCCAGCGCGGGGGCTTGCGCCGCTTTCGAGATCGGCGACGTCGCGCGTGCCGCGGATGAGGGCGAGGATATAGTCGATCACTTCATCGACCAGCCGCACGCCATTCACCACAGCAATCGCTTCGGCGATCCGGGCGGCGTCGGCAACGGGGGCGACGCCCCAGGCTTCGGGCGTCATCGCGTGGGTGCGCGCGCCATGGGTGGCGACGATCTTCCGCTCCTCCGCGGCGCTGGGATAATCGACGCTCTGCTTGAAGAGGAAGCGGTCGAGCTGCGCTTCGGGCAGCGGATAGACGCCCTGCTGCTCGATCGGATTTTGCGTGGCGACGACCATGAAACGGTCGCTCAAGGCCAGGCTTTCGCCGTCGATGGTGACGGTGCGTTCCTGCATCGCCTCCAGCAGGGCCGCCTGCGTCTTGGGCGGGGTGCGGTTGATTTCGTCGGCCAGCAGCAATTCGGTGAAGATGGGGCCGCGCGTCAGGCTGAACTGGCTGGTCTGGAAGTTGAACAGATTGGCGCCGATGATGTCGCCGGGCATCAGGTCCGGCGTGAACTGGATGCGGCCGAAATCGAGGCCGAGGGCGCGGGCAAAACTGTGGGCGATCAGCGTCTTGGCGGTGCCGGGCGGCCCTTCCAGCAGGATGTGGCCGCCGGAAAAGAGCGCGACGAGCATGAGATCGACGGTTGCTTCCTGCCCCACGACCGCGCGGGCCACCTGCTGCTTGATGGCCTGGCCGAGCGCCTGAACCTCTTCTACCGTCATCTGCTCTTATCCTCTTGCCAATCGTGGAGTGCCTGCGCCGCGTCGAGCAGGCTGTGCCGGTCGCGCGCCGCGTCCGCCACCTGCAGGAGGTCGGTGAAGCGATGCGCCCCCTTCAAACTGTCGAGATATTCGTCCAGCGCGCCGTCGCGCAGCCGGGCGGGCGCGCCGAAGGCCCGCGCGGCACGATCGCGAATGGCGGCGGCATAACGGCCGCCGAGCCGCGCTTCGCGTCCGGCCTTGCGGATCAGCAGCGCGCTGTTGTCGACCAGCGCCGTCTTGCCGAAGGCGACGGCGCGGGCGCGCGCGCGCGGCGGGCCGAAACGGCCGAAGGCGTGGAGACCGGCGAGCAGTAGCGCGGCGGCGATCGCCAGCGTCATCGCCAGGAAGGGCGGCTCAAACAGCAATTTGAGCGGACTGCGCGAATGGCCGAGGCCATTCATCGACACGTCGAAGGCGACGCCGTCGGGATCGGTGCTGTTCATCCAGTCGAGCAGGGCCAGCGCGGATCGGGCCTGGCCCAGATCCTTCATGCCGCGATTGTTGAGCAGGTCGGGATCGGCCAGAACATAGAGCGGCCCTTCCCCGATCCGGGCCAGCACGATGCCGCCCCTGCCGTCGGTCAACAAAGGGGTGAGCTGGCGCCATTGATCCTGCTGCTGCTTGTTGGTCGGATCGATGCCGGTGATGACCTGGATCGGACGCGGCGCCCAGAAGCGACCGGGGACGCCATTGGAGACGAGCGCGCCGCCGCCGCTGCGATATTGGCGCATGGTGAAGCGGACGCCGGGCGCGAGCACGCCGATCGGCTCGTGTAGCGGCAGCAACCCCTGATAGCGCGCCCAGCCGGGATGATCGTCATCCGGTACTGTGCGCCATTTGGGCAGCACGAACAGAGTCGGCCGGGTCGCACGCTGCATCAGCGCCTCGCTGATGTCGACCGCCCCCGTTTCGGGGGTAACCACCAGCAGGTCTTCGGTATCGAATTCATGGGCGGTGCGCACGATGCGGGGATGGCGGCCGGTCGCTTCGGCCAGTTGCACCAGAGCGGCATAGCCGGTCACCGCATTGGACAGCGCGTGCGCGCCGCCATTGCGGCCCGATCGCAGGTCGGGCGCATAGGCGCCCAGCACCAGCATGGCGGCGAAACCGGCAATGCCGATCGCCAGCATCAGCGCGATGGTGCGGCCGCGGAACAGCGCAGCGTCGGCCGACGGCGGGGCCATGGCGACATCGCTCATGCCGTCCCGTTCCTTGGCCAATTCCGCGTCTGGGCGAAATCGGCATAGGCATGGCGGCAGCGGCCCCATTCGTCCGCGTCGATCGGGCGGCCGCCGAACAGGCTGCGCTCGACCGCGGACGCGATTTCCGTGAACAGGCGGCGCGGCGCGGACGGAATGCCGTCGGCCCGGGCGAGATCGCGGCTGGTGAGCGCCGGGCGCACGATCTGCGGACGACGACGCGCCATATCCTCCACGCTGCGCAGCAGGAGATGATGCACCGCCTGCGCATAATCGCCCTGCGCGGCGAGCGCATCGGCCTCCTCCAGCCAGGCGCGCGCCGGGGCGGCATCGGGGGTCCAGTCCTCTTGCGCCGCGTCCACCGCCGCGGCCGAACGGCGCCGCCGCCAGCGCGGCCAGCGCCAGACGCCGTGGCGCACCCGGTCCACGACGATCCAGAGGATCAACAGCGCCAGCGCGGCGATCATGGTCCACAGGACAATGCGGGCATAGGGCGCATCGGGCATGAAGCTGCCGATCCAGCGCAGGAAGCGGCCCACCGGGGCCAGCGCCCATTCCAGCCACTCGCCCAGCGCCTTCAGCCAGGCCGGCGGCGGCGGACGGCCCGGTGCGGCTATCATGTCGAACTGCACGTCGCCACCGGCCAGCAGCGCGCGATGCGCCGCAGCCAGTTGCTCGTCCGACATATGTCCTGGTCCGGCCATCGATGCCCACCCCCGTCGCGGCAGACCCTAGCGGCTGGCGACGATGGCGCAAGTCATTCAAAGGATGACAAAGTCGGTCAGATGCGACAGCATCCGGTCCGGATCTGGAGATGGGGGGTATGATAATGGCGACGCGGGCGGCTTTGAGCGAGCAACGGTCCTTCTCTGTCGGCCGGGTGTTGAGCCGGGCCTTCGGAACGCTGGGTGACAATCCGCTTGCGACCTTCGGCATCGCCTTCCTGTTCGGGTCGATCCCGCAATTTCTCTACAGCTATTTCATCGGTTCGACGCTGGCGAGCGCGGATCGGGCCAGCACGATCGCCGCTATCGCCGTATCGGTCGCTTCCTTCGTCGTCTTCCTGCTGCTTTCGATGCTGGTGCAGGGCGCGCTGGTGCGGGCGACGCTGGCCCATGCGCAAGGGGAGCGGGCGAGCTTCGCCCAATGTATCGGCACCGGGCTGGCCAAGGCGGTGCCGCTGATCGGCCTCACCATCCTGCTGATCCTGGGGATCATGGCCGGGTTCACGCTGTTCTTCATACCCGGCGTGATCCTGTTCCTGATGTGGTCGGTCGCGGCGCCAGCGCTGGTCGCCGAAGATAGCGGAGTGTTCGGCGCCTTTTCGCGCAGCCGGTTCCTGACCAAGGGGGCGCGCTGGCGCATCTTCGGGTTACAGATGCTGTTGCTGGTGCTGATATGGCTGGTGTCCGCGGCGCTGGGTGCGATCATCCTGGCGAGCGGCATGACGCCCCAGGGGATCGCCACAGCCGCCCTGTCACTGCCCTATCTGCTGATGTCGGCGGTCAGCAACACGCTGATCATCGCCTTCTGGAGCACGGTGCAGGCCAGCCTCTATATCGATCTGCGCGGCTGGAAGGACGGGCCGCAGGCACAGGATCTGGCGGATATCTTCGGCTAGAGGATTGTGGATCGGATGGAATTGTCAGTTGACCTGGGCAACGAGACGGCCGCGGCTATCCGTCGTCCGAGCGAGAGGCCGGGCAAACGGCGAAGTTGCTCTGCCTGGACATGGAAGCGCATAATATCGATCCCATCAGCCACAGGCGCCAATTCACCGCTTGCTTACCATTTTGCGCTATTGCGGCCGGCATGAGCAAGGTCGATCCCTGTCCGAAATCCGCCGTCAGCCATGGTGTCGGCATTGCCGGTCTGGTCGGCCTGGGCCTGTGGACGCTGGTGGCGCGCCATTATGGGATGAACGGGCCGAATGCCGGCCTTGCCGCAGTGGTCGCGTGCGGCCTGCCGATGGTGCTGTGGTCGCTGATCGTGGACAAGGTGCATCGCAACGCATCGACCGGGATCGACTGGCGCGCGCCGGCCCGGACGGTGCGGGACGTGCTGGACATCAGCATCGTCAAGATCGCCGGACTGTGGGCGACCTGGCTCGCCATCGCCAGCTTCTATTGCATCGCCCGCTGGTATTGGAGCGGCAATTACCGCTTTTCGATGGACCTGTTCATGGCGGCCGCGCCCTGGCTGCTGGTCCTGTCCGTCCCCTATATGCTCTGGATCGACCGGCGACTGGTGGAGCCGAAGGACGCCTGCTTCAGCTTCGGCCAGTGGGTGATCGGCGGCGTGGCGGGGCAGGCCGACATGCGCCAGGTCGCGCATCATGCGCGCGCCTGGGCGGTGAAGGGGTTCTTCCTGGCCTTCATGGTGTCAATCGTGCCGGGCAATTTCGCCAGCGTGGTCGAATGGCGGATCGAGGATGCCTTCGCCCATCCGGTGGCGCTGGCCGGCTTCCTGATCGCGATCATGTTCATGATCGACGTCTGCCTGGCGACGGTCGGCTATATCCTGACGTTCAAGCCGCTGGATTCGCACATCCGCACCGCCAACCCCTATCTGGGCGGCTGGCTGGCGGCGCTGATGTGCTACCCGCCCTTCGTCCTGATGGGCGGCGGCGGGCCGCTCGACTATCACGCCGGGGGCGCGGAATGGGATTACTGGACGCAAGGGTCGAGCGCGCTGCAATGGCTGCTGGGCGGCTGGCTGGTGCTGCTGACGGGCCTCTACGCCTGGGCGACGGTGGCGTTCGGGCTGCGCTTTTCCAACCTGACCCATCGCGGCATATTGACCCATGGCCCCTATCGCTGGACCCGGCACCCGGCCTATCTGTCGAAGAACCTGTTCTGGTGGTTTTCCGCCCTGCCCTTCCTGTCGGTCAGCGGATCGCTGGTCGACATGGTGCGCAACTGCGCGATGCTGGCGCTGACCAACGCGGTCTATTATTGGCGCGCCAAGACGGAGGAAAAGCATCTGTCAGCCGACCCCGATTATCGCGCCTATAGCGACTGGATGGAGCGCCACGCGCCGGTGCCGCGCTTCTTCGCCTGGGTGACGGGGAAGAAGCGCGAGACGGCGATGACGGCGCAGGCCGCCGAATAGAGTTTAGAAGCTTTCCTCGCCATAAACGCGGCTGAGATCGCCCTGCCATTCCCCATGATAGCGTTCGAGCAGCCGTTCGGCGTTGGTCTTGCCGGACGCAACCACCTCGTCCAGGAAGGACAGATAGCCGGTCTCATTGTCGCCCGCGCCGTTGAGGCGCGCACGCGACGCCAACCCGGACCGGGCGATATCGACCACCTGCCCCGCAATGTCGCGCAGCTTGCGCCCGCCGCCGATCGGCGCGTCGAGGCCCAGCTTCGGTACGGAATCGCGCAATATCTGCCGTTCCTCCATGGTCCAGTCCTTGACCACGTCCCACGCCGCGTCGAGCGCGCCCTGGTCATAGAGCAGCCCGACCCACAAAGCCGGCAGCGCGCAGATGCGGTTCCACGGGCCGCCGTCGGCGCCACGCATTTCCAGGAAGCTCTTCATCCGCACCTCGGGGAAGGCGGTGGAGAGATGATCCTCCCAATCCTTTTCCGTGGGCTTTTCGCCCGGCAGGACGGCCAGCTTGCCGTCGAGGAAATCGCGGAAGCTATGGCCCGACGCATCGATATATTGGCCGTCGCGATAGACGAAATACATCGGCACATCGAGCGCATAGTCGGCGTAGCGTTCATAGCCAAAGCCGTCTTCGAACACGAAGGGCAGCATCCCGGTGCGCTTGGGATCGGTGTCCGACCAGATATGGCTGCGATAGGACAGGAAGCCGTTGGGCTTGCCTTCGGTGAAGGGCGAATTGGCGAACAGCGCGGTCGCCAGCGGCTGGAGCGCCAACGACACGCGGAATTTCTGCGCCATATCCGCCTCGCTGCCATAGTCAAGGTTGGTCTGGATGGTGCAGGTGCGCAGCATCATGTCCAGTCCCATCGACCCCACGCGCGGCATGTGCCGCAGCATGATCTCATAGCGGCCCTTGGGCATGATCGGAAGGTCAGCGCGCGTCTTGTCCGGCCACATGCCCAGGCCCAGAAAGCCCAGGCCCAGCATGTCGCCGACATATTTCACCTGTTCCAGATGCCGGCCGGTTTCGGCGCAGGTCTGGTGGAGGTTTTCCAGCGGCGCGCCCGACAGTTCGAGCTGGCCGGCCGGCTCCAGGCTGATGGTGCCGTCGGCGCCGGACAGGGCGATGATATTCTCGCCCTCGAACACCGGATTCCAGCCATAGCGGGTCAGGCCGATCAGCAGCGTATGGATGCCGCCCTTTTCCTCATAGGACGGGGCATGATGATCGCGGCGATTATAGACGAATTTCTCGTGCTCGGTCCCGATCCGCCAGCGATCCTTGGACTTTTCGCCTTTGGAAAAGGCTGCGATCAGTTGGTCGCGGCTTTCGATGACGGGATCATGATCCCCTGAGTTGGTTCTAGTGCTCATGCCCCGCCCTTACTGCTTCCCCTCGGCCCGTCAAACAAAGTCGGGCGATCACCACATAGGGCCTGCCTATGAGCGCTTCAATCCAATAGCGGAATGAAACTATTTCCAGTCGCCATTGATCGCCATCCAGGCCGACGTCGCGGCGATGGCGGCGGTTTCCGCCCGCAGGATGCGGGGGCCGAGCGACACCGGTACCGCGCCGGGCGTAGCGCGGATCGCGTCGCGCTCGGCCGGATCGAATCCGCCCTCCGGCCCGACCAGAAAGGCGGCGGGACCAGGGTGCGCCCGCAATGTCGCCTCCAACGGTGCGCCGCCCGTCTCGTCCGCAAAGAAAAGGTGCCGATCGGGCGACCAGCCTTTGAGCAGCGCGTCCAGCTTCAGCATGTCAGCGAGGTCGGGCAGCGCCGTCCGTCCGCATTGTTCGGCCGCCTCGACCAGATGGCTGTGCAGCCGGTCGAGGTTCAGCTTGTCCACCACCGCACGGCGGGTCAGCACGGGCTGGAGCCGGGCGACGCCCAGTTCGCACGCCTTTTCAGCGATCAGGTCGATCCGCCCCTTCTTGATCGGGGCGCAGCAGAGCCAGAAATCGGGCACATGTTCGGGCGACTTGGTCTGTTGCACGCATTCCAGCACCAGGTCGCGCTTGCGAATGTCGCGCGCGCGCGCCGCCCATTCGCCCGATCGCCCGTCGAACAGCAGGACGATGTCGTCGGGCTTCACCCGCATGACGCTGATCAGATAATGGGCCGGATTGCCGTCGATGGGCACCGCGACGCCCTCTCCCAACTGGGTTTCGACATGGAGTCGGGGGGCGCTTTGCGGCGGCCAGGCGGGCGTTGCGGTCATTTTGTCTCTTCCGGTTCGGCCGCGCTTGTGGTCGGCCCGATCTTCCCTAAAGAGAAGCGACGGGCTTCGACAAGCTCATCGAACGGAGTCACGGTGAATTACAGGATCGTCCCCGACAGCGAAGCGCGCGGCCTGCTGGCGCGGTTGCCGGACACACCGCGCATATTGGCGCAACTGGCCCGATTCGACCGGCCGATCGGATGGTGGCTGCTCTTCTGGCCGGGCGCCTGGGCCGTGGCGCTGGCGGGCGGCGGCTTTGCGCGCTGGCCGCTGATCGGCTGGCTGCTGCTGGGCAGCATCGCGATGCGCGGCGCGGGCTGCGTGTTCAACGACATCGTCGACCGCGATCTCGACCGGAAGGTGGCGCGCACCGCCGCGCGACCGCTGGCGAGCGGGGCGATGTCGGTCAAGGTCGCCTGGGCCTGGCTGCTGGCGCTGTGCCTCGTCGGCCTGATCGTGCTGGTGCAACTCCATCCTTATGCGCAGGTCGTGGCGCTGGGCAGCCTGGCGCTGGTGGCGGCCTATCCCTTCATGAAACGGATCACCGGCTGGCCGCAGGTCTGGCTGGGGCTGGTTTTCTCCTGGGCGGCGCTGGTCGGCTGGAGCGAAGTCATGGGCGCACTGAGCCTGCCGGGCCTGCTGCTTTATGCAGGAACGATTTTCTGGGTGGTGGGCTATGACACCATCTATGCGTTGCAGGACCGGGAGGATGATGCGCTGATCGGGATCGGATCGAGTGCGCTGTCGATGGGTCAGCATGTGCGGAGCGGCGTGACGCTCTGCTATGCGTTGGCGCTGGCGCTCTGGGCCGGTGCGATCTGGCAGGTGCGGGGCGAGATGCTGGCGCTCGCCGCGCTGTTGCCGATGGCGGCGCATCTGTCGTGGCAGGTGACGACACTAAAGGAAGATGGCGTCGATCCGCTCGCCAAATTCCGGTCCAATCGTTTTTCGGGGTTGCTGATGTTTCTGGCCTGTCTGGTGGTGGGGAGCAGCGCCGCATGACGCCGCAACCGGGGAACGATTGCTGGCGCATCGCGCGGGCGGAGCGGGCGAGCGTCATCATCGACGCCGACAATTATTTTCGTCAGGCCCGTGCCGCGATGATGAAGGCGCAGCGCCGCATCATGCTGATCGGCTGGGATTTCGATCCTGCGATCAGTCTTATCCGCGAAGATGAGGCCAAGGACGGTGCGCCGACCGTGATCGGCGACTTCATCACCTGGCTGGTCGAACGCACGCCGGAGCTGGAGATTTTCCTGCTGCGCTGGGATGTCGGCGCGATGAAATCGATGACGCGGCCTTCGCACCTCGTCACCACGCTGCGCTGGATGGCGCATCCGCGGATCACGGTGAAGCTGGACGGCCATCATCCGCCCGCCGCATCGCATCATCAGAAGATCGTCGTGATCGACGATTGTTTCGCCTTTTGCGGCGGCATCGACATGACCGGCGACCGGTGGGATACGCGCCATCATCGCGACGAGGAACCGGGGCGCCTGCACCCCGACGGGTCGCCCTATAGCCCCTGGCATGACGCCACCACGGCGCTGATGGGACCGATCGCGGCGGCGCTGGGCGACCATGCGCGCAACCGCTGGGTCGGCGCGGGCGGCGACCCGCTGGAGCCGGTCGAAGGCGTACAGGATTGCTGGCCCGACACGCTGCCGGTGCAGTTCGAAGGGGTCGATGTCGCGATCGCCCGCACCGCGCCGAAGATGGAAGACCAGGAGGAGCTGATCGAGATCGAGCGGCTCTACCTGAACCAGATCGCGGCGGCGCAACGGCATATCTATGCCGAGAGCCAATATTTCGCGTCGCGCCGCATCGCCGAGGCGATCTCGAAGCGGCTGGCCGAGGCGGACGGGCCGGACATCGTCATCGTCAATCCGGAACAGGCGGATGGCTGGCTGGAGCAGCAGGCGATGGATACGGCGCGCGCGCGCCTGTACGAAACGCTCAAGAGCCGCGATCCGCATGGCCGGTTCCGCATCTATCACCCCTTCACCCAGCGCGGCGCCCCCATCTACGTCCATGCCAAGGTGCTGATCGTCGACGACCGGCTGATCCGGGTCGGCTCGTCCAACATGAACAACCGCTCGATGCGGCTGGACACCGAGTGCGACATCTCGATCGACACCGCATTGCCCGGCAATGACGGACGTCAGGCGACGATCCTGAAAATCCGCGACGACCTGATCGCCGAGCATCTCGACCTGCCGGCCGAACGGGTGTCGGCGGTGATCGCAGAGCGCGGGCTGGTCGCGGGAATCGAGGAATTGCGGCAGAAGCCGGGCCGGACGCTGCGCCCCTATGTGACCCCGAACCTGAACGACGTGCAGGCTTGGATCGCCGACCATGAGGTGCTGGACCCCGAAGGGCCGGAGGAGATGTTCGAAGCGATCAGCGAACGCGGCCTGTTCCGCCGGATGAAAGGCTGGTTTGGGCGGAGCTGAGCTACTCCGCCGCCAGCAGCGCTTCGGCGCTTTGCAGATTGACCGACACCAGCCGGCTGACCCCGCGTTCGACCATGGTGACGCCGAACAGCCGGTGCATCCGGGCCATGCTGACGGCATTGTGGGTGACGATCAGGTAGCGGGTGTTGGTCTGCGCCACCATCGCGTCGAGCAGGTCGCAAAAGCGCTCGACATTGGCGTCGTCCAGCGGCGCATCGACCTCGTCCAGCACGCAGATCGGCGCGGGATTGGTCAGGAACAGGCCGAAGATCAGCGCCACGGCGGTCAGCGCCTGCTCGCCGCCTGACAACAGGGTGAGCGCGGCCAGCTTCTTGCCCGGCGGCTGCGCCATGATCTCCAGCCCCGCCTCAAGCGGATCGTCGCTGTCGATCAGTTCCAGATGCGCCTGCCCGCCATTGAAGAGGGTAGTGAAAAGGCGCCGAAAATGGCCATCCACCGCTTCGAACGCGGCCAGCAGGCGCTGGCGCCCCTCGCGGTTCAAGCTGCCGATCGATCCGCGCAGGCGATGGATCGCCTGGGTCAGTTCCTCGCTCTCGGCGCGGCTCTTCGCCTGGGCAGCTTCCAGTTCCTCCAGTTCCTGCGCGGCGACGAGGTTGACCGGGCCGATCCGTTCGCGTTCGGCATGGAAGCGGTCATGATCGGCCAGTTCGGTCTGGGCCAACCGCACGTCGGCGCTGGCGAAGCCTAGTTTTTCGGGCAGGACCGGCGGCGGGCATGCAAAGCGTTCGCCCGACAGCCGGTTGGTTTCGACGCGCCGCTCGTCGGCGGCTTCGGCGCGGGCGACCGCGGTGGCGCGGGCTTCGCGGGCGGCGGCGAGCATTTCCCCCGCC
Source organism: Sphingomonas sp. VDB2 (assembly GCF_047946695.1). NCBI lineage: Bacteria > Pseudomonadati > Pseudomonadota > Alphaproteobacteria > Sphingomonadales > Sphingomonadaceae > Sphingomonas > Sphingomonas sp. VDB2. The sequence continues at coordinate 2,200,499 of NZ_CP159615.1, forward strand.
TGAGCGGCGCGGCCCTCGGCGGTGCGCAGCGCGGCTTCCGCCTCCAGTTCGGCGCGGCGGGCCTGGTCGGCAGCCTCGGTCAGCGCCGATCCCCGATCATTGAGCGCGGCGATCGCGTCGGACAGCGATTCGGGCTGCGTCTCGATCGCGATCCTTTCGTTCCCGATCTCTTCGGCGCGGGCGACCATGGCGGCGATGCGCTTGGCCGCTTCCCCGGCGCGGGCGCGCCACCCCTTGATCTCCGCATCGGCCGCCGCCTGTCGCTCGCGATCGCTGGACAGGGCGCGGTCGGCGAGCGCCTGATCCGCCTGCAACTGGCTGACGGCGGCGCGCGCCTTGTCGCTCGCCTGCGACAGGGCGGCGACCAGCGCCCGCGTCTCTGCGCCGTCGGGCACGGCGGCGCGACCGGCCTGCGCCTTTTCATGCTCGCCCTGTGCGGCGGCGCGATCACGCTGCGCTCCGTCCAGCCGTTCCTCTATCCCTTCGCGCCGCCCGGCCAGCCGTTCGAGCGCGGTGGTCGCTTCGTCGGCGGCGCGGAGCGCGGCGCGCAATCGCTGGTCGGCCTGCGACAGGCTGGTGCGAGCCTGGGCGAGCGCCTGGGTGGCGGCCTGTTCGTCCGCCTTGGCCTCCTCCTGCGCCGTGGCGGCGCTGTCGACGTCAGCCTGAAGCGCGGGGCGCGCGGCGGCGATCGCGTCCAGCCGGTTGAGGCGGATCAGCCGCTCGGCCGCCGCCGCGCCACCCTCTGCCGCGACATAACCGTCCCAACGGCGCAACTGGCCGTCCAGAGTGACAAGGCGCTGGCCGACGGCGAGCGGCCGGCTATCGTCACGGTCCGCTACAACGATCTGTGCCAGACGGCGGGCCAGTTCGACCGGCGCGGTGACATGGACGGCCAAGGGCGTGGCGCCAGCGGGCAAGGCGGGATCGCCCGGCAGCGGATCGGCGCCGGCCCAGCGGCGCTTGCCGTCCGCGCCGACCGGCGCTTCCAGATCGTCGCCCAGCGCTGCGGCGAGCGCGCGTTCATAGCCGGGGGCGGCCTTCAACTGGTCGAGCGCGCGCGACCGGTTGCCTGCGCCGCTATCGACGGCGCGTTTGAGCGCTGCCGCCTCGCTATCGAGCGCGGCGAGGGCGGCGCGGGCGGAGGAAAGGGCGGCTTCCGCCGTGTCGCGCGCCTCGGCGGCGGACTGGCGGCCAGCCTCGGCGGTCTGGATTGCGGCTTCGGCGGCGTCGCTATCGCCCTTCGCCCTGTCCCGATCGGTCAGCGCCGCGGTACGTTGCGCCTCCAGCGGGGTGGCGTCGGGCAGGGCGGCGGCTTCGGCGGCGAGCCGCGCCACCTCCCGCTCCGCCCGGTCGAGGCGGGTGCGCGCGGCGGCCAGCGCCGCTTCGGCGACGCGCAGTTCGGCCTGTTCGGCCGCCTGGGTCGCCATCGCCCGCGCCAGATCCAGTTCGGCGTCGCGCGCGGCATCCTCGGCCGCGGCGATCCGGGCGGCGAAGGCCGGGCGCAGCTTGTCCGTCTCGGCGATCCGCCCCTTCAGCGTTGCGATCTCCGCCGTCAGCCGGGCGATCGCATCGGCGGCGTCATTGGCGAGCGTCCCTTCGCGGGCGCGATCCTCCTCCAGCCGGAACGCCTGTTGGGCAAGGTCGGCGAGGCGGCGAACCACGGCTTCCCGCTCGGTGCGGAGCGCGGCGAGGCGATGGCCCGCCTCATTGGCGTCGTCGCGCGCGCTCTGGGCGGCGGCGCGGCGATCGGCCAACAGGGCGATGGCGGCCTGGGCGTGGGCGGCGGCGGCGAGCTGCCCCTCCTGCGCGGCGGCAACGGCGGCGTCCGCCTGTTTCGCTTCGGTGCGGGCGGCCTCCGCGCTCGCATTGGCTTCGCGCCAGCGGGCGAAGAGGGTGCGGCCTTCGGCGACGCGGATCTGGTCGGAAAGCCGGATATAGCGTTCGGCGGCGCGGGCCTGCCGGCGCAGCGCGTTGGCGCGCGCATCCATATCGAGCAGGATTTCGTCGAGCCGGGCGAGGTTGGCCTCCGCCGCGCGCAATTTCTGTTCCGCATCCTTGCGCCGGACATGAAGCCCGGCAATGCCCGCCGCTTCCTCCAGCATGGCGCGCCGTTCCTGGGGGCGGGCGGCGATGACGGCGGCGATACGCCCCTGACTGACCAGCGCGGGGCTGTGCGGCCCGGTGGCGGCGTCGGCGAAGACGAGCGATACATCCTTGGCGCGCACGTCGCGGCCATTGGCGCGATAGGCGCTGCCCGCGCCGCGCTCGATCCGACGGGTGACCTCCAGTTCGCCGTCCGCGCCGACATCGACGGCGTTGAAGAGTTCGCCCTGTTCCTGGATGGTCAGCAGCGAGACTTCCGCGAAGTCGCGCTGCGGCCGCGTCGCGGTGCCGGCGAAGATGACATCCTCCATGCCGCCGCCGCGCATGGATTTGGCGCTTGATTCGCCCATGACCCAGCGAATGGCTTCGAGCAGATTGGACTTGCCGCAGCCGTTGGGGCCGACGATGCCGGTCAGCCCCGGTTCGATCCGCAACTCCGTCGCGTCGACGAAGCTTTTGAAGCCGGAGAGTTTGAGCCGCTTTATCTGCACGGGGTCGCACCGGGACAGCGTGCCGCCCCGGCCCTTTCAAACGATGCTGTCAGCCCCCGCTGGCCCAATCAGATGCCCGCTTCCTTGAGCTTAGGCTGGAGCGACGCCCAGTTGGCGACATTGTCGACCAGCACGCCGTTGATGAGGAAGCTGGGCGTGCCCTGTATCTGATATTGGTTGTTCGCCGCCTCGACGCCCTTGGCCAGCCGTTCGGCCGCGCCGGTGTCGGCCAGGCACTGTTTCGCCTGATCGGCGGAAATGCCGCGTTGCTGCGCATATTCGACCAGACCGGCGATCTGCGCGATCGCGCCGGGGCGCTGGGCCGGGGGCAGCTTTTCCACGCCCTGGAAGGCGGCTTCGTTACCCTGCACCTTTTCGAACATCGCCGCCTGATTGGCGAAAAACTGCTCCGACAGCGGATAGTAAATGTCCTTGCCGCCGCAGCCGGCGAGCAGCGCGGTGGTCAGGTCGATCGGGTCGCGCACATAGGTGCGGAATTCGAAGCTCATCTTGCCGGTGTCGACGATCTTCTTGATTTCCTCCGAGGCTTCGGCGGAGAAATCACGGCAATGGCTACAGGTGTAGGAGCCATATTCGACCAGCTTGATCTTGGCCGACGGATTGCCCATCAGATAATAGCCATCGGGCGTCTGGGCGATGGTCTGCGACCAGCTTGTGCCCGCAGGGGCGGAGACGGCGGCGATCGGATCGCCGCTCGGCTTGGCGCCTTCCTCACTCTTGCCGCAGGCGGCGAGGGTCAGGCTGACGGCGATGAGGGCAAGAGCGGAAACGGCTTTCACGGCGGGCAAGGCTCCGATGACTGGCGGTATGGACGGGGTTTTAGATCAGTGCGCGGCGGCGGGCAATGCGGCCTGGAGAATGGACCAGGTCGATCCCTTGACGAGGGTGCCGTTGACGACGAAGCCGGGCGTGCCGCCGATCTTCACCTTGTTCCAGGCGTCGTCGGTCATGGCGAGGATCTGCTTCATCGCCGTCGGGTTGGCGACGCAGGCGTCGAGCTGGGCATTGGTGAAGCCGCGCTTGTTCATCAGGGCATAGAGGCCGGTCTTTTGCCCGATATCGCGTATCGCCGCGGTCTGGTCCGCGGGCTTTTCGGTCGTCGCCCCGTCATAAGCCTCGATCTGCTCCATCCAGGCGGTCTGGTTGGCGAACAGCGCCTCATGATTGCCCATGAAGCGGGCCGGGCCGCCGCACCGCGCGAGCAAGGCGGCCGTCAGGTCATATCGGTCGCGCACGGCATTGCGGACTTCCACGCTCACCTTGCCGCCCTTCACATAGTCGGCCTTGAGCGGGGCGCTCGCCTCCCCCACGAAATGGGCGCAGTGGGAACAGGTGTAGCTGACATATTCGACCAGCTTGGTCGGCGCATTGGGATTGCCCATCGCATGGCCGCCGATCGGCGAGAGCACGACCCGGCTCACCCAGTTGGCGGCAGGCGCGGCGACCAGCGCGGCGGGAACGGCAAGCAAAGCAAGCGGCAGGAACAGTGTCTTCATGGCGTGCGTCCGTAAATTGGTTCCGCTGAACCGGAACCGAACAGCGTCGTTTTTGACGCGATGTGCAAGTCAATCGCTTCAGTCTTTTTTGACGCGATTTTCAAGTCAATCGCTTCAGTTGATCTTGGGCAATCCGCTGCTGTTGGCAAGCCCCTGCGCCAGCGATTCGAGCACGGCGCGCAGTTCGGGATCGCCAATGTCGCGCAGCGAATCACCCAGCTCGACCGGAATGGGCTTGAGGTTGCGGGGCGGCGGGCGGCGTTCGGCCGCGACGGGCCTGATATCGCCCTGCCGGATCGCGACCTTCGCCACAGCGGCATAGCCGAAGAAGCGATTCACCCGCTCGACGATATCGGGCAGCATATGCTGCACCATCGGCCCATGACCGCTCATGACCGTCAGTTGCAGCGTGCCGCCGGCCTTTTGCCCCACCGGGAAACGGATCGATTCGGGCGCGGAAATGCCGGCATAATGGGCGCCGACGATCTCCGCCCAGCGGGTGACGATGCTGGACTGGACGAAGCCGAACTTGCGGAAAGCGGCGCGGCCGATGTCGGGCATCAGGTCCGCGATCGCCCGCGGCGCGCCCACGCGCGGCCTGTCTTCGGCCGGCAGCTTGCGACTCTTATATTTCGGGGGGGCCGGGCGTTCCGTCATGGCCCGCTTAATGGCATAGGGTCGCCATGCGCGTCGAGGGTAGAGCCACAAAAATCGCAAGCGACCTGCTTGCCCATTATGACGTCCATGCCCGGCGGCTGCCGTGGCGCGCGCCGCCCGGCAGCAATGCCGCCGATCCTTACCGGGTTTGGCTGTCCGAAGTGATGCTGCAACAGACCACGGTCGCGGCGGTCGGCCCCTATTATGCGAAATTCCTGGCCCGCTGGCCGACTGTTCAGGATCTGGCGGCGAGCGAAGACGCGGACCTGATGGCCGCCTGGGCCGGGCTGGGCTATTATGCCCGCGCCCGCAATCTGCTGGCCTGCGCGCGGGCGGTGGCGCGCGACCATGGCGGCGCCTTTCCCGATACGGAGGACGGGCTGCGTTCCCTGCCGGGGGTCGGCGCCTATACCGCCGCGGCCGTCGCGGCGATCGCGTTCGGCCAGCGCGCGGTGGTGGTGGACGCCAATGTCGAACGGGTGGTGGCGCGGCTGTTCGCCATCGCCACGCCCCTCCCCGCCGCCCGGCCGGCGATCCGCGCCGCCGCCGACAGCATCACGCCCGATGCCCGCGCCGGGGATTTCGCGCAGGCGATGATGGACCTGGGCGCGACCATCTGCACGGCGCGCAATCCGGCCTGCGGCATCTGCCCGTTGCGAGAGGATTGCGCCGCGGTGCTGACCGCCGATCCCGCCGCTTATCCCGTCAAGGCGGCGAAGAAGGTGCGACCGCACCGCACCGGCCATGGCTGGTGGATCGAGCGCGACGGCCATGTCTGGCTGGTGCGCCGCCCGGACAAGGGACTGCTGGGCGGGATGCGGGCGCTACCCAGTTCCGACTGGGGCGATGCGCCCGACCCGACGCCGCCGATCGCCGCCCGCTGGACCACGATCGAGACAGATGTCGCGCATGTCTTCACCCATTTCTCTCTGGCGCTGCGCGTTCACCATGCCCATGTGGAAGCGAACGAAACGCCGGAGGGCGCAGGCGAATGGTGGCCCATCGACCGCATCGGCGAGGCGGGGCTGCCGACATTGTTTGCACGGGCGGCCGACGCGGTGAGGAAAGAAAGGCAGGCAGATGCACGGAACTGATCCAGCGATAAAGGCCGTGCCGGGCTTCGTCGGCAGCAACCTCGACCGGGTGGACCATATCCGCACCAACCCCGCCTTGCTGGCCGAGACGTTCGCCGATCACGCGGCGCGCCTGCTGGTGCTGGACGGGCTGGAGCCGGTGGAGGTGGACGGCCATCTGCTGCTGGAGCCGCTGACGGCGGACGCGCGGGTCGAGGATCATCTGCTGCTGGGCGTCGATCCGGGCAAACGGCCGATCTTCGCGCGGCTGGTCGCGAACCTTGGCCCCAATCTGGTTCCCACGCCGCGCAGCCGGGCCATCGCCGACCTTGTGCCGACCGAAGAAGTCGCCCTTTACGGCACCGCGCGCAGCCTGGTCCACTGGCATGCCCGCCATCGCCATTGTTCGGTCTGCGGCGGGACGACGCAGCCGGTCAAGGCCGGCTGGGCGCGCAAATGCGAGGCGTGTGCCGCCGAGCATTTCCCCCGCACCGACCCGGTCGTCATCATGCTGGCCGAATATCGCGGGCGCATATTGCTGGGCCGGCAACATGCCTGGCCGCCGGGTCGCTATTCGGCGCTGGCCGGCTTCGTCGAACCGGGTGAGACGATCGAGGAAGCGGTGGCGCGCGAATTGCTGGAGGAAGCGGGCGTGCGGGTGCATAAGGTCCGTTATGTGATGAGCCAGCCCTGGCCCTTCCCCTCTTCGCTGATGATCGCCTGCATCGGCGAGGCGCTGGACGATGCGCTGACGCTCGATCCGACCGAGATAGAAGATGCCTTCTGGTGCGACGCAGATCAGGTCCGCGCGGCGATGGCGGGCGATCCCGATGCCCCCTTCCTCGCCCCGCCGACGATGGCGGTGGCCTGGCACCTGCTCGACCATTGGCTGGCGGGCGTCGCCGCCGCCAGCCTTGTTAGCGCTGGCGCAAGCGCGTAAGGCCGATCCCCTTCCCTTCCTGTTTTTGAGGACCATTTTCCTTCCATGCTCAGCCTAGAAGAAGCCCAGTCGCGCGCGCAGGATCTGGTCAGCGCCGCGCGCAAGGCCGGTGCGGACGCCGCCGACGCCATCTATGCCTGCAACGCATCGACCAATGTATCGGTGCGATTGGGCGCGCTGGAGGATGTCGAACGGTCCGAGGGCGAGGAGATCGGCCTGCGCGTCTTCATCGGCCAGCGGTCCGCCAGCATTTCCGCTTCGGACATGAACCCGGCGACGCTCGCGACATTGGTCGATCGCGCCGTCGCCATGGCGCGCGAAGCGCCCGAAGACCCCTATGCCGGCCTCGCGCCCGAAGACCGGTTGCTCAAGAAGCGCCCGCCCGCGCTCGACCTGACCGACGAGGAGGAGCCGGAACCCGCAGCGCTGCGCGAACGCGCGCTGATGGCGGAGGAAGCGGCGCGCAGCGTGCCCGGCATCACCAACAGCGAGGGCGGCGGCGCCGCGAACGGCCGCAGCCAGGTCGCGCTGGCGACCAGCCACGGCTTTGCCGGCGCCTATGCCGGCACCAGCCATTCGACCTGGGCCAGCGTGCTGGCGGGCACGGGCGCCGACATGCAGCGCGACCATGCCAGCCATAGCGTGCGCCATCTGGAGGATCTGGACGATGCCGAAGCGGTCGGCGTCCGCGCCGGCCAGCGGGCGGTGGCGCGGCTCAACCCGGTCAAGGTCGAGAGCGGCGTCATGCCGGTGATCTTCGACCCGCGCATCGGCTCCAGCCTGCTCGGCCATCTGATCGGCGGCATGGTCGGCCCGGCAATCGCGCGCCGGTCGAGCTTCCTGCTGGAATCGCTGGGCGAGGCGCTGTTCGACGCGAGCGTCACCATCATCGACGACCCATTGCTGCCGCGCGGCATGCGATCGCGCCCATTCGATGGCGAAGGCCTGCCGGTCGAACGGCGCGCGCTGATCGACCAGGGGGTGCTGACCGGATGGCTGATGGACAGCGCATCAGCGCGCCAACTAGGCTTGGAGCCCACCGGCCATGCCAGCCGCGGCGGCAGCGGCGCTCCGGGCGCCAGCATCACCAACGTCCATATGGAGGCTGGCGCCATCTCGCCCGGCGACCTGATGGCGGACGTGAAGCGCGGCCTCTATGTCACCGAACTGATCGGCATGGGCGTCAATGGCGTGACCGGCGACTATAGCCGGGGCGCGGCGGGCTTCCTGATCGAAAATGGCGCGGTGGCCCATGCCGTGTCGGAAATCACCATCGCGAGCAACCTGAAGGCCATGTTCCGGGCGCTGACGCCCGCGAGCGACCTGCACTTCCGCTATGCCATGAACGTGCCGACCATCCGCATCGACGGGATGACCGTTGCCGGAGGCTGAGGCCCATCTCCGTGCGGTCATATCCGCCGTGGCGGATGCGGCCGACCATGCGCTGACGCTGTGGGCGGGCGGGGAAACCCGCGTGCGCCAGTGGGAAAAGGTGCCCGGCCATCCGGTGTGCGAGGCCGATCTGGCGGTCGACGCCATGCTGCGCGCGCGGTTGGCGGCGATCGACCCGGACGCCGGCTGGTTGTCGGAGGAGACGGCCGATACCGTCCATCGGCTAGGCGTGCCACGGGTGTGGGTGGTCGATCCGATCGACGGCACGCGCGATTATCTGCGCGGGCGGCCGGGCTGGTCGGTGTCGGTCGCGCTGGTCGAGGATGGCGCGGTCCAGATCGGCCTATTGGCGGCGCCCGCGCGCAACGAATTGTGGGTGGCGCAACTGGGCCAGGGCGCAACGCGCAACGGCCAGAGGTTGCGCGCAGGAAGCCGGACCATGCTGCAGGGCGCGCGGGTGCCGGCCGACCAGTTGCCGCGCGTCGATCGCGATCTGGTGACGGTGGACAAGCCCAACAGCATCGCGCTGCGCATGGCGATGGTCGCTGCCGACGAAGCCGATCTGGTCGCCACCGTGCGCTGGGGCAATGAATGGGACGTCGCCGCCGCCGCGCTGATCGTGCAGGAGGCGGGCGGCGCGGTGACTGATGCGCTGGGCGATCCGCTGCGCTTCAACCGGCCGCAACCCACCGCCTTCGGCCTGCTCTGCGCCGCGCCCGGCATCCATGCCGCCGCCGTAGAGCGGCTGGCGCCCCGCGCACGCGAGATATTGGGCCAGTCGCCAGCCTAGAATGGCAAAGGGCGGGTTCCCGATCCATATTGCTGATCCTTGCGCCATATTGCGCTGCGTGTCGGTAAAGGGCAGGCAGTGCCGATCATCGTCTCCGTTCCGTAAAGAAACATTGCCCGGCCGCCGCCGTGCAAGCCTTTGATTGACCGGCCAGGACCGTCACCACATCAGCCACCCAGAATCTAACGCGACTTAGTCGCAATATTAGTTTTGGGGGTCTTCCATGTTTGCTTCTGCCTTATGTTCGCCGCGTCCTTCCGGGCTGCAGGCCAGCCTCATGGTCCTCGCATGTGCCCTGTCTGCCCCAGCGCTCGCGGCTGATGCGGCGCCCGTGGCAGGCGACGACCAATCGGGCGCGATCGTTGTGACGGCGGCAGGCTATGAGCAGAATATCGTCGAAGCCCCCGCCAGCATCACCGTGCTGGGCCGCGAGGAATTGCAGGAGAAGCGCTTCGGCAGCCTGGCCGAAGCCCTGCAGGACGTGCAGGGCGTCGATGTCGGCGGGGAGGCGGGCAAGACCGGCGGCCTCAATATCTCGATCCGCGGGATGCCCAGCGACTATACGCTGGTCCTGATCGACGGCCGCCGCCAGAATGCGCCGGGCGGGGTCACGCCCAATGGTTTCGGCGAAACCTCCACCAGCTTTCTGCCGCCCTTTTCCGCGATCGATCGCATCGAAGTGGTGCGCGGGCCGATGTCGACCCTTTACGGCTCGGATGCGATGGGCGGCGTGGTCAACATCATCACGCGCAAGGTCGGCAACCGCTGGGTGGGCACCGCAAGCGCCGAAAGCACGATCCAGGGCGACGATCGCTTCGGCAATATCCAGTCGATCAACGGGTTCGCCCAGGGACCGATCGTCAGGGATCTGGTCGGGCTGACCTTGCGTGGCAGCGTCTTCCATCGGGAGGGGTCGAATATCGACATTCCCGGCGACCCGGCGCTGACGCTGGGCCGCAACCCCGTGCGGTCGGACGTCTATACCTATGGCGGGCGCCTGAGCATCACGCCCCATGCCGATCATGACCTGTGGATCGAATATGACCGCAATGAACAAAGCTACGACAATAGCAGCGGACAATTGGGCACGTTGGGGTCGGGCGGCTACGCACCGGAGCAACGGTTCAATCGCACCAATTATGTGCTGGCGCATAGCTGGCGCATGGGCTTCGGCCAACTCGACACGACGCTGACCCGCAACGATACCGAGACGATCGGCCGCCTGATCCCCAATGGTACGCCAGGCGCGACGCCGGGCAGTGCGCGGACATTGGAAGCGCGCAACGACATTGTGGATTCGCGCTTCGCGGGCAAATTCGGTCCGGTCGCCTTCACCGTGGGCGGCCAATATTGGAAGGCGCGGATGGTCGAGGGTGTGGCGCCCGAACCATTCACATTCACCCAATGGGCGGGTTTTGCCGAAGCGACGCTGACCGTGACGGACGGGTTCAACATTACCGGCGGCGCGCGCTATGACGACCATTCGACCTTCGGCAACAAATGGTCGCCGCGCGCTTATGCTGTGTGGAATATCAACGATGTGCTGACGCTGAAGGGCGGCGTCAGCCGGGGATTCAAGACCCCGCGCGTCGAACAGATCGCCGAAGGCATCGTCGGCTTCGGCGGTCAGGGTCGCATCCCGCTGATCGGGACGCCGGGCCTGACGCCGGAAACCAGCACCAGCTATGAAGCGGGCCTCTATTATGACGGACAGGGCTTCTTCAGCGGCAATGTCACCCTGTTCAACAATGACTTCGATGACAAGATCGCGTCCGGCCCCGGCATTCCCAACTGCCAGTTCGCAGGCAATCCCAACCGCCCCGGTTGCCTGGACGTAGGCCCCTTCCCGACCGTCGACCTGCTCGGTCAGTCGATCAACATCGACAAGGCCCGCACCCGCGGCGTCGAAGTGGCGACCCGCTTCGCCTTCACGCCCGTCGTCTCGTTGTCGGTCAACTATACCTATACGGAAACCGAACAACTGAGCGGTGCGGAGCAAGGCCTGCCGCTGGTGGGTATGCCCAAGCATATGCTGAACGGAAACCTGCGCTGGAAGCTGGGCGACAGGGCGAGCATGTGGGCGCGCGCCGAAATACGGTCCAGCCGCTACCGCGGCAATAATGCCCAGCAGGCGGCCGTGGGCGATTTCCGCAGCTATGAGGTGTTCCACCTCGGCGGTTCGTACCAGATCGCACCGGCCTTCCGCCTCGCGGCGACGGTCTACAATATCCTCGATACCGACTATGCGGCCTATGTGCCATATCCGAACGGCCCGACGACCGCCTATACGCCAGCCTATTCCATCAACCAGGAAGGGCGCCGGCTCTGGCTGTCGGCGACGGTGGACTTCTAGGATCCAAATGCAAGGACATGCGGGACTGGAGGCCGATCCGTCGCCTTTCGGTTCCGCCTTTCTTGCGGGAAAATCATGCTTTTGAGGGCAGCGCCGGAATCCTGATCATGAAGCAAAGCCCCTGGTCCGACGGCATGATGTCGATTGTGCCGCGATGGGCGTGGATGATCGCCTTCACCATGCTCAGGCCCAGGCCGTGCCCCGGCTTCGATCGTGTGGGATCGAGGCGCACAAGCCGCTCGAAAATGCGGTCGCGATCGTCCGCCGCGATGCCCGATCCATCGTCGCTGATGGTCAGGATGGCCTCGTCACCGGCGGACATGAGCGCAATCGTGGCGTCGGCGCCGTCGCCCGCATGGGCAAGAATATTTTCCAGCATGTTGGCGACGGCGCGTTTGAGTAGCTGGGCATCGCCGGATATCGTCACGTCCGTCAGGGACGCTGTGATCGCCCGCCCCTCGTCATCGAAGGCGGGACGATAGGCTTCGACGATTTCGCCGAGGATATCGGACAAGGAAAGCGGAACGAAGCGTTTGCGCACCGCCAGCCCCTGCACTTCGGAAACGCCCAGCAAAGCTGCGAACAGATCGAGTAACGCGTCCATGTCCGCGATCGTCCGCTCCAGGGTCTGTGTGGTCGCATCGTCGGGCGCCTTCAGCAGCAGGGCTTCCATATCCTGCCGGATGCGCCCCAGCGGCGTTCGCATGTCGTGCGCGATGTCGCTGGACACCTGACGCAACGAGCGCATCAGCATGTCGATCCGCCCGAGCATCCTGTTGAGAATGGTGGAGATGCGATCGAACTCGCTGCCCGAACCGTCGATCGGAATGCGACGGGTATAGTCGCCCTCGATAATGCCCTGCGCCGTCCCGCTGATCAGAACCAGGCGGCGCCGGACCAGCCGGCCGAAGGCGATCGTACTGACCGTGCCCGTCAACAGAATGATGCCCAGCCCCACCAGCGCAGCGATCAGGATGCGGTCGTCGGCGCGGCTGAGCGCGTCGCGATCGCCGGCGACCACGATCTGACCGCCATCGGGCAATGGACGGCTGAGCGCCTGCGCCACGCCTTTGGACCCGTCCGGCCGACGGATGGGCAGGAACTCGCTCCAGCCGGTCGGCGGAATGTGCGGGATCAGACTGCCGGCGAGCCGCCGTCCCTGGGCATCGGCCAGGGCGTAGAGCATCAGGCGCCCGTCAGCGACGCTGTCCGCGAGATAGCCGGTGCCGTTCGTCGCGCCGCCGTCACGCAGGCGCACCAGTCGCGCCAGAGAGGCCGCGCCGTTGGTGGTGTGATAATCGAGTAGCGCATCCATCTCCATTTCGAGGCGATGGTCGATCTGCGCCTCGATCTCATGATGGGAGATGAAGATGGCGACCGCGCCCAGAGCCAGAGTCACCAGGCCCGATATGCCGGCCGACAGGATGGACAGGCCTTTGATCGTCCGGGGCATGACCACGACCTACGACGCGCTGCTGACGATCATATAGCCAGAGCCGCGAATGGTGCGGATCAGATTTTCGGCCCCGCCCTCGTTCAGCTTCGTGCGCAATCGACTCATATGCGTCTCGACGATGTTCGTTTTGGGATCGAAGCCGAAATTCCACACCCGATCCAGAAGCATGGTCCGCGTTACCAGCCGGTCGGGGTTGCGCAGCAGATATTCGAGCAGGCTGAACTCGCGCGGCTGCAGGTCGATGATCCGGCCGGACCGCTTTACGGTTCGGCGTATCAGATCCAGTTCGATACCGCCAACGCACAACATAAGCTGCGCTTCCGCCCTGTCGCCCGGCGGCGGTCGCCGCGCCAGCGCCCCAAGCCGCGCCGCCAGTTCAGCGAAGGCGAAGGGCTTGATCAGATAATCGTCCGCGCCGCCTTCCAGCCCGGCAACGCGGTCTTCGATGCCGGACATGGCCGACAGGATGATCGCGGGCGACTGGCACCCCGCGTTGCGCGCGAGCTTGAGCACCGTCAGGCCGTCCAGTCCCGGCACCATGCGATCCAGCACGAGGATGTCGAAGGCTTCCGCCAGCGTGCGCGCCAGCGCCGCCTTGCCCTCGCCCTCGACGACGACATGGTGGCCCAGCTCCTTCAGTCCGCGTGCGAGATAGTCCCGCATGTCCTGATCGTCTTCCAGCAGCAATATCCGCATCGCACCCGCCTGCTCATTCCTATCCTCCATGCGTCAAACTCCCCCCATTTAACATTGGCATTTCTATACGATTTCCCAATGTTTCCCGAATTGATGGACCTGTCGCGCCGTATCAGTAAAGACGCGCCATCTGCGAGTCATTATTATTATCGTTCGCAATATGGGGCTGAAATGGCGGGCAACGCGGTTATCTCAGGTGTATGCTTCGGCGTGCCGATCGCCCGGCCCATGGTGATCGGAGGGGGTGAGGCATGATGTCGGGCCGTGCGCTCAATCGACGCAATATCCATGAAAAACAGGCCATCGCCTGCCTGCGGGGCCGTGGCGACTTCGAACTGCGCCATGTCGCCGATGACCGGCAGGCTTTCGCACGGCTGTCTGCGCTGGCCCGCGGTCGCGGCCTGACAATCTTTCCGCCTGGCGCCAGGTTCATCAGCGACGGCGAGGTTGCACTTCTGGCCGATCTTGCCGCTGCGCAGCGCCTGGCCGGTCGCGCATATGTGGGTGGGGACGAACAGGATCGCGCGGCGTTGCTCCAATGCGCCGCGATTTTGCGCGAGGCCGGCATCTGCCTGCCGATGGCGGTTTTGCAGAGTGCGGCACCTGGTCGCGCGCGCGGTAAAATCCAGACTGCAAAGGATCGCCCTATGACGGGAATGGCACGCAATCGCGCGCTTTCCCTCGTTCGGGCACGGGAGATTGCGAGCACCCATGATTTCGCCGAAGCCGGCGTCTCGCGCCAATCCGTGAGCCGTTTTTGCAAGGACGGTCTGATCCAGCGCGTGCGCCACGGCTGGTATCGCGCAGCACCACTTCTGCCGCGCAACGCATCCGCTGCCCGGCTGCATGGATAATTTCGACAGAGCCGGACCCAACCGGCTCCTTGTTTCACGCCAGAAAGGGGCAATAATGAACCATAGCAACATGCGCGACCGCGCGCCGACCTCCACCTGCTTCCTCGCCTTGAGCTGTGTCGGGCTTTTCATCTCCGCCGCGCCTGCCATCGCACAGAATGGCGATCAGGCCGCCGACGAAACGCAGGGCCGCAAGCTGGGCGGCATGGTCGTTACCGACACCGCAATCGACGAGCAGGGCTATAAGGTCGACAAGGCGGATTCGCCCAAGTTCACAGCGCCTCTGGTCGATACGCCGCGATCCATCACCGTCATCCCCGCGTCGGTCATCAAGGATACGGCGTCGGCGTCCCTGACCGAGGCGCTGCGCACCGTGCCGGGCATCACGCTGGGCGCGGGCGAAGGCGGCAATCCGATGGGCGACCGCCCCTTCATCCGCGGCTTCGACAGCCAGGCCAGCACCTATCTGGACGGCGTGCGCGACGTCGGCGCGCAGAGCCGCGAAATCTTCGCGATCGAGCAGATCGAAGTGGTCAAGGGCTCCGACAGCACCACCGGTGGCCGCGGCGGCGCGGGCGGTTCGCTCAACCTCGTCTCCAAGACGCCGAAGGCGGACCGGTTCATCGCCGCGAGCGGCAGTCTCGGCAATGCCGACTACAAGCGCGCGACGATCGACATCAACCAGCCGATCAACGATTTCGTCGGCTTCCGCCTCAACGCCATGTGGCACGATCAGGACGTCGCCGGTCGCGACGCCATCTGGTCCAAGCGCTGGGGCGTGGCGCCATCGATCAAGCTGGGTCTCAATGGCCCGACCAGCCTGACCGTCAGCTATTATCATCTCGACACCGACGAACTGCCGGATTCGGGCATTCCCTATCTCTACACCATCGCCAACGCCCCCGCCGGCGTCACCGAGACCGGCCCTGCACGAACCTTCACCGCCCTCGACGACGGCGCGAAGATCAGCGTGCCGCGCGGCGCCTATTATGGCCTGAAGGATCGCGATTTCCGCAAGACCAAGGTCGACAATTTCACCATCCGCGCCGAACATGATTTCGGCGGCGTCACCCTGCGCAACACCAGCCGCTATGGCCGCAGCACCCAGGGCTATGTCTGGACCCAGCCCGACGACCAGCAGGGCAATGTCGCCAATGGCCTGGTCTGGCGTCGCAACAACAACCGCTACAGCGAAACCGACGGCCTGTTGAACCAGACCGACCTGTTCGGCGAATTTGCGATCGGCGGCATCAAGAACAGCTTCGCCGCCAGCGTCGAATTCAGCGAGGAAAAGGCGGCCAACGGCACCTATGTCTCCAATGCGCAGACGGGCGTCGTCATCACCACCGGCATCAACGCCGTCGGCGGCCGTTGCGGGGCGATCTCGATCGCGAACTATAACTGCACCAGCGTCGATAATCCCAACCCCAACGATCCCTGGGTCAGCTATGCCGCCGACGGCTCGTCGGTCGTCTCCCCCATCGTTCGCAGCCTGCGCAAGACCTGGACCATGTCCAAGACCACGACCCAGGCGGCGTCGCTGTTCGACACGATCACCATCAGCGACAAGCTGCTGATCAACCTGGGCGGTCGGTTCGACAAGTATAAGACGACCGTTAGCCCCGGCCTCGCCGCGACCGCAACCACCAACCGGATCGTCCTGGAGCGCGAGGACGACCTGTGGACCTATCAGGCCGGCATCGTCTTCAAGCCGACGGAAAGCAGCAGCATCTACGCGTCGACCTCGACCGCCGCGACGCCTCCCGGTTCGTTCATCGCGAACGGCGCGGAGGGCAATGCGCTCAACACCACCAGCCAGGCGCTGACCGACGCGCTCAAGGTGGAAAAGACCAAATCCTATGAAATCGGCGCCAAGGCCAATCTGTTCAACGACAGCCTGGCGCTGACGCTGGCGGCGTTCCGCACAGAAACCAAGAATGCCCGCGCCACCAACGATGCCGGTACCGTCGCCTTTATCGGCGAACGCCTCATCAAGGGCATCGAAGTCGGGTTCAACGGCAATATCACGCCGGAATGGAACGTCTTTGGCGGCTACACCTATATGGACTCCGAGATCGTCGACGGCGGCTTTACGGCGACCACGGTCAGCGGCGTCACGCTCTATGCACCGTCGGTCAATACCGGCAAGCAGTTCCCGAACACGCCCAAGCACAGCTTCACCGCCTTCACCAACTATAAGGTGACGCCGGCCTTCACCATCGGTGGTGGCGCGATCTACATGAGCAAGGTCTATGGCGGCTATTCTGACCTGCGCACCATCACCAACGGCGCGGTCGTCATCACCAAGGAACTGGCCCGCATGGTGCCCAGCTACTGGCGCTTCGACGGCAATGCGTCGTACAGCTTCAGCGACGCGGTGAACCTGCAGGTCAACGTCAACAACGTCTTCAACAAACGTTATTACGACAAGGCCTATGCCGCCCATTATGCCAACCAGGCGGCCGGGCGGACGGCGATCGCGACGCTCAACATCAAATATTGAGCTTGCCCGCCCTCCTCGGCGGTAAGATGGCCCACCTCGCAAGGGGTGGGCCATCTTTTTGGAGTGATCGACATGCCGACCCGTCCTGCCTTATGCGCGAACGGGCCAAGGCGCTGGCAGGGTCGCCGGAGCGATGCTTTAGAGGAAAAGGGCATCACCCCCTGCATCCCCGGTCGCAAATCTCGGAACAATGCCGTCAAACACGACAAGCGCCGCTACAAATGGCGCAACCGCATCGAGAAGGCATGGCGTTGGAACCTCTGAGTCACAGGTTCATTTAGTGCCGCAGGTGAGCCATGGCGCACTTTTGAGCTTGGCGCGTTGGATTGCGAGGCATGGCGATGTCATATCGGAAGAACATCCATTGGACAGATCTGCCGACGGATCGACGCCGGCGGCTTGTGGTCATTTTGGGGGAGCTGATCCAGCGACAGCTATCGCTCCCACGGGAGGCAAGCCATGACAATGGAACTCACCAGGGCGCGGCCTGAAAAGGTCCTGCCGCGCCATCAAGAGCGGCAGGCCGTCGTTTATGTCCGTCAGTCGACGCCGTGGCAGGTAGTAGAAATCAGAGAGTCGACACGCTTGCAATATGGCCTTGCTGATCGAGCTTGTGGGCTCGGCTGGCGGAGCGAGCAAGTGACAATCATCGATGATGACCTTGGACGTTCCGGATCCTCGGCGCTGGATCGGCCGGGCTTCCAGCGGCTTGTCGCGGAAGTGGGCCTCGGCCATGTTGGGTTGGTTCTTGGGATCGAAGTGTCGCGCTTGGCACGATCCTGCTGCGACTGGCACCAACTGCTCGAAATGTGCGCGCTGTTCGACACGCTCATTGGCGATGCCGATGGTATTTATGATCCCGGCACTTACAATGATCGCCTTCTGCTTGGGCTCAAGGGAACGATGAGCGAGATGAGGGAGTGCAGCGTGCAATCCGCCTGGTCTTCGCTGTCTTCGAGCGGCGGCGATCGGTCAGCGGTGTGCTGCGTTATCTCGTCGACCGTGACCTGCAATTACCTGATCGCGTGCGGAGCGGGCCGAACAAGGGAGATGTCTGCTGGAATCGTCCCAATCGCGCGACGCTATCGGATATGTTGCGCCATCCGGCCTATGCTGGCGCCTACGCCTTCGGGCGTCGCCACTATGATGGCCGTCGCCGGCTTCCGGGTAAGCCGCATAGTGGTCGATCTTATCTACGTGATCCGCAGAAATGGATGGTACTCCACCAAGATGCGTTGCCGGCGTATATAGACTGGAGCCACTTTGAGAGGAACCAGCGGCAGATGGCCATGAACCGCTCCCGACACACGGGTGTTCCGCGCGGCGGCGCGGCTCTGCTTGGCGGCCTCATCTCTTGCGGGCTTTGCGGTCGGCGGATGTTTACGACCTATACCGACGACGGACGCGAGGCTCGCTATGTCTGCCATCAACTCGCCACTACCTATGGGGAAGCACGATGCCAGTCGATCAGTGCCTGGCCGATCGACAGGCTGACCTCCACGCTGATCCTTGAAGCCCTTTTGCTGGCTGCAATCGAGGTGAGCCTGCAAGCGTCCGAGGATATCGAGCTGGAACGCCGAAAACTCCACGGCCAATGGAAAACGCGGCTTGAACGTGCGAGATATGAAACCGCGCTCGCGCGCCGCCGTTACGAAGCGGTAGATCCGGATAACCGCTTGGTTGCCCGGACGCTGGAACGGGACTGGGAAGCGGCACTCGCGGCCGAGCAGTCGCTGACAGACGAACAGCGGCGCGCTTTGGCGCAAGAGCCCGAACGCCTTACCCAAGCCAAGTGCGATGCTATACGGCAGCTCGCACAAGATATCCCCGCGTTGTGGGGCAACGCATCAACGACAGCGCGCGATCGCCAGGCCATTGCGCGTATGATGCTGGAACGCGTCGAGGTCATCGTCGTGGGTTAAACCGAGCGCGCTGGACTCGTCTGCCATTGGGTGGGTGGCACTGTGACGAAACATGCGTTCACACGACCGGTCCGGCGGTTCGAGCAACTGGAGAACTTCGACAAGTTGCTTGCCCGGGTGATAGACCTGCGAAGCCAGGGAGCAACCGCGCAGATTATCGCTGATGCGCTCAATACTGAGGGCTGGGCGCCGCCCAAGAAGGATAGCTTCAACGCTCCTATGATCCATCGCCTGCTCCAGCGGCGTGGGCTTGCCACAACACGCCCTATCTGGTCGAAAAATATCCCTCGGCGGAACAATAGCGAAATGACCCTCCAGGAATATGCCGATCGAATAGGACCGCACGGGCAAACCGTCTACGGTTGGCTCCGGCGCGGCCGATTCAAGGGACGGTTGGCCAAGGTCGGAACCCAACGCATCTGGCTCGTAGATCTTCAAAACAGCTCAACAGGAAGCTGCACTGGAGAGTCATCATGAACACACGATCGAGATCATGTTCGGCCGCCTCAAGGACTGGCGACGGGTCGCGACGCGCTACGACCGGTCTTGGCCTTGCCGTCGAAACGATAATTCATGCGCCAGTAGCGACCGCCTTTGAGGTGTCACCAGTCCATGCCCATCTGCCAGCTTGTATGGCTTTTCGCGTGGCTTCGCTTTGGACAGCGTGAGGGATGAAAGAGCCATGAGGGTATCTCCTTTGGCCATGTTGGCCGATACCCACAAAGATACCTTCATGTACCCCGAATTCACAAATCCACCGGCGGAAACCTATGGGCGCCAAACACAAAAAACCGCTGTTTCCAGCGGTTTTATCGATGTTTCCGGATTTCTCCGGAAGAGTATATGGTGCCAGAAGCGGCAACCAATCTCGTTGGCGACCGCTTCCATGATGCCTTTCAATTCGTGGATTTCCTTCACCGCGCGCAAGGCCGAGATGATGCCTTGCGCGAGGTGCCAATCCGGCTCCATCGCACCTCACCATCTACGGGCCGCTATCCCGTCCGCCTCCTCATCAATTCCCCTGCCCCTATCAAAATGAGTGGAGCCGCCCCCAATGAACGGCCGCCGGTCAGCGCGCGGTTGCGGCGACCACGACGCGCTGGTCGATGGCGCCGAAAAGCGATCCGCGTAGCTGCCGCACCTCAATGCGCACGCTTTCGCCATCTTGCATGAACGGCGTGAAGGCCTCGCCGGAACCGATCTTCTCGATTGCCCGCTTCTCGGCAATGCAGCTAGAGCCCACCTGCGCGTAATTCCGGTTTGAGATGGTGCCGGATCCAATGATAGTTCCCGCACATAGCGACCGGGTCCGGGCGGCATGGGCGATGAGGTCGTGGAAGCCGAATGCCATTGACCCGGCCTCCGCCGCGCCGAATTGCAGGCCATGGTAATGGACGAGGACCGGAAGGTGGACGCGGCCATTTTCCCAGCGGTCGCCCAGCTCATCTGGCGTGACGACGACGGGCGCTGCGCTGCAGGCGGGCTTGGCCTGCACCCACCCGAAACCGGTGCGCATCTCGGCCGAGCCGATGATCCGCAAACTCCAGTCGTTGACCAGCATGATGAGCTTGATGTGGCCAAGCGCATCCTCGGCACTGACGCCCTGGGGGACATCGTCGACGATGACGGCCAGCTCGGCCTCGAAGTCGATGCCGTCCTCCACGCTCGGGAAAGCCACGTCGTCATGTCCGGCAATGAACTGGTGCGACAGGCCCTGGTACATCAACGGTACGCCAGCGGGGACAGGCGGCAGGTTATAGGCCGTCTGCATGAGGTCGCCATGGGTCGGGAACGCCGAACCATCGAGCCATTGCCAGGCGCGGGGCAGCGGCGCCTTCATGCTCGTGGCCTCGAAGGGCAGCGTGCCTGGCGCCTGCCCCGCATCCAGCGCCCGCGAAAGGCGAACAAGTGGCGCTTCCACTTCATCCCATCGCTCGATCGCCGCCTGGAGGGTCGGTGCCGTCATGCTACAGGGCAGGATCGTCCTGAGGTCCTGCGAGACGAGCACCAGGGTTCCATCGCGCGTTCCGTCGTTCAGGGTGGCCAGTTTCATCGGGGTCGTTCGCTTTCAATTTCCGTCGGAGATGAGGGTGCCGCCATCGACAACGATGGTCTGGCCGGTGATGAAGCCGGCGGCCGGACCCGCAAGGAAAAGCGCGGCGGCGGCGATTTCCTCCGGCGTGCCGACGCGGCGAAGCGGGGTGAGCGAAAGGCGACGCTCACGGGCCTGCGGGTCAGCCAGGACGGCCTTTGCCCAGCTGGTCGCGACCAGCCCGGGCGCAAGGGCATTGGCGCGAACGCCCGCTGGCCCCCATTCCACGGCAAGATTGCGCGCCAGCTGGATCAACGCGGCCTTGGCGATGCCGTAGAGGCCAAGCGCCTTGTTGCCGCGCAAGCCCGCGATCGAGGCGGTGAGGATGATGCTGCCGCTACCCTGCGCGCCCATCAACGGCGCGACGCGGCTGGTCAGATGAAGCGGATGGGCGAGGTTGATGCGGAAAAGCTGGCCGCGCTCCTGCCATGTCGCATTGGCCAGGGGACCATGCGGACCCGAGATGCCCGCGTTGCAAGCCAGTATGTCGATGGTGCCGAACCGGCCAAGGGCAGCGTCCACGAGGCGGTCGAGTTCCACTGGCTTGGCGACGTCGCATGGCTGGGCCAGGACTTCACAGCCCAGAACGCCGAGTTCGCGGGCAAGGGCCGCACTGGCCGGCGCGTCGTCGCTTGCGATGACCAGCCGTGCGCCGGCGCCGGCAAAGGCCCGGCTCATGGCGGTCCCGATGCCCCCGGTCCCGCCGGTGATCAGGACCGTCTTGCCGACGAGCCCGAACCAGGTCTCGAGAAAGGCGTTCATGCCGCCCGGGCCGCGATATCCTGCAGGACCACCTCGACCAGGCCAGCCAGGTCGCCATCGTCGCGAAAACCGAGGGCCTGGGCCGCAGGCGTTGCGAGTGGCGGATAGGCGCCGAAAAGTGCCTGCAGCGCCGTATCAGGTTCAAAGAAGATGTCGGGCGAATCGACACCGAACAGCTGCTCGGCAAGGTCCCCGATCCTGACCCGGACTGCCGGGAGGGTCAGGGCCCGCCCATCGACCGCGGTGATTTCGGCGGCGTGGACGAGATTGTCCGCCGCGCAGGCCACGGACATCATCCAGCAGGTGGCATCGGGGCCGACCGGGACGGCGTAGGGTTGATGCAGCCAAGCGGCATGGAAGATGGCGCTCATGAAGGCCGACTTGAGACCGCTCGCGCCAGACGGGCGGGCGACGATCCCTGGTAGCCGCAGCGAGATCGCGCGAACCCGTCCCCGGCGGTGGAAGTCGGCTACGGCCAGTTCCATCATCCGCTTATGGGCGCCGTAGACCAGCGCCGGCGCGGGCGGCGTCTCGTCGTCGACCTGGTCTGGCAGCATGCCGAAGACCGCAATCGAACTGGCATAGACGAACCGGACCGGGTTCTGACCCGTATCGATGCGCTCGAGCAGCGCGAATGTCGCATCGACATTGACCCGCCGGGCCAGCGCCGGGTCCTGCTCCGCCGCGGCACCCGGCACAGACGCGAGGTGGATGACTGTATCGACGCCCTCGAGTGCGCGATCGACGACTGCGGGGTCGAGAAGATCGCCGCAGAAGCTGGAGAAGCGCGGGTCGTCCGGCGCGAGGGGACTCGTTCGGTCGAGCAGCCGGATCGCCTGCGGGCTGGAGCCCGCACAAAGTCGCTGCGCCACCGTCTGGCCGACGAAGCCGGCCGCGCCCGTGACGAGGATCGTCATGCAAGCCCGTCCGCAAATTCGCCATCGACGAGGATGAAGGCAATGCGGCAGGGCTGGTCGCTGCGGTTGACCCAGCCATGGTTGGTCCCCCGCTGCACGACGATATCGCCCGCGCGCACCGTAGTTTCGCCGATATCAAGCAGCAGGGTGATCTCGCCCGACAGCACGATGCCATAGTCGATCGAGCGCGTCCGGTGGAAGCTCGCGTGCCGCTGGGAGGCCTCGCCGACATGGGCGTCCTTGCCGCCGATGTTCTCGAAGACCGCATCGAAATCCGCTTCCGGCTTGTCCGGCGGGATATCGAGGATGCGAATGCGCGTGCCCCCTGGCGGCGGCGCGAGGACGAGTCGCTCCTCGGCCGGTTCTTCGTCGTTGCGATCGACAAGGGCCGGTGTCTCACGGGTGTTCCAGATCTCGTAGAAGACGAGGCCTTCCTCGCCCAACTCGTCGAAGATGCGGCCGGGCGGACCGTCGGTGGCGATCACCGCGCGGTTGCCGTCGTCATGGCCGGTAACGATGCGCCGGATCGGCGTTCCTGGCTCGATGCTCATGCGGTGCGCTCCCCAAAGGTCTCGGCGATCCAGTCGGCGATGAAGTCCCGCCCGTAGGACATGTTGTCGAGGCTCACATGCTCGACCCCGCCGGTCCGCTTGTCGAAGACCTTGAATTCGCGCTTGGGCGAATTGACGAGCTGGTCGAACGTACGCTGGGCATAGGCGAGCGGGATCTGCCGGTCCTTCTCGCCATGTGTGACGAGGAAGGGCACCGTGACCCGGTCGAGCACGCCTTCGAGCGTCACCTTGTCGGCGATCGCCATGAAGCTTGCCATGTCGGCCGCCCCCCAGACCCAGCGGACATGCTCCCAGTAATGCGGAACGGGGTTTTCGCCTTCCCGCTTGAGCCGCGCATGCTGGACCGCGCCCCAGTCGTGATTGGCGCCCCAGACCGCACCCAGCGCGAAACGCGGCTCGAACGCGACCGCGCGCGGCGCATAATAGCCGCCGAGGGACAGGCCCATGATGCCGATGCGGTCCTCGTCCACGTCGCGGCGGGTTTCCAGGTAATCGACGACCTTGGAGGCCCAGCGCTCGCTCTCGGGCACGGCGGTGAGGCCGTGGGCGCGAAGGGCCTCGCCGGTGCCGGGCTGGTCGATATGCAGGGTCGAGACGCCGCGACGCGCGAGTTCTGCCCCGAGACGGGTCCAGACCAGCATCTCCTTCGAACTGTCGAGGCCGTTGACGAAGACCAGGGTGGGCCGCTCGCCCTGCCCATGGGTCGAGGCCATGAAATAGCCGGGAATGATCCCGCCCTCATAAGGGATCTCTACCCGTTCGAGATTGTCGCGGCCCAGCAGCACCGCCCGCCGGAACGCATCCTGCCCCTTCTCGAACACGGCCATGCGGGAAGGCGCTCCATGCGCCTGCATGCGCTCTGCTGTCTGGTAGTAGAGAGCGGCACGGTGGAGCTTGGTCCCGGCCGAGAAATTGCGGCCGACCGCTACATCCTCATGCGCCAGGGCATCGAGCTTGTCCGCCATCGCCACCCAGCTGGCCATGAAGGCGTCGGTGCCGGCATCTGCGCCCTTGGCTGCGGCCTCGCGCAGCGGCGCACACATTTCCTCGATCTCGCCGATCTGGGCGCCACTTTCGAGGGCGATGTCGACCGACAGGTTCCAGACATAATTGCCCGGGAAATAGCTGAACATTGTCAGGTTCCTTTAAAGAGCGTGCTCGTCCTGCGCGGAGATCTGCCCCAGCCCCGCAGGCAGGTCGGAGAGCGCCGCCTTGCGAAATGGCTCGAGCGACTTGCCCTCGGGATCGAAGCGCATGTCCCAGCCGTCATGGTCGGTGCGGAAGAAGGATGGCGTACGGTGCGCCCAGAGCAACGCGCCGAACTTCCAGTCCCAGGCCCGAGGCACCCAATTGTCGTCGAGATAGTCGGTATCGCAGTGATACTCGGCCTCGCCGCCGCCGGGATTGTCCATGTAATAGTAGATTGCGGATGATATGCGGTGCCGCGAAAGCCCGCCCGAGCTGTTCGCGGATGTGTTGGTCCACCCCCGCTCGGCCATGATGTTCGCGCCGAGCATGACCTCGTCGATATCTTCCAGACCGAAGGCCAGGTGCATGAACCCCTGTGCATCGGGTGCGACCGGAAGGGCAGTGTTCACCCAGAAGATCGAATGATGTTCGTTCGTACCGTCGGCACGCGCGAAGACACCAAGGCCTTCGCTGTGATCCGTCAGCCGGAAGCCGAGCCGATCGCGGTAGAATTCGAAGGATTTCACATAGTCGTGCGAGAAGAAGACGATGTGGTTGAGCGTCTTGGGACGCGCTCGGCTGCGCCACTTGCGATGCTGGTTGAGCCGTTGGATGCAACCGGGGGCGTTGACCGGATCGGGCTGCGAGACAACCGTCCGCTTGGCCCACACCCTGAGGGCAAAAGGCATCCCGTCGTCCCCGACGGCATGGGCCGTGCCATCCTCGTCGCGGCGAACCTCGCGATCGCGCTCCAGGTCGCGGACCAGCGCCTCGAGAGCCTCGGGCGTGTCGACGCCCCAGGTCACCAGCTTTACGCCGGGCCAATCGAACCAGTCCTCGATCCCGGTGTTGGCTCGGGGGCGCACGATGATGCGCGAGCCCGTTGCTACCTCGAAGATGCTTTCGTGCGCGTCGCGCGACAGCGGCGCCAAGCCGAAGTCGTCCCAGAAACGAGTGCAGGTCTCAAGGTCGTCAACGCCGTAGACCACGCTTTCAATACCAAGGATTGCCATGGGTCAGATCTCCGATCAGATGTTTTCGTTGAGGGCCTGCTGGGCCGCATGCATGAGCTGGTTGAGCTTGTCGGGCGAACCACCCGCCTGTTGCATGGCACCGATTTCGACCGAGCTTTCCACCACCAGCCGGCATCGCTCCCAACGCCGCTCGGTGAAGCGGGAGAAGATCGCCTCCACTTCACCGCCCTCGGCAAGGCATTCGGCAAGCACCAAGGCATCTTCGATCGCGATGCCCGCACCAGACGCCAGATGTGGCGTGGTGGCATGGGCGGCATCTCCGATGAGGACGACCTTGCCCTTGTGCCATGGTCGCTGGAGCAGCAGCGCGTCGAGCGGGCGGCTGATGACGTGGGTGGTGGAATCAATGGTGTCGCGCAAACGCCCGAGCGGCCCTCCGAAGGGTGCCAGCAACTCTCGTAGCCCAGCTGCTGCCCGTGCATCGTCGATCCGTCGACGCATGGGCGCATTCTCAAGCAGCCACAGGTACATGTGCTCTTCCGAACAGGGCATGAGCCCGGCCGTGACCTCGCCCGTCAGGAAGAAGAAGGGGCGGTCGATCTCAGTCGGCCGGGCAGCGAGCATCCGCCAGCAATATTGGCCGGTGTAGCGGGGCTCGGGAGCATCGGGGAAAAGTCGGTCCCGCGTACTCGAAAAAGCGCCGTCCGCTCCAACGACCATGTCGTAATCGCCGCAATCGCCATCGCCAAAGGATGCACGGACGCTTCTGCCCTCGTCGGTTAGTTCGACGACGGTGGTACCCAGCCTCACCAATACGCCCAGTTCGCGCACGCGCCCGGAGAGGATGCGATGGAGACGAGGGCGAAGGATGCCACCAGCCGTAGGAAGGTCAGGCTCGAGTCGTTGCATCGGCACTTCGGCGACGACCGTTCCGTCCGGCGCACAGATGTAGCTGCCAGTACCGATGTAGAAACCTTCGGTCATAACCTCGTCAAGGAGGCCAAGGCGCTTGATGGCTCGGTAGGTCGGCCCGGTGATGCTGATCCCCGCACCAGCCACGCGCCAATCTGGATCCGCTTCCACCAGGTCGACCGGGTGTCCCAGTTCCCGTGCACGGATCGCGAAGGACATGCCCGCGATGCCGCCGCCGATTACGAGGATTGATCGCTTTGGATCCTGTCTGCTTGTCTCTGCCATGTGCCTCTTTCAGCCGGCAATCACCCGTTGCTTTCCGGGTCGTCGCTTTTTCGGGGTTTAGGGGTGCGATCGCCGGTTTCAGACCACGCGGTTGGCCTGTGCGAAATCCAGCCGGGGCGATCGGGGATGGAGGTTTTCGTCGCTGCCGAAGCCGAGCGAGCACAGGAAATCCGGCTCGAGATTTCCCTCGCGCAAGAATTCGCTTTTCACCTTGGAAGGGTCGAAGCCCGACATCGGGCCGCAGTCCAGGCCCAGCGCCCGTGCCGCGACGATGAGATAGGCGCCCTGCAGCGTGGTGTTGCGCACGGCAGTTGGGACACCGATGGCCGGGTTGCGGAACATCTCTTCCATCTGCGGCGCGTGCGGGAAGAGCTGTGGCATGTTGTCGGCGAAGTCGAGATCCCTGGCGATGATCACCGTGACGGGCGCGGCCAGGATCTTCTCGGCGTTGGCGCCCAAGGCGCAAGCGGCAAGACGCAGGCGCGCCTCGTTGCTGGCGACCCATATGAAGCGGGCAGGATTGGAGTTTGCCGACGTTGGCCCCATGCGTGCCAGACCATAGATCTCAGCCATGAGCGCTTCTGGAACCGGGCGTTCCTCCCAGCCATTGCGGGTGCGGGCTCGCCGGAAAATGAGGTCTAGGCTGTTATCGTCGGCGCGCATTTTTGATTTCCGTTCATATCGCTTGCCATTCGTGCGTGCGGTCCCCGCCGAGGGCGCAAGCGCCCACGACGGGGGAAACACGGGCTACATCGGGCGGGCGGAGGAGAGTTCGACCGGCCGCTCGGCGTTCGCAGGGTGAGCGAAGGTCTGGGCGTTGAGCTGTGGCATGACCTCGGACACGAAGAGTTCGAAGTTCCTCGTTGCCGCATCATAGTCGAGCACGCCGCTCGCGAAGCGGGTGAGCAACTGGATCCCGAGATCCTCATGATCCGCCTTGATTCGCTTGGCGACGGTGTCGGGGGAGCCGGCGACCACCCAACTCTGCAACGCGTCCAGCCGCGCATAGAGTGGATTCTCCTTGGCGCCCGGCGCATCGAGGTCGACCTTCGCCGCCTCCATAGCCTCGGCGGGGGTCAGCGGCGTCGCACCGAACGCTCCCGGGAGCACCGTTGCGCCCCGCGTCTCCTTCATCGCGTGCGCCCAGGCAGCCTCGCCAGTCTCCGCGACGAACACGTGCCGTGTGACGAGGGATTTCGCCAAGGCGTCTGCGACGATGTCGGCGTCGAGGCCGGCCCCTTGAGCGTTCTCGCGGTAGTTTGCGACATATTCCCGCAGGACGCTCGCGCGTGCGCCGCCCATGAACAGCGGCCAGCCTTTCGCACCCGTCTGGGCGATGTTGGCCGGCGTGTTCGTCGCGATCGCCAATGTCGGATGGGGCTGGCGCCAACTGGCCGGCATCAGGCGGCCCACGAGCCGTCCGCGATCCCACTTCGTGTCCATGATGATCGGCTCATCGCCCGGCTTGTGCGCAAAAGCGCGCAGGAGCAGGTCCAGCTTGGCTTCGTAGGCTTCCGTGCGGTCCTTGGGGTCGACACCGAAATTCTCATGGTCGGCCGAGAAGCTCGGGCGACCGGCCGAAATCCCGTAGACGACCTTGCCCTTGGCAAGGAGGTCGAGCAGATTCATCTGTTCGGCCAGGCGGAACGGCTGGTGAAGCGGCAGCGGAAGGACGGTGGTCGCCAGCCATGTGTCGCGCAGGAACGGAGCGACACGTGCGCCGATCATGAAGGGATTGCAGTACGGCTCGTAGTTGTTGAAGTGCTGTTCGCCGAAACTGACGGTGCTGAAGCCGGCATCGGCAGCCGCAATGGCTTGCTCGATGCAGAAATCGATGACTTCACGGTCCTGGTGGGGCCCTTCGGAAAAGGGGCCGAGGAACACGCCGATATACATAGGAATCTCCTGGTAGCTTGCTGCTCAGAAACTGGGGGCCGGCACGCGCCGGTTCGAAAGGGCGGCGCCAATGGCGGCGAGAAGACATGCCGCGCCGACGGCCAGATACGCGAAGGCCATGCCCCGATGCTGGTCAGCCAGTCCGGCCATCACGAGCGGGGTGATGAACTGGCCAAGGAAGAAGGCGCTGGTCCACAGCCCCGACCCACGGCCGCGGTGCTCGAATGGCAGTTGCGCCAAACACCATGTGATCAGGCATGGCATGAGGATGCCGCATCCGACCTGCGCCACGAACATCGCGAAGCCGATAAGCGGCAATGTCGAGGTGAGCCCGATCACGACGAGGCCAATGCCGATCAGGAGCAGCACGGTTGTCAGAATCGTTTTCACGCGCGGCGCGCGGAGCCGGCGAAATGCGAAAGCGCCGACAGGCACGCCCAGGCTCGACAGGCCGGCCATGATGCCGATCGTACTTGCACTGGTAATTCCGAGGTCTGACAAGCGGACGCCGAGTTGCAGCGGGCCGGCATAAAAGGCGACCGAGCATGCGAGGGTGACGGCGCATACAGGCACCATCGACCGCCAGGGGAATGCCGATCGATCGACGTCGTCGCGACCCGGCCGCCGCGCGGCGCTGGGCTCCCAAAGCCATTTCGCTGCGCCAAAGAAAACCGGCACGGCAAGGGCGTAGAGGAAGAAAGGCCCTTGCCAGCCCAGGGTGCCGAGGGCGCCACCGGCGAGGAACAGAAGGGTAGCCGCGAGCGATCCCGCGACAGCCTGCGCCGCAACCCATTTCTGGCGCTCATCCTCCTTGAAATAGTCACCGGTGAGGGTCGTCGTCACCGTCATGATCGCCGCCTCGGCCACCCCGAGGCCAAACCGGGTTGCGATGATGAGGATGAGATTGTCCAGCAGCAGCGGCGCGACGCCGAACAGGCCATAGAAAGCCAGCGCGGTAAGCAAGAGGCCGCGTCGGCCGAACCGGTCCGCCAGCATCCCGGTAAACGGCGACAGCAATGCGATGCACATGCCCGGGATCGTGAGAGCGACGGGCACCAGATAGTCAGCACCCGGCACATCGGCAAAATGACGGTGTAATTCCGGCAATACCGGTACCAACGAGATGACCCCCATGACCGGCAGGGTCACGGCCGCCAGCAATATGGCTGCCTGCGCGACGCCTGCAACGCCAGGCGGGGCAGCCGAGTCTAATTCGCCATCGTTGTCCATTTCAGCGGGCATTTGCATCTACTCCCCAGCACCGACGCTCCATTTCGATCCGAAGGGCGGCGTTGATGATGAAGTAACCGCAGTTTTTCGGATGATCTATTCAAGGTCATCCGGAATATTTGAGAGATCGTCCGAGATCGCGTCGCAGGCCTGTTCGCGAGAGTAACAGGGTTTCAGATGCATCGACCTCAATGCTCTGGAGAGAATAGGCATGCGGATCGATGTTCACGCCCACTACAACCCGGCTGCCCTCGCCGAAGCGACACTTCGCTTTGGGGGGCAGAAGCCCATGGGTCCAGCCCATCCCGACGACCTGCAGCCACGGCTCGATGCGATGGCAGAAGCAAAGGTCGAAACCTCGGTGCTGTGGCCGACCTTCCAGCCGGACCTGCCGGAGGCAGGCGCGGCCCGCGATTTCGCAAGGCTCACCAACGATCTCTACCGTGAGAAGATGAGTATCCATGGACGCGCTATCTCGGCATGGGGAGCCGTGCCGCTGCCCCATGTGGATTTCGCGATTGAAGAGGCTGTACGATGCCTCGACGAACTCGGCATGGCTGGCATCGGGCTGGGCTGCTCAATTGCCGGCACCCCGCTCGACAGCCCGGCATTTCATCCCTTCTGGGAGGAGATAGACCGCCGCGGCGCGGTCGTTTTCCTCCATCCCGGGCAGGTCGGCGGGTGTTTTCCGGGTGGTTCTGACTTCGCACTCGGACCGTGCTTGTGCAGCCCTGCCGAGATCGGCATCGCTGGCGCCAGGCTGGTACTGTCGGGCCTCACCGAGAAATTCGCCAACGTCAGGTTCGTCCTCGCGACGGGCGGCGGAGCACTGCCCTACGCAGTCGGCAAGATGGAGATTGTCCGCAACTTCATGCCCGACGCCGCCCCCTTTCGCGGAGACCTGCGGCAGGAACTTGCGCGCTTCTACTACGACACGAGCTTCCCGGAAGAGCCGACCAAATTGCTGGCACTGAGCAAGGTCTGCCCCATAGACCATATCGTCTTTGGCAGCGACCAGCCGTTCGGGTCCGTCCAGCACGGAATAGCCAGCATTGAGCAGGCCAGTTTCCTCAGCGACGACGACAAGCGAGCAATCCTCGACCTAAACGCGGCCAAGCTTCTCGGGGCTTCTCACGATTGCAGCACGCACAGGGGATGAATGCAGCAGCAGGCCGGCGCTCATGCGGCGCCGGCCTGACTGAGACGCGGCGTTTGCGTCACGGGCACCGTCTGATCATCGCTAGCCTGGGTGGCCTTGCTGCGCCGGTACTGGGCTGGTGGCATACCGACGATGCGCGTGAAGGCCACAGTGAAGGAATGCTGCGAACTGTAGCCTACGTCCCGCGCAAGCTGCTCCAGCGAGCCCTCCCCGGAGGCGAGGCGATCTGCGGCTGCTTCCATGCGACGGTGCAAGAGATACTCCAGGGGCGGTCGGCCAACCAGTTCAGCAAAGCGCGCTGCGAACGTGGAGCGCGACATGCCAGCGACACTTGCCAAGGTCGCCAGTTTCCATGGCTCGTTCATCCGCTCGTGCATGGCGCCTAGCGCACGCGCGATACGCTTGTCCGATGCCCCCCGCATCCAGCCGGACGTCTGTTCAGGGTGCAGGAGAAGGTGCGCTCGCAAGATGTAGACGAAGAGCAGCTCGGCGAGGCGCGAGGCGACAGCGGCGTAGCCCTCATCGGGATTCTCCGCCTCATGCCTCAGGAAATCGAGAGTCATCTCGATCCAGGGAAATGCTCCATATTCGTCCTTACGAAGCACGATGAGGCTCGGCATCACGGACAGCAGGGTTTCGCTCAGTTGCTCGCGAAATCCGAAGATCAGCGAAAAGGCCACCGCTGGGTCGCCGCCGCCGCCATGGGTAAGGCGCAGCGGCGCGGCCGGCGAAGACCCTGGCTTCCACAAGGGCAGTTCATTCGCCTCGAACACGTCGCGCAAGCTTGCCCTTGGCGCTTCGCCATCGGAGGCGACTTCGCCGTCCTCGCTATGCGAGAGCAGGACAACGTCGCCCGCATGGAGAAGGAGGGTTTCCCCGGTCGCCAACCGGATCTCGCACTGCCCCTCGACCAGGGAGAACAAGCTTGCCGCCGGATTCCTCTCCACGAGCAATCCCCACGGACTGCTGAGATTCATCAGCACGATACCAGTCGATTCGATCCGAACCGAGGTCATGATGCTGCTCAGGAGGTCCATGCCAATCCTTCCCGTCGGCCAAGGAGCCGCCTTCT
This sequence comes from Sphingomonas sp. VDB2, assembly GCF_047946695.1. Classification (NCBI taxonomy): domain Bacteria; kingdom Pseudomonadati; phylum Pseudomonadota; class Alphaproteobacteria; order Sphingomonadales; family Sphingomonadaceae; genus Sphingomonas; species Sphingomonas sp. VDB2. Next base: position 2,232,305 of record NZ_CP159615.1, read on the forward strand.
GGGAGGAACGTGGCACAAAACGCCCGCCCGGTGAACCGGGCGGGCGCCGTTGGGACATCAGAAGTTGGCCGACAAGGTGAGACCATAGGTGCGGGGAGGCGCGAGCGTGCCCCAACCGCTTCCGGTGACTGGATCGGGGATGGTCGAGGTGGCTGAGACGAAGTTCTTGCCGTTCTCGATGTTGCGTACAAAAGCGGTGCCGCGGAAGTGACCGTCCGGCGCCTGGTAGGTCAGTTCCAGTTCGCTGCTGGTATATGCCTTTCGCGTGCTCCCCGGATAAGGCGACGCCCCGAAGTCGCGCTTGCCGACAAAGCGGGTCCGGCCGGCAAGGACAACGGTCCCGCCATTCCCCAGCGGCACGCTATGCTGGTAGTCTGCGGTGAAGGAAAGCTTGGGCAAGCCCGCAAGGTCCTGCCCATCGGCCACGACGGCTCCGAACGGCGAGGAGATTGTGTAGCGGTCATATTTTCCGCGTGCGACCAGCATGTTCAGCCGGAACTCGTCCCGGCTCGTCATCTTCCAGATGACGTCGGCATCAAGCCCATAGGTGTGGGCCTTGCCGGCATTGTCGTAAATCTGGCCGAATGTTGCACCCGCCGGCGTGAGCGGGGTTGCAGTGCAGGTGCTGCAATTCACCAGGCCGATCGTCTCGATCTGGAGATTTTTATAGTCCCAGTAGTAGGCTTCAAGGTTGATCGTGAGCGCATTTCCGAAGAAACGGTTCTTCGTTCCCAGCGAGTACGCCATGAGCGTCTCGGGGGCATAGGTCGTCTTGTACGGCCCCACATCGTCGGAGGCGATCAGCCCGCCGGCATGGTATCCCTTGCGCACATTGGCATAGACGAGGCTATCCTTGGCCGCGTCGAACTCAAGGCCGGCACTGAAGGTTACGGCGTCGAAGGTCTTCGCGTTGTGCACCGGGACGAAGGCCCCGTGGATCACGCCGCCGGGGAAGACCAGGTCTGAAAATGGCTGGGTATCATAGGGGGCATCGACGAAACCGAACGACCCGTCTCCAAGGGTCTTGCGATCGCGGGTGTAGCGAAGCCCGCCGGTCGCGCGAAACCGATCCGTAAGCGCATAGGTGCCTTGGCCAAACACGGCCCAACTGCTGTTTTTCACGGATGGCAGGTTGAGGAAGATATAGTCGGGGTCGGTCGAAGGCGGAAACGGGGGATGAGCGGGTGCCTGGCCGGAGATGTTCTCGCCCCATGCCAGGTTGGACATGTCTTCCTTGCCATAGAAGGCGCCTATGATCCATTTCAGGGGGCCCGGGCCATTGGACGAAAGCCGCGTCTCCGCCGTGAATTCCTTTGTCCTGAAGCGAGTATAGAGGCCGGTAAAGGTGACGTACCCGATATTGTCGCTCTTGATGTCGCGGTAGCCGGCGATCGTTGTCCACGTAGCCGGGCCGACGTCGACGTTCAGGGTTCCCGCGACACTCCAGATGTCATTGTGCACCCGGCCGTTCGCATCCGGGCCCGATGCGGCAGGATTGGAGAACTGGCCCAGCGAACGAACATAGCCGTCGATGGCAGCGCTGGAAGGCCCGTCCCACGCCCGCCCCACGAAATTACCGGTGAGCCCGGCGCTCGGGTTCGGTCCCATCGGGATTGCGCCCGGCCCTTGCCCGCGTTCACGCGATCCCGAGGCTGTAACCAGAAGATTCACCACTGGTGAAGGCTCGAAGTAGATGTGCAGCCGACCGGCCATCGTATCCTGGTCGCCATAGCCGTCGCGATAGTAGCCATTGCGACCGACTATATTGCCCGAAAGCCGTGCTGCGACCGTTGATCCAACCGGTACGTTGATCCCGGCCTCAGCCTGATAGGTTCCGTAATTGCCAAGCGTCATGCGGCCAAAGCCGTTGACCTCGCCAAGGCGCGGCTGGCGCGTGATCACGTTGACGGCGCCTGCGGTGGCATTGCGGCCATAAAGCGTGCCCTGGGGCCCTTTGAGTACCTCGATACGCTCAATGTCGAAGAAGGAAGAATCAGGACCGACCGGACGGCTGAAGCTGACCCCGTCCACGTTGAACGAGTTGGCCTGATCGGCAAGACCATTCTTCGGTGCAGCACCGACGCCCCGGATGAAGATTGCAAGGCCGCCAGGACCGTCATTTCCACGAAGATCGAGGCCGGAAACGAGTTTGTTCAGCGCCGTAGCGTCGGAGACACCGGCATCGCGCAACCGCCCGGCGTCGAAGGCCGAGATGGCGATCGGAATATCCTGGATCGAGACGCTGCGGCGTTCGGCGGTGACGACGATGTCAGCAATTGCGGGCTCCGCCTCGGTAACGTTCCCCGGCCTACCTGCGACCTCCCGGTCATCGCGCGCAAGTGCCGGCGAGCAAACCAGAGCCCCGGCTAGGGCAGTGGACGACAATAAACGCAGGACCATAATACCTCCCCATGTCGCGCATTCCAGGTGATGCGCTTCTCATGCTTGGGAGTAAGCTTCCCATTTCGGATCATCAAACTCAGCTAGTCCGAGTTTTTATCAAGATCATCCAGAACATGCGAGCTCGCGTGGCATCTGGTGCGCTCCTCATCCTAGGAGCGGCCCACACCCATCATGGCGGAGCCTGCATGTGACCAAAGACCTGGAATTCAAAGAAGCAATGGCACGGATGGCTGCCGCCGTTTGCATCATTACGACGGCCGGACCCAGTGGGGCATATGGTCTCACCGCAACCGCTGTCTGCAGTGTTTCCGCCAATCCGCCCATGCTCCTCGTTTGCATAAACAGGGAATCGAAGGCGAGCACAATTGTCCAGGAGAACGGGCGGTTCCGCGTGAACATCCTTGCAGCAGATCAAGAGGCCTTGTCCGAAGCGTTCTCGCGAAGCGGGCTCTCTGTCGAAGAGCGCTTCGCGCAGAGTGATGAGTGGAGGACACATGACAACGAATGCCCGATGCTGGCGAGTGCCACTGCAAGCGTCGAGTGCAAAGTTTCATTCTCGATGAATGTAGACTCGCACTCCATATTCTTCGGTCGCGTACAAGGTGTCGCCCTCTCCAACACGAAATCGAGCCTCTGCTACTTCAATCGCAGATATCACCCACTTTCTTAGAAGAGTGATTCAGCAGACATCAAGTAAACGATACTCATACGATCGCAGCATCCTCCTCGAATGAAAGCCATGAAGCCCGCTAGAACTGCCCCCGTCTTTCTTAAATCCCAAGTAGCTCAGAGAATCAGCCTCCAATCCTTTTGTGGGAAGAAGGCTTCCTGGACGTTCCCCGGATCGAACGCTGGCATCGGTCCTGGACGGTATTTCGGGCGGACGAGGCCGCGGGAGACCCCGAAGAGACCCTTGGCGACATCAGCGAGAGCCTGACGCGCCTGCCGTCCTTCTGGGATCATGTGTCCAAGCCCGCAGTCATTTTCCAGACTTGGGCGGAGGCGCCCATGACCCCGACAAAGCTGCTTATAGGACAGATCTTCGTAGTGCTCGCGATTATCCTCGCGAGTATCTGGACCGCAACGCAATGGGCAGCGGCGCAGCTTGCTTACCAGGCCCAGTTAGGGGCCCCTTGGTTCGTCGTGCTGGGCCAGCCGATCTACCATCCGTGGTCGCTCTTCCCATGGTGGTTCTCATTCGATGCCTATGCGCCCATCGTCTTCGACAAGGCTGGCGCCATCGCAGCCGCTGGCGGTTTCGTCGGCTGCGGCGCCGCGATCTTTGGCTCGGTGTGGCGCGCGCGTCAGTCGAACAATCTGACGACCTATGGCTCGGCCCGCTGGGCGACGCACCGGGACATCAAGGGTGCCCGTCTCCTTGGCCAGCGCGGCGTCGTTCTGGGCCGGATTGGTCGCGATGACTTGCGCCACGACGGCCCCGAACATGTCATGGCGTTTGCCCCCACTCGGTCGGGCAAGGGCGTCGGCCTTGTCGTTCCAACGCTGCTTTCCTGGACAGGATCGACGGTCGTCCACGACATCAAGGGCGAGAACTGGCAGCTGACCGCCGGCTGGCGCGCGCGCTTTTCGCACTGCCTTCTGTTCAACCCCACCGACGCCCGCTCGGCGCGCTACAATCCGCTGCTCGAAGTCCGGCGCGGCGTGAACGAAGTCCGCGACGTCCAGAATATTGCCGACATACTCGTTGATCCCGAGGGCGCCCTCGAACGTCGCAACCACTGGGAGAAGACCAGCCATTCGCTGCTGGTCGGCGCTATCCTCCATGTGCTCTATGCCGAGGAAGAGAAGACGCTCGCCCGTGTCGCGACCTTCCTGTCGGACCCGCAACGCAGCTTCGCCGCGACCTTGCGGAGGATGATGGCCACTAACCATCTCGGCTCGGCAGATGTGCCGCTAGTCCATCCCGTGGTCGCCTCTGCCGCCCGCGAACTGCTCAACAAGAGCGAGAACGAACGCTCCGGCGTGCTGTCGACCGCCATGTCGTTCCTTGGCCTATATCGAGACCCGACCGTCGCAGCCGTGACGGCAGCATCCGACTGGCGCATCGCCGACCTTGTCGAAGCGGCGCATCCGATCTCGCTCTACCTCGTCGTGCCGCCGTCCGATATCAGCCGGACCAAGCCGCTGATCCGCCTGATCCTCAACCAGATCGGCCGTCGACTGACCGAGGAACTGCATGGCGTCGGCAAAGACGGTGAGACCGCGCAGGGCCGATATCGGCTGCTGCTGATGCTCGACGAGTTCCCGGCACTGGGAAGGCTCGACTTTTTCGAGACGAGTCTCGCTTTCCTCGCGGGCTATGGGGTGCGCGCCTTCCTGATTGCGCAGAGCTTGAACCAGATCGAGAAGGCCTATGGCGAGCACAACGCCATCCTCGACAATTGCCATGTCCGCGTCGCCTTTGCGACCAACGACGAGCGGACCGCCAAGCGAATCTCGGACGCACTCGGCACGGCGACCGAACAGCGCGCGATGCGCAATTATGCGGGGCACCGGCTCGCGCCCTGGCTCGCGCACGTCATGGTCAGCCGCCAGGAGACTGCGCGGGCTTTGCTGACGCCCGGCGAGGTGATGCAGCTTGCGCCGACGGACGGGCTTGTCCTGATCTCGGGACACCCCCCGATCCGCGTGAAGAAGCTGCGCTATTACGAAGATCGCCGGTTCACCGAACGCCTGTCGCCTGCACCGATATTGGATGGCGCCGGCTATCGTGACCTTCCGGCGGCTCGCCCGGATGACTGGGCTGGTCAGGTTCGCGGAGCAGACATGCGCCTGTCCACCGGCAGCGATGCCGATGAAGGAGCCGACGCCGGCGACCTCGAGCAGGCCCGTCACCCCGCCCACGAGATCGAACCGGCAATCGTCAGCGAAACAGAGATCGCTGACCCCCTGGGCCTTGGCGAGGACGATGGAGACCAGGCCGCCGAGCGCCGCGCGATGGACCGGGTTCAGCAGCTCGGCGCCGCGCGCACGGTCTACGGCCTTGATGCCGCCTCCGACCGTCCTGACGATTTGCAGCTGGGCTTCTGACCATGGAAAAGGTCCGCCATCAGCTGTTCCTGCCCAAGCCGTTGTCCGATCGACTGGAAGCACTCGCCGCCAAGCCCGGCGCCAGCAAGTCGGCGATCCTCGTCGATGCGGTCACCGCCTGGCTCAATCGCCGCGGCGCATCGGAGCTGGAAGATCGTTTTGCGATCCGCCTTGATAGGCTCACGCAAGCGATCGGCCGGGTCGATCGCGACGCCTATGTGATCCTCGAAACGCTCGCCCTCTTCATCCGGTTCGAACTGGCTATCCAGACGCCGCTCGCCGAGAACGACCAGGCGGGCCGAGCGCTCGGCGCCAAACGATTCGAAGCCTTCGTGACCCAGGTCGGACGGCAAGTCTCGACCGGGCGGCGCACGCTGGTTGTCTCGTCGGAAGATGGCAAATGAGCGCCCTGCCAGCCCCCGCAGGGCCGACGACCTCGGCTGAGCGCCGTCGTCGCATGCTGATCACGGCCCTTGGCAGCGACATTGCCGCCGCAATGCGCGACCCGCTGGTCACCGAGATCATGGTGAACCCTGACGGAGCGCTGCGGTTTGATCGTCTTGGCGAAGGCCGTACCGATACCGAGGTCCGCATCGAACCCGAACAGGTCGAGCGGATCATCCGGCTGGTGGCGAGCCATGTCCGTGCCGAAGTCCATGCCGAGCATCCGATCATATCGGCCGAATTGCCGCCGCATATCGAGGGCCGCGCTGGCGAGCGCTTCGAAGGCGTGCTGCCACCCGTATCGTCCGCCCCGTGCTTCTCGATCCGCAAGCCTGCCACACGGCTGCACACGCTCGACGACTATATTGCCGATGGGCTGATGTCGGAGGTCCAGGCAGACGCGCTGCGCGCCGCTGTCACCCAGCGCTACAACATCCTCGTCGCTGGAGGCACCAGCTCGGGCAAGACGACCCTCGCCAACGCGCTGCTCGCCGAAATGGCATGGGTGGATAGCCGCGTGATCGTCATCGAGGACACGCGCGAGCTGCAATGCCCGCTGCCAGACACGGTCGCGCTCCGTACCCGCCCCCCGCACGTGTCGATGACCGAACTGGTACGCTCAACCATGCGCCTGCGCCCCGATCGCATCGTGGTCGGCGAAGTCCGCGGCCCCGAAGCGCTCGACATGCTCAAGGCCTGGAACACCGGCCATCCCGGCGGGATCGCGACCGTCCACGCCAACAGCGCCACTGCCGCGCTCTACCGCATCGAACAGTTGGTGCAGGAGGCGGTCATCACCGTGCCGCGCCAGCTGATCGCCGAGGCCATCGACATCATCGTCTTCATCTCCGGGCGCGGCATTGACCGCCGCGTCTCGACGATCGCGCGTGTCGCCGGGCTCGACCCCGACACCGGCGCCTACGTGCTCGCCGATCTTTCCAAGCTCAATCCCCCCAAGTCCAGCCCGAAGGAGACCTGACCCATGACCCTTGCCCGCAATCCCCGCCGCATCGCCAACCGCCCGTCGCTTATCGGTAGTGCGGTTGGCATCGCGCTAACGCTCGCCCCCCAGGTACAGGCGGCCGGCTCCGGCATGCCCTGGGAAGAACCATTGCAGCAAGTGCTGGAATCCGTGCAGGGCCCGGTTGCCAAGATCGTCGCGGTGATCATCATTATCGTGACCGGCCTGACGCTCGCTTTCGGCGAGAGTTCGGGCGGGTTCCGGCGCCTGATCCAGATCGTCTTCGGCCTCTCCATCGCCTTTGCCGCGTCGAGCTTCTTCCTTTCCTTCTTCAGCTTCGGCGGCGGGGCATTGATCTCGTGACCGGCGCCATGTCCTTTGGGGCACAGCATATCGACGGCTACGAAGTGCCGATCCACGGCTCGCTGGGTTCGCCGCTCTTGCTCGGCGGCGCGCCGCGGGGCCTCGCGATCGTCAACGGGACGTTGGCCGCAGCGGTCGGCCTTGGCCTCCAGCAATGGCTGGCCGGGGTGCTGCTCTGGGCCGTCGGCCAAAGCGTTGCCGTGATGGCTGCCCGCCGCGACCCGAGCTTCGCGCCGGTCCTCCTCCGCCACATCCGCCAGAAGGGATATTTCGCATGCTGAACCTGCGCGAATATCGCGCGTCCGCCGAGCGGCTTGCCGATCACCTGCCGTGGGCGGCGCTGGTGGCGCCCGGCGTGGTGCTGAACAAGGACGGCAGCTTTCTGCGCGTGCTTGCCTTTCGCGGTCCCGACCTGGAATCCGCGACCGAGGCCGAGCTGGTCGCCGCCTGCGCGCGGGCGAACAACGTACTCAAACGGCTCGGCAGCGGCTGGGCGCTGTTCTTCGACGCAGAGCGGCGCGAGGCGCAGTCTTATCCCGACAGCGCCTTTCCCGATGCGGCGAGTTGGCTCGTCGATGGCGAGCGACAAGCGGCATTCGAAGCAGCAGGCACGCATTTTGAAAGTCGCTATCACCTGACCCTGACCTGGCTGCCGCCGGCAGATGCGACCGACCGTGCGGGTCGGAGCCTTGTGGAGCGGCCCGACGGCGAGAACACACGCGACTGGCGCGGCGCACTGGAAGGCTTCGTCGCCGAGACCAACCGCGTGCTCGACCTGCTCTCCGGCTTCATGCCGCAGGTGCGCCCGCTCGACGATGCCGAGACGCTGACATTCCTGTATGGCGCGATCTCCGACCGTCGCCATAGGGTCGCGGCGCCCGAAACGCCGATGTATCTCGATGGGCTGCTCGCCGATACGCCGCTGGTCGGCGGGCTGGAACCGCGCCTTGGCGACCTGCATCTCCGCACGCTGACCATCCTCGGCTTCCCGAGCCTCAGCCGGCCCGGCATCCTCGATGCGCTCAACCACCAGGACTTTGGCTATCGCTGGGTCACGCGCTTCATCGCGCTCGACAAGACGCTGGCGACCAAAACGCTCACCTCGCTCCGGCGCCAATGGTTCAACAAGCGCAAGTCGATCACTGCGCTGCTGCGCGAGGTGCTCTATAATTCACCCGCGCAACTGCTCGACAGCGATGCCGACAACAAGGTGGCCGATGCCGACCAGGCCCTTCAGGTGCTTGGCGGCGACCATGTCGCGTTTGGCTACCTTACCACGACGATCACGGTCACGGATCGGAGCCGGGCCGCAGTCGAGGACAAGGTCCGGGCCGTCGAGAGGATCGTCAACGGGCTTGGCTTCACTTGCGTCCGCGAAACCGTCAACGCGGTCGAGGGCTGGCTCTCCTCGCTGCCGGGCCAGACTTACGCCAATGTCCGGCAGCCGCTCGTGCATACGCTCAATCTCGCGCACCTGATGCCGCTTTCGTCGGTGTGGGCCGGGCCGGTGCGCAACGGCCACCTCGACGGACCACCGTTGCTGGTTGCGAAGACCGCCGGCTCGACGCCGTTCCGGCTCTCCACCCATGTCGGTGATGTGGGGCACATGATGGTCGTCGGGCCAACGGGCGCTGGCAAGTCGGTGCTGCTGAGCCTCATTGCCCTGCAATTTCGGCGCTACCCGGGCGCCCAGGTCTATATCTTCGACAAGGGCAACAGCGCGCGGGCCGCCGTGCTGGCGATGGGCGGCGCCCACCACGCGCTCGGCTCGGCTGAGGTCGGCGGCGAGACGCTGGCATTCCAGCCGCTTGCGAACATCGACAATGCTGGCGAGCGGAGCTGGGCAGCGGATTGGATCGCGGCGCTGCTCGCGCACGAGAGTCTGGTCGTAACGCCGGAAATAAAGGACGCGATCTGGACTGCGCTCGGCAGTCTTGCTTCCGCGCCGCGCGAGGAGCGAACCCTGACCGGGCTCGCACTGCTGCTCCAGTCGAACGCGCTGCGCATCGCGCTACAGCCCTATACGCTCGAAGGCCCGCATGGCCGGCTGCTCGACGCCGCCGAGCAGCAGCTTAGCCTGGCCGACGTGCAGTGCTTCGAGACCGAGGCGCTGATGGGCCAGGCTGGCGCGGTCGCGCCTGTGCTGACCTATCTGTTTCACAGGCTGGAAGAGCGGTTCGATGGCCGCCCGACCTTGCTGATTCTCGACGAGGCCTGGATCTTCCTCGATCATCCGCTTTTCGCCGCCCGCATCCGGGAGTGGCTGAAGGTGCTGCGCAAGAAGAACGTAGCGGTGCTGTTTGCGACGCAAAGCCTCGCCGACATAGCGGGCTCGGCGATTGCGCCGGCCATCATCGAAAGCTGCCCGCAGCGGATTCTGTTGCCCAACGATCGGGCGATCGAGCCGCAGGGCCATGACATCTATGCGCGCTTCGGCCTGAACGACCGGCAGATTGAGTTGATCGCGCGGGCTACCCCCAAGCGCCACTATTATCTCCAGTCCGCAAGCGGCAACCGGCTGTTCGAACTGGGCTTGGGCCCGATCGCGCTGGCTTTGTGCGGCTCGTCGGATCCCGCAGCGCAGGCGCGGATCGATGCAATCCTCGCCGAGCATGGGCGCGGCCGTTTCGCCGAAGCCTTCCTGCGCGATGCCGGCCTCGACTGGGCGGCCGACCTCGCCGCCGATTTCCCCGCTTCCGACATCCAAGCCCCCCACCAAGGAGAGACATAATGCGTACTCCCCAGCGAAAGCACATCATTGCCGCCTTGCTCGGCCTCGGCGCGTGCGGCGCGCTCGGCATGGGTGCGATGACGATGACGGCGAGCCCGGCGCAGGCCCAGTTCGGCGGCATCGTGTTCGATCCGAGCAACTATGCGCAGAACATCCTGACCGCCGCGCGCACGCTGCGGACCGTCAACCAGCAGATCCAGCAACTCCAGAACGAAGCGCAGATGCTGGTCAACATGGGCAAGAACCTGACGCGCATCGACTTTCCGCAGCTCGACGCCCTCAAGCGCAAGCTCGCCGAAATCGACCGGCTGATGGGCCGCGCGCAGGCCATCGACTTCCGCGTCGACCAGCTCGACGACAAGTTCCAGTCGCTGTTTCCCCAGGACTTCAGCTCTGCCCTGCGCACCGATGCCCGCGTGCGCGACGCGCGAGGGCGCCTCGACGCCAGCATGGGCGCGTTCCGCCAGACGATGACCGTGCAGGCCCAGGTGGTCGAGAACATCCAGTCGGACACCGAGGCGCTGGCCGACATCGTCGCGCGCAGCCAGGGTGCCGAGGGCTCGCTTGCAGCGCAGCAGGCTACGAACCAGCTTCTCGCGCTCACGGCCAAGCAGCAGTTCCAGCTCCAGCACATGATGGCCGCGCAGTTTCGCAGCGAGGCCGTCGAACAGGCTCGCCAGACAACGCAGGCGGCGGAAGCCCGCGCGGCGACGAAGAAGTTCCTCGGTTCCGGATCGGCCTACACGCCTGAATAGCCCCTCAGGCATCAGGTCCGATCCGGCCCGCGATCGGCGGTGACCCCTCTCATGCCGTCGATCGCCGTCGCGGGGCGTGGTCCGCTCCCCCGCCGCGCCCCGCGACACCTCTTCGCTCCATCAGGAAGGCAGTCATTTGAACGACCTCAATGTCATCGACCGCTTCCTTCAGGCGTTCATCACCTACATCGACAGTGGGTTCGGACTGCTTGGGCCCGATGTAGGATTCCTGACCGCGACGCTGATCGGCATCGACATCACGCTTGCCGGCCTGTTCTGGGCGATGGGCGGCGAGGACAATGTCATCGGCCGGTTCCTGCGCAAGATCCTTTACGTCGGCGCGTTCGCCTTCATCCTGAACAGCTTCTCGACGCTGGCCGACATCATCTTCCGCTCGTTTGCGCAGGCTGGCCTGACGGCGGGTGGCGGCACCCTCTCGGCCGATGACCTGCTCAAGCCCGGGCGGCTTGCGGGAACGGGCTTCTCGGCGGCATGGCCACTGCTCGAACAGGCCAGCGAGATGGTCGGGTTCACGACCTTCTTCGACAACTTCCTGACGATCATGGTCCTGCTGTTCGCCTGGGCGCTGGTGATCGTCGCCTTCTTCATCCTCGCGGTGCAGATGTTCGTCTGCATCCTCGAGTTCAAGCTGACCACGCTGGCCGGCTTCATCCTCGTGCCCTTCGCGCTCTGGAACCGAACGAGTTTCCTTGCCGAGCGCGTGCTGGGCAACGTCGTCTCTTCGGGCATCAAGGTGATGGTGCTCGCCGTCATCGTCGGCATCGGTTCCAACTTCTTCACCGAGTTCACCGACGCGTTGCAAGGCCAGGAGCCGGACATCGGCCAGGCCATGAGCCTTGTGCTCGCGAGCCTTTCCCTGTTCGGCCTGGGCATATTCGGACCGACGATCGCTTCGGGCCTGGTGTCCGGCGCGCCGCAATTGGGCGCTGGCGCAGCCCTCGGCACCGCCGTCGGCGCTGCCGGGGTGACGATGCTGGCTGGCGGCGCCGCCGTGGGCGGAGCGCGCGCCTTGGGTGGCGCTGCCCTCGGCGCCGTCCGCTCGGGCACGGCAATGGGGTCGGCCGCATCGGCCGCCTACCAGCTTGGCCGCGAGACCGCCGCCACCCCCTCGGTCGGCGCGGGCCTCGGCGGTGTGGCCCGTGCAGCAGGAAATGCCGCGCGGTCGCGCGTGGGCGGCGCCCTTGGTCTCGGCGAAGCCGCGGCCGGCGGTCGTCAGGCTGCCTGGAATGCGCTCAACCAAAGCTCTCGGTCATCCAACCCGAGTGGTCCGGGCGGCGGCGGGGAGGCCGGCGGGACGCCCGCCTGGGCACGCGCAATGCGCGACCAGCAAACGAGCCGCCATCGCCAGAGCCAGGCGATCCACTCGCTCCAGCAGGGCGATCGCGGCGGTGGATCCGCCACCCCGGACATCAAGGAAAGGAACGACTGACCCATGTTCTTCAAGCGAAGCGCGCAACGCTATGAACCGTACCGGGTTTGCCGGAGGCTATTTGGTTTAAGTTACGCAGCCATGGAGACGTCGTCCAGCATGGCATAATATTGTGCTTCGGCCTCAGCCGGTGGGATATTGCCGATGGGCTCCAGCAGGCGTCTGTTGTTAAACCAGTCCACCCATTTGAGCGTGGCATATTCGACGGCTTCAAAGGACCGCCATGGTCCTCGCCGATGTATCACCTCGGCCTTATAAAGGCCGTTGATCGTCTCAGCCAAAGCATTGTCATAGCTGTCGCCGACGCTGCCAACCGATGGCTCGATCCCGGCTTCGGCAAGCCGCTCCGAGTATCGGATCGACACGTATTGCGATCCGCGGTCGCTGTGATGGATGAGACCACCCCGATGGACAGGACGTCGTTCGTGGATAGCCTGTTCCAGTGCGTCCAGCACGAAGCCGGCATGCGCAGTCCTGCTGACCCGCCAGCCCACAATGTAGCGAGCATAGACATCGATCACGAAGGCGACATAAACGAAGCCCGCCCACGTCGCGACGTAGGTGAAGTCCGACACCCAGAGCATGTTCGGCGCCGGTGCATGGAACTGCCGGTTCACATGATCGAGCGGGCACGGCGCAGCCTTGTCGCTGATCGTGGTGCGCACGGGCTTGCCCCGGATCACCCCCTGTAAACCCAGATCGCGCATCAGACGCGCGATAGTGCAACGGGCAACAGCAAAGCCCTCGCGGTTCATCTGCCGCCAGACCTTGCGCACGCCGTACACCCCGAAATTCTCGGCAAAGACCCGGACCACCTCTGGCTTCAGATCCTGATCGCGCCGGACACGATCTGACAGTCGCTCCGGATCACGTCGCTGTGCGACGCGCTCATGATAGGTGGATGGGGCAATTGGCAGAACCCTGCAAATCGGCTCGACCCCATATTCCGCGCGATGCTCGTCTATGAAGGCCGTCATCGTTTGAACGGGCGGTCGAGCTCCGCCTGGGCAAAATATGCGCTCGCCTTGCGCAATATCTCATTGGCCTGACGCAACTCCCGGTTCTCACGCTCCAGCGCCTTCAGGCGATCAGCCATCTCGGTAGGCACGCCAGCGCGCTTGCCGCTGTCCACCTCCGCCTTCTTTACCCACTCGTTCAGCGTGTGCGCCGAGCACCCGATCTTCTCGGCGATAGAAATCATCGCTGCCCAGCGAGAGGGATGATCTGCTTCGTGATCCAGCACCATGCGCACCGCCCGTGCGCGAACCTCAGGTGCAAACTTGTTCGTCGTTTTGCTCATATCGGCTCCACTTACTCAGAAGTTGGAGCCTCCGGCAAACCCGGTACGGTTCATACTGCCAATCACCGGGTAGGCCTTGGCGAGCAGCCAGCGGATTTTGTCTACGGTCACCGGGGCGAGGCCGTCTCGCTCGCATTTGACGAGCCACTCTTTCGCCACGTCCTCGAAGGTGTTTGCCGCGGCATACTTGGCGGCGATCCTCGCGCGCTTTTTCTCAAGCGCCGGATCGATCCCTTCGGCAACCTTCTTCTTGGCCTCGTCGCGTCGGACACGCGCATCTGCGAGGCTTAGTGTTGGCCAGCCACCGAGATGAAGCTTCTTCTGTTTGTCCAGAAAACGATAGTTGAAGCGCCATAGCTTCGAACCGTTCGGCTGAATGACGAGATAGAGGCCTTGGGAATCGGAGAGGTTCCAGGCCTTCTCTCTAGGCTTGGCGGCGTTGATCTGGATGTAGGTCAGCATGGTTGTTTTCCCAGCAAGGCCGGGTCGATCCGAGGGCAACAAAAAGAACCACATTTTGTGGTCGCTGCTGTTGCCCTTAGCCGGATTTCGCCGGACGGTGTCTGGCGATTCTCTGTCGGAAAATGCTGTGAAACCAGCCGCTTACTGGACGCCTCTGGACGAATCCAGAGGCGACAGTGGTGCCAGAAGAACACTCTTATCGGGTACTCAAGCAGCTGATTTACCCTGCAAATTAGCAGTGGGAAATCGACGACACCATCAATAGCACCATCACATCGCCTGGAAAAGGATGGACGTCCACGGAAAGGGACAAAATTCGCCACTCGCCTACTACTTAGTCGCCATACCGCCTAAGCCAGTGCGCATAAGGCGCAGGTAGCACCCAGGTAGGCCGGGCTTTTTTCAGTGCCAAGGCTGCAAAGTAGGGATAATGTGGATTAGCGAGATGGGCTTTAGCAATCATCACGAGGTCCAGTTGGCCCTTCTCTACGGCTATATTCGCCACCTCTGGGTCGTCCATGCCCCAAGCGGTTGCGACGGGTAGGCCCGTAGCCTGTCGTACACTAGCGGCATAGGGTGCCATGAAGCCTTTTTGCCATGGTATCTTGTTCTCGATTGTCGAGAAGCCGATGCTCACGTTGAGCATGTCGATCCCATGGGCGCGAAACTCCTTTGTCAGCGCGATCGAGTCCCCCAGCGTCTCCTCGTCGCGGCCATCGAATTCGATGACGCCCAAACGAACGGTAAGTGGCAAATGTGTGGGCCACACCTTGCGAACTTCTTCGAGTGTCTCGATCAGGAAAAGACCGCGACCGCGCCAACCGCCGCCATATCGGTCGGTCCGTTGATTGGCATGGACCGAGAAAAAACTCTGCCCAAGGTAACCATGGGCAAAATGCAGTTCGAGCCATTCAAATCCCGCCTCTAGCGCGCGCTTGGCAGCCGAAACGAAATCACCTTTTACGCGCTCGATGTCGTCCAGTGTCATGGCGCGAGGCGTTTTCGGCAGACCGCCGCCGAACGCAATGGCAGAGGGCGAGATCGTTTCCCAGCAACGCGGGTCGTCCGCTGGAATATGATCGTCCCCTTCCCAAGGGAGATTAGCGCTCGCCTTTCGCCCGGCGTGGCCGAGTTGAATTCCAGCTACCGCGCCTTCTGCTTTGATTTCAGCGGCAATGCGCGCCATGCCCTCTATCTGGCTATCGGCCCAGAGGCCTGTGCACCCCGGTGTTACACGTCCGTCCGGCGACACAGCCGTCGCTTCCACAATCACAAGGCCGGCACCACCGCGCGCAACCGACGGATAGTGAACCCAATGCCACCGATTAGTGACGCCGTCGATGGCGCTGTACTGACACATGGGCGGCACCGCGATACGGTTGCGCAGGGTGATGCTCTTAAGCGTGAATGGATCGAACAGGGCCGGCATCACACAAGCCTTTCGTTTTTCGCAAAGCATGACAAAGCCGCCAGCGAGATGCGGCGCATGGCCCGTGACGTCGGGCCGCAGGCATGATCAGGCTACCAGGGCATTCAACGCACCATCGACCACGACGACGGAGCCGTTCATGAAGGATCCCGCGTCACTTGCCAGCATGATGACTGGACCTATGAGTTCCTCGATCCTGCCAAGACGCCGGGCCGGCATTTGCGCGATACGTTCGACCCCAGCCGTGCTCTCGAAGAAAGCCTCGTTCAGTTCGGTCTTGAACCAACCAGGTGCCAAAGCATTGACGCGGATATTATATTTGGTCAGGTCCACCGCCATGGCGCGCGTGAGTTGGATCACCGCACCCTTCGACGCGCAATAGCTTGCCAGGCCAGGCTGCACGCCCAGTCCAAGGACTGACGCGACATTGATGATCGAACCACCCTTTCCGGCGCTGACCAGCCGCCGAGCGGCTGCCTGACCGACATTCCACACACCGCGAAGGTTGGTGTCGAACACGGCGTCACGAGCGGCCGGATCAATCTTCAGAAAATTGCGCGCATCGGTAACGCCCGCATTGCTGACGATGACATCCACGGTTCCGAATGCCTGCTCCGCAGCATCAAAGGCCCTTTCAATGCTCTCTACGTCGGTGACATCAGCCTGGGCCGCCACCGCGCTGCCCCCCGATTGTTCGATTTCACGGACAAGGTCGTCGAGGCGTTCGGCCCGACGGGCAACGGCCACCACATGCGCGCCCGCTGCTGCCAATCCCTGCGCTAGGACACGGCCGATCCCGCTCGACGCGCCTGTAACCAGGGCGACTCGCCCCGAAAGCGAAAAAAGGTCAGGGTTCACTTTCAATTCCTCATTTCAGTCAGTGGGTCGGGTCTGGCCAATATGCCTATCGCGGTCCTGGCCCCGTCGTCGCGCGATAAGGTGCCGTGCGCGACGTCTTCGGCGATTTCGTCAAACCGGGGGTCGGACGTGTCCAGCACCATGGCCGCCGCCATTTCGGCCACATCGCTGGCGAGCATCGATCGCGGATTGGTCCGCCTGAATGCCACGACAGGTAGTGCCGACGGAAGTTCAGCAAACCTTGCGTCAATCGCATCAGCAAGCGCCTTCATGCCATCACCGCTCACCGTCGATGCAGAGAGAACGGATCGACGCTCATCATGACCCCGATGATGAAGCATTGCATTCAAGTGCGCGGCGGTTCGAGCGGCGTCCGGCAGATCCGATTTGTTCACCACCAGCAGATCGGCGATTTCCAGTACGCCAGCCTTGATCGCCTGCATCTCGTCGCCCAGGCCCGGTGCACAAACGACAAGCTTGATGTCGGTAAGTTCTGCAACCTCGACTTCGGACTGTCCGGTGCCCACGGTCTCGACGATCACGAGGTCCATCCCGCCGGCTGCCAAAAGGTCCATGACGGACCGCGTGGTGCGCGTCACGCCGCCCAGATGGCCGCGCGTCGCCAGAGAGCGAATGAACACGTCCGGGTTCGCGCTATGTGCGGCCATGCGCACCCGATCGCCCAGGACGGCGCCGCCGCTGATCGGGCTGGATGGATCGACCGTTAATATCGCCAGGCGACCGTATCTCGGCAGCATTTCCTGCACGAGGCCATTGATTAGTGAGGATTTTCCGGCTCCCGGTGGCCCCGTCACGCCCAGCGTTCGGCACAAACTGACCTGACCGCGCACAGCGACGGCCAGTTCCGTCCCGACTGGAGTGCGGTTCTCGATCGCCGTGATGGCACGCGCAATCGCCAGCGGGTCGCGGCCGCGGACCCCATCGAGAAGGGATGCAGCGTCCAGTCCTGAGCGCAGACCAGTCAAACCAGTCCCCGATATGCCCGCGCGAGCCGCTGAAAGGTTGCCACGACGTCGGCAAGAGGTGCCCCGCCACGGAATATCTCCCTGACACCGACAGCCTCCAGCGGGGCCACGTCGAAGGGGCGGATGACGCCGCCCACGACCACCGGCAGGTCGCCAACTTCGCGGCGCTGCAACTCGGCGACGATTTTCTGGGTCGTCTCCACCTGGCCACCGGACATGAAGCTGAGTCCGATGATGTCGACGTCTTCCTGAAGGGCGACCGTGACGACGTCTTCGGGCTGTTCATAATCGATCACCACGACTTCCATCGCGGCATCGCGCAATGCCAGTGCGATCGTCGCGATCGCGCGATCATGGCTGTCGATAAAGCTCTTCGTCAGGAGTACGCGCGGGTTTGGCGCATTATCTTGCATAGTATCAGCTTTCTATTTGTTACGACCGAAAACGTCGTGGAGGATCGCCTGCATCTCACCGAGCGTCGCATCCGCTTCGGCCGCAGCAACGAGATTTTCCATCACCGATCCGATCGCCCGGCCTTCACTGACATCGACCGCCGCACGACGAAGTTTGTCCAGAGCCTCCGAGCAGCGCGCCGCATCGCGATCCCGGCGATGTCGCTCGATATCCTCAATGGCGAGGCGAGCGGCTTCGGGATCGGGCTGGAACACGGCATATTGCTCGGGCTCGTCGGTAGTGTACTTGTTGACGCCGACCATCGTGCGCGCGCCACTCTCGATTTCCTGGCGCCATTGGTATGCTGCGGCAGACACTTGCTGCTTGACCCATCCGGATTCGATACAGGCTATCAGGCCGCCACGATCGTCGATGTCCGCGATGATTTCGAACACCCGGCGCTCGATCTCGTCGGTGAGCGATTCGATATAGTATGAACCGCCGAACGGGTCGGATACATGGACCGCGCCGGTTTCCTCCGCAATGATCTGGCTCGTCCTGAGTGACAAGGTTACTGCCTCTTCCGTCGGCAATCCGAGCGCCTCGTCATAGGCGTTGATGGTCATGCCATTCGCGCCGGACAACACTGCCGCCAGCGCACCATAGGCGTTGCGGACCAGGTTGTTCAGCGGCTGTTGTACCGTGAGCAGCGAACCCGCAGTCTGCGCATGAATCCGCGCTTGTAGCGAACCGCTCTTCTTGCAGCCGAACCGCTCGCGATTGACCTTGGCGTAGACGCGCCGAAGCGCGCGGGTCTTGGCTACTTCTTCAAAGAAATTCTCGCCGTACCGAACGTGGAAGCCGAACCGGGGCACGACGGAATCCGGCTCGATTCCAAGCTTCACGCACTCCTCGTTGACAGCGATGATCGCGGCTATCGAATAAGCCACGGCCTGGACATTGGTAGCGCCCGCTTCGCAGATGTTATGCTCACTGATCGTCAGCGGATTCCAGAGCGGCACATGCTGCGAACAATAGGCTGCAATGTCCGCGACCAGCCGGTAGCTGCCGCGCGGCGAAAAGTTCGTGCCGCCGCTATGGCCGAAGAAATCCCAGATATAGTTGGTGAGGTTGCCACCGAGCGTGTCGAACGCGAAGCCGCGCCTTTTTGCCGCTGCCAGATAGAGCCCAAGCATGGCGGGCGAGCCAGCGTTCAGAACCAGCGAAACGGTGGTCTTGGCCAGGTCTTTGCCGGCGAGAAGCACTTCGTAATCGCTCGCCTTGCAGACCGAGATGCCGCAATCGCCGATGCTGCCGCGCACCCCAGGATGGTCGGGATCATATCCCATCGACGTCGGCATATCGAAAATGAAATTATAGGCTTCGCGATCGAAATAGCCTTTTGATCCGCCTTGTTCCAGCAACAGGTCCATGCGCTCGCGCGTCTGTGCGGGCAGGCCGAAGCCGATGATCTGCAGGTCCATCCACGGCTGATACTGGTAATGGATCGGGTAGATGCCACGGGTGTAGGGATACTGCCCCGGCATTTCCGCCTCATTGCCCATCCGGTCGAGGCCGCCATAGACAGGCTCGACTTCCACGCCCGACCTGTTGCGGGCGACGAAGGAGCGATCCTTGTAACGCGCCGCCACCGTCTGCTGCCAGCGCTCATAGGCGCTGTCTTCTGTCTTTGTGCCTGTGCTGGTCATAGGATTGACGGCTCCATCCAGAGATTGATGCATTGGTTTTTCAAGTTAAGAAAATAGAATTGGTGTGCATCGTATCGAGATATTCCTTGGCCAAGGATATTTTCTCTCCGCGAACATTGAACAAGAAATGATACTCGTTGTTGTAGACACGACCATTGTTCAATTCACCATAGGACTCAACTTCGGCAGCGACAGTATCGCCTTCCGCGATCATCGATCTCAATCGCATTTCAAGGCCGTTTGGTATCTCTCCCAATACGCCTCGCAGGATTGCGCTGATTTCTTCCTTTGTTTTGGGTCCGGCCAATGCGAATTGGTCCGGCTTTCCGCCGACCCACCATGTGGAATCCTCTGTCAGCATGTCGATGACGCCCTCGACGTCGCACTGGCCGAACTTTGCGAGTAATTTGCGGACGACATCCTTGCTCTGTTCTGCTGACATCTTGTTTTCCTTCGACGGTTCAGATCTGTGACTTCATGCCGCGAACACGGACTTCAGGTGGAGGGTGTCATGATATTCCTTCACGGCAGCGATGCGCCCTTCCCGGATCGTGAACAGGAAGTGATATTCATTATTGTATATCCGCCCGTTGGTGATCTCGCCGCGTGCTTCCACTTCGGCTGCGACCTTGTCCCCTTCGCCGATCATTCCGTGGATGCGCATGTCGATCCCGCCGGGGATTTTCGCGCCGATCCCGCGCAGGACGGCGCTGATACCGTCCTTCGTTTTCGGTCCGGCCTGTGGCAGGTCGGTCGGCTTTCCTCCGATCCACCAGGTCGCGTCGTCCGTCAGGCTGTCGATCAGGCCATCGGCATCGCCGGTCCCGAACCTGGCGAGAAACTGTCGCACGACATCCTTATTCTGTTCGATCGACATGATAGGCTCCAATAAGATTGCGTGACAAAGATGATGCTCATGAAGCGAGCAAATCGGACGGCACGGCTATGTCCACGCCAAGCAGTATCTGGGCATAGCCTTTGCCCTGGGGATCATTGCGCAGCGAGGCGATGCCACCGCCGCCCAGTACATCGTAGAGCATGAAGTTCAGACCCTGGATTCCAGGCAGATCGAAGCGTTTGACCTCAGTTGGGGCATAATGGTCGAACAGCTTGGCCACGCGTTCGGGTTGTAGCGCACGCTTGATATAAGGCAGGTATTCGGCCCGCCGCGCGACGATACCGATATTGGCGTGATTGCCCTTGTCGCCGCTGCGACCCCAGGCAAGCGCGATCAGCGGAACTTGGATAAGCTCCGCTTCGTCGATCAACAGGTCCGGTTCGGGCGTGACTGTAACGGCAGCAGCCGGAGCAGCTATCGCAGCGGGCGGCATTAACACATCCTGCCCATCCACATCGGCATGAATCTGCCCGTCGACCAGCATCTTATCCACGGCGATCGAGAACAGGCGGACGAGCGGCATCACCTTTGGCCTATTGCCGCCCATGCCGGTGAAGCCGGGCGCCATCGAAGTACCGGCTGACGTAAACTCGCGAACCAGCATCTCCAGCGCCTTTGGATCGACATGCTTGGCCGCGATCTTCAGCACGACTTCGCGAACGCCACGCGCCTGGCTGCTGGCACCATAGCTCGATTCGGCACCGAGTATCTCGATTGACGTCTCGGTAAACGGTGCGGCGCCCGCCTGCGTCAGGAGCGATGCAACGCGCGAGACGACCGCTTCTCCGACCTTCGCCGCCTTGCCGGCAGCGGCCTCGCCGATGATCGTCCAGGTCGCTCCCACGCGGTAGCCGTCCTGCCACGTCGCGCTCGCCTTGTACGTTTCGGGTGGTGCGCGTCCGATAGCGCCGGACACCCGCACCCGGTTTTTGCCCGTCTCCTCTATCTTCACCGAGCGCCAGTCGCATGTGACGTCGGGGAGCAGATAGGCCGCCGGATCGCCGATCTCGTAGACAAGCTGCTCGCTGACGGTGCCTCGCGAAATAAGCCCCCCCGTTCCAGCAGGCTTGGTGACTTCAAACGCGCCATCCTCCTCGATCACCGCGATCGGATAGCCGATGTTCGCCCAGTCACTGACATCCTGCCAATCGGTGAACAGGCCGCCGGTGGCTTGTGCGCCACATTCGACGATATGACCGGCGAGCGAGCCGCCCGACAAACGATCGAAATCCGCCAGCGACCAGCCGAATTCATGGATACAGGCTCCCAGCACGGTTGCGCTGTCCACGCATCGCCCGGTAACGACGATGTCGGCCCCGGCACCCAGTGCCGCCGCGATCGGTGCTGCCCCCAGATAAGCGTTCAGGCTCAACAGCCGTGCCGGCATCTCGGCATCGGAAAACATCTCCCGGCAGTCCTGCAATTGCGCCTGCATCGGAAGCAGATCGTCGCCGGTGACGACCCCGACCCGCAGATCGAGGCCCGCATCGGCGATCCGCGCGCGCAGGGCCTGCGCACAGGCGACCGGATTGACCCCGCCGGCATTGGCGATCAGCTTGACGCCCCGCTCTGCGATCTGCGGCAGGTGCCGCGCGGCCAAGGCGACGAAGTCGGTAGCATAGCCCAGCGACGCATCCTTTGCGCGGGCGCGGGCCAGAATCGACATCGTGACCTCGGCCAGATAATCGAAAGATATATAGTCCAGCCCGTCATGCTGGAGCAGTTGGGGCAAAGCGATCGAACTGTCGCCCCAGAAGCCGGAAGCGCCCCCGATACTGATCGTGCGGCGGCTCATGCCGGTTCCCCCTTGATGACGAAGAGTATGTCGCGCGCGCCCACTTGTTGGCCGGCGGTGACAGCGACGGTAGCGAGCGTGCCAGAAATCGGCGCGACGATCTGATGCTCCATCTTCATCGCTTCCAGCACGCCAAGCACGTCACCGCGGCTCACGGCCTGATCCGGACTAACGCGGATGGAGGTCACCGCGCCGCTCATCGGTGCGCGCAATACGCCGTCGCCCCCCGCGCTCGCCCGCGAGGCGGCCCTATAGGTCATGTCCTCGAACCGATAGGCCCGGCCACCGATGTCGATCGAGATCCCGTCGTCGCTGAACAGATAGGCCGCGCGACGCACCAGTCCGTCGATCTCGAACCGGACATGGACATTGTCGCGCTCGACGATCGCGACCGAAGCTACCTCACCATCGACCTCAGCCGACCAGCGGTGTCCCGTCCGGGCGACACGCACATTCGTCACGACGCCGTCGCTGCTCAGGCTGATCGGGTGAGCCTGCACCGCATTGGACGACCAGCCTGCCCTTGTCGTTTCCGTAGCCATGATCGCGGCAAGCCAGATCGCCGCAGGATCGCCCTCGCGCGGTTGGAAACCGTCGCCATAATGTTTGCCGATGAAGGCAGTGGTCGCACCGCCGTCGCGGAACTCGTCGATTGAGAGCGCGTCGAGCAGGAATTCGCGATTGGTCGCGACGCCCAGCAAATGCGTTTCCCGCACAGCCCGGACCAGCCGCCGCAAGGCTTCCTCGCGGTTCGCGCCCATCGCGATGATCTTTGCGATCATCGGATCGTAGAATGGACTTATAACCTGACCGGCCACCAGGCCATGATCGACCCTTATGCCCTCACCCGTCGCCGGTTCCCAAACGGTCGCGACGCCAGTCTGCGGCAGGAACTGATCGCGCGGATCCTCGGCATATAGCCGGACTTCGATCGCATGTCCGGTCAGCGTGACATCGTCCTGCGAGAACGGCAGGGGCAGCCCGGCCGCCACGTCGATCTGAAGATCGACCAGGTCGATCCCCGTCACGCATTCGGTCACGGGATGTTCGACCTGAAGTCGGGTATTCATCTCAAGGAAATAGAACTGCCCGTCCCCGCCCAGCAGAAATTCGACCGTACCTGCACCGACATAGTCGATAGCAGCGGCGGCCCGCACAGCCGCCTCGCCCATGCGCCGGCGAAGGTCTTGGTCCACTGCGGGTGAGGGTGCTTCCTCAATCACTTTCTGATGCCTGCGCTGGACCGAACAGTCGCGCTCTCCCAAGTGGACGACCGACCCGAAGGTGTCGCCGAACACCTGTATCTCCACATGGCGGGCATCGACGACGGCACGTTCCAGCAACAGCCGGTCATCGCCAAAGGCGTTCTTCGCTTCCGACCGAGCCGAGGCAAGCGCCGCCGGCAAGTCGCTGCGCTCATGGACCAGTCGCATTCCCCGGCCGCCACCGCCGGCGGATGCCTTGACCATTACCGGATAGCCGATCCGGTCGGCCTCGCGCACGAACAGGGCGTCGTCCTGTTCGTCCCCCTCATAGCCCGGTACGCATGGCACGCCGGCATCGATCATCCGTCGCTTCGATCGCGCTTTGTCGCCCATGACACGGACGGAGTCCGGCAAGGGTCCGATGAAGGTGATGCCCGCATCCGCGCATTGCTCGGCGAAGTCGGCATTTTCTGAAAAAAAGCCGTAGCCAGGGTGCAGAGCGTCCGATCCCGTGGCACGCGCCGCAGCCAGCATCCGCTCGGCAGAGAGGTAGGATTCCCGCAGCGGCCCGCCACCCAGCCGGAACGCCTCGTCGGCCTCCTGGACATGTCGGGCACCCGCGTCCGCGTCGCTGAACACCGCGACGGTCGCATAGCCCTTTGCCTTGGCGCTGCGGATTACGCGGCACGCGATTTCACCGCGATTGGCGATCAGTATCTTGGAAAACGGCTTCATGCGATGGCCCATGTCGGCGCTCTCTTCTGTTTGAACGCCGCAATACCTTCAGCGCCCTCGCCAGCTACGGCATCGGCGAAAACATCGGCTGCGGCCCGTGAAAACTCAGTGATGTCCAAACCCGGCAAGTCGATCAGCAATGCCTTGGTGGCTGCCAGTGCGTCGGGCGCGCACGCTTGAATTTCGGCGAGAATCGCGTCCAGCCGGGCATCAAGCGCGGCCCGGTCGGTGAACAGTTCGTCGACAAGGCCCAATGCGGTCGCCTGGCCAGCGTCGATCCTGCTGCCGGTCAGCGCAAGGCGGCGTGTCGTCGCGGGGCCAAGACGCGCAACAACGAACGGCGCGATTTGCGCTGCGACCAGTCCCAGGCGCGCTTCAGACAGGGCAAAATTCGCGCCCGGCCCTGCAAGGACGATGTCGGCGCATGTGGCCAGACCCATGCCACCGCCCATTGCCGCCCCCTCTATCACCACGATCACCGGCTTCGGAAAGGTGTTGAGCGCGCTGTAGATGCGCGCGCCGCGGATCGACAGCGCGATCGTCGCCGCGCGCGGATCGCCGCCACTCCCCGCCAGCGTTTTTCCGCCAAGATCGGCGCCTGCGCAGAAGATGCGATCGCTACCGCGCAGCACCAGCGCGCGGATCGCGAGATCGTCGCGATAGTGTGCGAAAAGCGTTTCGAAATCGGTGAGCAGTGCGTCGGTCATTGCATTGCGGGTGACAGGATCGTCAATGGTCGCGACCAGCGCGCACCCCCGTCGATCGAGGCGCAGCACCGAAGTCTGTGGAATATCGGTCATAGTCGGGCGATCCCGAAGCTGTTTCGGGCCGGTTCGCGCGCATCGCCCTCGCTACAGGTGTCGAGGCAGAAGGCGACGACGCGACGCGTGTCACGCGGATCGATAATGCCGTCATCCCAGATCCGCGCGGTGGCGAACAGCGCCTCGCCCTCGCGGTCATATTGCTTAATCAGCCGCTCCGACATGGCTGCCAGCCCGGCGTGGTCTGGTTCGACGCCGCGGGCGGCGGCACTGTCCTCGGCAACGATGGTCAGGACCTTTGCCGCCTGCTCCCCGCCCATCACCGACAGGCGGTTGTTGGGCCATGAGAAGATAAAGCGCGGGCCAAAGGAGCGGCCGCACATCGCATAGGCTCCAGCGCCGAAGCTCGCACCGATCTGGATCGTGATCTTGGGAACCGAAGCGTTCGTCACTGCCTGGATCAGCTTCGAGCCGTGCTTGACGATGCCCGACGTTTCCGCATCCACGCCGACCATGAAGCCGGTGGTGTTCTGGAGAAAAAGCAGTGGCGTTCGCGACTGGCAGCACAGTTGAATGAATTGCGCCGCCTTGGTCGCGCCCTGTGCGTCGATCGGCCCGTTATTGCCGATTATGCCGATCTCGCGCCCTTCGATCCGCGCATGTCCGCAAACCGTGTGGAGCCCGTAACCCGCCTTGAATTCAGTGAAATCACTGTCGTCAATGACGCGGGCAACCACTTCGCGGACATCATAAGGCTTGCGGTAATCGGTCGAAACGATGCCCAACAGATCATCGCTGTCATATCGTGGGCCAATTGGAGAAGATGTCGGCGTACCGCGATCCCAGCGCAATTTCGCGACGACCTCTCGCGCCTGGCGCAGGGCGTCCGCATCGCTCTCGGCCAGATAGTCGCCGACGCCGGTGACCTGCGTGTGCAATTCGGCGCCGCCCAGATCTTCGTCCTGAGCGATTTCGCCGGTCGCCGCCTTGAGCAAGGGCGGGCCGGCAAGAAATACCTTGGAGCGGCCACGGATCATGATGACATAATCGGACAGACCGACCTGATATGCCCCACCTGCGGTGGATGAGCCATGCACGACCGTGATCGTCGGCAGGCCCAGCGCAGACATGCGCGACAGGTTGGCGAATGTACGTCCGCCCTCGACAAACATCTCGGCCTGCAGGTTGAGGTTCGCGCCTGCGCTTTCGACCAGTTGAATATAAGGCAGCTTGTTTTCGATCGCGATATCCTGGGCGCGCAACTGCTTCTTGATGCCCATCGGGTGGGCAGCGCCCCCCTTGATCCCAGCATCGCTCGCGAACACCATCGCTCGAATGCCGGACACGAAGCCGATGCCGGCAATGGCACCGCCGCCATAGACGTTATCGACCCCATCGTCGTCGTGCATGTCGATGCCGGCCAGCGTGGAAAGCTCCAGGAACGGCATGTCGCGGTCGAGCAACAATGCTATCCGGTCACGCGGCAGCAATTGACTGCGCTTGGCGAATTTGGGGCCAGCCCTCGCTGACGTTGCCCGCACCTTGGCTTCTAGCGCGCGAACCGCCCCGATCAACTCCAGATGCGCGGCATGGTTCTGTCGGAACGCCTCGCTGTCAGGGATCGCCATGCTCTCAATGATCGCCACGATCAGTCTCCGAACAGATTGAGGAAGCGGTCGCGCAGTTCGACCTTGCGCAGCTTGGACGTCGCGGTCAGAGGAAGGTCATCGACGAACTGGACCGCTTTGGGCACTTCGTGCGGAGCAAGCGCCGCCCTGCAATGGTCGAGGATCTCCCCCGCCTCCGCAGTTGAGCCGGGCTTCAGCATGACGACTGCCACCACTGCCTCTTGCCAGCGTGGATGCGGAACGCCGATAGCCGCCGCATTACCGATCGATGGGTGCTGCAACAGCACCTGCTCGACCTTGACCGAGGCAACATTCTCCCCGCCGCTCTTTATGATGTCCTTCAGGCGATCGACGAACAGCAATTGGCCATCCTCGTCGATCACGCCCAGGTCACCCGTATGATGCCATCCGAACCGTCGCGAATGCGCGGTCGCAGCCTCGTCCTTGTAATAGCCGAGCATCACGTTCGGACCGCGATGCACGATCTCGCCCACCTGGCCTGGAGGAAGCAGGGTGCCATCGTCGTCCATGATCGCCATATCGTTGACGATCGATGGTTCGCCCCAATAATTGCCCTCCTTGAGCAATTGCTGCTCCGGGCGCAGCATCGCTGTGCTGGGGTACATTTCGGTCTGGCCTGATGAAAGCACGAAGGTCGGGCAGAACTCGCTCAGCAGGCGCCGCAACAGCGGCCCCGGCATCGGCGCCATCGCGTAAATGCAGTAGCGCAGCGAAGAGAAGTCCGTCGTCATGCGGACCGGATGGTCCATCACCGCAGCATACATCATCGGCAATCCGACGAAGAAACTGACCTTTTCGTCCTCGATCGCCGCCAGCACCCGTCCGGGATCAAACCCGTTATGCAGCACCACGGTCGCACCGGCGGCCATGAACGTCGTGAAAAGGCAGTGCGCCGACACATGAAACAACGGCAGGACGATGAGGATGCGATCCTGGCGCGTCACCATCCATTCGCCGATGTTGCACATCACCGTCGCGTAGACGGCAAGATTGCAGTGCATTACGCCCTTCGGGCGCGACGTCGTCCCACTTGTGTACATGATCATCGCCAGGTCGCGCTCATGTATCGGCAGATCAGGTTCCTTTGGAGAAGCGCTCGAAAGCCTCGTGTCGAAAGCCTCGCCCAATGCCAGCACGGGCGGCGATCCCTCGGCCCCCTCCGGTATCACATTTTGGATATGCTCATCGGCGATGACGAAAGACGCCTCGGTGTGATTGAGAATATAGGCCCTGTCGTCCGCAGCAATCAGCGGGTTTATGGGCACCCAGACCAGCCCGGCCTTGTGCAAGCCGAAGATGACGATGATGAAGTCGATACTGTTGGAACAGATTGTGGCGATCCGATCGCCCGGCTTTGCGCCTTCGTTGCGCAACATGTTCGCACAACGGTTCGCCATCTCGTCCAGCTGGCCGAACGTTATCGTTCTCGACGGGGTTATCACCGCTGCCTTATCAGGAAATCGCCGCGCTGAGCGCCGCAGCAGGTCGCCTAAAGCGATGCGTCCAAGCCCTCCGGTCACCTCGGGCGAAGGTTCCAGCCCACGATCGACCAAAAAATGGACATCGACCGGCGCGCCGACGGGCAGCATTTGCGTCGTTTCAAGGCTAACGCTCACAACCCCTCCTCTACGCTAGTCCTGTTATTGACCCTCAGCGGACATGCGATCCTGCTGGCGATCCTCCACGCAGTTCCCGAGCGGCGCAATTGGACAGAGATCAAAGCAGGCATCGACATCCTCTATTCGTCCGTCTTTGCTCTTGGAGAGCGCGGATCTGATTGTCAGGCTATAAGCGTGCCTCTTCGATGGGTCAAGACTTGCTTGCGGCAAGCTAGTGAATTATCGATCGGATCGGCCTTGCCAGCGATGTCGCGGATTTTGCGCGATCGGCATGTTAAATAGCGTAAGAAACGGAGAGAGCAGCGATGTCTGAAGCACAACTTGAGCAGGTACTGGAGATGATTCGCACAGGGCCAGACCTTTCCGCCCTCGGTCCCGAGAAATTGCGTGAAGCCTATGACGAGTTGGGCGACATTACCCTACCTGACGAGGCGATCGCCTACGAAGCGATAGTAGCGAGCGGTGTCCCATGCGAGGTCGGCGTCTCACCGGGCGCACGCACCGATGCGACGATCGTGTATCTCCACGGTGGCGGCTATGTGTTTGGGTCACGAAAGTCGCATCGCGGGCTGGTTGCGCGTCTGGGCCAGGCTGCGGGCATCCGGACCATTGCACCCGATTATCGGCTCGCGCCTGAGCATGTCTTTCCCGCCGCTGTCGACGATGCATTTGCCGTCTACAAATGGCTGCTGGCTGACGGCACCCCAGCTCACAAGATCGTCTTTGGCGGCGACTCAGCGGGTGCGGGTCTCACGCTGGGGACGATGCTGCGGTGCAAGTCCGAAGGCGTGCCACTGCCAAAAGCCGCGGTCCTGTTTTCTCCCTTTGTGGATATGGGCGTGACCGGCGACAGCGTTCAGGAAAACAAGGATCGCGACCTGCTGGTCAGCTTCGACGGAGCATTCGGTCTCGCAGCGACCTATATGGCGGGCGCGGATTTGAAGTCCCCCGAAGCATCGCCCATATTTGCAGATCTTGCGGGCCTGCCGCCCTTGCTCATCCATGTCGGCGGCAATGAAGCGATCCTCGACGACGCCTTGAGGTTGGCACGGCGCGCCATCATGGCCGACGTTTCGGTGCGCCTGCGCGCCTATCCCAAGCTGCCGCACGTGTGGCAGCTCTATTCTGCAATGCTCGACGAGGGCGAGGAGTCCTTGCAAGAAGCAGGCGCATTTCTCGCAAGCCAAATCGGCTGACGCGACAAACAAGGAGCCGGGCAGGCAACAAGTGCCTGCCCGGCTGTCGATTTCAAATTCAAACCGATGCCATGATCACTGCGCCAGGCGCTCGGCCTCGCCGATCAGTTCACGACCGATCAGCATACGACGGATCTCGTTCGTGCCGGCACCGATGTCGAGCAGCTTGGCATCGCGATAGAAGCGTTCCACCGGCCAGTCCTTGGTGTAGCCCGCACCACCGAGCGCCTGGACCGCCTCATTGGCGACCCGCACCGTATTTTCGCTGGCCAGCAGAATTGCGGCGGCAGCGTCGAACCGCGTCGTTCGGCCAGCGTCACAGCTTCGTGCCACGGCATAAATATAGGCGCGGCATGAATTAAGCGCGACATACATATCCGCCACCTTCGCCTGAATGAGCTGAAAATGGCCGATGGGCTGGCCAAATTGCTTGCGCTCCCGCACGTAGGGCAGAACGACGTCGAGACAGGCCTGCATGATGCCCAGCGGTATGCCGGCCAGGACGGCACGCTCATAGTCCAGCCCGCTCATCAGCACGCCGACGCCGCCGTTCACCGGACCCAGCGCATTTTCTTGCGGGACTTCGCAATTGTCGAATACCAACTCGGCCGTGGGGGAACCGCGCATGCCCATCTTGTCGATCTTCTGGCCGATCGAAAAACCCGGCATGTTCTTTTCGATGATGAACGCCGTAATGCCCCGACTGCCTTCGCCGGTCTTTGCATACACGACCAGTGTGTCGGCATAGGTAGCATTGGTGATCCAGAATTTGGTGCCGTTGAGGACATAGCCGCTGCTTGTGGCCTCCGCCTTCAGCTTCATCGACACGACGTCGGAACCCGCGCCTGCCTCCGACATCGCGAGACTGCCGAGATGTTCGCCAGAGATAAGCTTGGGCAAATATTTCGCTTTTTGCTCAGGCGACCCCCAGCGGGCAATCTGATTGATGCACAAATTGGTATGCGCACCGTAGCTGAGCCCGATCGCGCCGGACGCACGAGCGATTTCCTCGCACGCTATGACATGTTCCAGATAACCGAGGCCGAGACCGCCATCTTGCTCATCGACGGTGATGCCGTGCAGGCCGAGCTCACCCATGCTCGTCCAAAGCTCGTCGCGCGGAAACCAATCCTCCGCATCGATCCTCTTGGCCAGTGGCGCAATCTTGTCGGTCGCGAAACGGCAAGTCGTTTCGCGGATCATGTCGGCGGATTCGCCGAGATCGAAGTCAAACATCTGCATAAATCGCTCCGAAAGCTGTGAAAGTGTTGGTCTTTGATCCGTTCAGGTTCGACGGCCCCGGTTAATGCGCGCCAGCGTGCGGAGCGGGCCACAGGCTCGCCGCGGCCACCGCATCGGCTTCTTCAAGGGTCAATCCCTTGCCGCCGGAGCCATCTGACTGGCCATCGCCTGCGGCATGGCGACGCAGTTCGAGTTTGGCGATTTGGTTGCGATGAACCTCGTCCGGACCGTCAGCCAAACGCAATATCCGCGCGTTGGCGAACGCTGCGGCAAGGAAGTGGTCATTATTGGTGCCACCGCCGCCGAACAGTTGCATAGCCCAGTCGATGACCTGCTGCGCCATTGTAGGCGCTATGACCTTGATCATCGCGATTTCCTGGCGTGCAGCCTTGTTGCCGACAGTGTCCATCATCCACGCGGCGCGCATCGTCAGCAGCCGCGCCTGCTCAATCATGATCCGCGACTGCGCTATACGTTCCAGCGTTACGCTCTGCTCGGACAGCGGACTGCCGAACGCTACCCGTTCAGTCGCTCGTCGACACATCCGCTCCAGGACGCGCTCACTCAGGCCGATGAGCCGCATGCAATGGTGGATGCGTCCCGGGCCTAGCCGTCCTTGTGCGATCTCAAACCCCCGCCCTTCGCCCAGCAGCATGTTGGATGCGGGCACGCGCACATCTTCGAACACGACTTCCGCAGGCCGATCGGGGGTTCCGTAAAATCCGAGCATAGGTAGGGCACGGACGACACGGACGCCCGCAGCATTGCGCGGCACGAGTATCATCGACTGAGCCTTGTGACGATCCGCGAGAGCGTCACCGGTTCGGCCCATGAAGATGAAGACGGCGCAGCGGGGATCTGTGGCGCCGGACGTATACCATTTCCTGCCATTAATGACGTAATCGTCACCGTCGCGGACGATTTGAGCAGCGATGTTCGTCGCATCGGAGGACGCCACCGCCGGCTCGGTCATCGCAAAGGACGATCGGGTTTCCCCTGCCAGCAACGGCTCGAGATAGCGCGCCTTCTGTTCTGCCGTGCCGTAGCGCAGCAATGTTTCCATGTTGCCGGTATCGGGTGCGGAGCAGTTGAATATTTCGGGCGCAAACAAGGACCGGCCCATCACTGCACATAGCGGGGCATAT
The DNA here is from genome assembly GCF_047946695.1 of Sphingomonas sp. VDB2. Taxonomy (NCBI): domain Bacteria; kingdom Pseudomonadati; phylum Pseudomonadota; class Alphaproteobacteria; order Sphingomonadales; family Sphingomonadaceae; genus Sphingomonas; species Sphingomonas sp. VDB2. Next base: position 2,263,845 of record NZ_CP159615.1, read on the forward strand.
TCGACATTGGTCAGCCCGTCCCCGCCGTGACCAGCGGGAAGAAAGAGATTCCATAATCCTTCCGCCCGGGCGCGCGCCTTGAGCTCCTCGATGCCGGGATAGATCGCCCATGGACCCAGCCGTTCGGCATCCAGATACAGATCGCGTTCTATCGGATAGAGATGGTCCGCCATGAACGTCTGCAGGCGCTGCTGCAATTCCAGGCTTCTGGCGCTTTGAGTGATATCCACGCTAATTCCTTACAATGCTGGAGCGCCGGCCCGGCGCGCTTGCTCCCAAGCCAGTTCGGCTAGTTCCGGAAGGGCCTTCACACGTTCGGCAGCGTCGGGCGAAGCTGCCGTTCCCCTGACCAGACGGCCCTTGATCCCGTGAAAAATTGCTGCGATCCGAAAGAAGGAAAACGCCACGAAAAAGTCATAGTCCGCAGTGTCCGCGAGCCCGACGCGCTCGGCGTAAAGCGCCAGATATTCCTTCTCGGAAGGGACGTTCAGCTTAGCAATATCCTCGCCTGCCAATCCGGCAACGATGTGACTGGGCATGCGATACATGGTTGCATGATAAGCGAAGTCCGCCAGAGGATGACCCAGCGTTGCCAGTTCCCAGTCCAGAACCGCGACGATACGCGGTTCCGTCGGGTGAAAGATCATATTGTCGCAGCGAAAATCGCCATGGACAATTGCCGCCCTGGCCTCGTTTCGCGGTCGGGCATGTTCGAGCCAGTTGATCAGCCTGTCCATGTTCGGATCGCGGCCAGCGGCGGTATCGGCGATATATTGTTCGGAAAGCCGCTTTATCTGCCGCTCGACATAGCCGGTCGGCCGACCGAAGCCATCAAGGCCGATTGAGGCGGGTTCGATCGCATGGAGGTCTGCAATCGTGGTGTTCATCGCCATGAAGTAATCGGATCGATCGCTGACCCCGACGTCGGGAAAGGTAGCGTCCCAGAAGATGCGCCCGTCGACCAGTTCCATCAGGTAGAACATCGTGCCGATCACGTCGGTATCGAGACACACCCCGAATATACGGGCCACCGGAACGCGGGTATCGGCCAGCTTGCCTTGCACAAGAGCCTCCCGATCGACGGCATGCGCCCCTTTCAGGAGCACACCGGAGGGTTGCCGCCGCAGCACATATGACCGCTCGGGCGTGGTGACGAGATAGGTGGGGTTTGATTGTCCGCCGCGAAATTGCCTGACGCTGATGGGGCCATCATGCCCATCCACATTCTCGCTCATCCAGCGCGCGAGGCCTGATTCGTCAAACTGTTGGGCTTCCCGGACAGGAATGATGCCTGCATGCACAGCCGTATTTGCAAGTTCAGCCACCTGGAAATCCTCTCTCATCCCGACACTTTCAGTCGTTGCCTCGCTATGTATCTTGCTTGCTTGCGTCTAGCAAGATACATAGCGAGGCAACAGCATTTTTCGGCACCATGTTAGGAAGTAGTGCGTCGGGCAGGAGTTTATAGGTCCAAGCCTGTCGAGCGAACTATCTCATTGCGCGAGATAGATGCTGGTTATTGCTTGATACAATCAAATGGAGCGCGCCTTGGAGGCAGTCGTTGTGGGTCAAAGTCGTACGCCATTGGCCCTGACCTTTTGCCCGCACCATCGCAGCGCAACCCGCAAATCTAGGATGAGGAAACCAGCATGAAAATTTCAGGATGCGCGGCCGTCGTCACGGGCGGAGCAGGTGGCCTGGGTGAAGCAACCGCGCGTGCACTAGCGGACGCCGGTGCCAAGGTCGCGATCTTCGATGTCAATGCGGTATTGGGCGCGCAGGTTGCTGCGGCCATCGGAGGCATCTTCTGTCAAGTCGATGTCACCGATGAGACGTCCGTTGCCGAAGGATTTGTTAAGGCTCGTCAGGCTCACGGGCAGGAGCGCATTCTGGTAAATTGTGCCGGAACCGGCAGCGCCTTCAAAACCGCGTGGCGCGCCCGTGAAACGGGGGAGATCAGTCATTTCCCTCTCGATGCGTTCCAGAGGATGATACAGATCAATCTGGTCGGCACGTTCATCTGCATTGTCAAATCGACAGCAGGGATGCTGGCGCTGGAGCCATTCGAGGAGGACGCCGCCCGGGGCGTTGTGGTGAATACGGCGTCCGTCGCCGCCGAGGATGGGCAGGCCGGCCAGGCAGCTTATTCTGCCGCCAAGGCCGGGATCGTCGGAATGACGTTGGCAATCGCCCGCGATTTCATGATGGACGGCATTCGCGTTAACACCATTTTGCCCGGCACTTTTGACACACCGCTGCTTCATTCCGCCCCTGAGGCAGTCAGGCAGCGATTGATTGACAATGTGCCTTACCCCCGGCGGATGGGCCACCCGGCCGAGTATGCCAGCCTGGTGCTCGAAATCTGCCGCAATGCCTATTTGAATGGCGAAGATATCCGGCTGGATGGCGCATTAAGAATGCCGCCGCGGTAAAGTCACACGGGACGCGCGGCTTTGAAGCATCTTCAGCGCGCAGATTCACATTCCTTGCGTCAAACAAGTGAACGAACTAAGGTCGCCTTCACCGTTTAACGAGGATTGAAGAGTGGCGACATCGCGGCGATTGCAACCGGAGACGACTACAGCAGTAAAGCGGCGACGCCTCACACAGGCGGAGCGTACATCCATATCTGACGGCAGGATGCTGGATGCCGCAATGACGCTTGTCGCCGAGCGGGGGACACAGAGCACGACGTTGCGGGAGGTCGGCGAGCTTGCCGGATACAGCCGTGGCTTGGCCAGCAATCGCTTTGGTTCCAAGGATGTCTTGTTTGCGGAGCTGATCGACATCTTTAACAAGCGCTGGAAAAGCGAGTTGCGCGCGTTTGTGGGCAGCAAGACCGGCCTGGACGCCTTTTCGGCGTCGGTCGAAAGCGGCATTCATTACCTCACCGAGAACAGCGACTATGTCCGGGCGATGTTCATTCTCTATTATGAAACAGTAGCAAGCAGTACTGTCATGCGCGAACGACTGGCCGAGCAGCACGGCGCCTACCGGCGCGCGGTCGAACGCTATATTCGCGAAGGAATAGAGGATGGCACGATCAGGAAGTCAGCTGTGCCGAGCCGGGTCGCACTTCAGTACACGTCGTTTTTCTTCGGCCTTGTATACCAGTGGCTGACCAACCCCGACAAAGTCGATTTCAAAAGTGCCCTGCATGATTTTCGTGATGCGATCATCGCGCTCATCGGTGAGCCGCGTTGATCGCATCGACAAGAACAGGCACAACCGCCCTATTCACCTTGCCAGCTTGAACTCCTCATAACGTGGCTCGCGCAGTATCTCACGATATGAGTCAGGCGTGCCGGTCCAAGTCTCTGGCATGCCGTTTTCGTCCATATACCAGTTCGTGCAACCCGAAATCCATATTGTCGACGGTACGGCGGACTTCACCTTCTGCAAAAACTCGTCCAGAGCCTCCGGCTTTGATTCGATCGAGTGGTATCCGTTCTCCGCGCAGAATTTGATAACCTTGACGATATGGTCGACGATCGCTTCCGAATAGGCTATCGCGCTGAAATTGCCTCGCGGCGAATGCGGGCCGCCGACAAGCATGAAATTCGGAAAGCCCGGAACATGCACAGAAAGGTGAGCGCCGGTCTGCCCTTCCCACACCTTGGTCAGCGATTCGCCGCGGGCGTTGGTCAGTTCAATCGGGCGATGATAGGCTCGTGCGTCGAACCCGGTGGCGAAGATGATGACGTCCAGTTCGTGCAGGCGGCCGGATTGATCGACTATGCCCTGCTCAGTCGCGCGAACGATGCCGTCGCGGACGATCTCGACATTGGGCCGTGATACCGCCGGGTAAAATGCAGTCGACATCACCATGCGCTTGCACAGGGGTTCATCGGGCGGTGTCAGCTTCCTGCGCAGTTCCGGGTCTTTGATCCGACCTAGATGCCATTTGCACATGCTCGACAAGAATTTACGCTGCCACCCATTTTTGATGACCGCCTCGGCGAACACATGCTCGAAAAACCAGCCATAAAATCTTCCAGCAGCGCGTCCGATCCAGGGCATCGCACGGACTATTTTCCGCTCCATATCGCCAAAGCGGCGGTTGGGCAGCGGAAATATCCATTGTGGCGTCCTGATGAACGCCGTCAGATCGACACCCTGGTTGGCGAGCGCTGCAATCAACTGAGTACCGGTTGACCCACTACCGATCACGCCCACGCGCTTGTCGCTGAGATCGATGCCGTCCATCCATTGGGCCGAATGAAACTTGGCGCCCTCAAAGTCGTCCAGCCCCTCGATCCTGGGAAATGCGGGGACATGAAGTGGTCCGGTCGCCGCGACGAGGAAATCGACTGTGTCGAGATGCCCTTCGACCGTTTCCAGATGCCACTTCCGGCCATCGAACCTGCACCCGGTCACCTTCGTGCCGAAAACAATATCTCGCCGCAGATCATATTTGTCGGCGACCTTGAGCATATATGACTGGATTTCTCCACCCAGTGCGAGCCGGTGGCTCCAGCCCGGATTATGTTCGAACGAGTAATTATAATGGTGCGCCGGCACATCGCAGGCGACGCCCGGATACCGATTCTCGCGCCATGTGCCGCCGACCTCGTTCGCTTTTTCATAGATGACGATGTCGTCAAGCCCGGCTTCCCGCAGCTTGATCGCCTGCATCATGCCTGCAGCACCGGCGCCGATAATCGCAGTGCGCGGGCGATATGCGGCTTTTCCATTCCGCGCTTCACCCATTGCCGGGCCTCCAGCTATGTCGCTTTGCATTGACCTCTCCACTTGTTTGTCACACGCTAGTATCTTCACAGCGATCTGACAAGATGATTGGGACACCTGCAATGAGTTCGTTAGCCCGCGTCGGCGGAAAGAAAGCACTGGTAACCGGTGCCGCGCAAGGATTGGGCGCTGCCTCCGCACAGATGCTCGCACGACACGGCGCGCAGGTCCTTTTGACCGACGTCAACGAGGCAGGGGCGCAGCGGGTAGCCGAGTCCATCAATATCGAAATGGGCAAAGAAGTCGCCTGGGCGGCCCGCCATGACGTGACCAGCGCCGATGACTGGACGGAAGCGCTCGACCAAGCCGTTCTGCTCATGGGTGGCGTGTCTGTACTGGTGAACAATGCTGGTCTGGTAATGACAGGCTCTGTCGAAGATCTTGAACTCGATCAATGGCACCGCGTCATGCAGGTCAACACGGACAGCGTCTTTTTGGGGTGCAAGATTGCGCTTCCATATCTGCGTGACAGCCAGCCCGGCTCGATCATCAACCTGTCGTCGATGGCGGGGTTGATGGCTTCGCCCAACCTCGCTGCCTACAACGCTTCCAAGGCCGCTGTCTGGCTGCTCACAAAATCGGTTGCACTGCTCACAGCAAAACGCGGCTGGGATATCCGTTGCAACTCGATCCACCCTACATTCATCCGTACGCCGATGCTCGATATCTTCCGGGGAGACCGGGAAGAAGCGGCCATGCTGGAACGACTTGCGCGCCAAGTGCCGGTGGGAAGACTCGGCGAGCCCGACGATGTGGCATACGCCGTCCTGTACCTCGCGTCGGATGAAAGTCGTTTCATCACTGCATCCGAACTCAAGGTGGATGGTGGCATTTCAGCAACATAATTCGCTTCGTAAAATACTTGCTTGCGGCTAGCTAGCTATATAGCTACACGTGAGAGACCTTCAGCGCAGATTGAAGTGGAGAGGATGATTGGACAGCGATGCGCCTATTGCCGCAAAGGCAACGATCATGCGGGACTGGCGGCCTCATGCACATTCTCCCGGCGAGCCACGCCCCCCGAAAATATCCGGAGGGCATGATTTGTATCTGGAAATTAAAGTGTGGGCGTGCCGAACAGCCGTATTATCTGGTCCACCCAAGGTTTCTTGCAAGTCGCACTCGCCCCTTTACGGCAATCCTGCAAAACAAACTCATAAGCAGAGCCGTAATTCTATCGGGTTAAAATCATTTCGGCGCAGCATGATTCCGGGTCCGGTGCATCGGTATTCTCACCAGGCACATGGCATATTTTCTCTTCATGAGGTCCAAGCAACAATATCAAATATAAACTAGGGAGAGGTTGAATGAGCCTTGTTAAGCACGCGCTATTGGGCGCCAGCATCACTACTATGGTCATTGCCAATCAGGCATATGCTCAGACCGCTGCTCCTCCTGCAGGTGCCGCGGTCGCCGATATCGTCGTCACAGCCAACAAGCGCGAGCAGCGTCTTAATGATGTTGGCATCACCGTTGCGGTGCTCTCCGGGAACGCACTACAGCGGCAGCAGATCAACTCGCTTGCCGATCTAGCCAATGCCACTCCAAGCCTGTCGTTCACCAACAGCGCAAACGGCACACCCGTTTACACCCTGCGCGGCGTCGGCTTCTATGAGACATCGCTGGGCGCCTATCCCACCGTCAGCACCTATGTCGACGAAGCGCCTCTGCCCTTCCCTGTTCTCTCTTCGCACTCGGCGTACGATCTTGAACGGGTCGAGGTGCTAAAGGGACCGCAGGGTACGCTTTTTGGACAGAATGCGACGGGCGGCGCGATCAACTACATCGCAGCGAAGCCCACTAGCGAATTGCATGCAGGCGCCAATGTTTCATATGGTCGTTTCAACGAAGTTGTCGCCGACGCCTTTATCAGCGGCCCGATCTCTTCGACATTGAAAGCCCGCCTCGCGGGTCGCGTCGAACGCGCCGACGGCTGGCAGGTGAGCAATTCACGCCCCGGCGACCGCAATGGCAAGGTCCGCAATTATATGGGTCGGTTGCTGATCGACTTTCAACCGACCGACCGCCTTCGCTTCGGCCTCAACGTCAACGGGTGGAAGGACGAGGGCGAAACCCAGGCGCCGCAATATATCGCCTATCAGTATCAGGCGCCTGCCTTCGTCACGCCCGCACTCGTAAACTCGCAATTTTCACCAGAGAAGCCGCGTGCGGCGGACTGGACCCCAGGCGTGCCCCGGCGCGACAACCGGATGGGTCAGATATCGCTTCGGTCCGAACTTGATCTGACAGACGACATTACCGTTACGTCGTTGACCTCCTACGTCGATTACAAGCAGCGTCAGGGCAACGAGGGCGATGGTTTGCCCATCCGCACGCTCGATCTGCCCCGTGATGACGGTCGCATCAAGAGTTTCAACCAGGAACTTCGCATCTCCAACGCCAGCAATTCGAGCTTTCGTTGGGTCGTCGGCGGCAATTATGAGCGCAGCAAGGTGTTTCAGGTCCAGGACCTGACCTTTCCGGATGTATCCGTGCGTGGCCTTTACGGCACTTTCGGATATCCCTTTTCTTCGTTGTCCTATTACAACGATCAGAAAATGCGGAATTATGCCGGTTTCGCCAACGCCGAATATGACATCGGCAAGCTGACGATCAAACTCGGCGGTCGATACACAAAATCACGGACTGATGCCAACGCCTGCAACTACGACCCGTCGGGCGATCCGCGCAACACGGGTCCGTTGTTCTTCGACGTTCTGCTTGGTGGCGCGTTCGGTCCCTATAACGGCCAATGCTATCAGATCAACAATCTGCCAATGGCGGTCGGGGGCGTAAATCCCGGATCCCCCGGCGCTTATGTGAGTTCGCTCAAGCAGGACAATTTCTCCTGGCGCGTTGGCGTCGACTGGAAGGCCAGTCCCGACGTGCTGATCTATGCAAACGTGGCGAAGGGCTACAAGACAGGTGGTTTCCCAGTGCTTTCGGCCTCCTTGTTCAGCCAGTATCTGCCCGTAACCCAAGAATCCGTTCAGTCTTATGAGGGCGGCATCAAAGCGACGCTGCTGGAACGCACGCTTCAGTTGAACGCGTCTGTTTTTTACTATGATTATACCGACAAGCAGCTGCGTTCAAAATTTGTCGATCCTAACTTTGGCATTCTTGACGTACTTCAGAATATTCCCAAGTCGGAAGTGAAGGGTTTCGAGCTTGAAATGAGTATTAGGCCGACACCTGGTCTGGTCGTCAACAACACATTTACCTATCTGGATGCGAGTATCAAACGCTTCAGTGGCATCAATGCTGCGGGCGTAGCCGCGAATTTTGCCGGCGCGAGCGTCCCCTACACGCCTAAGTTCCAGATCGGCAGTAATATCGATTATGATTTCCCGCTTACGAGCAGTCTGAATGGATTTATCGGCACAAGCGTGAACTTCCGCTCGAACACGGTCGCGACCATCGGTGGGGAGATCAACCCTCCTGCGGCTGCGCCACAGTCGAAGAGGATCTTCGGGGTCGCCGATTACACGCTGGTCGATCTGCGTGCAGGCATTGCGGCACCCGACGACCGCTGGCGCGTTACGATCTGGGGCAAGAATGTGTTCAACGAATATTATTGGAACAACGTCGTCGCCGCGTTCGATACGATCGGTCGCTACGCCGGCAAGCCTGCCACGTACGGCGTGAGCGTCGCCTTCCGCTACTAAGTTTTTTTCGTCCACAGGCCGCGTCTCTGCTGCCTGGCGAGATGCGGCCGCCATGAAGCATGATCCGATCCGGCAGATTGGATCATGCTTCCGGCCAGTTCAACATCATGACCATGAGATCATAGGAGTATCGAGTATGACCGACAGGCTGAAAGGCAAGGTTGCCGTTATTTCCGGCGGCGCATCGGGGATCGGCGCGGCGACGGCTCGACTGTTCGTGGCAGAGGGCGCGCGCGTGATCGTCGCTGATCTGCAGGAACCGCTCGATACTGCGCTGGCGGATCTGCTCGTTTCGAATCCCGAGGCGGCAAAGTTCAGGCATTGCGACGTTTCCGTCGAAGCGGACGTCGTTGCTGCCATCGACGACGCCGTCGCGACATGGGGTCGGCTGGACACAACTGTTGCGTGCGCCGGCGTACCGGGACAGGGCGCGGCGGCGGATATTACCGCTGACCATTGGGACAGGACCTTCGCCATCAATGCGCGCGGCGTATTCCTGTTCACGAAGTACGCGATCCCCCACATGATCAAAGCTGGCGGCGGATCGATCATCAATATCTCGTCAGCTTTCGGAATTGTCGGCGGACCTCATTTCGCCGCCTATGCCGCCTCGAAGGGCGCAGTTCGCAATTTTTCTAAAGCAACCGCGATCGACTATGTCGGACACGGTATTCGGTCGAACTCTGTTCATCCAGGCTATATCGACACCCCCATGGTTCAGAACATCGTCAACAACGCCCCTGACACCGGCGCCGCGCAGTCGATGTTCAATGCCCTTCAACCGGGGGGACGTGGCGGCGTGCCAGAAGACATTGCCTGGGGCTGCGTCTATTTGGCCTCGGATGAAGCCCGTTTCGTGACGGGAACGGAACTTGTTATCGATGGCGGCCTGCTGGCGCGATAGCGGTCGGCGCTGCATCCGACAATTCGCGACCATTTCCTGAAAGAAAGACCTCCCCATGCGTGATGCCGTCATCGTTTCCACGGCCCGGACACCGATCGGTCGTGCCTATCGTGGCGCATTCAACGCCACCCCCTCCCCAACACTGGCAGCGCACGCGATCCGCGCCGCAGTCGCACGGTCGGGCCTCAGTCCCGACGAAGTAGACGATGTCATCCTGGGTTGCTCGCTGCCGCAAGGCGTGCAGCAGACGATCGGTAGGACGGCAGCACTGCGCGCGGGCCTGCCCGTATCGGTATCGGGTATGACAATGGATCGGCAATGTTCATCGGGCCTGATGACGATCGCGACGGCGGCCAAGCAGGTCATCGTGGATCGGATGGACGCTGTTGTGGCAGGAGGGGTCGAATCGATCTCGATGGTGCAGACCCCGGCGCTGCGTTCCGACACCGACCCCGAACTGCTCGCCATGATGCCCGACATCTATATGCCGATGCTCCAGACTGCGGAGATGGTGGCAAGCCGCTACGGCATTTCCCGAGACCGGCAGGATGCCTACGCGCTCCAGTCACAACAACGCACCGCCGCAGCGCAGGCGGCGGGCGCGTTCGATGACGAGATCATATCCGTGACAGCGACGATGGCGGTCGCCGACAAGGCCACCGGCGTGACCTCGCACAGGGAGGTGACGCTCACGCGCGACGAGGGCAATCGGCCGGAAACGACGGCGGAAGGCCTGGCCAGTCTGAAGCCAGTCGTCGAGGGCGGCGTGATTACCGCAGGGAACGCATCGCAATTTTCCGATGGCGCGTCGGCTTGTGTCATCATGACCAGCGACCTTGCCGCAGCCCGCGGGCTGATGCCGCTTGGCCGCTATGTCGGCATGGCGGTCGCGGGCACTGAACCCGACGAAATGGGGATCGGTCCTGTCTTCGCCATACCTAAACTGTTGTCTCGTTTCGGCCTGAGCATGGCCGACATTGGCCTGTGGGAGTTGAACGAGGCGTTTGCGGTCCAGGTGCTCTATTGCCAGGATGTGCTCGGCATTCCTGACGAGATACTCAACGTCAATGGTGGAGCAATTTCGATCGGCCATCCTTACGGCATGTCCGGAGCGCGCATGACTGGCCATGCCCTGATCGAAGGACGCAGGCGCGGTGCAAAATATGTCGTCGTCACGATGTGCGTTGGTGGCGGAATGGGCGCGGCCGGGCTTTTCGAGGTACTCTGAGAACATTATCTCAGCACGCTCTCCGCCTTGGCAGCGATCGCTATTTAGCGACCGAGACCCCTTGGGGGATAAGGCTATCTTCACTGTCGCCGATAGCCCGACGGGCAGACTGAAATAAGCTCGTCGCCGAGTAAACAAGGCGTTGGGACATCGTTGATCGGAGCCGTGAATGACCGATATATATCCAGTGCCACCGGACTGGGCCATGCACACGCGCACGAATGCCGAACAATATGCGGCATCCTACGATCGCTCTTTGAACGACGCGGACAAGTTTTGGTTGGAAGAGGCGGCGCGGCTCGACTGGATAGTACCCCCGACCAGAGCGAGTGAAAGCTCGTTTCACGCCGCTGACTTCGGCGTAAAGTGGTTCGCCGATGGCCTTCTCAACGTTTCGGTCAACTGCATCGATCGCCATCTCAGGCTACACGCCGATCGCGTCGCAATCATCTGGGAACCCGATATCCCGAGCGAAGAGCCGCGCCATTATACTTATCAGCAACTACATGACGAGGTGTGCCGCCTCGCCAATGTTCTGAAGAAGCAGGGCGTGCAGAAGGGCGATCGCGTCACCATCTACCTGCCCATGATACCCGAGGCGGCGTTCGCGCTGCTCGCCTGCGCGCGCATCGGCGCGATCCATTCGGTGGTGTTCGGGGGCTTCTCCCCCGATGCGCTTGCCGGTCGGATCACTGATTGCGATTCCAGGCTTGTAATTACCGCCGATTACGGCCGCCGCGGCGGCAAGCTGGTGCCGCTCAAAGCCAATGTCGATGAGGCGGCTAAGCAGTGCCTCAGTCTCACGTCGGTGATCGTGGTCCAGGCGACCGGCGACGACGTGACGATGCAGCCAGGCCGCGACATTTGGTATCATGAAGCAGCAGTTGAGGTTCCCGCAACCTGCGATCCCGAGCCGATGAATGCCGAGGACTCGCTGTTCATCCTCTACACATCGGGGTCGACCGGCAAGCCCAAGGGGGTGCTACACACGTCGGGTGGCTATTTGCTCTGGGCAAGCCTGACCCATGACGTTTGTTTTAATTACCAGCCCGAAGAGGTGTTCTGGTGCGCCGCCGATGTCGGCTGGGTCACCGGCCACACCTATATCGTCTATGGCCCGCTCGCCAATGCGGCGACCACGCTGATGTTCGAAGGTGTGCCGACCTGGCCCGACGCGAGCCGCATCTGGCAGGTGGTCGATCGCCATCAGGTCACCACTCTCTTTACCGCGCCCACCGCGTTGCGCGCGCTGATGAAGGAAGGCGACGATTATGTCGCAACAACCTCGCGCAGGTCGCTCAAGCTGCTCGGCTCGGTTGGCGAGCCTATCAATCCGGAGGCATGGCGCTGGTATCATGAGGTCGTCGGCGAAAGCCGCTGCCCGATCATAGACATGTGGTGGCAGACCGAGACCGGCGGCGGCATGATCTCTCCCTTGCCGGGCGCCACCGCGCTCAAGCCGGGATCGGCGACGAAGCCATTTTTCGGCGTCGCGCCGCAGTTGATCGATGCTGATGGCAAGGTGCTGGAGGGTGCGACCGAGGGCAACCTCGTTATCACGCGGAGCTGGCCGGGGCAGATGCGCACTGTTTGGGGCGATCATGACCGCTTCTTTCAGACCTATTTCGCGACCTATCCCGGTACATATTTCACCGGCGACGGCTGCCGCCGTGATGAGGACGGCTATTACTGGATCACTGGCCGGGTCGATGACGTCATCAACGTCTCTGGCCACCGCATGGGCACTGCCGAGGTCGAATCCGCGCTCGTCCTCCATGCAAAAGTCGCGGAAGCTGCGGTGGTCGGCTTTCCGCATGCCATCAAAGGGCAGGGCATCTACGCCTATGTCACGCTGAACGCTGGCGAAGATTCGAGCGAACCGTTGCGTAGGGAATTGCGCGACTGGGTCCGCACAGAGATTGGCCCGATCGCGACGCCCGATGCGATCCAGTTCACACCCGGCCTGCCTAAAACGCGATCGGGCAAGATCATGCGCCGCATCCTGCGTAAGATCGCAGAAGGGGACGTCTCGTCGCTCGGTGACACCTCGACGTTGGCGGATCCGGCGGTGGTCGAAAGTCTTATCGCCGATCGAATGAGCTGATACCAATGCTTCCTTTGATCCTTTGTGATATGCTTCCTATGTTTGAAACCATCATGATCTTGACCGCAATTAACCCGGCAAGCGTCACAATCGCATATAATGCATGTCGCAAACATCTGCTCATCCCGCCTGCGCGCAAGATAATCGTTTCGCCCGCGTTGAGTCGGCTAAAGCCGCGGACAGGGTTTTTGCGATAGTGATCGAGCGATCGTGACCATCTCCGAAATTGCCCGCTTCTCGCGCATTCTTCCTGTCGAAGGCGGACTGAACCTCCGCGACATGGGGGGATATGTTGCAGCTGAGGGTCGCCGCGTTAAGACCGGCGTTATTTACCGCTCCGGGCAAATGGCGAACCTGAGTCCAGCAGGGGCAGCGCACATGGCTGCGCTTGGGATTCGAAGCATCGTTGACTTTCGCCGCCAGTCTGAATGCGCGGCTCAACCCACCGCATGGCACCTCGGCACCGGCACCGACTATTGGTCATCGGCCCAGGACGTGCTTAGCGGTGAGTTAGATGGCGTGGTGAGAAGCAATGCGGCAACGGCGGACGCGATGCGTACAGCCATGTTACGGCTATACCGCGACCTGCCACATAAGCACGTCGGCAGTTACAGGCATATGTTTAGCCGACTTGCCGGGGGGCATGTGCCGCTCCTTTTTAATTGCGCCGCAGGCAAGGATCGCACCGGGGTTGCAGCGGCCTTGATCCTTCATGCCCTTGGCGCTTCCCGCGACATGATCTTCGCCGACTATCTCTTGACCAACGATGCCGACTTATCTTCCCTTATTGGGTCCAAGGGCCGGTTCAGTCGCTTACCAGATGCTGTCCGAGAAGCGCTTTTGATTGCCGATGCCGGGTATCTCGAGGCGCTTTTCAGCGAACTTGAGACCGCGTTCGGAGGTGTCGATGCATATCTCACGCACGCATTAGGCGTTGATGCTACGATGCGTACCGAGTTACGGAACGTCCTGCTCGAATAAGCACATCACCGTCCTTTTCGGCTTGATTATGCAGGAACTTTGACGTCAGCGATCATTCTGTATTCGTTGCCCTCCATCTACGTCACACCATCGCTACCCCGACTCTGCGTTGGAAGGTTTTTATTCTACGGAATATGCGACGCGAAAGGCTCCGCTAGCATCCGCGCTCGCGGATATTACTTATGATGAGCATCCTGTAATATCATCGCGTCGGTACCGGCTCGCCAGACGTGTAATCATAGAAGCCGCGCCCGCTTTTCCGGCCATACCAACCTGCTTCTACATATTTCACCAGCAATGGCGCAGGGCGGTATTTGGGGTCGCCAAAGCCCTCCTGCATAACGCGCATGATGGCGAGGAGCGTATCCAGGCCGACAAAATCCGCTAGCGTGAGCGGCCCCATCGGGTGATTTGCACCGAGTTTCATGCCCTGGTCGATGTCGCGCACAGACCCGATGCCTTCGCCTAGAGCGAAAATCGCTTCGTTCAAAAGCGGACACAATATCCGGTTTACGAGGAACGAGGGTGAGTCCTGAGCCTCGATCATCGTCTTGCCAATCGCAGCGACGAATTCACTTGCGATCTGCATAGTCGCATCTCCGGTCGCCAGCCCACGGATCACCTCAACCAGCCCCATCATCGGCACCGGATTGAAGAAGTGCAAGCCGATGAAGCGATCCGGCCGATCTGTCATAGCTGCCAATCTGGTGATCGAGATAGACGACGTGTTGGTAGCAAGGACGCTGTCCTGAGCCAATTTCGGACAGAGATCGGCAAACATTTTCGTCTTCAGCGCCTCATTCTCGGTCGCCGCTTCGATCACGAGCGCTGCATCCGCGAACCGGTCGGTATCAACGGTCAAGAAGATGCGATCGAGCGAAGAAACCATCTCCGCGTCTGTGAGTATGCCCTTGGCAACCTGCCGCGCCAAATTATTTGCGATCGATGCCTTGCCTCTCTCCGCGCGGTCCATCGCCACTTCTGAGAGGATCACGTCGTAGCCTGCTACCGCCGCGACGTGCGCGATGCCGCTGCCCATCAATCCGCCGCCAATTACGCCAATGGTTTGCATAGTCACCTCTTGCTCCCTGAAATCATGTGATGGCCGATCAGGCCCGTTCCAGCACCAGCGCTATGCCCTGCCCCCCGCCGATGCACATGGTGACGAGCGCGTAGCGCCCTCCGGTACGCTGTAACTCGTACATCGCCTTTACCGTGATGATCGCACCCGTCGCACCGACCGGATGGCCCAGTGCAATGCCGGAACCGTTGGGATTAACCTTAGCCGGATCATAGCCAAGTTCATTGGCTACGGCACAAGCCTGCGCAGCGAATGCCTCGTTGGATTCGATCACGTCGATTTGGTCGAGTGTCAGGCCCGCGCGCTCAAGAGCGATCGGCACTGCCTGGACCGGCCCGATCCCCATGATGTCTGGATCCACACCTGCATGACCCCAGCCAAGGATCTTGGCCATCGGGGTCAAATTTCGCGCGCTGATCATCGTCTCCGAGGCGAGCAGGACGGCAGCGGCACCGTCGTTGATACCCGAGGAATTTCCGGCGGTAACCGAGCCGTCCTTTCGGAACGCTGGCTTAAGTCCAGCAAGCGAGTCCGCAGTAGTCTCGATCCTGACATGCTCATCCGTTGCGAACGTGACGGTGCCCTTCCCACTCTTGACTTCGACCGGCAGGATTTGCTCAGAGAAACGTCCTTCGGCGATAGCAACACTGGCGCGCCGATGACTTTGCGCGGCCATCGCGTCTTGCTGCTCGCGGGAGACCCCGTAGCGTTCCGCAACATTTTCAGCGGTTACGCCCATATGGAACCCCCCGAAGGGATCAGTCAGCGACTCTACCATGGCGTCGATCAGGCGGCCGTCGCCCATACGCTGGCCCCAGCGGCCACTGGTTAAAATATGTGGGGACCGACTCATGCTTTCCGCGCCGCCGGCGATGGCGACGTCATATTCGCCCAGTGCGATCCCCCGTGCCGCTGTGATGATCGCCTCTACCGAGGATCCGCATAGGCGATTGAGAGTGAGTGCGGGTGTCGAGGTCGGAATCCCGGCGTTCACAGCGATCACGCGGGCCAGATAAGCATCCTTCGGCTCGGATGGTATCACCTGACCTATCACGACATGCTGGACGTCGGCAGGAACAAGACCTGAGCGCCGGACGGCTTCGGCGACAACTTGGCGACCAAGTTCCGCAGGCGAGACGCCCTTCAATGCGCCGCCAAAGTCGCCGATGGCGGTACGGACGCCGGAAACAAGGAAGATCGGCTGTGTCATGGTGTTGCACTCACTTGCTGGAAAGGACGGATTCAGGCCGCGAACTGGTCTTCGCTAATGGCGTACAGCGGAGCGGCGCCCGCCGTTGCCGCGCTGAGCAGCGCGCCCGCTTGCGGCAGGATCTGCGTGATGAAGAAGCTGGCCGTCGCTATCTTGGTGCGCAGAAACGGAAGATCGTCGGCGGTGCCGCCGGCAATCCGCTCGCAGGCGATACGAGCCTGCCGGGCCAGGAGATACCCGCCCATCAGGATGCCAAACATCCGCAGATAGGGCGATGCTCCCGCCGTCACATCCTGCGCGTCGCTCTGATCAAGCATCCATTTGGTTGCATGCGTAAGCGCGGACAGCGCCGCCTCCAGCGGCGCTTGCAGTGCGGCCGTTTCGGGTGTCGCCCCGGCAAGGTCTATCTCGGTTGCTATCTCGGCGAATAGCGCCTCCCAGCGGCCCTGGCGCAGTTTGCGCCCAACCAGATCCATCGCCTGGATGCCATTGGTCCCTTCGTATATCGGTGCTATCCGGGCATCTCGGAAATGCTGCGCAGCGCCAGTCTCCTCGATAAAGCCCATACCTCCAAAGACCTGTATGCCCAGGCTCGCTACCTCGACGCCCATGTCGGTCGCATAGGCCTTGGTGACAGGCGTCAGAAGATCGGCCAGCATCTGTGCTTGGGCGTCGCCGGAATGCCCGCGATCGACGGCTGCGGCATTGAAATAGGCCAGCGCCCGAATGGCCTCGGTCGTAGCGCGCATCGTCAGGATCATCCGGCGGACATCGGGATAGTCGATGATGCGCAAACCCTGAACACGCTCGCGGGCGTAGCCGAGAGCCGCCTGATAGGCGCGCTCGGCGATACCGACCCCTTGCAATCCCACATTGATCCGCGCGTGATTCATCATCGTGAACATCGCACGCATACCGCCATTCTCGGCGCCAACCATATAGCCGACGCAGCCGTCCGCATCCCCGAAACTCATCGTGCAGGTCGGAGACGCATGGATGCCAAGCTTGTGTTCGATGGAAACACACCGCAAGTCGTTGCGCACGCCGTCCTCCAGAAATTTGGGAACAAGGAACAGCGAGATCCCCTTGGTTCCGGCCGGAGAACCCGGGGTGCGAGCCAGCACGAGATGGACAATGTTTTCAGCCAGATCATGTTCGCCCCAGGTGATGAAGATCTTGCTGCCCTTGATTCGCCAGCTACCGTCGGCAGCAGGTTCAGCGCGGGTCCTAAGAGCGCCGACGTCAGATCCAGCTTGCGGCTCAGTCAGGTTCATCGTGCCCGTCCACTCGCCCGACACCAGCTTCGTCAGATAAAGGGCGTTCAGATCGTCAGAGGCATGCGACTGAAGCGCCTCAATCGCGCCAAGGGTCAGCATCATGTTTAGCGCGAAGGCCATGTTCGCCGCAGTCAGTTGTTCCTGCACGGCCAAAGCCAGGACGAAAGGCAAGCCCTGACCGCCCCATCGCGGATCTGAGCCTAGCGAACCCCAGCCTCCGGCAACATATTGGCGAAAGGCCGAAGCATAGCCGTCGGGCAGCGACACTTCCCCATTGCGCCACACAGAACCCTCAATGTCCCCTATTTTGTTGAGGGGTGCAAACACCTGTTCAGCCAGCTTCGCGGACTCATCGAGTACGGCTTCAATCAGTTCCGGAGTGGCAGCGGTGAAGGCTGGCAGACTCGCGATGCCCTCAATATTGCCAATCGTTTCGAGAACAAATAGCTGCTCGACGAGGGGTGCGCGGAAGGACATTCTAAAGCTCCAGAACAATTCGGCAACAATGAGTTACTAGGTAACGATGTTTCTAAAGATTGGAATTATCAAGTCTGGTGTGATTGTGCAATGACGCGACCATGACAAAATTCGCACAGCCGGGCCGGCGCATCGACATTGGGAGAGATCGCGACGCCTTCCGCCTGCACGTCCGCGAGACGGTTTTGGTAGCTGCGGCGTCGATTCTGCGTAATGACGGTCCCGCAGCCCTGACGTTGCGCCGTGTCGCGCAAGACGTCGGCGCATCCACAAAGGTTATCTACACCACGTTCGGCGGCAAAGATGGTTTGTTCGATGCCCTATATCTGCGCAGCTATGCGGGATTGCAGGCGGCAATGGAAATGGCTTCGTCTGCTCAAGATGCCGAGACAAGGCTGCGGTCGATATGCGATGCTTATCGGGACTATGCCTTGGCCGAACCTGGATTTTACAACGTAATGTACGGGGATCTAGGGCGATCCTGGCAGGCACCCCCGGAAAGTCGGGCACAAGCTGGGCAGACTTTTCGAATCCTTCGAGAGGCGGTCGCCGCGATGCGACCATCCTGCCCTTCAGACAACGTGATTCAAATAACAAGACAGCTTTGGGCAGCCATGCACGGCCTTGTAAGCTTACAAATGCGTGGCCTGCTATCTGACGAGGAGGATTTTGACACCCTTTTCCACGATACGGTTGCAGTGATTTACAATGGTTCGCTTTCGGGCGGTAAGACAGAGATCTAATGGGTTGATGAATTGCTGAATGATCCATCAACCGCGTGCATTCAGCACTAAATTCGGGCCCTAGGCATTCGACAAACGACCAAGGCTACTGGAAATGCCAGCCCATTCGAAAACGTCCTGCCTGCCCCAGCCTATCACAGGTTTCGACGAGTGCCTTCTGCGCCATGAGCCCCCCATCCCGCTGGTCAGCGCAACCGCAGGGATCATCTCTCCACATCTTCCGTAGTAGCAACCAAGGAATTTCACGAATACGCCGGTTTCGCCGCGCTTGAGCTGCTTGACGCCAAGCCGATGGCAAATGCAGTGCCGCTATACAAAAGCCGCTGCGACAACATGGGTCAGCCTTCCCATGCTAGTCGGTCGACACCGTCCCCTTGGAATCGACGCCTGCATAAGCGTTGATGATCGCGCCGATCAGGCCGGGAAATCGTGCATTCACCTCGGCGAAGCGCGCGTGATTGCGCATCTCGATACCATGGCGCTCGCTACGGATCAGTCCGGCCTCCCGCAGCACTTTGAAATGGTTGGATAACGACGACTTCGGAATAACTCGATCGCCCAGCGCCGCGACATTCGAACAGGCTTCGACGACGCCGGTCGTCAGAATCTTCGCCAGGATGGCGGCCCGGTTGGGGTCCGACAGGGCGTGCAGGATCGCCTGGGGTTCTACGTCTTCGATCGCGGGGTGGAAAAATGGTCTCATCCTCTCTCCCCTAGCAGACATTGACGCGCAGTTCCATAGTTCCTATATTCGGAACTATGGAACTGCGGCTACCGAGCCGTGGCCATCCTCGCTTAGACACAAGGACAGCAGAAATGACGAAATTAGCAGGTAAAGTGGCCGTCGTAACCGGCGCATCCAAAGGCATTGGTGCCGGGATCGCCAAGGCGCTGGCGACGGACGGCGCCTCTGTCGTCGTCAACTATGCGTCGAGTAAAGAAGGCGCGAATACGGTCGTTGCAGCGATTGTCGCGGCAGGTGGAAAAGCTATCGCAATCCAGGGCGACGTCTCGATCGCAGCCGAGGCGCAGGGCCTGATAGAAGCAGCCGTAGCCGAATTCGGGCGGCTCGACATTCTGGTCAACAATTCGGGCGTCTGGGATGTCGCGCCGGTCGAGTTGTTTACCGAGGCACAATATCGGCGGCTGTTCGACGTCAACGTGCTCGGCACTTTGCTGACGACGCAGGCGGCGATCAAGCATCTTCAGGATGGCGGCAGCATCGTCAACATCTCGTCTTCGATCACGACATTGCGGACGCCGGGCACCGCGCTCTACACCGCCACCAAGGCTGCGGTGAACGCCATATCGGGCGTGTTGATGAAGGAACTCGCACCGCGCGGCATTCGCGTCAACGTCGTCAGTCCGGGCTTTGTCGTGACCGAAGGCACGAAAGCTGCTGGAATCGCGGGTTCCGCGATGGAGGCGGGCATTGTGTCGCAAACGCCGCTTGGCCGCGCTGGCACGCCCGATGACATTAGCCGCGTGGTCGCTTTCCTTTCTTCCGACGATGCGCGCTTCGTGACGGGAGAGGAACTCTTTGCAAGCGGCGGCCTGCGCTGACGCCAAGGTGCGGGCGCGGGGTCAACATACCCGCGCGCCCGCACGGCTCTTTCATCGTGCGCCGTCGATGACCATGCCGCCGTCGGGTGTGAGCGTGTAGCCAGTCAGGTATCGCGCATCCTCACTGGCAAGGAACAGGACGACCGGGGCAATATCCGCTTCAGGTGATCCATAACGAGCAAGCGCGTTGGCGGGCGGGGGCACATCGACATCGCCCCATGTCTCGGCCACGGGCTGGACATTGTTGACGGTGATACCGTCCGCGCCCCATTCGCGCGCTGCGGTACGGGTCAGTGCCCGCGTCGCTTCCTTTGCCATGTTGTAAGGCGCATAGGGTGCCATGCCCGTCAGCGCGGCGGGCGAGCCGAAGTTGATCACGCGGCCTGCGGCACTCGCCTTCAAATGCGGATAACAGGCCTGCATCATCCGGAGGCTGGCGATCGGGCCGGTATCGAAATTGCGCTGCAACTGCTCGACCGAAAGCTCGGCCACCGAAGACATGACGGCCGCAGGATCGAACGCATTGTTGACGAGGATGTCCACCCCGCCGAACGCTTCGACGACGGCGGCGACCGCAGCGGTGATCTGACCGGCATTGGCTACATCACATTGTATGCCAAGCGCAATGCCGCCCGCTGCCTCGATCGCGGCGGCGACCGCATCATTCCCCTCTGCTGTGCGGGACAGGACAGCGACTTTCGCGCCTTCCGCCGCGAAGAGTTTGGCGGTGGCGCGACCGATGCCGCGGCTCGCGCCTGTAATGATAGCAATTTTTCCTTCGAGACGACCCATGGTCAGTTCCTTGTCATGATGGTGAGGGAGGAGGCAGCCGGCGCGTAGGGCGACGGCATTTCGCGCGCTGTATTTTGGGTGGCGAACGACGCGATGAGCAGAATGAGGCCCACGACCGCGGGTATCGCACTGCCCGGCTTGCGCACGCCGAGATGCGCAATGCCCGACAACAGCAGGTGATAGAGGATGCCGGCATAGGCCAGATCGCTCAGTGCGACGTTGAGGCGCGAAAGGATGGTCAGCACCGCGAGGATCTTGATCGCGGCCATGACCGGGACGAGATAGGCGGCGTGGTAGCCAAGCCCCCGAAGCACTTCCCGCACATAATCACGCCTGGCGAGATAGAGTCCGGCGGATGACAGATACAGCACCGACAGCATCACGGTGCTGATCCAATAGGCGTAGGTTTGGACCATGTTCTTTCCTGGTGACGGCACTGTTCGCCTGACCACATTCGAGTTCGCAACAGGCCGTCAGGGGATTTCATTACCCCCCCCGACCAGCGGTCTTGGTATAAATTGTAATGCACAATGAATTTGTGCAAGTAGGATGGATTTCAGTACTTAAGTAGGAAACGACATACTAATGACCGCAAACGACTTCACCATGCAGAACGAGATGCGGCGCGCCTTCGCTATGCTTTCGGGCAAGTGGAAGCTGGAGATCATGTGGCTGCTGCATCAGCGCGTCCATCGCTTCGGCGAGTTACGCAAAGCCATCCCAGGTATCACGCAGCATATGCTTACGGCGCAGCTGCGGGAGCTGGAAGCCGATGGACTGGTCACACGCACCGTGTTCGCTGAAGTGCCGCCTCGCGTTGACTATGCGATGACCGCGAAAGCCTATGCGCTGCGCCCCACCATGGATGCGCTCACCACTTGGTGGACCGAGCATGGATCGCCGGGGTCGTAGGTCAGCTTTTCGGCCAACTAGGTGCGGGCTTAGCCGAGTTTACGCATAAGCCGACCAGCCGCGCCCTGCTCTGCCGCAAGGTTACGATTGTAACTCAGCGGCATTCTGGGACTCTTCCAGCGTCCTGCGTCCATAATGCCGGCGAGATCCTCGCCACTGACGAACATATCCTGAGTGAGGCCCACCCGCGTCGAATGCGCGCTGATCCCCTTGAGGAGGCGTACTATATCGTCGATCGTCAAATCCATCAGCGCGCCGCGCTCAAAAGCCTTGCGGATCATGGCGTGCCAGATCGGCCCGATCGAGCCGGGATGGAGCGCGCCCTGCACCACATCAAACTCCACGTGCGCCGGTACGGCACGCTTGGGCGGCGTCTTGCGCAAATCCAAGGCCTCGCGGCTCGAAATGCTCTCAATCTTCCTACCTCGCTGTGTCGCGGCCTGTGCGACAGTTGTCCAATTGGGGCCTCCATGATGCGCACGAGATCGACGATGAATTGTACGTTGGTCGACCGAAGGCCTTGCCGCATGATCATGACCATCGTCACGGCAAAGGGCCATGAAGAAGGGCGAAGGTGACGTTCGCCCTTTCACGTCGATAGGCAAGCCCAACTGCAATCTCCTCTGCGGTATTGCTTCTGTGAATCAGAATGTTAGTCTGGTCGCGCGCTGCGAAGGCGGCGCCGAGGCTTGAGAACCTCGCTTGGGAAGACGATTTGACCCGCCATCGACGCGGCCGGGTGGCCGACGCGCATGTCCAAGCCGCTTGCGGCCAAAGGCGTCGGCGCATGTCTCAAGCATGTTCTCTACACCCGGCTTTTGTCGGCAATGCCTCGCCAGTCGCATGGAGGCGTTGTCGATGGTGCGTGAAGCGAGCATCCCAAAGGGATTTCGGTCGAGATGTCGACCGCTTTAGGCGCTGCGCGCCTGCCTCTTGATGAACGCGATCCGCTTCCGCCTGGCCATGACCGGGTGGAAGCGCCGAAGGACGTGCTCGGCGATCTCTACCGCGCGGAACGGCCAGGGTTGCTTCGATTTCTGTCGCGGCGCGCATCCGACGACCGTGCCGAAGATATCGTCCAGCAGGTCTTCGCCCGCATGGCCGGGAAGACGGCGGACCAGACGGCTGCGATCCTATCTCCCGCGACCTATTTGCGCCAGGCGGCGCGCAATCTCGTCCGCGACGACGCCAGGACGGCCGGACGCAATAGCGCGCACCTGCATGTTTCGATCGAGGACGTGGCTTTGCCCGATGCCGACCCGGTCGCCGCCCTGGAGGCCCGTGACCGGCTCGCGCGGATCGAGCAGGCCGTCCTTCGGCTCAAGCCTCTACGGCGACAGATTTTTCTCGCATGTCGTCTCGACGGCTATAGTTATGCAGAGATAGCCGAGCAGACCGGGCTGAGCATAAGGGGTGTCGAGAAACAAATGAGCCGGGCGATCAAGCAACTCGGGCGACATCTGCGCCACGATGACTGATCCTGAACGGGCCTCGATTCCACCCGCCGTGCATGACGCGGCTGGCGCGTGGCTGGTGCGTCGGCAGGCCGGTGCCGATGCTGCGGTGGAACAGGCCTTTGCTGCCTGGCTGGAAGCCGATCCTCGACACCGCATCGCCTATGGACAGGTGGCCCGCGATTGGCGCGACAGCGCGCAGCTTGCCGACAGTGCCGTCGGTCGAACCCGCAAGCTCGTCCGCGCACCGTTCCTGATGCGACGAAGCACGCATGTTGGTGCCGTCAGCCTGAGCCTTGCTGCCCTCCTGGGATTAGGCACTGTTGGGATTGTCCGGCACGCAGGACCCTTCGGTTTTGTCGCTCCGGCCGAGGCGGCGACCTACCAGACAGCCGTCGGTGAAATTCGAAGCGTGCGTCTCGCGGACGGGTCGAACCTCACGCTCGATACGTCGACCGTGGTGCACGTTCGTTTCAGCCGTGCGTCCCGGCGGCTCGACCTTAAGCAGGGGCGCGCGCGTTTTTCGGTGGCGAAGGACGATCGGCCCTTCACCGTTGCGGTGTCAGGCGGCGAGATCGTCGCGCGACACACGCTCTTCGACGTCAGCGTCGTCGGTCCGCAGCCCCTGGTGGCCTTGATCGAAGGAGAGGTCGAGCTTCTCAGCACCGCTCATGATGGCAAGGGCAGCCCGCAGCGGCTCGTTGGCGGCGAGCAGGCCGCGCTGGGCCAGGCTGCCGCGCCGCGCCCGCTGTCGATGGCCGACGCACGATGGGTATCGGGCATGTTGGCGCTTGAAGACACGCCGCTGGGCAATGCGGTGGCCGCCATCAACCGCTACAATCGAACGCAAGTGCGACTGGCCGACCCGCATCTTGCCAGCCTTGCCGTCACGGGTGCCTTCCAGGCGCGGGATTCGCAGCAATTCGCCCGTGCGGTCGCGGCCATGTTCGACCTGACCGTCGATAAATCGCATCCGGATATTCTCCTGCTGCAATCGAGACACGCACGAACTTCCACCCTCCCCTAAAATAGTTGGCGGGTGTTTTGCGCCCTCATCGTCTCTCGCCCAACCCGCCCCTTCGGCGGTTCAGGGGAGACCGAAGACAATGCATATATTTGGGAAGAACGGGCTTCATCGCCTTGCTGGGGTAGCCTTGCTCGCCAGCGCCGCAACGGCCCAGGCGCAACCAGCCCAGCGAATCGGCGTCGACCTTCCCGCGCAGCCGCTCGGCCGTTCGCTTCAGGCGCTGGCGCTGCTGTCCCACAGGACCGTCCTCGCGGATGCGACGCTGATCGGGGACAGGCAGGCGCCGTCGCTCCAGGGCGCCTATAGCATCGAGGACGCGCTGCGCCGGCTTCTCGACGGTTCGGGGCTGACCTTCGACCGCGTGGACGAAAGCTTCGTCGTCCGTCCGTTGCGCGCGACGGGTGACCGGCAGGGCAATGGCGACGCAGCAGCCATCGTCGTCACCGGCAGCCGGATTCGCGGCGCGCCGATCGCGTCACCCGTGACGATCCTGAGCGAGCAGACCATCCGGGACACCGGACTGGCCGATCTCGGCGACGTGGCCCGCAGCTTGCCGCAAAGTTTCGGTGGCGGACAAAATCCAGGCGTCGGCTTCAACGTACCGTCCAGCACGGGCGGCAATGTCGGTGGCGGATCCTCGGTCAACCTGCGTGGCCTTGGCAGTGACGCGACGCTCACGATCCTCAACGGGCGACGCGTGCCTTATGATTCGGCGCGACAGGGCGTGGACATTTCCGCCATCCCGCTGGCTGCGGTCGATAGGATCGAGATCGTCGCAGACGGCGCTTCGGCCATTTATGGCTCGGATGCGGTCGGCGGCGTCGTCAACGTCATTCTCAAGCGTGATCATGACGGATTGCAGACCCGCGCGCGCATTGGGGGCGCTACCGACGGCGGCGGGTTCGAGCAACGCTATTCGGTTCTGGCGGGCAGCCGATGGCAGGGCGGCGGTGGATTCATCACCTACGAATATAACCGCAACAGCGATCTCATGACGAACCAGCGCGCCTATGCCCGCGTGAGACCCAACGTCACCATTCTCCCCGCGAGCCGACGCCATGCGATCGTTGCCAGCGCGCATCAGGATATAACCGGCAATCTCACGATCGAAGCCGATGGGCTGTACAATGAACGCACCGGCGTGTTCACCTATCCGCTCAATGCGGCAGGCGATCTTGCGATCAGCCGAACGCGACAGACGTTCGATTCCTACACGCTGGCCCTGGCTAGCGCCGCGCGTCTGTCGCTCGGACCGTGGCAGCTCAGCCTGTCCGGCACCTTCGGCAAGGGTCGCACCTATTTTCAGGGTGACACGTTCAGGAACGACCAGTTCGCGAGCACGGCCTTCGGCCGCTACGACAACCAGACGGTCACGGGCGAAGTCGCCGGCGACGGCCCGCTGTTCCTGCTGCCGGGCGGCGAGGCGAAGCTTGCGATCGGCGCCGGTATCCGGGCCAATGATTTCGAGATATTCCGTGGCGCGGGCAATATCAACAACGCCCGGCCATCGCAGGACAGCCGCTATGCGTTCGCCGAGATCAACCTTCCCGTCATCGGTCCCGACCTCGACATTCCGCTCGTCCACCGGCTCAACCTGAGTGGGGCGTTGCGCTACGAACGCTATCGGCAGATCGGTGAGATCGTCACGCCCAAGCTGGGCCTGACCTATGCACCTGCCGACTTCGTCGATGTCAAGGCGAGCTGGGGACGGTCGTTCCGCGCGCCGAGCTTCATCCAACTCCATTCGATCCAGCAGGCGCTGCTCTATCCGGTCACGACGTTCGGCGGCACTGGCTATCCGACGGGTGCGACGGCGCTGTACCTGACGGGTGGCAACAGCGATTTGAAGCCCGAGCGCGCGCGCAGCTGGTCCACCACTCTCGCACTGCATCCGCCCGCCTGGCCGGGCGCTTCGCTGGAATTCAGCTATTTCTCGACGCGCTATGTCAACCGGATCGTGACCCCGATACCGATCGCGTCGCAGGCGCTGGGTGATCCGGCCAACGGCGGACAGGTCACGCTTTCGCCCACGCCAGCCCAACTGGCCGCGCTGGTGGCCGGTGCCAACGAGTTTATCAACGCGACGCCGTCGGCCTATGATCCGACGAGGGTCGTGGCGGTGATCGACAACAGCAACGTCAATGCCGGCCGGCAAAGCATCCGCGGGATCGACGTGCAGGGCCGCTACCAGACGACGCTGGCAGACGGACGATTGAGCCTGTCGGCCAGCGCGACCTATCTCGACAGCAAGCAACAGATCTTAGCGACCCAGCCGGTCCGCCAACTGGCGGGCACCCTGTTCAATCCGCCGCACTGGCGCGGGCGGGGGACCGCGAGTTGGGACAAGGGCGGTCTCGGCCTGGCGCTGACGATCAGCCATATCGGCGGCGTCGATGACCAGCGAACAGCTTCTGCGGGACGGGTCCATGGCATGACCACGGCCGATATCAGCCTTCGCTACCGGATCGACGGCGGGCGCGGCCTGCTGGATGGCGTCGAACTGGGGCTTTCGGTCCAGAATCTGACCAACGAGGCCCCTGCGGTAATCGCGACCAGCCTGTTCTACGATACGCCCTATGACTCGACCAACTATTCGCCCGTGGGTCGCTTCGTGGCTTTCGAGTTCGTCAAGAAATGGTGAGGGAGACGCTCTTGAGGATCGGCCTGCGCTGGGCCCTGGCGATGACGCTCCTCCTGCCGGCCCAGGCTTGGGCGCATTGCGCCGATCTGCTGCCGCGCGCGTTGCCACCGGCAGGACTGCAACGGTCGATCGCACCGGCCGATCTCGCGCGCCTGCGCGATATCGGTCGTCCCGACGGCGCACTGCTGGGGGGCACGAGCCCGCTTGCCATCTCCCCGGACCAGGCACGCGTCGCCTTCGTCATCAGCCGGGCCGATCCCGTGGCAAATGCCTATTGCGTCGGGCTGGCGGTGATGGACCTGCGCTCCGGCAGCCGCCCGCACCTCATCGACCAGGGCGGGGAGATGATCCTCGCGTCGGGCAATGTGCGCGGGCTGATCACGCCGACCGGCTATGTCGCGACGGTGACGCCGGCATGGTCGCCGGACGGCCGATGGATCGCCTATCTGCGCCGGGATCGCGGCGTCACCCAGCTCTGGATGGCACGGGCGGAGGGCGGCATGGCGCGCCAGCTCTCGCATTCCCCGGTCGATGTCGAACAGTTCGTCTGGCGGACCGACGGCAGCGCCGTCTTGTTTCCGAGCCGGACCGGACAGGTGGCCGAACGCGCCGCAGACGCCGCCCTGGCGTTGACGGGCTATCCTTATGGCGACCGCTTCGTGCCGGCGATGAGCAGCGTGCCGCTGCCGGTCGTCACGACGCCCTTGTCCGCCTATGCCGTCGATATTGCCAGCCTTGCCGTACGACCGGCCGCCGGCGATGATCGCACGCTGCTGCCACCCGACCCCCTGAACGACCCCGCGCCACTGCCCGCCGCGGACGCCGACGATGGGCGTCGCGCCTCGACGGAGCACAGCACAGCTAATCTGCTCAGCCCGCTCGTGCTGCAGGCCATAACGGCGTCCGGCCAGCCGATCGCCTGCACCGCCGGTGCCTGTCGCGGCAAATATACCGGTCTGTGGTGGATGCCCAAGGGCGGCCCGCTGCTCTTCATGCGGCGCGAAGGCTGGGATCTGGGCGACCTGGTTCTGTATCGCTGGCAGCCTGGGTCAGGACAGCCGCGCGCCGTCCTGCGGACGAGCGGCGTGATCGACGGATGCGTCGTGGCGCAAGCACAGCTCGTCTGCCTGCGCGAAAGCGCGACCGTCCCGCGCCACATCGTTCGGATCGACCCGCAGACCGGGCGGACCGAAAGCCTCTATGTTCCCAATCCGGAATTTTCGGCGATCCGTTTCGGCGATGTCGAACGTCTCTACTGGCGCAACGATCGCGGCCTTGAGGTGCGGGGCGACCTGATCCTGCCGCCGGACCATAAGCCGGGCAAGAAGCTGCCGCTCATCATCACCACCTATTGGAGCAGCGGCTTCCTGCGCGGTGCGACGGGCAATGAATATCCGATCCATGTCTTCGCGGCGCGCGGCTTTGCCGTGCTGAGCCTCCATCGCCCGCCCTTCGTCGCGGAAGCGGATGCGACGGTCATCGACGCGGACAGGCTGAATGCCGTCAACGCGGCGAACTGGGCCGAGCGCCGCAGCCTGCATTCCGCCGTGCTGGTCGGCATGCAACGCGTCATCGACATGGGCGTCGCCGATCCCGATCGCATCGGTATCACGGGCCTCAGCGATGGTTCGAGCACGGTCGGCTTTGCGCTGATCAACAGCCGACGCTTTGCCGCCGCGGCCGTGAGCACCTGCTGCCTCGAACCCTGGATGGTCAACGCGACCTTCGGACCAGCCTTCGCCCGCACGATGCGCAAACAGGGATGGCCCGCCGCCACGGCTAACGACCGCCAGTTCTGGGCGCCGGGGTCGCTGATCCAGAATGCAGCCTCGATCGATACGCCCCTGCTCATGCAATTGGCCGATCGCGAATATCTGACGGCGATCGACGTCTATGCCGCGCTGCGGGAGCAGGGCAAGCCGGTCGACATATATGTCTTTCCCGACGAATATCACAATAAATGGCAGCCTGCGCATCGGCTCGCCATCTACGACCGCAATCTCGACTGGTTCGACTATTGGCTTAAGGACAGGATCGATCCCGATCCGCGCAAGGCCGACCAATATGCGCTATGGCGATCCCTTCGTGAGCAGCATCGCAAGGCTCAGGACGACTAGGTGCGGCTTGCGATCCAGGCCTCGACATCGGCGAGACGCATGATCCTGTGATAGTCGGTCCCGCGCACAAGCGCGCTTTCATCGAGGGCGCGCTCGAGCTGCGGCGTATCGAGCAGGCCCGCGCCGCGCAGCCGACCGTCGAGCAGCATCGCACGAATGGTGGCGCGATTGGCGGCATATAAGGCGGCAATATAGCCGTCAGGCGACCCCTTCGATCGGCGCTGCACGATGTCGGCAGGCAGTCGATCGGCATAGGCTTTACGCGCGATCACGCGATTGCGGCCGTCGTCGAACCACCACCAGCTTGGTATGCCAAGGCAGGCTTCCACGACGGGCTGCGAGGCAAGCGGAGAGGCACGACGCACGAGACCGGGCAGATCACTGGCCTCGGCCCAGGCCTGCGCGGCCACGATCAGCGCGATATGCGCGGCAGTGCCTGTTTCGGCGCCTTTTGGTGCCAGCAGCCAGGGATGTCCGGGCATCATGGCATGTTCGCCGGGCAGCGCCGGGGCGAGATATTGGGTGTCGGGATGCCAGCGATAGGCAGGCGAACGGCGAAAGGCCCGTCTCGCCGCATGCGCCAACACGGTCGGCGCACCGACCTGTGCCAGCGCGGCGATCGATCGTGCCGTCGACCATGTTGCGCGCAGGCTGCGACCGCGCACGAGTGCGTCCGTGACGGGCGCTGCCGACTGGAGCGCACAGAATATATTGTCGCCCCCACCGCCATCGATCACCAGATCAGCGCCAGCCTCGCCGATCGCATCGGCCAGCAGCGCGTTGGTGCCTTGCATGAAACTGCGGGCCACGGGATTTGGTTGTCCAGCCGCGTGCGAGCGGGTGATATCGACAAGATCGACATCCCATTCGGCCTCGATGACGGGAGCGCTCAGATGGCGGGCCACCGCACGCGCATAGCGCCGCTCGTCACCGACACCGCCATGGCTGGAGAGATTGAAGCAGCTATAGGCACCGCCCTGGCTGGCCAGCGCCGCAGCCAGCACCGATGAATCGAGACCGCCAGACAGCATCAGCAGCATGCGATCGGCGGTGGCGATCGGCGCACGGATGGCCGTCGTCACCGCCTGGCGCAGCAGGACCATGCCCTGCTCGCGATTGCCGACCCAATGCCGTCGGCCGGCATGATCCCATGGCGACCAGGCCTGTGCGATGGTGATCCAGCCATCGTTGATCCCAAGACAGACGCCGCCTTGCACTTCCGACACGCCCGCGAGGCAGGTCGTCGGCGACGGCATGTTCTGATAGGCGAGCCGATGTGCGATCGCATCCCAGTTGAACCCGGCCGACCGCCAGCCCGCGGCATCCAACAGGGCGAGGCCGGACGCGACCAGCAGCATGTCCCCATGGCTGGCATGGAGGCAGGGCAATTGCCCGAACGGAGCCCGCATGATCTGCAGTGCGGTCGGCCCATTCCGCAGGATCGCGATATAATTGCCCCAATAGGCCCGCATGAAGGCATGGGGTTCGATCTGCCCTGACAGGGGGCCTGCGCCCTCGGTCGCGACGTTCACCGGCACGCTCTTGTCGGCCGGGAAAATCGATCCCAGGACCAGTCCGCGCCCGCCCTGCAGCCAACCCACCGGCAGGCCTGCCGTCGTCACGATCATGAGGCCGATCTCATCGAGGACGATCGTGAGGTCCGATCGATCGGCGATGGCCGATCGGACCCATGGCGCGATCGGAGAATGCGCTCCGCCGGTGCTCGCGATGATGAGATAGCCTTCCATCACACCACCAGAATGGGCGTGAACGGCCGGAGGAGATCGGGCTCGTCGCCAATGACCGCACCGTCCAGTTCGACCCAGCAATGCGCTTGAAACGGATCGAGCTTGACGCCGAGGACGAGGTCGGCGCGCGCGCCTTGCGCCATGAGAGCGGACATGAGGGCCATCGACGTCGCCAGGCACCGATCGCGCGTGGGGACGATGAGCGCGGCGCGGCGATAGGCCCCTTCTATCCGGGCGATCGCGGCGGGCGCCGGTGATCCTTTCCTTGTGCCTTTGTGCTTCTGGCGTTCGAGATATTGGATATTCTCGGCGAGCGGACGGTGCCTGACACGCCGCGACCATGAGGCCCGCCTGGTGAGCGCCATGGCTATGCTGGCGATCGTTGGGCGGGCTTGCAGGTCGGATTTCCCCGTCGCTATCCAGGATCGGGCCGCGCAGGGACTTGGTGATGGCGCGTCGCGGCTGGCGATGATGATGCCCATCTGGACCAGGGTGCTCGCCAGCGCGGGATCTGCCGGCTCGGACTTACAAAGGGCGGAAAACGCCCCGTCGAGAGGCACGCTGAGGCAAAAATAGCGGTCTGCGACGAGGTCGAGGAACAGCGATCGTTCACCGATCCTGCAGAAGCTCAAGCCGTCGCGCAATCTATAGCCAGCCATGGGACATCGGCGACACAATGGCGCGCGGCGCGAGCCGCGCGCCACCGCATCAATCCTCGGTCAGGCCGGTCAGGATCTGGTTGAGACCGACATCGCCGGCGTTGCCGCCCGGCCCCTTGGTCTCGATGCTGGCGGTGCCGAGGTCGATGACATTGTCTTCGCGTTCCATGATGCACTCCTTCTGTCATGCTGCGAATTGCAGCCATGGCAGCTTAGGAAGCGCGAAGACCTATCCGAACTTTATACCGATTCTATATGGATATTGTTTCGCCCCTGCGCGCAAACGGCCTGCTCAATCGAACCGGTAGACCGTCCGTACGATCGCGGCGGCAGCCCGCCGGCGGCGGCGATGATAGGCCGTGCTGAGCCGGCGCAGCCCGTCGCGTTCGCCGCTGGCCGCGGCAAGACCGATCGCCGCCAGTTCCTCTTCCACCCCGTCGAGCACATGGGGCTCGACGGAGCGGGTGGCATGAAGGCGCGCATTGAGGCGATCGACGGCACGGGGATGCTCGCCATTGGCCGACCGCCGGGCGACCGCCAGGAAAATCTCGCTTGTGCGATCCGCGATCGGTTGATCCGCCAGCACGACCGGCATCGGGGCGGGTGCCCTGGTGCGGGGCCATGCGCGGATCGCCAGGGCCAGCAACTCGGTCGACCAGTCGTACAGATCCCTGAGCGCCGGTTCGTCGAGCCCGGGGATATGGAAGCCGCCGCTCGTCCGCGTTTCGACCAGCCCCTCCCCTGTCAGGAGATGCAGCGCGTCGCGCACCGGCGTGACGCTCGAGGCAAGCGGCGCAGCGAGGACCGCCGGATCAAGGCGGTCGCCTGGCCGGTATGCACGGGTCATGATTCGTTTTCGCAGGGTCTCATGCACCCGTTCGGCGGTAGGACCGGAATTCATGATGCCGGCCTTTGTGCGGCCGCATAAGCATCGACCAGCGTCTGCTGGTCAGGCCGCAGTGCGTCGATCGCGCCCAACGGCGCATCGGCATGGTCGCCCAGCAGAATGGAGGGACACTGGCCTTCGAAATTGCCGAGATTAGGGCGATGTTGCTGGTAGCCGACCAGGGCCGCGAGATCCGGCGCAAAGGTTCGCGCGACCTGGGGCGGATAGGCGAGCCACGGATTCTCGTAGGGCTTGAGCCAGCCGAGCGCATAGCCGACCACGACGCCACGTCGCACCGTGCCGGTGACGTTGGCGCCCGCACCGTGCAGGGTCGAGCCGAGCATGATCAGCGCCGCACCGGGTACGATCGCCGCCGCGAAGGGCGCTCCTTCGGGTTCGGGGTCGAGCGCATGTCCGCCATGGCTGCGCGGCCAGACCAGCGTTCCGCCATTGTCCGGCGTGAACGGGGTCAAGGGCCACATCACGTTGACGAGATATTCGATCTCGCCGACCGGGCCGCGCCACATGTCCTGGTCACGGTGGGGTAGCTGCGCCGGCGCGCCGGGATGCACCGCAATCGCCTGGGTCGTGTTGAGCTGGATGCGGTCGCACCAGGGTGACAATATCGTCTCGACGACACCGAGCACGAGCCGATGCTGAACCAGCGCCGCGGCATGGCCCGAGCGGATCAGGAGCCGACCGAAGCGCTTGGTCGTCGTGCCGTAGAACCCGCCCTGGCCAAAGGGCGTGCGGATGAAATCACCGGTCAGGTCGGCGTCGAGCGCGGCGATCGTTGCCGACGGCAGCGCGTCGGGGATGATGCAATAGCCCTGGGCCAGCAGGTCGGCCGCGTGGCGCGCGATCTCGCTGGAAAGGTCGCCGGAATGGGTGATCATGTCGGTCATGTCCTGTCTCCCGCTTCAGGCCGCGACACGCTGGTCTTCGCGCAATGCTGAAGCGACCATGCGCCCGTCGGCAAGCAGCGCCGGTGTCTCCGCCGTGATGTCGATACGAAGCGCGGCGAGCATCGACCCGTCGATGACGCGCGGCAGGCCGAGCGGCAGGCAGCGCCAGCCAAAGGCGAGGATCTGCTGGTACCAGCCCATCTGCGCGATCGCGCTATAGGCGGTGATGCCGTTCGCGAGCGCATGATCGACCAGTGCGTTGACGAGCGCGTCGCGCACCTGGCGTCGTTCGCGCGCCCTCAGCCGACGATCGAGGCAGAAGCGGGTGATCTCGAAAATATCCGGGGATCGGGGCGGTGCGTCGTCGCACAGGTCGCGATAGAGATGGCCAAGTATATGGGGACGCATCGTCGGCAGCAGCCGCGCCGATCCCAGGTGGGTGCCGTCGGGTTCGGCAAGGATGAGATAGGTTGCATGGACATCGTCGAACTGGTCGACCTCATAGCGTCCGTCGAGGACGGGCACGTCCCATTTGAGCAGATCGACAAAGACGGATTTGCGGGCGGCGAACATCGACCGCAGGACGGCGTGCGATGCCGACGGCGTGGCGGATTGAAGGACATGTAGCATGGCAATGACTCCCTGGACGTGATCGGTCCAGGGTCGCGCTGCTGCGGGTCATGCCGCTATTCCGGAAAAGGGTAATATCGGCGGCGGAAGATATCGGAGAAGGTCAGGGTTCCGTCGAAGAGCGTCAGGATCACCAGATATGTCCGCTTGTTCACGCCATACCGCTCGCAGGCCTGCTTGATATGGCGGGCGACCGTCTCCTCGCCGACGCCCAGGATCAGGCTGATCTCCCAGTCGCTCTTGCCGCGCGCGACCCAGAGGACGCAGTCGCGTTGGCGGTCGGTAAGCATCGGTCGCAACGGCACTTGCTGGCCACTGCGGATCGACCAGATCCGCCGCGCGCCCTCGAACGCGAACATGCCGGCAAGTTGCGCCAGCGGCAGCATCTCCTGCGGTATTGGGCGGCCCGCCTCGTTCGCGAACGAGCAGGAGCCGCGCGCTTCGCCGGGCACATGCGCAGGAACCGTGAAGCCGTCGCCAATGCCTTGCATGCGCCCCAGCGCCAGCACGCGGTGGTCCTGCCGGGTCATCGGGATCATCTGCGATATCCGCGACCAGGGGAAGCCCACATTGGTCATATGGCTGGCGCGGTGGACCGGATCGGATACGCCGAGCGCGTTGCGATCATAATAATCGGCCCAACGCGCCGGATAATTGTGAAGGCGGATGGCGCTGCCGCTCGCCGCGACGATATCGACATGATGCGTCAGCGCGAAATATTGAAAACCGAGCTGATCCGTCATCGCCGCCGTGGCGGCGATGAGATCGTCCGGGTTTGCGACGGCCTCGATGACGCGCATAAACTGCGTCGCCATGCTCTGCATGCGCATAAGGCGGCATCGCGATCCCCGGCAGTGTCTCAAGCCACCGCATGTCCGGCGATCGCCCTTTCCCTATATTTCGGGTCGAGCACGGGTGTCTCACGTCGGTGCGCGACGACTCACGTCATAAACATGTCATATCACAACCGCTTCCTGCGAAATAGTGCAGTGCAGCATGGTCCGGGTCCGCCGGAGCGCATATCGCCCACGCCATCCACTCGTGTCCTTGATCGCCGTTTGACCAGCGGCGTCAAGCGCGGCGAGTGAGCGTGCCGACCGGCGAACCGTCTTCGCCGGACTGGCGTCACGGGCAAGGCTATGCGCGGCTGCGCGGCATCGATCGCGCCGGTCTCATGTGGGAATGGCTGCGCCGCGATCCCGCCTATGTCGCCTGGCATGTGCAGGCGAGTACCGCCACCCGGGGCGTTCATCCCGAACCGCTTGCATGGGGGCTTCACTTTCGCCGAACATCCGAGCCGCGCCGCGCCCGAGGCCCGGATCATCTGGCATGCTGCATTTGATCCCGGGACGATCGCCGTTGCCGCCATCCCCGCCGATCCGGCAGATCCCGACAGCCTCGATCTTGCCCATATCGCGCCCTGGCTCACCATCGCCATCGGTAGCGAGGGACGCGAACATGCCGTCCTCTCCGACGGCTGGCATCATATCCGGTTCGACATCGAGAAAGGGTGCCTGACGGGACAGCAAGCCGTCCTGCTCCATTTCAGATTGCAGGGCATCCAATCGTCGGAGCGGCGCTTGCTGCCCTTGCGCCGGTTTCTCCACCTGTGTCGCACGCGCCGTTTCTCTCGCTCGCTATTCCCTCCCGATCCCCGGATCGCCCGTATGGTCGACATGCTGCGGATCCATGATGCGCTCGTGCAAGGGGCCAGCCAGCGCGAGATCGGTGCGGCCCTGTTCGGCGAACAGCGTGTGGCGCTGGATTGGACAGTGCCATCCGATTCTCTGCGATCACGGGTCAGGCGTCTGGTTCGAGACGCGGGCATCATGGCACGCGGTGGCTGGCGGCAATTGATGCGGCGAAAGCCCTAGAGCATCGTGCGCAACAGTGGGAACCGGTTTTGCGCAAAAAACGATGCGAAAACAGAAAACTAGAGCACGCGACTTGCGTTGGATTTAACGCAGCGTGCTCTAGCCCCCTATGTGGTCCGCTCTATGCGGTGCGTCATGTCGGTTGAATGGGTTTTGCCCCCGAAGGGATGACGCCTCGCGCCGGTGAAGCGGCGCGACCGCGCTCTACGGCGTGAAGCCAGGCTTCTCGCCGCCGAGCCCCGTTGCCGGGTCTCGGCCTGCCGGTGACGATCGCTGGCGCGGGTCAGCGCTGCTGACCCTTGCGGTCGCCGCTGGCGCGGCGGCGCGTTTGGTGGCCTCTCCCGGTGGCGCGGGAGTGGTATGGTCAAGCCCAAGAGCTGACAAGCGGTGGTCGTTCGACCAGCCCGAGAAAACGACAAGAACTGGGCCGGTAGCCGAATGGCAAGAGCAAGGTGGTCGAGCGATGAAAGCGAACCTTCTTCAGTCGGCTGATCTGGGCAAGGTAGACCCACATCCAGTCATTCCGCGAAGCGATTTAGCCAGCCATCTCCGAACGTTCGTTAGCAAAGCCGAAAGCTTGTTGGAACTTGCACAAATGACATTTGACCAGCGCGCCCGAAGCCCGCGCGAAACGGCATAGACATCCCGGGGCCGCTCATGCTCAATACGTCGCAAGGGGAAGCCAATTGTCCACTAAAAAGTTGCCGTTCATCTCATCCGTAAATCTAGTGCAGATCGAAGGACGCGGCGTTGTACCTACCGCCATTTATTACAGTTCCGATCGGCGGGCGCACATTGGATACGAGGCGCGTGAGCGGTGCGACGCACCCGAAAAGCTTCTCGAAGACTTCAAGATCGAGTTGGGCCAACATGATCCAGACGCGGTGACGAAGAGGTCCGCGCAGTCGCCACACACCCATCGCACTACTGTGGCCGGCATTGCGCAAGACTTTTTCCGCGAACTATTGGCGAAGGTAAATGGCTGGCTTGAATTGCAGGGTCGACCACTGCCCAAGAACCTGCTGATTGCCGAACCCCTGGCTTTAGCCGGAACCGACATGGCGGACGAAAATTGGCTTTCTAATTACCGTCGGGCGATTCGCCGAATCCTTCATGGAAAGTTCGAGCAGATCGACTTCCTTCCGGAGCCATTCGCGGTTTTTCAGTATTATAGATACGGGCTTCGCCATCCTGTAATCGCAGAGAACCGTAAGCACATCGCGCTGGTACTTGACTTTGGCGGCGGCACTTTCGACATTTCGGTGATAGAGACCACTAAAACGGGGGATGTAAGCGGCTCCGGAACCAACTCGCGACCGCTTGGCGCCAAGTCGGTGCAGGTCGGAGGCTTTTACATCAATCGGCTACTCGCGGCGGACCTCCTGATGAAGGCGGTTCCGAAAGAGATTCGCGCCGAAGTCAGAAAGTCCATTGAACGGGCGGACAGGATTAAGACGTCGGACGATCTCTACGAACTAGCTGAGAAACAGCAGACTTTTTATCGCCACTACCGACGCCTGCTGCAGATTGTTGAAAATGCTAAGCTCGCGGTCTGCACATCAATCGCAAACTGGAGCCTCACAGCAGACCTCTCCCGCTCAACAGCGTTCCCAATCTCCGTGCCTGTCGACCCCTATGCTTCGGCATCACGCATGGCCAACCTTAAGCTTGATGCCGGCCTGCTTAGGCAGATCTTCGAGGAGGGGGTCTGGAAAGCGAAGCTGCGGGACGCAGTCAAGAAAACGATTGAGCGCGCGTCCCGGGAACTGCGCGGTCAAGACATATCAGTGGTGCTCCTCTCAGGAGGCTCATCGAACATTCAGTGGCTCGCCAAGCTGATCGATAGAGATTTGGGGAAGTCTGAACTTGCACATGCCCAAATGCTCAACCTTAGCGAAAACTTCCAAGAGATCGTAGCGAAGGGCTTAGCGACCGAGTGCGCGCGACGGTTCTACACAGAGGGCCAAGGCGATTTCCGTGCGGTTACCTACAATAGGCTGTGTTTAGCTCTGCGACCCGATGATGGTGAACTGGAAATCCGGCGCGCCCGACCCACTACTCCAAAGCTCGCCGCGGGCGCAGCGGATGGACACGACGCGGGCGTCCTGCTGCCTTCGGCCAGCAGCCTTCGTGGTTTGGTCGACACACCTCTGTTGTGGAAAGTCCGTTTGGACAGTCCCCCGCGACGGGTGCTCGAATACTTTTTCATGCGCTCATCCTTCGATCCTGATGACCTTGAGGCCCGACACAATATCGTCGAGACTAGAGCGGTCACACCAAAAGGCGCGCGCTTCGCGGCAAACATAGAGGTTGAACTCACCGTTCGCGAGGACGGGACGGCAATCCCAAAATTTATCTACGGCCGGAACAATCAGTCCATGGGCTACACCGCTGAAGGCAAGCCCTTTCACATCGACATGACTTTCGCCTCCGATGAGGTTGGAGGTTCTACTTATCTTGGGCTCGACTTCGGCACCAGTGCGTCTGCCTGCTCATTCGTCGACAGCGCGGACGTCCATCTGATCCAAGAGCGCAGCGCCTCACCCGGATGGCGCGAGCTTACGGAACTACTGTCGGATCTGCCCTATCCGGCAGCAGCGCCCCTTGCCCGCTTTATCTCAGAGCGCGATGCGGAGCGCCGTGTCCAACGGGGCCGTGGAGCGGCAGAGAGTTTGCTCAGCCTCGCGGCATATGTGGCCTTTGCCGACCTCTGCGCGATCAAATCCGGCGGACGGCTGTTCAAGGGCTTCAATCAGCGCTCCGCCGGTCCACTTTGGGGGCTGATCAAAACCTGCATCGCCGGCAACGAAGCGAAACTTGAGTTCGCGGCGCCATTATCCCCGTTAGTGCGACCGGAGAACGCCAGGCAAATTGATCAGTGGATTGAAGGACTGAACTCCGACAAGCATGACCGGCGGGCGGCAGTAGACTGGATCGGGTTCCTTGGCCTTCTCGCCAACCACGTAGCGCGCGTCTTCGAAGGCAGGCGGCTCGGCGTTTTCGAAGGCGTGGTGGCCAAGCGCTTCCACGCCGGTTCGTACTCTGGCATATTCCGGGTGTTGCATGGCTCTTCGCAGACCTTCGTGGACGTGCTCGAATACAGCGGACCTCATGCTTTTTCGGACGAACTCGTCTACGTCGTCGATCCCTCGACCGGGCGGGCCCTTTCCCTCAGTCCTCTCTACTTTTGGGGTCTAGAACGCAACTCCACGGACGCCTCCTCAACCGACATGCACGAATATGACATTGAACGTCGGGGAGCGTTTGGGTTCAAGTCTACCCAGCCTTCCGAAGGACTTGAGATCAACGCCGACGGAGAATTCATCGGCATTCATGAGCAGCTCGCGGCCATGCGTTGCAGCGACCCCGCTTCGCCGAAAGTCGATAAGCTCGTTCTAACCTCGTACGAGGATTGACCCAAACGCCTCGCGCCGGTGAATCGGCGCGACCGCGCTCTACAGCTCGAAGCCAGGCTTCTCACCGCCAAGCCCCGTTGCCGGGTCCCGGCCTGGCGGTAACGATCGACTGGCGCGGGTCAGCCTCTGTTGACCTGATGGAGCGGGGCTGCGGACGCACACTGACCGGGTGGCTTCGCCTCGCCCGGACAGGGTGCGGTGCCCGATGGCGACCCCGCAGGCATGCCGGCCTCTTGGTCGGGCGATGCGCCCGGTTTCGCTAGGCCGGCGACAATTACCGCCCTGGCCTCGCGAAGCCGACCCTGCACCGCTGATCCGCCCGCGCCGGCCGGGGGCCATCCCTTTGTTGGCGACGGCCTTGCCGCCGGGAAGCGCTGCGGTCGCCGCTTGCGCGGCGGCGCTGTCGGTGGCCTCTCCCGGTGGCGCGGGAGTGGGCGGCGCTCCCTGCTAGGCCCGCTCGCGTCCCCGGCAAGCCGGGCTGCGCCCGGCTCCTTCACTGCGTTGCGGCCCTTCGGGTGCCGACGCCGCTCAAGCGGTCCTCTTCGGTTCGCATCTTGCCGCCCACCCCCGCTTCCGGGGGAGGCCATGGTGGTTTTGGGGCGGTGCAGGAGGTGAATGATGCGTGCTCTCACGACTGTCCGCGCGCGCGGCAAGGGCCGGAAACCCAAGGCGTCCACCGGCGGAACTCCGAACGCGGCCAAGGCCCGGACAGAGTCCGAAACGGCGCGCACGAACCTTTATGACGAGGTGACGGCGCGGATCATCGCCGAACTGGAGGCGGGCCGCTTTCCGTGGGTTCAGCCTTGGGGGTGTCCCGATGGTGATGGCAGCGCGATCAGCCCCGGCCTGCCGCGCAACGCTCTGACTGCGCGCCGTTACTCTGGCGTGAACGTCCTTATCCTGTGGGGCGCAGTCATTGAACAGGGCTATCCCTCGCAGGCGTGGCTTACCTTCAAACAGGCGCTTGAGGCAGGCGGCTGCGTCCGCAAGGGCGAGCGCGGCACCACCGTCGTCTATGCCGACCGCTTCACCCCCGAGGCCGAGAAAGTGCGCGCCGTCGAAACCGGCGGCGACGCCAAGACCATACCGTTCCTGAAACGCTTTACCGTGTTCAACGTCGCGCAGTGCGAGGGATTGCGCCCCGGCCTCGCGCCCGATCCGGTCCCCTTGCCCGAACGCCAGATCGTGCCGATCGCCGAGGAAGTGATCGCCGCAAGCGGCATCGCGTTCCGTGTAGGCGGCAATCGCGCCTATTATGTGCCCGCGCAGGACTATGTGCAGGTGCCGCCGCAACCGGCCTTTTTCGAGCAGATCAACTATTACCGGACCTGCCTGCACGAACTTTGCCACGGCAGCGGCCACCCGTCCCGGTTGAACCGCAATCTCGTCAACAGCTTCGGATCGAAGGATTATGCCCGCGAGGAATTGATTGCCTTATCTGGACAGTCTGCACCGTGCCTGACGCACCATTGAACGGTATGTTCTTGGCACAACGCAGGGGGTCATCAGGCCGGATGAAGCGCTATCCATAAGCTGGCGTAGTCCGGCCTGATGACCACCGTCCCGCAGATCCGCAACGTGCGCGATCTGGAGTCGGGAGGGGGTCCGGGGGAGGGACTGGCAAGCTGTGGATACTTCAGACACGTCGATCGTCATTCAGGAACGCCGGGCAGCGGATGGCCTGGACTCCTACATCCCGGTGATCCTGCAAAGTGGAGAGATTTACGATCCAGACCTCGACCGCTACTTTCTCGATCTGCCGCTGAACGGGGCGCGTTCGCGCCATTCGCTGCGCGCCCACGGTTATGATGTCCTGGTCTGGGTTCGCTTCCTCGCCTCCGCGCGCGGCAAGTCTGTCTGGCAAGCCGATACCGATGATGTCGGTGCCTATCATCGGGCACGTCGGCGTAGTGACGCTGAGTTCCGGGTTTCGGCGTCGACGTGGAACCGGGCGATTGCCTCGCTCGACAAGCTTTATCGATGGGCCGAACGGGAAGGCCTGATCGAGCGCACGCCCTTTACCCACCGGCAGATCTGGAGAAGTTCGCACGGAGGGCGTCGAGCGGCCGTCACGGGCCGCAACGACGCCTATGAACGCGCGGCCCGCCGGTCCGATGTTCGCTTCATCGATCTCACCGATTACCGCGCCTTCCGCGAGGTCGGCCTGCGCGGCCTGACCGTAGAGGGAACGGAGCGTCCTGGAGCACGTGACCGCAATGGCGCGCGCAATGCGCTGTTCGCCGATCTTCTGGTCACCACCGGCCTGCGCTTGGAAGAGGCATCCCACCTGCTCACTGCCGAGATTCCGGTTGGCGATGCCCGCGCAGAACGGCAGCGGCGGGTCGAACTTCCGGCGGCACTCACCAAGGGAGACAGGGGGCGTAGCATGTTGCTGCCGCGCCGTTTGTTGCCGATGTTTGACGCCTATATTGCCGTGGAGCGAGCCGAAGCCGTCGCCAAGTTTGCAAGACGCCGTGGCTGGGAAGCCATCGACCGCCCGATTTTCATCCACCGCCCCTTATTCGGGCCGCGCGCATTGCAGCTGGTTGGCGGTGGCACGATGGACATGGAGGTCGTCACACCGGATGAACGCGCCAGGCTTGTTATTTGCGCTGACGATGGCACGCCCTGCGAAGCAGCGGTGCTCTGGCTTACCGAGGTCGGGCATCCGGTGCTCCCCAACTCGTGGGAAGCGATCTTCGCGCGGGCGAGCCGCCGCTGCACGGATGCCGGCATCCCGGTCCGGGTCAGCCCCCATCAACTCAGGCATTCGTTCGCGGTCCACATGCTGGCCATGCTGATCCAGCGCCGCCTTGCCGAGGCGGCGGCACAGGTGGGCGCCGTGGAAGGCTATCGCCAGTTGGTCGGCGATCCGCTTCAGCAGGTCCAGCGACTGCTCGGCCACTCAAGCCTCGCCACGACCTCGATCTATCTCGATCATCTTGCCACGCGTGCCGATACCGTCGATGCAGCGGTTGAAGAGCTGTTGGCACTCGTACCGGGCTATCTTCCATCATGACCGCTGCTCCACGCAAAGGACGCAAGGTCAGTTTCGAGGCCGCCGCGACTGCGCCCGAGGCCGATCCATGGTCGCAGATCAGCACGCTGCGCTTCATGATCGATCCGCCATACGGCGGCGAGTTGCTCGTGGATTTCACCAGCTTGCGGCCCCGTGGCCTGGCTCTCGCCTTTGCACGGGGCCTGTTCATGCTGGTCGCTCCGCGTGGCCCCATCATGGTGCGCTCGTCGATCAAGACATACGTCACACAGTTGCCGAGCTTCTTTGCCTATCTTGCCGGGACAGGCGACCGGATCAACGGCCCGGCAGACCTTCGCGCCGACCATATCGATGGGTTCGAGAGGTGGCTCGCCGCGAAGGGTAAGTCGCGCGTGCACGGGCCGACCTATGTCGCCAAGGTGGTTTCCGTCCTTCGCCGGATTGCGGCCGATAGCCCCGCGCTTGTCGAACCTGGCTTGCGGGAACGGCTGCGCTACGTCAGCTCGCACCCCCACGTTCGCCCCCGTCCACGTGATGCCTACAGTCCGTATGTTGCTCGCCAACTCCGCGATGCAGCACGCGCCGATCTTGTTGCTATCGAGGCGCGCTTGCGGTCGGGGTCGCGCTTCGACGAGGAGCCGGAGATCGAAGGTGCTTACCGCCAAGCCCACGCGGCGATCGAAGCGCGCGGTGTGCTGCACTACCGTGACCCCGCATATCAGAGCCTGTATAAGCTGCGGTGGATTCGCGAACTGAGCAGTGCAAGGTTCAACCTGAGCCTCCACGCTGCCCACTACCTTACCGCACACGACGTCGTGCCGCTTCTCGTTCTGCTCTCGCTGGAGACGGGGCTCGAGCTGGAGTGTTGCAAGTCGCTCACCATCGACTGCTTGCGCAACGCTTCGGGTGGCACCGTCGATGTCGCCTATACCAAGCTTCGCGCCCACGGTGCCGAACACAAGACCATCCGGGTCCGTGATGGCGGCTCATCGACACCGGGCGGCCTGATCCGGCGGATCATCGCACTCACCGCCAAGGCCAGGGTGCATAATTCCAGCGACAACCTTTGGGTCTATTATCAGACCAACGAGATCACCGCTGGTATCCGCCATCCGCGCATGACGATCGACGCCTGGACGCAGCGTCACGGTATTGTTGATGACGCCGGTGGACCGCTATTCCTGCGCCTCTCGCAGCTGCGCAAGACGCACAAGGCCTTGTGGTACCTCAAGACTGAAGGGCACATGGCCCGCTTCGCCGTCGGCCATACCGCCGAGATCGCGGCACGGCACTACGCCGATATTCCGGCACTCAGACCGCTGCACGAGCAGGCCGTGGCGGATGCCCTCGAAGAAGCGCTGACCGGTCCAAGGATACTTCCTCCCTCGGACGAGGAGCGGCTGCGCGGCGCGTTGGCGAGCCCCGATCCGGATTATGAAGGCATCTCGCGCGCACTTCTCGACGGCGAACAGGACGTCTGGCTTGCCAGCTGCGGCAACTTCTATTCCAGTCCCTTTGCATCTGCCGGTACCGCGTGCCCCACGCCATTCTGGGGTTGCCTAGATTGTCGCAACGCGGTCATCACCGCGCGCAAGCTGCCCGCCATCCTCGCGTTCCTCTCCTTCGTCGACGGTCAGCGAGCAGGCCTCAGCGCGGCCGAGTGGGCAGCCAAGTTCGGCCATGCCCGTGACCGCATTGTTCAGCAGATCCTTCCCGCCTTCGCCGACGATGTCGTGACAAGGGCCCGGGCGCAGGTCACGGCCGAACCTCCCACGGTCTATCTGCCGCCCGAGGCCCGGGCATGACTGCTTTACAGATTCTGGCCGAGGGCCGCGATGAACGTGATGCCCTCCCGGTGCTCCTGTCCGCACCACTGCGGCCCGACTTCGATCGCGCACATATCTCTCGATACGGTGATCCGGTCTGGGATCTGGCTCCCGGCGTGTTTCGCGATAACGCCCGGCGCTGCCATATCACGGTACATTTCGATGGTATCGACGACCCATCCATCGCC
The DNA here is from genome assembly GCF_047946695.1 of Sphingomonas sp. VDB2. Taxonomy (NCBI): domain Bacteria; kingdom Pseudomonadati; phylum Pseudomonadota; class Alphaproteobacteria; order Sphingomonadales; family Sphingomonadaceae; genus Sphingomonas; species Sphingomonas sp. VDB2. Next base: position 2,307,900 of record NZ_CP159615.1, read on the forward strand.
GATGCCCTGCGCCAGATTCTTCATGCACGTCTCAATGTCGATCTACCCGGCCACCGTTCACGGCTTGAGCCGGCGGGGGTGCGCGGCGAGGCCAACCGTACCTTGCGCTTTTTCGACTTCGTGAAGGCTCAGCTGGGTCGTTTCGATCTCGGCCGGGTCGATCAGTCGTTGGCTGATCGCTACGCCCGCTCTTTGCGCCTTGCCGGACTGCGTCCGGTTGCGGCGGCAGCGCTGCTGCGGATAATCTTCGACCTGCATGAGTTGCGGCACCATCTGCCGATTGCGCGCCTGTCCTTTGAACCGTGGCCGGGGCGCAGCCCTTTCTCGGTAGCAGGAGCAAAGTACGTCGCCGGAGAGAACCGGACGCCGCGTATTCCGGAAGCGATCATCACCCCGCTACTCGCCTGGTCGCTGCGCTACGTGACCTGCTATGCAGATGACATCCTCGCCGCGCGGGCGGAACTCGATCGCCTTGAAGCAAAGCGCGACCGTCTGGTTGCCGCTGAGTCAGGTCTTGATCACGCGGATCGTCGGTCGCGGCAACGCCAACGTCTCAACACCTATATTGCCGCCTTGCGGCGGCAAGGGCGCGGGATTCCGATCTGGACCACCCCACACAACGGCACAACGCGGATCGATCCACAAAGCGGCGAAGTCACACCGCCGATCAACTACCACCTGATCCACCTCCACGCCGGCATCGACGCGCAGGCCGAACCTGCCATGCACCTTGGCCTCACCACCGGCGCGCCGAACCTCATTGCCATCGCCATTGCAGAACTCGGCACCGAGATCGGCGGGATGGATACAGCCATTTCCACCGATCCCGATACTGGCCTGCCCTGGCGCACCCGCTTCGATGCCAAGGTCCTGGCTCTCGAAGAGGTCATGCTGCAGTCGGCAGCCTACGTCGTTTGTGCCTATCTCTCAGGCATGCGGGACAGCGAGATCCAGGCGATGAAGCGGGGATGCCTGTCCGTCACCAGATCAGAAGATGGTGCGATCTTGCGGCATCGCATCAAGTCTACCGCTTACAAGGGCAAGCGCGGCGGCGGCGAGGAGACCGAGTGGGTTACCATCGCACCGGTCGCCGAAGCCATCGCTGTCCTCGAACGCCTTTCCGCGCGGGCGGGGCAAGCGCGCGGGACAACGACCTTGTGGCCGGTCCTCGCGCTTCGGGCCAATACCAAGACACACGTTTCTGCAGAGATCGTCCGGCAACTCAACCGGTTTCGCGATCATCTCAATGACCGGTTCGGAACGGCTGAGGCACCGATCATTCCTGCCGGACCCGATGGCGCGCCCTGGCGTCTGACCACACGCCAGTTTCGCCGGACCATCGCCTGGCACATCGCCAACCGGCCCTTTGGGACGATTGCCGGCATGATCCAGTACAAGCACGCCAGCGTTGCGGCGTTCGAAGGCTATGCCGGCAGCAGCCGGTCCGGATTTCGCGGAGAGATCGAAGCCCAGCGCGCGCTTGGCCAGATCGACGATATCCTCGTCTACTTCGACGAGCGGCAAGGTGGTGCGCGCCTTGGCGGACCTGCCGCGAACAGGATCGGAGCCGCACTCGATACTGTTGGCCACGAGTTGGCGCCGCTACCCGCCATGATTGCCGACCGGCCCCGGATGCGCACGATGCTCGGCAGTCTCGCGCGGACATTGCATGTCGGCCCGCTGGCCGATTGCTTCTTTGATCCGGCAACTGCCTTGTGCCTCAACCGGATTTCGGAACCGGGTGCGACCGGACCAATGATCGCCATGTGCGAGCCGGTCCGCTGCCCCAATGCCTGTATTGTCGAACGGCATCGCCCGGCCTGGCAGCGCGGAGCTGACGAGGCGCGGCTGTTGCTGCGCGAGAAGCGGCTTCCAGAACCGCAGCGGGTAACGCTTCAGGCCGAGGTGGCAAGGATTGAGCGTGTCCTCGAACAGATCGCGCCCGGTGCCGCCACACCTCGGAGTGGTGTGGCGGGAGAGGGAGAGGAGGCCGGTTTTCGGGTGACGGGCTGAAGGAGTGGAAGAGAGTTTCCCTCCGCCCGTCGTGGAGACCCGCCATGTCCCGATCCCACCCTGCGACGCCGCGAGCCGACGTCTATTCGCGCATCACCACCGAGATTGTCTCTGCCATCGAAGCCGGTGCCGGAGACTGGCGCATGCCCTGGCACCATGATGGCGCTGCCACGACCCGTCCGCAGAACGTCACCTCCCGCCGTCGCTATCGCGGTGTCAATGTGCTCGCGCTCTGGATTGCCGCTGAAGCCAGCAGCTATTCCAGCGGTCTTTGGGGGACCTATCGCCAGTGGGCAGCTCTTGGCGCACAGGTCCGCAAGGGTGAGCGCGGAACCACCGTCGTGTTCTGGAAGCAGGCCGCATCGCGCGCCGATGATGATCATGACGACGGCGAAGCCGGCCCCGGCCGCATGTTCGCCCGGGCTTTCACCGTGTTCAACCTCGCACAGGTCGAGGGCTATGAACCCGCACCTGTTGCGGTATTGCCCGAGTGTGAGCGGTTCGCGCATGCCGAGGCATTCGTCGCGGCTCTGAAGATTCCGATCACCGAAGGCGCCTACGATGCGCACTACCGGATCGATCTCGATCACATCTTCATGCCAACCTTTTCCGCGTTTCGGGATGCATCGGCGCAGATGGGCACCCTTCTGCACGAAGCCGGCCACGCTACGGGCGCAAAGCACAGGCTCGACCGCAATTTTGCCGAGAGGTTCAAGCGCGACAGTCTGGCGATCGAGGAGATCTGCGCCGAACTGACAGCATCGTTCGTGCTCGCCGACCTCGGGATCGCCCACCATCCGCGCGCCGATCATGCCGCATACGTGGCATCGTGGTTGCGCGTGCTGAAGGACGACCCTCGCGCCATCTTCACCGCCGCCAGCAAGGCACAAGCCGCAGCCGACTGGATGCACGCCCAGCAAACTCAGCCCGAGGAGTTGGCGGCATGACGCGCGTCCGGAAAATTGGCGGTGGAAGTCAGATTAGGGCTGGACTGTCAGGATATGTCGCCGAAATGGGTTCGGCCTTTCTCTGCGCCGCGCTCGGCATCGTCCCGACCGTCCGTCATGCCGATTATCTCGGCAGTTGGCTGGACGTGCTGCGCGAGGACAATCGCGCGATCTTCCGCGCCGCCAGCGCCGCCAGCAAGGCCGCCGACTGGTTGCTGGCGCGGCACGCCGCCGCGCAGGTCGCGGCGGTTCAGGCCGAGGCCGCCCAAGGCGACACTTCTCGCGAGGACACCGGCGAACGCCAAGCTCCGCAGGACGAAAGGCTCTCGGCATGATCCTCCTGACCCCCGAGCTTCACGCCGCGCTGCGCGTGAATGCCGCAGCGCACTGTGATGCGATGCAAACTGGCACCCACGAACCCGACCCCGCGCCGGTCGTCAAATTCTTCAATCCCGTGGGCGCGGCAACATGGCTGGCGACCGAGCTGTATGATGATGGTGACACGCTATTCGGGCTGGCCGACCTCGGTTTCGGCTGTCCCGAACTGGGCTGTTTCAGCCTGTCCGAACTGGCGGGCATCCGGCTGTCGTTCGGCTTGCAGATCGAGCGCGATATCGGATTTTCGACGACCGTCAGCCTGTCGGTCTGGGCCGACACCGCGCGTCGCGCCGGTTCGATCAGCCAAGCCCAATCCATCATCTGGCGCATTGAAGCCGCGCCGGTCCCCGATCTTCCGACCGATCCTAAGCCAGGGAAAGGCGGATGACGCGCGGCGCGTCCCGTCGCAAGCCTCGCCGGGGAGGTCAACGACCCCGGTAACCGGTCCCGACGCGGCGAAACCGCGAATCCCGTGGCGACGGGACCGGCACTCACAAGGAGTAGACCCATGAAACTCGATTTTATCCCGCTCGACAAGCTGGTCGTGAGCAAGGCCAATATGCGTTACAGCAAAAAGGCCCCGGACGTGTCCGACATCCTGCCGACCGTCCGCAGCCGTGGCGTCATCCAGCCGGTCATCGTCCGTCCCAATCTCCGTCCTGAGCCTGTCGGGCCGAAGGCGACCGAAGGTCAACGGTGCGCGCCCGATGGCTATGAGATCGTTGCCGGAAGCCGCCGCTTCCACGCCGCGAAGATCGTGGCCGAGGAACGGCGGGCGGCGGGCGATATGACGCCGGAGCCCCAAGACTCCATGCTGCCCTGCGCGATTCTCGACGAGGGCGACGACGCCGCTGCCATCGAGGCGTCGATGATCGAGAACATGGCGCGACTCGACCCCGACGAGGTGACGCAATGGGAGACTTTCACGCGCCTTGTCCGCGAGGGCCGCAAGGTGGAAGACATCGCCGCGACGTTCGGATTGCCCGACCTCACCGTCAAGCGCGTGCTGGCGCTCGGCAATCTGCTCCCCGCCATCCGCGATCTCTATCGCAAGGAACAGATCGACGCGGCGACCGTGCGCCATCTGACGATGGCGTCCAAGAGCCAGCAAAAAGCATGGCTGGCACTTGCCGACGACGAGAATGCCTATCTGCCGACCGGCCACCAGTTGAAATCATGGCTGCTGGGCGGGCAGTCAATTCCGGTGAAACATGCGCTGTTCGACGTGGAGGCAAGCGGCCTTGCGACCATCGCCGACCTGTTCGGCGAGGACCGTTATGTCGCCGATGCCGATGCTTTCTGGATGGCGCAGAATGCGGAGATCGAGGCACGCCGCGCCGCCTATGTCGAGCAAGGCTGGGCCGACGCGATCATCGTGCCACCCACGACACATTTCTCGACATGGGAATATGAGAAGGCGGGCAAGCGCAAGGGCGGGCGCGTCTATATCGACGTGCGCGCGACCGGCGAGGTGATCGTCCATGAAGGCTATGTCTCCGGCAAGGAAGCCCGCCGGATCGCCAAGGCCGAGGGGTCCGAGAACGGGACCGGCCAGAAAGCGGCGCGGCCCGAAATGACATCGACGATGCAGACCTATGTCGACCTGCATCGCCACGCCGCCGTCCGGTCCGCGCTCACCGGCCATCCGGCCATCGCGCTGCGCTTGATGGTGGCCCATGCCATCGGCGGTTCGCATCTGTGGCGCGTCACGCCCGAGCCGCAATCCACCCGCAACGATGAGGTGCGCGACAGCCTCGACAACAGCCAAGCCGAGGCGGATTTCGACGAGCGCCGCCGCGCCATGCTGGCGGTTCTCGGCTTTTCGCCTGAGGAACCGACCGTGACCGGGGGCAATGGCGACGACTATGGCGTCGTTGGCATCTTCCACCGGCTACTCGACCTTCCCGATGCGGTCGTCATGGAGGTGATCGCCATCGTCATGGGCGAAACGCTGGCATCGGGCAGCGCCGCCGTCGAGGCAGTGGGCATGGAGATCGGCGTCGATATGGCCCGCTGTTGGCAGGCCGACGACGCCTTTTTCTCGCTTGTCCGCGACCGGGAAGTGTTGACCCGGATCGTCGCCGAGGTGGCGGGCGAAACCGTAGCCAGCGCCAACCGGCAAGAAAAGACCAAGACCCTGAAACGCATCGTCCGCGATCATCTGGACGGCACCAACGGGCGCGACCAGCGCGAAAGCTGGGTGCCGCGCTGGATGGCGTTCCCGCCCGCCGCCTATACGGCGCGTGGCGGCGTCGGCACCGTCGCGGCCCATGCCAAGGCGCAGGCGGCGCGCGAGATCGAGCGACGGACGCCGGGCGACGACGAGCCTGATCCGACCGCACCCGGCGCGGTAATGGCCCTGCCGGTCGAAGGGAGTCCCGTGCCTCCCTTCAACGAAGACGAGGCCGACCGCCTCGCCGCCTGATCCCCTGCGGGCGGCGGAAAAGCCGCCGCCCGCATCCTTTTCGTTCACGAAAATTTGGCCGCGCGCCCTCGCCCTGATGGGCTCGGGCGCGCGGGAAAGGAGACCATCATGGCCGACCGCGTATCCGCGAGCATCACCATCGGCGGCACCCTGCCGCTATCCCTGCTGCCCGACCTTACCACTCTCGTTCAGGCAGAAGGACTGTCCACCGAATGGGACGGCGAACCCTTCACGCTCACGATGTTTCGCGAGGGCGTGCCGCTCGAACTCATGGCGCATGAAGTGGCCTGGGGCCGGTTCGCGCACCTCGAAACATGGTGCGTCGAGCATGGCCTGCCATTTACACGCTGGTCGGGCGCCTATTGCGGTCAATGGGGCGCCGAGCGCGTCGTGTTCACCGGCGCGGGCGAGGTGCAGTCCTATGCCGCCGACGAGGACGATTATCTCCTGATTGGCCGTTGCACCGTCGAACGTCTCGGCAGCTACGAGACGATCCTCGCCCACTTCGCGGCGGGCGATTTCGCGGTTCCGCCGCTGCGGCTGATGCCCTGAATATCGGCCGCGCCCCGGCCTGCTGGCGCGGGCAGGGGCGCGGCTATTCCATCATCCTCATAAGCGTGCGCGCGCACCAGTCGGGCTTGCGCTGCCAGCGCGGCCACCAGCGCGCCCGGTCGCCACCTGTTCGGACGCGACATCGCGATCGGCCAGCGTCAACCGTGCAACCGTGCGATTATAGCTGCGCCCGACCCGCATGATGGTGACAGTCCGGCCGTCGAGCAGCATCCGCGCGCGCGCCTTCGCGACCCGGCCTAGCGCAATTTTAGCCCTGCATCTGGCCTGTCCCGTGTGTGCTGCCAGCGCGTCGATCCCCGCGATGCGAGCGCCAAGCCACACTCCAGCCGGAAGGTGTCATCATCTGTGCCTAGCCGACGCGCCCTTGGCCCGGCGGCGCGGCGGCAATCCGAATGAGCGTGGCGCAGCCTGTCGGAAGGCGGAGGATCGTCATCGACATGTCACTCACCTCTATCGCCTTTTACCCCGGACGCGAAGCTCTGACCGGCCGTCATCGGCCACACCGACGATAATGGCGGCAGCCTTGTCGTGCGTGCGTTTGGACGGTCGATCCGATGGCGGTGGTGCGTCCGCGCAGTCCAAGACCAATCCATCGCGAGGGATGAACCGGCGGCATTGTCGTCGTCACCACTGCCGTGTCCTGCACCGTTTCCGGCTCCTCGGGCGCATGACCTGGGACGGCCGCAGTCCCGCGAAACCATCGCCATGCGGCTTATTTCCCCGCCCGCGCCCACCCCACGCGGCATGCCGCGTGGGGTGGGCGCGGGCTCCTCGCGGTCGCTACGCTCTCAAATAAGCCTTCGGCTCCGGTCCTCCGCTGCCGCTCCGGCCTGCCGGTTCGCGGGCCTGCTGTGACCGTCCCTCCGGTCCGCCCATCGCCCGGAAACGGTTTGGGGCGACTTTTTAAGGAGACGAACAATGCCAGCCATCGGTTATGTCACCCGCGACGGAAACGGCTTCAAGGGTCAGCTCAAGACGCTCTCTATCCGCACCGACATTGAGATCATTCCCAACACCCGCAAGTCCGGCGACACCCAGCCCGACTATCGCGTGTCGGCAGCCGGCGTCGAGGTCGGAGCGGGATGGATCCGGCGCGGCGAAATGAGCGGCAAAGACTATGTGTCGCTGTCGCTCTCCGCCCCCGAATTCGGCCCGCGCCGACTCTACGCCAATCTCGGCCGCGCTGCGGGCCAAGACGATGACGACGCCTTCGCGATCATCTGGAACCCGGCCGACTGAGCGAACTGCCCCGCGCCCGAAATGGGCGCGGGGCATCGTCGCCAGACCAAAACAGGGAGGTCGCAATCGCATGGGTCGATTTGCGACCCTGCCTGAGAGGACCGGATCGATCCAATCCGCACCTCTCAGCCGACGCAGGGTGCATCGGCGCAGATGGACCTTCATCATGGACGATACCGCGACACGTGCGCAGGCCGCGCGCGAAACCTGCCCCTTCCTCACCGCCAAGCAGGCGGCCTTTCATCTTGGCCTTGCCTACTCGACGCTCAAGCGCCTGCGCCAGACAGGCAAGGGGCCGACGTGCCGCCTGCATGGGCGCACCTGGCGCTATCATATCGACGATATCGAGACGTGGTCGGCAGCCCGCGCGCGCGGAGGCGATCATGGTTGAGCCCCGGATTCGTGATCGACCGCTGCCACTCTTCGCCTGGTTGGAGGTCCGGCGCGCCGCCCATGTCCGCCGCCTGCGGCTGCGCCGCCGCGCTGCGCTGATCGCCGCTGGCATCGCCTGTCTCGGCCTCACGATCGCGCTGCCGCCTGTGCCCCGGCTCGTCTGGAACGCCAGCGCCAGCGCGCCCATCGGACTCTATGCCGTGTCGCCCGGTGCAGCGCTCCAACGCGGCGACATGGTGATTGCCTGGCTGCCTGTAGAAGCGCGGCAATTGGCTGCACGCCGCCACTATCTGCCGTCCAACGTGCCGCTGGTGAAGCGCGTCGTCGGCGTGGCCGGGGATCGAATCTGCGCGGTCGATCGCGTGGTGACGCTGAACGGAAGGGCGGTAGCCATCCGCCGCGCCGCCGATGCGGAAGGCCGCGATTTGCCCGCGTGGCAGGGGTGCATCCGGCTGGGACCGGGGATGGTCTTCCTGCTCATGACCGAGACCCCGGACTCGTTCGACGGGCGCTATTTCGGGCCGACGCTGGCGCAGGATGTCATTGGCAAGGCGACCCCGCTGTGGCTGCGCTGAGGACGCTCGCGCTCGCCGTCGCGCTGTTCGTCGCGACCCCTGCCGCTGCCGATCCACTTGATCGCTGGCGGGTGGAGATCGCCGAGGCGTCCGCGCGGTTCGGCGTGCCGGTAGCGTGGATCGAACGGGTCATGCGTGCCGAAAGCGGTGGCCAGACCATGCTTGGCGGGCGACCGATCACATCCCGCGCTGGCGCTATGGGCCTTATGCAACTGATGCCAGCGACATGGACGGCGATGCAGGCGGCGCACGGCCTGGGCGGCAATCCCCATGATCCACGCGACAATATTCTCGCAGGCACCGCCTATCTACGCGCGATGTATGACCGCTTCGGCTATCCCGGCCTGTTCGCCGCATACAATGCCGGTCCCGGCCGTTATGCCGCGCATCTTGCATCAGGCCGTGCGTTGCCGGCCGAGACGCGCGCCTATCTAGCACAAGTGTCGGGGACGCCCTCGAGGCCGCCGCAATCCCTTCCGCAACAGCCGCCACCAGCACTGTTCATCGCCCTTCGCACCAGCAGCGCATCCGTCACTCCATCACCATCACGCGCGCCAGACGAGCCGCCAGATATGCTGTTCGCGATCCGCGCACCCCGTTGAGCTTGCATAGGCGGGAGCGTCGAAGTGTGTGGGCTGCGAGGGCATCGCGCGATCTCGGACGTTGGAGGGGCTCGTCTCGGCAAGGCCTAGCATAACGGGCGGCGAAGCGGCTGTGCAAGGCCGGCGGCCCCTCCAATTTTGCCGCGAGCCGGAGGCTGCTGCGCAGCCGAGTCTGTTTGTTCCTTTGCAACAAAATCGGTTCCTCCGCCGCCGCTGCGCGGCGCTTCCGGCTGCGCCTCCGCGGCCCTGACAGCCGCTTCGCCACCCGTCTTCGGAGGTCTGTCCTCAATGAGGAGGATTTCAAGCGAAGGAGGCGATCATGACCATGTTTCAACCCATCGGTGCGGCGTCGGACCGCGTGGTGGCAACGCTGGTAGCGGGACTCGAAATCGAGTTCGGACGGGGCGCAGGCGAGGCGCTGGCACAGCGGTTCCTAGAGGCCGAGGAGAGCGATTTCCTTTGGGACGCAAGGGTGTCGGAACGGTGGCTCGGTGCGTATCAAGCACAAGACGAGGAGGATTTCGAACTCGATCGGGTGGCGATTATCGGGCGGCTGGACGGTCGCTGGTTCGTGGCGGTGAGCATCGTCGATGGCGATGGCAACGCGCAAGGATTGATGGGGCGGCGCAGCTTCAGGAGCGAAGCGCGGGCACGCGCAGCATTCGCAATCATGCACTGATCGGTGGCTCGGAAACGCCGGGACAGGGTGCCGGACAGGCATCGTGTCCCGGCTTCTTTTTTGCCTCGGCTCGGCGAAATGGGCGAGCATCAGGAAAGCGGAAATGGGCGACAGGAGCGGTTCAAGCGGAAGGGTGGCGTAAGGCAAGATAAAGCTATGGCACTGGCGCGCCATAAACCCTTGTCTGCACATCGCTTTTTGGACCCGTGACCGGCACTGCCCACTGGGCACCAGTGCCGTTCCGCGCCAAAGGGGCGGCATTACGCCATCTGCGGCGGCACCGGTTTTCATATCACCGGCTGCGCGGCATGCTTGCCCTTCCCCGCCCTTGGAATCAGCAAAATGGACGACGACGACAGCTTTTTGCCCACTCTCGGGCGCCAACGCCAGCAGGGTGGCAAGCGCGCCCGGCGCTATCTCGGCCGCGTCCTCGCCGCCGCCAATCTAGCTCGCGGTAGCGCGGCTGCACCGGGCGTCGCGCGGGGAGCGTTCTCGGGCACCCGGATCGGGCGCGGCGCGGGGGTCGGACGGCTGCTCGCCAGCCGCGGCGGTCATGCGTCGTCGAACCGCCGCCGCGTCATCGTCAAGGCAAGCATTGTCAGGCTCGCCGGAAAGGGCGCATCGGCTGCTGCCGCGCACCTGCGCTATCTCCAACGCGACGGTACGACGCGCGAGGGCGAACGCGGCACGCTCTACGGGCGCGATGCCGATACCGTGGACGGCAAAGCATTCGGCGAGCGCGGGTCTGGTGATCGCCACCAGTTCCGCTTCATCGTCTCGCCCGAGGACGGCGATCAATATGACGATCTGAAACCCCTGACCCGGCGGCTGATGGACCGGATGGAAGAGGATCTCGGGACCAGGCTGGACTGGGTGGCCGTCGATCATTTCAACACCGGCCATCCACACACCCATATCGTGGTGCGCGGGAAGGACGGTCGTGGCGCCGATCTCGTCATCGCCCGTGACTATATGACGACCGGCATCCGCGAGCGCGCCGCAGAGCTGGTCGATCTTGATCTTGGCCCGCGCACGGACCGTGAGATCGCGCAGGCGCTGCGCGCCGAAGTCGAGCAAGAGCGCCTGACATCGATCGACCGGGTCTTGCTCAAGGGGGCAGACGCCGATCTGGTGGTGGCGACCAACGGTTGCGACGCTTTCGACCAGACACTGCGCGCCGGTCGGCTGGCGAAGTTGTCGCGCCTGGGCCTGGCCGAGCCACTCGGCGCCGGACGTTTCCGGCTCGCGCCCGACATTGCTGAGACACTGCGCGCATTGGGCGAACGCGGCGACATCGTCCGCACGATGCAGCGCGAATTTTCGCGCGCCGCGACCGAACGAGCGGTGGTCGACCAAGTGATTTACGATCCGGGCGCACCCGGTGCCCGACCGATTGTCGGCCGCGTGCTGGCGCACGGGCTCGCCGACGAGCATGCCGATCGCCACTATCTGATCGTCGATGGCGTGGACGGGCGCAGCCACTATGTGGCGATCGGCAGGCCTGTCCTTAGCTTCGCCGACGGAGGCACGGAAACCGATGCCAGCTTGCCGCATGGCGCGATCGTGCGGATCGATCCGGTCAGCCCGACAGTGCGTGAGGTCGATCGGACCATCGCCACTGTCGCCAACGCCAATGGCGGCCGCTACGACATGGATGCCCATCTGCGCCACGATCCGACCGCTACCCAAGCCTTTGCCGAGACCCATGTACGTCGGCTGGAGGCGATGCGACGATTATCGGGCATCGTCGAGCGCGAGCCGTCGGGCCGCTGGATCATAGCACCCGACCATCTTGAGCGGGTTGCGGCCTGTGAGGCAGCGAGGCTGCAGGACCGTCCGGTCGCGCTCACCATGCTGTCGGCACAGCCGCTCGATCGGCTGGTCGGTGCCGAGGCCGCGACCTGGATCGATCGAGAACTTGTTTCGGCCACGCCCGAGCCTGTTCGCGATGCCGGATTCGGCCACGACCTGCGAGATGCCCAAGCGCGTCGGCGGCAGTGGCTGGTGGCGCAGGGTTTTGCTGAGGAAACCGGGGCCAGCACTAAATTTTCGAACGGCATGATCGCGGCGCTCCGGCGCCGTGAGTTGCTTCGGGTTGCAGGCCAGTTCGCCGACGAGGTGAAAATGCCATTCCGGGAAGCTGCCGAGGGCGCGCGGATCGAGGGCGTCTATCGCCGTTCGGTCGATCTCGTCAGCGGGCGCTTCGCCGTCATCGAGCGCGCCCGGGATTTCACACTCGTACCTTGGCGTCCGGCGCTGGAACGGCAGGTCGGAAAGTCGGTCTCGGGATTGATGCGCGGCGACGGCATTAGCTGGTCGATCGGGCGCGGCCGGAGCGGGCCGACGATTTCCTAGACCGGCAGCGCTGAGGCCGCTAGCGCAAGGACGAATTCGGCCAGTTCTGCATATTCGTCTGCGGAACTCACGGGGATCACGCGGATCTTGAAATCCTTGAACCAGCGCTCCTTCTCGACCTCGTTGATCTTTTCTTTGGTCAGAAGCGCATAGTGCGTCGGACCGGAGTCAGGAGCAAATGTGCTGGCGACGTAGTTCAACATCAAATTGACTTCAGGATCCGTCATTGACGCGCCAGCGAAGATGACCGTGTACATGGAAAACATGGTCGCCAGCATGTGCTGGTACGCCGGCTCCTTGAACAGGATGTTGCGATAATCCTGCTCAGTTAGGATGATCCCGTCGCCGCTCTTCGTCGCGTCGCCATGCGCCTTTAGGATGAAGAATTCTCGGCTCGACAGACTACGTCGGACCTCACCAGCATCCTTGAACGTACACACGGTAACATCCGGATCGTTCTTGCGGAACGTCCGTTCGATCAAAGTGTCATAGTTGGTGGTCAAAACAAATTGGAGCTGAGCTAGCTTGGCCATAGCCTCGTGCAACTCGGTCGGAGCGGGCTTCGAGTCGACAAAGACGCGCCGAATGAAGCCGGCAAAAAAGCTGCCGAGATCGGTCTTGAGGCCGGATGCCGCCATCAAGTAGCGGCCCTGATCAATCAGGGACTCATAGTCGGAAACTTTCTCATCGGAGATACCGACATTGTCTTTTGCTTCCGCGACCATTTGACGAAGAAGGTCGCCCCATTGCGGCAAGCCCGCTCCGACTGACGCGCCAGCACCGACGAGCAGGCCGCAACGCCCCTTGGCATATTCCTGCAGGAGTGAGCCGGGGATAGTGCCAGGGTCGAAAGCCACTATCGCACCTCCACACGTCGGAAGAACTTCGCGAGCGCCTTGTTCCGCTTTTGAAGGCTGGCGGCCTTGGCGCCTTCGGTTCGGAAGGCGTAAAGATAGTCATAGAGCGCACGATCGTTGGGCGCAGCGTCGCGCCTCCGACCGTTCAGAAGCAGATCGGGTTCGGACGTATATTGCTGCCGCCGCTCCTCGAATGCGTCATAGGCAATCGTAAATCGAGTGATGTCGATCGCCTTGCCGGCCGCCTGATACTGCATGATCAGCAAGAGCAGATCGACGAAGATCCATTTTCTGATGATTCGATAACCGGTCTCCTGATCGACTTCGGCCAAGATGTTGAGCGCCGCGCCCACCTTGGCCGACAGTGCCGTGATCTCGTCCATCGGCTTGGCGTTATATTCGCGCTGTAGTTCGCGCAGATCAGGCGATTTCATGTCGCGGGTACCATTGCTGGCGCCGATCGCAAATGCGTAGGTCGCGAAATCGAAGTGGCGGGTTCGATCGTCCTTGATCCTGGTGCCAGTGAAGAATTCGTGAGAGGTCGCCATTAGCTGGATCACGTTGCGCATTGGACCCAGATCGGCATTGCGCAGCTCGGCTGGGTTGAGCGGCATACCCATTTGCAAACGTGCGAACAGTACCGTGATCTCGTCATTTGTGGATTCGACGATCTCTCCGACACCGATCTTGAACGCCTTGAACCGATCGCTCAGTGGCTTCTCGAGCTTGGCGAGTGTCTTTCCAGCGATCGCGCATCCGCCAACCGGTGGCAATGCGTCGGGACTATTCAGCGCGAAAGCCTTGGACTTGTCCGCTGCTATTGGCGCGGCAGCGAAGTCCCAAATGGCACGGAGGCGCTGCTGGCCATCGACGGCCTCATATTTGAAAAGTCCGCCTGCTGGGAGCTTGCGGAGATAAATTTTCGGGACGTCCATGTCTCGCAGGATCGAGTCGATAAGCAGGACGCGGCGTGCATCCTTCCACGCAGGGCCACGCTGCCATGCCGGATTCAAATTGATCTCCGCCTTCAGGCCTATCAGCTTTTCAATAGTCCATAGCCGCTGTTCGACTTTCATCGTCAGGCAGCTTTCTTGGTACGAAGCATGCCTTCGATTGATTCGCTGAGATAATCCAATGCGGTGTCACCTTCTCGTTCGTTGAGCAGCGCCAACAGTTCAGGCAGGCCCGCCATTGCGTATCCGCTGGCAATGCGCAGCATTTCTCCTGGCCGATCGACGATCGACACGTCACCTGTTTCACCGATCGCAAGCAGCGTCAGTGCCGTTGGCCTCCAGGGATCGGCGTTGAGAACGACGCCCTCTGCGGCTTTGTAGGACTTGCCGGCATGCGTGGTCGGTGTGAGGCCTTTCTTTACCGCTAGACAGATCGCGAAAAACCACATGTCGATATTTCGACCGAATGGCTGATGGATCGGCTGTGCGCTTTTTCCCTCTTTCTTTTGGACGAACGAGTCAAAATGCTCGCGGAAATCGTCGGGAATCATGATATCGCTGCCGGCGAATGGGTTGTGCATTACGCAGCCTCCAGCTCGGCTGCGCCGGCCGGTAGGCGCTCGCATTCGTCGCACACGGACCGATGATCGCAGGCACATTGGATCGCTCGCGCGTCCGTCGTGCCAGGGTCATTCTTGAGCATACGCGGGTAGTGCATTGGGTTAGTGATCGTGAGCACCTTTCCTGCGCGTGCGTCTAGGATCGCTTCGCAGCCGTTGATCTCGTCATGAGTGAGAAAGAGGATCAATTGGGAGCTGGCTTCTGAGGCGACGCGCACGACCTCGGTTTTGACGAACCCGCTCATCATGCCTAGCGGCGTATCGATGACATTGGGCGCTTCGACGCCACTTACTTCCGTGAGAGCCAGCACAAACGCGATAGTCAGCGCGCGGCGCGAAGCGCCGTTCAAGTCCATCGAAGGATCAAGCTTCTTATCGTTGCGTCCGTGCACGACGATGTGAAATTCAGGAGTAATCTCGGCGCGCTGGATCAGGGCATTGTCGGGATGGGCGCCGATCATTCGCCGGAAATACTGGTTCATCTTCTGCGAGACCGCCTCGACCTCGCGGGTCTTCATGATCTCCAGCGCACGCTCGACGACGCCACGAATATCGCGCGCGACGACCAACTCGCAAGTGAAGCGGCGGGCCTTATCCTCACGGGCGGACAGGGCCTGAAACTTTCGATCGAGTTCGACACGCCTTTCCCGGCGATCGCGGATTTGGTGATCAAGGCGCGCCGCGAGCGGTATTTTCTCGTCGAGACGCTGACGATAGGTATCGCGCATATCCCGTGCGCGCTGGACGTTGTCATCCTTGACCTTATCGAGGCGTGCCTCAAGGTCGGCCTCTGCTTGGCCGAGCTCTTCATAGGTCCGCTGTTCGTTGTTCCGGTCACCAAAGGCAGCTGTATACTCGTCTATCCAGGTCGATGCGGCCGGAATGAACAGCTCGCGGCCTTCGAAATACAGATCCGACACCTTGGATTTCAGCGCGTCGGCGTCCCGACTGTCCTCGATCAGCTGCTGGATATGCGCGCGACGCCGGGCACCGTCGGTCTGAGCCGCATCGAGACTCTCGCCACATATGCAATCGCTATGCTGCAGTCGGTCCTCAAGAATCGGAATGGTCTTGTTGGGGATCGCGCCCTTTTTCCGAAGATCATCCAACAGCGCACCGGCGGCTCTGAACTTGTCACCGAGCATTTCGCGCGCGAACCCTTTGCTCGAAAGAAGTGCGGCCTGGCGAAGTTCTGCCGCCCTGATTCGACCTTCGGAAGCAATCCGCTGCTTCTGAGCGCGCGCCAGTTCGATGGCGATCTCCTCGCGATTGCCGCGCTTCAACGCCTCCTGCAACTCCCGGTCGGCCTTGGTGTGAAGGTCAGTGAGATTGGCGATCTCTTCCTGCGCTTCCTTCAGCTTGCCTTCGAGTTCCGGGATCGATTGATCGATCGACTCAAGCTCGACGCGGATACGTCGCAGTTCGTCGCTCCCGGCGGCGGCGTCGGCCTTGGCGCGGACGTCACGTTCGACCTTCTTTACGTGATCGACCGCTTCTTCAAGCATCGGCAAGCCCATCAACTGCTCGATGGCCTTCTTCACTCGACGCTGCTGCTCGGTGCGAAGCCCTTCGATGAAGCTGAGCGCCCGGTCCCCGTCGGTGAAAAATACTTCGCGCAGCTCCCCGGGCATATGCACCGCAAGGTGGGCTTCGACATTCGGTACTTCCTTGGCGCCGCTGGGCAGGATTTCGTAAAGTTGCGGCACGGATCGGCTTCGGACAGCCGATCCGACATGCTCCGTCAGGCTTCGGATCAGGCGAAAGCGCTTGGCTCCAGTCTTGCCGCTTACCTCGTATATTACTTCGCAAACGGTATCAGACAGCTCGCCCGGCTTCTTGTCCATCGAGTGGGGGCTGTATCCCGATGGGAGCGCGTCCTCGCCAAACAGGCACCATTGAAGGGCGGTCAGCATCGTCGTCTTGCCGCTTTCATTCGCGGCGCGGATGACGGTAATGTTCTTGTCTGGATCGTTCGAGAATTCGAAGTCGATACCGTCGAGCAAGCGAAAGCCTTCGAAACGAGCGCGGATCAACCTCATAGCTTATCCCTCACTCGGCAGTGTGTCGCGATCGAGAAAGGTGCCGACGCGACCCACCAGGTCCCCGATCTTGGACACGATGTTCGTTCGGGCAAACTGATGCTGGCGCTCAGCTTGGAGAATCTCGGCTAGGGCTTGTTGCACCTCATCACGATAGCCCGGGCAGCGCTCTTCGACACTGCCAAGCTGCTCCATTATGATCGTGACGATCTTTTCGTCCTTATATGCCATCCTGCCTCACCCCTTCAAAAGCGCACGAAGCTCCTCGACCTTTGCGAATGGTCCCCCGGTTGCCGCCCCGTTTCGACTGAGCCGCGCGAACTCCCAGGCGCGATCCAGTTCGGAGTTAACAATCTTTTTCGCCTCCGAGTCCAGGGTTCCGCCTTCATAAGCTTCCGGCGGCAGCGCCACGAGATCGTGAATTACCGCATGTGTCTTGCCAATGGCTTTACAGGTGCGAAGCAATCGCCCGCGCCTCTGAACCCACTGGCGCCTGACTGTTGTGCTCGCGAGGATGAAGGCGCGCTCGATCTGCGGTACGTTGACCCCTTCATCGAGAACGCGCTTGGCTGTCAAAACTTGAAGATCACCACTTTGGAAGCGGCTGAGGATTCGCTGCGTCCTGACCTTGTCACCACTCTCTTCGGCAGTCAGTTGATGGAAAAGGATGCGCCGTTCATTGAGGGCAGCATTTACTTGATCGAGCTGCGCGGGATCTTTGTCGGTCGCATAGATGAGCGTGTATCGCAACGCCCTCGCATTCTCTTCGTCCAGTAATTCTCCGAGTTTGTCGAGCTTGGAGCGCGCGGTCTCCAGCACGCGCCGTCGTTTCAGAAACAAATTGTTGAGCCGATCGTCCTTTATGCCCGCCTGAATCTTCCAGGCTAGCTTCGCGATCTGTTCGCTCAGGTCACGCCAATCGGCCATTTCATCGGCACTGAGGGGGACAAAGTGGACGTGATAGTCATAAGGCGTGAGACAACGCCCGATCGCCTGCTCGAGTAGAAAGCTAAAGCAGGGATCACCGAAGAAATCGAACAGAGCTGCAGTGCCCACGTCGTCATATTGCCGGACAGGCGTCGCCGACAGTCCGAGCCGATAGTCGAAGAAGGTCGGTGGATTAGCCATAAAGCCAGCAGCGCCAAGGTTGTGACACTCGTCGGCGATCAACAGCTTTGGCCCATCATGTTTGGCGATTTGCGCGGCAAACTCGTGTGTGCAGAGGGTGTCGTTGGAGACCACGAGCGCTTCTGAAGGGCTGAGGCCCAGCCTAAGTCGTCGGCGGGCGTTGGCGATCACGCGTTCTCTGCCCTTGGCGCCGGCCTCGGCCGTGAGATCGACCGCTTTCAAGCCGAACAGGCCGATCTCGCCGCACCATTGTTGGACAAGAACCTTGTACGGGGCTGCTACCACGATCAACAACGGCCCGACTTCGGCATGAAGTTGATGCGCCCCGATCATCGCTGTCAGCGTCTTACCCGACCCTGTGCACATTTCGAGGACGCCGCGCCACCCGGTTGCGCGCCAGGCATCGACCGCTTCTCCCTGGTGGGCATATTCGCCTACGCGATATTCAAGCCACTCAGGGATCGCGAAGCGCAGAGGTTCGCGCGAGTCACTGGCCGCCAGCTCGGCCACAGACTCCTCGGGTAGTCCATGGGCCTTTCTCCAGAGCCGCCGACAATCATCTTCATCTGGCAGACGCTCGGATTTGTAATCACGCAGTAGCTGCTCTTCGAGCGCTTTGGGCAGATCTACGATCACGCAATCATTATCGCCGCCGCGCCAGAGCATTTCGAATTCTTCGGACAGGCGAGCGCAGGTTCGCGCGCCGTCGTCGCTCATCCAAGAGCGCGAAAGGCTGAGCTGCTCCCGATTTTTTCCTAAACCGGCTCCCGTCATATTGGCCGAGCCATGAAGGGCGGCGACGTCGTCGCCATCGCGGAATAACCAGACCTTTGGATGGAAGAGAGCGTCCCGCATCAGCGCGATCTGCATCTGGAGACGCCCTTGCGCGACCAACCAAGCTAGGCAGGACAATGTATGGCGGCTCAAAGCATCGGCGTCGGGCAGGCTGTCGATAATCTTCGCGCTCGCCAAACTTTCTGACGGCATCGTGCCAGCGGCTAATGCCAATTGGTCGGCGGCGGTCAGATAGGGGCTGACGATCAGCCGGAGCGGCGCCTGGGTCGAACGGAGATAGGTTGCAAGGCCCGGCGCGATTTCCGCCAGCGATTGACTTGCGAAAAAGCCGATCATTACGTCGGCACTATTGCACGAGGACAAGGCCGGCGAGATGACCCCGTTCGCCACGTCGTCTTTTGGGAGAAGATAGATGGGTTCACCGGCGCGTAGCGCATCACTCAGTCCGCGCGAGGCTGGCGTTTCATCGGTGAGTGGAAGGACGCTCACTTGTGACAAATCACGCAGCCCGCACTGACCTCGTCCACACCATAGACGTCGTCAATCGATACTTCGAGGCCATCCCGCAGGGGATTGAGCCGGCGCTTGCGACGCAATCGCTCAAGACGCTTGTCATAATCGCTTTCGATCTGCGCGACGCGTTCGGGCTGCGATAGTTCTTCAAGACTCTCGGCATCGGACCAGGTGAACGGTGATCCATGTTCGACCGCATTTTTCTCATAGGCCTTCGCTTCGGCAAATGAGTCTGGATGTTCTCGCATGAGGCGAACCCATTCGATCTTCTGCTGGAAGAAGCAGAAGGTGCATCCCGAGCGCGAGCGCCAGCTATAATAAGCGGGCTCGCCCACGCCAGACGAATCGAGCAACTCGATGACACCGGTCTTGTCGATCCCCGCCTCCCGAAGCGGGAAATGGACAACCATGTTCGCGTGCGTGGCCTGATATCCGGCTCGGTCTTCGTCCGCGCGGATGGCAACATAAGAATGGACCTTGACGCCAGCATCGAGGCTTGGGCGCAGCCATTGCTCCAGCGGCCGCAATTTCAACTGGCGTGTACACCAGCGCGTACGCGGCGAAGGCAGAAAGCTCTTATACTCGCGAAGCCAAAAGTCGAAGTCGCGGTCGGGATTGAGACGCAGAATCGGACGGCCGAGATAACCTTCGAGCCGGTCGAGGAATTCATGGACTTCCGGAAGTTCCTTACCGGTATCGGTAAAGAAATATTCTAGTTCCACCTCGGGGCGGTTCTCACGCATCCAGATCGCAAGCGAAGCAGAATCGCGCCCACCGGAGAGGCCGAGAATATGGCGTTCTATGGTCATTCAGCGGCCTCGCAATCGCCAGGCTGCGCCAGCTCAAGCCGCCTGAACGCCTCGGCAAGTGCTGCGAACTGGACACGGTAGTCGATATCATCGAGGCGAGACATAAGGTCGTCTGCCAACGCTTTTGCTTGGATGGATTCGTCGGCATTGATGTCGAAGCTGTGCACGACGGGCTCACCGCCCCGTCCCGCCACAACTAAGCTCAGCGCTTCGGCACCGGTCGAACGGCCGCGTGCGACCGCCATGGCTTCAGCTTCACGCATGCGGCGGGCAAAGCGCACGAGTTCGGCATGCGCCTTGTCGACATCCTGATCAGTCCATTGCTGGGCGGGCTTGTGTATTAGAAAGCTGCCCAGCCCCTCGACTTCCGCATAGGGATCCTGCCCGATTTCAAGCGCACCCACACGCTGGGCAAAGGCATCGAGGCGCAAGTCGCCTGACACACCTTGGACGGCTGCAGCGCGGCGCTGCAATCCCGCGAAGGATGCGATATCACAACCCAAGGCGACGGCTAGCGCTCGGCGCAATCCGTCAAGCATCGCATGATAGCCGACATCGAGTTCCAGCAGGGCTGCATGCACTGCCGCGACGCGTGCAGTAGGCGTTTTGCCCAAGAAGGTGAGGTCTTTGAAAAGCAGGCGGTGGGGGTCGTCGGCATGGAGGAGAAAGTCACGCAGTTTACGCGTATTCGCCTCGATCGAACGCGTCCGCTGCGTCCATTTCGGCAGGCTGGCAACGATGCGGACTAAGCCCTTCGCGACAAGAAGCGGGCTAGCCTCTGCGGTCGCGAGCCCGCGCTGCCTCAGAATGGACGCAAGGCCGTTCAACAACACATCCTTTTCACGGCCCATTTCGATGCGCCGCACCGTCAGTGCTTCGGGCGTCTGCAGGAGACGATCCGCCACCAATTCGTCGATCACCGGCACGAAATAGCCGTCAAGATAGACAGCAGTGCTGGATTCATTAGCCAACATCCAAGCGAATGCGAGCAGAGGCATGGCCCCTGCGCGCATGCCGATCGGCGCCTTGCTCCAGATCTCGTACAAGTCGGCGATCGTCGCATCCATCGGGAGTGCCTGCGCGGCTTCCCATACGGGCACGTAGCTTCGGCCCACTTCACTTTCATCGGGCGCGCAGAACACCCATTCATCATTATTCCCGATCCGGTGCAGTCCCGCCTGCTCCAACACTGTCGCATAAAGAGCATATTCTGGTGGGAAATTTACGAGCCCAAGCCGCGCGACGTCACGCTGACTGGTCATGGCGTGAAGCAGGGCACGAACTGCAGCCATCGCATTTGACGATGGGCGCTCGCGGTTGATCAGCTCGTTTCGGATAAGCGGAGTCTCGATGAACAGGGCGTCCGCCTCTGCTGACGCGATCGCGCTGAGTGGTGCGCCATCATATTGCCTAGCGCGGGAGCCCTGTGCATACCATTTGGCGCGATCGAAGGCGCGATGCACTTCCTGTTCGAGCGCGCTCCCGACTTCGGAGACCCGAGCAGCTACTTCGCGGCGGGCAATCATATCTCCTTCGAGCTGCGGGTTCTGCCGCGCGACACGTTCAAGTGCATCAAGCTCTGCGGCCAGTTCTCGGATCATATAGCTCGATTTGGGCAATCCGATTGTGACGCTGGCATGCTCGTCACGTCGGGCAAGCGCGATGGCGATGGCCTCAGCTTCGGCCTCCGACATCTCAGGCGGCTTAACGCCGAGGACGAGCGTTGGGTTTTTGCGCCGTGACCCGCGCCATTCCGCAAAGGCCGCAATATGGGCGCTGGCGAACGCCGCCACACGATCGCCGCGACTGGCCTCGACTGTCAATTCAATCTCGGGCAGCGGATAAATCGCCACGTCGGACCAGCGCAAATTTCCGGTGCGGTAATAATGGCGTTTAGCGACAATCGCGGGCAGGGCGAGCCGGTCGGCTAAGTCCGCGCGGCCTGATTGTGTTCTCTCAGCGGAAACGGCGGCATCGAGATCGAAATCTGATCCAGAGTATATGACAAATGCGCCCTGGTGCCGACGGTGGATCAGCACCGACCAGGCAACGAGATCCTCAAGTGCGCCTGCTACCTCACGTTCCGACATGGCGGGAACGCATGCCGCAAGCAGCAGATCGCTTCCGATTAGCCCAGTACCGGCGCCGAACAGCTCTATGACCGCAGCAGATTTTGCGACCGCGATGTGCAATGGCCCACCGCGTGCGGCCGCCCTATCGACCGCGTCCAGACTGGTCGAGAAGCGGTGGCCTTCGCTTGAGGCAAGAATGGCCGGTCCGAGATTGGAGACGAGATAATCAAAGAGCATTGCGGGATCGTAGACGCCGCCACGCGGCTGCTCATCTGCCCCAAGAAATTCCTGAAAACCAAACGGCTCTGCTGATCCAAGAAAGCCGAATACGCTCCGTTCATTCTGCCCAAAACGATGGCGCGCCAGTTGTCCGAGGAGCAACGCGACGACCGGGTGAAGCGGCCAGCATTGCTCAAGCGTGGTGGCAAGATTGGGGGACGCACTGCCACGACGCTGGAGCACTTCATGGGCGACGCGCGAAGCTAAGGGCGCCGCCGCAACGGGCGGAGCCTTGGCTGTAATCGCCTTGGAAATGAGATCGAGGGTCTCATCGGTGGCGCTTGCCAGCGGAATGTCCTGGAACCGGCCTTGGATTTTAGCCCACTCGTCTCGGGCCATGCGCGAGAGCTTGGCGGCGTAACGCTCAAATGATTGATGCAATATGCCGACGATCAAGAGGCGGCCTTGGCTGCGAGCCGAAAGTTCCGCTAGATCTTGAAGTATATGCGCGTCGCCACCGTCCAAAGCGGCGTGCTCAAGATACTTGCCAAGCTCGTCGATTATAATGACGAGACCATCAGCATCCTTGCTTAGGGCAGCTACACCGATCTGACTGACCAACCTGTCGCCATTAGGGAGATCAAACGCCTGCGCTATATCCTCGGCAAGGGCTGCGCGCCGTCCTGAGAGCGCAACGACGCGCCACCCGCGCTTTGTTCTGGGCAGGCAGGCGCCAACAATCTCAAGCGCGTCATTGTCAAATAGCGCGACCGCCGATGCCTGCGCCGCCGGGCTCTTTCCTAACAAGCCGGCGAGAACGAGCGCCGCTGACGATTTGCCACCGCCATAGGGGCCCGTCCATGTAAATGCCCCTTGGCCCGCCTGCTTAAAGGATTGCGCAAGCGTGATGAATGCTTGTCGAACAGAGGGCTGCAGGACATAGCCGTCGAGTGCCTCCGCTTTGCCGATATCAGCATCGACCCGCGCCGAGCGTGCAAAGCGGCGGGTGACGCCAACGGTTTCGGCAAGCTTCATGCCGCGCGCCTCCGGATTCCAAAGGCGTGCTGAAGTACCGCCACCTCATCGATGGCGCGGTGTCGGACGACCTGCTTCAATCCAGCGGTTTCCGACCATGCTAACGCACCGCCGGTTGTCTCACCGATACGGATCATTCGCTCGATCACACTGTCTTCGTCGAGTTTAAAGACACGCCCGGGCGAGCCGCGCCCATAACACGCAGCTTCCGCCGAGAGCGTTGCTGCCTCGCGATGGGCATCACGCCAGAAGCGATCAAGGGCGATCACGAAGACTGCGTCGGGCAGGCTAGCTTTTGGGCCGCGCACGAATTCAAAGGCATCTCCGATGGGCGATGGACGGATCAGACCAAGCTCAACGAGGATAGGTTCGATCGCATCCTCGGTCGCTCCGCCGCGTGAACGGGCGACATAGGAGCGAATAAAACAATCAACATCACGTTTGATCGTGACGGGCGCGACACGTTTCCAACCGCGTTCTTGGGCAATATCAAGAAGACCGCGCGTCAGTGCCTCGCGGTCGAATGCGAGGCTCCCGAAGACGTTGAATGCCCAATACCATGTTGTGGACATTTCAGGCGATCCGGCGAGCGCCAAATGGATCAGCCATAACGTGGCCGGATGCTCGAGATAGGGATCAAGACCGCCGTCATTAGCAAAGATTGCTGATCCGAGCGGTGATGGGAGGCATCGCATCTCCACTTCCTCAATAATACCAGTCGCCACGCTCCAATGACGCATCGCTTGCGCCATGTTTTTACCCACACCAAATCGAACGATTGCGTCAGCTGCAACGAAGATATTACGATCGGCGCCGTCTTTTACCGCCTCAAACGCCTTTTTTAGCCAGAGCGTTCTGAGAGGAAAGGTTTCATGTCCCGCAAATTGCGGGCGAAAATCCTTCGCCGTGAACCTTTCCACCGTCGCTACCCCGCTGCTGGACGCCTCCTCCAGTGGGCTTCTCGCATGAGGCTACTGCTTCTGCAAGCAATTTGGCGGCATCAATCGCGTCTGATTCGGTATGGCCTCGTCCAAAACATATGCGGAACGAAGAGGCAACATCTTGATCCGACAGGCCGAGCGCCCGCAACACATGGGATCCCTGAAGCTCGCCCGATTGACAGGCCGATCCGGTCGACAGGTGCAGATCATCGCCAAGACGCAGAACAACATCGTCAGCGTCGACGCCGTCAATCAGCAGGTTCAGACTTCCTGGCAAACGGGGCGAAGGAGCCCCATTGAGGCGCGCCGTGATCCCCAACAATCTGAGATTACTCACAAAAAGATGAGCGATTTCGGTAAGATGCCTGGCATCTGCCTCCATCCGTTCCGCCGCGATCGCTGCAGCTTTACCAAAGCCGACGATCAACGGGACGGCCAGCGTACCCGGTCGCAGCCCTTGCTCCTGTCCCCCTCCAAACATGATCGGTCGAGGCTTTAGCTCGGCTGCGGATGACACAAACAGCGCTCCGATCCCATTGGGACCGTACATTTTGTGACCAGAGAAACTCGCGAGATCGCAGCGGAGGGCAAATACGTCAAACGACACGCGTCCCACCGCCTGCGCGGCATCGACATGGAAAATTGCTCCATAATCCGCAGCTAGTTCGCCAATTTGAGCCAGCGGCTGGATGACACCGATTTCGTTGCTCGCCGCCATAACACTAATGAGGAGGACTTCTTCATCGAGCATTTCGCTCAGGACGGCGAGGTCGATAAGCCCATCTGCGGTTACGGGTATCAGTTCGTGTACGAAGCCGGCACTCGACAAGTGGCCAGCCGCTTCGAGAACGCATTTGTGTTCGATTGTCGAAGTGAGGATGCGCCGCCGAATAGACCCGGAATGGGTCGCGGCCGCTGCCGTACCAAGGATGGCGATATTATTTGCTTCGGTGGCACCAGAGGTGAAGATGATTTCGCTTGGAGCACTTCCAACCAGGTCTGCCACCCGCGCGCGGGCGACGGCCACGGCGCTCGCAGCGATCGCGCCGCCGGCATGTGCAGAATGGGCGTTCCAAGAGGTGTCCGAAAAGAATGGGATCATCGCGGCGACGACCTCAGGCGCGACCGGCGTCGTGGCATGGTAATCCAGCGAGATTGGTCCAACACGGTCTTTGCTGGAATCGCCGCGTATTACACCCATTGCCGCCCTCTTTTTCGAATGCTGTCAGGTAACACAGAGTCGCATGTTTCGCGAGATGAGGTACAATTGCGTTGGCCTGCGATTATCCAATGGCCGGCCGATCAGCCGACGGCCGGGAGGGGCGCGGTGCCCTCGCTCAATATAGCCAAATACCTTCGATAGCCGAAGACGCGGCCTCGCTTTTTGCCCGTGATCTCTTCGACCACACCCAGCCGTTCAAGATCAGCAAGGACAGCATTGACGGTGGGGGCGGATAGGCCAGTCCGCTGAACCAACTGATTGGCGCTGAGAAAGGGATTCTGTTGGAAAAGTTCGTGAACCCGCAGCGCTGAGCTGGCGCGATCGCTGTTCGCAGTGACGTTTTCCCGGTCGTCCTTGAAGAGCTCGACGATGCGCGTGGCCGCATCGAAGGCCTGGTTGGCAGTGTCGGCGACGCCGGCGAGGAAGAAGTCGAGCCAAGCCTCCCAGGCGCCGTTCTCCCGCACTTCTTGCAGCAGTCGATAATATTCGGCGCGGTGTGATTTCAAATAGAGGCTGAGGTAGAGCAGCGGCTTGCGCAGGACGCCGTTGACGCAAAGGTACAGCGTCACCAGCAGACGGCCGATGCGGCCATTGCCATCAAGGAACGGGTGAATTGTCTCGAACTGGACGTGGAGGAGGCCCGCCTTGATCAGTGCGGGCAGGCGAGATTCACTCTCGTGCATGAAGCGTTCGAGAGCATCCAGGCAGCCATCGAGTTCCGTAATCGGCGGTGGCACAAACAGCGCGTTTCCTGGGCGCGTGCCGCCGATCCAGTTCTGCGATCGGCGGAATTCGCCGGGGCTCTTGGTGCCGCCCCGGCCGCTTTGCAGCAGGCGCTCATGCATCTCTCGGATGAGACGGAGCGACAGCGGCAATTCTTCCAGCCGATCGAGCCCGTACATCATAGCGTCGACGTAGTTCGAGACCTCGCGGATATCGTCGATCGGCTGGCCAGCCTGCGCCTCGGTTTCGAAGCGGAGCAGGTCCGACAAGGTCGATTGCGTGCCCTCGATCTGAGAGGACAGCACAGCTTCCTTTCGCACGTACATGTAGAGGAAGAGTTCCTGGCGCGGCAGCAGCATGGTGATGCCGTCGAGGCGCCCCAAGGCGCGCTCGGCCAGACTGAGACGGTCGAGGAGGCCCAGCACGTCGATGGGTGGCGCAGGTGGAAGCGGTGGTGGCACGAAGGCTCGCACAACCTCGTCCGCAACGGGGGTCTCGACGAAGCGGCCCAGCCGCAGATTCGGTTCAGGATCGACCATGCGGACCCAATATGCGGAAAAGCTCTTATTTAAGCAACTGGCACTTGGCTTAATTAGCAAACAAGCTAAGGTAAGCGGGCTTAAATAAGGGAGACGAGGGGGCGATGCGCTGGCGTGTACGATATCTACGAGGATGCGCTCGTGCGTGAGGCGGGACCATCGGCGCGCCCATGCGCGCGGTCAAGGCTTGCCAAGCGCCTGGTCTCTCGCGAGAATCGCCGCCGTGCGCTCTGATGTTGATCATCTGCCCTCGGTCCAGCAAAGCGAACTGGATCGGGTGAAGCAATTGCTGATGGGCGAGTTCGCTGAGGCGACGGCCCGCGCGAACCAGCCTTGGAAAAAGAACGGGCGCATCCTCAAGGTCATCCTGTTCGGCAGCTATGCGCGTGACGATTGGGTCGACGAGCCAGAGAATGGCTATCAGTCCGACTACGACCTGCTGATCATCGTCAGCCATCCCGACCTTACCGACATTGCCGACTACTGGTACGTCGCCGAGGACAAGATCCTACGCGATACCGCGATCGCGCGGCCGGTGAACATCATCGTCCATACCCTGCAGGAGGTGAATCAGGCGCTGAGCCGTGGCGAATATTTCTGGGTCGATATCGCGCGCGACGGGATCGTTCTCTACGAGTTGCCCGGAAGTGCGCTTGCCACGCCTCAACCGCTGACCGCTGCTGATGCCTACGAGATGGCAGGCATATACCTGACAGAATGGCTACCGAGTACTGATCGGGCGTTGGCCACGGCAAAAGAACAGGCGCTGAAAGGGATTGAGGATCTCGGGTGGCGCAAAGAGGCGGCATTCTCACTTCACCAAGCGACGGAGCGGGCCTACATATGCTTCCTGCTCGTCCGCACCCTCTACTTTCCTCGCTCCCACAACATCAAATTCCTGCGGTCACTGGCGGAGTGCAGCGAGGCACGGCTGATCGAAGCATGGCCGCGCGCTACCCGGATTGACCGCCGCCGCTTCGAGCTGCTGAAGCGCGCCTATGTCGAGGCCCGCTATTCGGCGAACTACGAGATCGGCAACGACGACCTCGATGCTCTGGCACAGTCCATTCGCGCCCTTCGCGACATGATCGAGGCCGTTTCGCTCGAGCGCATCGAAACGCTCCGGATAGACGCCGGCCTCTAACAGTCGGACGACGCCTGCCAGATTGGCTCCGGTTCCGGTATCTGACCGGAACGGGCCGACGCGAGCCCATCTGCGCCCATCAGCTCCGTTCCGTTTTTCAGGCCCGTCCCCGAGTCTGAAACCGCCCCAGCCGATCCTGTTCGGCG
This sequence comes from Sphingomonas sp. VDB2, assembly GCF_047946695.1. NCBI lineage: Bacteria > Pseudomonadati > Pseudomonadota > Alphaproteobacteria > Sphingomonadales > Sphingomonadaceae > Sphingomonas > Sphingomonas sp. VDB2. The sequence goes on from NZ_CP159615.1 coordinate 2,335,834, forward strand.
GGCGGGAGCCTCGACGTGACACCCACCAAATTGCTCATCGGTCAGATCCTTGTCGTCTTCGCGATCGTGATCGCGGGGGTCTGGGCCGCGACGCAGTGGGCAGCGGCGATGCTCGCCTATCAGCCCGAACTGGGCCTGCCGTGGTTCCGGCTCGGCAAAATGCCAATCTACCATCCTTGGGCGCTGTTCGGCTGGTGGTATCACTATGATGCCTATGCCCCCATCGTCTTCGACAAGGCGGGCATGCTCGCCGGCGCCAGCGGCTTTATCGGCTGCGCGGCAGCGATCTTCGGCTCGATATGGCGCGCGCGCCAATCGAGCAACGTCACCACCTATGGTTCGGCGCGCTGGGCAAGCCCCCGCGAGATCGAGCGCGCCGGGTTGCATCGCGACGCCGGCGTCATGCTCGGCATGCTTGGCGGCCGCTATCTCCGCCACGACGGCCCCGAGCACATCATGGCGTTCGCGCCCACGCGGAGCGGCAAGGGCGTGGGCCTCGTCGTTCCGACCTTGCTGTCTTGGACCGGCTCAACCGTTGTCCACGATATAAAGGGTGAAAACTGGACGCTGACCGCGGGCTGGCGCGCACGTTTCTCGCACTGCTTGCTCTTCAATCCGACCGACGCCGCATCGGCGCATTACAATCCACTGCTCGAAGTCCGGCGCGGCATCGACGAAGTGCGCGACGTCCAGAATATCGCGGACGTTCTCGTCGATCCAGAAGGCGCGCTCGAACGCCGCAACCATTGGGAAAAGACCAGCCATTCGCTGCTCGTCGGCGCGATCCTGCACGTGCTGTATGCCGAGGAGGAAAAGACACTGGCCCGCGTCGCGACCTTCCTGTCCGATCCGCAGCGCAGCTTCGTCGCCACGCTCCGCCGGATGATGACCACCAATCATATCGGCGACGACAACAACCCCAGGGTCCATCCGGTCGTCGCCTCGGCCGCGCGGGAGCTGCTCAACAAGAGTGAGAATGAGCGGTCCGGCGTGCTGTCGACCGCCATGTCCTTCCTTGGCCTGTATCGTGATCCAACAGTCGCCGAGGTCACCTCGCGATGCGACTGGCGGATCGTCGACCTGATCGAGGCCGACCAACCGCTGTCACTCTATCTCGTCATTCCGCCGTCGGACATCAGCCGTACCAAGCCGCTGATCCGCCTTGTGCTCAACCAGATTGGCCGCCGTCTCACCGAGCGACTGGACCAGCCCGGTACATCCTCGCGCCGGCACCAACTCCTGATGATGCTCGACGAGTTCCCGGCGCTGGGGCGTCTCGATTTCTTCGAGACCAGCCTTGCCTTCATGGCGGGCTACGGCATTCGTGCCTTCCTGATCGCGCAGAGCCTCAACCAGATCGAGAAGGCGTATGGCGACCACAACGCCATCCTCGACAACTGTCATGTCCGTGTCGCTTTCGCGACCAATGACGAACGCACCGCCAAGCGCATTTCCGATGCGCTCGGCACCGCGACCGAGCAGCGCGCCATGCGCAACTATGCCGGGCACCGGCTTGCCCCCTGGCTCGCGCACGTCATGGTCAGCCGCCAGGAAACCGCCCGCCAACTCCTGACGCCTGGTGAGGTGATGCAGCTTTCGCCCGATGACGAGATTGTTCTCGTCTCCGGGCTCGCGCCAATCCGCGCGCGCAAGCTACGCTATTTCCGCGATCGCAACTTCGCTGCGCGCGTCGCACCCGCGCCGGTGCTGGCATCGGGCCAATATGTCGACCGCCCGAAATCGCGCAGCAACGACTGGTCCGACCAGGTGCGCGGCATCGACGCCCGCCTGCACCAGGCCGAGGATGCCGCAGGGGGCGAGGACGATGGCGGCATGCAGCAGCAACGCCATCCCGGACTTCCTGAACAAGTTTCCAAATCAACCGACGCCGCTGAAACGCGCGATCCCGAGATCGTGCCCGACGACGACGATGTCGCCGCCGACAAGCGCGCCATGGACCAGGCGCAAGGGCAGAACGCCATCGTGCGGGGCCATGCCATCAACGAGGGCGCCAAGCGCGACCTCATACCGGATTTCTGAGGCTGCGATGAAGATCCGCCAGAACCTCTATATCGACCGCGAACTCAGCGACGCGCTGGAGGCGCTCGCCGCCGGTCCGCGCGGCAACAAGAGCCACCTCGTTAATGACGCACTGAAGGACTGGCTGGCGCGCCGGGGGACCAAGGAAGTCGACGACCTCCTGAAGGTTCGCCTCGACCGTCTGACACGCGAACTCGCAGGCGCGCGGCGCGATATTGATGTGCTACTTGAAAGCCTGTCGCTGTTCGTCCGCTACCAGCTGATGGTGACGGCACCGTTGCCCGAAGCTGATGCCGCTGCCCGCGCCATCGGCCGCGACCGGTTCGAGGCGTTCGTCTCGCAGGTCGGCCGCCACATCGCTGGCGGCAAGCGCACACTCGCACCCGTCGAACCCGACGGAGGCGCATCATGATGTCCGCCCAGACGACAAGCGTCTCGGCGGAACGCCGTCGCGCCATGCTACGCACCGCGGTGGGGCCCGCTATTGCCGCCGCGCTCGCCGACCCGCGCGTCATCGAGATCATGGTCAATCCCGACGGCTCGTTGCGCGTCGATATCCTCGGCGAGGGTCGTGTCGATACCGACGTGAAGCTCGATGCGCCCCAGGTCGAGCGGATCATCCGGCTGGTGGCATCCCATGTCCGATCCGAAGTCCATGGCGACAAGCCCATCGTGTCGGCCGAACTGCCTCCCCTCGGCTCCGGCGCCGGGGAGCGGTTCGAGGGAATCCTCCCCCCGGTTTCGACCGCCCCGTGCTTTTCGATCCGCAAGCCGGCGGCCCGCATCTACACGCTGATGGACTATGTGACCGACGGCATCATGTCGGCGGAGGCAGCGCGCCTCCTCTCGCTCGCCGTCGTCGATCGCCGCAACATCCTCGTCGCGGGCGGGACCAGCTCGGGCAAGACGACGCTCGCCAACGCGCTGCTCGCCGAAATGGCGCATCTCGACGAACGGGTGATCCTGATCGAGGATACCCGCGAGCTGCAATCGCCGGCGCGCGACACCGTCGCGCTCAGGACCCGGCCAAGCTCATCCGACAAGAACACCGCCGTCACCATGGGCGATCTCGTGCGCTCGACGCTGCGCCTTCGACCCGATCGCATCATCGTCGGCGAGGTGCGTGGGGGCGAAGCATTGGACATGCTGAAGGCCTGGAACACCGGTCATCCCGGCGGGATCGCCACCGTCCACGCCAACAGTGCGGCGTCCGCGCTCTACCGGATCGAGCAGCTCATCCAGGAAGCCGTGGTCACCGTGCCACGCCGCCTGGTCGCAGACGCCATCGACATCATCGTCTTCATCGCGGGCCGCGGCACCGCGCGGCGCATCGAGACGATCGCCCGCGTCGCCGGGCTCGACCCCGATGGCGGCTACGCCGTCGTCGATCTCACCCCAACCCCAACCCCCAACAATGAAGGAGACTGACATGACCATCGTTCGTATTTCCAACCGCGACCGCTTCTTCCTCACCGGGCTGGTGCTCGGCCTGTCGATCACCATGACCAGCCGCGTCTATGCCAGCGGCGCGGGTATGCCGTGGGAAGAGCCACTCCAGCAGGTGCTGGAGTCGGTCCAGGGACCAGTTGCCAAGATCGTCGCGGTACTGATCATCATTTCCACGGGGCTTGCTCTCGCATTCGGCGAGACCTCCGGCGGCTTCCGCAAGCTCATCCAGATCGTCTTCGGCCTGTCGATTGCGTTCGCGGCGTCGAGCTTCTTCCTGTCCTTCTTCAGCTTCGGCGGCGGGGCGCTCGTCGCGTGAGCCACATCGAGGGATTCGAGGCGCCCATCCACGCCAGCCTAGGGCAAGCCATCCTGCTGGGTGGCGCGCCCCGTGGCATCGCGATCGTCAACGGCACGATCGCCGCCGCGGTCGGGCTGGGCCTGCAGCAATGGCTGGTCGGGATCGGCATCTGGGCGATTGGCCACAGTATCGCTGTGTTCGCGGCCCGTCGCGACCCGGACTTCGTGCCGGTGCTGCTCCGCCATCTGCGCCAGAAAGGATATCTGGCATGCTGAACCTAGCGGAATACCGGTCGCGCGCCGACCGGCTTGCCGACCATCTGCCATGGGCCGCGCTGGTCGCCCCCGGCGTCATCCTCAACAAGGACGGCAGCTTCATGCGGTCCTTCGCCTTTCGCGGTCCCGATCTCGAAAGCGCGACCGAAGCAGAACTGGTTTCGGCCTGCGCACGGGCGAACAATGTGCTCAAGCGGCTCGGCTCGGGCTGGGCGCTGTTTTTCGAGGCCGAGCGGCGGGATGCGCTTGGCTATCCCGAGAGCGCCTTTCCCGACGCAGCGTCCGGGCTCGTCGAGCGGGAGCGGCGCGCCGGGTTCGAAGCCGAGGGCCAGCATTTCGAGAGTGTCTATCACGGCACGCTGGTTTGGTTGCCACCCGCCGACAGCAGCGATGCGGCGGGACGGACGCTGGTCGAGCGGCCCGACGACGCGAAGGGTCGGGACTGGCACGCCAGCCTCGTCGGCTTTATCGCCGAGACCGATCGTGTGCTCGACCTCCTGTCGGGCTTCATGCCCGAGGTGCGGCCCTTAAGCGACGCCGAGACGCTGACCTATCTCCACGGCACCGTTTCCAGCCGCCGCCATCCGGTCGCCGTGCCGGAGACACCGATCTATCTTGATGCGCTGCTAGCCGACACGCCGCTGGTGGGTGGGCTGGAGCCCATGCTCGGCGACCGCCATCTGCGCACGCTGACGGTGCTGGGATTCCCGAACCTCAGCCGGCCCGGCATCCTCGACGTGCTCAACTTGTCAGATTTCGGCTACCGCTGGGTTACGCGCTTTATCGCGCTCGACAAGACAGACGCTACAAGCGCGCTGACGAAGATCAGGCGGCAATGGTTCAACAAGCGCAAATCGATCACCGCGCTGCTGCGCGAGGTTATGTACAACCAGCCCGTCCAGCTTCTCGACACCGACGCCGACAACAAGGTGGTCGATGCCGATCTTGCGCTGCAGGCGCTCGGCGGCGATCACGTCGCTTTCGGCTATCTGACGACGACAATCACGGTGTCGGACGTCGACCGCACCCGCGCCGAGGACAAGGTCCGCGCGGTCGAGCGGATCATCAACGGCCTTGGTTTCACAGCGAAGCGCGAGGGCGTCAACGCGGTCGAGGCGTGGCTGTCGTCGCTGCCCGGCCAGGCCTATGCCAATGTGCGCCAGCCGCTGGTCCATACCCTCAACCTCGCTCATCTCATGCCACTGTCGTCAGTCTGGGCAGGTCCGACGGAAAACAGGCATCTCGGCGGGCCACCGCTGCTCTATGCCCAGACCAGCGGATCGACCCCGTTTCGCCTCTCGACCCATGTCGGCGATGTCGGGCATATGCTCGTCGTCGGCCCGACTGGCGCGGGCAAGTCGGTGTTGCTGGCGCTTATCGCGCTCCAATTCCGGCGCTATCCCGGCTCCCAGCTCTATATCTTCGACAAGGGCTATTCAGCGCGAGCGGCCGTGCTGGCGATGGGCGGTGCGCATCATGCGCTGGGCCTCGGAGCGGACAGCGGCGACACCCTGGCATTCCAGCCGCTGCGCCGAATCGACGATGCCAGCGAACGCAGTTGGGCGGCGGAATGGATCGCGGCGCTGCTGGCCCACGAGAAGGTTATGGTCACCCCCGAGGTGAAGGACGCCGTCTGGTCGGCCTTGGGCAGTCTCGCATCGGCACCCCCGGAGGAGCGCACGCTGACCGGGTTCGCCATGCTGCTCCAATCGAATGCGCTGCGCACTGCGCTCACCGCCTATACGCTCGACGGCCCCTATGGCCGACTTCTCGACGCGGCGGAACAGCATCTCGCACTCGCAGACGTCCAGTGCTTCGAGACCGAGGCGCTGATGGGACAGGCTGGCGTGGTCGCCCCGGTGCTGACCTATCTCTTCCACCGGCTCGAGGAGCGTTTCGACGGTCGGCCAACGCTGCTGGTGCTCGACGAGGCCTGGATCTTCCTCGACCATCCGCTTTTCGCCGCGCGCATCCGCGAATGGTTGAAGACGCTCCGCAAAAAGAATGTCGCGGTGCTGTTCGCGACGCAGAGTCTGGCGGACATCGCCGACAGCAGCATCGCGCCCGCCATCATCGAGAGCTGCCCGCAGCGCATATTGCTGCCGAACGACCGGGCGATCGAACCGCAGTCGCGCGCCGCCTATGAGCGGTTTGGCCTCAACGACCGGCAGATCGAGCTGATCAGCCGCGCCACGCCCAAGCGGCATTATTATCTGCAATCCGCACGCGGCAACCGCCTGTTCGAACTCGGCCTTGGCCCGATTGCGCTCGCGTTGTGCGGCGCGTCCGATCCCGCGACGCAGGTACGAATCGACGCTCTGCTGGCTGAGCACGGCCCCGAGGATTTCGCGGCCCGCTTCCTTGAAGGAGCCGGCCTCGACTGGGCCGCCGAGCTCCTCCCCGACTTTCCCGTCCCCCAAGCCAAGGAGTAAAAGCCATGCCCGCATTTCCCCTCCGCAAATACATCACAGCCGGTGCGCTCGGTATCGCTGCCGCGGGTGCTGGCCTTGTCGGCACCCTGTTGCCGAGTACGCCCGCGCGTGCGATCGTCGTGTTCGATCCCAGCAACTACAGCCAGAACCTGCTCACCGCCGCGCGGACCCTCCAGCAGGTCAACAACCAGATCCGCAGCTTGCAGAACCAGGCACAGAGCCTGATCAACCAAGCGAAGAATCTCACAACGATCAGTTTTCCCGAGATCCAGGCGATCACCCAGACGCTTCAGCAGATCGACCAGCTGATGGGACAGGCGCAGGGCATCCAGTTCCGCGTCGACGGTCTCGACCAGCAGTTCCGTGCATTATTTCCGCAGGGCTTCAACCAAGCGATGACCATGAACGGCCAGGTTGCAGCCGCGCGGACACGGCTCGACACCGAGATGGTAGCCTACAGACAGACGATGGGCGTGCAGGCGCAGGTCGTCGAGAATGTCCAGGATGACGCACAGACCCTAAGCGGCATCGTATCGCGAAGTCAGGGCGCCGAAGGCGCGCTGCAAGTCAGCCAAGCCACCAACCAGCTGCTCGCGCTGACCGCCAAGCAGCAGTTCCAGATCCAGAACCTGATGGCGGCACAATATCGGGCGCAGGCAATCGAGCAGGCGCGCCGCGCACAGGCCGAGATCGACGCGCGCGCCGCAACCACCAAGTTCCTCGGTTCCGGCTCGGCCTACACCCCCCAATAGGCCCGAGCCGGTGCGCGGGCAGCGGCGAATTCGCCTCTTCGCCGCTGCCGCCGCGGGGTTCGGTCCCGCTCCCCAGATCGGACCCCGCGGCTTCATTTCCAGGATTTCCTTATGAACGACCTGAACGTCATCGACCGGTTCCTGCAGACCTTCATCCGCTACATCGACAGCGGGTTTGGGCTGCTGGGCGGCGACGTCGCCTTCCTGACCACGACCCTGATCGGCATCGACATCACGCTTGCCGGGCTATTCTGGGCGATGGGCGGCGAGCAGGATGTGATCGGGCGTTTCCTGCGCAAAATCCTCTATGTCGGCGCGTTCGCCTTCATCCTGAACCGCTTCTCGACCCTGGCCGACATCATCTTCAACTCCTTTGCGGCGGCCGGCCTGACCGCGGGCGGCGGCACGCTCTCGGCGGACGATCTCCTGAAACCCGGCCGCCTTGCTGGCACAGGTTTCTCGGCAGCCTGGCCGCTCCTCGAACAGGTGTCGAAACTGATGGGTTTCACCAGCTTCTTCGACAATTTCCTGACCATCATCGTGCTGCTGTTTGCCTGGGCGATCGTGATCATCGCCTTCTTCATACTCGCCGTGCAGATGTTCGTGTGCATCGTCGAGTTCAAGCTGACGACGCTTGCGGGCTTCGTGCTGGTGCCCTTCGCGCTCTGGAACCGGACCAGCTTCCTCGCCGAGCGCGTGCTGGGCAACGTGGTGAGTTCCGGCATCAAGGTGATGGTTCTCGCCGTCATCGTCGGCATCGGCTCGAATTTCTTCAATGAGTTCACCGCTGCCCTGCAGGGCCAGGAACCCGACATCGGGCAGGCCATGAGCCTCGTGCTGGCGTCGCTCACGCTGTTCGGCCTCGGTATCTTCGGTCCCGGCATCGCCTCGGGCCTTGTCGCCGGTGCCCCGCAGCTCGGCGCGGGTGCAGCGGTCGGCACGACGGTCGGCGCAGCCGGTATCGTCGCGCTGGGCGGCGGCGCCGCCATGGGGGCAGCTCGCGCCGCTGGTGGCGCAGCACTCGGTGCAATCCGGGCCGGCACGACGATGGGGTCGGCGGCCTCCACCTCCTACCAGCTTGGCCAGACCGCGGCCGGATCTTCGAGCGTCGGCGCCGGCATCGGCGGCATGGCACAGGCGGCCGGCAACGCTGCCCGCCAGAAAGCATCGACGGCGCTGGGCTTGGGCCAGGCCGCCGAGCGCGGTCGTGACGCCGCCTGGGCCGCCCTCAACGGCGGAGCCAATTCGAACGGATCATCTTCGGGCACTGCCGCCGACGGCGCTCCCTCCTGGGCGCAGTCGCTGCGCCGCCAACAGGACTCCCGCCACCACCGCCACGTCGCGCTTCAGACGCTGAAGGAAGGCGATCGTGGCGGCGCATCCGCCACTCCAGACATCAAGGAAAGGGAAGATTGAGCCATGATCTTCATACCGCATGTTTTTTAAGCGCGCCGTCCAGCGCTACGCGCAGACGCCTGAACCCGAGACGCCCTATCAACGCGCCGGCCAGGTCTGGGATGACCGTATCGGGTCCGCCCGCGTCCAGGCCCGCAACTGGCGGATGATGGCATTCGGCACACTGTCGTTGTCGACCGCCATGTCAGGTGCCCTCATCTGGCAGTCGCTGCAGAGCCGGGTCACGCCCTATGTCGTCGAGGTCAATCGCCTGGGCGAGGCCCGGGCGGTGACTGAGGCCGAAGCGGGCTATCGCCCCACCGATCCCCAGATCGCCTGGCATCTGGCGAAGTTCATCGAGAATGTCCGTGGAGTCTCGCTCGATCCAGTGCTGATGCGCCGCGACTGGCTCTCGGCCTATGACTTCACCACGACGCGGGGGAGCCAGTTCCTTGGCGACTATGCCCGCGCCGCAGACCCCTTCGCCAGAATCGGCGAGCGCACTGTGTCAGTCCAGGTAACCAGCGTCGTCCGCGCATCCGAACGGTCGTTTCAAGTGAAATGGACCGAGACGGCCTATGAGCGTGGGAGTGAGGCGGGTTCCTCGCACTGGACCGGCATCTTGACGATCCTGACTAAGCCGCCGGTATCGGCCGATACGCTCCGCAGGAACCCGCTTGGCATCTACATCGACGCGATCGACTGGAGCCGCGAACTCGAGCCCGCGGCGTCGACTGCTGCCGCGCGTACCGCGCAACCGCCCAGCAACGTGCCGCTCGGCTCGCCGCTCGACCCGAACCTTGCCGCTCAACCTACCGTCAATACGGAGACCCAGCCATGACCCGAACTCTCACAACCACGTTGCTGTCGCCTTGCTTCATCCTTCTCGCCGGCAGCGCAGGGGCGAGTCCGCCGATCCGCAACGCGTCGCGCGAAGTCGCGCCGGTCGCCATCGCCAACCGCGCGGCGACGATCGAGCCGACCGCGCAGGGGTTCATCAACGCCGTCCAGGTCTATCCTTTCACCGACGGCGCGATCTATCGAGTCATCACCGCACCGGAGAGGGTGACTGACATCGCGCTGCAACCAGGCGAGACGTTGGTCGCTGTGGCAAGCGGAGACACGGTGCGCTGGGTGATCGGCGATACCACCAGCGGGTCGAGCACGGAGAAGCGGACCCATATACTGGTGAAGCCATTCAGTGCCGGCCTGTCCACCAATCTCGTCATCACCACGGACCGGCGCAGCTATCATATCGCGCTTACAACCACGGCGAAGACGGCGATGGCCGCGCTATCCTGGACCTATCCCCAGGATGCGCTGATCGCATTGAAGCGGGCCACCATTGCGGCCGAAGCGGCCGCGCCGGTCGCAGCCGGGATCGAGGTCGAACAGCTTCATTTCAACTATGCCGTATCGGGCGATCGACCGGCCTGGCGGCCGCTTCGTGCTTTCGACGACGGCCGCCAGACCTTCATCGAATTTCCCGCGACGCTGGCCGTCGGCGAGGCGCCGCCGATTTTCCTGGTGGACGGGAAAGGCGAGGCCCAACTCGTCAACTATCGCGTGAAGGGCCACTTTTACGTCGTCGATCGCATCTTCGACGTCGCCGAGCTTCGTCTCGGCACGAAGCACCAGCAGATTGTCCGGATCAGCCGGGTTGCGGACGGCGCGCCCAAGCGGAGGGGATCATGACCGTCGAGGCGGCAGCCCCAACGGCGACCGAGACCCCCGCCGTACCTGGCAAGGTGGACCCGGAAACGCTCGCGCTACGCGCCCAGCCTGCGCGGGCGATCCGCTTCAAGCGGGGCACCGTGGTGGTGATCGCGGCGCTCGGCTCGATCAGCCTGATCGCGACAGCCTGGGTCGCGCTGCGGCCGTCGGCATTGCACCTCGCTGGACAAGCCGACGACCAGACGGTCGTGGCGAAAGCGCCGACCGATACATTGAGCCGCTTGCCGGGCAGCTATGGCGACGTGCCCAAACTCGGACCGCCCCTGCCGGGCGATCTCGGCCGACCCATCCTCAATCATCAGCGTGCGATGGGCATTGAGCCGACGAACGGCGAAGCTGGTCGCGCGGACCAGGCCGCCGCGACCGAACGCGATCGACGGGCTGCGGAGTTAAGGGCGGCGCGGGAATCTGGATTACTGGTGCAATCTGGCATTCGCAACGATCCGACCCGCGTCGCTGATGCGACACTATCTTCTCCCCCGGCAGCGGCAGCGGCTGCGGAGCAGGCGCGGCTCGCGATCGATCCTGATCGTGATCCTAATGCGCAGCAGCGCAAGGCCGACTTTGTCGCGGCGCGCGACACTGGCGGCGATGTTAACGAGCATCGGCTGAGCCCGTCGGCGTCGCCGGACCTGCTGTCCGCTGGTAGTGTCATCGCGGCAAGCCTGATCACCGGGCTCAGGTCCGACCTTCCCGGCCTCGTCACCGCCCAGGTCACAGAGCGGGTTTTCGACAGCGCGACGGGCAGCATTCTTCTCATTCCGCAGGGCGCGCGGCTGATCGGCAATTACGACAGCGTGGTCGCTTTTGGGCAGAAGCGCGCACTGATCGTGTGGCAGCGGATCATCCTGCCGGACGGCAGTTCGATCCGGCTCGACAACGTGCCCGCAACTGACCCTTCAGGCTATGCAGGGCTTGCCGATAAAGTCGATTTCCACACCTGGACGCTACTCAAGGGCGTCGCGATTTCGACATTACTTGGCGTGGGGGCGAATGTCACTTTCTCGGGAGAGAGCGATCTCGTCCAGGCGATCCGTCAATCCACGCAGCAGAATGTGTCCCGCGCAGGAGACCAGATCACATCCCGCAACCTGCAAATCCAACCGACCATCACGGTCCGGCCCGGCGCGGCCGTTCGGCTAGTTGTGCACAAGGATCTCATTCTCGCACCTTGGCGAGAGAAGGAGCGCTGAAATGACCGACCTCAAATTGCCCAAGCTTCCCGATCGCAATCCGGTCAAACTCAGCATTGCTGTCATGCCGGACCTCCATCAGGCCTTGATCGACTATGCCGCGCTCTACGCAAAGACCTATGGTCGTGACGAGCCGGTTGCCGAGCTGATCCCTGCCATGCTCGCGGCCTTCCTCGAAAGTGACAGGAGCTTTGCGCGAAACAGGACGAAGCGGTGATCTATGATGCACAGTAACAATCCCCAAGAAGGGGCTGTCCTCATAGAGCCTCTGACGGTCCGCATCTCTACGGCGGTCCAGCTCACCGGTATCAGCCGCTCACGTCTTTACGAGCTGATCCAGTCTGGTGAGTTGGAAACCGTCAAGGTAGGGCGATCCACGCTGATCCCATATAAGAGCCTGAAAGCCCTGACCGGCGTCTAGCCTGGCGTGCCTCTGCCTTTACCAAAGTTCGGCCGCAGGATTCTCGCGCCGTCCCTCAGCTGGTCGAGATAGTCGGACCAGTGCTGCATCATGCGCACCCGTTCATCCCAATATTCACCGCGAGTGTAAGCACGGCGCACCATCGAAGTGTCGAGGTGGGCCAACTGCTTCTCGATGGCGTCCGGGTTCCAGATGCCCATCTCGTTGAGCAGGGTCGCAGCCATCGCGCGAAAGCCGTGCGCCGTCATTTCTTCCTGGCTATAGCCCAGTCGACGCAGTGCCGCGTTGATGGTGTTTTCCGACATGCACTGGCGTGGTGACCGGAACGACGGAAAAAGATACCTTCCGTCGCCTGTCAGCGGACGGAGTTCTTCCAGTAGCGCCATCGCCTGTTGCGACAGCGATACACGGTGCGGACGGCGCATTTTCATCTTTTCCGCCGGGAGCGACCAGACGGCGTCGTGCGTATTGATTTCCTCCCACTCTGCCTTGCGCAACTCGCCCGGCCGGACGAACAGATGGGGTGATAACCGCAAAGCGATCGCGGTGATTTCGTGACCTGTGTAACCGTCGATCGCGCGCAGGAGCGCGCCAGCCTCCTTGGGCGTCGTGATCGCGGCGAGATGCCGGACCTTCGGGGTGATGAGCGCGCCACGCAGGTCGGCCGCGACATCGCGATCCGCCCGAGCGGTCGCGATTGCATAGCGAAAAACCCGACTGAGCACGCTGCGCATCCGGCGTGCACTTTCGTAGCGGCCGGTCGCTTCTACCTTGCGCAGGACGGCCAGGACTTCCTGCGGTGATATCTTTGAGACAGGAAAGCTGCCGATCATGGGATAGGCCATGCCGAGCAGCCAGCGAATCTTGTCGAGCGTGATCGGCGCGCGACCCTCCCGCTCATTCTTCGCCACCCATTCTTCGGCGATCGTCTTGAATGTGTTGTCTGCGGCCACCTTGCGCGCAAGTGTGTCGCTCCGCTTCTCGGCGGCGGGGTCGAGCCCGGCGGCGATCTGCTCCCTTGCTACGGCGCGCTGCTGACGCGCCATAGCTATCCCTACCTCGGGCCACGCGCCAAAATAGAGCGTCTTCTGTCGACCGAGGTGCCGGTAGTTCATGCGCCAGAGTTTCGTACCGTTCGTCTGGACGATGAGATACAGCCCATCGGAATCGGCCAGTTTATAGGCCTTGTCCCGGGGCTTGGCGTTGGTGATCTGGATATGATTCAGTGCCATGATGGTGCCAGCTCCAAAGGGCTCTCCGGCACCATCAAAAACACCATCATTCTGATGGTGCTGTTGACGGATTCGGGTGGATGAGCCCGGATTCCATTTGGCGATTTTCACTGAAAAAATGCTGTAAAACCAGCTGCTTGCTGGACCTTCCCGGACGTCGCCGGAAAGGCCTCTGGTGCCCAGAAGAGGACTCGAACCTCCACGACCTTGCGATCGCCAGCACCTGAAGCTGGTGCGTCTACCAATTCCGCCATCTGGGCACGGGGTAGGAGGGCGCCTCTAACCGGGTCCCCCAATGCTGTCAACGCATTGTCTCCAATATTTTTCTCGCCATCGCAAAAAGCCGGTCTAAGGCGGAATCGTCGTCGCAAGATCATGAAGGATGCATCCGTGAACGCTATTCCCGCCACCCCGCCCGCGCTGTTCGCCCGGCCTGACGGGCTGCGCCTGGCCTATCGGCGACAGGGTGGCGTCGGACCGACGATCGTCTTCCTGCCCGGCTACATGTCCGACATGGAGGGCAGCAAGGCGGTCGCGCTGGAGCGGTGGGCCACAGAGCAGGGTCGCGCGATGCTGCGGCTGGACTATGCCGGTTGCGGCGCCAGCGAAGGCCGCTTTGTCGACGGGACGCTAGCGAGTTGGCGCGACGATGTGCTGTTGCTGCTGGACGCATTGACGCAGGGGCCGGTGGTGCTGGTCGGATCGTCCATGGGTGGGTGGCTGGCGTTGCTGGTGGCACTTGCACGGCCGAACCGCGTGGTGGGGGTGGTCGGCATCGCCGCCGCGCCCGACTTCACCGAATGGGGCTTTACCGACGCGGACAAGGCGCTGCTGACGACCGAGGGGCGGATCGAGGAGCCGTCACCATATAGCGAAGACCCTTATGTCACGACGCTGGCCTTCTGGCAGTCGGGGCAGGCATTGCGGCTGCTGGAGGGCGAGATCGCGATCGATTGCCCGGTGCGGCTGCTCCACGGTCAGCAGGACAAGGACGTGCCCTGGTATGTGGCGGTGAAGGCGGCGGCGCGGCTGCGTTCATCGGATGTGCAGACGTTGCTGATTAAGGACGGCGACCATCGTCTGTCGCGCGACGGCGACATCGCCCTGTTGATCCGCACCGTCGCCAGCCTGTTGGCCCAAATTGTGGATACCCATTGATGCTCCTTTTCCTGCCGATCCTGCTCCAGGCCTATGATCCCGAGATCGAGGCGGTGATGAACCGCAGCCGCAAGGAGAAGCAGGAAGAGCGCGCCGCTGCAGCGGCGGCGGCGGCGTCTCCTGCGGCGACGGCCCCGGCGCGGGCGGATGGGAAGATCCCCGTTCCCGCCAAATTCGCCGCGCCCTTCCAGGCGTGCCTGGACCAGGCGATCGAATCGCCCGACGCCGGGATCGCCTTCGCCCAGAAATGGCGGATCGACGGCGGCAGCTTCTATGCGCGCCATTGTATGGGCTTCGCCTATGCCCGGGCGGAGCGCTGGACACCCGCGATCGTCGCCTTCGAGCAGGCGGCCGAGGAAGCCGAGCGCAGTGGCGAGATGGTGGAGGCGGCGCGGCTCTGGGCGCAGGCCGGCAATGCCGCGATGGCGAGCGGCGACCTGCCCAAGGCGCGGGGCGATTTCGATGCGGCGCTGGCGCGCGGACTGCCCGACGGGCTGGAAAAGGGCGAGGTCCATCTGGACCGGGCGCGGGCGCTGGTAGCGCTGAACGAGCCGGATGCGGCGCGCGATTCGCTGGACATCGCGCTGGTGCAAGCGCCCAAAGATCCGCTGGCCTGGCTGTTGTCGGCGACGCTGGCGCGCCGGTCGGGCGAGATGAGCCTGGCGCAGGCGCATATCGCGCGCGCGGTGCAATTGTCGCCCGACGATGCCTCCGTGGCGCTGGAGGAGGGCAATATCGCGGTCCTGACCGATCATGCGGATATTGCGCGCGCGGCCTGGGTCCGAGCGATGAGGCTGGCCCCGGACGCGCCGCCCGGCAAGGCGGCGGCGGACAATCTGTCGCGGCTTCCGGTCGCCCAGCCTGCACGTTAAGATCACCAGCAAGACTTTGTAACGGAACCGCTTTCGCCTTCGCCCCGTTCGCTCGTCCGTAGCGGGGTTGCGTGAAGGAGACGGCGAGTTGGACAGTTATTGGAAGAAAAGCGCGGCGATCGGCCTGCTGCTGGTCGGTGCGATGGCGACCACCGCCTGTTCGCGCGGCGCCACGCGCGGCGGCCTGATCGGCGGTGCCGGCGGCGCGGTCGTGGGCAGCGCCACCGGTCTTGGCACAGTGGAAGGCGCGGCGATCGGTGGCGCCGTCGGCGCGGTCATCGGCGACAAGGACGATCGCTGTTCGCGTCGCGACCGTCGCCGGGGCCGGTGCTGAGACAGCGGGTGAGGCTGGCCGTTATTTTAGGTAGAAGTCGACGGTCGTGACGACGCGTACCTTCTTGTAAGGCGTGTCGCTCGATCCGTCGCCGCCTTCGCCATCGCGGGCGTCGATCGAGAAATAGCCCTGGGTGGCGCTCTTGATGCCCCCTACCCCGGACCCTGAATCCTTGGCGAACTGTTCGGCGGCGGCGCGCGCGTCACGGGTGGCGGCGGCGACCATGTCGGGCTTCACGTCGTTCAGCTTGGTGAAGCTATATTTCATGCCGGACCCTTCCTGCAGCGTCACACCGCGACGGACGAGATCGAATTGCTGCGCCACCGCCTTTTGCGCGCGGGCGATGTCTGTCGTGCGGAGCAGCATCCGCTGGGTAATGGTGATATTGTTGACGCCATTGTTGAGATATTGGTTCACCCCCGCGCCGGTCGGGGTCAGTTCGCCCGGTTTGAAGCCAAGGCCAGTGAAATAGGCCTGCAATTCCTTGGTGTTATTATCGATTTCGGCGCGAACGGTCGGCAGTTCGAAGCCGGTCGCCGAATAGCTGATCGACCAGGTGGCGAGGTCCGCCGTCACATCCTTTTCCGCTAGGCCGCGCACCGTGACCGATCGGTCCGCCGCCTTGGCCCGTTTCAGCCCGTCGCCGAGCAGATAGCCGCCCGCGATCGTCCCGAACGCCAGCAGCGCCGCGCCGCCCAGCAAAACCTTGTCCCGCATTTCCAACGCCATTGTCTGCTTCCCTCTTCCGTCCGGTGATGCGCGACCTTATCTTGGGTACACAGCTACGATCGCCGAGATGAACCGTTGCTTTATAGCGACGAACGGAGAAAGACTTGCCCAAATTTCTGCATAGCATGATCCGCGTCAGTGACGTCGGCAAGAGCATCGCCTTTTTCGACCTGCTGGGGCTGAAGGAGGTCAAGCGCTTCGACAGCGAGCAAGGGCGTTTCACGCTGGTCTATCTCGCCGCGCCGGGCGACGAGGACGCGCAGGTCGAACTGACCTACAATTGGCCACCGGCCGATGGCAGTGCAGCCGAAACCTATGATGGCGGGCGCAATTTCGGCCATATCGCGTATCAGGTCGAGAATATCTACGACACTTGCCAGCGGCTGATGGACGCCGGCGTCACGATCAACCGGCCGCCGCGTGACGGGCATATGGCGTTCGTGCGGACGCCGGACGCTATTTCGATCGAACTGTTGCAGGACGGGCGGCTGGAACCGGCCGAACCCTGGGCGTCGATGCCCAATATCGGCGTCTGGTAAACGCCATGCTGGAGGTTGTCCGCATCCCCGTGCTCAACGACAATTATGTCTGGCTGCTCCACGACGGGGCAAGCGACGAAACCGTCGCCATCGATCCGGCGGTGGCGGAACCGGTGTTGCAGGCGGCGGCCGCGCGCGGCTGGACCATCGGCCAGATCTGGAACACCCATTGGCATGGGGACCATGTCGGCGGCAATGCGGCGATCAAGGCGGCGGCAGAGGCATGGGGTGGATGCATCATCACCGGCCCGGCGGCAGAGGCCGAGAAGATCGGCACGCTGGACCGGACGGTGGTCGAAGGCGACAGCGTGCGGATCGGCGACCATGTCGCTGCTGTGATGGCGGTGCCGGCGCATACGGCGGGGCATATCGCCTATCATCTTGCCGACGATCAGATCCTGTTCGTGGGCGACACGCTATTCGCCATGGGCTGCGGCCGGCTGTTCGAAGGAACGGCGGCGCAGATGTTCAGCAATATGGCACGCTTCGCCGCGCTGCCGGACGACACGATCGTCTATTGCGCGCATGAATATACGCTCTCCAACGGCCGCTTTGCGCTGGGCGTGGAGCCGGGCAACGCCGCGCTGGCACGACGGGTCGCGGCGGTGGAGGCGGCGCGGTCGCGCGGCGAGGCGACGGTGCCGACCAGCATCGGGCTGGAGCGGGACACGAATATCTTCATGCGCGCGCGCAATGTGGCGGAACTGGCCGAACGGCGCGCAGCGAAGGACGCCGCCTGACGGTTTTTGCGCTATGGCGGCGTCCTAGATGCGGAGATGATGGAGAATCGCGATGCGCGGATGGATTGGGATGGCGCCGCTGCTGCTGGCGGCCTGCACCGGCAGCTATGAGCCGACGCCGCTGACCGACAAGCAGGCCACGAAACTCGACAAGGCGCTGGCTGGCAAGGTGGCGGGCGAGAAGGTCAGTTGCATCAATCGCGAACCGCAGACCAACCTGACGGTCATCAGCAACAATGTCCTGCTCTACAAGGTCAACCGCAAGCTGGTGTACAAGAATGACCTGATCGGCAGTTGCAGCGGCCTGACCTATGGCGACACGATGATCGTGCGCAGCTATGGATCGCAAATGTGCCGGGGCGACTTCACCACCACCGCCAATTTGCAGACGGGCATCACGACCGGCGCCTGCGCGCTGGGCGACTTCATACCCTATCGCGCACCGAAGCCATAAACAGGGTCAGTCGCCGATCGCTCTGGCGAGGGCGGTACGGACGGCCATAAGGCGGGCCAGAAGGTCCGAAGGATCCAGCGGCGCAGCCTTGACGACGGGCATGGCGGGCGCATGGCCATTGCCATCCACCAGCGCCTTTTGCGCGCCCTTGACGGTGAAACCCTCGACATTGAGCAATTGGTGGATGCGGCGCGCAAGCGCGACGTCGGTGGGCCGATAATAGCGGCGGTTGCCCGATCGCTGTAGCGGACGCAGTTGTGGGAAACGCGTTTCCCAATAGCGCAATATATGCTGGGGAAGACCAAGCTCGCCGGCCAGCTCGCTGATGGTCAGAAATGCACCCTCTGCCTTTTCCATGACAGCGATGTTGCACCCATAATCGACCGGACGTCAACTATGGTAAAGCAATGGTAATGCTGGAAAAGCGGCCAGCCGCACTTTAAACTGCGGCGACCCGGTCGCGCATCGTCTGGCTGGCGCGGAAGGTGAGTACCCGACGCGGTTCGATCGGCACTTCGACGCCGGTCTTGGGATTGCGGCCCATACGTTCCGTCTTGTCGCGCAGGACGAAGGTGCCGAAGCTGGAAATCTTCACATTCTCCCCGCGTTCGAGCGCGCAGGACATATGTTCGAGGATCGATTCGACCAGCGCCGCGGCTTCCGCCCGCGACAGGCCGACATGGCGGTTCACGCTTTCAGCCAGGTCCGCCCGCGTCAAGGTTGCATTGCCGGTCATCGAACATCCCCACTTCATGGCCCCAGCGACCATCTTCGCGGATGATCTGTCTGAAATGTGATCGATTCGCAGCGCTTTGGCAAGCGCCGCCTATCCTGCGTGCAGGCCTAGAGCCGCAAGACGCACGCGCCCCAGGTGAAGCCGCCGCCCATCGCTTCCAGCACGACCAGATCGCCCGTCTTGATCCGGCCGTCCCGCACCGCATGGTCGAGCGCCAGCGGCACTGACGCGGCGGAGGTGTTGGCGTGACGATCGACCGTCACCACCACCCGGTCGGGCGACAATTTGAGCTTGCGCGCTGTCGCGTCGAGAATGCGGGCATTGGCCTGGTGCGGCACCAGCCAGTCGATCTCGTCGGTGGAGAGGCCCGCAATGTCCATCACTTCCCGCAGTACCGAGGCGAGATTGACCACGGCGTGGCGGAAGACTTCCTGGCCGCGCATCCGCAGCTTGCCCACCGTCTGGGTCGTGGACGGGCCGCCGTCGACATAGAGAAGCTGGTTGTGACGGCCATCGGCATGGAGCTTGGCGGCGAGGATGCCCCGCGCGCCGTCCGCGCTCTCCTCCGCCCCCAGCACCACGGCGCCAGCGCCGTCGCCGAACAGGACGCAGGTCGTGCGGTCTTCCCAGTCGAGGATGCGGCTGAAGGTTTCCGACCCGATCACCAGCGCACGGTTGGCCGCGCCGGATCGGATCATGCTGTCGGCCACGGTCACGGCGTAGAGAAAGCCCGAACAGACCGCCGCGACATCGAACGCCACGCAATCGTCGATGCCCAGTGCCGCCTGCACCTTGGTCGCGGCGGCCGGGAAGGTCTGGTCGGGGGTCGCCGTCGCCAGGATGATGAGGTCGATATCCTGCGCGGCGATGCCCGCCGCTTCGATCGCCTGACGCGCAGCGTCGGCGGCCAGGCTGGCCGTAGTTTCGCCTTCGCCCGCGATATAGCGGTTGCGGATGCCGGTGCGCTCGACGATCCATTCGTCGCTGGTGTCGACGGTCTGCGCCAGTTCGGCATTGCTGACCGCACGAACGGGCAGGGCCGAGCCCGTGCCGAGCAGGATGGAGCGGCGGATCACTTGACGGGCTGCTCCAGCTTGGACGCGGCGGCCGACAGCGACTGGATGCCCGCCATGTCGGCGGCGATCCGGCGGGTGATGTCTTCCTCCAGCAGGCGCGCGGCGACATGGACGGCGTTGGCCACGCCCTTGTCGTTCGCGCTGCCATGACTCTTCACGACCACGCCGTTGAGACCGAGGAAGACCGCGCCATTGTGGTTGTTGGGGTCGAGATGATGCTTTAGCAGGTGCATGGCGGGCTTGGAGATCAGGAAGCCAATCTTCGAGCGGATCGAACTGGTGAACGCCTTGCGCAGCACATCGGTGACGAAACGGGCAGTGCCCTCCGCCGTCTTGAGCGCGACATTGCCGGAAAAACCGTCGCACACGATCACGTCGGCGTCGCCGCGCGCGATCTTGTCGCCTTCGGTGAATCCGTCGAACTGGAGCGGCAGAGTCTTTGCGCTACGCAGCACGGCGGCGGCGTAGCGAATCTCGTCGGTGCCCTTGAGGTCTTCGGTGCCGATGTTGAGCAGGCGCACGCGCGGCCGTTCAAGGTCGAAGGCGATGCGCGAATAGGCCGCGCCCATTACCGCGAACTGGACGAGGTTGCGGGCGTCGCACTCGGTATTGGCGCCCAGGTCCAGCATGACGACGTCATTGTCGCCCAGCGTCGGCAGCAAGGCCGCCAGCGCGGGACGATCGACGCCCGGCATGGTGCGCAACGCCAGCTTCGCCATCGCCATCAGCGCGCCGGTATTGCCGGCAGACACGGCCGCGCCCGCCTGACCCGATTTCACGGCGGCGATCGCCATGCTCATCGAGCTGCTCTTCTTGCGGATCGCCACGCTCGGCTTGTCGGAACCCGCCACGACGGTGTCGGCATGGACGATTTCCGACGCAGCGCGCAGGTTGGGGTGATGATCGAGCGCAGCCTTGATCTGCGTCTCGTCGCCAAACAGGGTGAAGCGCAGCCCGTCATGACGGTGGCGGGCCAAAGCCACGCCTGCCATCATCACGCGCACACCTTCGTCCCCGCCCATCGCGTCGATTGCGATTCGCGGCTGACTGGACACTCAGATCACCCCTTTGCGGAGATGGGGATGGGCTTACGCCCCGACGGCGACGATTTCGCGGCCGTTATAATGCCCGCAGGCGTCGCACAGATTGTGGGGACGCTTCAGCTCGCCGCAGTTGGAGCATTCCTGAAATGCTTCGACGCGCAGCGAATCGTGGCTACGGCGCATGCCGCGCTTGGAGGGGGACGTTTTCCTTTTGGGGACAGCCATGTCGGCACCTTGTTCCGTATAATATCAAGTTGTACGACCGGCCAGTTCCGAACAGAAAAGCTGACGCCAACGGCGCCGCAGACCCATGCGGCCCGGGTGATCGCGAAGCCCTGCGCCTATAGCGCTTTTTGTCGGGGGTGCAAGGCTTTCCTTTCCCATTGGCCTTTCCCATTGGCCTTTCCCTTTGACCTTGCCCGGTCGTCCATGCCGTCTAGGATATGGCGCCTGAAACGAGGGGATATTCCATGCTGCTGCCGATCACCCTGACCTTTGCCGCGGCCTGCGCGCTGCTCAACCTGTGGATCGCGACTCGCTGCGCGCGCATTCGCATCGCCGACAAGGTGATGCATGGCGATGCGGGCAACAGCCTGCTGGCGCGGCGGATGCGCGCCCATGCCAATTTCGTGGAATATACGCCGATCGTGCTGATTCTCTTCGCGCTGGTCGAACTGGCCGTGGGCGCGTCGCTCTGGCTGTGGATCGGCGCACTGGTCTATGTGGTGGCGCGGGTCGCCCATGCGTTCGGCATGGACGCCGACCAGCCCACGGTCTGGCGCGCGGGCGGCGCGCTGCTGACCTGGGGCGTGATGGTCGCGATGGCCATCACCGCGCTGACGATCGCCTATAGCGCGACGCGGGCAATGCCCGTGCCGCCGGCAATGGCGGCTCGGGGGTAATTATCCCGCCAGCACCGAATCGGCGACGAACGGGTTGGTCCGCCGCTCATGGGCGAAATTGCTCATCTGGCCATGGCCGGGCACGAAGGCCGTCTCGCCGCCCAGCGGCCACAGCTTGCC
Organism: Sphingomonas sp. VDB2; assembly: GCF_047946695.1. NCBI lineage: Bacteria > Pseudomonadati > Pseudomonadota > Alphaproteobacteria > Sphingomonadales > Sphingomonadaceae > Sphingomonas > Sphingomonas sp. VDB2. The sequence continues at coordinate 2,357,758 of NZ_CP159615.1, forward strand.
CGTAATGGCGTCGATCAGATGCTGATGATTGCCGCGCGGAAAGTCGGTGCGGCCGATCGATCCCTGGAACAGGACATCGCCAACGATCGCCAGCTTGCTGGGCGCATGGTGGAAGACGACATGGCCAGGCGTGTGGCCGGGACAGTGATAGACATCGAAGATCAGTTGGCCGACCGTCACCTGATCGCCGTCGACCAGCCAGCGATCGGGTTCGAAGCTCTCGCCGGGCAGGCCCCAGCGCTCCCCATCCTGCGGCAGCCGGTCGATCCAGAAACGATCATGCTCATGCGGCCCCTCGATCGGGACATTCAGGTCGCGCGCCAGCACGCCAGCCTGTCCGCAATGGTCGATATGACCGTGGGTGACGAGGATCTTCTCGATCGTCACACCATGTTGCTGCGCCGCCTTCCTGAGCACCGGCAGGTCGCCACCCGGATCGACGAAGGCGCCGCGCATCGTTGCCGTGCACCAGAAGAGGGTGCAATTCTGCTGCAACGGGGTGACGGGGATCAGGACGGCTTTGAGCGGCGGGGTGGTCATGCGGCTGATGTGGCGAAGGTAAGGCGCAAGCGCAAGGCTCAGGCCGCGTCGTCGGTCACCGCAAACGGCTCCGCCAGGCTGATGCTGTCCAGCACCTTGGCGGTTTCGTCGCGGACGCGCAGCATCACGCGGTGCAGGCGGCATTCCGATTCGGGCAGGCAGTTGGTGCAGCTTTCATGCGCGAACCGGCTGGCGCAGGGGGTGAGCGCCAGCGAGCCGCGGGTCAGCCGGACGATGTCGCCATAGCTGACGTCCACCGGCGCCAGCGCCAGCCAATAGCCTCCATCCCTGCCCCGCTGCGTCGCGACCAGTCCTTCGCGCGACAGTTCGGACAGGATCACGGTCAGGAATTTGGATGGGATATTCTGGCGCGTCGCGATTTCATTGAGGGGTACCGGACCCTGGCGGTAGCGATCGGCGAGATGCTGAAGCGCACGGATGGCGTAACGGGTCTTCTGGGACAACATGGGTCCGTTATTCGCCCGCGCACCCGCTTTGGCAAGTCAAGCGAGGCGAGAGAGAAAGAAGTTTTCGCTTGGCGCGCCATCGCCGATCAGGGTGCGGTGGCGGACAGAGCCGCGCGCGCCTGCCCGGGAAAGTCGCTGAACAGGCCATCGACCCCGGTGGCGGCGATGGCACGGACCCAGCCGGCGAAGTCGCCGCGACCCTGCGGATCGTCGGGGCGCTGATATTGGGCGGGCAGGAAGCTGTTTTCCATCCGCAGCGTCCAGACATGAACCTGCAAGCCCGCATCATGGGCGCGGCCAACCAGCGCGGTCGGGCCTTCGGGCGCGATGATCAGCGCCGCCGAAGGCCCGATGCCATCGGCGTAGGTGGCGATCTCCGTCAGGCCCTGGACCGTCAGCATGTCCGCATAGCTGGTGCCGGGCAGGTCGGCCGGGCCGCCCTCCGCGTCGACCAGTTGAATCAGGCGCAGCCGGGTCGCGGCGCGAAGGGCCTTCAGATTGCCGACCTCGAACGACTGGATGAAGACCGGGTCGGCCTCGCTTTGATAGCCGTAGCGGCCGAGCAGATCGAGCAGCGCGGCCTGATGCGGCAGCCCCAGCCCCGCGAAATAGCCGGGATGCTTGGTTTCGGGATAGAGGCCGATGCGGCGGCCGGTTTCGGCCTCCTTCGCGCGGACCAGCTTCAATATCTCCTCGAAGGTCGGGATTTGATAAAGGTCGTCGAAACGCCGATTGGCCGGGCGGACATCGGGCAGCCGTTCGCGCGCATGCAGCGTGCGCAGTTCGGCGAGGGTAAAATCCTCGGTGAACCAACCCGTCATGGCGACCCCGTCGATCGTCTTCGTCGTCTTGCGATCGGCGAATTCAGGATGCTCGGCGACATCGGTGGTGCCGGCTATCTCATTTTCATGCCGGGCGACCAGCACGCCGTCCTTGGTCAACACCAGGTCCGGCTCGATATAGTCGGCGCCCTGATCGATCGCCCGCTCATAGCTGGCGAGCGTATGTTCGGGCCGTTCGCCGCTGGCGCCACGATGGGCGATCAGGATCGGTTCGGCCTGAACCGCAGAGAGGGGAATGAGGCTCATCAACAGATACAGTCCGATGCGCGCCAGCCCCCGCCCGATCATGCCTTCACGCCCTGTAGTGCATTTTCATAGGTCGTCGCCTTGAACCCGACGAGAGTTTCGCGGCCGGTGTCGAGGATCGGGCGCTTGATCATCGAAGGGTTGGTGATCATCAGCAGGATCGCCTTGTCCGCATCGATATGCGCCTTGTCCCCGGCGTCCAGCGCCTTGAAGGTGGTGCCGGAGCGGTTGAGGATGGTTTCCCAGCCATGTTCCATCACCCATTCTTCCAGCTTCGCCTTGTCGACGCCGGCGACCTTATAGTCGTGGAAGCTGTAGCTGACCCGCTCATTGTCCAGCCAGTTGCGGGCCTTCTTGATCGTGTCGCAATTTTTGATGCCATACATGGTAATCATGATGCGGTGCTCCTGTTACCCTTTGAAGGCGGTGACTTCGATTTCGATCTTCATCTCCGGCTTGACGAGGCCAGCGATGACGCAACTGGCCGCGGGGCGGATGTCGCCGAACACAGGGCCGGCGATATCGCCCATCACATCCCAATAGGCCGCGTCGGTGATATAATAGGTCACGCGCACGACGTCGGAGAAGGAAAAGCCCGCATCGTCCAGTGCCTTGCCGATGACCTTGAGCGCATTGCGGCCCTGTTCAACCACATCTTCGGGCATCGTCCTGGTTTCGGGATCGGTGCCGGTGGTGCCGGCGACGAAGCACCAGTCGCCCTGGACGACGGCGCGCGAATAGCCGACCTGCGCCTCGAAGGGCGAGCCGGAGGAAATGAGCTGGCGGGGCATGGGAGATTCCTGCTGCAGTGCGAAAGGATCAGAGCGGCCTTTGCCTCCTTGACGAAAGACTGTCCAGTCATTTCCGGGCCAGTCATTTCCCCGGAACGGCGGGCGCGCAAGGCCGTTGGGGAAGGATCGGGCATCAGGCCCAAGGAGACGTATGATGGACCGCCCTACCCCCGACCGCGAACTGGAAGACAATAAGGAACAGGCCGAAGCCGGCACCCAGGCGCAGGATGTCGCGGATGATGCGCGGGCGCGCTCCACCGACCTTGCCGAAGAAAGCGAACATGGCGGGCGTACCAACCCGGCGCAGATCATCCCCGACGACACGCCCGACCTGGTCGACAAGATGACCGAGATGGACCGGTCCGGCCGGATCGACATGGACGCCTATGCCGGCGAGCCGCAAATGGACGATGAGGAAGATGAGATGGGGCCGACCGAAGAGGACGAATAGCGCTGGGCGCTGGCGACGGTGTTCATCCTTTAAGCGCCGTTTCGGATGATCCCGGCCGGGATGATAGTGCGCCGGTCCATGGCGTTGACCGGCGTCAAATCGGATCGTCGCCGGATCGGTGAAAAGCTGGATCGGCTTTAACGCCCTGTTTGTCGGACGCTCGCTAGAGCGGGGCATGGCGAGACAGAAATATGCGCGTGGCCGGCAGGTCCGGTTGGGATTTAGCGGGCCGGCGCTTCTCTATATGCTGTGCCTGGGCTTGCTGCTTGGCTGGTATGGGCCGGACTGGATCGCGCGGATCGACCTGCCTCCGATCGCTGCGCCGGCGCCGGAGGTTGCGGCCGACGGCCTGCGGGCCGATTTCGCCTTCTGCCATAGCGGCGGCGGGACCAATTGCGTTGTCGATGGCGACACATTCTGGTTCCGCGGCGAGAAATATCGCATCGCCGACATCGACACGCCCGAAACCCATGGCCCGCGCTGCCTGGCGGAGGGCGAACTGGGCGCGCGTGCGACACGGCGATTGCAGGCGCTGATGAATGAAGGGGCTTTCTCGCTGGAAAGCGGCGATCGCGACAGCGACCGCTATGGCCGGGCCTTGCGGGTGGTAACGCGCGGGGGCCAGTCGATCGGCGAACAACTGGTCGCCGAAGGACTGGCCCGACGCTGGGATGGCAGCCGCCACCCCTGGTGCTAGTGCCGACTTAGCGGCAGTTGACGCCGCCGCGGTCGATCTCGCGACCCAGCAGCGCGCCGGCGCCGCCGCCGATCAGGATGCCCGCGACATTGGACTGGCCACGGTCGATCTGGCTGCCGAGGAGGCCGCCCAGAGCTGCGCCCACGATCAGGCCGGTGGTGCCGTCCGACCGGCGGCAATAATAGCGGTCGTCATAGCCGCGGTAGATGCGAGTGCGGCGATCGACCCGGATCGGGGCGTAGCCGGTGCGATAATAGCGGTCGGGCCGATAGGAACGACCGTAGCGCGGATCGGGACGGTTCCAGTCATAGCTGTAGACCGGACGGCCGGGACGGCGATAGTCGGCGCGACGATTGTCCGCGCGGCGATCATGGCGCCAATCGCGGCGGTCTTCCCGGCGATCCTGCCGGAAATCGCGACGATCGGCGCGACGATCCTGGCGGAAATCGCGACGGTCCTCGCGCTTTTCCTGGCGAAATTCGCGGCGATCCTCGCGCCGTTCCTGGCGATGCTCGCGATTATGCTGGCCGGGCTGGGCGAAGGCGGGGGTTGCGGCGACGCCGGTCAGGGCGATTGCGCCGAGCGACAGGGCGGCGATGGCCTTGTGCAACGAAAATCTCACGGGTGGGACTCCTTCCCTCTGGGTATCGTGGCGGTAGAACCCGCGAGATTAGGGGATGTTGCATGAACGGAACAAAACGCGTCGTTCAGTCCGGAGACAGGGACGAAAAGCGGCGACGCGGGCATCCGGAACTTCCGGAACTTCATGCCTGTCGCCCATGGTAAGTTTTTTGCAGGACGATTTCCCCCTCGCACGGCGGGATGCGGCCTGACGATGCGAAGGAACGGGCAGAGCATAGCGTAGCGGCGGCATGTAGGACAGCGCGGACGGGATCGGACGGATGCGCCAACGGCGTCAGAGCGCGTTGGCGAGGGCGGCGCGCTGGTCGTTGGTGAGGCCGTCGGCGGCAGCGTTGTCGTCCTGCGCGCCGGGACTGTCGTCGCCGGAGCCGACGAACTGGATGGCGGTCAGGATCACCAGCAGCGCCCAGAGCAGCGCGAACCAGCGGCTGGTGAAGATCGAGCGGAGGCGGACGCCGAAGAACATGGCGCGCAGGATAAGCGAGCGGGGTTAAGGAAGCTTCACCCCGGCGACGCGGTCCTTTGCGGGATCGGGGCCGGATCGGGGGCGGCAAAGGTGATCGGGCTGGTCAGCACGACCCGGTCGAGCCGCGTGGCGCTCATGCAGCGATGACACCAGCACTGGTCGAAGACGACCTCCAGCACCCAATGCTGCGCCGCCATGTCCCACGCCGCCCAGGCGTCGCGCGTGACATGGTCGCTGCCGCAGACATTGCAGATATAGCTGTGATGGCGGGATGTGTGAGGGGGCGGGGCTGGCGCGGTCATGGGGCGAGCATAAAGCGATTCGCGCCGTTTTGGCGCGAGATGGGTCCGTTATGGAGTAAATAAACTATCAACTCTTGCTTAGCTTATCGTCCATAGTAATCCATTTTTTTGGAGGGATATCCATGAAATGCCGCATAAAGTATCTAAATTTTGATATGAATATAGTTTCACCATAAGGATGACCTCTAGAAATGTCTTCTTCATTCCTAGAAACAACATCCAAAACACGAAGAATTGGTGGATTATCCCTATCAATTCTCAATTTTCGCTCTTTGTAAACATCCTCCACAAAACCGGATGGCTTCGATTTTACGAGGTCGCAATATAACTCATAGTACCTTGATCTCTGCTGCGCATACAGTCTTGCTCGTTCTGAAAATCCTACGACGTTGTCGAGAGCAGAAACTACAGCAACGATAGCTGTCAACCAAGCAGCGACATGCGGCATATTAGCTATGATAGTAACAAAAGCCGAACTGCCTGCTATCGTATTTATAAACAAGCTCAACCTGTGAAGACCATCAAAAAACCTTTGACGCTTTCCACAATATCTAATTAGCCGAGAAAGGCTAAATTCGGTTTTATAGCGAGGGTCGCTCATTTTTTGCTTGGTGGAGAATCTCGATCTGGCAACGTATTTTCAGTTCTTCCGGGACGGTCATTACTATCTCTTTTTCCGTAATCCCGATCGTTATCCTGCCAATCACGTCGATCTTTTTCCCTGTTATGGTCAACCATGATAGTTTCCTTTCTTTACTCCGCCGCGATGCCCGCCGCCTTGAACATGTCCGGGTCGGTGTCGTCGGTGTTGGCCGCGTCGCTGCCCTTGATCTTCTGGCGACGGTCGAAGGCCTCCCAGACGTCGTTCCACTGGCCGCGCGTCGCGCCCTTCGAATATTCGGTCGCGCGGGTTTCGAAGAAGTTCGCGTGCTCCACGCCGTTCAGCATCGGCGCGAGCCAGGGAAGCGGATGCTCGTCGATCATGTAGATGGGCTTCAAACCCAATTGTCCCAGGCGCCAGTCGGCGATGTAGCGGACATATTTCTTGATGTCCTTGGGCGTCATGCCGGGCACCGGACCCATTTCGAAGACCAGATCGACGAACGCATCTTCGATCCGCACCGTCTTCTGGCACATGTCCATGATATCGTCCTTGACCGCCGGGGTCAGGCAGTTGCGTTCCGCGCAGAAGGCGTGGAACAGCTTGATGATGCCTTCGCAATGCAGCGTTTCGTCGCGGATCGACCAGGTGACGATCTGCCCCATGCCCTTCATCTTGTTGAAGCGCGGGAAGTTCATCAGCATCGCGAAGGAGGCGAAGAGCTGCAACCCTTCGGTAAAGCCGCCGAACATGGCGAGCGTGCGGGCGATATCCTCGTCCGTGTCGACGCCGAACTGTTGCAGATAGTCGTGTTTGTCCTTCATCTCCTTATACTGCATGAAGGCGCTATATTCGCTTTCGGGCATCCCGATCGTGTCGAGCAGATGCGAGTAGGCGGCGATGTGGACGGTTTCCATGTTGCTGAACGCGGTCAGCATCATCTTGACCTCGGTCGGCTTGAACACGCGGCCATATTTTTCGTGGTAGCAATCCTGCACTTCCACGTCGGCCTGGGTGAAGAAGCGGAAAATCTGCGTCAGCAGGTTGCGCTCATGATCGGACAGCTTCTGCGCCCAGTCGCGGCAATCCTCACCCAAAGGCACTTCCTCGGGCAGCCAGTGCAGCTGCTGCTGGCGCTTCCAATATTCATAGGCCCAGGGATATTCGAAGGGCTTGTACACCTTGGAGGCTTGAAGAAGAGGCATGGGACGGAACTCCGGGCGAAATCGTTACGAATGAAGGGCGGTTGCAACCCGGGCGGGGACGGGACGTTGAGACGTCGCTACCCCCCGCACAGGAGAAATATCATGGTCGACCTCAGCAGCATTCAGGAACATGCCGAAGTGATCGGCGCCGATGGCGTCCATGTCGGCACCGTCGACCATATGGACGGTGACCGGATCAAGCTGACCAAGAAGGACAGCGGGGAGGGCAGCCATGCAGGGCATCATCATTATATCAGCCAGGGCCTGATCGCGGCAGTCGAGAACGATGGCACCGTGCGGCTTTCCGCCAATGCCGACGTCGCGGTGACGTTCGAAGAAGAAGCCTGAATGCGCGGGCGCGGCGGCATAGGCCGTCGCGCCCGGCGTCAAACCCTTATTGACAGGCGAGGCACTCGTCATAGTCGGTGGTCTCGCCGATTTCGAACTTGGGTGCGTCGATCGTATTGTCGGCCTCCACGCCGCCGGCGAAGCCCGCGCGCTGGACCGATTTCGACCGCAGATAGTAGAGCGACTTGATGCCCAATTCCCAGGCGCGGAAGTGGAGCATGAGCAGATCCCATTTTTCCACATCGGCCGGGATGAACAGGTTCAGCGACTGCGCCTGGTCGATATAGGGCGTGCGGTCGGCGGCCAGTTCGAGCAGCCAGCGCTGGTCGATTTCGAAGCTGGTCTTGAACGTGTCCTTTTCTTCCTGGCTCAGGAAGTCGAGATGCTGGACCGAGCCGCCCTTCTCCAGGATCGAGTTCCACACCGCGCTGCTGTCCTTCGCCTTGGCGACCAGCAGCTTTTCCAGATAGGGATTCTTGATCGAGAAGCTGCCCGACAGCGTCTTGTGGGTGTAGATGTTCGCCGGGATCGGTTCGATACAGGCCGACGTGCCGCCGCAGATGATGGAAATCGACGCGGTCGGCGCGATCGCCATCTTGCAGGAAAAGCGCTCCATCACGCCCTGATCGGCGGCGTCGGGGCACGGGCCGCGTTCCTGCGCCAGCATCATCGACGCTTCGTTCACCTGAGCGTTGATATGCTTGAAGATGCGCAGGTTCCACGACTTGGCCATCGCGCCTTCGAACGGAATGTTGCGCGCCTGCAGGAAGCTGTGGAAGCCCATGACGCCCAGACCCACCGAGCGTTCACGCATCGCGCTGTACTTGGCGCGCGCCATTTCGGGCGGGGCGCGGTCGATATAATCCTGCAACACATTGTCGAGGAAGCGCATGATATCCTCGGCGAAGGTCGGATGATCCTTCCACTCGTCCCAGGTTTCCAGGTTCATCGACGACAGGCAGCAGACCGCCGTGCGATCATTGCCCAGATGGTCGCGACCGGTGGGCAGCGTGATTTCCGAGCAGAGGTTGGAGGTCGATACCTTCAGCCCCAGTTCGCGATGATGTTTGGGCATCATGCGGTTCACCGTGTCGTTGAACACGATATAGGGTTCGCCGGTCGCCAGCCGCACTTCTACCAGCTTCTGGAACAGCGCGCGGGCGTTGACCGTGCCCCGGATCGACTGATCCTTGGGGCTGCGCAGATGGAAGTCCGCGCCATCGCGCACCGCTTCCATGAACTCGTCGGTCAGCAGCACGCCATGATGCAGGTTCAGCGCCTTCCGGTTGAAGTCGCCGCTGGTTTTGCGGATTTCCAGAAACTCCTCGATCTCCGGGTGGGAGACGTCGAGATAGCAGGCGGCAGAGCCACGGCGCAGCGAACCCTGCGAAATCGCGAGGGTCAGCGAATCCATCACCCGAACGAAGGGAATGATGCCGCTGGTCTTGCCGTTCAAACCGACCGGTTCGCCGATGCCGCGGACATTGCCCCAATAGGTGCCGATGCCGCCGCCGCGCGAGGCGAGCCAGACATTCTCGTTCCAGGTGTTGACGATGCCTTCCAGGCTGTCGTCCACGCTGTTGAGATAGCAGCTGATCGGCAGGCCGCGCCCGGTGCCGCCGTTCGACAGGACCGGCGTCGCGGGCATGAACCAGAGGCGCGAAATATAATCATAGACGCGCTGGGCATGCGCGGCGTCGTCGGCATAAGCGGCGGCGACGCGGGCGAAGAGATCCTGATAGGATTCGCCAGGCAGCAGATATCGGTCGTTCAGCGTGTCCTTGCCGAACTCCGTCAGCAGCGCGTCGCGCGACGGATCGGTCGTGACGGCGAAGCGCCGCGCCTGCACGGTCGAGGAGGTCAGCACCTCCGGCTCCGCCCGCGTTTCCACGGGCGCGGCCGAGGCCTGCGCCTTCATATCATCCAAAAGATCGTCCATCACAGTCGCCACGTCGCCAGCACCTTGTCCACTATCCCGAAAATCCATGCGAGCCCCCGATGTTCCTGTTCCGTTCGATTCGGTCAAGCGGGTCGCGACAAGCCGCGCATCCTAGCATGAACCGCACCACTCCGGGGACGGAAAAGGGCCCAACCGAGCAATCGCAGGGACAAAAATCCCCCCCGCACCGGAAAATCAGCCAGCGACGCAATCACAATCTGTTGGGTAACCCCCGTTAACCCGATACCACAGATAGTGCCATAGCCGGTTGCAGGCGCAAGAGGGTAAATGACAATTGAAAGACTCGGTTCGTCGCCGATCGGAGTCATTTCACCGCCTGGCACGCGGGCGACGCATGGACTTGCCTTGCCCCCAAAAAAGGCAAGGGGGATATGCAGGCTGAAAAATAAATTTCGCTTGTCAGCCAAATTCAGACGAAGGTCTAAAGGCTTGCGACCCTCGATCGCCAATGCCGCCCGTCATGGCCGGGGCGCGCTATGCCGGATATGGCCAGATGCGCAGGATGCTGCGGATGTGCGGAGGATGTTCGATGATTCTCTATTACCACCCCCTCTCCTCCTATTGCTGGAAGGTGCTGATCGCCTTCTACGAAAATGGCGCGCCCTTTGCGGGCCGGATGCTGGAGGATGGAGAGGTCGCGCAGGAGTGGATGGCGCTGTGGCCGATCGGCAAATTCCCGCTGCTGCACGATCCGGCCAGGAACGCCACGATCGGCGAGGCGAGCGTCATCATCGAATATCTCGCCCAGCATGAAGCCGGCACCTTTCGCCCCATCCCCGCCGATCCCGACGCGGCGCTGGAGGTGCGGCTGATGGATCGATTGTTCGACAATTATGTGATGGCGCCGATGCAGGCGATCGTGGCCGACCGGCTACGGCCCGAAGAACAGCGCGACTCGTTGGGCGTGACGCAGGCACGCGATTTGCTGGCCAAGGCCTATGCGCTGATCGAGGCGCGAATGGCCGGGCGGCGCTGGGCGGTGGGCGAAGCCTTCACCCTGGCCGACTGCGCCGCCGCCCCGGCGCTGTTCTACGCCGACAGGATCGTGCCGCTAACGCCGGACTTTCCGGGGCTGGCGGCCTATCTGGCGCGGCTGGAGGCGCGACCGAGCGTCGCCCGCGTGCTGGAGGAGAAGCAGCCCTGGTGGCACCTCTTCCCCTTTGCGGACGGCTGATGCTGGACTTGGGGCCGATTACGCACTAGCCGCTGCCCCTTGCAGGGACCGGCCGTGCAGAGGCTGGCCGCACATAAGGACCAGGGTAGATGACGCTCATCAAAACCGCCGACCTGATCGAGAGCGTCGCCGACGCGCTCCAGTTCATCAGCTATTATCATCCGATGGATTATATCCGCGCGCTGGGCAAAGCCTATGACGCCGAAGCCAATCCGGCGGCCAAGGACGCCATCGCGCAGATCCTGACCAACAGCCGCATGTGCGCGGAGGGGCATCGCCCGATCTGCCAGGACACCGGCATCGTCAACATCTTCATCAAATGGGGCATGGACTGCCGCCTGGACGATAATAGCCGTTCCATGCAGGAGGTCGTCGATGATGGCGTGCGCAAGGCCTATCTGAACCCCGAAAACCGCCTGCGCGCCTCGATCCTGCGCGACCCGGCCTTCGCCCGCCAGAATACCAAGGACAATACGCCCTGCGTGCTGAACGTGGAAATGGTGCCGGGGAACACAGTGACGGTAGACGTGGCGGCCAAGGGCGGCGGCTCGGAGAACAAGACCAAGTTCAAGATGATGAACCCCAGCGATTCGATCGTCGACTGGGTGCTGGAGATGATCCCGCAGATGGGCGCGGGCTGGTGCCCGCCCGGCATGCTGGGCATCGGCATCGGCGGCACCGCGGAAAAGGCGGTGGCGCTGGCCAAGGAAAGCCTGATGGAGCCCATCGACATGGGCGAACTCAAGCTCCGCGGGCCGCAGAACAAGATCGAGGAGATGCGGATCGAGATTTTCGACAAGGTCAATGCGCTGGGCATCGGCGCGCAGGGCCTGGGCGGCCTGTCCACCATCCTGGACGTCAAGATTTACGACTATCCCTGCCATGCGGCGGGCAAGCCGGTGGCGATGATCCCCAATTGCGCCGCCACCCGCCACGCCCATTTCACGCTGGACGGCTCCGGCCCGGCCTATCTGGAAGCTCCCAAGATTTCGGAATGGCCGCAGGTCGACTGGAAGCCGAGCAAGGAAGCGATCAGCGTCGACCTCAACACGCTGACGCCCGAAATCGTGCAGAGCTGGAAACATGGCGACCGGCTGCTGCTGAACGGTAAGATGCTGACCGGGCGTGACGCCGCGCACAAGCGGATCAAGGACATGCTGGCTAAGGGCGAGAGCCTGCCGGTCGATTTCAAGGGCCGCGTCATTTATTATGTCGGCCCGGTCGATCCGGTGCGCGACGAAGTGGTCGGCCCGGCCGGCCCGACCACCGCGACCCGCATGGACAGCTTCATGGACATGATGCTGGAACAGGGGCTGCTGGGCTGCGTCGGCAAGGCCGAGCGCGGCGTGGCGGCGACGGAAAGCATCGCCAAGCATAAGAGCGCCTATCTGATGGCGGTCGGCGGCGCGGCCTATCTGGTCGCGCGCGCGATCAAGGGCGCCAAGGTCGTCGGCTTCGAAGATCTGGGCATGGAGGCGATCTACGAGTTCGATGTCCAGGACATGCCGGTGACCGTGGCGGTCGACAGCGAAGGGCAGAATGTCCACCGCCTCGCCCCGCTGGTGTGGCAGGAAAAGATCAAGCGCGAGAAACTGCTCGAAGGCGCGTGACTTTCCCACCCTCCCCATTGCATTATGGGGAGGGTTATGAAGGGGACACGCATGTCGCGGATGAACGGATTTCGGCTGACGCTGGCCATCATGGGCCTTTGCCTGAGCGGCGGGGCGATGGCGCAGGACACCAACGACATGGCCGCCATGATGAAGGCGCTGGGTGGGGGCCTGTCAGGCAAGGCATTGCGCACCGCCATCGACAAGGCGGCCACTTTTCCGCTGGGCAGCCAGGACAATCCGGTTCGCGCCAACGGCCCGGAAGGCCAGAGGGCCTATCTGTCCCGGCTACGATGCGCCGATGGCAAGGCCCCTGCTTTCGCGCGCGGCGGATCAGTGGGGATGGGCGTATTCGGCTATATCGTTGATGTCTATGGCGTGACCTGCCCCGGCAGCCAGGCCGAGCAAGTCTATATTGACATGTATCATCGTCATAGGGAAGACAGTGCGCCGCCGGGCTTTACCATGGCGCGGCCGATCGCCTGACAGGATATCGGAACCCGCTGCTGCGCAAGGCCAGACCGTCCAACTATCTGATTGATGCGGATCAAGACGGCGCGCGACCCGGGAACTCCGGTTCGTGCGCCGCATTCTTTTCGGCACCCCTCATGCCGGAGCATGTCCCATGTCCTTCACCCAGCTCGACCCGCCCCTACCCGTCCATGTAGAAGGCAAGGGGAAGGGCTATGCCCTGGCCGTCATCGATTATGGGCAGGAACATAATCTGATCTGGGTGACGGGCCTGAGCGATACCGGCGAAATCTGGTGCGCGCCCAATCCGCTGGTACGGCTGGAGGCGAACTGGACGATGGGACGGCAGGGCCTGCCGCATGGCCTGCCGCCGGGCACCAAGCCGAGTTGATATCGACGCAAGCCGTCTGGTGTCCGCCCCATAGCCCTGATATCCTCCGGTCCCATGACGGGGGAAATCGAAGCGGCGGGTGATGCGATCACCGGGGGGATGCTGGCGCGCGCGGTGGAGCCGGGCCATGGGGAGGCCCATGCGGCCGGCCATGGCGCCTGCCGCAATTGCGGCGCGACCATTCACGGCAATTATTGCGCACAATGCGGGCAGGCGGCACATCTGCATCGCAGCTTCGCCGCGATCGGCCATGACCTGGCCCATGGCGTGCTGCATTTCGAGGGCAAGATCTGGACCACGCTGCCCGAACTGGCGCTGCGGCCGGGCCATCTGACGCGGCGCTATATCCATGGCGAGCGGGCGAAATTCGTGTCGCCCTTCGCCCTGTTCCTGTTCAGCGCCTTCCTGATGTACGCGATCTTCTCCTTCACCAGCCACGGCCCGGAGGACAAGGCGCAGGGCGTCAGGATGAACAAGGAAGCGCAGGCCGAGCTGCGCAAGGAACAGGACAAAGCCGACGCCGACATCCGCAAGATCGAGGCGAAGCTGGCGCAGCCGGGGATTTCGGCCAGCCGCAAGGAGGCCTTGACCGAAAATCTGGCGGAGGCGCGGGAGGAGCGCGACGGGCTGACGCTGGCGAGCGGCATCACCAATTCGCTGCGGGGCGAAGGCATGAGCGGCGGGGTGGCGCAGACCGTGGGCAAGACCATCAGCGCCGCGGCCAAGAATCCTGAATTCGCTTATTACAAGCTCAAGGCCAATGCCTATAAATTCTCCTGGGCGCTGATCCTGATTTCGCTGCCCTTCATCTGGCTGCTCTTCCCGTTCAGCCGCCGCTACAAGATGTACGACCATGCGATCTACATCACCTATTCGATCGCCTTCATGTCGCTGCTCTTTTCGCTGTCGATGATCCTCACGACCGTCCATGCGACCAGCGGGCTGGTGACGCTGGCGCTGCTGCTCTTCGCCACCTGGCACATGTATCGCCAGTTCAAGGACGCCTATGCCCTGTCGCGCATGGGCGCATTGTGGCGACTGCCCCTGCTCTACGGCTTCGCCTGCGTGTCGCTGTCGCTGTTCTTCACCTTCCTGGTGATGATGGGGTGACGTGGGGGCGGGACGCGCTATAGCGCCCGCGATGATCACATCCCCGATCTGGTTGCCCGCGACGCTGGTCGCCGGGGCCGTGCAGGCGTGGCGCACCGCGATCCAGCGGCGCGTCAGCCACAGCCTGTCGATCAATGCCGCAGGGCTGGTGCGCTATCTGTACGGCATCCCCTTCACCCTGCTGCTGCTGGGCGGCTATGCCCTGCTCTTCGCTGCGCAACCGCCGGCGATCGAGGCCGATTTCCTGCTCTTCTGCGTCGGCGGCGGGCTGGCGCAGATCGTCGCCACGAACTTGCTGATCGTCGCGTTCCACCATCGCAATTTCGTCGTCGGCACTGCCTATTCCAAGACCGAGGCGGTGCAGGGCGCCGTCCTCTCCTTCCTTTTGCTGGGGGAACGGCTGCACCCGCTGGCCTGGGCCGGGATCGGCTGCGGCGTGATCGGGGTGATGCTGCTGTCCACCGGGGGCAGGCGGATGGGGCCGGGGGATTTTCTGCGCGCGCTGGGGCAACCGGCGGCCAAGGCCGGCATCGCGTCGGGCTTCTTCTTCGCGCTGACCGCGATCGGCATCCGCCGGGCGACGCAGGCGGTGGGCGGGGACGACCGCATTCTCGCCGCGCTGCTGGTGCTGGTCGCTACGGTGCTGGTCCAGACGCTGATGCAGGGCGCCTGGCTGATGGCGCGCGAGCCGGGCGAGATGCGGCGGGTGCTTGCAAGCTGGCGGGTATCGGGTCAGGTTGGCCTGCTGTCCGCGCTGGGCAGCGCCTGCTGGTTCACCGGCTTCGCCACCGCACCGGTGGCGCTGGTGCGGATCGTGGGCCAGGTCGAAGTCGTCTTCACCATGGCGTTCGGCCATTTCTACCTGAAGGAGCGGATGCGGCGGAGCGAGGCGGCGGGCCTGCTGCTGGTGGTGAGCGGCGTGGCGCTGGCGCTGGCGGGCGCGCTGTGAGCCGCGCGCCCCAGCGCTAAGCTTTCCTTTACCATGGCCTGCTAGCCCTTCCCATGTGGGAAAAGAAGCGCACTCCGAGAACGTCGCCCGAGCGGTGATGAAGGTCGCCAAATTGTCTGGCGACCTGGGCATCCGCACGCTCGATCTGCAAGCGGACATCAGCGAACTGGCCGACCGGGTGACGCACCAGGCCCGCACGATCGAGGCGATCAGCGGCGCGGCGGCGCAATTGTCGCGCGACGGCGACAGCGTGGCGATGGCAGGCCAGGAAGCGCGCGCGCAGGCGGTGGCCGCCCGTGGCATCATCGACGATTCGGGGCGGCAACTGTCCGCGGCCAACCATAATTTCGTCGATCTGATCGAACAGGTGAAGCAGGTCCACAGCCGGCTGGACGGTTTCGGCGAGGCGCTCAAGACCGTGGCCCATGTCACCAGCGTCATCAGCGGCATCGCCAGCCAGACCAATCTGCTCGCGCTCAACGCCACGATCGAGGCCGCGCGCGCCGGCGATGCGGGGCGCGGCTTTGCCGTGGTCGCGTCCGAGGTCAAGAAGCTGGCGCAGGAGACGGCCACGGCGACCCACACGATCGAACAGTCGATCGCGGCGCTGACCGGCGAGGCGGGCGGGATGCTGGCCAGCATCACCCATGGCGCGCAGACCGCCCGCACCGCGCTCAACGACACCAAGAATATCGAGACGCTGGTCGATCGGCTGGGCACGCTGATGCAGGGCCTGTCGCACAATAGCGAGGCGGTGGCCGAGCGCATCGCCTCGATGGTGGGTTCCGCGGGCGAGATTCGCGGCGGGCTGGCGGCGCTCGCCAGCACGTCCACCGACAATGCCGACGGGCTGCAGCGCCTGTCGGGCCGCGTTTCCACCGCCAGCGACGACACCAACGAACTGCTGCAATATCTCGCCGAAAGTGGTGTCGATATTCCCGATTCGCCCTATATCCGCTTCAGCCTGGAGAGCGCGCAGCAGGTCAGCGACGCGATCGAACGCGCGATCGACGAAGGCAGGATCAGCGAAGCGGCGATCTTCAGCGACTATTATGCGCCGATCACCGGCACCAACCCGCCACTCTTCACCCATCCGGTGCAGGATGCGATGCTGCCCGCCGCCCGCGCCGCGCAGGAAAAGGCGCGCGGCTTTCCCGGCCTGTTCGGCATGACCTTCACCGATCGCAACGCCTATGGCGCGGTCGCCATGCCCGAACGCGCGCAGCAGCAGCGCCCCGGTGACGAAACCTGGAACCTGGAATATGCGCGCCAGGGCGTAATCTTCGATTTCCCCGATACGCGCGAACAGGCGAAGATCACAAAACCCTTCTGCATCAAGGCCTATCGCCGCCTGACCGCGCAGGGCGACGTCATCCTGTTGAAACAGGTGATCGCGTCCATCCATGTGAAGGGCCGCCATTGGGGCATATTGCAGATGGCCTATCAGGACCAGAGCTGAGGCAGCGGGCCAAGGGTTGCACGCGTTGCAGCGTATTGGGGGCGTCAGCGCACGACCAAAAGCAGCCGTTGCAGAAGTCGATCGGTTCTCCTGACAACGGACATCAAGTAGGGTCAGTGAAAACTTGCACAGCAGGAAGGCCTACCCAACCGCTACCACAGACTTCGGGAGCTACAATTCTGATCCGGTGTAGGCCTTGTCGCCTAAGCTCCTTCGCAACAAGGCTGGCTCTTAAGCGTGCCAATTTTTTTGGATCAGACGCCCCGCTCTCGATCTGGGAACAAATCAATATTCGACCGCGATAGCGCCAGTTTGGTTCACTGGCGTATTCGATGAAGTTATGCGATTCTTTGACAAATAGCTCGAACTGGCTCGCGGATTTTCCATCCGGCTCAGTGGAATTGGCGTTAAATGTGATCACTGTAATGGGGGGATCAACATGATAAATCGGCACCCCTGACGAGGTTTGACCGAGCAGGCTGAGAGCTAGCAGTATCATGAGAGAACTCTACTTCGTCATCACCGCCTCTACTATCGAATTCCTCTGGCGCAACCTCAATCCAGACCATCCCCTACCCACCCCCTTTTCGTCATTCCCGCGCAGGCGGGAACCCATCTCCCAACCTCTCGACACGGCCCGAAGGCTGGAGATTGATCCCCGCCTGCGCGGGATGACGGTATAGGGATGGGGCGTCCCCTTCCCACCCATAGGCGACCTTCCGCCCTTGCCCCATCCTCGCCTTGCGCTATGTCGCTGGAAATCATCAACGCGGGAGCAGCCATGGGTCGCCTTGTCAGCATCGTCCAGGGGGTAGGGATCGCGCTGCTGTTCGCCGTCATCGGCCTGTGCCTGGCGATCACATGTCTGCCGCCCTTCCTGGACCGCATCTATTATCAGGGACCGGTGAGCCGCCATTATGACGGCGCGCATTTCTTCAATCCCGATGGCGCGATCGAAAGCCCCGCCCCGCCCGGCATCAGTCGGCAGGGATTCATCGCGCGCTGGCTGATCGGCCATGACGACCGGCCGGAATGGCCGCTGGGGATCGCGGTCAAGCCCGCGCGTCCCGCCCCCTTCGCCGCGCCGCGGGGCATGGTGGCGACCTGGGTCGGCCATGCGACCGTGCTGGTGCAGGCGGCGGGGCTCAACATCCTGACCGATCCGATCTGGTCCGACTATGCCAGCCCCCTCCCCCCGCTCGGCCCGAAGCGGATTGCGCGGCCGGGCATAAAGTTCGACGACCTGCCGAAAATCGACCTGATCCTGCTCAGCCACAATCATTACGACCATATGGACCTGCCCACGCTCAAGCGGCTGTGGGAGCGGGACCGGCCCAAGATCGTCACCAGCCTGGGCAATGACACGATCCTGAAGGCGCACGGCATTCCGGCGACGGCGCTGGACTGGGGCCAGTCGGTCAGCGGCGCGGCCTTGAACGGACTGGCGCCGCAAGCGGTGATCCAGTGCGGCAGTTACGAACATTGTCCCGACTATCAGGTGCATGTGACCCGCAACCATCATTGGGGCAGCCGCTGGGGCACGGACCGCAACCGGGCGCTCTGGTCGAGCTTCGTGATCGAAACGCGGGCGGGCAATATCTTCTTCGCCGGCGACACCGGCGCGGGCGACATGGGCTGGCCCATGCAAGCGCGGCGCTATGGCCCGATCCGGCTGGCATTGATCCCGATCGGCGCATTCCGGTTCTGGAAGGGGCAGATGCAGTCGGACGCGCATATCGGCCCATTGCAGGCGGTGGACGTATTCCGGCGACTGGGCGCGTCGACCGCGATCCCGATCCACTGGGGCACGTTCCGCCTGTCCTACGAACAATGGGACACGCCGCCCCGGATGCTGGAACTGGCGCTGCGCTGCGCGGGGATCGCGCGCAAGCGCTTCGCCCCGCTGCGCATCGGCCAGTCGCTGCCGGTGCCGACCGTCAGCCCGGTGCCGATCGGGCCGAAGCGATGCGACGAACGGGCGATCCGGGCGCTGGAATGAGGATCAGCAGTTCCCGGTGCGTTCGATCGTGCGGCGCAGGCGGATGACGGCGCTATGGGTGTTGCCCGACGGTTCGGGGATGCGCGCGATGCTCTGGATGTCGAGGCGGATATAGGTCGCGCCCATCGCGTCTTCGACCCGGACGGTCGGGGTCACCGCGGTCGCGCCCCAAGTGCGCGGCGCGCAGCGGGCAAGGCCGGATACGCTATGCCCTTCCAGGGTCCATTCCTCCACGCTGCAATCGGGCAGGCGCGCCGCGATCAGCCGGGTCGCCTCGTCCCGATTGCGCAGCCGCGGTTCGCCGCACAGCTCCTCCGTCCAGGTCGCCTGCGCCAGTTGCGCGTGCAGGCCTGGCGGCACATCCTCCAGCGGCACCGAACGATCGTCCAGCGTCACCCCGATCGCCCGCGTCTCGTCGCGCCAATGGCCCAGGCGCGGCGGATTGTCGGGATCGTCCACCTGGCGCGCGCAGTCCGTCAGGGCGCCGGTCGCCAGCAGCCCTGCCATCAACGTCCATCCGACCCGCCGCATCGCCCTTCCCCTCATCTGGCCGATGCACAGTGGGGGCGGGCGATTACCGAAAGCCTAACGGGCCGTCAGCCGGCCTTGGGACAATCCCCCACCCGCTTGCCGGTGACGTCATGCGTCGTGCGCAACACCGCGCTGCCACCCTGCATCTTGGTCATCGTGGTGCCCAGGGTCAGCGTGTCGGCGGTATAATTGCCCTCCACCACGATTTCCGAGGTGCCGGTCCCGGCGGTGCAGGACAGGGTGGCGATCAACCGCCCCTTGCGCACCATCTGGTCCTTGTAGCTGCAGGCCGTGCCTTCCTTGCCCGCCAGCGCGTTCGCGTCGGGCAAGCCCTTTGCGTCCACGGCGATGCACAATTTCTCCTCGCCGATCTGCTTGAGCGCCGCCTGATATTCGGCGGGCGTGACGGTGGGGGTGTTGTAGCCGGTGGTCTTGCGGGTGATCGTCCATTCGCCCGCCTGCATCAGCACCGGCGCTTCCTCCGCCTGGGGCGCGGGGACCGGATCGCCGCCACAGGCGCCAAGGCCGAGGGTCAATCCGAGCGGCACCGCCGCCAGCAGTTTCATGCGCATATCCTCGTCCCCTGTTTTTGACGCCGTTCTCTGATCGGAACGGCAGGAGGCTCTACCCGCCGACGCCAAAGCGCAAGCGGAAATGACGCCTGCGCGCGATTATCGGCGGCGGTGGGTGGGGGCGTGGAAATCGGCTGGCTTGTCGGCGACCCAGGCCAGGAAGCGGGCGATGGCGGGATGCGTGCGCAGGGCGGCGGCATCGCCATAGGCGCGTGCCAGATCGGCGTTGGGCAGGGTCGCGTGAATGACGCGATGACAGATCGGATGGAGCGGCACCGTGTCGCGCCCGCCCCGGCTTTTGGGCAGCGGATGGTGCCACTCTACCCGGCGGCCCAGCGGACGGGCGCAGAGCCAGCAGGCGGCCGGCGCCTCAGTCGGCAGGGCCGGTCCCATCCTCGTCCACCAGCGCCTTCACCAGATGGCCGCGCTGGCTGCGGCCGAACCGGTTGAGCGGCAGGTCGTACAGTTCGATCAGAAAGCGCCGGTCCCAATCGGTAAGATTGCGCGCCCGGTCCTGTAGCGCGAACAGGTTGAGGACGGACGGCACCGGCGGCTGCGCCTTGCCCCGCACTTCGGCCAATCCGACGAAGGCGGCATAGTCGGCGGCGGCATTGAGCGACACGCCCTCCGCGCGATGGACATCGATGACGACGGTCGCGGCTGACAGGATGCGGACCGCCTGGGTACGGATCAGGCTGGAGGCGAAGGAGCCGCCCATCGGCACGCCGTCGGGCAGCATGGAAGACCCCGATTCGCTATTGCCGCCCGTGACCGGAGACGGGGTCGCCCCGGTCATTGCGCCGTCGCCCGACCCGATACCGATCGTATACCACCAGCGGATCGGCGCATCGCTTTCCAGCAGCGCGCGGCGTTCCGGCCCCTCCACCTGCGCCATG
This sequence comes from Sphingomonas sp. VDB2, assembly GCF_047946695.1. Classification (NCBI taxonomy): domain Bacteria; kingdom Pseudomonadati; phylum Pseudomonadota; class Alphaproteobacteria; order Sphingomonadales; family Sphingomonadaceae; genus Sphingomonas; species Sphingomonas sp. VDB2. The sequence goes on from NZ_CP159615.1 coordinate 2,378,478, forward strand.
CGGCTGGGACGCCTGTCGTTGATGATGGCGACCATATCCTTGCCATCGCTGACGAAGGCGACCAGCAAATTGGTGTCGCAATCCGTCTTCGCCAGCGGCGCGCCGATCGTCCTGATGGTCGCGCGCAGCCGGTCGGTCACGATCCGGCCATGATCCGGCGACAGGCCCATCACCTTGGGGCAGATGCCTTCCACCCAGCGGGCGACGCTGCGGTCGCCCTGCACAACGCCCAGCTTGCGCACGAAATCATTAGCCTTGGCGCGGACTTGCTCGCGGGTCAGGCGCTGGCCCTCGACCACGATCATGTCGCCATCCTGGGCCGGCTGGGCCGAAGCGGCGGCAGGCGGCAGCCCGGCGAGCCACAAGGTGGCGGACGCGCAAGCCGCCAATCGCCGTCTCATTCGCCCTGCGTGCAACGGTCCGCGATCCATTTGCCCTCCGACCGGGCGGTCATCGCCATGGTCATGCCCTGCGGGCCGCCCACCATCTTCATATCCATGTCCATCGCATAGGTTTCAGGCGCATAGGTGCCGGACATGGTCGCGTTCATCGTGCCGCCCTGCGACTTGCACGATACCTGCCCCTTCACCGTGCCGCCCTTCGCCTCGAAGCCGCCATAGGTGCAGTTCTTATTCTCCTGTCCGGCGAACATTTCCCCGCTCGGATTGGCGGCCTGCTCAGGCGTGACGCAATATTTGAGCGATGTCTGGTTCATCGCGCTCTTCATCTGATCCTTCATGTTCGCCGGGGCGCCGGGCATGTTGCCAAGGTCCAGATCCTTGACAGTGAAGCGGCCCTCCCACTGGCCGGGCCTGAGTTGCACCTTATCGACCTGCGCCTTCACCTGCTGCTTGCTCATGGCGTCGGTGGCTGCGATCTCGCCCGTCTTGTCGCCGGGCTTGTCGCTACAGGCGGCGACGCTGGCGGTCACCAGCAGGAGTGTCAAAAATGTCCGGCGCATCATCATTCCTCCCTGTTTCCGTGTTCTTACGCCGATCATAACAGCGCCACGCGCAGGTTCAATGACGGGACGCAAGGGTTGTTTGTTCTTTATTTGTTCCTATTAGCCTGCTATAGCAACGGCGTCGAGCTTTAGGGAGAGTTTTGATGCGGCGGACTTCGCCGGGCGAACTGGCGTCTTTCAGGCACAGGCTGGCAAGCCCGACCGGCGTGGCAACGATGATGGGGGTCATTTCATCGCTGCCCGCTTCAATGGCCCCAGCGACCGCTTCAACCATGTCGCCCAGAATGCGAACTTCAATCGCGGCAGCTATCGCGTCATGGAAGATTCATGGGCCAAGGAATTGCACGCCGGGCATAAGGTGTTCGTGGATATCGAACCGCTTTATGAAGGAACTTCGCAACGGCCCTATCACCTTATCGTCGCATGGTACGTCGATGGTAGAAAGTCCTTCAAAGAATTCCCGAACGAAGCGAAAGGCGCCGAAGATGCCAAAAGATAAGTTCGACATTCTGGGACCGCTTTACAACGAAATCGGCGTGGAGCTGTTCACCTCGTCGGCGGCGATCCCGATGGCATTTTCCTCTACGTGGAAGTCGGTGACCGATGGATCAGCCCCAATGTCTTCAAGGATGAAGGACATCAGATCCGGAATATCGACGGTAGCAGGCTTCTTTCCGATCTTCTTTGGGAAGCCTTGTCCGCTGAGTCGGAGGAAGGCGGGATCAAGCGCTGGTCGATCCTGGAATATGAGATCAAAGATGGAAAGTTCGAGATCAACTACCGCTATCCCGACGAGGTGGATGTCGAAGTGATCGATGACGAACGCCGCCAGACCGCCCTACGCGCCCGTTTCGGCGACAAGCCGGTGGTCTATCCGCCGATGCCCAAGACCGCGTTTGAACTGAAGCCCTGATCCCGATTGCGCCTGCGCGCAAAGGCACCATATTCGTCCCATGGCCATTCAGATCCGCACCACGCTCGATGAACCGGAAACCGGGGAAGGATTCGTGCCCCATCGCCCGGCCCGCCCCGAAAAGAGCGAGGGCGGCCGGCCATTCACCCTGGTGAGCGATTACGAGCCCTCGGGCGACCAGCGCACGGCGATCCCCGAACTGGTGGAGCAGGCGCTGGCCGGTGAGAAGGACCAGGTGCTGCTGGGCGTCACCGGCTCCGGCAAGACCTTCACCATGGCCAAGGTGATCGAGGCGTTGCAGCGGCCTGCGCTTATATTGGCGCCGAACAAGATTCTCGCGGCGCAGCTCTATGGCGAGTTCAAGAGCTTCTTCCCAGACAATGCGGTCGAATATTTCGTCAGCTATTACGACTATTACCAGCCCGAAGCCTATGTCGCGCGGTCGGACACCTATATCGAGAAGGAATCCAGCGTAAACGAGAGCATCGACCGGATGCGCCATTCGGCGACCCGCGCGCTGCTTGAGCGGGACGATGTCATCATCGTCGCGTCCGTTTCCTGCCTCTATGGCATCGGATCGGTCGAAACCTATTCGGCCATGACCTTTTCGATGAAGAAGGGCGGGATCGAGGACCAGCGCGAGATCATCCGCAAGCTGGTCGCGCTCCAGTATAAGCGCAACGATGCGGGCTTCGCGCGCGGCAATTTCCGCGTGAAGGGCGACAATCTGGAGATTTTCCCATCCCATTATGAGGATACCGCCTGGCGCATCAGCTTCTTTGGCAACGAGATTGAGGAGATTGTCGAGTTCGATCCCTTGAGCGGCAAGAAGGTGGCGAGCCTCGACTATGTGAAGGTCTTTCCCAACAGCCACCATGTGACGCCCGGCCCGACGCTGAAGCAGGCGATGGAGGCGATCCGCTTCGAACTGACCGAGCGACTGAAGGAACTGGAGGCGGAGGGCAAGTTGCTGGAGGCGCAGAGGCTGGAGCAGCGCACCAATTTCGACCTGGAGATGATCGCGGCCACCGGCAGTTGCGCGGGGATCGAGAATTACAGTCGCTTCCTGACCGGTCGCCTGCCGGGCGAGCCGCCGCCGACCCTGTTCGAATATCTGCCCGAAAATGCGCTGCTGTTCGTAGACGAAAGCCACCAGACCGTGCCGCAGATCGGCGCGATGGCGCGCGGCGACCATCGGCGCAAGATCACGTTGGCCGAATATGGGTTTCGCTTGCCCAGTTGCATCGACAACCGGCCGCTGCGCTTCAACGAATGGGACGCGATGCGGCCGCAGACGGTCAGCGTATCGGCTACCCCCGGCCCGTGGGAGATGAACCAGACCGGCGGCGTGTTCAGCGAACAGGTGATCCGCCCCACCGGCCTGATCGACCCGCCGGTCGAGATCAAGCCGGTCGAGGACCAGGTCGACGACCTGATCAACGAATGCCGCAAGGTGACGGCGCAGGGGTATCGCACGCTCGTCACCACCCTGACCAAGCGGATGGCCGAGGATTTGACCGAGTTCATGCACGAGGCGGGGATCAAGGTCCGCTACATGCATAGCGACGTCGAGACGCTGGAGCGTATCGAACTGATCCGCGATTTGCGGCTGGGCGTCTATGACGTGCTGATCGGCATCAACCTGCTGCGCGAAGGGCTGGACATTCCCGAATGCGGGCTGGTCGCGATTCTGGACGCGGACAAGGAAGGATTCCTGCGCTCCGAAACCTCACTGATCCAGACGATCGGCCGCGCGGCGCGTAATGTCGAGGGGCGGGTGATCCTCTATGCCGATCGCATCACCGGCAGCATGGAGCGCGCGCTCAACGAAACCGGGCGGCGGCGCGAGAAGCAGGAAGCCTATAATCTGGAGCACGGCATCACGCCGACCACGATCAAGCGCAATATCGGCGACATCATCGCCCATGTGTCGAGCCGCGATCAGGTGACGGTCGATACCGGGCTGGACGATCGGCCGCATCTGGTGGGCCATAATCTGCGCGCCTATATCGAGGATCTGGAAAAGAAGATGCGCGCGGCAGCGGCGGACCTGGAGTTCGAGGAAGCCGGGCGGATTCGCGACGAGATCAGGAAGCTGGAAGCGGAGGAGCTTGGGCTGCCGGCACATGAGCAGGTTGCCGCGCCGCGCGGACGCGCGACCGAGGGCAAGCCAGGGACGCGGAAATTGCGGTACGGGAAGGTGCAGAAGAAGTTCGGGCGATGATTTGGCGAATGAGAAGCTTTGGCTAACTCTGACTCGAATGATTGCTTAGATAACGCTGGACAGCGGACTCCCAAGGACTCCTAATTGGTGTCTAAGTTGGGGATGCTATCGTGGTCAAACCTGCCAAAATCCTTGAGCGCCTTCTCCAAGGACAGCGGTCGCTCTCTTTTCGCGATCTGGAAAAGCTGTTGCGTGCGCTTGGCTTTGAACTGGATCGCACAACCGGCAGCCATCGCCAATATGTGCATCCAAAAGTGCCGCGCTCACTCCCGGTCCAGCCTGATGGCAAGGACGCAAAGCGCTATCAAATCCGGGAATTGCTTGAACTGGTAGAAGCCTACGGCCTATATATAAAGGAATGAACGAGCCGCATTATCATATCAACCTCTTCTGGTCCGCAGAAGATGCATGTTGGATCGCGGACGTGCCCGATCTCAAGCCTTGTTCAGCCCATGGCGATACGCGCGCCCAAGCCATCGCCAATATCAATGATGCGATCGAAGGCTGGCTTGCCGTGGCACATGACCGCGGTTTTCCGATTCCCGAAGCGCGCTATCGCCCGGCGATCTACGCCGCTTGATGCTTAGCTGAATAGCAAACGCAGCGTTTTCCCGCGAAGGCAGGAGCCTAGCTGGAGCGGCGGGACTGGGTTTCTGCCTTCGCAGGAACACGGCACGCCAAAATCCTGCGCCGCCTGATCCCTCACCCCTTATACAGCGCGTCCAGCCTATCCGCATAGCGTTTGCGGATCACATGGCGGCGGATCTTCATCGACGGCGTCATTTCCTCATTTTCGATCGTGAAGGGTTCGTCGGCCAGGATGAAGCGGCGGACGCGTTCCAGCACCGACAGGTCGTCATTCACCCGGTCAACCGCCGCGCGAAGCGCCGCCATATAGGCTGGGTTCTTCTCTACGTCCTCGACCGCCACGCCCTGCGCCGCGGCCCATTCGCGGGTCCATTCGGCGTCGGGTACGACCAAGCCGACCAGATGGGGGCGGCGGTCGCCATGGACCATCGCCTGGCCGATCTCGCTTTGCAGCGTCAGCATCCCCTCGACCTTCTGCGGCGAGACATTGTCGCCCTTGTCGTTGACGATCAGATCCTTCTTGCGGTCGGTGATGCGGATGCGGCCCTTGGCGTCGAACTCGCCAATGTCTCCGGTGTGGAGCCAGCCGTCCTTCAACGCCTTTTCCGTTTCCGCCGGGTTGCGCCAATAGCCGTGCATGACCAGTTCACCACGCACCAATATTTCGCCGTCATCGGCGATCTTTACCTCCACCCCGTCGAGCGGCGGGCCGACCGTGTCCATCGCGATGCCGGCTGCGGGGCGGTTGCAACTGACCACCGGGCCGGCCTCGGTCTGGCCGTAGCCCTGCAACAGCGTCAGCCCCATGGCGTGGAAGAAGAGGCCGACGTCTGGATTGAGCGGAGCTCCGCCCGACACCAAAGCCTTCATCCGCCCGCCGAAACGCGCCCGGATTTTGGGGATCAACGTGCGCGACAGCAGCGCCTTCATCGGCAGATCGAGGATCGATCCCCTGCCCGCCTGCTCCTTTGCCGCGATGCGCAGCGCCTGGCCGAGCAGATAGGTCGGGAATTTGCCCTGTTTCTCGATCGACTTGATGATGCGGGTGCGCAGCACTTCGAACAGGCGCGGGACGACGACCATGATGGTCGGGCGAGCTTCCTCGATATTGGAGGCGAGCTTTTCCAGCCCTTCCGCATAATAGATCTGCCCGCCCAGCAGCATAGGCAGGAACTGACCGCCGCTATGTTCATAGGCGTGGGACAGCGGCAGGAAGGACAGGAACACCTCGTCATCCCAGCCGAAATCCTCCGCCACGACCTTGCCTGCGCCCTCCACATTGGCGAGGATCGCGCCATGATGTTGCATCACGCCGCGCGGGGCGCCGCCGGTGCCGCTGGTGTAGATGATGCAGGCCTGATCGTTGCGCGTTGCGCTCTGGGCGGCCGCGATCGCGCCCACGTCGGCGGGATGCGCGGCGAGCAAGTCGCTCCACAAATGGCAGGCGCATGTCCCCTGCGCGCCGCGGAGCGGCTCCATGCCGATGATGAAGCTGGCCTGCGACCGGACGACCGCGGGCATCAGCGCCTGCGCCAGCTTGGCGGTCGACACGATCACCGCGCGGGCGCCGCTGTCTGTCAATATATGCTGGTGATCGCGCGTCGTGTTGGTGGTGTAGGTCGGCACGGTGATGCACCCCGCCGCCATGATCGCCAGGTCGGCGACGCAGAATTCGGGCCGGTTTTCGCTGACCAGCATCACCGGATCGCCGGGCTTCAGACCCTGCGCCTTCAAGGCGGCGGCGAGCGACGCGACCTGGCGCGCGATCTCTGCCCAGCTCTGGCTGTGCCAGGTGCCGCCGCTCTTGCGCCAGAGAAAGGGCGCGTCGCCCTTTTCCTGGGCGCGGGCGAAGAACATGGTGACGAGGTTGGGAAATTTCTCGATGGCCCTCAAGGCTCGACTCCTGCGGTTTCCGGCGCATCTGATGCGCGCCTGAATGTCCATTGTTTGCCGCATTTCCAAAGTCGCCGGACGAAGCCCCGGCTCGGAAATGCTCCTGGCAAGGCTATAACGGTGCCTTGCCGTAACGGCCAAGAGGTTTGAAGGGTTTCCTAGTCGAAAAGCCCGTTCTGGACATCCTGCGGCGGATTGAGGCCCAGATGCTTCCAGCCGGGACCATTGAGACAGCGGCCGCGCGCCGTGCGGGCGATGAGGCCGAGCTGGATCAGATAGGGCTCGACCACTTCCTCGATCGTGTCGCGCGCTTCGGAAAGACCCGCGGCGAGCGTTTCGACGCCGACCGGCCCGCCGCGATAGATATCGGCGATCATCATCAGGTAACGGCGGTCCATCAGGTCGAGGCCGAGATGATCGACCTCCAGCCGCATCAGCGAGGCGTCGGCAACCTTCGCGTCGACCGCGGCCACGCCCGCGACATTGGCGAAATCACGCACCCGGCGCAGCAGGCGACCGGCGATGCGCGGGGTGCCGCGCGATCGGCGGGCGATCTCGACCGCGCCGTCGGATGTGATGGCAAGGTCGAGCAGCCGCGCGGCGCGGCGCACGACCAGTTCCAGTTCGTCCACCGTGTAGAATTGCAATCGCACCGGGATGCCGAATCGGTCGCGCAGCGGCGTGGTGAGCAGCCCCTGCCGCGTCGTCGCCCCGACCAGGGTGAAGGGCGGCAGATCGATGCGGACCGAGCGGGCGGACGGCCCCTCCCCGATCATCAGGTCGAGCGCGCGATCCTCCATCGCGGGATAGAGAACTTCCTCGACCGCGGGATTGAGCCGATGGATTTCGTCCACGAACAGCACGTCGCCCTCGTCCAGATTTGTGAGCAAGGCAGCCAGATCGCCCGACTTGGCGATCACCGGGCCGGAGGTGGCGCGGAAACCGACGCCCATTTCCTTGGCGACGATCTGCGCCAAAGTGGTCTTGCCCAGGCCCGGCGGCCCGAAGAACAGCACATGGTCGAGCGCATCGCCACGCGATCGGGCCGCCTGGATGAAGATACGCAGATTTTCGCGCGCGGCCTGCTGGCCGATAAATTCGTCGAGCGATTTCGGGCGCAGCGCGGCATCGACATCCTCGGGACGACGCGCGGGGGTGATGAGGCGGTCGTCGTCCGTCACTTCGCCGCCTTCCGCAACGCCAATCTGACCAGCGCGTCGAGGCTGGCATTGTCATCCAGTTCCTCTTCGGCGGCGGCGACGGCGGTGCTGGCCTCATGCGGCTTGAAGCCCAGATTCTGGAGCGCGGACAAAGCGTCGGCGGCGAAGCTGCCGCTCGGGAGCGCCACTACGCCGCCGATGCCGATCGGACTGCCGGCCGGGGCCGTGCCGATCTTGTCCTTCAATTCATTGACGATGCGCTGGGCGAGTTTCGGGCCGACGCCGTTGGCACGCGCGATCATCGCCTTGTCCCCCATCGCCACGGCGCGGTGCAGCTCCAGCGGTTCGAGCGCGGAGAGGATCGCCAGCGCGACGCGCGATCCCACGCCTTGCACATGGGTGAGCAGCCGATACCAGTCGCGTTCCTCGGCGCGGGCGAAGCCGACCAGCCGGATCGAATCCGCCGCGACCAGCATTTCGGTGTGGATCGTCACCGCCTCGCCGACCGGCCCCAGGGCCGCCAGCGTGCGCGACGACGCGCCGACCAGATAGCCGACCCCGCCCACGTCGATGACGGCGTGGTCGATGCCCGTGCTGTCCAGCAAGCCCTTGAGTTTCGCGATCATCTGCCCTGCCCTTCGGCGTCCCGCCCTATGGTCATGATCTGTTCTTTACAGCCTGTCGCGCCCCGCGCCAGTCAAAAGCGCGGCACCTTTTGCTGTCCCGTGCGTAGAGCAGCGCAACCTCACCCACTTAAGGACCTATGGATGCTGATGACGGCCCCGATGCTTTCGCCGAAGGATTTCGAATTTCCTGCGATCATGCTGTCGGGCGTGGTCGACCATGGCATGTATCTGCATTTCAAGAACTGCCTGTCCACCGCGCCGCAACAGGGGCTGGTGGTGGTGGAACTGGCCACGCTGGGCGGCGATCCGGAGATCGCCCGGCTGATGGGCGAGGATATTCGCTTCCATTCCGAACTCTATCCCGACCGGCGGCTGGTGTTTCTGGGCCGGACCGCGGTCTATTCGGCGGGCGCGACCTTCATGAGCTTCTTCGCGACCGAGAACCGCTATCTGACGCGCGGCACGCGGCTGATGATCCACGAACGCGTCATCACCAAGAATATCCAGCTCGCCGGGCCGCTCTCCACCTGCATCGCGACCCTGAAGGCGACGCTGAACGAGATCGAATCGTCGATCGCGATCCAGAATGAGGGGTTTGCGAACCTGATCCTGGGGTCGCAGGTGACGATGGAGCAACTGCTCCAGCGGGCGCCGGAAAACTGGTATATGGAGGCGAACGAGGCGCAGGCGCTGGGGCTGATCGCGGCGGTGCTATAAGCGCTTGCCAGATGGCGCGGCTGCGCCTTTGATGCGGGCCATGCGGTCCTCGTCCCTCTTCCCCTGGCGCTATGGCATGTTCCTGGTGCTGCTGGCGCCGGCCGCGCCACTGGCCTTGTGGATGCCCTGGCATGAAGCGGTGATGGCGGGGTTCGACCTCGCCGCCCTTGCCTTCATGATCTCGGTCGTGCCGCTGATCGATGCCGATGCCGCGTCGATGCGGCGCAAGGCCGCGGCGAACGACGCCAACCGGGAACTGATGCTGTTGCTGACCGGGATCGTCAGCCTGGTGATCCTGGTCGCGGTGGGAGTGGCGATCAGCCAGCATGGCGGGCCGAACGGGGCGATGATCGCGCTGCTGCTGGCGACTTTGCTGATCGCCTGGCTGTTTTCGAACCTCGTCTATGCGATGCATTATGCGCATATCTTCTATCTGCCCGACAAGGTGGGGAAGGACCGGGGCGGGCTGGATTTCCCGGACGAGGACGAGCCGGGCTATTGGGATTTCCTCTATTTCGCCTTCACGCTGGGCATGACATTCCAGACGTCCGACGTGTCGATCACGGCGACCGCGATGCGCCGGACGGTGTTGTTCCAGTGCCTGGCGGCCTTCCTGTTCAACCTCGGCATATTGGCTTTCACCATCAATGTGCTGGGCGGCGGCTGAGACTCAATCATGTTCCCAACCCAGACTGTCGGGCAGCGGGATGACTGCGCCGTCGATCTTGAGGGTCAGGCCTGAACCCGTCGCGACATGGCCGACCGGGATGGCGCGCACCGGCGGCGCCAGCCCCGGCGGCAGGGTGAAGAGCAGTTCATAATCGTCGCCCGCGCGCGCCGCGGCGATCTGGACCGCGGTGCTGGCGCCGCGCACCCGCTCCAGCGCAGGGGACAGCGGAATGTGGTCGATGGTGATCGCGACGCCGCTCGCTTGGCCCATGCGCGATGCGTCGATCAGCAGGCCGTCCGACACATCCATCATCGCGGTCGCATGGGGCGCGAGCAGCGCGCCTTCGGCCAAGCGCGGGCGCGGGCGGCGATAGGCCTCCACCAACGGCCCGGTCGCTGCCGGATCGGCGCTGGCGAGGGCGAGGCCAATGCCAGCGTCGCCGACCGGGCCGGTGAGATAGAGCCGGTCGCCCGGCTGCGCCCCGTTGCGGGTGGGGACGGCACCAGTCGCCTCGCCGATCGCGGTCAGGCTGTAGCTGCGGGCCGATCCGGCGGGCATCTTGACCGTGTCCCCGCCCAGCAGCGGCATGGCGTGGCGGTCGAGCGCCTCGCCCAGCCCCGCGACGAAGGCCTCATCCCACGCATCGTTGCCGGACAAGGCGTAGTTCAGCAGGCAACCGACCGGCTTCGCGCCCTTGGCGGCGAGATCGGACAGATTCACCGCGGCGAGTTTCCAGCCGATGTCGGCGGGCGGATCGGCGGGAAGATAGTGGACGCCCTCGACCATCGTGTCGCTGGTCAGGATCAGGCGGGCGTCGCCGACCGGCAGGATGGCGACATCGTCGGCCAGCCCCTGCGCCGCGGGGTCGTTCGCCAGCAGGCGCAACAGGGTGAGGAAGCGGGATTCGCCGGACATGGCCGATGCCTAGCCGATCAGCCTGCTCCTGCCTACGCAGGAGCCTGCCACGCTTATTTCCGCACGTCCTTCGACACGCCGTCGAGCAGGCCGTTGACGAAGCCGGATTCGCGCTTGTCGTAAAAGGCGTGGGCGACGTCGACATATTCGCTGATGACGGTGCCGGTGCCGACATCCTGCCGCGCGAGCAGCTCATAGGTGCCCGCGCGCAAGATCTGGCGCATCGGCTTGTCGAGCCGGTCAAGGCTCCAGCCGCTCGACAGGCGGGCGGCGATCAGCGCGTCGATCTCATCGCGGCGCTTGTCCACGCCGGTCACGACATCGTCGAAGAACGGCTCCTCCGCCGGGGCGTAGGTGACGTCCTCGATCGTCGCGCCCAGCCGATGCTGGTGGAATTCATGCAGCAGCACATGGACGGGCGTGCCCTCCATTTCGAGCTGGTAGAGCGCCTGGACCGCGGCAAGGCGCGCGGCGGAGCGGGATTTGGAGCGGTCGTTCATGGGATATTCCTAATGATGTTTGAGGCGCAGCGCCACAGAAGCGGCATGCGCGGGCAGCCCTTCCGCCTGCGCCAGCGCGACGGCGGCGGGGCCGATCGCACGAACTGCGGCGGCGTCCAGGCTGAGAAAACTGGTGCGCTTCATGAAATCGAGCACCGACAGGCCCGATGAGAAACGGGCGCGACGGCCGGTGGGCAACACATGGTTCGGCCCGGCGACATAATCGCCCACCGCTTCGGGCGTCATGCGGCCGAGGAAAACCGATCCGGCATGGCGGACCTGCGCGAAATAGCGATCGGGATCGTCCACCGCGAGTTCCAGATGTTCAGGCGCGAGCCGGTCGACCAGCGGCATGGCCTCGTCCAAGTCGCAGACCAGGATGATCGCGCCATTGGCGTTCCAGCTGGTGCGGGCGACGGCGCTGGTGGAGAGCGCCGGGATCTGGCGATCGACCGCTTGCGCGACGGCATCGGCGAAGGCCGCGTCGTCGGTGAAGAGGATCGACTGGCTGGTCGGGTCATGTTCCGACTGGCTGAGCAGGTCGGCGGCGGTCCATTCCGGGTCGTTCTTGCCGTCCGCGACGACGACGATCTCGGACGGGCCGGCGACCATGTCGATGCCGACCACGCCGTAAAGCTGGCGCTTGGCTTCGGCGACCCAGGCGTTGCCGGGGCCAGTGATGACGTCCACCGGCTTGATCCGATCGGTGCCATAGGCGAGCGCGGCGACGGCCTGCGCGCCGCCGACCCGCCAGATTTCCTCGATCCCGGCGATCTGCGCGGCGGCCAGGACGAGCGGGTTGATTGCGCCACCCGGCGTCGGCGTCACCATGGCGATGCGGCGGACGCCCGCAACCTTGGCGGGGATGACGTTCATCAGCAGCGAGCTGGGATAGGCGGCGCGGCCGCCCGGCACATAGAGGCCGGCAGCGTCGACCGCACTCCAGCGCGCGCCGAGGCGGACGCCGGCGCTGTCCACGCCGTCGCTGTCCTGCGGGCGCTGCTTTTCGTGATAGGTGGTGATGCGCGCGGCGGCGAGTTCGAGCGCGTCGCGCAATTCCGTGGAGAGGGCGTCCAGCGCGGCGCGGGTTTCCGCAGGGGTCACGGCCCAACCGCTGACGTTCAGGTCGTGGCGGTCGAACCGCTGGGTATAGTCGGCGAGCGCGGCGTCGCCCCCGGCGCGCACAGCTTTCAGGATCGCGGTGACGTCCCGCGAGACATCCTCATCCGCTTCGCGACGCGCATCGACCAGGGCGGCGAAGGCGGCGGCAAAACCGGCGTCGCGGCTGTCGAGCCTAAGCGGCATCCTGCACCCCCACGGCGGCGCGGAACGCCTCCACCAGCGGCGAGAGTTCCGCCGAGCGCATCTTGTAGGCGGCGCGGTTGACGATCAGGCGGGCGCTGATCTGCATGATGATGTCGGTTTCGACCAGGCCATTGGCCTTGAGCGTCGCGCCCGACGACACAAGATCGACGATGCGGCGAGACAGGCCGAGCGAGGGAGCCAATTCCATCGCGCCATTCAGTTTCACGCATTCGGCCTGCAACCCGCGCGCTTCATAATAGCGGCGGGTGAGGTGCGGATATTTGGTGGCGACGCGGACATGGCTCATCGCGGCCTGATCCTCGTCCGCGGCGTCGACCGGCTCGGCGACCGACAGGCGGCAATGGCCGATATCGAGGTCGACCGGCGCATAAAGTTCGGAATAGCTGAACTCCTCGACCACGTCGGAACCGACGATGCCGATCTGCGCCGCGCCATGGGCGACGAAGGTGGCGACGTCGAACGCGCGCACCCGGATGATCGACACGTCGGGCCGGTTGGTGGCGAAGCGCAGCGCCCGGCTCTTCTTGTCGTGAAACTCCGCCTCCGGTTCGATACCGGCTTTGGCGAGCAGGGGCAGCGCTTCATCGAGGATGCGGCCCTTGGGGATGGCGAAGGTGAGCGGGCGAGTCATGACGCGCGGGCCTTACGCGCGGGGGCGCGAAAGGGCAAGGTTTCTGGCTCTATTGCTAGGGCTGCGTGATGGACAGCTCCAACGGTGCAGCTGCATCGACAAACAATCTGGTGCCATCGTCAAATTCGATCAGAACTTCATGCTCTCGGAAGCGCAATACTCGTACCACAACTCGACCGAGGAGCATTGAGGTCGCGCGTTCTTCCTCTTCTTCCAATGTCATTCGGATATCCCGCTCCCTCCTTGCGAGGATAAGTCAGGCCGCTTCCGCCATCGCCGCCTGGGTGCTGGCGATCCAGCCGCCGCCCAATATGCGTTCGCCCGCGTACAACACCGCCGCCTGCCCCGGCGCGACGCCATATTCGGGGGCGTCGAAGAGCAGGCGATCGCCCTCCAGCCGCGCCGGGACGGGCTTCGCCATGGAGCGTACCTTGGCGGTCAGCGGGCCGGTGAAGTCGCCGCCCAGCCAGTTGATGTCGCTCAACGCCGCGCCCGATACCGCCAGCGCCGCCCGCGGTCCCACGATCACGCGCTTGCCCGCCGCATCCAGACGCACGACATAGAGCGGGTCGGGCTGGCCGCCGATATCCAGCCCCTTGCGCTGGCCCACGGTGAAATGGATCATCCCCTTGTGCCGGCCGAGCACCCGACCGTCGATATGGACGATGTCGCCACCCTCGTCCGCATCGGGACGCAGCTTGCGCACGATCTTGGCATAGTCGCCGTCCGGCACGAAACAGATGTCCTGGCTGTCGGGCTTCAACGCCACCGAAAGACCCAGTTCGGCGGCAATTTCGCGCACCTGCAGCTTGGGGAGACCGCCCAGAGGGAAACGCAGATAGTCGAGCTGCGCCTGAGTCGTGGCGAACAGGAAATAGCTCTGGTCGCGGGCGGGATCGGCGGCGCGGTGCAGTTCCGCGCCAGCCACGCCCTCGACCCGCTGTACATAATGGCCGGTAGCCAGGCAGTCGGCGCCCAGGTCGCGCGCGATCTGGAACAGGTCGGTGAACTTCACCCCCATATTGCACTTCACGCAGGGGATGGGCGTGCGCCCGGCCATATATTCATCGGCGAAGTCGGCTATCACCGAATCGCGAAAGGCCGTTTCATAATCAAAGACATAGTGCGCGATGCCGATCCGGTCGGCGACCGCGCGGGCGTCGCGGATATCCTGCCCGGCGCAGCAGCTCCCGGTGCGGCCGACCGCCGCGCCATGGTCGTAAAGCTGGAGCGTCACGCCGATCACTTCGGCGCCGGTCTTGGCGGCGAGCGCGGCGACGACGCTGCTGTCCACCCCGCCCGACATGGCGACGACGATGCGCCGCTCGGCGAGCGGGCCAGAAAGCTGGAATTGGGGGAGCTGAAACTGAGGCTGCATGGGCGGCCCTATAATGCAGCGACGGCCGCGGCGCAAAAGTTAACAAAAGGTAGCGCCGCTTTGCCCATAATCGGGACGGATCGACGCGAAACGGGGGCCGGACGAGTCACGAAAGCGTCTTCGAGTTTACCGACCCTTATTCATTACCCCCTACACAGGGGGCATGGATCTGAGTTTCCTTCGGGGTGGCGGGCTGAAGCCCGGCACTCCCAGACCCCTCAGCCGGCCGCGCGTGCCGGCCTGGCCGTTTCTGCGGGCCGCTACGGCGGCGGCGCAGGCGGCCAGTCCGACCGCGCAGGCGGTGGCGGGCGTCCTGCGGGGGCAGGGCGGAAGCGACGACTGGATCCAGGAACTGGCGGGCATTTTCGCGCCACGTTCCGGCGGCAAGATCGAAGCCGTGCGTCTCGCGGGAAGTTTCAACCCGTTGATCGCGAGCCGTTTAGCCAGGGGGCAGGAATGATGAAGGCAGTGTTTACCGTGGCGCTTTAGCCGTTCTTCAGGGCTGAAGCAGATAAGGGTTTCACTGTTGAATTCGGTAACGCCAGTGCCGCACTTTGAGGGTAAGAATGATCGAGAACCAGAAAATCAAGCCGGCTCAGGTCGTCGGGCCACTTGGGGAACCCCTGACCCTGGACAGCCTGCCGCCGGCCGACACCACACGCTGGGTGGTGCGGCGCAAGGCGGAAGTCGTCGCAGCGGTGAATGGAGGCCTGCTGAGCGTGGATGAAGCGTGCGCGCGCTACAATCTGACGCTGGAGGAATTTGCCGGCTGGCAGCGGGCGGTCGACCGGTCGGGCATGCATGGCCTGCGCGTCACCCGCATCCAATATTATAAGTCGCTCTACGAGCGTCAGCAGAAATACTGACCGGCGATCACGCTGTCAGGATGGAGCCAAAGGGCCGCCGGATGCAAATCCGGCGGCCCTTTGGCTCTGCGAGCGGGAAATCGACCGCCGGGGGCGTTCAAACGGCGCAAAGCCAAGATGGTTTCCAGTCCGGAATCATTTTTACACCCATGGAACGGGACGCTCTCTCCTCCGTTGAATGCAGAACCCAACCCGCTGGGGGCGTGGTCAAGGAGAGTAATATGGGCATCATCTTGTGGCTTATCGTCGGCGGCATCATCGGCTGGCTCGCCAGCATGGTCATGCGCACCGACGCACAGCAGGGCATCCTGCTTAACATCGTGGTCGGCATCGTCGGCGCCTTCATCGGCGGCCTGATCTTCAGCGGCGGATCGATCAACCAAGGGCTGACGCTGTACAGCTTCCTGGTGTCGCTGGTCGGCGCGATCATCCTGCTGGCGATCGTCAATCTGGTTCGCCGCGGGTCGATGCGTTAAACGCAAATCCCGCTCAACCAAAAGGGTCGCGCCACGGCGCGGCCCTTTTTTTGCGTCCACTCAGCGGCGCGCCGCGAAAAACCGGTAGAGCGCCAGCACCGCGATCGCGCCGACGATGGCGGCGACGAAGCCAGCGCGCTCGCCGGTCGCATAAAAGCCGGCAAGCCGACCGACGAACCCGGCCAACAACGCCCCGGCAATGCCCAGCAAGATGGTGACGACGCAGCCGCCCGGATCACGGCCGGGCATTATCAGCCGCGCGATAGCGCCTGCAAGCAGGCCGACCACGATCCATCCCAGCAAGTCCATGGCGCGCTCCTCGGCGGCGGGTGCCGCGCGGGCGATCATTGCGCCACAATCCTGAGCCTTTGGCAAGTCAATGTGGTCCAAGGGGAGGGATGACAACGACATATCGCCATTCCGGCCCTTTCCATCGCGCATAATCGCTTTGCCGTCCGCCTTTGAACCATGATATTGGGGGTTGAGAGCGGTGCTATATTCATATAACACAGTTGCCGAAATGGCGATGCGCCGGAGAGACGAGAAGCGGCATGAATTACGAAACCCAGCTGGTGGGCGACTCGATGGTCGTCATCGACGAAGATGAGGCGCGCCGGCGGCGCAAACGCCTGCTGCTGATCGGCGGCGGTGTGGCCGTTCTGCTGGTCGCCGCGGCCGCCTGGATATCGATGCGCGGCGACACCGCCGCCGCCCCCACCGCTCCTGCGGCGCAGGTGCCGGTCGTGACCGTGATCCGCCCCGGCCAGTCGGTCGTGTCGCGCACCGTGAGCGCGACGGGATCGCTCGCGGCGCGGATCGACATGCCGGTCGGCGTTGTCGGCGAAGGCGGCATGGTCACGCGGGTTTTGGTGCAACCGGGCGACTGGGTACGCGCTGGCCAGCCGCTGGCGATCATCGAACGGTCGGTCCAGGTGGAACAGGTGCGCTCGCTCGCCGCGCAGGTGGACGTGGCCCGCGCGGACGCCAAGCTCGCCCAGGCCCAGCTCGACCGCGCCAAGGCGCTGGTCAGTCGCGGCTTCATCAGCGCCGCCGACATCGATCAGCGCACCGCGACCCGCGATGCGGCGGTGGCGCGCGTGAACGTCGCCGCGGCGCAACTCGCCGAACAGCGCGCCCGCACCGGGCGGCTGGACATTCGCGCTCCGGCATCCGGCCTTGTCCTGACCCGCGCGGTCGAGCCGGGCCAGATCGTCCAGGCGGGCAGCGGCGTGCTCTTCCGTTTGGCCAAGGATGGCGAGATGGAGTTGCAGGCGCAGGTGGCCGAGGGTGATCTGGCGACGCTGCGTCCGGGCAACAGCGCGACCGTGACGCCGATCGGCCATAGCGACCAGTTCGCCGGGCGCGTGTGGCAGGTATCGCCGGTGGTCGATCCCCAGATGCGCCAGGGCATCGCCCGCATCGCCATCGCCTATAATCCGGCGATCCGGCCGGGCGGCTTCGCCTCCGCGACCATCACCAGCGGATCGGGCAGCGCCCCCCTGCTGCCCGAATCGGCGGTGCAGAGCGACGCCAAGGGCAGCTATGTCTATGTGGTCAACGCCAAGAATCAGGTCGAGCGCCGCAGCGTGAGCGTCGGCCAGGTGTCCGACGCCGGCGTTGCCGTGACCAGCGGCATCGACGGCACGGAAAGCATCGTCACCTCCGCCGGCGCTTTCCTGGCGCCGGGGCAGAAGGTGAAGCCGGAATTGTTGAAAGGCCGCTAGGAAACGGCGCGGCCGACGCCGGCCGCGCGCGTCCCCCGGACGGCAGAATGCGCGCCATGGACGCGCCGAACAGGTCGAAGGGACGCGCTGCTGCGTCCGGCACAGGTTGGACGGACGCGCCAGCGCGTCCGGTGAAGGAAGCCCGTCATGAATTTTCGTAACATTTCCGCATGGGCGATCCGCAACCCGGTGACGCCGCTGGTGCTGTTCGCCGCGTTGATGCTGGCGGGCATCGTCAGCTTCATGCGCATGGACGTCAACAACAACCCCGACATCAGCTTCCCGATGGTCAGCGTCACCGTATTACAGCCGGGCGCGGCGCCGACCGAGCTGGAGACGCAGGTCACCCAGCGGGTCGAGGCGGCGGTGCGCGGCATCAGCGGCGTCGACGAAATCACCTCCTTCGCGTCCGAAGGCCGGTCGCTGACCAATGTCCAGTTCCAGATCGGCACCCCGGTCGATCGCGCGGTCAACGACGTCAAGAACGCCGTCGACCAGATCCGCAGCGACTTGCCCGACGGCATTTTGGAACCGCAGGTCCAGCGCATCGACATCGATGGCGGCCCCATCGCCTATTTCAGCGCCGAGGCCACCGACATGACGCTGGAGGAACTGTCCTGGTATGTCGACAATACGGTCGCCAAGCGATTGCTGTCGGTCAGCGGCATGGCGGCGGTCAATCGCGGCGGCGGCGTCAGCCGCGAAATCCGCGTCATACTGGACCCGGCCAAGCTGCAGGCATTCGGCATCACCGCGGCGCAGGTAAACGCCCAGTTGCAACAGGTGAACCTGAACGCGGCAGGCGGTCGCACCGAAATCGCCGGCGCCGAACAGTCGATCCGCGTGCTGGGCAACGCCCGCAACGCCCGCGACCTGGGCGCGACCCAGATCGCGATCAGCGGCGGCCGCACGGTCAAGCTGGCCGACATTGCCGACGTGCGCGACATGTATGCCGAACAGCGCAACCTGTCGCTGATGAACGGGCGGCAGGTCACCAGCTTCAGCATGGAAAAGGCCAAGGGCTCTTCCGACGTCACCGTCTACGACAATGCGATGAAGGTGCTGGACAAGCTGAAGGTCGAAAATCCCAAGGTCCAGTTCAAGGAACTCTACACCAGCGTCGGCTATACCAAGGAACAATATCATTCGGCCATGGCCGCGATGATCGAGGGCGCGGTGCTGGCGGTCGTCATCGTCTTCCTGTTCCTGCGCGACTGGCGCGCGACGATGATTTCGGCGCTGGCGATCCCGCTGTCGGCGATCCCGACCTTCTGGTTCATGGAGATGATGGGCTTCACGCTGAACGGCATTTCGCTGCTGGCGCTCAGCCTGGTCGCGGGCGTGCTGGTCGACGACGCCATCGTGGAGATCGAGAATATCGTACGCCACATGCGCATGGGCAAATCCGCCTATCAGGCGTCGATCGACGCGGCGGACGAGATCGGCCTGGCCGTGCTGGCCACCACCATGGCGATCGTCGCGGTATTCCTGCCGGTTGCGCTGATGCCCGGCATATCGGGCCAGTTCTTCATCCAGTTCGGGATGACCGTGGTCGTGTCGGTGCTGATGAGCCTGGCGGTCGCCCGCCTCATCACGCCGATGATCGCCGCCTATTTCCTCAAAGCCCATGGCGAGGAAAGCCATGGCGAAGGCTGGATGATGGACCGCTATATGAGCGTGCTGCGCTGGTCGCTCGACGAGCGCCGGGCGATCGCCCATCGCGCGCGGGGTGGCTGGCGACGCTTCACCGGCATCTTGCTGGATCACAGGATGTGGACGGTGGGAATCGGCTTCCTGGCGTTCATCGCCACCATCGCCGCCTTCGCGACGCTGCCGATGACGTTCCAGCCGACCACCAACACCGATTTCAGCCAGGTGAAGATCGAAACGGTGCCGGGCAGCACGCTGGCGCAGACGACCGCCATCACCCGCAAGGTCGCGGACATGCTGGCGGCGGATAGCGACGTCGTGGAAGCCGCTTTCGCCGATATCGAGCCGACCACCGCCGACATCTTCCTGACGCTCAAGAAGACGCGACCGATCAGTTCGGTCGATTGGGAACGCAAGATCGCGCCGCAATTCCAGACCATCGCCGACGCGCGGGTCAATTTCCAGTCGCAGTCGGGCGGCGGCTTTGGCCGCGACATCATCATGATGTTCGGGTCGGACGACCCGGAAAAGCTGGAACGCACGGCCAACCAGCTCGTCGCGGAGATGGCGCGCATCCCAGAACTGCGCGCGCCGCGCGTGCAGGGCGACATGCAGCGGCCCGAAATCATCATCACGCCACGCCTCGACCTGGCCGCCAGCCTGGGCGTGACCACGGCCGCGCTCAGCCAGTCCATCCGCATCGCGACGATCGGCGACATCGACCAGAACAGCGCCAAATTCTCGCTGTCCGACCGTCAGATCCCCATCCGCGTGTCGATCGCCGAGGATAGTCGGAAGGATATCGCGACGATCCAGAACATGCCGGTGCCGACCGTCAGTGGCGGATCGGTGCCGCTCAAGGTCGTAGCCGACATCCATTTCGGCGCAGGGCCGACGCAGATCCGCCGCTACAACCAGATCCGCCGCATCGTCGTGGGCGCGGACCTGGCGCCGGGCATCGTCACCAGCCAGGCGACGCAAAAGATCAATGCACTGCCGCTGATGAAGGCGATCAATGAGGGCAAGATTCAGGGCGTCCAGAAGATCAATGCCGGCGACAGCAAGTTCCAGGCGGAAATGCTGACCAATTTCATGATCGCGGTCGCATCCGGCATTCTGCTGGTGCTGGCGGTGCTGGTGCTGCTGTACAAGCGGATCATGCCGCCCTTCGTCAACCTGGGCTCGTTGCTGCTCGCTCCGCTGGGCGGCGCGCTGGCGCTGCATATCGCCGGAGAACCCATTTCCATGCCGGTGCTGATTGGCCTGCTGATGCTGCTGGGTATCGTCGCCAAGAACTCGATCCTCGTCATCGACTTCGCACTGGAGGAGATGGAGAAGGGCGTGCCCAAGTTCGACGCCATCGTCGATGCCGGGCACAAGCGCGCCCAGCCGATCGTCATGACCACGGTTGCGATGGTCGCGGGCATGGTGCCGACTGCGCTCGCTTTGTCGGGCGACGGTGCCTGGCGCGCGCCGATGGGCATCACCGTGATCGGCGGCCTGCTGCTGTCGACGGTGCTGACGCTGGTGATCGTGCCGGCGACCTTCAGCCTGGCGGTCGGGATCGAAAGCTGGATCGGACCGCGGCTGGGCCGGGGCCTGCTGACCTACAAGGCGGGCGACGACAAGGACCGGCCGGGGCATCCGCACCCCGCCGAGTGAGGCCGGTAAAAGAAGGCTTTGCCTGAACGAAACGGCGGCGTAACCGTTGGACGGCCATGACGCTGCTTCGCATCCCCCGGCCCAAAGGCGAATTCGCACCGCACCCCGCGCGGCGGATGCGGCTGGTGGCGACGGGGATGCTGGTGGCGATGGCGGTGGTGTTCATCACCGCGCGCGCCACCGTCCACCTCCACCCCGCCATCGGCTTCGTCCAGGCCTTTGCCGAGGCGGCGATGGTCGGCGGGCTGGCCGACTGGTTTGCGGTCACCGCCCTGTTCCGGCACCCGATGGGCCTGCCCATCCCGCATACCGCCATCATCCCGCGCAACAAAGACCGGATCGGCGACACGCTGGCCCTGTTCCTGCGCGACAATTTCCTGACCCCCGCCGTCGTCGCGCGGCGGATGCGCGGCATGGACGTCGCCGCCGCCGCCGGCCGATTCCTGGCCAGTCCGTCCGAAGGCGACGGGCGATTGCGCGAGGGTGCGTCACGGCTGGTGGCCGACATATTGGAAGCGCTGGACCAGGAACGGCTGGGCGGCATGGTCAAGGGCGCGATCGGCCAGCGGCTGCGCGCGATCAACGTCGGCCCGCTGGCGGGGCAGGCGATCGAGGCGGCGATGCGCGACGGTCGCCATGCCCCGGTGATGGACGGCATCATCCATTGGGCCGACCGCACGCTGGAAGCGAACGAGCATCTGATCCGCCAGATGGTGCAGGAAAGGGCGGGCAAGGTGCTGCGCTGGACCGGTCTGGACGAGAATCTGGCCAACGCCATCCTGTCGGGCCTGCGCAAGATGCTGGCGGAGATGGCCGCCGATCCGGGCCACAGCCTGCGCCTGAAGGCGGAAGAAGGCATGGCCAAGCTGGCCTTCGACCTGCAGTTCGACCTGGAGATGCAGGCCAAGGTCGCCAAGATCCGCGACGAGATCGTCGATAATCCGGCGATGCAGCGTTGGATCGAGGGGATGTGGGAACAGGCGCGCGCCGGCCTGCTGCGCGCGGTGCGCGATCCGGGCAAGGCGATGGCAGGGCGACTGGGCGAAGCCCTGCGCCAGCTCGGCGGCACGTTGCAGCAGGAAGCGCGGTTGCGGCTGGTCATCAACCGCTTCGTACGTCGCGCCGCGGTGGGCGCGACCGCCACCTATGGCGACGCGATCGTGCGGCTGGTCAGCGACACGGTGCGCGGATGGGATGCGGGCACGGTCACCAGCCGGCTGGAAAATGCGGTCGGGCGCGACCTGCAATATATCCGCGTCAACGGCACGCTGGTCGGCGGGCTGGTCGGCCTGGCGATCCATACGGTCGATCGGTTTTTTTAGGAGGGCCGTACTGTCCTGGCATGCGCTTCGGCCGATGTGCCGGGGCGCGTCGGGCCAAACGACACGCCCCGGCGGAACCGGCCGCGCAGAGGAGAGAGAGGCGGCCGATTCCTGACTGGCAAACTCAGTCTTCGCGACGCGC
Organism: Sphingomonas sp. VDB2; assembly: GCF_047946695.1. NCBI lineage: Bacteria > Pseudomonadati > Pseudomonadota > Alphaproteobacteria > Sphingomonadales > Sphingomonadaceae > Sphingomonas > Sphingomonas sp. VDB2. The sequence goes on from NZ_CP159615.1 coordinate 2,400,825, forward strand.
CTCGCCACCGGGCGGCGGGGGCAGTTCGTCTGCGGTCAGCACGCCATCGCCGCTGCGGTCCTGATCGGCGAACAGGGCAAGCGCGGGGGCGAGAAATTCGGCGCGATCGATCTGGCCATCGTCATTGCTGTCCTCGGGCCAGGGCATGGCGCGGCCTGGCGGCGGCGGTGCCGCATCGGCGCGATCGCCGCGAGGCGGACGGCCACCGGGCGGCGGACCGCCTGCGCCACCAGGGCCTTCTCGACCACCACCGGGACCGCCATGCCTCTTGCCGGACCCGCCTTCTTTCCCGGTGCTGTCCTCTGCAGGGGCGCGCGCCTGCCGCTCATGGCCCAACATCCGCTGCATCGCCTGAACCGGCACCAGCCCGTCGCTGTCCTGGTCCATCAGGCCGAAGCGGCGCTCCATATAGGCGCGCATCTCGTCGCGGGTGATCCGGCCGTCGCCATCGGCATCGGCGGCCCAGGGACCGGTTTCGGGAGCAGCGGGCGGCTGCGCCGGAAGCGGCGCAGAGGCCAGAAGCGAGACAGCGAGCGAGACAGTAGAAAGGCAATGACGCAAAGGCATGGAGGCTCCTGGAAGCGGGATTCCCCTTCTCCTCGCACCTGCGCTTTGCCGCCATATGTCGCGATGCAGCGGCAATGTTGCAGACCGTAAAAAATGATGTTGCAACATATCATTAAATGATGTTGTATCATGTCATCGACGAAGACTGGTTCGGGCAAGAAGAGCCGGCATCGGCGAGAGGATGCGACAGACGAGGAGCGAGACGATGCGACTCATGACCCTATCGGCAATGGGACAGACTATAGCGAATCGGACGACGGACGCGGGCGGGCCATCGCGCTATGGCGCCGGGCGCAAATCGCCGCTGGGATTGGGCGGCACGGTGGCGGTCCATGCGCTGCTGATCGGCGCCTTCCTGTTGATTCCCAAGGAGGTGATCCAGTTCGTCACGCCCACGCCACCGATCATCACCTATCCGGTGACGGAAGATCCCCCGCCACCCGAACAGACGCCGGAATCGCAGGTCGATGCCAAGCTTCCGACCCAGCCCCAGCCGCAACGGCCCACCGCCACCGATCCCGAAATCATCCTGCCTAAGGGCGATCCGGTGGTTATCGGCAGCACCGACAGCGGGCTCGATCCGGTCAAGCCGATCATCCTGCCTCCGATCGATCCACCCCGCCCGCCGGTGCTGACCGAACCGGCGATCGATCCCCGCGCAATGGGCGCGTTCCAGCCCGACTATCCCGGCGCGATGATCCGGCAAGGGCTGGAAGGCACAGTGACGGTGCGCGTCACCATCAGCCCCGAGGGCCGCGTCACCGCGATCGAGAAAGTCTCCGCCACGGACGAGAGCTTCTGGGTGGCGACCCAGCGCCACGCCCTGCGCAAATGGCGCTTCCGCCCCGCGACCCGCGACGGCGTGGCGATCGGTTCGACCAAGATATTGACGGTGCGGTTCACCCTGACGGAGCGATAGGGGAAGGCCGCCGCGATAAGCCCATAGCTGGTGATGGGCCAGTACCGTAAAGGGGAAGATATGCGCTACCTTCTTCTTCCCCTTTCCTGCGCCGTGGCAGGCTGTGGAACGTCCACGGTGCCGGTCAGTGGCTATCTGGCGCAAGTCGGCCGCGTCGGCGTCTTCTCGGCCGATGCCCGGTTCACGGACTGGGCTATGGTCGAGGATGGGCCGGATACTTATCGGAACTTCGCAAGGAAAAGTTGGCAGGCGGGCGCGCAAGGTAGATGCGGCCTGTCGCTGTGGCGGATCGCTGGCACCGGCCAGCGAAAAGGACGCGGTGTCAAGCTTGTGACGATCACCGCCTTTTCCCGGATCGACCGGGATCAGGCAAACCAGATCGCGCGCAAATCCGCACACCCCACGCTTATGACCGTCGATTTCTGCTGAAAGCGACCTCTCGACATTACGCTTCTCCGCTCAATGAAGGGACGCATCATGGACCATTTTGCATCTGCGCCCGCCCTGTCCTATAAGGGCGGCATGGCGATCTTTCCCCGTCCCGTTTCCCCCAAAAATGCGCTTGGCGATTTCTGGGGCTATTTCAAGCAGCAGCGGCAGCATAAATGGCCGTTGCTGGGCGTGTCCGTTGCGCTGACCTATGTCATCATCTGGACGTTCGTGGTCGATGCGAACACCAACACGATGCCGACGCGCAACAAGATCATCTATGTCCAGAGCTGGGACGCGAACCGGTCCGACGCCGCGATCATCCTGCAGCAGAAGATCGACTTCGCCAAGCGGGAGGCCGCGCTGCAGAAGCAGCAGAAGAAGATGCAGGGCTTCGCCGACGCCTTCGGCATTGAATGGCGCGACGAGGAAGCCCGCAACACCGCCCGCCGGAAGGAAGCGGTCAAGCAGATCGACGCGCTGCTGGACGAGCGACTGGCCAAGGCCGAAGCGACCGAGAAGACGCCGATCGTTGCGCCGGCGGGAGCCGCCCGGCCCTGAACGACGCGTCCCCACACCCACAGGTAACGCCCGCTCAGGATCGGCGCTATATGAGCGCCGCCATCGCTCTGTCGGGGCGCGGGCGCGGCCTTTCCACCCCCAATCCCAATGTCGGCTGTCTGATCGTCCACGATGACAGGATCGTGGGGCGCGGCTGGACCCAGAAGGGCGGCCGCCCCCATGCCGAGGCGCAGGCGCTGGACCAGGCGATGGACCGGGCCGCCGGCGCGACCGCCTATGTGACGCTGGAGCCGTGTTTTCATCTGTCTCCGCGTGGGCCGCGCTGCGCCGACCTGATGGCGCGCGCCGGCATCGCCCGCATGGTAATCGCCCTGCGCGATCCCGATCCGCGCACCGACGGACAGGGTGCGGCCTGGCTGCGCGACCGGGGCGTCAAGGTGGAGATGGGCCTGATGGCGGACGACGCCGCGCGCGCCATGGCCGGTTTCGTGCTGCGCCAGACGCTGGGGCGGCCGCATGTTACGCTGAAGCTCGGCCTCTCGCTCGACGGGCGAATCGCGCTGGCGGACGGATCGAGCCGATGGATCACCGGGCCGGACGCGCGCGCCCATGCCCATATGGAGCGGGCGCGGCATGACGCCATATTGGTGGGCGGCGGCACCTTAAGGGCGGATGCCCCGAAGCTGGACGTACGGCTGGCGGGGCTGGAAGCGCGGTCGCCGCGCCGCGTGCTGATGAGCCGGGGCGATGCGCCGGATGGCTGGACGCGGATCGGCGCGCCGGAGGAGATTGCGGCGCTGGAGCGGGTCGATCATCTGCTGGTGGAGGGCGGGGCGGAGACGGCCGCCGCCTTCCTGCGCGCCGGGCTGGTCGACCGGCTGCTGCTCTATCGCGCGCCGATCGTCATCGGGTCGGGGCTGGCCGGGATCGGCGACATCGGGCTGTTCGATCTGGCCGATGCGCATGGCCGCTGGCGCATGACCGACAGCCGTGCGCTGGGGGTCGATCGGCTGGAGGTTTACGAGGCGGTTCGGAGCGCTTAGATCAGCCCCAAACTCACCCGTTCGGGCTGAGCGAAGTCGAAGCCTATCACTGAGCGAAGCGAAGTGGCCTCCCATGGTCGGCCGCACCCTTCGACTTCGCTCAGGGCGAACGGAAGATTGGATTGGGGCAACATGTTCACCGGCATCATCACCGACATCGGGACCATCCGCAGCCATGAACAGCGCGGCGACCTGCGACTCGTCATCGGCAGCGCCTATGATATGGACGGCGTCGCCATCGGCGCGTCGATCGCCTGTTCGGGTGCCTGCCTGACGGTGGTGGAAAAGGGTGTGGACTGGTTCGCGGTGGACCTGTCGGCCGAAACGGTCGCGCGCACCGCGCCCGGCCTGTGGGACGAGGGCGGCCGGCTGAATCTGGAACGAGCGCTCAAGGTCGGTGACGAACTGGGCGGGCATATCGTGACCGGCCATGTCGACGGCATCGGCCATCTGGTGTCGGCGGTACGCGAAGGCAATTCGACCCGGCTGACGATCAAGGCGCCCGCCGACCTCGCCGCCGCAATCGCCGCCAAGGGATCGATCACGCTGGACGGCATTTCGCTGACGGTCAACAGCGTCGACGACCAGGCCGACGGCAGCGTGCATTTCGGATTGAACATCATCCCGCACACCGCCGCCGCGACCACGCTGGATGCGCTGCCGGAGGATCGGACCTTCAATCTGGAGATCGACGTGCTGGCGCGGTATCTCGACCGGATGCAAAGCCTTCGCAACCGCAGCATGTGATTATAGCTTGAATTAATCACACTACAGTGTGATATGCGACGCCATCCCGCTTGTGGGAAGGAGTCGTTCCATGTCCTCTGCCCTTATCGATACCGTCCGCAATCTCGTCACCGACGGCGGCATGTCCCGTTCCGGTCTGGCGCGCGCCGCCGGGCTGCACGCCAATTCGCTGCGCAAGCTGGGCGAAAGCGACTGGAACCCGACTGCCGACACGCTGGGCAAGCTGGAATCCTACCTGCTCAAGCGCGAGGGCGGCACCGCGCTCGCCAGCCCGGAAGAAATCATCAACGAAGCCCGCAACGGCCGCATGTTCATCCTGGTCGACGACGAGGATCGCGAGAATGAGGGGGACCTGGTGATCCCCGCGCAGATGGCGACGCCCGACGCGATCAATTTCATGGCCACGCACGGCCGCGGCCTCATCTGCCTGGCGCTGACCAAGAGCCGGACCGAGGAACTGGGCCTGGACCTGATGAGCCGCAACAACGGCACCCGGCATGAAACCGCCTTCACCGTGTCGATCGAGGCGCGCGAAGGCGTGACGACCGGCATCAGCGCGGCCGACCGCGCCCGCACCGTGTCCGTGGCGATCGACGGGTCCAAGGGCAAGGTCGATATCGTCACGCCCGGCCATGTCTTCCCATTGATCGCCAAGGATGGCGGCGTGCTGGTGCGCACCGGCCATACCGAGGCGGCGGTGGACGTCGCGCGGCTGGCCGGCCTCAACCCGTCGGGCGTCATCTGCGAAGTGATGAAGGACGACGGCACGATGGCGCGTCTCGACGACCTCATCCCCTTCGCCCAGAAACACAAGATGAAGATCGGCACGATCCGCGACCTGATCGCCTATCGCCGCCGCCACGACCATATGATCGAGCGGCGCGCCGAAACCAGCTTCGACAGCCGCTGGGGCGGCGACTGGAAGGCGATCAGCTTCTATAACAAGGCGACCCAGACCGAGCAGCTGGTGCTGCAGAAGGGCCATGTCGATCCCGACAAGCCGACGCTGGTGCGGATGCATCAGATGTCGCCGCTGAGCGACACGTTCGGCAAGCTGGGCGCGCGCGCCGGCCTGCTGCCCCGATGCATGGAAATCATCGGTGAGGAAGGCGCGGGCATCATCGTCATCCTGCGCGGCGACGAACCCGACATGCTGACCCGGATGCTACAGCATAATGCCGGCATCGTGCAGGGCGACATGGATGAATTGCGCAACTATGGCGCGGGCGCGCAGATCCTGGCGGATCTGGGCGTGCACGACATGATCCTGCTGACCAACAGCCATCACAGCCTGATCGCGCTTGACGGCTATGACCTGGCCGTGGTTGGGCAACGTCCGATCGAGCTGTAAGGACATATCATCATGGCAAAATTCCTGATCGTCGAAGCTCGCTTCTACGACCATCTGAACGACCTGCTGATCGAAGGCGCCAAGGCCGCGCTGGACGAGGCCGGCCACAAATATGAGGTGGTGACGGTGCCGGGCGCGCTGGAAATCCCCGGCGCGATCGCGCTGGCGGCGGAAAGCGGCCGCTATGACGGCTTCGTCGCGATCGGCGTGGTGATCCGTGGCGAAACCTATCATTTCGAAGTGGTGTCGAACGAAAGCGCGCGCGGCCTGATGGCGCTGAGCATGGATGCGATCGCGATCGGCAACGGCATCCTGACGGTCGAGAATGAAGCGCAGGCGCTGACCCGCGCCAAGCCGACCGAAAAGGACAAGGGCGGCGAGGCGGCCAAGGCGGCGATCGCCATGCTGGCCCTGCGTGAACGCTTCGGCATGTGACAATGGAAAAGGGGACTCTTTGCGGAGCCCCCTTTTGCTTCGGCAGTCGATCGATGTTCAGGCGTCGGCCTTTTCCTCCGCCAGCGTCGGATAGTCGGTATAGCCTGCGGCGCCTGGACCGTACCAGGTCGTCATCGGCTGCAGCGGATTAAGTGGCGCGCCAAGGCGGAACCGCTCCACCAGGTCGGGATTGGCGAGCAATGGTCGCCCGAAGCTGATCGCATCGGCCAGGCCGCTGTCGAGGTCCGCCTGGGCGCGGTCGATGTCATAATCGCTGTTCAGGATCAGCGGCCCCTTGAAATGCCGGCGAATGAGCGGCGACTGGCGCGGCACGTCGGTCCGGCCGAAGGTGCCGTCCGGCCCCGGCTCCCGCAATTCCAGCGAGGCGATGCCGATCGCGTCCAGTACAGCGGCGGCATGGGCGAACAGACTGGCGGGGTCGCTGTCGTTCACGCCCTGGCTCTCGCCATTGGGGGACAGGCGCACCGATACCCGATCGGTGCCGATCGCATCCACCACCGCCTGGGTCACTTCCGCCAGCAGCCGCACGCGATTTTCGACGCCGCCGCCATATTGGTCGGTGCGGAAATTGGCGTTGTCGCGCAGGAACTGGTCGATCAGATAGCCGTTCGCGGCATGTATCTGGACCCCGTCGAACCCGGCAGCGATCGCGTTGTGCGCGGCGCGGACATAAGTGTCGATCAGGCCAGGAATTTCGTCCAGGCCGAGCGGCCGTGCGGTTTCGAACGGCTTCTTGCCCTCATAGCTATGCGCGTCGCCGGCGGTTGCAGTCGCGCTGGACGATACCGGCTGTTCGCCCGTCACGCTGCTATGAACCTGACGCCCCATATGCCAGAGCTGGACGATGATCCGTCCGCCCGCATCATGGACGGCTTGCGTCACCGGCCGCCATGCGGCAACCTGCTCGTCGGACCAGATGCCCGGCGCATAGGGCCAGCCCAGTCCCTGGCGCGAAATGCCGGTCGCTTCGCTGATGATCAGGCCCGCCGAGGCGCGCTGTCGATAATAGTCCACCATGATCGGGGTGGGCACATGGTCGCGGGTGGCGCGGCCGCGGGTCAGCGGGGCCATCAGGATGCGGTTGGGCGCATCGACGGCGCCGATCTGGACGGGATCGAACAGGGTCGTCATGAAATCTCCTCCATCATAGTTGCAATTTGCAACGGGACTTGATGCGTAAAGCCAGCTAGGGAGCCGGCATGTCGAGTTCAACCCCCGTCGCGCGGATCGATATGCCGCGCCTCGCCTTTCCGGCGCTGGTGCTGGCCAATCTGATTTTGCCGCTGGGTCCGGTGCTGGTGCGCCTGTCCGATGTCGGACCGGTGGCGGCGGCCTTCTGGCGGCTCGCGCTGGCCCTGCCCTTCCTGCTGCTGCTGGCGCGACCAGGCATCCGGCGCACGCCGCCGACGCGGGGCGAATGGATGGCTTTGGTGCTGGCGGGCCTGGTCTTCGCCGCCGACCTCGCCGCCTGGCATGTCGGCATTCTCTATACCAAGGTCGCCAATGCCACGATCTTCGGCAATATGAGCGGGCTGTTCCTGCCCGCCTGGGGCATGCTGGTGCTGCGCCAGAAACCCCGCGGCCTGCAAGCGGCCGCGCTGGCGCTGGCGGGCGCCGGGGCGCTGGTCATGATGGGCGGCAGCTATGAGCTGTCGATCGGCAATCTGAAAGGCGACCTGCTCTGCCTGGTCGCAGGCATCCTCTACACCGCCTATCTGCTGATCGTGCAGCGGGTGCGCGGGCGGCTGGACAGCTGGTCGGTGCTGACGGTGTCGAGCGTGGTGAGCGCGCCGGCGCTGCTGCTATGCGCGCTGGCGCTGGGTGAAAAGGTGATGCCGGGCGACTGGACGCCGTTGATTGTGCTGGCGCTGTCGAGCCAGCTGATCGGCCAGGGGCTGCTGACCTATGCGATCGGCTGGTTCTCCCCGCTGGTGCTGGGCGTCAGCCTGCTGCTGCAGCCGGCGGTCGCGGCGGCGCTGGGCTGGCTGCTGTTTGGCGAATGGCTCAGCCCGATCGACATGGTCGGCACGGCGGCGGTCGCGGCGGCGCTGGTGCTTGTGCGCCTGCCGTCGCGGGCCTAGATACGCTTTATGAGCGAAACATCGGACCGCACCCTCGACGAAATCCGCGCGCTTCTGGCTCCGGCCCTGCCGCGCCACGCCGCCTTCGATGGCTGGCGGCCTCCGGCGGTGGCGATGGCCGCGGCGGAACAGGGCATCGATGCGGACATCGCCGCCCTCGCCTTCGCCGATGGCGCGATCGACATGATCGACGCCTGGTTCGCCAGCATCGATGCGCGCATGGTCGAGGCGCTGCCGGCAGATGCGCTGGCGGCGCTGTCGATCCGCAAAAAGATAATGGCGCTGGTCGAAGCGCGACTGGCGCTGCTGGCGCCCGATCGGGAGGCGCTGCGCCGCGCGATCGCGATCCTGGCGCTGCCGACCAACGCGGTCCGCACTGGAAAACTGGGCTGGCGCGCGGCCGACGTCATGTGGCGCGCGGCGGGCGATAGCGCCACCGATCTGGCCCATTACAGCAAGCGCACGACCTTGACCGCCGTCTATGCCGCCACCCTGCTGGTGTTCGTGGATGACGAGAGCGAGGACCATGCGGACAGCCGCGCCTTCCTGGCCCGCCGGATCGAGGATGTGATGCGCTTCGAAAAGTTCAAGGCGAAGGTCAAGGGCGCGGGCGGTGGCGAGCGGCTGAGCCTGTCGCGCTTCATCGGCCGGCTGCGTTATCCCGCGGTGTGATCTGCCGTGGCCGCAGGCGATTCGCGCTGGTCATTTGGTAAAGGTATTGATAGTCACTCGCAGAAATAGCCTGCGAGTATCATCCCCTTGCGTTTGACCGACCTGCCGTTGCGCCAGCCCGCCTATGTCGACCTGATCGACTGGTCCGCCATCACCCCGTCCGAAGGCCAGCGCCTGCGCGAATTCGGTCTGTGCGAAGGGGCGAGCGTGGAGGCGCTGCACCATGGCGGCATGATCCTGAAAGGCCCGATCGCCTGCCGCATCGGCCGCATGACCATCGCCATGCGGCGCAGCCATGCCGCCGCGGTGACGGTACGCACCGGACCGGAGGCTATTGGGCCGGAGAAGGCCGCATGAGCGCGCTGCCGCTCGTCGCGCTGGTCGGCAATCCGAATGCCGGCAAGAGCGCGCTGTTCAACGCCCTGACCGGCGCCCGGCAAAAACTGGGCAATTATCCCGGCGTCACGGTCGAGCGCAAGGCGGGGCGGCTGGCCCTGCCCGACGGTCGCCCGGTCGAACTGGTCGACCTGCCCGGCACCTACAGCCTCGACCCCAACAGCCCGGACGAACAGGTCACGCGCGACGTCGTGATGGGCAAGCAGGCGGGCGAAAAGCGGCCCGATGCGCTGGTGGTCGTGGTCGACGCCGCCAATCTCGACAATCATCTGCGCTTCACGCTGGAATTGCTGGCGCTCGGCCTGCCGACCGTCGTCGCCCTGAACATGGTCGACCTTGCCACCCGCGACGGGCTGGAACTGGACGCCACCGTGCTGTCGCGCGAACTGGGCGTGCCGGTGATATCGACCGTGGCGGTGCGCAAGCGTGGTCTCGACCATCTGCGCCAGGAATTGGAAGGGGTGCTGAACGGCGCGCCGCCGACCTATCCGACCGGACCCGAACGGGGCTTCGACGCGGTGCGCAAGGAGGCCGGCCGCATCGCCCGCGCCGCCATCGTGCGCGAAACGCCCTCGCGCCGGCTGACCGCCGCAGTCGACCGGGTGGCGCTGCATCCCGTTTTCGGGCTGCTGCTGCTGCTCGGCCTGTTGTTCGTCATGTTCCAGGCCGTCTATAGCTGGTCCGAAGCGCCGATCGCGATGATCGAGGGCGTGGCCGAAGCCATGGCCAATATGGTGCGCGGCGCCCTGCCCGACGGCATCTTCCGCTCCTTCCTGGTCGATGGCGTCATCAACGGCGTCGGATCGGTGGTGGTGTTCCTGCCGCAGATCCTGATCCTCTTCTTCTTCATCCTGATGCTGGAAGCGACCGGCTATATGGTCCGCGCCGCCTTCCTGATGGACGGCTTGATGGCCAGGGTCGGCCTGTCCGGCCGCGCCTTCATCCCGCTCTTGTCCTCCTTCGCCTGCGCCATTCCCGGCATCATGGCGACGCGGACCATCGCCGACCCCAGGGACCGGCTGACCACGATCCTGATCGCGCCGCTGATGACCTGTTCGGCGCGACTGCCGGTCTATGCCGTCATCATCGGCGCCTTCATCCCCGCGCGCGACGTGTTTCCGGGCGTCGGCCTGCAGGGCTTCGTCCTCTTCTGCCTCTATCTCGCCGGTATCGTCGGCGCGATGCTGGTGGCGCTGGTGCTTCGCCTCACCGTGACCAAGGGCGCAAGCGGCGGCTTCCTGATGGAAATGCCCAAATATCAATGGCCCCGGCCGCAGGATATCCTGCTTGGCCTGTGGCAGCGCGCGGTGATCTTCCTCAAGCGCGCCGGCACGATCATCTTCACCTCGACCGTGATCCTGTGGCTGCTCCTGAGCTTCCCGCGCGTGCCCGACGGCGATCCCACCAGCCAGGTCGACCATTCGATCGCCGGCCGGATCGCCAGCGGCCTCAACGTCATACTGGAGCCGATCGGCTTCAACCGCGACATTTCGCTGGCGCTGATCCCGGCGATGGCAGCGCGCGAGGTCGCGGTGTCGGCGCTGGCCACCGTCTATTCGATCGACGCGGGCGATGACGAGGCGCTGCTGGAACGGAGTCTCGGCGACCGGCTGAAGGACCAGTGGCCGCTGCCCACCGCGCTCGCCTTCCTCGCCTGGTTCATCTTCGCGCCCCAGTGCATATCCACCATCGCCGTGACCCGGCGCGAGACGAACGGCTGGAAATGGCCGTTGTTCATGGTCGGCTATCTATTCGCGCTGGCCTATGTCGCAGCGGGCATAACCTACTGGACCGCGACGGCGTTGGGTTTGGGATAGCTTCTTCCGCCTAGACGGCGAAAGCGGCGAGTCTATAAGAGCGGCTTTATAAGCTTTCGGAGGAATCATGGCAGGGTCTGTCAACAAGGTCATTCTGGTCGGCAATCTGGGCGCCGACCCGGAGGTCAAGAGCTTCCAGAATGGCGGCAAGATATGCAATCTGCGCATTGCGACGTCCGAAAGCTGGAAGGACCGCATGACCGGGGAGCGCAAGGAGCGCACCGAATGGCATAATGTCGTGATCAACGGCGAAGGCTTGGTCGGCGTGGCCGAGCGCTTCCTGCGCAAGGGCAGCAAAATCTATGTCGAGGGCCAGTTGCGTACCCGCAAATGGCAGGACCAGTCGGGCAACGACCGCTACACGACCGAGGTGGCGCTGTCGGGTCCGGGCGCGGTGCTGACCATGCTGGACGGCGCGCCGGGCGGCAGCCAGGGCGGCGGTGGCCGGTCGCAGCAGGGCGTGAGCGACTGGCAGGGCGGGTCGAGCGGCTTTGGCGGCGGCGACTATGACGATTTCGGCGGCGGCGCCGGTGGTGGCCAGGGCGGCGGCTTTGGTGGCGGACGCTCGCAGGGCGGCGGCGCGGCTGGCGGCGGCCGGGCGGGCAGCCCCAATTTCGACAATGATCTGGACGATGAAGTGCCGTTCTGAGCGCATCGCCTATAGCCATGAAAAAGGGCGGCTTCCCATGGGAAGCCGCCCTTTTTCATGGCCTGTCCTGCGTCGGTCAGCGCGCCAGTTCTTCCGTCGCGAAGGCGCGGATATGCGCGCCCAGATCGTCCCGCTCCAGCGCCAGCGCCAGATTGGCCTCGATATAGCCCGCCTTCGACCCGCAGTCGAAGCGGCGGCCGTCGAAGGTCACGCCGTGGAAGGGCTGGCTGCCGATCAGCGACGCCATCGCATCGGTCAGCTGGATTTCGCCGCCCGCGCCCTTTTCCTGCGTTTCCAGGATCTTCATGACTTCGGGCTGGAGGATATAGCGGCCCGGCAGGATCAGGTTGGACGGCGCAGTACCCAGCTTGGGCTTTTCGACCAGGCCCTTCACCTCGGTCAGCACGCCGTCGCGCGCGCCCGGATCGATCACGCCATAGCTGGGCGTCTGGTCCATCGGGATTTCCAGCGCGCAGACCAGATTGCCGCCGACCTTGTCATAGGCGTCGACCATCTGCTTCATGCACCCCTGTCCCGGCGCGCCCTTCATAAATTCATCGGGCAGCAGGATGGCGAAGGGTTCGTCGCCGATGATGTCGCGCGCCACCCATATGGCGTGGCCCAGACCCAGCGATTCCTGCTGGCGCAGGAACACCGCATTGCCCGGATCGAGCCGCGTCCCTTCCAGCGCCGACAGATCCTTGCCGCGCTCGCGCTGCAACGTCTCGCATTCGAAGGCGATGTCGAAATAATCCTCGATCGCGCCCTTGCCGCGACCGGTCACGAAGATGAACTGCTCGATCCCCGCTTCGCGCGCCTCGTCCACCGCATATTGGATCAGCGGGCGATCGACCACCGGCAACAATTCCTTTGGCACCGCCTTGGTGGCGGGCAGGAAGCGCGTGCCAAGGCCGGCGACAGGAAAAACGGCTTTACGAATCGGCTTGGTCAAGTTGGAATCCCCTTCACGCGGACGCGATCGGGCCTTGGATTGCCGCCCGTGCAAAAAAGGTCAAGCGTCGCGCGCGCGTTAGCATATTCTAGCGTCGGCGGAACGGCCGAAGACGCAAAAAACTAAGATGGAAGGGGCCGCGACCGATCAAGGCCGACCGGTCACCGCCCTATACGGCGAGAAGACGGCTGGCGACACCTTCCAGCGCCGCGATTTCGCCATCGAGATGGTCTAACGCGACGTGCTGGATATTGTTGCGGCTGTCGCGACAGGTGAAACCGCCTGATTCGGGCTGATGAAAACCCTGGATGATGAGCGCGCGGAAGCGATCGATCCGCTGCATGTCGCGCTCGATCGCGGAAATCTCGGTCAGCGCGCTGGCGTTGCGCCGGTCGCGCATCGCCACCATCGTGCGCAATTCGGTCATCAGCTTGGCCATGCTTGGCCGGGTTCGGGCGCCCACGGTGCGCACGTCACCCATGGCGTCGCGCAACAGCCCGATCTTCGCCTCCAGACTCTGCTCCAACATCGTCCAGGCGCACACCAGCCGCCCGACCGCGCAGAGCAGCGCCGCATCTTCCGGCGCATAATCCGACACCGCCCGCACATTCACGTCAGAAACCAATTGCACGCCCACGCCCCAATATCTCCTCTTGGCCCAAGGCTTCAGGCTTTGAGCGGGAAAAGGCCAGAGCGGGGCGCTTGGCTCCCCGCAGCGGCGGCACGGGCCGTCGGCAGCCGTGCAAAATCGGCGGCGAGCCGAGACGGGCCAGCAGGATCAAGGATTTAGAACCAACTCAGAAATCGATCGCGATGCCCTTCCGTTCCCAATCGCCATAACGGACCGGACTCATCGCCTCGTCATGGGGCGTGGGCTGGTCCAGCGGATCGGGCTGCGGCACCGGCGGGCTTTTGGAGAGGTGCGCGGGCGGCTTCACATGTGCGGGGCGCTTGCCGTTGAAGGTTCCCATGGTGGCGGCCTTTCGATTGCGAAGGGGCGACATCACCCCCATATTCAGGACTGACAGGCTATCTGGGCCGACAAGGAGGCAAGTGCAAGTGAATGGCATGAAGACGACCATGCTGCTGGCGACGCTGACCGCGCTGTTCATGGCGCTGGGCTATACGCTGGGCGGCAGCGGCGGGGCGGTGATCGCGCTGCTGGCGGCGGCGGGCATGAATCTCTTCACCTTCTGGAACGCCGACAAGATCGTGCTGCGGATGCATGACGCGCGCGAGGTCGATGCGCAAAGCGCCCCCGATTTCTACAATCTGGTGCGTGACCTGGCGCAGCGGGCGCAACTTCCCATGCCGCGCGTCTATATCATCGACCAGGACGCGCCCAACGCCTTCGCAACCGGGCGCAACCCGCAAAACGCCGCCGTCGCCGCCACCAGCGGTCTGCTGGCGACGTTGAGCCGCGACGAGGTGGCGGGCGTTATGGCGCATGAACTGGGCCATGTGCAGAATCGCGACACCCTCATCATGACGATGGTCGCGACGATCGCGGGCGCGATATCGATGCTGGCCAATTTCGGCCTGTTCTTCCGCGGCGGCGACCGGGAAAGCGGCCATGCCAATATGATCGCCAGCCTGATGGCGGTGGTCGTCGCTCCCTTCGCCGCGATGATCGTGCAGATGGCGATCAGCCGCACCCGCGAATATGGCGCCGACCGGGCCGGAGCGGAAATCAGTGGCGATCCCCATGCCCTCGCCTCCGCCCTCGCCAAGATTGCCGGGCAGGCGCAACGCATCCCCAATCCGGTGGCGGAGCGCAATCCGGCCGCGGCGCAGCTTTATATCGTGCCGACCCATGTCAGCGAACTCTTCTCCACCCACCCTGCCACGGAAAAACGCATCGCCGCGCTGCAGGATATGGCGGCGGAGATGGGCGCGCCCGCGATGACGCCCGCGCCGCGCGCCTCCGCGCTTTCCCCGATAGCGCCGCCCCCACGCCGCCGCAGCGCGCTCGACCCGCACGGGCGCTAATATGGTCGACGAAATCGGCGAGGTCGTCGTCGATGTGGCGGGCGCGGTCCTGCGCCATGCCGGTGGCTTTGTCGTCGATCTGACCGTCGATCATGTCTTTTCCCGTCACACCGCACGCTTCTTCCATGGCGTGGGCCGGCGGCTGATCGCGGTGGTGACGGTCGGGCGCTGCCGCATTCCTTCCTCGCTGCGAACCGTGCCCAAGGGCGTGTCCGCACGCCCGCGCCGGTCGGACTGGCTGGCGCTCTGGGTCGGCATATTGTCCTGGATCGCGCTGTTCCTGGGGCTGGGCTTTGGCGTCTCCCATTTTCTTTGATGGCGAAAGCGCGTAGGGGCCGCCCATGTCCCGCCGTCCCGCAATCCGCCCCGAAGATGTCCCCGGCCTGCCCGCCCGCCGCGCGGCGCTCAAGCTGCTCGATGCGGTGCTACGCCGGGGCGATCCGCTGGAACTGGCGCTGCATGGCGCGGCGCAGGGCTTGCCGCCTGCCGATCGCGCGCTGGTCCATGCGATCGCGGCCGAAACGCTGCGGCACCTGCCCGATCTCGACGCGCTGATCGACGGCGCGACCAAGCAGATTTTGCCGCCTGATGCGAAGGCGCGGATGGTGCTGCGCATCGCGCTCGTCCAGACGCTGGTGCTCGACACCCCGGCCCATGCCGCCATCGCCACGGCGCTGCCGCTGGTCGATGGCGGGCCGCGCAAGCTGGTCCATGGCGTGTTCGGCACGGTGACGCGCGGCGACCCCGCCCTGCCCTCGCCCCCGACCCTGCCCGCGCAGGTCGCCGAACGCTGGAGCGCTCAATGGGGCGAGGCTATGCCGCAGGCCGCCGCCCACGCCTATGCGATCCGGCCGCCGGTCGACATCAGCCTGCGCGATCCGGCCGAGACAGCGACATGGACAGCCCAACTCAATGGCACGTCCTTCGCCCCCGGCCATGTGCGCCTGTCCGAAAGCGCGGCCATACCCGCCTTGCCCGGCTTCGCGGAAGGCGCCTGGTGGGTGCAGGATATCGCCGCCGCCTGCGCCGCGCGCCTGCTGGGGCCGGGCGACGACCGTGCCGTGCTGGACCTGTGCGCCGCGCCGGGCGGCAAGACGATGCAGCTGGCCGCGGCCGGCTGGCGCGTTACCGCGATCGACCAGTCAAAGAAGCGGCTGGAGCGGCTGACCGAAAATCTCGCGCGCACCAGCCTGACCGCCGAGGTTACGACCGCCGATCTGCGGACATGGGAGCCGGATGCACCGGTGGACGCGATCCTGCTCGACGCGCCCTGCACCGCGACCGGCATCTATCGCCGCCATCCCGACGTGCTGCACCGCATCGGCCCGCGCCAGATTGCGGAGATGGCCGAGGTGCAGGGCGCACTGCTCGCCCGCGCCGCCGACTGGCTGAAGCCGGGCGGCCGGCTCATCTACGCCACCTGTTCGCTGGAGCGGGCCGAGGGCGAAGAACAGGTCGAACGCTTCCTGGCCGCCCGTCCCGACTGGATGCTGCTGCCGGTCGAACCCGGCGAAACGCCCGAGGGCATCGCGCCTGCGGAGCAGGGCTGGTTGCGGACATTGCCGGACACGCTGGCAGCCGAGGGCGGCACGGACGGATTTTTCATCGCGAGGCTTGCAAAGAAGGCGAACTAAGCCTTAACCATGAGGAGCTTAGAGAGGATTTTCCCGCGTTAAAGGTGCCCTGTGCGTCCGATCGAGCCTCTTCCTCTGAATCATAGCTGGCCGCTCTACGACCTGCGGGAACATCTTGCGCCGGTGCTGCTCGATTCCAGCATCGCCCGCAACGATGCGGCGCTGGCGGAACGCGGGCTTGGGTTGTGGCATTGCAACCTGGCCGACAACGCACTGAGCTGGACCGCCGGAGTCTATGACATATTCGGGCTGGAACGGGACAGTGCGGTCTCGCGTCCCCTGTCCGTCTCACTCTATGCCCCGGAATCGCGCGACGCGATGGAGCGGTTGCGCGCCTACGCCATCCGCCACAAGCGCGGCTTCACCCTCGACGTCGATATCAACCAGATCGACGGCGCGGGCCAATGCGCCATGCGACTGATCGCCGCGCCGGTGCTGGACGATGACGGGATCGTGGTCGGACTGCATGGCGTCAAGCAGTTGCTGCCCCGCGGCGCGCCCGCATCCCAACGGCTGGACCCCACGATTTTCGTAATGCTCTGACGGGCAGCGGATGCCTGCCGGAAACAATCGCGAATCGCCTGCAAATGTCCGTTGCCCTCGCCTGCGGTGGCGATTAAGGCGAACGGTTAATGACCCGTTCCATTCTCATCTCGCCCTCCATCCTCTCCGCCGACTTCGCCCGCCTGGGCGAGGAGGTCCGCGCCATCGACGAAGCGGGCTGCGACTGGGTGCATATCGACGTCATGGACGGGCATTTCGTCCCCAATATCACCATCGGCCCGAACGTGGTGAAGGCGCTGCGCCCGCACACGACGAAGGTCTTCGACGTCCATCTGATGATCTCTCCGGTCGATCAGTATCTCGAAGCCTTCGCCGCCGCCGGGTCCGACATCATCACCGTCCATCCCGAAGCCGGGCCGCACATCCACCGTACCGTCCAGCATATCAGGTCGCTGGGCGTGAAGGCGGGCGTGGTGCTGAACCCCGGCACCCCGGCCAAGATGCTCGACTATCTGATCGATGACGTCGATCTGATCCTGGTGATGAGCGTCAACCCCGGTTTCGGCGGGCAGAGCTTCATCGAAAACCAGCTGCGCAAGATCGAAGCGATCCGCAAGATGATCGACAAGTCGGGCCGCGATATCCATCTGCAGGTCGACGGCGGCATCGATTTCACCACCGCGCCCAAGGCGATCGACGCGGGCGCGGACGTTCTGGTGGCCGGCACCGCCACCTTCCGTGGCGGCCCCTCCGCCTATGCCGACAATATCAGGAAGCTGCGGGGCGGGTGAACGACTATCGGCGCATCGCCAGCCGCTCCACCCCCGACGCTGCACCGGAAGCCGGCGACGATGGCATAGAGCAAGGCAAGCGTCTCATCCGCGTCGCGGATGACAAGGGGCTGTCATTGGCCCAGAAGATCGCCAATCAATTCTATCTACTCAGCTGGAAGACGCCGATCCACGGCCGCAAGCTGCGCGGCAAATATCCGCTGAAGCTGCTGGCGGTGCCCGACGACGCCATCCCCGGCGACGGCCGGGCAGGCGCGGCGATGCGGGCGGGTTATTTCCTGTTCCGCGGCCACAAGCTGCCGGTCGATGCGCTCGATTTCGCCAAATTGTCGGTCGGCCCGGCCTTTGCCGACTATCTCCACGGCTTCCGCTGGCTGCGCGACCTTGCCAGCAGCGCGACCCGCGAACAGGGTGCGCCGATCGCCGAAAGCATCATGCGCAAATGGCTGGCGGCCCATCACGAAACGCCCAGCGAACCGGCCTGGCGCGCGGACAATGCCGGCTGGCGGCTGCTCTTCTGGACCGCCCACGCGCCGCTGATCCTTTCGTCCAGCGACCTCGTCTATCGCTCGCTGGTGCTGAACTGCATCGCCCGCACCGCGCGCCACCTCGACCGCAGCGCCGACAAGGCGCCGATGGGCCTGCCCCGGCTGGTCGCCTGGTGCGGCATCGTCGCCGCCGCGCTGCTGATCCCCGGCGGGGCGGCACGCAAGCTGTTCGGCGAAGCGGGCCTGAAGCGCGCGATCGACAGCGGCTTCCACCCTGACGGCGGCATCGTGTCGCGCTCCCCGCTGGCGCAACTGGAAGCGGTGATGCTGCTGTCCATGCTGCGCGCCGTCTATGACGTGCGGCGTGAAGCCCCCCCGGCCTGCCTGACCGAAGGATTGAACCGCGCGGTCCCGGCGCTGCTGGGCCTCGCCCATGGCGATGGTGGCCTGGGCAACTGGCAAGGTTCCGGCGCGATCGACCCCGACCTGGTGTCCGCCGTGGTCGCGGCGAGCCAGGTGCGCGCCCGACCGCTGCGCCAGGCGCGCGACTGGGGCTATCAACGGATCGCAGCGGGATCGACCGTGCTGCAGATCGACGCTGCCCCGCCCCCGGTCGCGCGCCTCGCCGAGGCGGGCTGCGCATCGACCGGCGCGATCGAGATAAGCGACGGCCCTCTGCGGCTGGTGGTCAATTGCGGCGGCGCAGCGCTGGAAGGGGCGTGGATACCGTCCGACCTGGCCCAGGGACTGCGTACCACCGCGGCGCACAGCACGCTGATCCTCAACGACAATAATTCGACCGCGCTGCTGCCCGACGGGACGCTGGGCAAGGGCGTGACCGAGGTCGAGCTGAACCGGCAGGAGCTGGACAATGGCAGCCGGCTGGACCTGTCGCATGACGGCTATGTCCGACGGCTGGGCTATGTCCACCGCCGCCTGCTGATGATGAGCGGCGACGGCAAGGAGATCCGCGGCGAGGATATGCTGACCCCGGCGCAGCGGCGGCGCAAGCCCGCGAAACAGCCGGTACAACTGCGCTTCCACCTCGCGCCGGGCGTCGAGCCGACGCTGACGGCGGACAGCCAGGGCGCACTGCTGCGCATCGATCTGGGCGCACTGTGGCAATATCGTACCGGCGCGGGCGTGCTGAGCATTGAGGACAGCCTGTGGGTCGACGGCGACGGCCGCCCCCATCCGACCAAACAACTGGTCGTGACCAGCGAAGCGCTGCCCGGCGGATCGAGCATCGGCTGGATTTTCAAGCGGGTCGGTTAGGCCGGTTGGGTTATGGGCCGGCTGGAAAGACCAAATCTGGTGGCGAGCCGACGTTCGTCAGTCGTCTAATTCGAGGCGTATGCACGCGCGAAACACACCCCCGTCGATGTCTTGACGATGCCATATCTCGACGACGTTGTAGTACACGAAGTAGCCCGGCTGCGTGTCGCGAGCGAGATATTCGCCAATACGAGGCAGAAAATCAAAATCCGCAGTGAAAAGCGGTTCCAAAGCATCTCTGTCGTCGAAGGCTTCTACAATGGGCATGTAGGCATTCTACGTGGACGCGCGAACGTCCGCAATTGGGCGATTGTTGCCGAATGATTTTTACCGCACAGCGGCAGCTATCGCCGGTCATCTCTCCAAAAGCCGATATTCCGCAATCCACCCAAATCGGCCATATCTCTGCAGGTTCACAATCGAGAGCCGGGCACCTTGCCTTAACGCATCCTGTCACTGCCCCGCAGCGGGCTTCAAATATCTGTCGAACCACGCCACCGTCCGCGTCAGCGAATCCAACTGGTTTTCGCGCTTCTGGAAACCATGGCCCTCGGCGGGGTAGAAGATGGTTTCGACCACATTCCCCTTCGCCTTCAATATGTCATGCACTTCCTGCGCCTGCCCGCGCGGCACGCGAATGTCGTTTTCGCCCTGGATCGTCAGCAGCGGCGCTTTGGCGGCACGGATATAGGTGAGCGGCGACGCCGCGTCATAGACTTTGGGGTCGCTTTCCGGCGTGCCGAGCAGTCCGCGCTGATAGGCTTTCAACTCTTCGTCCTGGTCGCGATACATGGTGCGCCAGTTGATGATGCCGAACCATTGCACCGCAGCCGCGAATTCGTCGGGCGCGCGGCCGATCGCCATCAGCGTCATGAAGCCGCCATAGCTGCCGCCGAAGATGCCGACGCGCTTGGCATCGACATAGCCGGTCTTCACCAGGAAATCCTTGGCCGCGATCGTGTCTTTCAGGTCGCCGCCGCCCAGATCCTTGTAATTGCCGTCCTGGAACGCCTTGCCATAGCCGGTCGAGCCGCGGAAATTGGGCTGGATCACCACATAGCCGCGGCTGGCGAAGGCGGTGGCGTAGCGGCTGTAGCCATCCTGCGCCTGCCCGGTGGGGCCGCCATGGGGCAGTACGATCGCGGGATTGCCGCCGTCGCGCTTCAGATTGGCGGGCATGGTGACGATCGCGCTGACCAGCGTGCCGTCGAAGCTCTTGTAAGTGACGACGGTCGATTTGGGCAGCACGTCGGGCTGGAGGCTGGCGATGGCGAGTTGGGTCGCGGGCCGCGACGCGCCGGTCGCCAGATCGTAGAGATAGAGGTTGGCCGGCGAATCCGCGCCCGAATGATTGACCATCAATGTGCGGCCGTCGGGCGATCGCGGTTCGCGGCCGACGGGATAATTGACGCCCGGCGGGATCGGCAGCGCAGTTTCCGCGCCGGTCGCCAGATCATAGGCGTAGAGCGTGCTGCGCGTATCGGCATTGGTGCCGAAGATCAGCGTCTTGCCGTCGCGGGTGAAGAGGCTGGCGGTCTGCTCCCATGGCGTCGGTTTCAGCCAGGTCCAGCGTTTGGCGGCGACATCATACAGCCCGGCATGAATCTGGCCGGTGCCGACGTCGGTGTTGACCGCGATCCATTTGCCGTCGGCGGTCGCGTCCGCCGCATCATAGACCGTATCGGCCTTGGCGATCAGCTTGGTCGCGGCGGCGCTCGCGACGTCGATCCGCCACACTTCGCCCACCTTGGAATCGATACGGTCGCGATTGGCGATCAGCGCCTTGCCGCCATCGATCCAGGCGATCGGCGTCCAGCCATATTGCGGGTCGGCCTCCTGCGTCAGCACACGCACCGCGCCGGTCGCGTCCATCACCGCGACATTGGTCTGCCCCTGCGACTTGAGCTTGGTCGACAACGCGACCAGCCCGCCGACCGGGCCGGGCAGCATCCCGCTCTCACGCCGGTCGGGCGTGTTCGTCAGATTCTCGACCGCGCCGCCGTCCACCGACACGCGATAGATGTCGCTATATTCGTTGCCGCCGACATCCTGCTGGAAATAGACATAATGGCCGTCCGCCGATGCGGTGAGACCGGTCTGCGCGTCGTCGGACTGGGTGAGCTGGACCGGCCAGCTACCCGCCGTGTCGGTCCGCCAGATATTGGTGCGCCCGGTCAGGTTGGTCGCGACGAAAATCTGCTTGCCGTCGATGCTCCACGCCACGCTGCCCAGGGTGCGCGATGCGCCGATGTCCGCCACCGGTACGGCGCGCGCCTTGGGATTGACGGGCGATTGCAGGCTGGCGGGATCGGTGACGGGGCGGTGGGGGGTGGCGATCTGGGCGATGGCGGGGTGCGCGGCGGGCAGCGCCATGAGCAACGGCAAGGCGGTGGCGGCAAGCAGACGGCGCATGGTGACTCCCCCAACTGTAATAGCGTGGCAGGACACTATCGACGCGGTGTCCCAAGCCAAGCGGAATCGCGCTTTCGCACTGTATTTTTACGCTGCCGGGGCTTATGGGGCTGGCGCAAAGCCGTCCTGCCCTTTGCCTGTAGAAAGCCCCTGTCCATGACCGACGTCCCCATCAAGCGCGCCCTCCTGTCCGTGTCCGACAAGGCCGGTCTGATCGAACTGGGCCGGGCACTGGGCCAGCATGGCGTCGAACTGGTGTCGACCGGCGGCACCGCCAAGGCGCTGCGCGAGGCGGGGCTGGACGTGAAGGACATCTCCGACCTCACCGGTTTCCCCGAAATGATGGACGGCCGCGTCAAGACGCTGCACCCCAAGGTCCATGGCGGCCTGCTCGCCGTGCGGGGCAATCCCGAGCATGTCGCATCGATGGACGAACATGCAATCGGCGCGATCGACCTGGTGGTCGTCAATCTCTATCCCTTCGCTGCGACCGTTGCCAAGGGCGCCGAGCGCGAGGAGATCATCGAGAATATCGACATCGGCGGTCCGTCGATGGTGCGCTCCGCAGCCAAGAATCATGAGAGCGTTGCCATCGTCACCGATCCGGCCGACTATGCCCGGCTGATCGCCGAGATGGCGGAAAAGGGCGGCGCGACCAGCTACGATTTCCGCCGGATGCTCGCGGCCAAGGCCTATGCCGCCACCGCCGCCTATGATTCGATGATCGCCAGCTGGTTCGCCTTCGCCGACCAGGGCACGATGTTCCCCGACACGCTGGCGGTGGCGAGCACGCTGGGCACGCCCCTGCGCTACGGCGAAAATCCGCACCAGTCGGCCGCGCTCTATCTGCCCACCGGCCCGTCGGCGAAGGGCATCGCCCAGGCGCAACAAATCCAGGGCAAGGAACTGAGCTACAATAATTATAACGACGCCGACGCCGCGCTGGAGCTGGTCAGCGAGTTTCGCGACGGCCCGCCGACCGTGGTGATCGTCAAGCACGCCAACCCCTGCGGCGTGGCGACCGGCGAGACGCTGATCGAAGCCTATGAGGCCGCGCTCGCCTGCGACAGCGTATCGGCCTTTGGCGGGATCATCGCCGTCAACCGCCCGCTCGACGGCCCGACCGCCGAAGCGATCAGCGGCATCTTCACCGAAGTCGTCGCCGCGCCCGACGCGAATGACGAAGCCAAGGCGATTTTCGCCAAGAAGAAGAATCTGCGCCTGCTGCTGACCGGCGACCTGCCCGATCCGGCCCGCCCCGGCCTGCAGATCAAGAGCATCGCCGGCGGCCTGCTGGTCCAGAGCCGCGACAACGGTCAGGTGACGGAAGATGCACTCAAGCTGGTCACCAAGCGCGCGCCGACGGGGCAGGAGCTGAAGGATTGCCTCTTCGCCTGGACCGTCGCCAAGCATGTGAAGTCGAACGCCATCGTCTATGCCAAGGACGGCAGCACCGCCGGTGTGGGGGCCGGCCAGATGAATCGCCTGGAATCGGCGCGGATCGCCGCGTGGAAGGCCAAGGACGCCGCCGAAAAGGCCGGCTGGGCCACGCCGCGCACGATCGGGTCTGCGGTCGCTTCCGACGCCTTCTTCCCCTTCGCCGACGGCTTGCTGGCGGCGGTGGAAGCCGGCGCCACGGCAGTGATCCAGCCGGGCGGGTCGATCCGCGATGACGAGGTGATTGCGGCCGCGGACGAGGCCGGTCTGGCGATGGTCTTCACCGGGATGCGCCACTTCCGCCACTAAGGTTGATGCGGGTGCGAAGCCAATCCCTTCGCACCCGCAAAATCGCGGAAAACCGCCAATTTTTATCAATTGGCCTCTTTTCATCCGCACCGGCAAGGCCTATTTAGGACAAGACCCTACTTCCACGTCAGACGTGGGGCAGACAATTAGAAAACATGTTCGACAGGAGACTTGGATGACCAGAAAGACGTGGGTGGCGCTGGCCGCCACGATGGCCCTTGCGCTGCCCGGCGTGGCGAGCGCCGGCAGCAATGACATGGATGTGATCGTGGACGGCCATGCCGGCACGGAAACGCGCACTCTCGCCGTGTCGGTGGCCGACCTCAACCTCGCCAGCACCAACGGCATGCGCCGCGCCGATTCGCGCCTTGTCCGCGCCTCCAAGCAGGTGTGCGGCTGGGTCAACGGATCGATCCTGCCCGCGACCGACGATTATCGGAGCTGCTTCGGCAGTGCGATCGACGGCGCGCGCAGCGACCTTAGTACGCTGGCCCAGCGCCGGAGCTGACATCATAGCGCCTTCCCCGCACGAAGGGGAACTGCAGGGGGCCGCTCGACGCAAGTGGGGCGGCCCTTTGTCATGTCGGGCATCCGGCGCACGCCACATGCTTACCGTGCATTAACCACTCCTTAGAGGATTTCCTTCACTCCGGCAGGCACGAACGATCTTTCGGGGGAATAGCCTGCCATGCCGCGTACCGATCAAAGCGTCGACGTTGCCATCATCGGCGCCGGCCCTGCGGGCCTGACCGCCGCCTATTTGCTGACCAAGCAGGGGCTGCGCGTCACGGTGATCGAAAAAGACCCGGTCTATGTCGGCGGCATCAGCCGCACGGTCGAGCTGGACGGGTTCCGATTCGATATTGGCGGGCATCGCTTCTTTTCCAAGTCACAGCAGGTCGTCGACCTTTGGAACGAGATATTGCCCGACGACTTCATCCAGCGTCCGCGGATGAGCCGTATCTATTATGAAGGCAAATTCTACAGCTATCCGCTGCGCGCGTTCGAGGCGCTGTGGAATCTGGGCGTCTGGCGCTCCACCCTGTGCATGGCGAGCTTCGCCAAGGCCAGACTGTTCCCCAATCGCAACGTCCGCTCCTTCCAGGACTGGACCGTCAACGCCTTCGGCCACAAGCTCTTCTCCATCTTCTTCAAGACCTACACCGAAAAAGTGTGGGGCATGCCCTGCGACGAAATGTCGGCCGACTGGGCGGCGCAGCGGATCAAGGGCCTGTCGCTCTGGGGCGCGGTGGTCGACGGGCTGAAGCGCTCGCTCGGCCTCAACAAGCGGCCCAATGACGGCATGGCGACCAAGACGCTGCTGGAGACGTTCCGCTATCCGCGCCTTGGCCCCGGCATGATGTGGGAAGCCGCGCGCGACCGGGTGGTCGAGGGCGGCAACCAGATACTGATGGCGCACAGCTTCAAGCGGCTGGAGGAAGATCAGGCGAACGGCGCATGGCGCCTGGTGGCGCAGGGGCCGGAGGGCGATGTCGTCATCAACGCCGCCCATGTCATCTCGTCGGCGCCAATGCGCGAACTGGCCGGGCGCATCCACCCGCTGCCTGACACGCTGCCCCAGGCGATGGACCTCAAATATCGCGACTTCCTGACCGTCGCGCTGATGGTGAAGGGAGAGGATATCTTTCCCGATAACTGGATCTATATCCACGACAGCAAGGTGCAGGTCGGCCGCATCCAGAATTTCCGTAGCTGGTCGCCCGAAATGGTGCCCGATCCCTCGCTCGCCTGCGTGGGCCTGGAATATTTCTGCTTCGAGGGCGACGGCCTCTGGGCCGCGGCCGATGCGGATCTGATCGCGCTCGCCACCCGCGAGATGGCGCAACTCGGCCTGTGCAGCCCCGACGATGTCGTCGGCGGCGCCGTGGTGCGGCAGGAGAAGGCCTATCCCGTCTACGACGACGACTATGCCGCCAATGTGCTGGCGATGCGCAGCGAACTGGAAGCGCGTTATCCGACGCTGCATCTGGTCGGCCGCAACGGCATGCACCGCTACAACAATCAGGACCATGCGATGATGACGGCGATGCTGACCGTGCGCAACATCGTCGCGGGCGCGCGCGTCCATGACGTGTGGCAGGTCAATGAGGATGCCGAATATCATGAGGCGGGTGAAGAAGGCCAGGACGCCGACACGCAGGCCGCGCTAGCCAGCGTCCGCGCCGTGCCATCGCGGCTGAAGGCCGCCTGATCCCCATGGCGGAGCGGATTGGCGCGCTGGTCGCGCGGCTGATGTTCGCCCGCTATCTGCTGGCGAGCATCGCTGCGCTGGCAAGCGACTTCGCCACCTTTCTGGCGCTGGATCATAGCGGCGCCTGGCCGGTGGTCGCGGCGCTGGGCGGCTACACGGTCGGCCTCATCGTCCATTGGATGATCTCCGTCCGCTTCGTCTTCGACCTGGGGGACGGCCCCACGCACGGCCAGCGCCTCGGCTTCATCGCCAGCGCGATGATCGGCATGGGCATCACCATGGCGCTGGTCGGCGCGCTCAGCGCTCTTGGCCTGTCGCCGGCCCTCGCCAAGCTGGCGTCGGTCCCGGTCAGCTTCCTGTCCGTCTATGCGATCCGAAAATATGGCATATTCGCGCGCGGCTGACGCGCCGCGCGCCGCGCTGTCGGCGCTGCTCGCCTGGCTGCTGTGCAGCATGGCGATGCTCTGGCTGTTCCACGGCGATTTTGCCACACTTGCCTTTCGCGATCCCGACGATGCGATGCGGCTGGCGCAGATACGCGACTGGATCGGCGGGCAGTCATTCTGGGACGTCAGCCAGCACCGGGTGAATCCGCCCGTCGGCGGGCCGATGCACTGGTCGCGGATCGTCGATATGCCGATCGCGGCGCTGATCCTGCTGCTGCGGCCGATGATCGGCTTGGGCAGCGCGGAACTGGTCGCCTGCGCGGTCGTGCCATTATTGCTGCTCGGCGCACTGACCGCCGCGCTGTTCGTCGCGGCGCGGCGGGTAGCGGGTCGCGGCATCGCCTTGCTCGGCGTCGCCCTCCTGCTGACCAGCCCCAGCATATTGGTGCAGTTCACGCCGCTTCGGATCGACCATCATGGCTGGCAGATCGCGCTGGCGACGCTGGCGCTGTGCGGCGCGCTCGATGCGCGGCCGGCGCGCGGCGGGATCGTCGCGGGTCTCGCGCTGGCGCTCTGGCTGCAGATTTCGAGCGAGGCGCTGCCGTATGCGGTGCTGTTCGCAAGCGCCTTCGCCCTGCGCCACTGGATGGCGCGCGAGCAGGCGCCCCGCTTCATCGGCTTTGCGGCCGCGCTGGGTGGGGCCGCGCTCATATTGCTGGCGCTGCTGCGCGGGCCGCAGGCGCTGTTCGATGGAAAGTGCGACGCGCTGTCCTTCGTCTATCTCTGGCCGCTGGTGGCGCTGGCCCTGACGACGGCGATCGCGGCGCGACTGATCGGCGCAGCGACCGCAGGCCATCGCCTGGGCATTGCCGCGATGGGCGGCGGCGCGGCGCTGGCGACCTTCCTCGTGACCGGCGGGCCGTGCCTGTCGGGCGACCCCTTCGCCGCGTTGGGGCCAATCGCCTACAAGCTCTGGTATCTGCAGGTGATGGAGGGACGGCCGATCTGGGAACAGAGCCTGTCGATGCAAGGGGTGATCCTGCTGCCCTCGCTGCTGGGGCTTTATGCCAGCCTGATCGCCGCACGCGCGCACCGGGGCGATGCGCGGATGCGCTGGCTGGTGCTGGCGCTGCTGCTCGCCGGGTCGACCTTGGTGGCGCTGCTGGTGATGCGGGCGCTGTCGGTCGCCCATGTCTTCGCGCTGCCGGGCATCGCCTGGCTCGTGGCGCGGCTGTTCCTCAAAGTGCAGGCGTCGCGCGCCGCGCTGGTGCGGGTGACGGGATCGGTGGGGCTGGTGTTGCTGACTCCGGCGGGCCTGTGCGCCGCCTGGGTGGCGGTGGCGGCCAAGCCCGAACCGGCCAAGGCGGCAAGCGCCAACTGCCGCGCCGCCAGCGTGCTGGCGCCGCTAAAAGCGCTACCGCCCGCCACCTTGTTCGCGCCGCTCGACCTTGGCCCCGACATCCTCGTCCAGACGCGCCATAGCGTCATCGGCACCGCGCATCATCGCAATGCGGCGGGCATTACCGCGGTGATCGAGGGGTTCGTCGATGCGCCGGCCCAGGCCCGCGCCGTCATCGCGCGGACGAGCGCGGCCTATGTCGTCACCTGCGAAGGACTGACCGAATATCGGCTTTATGGGCAAGAGAATGGACAGGGTCTGGCGGCGCTGCTGGCAAAAGGATCGCCGCCCGACTGGCTGCAGCCGCTCCCCGCGAAAAGCCCGCTCCGCATATGGCGGATCAGGCGGGACTGAACGTCATCGCCACGCCGTTCATGCAGTAACGCTTGCCGGTCGGCCGCGGCCCATCGTCGAACACATGGCCCAGATGGCCGCCGCAACGCGCGCAATGGACTTCGGTGCGGGCATAGCCCAGCAGGCCGTCGCGACTGGTGCCGACCGCCCTGGGCAGCGGCGCCCAGAAACTGGGCCAGCCGGTGCCGCTGTCGAACTTGGTCCTGGAACTGAAAAGCTTCTGGTCGCAGCCGGCGCAGGCGAAGATGCCGGCGCGATGCTCGTCGTTGAGTGGACTGCTGCCGGGATATTCGGTCGCCTGCTGGCGCAGCACCTTATAGCCCCAGGGGCTGAGCCGCTTCTTCCATTCCGCATCGCTCAAGGCGAAAGGATAGGCCGCCTGCGCCTCTTCGGGCAGCAATTGCCACAAGGCCAAAGCCACTGCGCCAGTCGTGACGCCACCCAGGAAATGCCGTCTGTCCATCCCGCCGGACGTACGCGCCTCAGCCTGTCGCGGGCCTGAACAGCCGCTTCCACCAGCGGCCGCCCGACTGCATGACATGGCGGCGGAACAGCAGCACGCCGACGCGGATGATGAGGGCAACGAACGCCCCCTGCCAGACCAGCGCCACCAGATGCGGCCAGATCGCCCCGTCCTGCGCCGCGCGGGCGATCATCGCGAAGGGCGAACTAAACGGGAAGATGCAGGCCGCGACCTCCGCCGGCGATCCCATATGGTCCACCGCATAGCTGGCGAAGAAGAAGATCAGCATCTGCCCCATGGTGACCGGCATGTTGAGCGTCTGGACCTCGCGCACCGTCGCGGCCTGCGCGCCGATCCCCAGGAACAGCGAGCCGAGCAGCGTGTAGGCCATCGCGAAATAGAGCACCGCCAGAAGCAGGAACATCGGCCAGCCCACCGCCGGCGCGGGCAGCGCCCCGCCGCCGCCATGCAGCGCCAGGAAGATGGCGAAGGCGGTCCCGCCCCAGAAGGCGATGCCCACGAAGCTCATCGCCAGCATCGCCATCAGCTTGCCGAGGAAGATCGCGTCGATCGGTACGGCGGCGGCAAGAATCTCGATGATCTTGTTGGTCTTTTCCTCGACCAGGTTGGACAGGATCATGCCGGCGAGCAATATGGTGAGGAAGAACATCACCACCTGCGCCGCCCGGCCGATCAGCAGCCGCGCCTGCGCCTGTGCGCCCAGGCTGGTGGTCACTTCCTGTCGTTCGACGGTGACGAAACGGAGCGTGCGCTCGGCCAGCGCGGCTGTGGACAAGAGGCTGATGTCGCCCTGCAACTTGTCCAGATCCTCCACCTTGCCGGTCAGCACGGGGTGCAGCAGCGAGCCGGACAGGATCGCCACCACTTCGGAATCCGGCCGGGCGAGCTGGACGCGCGGGCTGGGGCTGGCGCGTGCGGGGCGCAGGCGCGGCAGGGTCTGGTCGCCCATCCGCTCGGCCAGCCGGTCGTGCGCCCGCTCCAGCGCTGCCGTGTCCGCTGCGGACATGGCGACACCGACGACAGGACGCAGGTCGGTGCTGGAAATCTTGTCGCCCAGGCCGCCAAAGGCGAAGCCGATGAGGATCGGCAGCAACGGCCCCAGCAGGAACAGGATGAAGGTGCGCGACAGTACGACCGCGGTGAAATCCCGCCGGGCGATGACCAGCGCCGCGCGGAGCAATTCCCTCATGCGTCCTCCTCCGGCGCCGGCTCGCCCTGCATCTGTTTGGCGGCGGCCGCCCCGGCGATCGCGACGAAGGCGTCGTGCAGGCCGGGCCGCTCGATCGACAGGCTCTCTATGCCCGCCTGTCCGTCGAGCAGCGCCCGCAGCAGCGGTTCTATCCCTTCGTCGGGCAAGGCGAAATGCCAGGCGCCGTCCTCCGCCACCGTATCGGCCGGCAGCGCGCGCCGCCAGGCGCCATCGCTGACGCGCGTGCGCAGCCGCACCTGCGGGCGCAACTGGTCGCGCGCCTCCCCCGGCGTCCCTTCGAAGCGGATGCGGCCGCCCGCTACAATGGCGATCCGCTCGCACAATCGATCGGCGTGGGCGATGACATGGGTGGAAAAAAGGATGGTGACGCCCTGGCGTGCCTGCTCCCGGATCAGCGCCTCCAGCTTTTCCTGGTTGATCGCGTCCAGCCCGGAAAAAGGCTCGTCCAGCACGATCAGCCGGGGTTCGTGGATGATCGTGCCGAATAATTGCACGGTCTGGGCCATGCCCTTGGACAATTGCCGGATCGGCTTGTCCGCCGCCGCGCCCATGCCATGCCCCTCCAGCAACGCCCGCGCCCGCTCGCGGCCTTGCCTGAGCGGCAATCCGCGCAGCGCACCCATGAAGGCGATCGCTTCATAGGCCTTCATCGACGGATAGAGGCCGCGCTCCTCCGGCAAATAGCCGACCTGTCGCGCCATGCGCAGCGGCTGCGCGTCACCCAGCAGCGTGCGATGCCCCTCATCCGGGTCGATGATGCCGAGCAAGGTGCGCAACAGCGTGGTCTTGCCCGCGCCATTGGGGCCGAGCACGCCATAGATGGCGCCCGCCGGCACGGCGATGTCGATCCCGTCGACCGCGCGAAAGCTGCCGAATGTCTTGACAAGGCCATGGCCCTCGACGGCATAGGAGGCCGCCGGAACGGGCGCGGACATAAAGGATGGAGCCGGAGTGTCGCCGATCATCCCGTCCTGATAGTCTGGACCCATGCCCGTGCCTATAGAAACCTTGGCCGAACCCCTGGAACAGCGCCTGAAGGCGAAAGCGGCGCGTCTGGGCTTCGTCGCCTGCCGTATCGCGCCCGCCGACGCCGCGCCGCTGGCCGGCGATCGGCTGCGCCAATGGCTGGACGCGGGCCATCATGGCGACATGCTGTGGATGGAGGAGCGCGCCGAACAACGCGGATCGCCCAAGGGCCTCTGGCCCGACGTGCGCAGCGTCATCATGCTGGGCATGAGCTATGCGCCGGGGCGCGATCCGCTGGCGCTGGCCGATGTGCCGGACCGGGCGCGCTTTTCGGTCTATGCCCAGGGCAAGGATTATCATGACGTCGTCAAGAAAGCGCTCAAGGCGCTGGCCCGCTGGCTGGTCGAACAACAGCCCGGCAGCCTGAAGGTGTTCGTGGATACAGCGCCGGTGATGGAAAAGCCGCTGGCGCAGGGCGCGGGCCTCGGCTGGCAAGGCAAGCACAGCAACCTCGTCAGCCGCGACCATGGCAGTTGGCTGTTCCTGGGCGCCATCTATACCGAAATGGCGCTGGCGCCGGACGACGGCGAAACCGACCATTGCGGCCGCTGCACCGCTTGCCTCAACGCCTGCCCGACCGACGCATTCCCTTTGCCCTATGTCGTCGATGCGCGCCGCTGCATCTCCTATCTGACGATCGAGCATAAGGGGCCGATCCCTGAGGAATTGCGCGCCGGGATCGGCAACCGCGTCTATGGCTGCGACGATTGCCTGGCGGTGTGCCCGTGGAACAAATTCGCTGACGCCGCGGCCGCGAACCGCGCGTTCGTGGGTCGCGCGGAACTGGCCGCACCGCAAATCGCCGACCTGCTCGACCTGGACGATGCCGGCTTCCGCGAGATTTTCTCAGGCTCGCCGATCAAGCGGATCGGCCGCAATCGCCTGGTCCGCAACGCCGCGATCGCGGCCGGCAACAGCGGTGATGCGCGGTTGCTGGGCCGGCTGGAAGCGCTGATCGGCGATGACGACCCGGTGGTGGCGGAAACGGCGACCTGGGCGATCGGCAAGCTCTCCGGATGAGCTGATGCGCCGTGATGCCTGACGGCTGGCGTCAGCGCTTCGCTGCGGCGCGGGTAGAGGGCATGGTCGCGGCGGGCAAGGCGGACGGCGGCATCAACTCCCGGATGACGCCCCAATAGCCCTGCGTGATATGCGCATCCGCCGCATAGGCCGGATCGGTCATCAGATGCACGTGCAGCCGGCGCAGATGGTGCCAGGGCACCGACGGGAACAGATGATGTTCCAGATGATAGCTCACATTGAGCGGCGCGATCATGAACCTGTCGAGCAAGGTGGGGATGACGGTGCGCGTACCGTTCAGCTCTCTCTCGTCGGCGACGCCATTATGCTCGGCCATCGACCGAATCCGATTGATGACGTTCGCCCAGATGAATTGCGGGATCAGGACGAGGCCCAATAGCTGCCAGCGTAAGGGCGACCACAGCATCACGCCGTAGAACAGCACGGCCCAGGCGACATAGCGGAGCCGCAACGACAGGCTATAATCATAGCCGAAGCGGCGGGGATTGTGGAAATTGGCGATGGGCGCCCAGACCCGGCTGTCTCGCGCCATGCGATAATAGTTGAGGCCGGCCACGCTGCGAACCAGCAGCCAGGCCATGGCGGCCCAGCTCTTCGGGAAATGC
This sequence comes from Sphingomonas sp. VDB2, assembly GCF_047946695.1. NCBI lineage: Bacteria > Pseudomonadati > Pseudomonadota > Alphaproteobacteria > Sphingomonadales > Sphingomonadaceae > Sphingomonas > Sphingomonas sp. VDB2. The sequence continues at coordinate 2,432,982 of NZ_CP159615.1, forward strand.
TGGTCGGGGTCCCGCCGCTGGACGCGATAGTCGCGATCCCGCAGCGTATTGGTGTGACGGTGATGGTGCATATGGTTGGCGCGGTACAGATGGATGCTGAAACCCAGCGGATAGGCGACGAAAAGGTCGCCGATCAGATCGTTGAGGCGACGATTGCTGAAAAACATCCCGTGACAGGCGTCGTGCATCATCACCGCCAGGCATTGAATGCGCGATCCGATAACGAATCCGGCCAGAATATAGACGGCAATTCGATCGACATGGATCGCGATCGCGCCCGCTGCGATTGCGATCGCCCATTGCAGGAGCAGCAGCAGCGCGTTGCGGCGGTTGTCGATGACGGACAATTGCCGGATCAGCGGCAAAGTGCCACGCCGGGAGTAGCGATATCCGGGCGCGCGCTCCTCGGGGATATCTTCCATGGGAATGCCTCCGCATGTCGGGCCAGCCTGCGACAATGCTATGATCGGCGCAAACCGGCGTCAAGCATCGTGGCCCTGATATGTGCGGGGTTCAGGGGCGCGCAGGGCGCCTCTGGCCATCATGCCCGACCGATCAATCCATAGGCAGGCGGAACGTGCCCACTTGGCGATCGGCAAGAAAACAGCCTGTCTTGGGGCGACCGATATCGGCCGCTCTTGGCCCCTGCCCTGAAAGAGGGAGGAGAGGTAAGAAGCAGACAGTCCGCCATTCACCCCTCCTTCCGGCACGCACCCTCCCGATACGCCATAGACCGCGTCGTCGCACGGGCGTTGGCAGGGGCTTTCCCTTAGCTATTGGCTCGACAAGTCCTGCAACGGAATGACCTTCACCCCTGTGCCTGTGTCGATCGCCAGACCGGATCGACAGAAGAAGGATCGTCTCAGGCGCGCCCGATCGCTTCCAGCGCTTTCCCCACGGCCGCAATCCCCTCCGGCGCGGCGGCGAAGCCCATATGGGTGCAATCCACTTCGATCGCCTTGTCGCGCTCCCCCGCGCGCCCCCGCGCGCATTCCGGCAGGATCACGCCATCACGCTGCGACCACAAGGCCACGGTCGGCACCGGCGGCTTGGCCTCGCGGGTGCAAGGGAAAGGCGGGCGATCGACCGGAAAGCCCGATACCAACTGGTACAGACGCCAGGCGTGATTGGCGCGCGGGTCGCCCGAAAAGGGCGTGCCCATCGTCACCACGCCGCCGACCTTGTGGGCGGCGAACTTCGCATATTCGCGCGCATAAAGCCCGCCCAGGCTCCAGCCGACCAGCGTCACCGGCGCGCCGGTCCGCTTGCGGATCGCGTCCACCCGCCGATCGATCTTGTCCAGGCTGTCGGGCTTCGGCCCGAAATTGCGGCCCATGCCCCAGTCATGCGCGTCATAGCCCGCCGCGTTCAATATGTCGCGCAACCAGCCCATCCGTTGTTCCGACGCCATCAGTCCGGGAATAAGCAGCACCGACCGGCCGTCGCCCTGCATCTGGCCGGTGAGCAAGGCGGCCTGCGCACGGGTGCGGCTGAGGTCGAAGGGAACGGTCAGATTGCCCAGCAACTGTTGCAAAGGCGGAAGCTGTGCCGCGCGTGGTCCGGGCGCTAAGCGGTCTTTCCAGAAACTGCTGACAGCTTGAGCGTAAGGCGGCACGACGATGATATCCTTGAACCCCGCCGCAGGTTGCGCGACCGGAAACGATGACATTATCGTGACAACGCTGCACGCGTCTATCGGTTTCGCCGCATGCGATCAACGGTTCGTCGTTTGTGACACTGCCTGGTGGCGGCGTTCAGGGCGCCAACGGCGACGTCTGGGCCACGGTCGCGCCCTCGGTCCCGCGCAACTGGCGCGGTTCCAGGATCGCGGCCGTCTCGATCAGGTCCAGCGCGCGCCGTGCTTCCAGATAGCGGCGGGCATATTGCATCCACCGGTCCGCCGCCGCCTTGCCCGGCATCCGCTCCACCTCGCCCAGCGCGGCGCTTACCCGGCCGCCGTCGATATAGCGCAGCGCCCGGTCCATCGCCGCCTGCGGCCGGGGTGAGGGGGTCGATGCCTTGCGGATGGTGACGAGTTCGCGCGCCTCATGCTCCAGCGCATCCCACCAGCCGGTGTCGGCGGGGGGCGTGGTGACGCGGGTGGCGACGTCCATCAGTCCGCCGCGCAGGTCGGCGAGCGTGATCGGTTCGCGCGCCGCATTGATGACGGCGGCGACGGCGCGCGGCTGCGCCTGGCCGAAGCGCAGCCGCAACTGCCCTTCGACATAGCCGAGCGGCGTCCCGCTATCGAGCGCGCGGCGCGCGGCGAAGGCGACCAACAGCCCTTCGGCGCGGGCGGCATTGCCCGACGCCGCCTGCGCCTCCACGGTGATGCGGTTGAGCCGCTCTTCCAACTGGATGACGCGCGTATCCAGCATCTGCGCCGCATCGGCGGTCAGCGGCCGGACGGTCGCGCTCGCGCCGGTGCCGGTGATCAGGCCCTGCGGTTGCGTCGGGGCGGTCGGCTGCGGTTGCGGATCGCCCCAGCGACGCTGAATCTGGGGCCAGGCCCAGACGGTGAGCGCGACGCCCAGGGCAAAAGCAAGCAGGATCAGGATGAGCAGCGGGAGGATCGTGCGGCGGCGCGGCGCCGTCACGGTCGCGTGGCCGACCCCATCCTCATCGCTCATGCTGGCCCTTTCGTCTGTCATTATGCCCGTCATTCGCACAATCGCGCGGCGAGAGCCAGCATCTCGTCATCGACCGGCAGCGCAGACGCCTGCCCGCTCGCCCAGCTCTCGCCGCAGGCGGCAAGCGCCGCCGGGCTGATCGCGACAATGTGCAGCGACGCGCGCCTGTCCTGCTCCATCTGCTCAGCCAGCCTTTCGCCCGCGCGCGGCGAATGGACCAGCAGCACCGATCCGGGCGCCGCGTCGGCGACCAGCGCCGGGTCCGGCGGCAGGGCGATCATGCTGTAAACCGCGACCCGCGTCACGTCGATCGCCTCCGCCGCCATCGGCGCGACGGTGGTCCCGCCCAGATGGAGCAACCGCCGATGCCCATCCGCCGCGATGCGCGCGGCGATGGCGGTGCCGTCGCCAGCGCCCGCCACCACGTCGGCAAAGCCCGCTTCGCGCAACGCCTGCGCGGTCGCTTCCCCCACGGCATAGGTCGGCAGTCCCCGATAGGCGGTCAGCCCCGGTCCGGCCAGGCGCACGCCATGGGCGCTGGTCAGCAGCAGGGCATCGAAATGACTGGCTGGCGGGGACGTCCAGTCGACCGGCTGCGGCGCGAACAGCGGATGCACCCGCACGTCCAGGCCCAGCGCCGCCGCCTTGGCCGCCGTCCTGCCCGCCGCCGGTTCGGGGCGCAGGATGAGGACGCGGTTCACGTGTCGAACAGCGCCCGCAACGCCGGACTGGCCCGCCCCAGCAGCGCATGACCGACCGCCTGCGCCGCCTTGTCGTCGCCGCGCGCCAGCCGCGTCTCTTCGCGGACCGTCTCCTGCCCGTCCGGGCTGATGATCTCCGCGATCAGGTGCAGGTTTTCGCCGTCAACCCGGGCCAGCGCGGCGATCGGGGAATGGCAGGTGCCGCCCAATGCTTTCAGCACAGCCCGTTCGGCCATTACAGCGTCACAGGTGTCGCGGTCGTTGATCGCGCCCAGCGCCTCGATCATGGCGACATTGTCGCCCAGCGTTTCGATCCCCACCGCGCCTTGCGACGGCGCGGGCAGCATGACGTCGATCGCCACGGTCGCGCCGACATCCGGCTGGTCCAGCCGGTCCAGCCCCGCCGCCGCCAGCAACGTAGCATGGACCTCGCCCGCCGCCAGCTTGGCCAGCCGGGTCGCGACATTGCCGCGGAACAGGGTGATGGTCGCATCGGGGCGTAGCCGCTTGACCTGCGCGGCGCGGCGCGGCGAGCTGGTGCCGACGACCGGATTGGCGGGCAGGGCGGCGAAATCATCGGCGCCCACCAGCCGGTCGCGCACATCGGCGCGCGGCAGCATCGCGGCGATACGGATCGCATCCGGCCGCAGCGTCTCCACATCCTTCATGCTGTGCACCGCAAAATCGATCTCGCCCTCGACCAGAGCCCGGTCCAGTTCCTTGGTCCATAGCGCCTTGCCGCCGATCTCGGCCAGCGCCCGGTCCTGTATCCGGTCGCCGCTGGTCTGGACGGTGACGATCGTCACCGCCTCGTCGGGCCAGCCATGGACGGCGCACAGCGCGCGGGCGGTCATGCGGGCCTGGGCCAGCGCCAGGGGCGATCCTCTGGTGCCGAGGCGCAACGGTCGATCGGACAAAAGCATATGCGGCTTGCTCTAATGACCACGGGCATTAGATGGAAGCGGCAATGACAATCATCCTTGGCCTGGAATCGAGCTGCGATGAAACCGCGGCGGCGCTGGTGAGTGCCGACGGCCGGATTCTCGCGCATCGCCTCGCCACGCAGGAAGAGGCGCATCGCCCCTATGGCGGCGTCGTCCCCGAAATCGCTGCCCGCGCCCATGTCGAGGCGCTCAGTCCCCTGATCGCAGCGGCGCTGGCCGATGCGAAGATGACGCTGGCGGACGTGGACGTCATCGCCGCCACCGCCGGGCCGGGGCTGATCGGCGGGGTCATGGTCGGCCTCGTCACCGGCAAGGCGCTCGCCCATGCCGCGGGCAAGCCGCTGATCGCGGTCAACCATCTGGAAGGCCATGCGCTCTCGCCCCGCCTCGCCGATCCGACGCTGCAATTCCCCTATCTGCTGCTGCTGGTGTCGGGCGGCCATTGCCAGTTGCTTCATGTGCAGGGGCCGGGCGCCTATGTCCGTCTCGCCACAACCATCGACGATGCCGCAGGCGAAGCCTTCGACAAGACGGCTAAGCTGCTCGGCCTAGGCTATCCCGGCGGCCCGCAGGTGGAAAAGGCGGCGGCGCTGGGTGATGCCAAGGCCGTTCCTCTGCCTCGCCCCTTGATCCACACCGACGAGCCGCATTTTTCCTTCGCGGGCCTCAAGAGCGCGGTGATGCGTGCGGTCCAGTCGGGCCACTATACGACCGAGGATATCGCCGCGAGCTTCCAGCAGGCGGTGATCGACTGCCTGATCGACCGCACCCGCCGCGCCCTGGGGCAGAGCGAGGGCGTCACTGCGCTGGTCGTGGCGGGCGGGGTCGCCGCCAATAGCTCGGTCCGCGCCGCGCTCGAAGCGCTCGCCGCGGCCCACGACCTGCCCTTCGTCGCACCGCCGCTGTGGCTGTGCACCGACAATGCGGCGATGATCGCCTGGGCCGGGGCGGAGCGCTATGCGGTCGGCCTGATCGACGATCTCACCTTCCCCGCCCGGCCGCGCTGGCCGCTCGACCCGGCGGCCGAAAAGGCGCGTGGCGCAGGAGTGAAAGCATGAAGGCAGGAGTCATCGGTGCGGGCGCCTGGGGCACGGCGCTGGCGCAATTGCTGGCCAGCGACGGCCAGCCGGTCGCGCTCTGGGCACTGGAGCCGGATGTAATCGACGCGATCAATAGGCGGCAGGAGAACCCGCTCTATCTCGCCAATATTCCGCTCTCCCCCTCGATCCGGGCGACCGGCGCCATGACCGACCTTGCGACCTGCGACCTGCTGCTGGTCGTCAGCCCCGCCCAGCATCTGCGCAGCGTCGTCGCCCAGGCCCCCGCCGGCGTGCCGCTTGTTCTCTGTTCCAAGGGGATCGAGGCGGGCACCAGCCTGCTGATGTCGGAAGTCGCGCAGCAGGCGCAGCCGACCTCGCCCATCGCGGTCCTGTCCGGCCCGACCTTCGCCCATGAAGTGGCGAAGGGCTTGCCGACCGCCATCACGCTCGCCTGCGAGGATCGGACGCTGGGCCAGCGCCTCGCCGCCCGCATCGCCCGCCCGTCCTTCCGCCCCTATCTGTCCGACGACGTCATCGGCGCGGAAATTGGCGGCGCTGTCAAGAATGTACTCGCGATCGCTTGCGGCGTCGCCGAGGGCGCAGGTCTTGGCCTCAACGCCCGCGCCGCGCTCATCAGCCGCGGTTTCGCGGAAATGACCCGCTTCGGCCTGGCGCGCGGCGCGCGACCCGAAACGCTGGGTGGCCTGTCGGGTCTGGGCGACCTGGTCCTTACATGCTCCTCCACCAATTCGCGCAACTTTTCGCTCGGCAAGGGGCTGGGCGAAGGTGCAAGCGCCGCAGACCTGCTCGCCAACCGCCGCACCGTGGCGGAAGGGGCCTTCACCGCGCCGGTGCTGCGCGATGCTGCGCGCGCGGCGGGCGTGGAAATGCCGGTGGTGGAGGCGGTGTGTGCGCTGCTCGCCGACGCCGCGCCGCTCGGCGCCGTGATCGACGCGCTGCTCGCGCGGCCGTTGCGGCCCGAATAAGCCGTCGCGCCGCCGCCGCATTGCGCCTAGAACAGATAATAGAAACATGATGACGCAGGGGGTTCAGGGTTCTTTGGCGACACAGGCATCCGCATCCAAGGATCAGGATGACATCGCCGCCCTGGCCAAGGGTGGGCGCACCAACATATTCGGCTTTCTGCTGCGGCTCGCCGCGCGCCTGCCCTTCCTGTTCATCGCGGGACGCTGGTACGGGGCGGACGCGCTGGGCCGTTTCGCCTATGCCGTGCTGGTGGTCGAGTTCGTGGCGCAACTCGCCACGCTAGGGCTCAAGCGCGGCCTCGCCGGCGCGCTGAGCCAGACCGAACGGCCCCATGCTCATGTCGTGACCGACGCCATGGTCGTCACCTTGCTCGCGGCGCTGGTCGGCGCGGGCCTGCTGGTCGCCTTTCCCCAGGCGATGTTCCCCAATAGCGGTATCAACGGCCTCGACCGGCTGCTGGCGCTGGTGGTGATCGCGGTGGCGGGGTCGGACGTGGCGCTGGCGGCCTGCGCCTATCGCTTCGATGTCGGCGCGACCGTGCGCGCCCGATCGATCATCGAACCCTGGGCAATCAGCATCGGCGCCTTCGCCTTCGCTTTCTACTCGACGCGCGACGGCCTCATCCTTTCCTATGCGGTCTCGATGATCGCCGCGATGGTGGCGTCAATCATTCCCATGGCGCGCCATTATGGCCGCCCACGCGGCTGGAAGCCGGATGCCGGGCGCCTGTGGCGGCTTGCGCGGCGCAACCTGCCGCTCGCCGCGGCGGACGGCGTGGAATGGGGTTCGCGCCGGCTCGACATGGCGATATTGGGCCTGTTCGTCAGCCCGGCGGTGATCGGCATCTATTATGTCGCGCAGCAGGTCGCCTCGCTGCCGCAAAAGCTCAAGACGAGTTTCGACCCCATATTGGGGCCCGTCATCACCCGCAACCTGGCCGAAAACAACCTGGCCGCGATCGCCCGCCAGGTCAGTCAGGTCGGCTTCTGGATCATCGCGGCGCAGGCGGGCATCGCGCTCGCGCTCGGCATCCCCGGCGAAGCGGTGATGGGGCTGGTCGGCCCGCATTTCGTCGGCGGCACCGGCGCGCTCGCCTTCCTGCTGCTCGCCGAAGTGGTGGCGGCCACCGCGGTCGTCAGCGAATCGGCGCTGGTCTACATCGCCCGCCACCGCAACCTGATGATCTCGCTGGTCATGATCGGATTGCAGGCGGGCTTCAGCTTTGCGCTGATCCTGCTGGCCCGCCGGCTGGCCATGCCGGTGATGTGGGTGGCGGCGGCGCCGGCGCTGGCGCTCTGCCTGGCGCTGGCGGTCGGCGCCTTCGTCAAGGCGCGACTGCTCGCCCGGCTGCTCGACGCGCCGATCAATGCCTGGCGCTGGCCGCTGCTGAGCGCCGCGGGTGTCGCCTGCATCGTCGGCGCGGGTTTCGTCGCCTTGCCGCCACGGCTGGAATGGGTCGAGCTGGCAGTCGGCGTCTGGGCGATATTGGGGGCCTATGGCCTCGTCATCTGGCGCTGGGGCTTCGGGTCCGACGACCGCGCCCTGTTCCGCAAGCAGAAGGCGGAGTGACCCGATAGAAAGGCCCACCTCCCCAACGAGAGGCGGGCCTTTTCCCAGTCAGGCGAACAGCGCGTCGCGGATCACGACGAGGTCGGCTTCCGGCCGCGCGCCCCAGTGCGAGATCACCTCGGCGGCCGCGGCCGCGCCCAGCGCCAGCGCATCCTCGACGCTGCGGCCGTCGATATGGGCGGCCAGGAAGCCGGCGGCGAACAGGTCGCCCGCGCCGGTCGTGTCGACGATCTGCGCGACCGGCGCGGCCGGCGCTTCATGCCGCACGCCATCCACGATCGCCACGGCGCCCTTTTCGCTGCGGGTCGACACCAGCACCGGCACCTTGTCGGCGAAACGGGCCAGCGCCTTGTCGAAATCGTCGATCTGGGCGAGCGACTGAATCTCGCCCTCGTTGGAGAAGAGGATATCGATCATCCCCTGATCGATCAGGTCGATAAAGTCGCCGCGATGGCGGTCGATCACGAAATTGTCGGACAGGGTGAAAGCGACCTTGCGGCCCGCCCCGCGCGCCGCGTCGATCGCTGCCCGCATCGCCGCGCGCGGCTGCTCGGGATCCCACAGATAGCCTTCGAGATAGAGGATCTTGGCCGACCGGATCAGGTCGAAATCGACCGCCGTTTCGGGCAGGAATTGCGACGCGCCCAGAAATGTGTTCATCGTCCGCTGGGCGTCCGGGGTCACGAGGATCAGACAACGGGCGGTCGGCACTTCGCCATGCATCACCGCTGTGTCGAAGCGGATGCCCAGGGCATGGACGTCATGGGCGAACACTGCACCAAGCTGATCGTCATTGACCTGGCCAATGAAACCGCATTTCATCCCCAGCGCGGCAAGGCCCGCCAGCGTGTTGGCGGCGGAGCCTCCGCTGATCTCCTTGGCCTGCGGCATGTCGGCATAGAGGGCCTCGGCCATGTCGGCGTCGATCAGTTGCATCCCGCCCTTGGTCAGCGCATGTTCGGCCAGGAAGGCATCGTCGCTGCGGGCGAGCACATCGACGATGGCATTGCCGATCGCGACAACGTCGAGCGCCGGGGGCGGAACCTGTGCGGAAGCGGTCACGCAATATCCTTATCTTGAAATGGAAATAAAATTTCGTCGCCTTTATCGGTCCGCGCCCGCCCATGCAACGGCGCTGATTGACCTTGCGTCCATGCGGGAGGATAGACGGAGCCATGGTCCTGACCGCCGCCCTGCGCGCCTTTCCTTCCATTTTTCACGGCGCGGCGCTGCGTCTCCTGTTCAAGACGCTGGTGCTGACTTTGTTCCTGTTCACAGGATTGGGCGCCGCGCTCTGGGCCGCTTTTCATGCCCTGCGGCTCCATTTGGGCTGGGGCGGCGGCGGCTTTGCCGAAGCGACCGCCACGGCGCTGCTGGTGGTCGGCGCGGGGTGGCTGCTGTTCCGCGCAGTGGCGATGGCGGTGATGGGCCTGTTCGCCGACGACATCGTCGAAGCGGTGGAGCGCGACAGTTATCCGCAGGCGGCGCTCGCCGCCCAGCCGGTCGGCTGGGCGCGCAGCCTGCGCTTCGCCTTGGCCTCGCTGGCGCGCACGCTGGGCTGGAACCTGCTGGCGTTACCCGCCTATATGCTGTTGCTGGTGACGGGGGTGGGGACCATCGGGCTGTTCCTGGTTCTGAACGCCTATCTGCTGGGCCGCGACATGGCCGACATGATCGAGCCGCGTCATCCCGCCCTTCCGCCGATCCCGCGGAGCAGCCGGTGGCTTTTGGGGCTCGTTTCGGCGCTTGCGTTCCTGATCCCGCTGGTCAACCTGCTTGCGCCGATCTGGACCGCGGCTATGGCCGTGCATATGTTGCTCGGGCGAAAGACATTCGCATGAATTTCCGATCTTTTGTAACGGCGGCGCTGTGCCTGCCGCTGGCCGCCTGCGGCGGTGGCGTCGTGCCCAGGACCGGCTACACCCCATCGCCGGCCGGTCCTCCCGCCAGCGCCTTCATGAAGCAGGGGCCGTTGATGGGGTCGGACGCGCGCGCGCTGACCCAGATGTTCGGCCAGCCCCGGCTCGACATCCGCGAAACCACGGTGCGCAAATTGCAGTTCGCCAACGGCCGCTGCATCCTCGATGCCTATCTCTACGCGCCGGCGCGCGGCAAGGAGCCGGTTGTCACGCATGTCGATGCACGCAGCCCGGCCGGGACGGATGTCGATCCTGCTGCCTGTGCGACGGCGTTGCAGGCGAAATGACCGATTCGTGAAGCGAACGGCGAAGTTCACACCGTTGTCGGGCCTGCCGGGCCAATAGCCACGGTAAAGCCCCTGCGAAGCCACGGTCAGGTCACGGCAAGGTGGCATATAGGTCACGCCCTCGCGACGCCGACACGCCGGTGTGGCGACAGCCCCATGCTTGTCGCGCGACGACGCGGCCCGAAGCGGCAGGAGGCGAACAAGCCGGTCCACGACCCCGGATAGATCAGACGAAATCCTACATTGGAAGCGGTTTGTGGCGTGACACAGGCGGAGTGGGCCACCGCCTGAAACGTCGATTAAAGACGGTCTTCTCCCTTGCGGGGCAGGGAGCGAAGAAGCCCGTTTTTGATCGAATCCGTGGTCAACGTCGGAGGCGCGCCAATGCCCCATCCTTGCCGATCAGCGGCAGAAGCTGCCCCATGTCGGGGCCGTGATCCAGTCCGGTCAGCGCGCGGCGCAGGGGGAGGAAGAGCGTCTTGCCCTTGCGTCCGGTTTCATCCTTGAGCGCGCCGGTCAGCGTGCGCCAGATGTCGGCGTCGAAGGGGGCATCGGCAAGGATGCGGTGGGCGGCGGCAAGGAAATCGCAGTCCTCTTCCGCTGGCGGAGGCGCATCCACGGGTCCGGTGACGATCCGCCACCAGTCCGCCACGCCCGCCACCGTCTCCAGATTGGGACGGATCGCGGCCCATGCGGCAGCGTCCACGCCAACAGGCAGGCGGTCGGCCACCGCGTCATAGGACAGGAGATGGACGATCTTCTGGTTGAGGGTCGCCAGTTCCCCTTCGTCGAAGCGCGCGGGCGCGCGGCCGAAATGGGCGAAGTCGAAACTGTCGATCAGCGGCTGCATGTCGGCGAACGGCTCGATCGGCTGCGAACTGCCGAGGCGGGCGAGCAGGGATGCGACGCTCATGGCTTCGAGGCCGATTTCGCGGAAATGGGCGACGCCGAGCGAGCCGAGGCGCTTCGACAATTTGCCCTCGCTGCCGGTCAGCAGCGCTTCATGGGCGAAGGCCGGGAGCGGTGCGCCCAGGGCCGTGAACATCTGAATCTGGGTGGCGGTGTTGGAGACATGATCCTCGCCGCGCAGGACATGGGTGACGCCCATGGCGATATCGTCGATCACCGAGGGAAGCATGTAGAGCCAGCTACCGTCGGCACGGCGGATCACCGGGTCGGACAGCAATTTCGGGTCGAAGCGCTGGTCGCCCCGGATCAGGTCGGTCCAGACGATCGGCTGGTCATGGTCCAGCTTGAAACGCCAGTGCGGCGTGCGACCTTCGGCCTCGTACGCGGCGATCTGATCGGCGGTCAGCGACAGGGCAGCACGGTCATAGACCGGCGGCAGGCCCCGGCCGAGCAGGATTTTCCGGCGCAGGTCCAGTTCCTGGCTGGTTTCATAGGCAGGATAGACATGGCCCGACGCCTTGAGCGCCTCGAACCGCGCTTCGTAGAGGGCGAAACGGTCCGACTGTTTTTCCTCGCCGTCCCAGTGGAGGCCGAGCCATGTGAGGTCGGCCCTGATCGAGTCCGCATATTCCGGGCGCGAGCGTTCCAGGTCGGTGTCGTCGAGGCGCAGCAGGAATTGCCCGCCGCTCTTGCGCGCCCACAGCCAGTTGTGGAGCGCGGCGCGAATATTGCCGACATGGAGGTTGCCGGTCGGCGACGGGGCGAAGCGGGTGATGACGGTCATGATTGGTCCTAAACCCGTTCGGTTCGCGCGTAGCATAATCACTTCGCTTCGCTCAGTGCAGGGCTTCGCCTTCGCTCGGCCCGAACGGCCTTTTTGTTGCCTATATCGTGCGAAAGCCGTTGGTGATCGGATAGCGGCGGTCGCGGCCGAAATTGCGGATGCCCAGCTTCACGCCGGGCGGCGACTGGCGACGCTTATATTCGGCGATATAGAGCAGCCGCTCGATCCGGGCGACCGTTTCCTTCTCGAACCCGCGCTCGACCAGCTTGTCGACCGACAATTCCTCCTCGACCAGTCCGTAGAGGATCGGATCGAGTATCTCATAGGGCGGCAGGCTGTCGTCGTCGCGCTGGTTGTCGCGCAATTCGGCGCTGGGCGGCTTGGTGATGACCCGTTCGGGCATCACCGGACCTTCCGGCCCGATGCCAAGACCGAGCGACGGGACATGTTCGTTGCGCCAGCGGCACAGGTCGAAAACGGTGGTCTTATAGGCGTCCTTCAGTACCGAATAGCCGCCCGCCATGTCGCCATAGATGGTGGCATAGCCGACCGACATCTCGCTCTTGTTGCCGGTGGTCAGCAGCATATGGCCATATTTGTTGGACAGGGCCATCAGCGTCACACCGCGAATGCGCGACTGGATATTCTCTTCGGTCAGGTCGCGCTGGCGACCCTCGAAGACGGGTGCCAGCATCGTGTCGAAGGCCGTGACGGCGGGTTCGATCGGGATGGTGTCATAGCGGACGCCGAGCAGGCGGGCGCATTCTACGGCGTCGTCCAGGCTGTCCTGACTGGTGAAGCGCGAAGGCATCATCACGCACCAGACCCGATCCGGCCCGAGCGCATCGACGGCGACCGCAGCGGACAGGGCCGAATCGATGCCGCCCGAAAGCCCCAGCACCACGCCGGGAAAGCGGTTGCGGTTCACATAGTCGCGCAGGCCCAGCACCATCGCATTGTAGATGTCGGCCGGGCGCGGATCGAGGTCATGCTGCTCGCCGGGCAGGCAGACCCACTGGCCGTCCCATTTCTCCCATTGCGTCAGCACCAGCGATTCTTCCCAGTCGGGCAGTTGCTGCGCGAGGGAGAGGTCACCGTTCATCACGAAGGAGGCGCCGTCGAACACCAGTTCGTCCTGCCCGCCGACGCGGTTGAGATAGACGAGCGGCAGGCCGGTTTCGCGCACACGGGTGCCGGCGACGGCGTTCAAGCGGCGATCGTCCTTGTCCACCTCATAGGGGCTGCCATTGGGGCTGATCAGGATTTCGGCGCCCTCGCTGCGCAGATGCGCGGTGACGAAGGGGAACCAGATATCCTCGCAGATCGGCACGCCGATCTTTACGCCCTTGAAATCGATCGGCGCGGGCAGCGGTCCGGGGGCGAACAGGCGCTTTTCATCGAAGGTGCCGTAATTGGGCAGCTCGCGCTTCTGCCGGATCGCGGTGACCGCGCCATTGTCCAGCAGGGCGACGACGTTGAAGAGAACGCCCTGCGAAGCGACCACCGTGCCGACCAGCATCGCCGGGCCGCCATCGGCGGTTTCCTGCGCCAGCCGGTCGAGCTGGTAATTGGCCTGGTCGACCAGGGCGGGCTTGAGCACCAGATCTTCGGGCGGGTAGCCGATCAACTGGAGTTCGGGATAGACGATGAGGTCGGCGCCCTGCGCGCGGGCGCGCCATGCCAGCATGGCGTCGGCATTGGCCTTCAGGTCGCCCACGGACTGGGTCATCTGCGCAAGCGCGATCACGAGTTTGTCGGTCATGGTCCGGCGCCCTAGAGCATTTTCGCCGCTTGCGAAAATGCTCTGTTTTTCGATGCCGCATTTTCGAACCGGACATCCGCTGCGCGCACGTCCTGAAAATGCGCATGTCCATTTTGCCCCACGGCGCAAAAGCGCCTTTCCACATGGGACTTGCGCCGCTAAAGGGGCCGCGTTTCGCGCATCGTCATCAATTCGTCACGCCAATTAGTTTGGGGTTTTTCGCCATGAAACTCATGACCGGCAATTCGAACAAGCCGCTTGCGGCCGCCATCGCCGACTATATCGAAATCCCCCTGACCGACGCCAGCGTCCGTCGCTTCGCCGACGAAGAGGTTTTCGTGGAAATCCATGAGAATGTCCGCGGCGAAGACGTGTTCGTGATCCAGTCGACGGCCTATCCGACCAACGACAATCTGATGGAATTGCTGATCATGATCGATGCGCTCAAGCGCGCGTCGGCCAAGCGAATCACCGCCGTCGTCCCCTATTTCGGCTATGCCCGCCAGGACCGGAAGCCCGGCCCGCGCACCCCGATCAGCGCCAAGCTGGTCGCCAACCTCATCACCACCGCCGGCGCCGACCGCGTCCTGTCGGTCGACCTGCACGCCGGGCAGATCCAGGGCTTTTTCGACATTCCGACCGATAACCTGTTCGGCGCGCCGGTGATGTCGGCCGACATCCAGGCGCGCTTCGGCGACAAGAATATCATGGTCGTGTCCCCCGACGTGGGCGGCGTGGTGCGCGCCCGCGCGCTGGCCAAGCGGCTCGACAACGCCCCGCTCGCCATCGTCGACAAGCGCCGCGAGCGCGCCGGCGAATCCGAAGTGATGAACATCATCGGCGACGTGAAGGGCCGTTTCTGCATCCTGATCGACGATATCGTCGATTCGGCCGGCACCCTGTGCAACGCCGCCGCCGCGCTCAAGGCGCAGGGCGCAGAGGGCGTGATCGCCTATGTCAGCCATGGCGTGCTGTCGGGCGGCGCAGTCGCACGCGTCGATGCGTCGGAACTGCTGGAACTGGTCATCACCGATTCGATCCAGGGCACCGAGGCGGTGAATACGTCCCAGCGCATCCGTCACCTGCCCATCGCCCCGCTGCTGGGCGAAGCGATCAAGCGCATCGCGGACGAGAGTTCGGTGTCCAGCCTGTTCGACTGAAAGGAGAATGGGCTGGCGGCGCTCAGGCCGCGGGCAGCATCACCAGCGGCACCGTCAGGATCATGACCAGCGCGACGACGATGCGCTGGCCGCGCGAGATGCCGAGCGGCTTTTCGCGCCAGAGCATCGGGCAGGCGAGCAGCGCGAAGCCGATCGCCATGTTGGACAAAGTCGCCGAGCCGCCGATCGGCATATCCTGCCGCAGGGCGAGGCCCGCGAACAGGGTGATGAAGCTCAATATCCAACCCAGCAGCGCCATGCGTGCCCCCTTTGCGTCGCAGGCTAGAACGGTCGGGTTGCCGAAGCCTTAATCGGGGATCGGCGTCCAGGGATCGTAGCTGCCGAAGCTCCAGACATTGCCTTCGGGATCGAGCGCGGTGTAGCCGCGACCGGGATAGCCGTCATTGTCCTGCGGCTCCTGCACCACGACCGCGCCTTCGTTGCGGGCGTGGAGGCAATGGGCGTCGGGATCGGGCACGACGACATAGACGCAGGCCGTGATGCCGCCCAGGTCGCGGACGGTGGACCAGGTGTAGAGCGACTCGCCCTCCATGTCCTTGACGCTGCCCAGCATCACCATGCCGTCGCCCAGCACCAACTGGGCATGATGGATGATGGCGGGGTCGGCCTCGTCGGGATAGACGGCGTGGCGCGCAAAGCCGAAGGCCGCGCACAGGAAATCGATCGCGGCGGGGGCGTCGGCATAGCGCAGGCATGGGATGACGGGCGAACCGGGCATCTTCCTCTCCTTCTCTCGTCGGTGGTTCAGTCTAGCGTATCGCGGTCCAAGTCGCTAGGCGAAGGGGATGACCACCCGCGACGACCTGGCCCTCGCCAACCGCCTTGCCGACGCCGCCGGCGCCGCCATCCGTCCCTTTTTCCGCGCCCGCTACGACACCGAGATCAAGGCGGACAAATCGCCGGTGACGGAGGCCGACCGCGCCGCCGAAGCCGCGATCCGCGCGATCCTGGAACAGGAACGGCCGGGCGACGGCATCATCGGCGAGGAATATGGATCGGTGCGCGAGGATGCCGAGCGGGTGTGGATCCTCGACCCGATCGACGGCACGCGCAGCTTCATCGCCGGGCGGCCGATCTTCGGCACGCTGATTGCGCTGACGCAGGCGGGGTGGCCGACCATCGGCATCATCGACCAGCCGATCGCGCGGGAACGCTGGGCCGGGATGAGCGGGCAGCCGACCACCTTCAACGGCAAGCCGGTGCGCACCCGCGCGTGCAAGGCGCTGGAAGGCGCAGGCATCGCCACCACCAGCCCGCATCTGTTCGGCGAGGGCGACGTGCCCCATTATATGGCGCTGGTCGCCGCGGTGTCGGGTGGCTCGCCGCGCCAGGGTCCGGTCTATGGCGGGGACTGCTATAATTACGGCCTGCTGGCGTCGGGATTCCTCGACATCGTCATCGAATCGGGCCTGCAAAGCTACGACTTCGCCGCTTTGGTGCCGGTGGTCGAGGGGGCTGGCGGGCTGATGTGCGACTGGAATGGCGAGCCGCTGACAGCCGAGAGCGAAGGCCATGTGCTGGCGCTGGGCGATCCGGCGCGGCTGGAGGATGTGCTGGAGGCGCTGGGCAGCGCGCCGGAGCATCATCATCACGACCATTAATCGATAGGGCATTAATCGATCGGGCATTAATCGATCGGGGCGGCGTTCCTGACGGCGAGGTCGAACAGGCCGGTGGTCGATTCGTCGAAGCAGACGAAGAGAATATGGTCGAACGCATCGGGATGCAGGCGCAGCGCATCCCGCACGGCATCGGCGGCCGTCGCGGCGGCAAGAGGCTTGGGGAAACCGTAAATGCCGGTCGAGATGGCCGGAAAGGCGATGCCGCGCAGGGCATGATGCCGCGCCAGGCCGAGTGCATGGGCATAGCAGTTGGCCAGGAGCCCGCATTCGCCCTGCCCCCCGCCCTGCCAGACCGGCCCGACCGTGTGGATGACATAGCGGGCGGGCAGGCCATGGCCGCGGGTAATCCGCGCCTCCCCGGTCGGACAGCCGCCGATGATGCGGCATTCGGCGAGCAGGTCCGGCCCGGCGGCGCGGTGGATAGCGCCGTCGACCCCGCCGCCGCCCAGCAGGCTGTTATTGGCGGCGTTGACGATCGCGTCGGTCGCGCAGCTTGTGATGTCGCCCGTCACCACATCCCAGCGGGTCGCGCCGACGATCATTGCGTCAGTCCTTCACCGGGCCGCCGATCGACCAGATATGGCCGAACGGATCGATCACCTGGCCGTAGCGTGCGCCCCAGAACTGGTTGTCGAGCGGAAAGCGAATGGTCGCGCCGGCGTCGAGCGCGCGGGTCCACCATGTATCGGCATCATCGACTTCCAGATGCAGCGTGACCCCGGCCGGCGGCGGCACGGCCTCGCCATGGCTCATCTCGTGAAAATGGTCGTTCAGCATCAGCCCGCCATCGTTGACGATCAGGTGGGCGTGCATGATGCGGACGCCGTCGTCGGCCATGTGGCGCGATTGTTCGGTCGCGCCGAAGGCTGTGGCGTAGAAGGCGATCGCTTCGCCCGCCCGGCCGTCGGCGATGGTGAGATGCGGGGTGACCCCCGGCATGACGAAGGGTGCGTCGCTCATGGCCTTCTCCTCTTCGAGTCGTTGTCCGCGCAGGATAAACCTGCGCACCGCCGATCAGAAGCCGATCAGAAGATGCCGAGGAATTTCTTGTCCTGGCGCTTCTGCTCACCCTTGCTGCCCCGGCCCTTCTCATCCTTGGCCGTGGTTCCGCGGCCGACATCGTCGCGCGGCTGGCCACCCTTGGTGCGCTGCGCCTGCGCGCTGGCACCCGCCAGGATCGGGCCACAGGCCGCGCCCTTGGCATCCCCGGAATCGACGAAGGCCAGCAAAGACGCGATCGGCGTGCCGACCACGCCCAGCGCCAGCGCCGCGCCGCCACGGGTCAGCAGTTCGGGGCTGACCACGGCGATGCCCGGTTTTGCGAAATAGCCGTTGATGCCGACGGGCGACTGGCCGGAAAAGAGGCTGATCTTCTTGCCGTCGGCGCGGAAGGCAAGATCGAGGCTTTCATTCCTGAACGAGAAGCCGCCGCGGCCGATCATCACATTCTTCTTCGTGTCAATCAGGATCGGATCGGCCGCCGCCACGCCGTTGCGCACGGTGAAGGCGATCAGGCCGCAGTTGATCTCCACAGGCTGCTTCAACTTGCCGGAAAACATCTTGGTGACGAACGTGCCGACATCCAGTTCGGACAGCTGGACGTTGCGCGCCCACATCGAGCCGGCGGGCAGGATGATGGCGATGCGGCCGTTCGCAGTGCCGAGCGAATCATGCAATGTATCGCCCAGCCCGGTCATCTGCACCCGCCCCTTGACCGTGCCGCTGGTACCCGATTCCTCCACGCCCCAGCGCGCCAGCAGCTTGCCCATCGGGGTGGGCGACAGGCGGATGTCGTAGGTCGTGCGGACGGGGCGATGACGCGCGTCGATCTCTATGTCCGACGCGACATGACCGCCGGACATGTCGAAGGTCAAGGGCGACAGGGTGAGCAGGCTATGGTCGAGCTTCACCGTGACGGCTGCGTTGGACACCGGCAGGTTGGGCGCGCGGATGGTGCGCATGGTGTAGCGGACATTGGCGTCGAAATTGCGGATCGCTTCGACCCGCAGCGGGGCGTCGGGCAGG
Organism: Sphingomonas sp. VDB2; assembly: GCF_047946695.1. Lineage (NCBI taxonomy): Bacteria > Pseudomonadati > Pseudomonadota > Alphaproteobacteria > Sphingomonadales > Sphingomonadaceae > Sphingomonas > Sphingomonas sp. VDB2. The sequence continues at coordinate 2,451,342 of NZ_CP159615.1, forward strand.
ATGCGGGGCGCGCCGCCGACCGTCTCCACCGCGCCGGCCGCCCCCTGCGCCGCCAGACGATCGGGGTCATAGCCGATGAACGGGCCGACATCGATGATGTCGAGCGTCTGCGTGGCGAGGTCAGCGTCGATCAGGAGCCGCGCCCTCGGCAGCGACACGGTCATCTTCCCGGCGAGGTCGCTGTCGCCGAAATGGCCTTTCAAATGGGTGAAGCGCCATTCTTCGCCGGCCTTGGTCAGGGCCGATGTGAAGCGATAGGCGCGGGTGTCGGGGATGGCGACGCCCAGGAAATCGAACAACAGGCCGAGATTGGGGCCGTGGGTGACGAGGCGCAGGTCGCTGCCCTCCAGTTCGGTCGCGCCGGGCAAGGTGCCGCTGACCTCCAGCACGGTCGCGTCCGCCACCGCCCGCGCGGCCAGGGCGTTCTTGCCACGGCTGATCGTCTGGTTCGGGGACAGCAACCCGCCGGTCAGGGTGAAGGGCCGGTCGCGCATCATACCCTGGCCGGAAAAGCGGATGTCCTGCGCAAATCGCGTGTCCTGCGCCCGCACCGTCTCGAACCCGATGTCGGTTGCCAGTTGCAGCACGGGGTCGCGATAGCGCAACGTCGTGCCAGCCAGCAGCGCGCGCCGGATCAACGGCAGGTTGAGCGGCTCGCCCTTCCGGTCGGGGTCGCCGAAGGTCCATGTGTTGCTCTTGTGATCGCGCGACCATTCCAGATCGACGGCGGCGCCCCGCAGTTCCAGCCAGGGCACACGATATTTGGCGCCGAAGATCAGACTGAGCGGGGCGATGCGGCTGTCGATCAGCTCGGCCCGGAACAGGTCGGGGCGGCTGGCCCAGGGCAGGTTGGCGACGTGCAACCCTTCGGCGCGGAACTTGATGGCAAGGGGCGCGAAATAGAGCTGGAAGTCGCCGCCCACGCGCACCTGCCGTTCCAGCCGGCTGGTCAGGATGCGTTCGAACGGTCCCTTGAGGAAACGGCCCTTGGTGATGAAGAGGATCAGCCACAAGGCGAAGAGGATACCGACGATCCCCAGAATGATTCGCACCGGCAGCGGCAAACGCCGCCAGCGGTCGCGGGCGCGGCGGACATGGGCATGGAGTCCGTCCGATGGCGCAACATTAGGGGGGTAATCGATGTCGGCCATGGCAGGGGTAACGCCGCGCACATGCTTTAGGTCCGAATCGTCTTGCTTTCCGGCCGATGCCCGCCTATGCGCGCCGTTCGCGATATTCAGTGAGACCGCCCGGCTAACTAGGGCTGCCGGGGCTGTCTGTAATCGTCGCGCCAGACAAGGAGACGAAAATGCCCAAGATGAAGACCAAGAGCGGTGTGAAGAAGCGCTTCAAGTTCACCGCGACCGGCAAGGTCAAGCACGGCGTCGCTGGCAAGCGTCACCGCCTGATCAGCCACAACGCCAAATATATTCGCCAGAACCGTGGCACTTCCGTGCTGTCCGATGCCGACGTGGCGCACGTCCGCCTCTGGGCACCCTACGGCCTGAAGTAAGGAGTAGAGGACAATGGCACGCGTAAAACGTGGTGTAACCACCAAGGCGAAGCATAAGCGGATTTTGGATCAGGCGAAGGGCTATTATGGCCGTCGCAAGAATACGATCCGTATCGCTCGCCAGGCCGTCGAAAAGGCCGGCCAGTACGCCTATCGCGACCGCAAGGTTAAGAAGCGTTCGTTCCGTGGTCTGTGGATCCAGCGCATCAACGCGGGTGTCCGCGCCGAAGGCCTGACCTATTCGCAGTTCATGCACGGTCTGAAGCTGGCCGGTGTCGAACTGGACCGCAAGGTCCTGGCCGACATCGCAATGCACGAAGGCGAGGCGTTTAGCGCCATCATCGCCCAGGCGAAGGCTGCGCTGCCCGCAGCTTAAGCGGACCGATCGCAAGATCGTCAAAAGGGCGCCGGGGCAGATGCTTCCGGCGCCCTTTTTGTTTTCCGGCCTCCGTTCGTTTGTACGAGGGTAGGGCTTCGACAGGCTCAGCCCGAACGGATTGAGGGGTGGCCGGACATCTGAGGGGATTAATCCCATGTCGCTGCATCTGTGGTGGTTGTACGTCACGGCAGTCTTCCTGATCTCGGCCACGCCGGGACCGAACATGCTGCATGTCATGACGCAGAGCATTGCCCATGGCCCGCGCAAGGCGACCGCGACGATGGCGGGCCTGATGAGCGCGGTGCTGCTGTGCCTGACGGCCTCGGCGCTGGGGCTTGGCGCGCTGCTCAAGGCGTCGCCGGGGCTGTTTGCCATATTGCGCTATGCGGGCGTCGCCTATCTGCTGTGGCTGGGGGTCAAGGCGTGGCGCGCGCCGGTGGACGATATTGGCGCGATGGGCGCGACCCGGGCGCGGTCGCTGCGTGCCTTATATGGCACGGGCATGCTGACGGGACTGTCCAATCCCAAGCTGATCATCTTCGCAGCGGCGCTTTTCCCCCAGTTCATCGACCTGCACCGGCCCTTCTGGTTGCAACTGGCAATCCTGATCGCCAGTTTCGTTGTGATCGAAAGCTTCTGGTATGCCGTTTATGCGCTGGGCGGCCTCAGCCTGGCCCGTTGGTTGCAGCCCGCCAATCGGCAGAAACTGTTCAACCGTGGCACCGGACTGTTGTTCATCGGTTTTGGCGGCGCGTTGCTGGGGGCAAGGGCCTAACCCTTTCCTGGCCCGCCCCTTTCCTTGATCGCCATGCCCCGCTAAGGCGCGGACATGCATCCGCCACCACTGGCTCTGGAAGATTTATGACTGAAATTGCCAATCTGAAAGCCGGCCTGATCGCCGACATCGCCGCGGCCGACACGCTCGACGCGCTGGAGGCGCTGCGGGTCGGCGCGCTGGGCAAGAGCGGGGTCGTGACGGGCCTGCTTAAGACGCTCGGGCCGATGTCGCCGGAAGAGCGGATGGAGAAAGGGCCGCCGATCCAGGATTTGCGCGAGAGCGTGACGGTGGCGCTGGCCGACAGGAAGGCGGCGCTGGAGCAGGCCGCGCTCGATGCCAAGCTGGCGTCGGAAAAGGTCGATATGACCCTGCCCGCCGATCTTGGCGCACAGGGATCGGTCCATGCCGTGTCTCAGGTAATGGACGAACTGGCGGAAATCTTCGCGGACCTGGGCTTTTCCGTCGCCACCGGGCCGGAGATCGAGGACGACTGGCATAATTTCACCGCGCTCAACATTCCCGAGACGCACCCGGCGCGCGCGATGCACGACACTTTCTACTTCCCGGACGAGGAAGGCGCGAAGAAGATGTTGCTGCGCACCCATACTTCGCCGGTGCAGATCCGCACGATGATGAACGGCACGCCGCCACCGATCCGCATCATCGCGCCCGGCCGCGTCTATCGCAGCGACAGCGACGCCACGCACACGCCGATGTTCCACCAGATCGAAGGTCTGGTGATCGACAAGGGCATTACGCTGGGTCACCTGAAATGGACGCTGGAAACCTTCCTGAAAGCGTTCTTCGAGCGCGAGGACATCGTGCTGCGGCTGCGTCCCAGCTATTTCCCCTTCACCGAACCGTCGGTGGAGGTCGATGTCGGCTATACGCTGACGAACGGCCAGCGCGTTATCGGCGGCGATGGCGATGCGGCGGGCGGCGGCTGGCTGGAGGTGCTGGGCAGCGGCATGGTCAACCGCCGCGTGATCGAGGCGTGCGGACTGGACCCGGACGAATGGCAGGGCTTCGCCTTCGGCACCGGGGTCGATCGCCTCGCCATGCTCAAATATGGGATGAACGACTTGCGGGCCTTCTTCGACGGCGATCTGCGCTGGCTGAAACATTATGGCTTCTCGGCACTCGACGTGCCCACGCTGAGCGGAGGAGTGGGCGCATGAAATTCACCCTGAGCTGGCTCAAGACGCATCTCAACACCGATGCCGACCTGGCGACGATCCTCAAGACGCTGAACGCCATCGGGCTGGAGGTCGAGGGCGTCGAGAATCCGGCCGAAAAGCTCGGCGGGTTCAAGATCGCCAGGGTGCTGACGGCGGAGCGCCATCCGCAGGCCGACAAATTGCAGGTGCTGAGCGTCGATCATGGCGACGGATCGCCGCTGCAGGTCGTGTGCGGCGCGCCCAATGCGCGCGCTGGCCTGATCGGCGTGTGCGGGGTCGAGGGCGCGGTGGTGCCGGTCAACGGCATGGTGCTCAAGAAGACCGCGATCCGCGGCGTCGAATCCAACGGCATGATGTGTTCCACGCGCGAGCTGGAGCTGGGCGACGATCATGACGGCATCATCGAACTGGATGCAGCGGCGCCGGTCGGGCAGGTCTATGCCGACTGGGCGGGGCTGAACGATCCGGTGATCGACGTCAGCATCACGCCCAACCGGCAGGACTGCATGGGCGTGCGCGGCATCGCGCGCGATCTGGCGGCGGCGGGCCTCGGCACGCTCAATGCCATCATCGTGCCGGAGATCGAAGGCGTGGGCCCCGGACCGGATGTGCGTACGGACGATGTGGACGGCTGCCCGGCCTTCTTCGCGCGCACCGTGCGCGGCGTCACCAATGGCGCTTCGCCCGAATGGATGAGCAAGCGGCTCAAGGCCATCGGCCAGAAGCCCATCAGCGCGCTGGTCGACATCACCAATTACATCATGTTCGATCTCGGCCGGCCGCTGCATGTCTATGACATGGCGACGCTCAAAGGCGGCCTTGTGGCGCGCAAGGGCAAGGCCGGCGAGGAAGTGCTGGCGCTGAACGGCAAGAGCTACGCCGTCGACGAGACGATGACCGTCATCGCCGACATGCAAGCCGTGCATGATATCGGCGGGATCATGGGCGGCGAACATTCGGGTGCGACGAGCGCCACGACCGACGTGCTGATCGAATGCGCCTATTTCACGCCGGAGCGGATCGCGGTGACGGGGCAGAAGCTGACCCTGACCTCCGACGCGCGCGGCCGCTTCGAACGAGGGGTCGACCCGGCGTTCCTGGACGACGGCCTGTCGATCGCGACCAGCCTGGTCGTCAGCCTGTGCGGCGGCACGCCCAGCGAGGCGACCCGCGCCGGCACCCCGCCCGCGACGCCGCGGACCGTGGCCTATGCGCCCGAACAGTGCCTGGCGCTGGCCGGCGTGCAGGTGCCCGCCGATGAACAGAAGCATATCCTTGAAAGCCTGGGCTTCGGCGTCAGCGGCGAAGCGAGCCGCGTCGAATATGAAGATGGGATGCCGGTGACGGTGCCGGGTCGCTGGACGATCATGGTCCCGACCTGGCGCCGCGACGTCGATGGCTGGCCCGATATCGTGGAGGAAGTGGTGCGCATCGTCGGTCTCGACCATGTGCCCTCCACCCCGCTGCCGCGCGTGCCGGGCGTCGCTCGCCCGACCGCCACGCCTGAGCAGATGGTCGAGCGCCGGGTGCGTCGCACTGCCGCCGCGCGCGGGCTGGCCGAGGCGATCAACTGGTCCTTCATTTCGCAGAAGGAAGCCGCCGCCGTGGGCGGGGGCGACTGGACGCTGGCGAACCCGATCTCCGAAGAGCTGAAGGTCATGCGGCCATCGCTGCTGCCCGGCCTGCTGTCGGCGACGAAGCGCAATGTCGATCGCAGCGCGACCTCCGTTCGCCTGTTCGAACTGGGCCGCCGCTATTTCAAGCAAGGCGAGCGGGCGACCGTCGGATTCGTGCTGGCGGGCGAGAAGCTGGCGCGGGGCTGGCAGAGCGGCAAGGCGCAGGGCTTCGACGCGTTCGACGCCAAGGCGGAAGTGATTGCGTTGCTGGCCGCAGCCGGCGCGCCGGTCGGCAATCTCCAGAATTTCGGGGAGGCTTCGGCCGCCTATCATCCCGGCCAGTCTGGCACGCTGCGGCTGGGGCCGAAGGCGGTGCTGGCCGAATATGGTGTGCTGCACCCGTCGCTGGCCAAGCAGTTCGGCCTGACCGGCACCGTGGTGGCCGGCGAAATCTTCCTCGATGCGATTCCGGGCAAGCGCAAGAGCGGCTTCATGCGCGCGCCTTATGCGCCGCCCGCATTGCAGGCCGTGAAGCGCGACTTCGCCTTCCTCGTACCGGACATGGTCGAGGCCGATGCGCTGGTGCGGGGGGTCAAGGGTGCGGACAAGAAGAGCATCGTCGATGTGCGTCTGTTCGACGTCTTCGTCGGGCCGGGGGTGGAGGATGGCTTCAAGTCGCTGGCCATAGAAGTGACGTTGCAGCCGGGCGAGAAGAGCTTTTCCCAGGAAGAGCTGGAGGCGATCAGCGCCGCAGTGGTCAAGGCCGCACAGAAGCTGTGCGGAAGCCTGCGCGGCTGAACATCCTCATCGCTTTTATAAAGAAGGCGCGGTGAACGATCACCGCGCCCTTTTGCATCGACAGGAACAGGGCTTCGACAGGCGCAGCCCGAACGGTTGAGAGGGTAAATACCCTCTCAACCGCCCTACAGATCCACGCCCGCGGCGATCGCTTCCAGCTTGCGGATGCGTTCCTTGAGGTCGGCGACCTCGATCCGGGCGGAAGCGCTCGGCGGTGCAGCCTCTTCGAAGCGGCGGCCCAGTTCGGCGCGCTTCAGCTCCAGCCAGCCGTTCCAGCCGCGCAAGGCCGCCGCCGCGATGATGGCGAGACCGATCAGGCCAGCCGCCGCCAGGGTGATATAGAGATAGGGGTCTTGCATATAAGCCTCCCTGTCCGGTCAGACCGCGCTCAGTCGCGATCCCGGAGCTTTTCGAATTCCCGCTCCAGCGCGGTGGAGCCGTCCGTCGCCAGCCGTTCCAGAACGGCGACGCGATCCTTGAGCGCCTTCATTTCCGCGCGCAGCCTTTCCGTATCCGGATCGGGACCGCGCTGGATGAACTCTTCGCCCTTGTGCCGGCGAACGACGCCATATTTGGCCTGCAAAACCCGCGAGATTGCGATGATCGCCACGATAAGGACGACCATGGAAAAAGGATTGTCGATCATCTGTTTTGTCCCTTGATTATATCGTGCGCTCAGTTGGCCGGGCCGCGCAGCTGTTCGATCTCACGGGTCAGCTGGTGACTTTCGTCGGTGACGATGCGTTCGACCACGGCGAGCCGATCCTTCATCGACCCGATCTCGGCGCGCAGCTGGGCATTTTCCTGGCTCAGCAGCTTGATGCGCTCGACCATTTCCTCGTTCTTCTGCGGATAGACGGCCTTGCCCCAGCTATTTTCCAGCGGATAACCGTGGCGGATGCGCAACCAGGTGGTGAACACCCAGCCGCCGACCGCCAGCGATCCGACGATAACGGCCACCGGGGCGAAGGCTTCGAATGGAAACATGATGATACTCCCCTTGGTCGGCCGGTATCAGCGCAGCGCGTCGATTTCGCGCGCGGTGCGGGCGGCGGGATCGGTGGCGATCCTCTCCAGCACGGCGATGCGGTCTTCGAGGCGGCTGATGCGGCCCACCAGCTTTTCGTTTTCGTTGGAAAGAAGGTCGATTTTTCGACCGGCGTCGGGATCGCTTCGATGAACGGTATTTCCGTTGTCGTCGGTCAGCGGATAGCCGTAGCGCGCCCGCATCCAGGTGGTGATGACCCAGGCGCCCATGGACAGGGCGACGATGGCGACGATGAAGCTTGGTCCTGCGAAGCTCATGATCCTTGGCTCCCTCTAATCCCCTCTGCCATGCGCCTCAGCGCAGGCTGTCGATTTCGTCGGCGAGGCGGGTGTTGCGGCTGGTATAGTGGATTTCGATGTCGGCCAGGCGGCGATCGATGTCGCGGAACTTGGAGCGGACGTCGCGGGTCGAACGGGTCGGGTTGGTGCGCACGCCCTGCCAGAATTTCTCGTCGTCGCGATCGGCATAGAGGCCCAGCGGCTTGTTTTCGGCAAAGTAGGCGACGGCGACATAGGCGATGAGGGTCCAGGGAAAGGCGCCCATCAGGGTGACGAGCACCGCGCCGACCCGGACCCAGGTCACGTCGATTCCGCTATAGTCGGCGATGCCGGAGCACACGCCCATCCATTTGCCATTCTTCTTGTCGAGGTAGAATTTCGTGCGGCGGGCGGTCATGTCAGTTCCTCCGGTCGAGTTCATAGCCGTCGTCGGCCGACGGGCGAGAGGGGCGGAAATCGGGGTTGTCGGCGGCGACGATCCGTTCGACCGTCTGGAGCCGTTCTTCGAGCCGGCGGGCGAGAAGGTGGAGGTCGTCCAGCAGCTTCTCGTCCTCGTCGGTGATCTTGGGCGCCTGCTTCCACTTGGTGACATAGTGGAAGATCAGCCAGGGCATGCCGATGAACAGCATGCCGCAGACCATGATCGGCAGGAACACGTCTTCCATCGGATCAGGCTCCCCCGGTCTTGTCGGCGTTCATGGACGCCTTGAGCGCGGCGAGATCGGCATCGACCTTGTCGGCCGACTTCAGTTCCGCAATCTCCTCCTCCAGCGTCTTGGGGACGCCGCCCAGCGTGGCGGCGTCGGCGCGGCCTTCGGCCATGTCCACGCGGCGTTCGAGCATGTCGAAGCGGGCGAAGGCGTCGTTGACCTTCTCGCCGGCATAGGCTTCGCGGACGCGCAGGCGGTTTTCCGCGCTCTGCATCCGGGTGACCAGACTGTTCTGGCGGGCGCGGGCTTCGCGCAGCTTGCCCTGCAGCTTGGCGATATCCTCTTCCGACGCCTTGAGCGCGTCGTCCAGCGTCTCGATCTCGTGGGCGAGATGATCGGCCATGTCGGTCGCCTTCTGGCGCTCGACCAGCGCGGCCTTGGCGAGGTCTTCGCGGTCCTTCGACAAAGCGAGCTGCGCCTTTTCGGTCCAGCTGTCCTGCAAGGCGGTCAGCTTGGCGATGTGGCGGCGCATTTCCTTCTGGTCGGCGATGGTGCGGGCGGCCGACGCGCGGACCTCGACCAGCGTTTCCTCCATTTCGAGGATGATCATGCGGATCATCTTCGCGGGATCTTCGGCCTTGTCGAGCAGGTCGGTCACATTGGCGGCGATGATGTCGCGGGTGCGGGAGAAAATACCCATTTGAACGTCACTCCTGGTCTTATCGTCTTGTTGGGGGCCGGGGCGGGCGAGAGGGGGCACTCCCGCCCCGGCCGGGGCTTGCGCCTTATGCGAGGTAGCGCAAGGCCGCGGGGGTATCGTGCGTCGCAAGGATCGGGGCTTCGCTGGCGCGGGCCGGACCGACCGCCGAAAGGATCATGGTCGATCCGAACAGCAGGGCGGCGATGGCGGCCGACATCAGCTGGCTGATTTCGCGAACGCTGTTGGTCTGGTTGGTCATCGTCATACTCCCTGAAACTTGGCCTTCATAGGTTCCGCGATTATTTGCGGATTGCCCTGAGCTTTGCAGAGGCCGTGCCAGTTTCGAAAAATGGCCGATTTTCTGGGCTTTTTGAGCCGTTGCGGGCCAGCGGGCCAATATGCCACTTGCCAAGGAGTGGGAAATTTCACCATAAGTTGGCGCATGGAGAAAAATACGCAATTTGTCGGCCAGAGCTTCGCCTTTCTCGACGCGGTCGAGCAGGCGGGGCGCGCGGCCGAACTCAACCGGCCGGTGCTGGTGATCGGCGAACGCGGCACCGGCAAGGAACTGATCGCCGAGCGGCTGCATCATCTGTCGCCGCGCTGGGGCGAGCCGCTGATCACGATGAACTGCGCCGCGCTGCCCGAAACGCTGATCGAGGCGGAACTGTTCGGCCATGAACAGGGCGCGTTCACCGGCGCGACCAAGGCGCGGCCCGGCCGGTTCGAGGAGGCCGATGGCGGCACCCTGTTCCTGGACGAACTGGGCACGCTGTCGATGGCGGCGCAGGAGCGGCTGCTGCGCGTCGTGGAATATGGCGAGGTGACGCGGATCGGCGCGTCGCGGCCGCAGCGGGTGGACGTACGGATCGTAGCGGCGACCAATGAGGATCTGCCTGCCGCCGCTGACGCCGGGCGCTTTCGTCCCGACCTGCTCGACCGGTTGAGCTTCGAGGTCATCACCCTGCCCCCTTTGCGCGCGCGCGAGGGCGATATCACCGTGCTGGCCGATCATTTCGGGCGGCGCATGGCGGCCGAGCGCGACTGGCCGCAATGGCCCGGCTTCACGGCGGCCTGCGCAGCGGAGCTGGAAGGCTATGGCTGGCCGGGCAATGTGCGCGAGCTGCGCAATGTGGTCGAACGCGCGGTCTATCGCTGGAACGAGCCGGGGCGGCCGATCAGCCAGATCACCTTCGACCCCTTCGCCTCGCCGTGGAAGCCCAAGTCAATGATGAAACGGGCCGAGGCGGCACCGTGTGACGCCCCTGCCGCACCGTCAGCACCCACCATGACCTATGAAGAGATTAGCGACCTGCGCGCCGCCGTGGACGGGCACGAGGCGGCGATCATCCGCGCCGCGCTGGAGCGATTTCGGTACAACCAGCGCGCGACCGCCAAGGGGCTGGGCCTGACCTACGACCAGTTGCGCCACTGCATGAAGAAACATGGGTTGAGCGCGGGCTGAACAGCCCGCGCTCGATGGGCAATCAGCGCGTCGGCACCGGCTCCGCGCCGCTATAATCGTAAAAGCCCTTGCCGGTCTTGCGGCCATACCAGCCCGCTTCGACATATTTGACCAGCAACGGCGCAGGGCGATATTTGGGATCGCCGGTGGTGCTGAGGAAGACGTTGAGGATTTCCAGCGCGGTATCCAGGCCGACGAAGTCCAGCAAGGTCAGCGGCCCCATCGGATGATTGAGGCCGAGCTTGCAGCCCTGGTCGATGTCGGTGACGCTGCCCACCCCCTCGCCCAGCACGAACACCGCCTCGTTCAGCATCGGCAGCAGGATGCGGTTCACCACGAAGCCGGGCGCGTCGAAGGCGTGAACCGTAGTCTTGCCGATCTTCGCGGCAAAGCCTTCCACCGCAGCGACGGTTTCGGGGGTGGTGGCGAGGCCGCGAATGACCTCCACCAACACCATCACCGGCACGGGATTGAAGAAATGGACACCCACGAAACGCCCCGCGTCTGGCGCGGCCTGCGCCAGACGGGTGATGGGAATCGAGGATGTGTTGGTCGCCAGGATTGCGTCGGCCGCCAATATCTTGCCGACATTGGCGAAGATGGCACGCTTCACTTCCTCGCGCTCGGTCGCGGCCTCGATCACCAGTTGGGCGTCGGCCAGCGGGGCGATGTCGCCCACCGGCGTGATCCGGGCGAGCGCGGCATCGGCGTCGGCCTGCGTGATCTTTTCCTTCTCCACCGCCTTGGCCAGCAGCTTGGCGATGCCCGCCAACCCCTTTTCCGCGCGGGGCAGGTCGATATCCGACAGAATGACGGCATAGCCAGCCTGCGCCGCGACCTGGGCGATCCCCGCCCCCATCTGTCCCGCGCCGATCACGCCTACCGTGCGAATATCCGTCATGCCTTGCTCTCCCTCATGAATCGTCGCTTCTCCCTTAGCGGGGCGCAGGGCCGACGACCAGTATCGGACAGCTATGCAATCGGGCAGGCGATGGATCGTGCGCAAGTAGCGGACGGATTGCGGGTTCATCCGCCATTTCCGGCTTTGCGTGGGCGCTGCGCCATGGTTAAAAGCGCGCGATGTCCGTTTCAGACCTGATGCCCGCGCCGGCGACCGGACGCTTCCTTGCCGCCGTGCATCATTTCCCGCTGCGCGTCTATTTCGAGGATACCGACCTGTCGGGGCTGGTCTATCACGCCAATTATCTGCGCTATATGGAGCGCGCCCGGTCCGACATGCTGCGTATCGCCGGCATCGACCAGCGCGCCAACCATGAAGACGGTGCGGGCGTCTATGCCGTCACCGACCTTGCCATTCGCTATCGCCGCCCGGCGCGGCTGGACGACGACCTGATGGTGGCGAGCCGCGTCACCGAGGTGCGCGCGGCGAGCTGCGCCATTCATCAGAGAGTCATGCGGGGTCAAGAAGAGTTGACGGACGCCGCCATCACCGTCGCATGGCTGACGCCCCAGGGCCGGCCGCAGCGCCAACCCAAAGCCTGGACCGAAATTTTCACCCGCCTTTGCCAAGGGGAAGACATTCACCCATGACCCTCAACCTGCCTGCCGGCGCCATGACCGACGCCGCGACCATATCCCCGCTCGCCCTGTTCCTGCAGGCCGACATCGTCGTGAAGGGCGTGATGCTGGGCTTGCTGCTGGCCAGCATCTGGACCTGGGCGATCATCATCAGCTTCAGCGTCAGCCTGCGCAAGGCGAGCAAGGAAAGCCGCAAGTTCGAGGCCGATTTCTGGAAGGCGGAGGATATCGACCGCTTCTATGAGGCCCGCGGCAAGGCGGAATTCCCCGCGGCCAAGGTGATGGCGGCCGGCGTCACCGAATGGCGGCGATCGACCGCACAGAAGGTGATCGACCGCGACGGCACGCGCGACCGGCTGGGGACGTCGATGTCGAGCGTCATCGCGTCCGAGGTCGATCGCCTGTCCGACCGACTCAACATATTGGCGACGGTCGCGTCGGCTGCGCCTTTCATCGGCCTGTTCGGCACGGTATGGGGCATCATGCGCGCCTTCACCTCGATCGCGGCAGAGCAGAACAGCTCGCTCGCGGTCGTCGCGCCGGGCATCGCCGAGGCGCTGTTCGCCACCGCCATCGGCCTGTTCGCGGCGATCCCGGCGCTGATCGCCTACAACCGGTTCAGCCATGGCATCAACCGGCTGGAAGCGGGCCTGACCCGCTTTGCCGACAGCTTCTATTCCACGCTGAGCCGTGAGTTGGAGTCGCAGCGATGATCTTGGGCATCGCTGCAAAGAAGGATGCGCGCTGATGGCGATGTCCGGTCCTCCTTCCGCCCGTCGCGGGCGCGGGCGCGCGCCGATGGCCGACATCAATGTGACGCCGCTGGTCGACGTCATGCTGGTGCTGCTCATCATCTTCATGGTGACCGCGCCGCTGCTGGTGACCGGCGTGCCGGTGAACCTGCCCGAAACCCGCGCCAAGGGACTGGACGCGGACGCCAAGCCGACCATCCTGTCCATCGACCGCGACGGCGGGCTGTTCATCGACGAGGCGCAGATCAGCGATGCCGACCTGCCCGACCGGCTGGCGGAAATCGCCGCCGCCCATGCCGGCCAGCCTGAGCCGCCGCAAATCTTTCTGCGCGCCGACACCGCGCTCGACTATGGCCGGGTGATGCGGGTGATGGGCGAACTCAATCGCGCGGGCCTGAACAAGGTTTCGCTGGTCAGCACCGGGTCCGACGCGGCTGATGTCAGCGACGGTTCAGAATAGGGGCCATAGGTCAGCCATATGGAGCGCGCGGAAAAGATCGGCCTTGGCGTCGCGACGGCGGGACATGTCCTGCTGTTCGGGCTGCTGTCGGCCGGATTCCTGGCCACCCCCAACCCGCTGAAGCTGAAGTCGCCGCCGATGGACGTGAGTCTGGTGGACGAAGTCGCGCTGCAATCGACCGCGCCGCAAGTTTCGACCCAGCCGCCGCCGCCCAGCGTCGCGCCGGAAGAAGGCCCGACGGAAGACGCCAAGCCTGCGCCGGAGCCTGCTCCCGCACCGGAGCCGACGCCCGCACCACCACCGCCCAAGGCGGAGCCGAAGCCGGTTTCCAAGCCTACGCCGCCAAAGCCGGTCGTAAAGGAAGCCCCGGCCAAGCCCAAGCCGGTGCCGCCGAAGAAGGATGTGGCTAAGGCGACGCCCAAGCCCAAGCCAGCGCCGGAGAGACCCGCACCCAAGGCCAAGCCTGCGCCTGAAAAGCCAAAGGCGGCTGCGACCGTGCCGTCCAAGAGCGACGCCAAGGCAAAGAGTGAGGCCAAGGCAAAGAGTGAGGCCAAAGCCAAGGCGGATGCGAAAGCCAAGGCCGACGCCAAGGCGAAAAGCGACGCTAAAGCCAAGAGCGATGCCAAGGCCAAGGCCGATGCTGCTGCGCGGGCATCCGGCGCAGGCAAGGCCGACAAGCCCAAGGGGTCATTGCTGGGCAAGGATTTCCTGAAAGGGATCGACACCAAGGATGACGCGCCGCGCACCCCTGCGCCGCCGCCTGCCGCCGCCATGGGGCCGCAGCAGAAGGCCGCGCTGGACGCCGAAATCCGCCGCCAGTTGAAGCCGCACTGGCGGCCGCCTTCGGGTGCGGACGCGGATCAGCTCGTGACCTTGCTGGAAGTGCGGCTGGACAAGAGCGGCGCACTGATCGGCGCGCCCGAAGTGATCGACCAGACCGGCGTCACCGCCAGCAACCGGCCACAGGCTAAGCTGCATGCGGAGCGCGCGATCCAGGCGGTGAAACTCGCCGCACCCTTCCGGAATTTACCGCCTGAATATTATGACCAATGGAAATGGCTCCGGCCACTCCGCTTTGACGCGAGGCTGAACCGATGAAGACCAACTTCCTTCGCCGCATCTCTCTGGCGACCGTCGCGCTTGCCGCCATCCTGTCCGCGCCCGCGATGGCGCAATTGTCGGTCGACGTCACCGGCGAAGTTGACAGCAACGTCAAGGTCGCCGTCCCCGCCATGCCCGCGCAGCAGGATGTGGCGACGCCGGCCGGCACCGCCAGCGAACTGGGCCGCAAGGTGGCCGAGGTGATCGCGTCCGACCTCAAAGGCTCCGGCCTGTTCGATCCGTCGGGGCCTGGCGGGATGCCAGCGGTCGCCTTCCCCGAAGTCACCAACCCGGTCTATGACAAATGGGGCGCCTATCAGGCGCTGGTGCAGGGGTTCGTGCGCACCACCGGGGGCGAGGCCGACATTACGGTCGGCTGCTATCTCTATGACGTGGCGCTCAAGCAGGAACTGACGCGGCAGGGCTATGTCGTCGCGCCGCGCGACTGGCGCCGGGCTGCGCATAAATGCGCCGACGCCATCTATGCCCGCCTGTCGGGCGAAAGTCCCTTCTTCGACAGCCGCATCGCCTATATCGCCGAGAGCGGTCCCAAGGGGAATCGCGTCAAGCGCCTCGCCATCATGGATTCGGACGGGGCGAACCACCGCTTCATCACCAACGGCCAGTCGATGGCGCTGACCCCGCGCTTTTCGCCCGACTATAAGTCGATCCTCTATGTCAGCTATCTGGGCAGCCGCGTGCGCCTCTATATCTACGACATAGGCGCGGGGCAGCAGAAGCTTGTGACCGAAAGCAGCAACGCGACCTTCGCGCCGCGCTGGTCGCCCGACGGCCGTTCCATCCTCTTCTCCATGGCGGTGGCGGGTAATACCGATATCTATCGCGTGTCGGCCAATGGCGGGACGCCGGTGCGGCTGACCACGTCGCCGGGCATCGACGTCGGCGGCAGCTATTCGCCCGACGGCAGCCAGATCGTGTTCGAAAGCGACCGGTCGGGCGGGCAGCAAATCTATGTGATGAACGCCGACGGCTCCAACCAGCGGCGGATCAGCCATGGCGGCGGTCGCTATGCGACGCCCGAATGGTCGCCGCGCGGCGACCTGATCGCCTTCACCAAGCTGTCGGGCGATTTCAAGGTCGCGGTGATGACGCCCAGCGGCGACAATGAGCGTATCCTGACCAATGGCTGGCAGGACGAGCAGCCAACCTGGTCGCCCAATGGCCGCGTGCTGCAATTCTTCCGCACGACGCCGGGCAAGCAGGGCAGCAGCCAGGTGTGGCAGGTCGACCTGACCGGGGTGAACGAACGGCGGATTCCGACACCGCTGAGCGGGTCCGACCCGGCCTGGGGGCCGTTGCTGCCGTAATCTTGCGTTCAGGCGCCTTTGCCCATTGGGGAACCTAGTCGTCTTGACAGCGTAACGAACATCACGGACCCTGATGACTGTCTTAACGGATTGATTTTGACATTTGCATCCCCTGACGGTTGGGATGGGTCTGCAAATGTCAGAATCGGACCACCAGCGGGCGGCATAGAGAATATCGAAGGAGACCCCCATGAAACTGTCCCGGACTCTGTTGATGGCGACCGCCATCATCGCGCTGGCCGCCTGTTCGAAGAAGCCGCCGGCCGAACTGCCCCCTGCCCCTGGCGGCACCGGTGGCACGACCGCCCCTAGCGGGCCGGTCGGTTCCGGCGGCCCGGTCAAGGGCAGCCAGGAGGATTTCGTCGCGTCGGTATCGTCGGACCGCATCTTCTTCGGCCTCGACCAATATGATGTCGATGCGGAAGATCAGGCGACGTTGCAGAGCCAGGCCGCATGGTTGCAGCAGAATCCGTCGGTGCGCGTGACGATCGAGGGTCATGCCGACGAACGCGGCACTCGCGACTATAATATCGCGCTGGGCGAACGCCGCGCCAATGCGGCCAAAAACTATCTCGCCTCGCTGGGCATCGCGCCCGGCCGCATCACCACCGTCAGCTATGGCAAGGAACGGCCGGCAGCGCTGGGCTCGGACGAAGCAAGCTGGGCGCAGAATCGCCGCGCGGTGACCGTCACCATCCAATATTGATCCGCTGGCCTTCGCATGGCTGAAAAGCCCGCCGGTGGAGATGACCGGCGGGCTTTTGCATGGCGACCACAAAGCGGCTGACAAACTGCCCAATTTGGCCGATATGCTTCCGCTATATGGAACGCGCCCATTATGTGGGACGGCAAGTGGACGAAGGCATCATGCAGGACGGCGACGAGAAGCAGGAAGCAGTGAAGGGCACGCAGACGTTGATGCGCGCGCTCGACATCATGGACGAGGTGATCGACGGTCCGATCCGCGCCGCCGACCTGGCCCGCAAGCTGGGCATGAGCAAGACCACCGCGCATCGGCTGGTGCAGGCGCTCAAATCGCGCAATTATCTCGCGGTGACGCGCGACGGGTTCGCGCTCGGTCCCAAGCTGCTGCAACTGGGCGTGCTGGCGACCGAGCAGATCGATTATGTCCGCCTTGCCCGCCCCTTCATGGAACTCCTGTCCGAACGCACCGGATTTTGCGTCTTCGTCGGCAAGCGCGAGGGCGACTGGTCGCGCCATCTGGACCGGGTGACCGGCACCCAGCGGCTGCGCGTCGCCACCGCGCCGGGCGATCGCCGCCCGATCGCGGAGACGGGCCTCGGCAAGGCGCTGTTGCTGGACGAGACGGAAGAGACATGGGAGCGCCTCTACGTCGAGGCCAGGGACGGCAAGGCGACGCCGGCGCAGATCCAGGCCTATGTCGCCGAGATGCGCGCGCACAAGGCGCGCGGCGAAGTGTTGCATGACAGCGAACTGGGCGATGGCGTGCGGTCGATCGCGGTGCCGATCCGTGACGCCAGGGGGCAGATCTGCATCGCCATCTCGATCGCCAGCGCCGCCCATTATCTGACCGACGCCCTGCGGCCGGGGCTGGCCGAGGAGGTGATGCGGTCGGCCGAGCAGATCGGCGCCGCAGTGGGTTATAGCGGACCGCGCCGATAGGATTGGCGCGCCCGGCCGCCGGACACAATAAGGGCGCGGTCACCGGGGTGGCCGCGCCCTTGAGGTTGGGGGAGGAGCTTTAGGCGCATTACATCCGGTAGGTGACGCCGAAGGTGAAGGTCCGGCCGATCCGGGTCTCGAACAAGGTGTCCTGCCGCTGGCTGTCGATATAGAGCCGGTTCTGCTCGTCGGTCAGATTGGTCGCCTCCACCATGATCTTCAGCCGGTCGGTGACATTATAGCTGGCCGACGCGTCCATGAAGAAGGTTTTGGCATTGCCCTGCAGGTCGCTGCCCGGCGAGGCGGGGATGCCGCGGATGAACTTGTCACGGAAATTGCCGGTAGTGCGGATCGAGAATTTCTCATCCTCATAATAAAGCGTTGCCGACGCCGTGTTCTTGGACAGGCCGACCAGGTCCGCCGTGGTCGTCACGGTCGGCACGCCGTTCACGCTGGCGAGGATATATTCGATCTTCGACGTGACGCGGGTGTAATTGCCCAGGAAGCCGAAATTGCCGAGGAACCCGTCGAAGAAGGTGAAGGGGATCTGGGCGTTCAGCTCGATGCCCTTGAGCTTGCCGCCCGGCGTGTTGAACGGCTGCGACACGGTGAACAATTCGGTCGGCAGGGTATTGCTGTTTTCCAGCAGCGCATCTGGAAGGCCGAGCTGGTTGAATGGGATCTGGCTGTTCACATTCTGGATGAAGCTCTTGATGTCCTTATAGAAGAAGGCGGCCGAGAGCAGCGAGCCGGGGCGGAAATACCATTCGACCGCCACGTCGAAGGTGGTCGCCCGAATGGGGTCGAGGAAGGGATTGTTGACGTTGCCGACACGGGTCACCGGATTGACCCCGCTGGTCGGGGTCAGCAGGCCCAGCTCGGGCCGCGCCAGCACCTTGGCGCCGGAGAAGCGCAGCAGCAGATTGTCCATCGGCTCGACCACGATATTGGCCGACGGCAGCCAGTCGTCATAGCTGTTCTTGGCCGCCGCGAACTGGCCGGTGAGGCCGGTGGGCGAAGCGGCGCTGGCCACTGTGACATAGCCCGACGACAGCATGTCGGTCTTGACGTAGCGCAGGCCAGCATCGCCGCGGATGCCGATGCCGATCGCATCCTCCAGGTCGAAATTGGCCATCAGATAGGCGCTGCTCACCTCTTCGCGCACCCGGCTGCGTCCGCCGCCGCATTCGACCCCGCAATAGCGGACCGAATCGAACCCGAAGGTGTTGGCCCATTTTTCCGGATCGATCGCGACCCAACTGGCCGGCGCGCCATTGCCCCATAGCTTGTCGACACCGCTGATCGTGCGGGTGATGTCGGCCAGGCTCGTGCCGGCGGGCAGCGCGCGGACCACGGTGTCGGCGGTATAGGGACGCAGGAAGGTGGACAGGAAGTCGCTGCGCCGATATTGGGCGCCGGCGCGGATCGAGAAGGCGTCGCTGACGGTCCATTTGAGATTGGCCTCGGCGGTCAGATTGTCGGTCTTGTTGCGCGATGGCTTGCCCTGGAAGCTGAAGCCCCCCAGCACGGTGCCGTCGGCGCGACCCGGACCATAGGTGAAGCTGGCCGGATCGTTGACGTCGATGCCGAAGCCGAGCTTTGGCGTGGTGCCGCCGTCGCGGAAGTCGATCGTGAAATTATCGGTGTCGATCGCGTCCATGAAGGTCTGGAGCCGCTTCTTCCCGTCCCAGATCGAGCGGTTGAAGCCGACGATGCCGCTCACCTCCAGGCTGTCGTTCAGCTGGCGCCTGAAGTTGACATTGGCCTGTTTGAAGGTGGACACGAAATGGTCGACAAGCCCTTCGGACCGCACGTCCACGCCGTCGAACACGCCATGAACCAGCGAGCCGTTTTCGTCGAATGCGATGTCGCGCACCGACGTCATCGGCTGGCCGTTATTGGCGGCCGACCGGGCGAAGGAGATGGCGGCGATATAATTGTCGCGCCGCGTCACTTCGAAGCGGGAATAGAGGAAATCGACGGAAATGTCGGTCTGGTCGTCGGGCTGGAATTGCAGTGTCAGCGATCCGCCGATCCGTTCCTGATTTTGCTCGCTGTTGAGGTAGCGCGGGATGCGCGGCAGGAAGGCGCCGCTGCCCGCCACGCCGGACAGGTCGTCGCGGCGTAGATCCTGGATGGCCTGATAGGCGGCGTTGGTGCTGGTGCGCGGATTGCCGGTCGAGCAGTTGAGTGCATCGGCCCCCTTGATCGCATTGTCCGCCGGATTTTGCGGCGCGAAGCCGATCGGCGAACAGAAACCGCCATTGGTGTTGGCGGACAGGATATCGACCGCCGAATAGCCGACTTCGCGGATGTGGCGCTTTTGATAGGCGACCGAGCCGAGGATGCCGAAGCCGCTGTCGCCGAATTGCTTGGAGATCAACAGCGAGGCGCGCGGATCGACCTTCTTGGACAGCTCGTTATAGACGCCGCGCGCGGTCATGGAGAGGACGAAATCGTCCTTCTGGTCGAACGGCTTGGGGGCGGTCAGGTCGACGGTTGCGCCCAGCGAGCCTTCCTCCACATCGGCCGAGGGCGTCTTGCGGACCGAAAGCGCCGAAAAGATTTCGGTCGGGAAGACGTTGAAGTCGAAGCTGCGGCCGTTGTTGCCCGCGCCGTAAATGTCGGACGAGCCGGTCTGCGCCGTGCCTTCCATCCCATTGATGCGGACCCGGGTGAAGCCGGCGCCCAGGCCACGGACCGAAATATTGCGCCCCTCGCCGCCATCGCCGCGCGCCAGCGCTACGCCGGGCACGCGCTGCATCGATTCGGCGAGATTGGAGTCGGGAAATTTGCCGATATCCTCCGCAACGATCGAATCGATCGCCGCGGCTTCCTTGCGCTTCATGCCAAGCGCGCTGCTGAGCGAAGCGCGGAAGCCGGTGACGACGATGTCGGCGACACCCGGATCCGCGGCCGGACGATCGACCGCCGGCTGTTCCTGGGCGATCGCCGGCGCAGCAACCAGCAGCATGGAGGCGATCGCAAGGGCCGAGCTGCGGCGGGCGAACGCGGAACGGGTGTGCAACATAAATCCTCCCCATTTGTCACGGGCGCCATCGCTTATGACGTCCATCGTGTCCCACTATGTGAACTGAGGTATCATCCTATATCGCTAGTCTGACAATTGCCAGAAAAATCATCATGTGATTTTCATGTCCACAATGTGGGCCATCTGCACGCTCAGTTCCTCAACCGCCAAAGCCGGTTGACCATCAGTGTATCCCTATATATGGATCGATAATCTATTTAATGGGATTTTTATCCAGCCGCCTCTGCACGGGCGGTTTGATCTGGGGGAGCGCTGCGGCGCCGCGGCGTTCCCTCTTCTTATCCGATGGGATGCTTCGCTTCATGCCGCTTTCCACTTCCCTCGCCTGGATGCTGACCGCCACTGCCCTCCCAACCGTGCAGAGTTTCGACCTGCGTGCCGGATCGGCGGAATGGCGGCATCCCTATGTGCATGGCGGCCATGGCGTGGAACCAGGCGGCGGCGCGCAGGGCTTCCTTTTTTCGGCAGCGCTGCCCGAAGGTGATTATCGCGTTACGGTGCGGCTGGGCGATGCCCGCCACACGGGCGACACCAGCGTCAAGGCGGAAGCGCGGCGGCTGATGCTGAACCATATCGTCACGCGTCGGGGCGAGAGCGTCGAACGCAGCTTCCTGGTCAATATCCGCACCCCCGCATTGACGCCCCCGCCGCCCAATGCGCCGGGCGGCCGCGCGGTGCGGATCGACGCGCGCGAAGCGCAGGAAGCGACCTGGGACGAGAAGCTGACGCTGGAATTTCTCGGCCGGCCGGCGGTGCAATCGGTACGGATCGAACCCGTGGTCGCACCCACGCTCTTCCTGGCCGGCAATTCGACCGTGACCGACCAATATGCCGAACCGGCCGCAAGCTGGGGCCAGATGCTGCCGCCGATGCTGGACGACGGGATCGTGGTCGCCAACCATGCCAAGTCGGGCGCGACGCTCAAATCCTTCCTGACCGACCTGCGCCTCGACAAGTTGCTGGCGCGCATGAAGCCCGGCGACTGGCTGTTCATCCAGTTCGGCCATAACGACCAGAAGAAGGAATGGCCGCAAACCTATCTCGATGCCGGGACGGGCTATGTCGCCTGGCTCCGCGCCTATATCGCCGAAGCGCGGCGGCGCGGCGCGCATCCGGTGCTGGTGACGTCGCCCGAACGGCGCAATTTCGATGCGCAGGGGAAGATTCTCGATACGCTGGGCGCCTATGCGGCGGCGGCGCGCAAGCTCGCGGTGGAAGAGCAGGTGCCGCTGATCGACCTCAATGCCGACAGCCGGGCCATCTATGAGGCATTGGGGCCGGCGGTCGCGCCGACCGCTTTCAACGATGGCGGCAAGGACAGGACGCACCATGACAATTATGGCGCCTGGCTGCTGGCCAGCGCAGTGGCGGAACGGATTCGCATGCAGATTCCCGCGCTGGCGACGCATGTGACGATGCCCGCCTTTACCCCCAACCGGCCACCCGCAGCGGATGCGATCGCGATCGCCCCCAGCCTGATCCGCAGCGATCAGCGGCCGGCGGGCAATTGATGCGCTTGACCCGCCGCGATCTGACGCTGGGCCTAGCGAGCGCCCTGCTGCCCGTCTTCCCGGCCCATGCCGCGCGCCACTATGACGTCCGCGGCCATGGCGCGCACGGGGATGGGATCGCGATCGACAGTGGCGCGATCAACGCCGCGATCGAGGCCGCCTCCGCCGCGGGGGGCGGCACGGTCGTCCTGCCGCGCGGGCGCTATCTCTGCTTTTCGATCCGGCTCAGGAGCCGGGTGACGCTGCTGCTGGCCGAGGGTGCGGTGATCGAGGCAGCCGATCCGGCGCGCCACGCCGGGCGCTACGACCTGCCAGAAACGGACGTAGACCAACTCTACCAGGATTTCGGCCATAGCCATTGGCGCAACAGCCTGATCTGGGGCGAGGATGTCGAGCAGGTCGCGATCGTTGGCCCCGGCCTGATCCATGGGCTGGGCCTGACCCGTGATGGCCCCGGTGCGCGCTGGAAGAAGCAGGCGGGCGAACGGCCGCTGTCGATGCAGGGCATGAGCGCGGCGGAGATCGGCCATCTGGAACCGGACGCCGTGGCGATGCAGGGGTTGGGCAACAAGGCGATCGCGCTGAAGAACGGGCGCGACATCCGCCTGTCGGGCTTCACCATCCTGAAAGGCGGGCATTTCGCGGTCCTGGCCACCGGCACGCGGGAATTGCGGATCGACGGGCTGACGATCGACACCGATCGCGACGGGATCGACCTGGACTGCGTACGCGATGTGGTGGTGGAGCACTGCCGGGTCAATTCGCCCAATGACGACGGCATCGTGGTCAAAAGCAGCTTTGCCTTGGGCCGGGCGATCGCATCGGAGGATATAGTGATCCGCGACTGCGACGTGTCGGGCTACGACATGGGATCGCTGGTCGACGGCACGAAGCGAACCACGCAGGAGGTCGCACCCGACCGCGACAGGGTGACGGGCCGGATCAAGCTCGGCACCGAAAGCAATGGCGGCTATCGCAATGTGCGGATCGAGGATTGCCGCTTCACCCGCTGCCGCGGCCTGGCCCTGGAGACGGTGGACGGCGGCGTCATGGAACATATCGTCGCCCGCCGCCTGACGATGCGCGATGTCACCACCGCACCGCTTTTCCTGCGGCTCGGCGACCGGCGGCGCGGGCCGGACGGAACCGGCGTCGGCGCGATTCGCGATGTCGCGATCAGCGAGGTCGATGCCCGCGGCATCGACCATCGCTTCCCCGTCGCCATCGCCGGTCTGCCGGGGCAGCCGATCCGCGACGTGACACTGCGCGACATCCATCTTCTCTATCGCGGCGGCGGCACGGCGACCGATGCGGCGCGCGTTCCGGCGGAGTTGCCCGACGCCTATCCCGAACCCAGCATGTTCGGCCTGCTGCCAAGCTGGGCGCTATGGGCGCGCCATGTGGAACGGCTGACGATCGACCGGCTGCGCGCCGAAACCATCGCGCCGGACCAGCGCCCGCCGTTCGCGTTCGACGATGTGCGCCATGTTTCGGTGCGCGACACCCCGCTCTGGCGTTGACGATCCTCCGGGACAGTGTTACCAAATATAGGTAGTAAGTTCCACAATATGGATATTACGGAGCGCGATGTCCATCCACGCCTTCAAGATGCAACTCAAGCCCGGCGTGGTGGACGAGTATCGCAAGCGCCATGATGAAATCTGGCCAGAACTGTCCAACTTGCTGTCGCAGGCGGGCATATATGACTATTCGATCTTTCTGGACGAAGGGACGCTGAGCCTGTTTGCGGTGCTCAAGCTGCAGGACGAGAATCAGCGCGATGCGCTGCCCGGCCATCCGGTGATGCAGCGCTGGTGGGACCATATGGCCCCGCTGATGGAGGTAAAGCCCGGCAACCAGCCCAAGGAATGGCCGCTCCCGCTGCTGTTTCACATGGATTGATCCCATGCGTTCGCTGATCGCCGCCCTGCTGCTCGGCTCCGCCCTGGCTACGCCCCTCCCCGCGCAGGAGGCGAAGCAGACCGCCAATCTGTCCGCGCCCGTGAAGCGCTTTGGCCGCGTGTCGTATGACGCGCGATCGCTGATGGTGGACGGCCAGCGGCTGGTGATCTGGGGCGGCGAATTCCACCCCTTCCGCCTGCCGTCGCCCGACCTGTGGCGCGACATCCTCCAGAAGATGAAGGCGAGCGGCTTCAATACGGTCGCCCTCTATTTCGACTGGGGCTATCACAGCCCGAAACAGGGCGTGTATGATTTCAGCGGCATCCGCGACATCGACCGGCTGCTGACCATGGCGGAAGAGGAAGGCCTCTACGTCATCACCCGCGCCGGTCCCTATGTGAATGCCGAATTGTCGCGCGGCGGCTTTCCCGGCTGGCTGGTCAACCAGCGCGCCCGCGCCCGCACCGACGATCCCGCCTATCTGGCTGCGGTGGACGAATGGCTGACGCAAGTCGATGCGATCGTCGCGAAGCATCAGATCAATGCCGATCCCAGCCGCCGCTATGGCGTCATCCTGCACCAG
Source organism: Sphingomonas sp. VDB2 (assembly GCF_047946695.1). NCBI lineage: Bacteria > Pseudomonadati > Pseudomonadota > Alphaproteobacteria > Sphingomonadales > Sphingomonadaceae > Sphingomonas > Sphingomonas sp. VDB2. The sequence continues at coordinate 2,475,617 of NZ_CP159615.1, forward strand.
ATCGAAAATGAGCTGGCGCTGACCACCCCGGCGCAGCGCCGCTACATGGACCATCTGGCCGCCAAGGCGCGGGCCGATGGCATCACCATACCGCTGTTCCATAATGATCAGGGCCGCAACGGATATTGGACGCCCGAAAGCAGCAAGATCGACAAGGTCGTGACCGGCCCCAACGACCTCTATGCGTTCGACGGCTATCCCGGCGGCACCTGCACGGTCGGGGGCAAGCCGACCCGCGATGTCGCCGCGCCCGACTGGGGCTATTATGGTCCAGGCGGGGCGAAGGGCGGCGCATCCGCGTCCCCCGAAACGCCCGGCTTCCTGGCGGAGTTCGGCGGCGGCTGGTTCGACTATTGGGGATCGAACGGCGGCTATGCCTGCAACGCGATCCAGCGCGGCAAGCGCTTCCAGCGGGTCTTCTACGGCACCAACCTCGCCAACGGGATCGGCATCCAGAGCTTTTACATGACCTATGGCGGCACCAGTTGGGGCTGGTTGCCCGCGCCGGTGGTGTTCACCAGCTATGATTATGGCGCCGCCATCTCCGAACCGCGCGCACTGCGCGAAAAGGCGCTGGAGATGAAGCAGTTGGGCGGGCTGATTGCGTCAGTCCCCGACCTGGCAGGGATGATCCCGGCTGGCGCGGTGGAGATTTCCTCGCCCAATATCCAGATTTACCACAATAAAGACCCCGAGACGGATGCGCGCTTCCTGATGGTGGCGCACAAGCCGTCCAACGGGCAGACCAGCGACGTCTTCCGCTTCACCGCCGACCTGCCCGACGGCCGCTATAGCGTGCCGATGCAGTTGAACGGCTTCGACGCCAAATGGCTCGTTGCCGGCGTGGCGCTGGGTGGGCAGCGGCTTGTCTATTCGACCTCCGAACTCCAGTCCGCGCAGGTGATGGACGGAGCGGACCTCATGCTGTTCTACGGCCGCGCCGGGGAACCGGGCGAGACGGTGCTGCGCTATGCCTCCGCCCCGAAGGTGACGGTGCTGGAAGGCAGCGCCACCAGCGCCTTCGACGCGGCGAAGGGTGACCTCAAGCTCGATTACAGCCATCAGGGCCGCGCCGTGCTGCGGATCGAAGGCGGCGGACGACCGCCGCTGACGCTGATACTCGCCGACGAAGCCGAAGGCGCCCGCTACTGGCGGCAGGAGGACGCGCTGGTGCGCGGCCCGGCGCTGGTGCGCAGCGCTAAGGTCAAGGACGGCACGCTGGCGCTGACCGGCGATACGGCCGAGGCCAGCCCGCTCGCAATCTGGGCGCCCAAGGCGGTCCGCGCGGTCACATGGAATGGCGCAAAGGTTGCGACGAAAGCCGGGGTTGCGGGCAGCTACACCGCCTTGCAGCCGCTGGCCGGGCCAGCCGACATCGCCTTGCCCGCCTTGACCGACTGGCGCGTCGCCAAGGGGGCACCCGAAGCCGACCCCGCCTTCGACGACGGCGCATGGCAGGCGATCGACAATCGCCCCTCCGCCAGCATCACGGCGCGGCCCGACGGCCAGCCCAACATGGGCATGGACGCCTATGGCTTCCATGACGGCGACGTCTGGTATCGCGGCCGCTTTACCGGCACGCCCGACGCCAGGACGCTTTCGCTCTATTATGGCGCGGGTGGATCGGGGCTGGTGCAGGCCTGGGTCGACGGCCAGTTCCTGGGCGAAGGCGAAACGCCCGCAGGCCTGCCACGCCCCATCACCACCGGCACGGCGCGCTTCGCCCTGCCCGCCGGTGCGCGATCGGGCGAGCATGTCGTCTCCGTCATGGTGCGCAATAACGGCCATAATTGGGATCTGGACAGCGACGATTTCCACAAGGAAGCGCGCGGCCTGATCTCCGCCTCGCTCGAGGGGGGACCGGGCGGACGCAGCTTCGCCGTGCCGATCGCATGGAAGATCCAGGGTAAACAGGGCGGCGAAAACCTGCCTGACGTCGCCCGCGGTCCCGCCAATAATGGCGGCCAATATGGCGAGCGGATGGGCTGGCACCTGCCGGACTTCGACGACAGCGCATGGGCCAGGTCCAGCGTGCCCGCGACGCAGGCGCAGGCGGGCACCAACTGGTATCGCACCGCCTTCAATCTCGCCGTGCCCAAGGGCCAGGACGCGACCATCGCGCTCAGTTTCGGTGACGCCAGGATAGCGCGCTCGCCGGTTCGCTATCGCGTGCTGATCTTCGTCAACGGCTGGAACATGGGCCAGTTCATCGCCCATGTCGGCCCGCAACGGACCTTCCCCATCCCCGAAGGCATCCTCAACCACCGGGGCCGCAATCATGTCGCGCTGGCCGTCACATCCGATGGCCAGCCGGGCGACGCGCTGGAAAGCGTGCGCCTCGTCACCCTTCATACCGTGAAAGGCGGTCTGCCAGTGCAGATGGTTGCCGCGCCAAACGCACCTTCAGATCTCAAGGAGTAATTTCAGTGGCCGCTCTCTCTCATGACGTCCCTCGCCCGCAGGTGATCGACGCCATCGATCGCCTGATGGACAATCTCGTCAATATCCAGGACGAGACCGGCGAATTCCTGCTCCATCTGGACGATGGGCGGATCATCGACACCAAGGGCTGGGCCGGATGGGAATGGACCCATGGCGTCGGCCTGTTCGGCATGTGGCGCTATTATGAACAGACCGGCGACGCCAGGGCGCTGGCGATCATCAAACAATGGTTCGAGGATCGCTTCGCCGAAGGCACCCCGACCAAGAATATCAACACGATGGCTCCCTTCATCACGCTCGCCTACCTCTATGAGCATGAGCCGGACCCGCGCTACATTCCCTATCTCGATAGCTGGGCGGAATGGCTGATGGCCCCCGACGGCCTGCCCAAGACGCAGGAAGGCGGGTTCCAGCATATCGTCTATAATGACGAGAATCCGGGCGAGCTGTGGGACGACACGCTGATGATGTCGGTGCTGCCGCTGGCCAAGATCGGCTTGCTGCTGAACCGCCCGGCCTATATCGAGGAAGCCAAGCGCCAGTTCCTGGTCCACATCAAATATCTGTTCGATACGAAGACGGGCCTGTGGTTCCACGGCTGGGACTTCAATGGCCGCCATAATTTCGCGCAGGCGCTGTGGGCGCGCGGCAATTGCTGGGTGACGATCGCGATCCCCGAGATCATCGAGATTCTGGACCTGCCCGAAGGCGATTTCTTCCGCACCTTCCTGATCGACACGCTGGCGGCGCAGGTGAAGACGCTGAGCGAAACGCAGGATGCCGACAGCGGCCTGTGGCACACGCTGATCGTCGATCCGACCAGCTATCTGGAGGCGTCGGCCACCGCCGGCTTCGCCTATGGCATATTGAAGGCGGTGCGGAAGGGCTATCTGCCGCGCGCCTATGAGGAGGTGGGGATCAAGGCCGTGCAGGGCGTGATCGCCAATATCGATGAAGCGGGCGAGTTGCAGCAGGTCAGCTTCGGCACCGCGATGGGCGACACCCAGCAATTCTACAAGGATATCGCGCTCACCTCCATGCCCTATGGCCAGAGCCTGGCCATCTGCGCGCTGGGTGAATTCCTGCGCACCTATATCTGACGCAGGCGGACGCGGACGGCGGCGATCATGGAAGGAGCGTCGCCGTCCGCGGACCAACAATGATAAGATGGGCTGAGGAGCCGAACATGCCTGAAGCAGCGCCGATCCGACCCGTCCGCTTGCCCAATTATCTCGCCTATGGCTCCAACGATGTGCTGGGTGCGGGGTCGATGGCGGTCATTTCGGGCTGGGTGCTGATCTTCTACACCCAGTTTTGCGGCCTGAGCGCAGGTCAGGCGGCGACGATCTTCGCCGTGGCCCGCATCCTCGACGCCTTCGCCTCGCCGATGATCGGCTATATTTCCGATCATTTCGGATCGACCTGGCTTGGTCGCACATTCGGCCGCCGCCGCTTCTTCATCCTCGCCGCCATCCCGCTGCTGCCGAGCTTCGCGCTGATGTGGCTGCCCGGGCAAGGATTCTGGTACTATCTCGTCAGCTATGTGCTGTTCGAACTGGTCTATGCGATGGAGATCATCCCGTTCGAGACGCTCGCCGCCGAAATGTCGAGCGACTATCGCACCAAGGCCAAATTCGCGGGATCGCGCATCCTCTTCGGCCAGGCGTCGGCGATCCTGGCGGGCTTCCTGCCGCTCTGGCTGATCAACGCGCTGGGCCGGGACAGCGCCGACACCTTCTTCTATATGGGCCTGATCTTCGCCGCCCTGTTCATGGTGACTGCGGGGCTGCTCTATTTGTTCAGCTGGGAACGGCATATGCCGGGTGGACCGGCGGTAGCCGCCGAAAGGCTGGCGGCCGGCGGCGCGGGGCAGGCGTTGAGCGCGCTCTATCGCAACCTCTTCTCGACCATGCGCATTCGCGCCTTTCGCCTGCATCTGGGCATGTATCTGGGCGGCTATATCAGCCAGGATATTTTCAACGCGACCTTCACCTTTTTCGTCATCTTCGCGCTGTCGGGATCGATGGGACAAGCATCGGGGCTGCTGGGGACGATGTATATCGTTCAGTTCGTGGCGGTGATCATCGCTATCAACCTGGCGCTGCGCGCGTCCCCCAGCCGCGCCTATCAGGTCGCCGCCGCCGATTTTGCGGTCGGGGTGTTCGCCCTGATCGGCCTGTGGCTGCTCGGCGTGCCGGCCACCTCCCCCTGGATATGGGCGCCGATCATTTTGGCGGGGCTGGGGCGCGGCGCGCTCAACTATATTCCCTGGGCCACCTATAATTATATGGCTGACGTCGACGAGATCGTGACCGGTCAGCGGCGCGAGGGCAGCTTCGCCGGGGTCATGACCTTCGTGCGCAAGGCGACCCAGGCCGCCGCGGTCGCGGGCGTGGGCTTCATCATGCAGGCGGGTGGCTTCATATCGGGCGCGCCGGTGCAAAGCCATGGCGCGATTCTCACCATGGCGCTGCTGCTGGGGATAGGAACGGTCGGCTGCCTGATGTTCGGCCTGTGGGTGTCGAGACGCTTCCGCCTGAGCCCCGCGACCCACGACATATTGATGCGCGAGATCGAGCATCTGCGCAGCGGCGCGCGCACGCCCAGTTCGCCCGGCGCGGCGCTGGTGGTCGAGGATCTGTCGGGGTGGCGCTACGACCAGCTATGGGGCAATAATCCGGTCGCGGGATTGGCGCGATGATCGGCGCGCTGCTGCTCATCGGCGCCGCGGCCAGCGGTCCCGTCGCGCCCAAGCCGCTGTTCCGCGATCCGGTGCATGACGGCGTGGCCGATGCTTCGACCGTGCGCGATACGCGGAGCGGCGAATGGGTCATGTTCTACACCAATCGCCGCGCCGACCTTCCGCCAGAAGACCCGAAGGACGCGCGCTGGGTGCATGGCACCGCAATCGGCGTCGCGCGGTCGAAGGATGGCGCGCGCTGGACCTATGGCGGAACTGCCGACATTCCCAAAAGCTGCACCGGCGACACGCTGTGGGCGCCCGAGGTGCAATGGCTGGCGGGACAATGGCATATGTGGCTGACGGTGGTGCCGGGCGTCTATCGCGACTGGAACGCGCCACGCTTCATCGTCCATCTGACCAGCCCGGACCTGACGCGCTGGACTTGCGGCGAGCGGCTCGACCTCGGCTCCGACCGGGTGATCGATGCCAGTATAATGGCGTTGCCGGCCGGCGGTTATCGCCTCTTCTTCAATGACGAGCGAATGAACAAGGCGATCCGTGCCGCCGACAGCGACGATCTGGTCCACTGGACGGTCGGCGAGCGGTTGACGGAAACGCCGGGGGAAGGCCCCAAGGCATTTCGCTGGAAGGGACGATACTGGCTGATATCCGACGCATGGCAAGGCTTGCTGGTGATGCGATCCGACGATGCGGCGCACTGGACGACGCAGCCGGATCATATATTGAGTCAGCCCGGTATTCATCCGACCGATCGGGCCAAGGGCCAGCATCCCGACATCATCGTGGCGGGCGAGCGCGCCTATATCATCTATTTCGTCCATCAGGAGGGCGAGGATGAAGCGAAGGCCAATCCCGACTGGAAGCGGCGCAGCGTATTGCAGATCGCCGAGTTGAAGGAAAAGGACGGGGTCGTCAGCGTAGACCGCAACGCGCCGGCGCGGGTCCGGCTGACGCCCTGAATCCCGGCGATTTTCCTTGGCCGTAAAAGCGGCTAGGGAAGAGGGGATGCAGAAAAGCGATCCCAAGAAGAAGCCGCCCACGATCAAGGAAGTCGCCGCCCGTGCGGGCGTGTCGGTCATGACCGCGTCGCGCGCGGTCAACGGCAAAGCGCTGGTCAGCGCCAAAGCGCGGCGCGCGGTCGAACTGGCGGTCAAGGAACTGGGCTATATCCCCAATGCGTCGGCCCGCGCGTTGGCCGGCAGCGCCGACCGGCGGGTCGCGCTGTTGCACAGCAACTCGACCACGTCCGCTTATCTGGGGGAATTGTTGCTGGGTGCGCTGGGCGAAGCACCGCAGCGACACCTGCATCTGGTGGTCGAACAGTGCGCGCCCGGCGCCTTCGCGGAAGAAATCGTCGAGCAGGTTGCCCATGCCAATGTCGCCGGCGTGATCCTGCCACCACCCTTGTGCGATTGGCCGGAGCTGATCGCCGGACTGACGGCGCGCGATATCGCCATCGTCGCAATCGCGCCGGACCAGGACGAGCCGGACATGCTGGCGGTGGGCACCGACGACCGCCATGCCGCCTATGACCTGACCCGGCATCTCATCGAACTGGGGCATCGGCGCATCGGTTTCATAGAGGGCAATGTGCGCCACCGGTCGAGCGCGCGGCGGTTGCAGGGATTTCGCGATGCGCTGCTCCATCATGGGCTGGAGCATGACGACCAGCTTGTCGTGCCGGGCGACTATAGCTATCGGTCGGGGCTGGACGCGGCCGAGCGACTGATAAGCCTGGAGGCGCGGCCCAGCGCGATCTTTGCCTGCAACGACGACATGGCCGCTGCGGCAATCACCGTCGCGCACCAGCGCCGGATCAATGTGCCGGCCGAGATCAGCATCTGCGGTTTCGACGATACGCCGCTGGCGAGCGCGATCTGGCCGGCGCTGACCACCATCCGCCAGCCGATCCGTGACATGAGCCGCGAGGCGATCGGGCTGCTGGCGATGCGCTTCCGCAGCCAGGATGAAGGGGCGGACGAAGTCATCGGCAAGGTGAAGCTGGACTATCAGCTGATCCGCCGCCAGTCGGACGCGGTGCCGGCCCGGCATTGACGCCGGGCCGGACCATCAGACGGCGAGGCGATTGCCGTAGCCGATGATGAGGGTAGCGAAGATCAGCAGGCCGACCCCGCTCCACACCATGCGGCGGACGGCAGGGGCGGCGTCCTTCCACTCCCTGAACGCGAACCCCCAGAAGGTGCCGAAGATGATGATCGACGCCATGTGCAGCGTCCAGCTGGAAAAGCCGAAACGGCCCATCTGGCTTTCGCCCATCGTGTAGAAGAAGAACTGGAAATACCAGGCGGTGCCGGCCAGTGCGCAAAGCAGGAAATTGGGCAGCAGTGCCGGCCGCTGTCCACTGGCGTCGGGCGCGCCCACCCATTGGCCCGCCGACCTGTTCTTGGCGATCAGCCAGCCGCACCAAAGCGCGTTGGTGATGAGGCCGCCGAACATGACGATACACAGGGTCGGGAGACCGACCCAGAGCGGCCCGGTGCCCGCGGCGCGGCTGAGTTCGTTCACCGGCTGCCCCGCCGCCAGACCGAAGGCGAAGCAGGAGGACATGATGCCGGAGAAGATGGCAACGGCGATGCCCTTCCTGAAATCGAACTCGGCGACGGCGGCGGCCTTCTGTTCGGGCGACAGCGCCTCATCCTTGCGCGCGCCGGCCATGGCGACGACGATGATGCCGAGCAGGGTGACGGCCAGACCCAGCAGCACGATCTTGCCATGCAGGGTGCCGACGATCTCCGTCATGAAGCTGCCGTCGACGATCGGCGGGATCAGCGTGCCAAAGACGGTGCACAGGCCCAGCACCACCGCCATGCCGAGCGACAGGCCCAGATAGCGCATGGTCAGGCCATAGGTCAGGCCGCCAAAGCCCCAGAGGAAACCGAAAAAGACGCACCAGCCGACGACCGAGGACGGCACCTGTCGCATCACGCCCATCAGGTCGCTGGTCTGGATGGAGGCGAAGAACCAGGGTGCGATCACCCAGGAGAAGATACCGCCGGTGAGCCAGAAGATTTCCCAGTTCCAGCGCTTCACGCCGCGATAGGGAACGTAGAAGCTGGCCGAGGCCAGGCCGCCCAACCAATGGAACAGCACGCCGAGCAATGGATTTCCGATCATAGGTCAAGTCCCAGGCGATAGAGGCGGTTGGCGTTGCCGGCGAAGAGTGCGCGGCGGTCGGTATCGGGCAGGTCCGCGACGATGGCGTGATAGGCGTCCATGTAGCGATCGATCGGGCCGAACAGCTTGTCGGTCGGGGTGTCGCTGGCAAAGGCGCAGCGATCGGGGCCGAAGAGATCGATGGTCTCGCGGACCAGCGGTTCGATCGTCTCGCGGGTCCAGTCGCGTCGGATGAAACCCATGCCCGACAGCTTGACCGCGACATGGGGCAGCTTGGCGAGCGCCTTCATGCCCTTGCGCCAGTCCTCCAGACCATCGACATCGGTCAGGACCGGCATGCCCATATGGTTGATGATGACCGGAATGTCGGGATGGCGCGCGATCAGCGCAGCGAGGCCCGGCATTTGTCCCGGATAGCATTGCAGGTCGAAGGAGAGGCCGTGCTTGGCCAGCAACGCATAGCCCGCCTGCCATTGCGGATCGACGGTCAGGTCGACCGGACCATAGGTGCGCCGGGGATCATGGTGCCAGTTGACGATATGGCGGATGCCCTTGACCCGCGGGTGCGCCGCCTGGGCGGCGAGCAGGGCATCGACATCGGGATCGTCGAGGGCGGCGAAGGCGACGAAGCCGGTGGGGAGGCCTTCGACTACGGCGAGGCCGTCGAGCCACTGGGTTTCGCGCAAGGCGCTGTCCGCCGCGGCACCGGCATCGACATGGACCGCGCCGACGACATTCCAGCGAGCAAGGTCGGCGCGATATTGCGCGACGCCATAGTCATGAGCGATTGCTTCGACGCTGCCGTTCGGTCCGTCGTCGGAGAAAGGAGCGCTCAGCCAGTCGTAGCGGATATGTTTGAGATCCCACAGGTGGATATGGGCATCGACAAAGGGGATCATCGACCTCTCCGGTAAAGGGCGCTGGATGCGCCGCATGGGGCTATTGGCCAGAGAGACATCCGCCACGCCCATGGCGCAGGCCGAACCGAGCAGGACGGTCAGCATCGCGCGGCGGTCATGGATCGGCGTCAACGGCATCTCTCCCCGATCGAAGCGGCGCGCTGGCTCTGGGACCAGTCGCGCCGCGCAACTTCTCATATCAGAAGGTGGTGCGCCCCCCCGACGTGTCGAAGGTCGACGCGGTGGTGAAGCTGCATTCCTCGCTGGCCATGAAGCAGACCATGGCCGCCGATTCCTCGACCAGACCAAGGCGGCCCATCGGGATTTTCGAGCGCATATAGTCGACCTGGCTTTGCGGCAGTTGGGCGAGAATCGGGCTTTCGAAGGTCGCGGGGGTCAGCGCGTTGGCGATGACACCCTTGCCGGCCATTTCTTTCCCAAGGCTCTTGGTGAAGCCGATCACGCCTGCCTTGCTCGCAGAATAGGCGCTGGCGTTGGGATTGCCTTCCTTGCCCGCGACGGAGGCGAGATTGACGATCCGGCCATAGCCGTTTTCGAGCAGGAAGGGCGCGACTTCCCGGTTGCAGTAGAAAAGGCCATTGAGGTTGATGTCGATCACCCGCTGGAAGCTGTCGACCGGATAGTCCCAGACCGTCGCGGTCGCGCCGGTGATGCCGGCCGAGCAGATGAGGATATCGACCTTGCCCAGCGCGGCGGCGGTTTCCTTCGCGGCGGCGGCGACGGCGGCATAGTCGCTGACGTCGAGCGCCACGACATGCGCTGCACCGATCTCGGCGCTGGTGGCCGCGAGCACATCGGGATTGAGATCCCATAGCGCCACCTGACCACCTTCGGCGACGATGCGCGCGGCGACCTGCTTGCCCAGGCCCGACGCACCGCCGGTGATGATCGCGTTGCGGCCTGCGAAACGGCCGGCATAGACGCTCATCCGAGCACCACGTCGCCGAGGTGACGCCATTCCGATACCTGCTGCTTCTGGGTGCCGAGCCTGGCGATGCCCAGTTCCATGACGTCGCCGGCCTTCAGATAAATGGCGTCGGGCTTCTTGCCCTCGCCCACGCCCGGCGGGGTGCCGGTGATCATCAGGTCGCCCGGATAGAGCGTGACATATTCACTGACATAGGCAATCAACTGCGCGACGTTGAAGATCATCGTCTTCGTGTTGCCGGTCTGCATCCGCTCGCCATTGACGTCGAGATACATGTCCAGATCCTGCGGGTCGCCGACCTCATCGGGTGTCACCAGCCAGGGACCGACGGGGCAGAAAGTGTCATGCCCCTTGCCCTTGCTCCACTGGGTGCCACGCTGCTTCTGGTTGAAACGTTCCGATACGTCGTTGACGAGGGTGTAGCCCGCGACCTTCGACAGGGCGTCCTCTTCGCTGACGAAGCGGCAGGTTTCGCCGATCACCACGCCCAGTTCGACTTCCCAGTCGCCATGGGTGCTGTTCCTGGGCAACATCACTTCGTCGTTCGGGCCGTTCAGCGACGACAGCGCCTTCATGAACATGACCGGCTCGGTCGGGATCGGCAGGTTCGATTCGATCGCATGATCCTCATAATTGAGACCGATGGCGACGATCTTGCCGATGCCCTTGACCGGCACGCCGTAGCGGGGTTCGCCCTCGACGACCGGCAGCGATGCGATGTCGGCGGCCTTGGCGGCGGCCAGCGTTGCGACGGTCAATTCGGGGACGACGCCCGACAGATCGCGGATGTTGCCATCGGTATCGATGACGCCGGGCTTTTCCTGGCCAGGCTGGCCGAAACGAACGAATTTCATGGGATCAGTCTCTCTTTTACGGCAATCAATGGGTATAGGGGCGGTGCATCGCGATGTCGGGGTTGAGGTCGACGCCGAAGCCGGGCTTGTCGAGCGCGCTCACCTTCAGGCGGCCATTTTCCGGCACGGGTTCGCCCAGCAATTGCGGATGGAACATCGGCACCACTTCGGTCGGCCCCGGATGCATCATCAGGAACTCGGCAAAGGGCGAGTTGTGGCGGGTGATGACGAAATGATAGCTGTAGACCGACGATCCATGCGGCACGACCATCTTGCCATGGGCGTCGGCGAGCGCGCTGATCTTCAGCAATTCGGTGACGCCGCCGCACCAGCCGACGTCGGGCTGGACGATGTCGCAGCAGTCCATTTCCAGCAACATGCGGAAGCCCCAGCGGGTTGCCTCATGCTCGCCGGTGGTGACCAGCATCCCCTTGGGCACGTTGCGCTTGAGCTGTTGATAGCCCCAATAATCGTCCGGGCTGATCGCTTCCTCGATCCACTTGAGGCCAAGCTCATGCGCGGCGATGGCGAGGCGGGTCGCATAATCGACGTCGAGCGCCATCCAGCAATCCCACATCAGCCAGAAATCCTCGCCCACCTTCGCGCGCATGTCGGCCAGTTCGGCGATATTCTTCTTCAGGCCCTCGACACCCTCGGCCGGGCCGTGGTGCAGCGCCATCTTGCCGCCGATGAAGCCGAATTCCTTCGCCTTGTCGGGCCGCGCGCCGGTGGCGTAGAATTGCAGTTCGTCGCGCACCGCGCCGCCCAGCAGATGATAGACCGGCTCCTGCCGCAGCTTGCCGAGCAAATCCCAGAGCGCGAGGTCGACACCGGAAATCGCGTTCACGACCAGACCCTTGCGCCCATAATATTGGGTCGAGAAATACATCTGATCCCAGATCTTCTCATAATCGGTCGGCGAGCGGCCTTCCAGGAAGCGGGCGAGATGCTTTTCCACGATATAGGCGGCCGGTTCGCCGCCGGTCGTTACCGCGAAACCGACGGTGCCGTCCTCCGCCTCGATCTCCACGACCAGCGTACCCAGCACGTTGATCCCGAAGCTCTGCCGCGACTGGCGATATTCGGGATATTTCGACATCGGCGTCGCGATATGGTCGTCGATCCAGTGGCCTTCGCCCTGGTCATGATAATCCGCCCCGCCCCCGCGCACGGTGAAGGCACGGACATGCTTGATCTTCGGCAACGTCACGATCGGCACGCATACACTCCCTGAATCACGCCGATGCCCAATATGTGGGAATATTCGGCAGAAAATTTCAACATATGATAAAACACCGATAAAGTTGGATCTGGGGAGGAGGCTTGATCGCAAGAATCAATGCCCAGCCTCTCCATCACCCTTGTTTTTCTCATTTTGTGGGATAGAGTGTTATTAGATGAGACAGAAAACGTCAAACCCGGAATCGGACGCACCGGAAAATTTGGGGCGAGAGGAAAAGGCGAAGGCGGGCGGGTCGCAGACCTTGCAGCGCGGGCTGGACCTGCTCGACCAGGTGATCGATGGCCCGATCAAGCTGGCCGACCTGTCGGAGCGGATGGGGCTGACGCGCTCGACCACGCATCGGCTGGCCAACGCCATGGTAGAGCGCGGCTTCCTGACCTTCCTGCCGCGCGAGGGCTATCAACTGGGGCCGAAGCTGCTGCAACTCGGCTTTCTGGCGCAATCGCAGGCCGATGTGGTGCAGATCGCCCGGCCGCATCTGGAGGCGCTGGCCGCGGCGAGCGAGGATGTCGTGCATCTGGGCCGGCTCGATGGCGACCAGGCGCTCTATCTCGACAAGATTCCCGGCCGCCGCCGCGTGGAGATCAGTAGCCGCATCGGCGACCGCCATCCGCTGACCTCCACGGGCCTGGGCAAGGCGCTGCTGATCGACGACGCGGAGGCGAATTGGCGCAGGCTGTTCGACGCAGACCAGGCCACCGGCACCCACCAGCAGGACTATGACGGCTGGCTGGAGCGGATGCGCGCCTATGCCGCCGCGGGCCGCGCATTCGACCTGGAAGAGAATGAAGACCAGATACGCTGCGTCGCCGCGCCGATCCGCGATGCGTCGGGCGCGATCATCGCCGCCATCAGCCTGTCGAGCGCCGCCCAATATATGGACGACGATCGCATGGCGGCGCTGAGCGAGGATGTCCGCGCCGCCGCGCACAAGGTCAGCGCCGATCTGGGCTGGACCCCCGGCGTCAAATCCCCCCGCCGCCCGGCGCGGCGCTAACCATCGAAGGAAAATCCGCCCCATGAAGCTGCTTGAAGGCAAGACCGTCCTCGTCACCGGCGCATCGACCGGCATCGGCCGCGCCGCCGCCATCGGCGCGGCCCGGCACGGCGCCGATGTCGTCATCAACTATGCGAACAGCGATGGTCCAGCCGCAAGCTGCGTGACCGAGATCGAGGCGCTCGGCCAGCGCGCCATCGCAGTGAAGGGCGACGTCGCCGATCCGCAGACCGCGCAGGATTTCGTGGCAAAGGCGGTCGAAGCATTCGGCAAGGTCGACGTGATGGTGAGCAATGCAGGCATCTGCCCCTTCCACGCGTTTCTGGACATGCCGGTCGATGTGGTGGAGCGGACCTTCAGGGTGAATTTGCATGGCGCCTATTTCATGGTGCAGGCGGCGGCACAGCAGATGGTGAAACAGGGTCATGGCGGGTCTATCGTCGCGGTATCCTCCATCTCGGCGCTGGTCGGCGGCGAGTTCCAGACCCATTACACCCCGACCAAGGCCGGCGTACATTCGCTGATGCAGTCCACGGCGATTGCGCTGGGCAAGCATGGCATCCGCTGCAACAGCGTGCTGCCCGGCACCATTTTGACCGAGATCAACAAGGATGATCTGGCCGATGTCGAGAAGCGTCAGTATATGGAGGCGCGCACGCCGCTCGGTCGCCTTGGGGCGCCGGAGGATCTGGCCGGGCCGATCGTTTTCCTGGCGTCGGACATGGCCGCCTATGTCACCGGCGCTGCGCTGCTGGTGGACGGCGGCATGTATGTGAATCTGCAATAGGCGCGTCGTGCCGCTGCTGGAAGGGGCCGACTGGCCATGAACCCGATCGACCGCCGCACCCTGATCGCCGGCGCCATGGCGAGCGCCGGACTGGCCAGTCCGGCATTGGGCCAGACGGTGAAGACCGGTCCCTTCCCGCTGCCCGCGGGGTTCGAACGTTTCCCGATCTGGCCGGACCGGGCGCCCGGCGGCGATACCGTCCAAGTGCAGGAGGTTGAGACGCTGCGCCGGCCCGACAGCGGCCCGGACGATGGCGTCTTCGCCCATGTCGTGACGCCCACTCTGACGCTGCTGCGGCCGGAGAATCCCAATGGCGCGGCGATATTGCTGATCCCCGGCGGAGGATATAGCCGGGTCGCCATCGGTCATGAGGGATATAATGTGGCCCGGCGCTTCGCGGAGGCGGGCTATGCCTGCTTCTCGCTGCTCTACCGCCTGCCCGGCGACGGATGGGCGGCGGGAGCGGAGGCCCCGTTGCAGGATGCCCAGCGCGCGCTGCGGCTGGTGCGGGCGCTGGGTGTCCGCGAGCGCTTCGAGGCGAACCGGGTCGGGGTGATGGGCTTTTCGGCGGGTGGGCATCTCGCCGCCTGGCTCACCAGCCGCGCGCCGGTGGAGAGCTACAAGCCGGTCGATTCCGCCGACCGGGAGCCGATCAAGGCGGCGGTCGCGGCCTATCTCTACCCCGTCATTCAGATGGAGGGGCCGTTCGTCCATCAGGGATCGCGTACCCAGTTGCTGGGCGCTGATCCCTCCCCAGCGCGGATGCGTGCCTATTCGCTCGACCAGGATGTGAGCGCAGACACGCCGCCGGTGTTCCTGGCCCATGCGATCGACGATCCTGCCGTGCCGGTCGAGAACAGCCTGGCGATGCTGGCGGCGCTGCGCGCACGCAAGATAGCGGCCGAATGCCATTTGTTCGAAAATGGCGGCCATGGCTTCGGGCTGGCCGCCTCGCCCGCCGCGCCCGCGCCCTGGCCGGACCTGTTCCTCGATTTCGCGAAACGCCACATAATATGACCAAAAACGTCGCCCTTTTCGTCACCTGCCTTGTCGACATGATGCGGCCGCGCATCGGGTTCGCCGCGATCCGCGCGCTGGAGGCGGCAGGGTGCGCCGTGGTCGTGCCCGAGGGGCAGACCTGCTGCGGCCAGCCCGCGCTCAACAGCGGCGACCGGGACCATGCCGCTGCGCTGGCGAAGCAGACGATCGCAGCGCTGGAACCTTATGAAGCTGTCGTCATCCCGTCCGGCTCCTGCGCAGGGACGATCCGCTGCCACTATCCCGAGATTTTCGCGCATGACTCCGTCTGGCTGCCGCGGGCGCAGGCGGTGGCGGCGAAGACATGGGAGGTCATGGCCTATCTCGACCAGACTTGCGGCTGGACGCCCCAGGGCGTCAGCGTCGACGCAAGGGCGACCTATCATGATAGCTGTTCGGGACTGCGCGAACTGGGTATCAAGGCGCAGCCGCGCCGGCTGCTCAGGACCATCGACGGCCTGACCTTCGCGCCCTTGGCCGGCGAGGAGACATGTTGTGGCTTCGGCGGCACCTTCTGCGTCAAATATCCCGCCATTTCCAACGCGATCGTCGGCGAGAAAGCGGACGCGATCGACGCGACCGGGGCCGACCTGCTGCTGGCAGGCGATCTGGGCTGCCTGATGAACATCGCGGGGAAGCTGCATCGCAAGGGCAGCAAGGTGCGCGCCTATCATGCGATCGAACTGATCGCCGGCATGGGCGACGGGCCGGCGATCGGAGAAGAGGCGTGAGCGGTTTCAAGGAGCGCGCCGACGCGGCGCTGGCTGATCCGATCCTCAAGATCGCGGTCGAACGCACGGCGGGCACGGCCGAGACGAAGCGTATGATCGCCATCGACGCCTTTCCCGATTTCGAGGCCGCACGAACCCGCGCCGCAGCAATCAAGGACCATGTGATCGCCCATTTGGGCGCGTATCTGGAGCAGTTCGAGGCGAATGCGATCGCTGCGGGAGCAAAGGTGCATTGGGCCGAAACCGCCGACGAAGCCTGCAAGATCGTCATCGATATCTGCAAGGCGGCAGGCGCAGGGAGCGTCGCGCGATCCAAATCGATGCTGGGCGAGGAAATCGGCCTGCCCCATGCGCTGGCCGAGGCCGGGATCGACCGCGTCGAAACCGACTTGGCCGAGCATATCATACAGCTGGCCGACGAGCGCCCGTCGCACATCATCTGGCCCGCCATGCACAAGACTCGCGAACAGGTGTCGGCGCTGTTCAAGGCCAGGCATCGCAGTCCGCATGAGGAAGAGACGATCGCCGCCATGGCCGAAAGCGCCCGGCGGGAACTGCGCACGCAAATGCTGGGCGCGGACGTCGGCATATCGGGCGCGAATTTCCTGATCGCGGATAGCGGCGCGGTCTGCACCGTCACCAATGAAGGCAATGCCGAACTGTCTTTGGTGCCGCCGCGCGTCCATATCGTGACGGCGGGGATCGAGAAGATCGTGCCGTCCACGCCGCACGCCATCCATATGCTGCGCATGCTGGCGCGTTCGGCGACCGGCGCGGCGCTGACCCAATATACGACCTTCTATACCGGACCGAAGCGCGCGGGCGACCGCGACGGGCCGGACGCGATGCATATCGTGCTGGTCGATAATGGCCGCACGAAAATGCGCGAGGAAGGGCTGGCGGAGATGCTGCGTTGCATTCGTTGCGGCGCGTGCATGAATCATTGCGTCGTCTTCCGCCAGATTGGCGGCCATGCCTATGGCGGCACCTATCCAGGGCCGATGGGCGCGGTGCTGACTCCGGCGCTGGACGGGCTGGCGCCCAATCGCGACCTGGCCCATGCCTGCACCCTCAACGGCAAGTGCCAGGAGGTGTGCCCGGTGCGCATCCCGCTGCCCACCCTGCTGAAAGGCTGGCGCGAGAAAAGCTGGCGCGAAGGGCTGGAGCCGGCATCGATCCGCGCAGGGCTGGGCCTGTGGGCCTGGGTCGCCATGCGGCCGCGGCTCTATCGGCTGGGCACCGGCATCGCCGTCCGGGCGCTGCGGCTGCTGGGGACGAAGGGCTGGATCGCGAAACTTCCGCTGGCCGGCGGCTGGACCCGTGATCGCGATATGCCCAAGCCCGCCGCCCGGACCTTCATGGCGCAATATCAGAAGGAACGCCGCCCATGAACGCCCGCGGCACGATCCTCGGCCGGTTGAAAGGGCCGGCGCCAGACCGGGCGGAAGCCATGGCGCTGCTGCTGGTCGCGCCCGAGCGTCCGGCAGTGGACGAAACGGCGCTGGAAGCGGAATTTCTCTCCCGGCTCGCCTTGCCCAGTGTCAATGCCAGCCATGACGTCATCAGGGCAATGGCGGACCTGCCCGCCGCCATTGCCCGCTATCTTGCGGAACAGGGTGAAGCGCTCACACTCTGCCTGCCACCCGATCCGCGCCTGAAAGCTATCGACTGGAAGGGGTTCGCCCTCCACGCAAGCGCCGCGGCCGACGAAGCCGCCGTCCTCGCCATCGCGCGCAAGGGGATCGCCGAGACCGGATCACTGATTTTCGAGACCAGCCCGACTGCGCCGATGCTGCCCAATTTCCTGGCGCTGCACCATATCGTGCTGCTGGCCGTCCGCGACATCGCGCCCTATCTTGAAGATGCGCCGCTGGCCGGCCCGCAACCCCGCGCCCATTATTGGGTCACCGGCGTATCGGGCACCACCGATATCGAAGGCACCTATGTCCGCGGCGCGCACGGCCCGCGCTTCCTGCATGTCATTCTCTTGCAGAATTGACCGCATGTCGGACCTCAATTCCACATTCAGGGAATAAACGCTTACTTTTGGATCGTCGACCGCTATAAGGGGGCAAAATGCCTGCGATGGAGTCCCCCGATGTTCGACAAGACCTATTATGCGACGCACCCGGACATGATGGAGTGCGTATCGAACGAGGAATTGCGCGACCGCTATCTGATCGGCGGCCTGTTCCGCGACGGGGAATGCGTCCTGAACTACACCCATGCCGAACGGTTCGTGATCGGCGGCGTTTCGGTGGCCGATGCGCCGGTGAAGCTACCGGTGCAAAGCGAGCCGGCGTCGGCGGCGGGCCATCCCTTTCTGGAGCGGCGCGAACTGGCGATCGTCAATGTGAGCGGTGCAGAAGGCATGGTGACCGTCGATGGTGAAGTCTTCACCCTCGGCAACAAGGATTGCCTCTATGTCACCATGGGCGCGAAGGACGTTGAGTTCGCCGGTACGGGCGCGCGCTATTATCTCGCCTCCTGCCCGGCGCACAAAGCGTTCACGACCCGCAAGCTGGGCATCGCCGACGCCAATGCGCTGGAGCGCGGCAGCCTGGAGGAATCGAACGAGCGGACCATCTACCAGCTCGTCATCCCCGGCATCTGCGACAGCGCGCAGCTGGTCATGGGGCTGACCGTGCTGAAGCCTGGCAGCGTGTGGAACACCATGCCGCCGCACATCCATGAGCGGCGCAGCGAAATCTATTTTTATTTCGAGCTGGACGGCCCGGCCGACCGCGTCTTTCACTATATGGGTGAGGGCGAAGCGATGCGCCACATCGTCATGGCCAATGAGGAAGCGGTGATCTCCCCGCCCTGGTCGGTGCATATGGGCAGCGGCACCAGGGCCTATGCCTTCATCTGGGCGATGGCGGGCGAGAATCAGGATTATACCGACATGCATGTGCTGGATATCTGCCAGCTGGCCTGAATCTCCTCTCCCTTCGGGGAGGGATCGGGGGAGGGCATGTCCATGAAGCCCCTTTCCGACACGCCCCCCCTAGCCCCTCCCTGAAGGGAGGGGGAACAGGATCTCTATGACCACCCCCTTCGACCTCACCGGCAAAGTCGCCATCGTTACCGGCGCCAATACCGGCATCGGCCAGGCGATCGCGCTGTCGCTGGCCGCCGCAGGCGCCAACATCGCCGCGGTGGGTCGCACGCCCGCGGAAGCGACCGTCGCGCAGGTCCGTGCGCTCGGCCGCAGGGCGGAGATCGTCTCCGCCGACCTTTCCAATATCGAGCCGGTGCAACGCGTGGTGGACGAGACGATTGCAGCGCTGGGCGGGCTCGACATCCTCGTCAACAATGCCGGGATCATCCGCCGCGCCGACAGCGTCGACTTCACCGAGTCGGACTGGGACGCAGTGATCGACACGAATCTCAAGGTGCTGTTCTTCCTATGTCAGGCAGCGGGGCGACATATGATCGCCCAAGGATCGGGCAAGATCGTCAACATCGCCTCTTTGCTGTCCTTCCAGGGCGGTATCCGGGTGCCGAGCTATACCGCGGCCAAGAGTGGCGTGGCGGGCCTGACCAAGCTGCTGGCGAATGAATGGGCGTCCAAGGGCATCAATGTGAACGCAATCGCGCCCGGATACATCGCCACCAACAACACCGCCGCCCTGCAGGCCGATGAACAGCGCAATCGACAGATTCAGGAGCGCATCCCGGCAGGGCATTGGGGCGAGGCCAGCGACATCGGCGGAGCCGCCGTGTTCCTCTCATCCAGCGCAGCGGGCTATATCCATGGACATGTGCTGGCCGTCGATGGCGGCTGGCTGGCGCGCTGAAGGGGCGCGCCTGCCTGGGCAGGCAGCGAGATTGGAACTCGGCTCCTGCCTGCGCAGGAGCACGGCTTGTCGGGAGGAGGACTTGCCCCGTCCACAGCAAAGGAGAGAAACGATGCCCTCATTCGACCGGCGAACGGCGCTGGCTACGGCGGGACTTGCGAGCCTTGGGCTGACGTTGCCGACCAAGGCGGCGACGCGCCGGGGCGCCCGTCCCGGCCCCTATCTGATCGGCGCGGACATTAGCTGGATTCCCGAGGATGAGGCCGCGGGCGCGCGCTATTTCGTGGATGGCGTACAGAAAGACCCGATCCTGCTGCTGCGCGATGCCGGGTTCAACGCGATCCGGCTGCGCATCTTCGTCGATCCGGCGAAGGGTTATGCCAAGCGCGAGCCGGACAAGGCCTGGGCCGGCCTGGCCCAAGCCATCATGCTGGGGCGGCGCATTCGGGAGGCCGGCCTCTATCTGGTCCTGAGTTTCCATTATAGCGACATATGGGCCGACCCCGAGCATCAGGGCGTCCCCGCGGCCTGGGAAGGCTACGATCTCGGGCAGCTTGCCAAGGCAGTCGACACCCACACCCATGACACGCTGGTCGCGATGCGCGCGGGCGGCGCGCCGGTCGACATGGCGGTGATCGGCAATGAAACGACCTTCGGCATCCTCTGGCCGCTTGGCCAGGTGCAATTATCCACCCCCACCGGCAATCCGGTCACCGACGCCAATCATGCGAAGGTCGGCGCAGTCGGCGGGTTCGACGCTTTTGCGTACTTGCTGCGCGCCGGAATCGCCGGGGCGCGGCGGGCCGAACCGGCGATTGCGATCCAGTTGCATAATCATCTGGGCCGCCATTGGCCGATCGTACGCGAATGGACCGACGCGCTGGTCGCGCGGAAGGTCGATTTCGACGTCATCGGCTTTTCCTGCTACCAGCAACGCGCGCAGGGCGACTGGGCGACGACCTTCGCGCAGTTCGTAAAACGCTATCCCGACAAGGGGTTGCTGGTCGCCGAATATTCC
This sequence comes from Sphingomonas sp. VDB2, assembly GCF_047946695.1. NCBI lineage: Bacteria > Pseudomonadati > Pseudomonadota > Alphaproteobacteria > Sphingomonadales > Sphingomonadaceae > Sphingomonas > Sphingomonas sp. VDB2. Next base: position 2,496,214 of record NZ_CP159615.1, read on the forward strand.
AGCCGCAAGCGCTATATCAACGATCTGGTCCACGCCCTGCCGGCCAGACATGGCTGGGGCGCCTTCATCTGGGAGCCGACCCGGCATCAGGAGGCCATCTTCGACCAGGACGGCCAAAATGCCGGCGAAGGGGCCAAGCCAGACCTGATTGCGCAAGGGCTGAACAGCGCCGAAGCACCCGGCGGCATCGCCGGGCAGCCGGCAGTGGCGGTCCAGCCGGAATCGACTGGTCCGATGGGCCATGGTGACGATTATGTCGCCAATCCGCTGTTGGATATCTACCGCCAAATGGCGAAGGATTACCGGTGAGGCGGCGCGATTTCGCTCTGGGCCTTGGCGCGCTGGCGCTGACGAGTTGCGCCACCCGGCGCATGGCACAGGACAAGGACCCGCTGGTCTTCGCCTATTTCACTACCGGCCAAACAGGCGAAGCCGACGGCCTGAAACTCGCCGTCAGCGACGACGGCTTCGCCTTTCGTCCGCTGGCGGGCGGGCGCAGTTTGCTGGTTCCGCAGGTGGGCGAGAAGAAACTGCTGCGCGATCCCTTTCTCTTCCATGACGGCCGGACCTATCATCTGTTATGGACCACGGCCTGGAAAGGCGTGACGATCGGCCATGCGACCAGCGCCGACCTGGTCCACTGGTCGGCGCAAAGGGCCATTCCGGTGATGGCGGACGTACCCGGCGCGCGCAATTGCTGGGCGCCCGAGGCGATCCGCGATCCCCGCACTGGGCGATACGACATCTTCTGGTCCAGCACCGTCACCGGCCGCTTCACCGAAACCGCCGGTACATCCGAATCAGCCTATAATCATCGACTCTGGTACAGCAGCACGACGGATTTCGAGACGTTCGCCCCGGCCCAGCCGCTCTACGACCCCGGTTTCAGCGTGATCGACGGCAGCTTCACGCGGGGGCCTGCAGGCGACCTCTGGCTGGTGGTGAAGGACGAGACGGTCGATCCGCCGCGCAAATGGCTGCAGGTCGCTAAGGCGGACAGCCCCACCGGCCCCTTCGGCCCGTTGTCCCCGCCCTTTTCTCCCGCCTGGGTCGAGGGCCCCATGACGGCCCGGATCGGCGACGCGCTGCTCTGCTATTATGATATCTACAAGGAAGGTCGCTGGGGCGCGGCGATGACTCGCGACATGATGCGGTGGACCGATGTAAGCGCGCGATTGGCCATGCCGACGGGCGCACGTCACGGATCGTTGCTGCGCATCCCGCGTGCCTTGGTGGACGCGATCGGCTGAGCGGGCTCGAACAATCTATTTAGCGCCGGCACTTCCCCTTCGCCCAGCCGCAAGGCACGTTCGGCAAGGCCAAGCTGCCTGTGATCCCAAGAACGACTGCTATTGCTTCCGCGAAACGGTGGGAGAATCGCTGGTTCCTGCCCCCCGCTGCCGCGCTATGGCGCGCAATTGTGCGTCACTTGGGGGGGAAGGATGTCACGCAGGCGTTGGCGCACGACTTCGGCCCAGATGCGATAGCCCCGCGCATTCATATGCACCCCATCACGCTGATAATTGTCGCCCATTACGCCCCCGGCAAAGAGCGGTGTCGTGATGTCACCATAATAGGCCACCCGCATATGGGGCAGAAATTGCTGCGCCGCCGCGTTGAACAGGCGCTGTTCGCGCAGGAAGGCCGCCCGGCCGGGGCTGGGCTTCGCCGACAGCAGCAGTACCGGCACATCGGGCAAGAGCCGGTCGCGCAGATCGAACAGGCTGGCGAGTTGGCGCATCACCGTGCGGACGGGCACGCCATTGGCAATGTCATTTTCGCCGACGTAGAAAATCAGTGCGCGCGGGCGCCCCTCGCGGGGCTTGATATTGGCGAAGCGCGGCAGAATGTCCGCCAGCGTCGCACTGTTGATTCCCCGATTTTCCGTCGCCCAGGGCGCCATGTCCCGATCGAGGCTGGTCCAGCGATGGATCGAGGAACTGCCGACGAACCAAAGCGTGCAATTGCCCGCTGCGGCCATGTTGTCAGGCAGGGTCGCCGTGGATTCTCGATAGCGGCCATAGAGCCGCCACCCGACAAGGATCACGGCGAAGACGAGCAGCGCCGTCAGGAGCTTGGCGAGAGGCGAGGAATCGATGCTTCGCAATAGGACAACCTCCAAGTAGCGGGCGGAATGGCGCTATTTCGGCGGAAACACCATCCACAACGGTTCGGCACATTATCCGTTCACCACATATTTTAAAGCGTTTGCAAGTACAGATGGCGCAGGCTCATACGGGGCCGGGGGTTTATCAGCGTGGGCAAGAATCCGTCGATCGACCTTCTCAAGGGGGTCTTGATCCTTCTGGTGATGGCCGGGCATGCCATGGAGCTTGCCCATCAGCAGCATCTGGCGCTATGGATCGGCGCGGGATTCCGGATGCCGTTGATGATCGGCATATCAGGCTATCTGTTGAACCTCACCCGCACCCGCACAGAACAGACGGGGGTGTTGCTGGGCCGCTATGGCGAGCGCATGTTGCTGCCGTGGCTGGTCGCCCTCATCGTCTATCTGCTGGTGAGCGGCTGGTCCGTGTCCTGGATCACCCCGCTGGACCTGATGCTGCGCCCGCCTTTCCACCTCTGGTATGTGCCGGTTCTCTTCTTCCTGATCCTGGTGACGCGCCTCCTTCCCTTGCCGCCGCTGCTGCTGCTGGCGATCGGCGCGCCGATCAGCCTGGCGACCATGTATGGCTTTGGTCTTGACCACGGCCCGGTCGGGATCAGCCTGATGTCTCCCGACAGCCGTTTCCTGCGTTTTCCGGTGTATTTCTTCTTCGGTATGTTGATGGCGGAGAAGGGATTGCCGACGCGCTATCTGGGCATCGCGCTGCTCGTCATGGCGCTGGGCCTCACCTGGTGGGCAGGCCTTCGGGGCAGCGGCAACGGGCTGGCCTATGTTCCCGCGCGGCTGATGATGTGCCTGGGCCTGATCGCGCTGCTGCCCCGCCTGTCGGCGTTGCGCCTGTCCTTCGCCCCACTCAACCGGATCGGCCGGGACAGCCTGTTCTTCTACCTCTGGCACCCGCTGGTGATGGGGGCCGCGCTGGCGGGCGGAGCCAGCGCGATGGCGACGCTGGCGCTTTCGATCCTGATCTTGCTGCTCGCCAGCCGCCTGTTCGCGCCAAGCACGCTGATTCGTCGGCTGGTCGGCAGCGCACCCGCGCCGCGCGTACACATGGTCGCGCCGGAACCGTCGGACGTCGCGCCGCAGCCGGCCTGATTCCTCAGATCATGTCAGAGCTTGCCATATTTGGCTTCGAAGCCGGCAATGTCGCCGGCGGCGAGATATTTGGCCTGATCGACCCACTGATCGCGCACCGGGCGGCCCTTGAAATTGCCCAGCTTCGCGTCGATCGCAGCGATATCGGCATCGCCCCAGGCCGCGACCTGCGCATAGCGGGTGACGCCCAGTTCGACGAGCAACGCCTTGAGCTTGGGGCCAACGCCCTTGAGGCGAAGAAGGTCGTCAGGCTCATCCGTGACCGCCGCGACGGCAGGCGATACGGGAATGGGTTCCGGCTCGACAATCGGATCGACGGACGTGACTGGCACGACCGGTTCTGTGGGGACCACCGGGGCGACAGGCTCCACCACGACCGGGGCCGCAGCGACCGGCGCCGCGATGATCGGATCGACGAAGGGCGTCGGCGTCGGGGGCGGTGCGGCGATGGGGGCGGCCACCGGAGCGGGTGGCGCGGCCGGTTCGACCGGCTGCTCCGCCTTGCGCTTGCCCGACAGCAGGAAGACAAGCGCGATGATGACCAGCAGCGCGACCAGCAGCCACAGTCCATAGTCCATGAAGAATTCCTGCATCGCGCTCCGTCTCCCCTGCCAAATCCTGACGCTATTTAAGGACGGTTTGCCACGCGCTGCAAGGGCATGGCCTATTGCGCCTCGCGCGCGACCTCCCGCCAGCCGATATCGCGACGACAGAAGCCGGTCGGGAAGTCGAGCGCGTCGACCGCGGCATAAGCCGCGACCTGTGCCGCGCCGACCGTATCTGCGGTCGCGGTGACGTTGAGGACGCGCCCGCCATTGGCGATCAGCACGCCATTTTTTTCCGTGGTGCCGGCGTGGAAAATCTTCGCGCCGTCCTTTTCCGCTGCGTCAATCCCGTCGATCGCGCCGCCCTTGTCGGGCGTGCCGGGATAACCGTTGGCCGCCATGACGATGGTAAGCGCGGCGCGGTCCGCCAACTGGACCGGCCCCTGTTCCGCCAGATGGCCCTGCGCCACGGCAAGCAGCAGATCGATCAGGTCGCCGTCGAAACGGGTCATCAGCACCTGGCATTCGGGATCGCCGAACCGGGCATTATATTCGATCAGCTTCGGCCCTTTGGCGGTCAGCATCAGGCCGGCATAGAGAACGCCCGAATAGGGCATGCCTTCGGCCGCCATGGTGTCGACGGTCGGGCGGATGATGGTTTCCATCACCTGGCGCTCCAGTTCCGGCGTCAGCACGCGGGCCGGGCTGTAGGCGCCCATGCCGCCGGTATTGGGGCCGGTGTCGCCATCCCCCACCCGCTTGTGGTCCTGCGCCGATCCGAAGGGCAGGATCGCGCTGCCGTCTGTCAGCGCGAAGAAGCTGGCTTCCTCGCCGGTCATGAATTCTTCGAGCACCACTTCCTCGCCCGCCGCGCCGAATGCGCCAGAGAACATGGTGTCGAGCGCTTCGACGGCTTCGTCGCGGGTTTCGGCGATGATGACGCCCTTGCCCGCGGCCAGCCCGTCCGCCTTGATGACCACCGGCAGCGCGAAATCGTCGAGCGCTGCGAGCGCGCCATCCTTGCTGGTGACCCGGACATAGGCGGCGGTGGGGATGTTCGCGCGCTGGCACAAATCCTTGGTAAAACCCTTCGACCCCTCAAGCTGCGCGGCTTTCTTGTTGGGACCGAAAACGGGCACCCCCATGGTGCGGAGGTTGTCGGCAAGGCCATCGACCAGCGGCGCTTCCGGCCCGATCACCACCAGCCCGATCGAATGGCGGATGCAGAAATCCATCGTCGCGCGATGATCCGTCGCGTCGAGGTCGACCAGCGTGGCATGCTCGGCTATGCCCGGATTGCCCGGCGCGGCGTAGAGCGTATCGAGCCGGGGCGATTGCGCCAGTTTCCACGCCAGCGCATGTTCGCGGCCGCCGCCGCCAAGCAGAAGGATGTTCATGTCGCCCATGTCCCCGGAATTTGATGCCTATGACAGTTCGGGCCGCCTGTTAGCGGAGGAACGCGCAGGGGACAACGCGCCGCCGCTCAGCGTCAGCGAATTGTCGGGCATGCTCAAGCGCACGGTCGAGGATCGATTCGGCCATGTCCGGCTGCGCGGCGAGATTTCGGGCTTCAAGCGAGCGGCGTCGGGGCATCTTTATCTGGCGTTGAAAGACGAGAATGCGGTGCTGGACGGGGTGATGTGGAAGGGTGGCGCACAGCGGCTGGCCTTTTTCCCGCAGGACGGCGTCGAGGTGATCGCCACCGGCAAGCTGACAACCTATCCCGGCCGGTCCAAATATCAGATCGTCATCGAACGGATGGAACTGGCCGGCGAAGGCGCGCTGATGGCGCTGCTGGAGAAGCTGAAGGCCAAGCTGGCGGGCGAAGGGCTGTTCGCGGTCGAGCGCAAGAAGGCGCTGCCCTTCCTGCCGCGCACGATCGGCGTCGTGACGTCGCCGACCGGTGCCGTCATCCGCGACATCCTTCACCGGCTCGCCGATCGCTGCCCGACCCATGTCCTCGTGTGGCCGGTGCTGGTGCAGGGTCAGGGCGCGGCGGAACAGGTGGCGCGGGCGGTGCGGGGCTTCAGTGCGATGGACGGCAGCGGGCCAACGCCCCGGCCGGACCTTGTGATCGTCGCACGCGGCGGCGGGTCGATCGAGGATCTGTGGAGCTTTAACGAAGAGATCGTCGTGCGCGCTGTCGCCGACTGCACGATTCCGATTATTTCGGCGGTGGGGCATGAGACGGACACGACCCTGTGCGACTATGCCGCCGACCGGCGCGCACCCACGCCGACCGCAGCCGCCGAAATGGCGGTTCCGGTACGGGCGGAATTGCTGGCGGGCCTCGGCGAGATGGGTTTGCGGGCCGGACGCGCGGTGCGTCGTGGCGCGGCGCAGGCCAGGGAGCGGCTGGAGATGCAGGCGCGGTTGATGCCGACGCCGGATATGCTGCTCAGCCCCCAGCGGCAAAAGCTGGATCAGTTGTCCGACGGGCTGGTGAGCGGGTTGCGCCATCGGCTGGCCGATGCGCGCGCGCATCTGGGGCAAGCGGGCGGCGCATTGCGGCCGGCCCTGCTGCGCCAGCATGTCCAGCGCGCGGGCGAACAACTCGACCGGCTGAAGCTGCGTCCCGATTATCTGCAACGCGCTTTGTCCGATCGCGCGATCGCCTTCGACCGGATGTCGCGCCATTTCGCCTCGCTCGATCCCGATCGTCCGCTGCAAAAGGGCTATGCGCGGGTGATGGCGCGAGGGCGTCTGGTGCAGTCTGTGGCCGCAGCGCAGACGGCTGGCCAGGTGACGCTGCATTTCAAGGACGGGACGGTGGAGGCCGCCATCGGCGATAAGCCGCCGCTTGAGAAGCGCCCGCCCGTCGCTATATCCCCATCATCACCGCGGCCCGCCCGCAAGCCGCGCGAGGCGAACGAAACGCCGCAGCAGGATCTATTTTCCTGATCGAGCGAAGAAAGGCCTGACCCATGTTGATGTCCAATCGCGACCGGATCGCCCGGCTCCACTACATGCCCTATAGTTTCCGTGTGCTGCAGGCGGGCGACCATGTCCTGTGCGCCGTGACCGGGCGAAAGATCGCGCTGGAGGATCTGCGCTACTGGAGCATCGCCCGGCAGGAACCCTATGCCAATGCCGATGCGTCGGTACAGGCGGAATTGAAGGCGCTTGGGCCGCGATGAGGCGGATCGGCCTGGCGCTGCTGCTGGCCTGCGCCGGAACGGCCGTCGCGCAGCCCGGCCCCCGCTCCGGGACGATGCAGACCGATTTTCAGCTGACCGGCACGGCGACGCAGGGCGGCACGCTGGTCGGCACCGCGCCGTCCGGTACGGTCGCGCTGAAGCTGGATGCGCAACTGGTGCCAGTGGACGCCGACGGCCGCTTCCTGATCGCCTTCGACCGGGATGCCCCGCCGATCGCGCGCCTCACTGCGCGCCTGCCTGATGGACGGACGATCGAACGCGCATTGACCGTCGGGCCACGCGCCTGGCGGATCGAGCGGATCGACGCGCCGATGCGGCCCACCAAGAGCACAGAGGCGTTTCTGGCGCTGCGCAAGCCGGAGCTGGAGGCGATCGCCAACGCGCGTGCGATGGTAACCGACGCGCAGGGCTGGCGGCAGCGCTTCGTCTGGCCGAGAATAGGGCGAATATCCGGGCTGTTCGGATCACAGCGCGTCTATCAGGGAACGCCCGGCGCCTATCATGGCGGCGTTGATGTGGCGGGCGCGACTGGCGTTCCAGTGATGGCCCCCGCTGACGGCGTGGTAATCCTCGCCGCCGCCAACACACCCTTCACGCTGGAAGGACATTTGCTGATGGTCGATCATGGCCATGGCCTCAACAGCGCCTTCCTGCACCTGTCGCGGATCGACGTAAGGGTCGGCGACCATGTGGCCCAGGGGCAACGCATCGGCGCGGTCGGCGCCACGGGGCGCGCGACCGGACCGCATCTCCATTGGGGAATGAAATGGAACGAGGCGCGGATCGACCCGATGCTGCTCGCCGGGCCGATGCCGAACGGGCTTTAGATTCGGCGCGCAGCAAGCCGTCGTCGGCTCCCGCTGGCGGCAATAAGCGTCAACTGACCCGCTTCATACGAATTGCTCGCCCGCCCTCGAGCTTGCCCATGAAACTGCCCATGGCGGCGCGCTTCAATTCGATCTTCTGGCCGGGCTTGGGTTCGCGCCCGGTCACCGCTTCGGTCGTCATCCATTGGGCACCGTCTTCCAAGACAATCTGCCACTTGCCATAGCCCAGGCTCCGGACCGACGCGATCACCGCATCGATATGGGTGACGCCCTCTTCCTGCGGCTTGTCGCCGCCGTCGTCATCGCCGCCGCCGAGGAAAGGCAGTTTGGGGAAAGAGAAGCCGAACAGCGTCTTGCGCGTCTTGTTGAGTTCGCTCTTGTCGAGCACCACCACCTCGTCGCGCTGGGCAGCAGCGTCGATCGCGCCGACCTGCCGATCGAAACAGGCGAGCCGCTCCGCATTGTCCGTTATGGCGCGACACTGGAGCAGGTTGGTGAAGATTTCCGGCCGGGGCTGCTGCCGCTGTGGCGCCGCCTGGGCCGCCCCCGCCACAAGGCACAGCATGGTTACGAAAATCCAGCCCTGCTTGCCGTTCATATTCGTGCTTCCTCTTCCGAACCCTGTGTCGCCACTAACATGCACCCGCGGGATATGACGTCAATATGACAGTCTTCGCCGATACCGGACGTCTCAAACGCCACAATAGGTCGGCTATCCACTTCATGATGTATGATTGCTACATCCTTTTGTAACTTCGTGTAATTTTCTTGCAATACGGCCGTAAAACAGCGGCGCGCCCACCTTGTTGCATTTATGATACAGCCGCCTTCAAAAGCGGCCATGTCCCTTTTCCCCCGCTTTACAGCGCCCCGAAGCCCGCGCAGTTTCGTCGCATCCATACGGGGGGATCGCTGTCGGGCACCATATCCCTTCGTACGGGCCACTTATGTGGCAGGCTATCTGCCAAACTCCAGAGCAAGGGACTGGAACCGTGAAAATATTTTCGAAGAGGGCACTATTGCGTGCCAGCGCCGCACCGGCGATCCTGGGCGCGTCGCTGATCGCGACGGCTGCATTCGCGCAGGACGCGCCGCAGACGGCGGAAGCCGATGCCGGCGACACCATCATCGTTACGGGTTCGTTGATCCGCAACCCGAACCTGGAGCGTTCGACGCCGGTCACCGCGACCACGTCCGACCAGATCGAACTGAAGCAGAACAACACCGCGGAAGATATTCTGCGTGAAATTCCGGGCATCGTTCCCAGCATCGGTTCGGCCGTCAACAACGGCAACGGCGGCGCTTCGTTCGTCAACCTGCGCGGCCTGGGTTCCAACCGCAACATCGTCCTGCTCGACGGCGACCGCCTGGTCCCCGCCGAACTGAACGGTCGTTTCGACCTTAACAACGTTCCCGTCGCCCTGATCGAGCGCGTGGACGTGCTGACCGGTGGCGCATCGACCACCTACGGCGCGGACGCCATCTCGGGCGTGGTGAACTTCGTCACCAAGTCGGACTTCGCCGGGCTGGAAGGCACGATTTCGAACCAGCTGACCGAAGAAGGCGACGGCAACTATTTCCGCGCCGACGTCACGCTCGGCGCGAATTTCGACGACGGCAAGGGCAATGTCGTCTTCTCGATCGGCTATCAGCAGTCGGACCCGGTCTATCAGGGCGGCCGCGACTATTCGGTCTTCAACATCGACTCCTACAGCGGCGCCATCGGCGGTTCGGGCACGTCGAGCCCGTCGCGCTTCACCGGCACCAACCCGTCGGGCACCGCGACCGGCAACGGCACGCGCCAGATCACGGCCGACGGCACCGCCTTCCGCCCTACCACCGCGTTCGACGCTTTCAACTTCAATCCGTATAACGTCTTCCAGACGCCGTTCGAACGCTTCAATATGTTCGGTGCCGGTCGTTACGAAGTCAGCGACGCGGTCGAAGCCTATACGCGCGGCATTTTCTCCAAGAACACCGTCAAGACCATCATCGCGCCGTCGGGCGCCTTCGGCATCGCCGTCGATATCCCGCTCAGCAACCCGTTCCTGACGACGGCGCAGCGCAACGCCTTCTGCCAGCGCAATACGGCCTCGGCTGCGAACATCGCCCTGGGCGTCTACACCCCGCTGTACACGGCCGCAGAGTGCGCCGCAGCGGCGACGGCCACCGATCCGAACGACCCGAACTATCGTGAAGTCACCACCGCCCTGTCGCGTCGCGCGACCGAGCTGGGGCCGCGTATCTCGGAATTCACCACCACTTTCTTCGACTATAAGCTCGGCTTCCGTGGCGGCATCACCGACACGATCAGCTGGGACGTTTCGGGCGCCTATGGCGAGAGCGAGCAGACCCAGACCCAGAAGGGCTACTGGCTGAACTCGCGCGTGCGTCAGGCGCTGCAGGCGACCAGCACCACCGACTGCCTCGACACGTCGAACGGCTGCGTGCCGCTGAACGTGTTCGGCCCCGATGGTTCGATCACGCCGGAAATGAACGCGTTCCTGAACGCCAACAGCCAGGTCGTCACCAAGACCTCGCTGGCGCAGGCCAATGCCACCATCAACGGCGACTTCGGCTGGTCGGCGCCCTGGGCGAGCGACGCGGTCGCCTTCGCCATCGGCGGCGAATATCGCAAATATGCCGCTTCGCAGGAATCGGATCTTCTCTCGCAGTCGGGTGACCTCGGCGGCGCCGGCGGTGCGGCTCCGAACATTGCGGGCGGCTATGACGTCTATGAAGCCTTCGGCGAACTCGTACTGCCGCTGGTTCAGGACAAGCCCTTCTTCCAGGATCTGACCCTGGAAACCGGCATCCGCTACTCGAAGTACAGCGTCGACGCGCCCAGCAACCCGTCCTACAAGACCACGACCTGGAAAGCCGGCGGCAGCTGGACCCCGGTGGACGGCTTCAAGATCCGCGGCAACTATGCCCATGCCGTTCGCGCGCCTAACATCGCCGAACTGTTTGCGCCCGTGAACACCCTGCTGACCAACCTTGGCACCGATCCTTGCTCGGGTTCGGCACCGCTCGGCAACGCCAATCTGGCCGCGGTCTGCATCGCGCAGGGCGCTCCGGCGACCACCATCGGCGCGATCACCAACGATCCGGCCGGTCAGGTCAACTATACCGGTGGCGGCAATCTGGCGCTGAAGCCTGAAAAGTCGAACAGCTGGACCATCGGTGCAGTCTTCCAGCCGTCGGGCCTGCGTGGCTTCTCGGCGACGATCGACTATTACAACATCAAGATCACCGACGCGATCACTTCGCCCACGCCGGGCGACGCGATCGGCGCTTGCTTCAACAACATCACCGCCTCCAGCGCGACCGATCCGGCCTGTACCGCGATCCGCCGCAACCCGCTGACCGGTGAACTGTTCGGTGAAGCGGCGACGACCCCTGGTCTGTCGCTGGTGACCTCGAACCTGGGCAAGCTCAGCACCGACGGTGTCGATTTCTCGCTGAACTACCAGAAGGATATCGGCTTCGCCAACCTCGCGCTCAGCCTGACCGGCAACTGGACCAACAGCTCGAAGTTCCAGGCGACCTCGGTTTCCCTGAACCGCGAGTGCGTGGGCTATTATTCGGTCAACTGCGCGTCGATCCAGCCCAAGTGGCAGTTCTCGCAGCGCACCACTTTGTCCTTCGAGAAGGTCGACGTTTCGCTGCTCTGGCGCTACATCGACACGGTGAAGTTCGAGCCGCAGCAGATGGCCGACGACATGGCCGCTGCTCTGGCCGCGAATCTGGATGACGATGGCACGGTTCTGCCGCTCGACGACCAGGGTTGCCCGAACTACGAAACCACCGATGAAGGCGGTTGCATCGTCGATCCGAAGTTCCGGAAGATCAAGGCCGAGCATTATTTCGACCTGACCGGCCGCTTCCATGTTTCGGACGAGATCACCATCACGCTGACGGCTCAGAATATTCTGAACAACAAGCCCAAGGTGGTCGGCAACACGATCGGTTCGACCAGCTACAACAGCGGCAACGTCTATCCGTCGACCTACGACGCGCTGGGCCGTCGCTACGCGATCGCTGCGAAGTTCCGCTTCTAAGCCACGCGTCAGCCATCAAAAAGGAGGGGCCGGTGGAAACACCGGCCCCTTTTTTCGGGCTATTCGAAGGAGAGGGCCGCGCCGTGCGTTGGAGCAGTCGGTTGCTCAGTCGAGCAACGAATTGGGCAGCGTCATCGCGATGCCGCCATTGTCCGCCAGGACACGCGCCCAATGCACAACCTTATCCACCTCCTCGCCATGAAGGCTGCGGCCCTGCTGCGCCGCCCGCGCGCGCTGGCCGGGCGCGAAACCCGCCCCGCTCTTGGCATCACGGGCAAAGATCGGACCGCTAACGATGGCGTCGATCGCGCTGCCGTCCAACCTCAGATCGAACAGGCCGGCGAGCGCCGCCAGGCTGTCCCCCGGGCGTTCCACCAGCGTTTCGCTGTCGAGCGTCGCTACCCGGTCACACAGCTTGCCGGCGATGTCCTGAAATTGCCGCTGCTGCGCCAGCCAGCCGGCCGCAGCCACCTGGATGTCGGTGAGGCCGAGATAATCGTCGGGTGCGATGCCCAGCGGCGCCAGCATCCCTTCACGCAGCAGTTTGCCAAACAGATCGCGCACCCACAGGCGCCCCCACATGCCCTTGCGCGCGATCGAGGCGAGATAGGCGTCGAGCGGGGCATGGAGCAGCAGCGCGCGCGCCTGCGGCCGCAACGCCATGATGCCTGGGATCAGCGGATTGACGATGTTGGACGGCTTGACCACCACCGCCTCGCCCGGTGCGAACGGGCGCGCGAGCAGCCGCAGTCCATCATCGAGCACCCGCGCGACATCCGGCCCCTTCGCCCCGCGATGACGCCAGCCGATCAGATCATTGAGCAGCACCGGCTCCTTGAGTCCCATCGCGACGCCGGGCCGGTCGAACGCGGCGGCGAGCAGGGTCGAGCAGCAATAGGCCGAATGGAAGAGGAAATGGGCGGGCGCCGGCGCCCTCGCCTGTTCGACGGCCTCGGCGCGGCGCACCACTAGAGGTTGACCAAGATCGCCCAGATATTCGTCTGTGAGGAAGGGAATGGCGGCATGGCGTTCGCGCGGCACCGGCAGGAGATGAAAAGCGTCATGGTTCGGATCATAGCGGTGCGCCAGCCATTGGGCGCTGCGCATGACGTCGCGGATCGATGGGAGAGAGGCGCTCATGCGTCAGCCTTGGCATGCGTGTGTTTCCCGCACAAGCCGTGCGGACGTCCCCCCACTTGCCAGCGCCTAGGCTTCTGATAGCGATAGGGAATAGAGGTCAGGGGCACTTTATGGACGTGACGGTGGGGCGGTTGTTGCAGCAGGCTGTGGAGGCGCGCCGCCATGGGCGGGCCCGAGAGGCGGAGCGTGCGCTGGGCGAAGCATTGCGCCATAGCCCGAACGAACCGCAGGCGCTCAACCTGATGGGACTGATCGCGCTCGACCGGCGCGACTTCAGCGCGGCGGGTATCCAATTCCGGGCGGCGGCGCAGGCCGATCCGGGGGAAGCCGCTCTGTGGATGAATGTCGCATCGGCCGAACGCGGGCTGGGCGCGGCGGAGGCGGAACGGGCCGCACTGAACCGGGCGATAGCGATCGAGCAACGCAACCTGACGGCGCAAATCCGCATGGCGGAACTGCAGCAACGGCTGGGCGAGGCGCAGGGTGCGGCCGAAAGCTGGGGCAAGGTGCTGGCGCTGACTACCGGCATGGCCGACATTCCCCCGGCGCTGGCAGAGATATTGGCGCAAGCTCGCCGCTTCGTCAGCGATCATCATGCGCGCTTCGCCGCCTTTGTCGAAACGGGACTGGCCGATCAGTTGGGCGCTGCCGATCCGTTGGCGCGGCGGCGCTTCCAGGCCTGTCTCGACCGCGAGTTCGGACGGCGCACCGTCTATCAGAACCAATGTTCGGGTCTGCATTACCCCTTCCTGCCCGCCGACGAATTTTTCGATCGCGCCCATTTTCCCTGGATGGCGCAACTGGAAGCGCAGACCGATGTGATCCGTGGCGAATTTATGGCGATGGTCGCCCGCGACGGAGGAAATATCCGTCCCTATGTGCGGCAGGATAGCGGGACGCCGGACAATATATGGACGGCGCTCGATGGATCACTCGACTGGGGCGCATCCTTCCTGTGGGAATATGGCGTGCGCAACGAAGCGGTCTGCGCCGCCTGTCCACAGACGATCGCGGCGCTGGAGGCATTGCCGCGAGCGGACATTCCTGGCCGCGCGCCGTCGGCCTTCTTTTCGCTGCTGAAGCCCGGCAGCCGGATTCCGGCGCATACTGGCGTCACCAACAGCCGCGCCATCGTCCATCTGCCCCTCGTCGTGCCGCCCGGCTGTTTCTTTCGGGTGGGCGGCGAAACACGGGCATGGGAAGAAGGCGTCGCCTTCGCCTTCGACGACACGATAGAGCATGAAGCATGGAACGAGAGCGATCATTTGCGCGTGTTGTTGATCTTCGACGTATGGAATCCGCATTTGTCGCTTGAAGAACAGCGATTATTGAAGCAATTCTATGCCACGGCCGATGCGAGCAAGACGAGGGATATCGCGGCGAGCATCTGATCGACGGCAGAATGATGGAGCCCGCCTGACCGGCGACCTATCGTTTCAGCCGCGTTCCTGGGAGATAATAAGTGCGAGTTTTGAAAGCAGTAATCGCGTCGAGTCTGTTTGCCATCGCCATGCCCGCTTTGGCGGAAGACAAACCCAAGCTGGATCGCAACGATCCCAACGCCGTGCGCTGCAAGCGCCTGGAGGTCACCGGGTCGCTGGTGCGCCGCGAGCGCATCTGCAAGACCAATGCAGAATGGCGCGCTATCAGTGACCAGCAGGGCCGCGATGCGGACGACCTGATCACCCGCAGCCGCGCAGGCATGAACCCGAACGGCTGATGCACGGCGGCGGCTGTGCTGACGGCGACTGATACCGGCCTGGACGTGACCGGATCGCTCGTGCGCAAGGCGCGTCTCTGCAAGCTTCCGCAGAATGGCGGATAGTCCGCAAACGAAACAGCCGCGATGCGGATGATTTGATCAGCCGGTCGGGGGGTGAAAAGCTGGTGATATGGCAAAAGGGCCACCATATCATATGGTGGGCCTTTCGTCTTTGCAGCAGAGCGGCAGCCTTAAACGACCTCCAGCCTCAACGCCCCGTCGCCATCCTCGACCCGGACGGTCGATGCGTCGGGGATTTCGCCGCGCAGGATCAGGTCGGCCAGCGGATCCTGCAGATAGCGCTGGACCGCGCGCTTCAAGGGGCGTGCGCCATAGACCGGGTCATAGCCGACCCGGCCGAGCCAGGCACGCGCCTCGTCGGTCAGATCGAGCACGATCTTGCGATCCTTGAGCAGCTTGCCGATACGCGCCACCTGGATATCGACGATCGGGGCCATATGGGCCGCGCCCAGACGGTGGAACAGGATTACTTCGTCCAGCCGGTTCAGGAACTCCGGGCGGAAATGGGCGCGGACGATGTCCATTACCTGATCCTCGACCTTTTCCACCGGCTCGTCATCGGCCAGGCCGGTGAGATATTGGCTGCCCAGGTTCGACGTCAGCACGATGATCGTATTGGTGAAGTCCACCGTGCGTCCCTGCCCGTCGGTCAGGCGGCCATCGTCCAGCACCTGGAGCAGGATGTTGAACACATCGCCATGCGCCTTCTCCACCTCGTCGAACAGCACGACCTGATAGGGGCGGCGGCGGACGGCTTCGGTCAGGACGCCGCCTTCCTCATAGCCGACATAGCCCGGAGGCGCGCCGATCAGCCGGGCGACGCTGTGCTTCTCCATGAACTCGCTCATGTCGATGCGCACCATGGCGCTGTCGTCATCGAACAGAAATCCTGCCAGCGCCTTGGTCAGTTCGGTCTTGCCAACGCCGGTTGGCCCCAAGAAGAGGAAGGAACCGAGCGGCCGGTTGGGGTCTTGCAGACCCGCGCGTGACCTGCGCACGGCGGTCGACACCGCCTTGACCGCATCGGCCTGGCCGATCACCCGCTTGCCCAGCGTTTCTTCCATCGCCAGCAGCTTTTCGCGCTCGCCGGTCATCATCCGCTCGACCGGGATGCCCGTCCAGCGCGCGACGACGCCGGCGATATCCTCCGCCGTCACCTCCTCGCGCAGCATCGCGCCTTCCGAAGCGGTTTCCGCTTCGGCGAGGCGCTTTTCCAGCGCGGGAATGGTGCCGTAGGACAGTTCGCTCATCTTCGCGAGGTCGCCCGCGCGCTGGGCCTGCTCCAGTTCGAGCCGGGCGGCGTCGAGTTGCTCCTTGACCTTCGCTTCGCCGGCGATCTTGTCCTTTTCCGACTGCCAGCGCTGGGTGAGCGAGGCGGATTGCTCCTCCAGATTGGCGAGATCCTCTTCCAGCGTGTCGAGCCGGTCGGCCGATGCCTTGTCGGTCTCCTTCCTCAACGCCTCCCGCTCGATCTTGAGCTGGATGATGCGGCGGTCGAGATTTTCGATCTCCTCCGGCTTGGATTCCACCTCCATGCGCAGGCGCGAGGCGGCCTCGTCCATCAGGTCGATCGCCTTGTCGGGCAGGAAGCGGTCGGTGATATAGCGGTTGGAGAGCGTCGCCGCGCTGACCAGCGCGCCGTCGGTGATCCGTACGCCGTGATGAAGTTCGTATTTCTCCTTGAGGCCGCGCAGGATCGAGATCGTGTCCTCGACCGTGGGTTCGCCGACGAAGACGGGCTGGAAGCGCCGCTGGAGCGCGGGGTCTTTTTCGACATATTTGCGATATTCGTCCAGCGTGGTCGCGCCGATGCAATGGAGTTCGCCGCGCGCCAGAGCGGGCTTGAGCAGATTGCCCGCGTCCATTGCGCCTTCGCTTTTACCCGCGCCGATCAGCGTGTGCATCTCGTCGATGAAGAGGACGATCTGGCCATCGGCGCCCTTTACCTCGTCCAATACGCCCTTCAGCCGTTCCTCGAACTCGCCGCGATATTTGGCGCCCGCGATCAGCGATCCCATGTCGAGCGCCATCAGGGTGCGGTCCTTGAGCGTATCGGGCACGTCGCCATTGGCGATGCGCAGCGCGAGACCTTCGGCGATCGCGGTCTTGCCGACGCCGGGGTCGCCGATCAGGACCGGGTTGTTCTTGGTCCGGCGGGCGAGGATCTGGATGGTGCGACGGATTTCCTCGTCGCGGCCGATGACCGGGTCGAGCTTGCCCGCGCGCGCCGCTTCGGTGAGGTCGCGGGCGAATTTCTTGAGCGCATCGTAGCGATCCTCCGCACCCGCCGTGTCGGCGGTGCGTCCACCGCGCAAGGCATTGATCGCGGCGTTGAGCGCTTCGGGCTTTACGCCTGCGGCGGCGAGCGCCTTGCCCGCCGTCGTGGTGGTGGCGAGGGTGAGCGCGAGCAGCAGGCGCTCGACGGTGACGTAGCTGTCGCCCGCCTTCGCCGCGACCTGCTCGGCGCTGTCGAGGACGCGCACGGCGTCATTGTCCAGGCCGGGGGTCTGTTGCGCGCCGCTGCCCGATACGACCGGCACCTTGGCCAGCGCCGCGTCGACGTCGCGCAGCGCAACTTGCGCCGAGCCGCCCGCCGCCTTGATGAGGCCGGACGCCATGCCCTCGCTGTCCTCCAGCAGAGCCTTCAGCAGATGTTCCGGGCCGATCCGCTGATGGCTCATGCGGATCGCGACGGTTTGCGCCGACTGGAGGAAACCTTTGGCGCGGTCAGTGAATTTTTCGATGTTCATGTACGTCCACCCAATATGACGGGATTGATGTAGTGTTGCTTAAAAAGCACACAAGGGGTGGCGCATGATTATCCTAATGCGCCGCTTTCTTCGCATTGGGCGCGAAGGTGTCGCCGAAGAAATCCGCCTGATACCAAAGGGGCGCGGCATCGCTGTCGGCCAGCGCGCGGGTGATGCGGTAATTGGCTTCCGCAAAACGAGCGCCTGCGTTCCAGTCTATCTTCTGGTTCATATCGTCGCCCGGATGATGATAGGCGCCGCCCAGGAAATCGCCCCACGCCTTTTCGCCGCCATTGGCGAAGCCGGTGGCGAGGAAGACGGCGGGCACGCCCTGCTTCACGAACATATAATGATCCGACCGCACGAAGATGCCTTCCTGCGGCATCGGGTCGGGCGAAAGTTTGATGGTCATCGGTGCGACTGCGTTCGCCACGATCGGCCCGAGCGTGGAATGGTTGGCGCCGAAAGCGATGACGTCGGTGAAGGGATAGAGCAGCAACGGCATGTCGAGATCGACATTGCCGACGATCTGCCTGACAGGCACCGCCGGATGGCGGGCGAAATAGTCGGCGCCGAGCAGACCCTTTTCTTCGCCGGTGGAGGCG
The DNA here is from genome assembly GCF_047946695.1 of Sphingomonas sp. VDB2. Classification (NCBI taxonomy): domain Bacteria; kingdom Pseudomonadati; phylum Pseudomonadota; class Alphaproteobacteria; order Sphingomonadales; family Sphingomonadaceae; genus Sphingomonas; species Sphingomonas sp. VDB2. Next base: position 2,514,306 of record NZ_CP159615.1, read on the forward strand.
AGGAAGATGATCGAGCGGCGCGGCTTTTGCGGGGATTGCGCCATGGCGCGGGCGACTTCCAGCAGGGTCGCGATGCCCGCCGCGTTGTCGAGCGCGCCGTTGTTGATGCGATCGGTATCGGGCTTGTCGTCGGGCTTCGCCTCGCTGATCCCGATATGGTCGAGATGGGCGGACAGAACGACATATTCACGCTGCAGCACCGGGTCGCTGCCCGGCAGGATGGCGACGACATTGGGACTGGTGACACGCTTGCCCACGCTTTCCACCTGGATGCGGGCGCTGCCCTTGAGCGCGAAGCCTCTGGGCTTGCCGCCCGGCTTGTCGGCTTGTTTGCGGATGGCGGCGATCGACTGGGGCGCGCCGGCGAACAGCGCTGCGACCACCGGCTCGTTCACGGATGCGGCGGCGCGGATGCCGGGCGCATCGACATGCGCCTGGCCATCGGTATCGACCCAGGTGAAATCGGGTTCGTTGGCGAAGGTCAGCATCCGCGCCCAGGGCCGCGCTTTCATCGATTGCAGCGTGCCGACCGAGAGCATGCCGACCGCGCCGTGCGCCTCCGCCACCTTCGCCTTGGTCGCGGAGAGATGCGCCCCCTCCTCGCTCGGCAACCCCTTGGGATAGCCGCGCAGGGTGACGACGATTTTCCCCTTCACGTCGAGACCGGCATAGTCGTTGAGGCCCATGCGGGCATTTTCGATGCCATAGCCGACGAAGACCAGCGGCGCAGACAGATCGACCTTGGGTTCGTCGGGGTTCAGGCCGACGATGACGTCGGTGCCGTGAGTCCAGCTTTTGTCACCCGCGGGGCCGGTCAGCGTCAGGACGGCGGGAATGTTCGTCCGTTCGGTCTGCTGGAAGGCGATGCGCTGGAGCCAGCCGCCTGCATCCCCGGCGGGCTTGAGGCCGAGGCCGTCAAACTGGCTGGCGACGTAGCGCGCCGCGATCTCATGCCCTTCGCTGCCAGTATCACGCCCTTGGAGCAGGTCGTCAGCGAGAAATTCGACATGGGCGCGCATGGCGGCGGCGGTGAATACCGGATCGGCGGCGCTCCGGGCCGGGAGAGCGGCGGGCAACAGCAGCGCCGTCATGGCGGCAAGGGCGAAGGGGGTTTTCATGGAGATATCTGTCCACTGGATGGCGGGATGGGCGGAGGATTGCCGCCCTACCCCCGCCCTGTCCAGCAATAAGCGTATTGCACGTCTAAAACGGCCCGCTATGCTGCGGCCTTATGTGCAGCGGCCGTGTTCTATCGCTGCAAAGTCTCCCTTTTCATGAGGTTCTCATGGCCCTTTCCCCGATGTCGCGCCGCCTGTCTTTGACGATGGGCCTGTCCGTCCTGGCGCTGTCGCCGATGGCGCAGGCTGCCAAGCCCGTTGCGGCGGCGGCTCCCGCCCCGGTCGCCAGCCTCGTGTCGCAGGTCGATATTCCCTATGAGGAATTTACCCTCAAGAACGGGCTGCGCGTCATCGTCCATACCGATCGCAAGGCGCCGGTGGTGGCGGTGTCGGTCTGGTATCATGTCGGATCGCGGTTCGAACCGGCGGGCAAGACCGGTTTCGCCCATCTGTTCGAACATCTGATGTTCTATGGGTCGGAAAATGCCGATGGGCCGTTCTTCGGGCGACTGGAGGATATCGGCGCGACCGACTGGAACGGGACGACCTGGTTCGACCGGACGAATTATTTCGAGACGGTGCCGACCGGCGCGCTGGACCGGGCGTTGTTCCTGGAATCCGACCGCATGGGCCATCTGCTGGGCGCGGTGACGCAGACCAAGCTGGATACCCAGCGTGGCGTGGTCCAGAATGAAAAGAGGATGGGCGAGAATGAGCCCTATGGCCTGGTCGAATATGCCCAGCTCGATGCGATGCTGCCCGCGGGCCACCCCTATCGCCACTCCACCATCGGGTCGATGGCGGACCTGAACGCCGCGAGCCTGGCCGACGTGCAGAGCTGGTTCAAGACCCATTATGGCCCGAACAACGCCGTGCTGGTGCTGGCCGGGGATATCGATGCCGCCACGGCCAAGACGAAGGTGGAGAAGTGGTTCGGCAATATCGCCGCCGGCCCCGCGCCCAAGGATGTGGATGCAACCGTGCCGACACTCGACAAGGATGTCGAGAAGGTGATGCACGACAATGTCGCGGCGACGCGCCTCTATCGCAACTGGATCGTGCCGGGGGTCAATTCCGACGAATTGCAGCAACTGGACCTGGCGATGACGGTGTTCGGCGGGCTGAAATCCTCTCGCCTCGACAATGCGCTGGTGCGTGACGAGAAGGTCGCGGTGGGCGTGAAGGCCAGCATCCAGCCTTTCGAGAAGCTGTCGATCGCGGAGATCACGGTCGACGTGAAGCCCGGCGCGGACCCGGTCGCGGTGGGCAAAAGGCTCGACCAGCTGCTGGCCGACTATCTGGACAAGGGACCGAGCGCGGACGAGGTGCTGCGCGCGGCGACGGGCCAGGCGGCGGGGACGATTTCGGGGCTGGAGAAGGTCGGCGGCTTTAGCGGCAAGGCGGTGACGCTGGCCGAAGGCGCGGTCTATTCCAACGATCCGGCCAAATATAAGAAGGATCTGGCCGTCTATGCCGCCGCGACGCCGCAGAGCGTGAGCGCCGCCGCGCGCAAATGGCTGGGACGGCCGGTGTTGCGCCTGACCGTCGCGCCGGGCGAGCGGTCGGCCGCTGACAATGCGCTGGCGGGCAATGCGACCCACAAGCCCGCCTTCTTCCGCAATCCCGATGCCGCCGCGCCCGTCGCTGCGACGCCGCCGGCGCCGACCAAGATCGCCGAGCCGCCGATCGAGCCGGTCAAGGATCTGGACTTCCCCGATATCGAGCATGCGACGTTGAAGAACGGCATCAAGGTCGCGCTGGCGCGACGCACTACGGTGCCGACGGTGCGCGTGTCGGTGGCGTTCGATGCCGGCAATGCGGCCGATGACAAGGCGAAGCTGGGCACGGCGGGGCTGACCGCCGCGCTGCTGGACGAAGGGACCAGGACGCGGTCGTCGATCCAGATCGCCGAGGAGCAGGAGCGGCTGGGCGCGTCGATCAGCGCGGCCAACAGCATGGACCGGACCACGGTGGGCCTGTTCGCGCTCAAGCCCAATCTGGATGCGTCGCTGGACCTGCTGGCCGATGTGATCCGCAATCCCGCCTTCGCCCCGGCGGAGGTGGAGCGGCTGCGCAGCCAGATGCTGACCAAGATCGCGTCGGAGAAGACCGAGCCGATGGCGATCGCCCAGCGGATGTTGCCGCCGTTGCTCTATGGGCAGGCCCATCCCTATGGCATTCCCTTCACCGGGTCCGGCACGGAGACAGGCGTCAAGGCGGTGACGCGGGCGGACCTGACCGGATTCCACGATGCCTGGCTGCGGCCCGACAATGCGACCATCTTCGTCGCGGGCGATACGACGCTGGCCGAACTGATGCCGCTGCTGGAAAAGCGCTTCGGCGACTGGAAAGCCCCCGGCGTGGCGAAGGGCGTCAAGACGTTCCGCATGGACCGGATGATGCGCCCGTCACGGATCGTGCTGGTCGACAAGCCGCAAAGCCCGCAGTCGATGATCCTGGCCGGGCTGCTGACCAACAAGAGCGGGACCGACAATCCCGTGACGTTGCAGACCGCCAATGAGGTGCTGGGTGGATCATCCTCCTCGCGCCTGATCATGGACCTGCGCGAAACCAAGGGCTGGGCCTATTATGCCGGGTCCGCGCTACCCGGCGTCAAGGAAACGATCCCTCTGCTGGTCTATGCCCCGGTGCAGACCGACAAGACCGGCGAGTCGATCGTCGCCGCGCGCAAGGATATCAGCGATTTCCTGACCGCCAAGGGCACGACCGAAACGGAGCGCAACCAGACGATCAACAGCCAGATCCTGTCTCTGCCCGGCAGTTTCGAAACGTCCTCCGACCTTTTGAGCGCGATGATGCGCAACGACCTGATCGGGCGGCCGGACGATTATTACGAGACGCTGCCCAAAACCTATCGCGCCATGACCGCCGCCGATTTCGACAAGGCCGCGCGCGAGGCGATCAACCCCGACCGGCTGATCTGGGTCGTGGTAGGCGACGCCAAGCTGGTGCGACCGCAGCTTGACGCGGTAGGGCTGCCGGTGGAAATGGGCACATTGGCTGATTGACGCCAACGTAAAGGAGAATCGAGATGGCTGCAGTGGATGGCGCTTATGATTGCGTGGCCAAAACGCCGATGGGCGACCAGAAGGGGGTCTTCACCGTCATCAGCAGCGGCGACCGCTTCAACGGCACCTTTGCCGGGATGATGGGGTCGCTGGATGTGGTCGACGGCAAGGTCGATGGCGCGAAGCTGACATGGAAGATGGAAATGACCATGCCCATGCCGATGACGCTCGAATGCGAGGCCGACGTGGCGGGCGATGCCATCACCGGCACGATGCAGCTCGGCGCATTCGGCGCGTCGGCCTTCAACGGGACGCGCCGGGCTTAGGCATCGTCCGCCGTCGGCAGCGGGTTCCCGCTAAAGCGCGGCGTGTAGTTCAGACGACAGAACCGGGCTGCCGCCTGCGCGGGAGCCCGGTTCTGGCTTTAATAATCGCGGCGCGACCTTCCTGTGCGCGACAGCGAGCGAGACAGCAATACGCCGTTGACAATTTCCATTAGTTAGCTATCTAATGGAAATGCCCCTGTCAGAACCCAAGCGCGCACTGGCGCACAAGATGGCTCCGGTCGCCCGCGCCTGGCGGCAACTGGCCGACACTGCCCTGGCGGAATTCGGCGTATCCAACAGCGCCGGATGGTGCCTGATCCATATCGATCGGCTGGGTGGCGAGGTAGGGCAAAGCGCGCTGGCCGAGTCGCTGGATATCAGCCAGCCATCGCTGGTCCGCACGCTGGACCAGTTGCAGACCGGCGGACTGGTGACGCGGGCGCAACATCCCGACGACAAGAGATCCAATATTGTCGGGCTGGCTCCGGCGGGGCGAGATCTGGTCGGCAGGATCGAAGCGAAGCTCGACGCCCTGCGGGCCGAGTTGCTGAAGGACGTGCCCGAAGAGGCGATCGAGGTCGCAGTATGGCTGCTGGACCTGCTGAGCCTGCGCATCGCCGAACGGAAGAGCGCGGCGTGAGCATCCGGCCATGAGCGGCAAGATCTTCGGCGAACGCTTCGGCGAACGCTTCGGCGTACCGGTCGCGCTCTTTTCCCTCAAATGCCTGGTTGCGGCCATGCTGGCGCTCTACCTCGCGTTCAGCATCGGGCTGGAGCGGCCCTATTGGGCATTCCTGACCAGCTATATCGTCGCCCAGCCGATGGCCGGCGCGGTGATTTCCAAGGCGGTTTTTCGCGCCATCGGCACATTGGTCGGCGCGACGTTCGCCGTCGCCATCGTTCCGCCGCTCGTCAATGCGCCCGAATTGCTGGTGCTGGCCATGGCGTCATGGCTGGCGTTGTGCGTATTCGTGTCGCTGATGGACCGCACGCCGCGATCCTATATGTTCGTGCTGGCGGGCTATACCGCCTGCCTGATCGTCTTCCCCGACGTCGATACGCCGCAGACCATCTTCACCGTGGCGTCGTTGCGCGTCCAGGAGATTTTGATCGGCATCGCCTGCGGCAGCCTGGTCCATAGCGTGGTGCTGCCCGGATCGATCAGCAGCGTGCTGCTGGCGCGGGTGGAGGCGATGCTGCGCGACGCCGAGCGCTGGACCCGCGACGCGATCGCGACGGAACCGGTAGCGGGGCTGGACGCCGAGCGCCGCCGGCTGGCGCAGGACGTCACCGAATTGCACCAGATGTCGGTCCACCTGCCCTTCGACATCAGCCGCCTGGCGCCGCGAGTGCGGACGGTTCGCGCGTTGCAGGACCAGTTGTCATTGTTGCTGCCGCTGGGCGCGGCGGCGGAGGACCGGCTGGCGCAGCTAAAGGCCGCCAACGGCGGAACCGTGCCGCCGCAGGTCGAGAGGCTGATCGCCGATGTCCGAGACTGGCTGGATTCGCCGGTGGTCGACAATGACAGCCGGGCGCGGCTGGCCCAGGCGCTGATCGACCGCTGCGCCGGACTTGAGCCGACGGCGGCACCCGACATGGGCTGGGCCGACATGATGCGCCTGAGCCTCTACGCCCGGCTGGCCACGCTGATCGCGGCGCATCGCGACTGCCGCGACCTGCACGACCAGATGGCGACGCACAGTCGCGCCGCGGTGACGCCGCGCGTCGCGCAACTGCTGGAGGGCCGGCGCAACCGCGAACTGCACCGCGACTATGCCAGCGCAGCGCGCGGCGCGTTCAGCGCCTTCGTCACGGTGGCGCTGGGCTGCGCGATCTGGATATTGAGCGGCTGGAAGGATGGCGGCACCGCGGTGATGCTGGCGGGCGTGTTCCTGGCGCTGTTCGCGGCGGTCGACAATCCGCTGGCCCCGCTCAGGGGCTTCATGGTCGGCACGGTCGCGGCGTCGGCGCTGGGCGCGCTGTACGGCTATGCGATCATGCCGCGGCTGGACGGCTTCCTGATGCTGGCGCTGGCCTATGCGCCCGCTTTGCTGCTGCTGGGCGCGATGATGGCGTCGCCGCGCTGGGCGGGGATTGCGCTGCCCACCCTGCTGGGGTTGGGCAGTCCTGTGCTGCTGTCGAGCAGCTATGTCAGCGCCTTTGGCAGCTATATCAACGGCGCGGTGGCGCAGATCGTCGGCATCTGGTTCGCGATCCTGATGGCCGGGCTGTTGCAGTCGGCCGGGGTCGAACGCGCGATCCGCCGCACGCTGCGCGCCGGCTGGACCGACATCGCCAATCGCGCGACATTGATGAGCCCGCCCGACGTGCGCGGCTGGATCAACCGGATGCTCGACCGCATCGCCCTGCTCGCCCCGCGGCTGGCGGCGACCCGTGCCGACAGCGGCAAGCCGCTCTACGACGCCCTGCGCGACCTGCGTACAGGCGTCGCGATCGGCGAACTGCGCCAGTTGCGACTGGACCTGCCCCCGGAAGAAGGCGCTCCGCTGACCGCGGTGCTGGGCGGGGTGAGCCGCCATTATCGCGGGCTGGACCCGGACAAGCCGGTGCCCGCCGACCCCGCGCTGCTCCACGATATCGACGGCGCCATCGACGCGCTGAGCGCCCATCCCCGCCTGCCGGTGCGCCGCGAGGGCGTGCTGGGGCTGGTGAGCCTGCGCCGCAACCTCTTCCCCGACGCCCATGCCTATCGGAGAGCCATCGCATGACCGGCGAAATTGCCATGGGGGGCATCTTCATCCCCACCCTGTTGCTGCTGGCGCTGGTCGCGCTGGTGCTGAGCTGGGCGCTGACCCGGCTGATCGCCGCCTTCGGCCTCTATCGCTTCCTGGCCTATCGCGCGGCGGTGGACCTCAGCCTTTTCATCCTCCTGCTCGGCGGCCTCGCCTTGCTCGTCCCCACCTTTGGAATCCGTCTATGAACCGCCTGTCCGATTCGCCGTTTTGGAAGGGGCTGGTCCGCAGCGCCGCCACCATCCTGCTCGTCATCGCCGCGGCGCTGGTCGCGATCTGGATGTGGAATCATTATGAGCGCAGCCCCTGGACCCGCGACGGGCGGGTGCGCGCCGATGTGGTGCGGGTGACGCCCGACATCAGCGGGCTCGTGACGTCGGTCGCGGTGCATGACAACCAGCAGGTGAAGGCCGGCGACCTGCTGTTCGTGATCGACACGCCGCGTTACGCACTGGCGCTGGATCAGGCCCGGTCGCAGATCGCCAGCGCGCAGGCGACATTGGCGCAGGCACGGCGGGAGGCGCGGCGCGACCTGGCGCTGGGCGACCTGGTGGCTGCGGAGACGCATGAGCAGAATGTCGCGCGGGTCGAGACGGCACAGGCCGCGCTGACCGAGGCGATGAGCGCGCGCGAGGGCGCGGCGCTGAACCTGCAACGGACGCGGGTGCTGGCGTCGGTCAATGGCGTGGTCACCAATCTGGACCTGCATCCGGGCGACTATGTCGGCGCGGGGAGCCAGGCGCTGGCCCTGATCGACAGCGATTCGATGCGGGTGGAGGGCTATTTCGAGGAAACCAAGCTGGGGCTGATCTGCATCGGCGCGCCGGTGACGGTGCGGCTGATGGGCGAGGCGCAGGATCTGCACGGCCGGGTCGAGAGCATCGCCTTCGGCATCGACGACGACAGCCGGACCAACAGCGGCAACCTCCTCCCCTCCGTCGAGCCGACCTTCAGTTGGGTGCGGCTGGCCCAGCGCATTCCGGTGCGGGTGAAGCTGGACAAGGCGCCGGCGGGGTTGCGGCTGATTTCGGGCCGGACCGCAACGGTGACGGTGCAGCCCGCGGCGCCTGAGAAAAATGGGGACAAGGATGGCAAGGCGGGGGTTTGCCGTCATGGCTAAGGCTAACCGGACCAAAAGGCAGCCTGTTCCCGCCTGCGCGGGACCGCATAAGGGTTTGGGGGCCGCGCTGTTGGTGTTGGCCCTGTCCGCCTGTGCGACCGGCGGGCCGGATTATCGCCCGCCGGCCCGGTCCGCCGCCACCGCGCCGGCCGCGACCGGGGCGTTTCATTCGGCGCAGGGCGGGCAATATAGCCAGGCCGACCTGCCCGACCATTGGTGGCGTCTCTATGCCGATCCACAACTCGATACGCTGATCGCGCAGGCGCTGGCCGCCAATACCGACCTGCGCCAGGCCGACGCCAATCTGGCCCAGGCACAGGCGGTATTGCGGGAGGCGGAGGCCGGGCGCACCGTCACGACCAGCGTCAGCGGCAGCGGCCTGTCGCTGTCGCGGCCATCCAGCACCGGCTACAGCCTGCCGGGCGTGGTCGGCTATGATCTGGGCCTGTCCGCCAGCTATCCGCTGGACCTCAACGGCCGGATCAAGCGCGCGATCGAGGCGAGCGGCGCGGATGTCGAGGCCAGCGCAGCGGCGCGCGACTATGTGCGGGTCAGCGTCGCGGCGGCGACCGCGCGGGCCTATGCACAGATATGCGCGGCCAATTACAGCCTGGGCGTAAACCGGCGGGTGGTGGCGTTGCAGCGCGATACGCTGAACGCGACGCGGCGGCTGGCGAAGGGCGGGCGCGGCACCGCCTTCGACGTCAGCCGGGCGCAGGCTGCGGTGGACAGCAGCGCGGCGGCGCTGCCGGCGTTCGAGGCGCAACGGCAGAATGGGCTTTACCTGCTGGCGACCCTGCTGGGGCGGCCGCCGGCCGATTACCCACGCGATGTCGAGAGTTGCGCCGCGCTACCGTCCTTGCGCATGGCCCTGCCCGTCGGCGACGGCGCGGCGCTGATCCGGCGGCGACCCGACATCCGCCAGGCCGAGCGCGCCATCGCGGCGGATACCGCGCGGCTGGGGGTGGCGACCGCCGACCTCTATCCGCAGATCAGCATTGGCGGGTCGGTCGGCCTGTCGGGGCCGCTCAAGGATCTGGGTTCGGGCACGGGATTCGGCTTCAGCCTGGGGCCGCTCATCAGCTGGAGCTTCCCCAACCGGCCGGTGGTGCGGGCGCGCATCGCGCAGGCCGATGCCGCGGTACAGGGCGATCTGGCCGGGTTCGACGGTACGGTGCTGGAGGCGCTACGCCAGACCGAGACGGCGCTGGAAAGCTATCGCCGCGATGCCGAGCGGGCGGCGGCATTGGACCGGGCGCGGGACAGCGCGGCGCTGTCCGCAAGCCAGGCGGGCAAGCTGTTCCGATTCGGACGGGGCGATTTCCTGTCGCTGCTGGACGCGCAACGCAGCCTGGCCAGTGCGGAGGTCACCGCGGCGGCAGCGCGGACGCAACTGGTACAGGACCAGATTGCGATCTTCCTGGCGCTGGGCGGCGGCTGGGAGTGAAGCCGGTCGCTGGATCGGCCTATTGAAAGCATCGAGTTTGAAGTAAACCCGATCGCCCTGAGCCTGTCGAAGCCTGTCCTGAGCGCCAGCTGCAGGCAGGCAGTCGCAGGGGGCTATTCTTTCTTTCGACGTCGCAAAAGGAAGAACAGGGCTTCGACGGGTTCAGCCCGAACAGGAGAGAGGTAACGGCGAGATTTTAGCTGCCGTTCGGGCCGCCGCCGGTGTTGCTGCCGCCACCACCGCCGCCCATGCCGCCAGCGCCGACCGCGCCGATATTGCCGAAAATCTCGTCGAACAGGCTGCGGTTGCGGCCCAGCGTCGGGGTCTTGTCGCCCATGGGCGAGATGTGGGCGACCTGGTCCAGACCCATGCGATCGACTGCCGCGACATTGCCAGCGGGGTCGAAGCGGACGCGCAGCACGGTCTGTTCCACCGGCTTGGGATTGGAGAAGGCGAGTGCGCGCATTTCGCGCGACACATAATACCAGTCCTGCTCGCCGAACTGCGACACGAAGCTGGGGCGACCTAGCGTCCCTTCCACCGAGGCGCGGTTATCGATGCCGGGCTGGACCGAATCGACCAGCAGCTTGTCGATCGAATAGCCCTGATGCGTGCGGATGCGGGTGCAGCCCGATGCGCCCAGCACCAGCGCGCTGAGGCCGATCGCGAGCAGGATACGCCCGCGTGGCGAATGACGGCTGAACTGACGCATGAACTTCTCCTGCGGGGGGCCGTCCCGCGAACCCAAGAAACTGATGTCGCCATTGCATTGGGCGACGCAGCGATCAATATGGAAATGCGCAAGCCCCGGCAAGGGGCGCAAAACATCGGACGGTGCGTCGCCGTCCGATCCGTCACGAAAAGCTGTTGCCCGATGTCCGCTTCCCCCTCCTTCCTCCAGCGCCTCTTTGGCCGCACCGATCCCAAAGAGGGGCTGCGCCCGCTCTATAACGCCGTGATCCGGGAGGGACGGGAGCCGCACTGGTATGTCGCGGGCGCGGTGCCCGACACGCTGGACGGGCGATTCGACATGATCGTCGCGATTTTGGCGCAGGTGCTGATCCGGCTGGAGCAGCAGAATGGCGCGCAGGAGAGCGTGTGGCTGACAGAATTGTTCGTCGACGACATGGACGGGCAGTTGCGGCAGGAAGGCATTGGCGACGTCGTAGTCGGCAAACATGTCGGCCGGATGATGAGCGCGCTGGGCGGGCGGATCAGCGCCTATCGCGCGGCGCTGACGGGCGAGGCCGATCTGGCGGAGGCGTTGCGGCGCAACCTCTATCGCGGCGCGGATGTGGAGGACGCCGCGATCGCCCATGTCGAAGGCGCGCTGCGGGCGCGCTGGACACGGCTGGGCTGCGTATCGCGCGACGCGCTGCTGACGGGAGATATCGGATGAGCATCAATCCCTCCCCCAATCTGGTCCCCGAATTTTCGCGGACCCACAAGGTCGACCAGATCGCGCGGCTGGCGGGCAAGCTGCATATCGCGGCGAAGCAGCCGGAGCGCGACGCGCTGGCGCAGCGATTCGGCCTGGCGGCGCTCGATCGGCTGGAGGCCGATTATGGCGTGGCGAACGAGGATGGCGCGATCGTCGCGCGCGGGCGGGTGCGCGCGGAACTGGCCCAGCCCTGCGTCGCGACGGGCGTGCCGGTGCCCGAAACGATCGACAGCGATTTCATACTGCGCTTCGTGGTCGAGAGCGAAGATGTTCAAGCGGCCGACGAACTGGAGCTGGACGCGGAGGATTGCGACACGATCGGCTATGACGGCCATGTCATCGACATGGGCGAAGCGGTGGCCGAGACGATGGCGCTGGCGATGACGCCCTTTCCCCGCGCGCCCGACGCGGACGCCTATCTGAAGGAGGCGGGCGTGCTGAGCGAGGAACAGGCCAGCCCGTTCGCGGCGCTGCTGGCGCTCAAGGACAAGGAATAGGATTTCCCCATGTCCGCCATTCTGGTCGCACTCATGCTGGCGAGCGCCGCGGGTGGGGCGCAGGCGCGGCCCATGATCGGTGAGGATGTGGCCCGGGTCCAGTGGGACATGGCGGAGAATCGGGCCCAATGCGCGCCGCTGGCGCTGCTGTCCGACGGCGGCGCCAAGGGCAAGGCGCGCGCAGCCGATTTCAGCGGCGGCTGGGCGGTCGCGTTCGACCTGCCGGGGAAACGGAGCGCCTATGGCTTTGCCGGGCCGGGCATCATCCTCATGGATGCCGAGCCGGATGCGGCGCAGCGGGCGCGGCTGGACAGGCAATGGCCGTACAGGCGCACATTGGCCGCCCTGCCCGGCCCCGCCTTCGCCGGCTATGGGCTGATCGGCGCGGAACCTTATCCTGCGGCCAATCCGGAGGGCAAGGGCTCGCAGTCGCTTGCATATCTGCGGATCGACGGGCAGCGCTGCACCTATAATGTGTGGAGCCGGATCGGCCGCGCCCATCTGGAGACGCTGCTCGACAATCTGCGCCTCCAGGATTGACGCAGCCGACTCTGTTTCCCTTTCGTTCCTGATTATGGCATAGGCGGCGCATGGACGCCTCGCCGCCGCCGCTGCGCAAGATCATCCATGTCGACATGGACGCCTTTTATGCGTCGGTTGAGCAGCGCGACGATCCTTCGTTGCGAGGATTGCCGATCGCAGTGGGCGGCGGCGGGCCGCGCGGAGTAGTGGCGACATGCAGTTATGAGGCGCGCACATTCGGCGTGCGATCCGCCATGCCGGGCGCGCGGGCGCGGCGGCTTTGCCCCAACCTCATCTTCGTGAAGCCGCGGTTCGAGGTGTATCGCGCGGTGTCGGGACAGGTGCGGGAGATTTTCAGCCGCTTCACCGATATCGTCCAGCCGTTGTCGCTGGACGAAGCCTATCTCGACGTGACCGTGAACAAGCCGGGCATCGCGTCGGCGACGCAGGTGGCGGAAGAGATCAGGCGGATGATCCGGGAAGAGACGGGGCTGACCGCGTCGGCCGGCGTGTCCTACAACAAGCTGATCGCCAAGCTGGCGTCGGACCAGAACAAGCCCGACGGCGTATGCGTGGTGCGGCCGAGCGAGGGGCCGGCCTTCATCGCGGCGATGCCGGTGCGGCGCATCCATGGCGTGGGGCCGGTGACGGCGAAGCGGATGCAGGCGCTGGGGATCGAGACGGGCGCGGATTTACGCGCGCGCGACATGCGCTTCCTGCAGGCGCATTTCGGCAGTGCGGCGGACTATTATTATCGCGCGGCGCGGGGCGAGGACGATCGGCCGGTGCGCGAGCGCGAGGGGCGCAAGTCGGTGAGCGTGGAGGACACGTTTTTCGACGATCTGGTCGAGGAAGCGGCGCTGGTGGCGGAGATCGAGCGGATCGCGGCGAGCCTTTGGACCCGGATCGAGAAAGCGCAGGCCTGGGGCCGGACCGTGGTGTTGAAGGTGAAGTTCGCCGATTTCCGCATCATCACCCGGTCGCGGAGTTTCTCGACGCCGGTGCGGTCGCCCGACATATTGGCGCAGGCCGGGCGGGAACTGCTGGTCGCGCAGCTGCCGCTGCGCATGGGGGCGCGGCTGCTGGGACTGGGCGTGCATAATCTGGAGGGGGAGGAAGAGAACGCGGCGCAGGGCGGGCAACTGGCGCTGGGATTGTAGACGCGCGCCGTGCCCACCTCGCTGCGACTGACGCGCTACGCGCAGGCGGAAAGGGTGTTAAGTCTGCTTTAGAAAGGCAACCAGGTCCGCTTTTCGCTGAACTTCATATAGCCCGCGTTGACGCCCAGGCGATAGCCGACGCCCAGCCGGATGGGGATCAGCACGACATTGCCCCAGCGCAGATAGGAAGCGGTGAAGCCGCCGACCAGATAGGCGGTGCCCTCCGCCGCGGGGAAGCGGTGGTAGAGTTCCTGGGTGTCGTAGAGATTATAGACGAGGACGAAGGTGTTGGCCGCATTGCCGCCAACGTCGAATCCGATCGACGGGCCGGTCCAATAGACTTCGCGCTTGCCCTCCACCTTGTGGTTGAGGGTGCCAGAGCCGTAGCGCAGGCCGACGACGAAGGCGCCCGACGCTTCGCGCCCGGCAATATAGGCGTTGGGGCGGCCCTGATCCTTCAGCACCTTCTCGATGATGCCGGCAAGGCCCTCGGCGCCCTTGCCGAACACGCCTTCGGCCGCGCCGATCAGATCATCCTCCTGATAGGATTCGGCGGGCGAGAGGGCGGCGGGCGGCGAGTTGGTCGTGACCGGCGCCCCGGTGGCAGTGTTGCCGGCGGCGTTGCCCGCCTGCGGCTCATAGGGAGCGACGCCGGGGGTGACGCTCGCGTCGACGCCGGGATCGGTGGGGGTGGTGTTGGCCGGCGGCGGCGGCGCGAGGTCGGAATCGATCGCCGTATTGGGATCGATCGTCTTCACCTGCGCGGAGGCGGCGAGCGGCGTCAGCGCCATGCCCGCCAGCGCCGCGACCAGCGCCGTGGCGCGCGCGATGCGGCCGCCCCTCTGCCCTTTGATGCCGATCATGCCCGTTACTCCCCGAAAAGCCCGCTTCCTAGTCATCATAGGGCATTGCGACCAGCAAGCTGAAACGACAATGAACGAACGGCGACCCGAGTCGATTCCGCGCCGGAACGAAAGACGAAAGGCTGCGAAAATTCCGCAATCAGCCCGTTGCCATGCTGCAAAGCCCTCGCTATAGCCCCTGCCAGCCATTGCTCTCCTGTCTGGGTGGGCAAATTTCGTGCGGAGACGTGGGTGAGTGGCTGAAACCAGCGGTTTGCTAAACCGTCGTGGCCTTAAGGGGCCACCGAGGGTTCGAATCCCTCCGTCTCCGCCAATTTTTCGACAGCATCGGACCGCATGAAGCCAAACGCCGCAGATTTGCGTGCTTTGTCGGCTCCAATTTGTCCGCAATTGTCCTCATTTGTTCTCATGCAGCCGGTCTGCCATATGGTTTGACCTATGGTATGTGATTCGGAGGATATGGTATGGCGGCGCTGACGGACACCAAGGTCCGCACCGCGAAGGCGACCGGCAAGGCTTATAAGCTGACGGATGGGGGCCAGCTTTACCTGCATGTGTCGACCGTGGGCGGTCGCACCTGGCGCATGAATTACCAGTTTGGCAAGAACGACGCGGGCAAGCCTGTCCAGAAGACGCTGACGATCGGCACCTACCCCGCCATATCGTTGAAGGACGCGCGGGAGGCGCGCGACGTGGCCAAGACGCTGTTGGCCAAGGGAATAGAGCCGAAGCCGGTCGATCTATTCCAGCGGGCCGCGCCAATTGCGGACACGCGGCCGACCTTCGAAGAAATCGGGCGGGAATGGCATCGGCTGCAGAAATCACGCTGGTCTAAGGTTCACGCTCAGGACGTCATGGACAATCTGCAGGGAGAGGTCTTTCCCGTGCTAGGTTCGCTGCCGATTGCCGACATCGAGACGCCACGGGTTTTCGAACTGCTCCGGTCGATCGCCGATCGCGGCGCTGTCGAAACTGCGCACCGGACGCGGCAGCGGATCAGCGGCATTTTTGTGTTCGCCATCGCTACGGCCCGCGCCGTGCGTGATCCTGCAGTTGGTCTGGCAGTAGCATTGCCGCAGAAACCCAAGGCGAAGCCCCAACCTGCGATCACGACGCTTACCGAATTGCGCCAGGTGATCATTGATTGTGAGGGCGAACGGTGCCGCGCGCAGACGAAACTTGCCTTGCGGCTGCTGGCATTGACGGCCGTGCGACCGAACGAATTGCATGGTGCGCGCTGGGCGGAGTTCGAAGGGCTGGATGGCGCGGCACCGCTTTGGCGCATACCGGCGGCCAGGATGAAAGGTGACATCGACCGGAAGACTGAGATCGAGGGCGATCACCTGGTCCCGCTCGCCCCGCAAGCCGTTGCTATCCTGCAGGCGATGCTGCCGCTGACTGGTGAAATCGCGTTGGTCTTTCCGACCGATCGCCATTTGCACCGGCCCATGTCTGAAAACACGTTGCGCGCGCTGCTGATCCGGGCCGGATATCATCAGCGTCACGTCCCCCATGGGTTCCGATCGGCCTTTTCGACCATCATGAATGAAAGGGTCGAGCGTCAATGGCGCGCCGCCGGCAACACTGGTGTGTCGCCGGATAGAGCGATCATTGATTTGATGCTGGCCCATGTCCCCGCCAACCGGGTTGAGAAGGCCTATAATCGCGCGGCCTATATGGAGCGACGACGCGAACTGGCGCAGGACTGGGCGGATATTTTGATCGCCGATATGTGGCCGCCGGAAATGCACATCGGCGAGCCGATCAGATGGGCAGCGACCGGGCCGGGGCGGCCCGGTCGATAGCTTTTAGGCAGCATCCTGCAGCCAAGCGTCCACCTGGCTCTCTACCCAACGAGAACACTTCGGACCCAGCTTGCGAGGTGCGGGAAATTGTCCGCGCGATACCAGCGTATAGATATGTGATCGAGATAGTGACGTGCGCTGCATGACGTCAGCGATTTTGAGGAGACGATCGTTAGTCATTACTATGCTGCCTCCTGTAACCGTTGCGAGTGGTAGAGTTCTGCAATGCGGTCGCGAACAAGATGGGCGGTATCGTAGGGCGTGTTGAGATTGTGCACCGCCAGGATGGAGCGTCGAACCTGAGCAATCTGTTGGGCTTCGTCTATCGACGGGATACGCTGGGGCCACCCTTTCACGTAACGGAGATTTTGCGGCATAGCAGCTTCAAGCCGCTGTCGATCCGCCCCCAGCACCTTGCCTCGCCACAGATCAGCCGCCAACGATGCCGGCAGTAGATCAGGCGCGACATCGCCCAGCCACCGCTGAGGCTGGAAGCTGAATGTAGAAGATGCCTCCCGCTCGACTAGGTGGAAAAGCACGCCTCTGTTGCCAGGTGCCCTTGCTGCCGCCGTAATATCCTGCTCGCTGGCTAGAACGCAGAATGCACAGCCCATCCTGGTAGAGCCGTGGACTCGATAGCTTTCATGCAGCGGCAGTCCGTGAGCGCTGATATAGGCGTAAACTTCGCCCTCGGTGATGTTGACGCCAGGGTGCCAGGTTGTGATGCACCCGCCCCCTTTCCTGGTGTAGCTTGGCCCTTCGCGTTTCGAGATAGGAGCTAAGCGGCGTTTCGCGCTTTCCTCGCGCCGGATACCAACGACGGAAACAATTTCGGTCTGCCTCCAATGGCGCAATAGCGCTGGCAACATCACTTGGGTCTTCATCTCTGAGGTACAAAATCGGTTGTTCGCCGATGACCATGGGCCTGTGAGATGGTAGGTTTCCAAATTGACATATCGTTGTCGGCCAAGTTCGAAGCGGCGTTCCCACTTTGACAGCATGTCATAACTTTTGTTGCGAACCAGAAGCGGTATCCCAAGCGCGTCCGCAGTTGCTTCAACCGTCGCCGGTGTCGAAGGCCACTCAATGCGGCCGAGATCTGCATGAATTGCGACGCGGCGATCGTGAGGATGGCCTAATTGGTCGAGCAGCCTGTTGGCAGCGTGGCTTATCGAGACACTGTCTTTGCCGCCCGAGAGGCTGAAAGCGACGGGTGCGCCTGCGGTGATTGCCGCGATCGTGCGATCGTCGATCGCGAGGTTGTCGAAGCCAGTGGTAAATAGCGACAATTGTGGGACGCGCCTCACGGCTGCACCGCCTTCCGGCCAGCATCGGTGATGCGCCACCAATAGATGTTGCCGCCGCCGATCGGCGTGACCCCTTCGACCATGCCCCACCGCGCGAGGCGGCGGAGCATGGTGCGGGCCATGGAGGTCAGACCGAAGCCGCAAGCCTTGGCGACATGGTGGGTGGCGGACAGGCCCGCCGGCGTTTCGGCCAAAAATGCTAGGGCGGTGTGGTCAATGAGAGGGATGCTGGCAGGCTTCACCGGCGATCTCCTTTGGCGTTGGCGAGCGACCAGGCCACCACGAAGGGCGTGGCGGCCAGGACGGCGATGATGAAAAGGGTGCGGAGGCAGGTTTTGCGCATCAGTCCATGCCCAGGGCGGACAGATAGGTTTCGAGGATCGACTGCATTTCCTGCCGCTCGTGGGGCTGCAATTTCCGCAGGCGGACGATCTCTTTCATTTGTTTTGTGTCGAAGCCCTTGGCCTTATATTCGGCATAGACGTCCTTAATGTCGTCCGCGATCCCCTGCTTTTCTTCCTCCAGGCGCTCCACGCGCTCGATGCCGAGGCGGAGGTCTTCGGCGGCTGCATTTTCGTTTGCCATGTGTCGTGCTTTCAGTTGGGCAGACCGACGATCGTCGGCGCCTGGTTGGCAATGGTGATGATGAGGGCGATGCCGGCGGCGTTCAGTGCGCCGGCGAAGGCGACAGTGATCGAGGCGCTGAGCGCGAGTTCGACCAGCTGATCGCGACGCCGACTGCGCGGCGCGCAGCGGTTGCACCGGCAACGCAGCGCATGGATGCGGGCGGATGGATCATGCCGCATGGCGGGTCGCCTTAGCAGCCCGGCTGTCTTCCCAGGCGCGGGCCTGTTCGCAGCGGGTGCAGAGTTGGGGATCGTCGGCCGACCAATTGGCGTCGTTGCCGTTATGGTCATATTGGACGCTGTGTTCGTCCCACCCGCAACCGGTGCAAAGCCGGGGATGCTGGTGTGCCGGCAGGTTGGCCAACTGGTGATAGACATCGATCGAGAAAAAGTAGGGCTTGCCCTCGGTGATGTAGATCCGCTGGTGGCGCAGATTCTCCGCTTCGAGGTTACGGAAATACTGCTCTACATCGTGCTGATGTTCGGGGCGAACCCAGAACGGCGCTGCCACCTGGGCAATGGAGAGGCCGGCGGCGCGCCTTCGCAAGCGAACATATTGCCAAGGCGTCATGACACGCCGGGGCGGCTCTTGGTCGCCCAGCATGGACAGGAGAGAGGGAACGCTACGCATGGTTCGTCCTTTCGTGGTCAAGAGTGTTTGGAGACGGCGCGGGAGGGATCGTGAAAGACCCAGCAGCGGACAGAGCCGGTGCCGTCGTTGCGGGAATTGACGATCGCGCTCTGCTCGACAAAGCGGCGCTGCTTCGACGTTTTGAGGGCGCGGATCAGTTCGGAATGGCTGGGCAGTTCGAGGCGCTTTTCCGCGCATCGCGCCTCCATTTCGTTGAGGCGGACGGCGATCATGCCGTCTTTCCAGTTGCGGCTATGGTTGATCTGGCCGCTCGTGGCGTCGGGCATTATACCTTCTTCCAGATAATCGAAGCGGGTCCAGAACAGCGTTACGATCGGGTCTTCACTGTTGACCGCCAGTTGCCGATCGGCGGCCATCTGGACGATGAACTTGGCGGCCTGGGCCTGCTGGTCGTCACTGAGCGGCACCACGGCGCGGATCGCGTCAAGGAAAGCGAGCAGCTGACCGTGTGTCTTGGCCAGGCGGTTGGTGCGGATTGCCGGCATGGCCAGCAATTCTTCTTCATATTGCGTGAAGGCCTGGCGGAACCGCGCCATGATGTCGCTCTCGCGCTTGGCGGCATGGACAATGAAGCCAGAGATTTTCTCCACTGGCCATTGTTCGAGCCGTTCGGCCGACGCCTTTGACGCCTGGGTAAAATTCGACATGTCGAAGCCGAGCGACATGATGCGCTCCAGCACCGCCCGGCTCGCATTGACCGGCTCATTCTGCTCGATGACGATCGCGCCCCGAAAGGGCGGTTCGAACGTCTCCATGCCGCCATTTTTGACGCCGCGTGAGCGGACGGTGCGGCCGTTATAAGCGGTCTTCAATTCCTCCCATTCGAACTTGCGGGCGTGGCTAGCTTCCTCCCGCCGATCGCCTTCGATCAAGACGACGGGAAGATTGCCCACCTTGCCCAGGTTGCGTGCCATAGCCGCTGGCGTCGCCTTGGCCGGATCGAAGCCCTCGTAATTTTCGCGGCCGAGCAGCTTCCAGAGGAACTCGATCAGGGTCGTTTTGCCGGTGCCGGGCAGGCCGTGCATTTCGAGGAAGGGGAAGCTTTTCATTTCGCCGCGGATCTGCTCGGCAAAGAGCGAGGCGAAGTAGAAGGTCAGGCAGACGACGCCCTTGGCCCCATAGGCGGCCCACAGGTCATCCAGCCAACTGGTGTCCAAATGATCCGCGTCATAATCGATATCCAGGAGCCGTTCGGAGGTGCCGAGTTTCAGCGCCTGCTTACCGATCTGGAAAAATTCATTATCGTTTGGCTTGTAGACGCGGCCGCCGGCAACCGCGATATCGCCGAACACATAGGCCTTGGCGTCGCGGCAATAGCCGGTGAAACCGAGCGGTCGCACGTCGGGCAGATCAGGGGTCTGATGCTGCAATATGCGGGTCAGCTGGAAGGCACTGCCGGTCCAGACGCCGCCAAAGGCGAACAGGCGATCCTCAAAATTGGAGGCTTTGCGCAGCTGGGCGGCGGTAAAGTCACCCTTGATCGGCGCGCGCTTGCCGGGAAAGGTGATGTTGAGGAAGAATTTCGTTTCGTCGGTCGCGTCGTCCCGCTGGCGATACAGGACGCGGAAGGCGCAGTTGGCGATTTCCTCGATCGTCAGGGCTTCGCGTGAGGCGGCCAAGCGGATCGCCTGCTCTTCGTCGCGGTCGATGTCCTCCAGCTTGCGCGTCTTGGCCTGGCGATATTCCTCGATCTTCTCCTGCACGGTGCCGGCGTCGATCGAGCACCAATAGGTGCGGCTGTTGAAGGTGAAGTGGAAGCTATTCCACCGGTGCCGATCCCAGAGCAGGAAGGCCTTTTCCTGGGCGGTGGGGGCGAGAAGTACCTCGCCATGCCAGAGATAGTCGGCTCGGTGCGTCTCGGTCAGCCGATCAAAGCCAAGCAGATCATTCCAGTCGAGATCGTTGCCGGTTTCATCTTCGCCCATGGGCTGTGCCGCGCCGACTTCCCACCCCTGCTGTCGGGCCTTGGCGACATAGTCACGAGTGAACTTTGTGCCAGCAGGACCGGCATCAAAGGCAAAGATGAGCTTGGGCCGCTTGAATGGCGTATCGGTAGCGGCGCAGGCGGCCGCCAGCTGTTTCAGAAACTCATCGGGATAGTTGTTGGTCGACATGGTCGACACGGCGCGCTGACCCGCCTGTTCCAGCGCCCAGGCATTGAATATGCCCTCTGCAAACCAGATGCTGTCGGCCGCTGCCATGTCCGCCATCGTGACGTCAGGGCGTTGCCAGGCTTGGCCCTTATAGGATTTGCCGGGGGCGAAGCGGGCTTTGCGGTCGAAGCGGCCAGGCTGGTCGATCAGCCTTTCCCACCATCCACCGCCTGGTAAGGGGAAGCGCACGGTGGCCGAACCAAAATTGCGTTCCGGATGTTTGAAATATTCCTGGCTGTAGGCATCTCGCATGCCCATCAGGTTCAATTTTCGGGCATCGGTCAGGTAGGCGTCAGCCGCAGCGTTGGGCCTCTCTGTCGTCGCCTTAAACCGCTTCGACCAGGTATCGAAAATATCAGGATAGAGATCGCGGACAGATGCTTCCCACCCGCATTTGTTCATGCGGCCGCACTTGACGACCCACGGATTGTCGCTGCGCGCATAGACCTCTCGGCCGTCGCATTCCTGGCACTTGCCGCCCTGCAGATAGGTGCCGGTTTCCTTCTTCCATTGGAAATCCGCCTTGAGGCGGGCGAGCAATTCGCGGCGTGTTCCATCGCGCATGGTCATGGTGAGATCGGGAGCTTTCGCAGGCAAAGAGATGGCGTTCCCGGCGGCAGGGGTGCGCCGGGTGGATGGGGTAAGGATTAGGACAGGGCGGCCGAGCCGCCGGGCCTTAGCTGGTCATGGCGTCGGCAACGGGTTCGGTGGGTGGCCCATCATCATTGGCGGCGCGATCGTTGTCCGCGTGACGCCAACTGGTCATGGGCAGCGCGATCATGGGCGCGGGCACGCGGCTCGCGACTGTGGCGCGCAGCGTCTCCATCGCGACGACGAATATCGACCCGCAGTGAACAGCGTCCCTGCAGTGATAGTAGATCTCGCGATAGAGCGGCGTGGCCTTGCCCGTGGTCGAGCGCGCGAAAGCGCGCTCGCCGCAGGCAGGGCATTGCACAGAAGGCATACGCGGTGCGCCCCCGCCCTTATTGATCTTTGGCCCCCGGCCAGCATGCATAATCATTCCCCCGTCTTCACCTGGCCGACCCCATTGCCGGGCAGGAATGACTTGAGCCGTGCGATCAGGCGGCCAATGGCGGCGTCACCCTGTTCGGCTTCGGCGATTGCGTGATGGATGGCCGTGGGCGAAGCGCCAGGCTGGGTAAGGGCCATGCTGGCAGCAAGGGCGTCGGCCGATTCGCGGGCCACATTCGAAATGTCGCCGATGAGGGCGATGCGACAGGCCGCCGGGTTTGCCATGACAGCTTCCATCTGGCGCAGATAACTGGCCAGGATCGGCGGCAAGCCTTCGCCGCCAGCCTCCACGAAAGCGCGATCGAGGGCAAAGGCGTGGGCCAGCGTCGGCGTTGCATCCTGGCCGCCTTCCCGCCACAACTGCAGCGTCCGTTTGGCGCGTCCGGTCACACGGCGGGCGGCAGGGATGCCGATGACCGTCGTGATCTCATGCACGGCAAGCGCGAAGGACAAGGGTGCGCGGGTCTTCGTCATGCGGCGGCCCGCCGTTTAAGAAATGTTTCGAGCGCGCGGGCGACGTCGGCGATATCGTCTTCGGCAAGTCGGAGCCGGCCTTCCCAATTGCGCGTCGCGTTTTCTAGGAAAGCCATGGCATCATCGCGCGAAACCGGAACCGGAATGGCATCAGGCGAGACGGTCACGACCCGCGATTTGAGCGACGACAGATAAGTTACCGCCCTTTCATAGGTGTCGCGCCGGTAACCGAAAGAATTGCCGTCGATTTCGCCAGCCAGCACGAAGGTCAATGCGTCAACCGTCGCGCCCAGTTGCGCCTGAGTAAGCATGATGCGCGCGTTGCCCTTCATGCCCCTGCCCTCCCGATCATGCACATTACAAAGATCATGGCGAAAGCGCAGCCGGAGAAGATGGCGTGATGATACCAGCGATAGGGCTGGCAGATACGATCTTCGGGGATCATACCGCCACCGCCATGGCACCAGCGAGGCGGCCCGCAGCAATGGCGATGTGGGCTGACGCCGTAAGGCGGATCGGCTGATCCTTGCGGATATTGCCCAGATGATGCTGGTTGCGGATCGCCTGCCACAGGTCGTGCCGGGTGCAGCGGATTTGCATCTCCAGTTCGGTGACTGTCATCGGTGCCTGTCGATCGAACAGGCTGTTGAGCAGGCCGATTTCAACCGTCTGCTGGTGTGTGAACGTCTTGCCGCAATTGCGCGGCTTGATGAGGATGACAGGCATCAGGCGGCGTCCTTTCGTTGCGCTTTGCCGCTGCGATGGCAGGCGACGGGCGGCGAACAGAGGGATAGAGACAAGTCATCGACGGCATCGGGCCGACCGAGGGGGAAGACGACATGCTCAGCGGTGATCGGAAGGTTCAGCGCCAAACCGACTTCCAAAACATGCGGTTGCTTTTCCGCCGGAATGCGACCGACCCGTTTCCATGCCGCAACGTTTGATGGTGGTTCGCCGATGTGCCTTGCCATCGGTCGGATGCCGCCAAACAGTTCGAAAACTGAGATGTTCTGTTCCATGGGCAGCTTGTGCAAAATATTTACACAAGCCGCAAGCCATAATTTGCTCTGACTAGTGCAAAAATTTCACACACAATCCGACATGCCTCCTGTCGGACCCAAATTGAAAGCGCTTCGCCTGCGGGCTAGGCCGACCCTTACCATTCGAAAAATGGCGGAAGAGCTAGACATTGGCTATTCCCGATATGCTTATTTCGAAGATGAGAAACGGTACAAGAAGCCAACATTGCCGCTCGATTTGGCGCGTGCCATTGCGGATGTTCTCGGCCAGCATGGGATCGATGCGGGAGACGTCATGCTGCTCGCAGGGCTAAGCGAAGCGGAAGCCGAACCAGATGTTCGCGCTATCGAGGCCGCTCGACCCCAACAGCACTTCATCACCCTGCCTGTCGCTCTGCCTAGTGAAAACGCGCTGGCTGATATGTTCGAAAGTTTGCTTTCGCTGATACCGGCGGAAGCGACGCGGGCCGAAGCCGCGCGAATTCTCGCTCAGCGGCTTCCATCTGGCTTTGCAGCGATCGGACCTGTCTTGCTCGATCTGGGCATGCATCATGGCTCTGCATCCGCAACAGCGTCTCGATCTCCCGCCATAGATCATCACGAGCCTGAACAGCCGTCGCACATTTGATCGGGCATTCCGGGCAGGCAAATTCGCATCCTGGCGTCAATCTGATCGCTCGCCCGCTCAACCTTACGCCCTTGCATGTTCCTGATTCGTTCTCGTTCTGGCGATCCGGAACGAAATAGGAAAGCGGAAAAGGGTGGAGAGGAAAATTCCTTGTGGACAAGAGTCCCGCCCGTTCGGCTATGCTGTTTCAGAAAATTGAACAGGTGCCCGATGATTACAGAAACCCTGATTGATGACGATGTTTGGGCTGATGCTCCTGAGAATAACCAAGAAGCTTTCCTCTTTGTCGCCACAAGAGGCAGACAAAAACTTGATTCGATCATTGCTGCCAAGGCGATTGGTGATGCGTTGATCGGCCAGCCCTATGGTGAGGACGAATGGCGCGATCAATATATTCACGAGATTTCGACCCTAGCAGACAGTCTGGGCATCAGCGGCCTTCATGGCCTGAGTCAGTCCATCGGCTCCGCGATAAACAGGCAAAATTTCATGGCGTCGCTCGCTAGGGTGCTCACCAGAATAAAGGCCGAGCGTCGCGCGGAATTGCGCGCTGACAGTGTCCGACTTTCTTATCAAACAAAGAAAACGATACGAGAAAACCTCGAAGAGCTTCGCGCAAAAGTCAATGCATCCAACCTTTCGGACGAGGTGAAGGCAGCCCTGCATAAGAAAATCGATGCGGTCGAAGCCGAACTGGACCATCAGCGATCGAGCTTGCGCCCGATCTGGCTATTGCACGGGGCAATTGCATTGTTCAGTGTCATGCCGCCAGCTGTAGGGATGTTAAACGACGCGCCGGGTGCCATCGCGACGATGAAAGCGATCAGCCACAGCGTTCACCAGGCGAAGGCGGATGAGGAGAGCTTGGAACGGGCGAAGCATCATCCGCCGTTGCTGACGGACGATCGACCCAAACAGATTGAAGATCATTCAGGCAACACGTGACCGCTCTCATCCCCCTCCATTTCGACCAGGCCGACGTTCGCATGGTGATGCGGGAGGGGGAGCCGTGGTGGGTGCTGAATGATGTCTGTTCGACCATAGGTATTTCTGGCCCGCGAATGGCAGCCGCGCGCCTGTTCAACTGGCAAAAAGATTACGTATGGATTCCTGACGCAATCGGCCGGCAGCGGAAAACCCTCGTGGTGAACGAGGCAGGCATCTACGGATTGGTCATTGGCAGCAACAAGGCTGAGGCCGAACGGTTCGCCCATTGGCTGTTCAAGGACGTCCTACCCTCGATCCGCAAATACGGCTCCTACCCACCGCCGGAAACCACCCCCTCGCACACAATCCTCGAAGAAAGCCCATGGGAGGGTATTGAGACAAAGACAGTCGGCCAGCGGTTTAAGCAAGAGCGTCTGCGGTGGGAGGCGGACAATGCGCGATCGTTCGCCGACGTGCCCAGCTTTTCGAAACGCATCATCATGGCGATCGAGGATGATATGGGCGGCGCGACTAAGGGCAATCGCCTGCATATCATGACGGTCGCCGGTCTGGACACGCTGTATATATTGACGGGTCGGCGGACCATGACCGAGCCGGAGCGCGCGTTGCGCGACACATACCGAAATGCCGAGCCGCAACGACGGCAAGCCATGATCGCGCAGATCGGCGCGACGTTGCAGTTGGGGCGGTCCAGCGCGGACGATGTGGCGTGATGCTTAACCGCCTATGGCACTGGCGGACGAATAGCCTGTGGGTTTGGATACCGCTTTGGCTGTTCGCCTTCCTGCTGCTGGGTGGCTTCCTGCTCTAGACCGTGCCGCCCGTGTTCAATGCCGCCCCTCAATCTCATTACGGGCGGCCTGGGCCAGAAAGGCGCTGCGGGTCAGTTTGCGCATGGCCGCGGCGCTGTCGATCGCGTCCAGCATCCCGCGATCCATGGACAGGTTCACCTTGGCCAGCTTTCCGGTGTTGCGGATATAGGGGACCATGATGATGAACGCGCCATCGGGTGCGTCGGGCATGGCTGCATGTTGGATGCTGTCCAGGCTGTCCGGCGGCATGGGCATATCTTCGAAGAAGAGCGACAAGGCCTCGATCGCGTTGGGCACGATATCTTCCCTGCTGTCCGCCGCCGAAAAGCAGCCGGGCACATCGGGAAATTCGACGCCATAGGCGCTGTCGTCATCCTTATGCACGATGGCATAGAAATAGTGCATTTTATCTGGCCCTCCTTGGCCTTTAGTCCTGCCAACCGGCCATTTTCGCGATGCTACGGGCGGTGCCGGTGGGCAGGTCTTTTTTCGGGTGCGGGACGATGACGGTGATAGCGCCCTTGCGAAATTTGTGATGCGATCCGGCGATGCTCACCAGTTGGAAGCCATCTGCGATCAGGCGCTTTACGATCTTTTTGCTGTCCCGTTCCATGCATATATATTTACGCACAAAGCTGCCCTAGTCAAGCGTGATGCGCAAATATTTGCGTATTAGGCGGGCGTTTCCATTTTGAGCGCCGTCGAAAATCCGCCGCTCTTATCCAGGCTGTGCGTCACCTCGCTCACCAGCCAGGCGCCGTCGATCCCGGCCTTGATCCCGGTCACGGTCGCCCGCAATTCGGGATAGATGTCCGCGCGGCCGAGCGCCAGTTTCATGTCCAGGGTGGCGGGCGCGCGTTTGAGCCGGTCCCGTTCTGCCACGGCCGCGCGCTTCGCCGATGCTTCATCCGCATAGGTTTTGCGCAGGCGTTTCGCGCCTTCCTCCTTGCCCACGGTCACGGTCTGGCGCTTGGCGCCCTTCCGATCATGCCAGCTTGCCGTCACGCCATCCTGCCCGTCACGGGCCTGGCGCTGCCAGCTATGGCCGTCGCCATCGCGACGGCGCAGCGTGATTGTCGGCAACGCCTTCCCACTGGCGGTCTCTCCCGCGCCGATCGGCGCGAAGATCAGGACTTTGTCCTTAATGGTCGCCACCGCGCCATTTTCCCGCCCCAGGCGGCGCAGGAAGGCGATATCGCTTTCGCGGCTCTGGCTGATTGTGGGAAGGGCAATGGCGGCGAGGGCAGGCGCGACCTTCGCGGTAAGGCCATTGCGGCCCGCGACATCGGAGAGGACCGCGCCCAGGGTGGTGGCTTTCCAGCTTTGTTCGCGGCGGTTGCGGATCTGGCTGGTGAAGTCCACGGCGCGCGCGCGGATCTTGATCTGATCAGGCGGGCCGGCGTGCGACACGTCATCCACCTTGAAGCTGCCCTTGTCCACGAGGCCGATCGCCACGTCGCGGCCGCGCTTCCAGCCCAGCGCCAGGCGCAGGATCGCCCCTTCCTTTGGGATCGCCAGCAGGCCGTCGCCATCCTCCAGAGTGATATCCAACTGGTCGGCCTCGTCGCCGCGCTTTTCCGATAGCGACAGGCCGATCAACCGGGGCCGCATGCGATCGGTCAAATCCTTGCCGTCGAGCGTCACGCGCCAGTCGGCGACATTATTGATCGCATCGCTCATGCGACCGTCGTTCCATCGGCCAAGGCGGGGTCATCCACGCGCAACAGGTCAATCGCGAAGTCGATGCGCCGCGCACGGCCATCCGCCATGATGGCCGCATGGCGTTCGTCGATCGCCTCGATCACGAAATTACCGAACACCAGGCCGGTGCCATCGAGCAGCGGATAGGCATCGCCGTCGTCGGCCATCGCGCGCAGCTGGTCGATTGACACGCTGCCATCGCTGATCTCGCTATAGACCGCGCCTGACAGGTTGACCGTTTCCGCGCCTGGTCCGACGAACTGGGTGGCATCGCGCGCGCCGACCCGGCCCGAACGCGCATGGACCCACTGCGCCTTGCGCTGCATTTCGTCATGGGCGAGCGTCGGGATCTCGAAAATGAACATGCCCAGCGCCATCAACATCATGCGTCTCCTTCGTCGCCAAAGCCGCGCCCGCGCCGTTCGCGCTCTAGCTGCTCCATCGCGTCCTTCACGGCCTGGGCGATGTCCTGCGGGCTGCCGCTGACGCCATGGAAGTGGAGATTGAAGGTGGCAGGCGGTGCGTTACCGGCGGGCGCGCCGCGCGCCATCGTCGGCGGCCTGTCTGCCCCCGTCGAGGCAGCCGCAATCGCCGGCGTTGCCGCACCCACCGCCATGGCGCGGCTTATGTCGGCCGCCAGCGCCTTCACGCGGTCGATCGGCGCGCGCTGTTCAGACTGGATGCCGCCGTCCAGTCCCTGCATCATATAGCCGCCAAACTGGGCGAAGACACGGGAGGGGCTATGAATGCCCAGCTTTTCCTTGAACCAGCGGGCGGCCGACCCGGCGGCATCGACGATGGTCGATTTGAGCGCGCCGAGCATGGAGGTGATGCCGTTGATGAGGCCACGGATCATTTCGCTCCCTGCCTGCGACAGGCGGGAAGGGACGTCTATGCCGAGCCAATTCAGAAGCGCGGCAATGCCGCCATAGAGCAGGCCCATGGGAGAGAAGTTGATCAGGAAGGCAGATATCCCCGCGATGCCGCCGGAAAAATAGCCGGTGATTTCCGTCCAGATGCCGCCAAACCATCCGGCGATCGCGTCCCACTTGGCGTAAAGCAGATATCCCGCGCCCACCAGCAGGCCGATGCCCAGCATGACGCCAGCGACGATACCGATGAGCGGCAGCATGCCGATGCCGAGCAGGGTGGCGGCACCCGCCAGGGCGGCGAAGGGCGCGACCAGACCGGCAATGATGATTGCGCCCCCACCCAATATGACGAACAGGGCAGCCATCACGCCGGCGGCGACGGCGATGCCCCTGGTCAGATTGGGATGGCGCCGGGCCAGATCCGAAATGCGGGATGCCCACCCAGAAAGATATTCCGACGCGGCGGCCACGGTCGGCATCAACTGCTCCCCGACCGTATCCTTGAGCAGCTTGGACTGGATCTGCAGCCGCTTCACCTTTTCCGCGCCGTCCTGCATCCGCTCGGCAAAATCGATATTGACGGTGCCGTTCGCGCCCAGGGCGTCGGCGCGGATCGCCTGATATTCCTTGAACGCGGACATAAGCGGGCGAAGCGCCTGTTGCACCTGCATGTCGCCAAACAGCGACGACAGTTTGGCCTGGTCGCCGCCGGTCGCCTGCTGGGTCAGGCGCACGATCTCCTCGATCGGACTGCGCCCGTCCTTGGCCGCCTTCTTCATGGCGGCCGGGATGTCGATGCCGAACTTGGCGAAATTCTTGATCGTGTCGCCGGCATTGATCTTGGAAATCAGATTCTGGAGATTATTCGCCGCGCCCGCCGAATCGCCCGCGCCCTTGCGTGTGATCTGCAGGGCGGCGGCCAGGTCCGCGACGGCAGGCACGCCCTTCGACCCAAGGCTCTGCATGGAGGCGGTGAGTTCGGGGAAATATTGGGCCATGTCCTTGACCTCGAACGCGCCGCTCTTGCCTGCCTGCGCCATGACGTCGAGCGCCTTGCCGGTCTGCTCGATCGGCACTTTGAGATTGTCATGGGCGGCAAAGGTCGCACGGCCAAGATCATCGATCTCCGCCTTGTAAGCCGTCGCCGCGCGGCCGATCGGCGTCATCATGTCGGTTGCCTGGCGCGCGCCCAGGCCAAAGCCGGTGAGGGTATCGACGCCCTTTTGCAGATCCGCCGGCATTTGATTGACGGCCAGCGCCGCGACTTGCAAATCCCGGCCCATACGGCGACCAGCCTCGCGGGTCTGGTTCACCTTCTGGTTGATATCCGTCATCGTCGCTTCATATTCAAGCGCGCCAGATACCGCCTCTTCCAGCGGGCGAGCGATGACCATGCCGGTGCCCATTGCCGCCGCGCCGCCGGCGGCAAGTCCAGTTGCGGTGCCCTGGATCTGCGAGAACTGGTTGCGCGCGGCCGCCACGCGGCGCGACCGGTCGGCAAGCTGCTGGAGCCGGCGTTCCTGCTCGCGTAGCGTGTCGTTGGTCGAGGCCGCCTCGGTGCGCAGGCGGCGTTCATGCGAGGCCAGGTCGCGGGTCGAGACGCCGGCGGCGGCCATGCGGGATCGGAGCGCCTGCAGGCGGCTCGATTGCTGGCCATGTTCGTCAGACAGGCGTGCGGCTTCGCGCCGCGCCTGTTCGAATTCGCGGCGCATCTTCTTGGTAGGGTTTTCGGTCTGGGCTATGGCACGGCCCAGCTGGGTGGTTCGTGACTGGGCTTCCTGCATGCGCCGGGAGGTTTCAGCCAGGCCGGTTTTCAGTTCGCGGAATTCGCCGATATCGGCCTGCGCCCGCTCAATCTCCTTCATCCTGTCGCGGGTGACGCGTAGCGCCTGAGACAGGCGGGATGAACCGCCGGCGGCTTCGCGCAAGGGGCGGGTCAGCCGGTCGGCCCCTTCGAGCAGCATGCGGATGCGGAGATTGCGGTCCATTGGGCGCCCCTATTTGTCGGCGCCCGCCCGCTTGGCGGCGCGGCCGCGCCATTGCATCAGTTCGGAAAGGTCCATGGGGTCCATCACCGGCGGCCCCCAATGGAAGATGACCGCGATGTCGGCCATCGCGTCGTCTACCCGTTCGGGGAGAGCGCCGCCTTGGCGCCCTTCGGCAGCAAAAAATCCATCACTTCGCTGCCCAGCTGGGTGAAGTCGGACGGGTCCATGACGATGATCTGCGCCTTGGTGAGGGTCGGGATGGTGATACGCGGCAGGAGGTTTTCCAGCGCGGCATAGTCGAGGTTGAGGAGAGCGGAGAGGCTGAGGCCGCGCAGTTCGCCCGCCTGGGGCTTTCGCACCTTCACTTCGCTGATCGTGATGTCGCCGCTGACGATCGGCGCGTCGAGGATGACGGTGGACATCTGGGAGCCAGTGGACTGGTCGGTCATGTAAAATCTGCCTGTCTAGCGGAGAGGAAGGCCCGCCCGACCGTGAAGCCGGGCAGGATGGATCAGAAGATGCCGATGGCGGCGCGGCGCTCGGCCGAGCGATCGATGCCGTCCACGATTTCGATGCCATTCAGCGGGTCGATCTCGATTTCCGTGCGGCCGTTCCAGACCAGCTTGTAGTAGGCCAAAGCCGACTTGACCTTGAATTCGCCTACTTCGCCGGGCTTCTGCTCGCCCATCTCGATCTCTTCATGACGGCCGCGCACGATGACTTCGACGCTATCGACATTGCCGGTATCGTCCTGCTGATAGGAACCGGCAAAGCGCAGATAGACGCCCGCAACAGTGGTGACGCCCCACTGGCGCAGGATGTCGCGCATGGGACCGCCAAAGGCCGCTTCCAGTTCCAGCGCCTCCATGCCCATGTCGATCTTCACCGGGGCGCTCATGCCAGCGCCGCGCCAATCCTCCATCTTGCGGGTGAGGGTTGGCAGGGTGACCGAAGCGCATTCGCCCAGATAGGCGAAGCCCTCGTTAAACAGCATCATATCTTTGAGGACGCGGGGCAGACCCATTGCAGGCTCCTATTGTGACGGGAAAAAGAGGCGCGCCGGATCAGCCGGCGTCGGTCAGTTGGGACGCAAAGTCGGCGAAATATTCGTCGGTGATTTCCTGGTAGAAACCCAGATCCTCCAACGGGGGCGGAACCGTATATTTGTAGCGGATGCGCAGCTTGCCTGCCTTGAGGCTGTCGATGCCGTTGACCGTTTCATCATACCAGGCCTCCGCGCCCAGGATGACGCCGGCGGCCTTGAGATTGCGGAACAGGCCGTTGACGGTTTCGATGATGTCCTTGGCCAGGCTGGGCGTCAGCGGCTTGTCCACCGCCCAGTCCATGCCATGGGCGATCGTGTCGGCCAGCAGCTGGGCCACGCGCACGCTGCTTTCGAAGGCGAAGAGCGGATCGTCCGAACAGGTGCGATTGCCCCAGAAGTAGAAGCCCGCGCTCTTGCGGATCAATGCCGTGACTTCCGAGGCGTTGAGCAGGCCCGCGTCGGTGTCCTGATCCTCGATATCCCAATGGATGGGCTGGCTGAGGCCGACGACGCCCTGCACCGCCACGTTGGACAGGGTCTTTTGCGGGCCGGTGCTTTCATCGATCAGCGCGCGCAGGCCCATGGCGCGCGCGGCGGCGAAGCTGGTGACATTCTCGGCCTCTTCGGTGTCCCAGGCGAGGAAGTCGGGCATCAGCAGCATCAGTTCGCGCTGCGAGAAGTTGGCGCGATAGAGTTTGGCAGCGGCCACGCTCGCGCCGATCGCGCGGGCATAGGCAAAGCCACGCAGCTTCTTGGCGACGACGGCGAGCGCGGTGGTCACCGCCTGCGTTTCGAGGCCCGGCGTGCCGAGGATGCGTGGAACGACGCCCAGTTGCGACACAGCGGCCAGCAAGGCCTGCATGCCGGTGCGGGCGCCATCGACCGTCGTGGTGCCGATGACGTTGCTGGCGGTTTCGGCGGCATCCTCGCCTTCCTCGACGCGGATGGCAACGATGATTGGCCGGGTCTGGTCAGCGATGGCGCGCAGGCTGCGCGCAAGGGTGCCTGCGACGCCAGCCTTGCCGATGGCAGCCTCTACGTCGCTGATCAGCACCGGCGTATCGAGCGGGAAGGCGGTCGCGTCGGCATCCGACGCCGTGGCGACCAGGCCGATGATCGCGGTGGAAACGGCCGTCAGCGTCCGCGCGCCGCTGGTGACCTCGGTAACGGTGATGCCGTGTTTGAACGTGGGCACAAGCGGCTCCTATGGCTAACGGTTGAGTGGAACGAGAAGGCGGGCAAGACTGGCGGTCGCCCCGGTTTCGGTGCGTTGCGCCTCGATCGCGATGATGCCGGCGCCGGGCCGGTCGCCGGCCACCAGTCCGATCCGGCGAACACGTATGCGGTCTTCCCAGCGGGCGAGCGCAGTGGCGCTGGCAGCGAAGATGCGCAGCAGATTCGGGCGCGTCATAGGCTGGTCGATCAGTGCAGGGACCAGGGAACCATATTCGCGCAGGCCGACGACGGTGCCGATCGGCGTCGAAAGGATATCGCTGACAGACTGGATGATATGATCGACGCCATCGAGCGTCGCGCCGGACTGGCGAGCCATACCGGTCATGCGATAGGCTTCCCGCTCTCGGCAGCGCCCGCTTGCACCTGGCCGTGCTTATGATCCTTGAGGCTGATGCCTGCACCCACGACGTCTTCCGTCGCGGTGATCGGACCATTGACTGTCAGAGGACCGTTGATCGTCGTGCCGCCGGCAGCGGTGATATCGACCGTGCCGCCCGTGGGCAGGACAGCGGCAAGCGCATGGGCGGCATGATCGTAAGAGAGGATCGCGCCGTCCGGGAATGCGAGCATCGTGACATTGGGGTCCGACGAGGGCGCAGGACAGGCGTCGGAATATAGGCCAACGATCACCAGGCCGCAGGCGATATCGCCTTCGGGAGCGAGCAGCAGGCATTGTTCGCCGACTGTGGGCGGCGACCATGTGCGAAGTCCACCGGCGCGCTGGGCGACCCAGGGCAGTTCTCCTGTGATGATATCGCCGCTTTCGACGGTGCAGCTGGCGTTGCCATGATCGACCGACGCGATGGTGCCATAACGAAGGACTTCGCCGGTCAGCCGTTCGGGATCTGCAATATGCGCCATGGCGGCGACCATGCCGCCCGCCGCCTGTTGTGGCATTGGCCTGCATTTGTAGAGGCCGCCTCTACAAATGCGGAAAGGCGCAGACGCGCGCTATCGCCCATCAACTTGGGCGAAGCGATTGGCGCGATCGCGAACAGCGCTACCGGCGCGCGCTATCAGACAATCTGCGCAGGGCTGGCACACTGTCAATGTCTTCGCCTATCGACGTGCGGCAGCAATGATGGCAGGAAACCAAAATCCAAGCGGATGGGGGTCTTGCACATGGAATCAGACAGAACGGATGATAGCTTCTGCATATGGCTTCTCGGGCAGGTGGCGCGCGACGACTGGATTGGCGCGCTGGCGGCCTTGGTTAGATCGACCCCCAGCCTGCGGACCAGCGGCACGCCGGAAGAATTGCGCGTGCGGTTGCAGGAGGCTGGCGTCGCGCATGAATATTTCGAGGGGCTGGACGAGGCTGAAAACGCCTGGCTGAGCGAATAGGATATGCCGACTCTAACCCATCCACTCAAATATCAGTGTGCTGGTCATTTCTAGAGTATATCGAGGCCGCATTGACATCGCCGAATCGCGAATACGGTCATAATGCTGGGGGACATGTATGGGATTGAGCGATTGGGAAATCTGGGCCTGCGCCCAGAAGGCCATCGAGCAGCATGGGGCCAAGGCCCCGATGCATGTCGCCGACCGGCTCGGCAGCCTGACCGCTGCCGGCGATCTCTGTGGCGTAGCAGCTTGGCAAGCTATTGCCGCCAAGGTCGATCAGCTGATGGATTACCGGAACGGCATAGCACTCAGTCGGCAGTGACGATCATACATCGCTGAAATCATTCTGGGCGTGCGAGGCGGCAGTTATCGTCAAACTCGTTATTGTTCGAGCGACTTGATGCAATGGAGCGGGAACCAGATCCCACCATCTGCGTAATGCGGGATGGAACTACCCGTTCCACGCGAAAGACCCCCTTGCCCCGCCTCTTCACCCCCCGACAGAGGCGGGGCATTTTTAAGGCTGACGGTCTATTGTTTGCCCTTGGTCGCGTGGTATCACCCGCCTGATCCTGTCGCACACCTTCATCGCGGCGCGCGGCAGGGTCGCCGATATGGCGATCCCTCCCGCCTTATTTGAACAGAGGGTAGGCTTTTAACCTTTTCTTATGATTTTCGGCCTCTTCGTCAGGGCGTCTCCGCTTCCCCCCGAGGCGCGGGACAACCTTCGATCGGCCCCGACGCACCCCCCCCCCACGGCGTCGGGGTCACTTTCTTTGCGGCTCTGGATCACCTTCACCAGCGCCCGGCCGGCAGCCATCTGCCGCTGCTCCTCGATCTGGGATGCCGTGTTAGAACCGCAATCCATAAGTGAAGTCCGCCACATCGCGGACCAGGTCCAGTACCGGCGCGGCCCCCGCGAGGATATCGCCGTCAAACTGCATGACGTCGGTCACCGACCCGGTCATGATGCTGGAACCGGCATTGTTGAGGGCGCCGACGATCAGGGCGGCAGACGTCATCGTGCTGTTATTGCCGCCGGTGGCCTCGATATATCGGCCGTTGACCCAGAGACGCAGCGTGCCCGCGCCATTGGCGGAGGTGACGATCACATTCCAATCGCCCGACGCGGCGGCCGGCAGCGTCAGCGCCTTGTTCCCCTGCACGAAGTTGATGAGGCCGCCGGCGGCGAAGCTGATATATTCGGGCAAGCTGGAGGAGTTGGCCGACAGGATGACATCGGGATAGGTGGTGTCCCCGCTGCGGGCGATCACGGCCAGGCCGTGGGCGAGGGTGAAGTTGCGCTGCACCGAGCAGACCAGCCGGTCGTTCGCGCCATCGAACACAGCAGCGGGATAGCCGTTGAGGGCATTCTCGGCATAGGCGGGCCGGTTGTCGGCCGTCGCCTGGACGAGCGAGGCAGCGCCCTTCTGACCGAGGATCGTGTCGACCTTGCCATCAGTGACGTGCGCGCCGAATTCCGGGTCGGCCTGATACCAGTCGAACAGTTCCGATCGGGCGAGCAATTCTTCGGCAATGGTGCCGAAGGAGGGAAGGCCGGAGGCGGAGAAGTTGCCGGCAATGCGCAGCATGTTCATGAGACTTGTCCTTTAGCTGGGGGTGATTTCGCTCATGCGGAGCGCGTAGTGGCGGACCTTCGCCGGAGTGCCGTAAGCGGTGAAGCTGGACGGGCCGCCCGCGACATAGATGTTGCCGCGCCCGCGCGCCCACAGGGCGGTCGCCGCGCCAGTGTCGCGGGCATAATCGACCCGGACCGGCCCACCGGGATCGGCCGATAGGATCAGGCGCAGGACATTGGTCCCGACGATCGCCACGCCGTTGATGGTGAGCGGCGTGCCATCAGCGGCCAGGAAGCAATTGAAGCCCTTCGAACCGGGATCGGGCACGATGTCGCCATCAACCAGCAATTGCGGGCCGGGCATGTTGGGAAAGGTGATGTCGATCTGCGCGCCGGTGCGCACCATCGTCACGACCAGCCCCAGCGCGCGGAAGGTGCCGCCAGCTTCTACAATCGCCGCCGCCTCAGCTTCGGCTTCGGTGACCATCATGCGGCCGACATTGCCGGCATGGATGTTGGTCGGCCCCTGGGGGAACATCTCGGCC
The DNA here is from genome assembly GCF_047946695.1 of Sphingomonas sp. VDB2. Classification (NCBI taxonomy): domain Bacteria; kingdom Pseudomonadati; phylum Pseudomonadota; class Alphaproteobacteria; order Sphingomonadales; family Sphingomonadaceae; genus Sphingomonas; species Sphingomonas sp. VDB2. Next base: position 2,550,351 of record NZ_CP159615.1, read on the forward strand.
TGATACATGGGGCCGGTGCAGGTGACCGATCCCAGCCGCGCGACCGCGACCGAGCGCTGATCCAGTTCCACACCCGACGCGGTCGAATCGCCGGCGGTCTGGTTGATCTGGTTGAAGTAGAAATGCGGGTTGAAGCTCTGGCCCAGCGTCGAACGGACGCCGGACACATAGGCGTCGATCACCTGGCCGAAGACCGTCGCATAAGGATAAGGCCCGGCCTCGCCCTGGGTCCAAAGGATGCGCTTGCAGACGGCACCGACAAATCCATAGCGCCCAAGGTTCTCCTTCAGCTTGGCAATGCCCGCAATCGCATTTTCATAAAGATAATAGCCCGCACCCGGCAGGAAGTTGCCCGCTGGATAGGAGCCGCGCCATGAGGCGATAACACCCATGGCCGGGCTACGGCGACGTGCGCGGCGATCAACCGCGACGCGCGCCTGCGCATGGAGGATGGTCGGCGCGAGCGCATAATTAGGCCGATGGACCGATGGCGTCAGTTCTGAAAATTCGGACCAGGCATAGGTCTGGTCACCATAGAAGTCGGTGTTGCCGACGCCGGTCGGCCGCGACAGCGCAAGGATATGGTGCGGATTGTCGACCTTCTGGAATGGCGTTGCGAGTTCCTCATTGCCGGAACCGCCGCCGCGACCGCTCTGACCGATGCCGATGACGATCTCCACCGGCCCCACCGCTACCGCCGTCGCCAGATTGCCGTAGCGAAGCTGCACCGCGTCGAAGATGGTGCCATCGGGATCGGTCAGCATGGCGCGGACAAATTGCTTGCCGGTGCGGACGAAGGCGCGGTTTTCGGTGCCGCGCCAGCTATCGACCGTACCGAAATCGTCAGCCAGCCGGGCGAGGCCCACGCTGTTGAAGGCGGCGGCAATGCGCCTGTCCTTGTCTATGCCCAGGATCGCGTTGCCGTCCTGATCCTCGATCGCGGACACATAGCGCGACGGGCGGCGATGCTTGACCGGAGGGGCGAACAGATTGATTCCGGCCGCGCCTATTCTCGCCGCCCAATCGACATACATGCCGATGCCGCCAGCCTCACCTTCAATGGCGAAGGCATAGCGGCTCGGGCGCCGCGAGTGGGTGTTGATGAAGCTGAGCCGATAGACATTGGTGACGTCGGCGCGGTCGATGTAGAAGGCGGTGCGCCCGTCATCGCCGAAAAACTGTGCGCGGACGCGGGAGGGGCGACGGCGGCCGACAGGCATCGCGCCGGCGCGGATGATCGTCGCCTGGTCCCGCTCAACCTGCTTCATCATCACCATGCCGCCGGCGTCGCCGACGCGATCGGCATCAAGAGCAGGTCCAACGAAAGCGGGTTCGATCTTGCTTGGCAAAGGGGGCATTATGCTAGCTCCACCGGCACGATGCCGATCAATGGGTTGGTTGAGCGCAGGACGGTGTAGGGCCGGTTTCCGGCCGTGGTGGCGACGGTGAGGGTCTGGACCGCATAGCCGTCGTAAAAGCCGAAGAGCCGGTAGGCGGCGGGCGCGCCGAAGTCGGCGGGATAGGCGTAATAGATATATTGGCCCGCATCGCCGCCGCCATCGACGCTGAATGCCTTCATGCGATTGGCGGCCTGGTCGCTATAGGGCAGCGCGGCGACCTCCGAGGCGGTCAGGGCGGATTTGGAACTGGCGCCCCAGAAGCGCGGGCCGGCCGCCGGATCGCCATTGCCGGGCCACAGATTGGCAAGCGCGTCCGCCAGCGCGTCAACGTGCTGCTGCCGCGCCACCCCATAGGGATGGATATAGTCGGCCAATTCTGAGTCCTTGATGCCCGACGCCTCGGTGCCGGCATCGGTCAGCTTCCATCCCGCAACCGGGTCTTGATAGGCCCAGGCGCTGCACAGGAAGATGTTGCTGTCGCCGGCGGCCCGCAGCGCCGTCACCCGTTCCACGATGGTCCGCAGGATCGTCGCCCAGCCGGCGGCATATTGGGCATAGGCGGTCGAACCAAAGGGCAGCGTGGTGGCCCAAAGGACGATCCGGGCCAAAGGCTGGGCGCGGCGGATTTCGGCGATGATGGCGGAGAGGTTGGCGGCGAACTGCGCCGACCCCTGAAACAGGTCGTTCATGCCCAGGTTGAGCAGCACGATATCCATCGCCGGGATCGCGAAGCGCGTGGCGTAAAAGGCCAGATCGAATTTATAGCCGATGCCGCCGATCGTGACGACGGGCGCCTGCGAGGCCGATTCCGAGGCCAGGCGCAGGAAGGGATTGATGAGCCGCTTCTGCGCCTTGGTTAGGCCGGCATATGTGGCTTCGTCACCCGCCGCGAGAGGCTGGATCGCCTCGCCACCCACGGTCATGCTGAGGCCAAGATAGTTGGCCGCCGACCAGCCCTCGCGCCCTTCGCCCGGCGGCCCGCCCGCAAAATCCTGCCAATCGGGATTTTCCGAACTGTTGATGGTGCCATGCCAGGTCACCATGCCGCCCTTGGCGCTCAGCGCCGCGTTGAGCAGGGCGAGCGTCATGCGGTTGAGGATGCTGTCGCCCAGCGCCCATATCTTCGCCGTGCCGGTCAGGGCGCTGAGGCGCTTGCGCACGACAAGCGCGCGGGTGCGCAGCTTGGCGCTCTGCACCTGGCGGACGGCGCGCACGGAAAAGCTGGTCGCGATCCGGGCCGGGTCGAGCATGATCCTGCCGCCGGCCTGCATCGCCGCGAAGCCCGCGTCCGACGACAGCGACACCATGGGCGATTGCGCCGCGCGATCGGCGAAGAGATTGGCGGGATAGATGGGGCGCGCCTGATCGGTCAGAAACAGGTCGGGGCCGATGATGGGGGAAAAGGGATCGAGGAGGCCATCGTCGTAAAGGACGACGTTGACGCCGGGATAGGGCGACACGACCGTTCCCCAGATATCAAGAAGCGGCACATAGCCGCCCGTCGCATCCGGCTGCGCCGCATGGGTAGCGATGTCGTATCGGGAGGGTTCCACCGCAAAATAGAGCGTGGACGCAATGCCGGGAGCGACGCTGTCAAAAGTGAACTTCACATAGCCGGGAAATTCCGTGCTGGCGGCGTTTGCGGGCATGTAGCCCTGTTTGAGGCCCAATATGGGGGCGTGGACGAAGACATATTCGAGCGGCGCATAGATGGCATGGCCGCCACCCGCCTTGTTGAGCAGGTCGTTGATAAGCGGCCGGAACATGATGGTCCTGGCATCCATCGGCCGGTCGGGGCGAACCATGAAGGTCTTCAGGTCCGCCGGGGACATATATCCCGTATTGCGGTCCATCGTCCCGCCCATGTCGGTCGGCAACACCTTGGCGTCGATCCGCAGGCGCTGACTGACCTCGTCAATCACGGGCGCGACATAGCTTGCGATGGCGGTATCGCGCGCGACGGCTTCTTCGCCCACCCGATTGTCGGCATAGGCCCTGGCGGCGGCGACATCCGCAACGCGCGCCGCCGCCTCGACCGCCAGCGCGTCGGTCGCGTCTTCAAAGCGGGCATCCACCACCGCATCGATGATCGCCTGCGCCGAAGCGCGCTGCGTTTCGTCGTCTCCCTCAATGATGATCTGATCGGCACCGGTCGGGTTCGCCCGAATGGGAAGGTCGTTGATTTTCGCCATGGTCAGTCCACCGGCCAGAAGGGATGATGCGCGATGTCCAGGGCGTCGAGATCGGCCGTGCCGGCGGCAAGGATCGCCGCCTCGATATGATCGGACGCGGCGCGCAGGGCGTCGATCGCCGCGAAGCGCGCTTCGCCCTGCGCCGATGGCGCGCGCTGGTCGTTCAGCTGTCGCCAGACCGGCGCTACCGCTTCGATACGGCGCGCCGCCTCGCGCTTCACATGCCGGATGGCGGCCGCGCGGCGCGCATCGATCGTGGGCTTCGCGCGCTGGATCTTCGGGCGTCCATCATGGCCCGCGACGATCGCCGCGCCGTCCGCCTGGGCGGCCAGCAGTTCGGCATGGCGGGTGCCGCTGATCTTCACCGCATCGGCGGGAATGGCGGCATGGATGCCATCGGCATAGAAGCCCGCGGACTGCGCGGAATAGAAAATCTGCATGTCAGAGGCCCACCGCAATATAGCGCATACCCGCGCTGGAATCGTCGGCCGAGAAGACGGAAAAGCCCGTCAGGCTGATGCTGCTCTCGACAAGGACGGGCGGATTGTCCTGGCTGTCCGCGCCCCCGCTGACGCCGCCGGCCGGGACGACGGCGAGGCAGGCGGATGGGAAGGCGAGCGGGAACAGGGTGGAACTGGTGCTGTTGGATGACGCGGTGAACCGCCCCCATTGCAGCATCAGCCCCTGCCCGCCGGGGATGGGGCAATAGCCGTTCTGCCCCAGATATTTGGTCATGCCGGCCAGGATCAGCGGGGTTATCGCCACATCGTTCGATGTGCCGGCGACCAGATCCGCGACCGTCGCGCGCGGCACGGTCAGCACGCGACTGGCGCTCAGATCGCCGCCGCCAGTGACCAGGCCGCCCCCGGTGATGGTCCGCCCCACCAGTGCAGCGAGCAAGGCGTCGACACCCGATGCCAGCGCGCTCAGGTACGCGTCGGTTTCCGCCGCCAGCGCTGCAATCGCCGCGTTCAGCGCCTGAGACAGGGTGGCGAGGCGCTGCTGCAGGGTGAGCGGCGTGATGGCGCGCTCATGATCGGTGCCTGCCGCCGCCTCGGCAGCGGTGGCGATCTCGATCGACCCTTTCACCGTTTCGGTGGCGGGCGGCAGCAGGAAGCTGGTGTCGCCAAAGACGATCTCCCCTTGCACCGCGTTCGCAAATGCGACGTCGAGGGCGAGCAGGAAGAAGGCGATCGACACTTTGCGGACGATCGGCTCCGCCTGGCTATAGGCAGCGAACAGCGTGCCATCTTCGAGATAGAGGCCAAGCCCGCGCAGATCATAGATGTCGGCGCTGGTATCCTGCGCCGTCATATGGATGATCGTTTCGCTGGCCGACTGTCCCGAAACCGACGTCAGCCGCTTGATTTCGCCGGGAACGGCCGTCAGCGTGGGCGCCATCACGAAATGGCTGGCGGACAAGCCGACAGAGACGATGCGGATCGGTTCTGTCGCCCCGGACCCGGCGTTGACCAGGGCATCAAGCCCGGCCGTGGTGATCATGAGCTGGATCACGCGGTCAAGCCTCCAGAAATGCGCCGGCGGCCGTCTGCAGCGGCTCGCCATCGGATGTGAGGAGATAGGACAGCCATTCAGGCTGCCCGGCGGTGGTGACGTCGGCCGCGACTTCGAAGCGGAGCATGTCGCCCAGCCTGGCCGCCGACAGCAGCCAGGCGGCCGCCGCCGCGCGAAGGCGGAAAACCGCCTGCATCACGGCACGCGCGGGCTTCACCTGCGCGATGTCGCGCAGGATCTGGCCAACCAGCGCTTCATCGTAAATGACGTCGCTTTCCGCCACGAGCGGGAGTTCCAGGCGGAAGGAATAGGGATCGAGGTTGATCCGATCCTGGGACCATTCGACGATGCCGATCAGCGTGTCGAAGCGATCGAGGACAACGCGCAACGATGCCGGCGTGCCTTTGCGCCGCTGAAAGCTGATAGCGTCGGCGACGGCATCGCGCTTTTGCTGCTCGGACCAGTTCGAATCCCAGATGTCGATCGACAGCCCCCAGGCCAGCCATGGCAGATCTTCGATCCGGCAATCTGTCGGCGACCACAGGTCGCGAAAGGGGACGGGGATGTCGAGGACGCCGGCGGCGACCTGTTCCAGGGCTTTTTGAAGCTGGGTCGAACCGGGCGGCAGCAGGTTGGGATAGCTCATTCGCCATCCCCCTGATGCGTAATCGTGACGCCGATGCACAGCGGCGCTTGCTGGCGGGTTATGCTCAGATCCTCGGCAGGACTGGTCAGCACCACATTCTGAACGCCTGCGACGTGCAAGGCCGCGATGATGCCCGATCGGGTGATGTCGCGGCCCAGCCGGTGGCTGTCGGCGATATAGGCGTCGAGGCGCGCGCGCGACGTCGCAAGCACCAGGGCCGCATCGGGGCCACGAAAGGTGATGACCGTCGCTACGATCGCATAGGTGACGATCGTGGCCGACTGGGCCGTGACCGCGTCGGTCAACGGGCGGCGGATATCGTCCGAAAGATAGGCCTCGACCTTGGCGACCAGATCGGCCGACGCCTGACCATCGCCGCTACGAGACAGGACTGACAGAATGACCTGGCCGGGCCAGATGGCAGCGTCGAGCGCGGCGACCATGGCGGCGCGCAGTTCGGCAGAAGCATCATGGTCGGCCAGCACCGACTGGACCAGCTGGCGGATGCTGTCAGGGCGAGGCGTCGTCGCACTGGCGTCCAGAACGTCTGGATCGGCAGAGAGGGCATGGAAGATATAGGCGCCTTCGGGACCGGCAACCGAATAGCCTTCGGGCGCCAGCACCATGCGTCGGCGAAAGTCAGTGTCGCTTTCCATGACGGCGGCGACGCCTAGTGCATCGTCCGCCGGCGTGATGGTGAAGCGAGTGACGCCGAACAGCGCGCCCAGATTATCGAGATCTGCGCCATTGGCATAAGCCACCATGACGGCCCGCGCCGCTTCGTTGATACGTTGCCGCAGCAGATGCGCGACATAGGAGAAGACGCGCAGCAGCTTGGTCGCCGGATCGCTCTCCCGCTCCTCGAAATCCGGCATTTCCGCCTTCATCAGCGCGATGGCCTGGCCAAGGATCGTGTCGAAATCCAGCGCTTCGACCACGTCGGGCGCAGGCAGGCGCGAAAGGTCAACGGCGGTGAAGGTGGTATCGGCCATGGCGGCCTTGTCATCCGGTCAACCCGTCGCGCGCCATCGTCTGCATTTGTAGAGGCGGCCTCTACAAATGGACGGATGATTTCAGGCTTCGACCATATGGCTGTAGAGCAGATCGAGCATCGCTTCCCGGTCAACGTCCGTCGCGCCGATCAACTCGCGTGCAGGATAGGCGACCGATTTGGCGCGCAATGACGGCCTATCGCGCAAGCCATAATGGTGGACATTGGCGACGGCCGCCGCCTTGCCGGAAAAACCGACCCAAAAGCCCTGATCCGTTGCTTGCGACCGGAGATGGCGGGCCGAGGCCAGGCGGCGGAACATAGCCTTGCGCCGCAGGCCGCCGCGCCGGCGTAATGTGCCGCCACCCGCATTGCGATATTCATCAGGGACCGGCAGCCATTTGACGATCTTGTCAAAGTCGAACGATCGTATGCTGCCTGCCTCGATATCGAAGCCGGTCATCATCCGTCCTGTCGCCCAGGTGAAACTTTTCATGATGACGCGGCGCGGTTCGCCACCGCCGCCCGACGGATAGAGAAAACATGTCGCGCCACGACCCGATATAGGCGCGTCCTTCTGCTTGCGCGGCGCGAAGGCCGAGCCGTCCGGCTGCTTCTGGGCAGCGATGCGCTGGCGCTGGGACAAAGCAAGGTCGCGCGCCATGCGCCGCATGAGGGTGCGACGCTGGGTCGATGACAGGTTGCGGATCAGCGCGCCGGCGATCTGCTCCAGTTCGGCCAGATCGTCATTCACGGCACGATCGGGTCATCGTTGGCGAAGGCCTGCTGGAACGAGGCGGAGACGCCGGCGAAGGCGTCGGTCAGGTCTGGTTCGGGCGGATGTTCGATATCATAGCCGGTGCCGTCCGCGCGGGGCAGGACAAGCACGGGTTCGGTCAGGTCGATCGAGATCAGGATGTCCGACACGTCGCCGTCGAGCGATTCCGCCTCAAATTCGAACGGGTCGCTGTCGTCGCGGCGCAGCAGTTCGCGCTGTTCCTTTTCGATCCATGCGAGCATGGGGACCATGATATGATCGGGGTCGCCGGCAAAGTCCCAGATCCCGACTTTGAGCGTGTAGCGGTAGACGAAAGACAGGCTGCGCGATCGACGCGCGGCGATGCGGCCGCCCTCGACATAGATTTGCAGGCGATCGGGATGGGTTTTGAGATCGGGCAGATAGGCGGTGAGCCATCGCCGCAGACTGTCGGCCTTGCGCATGTCAGTCGGCCCCGCGCGCGATGCGCACCTGATCCTGCAATTCGATCAGGGTCGCGCGGATCTGGCCCGCGACGTCATAGAGGCTGATCAGGCTGCCCTGGCACTGCGCGCCGGTCATCTGGCCAGTGTCAGTCCGCTGGGCGATCGGCAATCGGGCGGGTGTCGCCAGCAATGCCCCAGATATCATCGGCATTGGCCGTGGCGGCGGCGCGGTCGAGCAGGCCGACGCCGTCAGCATCAATGCAGACGTTGCGATAGACCGGGCGGTCGATGACTTTCTGACTTTCATGGTAGATTTCCCTGACGTCGGACTGGCGGGTCTGCTCTTTGGCCTGATGATCTTCTGCGGATGCATCGATCCTGCGCTGCACCTGTTGGCGCGCCTTCTCGGCCTGGGCATCGGCACGCCGCTGCGCAGCTTGTTCCTGGGCGATCCCAATATCGACGCCATAGGCGTATCCGCCGATGCCGGCGAAGCAGGCGGCAACGACGCCCGCCAGCGCAATATGAGAGAGGCCGAGCGTCATGCCAGCAACCCCTTGAAATAGGTGCGGCGCGAATAGGTCAGGACATCCTTGCGCAACCGACCGTCGCGATAGCTGACATGTATCCAGCCGCTATCGGGCTGGCCGCGCACATAGTTTTCAAGGATCAACTGGTCGAACGCCATGCGGTCGCGGATGAAGCGGGCGATCGTGACATTGTCGATGCCGGGGATCTCAAAGTCCGCCGCTTCGCCCCTGGCGTGCTGGCTATCCACGCTCGACCCTACGGCCAGACACAGCTTGGGCGTGCGGAAGCCCGACGACAGATGGACCGGCCGACCGAAATGGGCGCGCAATGGCTCCAGAACCTTGGCGCACAGCATCTTCATCGCCGCGATCTGCGCGGCGTTAGGCGTGTTGTCGATGCGCTGGGCAACAGCAGTGGCAGACGCGGTGAATTCGGCCAGGGTGAAGTTGGGGGACAGTTGCATAGGGCTTAGTCCTTGTTCGGGAAGTAGCGGTCGGCCAGGCGCGCGGGCATCGCGGCCAGCGCGTCGGCGGCGGCACGCATGATCCGGGGCGTGGCGTCAAAGGCGATGAGGGCGATGGCGAAGGCGATCGACTGGGCGACGAAGCCATTCCAGCCCGTCACGGCGATGATGCCGACCGTTGCATAATAGCTGACCGTCGATCCCACGATCCACTGCACGAAGCGTTGACGGAACGGCAGGGCGGGCTTCCAGGCCTGGGCGACGGCCGATCCGATCAAAGAGGGCGTGAGCGAGCCGACGATTTCAGCGGCAGACTGGAGAAAGGTGCGCGTGTCCATGATATCAGTCCCAAAGTTGGATGAGGGGGCGCACGCGCGTCGTGACGGCGTCGGCGGTAGCGGGAATGATGACGACCGTGCCGAGCGGCAGCACGGCGCCACTGTCGACCAGGCCGGGATTCGCATTGAGGACGCGGGTGAGTTCGCTCGGCCCAAGCCCGGCCTCGCGCCAGATGAGCAGATCGAGCATGTCGCCCTGCTGCGCTACCAGGCGCTTTGCTGCCGCCATCAGATCAGATCGACCGTGGTGCGGGTGCGGCCCAGAATATCGCGGATCGCATGTTGAGCGTCGCGGCGCAGATCCGCGACCGATCCTTCCAGTTCGCTGGCCTGATTCGCGCCGGCGGCCGTGCTGTCGAAGTCGCGATGGCGCTCGATCAGTTCGGCCTTGGCAAACAAGGCAGTGGCGCGCCGGTAAGCGTGGACGCGCACGCTGGCCCCGTCGATCTGCGCCGCCGGCACCGCCGCCAGCGTGGCGTGGCCTGCCGCGATCGAGGATGCGGCAAAGGCGCGCAGATCCGCCAGCACGGTCATGATCGCGCCGATAATCGCGGCGCGAAGGCGCGGCGGGGTCATGCTGGTCGGGATGCGCGCGACGTCGCGCACCTGGGCTGGATCGATGTCGGGGAAAAAGCCATCATTGATGATGAGGGGTTCCGCTGCAGGCGGTGCCTCGATCTCTGACGAGGGCGGACGCGCGACGAAACTCATGCCATGATGCTTCTGGCGAGGAGAACCGTCGAGGCGCAGAATAAGGCCCCACCAAGGGCAATCATCGTGCCCACAGTCAGCGTCGATCGAACATAGATCCGGTCCCAGGCGCGGTTTGCAAGATGGAAGATCCAGAGGGCGAGCAGGCAGCCGGCCAGTGACATGAGAATGGGCGTGTTCGCCAAGCCCCAGAGGAAGGCCGGCTTAATCAGCATGCAGCCCAGACAACCTATGAGAATGGCGCCGCAGATGCGTTCGGCGCAGCATGCGCCTCTCACTGGCATGGCCGTCCATCCATAAGCGGCAGCCATTGGCCATTGGATGAGCATGGCAATAAAGCCGATCGCCATTGCGGCGACTATGAGAAAGGCGGAAATGAGATCGAACATGGTGAAGGTCCTCTTGTTTCGGCCAACCGGCCTACGGGGGTGAGGATCGGGGCAGAGGCGGCCCTGTGGCCCGAAGGCCTCCCGTCTCGCGCGATCCGCCCCCGAGCGCCGGGGGCGAGCTATTCGGGCGGAAAGGCGGCCAGGTTGGCCGCGATCAGCTTGTCCGCCTTCTTGATCTTGGTGCTGACGCCGATGCGGCTATGGAGGCGCTGGGCCTCGCGCAGGCTGTCGCGCGCGGCCGTGAGGGCAGCGAGCGCTGCCGGCCCGGCTTCCATATCTTCGGCCTCTGTCAGTTGCTCAGTGCCAACGGCCTTGAACAGCTTGGCTCGCACCTCATCATGGATGTCGTGCGTGTCGGTCAGATCCTCGACCCGCAGAAGGATGTCGATCGGGAAGGCCGCGCCAGCGCCCTGGGCCTTGTTGGCAGCGTCCGCGATTTCTTCCACGACGATGGTGGCGGCGTCGCGCTGGTAGCGTGACGGCATCGCGACCCGGTGCGCGAACATGAAAGGGACGAGATCGAGCGCGTCCATATAGGCGCCGGTGTCGATCAGCCAGACCATGATGGTGGGCAGCACTTCGGCGGCGGTACCCGATCCGACACCCGCATCGGCCGCGACCAGGCCGGCAACCCAGCTTTGATATTCGGGCAGCATCTCGCGCTTGGCCGCGATCTTGAGATCGATGGAGCGGATTTCCTTGAGGCGACGAAGATCATGGGTGAGGCGCAGCGCGATCTGCGCGGCGGCGCGATCGGCGGGCGTGGAGATATTGGCCCCCGATGCCGGGAGAGGAGCGGCATCGGGGGCAGCCGCCACAAAATCGAGGACGGCCGCAGCATGTTGGGCAGCGAGAATCTTTTCCCGGTGACGTCGAGCGAGGCTCATTGCGTGTCCTGTCAGTTGGGCGGTTTGGCGTTGGGGCGGCTGCCGGCGATCAGGCCGGCTTCGGCCCCATGACGATGTTTTCGATGAGGACGGTCTTGCCGTAATCCTCGACCACGAACGCTTCATTGACGCTTTCATAGTTGGCGATCTGGGTCAGTTCCGGTTCGTCCCTGAGGTAACGGCGGCGCGATTCCTCCTGCTCGTAGATCGCCAGATTCTTGTAGCTGGTGAGGAGGATGGACGAGGTCGGGAAGTCGGGCACGCGCTCGGCAGGGAAGCCGCCCACCTGATTGGCCGCGCGCAGGATGGCGTCGCGCGCCAACTGCTCGGTCGGGGTGTCGCCGGCCTTGTTGATGATCGGCATATATTTGTCGTGGACCAGGTCGCGGCTGATCATCACCACAAGATCGTCGGCATCCTGATGCCAGTCATCCAGCAGGGTGCTGGCGTCCTTCACCAGCGCGTCCAGATTGACATAGTCACGCTTGGTGGCGTCGCTGCTGTCGGCCACATAAATCGCCTTGCCGCTGCTGGTCAGGGCGCCATCGTCCAGCACGCGCGCGGGAGCGTAGGTGCGGATTTTGTGCAGCCAGCCCTTGTTGACGTCCTGCAGGCGCGGATTGGCGACAAGATCGGTCGCGGTGGCGACCGAGGTGCCGTGGAAACCGATGGTGATGCGATCGAGCGCCTGGCGCTTGAGGATGACGTCGCGGACCAGCTGCTGGAATTCGGGCTTATGGCGCCAGGCGTCGAGCCGTTCCCACGAAATGGCATGATCGTAAAAGGTCTGTTCGCACCGATAACGGCCGCCATCGCTGGTGTCGGTCGGATCGGTGGGCGTGCGGCGCGTGCCGCCGCGCGTGTTGACGCGCCCCGCCAGCGGACGGGTGACGCCGACGCCGACCTTGTCGCCTTCCTGATTGACGACGGTTTCGAACGCGATCTTCTGGAGGAAGGCGCTCGATTTCTGGATCAGTTCCACCATCTTTTGCTGGACCGAGGGCGCGACTGAGAAGCTGTCGGTGGCGTTGGGCACGCCGCTCAGACGGGCGATCTGGGCCAGATAGGCGTTGAAGGCGAGGCGAGTGTCACGATGCATGGGGAGGCTCCTGGGCGAGGTGGGCAGCGGGCTGGATGGGCTGGATCAGCAGTCGGTCTGGACCGTGGCACCGCCGCCGGTGGCCGGGGCGCGCGAGAAAGTCGGCTGTTCGGTCGTTTCCAGCTTCGCCTTCATTGCGGCGAATTCGCCCTGCAGGGCCGAGATTGCATCGGTCGATGGCTTGATCGCGGCAGCGACCTGCTCGCCCAGGGCCGTGCTGAAGGCTGCGACATCGAAGCTGTTGTCGTTCGCCGGCGGCGGGGGTGTCTTGGGTTCTTCCTTGGGCTTTTCGCCGGTCGCGAACTTGGCGGCGAGCGTTGAGAAGCCGGCGGCGATGGCAGCAGCGATGCCCGTCGAACTGACCGGCTCATCCTCCATCTCGATATCCACGGCTTCGAACGCCTCGGAAAAAAGATTGGCGGGGGCGGTCTTGCGTGCGTCGAACATCGGCTTGAAGGCGGCGAAGTTGAACGCTTCAACGCCCAGCGAGGCGGGGTTGTCGGTCAGGCCGAGGCCAGTCATGCCGATCTTGCCGGTGCCGGCGAAGTCGGGGGCGATTTCCAGCGAGGGGTAGGGCTTCTGCCCCTTGGCCCGCAGGGCGATCAGCTGATCATTGGGTTCGACCTGGGCATAGAGCGCGCGACGGCGCTGAGTCTGGCCGTCGATGGTGAATTCATCGGTCTGGGCCTTAACCGCGACCACGTCGCCATAGCCATTGAACGGCGGCTCAGGGCTGTAACCCTTGATATGCTCGACGTTGATGCGCGGCGTATAGTTGGCGGTGTTGAAGGTCGCGACAATGTCGTCGATCCATGCGGCCTCGATCTTGCGACCGTCGCTGACGGTGAAGCCTTCAACGAAGACGCGGAAAAATTTGCTCTTGGCCATGGTCGGTCCCGGTTCCCGTGATTGCTGGGCGCGCGCCCTGTTGAGCGCAGAAAGGGACGCAAAGGAGCATCGGCTCAAGGTGGGGCATTTGTAGAGGCGGCCTCTACAAATGGAGGCCGATGCCTAGTGGCGGATGTGCGCGGCATGGTCCGCCGCGATGACCACGCAATCCCCCCAGCCCGGTGCGCCGTCCGCCCTATGGCAGTTCGATCCGCGCCGCCATGCGCGCAGCCTGTATTGGCGCGGGTGGGGCGTTACGCAGATCGCCGACGAATTTGCGCTGCATCATGTCGTCAACGACAAGGGCGGCCAGATCCCGCGCGCCACGATCGAGGCATGGAAGCAGCGCGACCGTTGGGATGATGCGCCGTCGATCCGCAAGATCGAGGACGGGTTGGAAATCCGGCTGCTGACGCTGATCGCCAAGGAAAAGAAGACCAGTGGCGACTATGTCGAACTGGACGCGCTTCGCCGCCAGGTCGAGAGTCTGGCGCGGGTCCGCCGGCATGATGCGCCAGGCGGCCATGCCGGCGACCTCAACGACAAGGTCGGCAACCGCAACGCGGGTGCGCGCAAGAAGGCGAAGAAGAACCATTTCACCGTCGAGCAGGCGGCCGAACTCAAGCGTATCTTCCTCGACGGCCTGTATGATTATCAGCATCGCTGGTGGCAGGCGAAGGATCAGCGCACCCGCATGATCCTGAAGTCGCGCCAGATCGGCGCGACCTATTATTTCGCCTTCGAAGCGCTGATCGACGCGATCGAGACGGGGCGCAACCAGATATTCCTGTCCGCGTCCAAGGCGCAGGCCCATCAGTTCCGATCCTATATTGTGAGCTTCGCCAAGCTGGTCGGCGTCGCGCTGACGGGTGATCCGATGCTGATCACGTCGGACCTGCGTCCTGCCGAGGAAGCGGCGGCCGAACTGCATTTCCTGGGCACCAATTTCCGCACTGCCCAGGGGCGCCACGGTAATTTCTATTTCGACGAATTCTTCTGGGTCCACTCGTTCGAGGAACTGAACAAGGTCGCCTCCGGCATGGCGACTCACAAGAAATGGCGGAAAACCTATTTTTCGACGCCATCGACCGTCGCCCATCCCGCCTATCCCTATTGGACTGGCGAGCGGCGCAACCGCCGGCGCAAAAAGGCCGACAGGATCGAAATCGATGTCAGCCATGCCGCTTTGGCGATCGGATCGGTCGGGCCGGATCGCATCTGGCGGCACATCGTCAACATCCGGGATGCCGAGGCCGGCGGATGCGACCTGTTCGACATCGAGGAACTGGAAGACGAATATGCGCCCGACGAATTCGCCAACCTGTTCCTGTGTGATTTCGTTGACGACAGCCTGTCCGCCTTCCGCTTCAACGACCTGGTCAAATGCGGCTGCGACAGCCTGGTCGAATGGGCCGACTTCAATCCCGAAGCAGCGCGGCCATATGGCAATCGCGCGGTGTGGGCCGGTTATGATCCGCAGGACAGCGAGGATGGCGACAATGCCGCCCTGGTCATCATGGCGCCGCCCGATAGCGAAGGCGGCACCTTCCGCATCCTTGAAAAGCATCAGCTGCGCGGTCTGGACTTCGAACAGCAGGCCGAGTTCATCCGCGCCGTCCTGTCCCGCTATAATTGCACCTATGTCGGCGTCGATGCCACCGGCGTCGGCGCTGGCGTTTATCAGCTGCTCGCCAAAACCGAAAAGGGCGTAGTGAAAATCGAATATTCGCTGGAGGTGAAGGCGGGCATGGTCATGAAGGCGCAGAATGTCGTGCGCCGGGGCCGGATCGCCTTCGAAGCCGGTTGGATCGACATCGTGTCCTCCTTCATCAGCATCAAGAAGACGCTGACCACCAGTGGACGCAGCGTCACCTTCAAGGCGGGAAGGGGCGGCGGCGACGGCCATGCCGATCTCGCCTGGGCCGTGATGCACGTCCTCATGAACGAGCCGCTCGACGGCAAAGAGCCACCCAAAGCAACAATGGAGATCCTATGAGCAAGCGCGCGCGCCGCATGAACCGGGCCGAGGCGCGGGACGCGGCTCAAGGGGCGATCGTCGCTAGCAGCCAGAGGGCAGGCGTCGAGGCCTTCGCCTTCGGCGATCCCGAACCCGTAATGGACCGGGCGACATTGATGGACATGGTCGAATGCTGGCACAATCAGCGCTGGTATGAGCCGCCCTTGCCACTGGACGGGCTGGCGCGCGCGTTTCGCGCCAGTCCGCACCATAGCAGCGCGATCCTCCTCAAGCGGAATATCCTTGCCGCCAGTTTCAAGCCAACGTCGCTGCTGTCGCGCAAGGCCTTCACGGCGGCGGTGCAGGACTATCTTGTCTTCGGCAATGCCTATTTCGAGGCCCGGCTCAATCGCCTGGGGGGCATCATGCGCCTCGATCATAGTCTGGCCAAATATACGCGGCGCGGCGTGGAGGCGGGCAGCTTCTGGTGGGTGCCGGGCTTCCGCAACGAAAGTGAGTTTGCACCAGGCAGCGTGCTGCAGATCATGGCGCCTGACATCAACCAGGAGATTTACGGACTGCCCGAATATCTCTCCGCCCTGCAGTCGGCCTTGCTCAATGAGAGCGCCACCCTTTTCCGCCGCCGCTATTATCTCAATGGCAGCCATGCGGGCTATATCCTCTATGCCACCGGTGATTTTGCCGAAGGCGATGTGGACGCGATGCGCGACGCGCTCAAAAAATCGAAGGGGCCGGGCAATTTCCGCAATCTGTTCGTCCATGCACCGAGCGGCAAGGAAGGCGGCATCAAATTGCTGCCGATCGCCGAGGTGGGGGCGAAGGACGAATTTCTGGGCATCAAGAACACGACGCGTGACGATGTGCTGGCCGCCCACCGCGTGCCGCCCCAGCTGCTCGGCATCGTGCCGCAAAATGCCGGTGGCTTTGGCAGTCCGGCAGACGCGATCATCAGCTTTCACGAATTGGAAATCGAGCCGATCCAGGCAAAGTTTCTGGAGGTGAATGACGAACTGGGCGTCGAAGCCGTTCAGTTTGAGGAGCGCGCAAAAGCGGCCGCCTGACTGATATTCATCGCCGATCGGGATGGGTGCGAAGCCTATCCTGTGAGGCGGGGGACGCCGCGCTGCAACGCGGACAAACCGACGAGGATGCTCTCGCCACGACCAACCGGCCACCCTGGCCGCCCCGCCCCTGAACCAGGGCGGTGGATCAATTGAGAGCTATTTTCCTACATGTCACTCGAAAAAATCAATCCTGTATCCCCTGCCGCCGGCTATATCGGGGGCAAGCGTAATCTGGCGCGACGCCTGGTGGCGATCATCGCCCAGGTGCCGCATGATAGCTATGCCGAACCCTTCGTAGGCATGGGCGGCATCTTTCTGCGCCGCACGTCCCGCCCGCGATCGGAGGCGATCAACGACATCAGCGGTGACGTTGCCACCTTCTTCCGCATCCTGCAGGAGCATTATCCCTATTTCATCGATATGTTACGCTGGCGCGTCAGCAGCCGGGCCGAGTTCGAACGGTTGCGGGCGCTGCCGGGGGACCGGCTGACCGATCTGCAGCGGGCGGCGCGGTTCCTCTATCTCCAGCGACTGGCTTTTGGCGGAAAGGTGGAGGGCCGAAATTTTGGGGTGGGCCATGTGCGGTTCAATATCACAAAGCTGGAGCCAATGCTGGCGGACATCCACGAGCGGCTTGCCGACGTCGTGATCGAGCAGTTATCCTATGGCGAGTTCATCCGACGCTATGATGCGTCCGGGGCACTCTTCTATCTCGATCCGCCTTATTGGGGATGCGAGGCTGATTATGGCCAGGACGTGTTTTCGCGTGCGGACTTCGATCAGCTGGCCGACCAGCTGGACGGGATCAGGGGCAAGTTTCTCTTGTCGATCAATGCGACACAGGGCGCGCGGGAGACGTTCGGCCGCTTCCATGTGACCGATGTTGCCACGACCTATTCCATAGGTGGCCAGCCCAAGCCGGTGACCGAACTGATCGTCAGCAACTTCCCGTTGCCTGGTTAACGACGAGGGTCGGGTGATGTCAGGGCGGTCCGCACGTGCGGACCGCCCTTTTTCGTGCGCGCAATATTATGTCGCGCTTGACCACGCCGGGCGGAGGGCCGGCAGGGCGCTCGGCCGACCCAATCCGGCCTACCCACGGCAGGCCAGGCACCATCGGGCCGGATCAGCGTTGCCACCCCGAATTGCGCGCTTAATCCCCCGCCTCGCCCGCGCGCTTTTTATGTCCCTTTTGATGCAGTGGCGGCGGTTGGCTCAAACCGGCTCAAACCCTGGGCGGCCTCGACCAATTTCGATGCACTTCCGTGATGCAATTTGATGCACCTGCGAGGGAAAAATTGATTGGAAGGCCCGGCAAAATTTCGCGCGCGGATGCCTCCGCCATTGAGGGAGGGGGCGGGGAGACGTGACATCTGTTCGCCTCGCCTTAAGCAGGCATACAAGCAACTGAATTAACAGGATATTATTGATTACATCGACCTTGTTGTTTGATGTCATCTCGGCTCTCGAAAACTGTAACCCCCGCAGAAATCCTAGGGTTTTGAATGATAGAATATTACGTTTTCAAAGTGTGACATGATTACGTTGGCATCACGTTTGAAATCACGTCGCAAACCCGCAGAAAACCGCCGATGTTACGGATGTCACACTTTTCCCGTTACCCCTCTCATGATATTTTCTCCCGCTCGACTTCGTTATCGACAGCCTCTAGGAATGCTCAGCCCCTCACCACCGCGACAAATCTCGCTATGGTATCGCCTATGGTATGATCGAGGATTTTCGGGATAGTGGGCAAGCAAGAACAAGGGCTTACAAGCGCTATTCAATGTCCTCCGTCTCCGCCAATTTTTACAGGTTCCGTGCGTTGATCCGATCCCGCTTCGGCACCTTTCGCGGGCTTGTTCGCCTCGCCCTTTCCTATCCGCAGCTCATGCTCGGCAGGTCGGCCAGCCGCGCGCCCGATCCGGCGCAGGTGCGGCGGCTGGTGTTCGTGTGCCAGGGCAATATCTGTCGCAGCGCCTTTGCCGATGTCGCGGGCCGGCGCGCGGGGCTCAACACGGCCTCCTTCGGCCTGTCCACCACCACCGGGCGGGCCGCGCATGAACCCGCGATCATGGCGGCGCGGGCGCTGGGCCATGACCTGTCCGACCACAAGGCGATCGACATGCAGGATTATGCGCCGCAAGACGGCGACCTGTTGCTCGCCATGGAGGTGCGGCAATTGCATCGGCTGGCCGCCGATGCGCGCCTGGCGGGTCTACCACGGGTTTTGCTTGGGCGCTGGACGCGGCCGATAGTGCCGCATCTGCACGATCCCTATGGACTGGACGACCGCTATATGGCGACCTGTCTGCGCCGCATCGAGCGAGCGATCGACGGGCTGGTCAGCGCCTTTCCCGGCGCACGGCTTTCCTGACCATCTGCGCCATGTCGCGCAGCCAGGGGCGCATGTCCGAGCGGCTGAAGACATAATAGCGCGCGCGCGGATCGATAAAGGCGAGCAGGTAGCTGGCCAGGTCGAACAGCGGGCGACGGCGGAAGAACGGATCGCCGATGCGACCGGGCGCGAACAGGATGCGCGCCAGCCGCTTCGTTTCAGGCACCATGTAGCGCGCGCGCAGATCGTCGCGCGGCGGCGGCGCGGCATCGGTCTGGCCCAACACCTTGCGCCGATAGGCTTCCCAGGCGAAATCGGCGCCACAATGGCGCGCCAGCGGCAGGCTGCCCCAGAAGCGGCCGTTGACCTCCATCAGCCAATAACGATCGCTGTCGGGCTCGTAGCGATATTCGACCATCGCCTGCCCTTCCCAGTCGAGCGCGCGCAACAGCTTTTCCGAGAGCGCCATCTGCGCGTGATGCGATCCGGTCGGTTCGGCGCGGCACAGGGTGGAGACGCCGCCTTCGGGCGGCCATTCGTGCAGTCGACGATGCTGGAAGCGCAGCGTGGCCTGGCCGTCCTGCATATAGAGCATCTGGCCGAGGCCGACGCCACGGCAATATTGCTGGATCAGCGGCCAGCGTCCGACGGGGGTGTAGCGGTCCAGCAGCGCGACCAGTTGGTCCGGCGTGCGGACATAGTCGGTCTTGATCCATTCCAGCCCCGCCTGCTCCAACACCGCCATGATTTCAGGCGGATTGGCCCATTTGGCGACAAGCGGGTATCGCATCTGCGCGGCGCGGGCCGCGAAATCCTCGCCCGCGCGCGGCTGCCAGGTCTGCGGCACGCGCAATCCGGCGGTAGCGGCCGCATGGAGCGTCTGCAACTTGTCGAGCACCCGTTCCAGCGGTTCCGGCCGTGGGACGAGAATATGGCAATCGCCGATCATCGGCGGCAGGGCGGCCAGTTCGATGAGGTCGGATTCCGACACCGCCAGCACCGCTTGCGCCCCGGTGCGGTCGATCAGGTCGGGCAGCCAGTCGGCAATGGGACCAGAGGGGCGCAGCGTCCAGTCGGTGCAATGGCGCGACGCCGTGCCGATCGAGGCGGCGCTGCGCGCGATGCCATGAACCGTCACGCCATGACCGCCCAGTTCGCGCGCGACCGTCAGCCCGATCGCATTTTCCAGACCCAGAAGCAGTACGCCCGGAAACGCGGTCACGCAGGGACCAGCCGATGTTCGTAGCGCCAGGTCGCCCAGGCCTGCTGCGCGATGCGCAGGCCGGTGCGCCACTGGCTGGGCGCGGCGCGGCTAAGGTGGCGTGCCGGGCGGTCGGCCAGGTCGGCGGGCAGGTCGTTGAACCCCGCGCCCTGCACGCCGGGCAAGCGGGCGGCTTCGCGGCACAACGCCTCGAACCGGGCCATCACGGCGCGGTTGGGGCGCTGGCGGTCGCGCGAGAGCATTTCGAAACTATGGGTGACGACGACGAACGCGTCATGCCCTTCGCGCACGGCATGGCGCAGCCCGGCGCGCATTTCGGCGGCCGACATGGCGCAAATCTGGGCTGGGCGGAAGCCGCCAGGACGGTCGGCGATGCCGGAAACAGGCAATGCGCCGACGCCGAGCAATCGGGTCGCGCCGATCTGCGCCGGGTCGGCGCTGATGCGACATTCGCGGCCGAGATAGGCGGGGTTGACGCTGCTGTCCCAGGCGACGCCCAGGGTCGCGAGCGCGCGCAGCGTGTCGTCATTGGCGCCGAAATTGCCGGCGCGGAAAGCGGTGATGGCGGGGGCGCCCGCCTGTTCCAGCAATCTTTTGGCAAGGCCCAGCAGGACGAGCTGATCGGAAAACGAGAAATCGCCGATATTGCGGCCCTGTCGGCCACCGACCGGCGAGTCGTTCGCCCAGGCGAGCCATTCGCTGTGGATGTGCATCTGCACCTCATGCCCGCGATCCACGATAGCACCCACGATCGGCGTCAGGAAATCGGCGCCATGGACCAATGCCGGCATGGGATCGAGGAAGAAGACACCCTTGAGGCCATGGCGATCGAGCAGATCCATCTGCCAGCCGATGCCGTAGGGTTTGCCCTGCGCCTGCGCCCAGATCGAGCGATCCACATTATCCGCCAGCCCGACGCCCCGCTGGTGCAGCGAGGAGGAGAGTTCGGTGTCGACGGTAATGAGCAGCGCGGTCATGGGGGCGGTCCGGTCAGGGGGCGACGGGCAAGACATTAGATGATGGGCATTAGATAATCTGCGTTAAGGAGGGGTAATATTTCCCCCGCATGTCCGATAGATATTTCTGCCGAATAATGCGCGCCCGAACCTTGCTATCCCCTGAAGACGCCGCACCGCACCGATATCCTTCATTCGAGCAGGGAAAATTCCCCGTAATTGCCCTGGAAGAAGAGCAGCGGACTGCCCGGACGGTCCACTTCCAGCGCGACGACCCGGCCGAGCGCGATGTCATGGTCGCCCGCCTCGTGCACCGCGTCCAGCGTGCAGTCGATCCAGGCGACGACATCGTCGAGGATCGGCGAACCGTTGGCCGATACGCGATGGGCGATGCCGGCGAACTTGTCCGGACCGGGGCCGGCGATCTGGCGGCAGAGCGGCTTCTGGTCGCTGGCGAGGACGTTGACGCAAAATTTGCCGACTGCCTGGATGCGCGGCCAGCTGGTCGAGCTTTTGGCGGGGAAGAAGGCCACCAGCGGCGGATCAAGCGACACCGAGGTGAAGGAGCCGACCACCATGGCGACGGGCGCGCCGTCCGCCTCCACCGCGGTCACGACGCAGACGCCGGTGGGATAATGGCCCAGCACCCGCCGGAAAGTCGCACTGTCGAAACTGGCCATGCTCATGCGTTGCTCCCGAGATATTTCATGCCTTCCCCTCTCGCGCAGAATGGGGCGCTATCAAAGCGCGACGCCGCCCGCCGCCAGCACCGCGAGGGTCAGCAGTTCGGACGCGTTGGACGACATGGTGGCGATCTGCACCGATTTTTCCATGCCGACCAGAACCGGCCCGATCATCGACGTGCCCCCCAGTTCGCGCAGCAGCTTGGCCGAGATGTTAGCCGATTGCAGTCCCGGCATGACCAGAACGTTGGCCGGGCCGGACAGGCGGCTGAACGGATAATTTTTCATGACGGCGGGGTTGAGCGCCACATCGGCGGTCATTTCGCCTTCATATTCGAAATCGACAGCGCGTTCGTCGAGCAGCTTCACCGCGCCGCGCACATTTTCCAGGAAGGCGCCGGGCGGATTGCCGAAATTGGAATAGGAGAGGAAGGCGACGCGCGGGTCGACCCCCATGCGGCGGGCGACCGCCACCGTGCCTTCCGCGATGTCGGCCAGTTCGCCGGCGGTGGGGCGTTCGTTGACCGTGGTGTCGGCCAGGAACACGGTCTTGTCCTTGGCCACCAGCACATGGATGCCGAACGGGGTGCGGCCGGCCGCGGGGTCCATCACCCGCTTCACTTCGCGCAGCGTCTGCGCATAGGGGCGGGTCATGCCGGTGATCATCGCGTCGGCCACGCCCATCTTGACCAGCAAGGTGCCGAAGATGTTGCGGTCGCGATTGACCATCCGCTCGCAATCGCGGCGCAGATAGCCGCGGCGCTGAAGCCGGGCGTAGAGCAGGTTGACCATGTCGGGCACCAGCGGCGAATTGACGCTGTTGTGCAGTTCGAAGCTTTCGGGGTCGCGGACGCCCAGTTCCTTCAGCTTTTCGACTACCTCGCCACGGCCGACCAGCACCGGGATGCCATAGCCCAGCTCGCGGAACTGGATCGCCGCGCGCAGCACCACTTCCTCTTCCGCCTCGGCGAAGACGACGCGCTTGGGATTGGCCTTCGCCACTTCATAGGCGGTGGTGAGGACGGTGGTGGTCGGGTTGAGCCGGGCCTTCAGCGACTGGCGGTAGGCCGCCATGTCCGCGATCGGCTTTTGCGCGACGCCGGTTTCCATCGCCGCCTGGGCGACGGCGGCGGGCACGACCTCCATCAGGCGCGGGTCGAAGGGCGCGGGGATGATATAGTCCGGGCCGAAACTGTGCGATCGGCCATAGGCCTTGGCCACTTCCTCCGGCACCTGTTCGCGCGCCAGATTGGCAATGGCGTGGGCGGCGGCCAGCTTCATCGCTTCGTTGATCCCGGTCGCCCGCACGTCGAGCGCGCCGCGGAAAATGAACGGGAAGCCCAGGACGTTGTTGACCTGGTTGGGAAAGTCCGACCGGCCGGTCGCGACGATCACGTCGGGACGCACGGCATGGGCGTCGGGCGGCAGGATTTCGGGGTCTGGATTGGCCATGGCGAAGATGATCGGCTTTGGCCCCATGGACTTCACCATGTCCTGCGTCATCGCGCCCGCGACCGACAGGCCCAGGAACACGTCGGCGCCCTTGACCGCTTCCGCCAGCGTCCGGGCGTCGGTGCGGACCGCATGGGCCGACTTCCACTGGTTCATGCCCTCGGTACGGCCCTGGTAGATCACGCCCTTGCTGTCGCACATGATGACGTTTTCATGGGGGACGCCCAGCGCCTTGATCAGTTCGGTGCAGCTGATGGAGGCGGCGCCAGCGCCGTTCACCACCACCTTCATATCCTTCATCTCGCGCCCGGTCAGCAGCGCGGCGTTGATGACGCCGGCGGCCGCGATGATCGCGGTGCCATGCTGGTCGTCATGGAAGACCGGAATGTTCATCCGCTCTTTCAACGTCTGTTCGATGATGAAGCATTCGGGCGCCTTGATATCTTCAAGGTTGATGCCGCCGAAGGTCGGCTCCATCAGCTCGACCGCGTCGATGAAGCGATCGACATCCTCAGTCTTGAGTTCGATGTCGATGCTGTCCACGTCGGCGAAGCGCTTGAAGAGCACGGCCTTGCCCTCCATCACCGGCTTGGACGCCAGCGCGCCGAGATTGCCCAGGCCCAGGATCGCCGTGCCGTTGGTGATGACCGCGACCAGATTGCCCTTGGCGGTATAGTCATAGGCGGTGGCGGGGTCTTTCGCGATCGCCAGCACCGGCACCGCGACGCCGGGGGAATAAGCGAGGCTCAGGTCGCGCTGGGTCGCCATCGGCTTCGACGCGATGATCTCGATCTTGCCGGGGCGGCCGGTCGAATGGAAGAACAGCGCCTCGCGCTCGGAAAATTCCACATTCGATCGATCGGACATCGCGGCACCCATATATTGGAACAACAGGGCGGCCCTAGCGGTAACATTATCCTGTGGGCAAGTGCGAGACGCGCAATTTTCTGGGCGTCTGGGCGAAGCTCTGGTTTCGGTGCGGGGTTCAGGCTATCGGCTTGTGCCATGGCCCTTTCGACCGATACAGCCGCCCCCACGCCGATGATGGCCCAATATCTGACGCTCAAGCGCCAAGCGCAGGATTGCCTGCTCTTCTACCGCATGGGCGATTTCTTCGAACTTTTCTTCGACGACGCCAGACAAGCCGCGGCGACGCTGGACATCGCGCTGACCAGCCGGGGCGAACATGGCGGCGCGCCGATCCCGATGTGCGGCGTGCCGGTGCATAGCGCCGAGGGGTATCTGGCGCGCCTCATCAAGGGCGGGCATCGCGTCGCCATCGCCGAGCAGACCGAGACGCCGGCGCAGGCCAAGGCGCGCGGCGGCAAGACATTGGTGGCGCGGGCGATCGTGCGCTACGTCACCGCCGGCACGCTGACCGAGGAGACTTTGCTCGACAGCCGGCGCGACAATATGCTGGTCGCGCTGGCGCAGGTCGGCGGGGAGGAGGCGGGCGAGATCGGCATCGCCGCCGCCGACATTTCCACAGGCCGGTTCGAGACGATGACCTGCCCGCTGGGCGACCTGCCCGCTGAACTGGCACGGCTGCGGCCGAGCGAGACGGTGGTAGCGGAGGGATCGACGCTGGGCGTGGCCGATTGCCATCCTTTCGATCGCGCCGCCTTTTCGAGCGCGCGAGCGGACGAGGCGTTGAAGCGCCTGTTCGGGGTCACGACCCTGGACGGGTTCGGCCAGTTCGGCCGTGCCGAGCTGGCGGCGATGGGCGGGCTGATCGCCTATCTCGATCATGCGGGCAAGGGCACCCTGCCCTTCCTCGCGCCGCCCTTGCGCAAGGCGAGCGGCGGCCATGTGGCGATCGACGCGGCGACGCGCGAAAGCCTGGAGATCGTGGCGACCATGGCGGGCGCGCGGGCGGGCAGCCTGCTGGGCGCGATCGACCGCACCGTGACGGGCGCGGGTGCGCGGCTGCTGGGGCAGGATCTGTCCGCGCCGCTGATGGACCTGGCGACGATCGAGGCGCGGCTGGGGCTGGTGCAGCTATTCCACGACGATGCGACCTTGCGCGATCAGTTGCGCGGCGCGTTGCGGGCGCTGCCGGACATCGGTCGGGCGCTGGGGCGCGTGGCGGTGGGACGTGGCAGCCCACGCGATCTGGGCCAGTTGCGCGATGGGCTCGGCGAAGCGCGCTTGCTGCGCGAGCGGCTGGGGCGGCTGGCCGAGCCGCCGCTGTTGCTGGCGCGGATATTGCCGGCGCTGGACGGCCATGGCGCGCTGGTCGATGCGCTGGCGCGCGCGCTGGTGCCCGCACCGCCCACCGAGACGGCGAGTGGCGGCTATATCGCCGACGGCTATGATCCCGCACTGGACGAACTGCGCCGCATGGCGGGAGACGGCCGCCGCGCGATCGCCGCGCTGGAGGCGAAATATCGCGCGCAGACCGGTATATCCGCGCTGAAGATCCGGCATAACGGCGTGCTGGGCTATCATGTCGAGGTGCCCGCCCGCGCCGCCGACACGCTGATGCAGCCCGACAGCGGCTTCACCCATCGCCAGACGCTGGCCGGGGTGGTGCGGTTCAATTCGATCGACCTGCACGAAGAAGCCGGGCGCGTGGCGCAGGCGGGCGCCCATGCGCTGGTGGCGGAAGCCGCGCATCTGGAGGAGCTGATCGGCGCGGTGCTGGACCGCAAGAGCGACATTGCGCGCGCGGCCGATGCGCTGGCCCGGCTGGACGTCGCCGCATCGCTCGCCGAACGGGCGGCCGAGGGCGGCTGGCAGCGGCCGCATTTCGTGGGCGACGACGGCGCCGGTCCGTGCCTGGATATCGTCGGCGGGCGGCATCCGGTGGTGGAAGATGCACTGCGCAAGGAAGGCCAGCCCTTTGTCGCGAACGACTGCCGCCTGTCCGACGGCGACCGGCTATGGCTCGTCACCGGCCCGAACATGGGCGGCAAGTCCACGTTCCTGCGGCAGAATGCGCTGATCGTCATATTGGCGCAGGCGGGGGGCTATGTCCCGGCGCAGGCGGCGACGCTGACTTTGGTCGACCGGCTGTTCAGCCGGGTCGGCGCGTCGGACAATCTGGCCAAGGGGCGGTCGACCTTCATGGTCGAGATGGTCGAGACGGCCGCGATCCTGAGCCAGGCGACCGAACGGAGTTTCGTCATCCTGGACGAGGTCGGGCGCGGCACATCCACCTATGACGGGCTGGCGCTGGCCTGGGCGGTGGTGGAGGCGGTGCATGAGGTCAATCGCTGTCGCTGCCTCTTCGCGACGCATTATCACGAGTTGACCCGGCTGGCCGAGACGTTGTCGTCGCTGTCGCTGCATCATGTGCGGGCGCGCGAGTGGAAGGGCGACCTCGTCCTGCTGCACGAACTGAGCGACGGCCCGGCCGATCGCAGCTATGGCCTGGCGGTGGCGCGACTGGCGGGGTTGCCGCAAGCGGTGTTGAAGCGCGCCAAGGATGTGCTGGCGCGGCTGGAAGCGGGCAAGGCGAAGACCGGCGGGATCGCCGCGGGGCTGGACGACCTGCCGCTGTTCGCGGCGGTCGCGGTGCAGGCGGAGGCCGCGCCCGACCCGCTTCTGGCGGCGATCGACGCGATCGACGCCGACGCCCTGTCCCCGCGTGAGGCGCTCGATCACATATATCGGTTGAAACAACTGGCTGCCGAGCGGCGGCCCGACTAGAGACACCAGATGGTCATGCAGTTCCCCGCGCTGGGATCGCGCCGCGCGATCATCGACCGGCGCGCGATTTCCGACACGATCAACGCCCTGGCGACGGAGCATCGGGGCGATAGCACGCGGCTGCGCGCCGAAATCGTCAAGGAATTGAAGGCGGCGCTGGAGCATGGCCGGGCCGAAGTCGCCAAACGGCTGGAGGCGAAACCGACGCGCGGGCGCGAATCCGTGACCGCCTTCGCCTTCCTGATCGACCAGATTTTACGCCTGCTCTACGATGCGACCACGCATCATCTCTATCCGGCGGGCAATCGCAGTACGGGCGAGCGGATCGCCCTGATCGCGGTGGGCGGCTATGGCCGGGGCGAAATGGCGCCGCACAGCGATGTCGATATCGGGTTCATCACCCCGTGGAAGCCCACCGGCTGGACCGAGCAGGTGATCGAATCCATGCTCTATTCGCTGTGGGATCTGGGGCTGAAGGTCGGCCATAGCAGCCGGTCGATCGACGAGACGATGCGGATGGCCAAGGCCGACCTGACGGTGCGCACCGCCCTGCTGGAGGCGCGATACGTCTGGGGCGACCGGGCGCTGTACGAGGAAACGTCGGTGCGGTTCGATGCCGAAGTGATGCAGGGCAATGCCCGCGCCTTCGTGACCGAAAAGCTGGTGGAGCGCGACGAGCGGCACAAGCGGATGGGCGACAGCCGCTATGTGGTCGAGCCCAATGTGAAGGAAGGCAAGGGCGGCCTGCGCGACCTGCACACTTTGTTCTGGATCGGCAAATATGTGAACCGGGTGAAGTCGGTCGCCGAACTGGTCGATGTCGGCCTGCTGACCGATGTCGAGCTGCGCCAGTTCCAGAAGGCCGAGGATTTCCTGTGGGCGGTGCGATGCCATCTGCACACCATAACGGGCCGCGCCGAGGATCGGCTGACCTTCGACCTGCAACTGGAGACCGCGACGCGGATGCGCTTCACCGGGCGCGCCGGCCGGTCCGGGGTCGAGCGCTTCATGCGCTATTATTTCCTGAACGCGAAGATCGTGGGCGACCTGACCGCCGTCTTCCTGGCGCATCTGGATGACCAGATGGCGGAAAAGGGCCGGCGCTACATCCCGTCCATCTTCCGCCGGCCCAAGAAGCTGGACGGGTTCGTGCTGGAACGCGGGCGCCTCAGCCTGCCGAGCGACGATTTCTTCCAGGCGGACCCGGTGCGGCTGCTGGAAATCTTCGCCGTGGCGGACAAGCACGGGTTGCAGATCCACCCCAGCGCGATCCGCGCGGCGAGCCGTGACGCGGGGCTGATCAACGCCAGGGTGCGGAAAGATCCGCGCGCCAATGCCGCCTTCATGGAGGTGCTGACGTCCCCGCGCGACCCGGAGACGGTGCTGCGCTGGATGAATGAATTGACCGTATTCGGCCGCTTCGTTCCCGATTTCCGCCGCGTCGTCGCGCAGATGCAGTTCGACATGTATCATCACTATACGGTTGACGAGCATACCATCCGCGCCGTCGGCCTGCTGTCGCAGATCGAGAAGGGCGCGTTGCCGCAGGATCATCCGCTGGCGACCGACCTGATGGGCAAATTGCTGTCGCGGCGGGCGCTCTATGTGGCGGTTCTGCTGCATGACATCGCCAAGGGGCGCGGCGGCGACCATAGTCTGCTCGGCGCCGAAGTGGCCGAGCAGCTTTGTCCACGGCTGGGGCTGACCCCGGCCGAGACGGAGACGGTGGCCTGGCTGGTGCGCTATCATCTGCTGATGTCGGCCACCGCCTTCAAGCGCGACCTGGCCGATTACAAGACGATCCTCGATTTCGTCGATGTGGTGCAAAGCCCGGAGCGGCTGCGACTGTTGCTCTGCCTGACGGTGGTGGATATCCGCGCCGTGGGACCGGGGGTGTGGAACAGCTGGAAACGCCAGTTGCTCGGCGACCTGTATGACAGCGCCGAAGAAGTATTGCGGCTGGGTCACAAGCAGAAGGGCCGCAGCGAGCGGGTCACGGCCAAGCAGGACGGACTGCGGCAGGCGCTGGGCCTGGACGAGGCGGCGTTCGCGGCATTCAGCAAGCGGCTGCCCGAATCCTACTGGATCGCCGAGCCGGAGGACATTCTCTTCCACAATGCGCAGCATATCCTGGCGGCGGGCGAATCGCCGCTGTCGATCGCAGCGCAATATTATCCGCAGCGCGGCGCGACGTTGGTGACCGTCTATGCCGCCGACCATCCGGGGCTGTTCTATCGCATCGCGGGCGCCATCCATCTGGCCGGTGGCAATATCATCGATGCGCGAATCCATACGACGCGCGATGGCGTGGCGATCGACAATTTCCTGGTGCAGGATCCGCTGGGCGGCGCCTTCCACAGCCCCGACCAGCTGAAGCGCATCCGCAACGCGATCGAGGATTCGCTGTCCAACCGGCACCGGATGATCACCAAGCTGTCGGCGCGCCCCCTGCCCCGCACGCGCGCCGAGGCGTTCCGCATCGAGCCGAACGTGCTGATCGACAACAAGGCGTCGAACCGCTTCACCGTGGTCGAGGTGAACGCCCGCGACCGGCCGGCGCTGCTGTTCAGCCTGGCCAATGCGCTGTTCCAGTCCAAGGTCACGGTCCACAGCGCCCATGTCGCCACCTATGGCGAGCGCGCGGTCGACACCTTCTACGTCACCGACCTGCTGGGCGGGAAGATCGAGAGCAAGGCGCGGTTGCAGACTCTGGAACGACGCTTGTTGGAAGCGGCGGGCGGCGAAGTGGGCGAGGCGCTGGAGCGGGCTTGACGATATCTTGTGTTCCCGCGCAGGCGGGAACACGGCAGCTACAGGATCTCCACCACATCGCCCGGCGCGAGCAACGGGAGCAGGCGCAGCATGTCGTCGCGGTCCACCGCGACGCAGCCTGCGGTGGGACGGCCTTCGGACAGGTGGAAGAAGATGGCGCTGCCCTGCCCCGGCACCGGCGGCGCATCGTTATGGCCGAGGACGACGATGACGTCATAGGCACCGTCGCTGCGGATCAGGCTTTCGGCGGAGAAAGAGCGGGGCAACCGAACCGGGCGGTTATAGGCCGGGTCGGCGATGTCGTCCGACCAGCCGTCGTTCGCGCGGACCCAGCGCCAGGGCAGGCGCAGGCCGGTCGGTTCGATCTTGTTGGGACGGAGCAGCACGCCGCGGATCGGCCAGACACCCAGCGGGGTGCAGCCGTCGCCTTCGCGCTTGTCGGCGGCCGGGCAGGCCCCGCCCCGGCCGATAGTGCAATCCATCGCCAGTTCGCCGAAGGTCAGGCGGCCCGCGCCGCAATCGACGCGAAGGACGGTCACAGCTGGTGACCGGTTCGGTCGCGCTTGGTGGCGAGATAGCGTTCATTATGCGGGTTGGTCGGCAGGATGATCGGCAGGCGTTCCGTCACGCGAATACCCGCCGCCTCCAGTCCCGCAACCTTGTTGGGATTGTTGGTGAGCAGCCGCACCGCGCCCACGCCGAGCAGATCGAGCATCCGCGCCGCGACCGAGAAATCGCGCGCGTCGATGGCGAAGCCCAGCCGCACATTGGCGTCCACCGTGTCGAACCCCTGATCCTGCATCGCATAGGCGCGCAATTTGTTGACCAGGCCGATGCCGCGCCCTTCCTGACGAAGATAGAGGAGGATGCCCCAGGGCGCATCGGCGATCCGGTGCAGCGCCTCATGCAGTTGCGGGCCGCAATCGCATTTCAGGCTGCCCAGCACGTCGCCGGTCAGGCATTCGCTGTGCAGGCGGATGACCGGCGGCGAGCTATCGCGCTTGCCCACCACCAGCGCGACATGCTCGCGCGGTTCGTCGGGGCTGCGGAAGGCGATGATTTCGCCGGTCTCGCTGGCCGACACCGGCAGGCGGGCGCGGGTGGCGATGGCGAGGTGGGTGGCGTCGTCATAGGCGGCGATAGCGTCGGCGCTCAACGTCGCTTCGACCGGGCCGTCGGCAGGCATCAGGAAAAATGCGGGCAGGATGCCGGCCAGCCGGGCAAGGCGCAGCGCCGCCTTGGCGGCCTGGGGGCTAAGCAGCGGGCGGGCACGAAACGGCCCTTTCAGCGGCGAGGCGAGATCGAGCACCGGGTCGGAAATGGCGGTGGCGACATCGGCGTCGATCCAGGGCGCGCGTTCGACCAGCACCGGCAGGTCGGGGTCGGCCGCCGCCAACTGGTTGGCCAGCTTCAAGGTTTCGGCGCGGGCGGCGGATATGAGGATGTCGGCCTGGCCGCGCGGGTCGAAGTCCGCCAGCGTGACCGCATCCGCGCCCTCGATCGCCATCAGCCTAATCGCGCCATCGGGCGCGGACAGGCGCACGGCCCAGCCGCGACGCAGCGCGTCTATGGCGCGCGCGGCATCGCGCCCGTTGGCGACACTAGGCATCAGAAAGCGAATTCGGTGATGATGGGGATATGGTCGGACGGCTTGATCCAGCTACGTGCGGGTTCGACCACGCGATGGCTGGTCGCCTTGTTCGCCACGTCCTTCGTCATCCACATATGATCGAGGCGG
Source organism: Sphingomonas sp. VDB2 (assembly GCF_047946695.1). Taxonomy (NCBI): domain Bacteria; kingdom Pseudomonadati; phylum Pseudomonadota; class Alphaproteobacteria; order Sphingomonadales; family Sphingomonadaceae; genus Sphingomonas; species Sphingomonas sp. VDB2. The sequence continues at coordinate 2,581,458 of NZ_CP159615.1, forward strand.
CGGCCGCGATCCGATTCCGCCCAGTCCTTCGCGCGGTAGCTCCACCAGGTATAGAGGCGCGCCGGCGCGGGATGGAAATGGCGGCCGATATCGACCCAGTCGTTCGACGCCTGCAACCGGGCGAGGATTTCACATTCCCCCGGCGTGTGACTGACGACGTTGAGCAACTGTTTGTGGCTCCAGACGTCGCATTCCAGCGGGGCGATGTTGAAGTCGCCGGTCAGGATGGCGGGTTGGCTGCCTAGCGCGGACGACCATTGGATCATCCGTTCGAGGAAATCCATCTTCTGGCCGAATTTGGGATTGAGATCACGGTCGGGAATGTCGCCACCGGCGGGCACATAGACATTTTCGATCCGCACGCCATTGTCGAGCCGCACGCCGACATGGCGCGCTTCGCCATTGGCCTGCCAGTCGAACCGGTCATCCTCATGCACCGGCACCTTGCTCATGATCGCGACGCCATGGTGCATACGCTGGCCATTCAGCACCTGATGAACATAGCCCATGCGGCGGAACATTTCGGTGGGGAAGGTCTCGTTCACCACCTTGGTTTCCTGCAGGCACAATATGTCCGGCGCTTCGAGCCGCAGCAGCTGTTCGACGATGTCGATGCGCGCACGGACGGAGTTGATGTTCCAGGAGCAGATGGAGAGGGTGTCGGCCATGGCATTCCACCTAGGAGGCCGCAGGCGGACACGCAAGCGGCTGAAAGAAGGCCGCACAAAGTAAGACCCCCGCTCCGGGGGCGTGGAACGGGGGTCTCGATCGCGCCCTTGAAGCGCTTCGCGGCGAGAGGGGGGACCGGGTAACAGGGGGGAAATCCCGGTTTGTCTCTCGCCTTGGGTCTTGATTAGCCGCCGCCATATGAGCGTCAGATGAACGAAGTCGGATGTTTTTCCATCCGTCCTGCAAGGCGCTCGGGTCAGCCGCCCGCCGACCGTCCCTTGGGCCGCGGATCGGTCCAGCGGAAGGCGGAATCGGCCACCGGCGCGCCATAGACATGGTTGCTCAGCCGCACCGCGGTGCGGTTGTTCTGCGAATCGAGCGCCACCCAACCGTAAAGCTGCAGGCCCGCTGGACCCGATGCGTTGCGTTTGAAGATCATGGTGATGGTGCCATATTCGGGCCGCTTGGGATCGCGCGCCTCTATGCTCAGGATCGACGGGTCGCCGGTAGGAACGACCTTGCCATATTTCGACAGATCCTTGTTCGGGTCGAGCAAGGCGCCCAGCGGCGAATTGCCGATCGGCCAGCGCTGCACCTGCCGCACTTCATAGTCGATCATGGTCAGCGCCTTGCCGTCGCCCACGATCAGCAGCGGCACGCCCTTTTGATATTGGAAGCGGATCTTGCCTGGCTGCTTCAGGGTCAGCTTGCCGGTCAGGGTCTGGCCGCTGCGGTCGGTCTGGGTGAAATCGGCGGTCAGGGTGGTGACGCCGCGGATATAGGCATGGACCTGGGTCAGGTCGGACGAGGCCTGCTGCGCGGCGACGGGCGCGGTCGGCACGACGACCGACAGGGCGGCCGGCGCGGCGGCAAGGGCCAGGATCAGGGGCGCAAGGCTGCGCTGCATGGCGTTCAACTCCGGTTGTTCAGGAATTTATGGGGTAGAAGGTCGGGCTTGAACCCGTTGTGAACCCGGCTGTTCCGAAATAGCAAGCTTTGGGCTTGATGGGGGAGAGCATCCGCAGACGGTCGCGACAGCTCGATCCCCCATGCTCCCGCCTCGCCCTGCCGGTCTGACCGGCGGCACCGCTCCAATTATGTTATCGGCGCGGCAGCAGCGGGATTCGCCTAGACCGATTCGCGAACAAAAAAAAGGGCCGATCCGAAGACCAGCCCGAAAAGTTTTAGGAGAGGATGCCTGAAAGGCCTGATCCTATTGCCCGGTCCCACTTGATGCTGCAAATGCGAAGGCCGCAGGAGCGATTGCACGATACGCAATCATAACCATTTTTGGTCGGATCAGAGCGGCCAGTGTCACAGAGGCCAGTGTCACAGAGGATTGCCATTTTCGTCGCGCAGCACTTCACGGCGGCCGACATGGTTGGGCGGGCCGACCAGCCCTTCCTCCTCCATCCGTTCGATCAGGCGCGCTGCCGAATTATAACCGACTCGCAATTGGCGTTGCAGCCAGCTGGTCGAGGCCTTCTGATTTTCGAAGACGAGCTGGCACGCCTTGCGGAACAGTTGCGCGTCGGGGCTGTCATCGCCCAGATCCACGCCGTCGAGCGCGAAGCTGCCCTCCTCCGGCTCCTCGGTGACGGCCTGGATATAGTCGGGCTGGCCCTGCGCGCGCCAATGATCGGCGACGACGCGCACTTCATCGTCCGAGACGAAGGGACCATGGACGCGGGTCAGACCCTTGCCGCCATGCATGTAGAGCATGTCGCCCTTGCCCAGCAGCTGTTCGGCGCCCTGTTCGCCCAATATGGTGCGGCTGTCGATCTTGCTGGTGACGAAGAAGCTGATGCGGGTCGGCAGGTTCGCCTTGATGACGCCGGTGATGACGTCGACCGAGGGACGCTGGGTCGCGAGGATCAGGTGGATGCCCGCGGCGCGCGCCTTCTGCGCCAGACGCTGGATCAGGAATTCGACTTCCTTGCCCGCCGTCATCATGAGGTCGGCCAGCTCGTCCACCACCACCACGATCTGCGGCAGCGGCTGGAAATCGAGCTGCTCCTCCTCATAGATCGGCTTGCCGGTTTCGGGGTCGTAGCCGGTCTGGACGCGGCGGCCGAGCGGCTTGCCCTTGGCCTTAGCCGCGCGGACCTTTTCGTTGTAATTGGCCAGGTTCCGGACGGAGATGGACGCCATCATGCGATAGCGGTCCTCCATCTGCTCCACCGCCCATTTGAGCGCGCGGATCGCCTTGGCCGGTTCGGTGACGACCGGGGAGAGCAGGTGCGGGATGTCGTCATAGGTCGACAGTTCCAGCATCTTGGGATCGATCATGATCAGGCGCAACTGGTCCGGCGTCATGCGGTAGAGCAGCGACAGGATCATGGCGTTGAGGCCGACGGATTTACCCGAACCGGTGGTGCCCGCGATCAGCAGATGCGGCATGGGCGCCAGGTCGGCGATGATCGGTTCGCCCGAGATATTCTTGCCCAGGATGATCGGCAGGGTCGCTTCCTGCATGAACTGTTCGCTGGTGATGAGTTCGCGGAAGGATACGCCCTCGCGATGGGCGTTGGGCAATTCGATGCCGATCACGGTGCGGCCGGGAATGGTCGCGACGCGGGCCGAGAGCGCCGACATGTTGCGGGCGATATCGTCCGCCAGCGCGATCACGCGGCTCGCCTTGATGCCGGGCGCGGGTTCCAGTTCATACATGGTGACGACCGGACCGGGGCGGACTTCGGTGATGTTGCCCTTCACATGGAAGTCGTCGAGCACCGATTCGAGCAGGCGGGCGTTGCGTTCCAGTGCGGCCTTGTCGATCTTGCCGCCCTGATTGGCGGGGATGGGGTTGAGCAGATCGGGCGACGGCAGCGAACTATGGCCGAACAGATCGTCCTGGCTGACCGGCGCCATCGCGCGCTGGACCGGCGCGGGCTTGGGCGACTGGATGGTGATCGGCGGCTTGGGTTCGTTCGATACCTGCTTGCGCGGGGTGATGACCCGCTCGGTCAATTCGTCCTCCGCATCCTCATCGACATCGACGGCCGAGGGACCGGCGAAGCCCAGCGTGGGGCGCGGCAAGTTGAGTTTGGGCAGCGAAGGGCGGCGCAGCGCGATGATCGGCTTTTCCAGCGCCAGGCTGCGATAGCTGGCGAACAGGCCCGCGATCAGTGCAACGACGATGAGGATGCCGGTGATCCAGGGCGCGGCGGCGGGCGCCTGCGCGGTCAGGCTGGCGATACCCTTGGCGACGACCAGGCCGATCACACCGCCCCAGCCCGCGGGCAGGCCGACCAGCGGCGCGCTCTGAAACAAAGCGAGTGCAATGCCGATCAGGACGATGCCGAACAGGCATTTGCCGAACTGCCCCTTCCACCCGCTCATATCCTGGTCGCCCCACATGCGGCGGGCGGTGACCGCCATCAGCGGCAGGATGAGGGCGACGGGCACGCCCAGCAGCCAGAGCAGGAAATCGGCGGCCCAGGCGCCGGGTGCCTGCATGATGTTGGCGACATGATCGCCCGCGACGGTGTTCATCGACGGGTCGCTCGGCGCATAGCTGAGCAGCGCCAGGGCCAGGAACAGCGTCGCCAGCATGAGCGTGATCGCGCCGATCAGCGCGCCGCTGCGAATGAGGCTGCGCTTCAACATCTCGCGCCATTCCGGCGTGCGTTTCACGGTGCGGCCGACGGCCATAATCCTGCTTGTCCCCCAAATGTTCCGTTTCGGCACAATGAACCCGAGGGCGAGTCCGCGTCAAGGGCACGGCGGATCGGCTCGTCCCGTGCGACCGATCAAAGCGCGGCGAGGGCCGTCAGCGTATCGCCGTCGACCCGCTGCACCGTCCATTCGTCCATCGGCGTCGCGCCGAGCGAGCGGTAGAAGGCGATGGAGGGTTCGTTCCAGTCAAGCACCGACCATTCGAGCCGGGCGCAGTCGCGCTCGATCGCCAGTCGCGCCAGACGGGCGAGCAACGCCTTGCCCGCGCCCAGGCCGCGGGCGTCCGGCAGGACGAACAGATCCTCCAGATAGAGGCCCGGCCGCGCCTCGAAGGTCGAGAAATTGTGGAAGAACAGGGCGAAGCCGACCGCCCGGCCTTCATGTTCGGCGATCAGCACCTCCGCCATCGGCCGCGGGCCGAACAAATAGCGGGCGAGCGTGGCGCGGTCCGCCTTCACCGCATGGGCGAGCCGTTCATAATCGGCCAGCGCCAGGATGAAGTCATGAATGGTGCCGATATCGTCGGCCTGCGCGTCGCGAATGATGATGTCGGTCATGCCGTTCCCGCTTCCACATGGGCGCCATCAGCCCCTTTGCTACGGGCGGCGATAAGGCAGCCGGCGACGATGAGCAATGCGCCGGCCACCGTGGTCAGGGTCAATCGCTCGCCAAACGCCAGCCAGCCCATCAGCGCCGCCCAGAGAAAGGCGCTATATTCGACCGGGATGAGCCGCTGCGCCTCCGCCCGCGCATAGGCCCAGGCGAGCGCAGCCAGCGAGGTGAAGGCGAGGCCGGCCGCAAGCAGCACCAGCGGAACAGCGGCGCGATCGGGCAGCGCACCCCATGCCGGAGCGCCCAGCACGAACACGCCCAGCATGACGACATGCTGGAAGAAGGCGACCTCGATCGGCGAGGCGCGCTGCGCCTGCTGCCGCTGGAGGATGAGATTCCAGGCGAAGAGCAAAGCGGAGAGCAGGACCGCGCCCGCGCCCAGCAGCGCATCGGCATCATAGCGCCCCTGCAATTTGCCCGACAGGATCACGCCCACGCCGACCAGTCCGAGCAGCGACGCCCCGATCGCCCGCCGCCCAACCGTCTCACCCAGCAGCAACGCGGCGAGATAGAGGGCGATCAGCGGCGCGATGAAGGAGAGCGCGATCGCTTCGGCGAGCGGCATCCGCATGAGCGCCCAGAAGAAGAGCGCCGCCATCAGCGCCACGACCGAGCCGCGCAGCAGGTGCAGGCGCAGCACGGCGCGGTCCGGCCAGCGCTGCCGGGTGAGCAGCATCAGCGCAAGGCCTAACAAGCTGCCCGCCGCGGCGCGCCAGAGCAGCGCATTATAGAGGCCGATGGAAAGGCTGAGCCCCTTCATCGCCGCGTCCATCACAGAGAATAGCGCGACGCCGATGCAGCACATGGCGAAGGGAATGGCGAACCCGCCGGGCGTGGGGCGCACCGCGTCGCTCCGCTTATTCCGCCGCCTCCGCCTTGCCCGCATCGGTCATGTCGGATTCGGCGTTGGCCGCCTCGATTTCCGCCGCCTTGGCTTCGACCAGACGGACGATATGGTCGACCATGCCCTCGTCCTGCACGGTGTGATCGGTGATCCCCGACAGATAGACCATATGCTTGCCCGCGCCGCCGCCGGTCAGCCCGATGTCGGTCTCGCGCGCTTCGCCCGGACCGTTGACGACGCAGCCAAGCACCGAGAGCGAGAGCGGCGTGTGGATATGCTGGAGCCGTTCCTCCAGCGCCTGGACGGTGCGGATGACGTCGAAACCCTGGCGCGCGCAACTGGGGCAGGAGATGACCTTCACCCCGCGGGTGCGGATGCCGAGCGATTTGAGGATTTCATAGCCGACGCGTACTTCCTCCTCCGGTTCGGCGGAGAGCGAAACGCGGATCGTGTCACCGACGCCGGCCCAGAGCAGGTTGCCGATGCCGATCGCGCTTTTCACCGTGCCGCCGATCAGGCCGCCGGCCTCGGTGATGCCTAGATGCAGTGGGCAATCGACCGCGTCGGCGAGCTGCATATAGGCGGCTACGGCGAGGAACACGTCGCTGGCCTTCACCGCGACCTTATATGCGTGGAAATCCTGGTCCTGCAGCAGCTTGATATGGTCGAGCGCGGATTCGACCAGTGCTTCTGGGCATGGCTCGCCATATTTTTCGAGCAGATCCTTCTCCAGCGACCCGGCGTTGACGCCGATGCGGATGGAGCAGCCATTGGCCTTGGCTGCGTCGACCACCTCCTTCACCCGCTTTTCCGACCCGATATTGCCCGGATTGATGCGCAGGCAGGCGGCGCCCGCATCGGCCGCTTCCAGCGCCCGCTTATAGTGGAAATGGATGTCGGCGACGATCGGCACGCGCGCGGCGCGGACGATCTGCTTGAGCGCGGCCGTCAATTCCTCATCGGGGCAGGAGACGCGGATGATGTCGACGCCCGCCTCCTCGCAACGGCGGATCTGGTCGATCGTCGCCTTGACGTCATGGGTCAGCGTGTTCGTCATGGTCTGGACCGTGACAGGCGCGCCGCCGCCGACCGGGACATTGCCGACCATGATCTGGCGCGACTGCCGCCGCGCTATGTCGCGCCAGGGGCGCAGGCCGGGATTATGATCGGACATGAAAAAGGGGCTCCGTAAGCTACGAAGCCCCTATAGGGATTTTCGGTGACGGTTAGAAGCGCCCCCTGAAAATCAGGCCGTCAGAAGCGCAGCGTCGCGGAAGCCGCAACCTGGTCCGCATTGCCGCTGGTCTGCGCCAGCGTGGTGGCGGTGACGGTCGCGGGCGACGGGAAATAGCTGTCGGGCCGGATGATGTTCGCCTTTTCCACGAAGGTGTGCGCGTAGCTCAGATTCAGCGCGAAGGCGTCCGACATGTTCCAGGTTGCGCCACCGGTCAGCCAGACGCGGTCGCCATCGGGGACGCGGGTGGTCAGATGCTGCGGATTGGTGGGCGAACGGTCGAACATGGTGCCGGCGCGCACGGTGAAGGCCGGGCTGACATCATATTCGCCGCCGACGCTGACCGAATAGCTGTCCTTATAATCCAGTTCCTTGTTGGTGGTGCCGGCGGCCGAGGTGACGGCGATGCCCTTGAAGCGCGACCAGTTATACCATTTGCCGGTGACCATCGCGCGCAGTTGCGGCGTCAGCTTGTGCATCATGGAGACGGTGACGATGTCGGGCAGTTCCAGCGGGGCGGTGGCGGCGAATGCGCCGTTGCCTGCCGCGACCGGCCCGACCAGACCGGATACGGTCTGGGTGCCGGCCAGCTTGTGGCTGACGCCCGAGCGATAATGGACGCCCCAATTGGTGTCGCCGGTGGTGTAGAAGAGGCCGGCGTTCCAGCCCACCGACCAGTCGTCGCCCTTGAGCTGGGCAAAGCCGTCGGTGGTGACGAGGGGCGAGAGCTGCGGCAGCGCGTTGGTCAGCGTCGCCTTCACATATTGCACGTCGACGCCGCCGCCGACCGAGAGATTGTCGGTCAGCTTGTAGGCAGCCGAGGGCTGGATATTATAGGTTTTGAGGTCGGTGTAGAGCGAGTCATAGCGGCCGAAGAAGCCGTCATCATATTCCAGCTTCAGGCCGAAGGGAGCGTTGACGCCAAGGCCGACCCAGAGCCGTTCGCTGACCTGCGCACTGGCGTAGAAGCTGGGAATGGGGATGACGCTTTCGAACGGATTGCCGCCATCATTGCCGCCGACCGGGACCGACAGGGACGAGCCGGGGATGCTGCGACGGGTGCCGCGGTTGGTCTGGTGCGCCGACGCCATCAGCGCGACGCCGCCGACCGAGGTCTGGATGCCCGACAACTGCGTCATCGCTGCCGGATTGAAATAGATGGTGGACGGATCGTCGCCAGCCGCCGCGCCGCCGGACAGCGCGCGCCCCGTTTCCTTGGGCGACTGTTCCTGCAGATAGAAGCCGCCGGCAAAAGCCGGAGCCGTCGACGCCAGCATGGCGCCGGTCAGGAGAAGAGCAGGAAAAAAGCGACCGCGAAGCAACATGGCAGATCCTCTACTGGACTTGATATTGGCCTTGATCGTGGGCGTTCGAACGCTCGACCGGCCGTTTGGACCCAGCCCGATTATCAGGATTGTGGTTAAATTCCAGTGAGCGGATCGCCCGATTCGTCGCATTTCCGCGCCCGCGGATCCGTCGGGACGACAGGACGCTACGGCAACAGGGCCGGAGAGCGGACGATGCGAGACGAAAAAAAAGCCGCCCCGAAGGACGGCCTTGAAGTTTTAGGAGAGGATGCCTGAAAGGCGGGTTCCTTTTGCGGTGCAGCGCATATTGTCGCAAATGCGAAACATGGTAGGACGATTGCGTTTTCTGCAATCGTTATCTGTTGACACGCTTTCCGTAAGGGAAAGTGGCAGAAAAAAACTGATAGCGATACCAAATTATAGGGTGTCGATAGGCGTTTTTCAGGCTGATACCACCCGGATGACACCCGAATCGGCCAGTTGCGCATCCATTTGCGCGATCAGTCGCGCCAGTCCGGCCTCGTCGGCTGATTCGGCGCGCGCCACCAGCGCAGCCTCGGTATTGGATGCCCGCAGTAGCCACCAGCCATCGTCGGTGCGGACCCGCACGCCGTCGATGGCGCAGGTATCGGCGCCTGCGGCTTGAAGGCGCGCAAGGATATCGGCCACCACCGCGAACTTGCGCGATTCCGCCACAGGGAAGCGCCATTCCGGCGTGATGACGCTGGTCGGCATCCCATCGTGCAACGCGCTCAGGCTCCGCCCCAGCGATCCCACGGCGCGGATCAGGCGGACGGCGGCGTAGAGGCCGTCGTCATAGCCGGGATACTCGTCGGCGAAAAACAGATGGCCGGTGGTTTCGCCACCCAACGGGCTGCCAATCTGCTTCATTCTGGACTTGATATGGCTGTGACCGGTCTTCCACATGTCGGGCCGTCCGCCCAGCGCGGCGATGCGGTCGAACAGGGTCTGGCTGGCCTTCACATCCGCCACGACCGGCGCGCCCGGCCGCTTTTCCAATATGATCTGCGCGAAGAGTCCGAGCAACTGGTCGCCCGCGATTGTCCGGCCCAGCCCGTCGATCACGCCGATCCGGTCGCCATCACCATCGAAAGCCACGCCGAAATCGAGCTGTTTGGCAAGGACGAGCGCGCGCAGATCGGCCAGATTCCGCTCCTGGGAAGGATCGGGATGATGATGGGGAAAATGGCCGTCTATATCGGTGAAGAGCAGATGATGCTCACCGGGCAGGAGCTGCGCCAGTTTCTCCACCACCGGCCCGGCGGCGCCATTGCCCGCGTCCCAGCCGATGCGAAGCGCCGGGCCGTCAAAACCCTGCATCATGCGCGCAACATAGGCATCCATGACATCGACCGTTTCGACATGCCCCGCGCCGCTTTCCCAGTCGCCCGCCGCCGCCAGGGCGCCCAGCCGCTGAATATCGTCGCCGAAAAAGGGCGCGTGACGGTGGACCAGCTTGAAGCCATTCTGGTCGCCGGGATTATGGCTGCCGGTTATCTGGATGCCGCCATCCACATCGCTCGCCATTTCGGCATGATATAGCATCGGCGTCGGGCCAAGGCCGATGCGCCGCACGCCGATGCCGGTCGCGGTCAATCCCGCGACCAGTGCCTTTTCCAGCATCGGCGAACTGAGTCGCCCGTCATAGCCGACCGCGATATGCCGTCCGCCGGCGCGGGCGACGATCGTGCCGAAGCTGCGGCCCAGCGCCCAGGCGTCGGCGACATGCAGCGTGTCACCCACCCTGCCGCGCAGATCATAGTCGCGCAGCAGCATCGGGTCGAAACGATGGGTCAAAGCGGGGTCTGGTCATCGAGCAGCAGGTCGCGCGCGGCATTGATCTGGGCGGCAAGCGCTTCGGTGCCCCCTTTGTCGGGGTGGACCGAGGCGATCAGGCGGCGATGGGCGGCGCGGATCGTGGGCGCGTCGGCATCGGGACCAACGCCCAGCAGGGCGCGCGCTTTCGCGACGTCAGCATCCGCCTGCGGGGGTGAGGCGGGCGCTGCGGGGCGTTTGCGCACCTTCACCTTCGCCTTGGCGTTGCCCTGCTTCGCGAAGAAGAGCGCCGCGCCGATCAACAGGGGCGCGCCGATCACCGGCTTGCCCTTGGCCGCGAGCACCGCGCCCACCAAAGCAGCGCCCAGCGCCATGCCATCCTTAGCCGTCATGCGTTGCAGCTTTCCCGTCCAGATCAGCCAGATCGCCACGGCGGCCAGCGCAAGAGCGAACATGCCCATCAGGCCGCGCCGAGCAGATCCACAGACGTCATGCCATCGCGCGTCGGCAGGGCGAGCCCCGCCACCATCTCGCGCAATTCCTGGCGCGCGGCGATATGGCTGACCCCCAGTTCGCCCAGATGCCCCTTGTCGAGCAAGGTCAGGCCCGAGGGAAAGAGTTCGCGGAAGATGACGCGTTCCGACAGGCCGGGAATGACGCGGAAGCCGACGCGGCGGGACAATTCCATCAGCGCGTCGCCCACGCGCTTCTTGTTGCGCGCGTCATGATGCTGGACACGGTTGCGCAGCACCACCCAGTCGATCGCGACGCCGTCGACCTTTGCCCGCGTCTTGCGCGCTTCGAAGATGAGTTCGGAATAGAAGGACAGGCGACGGACCTTGAAGGTTTCCGGGTCGACCTGGCCGATCAGGTCGAAATCGACGAAACTGTCGTTCATCGGCGTGACCAGCGTGTTGGCGTGGGGCGCGAGATGCCGGGCATAGATATCGTCGCGGCCGGGCGTGTCCACGACCAGGAAATCCTTGTCCGCCGCCAGCGTGACGACCTGATCATCCAGCGCGGCGATGCTGTCGCCGGTGAATACAGCGAAATCGGGCGTGGGCAGGTCGATGCTGCGGCGGCGCGCGGTATCGAGGCGATTTTCCATATAGCGGGTGACGGTGCGCTGGCGCGGATCGAGGTCGATCATGCCGACGCGATGCCCCAACGCGCTCAAGGCGATGGCGGTGTGGACCGCCGTGGTCGACTTGCCGGTGCCGCCCTTTTCATTGGCGAAGACGATGAGATGCGGCTGCGGATTGCCCATTGACCCCAGATAACCCCGTTGATTGTCGCAATGTTTGTTGACGGTCGCGCCGACACGAGCCTAGCAGGACACCCCTATCCTGTCGCCCTTATCGGAGCCGTTCCTTCCGTGCAAACGCTGCGTGACCTGCCCGCCCTTCGTGCCGCCGTCGATGCGCTGAAAAGCGATGGAAAACCGCTGGTCCTGGTGCCTACCATGGGCGCGCTGCATGACGGGCATATGGCGTTGGTGGAGGAAGCGCGGCGGCACGGGCGGCATGTCGTCGTATCGATCTTCGTCAATCCCCGACAGTTCGGCCCGAACGAGGATCTCGACGCCTATCCACGGCGCGAGGCGAAAGATGCGCAGTTGCTGGCCGCGGCCGGCGTCGACATCTTGTGGATGCCCACCGTCGATGTGATGTACCCGGCCGGCTATGCCACCAATATCGGCGTGTCGGGGGTCAGCGAGGGGCTGGACGGCGCGGCGCGGCCGGGCCATTTCGATGGTGTGTCCACCGTCGTCGCCAAGCTGTTCAACCAGGTGCGGCCCGATGTCGCGATTTTCGGCGAGAAGGATTATCAGCAACTGGCGGTGATCCGGCGGATGGTGATCGACCTCGATCTGGGAATCGAGATTGTCGGGATGCCGACCCAGCGGGCCGAGGATGGCCTCGCCCTCTCCTCCCGCAATGCCTATCTCAGCGAAGATGAGCGCAAGGCGGCGCTGGCCCTGCCCCGCGCGCTGGGCGAGGCGAAGCGACAGATCGAGAGGGGCGAACCGGTCGATGGCGCGCTGGCCAAGGCGATCGCGACGCTGGCGGCGCATGGCTTCGATCCGATCGACTATGTGACGCTGTGCGACGCGGCGACGCTGGAACCGATGGCCGTGCTGGACCGCACGGCGCGGCTGCTGGGCGCAGCGAAGCTGGGCAAGACCCGGCTGATCGACAATATCGCGGTCGATCCGGCTTAACTTCGCACTTCCCGCTTATACCGCCTTCAGCGGCGGTCCCCCTCCCCAGACAGCTTTGGGGAGGATTTAGAAGGGCTTCACGATCACCGCGATGACGATCACCGCGGCGGCGATGCCGGGGATTTCGTTCATCATGCGCAACTGCTTGTCGCTGAGCGGACGCTGGCCCCGCGCCAGCTTCTTGGCATAGCCCGCAATCCAGCCATGATAGCCCGACAGGCCGAGGACGAAGAGCAGTTTCAGGTGGAACCAGCCGAAATGCCAGGCGCCGATTTCCACCATCAGCATCAGCCCGAACAGCCAGACCAGCACCAGCGACGGGTTGAGGATGATCTTGAGCAACCGTCCCTCGCGCTCGATCCATCTTTTGTCCTCGGGCGAGCCTGGCGCGGTTTCCTGATGATAGACGAAGAAGCGCGGCATCATGAACAGACCCGCCATCAGGAAGATGACGAAGATGACATGGGCGGCCTTCACCCAGAGATAGGCGGCGCCGAGATAGGCCATCAGGCGTAAACTCCCTTAATCGATGTCACGTCAGACGGCTCGCAAATCGCAACATCAAGATCTTCGCACATAGCTAATGAGCGCTTCGACATGCGCAATGGGCGTGTCGGGCAAAATGCCATGACCCAGGTTCATGATATGCGGCCGGTCGGCGAAGGCGGCGCGGATCCTGTCGACCGCTTCCTCCACCGCGCGGCCGCCCGCGATCAGCGCCAGCGGATCGAGATTGCCCTGCACCGGCATGCCTTGCGGCAGCGCCGCGTTGGCCCAGTGCGGATCGATGGTTTCGTCGACGCCGACCGCATCGACCCCGGTCTGGGCGGCATAATCGGCCAGTTTCGCGCCGGCGCCCTTGGGGAAACCGATGATAGGAATATCGGGGTGCAGCGCCTTGAGCTGCGCAACGATGCGCTTGTTCGGCTCGATCACCCAGCGCTGGAATTGCGCGGGCGACAGGCTGCCGGCCCAGCTGTCGAACAGTTGCACCGCTTCCACGCCCGCGTCGATCTGGCCGGAGAGATAGACGACGGTTGCGTCAATGATCGCGTCGATCAGCGCGGCGAAGCGATCGGGTTCCTTATAAGCCATGCGGCGGGCGAGGCCATGATCCTTGCTGCCCTGCCCCGCCACCATGTAGGTTGCGACGGTCCAGGGACTGCCCGCAAAGCCCAGGAAAGTGACCGCAGGGTCCAGCGCCGCCTTCACCTGCCGCACCGTCTCGTAGACCGCCTCGAAGCGGCTATAATCGGGCGTCAGTGCGGACAGGTCGGTTTCGGCAAGGATCGGGGCGAGACGCGGGCCTTCGCCAGCCTCGAACCAGAGATCCTGGCCCATGGCATAGGGTACGATCAAAATGTCGGAAAAGAGGATCGCGCCGTCGAAGCCGAAGCGGCGCAGGGGCTGGAGCGTTACCTCCGCCGCGGCCGGGCTGTCATAAACCAGTTCCAGGAACCCGCCCTTATCCGCCCGCAGCGCGCGATATTCGGGGAGATAGCGGCCGGCCTGGCGCATCAGCCACATTGGCGGGACGGCGGGACGCTCGCCCCTGAGAACGGCCATGAGCGGTTTGGCGGGACGGTCGCTCGGCGCGTCGGGGCTCATCTATAGTCTCTCTTATTATTAAGATTCAAAAAGGATGATGGAGATAGTAGGGCGGTTGGCAGCGGGGTTTATGCGTTGCGCCCGGATTTGCCAACAGCTTGACTCAGGGACGCCGCGCTTTGCCGTCCGAGTCACCATGGTCATCCACGCTATCCACAGGCTGTGGATGAAAATACGGGTCTGTTGGGGGCATGTGGATAAGATTCCCGGCTCCGGGGATGGCGGAAAGGCGTGTTTTTATCCCCTATTTCATCCCTTGCTTTATCCACAGCCTGCCCACAGAGATAGGCCCATGGCGCGCATCCACCTGCATCTCCTGTCTGACTCCACCGGCGAAACGCTGGAGAATATCGCCAAGGCGGCGATCGGCCTGTTCGAAAATGTCGAGGCGATCCGGCATTTCTGGCCGATGGTGCGGTCCGATGTCCATCTCGACCGGATCATGGAGGAAATCAGCGCCAATCCCGGCCTCGTCCTCTTCACCCTGACCAACCATCCCCTGCGCAAGCGGCTGGAGACGCGCTGCCGCGCGCTCGGCCTGCCCCATGTCGCGGCGCTCGACAGCGTGGCCGACGCCCTGTCCAACATATTGGGGCAGGAGACGCGGACCCGGCCGGGGCGCAAGCATATATTGGACGAAGCCTATTTCGCCCGGATCGAGGCGATTCAGTTCACCATCGCCCATGACGATGGCGTGGGGCATGAAAATTGGGAAGAGGCCGATATCGTGCTGGCCGGGGTGTCGCGCGCGTCCAAGACGCCGACGTCGATCTACCTCGCCAATCGCGGCTACAAGACCGCCAATATCCCGCTGGTCCCGGAATCGCCGCCGCCGCGCAATCTCTATAGCCTCAAGCATCCCATGGTCGTCGGGCTGACTGTCAGCCCCGAACGGCTGATCCAGATACGCCGCAACCGGCTGCTCTCGCTCAACCAGGCGCCCGAAACAGCCTATGTCGATAATGAGAAGGTGCAGGAGGAACTGGCTTTCGCCCGGCGCATGTTCGCCGACAATGGCTGGCCGGTGATCGACATGACCCGGCGATCGATCGAGGAGGCCGCCGCGGCCATCATCAACCTGTTCAACGATCGCGAACTGGCGGAAGGCGTGGAGGCATGATCGTGCTGGCGTCCCAGAGCGCGAGCCGCAGGGCGATGTTGACCGCCGCCCAGGTGCCGTTCGAAACCCTCTCGCCCGGCGTCGACGAGGAGGCCGCCAAGGACGCGCTCCGCGCCGACGGGCTGGACGCGCGCGCGCTGGCCGATGCGCTGGCGGAGTTGAAGGCGCTGAAGGTGTCGCGCCGGGTGCCGGGCGCGCTGGTGCTGGGCTGCGACCAGACGCTGAGTATCGGCGATGGCGCGGATCGCGGCGCCATGATCGACAAGGCGGTGGATCGCGCCGATGCGACACGGATATTGCAGCTATTGTCGGGCCGGGTCCATCATCTCCACAGTGCGGCGGTGATGGTGCTGAACGGCGAACCGATCTGGCGCCATATCGAGCGGGTACGGATGACGGTGCGGCCTTTGTCCGACGCGTTCATCGCCGCCTATCTCGATAGTGACTGGGAGGAACTGCGCTGGTGCGTGGGCTGCTACCGGATCGAGGGACCGGGCGCGCAGTTGTTCAGCAAGGTCGAGGGCAGCCAGTTTGCGATTCAGGGCTTGCCGTTGCTGCCGCTGCTTGACTTTCTGCGCGTGCGCGGCGTTTTGGCGGCATGAGCGATACCCTCCCCTATGCTGAGGTCATCGGTGATCCGATCGACCATAGCAAATCCCCCCTGATCCATAATTTCTGGCTGAATGCGCTGGATATCGAGGCGGAATATAGGAAGACCCATGTGACGCCGCAGGGGCTGGCCGCCTATTTCCTGATGCGGCGCAGCGATCCCGACTGGCTGGGCTGCAACGTCACCTTGCCCCACAAGATCGCGGTGATGGACTATGTCGACGATCCGGGTGGAGTGCGGGAACGGATCGGCGCGGTCAACACCATCGCCAGCGAAACCGGCGGGCCGCTGATCGGCACCAATACCGACGCGGGTGGCTTCCTCCAGCCGCTGCTGCGCGACAAGTGGAAGGGGCAGAGCGCCGTGATCGTCGGATCGGGCGGCGCAGCGCGGGCGATCCTGTTCGCCCTGTCCAGTCTGGGCGTGCCGGACATCAGTATCATGGCGCGCGACGTCGGCAAGGCGCAGGCGCTGTTCGACCGCAGCGGTACGCCGGGTCGGGCGATCGCCATGGATGACCGGGTGCCCACCGCCGACCTGCTGGTCAATTCGACCTCGCTCGGTATGGTCGGCCAGCCGTTGCTGGAGCTGGACCTTAGCCTTTTGGCGGAGGACGCGACGGTCTATGACATCGTCTATGCGCCGCTGGAAACCGGGTTGCTCAAGGCGGCAAAAGCGCGCGGTCTGAAAACGCTCGACGGCCTGGAAATGTTGATTGGACAGGCAGCGCTCGCCTTCGATATCTTCTTCGACGCGCAGGCGCCCCGCGATCTGGACGAGGAATTGCGCGCGCTGCTGCTCGCGGCGGACTGATGAAAGTCTATGGCCTGACCGGATCGATCGGCATGGGCAAGTCGGCCGTGGCGGCGATGCTGCGGCGCGAAGGCGTGCCCGTGTTCGATGCCGATGCGCAGGTGCATCGGCTTCAGGGACCGGGCGGCGCGCTGCTCCCCGCGATCGAGGCGCGCTTTCCCGGCACGACCGGGCCGAAGGGGGTGGATCGCGCGAAACTGGGCGCGGCGGTGTTCGGCCATCCGCAGGAGCGGCGGGCGCTGGAGGCGATCGTCCATCCCGCGGTGCAGGCGGCGCGGCGGCTGTTCCTGCGCCGGCACCGGTCGCGCGCATTCGTGGTCCTAGACATTCCGCTATTGTTCGAAACCCAGGGGCAGAAACGGCTGGACGGCGTCATCGTCGTGACCGCGCCGGCATGGAAACAGCGCAAGCGCGTCCTGGCCCGGCCAGGCATGACCGCAACGAAATTCCGCCAGATTCTGACGTTGCAGACGCCCGATGCGGAAAAACGGCGGCGGGCGGACCATATCATCCACACCGGCGCAACCTTCACCGACACCCGCGCGCAGGTGCGGCGTCTCGCCGCTTGCCTTGGCGCGCAGACAGGTCGATAAGGGTTGGCCCACAGAGTCGATTGAAGAGGGCGATGCGCGAGATCATTTTCGACACCGAAACGACAGGATTCGATCCGGCGTCCGGCGACAGGCTGGTCGAGATCGGCTGCATCGAACTGATCAACCGGGTGCCGTCCGGTCGCACCTTCCACGCTTATTATAATCCGCAACGCGACATGCCCGCCGCCGCCGAAGCGGTGCATGGCCTGTCGAGCCATTTCCTGTCGGACAAGCCGCTGTTCCACACCGGCGTCGCCGACCTGCTCGCCTTTCTGGAGGATAGTCCGCTGGTCGCGCATAATGCGCGGTTCGACTTCGGCTTCCTCAATCATGAATTGCGGCGCTGCGGCCATGCCGATGTGTCGATGGATCGCATGATCGATACGGTGGCGATCGCCCGGACGCTGCATCCCGGCGCCAAGCACAGCCTGGACGCGCTCTGCACCCGATACGGCATCGACCGCAGCCATCGCGTCAAGCATGGCGCGCTGCTCGACGCCGAATTGCTGGCGCAACTCTATATCGAACTGACCGGCGGCCGTCAGATCGGCCTGGGTCTGGCACAGGAGGAAGAGAAAGAGATCGTCGGGGTGGAACTGTCGGCTGGCGCCGTGGTTCGCCCTGTTCGTCCTGCACGCGTCTTTACAGCCAGCGCGCAGGAGCTGGAACGGCATGCGGCGTTCATCGCGACGCTCACCAAGCCGCTCTGGCTGGAGGAGGCCTGAGACAAGCCGGTCCCTGACTGGTCCTCATGTCTCCACACCAACCGGGTCGCCTTCCTGGCGACCCGGCAAGAATAAGGAGAAGGCATATGGACATTCGCATTTCCGGGCATCAGGTCGAAACGGGTGAGGCGCTCAAGAGCCATGTCACCGACCGTTTGGAGGCGATGGCCGAGAAATATTTCTCCCGCACGATTTCCGCTCATGTGACCTTTCGCAAGGCACCCCATGGCGCCTTCCACTGCGATATCGTGTGCCATGTCATGACCGGCCTGATCCTGAAAGGAGCCGGCGAAGCGCAGGAGGCGCATCCATCCTTCGACCAGGCGTCCGACCGTATCGAAAAGCAATTGCGTCGCTATATGCGCCGCCTCAAGGATCGCAGCAGTCAGGCGGCCGCAGCCGAAGCACAGCGGACCAACGGTTATAGCGTCGATGATATCGACGGCGCCGGCTACACCATCTTCGCCGGTCATGCGGAGGACGAGGAAGAAGCCGCCGATGCGCCGCTGATCGTGGCGGAAACCCGCGTCGACATTCCCGAAGCCAGCGTTTCGGACGCAGTGATGATGCTGGACCTGCGCAACACCAATGCGCTGTTGTTCCTCAATGCCGGCACATCGGCCTATAACATGGTCTATCGACGCCATGACGGGACCATTGGATGGGTCGAGCCCCGTGGCTGACGCCATGGGTGGTGACTGGGTCGGTCCGCGCGGTTGACCCCACGCCCGGCCCCGGCCGCCTGTTGACCTGATGGTGCGGGCGGCTTATGGGGCCGGGCTTTCATTGTCCGAGGAAAGCGCGAAGACTTCGCCCGCGCGGCTCGGCCGTTTCGGATTGACCATGGTTAACTTCAACGACATCGTTTCGCCCGAAGCGCTCGCCACGGGCCTGTCGGCGAACGGCAAGAAACAATTGTTCCAGAAGATCGCCGGGCTAGCCGCCTGCGCCTATGATCTGGATGCCGACGAAGTCGGTGACGCCCTGTTCGAGCGTGAGCGGCTGGGGTCGACCGGCTTTGGCGGCGGCGTCGCCATTCCCCATGCGAAGATCGCTGGCCTGTCCAAGATGTGCGGCGTAGTCGTGCTGCTCGATCCAGCGGTGCCGTTCGACGCGGTGGACGAAGCGCCGGTGGACGTCGTCTTCGCCCTGCTGTCGCCGGTCGACAGCGGCGCGGAGCATTTGAAGACCCTGGCGCGCGTGTCGCGCTATCTGCGCGATGAAGGCCAGGTGGCCCGGCTGCGCGGCGCTCAGTCGACCGGCGCGCTCCATGCGCTGCTGGCGGGCGGCGGGGCGCGTGACGCAGCCTGAGCTGCACCCCGGCAGCGGCGCGAGCGGCGAAGCGGCGCATTTTCGCGCGCTGGAGAATCTCTATCGTTCGGCGCCGATAAACCGGCTGTTCCGGTCGGACCTCACCATCCGTGAACCGGGCCGCTCGGTGATCGATTTCGACGTCGACGAAAGCCAGTTTCACGCCGCGGGCGCGGTACATGGCACCGTCTATTTCAAGATGCTGGATGACGCGGCCTTCTACGCCGCCAACAGCCTGGTCAGCGACCGTTTCCTGCTGACCACCGCGTTCAACCTGCTGTTCACCCGTCCGATCGCGCCGGGCCGGATTCGCGCCGAGGGCCGCTGGATCAGCGGCAAGCGCCGGGTCTATGTCGCCGAAGCGAGCCTGATCGATTCCGATGGCGAAGAGGTCGGTCGCGGCACCGGCACCTTCATGCGATCGCAATTTCCGCTCTCCTCGCTGCCGGGCTATGGCGCCTGAAGCCCGGCTTACCAGCGCAATGCTGGTGGGTGCATTGCGGCGGCGGGTCGCGGCCGCGGGCGGCTTTGCCACGATCCTGGTCAGAGGCGACGCGATCAGTGGCGTGATTCTGGTCCAGACGCTGGAAAAAGGCCAGGAATCGGGTCTTTTCGAGCGGGTGTCGAACTTTGCCGGGGGTCATGCGTTGATGCGCTGTGGTCCTTCGGTAGAAGAGGGGACTGAGACGCTCGCCGATTATGTGGCGCGCCGGCGCAAGTCGGACCCCGACCTGTGGATAATAGAACTCGACATCCCGGAAGCGGAACGGTTTGCCGCTGAAACACTCTGCTGATCGTTGACTCATCGCAATGGTTTGGGCACAGGCCGCCCACGCCAACGCGCAGGTTGCCGAATTCGCCCATTGGGGGGCGGGGCCGGTAAACACGCAGACGGGGGGCGGCCGAACGTCATAGAATATGTGTTGAAAACGACGTTGCTGGCCAATAACCGCATGTTTTTGAGTAGTAATGAGTTTTCGTCTGAAAGCTGCCATCGCCGCAGCCTTTGCCCTGTCCGCCGCCGCGGCGGTCACGGCGTCCGACATGTCGGTCGCTGGCGAATCGATCGCCACGGCCACCTCTCTCCCCCGGACGTTCCCGCAAACGTCTCCGACTGGCGCGCAGTCCGCCGTCATTTTCGCCGCGCCGCGTGAAGTCACGCAGCCGCTGGCATCGGCCAACAAGGCCACAACCGAATTTTCCACCGATTCCGACACGCAGGCAACCAGCCTCGCTGCTCTGGTCGACGCCCAGGGCGCACCCGAGGAGCTGGAAGGCGACATGCATTGCCTGGCCGGCGCGGTCTATTTCGAATCCAAGGGCGAAAGCCTGGAAGGCCAGCTGGCCGTCGCCCGCGTCATCATCAACCGGGCCAAGTCCGGCCGCTTCGCCGACAGCCTGTGCGGCGTCGTCTATCAGCCCAGCCAGTTCAGCTTCGTGCGGGGCCATTCGATGCCGGCCGTACGCGCCGACAGCCGTAGCTGGCGCGAAGCCGTCGCCATCGCCCAGATCGCGATGAACGACAGCTGGGACAGCCGCGCGGAAGGCGCGCTCTTCTTCCACGCCCGCCGGGTTTCGCCGGGCTGGGGCAAGGCCAAGCTGGCGATGATCGACAATCATATCTTCTATCGGTGAGGAGCGGGCGCGGGAACGCGCCGGTTCGCGATAGCGAAAGCGTCAGGCCGGTTCGGTTCGTCCGAATCGGCCTTTTCATTTGTTCCTGTCCTGTTCTAAGATGGGCCGATGAATAGCGCCCCTGTCGACACCTGTTCGCCGCTGACCGACGGCACCGCAATGGCGGTGGCGCGCGGCACGTTGCGGCTCTTCTTCCGCCACGACATGAGCGGTATATTGGAAGTGCCGCTGCCCAACGGGCGCCGCGCCGACATCATGGCGATCGACGGCGCGGGACGGCTGACCATCGTCGAGATCAAGTGCAGCCGCGCCGATCTGCTGGGCGACATGAAATGGCCCGACTATTTCGACTATTGCGACCGCTTCTTCTGGGCGGTGCCGGCGGGGTTCGACCTTGGCCCGTTCGAGAGCGAGGCGCTGTGGCCGACGCGCACTGGTCTGATCGTCGCGGACCAATATGACGCTGAACTGGTGCGCCCGGCCCCGGTGGAGCCGCTGGCGGCGGCTCGGCGCAAGGCGGAGACGCTGCGCTTCGCCCGGCGCGCCGCCCGGCGGTTGACGGCGCTCAGCGATCCGGACCATGCGGCCGAGCTGGGCTGGGGAGGTTGAAGGCCATAGACGACCATTCTTGGTCACCGACTGTCGTAACTCCTGCGAAGGTCGTTGAGAGTCACGCGCCTCTTAACGACCTTCGCTGGCATGACGTTGGGTAAAGCCGACCTTCCGCGTCCCCTAAAACACCGGGCCTTGTACCGGCCCCTTGGGCGCGGCTGCGGGTTTGGCGGCGTCGAGCGCTTCGGTGAGGCCGGGGGTGCGGCCGTCGCGCTTGGCATAGTCGCGGGCGGACATGCCGGCGATGGTGTCGCGCTTCTCCGGATTGGCGCCCTGCGCCACCAGCAGGCGGACCAGACCGACGTCGCGCAGCTGCACCGCGCGGATCAGCGGGGTTTCGCCGCTATCATTCACCTTGTCGACCTGCGCCTTGTAGGCGAGCAGCGTGCGCACGCCTTCCTCGAACCGGCCCTGCACCGCATCCATCAGCGGGCTGTTGCCGTCATTGTCGGTCAGGTTGGGATTGGCGCCCTTCGACAACAGGAAGGTCAGCCAGGTTCCATCGCGCCGGGCGACGAGGATGTGCAGCGCATTTTCGCCGGTCGATACGTCGCGGCTGTTGATGACGGTGGAGCCGGGTTTCTGGAGCAGGTTGGTGACCTTCTCCCCATCCTTGTCCTTCACCGCCTTCAGAAAATTGTAATTGTCCGAAAATTGCGCCTGGGCGGGACCGGGAACCAGCAGCGCCAGCGCCAGCGAACCCAGCAATGCGGAAAAAAGCTTCGTCTTCATCATGCGCCCCGTTGCATTTGCAAATCGCGTCCTAGCAGGGCATGGCTGGCCATGCCATGAACAAAGACGTCGCCCCATCCATCCTGCCTTCCATCGCCCTGCCCTTCCTCGCCTTGCTGGCTGCCTGCAATATGGGTGCTGGCGGGAATGCATCAAGCGGCGACAGCGAACAGGGCGAATTGATCGGCGCGCGGATCGGCGCGCCCTTCACCCTGACCAACCAGGACGGCAAGCCGACCCATTGGGACGATTATAAGGGCCAGTATCGGCTGGTCTATTTCGGCTATACCTATTGCCCGGACGTCTGCCCGGTCGATCTGCAACGCATCATGCAAGGGTTCGCGCAATTCGAGAAGGACAGGCCGGCCCTGGCCGCCAGGGTCCAGCCGATGCTCATCAGCGTCGATCCGCAACGCGATACGCCCGCCGTGCTCAAAACCTATGTCGCGGCCTTCCATCCGCGCCTGATCGGCCTCACCGGCACAAAGGATCAGATCGCCAAGGTCGCCAAGGATTTCGTGGTGATCTATAATCCCGAGGAAGGGTCTGGAAAGGCCGGGGGCGCGAGCGACTATATGGTCAGCCACAGCCGCACCCCCTATCTGTTCGACGGCGAGGGCAAGCCGGTTGCGCTCGTGCCGGTGGATGATCCCGCCACGGCGGACGTGAATGAAGGCGCGCCGGACAAGGTGGTCGCCTTCCTGGAAAAATGGGTCAAGTGACGCACTTCTGGGAAAAACCGCTTAACAAGCTCGACAAGGCCGAGTGGGAAGCCCTGTGCGATGGCTGCGGCAAATGCTGTCTGCACAAGGCCGAGGATGAGGAGACGGGGCGGATCTATCCGACCAATGTCGCCTGCCGCCTGCTCGACCGGCAGAGCGGGCAATGCAGCAATTACAAGGATCGGCGAACGTTCGTCCCGGATTGCGTGCGGCTGACCCCGGCCAAGGTCAGGCAGATCGGCTGGCTGCCCAGAACATGCGCCTACCGGCTGCGTGAAGAGGGACTGCCGCTGCCCGACTGGCATTATCTGATCTGCGGCGACCGGGAAGCGGTGCATCGGGCGCAGGAATCGGTGCGCGGCTGGACGATCGCGGAGGCCGATGCGGGCGATTGGGAAAATCATCTTGTCGACCGCGAACTCTGATCCCGATGCGGCGATCCTGATCGATGGCGTGGCCATGCCGGTGCTGGTGCGCCGATCGGCGCGGGCGCGGGCCTACCGGCTGACGATCGACAGCACGCGCGGGGCGTTGCGCCTGTCGCTGCCGGCGCGGGCGAACCTGAAAAAGGCGCTCGGCTGGGCGCAGGATCATGAAGGCTGGGTTCGGGCGCAAATGGCCAGGCAGCCCGCTGTCACACGGCTCGACCATGGTGCGGTCTTCCCGCTGGAGGGGCGCGAGGTGACGATCCACTGGGTCGCGGGCGCGACCCGCACGATCCGACTGGAGGGCGACCGGCTGCTGCTGGGCGGCGCGGCGGAATCAGTGGGCGCGCGAGTGCAGCGCTGGCTCGTCAGCCGCGCCAGGGCGGTGCTGGAGACCGAAAGCCACGAAATCGCGCGCGAGCATGGGCTGATCGTTGCATCGGTCGGCGTGGGCGATACCCGCAGCCGCTGGGGCAGTTGCGCCTCGTCCGGGGCCATCCGCTATAGCTGGCGGCTGATCCTGGCCCCGCCCGAGGTGCGCAGGGCGACCGTGGCGCATGAACTGGCGCATCTGCTGCACATGGATCACAGCCCCGCCTTTCATGCGGCGCATAAGCGGATCTATGGCGCGGACCCGCGCCCGGCGCGGGCATGGCTGCGTGCGCATGGCGCGGGCCTGCATCGCTATCGGGGCTGACGCATGGCCCGCAGGAAGCGTTACCTGACCGCCACCATGGCGGACGGCTATGTCAAGACGATCGGACCTACCGCCGATCCCTTCACCCATTATTGGCGGATCGTCGCGGTGCTGGACAATGGCAGGACCGAGGTCTTCTGGGGCCATGTCCGCTCGCTGGCGGAGGCGAAGAAGAAGCGCGCCGCCGCAGCGGAAGGGGCGAAGATGCGGGGATGGAAACGCTATGATTTCGAGATAGCGGAACTGGTGGAGACGTCCGCTTAACCCCGGTGCGGCCAAACACCGAACTCGTCGCCCGGACAGTCATGCGCCGCATCGCGCAGATGGGGCAGGCCGCAATCGCGGCAGGTGACATAGTCGCCGGCTTGGAGGCCATGGCCGACCGCGACCCGCTCGTCGAAGACATAGCAATCGCCCTGCCAGCGGCTGTCGGCTTCGGGCATCTCCTCCAGATAGCGCAAGATGCCGCCCTTGAGGTGATAGACGTCGGCAAAGCCGCGCGCCTTGACCAGCGCAGTGGATTTTTCGCAGCGTATGCCGCCGGTGCAGAACATCGCGATCTTCGGGCTGCGGCCCTGCGCCTTCAGGTCCGCGGCGAAGGCGTCGAACCAGTCGGGAAATTCGCGGAAGGACCGGGTTTCCGGGTCGATCGCGCCTTGGAAGGTGCCGACCGCCACTTCATAGGCGTTGCGGGTATCGATGACGACCGTGTCGGGATCGGCGATCAGCGCGTTCCAGTCGGCCGGGTCGAGATGGGTGCCAGCCTGCGTCGCCGGGTCGAGATCGCCCACGCCCAGCGTCACGATCTCCGCCTTCACCTTCACCTTCATCCGGGCGAAGGGCGCGGCATCGGCCCAGGAATATTTGACGTCGGCGTCGGTGCAGCCAGGCAGCGTGCGGATATGCCCGATCAAAGCCATGATGGCGCCCGCATCGCCCGCGACCGTGCCGTTGATCCCCTCCCCGGCCAGGATCAGCGTGCCGCACGTGCCCAGATCGGCGCAGCGCGCGCGCAGATCTGCGGCCAGCGCCTGCGGATCGGGAAAGCGGGCGAAACAATAGAGGGCGGCGACGGTGTAAATAGATGGGATGGCGGACATGGCCAGCGCCTATAGGCCTTTGCGCGCCCTCTTGAAAGCCGCGGCGTAGAGGCGCATAGCCGGGCGATGGTTCCCCTTTCGTTCGCAGGCCACGCTTTCATGGCGCTGCCCGAAGCCGCGCTCTACTGGCCGGCGCAGCGGGCGCTGCTGGTCGCCGACCTGCATTTCGAGAAGGCGAGCTGGTATGCGCGCTTCGGCCAGTTCCTGCCGCCGCATGACAGCGAAGCGACGCTGGACGTGATCGAGGCGCTTGTGGAACGCACGGGCGCGCAGGCGGTCTGGTCGCTGGGCGACAGTTTCCATGATGCCCATGGTGCGGCGCGGCTCGATCCCTCGGCCCGAAAAAGACTATTTTCCCTTACGGAAAGGCTGGACTGGACCTGGATTACCGGCAATCATGACGTCGGTGTCGCGGACATGCCGGGGGGACGGTGGGTAGCGGAAGCGCAGGTCGAGGGGATATGGCTGCGGCATGAGGCGGAGGCGGACGATCCGCGCCCCGAAATATCCGGCCATTTCCATCCCAAGCTGCGCCTGTCGCTGCGCGGTCGGCATGTGTCGCGGCGGTGCTTCGTGGGATCGGCGACCAAGCTGATCCTGCCTGCGCTGGGCGCGCTGACAGGGGGTCTGGATGCCGGACATGGAGAGATTCGCCGCGCCGTGGGACCGGGAGCCGCCGCTCTGGTGCCGGTCGCCGACCGGTTGCTGCGCTTTCCCTTATCGTAAGGCGACGTTACGGAAAGCAGATATTAAGCCGTTGCCGATAGGCAACAGAGCCGGATCATTCGGCCGTCGGCTGCGCCAAAAGGCGCAGAAAAGCTGGGCTCTATTGCCTTCGCCCTGCTGTGTCCGCATAATCACCCACAGTTCCGACGCGGCGAAAAGTCGTGCGGACCAGGAGAGGATAGACCCATCATGACAGACAAGAGTCTCTGGACATCTGCCGCCATCGCCGCATTGGTCATGGGCGCATCCGCCGCGCAGGCGCAGGACGGAATGCAGGACGGGACGGCGCCGCAGCCGGTCGTGGACGATATGGGCGCGAACATCATCGTCACCGCCACCCGCCGCGCCAGCCCCCTGTCCGACGTGCCCATCGCGGTGTCTGCGGTGGGCGCGCAGGCGATGCAGAATAGCGGCGCGAGCGACATCCGCACGCTGAACCAGCTGGCTCCATCGCTGCTCGTCTCCTCCACCGGGTCCGAAGCCAATGCCTCCGCCCGCATCCGCGGCATCGGCACGGTCGGCGACAATCCCGGCCTGGAAAGCTCGGTCGCGGTGTTCATCGACGGCGTCTATCGCTCGCGCACCGGTGCGGGCCTCAACGAACTGGGCGAGATCGAACGGGTCGAGGTGCTGCGCGGGCCGCAGGGCACGCTGTTTGGCCGCAATGCGTCGGCGGGCCTGATCAACATCATCAGCAAGGCGCCGGAAAACAGCTTCCATGCCAAGGGTGAGATCACCTATGGCAATTATGACTATTGGCGCCTGTCGGGCCGCGTCACCGGGCCGGTGGCCGAGGGTATCGCGCTGAGCCTCGACGGCGTGTGGAGCAAGCGCGACGGCTTCTACAAGCTGGTCGACGGCGCGGGGAAGACGGTCGGCGACACCAATGACCGCGACCGCTATTTCCTGCGCGGCCAGGCGCTGATCGAACCGAACGACGCGCTCTCCATCCGACTGATCGGCGATTACACCAATCGCGATGAAAGCTGCTGCGGCGCAGCCTATATCGAAGCGCGCGAGAGGCGGCCGGTGGCGGGCGGCGGTTACAGCGATGCGCCGTTCAACCGCATCGCAGCGATCCTGGCCGGCCAGGGCAGCGTTATCCCGGCCGATCCCTATGATCGCGAACTCCATGTCACGCCGGGCCGCGACTATGTCAGCAAGCTCAAGGATTGGGGCGTGTCGGGCGAGATCAACTATGATTTCGGTGGCGCCAAGCTGACCAGCATCACCGCCTATCGCGATTATAAATCCCGCGACTATGGCGATTACGACTATAATCGCGCCGACCTTCTTTACCGCGATCCCAACACCTATCGCCAGTTCAAGACCTTCACGCAGGAATTGCGGTTGCAGGGTTCGGCCTTCGCCGACAAGCTCGACTGGCTGGTCGGCGGCTATTACGCCAATGAGAAGCTGACGCTGCAGGACAATATCCGCTTCGGCGCGGATTATGGCCGGTTCGCGGCCTGCCGCCTGATGGCGGGGGCCAGCGTGAACAGCAATTTCACCGCGCCGCAGCTCGCAGCCTGCGGCAGCGGCCTTGCCACCCAGCCGCTGATCAACGGCACGCAGGCACAGCTCAATGCAGGGCTGACCGCGGCCCTGATCGCGCGCGGCGTGCCCGCGCCGATCGCGGCAGCGCAGGCCGGGGCGATTTCCACGGGCCTGGGCAATGGCCTGCGCGCTTTGGCCGCAATTCCGGAGGGTACGGGCGACGTCGCGTCGCTCTATCGCCAGAAGAGCGAGAATTGGGCGCTCTTCACCCATAATATCGTCCACATCACCAACCGGCTCGATCTGACGCTGGGCCTGCGCTACACCCATGAAAGCAAGCGCTTCTCGGCCGATTTCAACAATAATAACGCGACCTGCGCGGCCTTGCAGGCGTCCGGCCTGCCCGGCATCGCCACCAACCCGGCACTGGGCAGCGCGGCGACGCTGGCGGGCGGCATCCTGACTCTGGGATGCCTGGGCAACGGGTCCACCGGCCTCAATGCGCTCGACCTGAACGACAAGATCAGCGACGGCGAATTTTCCGGCACGGCGGTGCTGTCGTGGAAGCCGATCGACGAATTGCTGCTCTATGGCAGCTATTCGAAGGGCTACAAGGCGGGCGGCTATAATCTCGATCGTTTCCAGCTCGGATCGACCGGCCTGAACGCCATTCCCGCCGTCTTCTCGCCGCGCACCAATGCCGACGTCACCAGCCTGCGCTTCGCTGCGGAAAAGGTGGATTCGTTCGAAGTGGGCCTGAAATATGTCCAGCCCAAATGGAGCGTGAACATCGCCGCCTTCCGGCAGGAGTTCAAGAACTTCCAGCTCAACACCTTCAACGGCACCAGCTTCGTCGTGCAGAATATCAATGGCTGTGACGGGGCGCTGTCGGCGGCCCGCACCTGCGACAGCGGCGATGTCGGGCCGGGCCTGATCAGCCAGGGCGTGGAACTGGAAGCGTCGGTCACCCCCGCGCGCAACTTCCGCGTGTCGGGCGGCGCGACCTATGCCCGCGCCAAATTCGCCAACCGTCTGGTGGGCAGCGGCGACGGCAGCGTGCCGCTGGACACCGCACTGTTCCTGCTGCCCGGATCGATCAACAGCAATGCGCCCAAGCTGGTGACGACCGCCAGCGTCGCGTGGACCCCGGACATCGGCTCATCGGGCCTGTCGGCCCTCTTCTACGTCGATGGCCGCATGACCAGCGACTATAATACCGGGTCCGACCTGTTCCCCGAAAAACGGCAGGACGGCTATGCCATCGTCAATGCCCGCGTCGGCATCCGCGGTGCGGACCAGCGCTGGGCGGTGGAGTTCTGGGGCCAGAATATCTTCAACCAGAATTATACCCAGGTCGCCTTCTCCAGTCCGCTCCAGTCGAGCAGTCCGGGCACATCGACCACCGGCCAGTTCGCGCTGGGCGCACCGATGGCGAACCAGCTCATCTCCGCCTATCTGGCCGAACCGCGGACCTATGGCATCACGCTGCGCGGGAGTTTCTAGGCGCGGGAGTTTCTGAGCATCCCTCTCCCGCTCGCCGGTACGGGGCGAGCGGGGGATGGCCTTTCCCCAAACAGCGCCGTGCCGACGCGAATGTCGGTCGCGCCCAGCATGATGGCGGTTTCATAATCGCCCGACATGCCCATGGAAAGGCGCTTCAGCTCCTCTTCCCGCGCGATCTTCGCCAAGAGCGCGAAGAAGGGTGCCGCCTCGATATCGGCCGGCGGGACGCACATCAGGCCCAAAACAGGGATATCGGCGGCGCGCGCCGCTGCGATCAATGCAGGCAGATCGGCTATGGCACAGCCGCCCTTCTGCGCCTCCGCGCCGATATTGACCTGGATGAAACAGGAAACGCGCTTGTCCGCTGCGTCCATCGCTTTCGCCAGCGCGGTGAGCAGCGAGGGACGATCGAGGCTGTGGATGACGTCGAACAGCGCGACGGCGTCGGCGGCCTTGTTCGACTGGAGCTGGCCGACCAGATGCAGTTCGACGGCGGAAAATTCCTCGCGCAGCGCGGGCCATTTCTCCTGCGCTTCCTGCACCCGGTTTTCGCCGAAGCGGCGTTGCCCGGCATGGAGCAGCGGGCGGATCGTGTCGGCGTCGTGGGTCTTGGACACCGCGATCAGGCGGATGTCGTCGGCGGTGCGCTGCGTCAGGCGCGCGGCGCGGTCGATGCTGTCGCGCAGGGTGGCGAGGCGCTGCGCCGCGTCGATAAGGCTGTCTGTGGTCATGCGCGCTGCTATAGGCGAAGCCCATGGATGGTCGCCACCGCAAAAAACGCCCTGCCCTCTGGCTGATGACCGACGAGCGGGTCGCGCCGGCGGCGTTGCTGGCGGCGGCCGCGCGCCTGCCCAAGGGTGGCGGCGGCATCGTCTTTCGCCATTACCGGACCGATCCGGCGGCGCGGCGCGCGCTGTTCGCGGCGCTGCAGGCGATCGCGCGGCGGCGGCGGCTGGTGCTGATGCTGGCCGGGCCGGTGCGCGATGCGGCGGCGTGGCGGGCCGATGGCGCGCATGGGCGGGACGCGCGTCGGGCGGCCCGCCCCCTGTTGCGCAGCCGCGCCGTCCATGATGGGCGGGAGGCTGTGGCGGTGCGCCGGGCCGGCGCCGATCTTTGCTTCGTCTCCCCTCTCTTCCCGACCCGGTCGCATGTCGGAGGGCGCGCATTGGGGCGGGTGCGCTTCGCCGCCCTGGCACGGCAGGTCGATGTGCCGGTCATGGCGTTGGGCGGCGTGCGCCGGGGGCATCGGCCTATGTTGCGGGGGATCGGCGCGGACGGCTGGGCCGCGATCGACGGGTTGACGGACTAAGCCGCCAGATCAGCTCCAGTCCACCCGCGTCCACCCGCGGTCCTCCGCCAGCCTGGCCAGCGGCTTGTGCGGGTTGGAGGCGAAGGGGATATCGGCGAACTCCAGCATCGGCGCGTCGGAGACATGGTCGGAATAGGCGCGGATATGCGCCTGCGCGCGGTCGATCGCCTGCGACGCCATCCATGCCTTGATCATCCGCAGCTTGCCGGTGTCGTAGCAATTTTCGCCCGCGATCTTGGCGCGGACATAGCGCAGATCCTGGCTCAGATGATCGGTGGCGATCACCGCGTCGAAGCCTAGCCGCCGCGCGATCGGTTCGACATAGAGGCGGTAGGAGGCGGTGGCGAGCACCAGCGTATAGCCGTCGGCGCGATCCTGCGCGATCTGCGCCACCGCGCCGGCGCGCAGGTTGCGGGCGATCACCCGGTCGGCATAGCTTTCGACATGGGGCATCAGTTTCGCGCGTTCGACGTTGAAGCCGATCATCAGCGCCTGGTTCAGTTCCTTCAGCCGCTGGCGACTGATCAGCTTCACCACATAGGCGAGCATCAGCAGGATGACGCAGGGAAAAAGCACCAGTCGCCATGGCGCCATATGCCCCGCCACATGGATCAGGAAGCCTGTATAGGTGCCGCTGAAGGTCACCGTGCGGTCCATGTCGTAAATGGCCAGCCTGTGCGTCGTCATGCCGTTTCCGAAACTTTTCTGTCCGCCCTTCGTTCTGGCTTGCGGATGGGCCGTTTCGGCTTGCCGTGCAACCGATAATGGACCAGTAATCCCATCGCATGAATAAAGCCGCCGAACTTGCCGAGGAACAGCGCGACGGCAGCAATGTGGTCCGGCTTTCCGGATCGCTCGCGATCGCCTGTCTGGGTGACCTGCCCGACCGGCTGGACGCCGTGCAGGAACCGGTCGGCGCGATCGACCTGTCCGCTGTCGACCACATGGATACGATCGGCGCCTGGACCGTGCATCGCGCGACCAAGCGGCTGGGTTGCGAGGTCACCGGCGCCAGCGACGATGCGCGCCGCCTGATCCATGCGGTCGGCGAACTGGACGAGCCGGTGCCGATCCGGCCGGCCTATGTCCATCCGCTGCGTCGCGTCGTTGGCCAGATTGGCGAAGCGGTGATCGCGTCCGGCGCGACCCTGATGGGGCTGCTCGGCTTTTTCGGCGCCACGCTGATCGCGACATGGAGCGTCATCCGCCATCCACATCGCTTCCGCATCAATGCGGTGGTGCAGCGGTTCGAGGTGGTCGGCGTGTCGGCGCTCGGCATTATCGGCCTGATGAGTTTCCTCATAGGTATCGTCATCGCCCAGCAGGGGTCGGTGCAGTTGCGCCAGTTCGGCATGGAGATGCTGACGATCAACCTGGTCGGCCGGCTGACCTTCCGGGAACTGGGCGTGCTGATGACCGCGATCATGGTTGCGGGGCGTTCCGGTTCCGCCTTCGCCGCGCAGTTGGGCACGATGAAGCTGACCGAAGAGGTCGATGCGATGCGCACCATCGGCGTGTCGCCGATGGAGGCGCTGGTGCTGCCACGCACGCTCGCGGTCGTCATCATGATGCCGCTGCTGGGCTTCTACGCATCGGTGATGGCGGTCGTCGGCGGCGGTTTCCTCTGCGCGATCGCGCTGGAGATTCCGCCCATCACCTTCATCCAGCGACTGAGGGAGGTCGTGCCGATTACCGACCTGTGGGTCGGCCTCATCAAGGCGCCCGTCTTCGGCATCATCATCGCGCTGTCGGGCTGCTACCAGGGTATGCAGGTGAAGGCCAATGCCGAGGAAGTCGGCCTGCGCACCACCGCGGCCGTGGTGCAGGCGATCTTCCTGGTGATCGTGATCGACGCCTTTTTCGCGGTCTTCTTCACCTGGGTAGGCTGGAACTGATGAGCGAAGAAGAGATTCAGCGCGCCGAGGAAGAGCGGATCGAACAGGCGGTCGAGACGTCGGATATCGCTATCTCGGTGCGCGGGCTGCGCAACAGTTTCGGCGACCAGGTGGTGCATGACGGGCTGGACCTGGACGTGCGCAAGGGCGAGATATTGGGCGTGGTCGGCGGTTCCGGCACCGGCAAGTCGGTGCTGATGCGCGCGATCATCGGCTTGCAGACCCCGGACGAGGGCGAGATTCACGTCTTTGGCGAATTGATGATCGGGCGGCTGGATGACGAGGCGCTGGCGATCCGCAAACGCTGGGGCGTGCTGTTCCAGGGCGGCGCGCTCTTTTCGACCCTTACGGTGGCCGAGAATGTCGAGGTGCCGATCCGCGAATATTATCCCAATATCGGGGCGGAGTTGCGCGACGAGATCGCTGCCTACAAGATCCGCATGACCGGCCTGCCGACCGAAGCAGGCCCCAAATATCCGGCTGAATTGTCGGGGGGCATGAAGAAGCGCGCCGGCCTCGCCCGTGCGCTGGCGCTGGACCCCGACCTGTTGTTTCTGGACGAGCCCACGGCGGGCCTGGACCCGATCGGCGCGGCGGCGTTCGATGAGATGACGCGCAAATTGCAGCAGACGCTGGGCCTGACCGTCTTCCTCATCACCCATGATCTCGATACGCTCTATTCGATTTGCGACCGGGTGGCGGTGCTGGCCGACAAAAAGGTGACGGCGGTGGGTACGATCGAGGAATTGCTGGCGACCGATCATCCCTGGATTCAGGAATATTTCAACGGTCCGCGCGGCCGGGCCGCGACCGCGGCGGTCTCGCGCGAAAAGGACCGGGAACAGACACAGGCGGCGCTCAGTCCGCCGGACGGAAGGCGATAGGATATGGAAACCCGCTCCAATCATGTGCTGGTGGGCGCAGTCACGCTGTTGCTGCTGGCCGCGATCATGGCCGCCGCCTTCTGGTTCTCGCGCATCTCCGATGGCGAGAATAAGGAGTATGACATCTTCTTCAAACAGTCGGTCAATGGCCTCGCCAAGGGATCGAGCGTCAATTATTCGGGCGTTCCATCGGGCAAGGTGGAGAAGATCGAGCTGTGGAAGCGCGATCCGAGCTTCGTAAAGGTCCGCATTTCGGTGAAGGACGGCACCCCCGTCCTGCAGGGTACGACCGCGACCATCGCCGGCGTCGGCTTCACCGGCGTCAGCGAAGTGGTGCTGGACGGCGCGGTCAAGGGCGCGCCGCCGATCGCCTGCCCCGCCGACAATGTGCTGGCCGCCTGCCCTGATGGCGTGCCGGTGATACCTACCAAGCCGGGCGCGCTGGGCGAGCTTCTCAACAATGCGCCGCAACTGCTGGAGCGGCTGTCGACGCTGACCGAGCGCCTGACCGAATTGCTGAATGACAAGAATCAGCAGTCGATCGCGGGCATATTGGCCAATGTCGAGCGGGTATCCGGCGCGCTGGCCGATCGCAGCCCCGAAATCGCCGCTACCCTGGCCGAAGCCCGCATCGCGGTGCAGCGCACGGGCGTCGCGGTCGAACAGATCGGCAAGCTCGCCGCCACCACCGATACGATGCTGAACGAGGAAGGCCGGCCGCTGATGGGCGACTTGCGCAAGAGCGTGCAGGCTGCGACCCGCAGCATCGAGACGCTGGACAAGACTATCGGCGAGGCGCAGCCGGGCGTGAAGCAGTTCAGCACGCAGACCATGCCGGAGGTCAACCAGCTGGTCCGCGACCTGCGCGAAATGTCGCGTTCCTTCCGCGGCGTTGCGGAAAAGCTCGACCAGCAGGGCGCCGGATCGCTGGTCGGATCGCCCAAGCTGCCGGACTATAAGCCATGATCGCGGACAGGATGATGAGAGAGATGCGGACCATGTTCCATGTGAAACACCCCGGCGCGAACCGGAAGGGCGCGCTGACCGCGTTGACCGCCGCTTTCCTGCTGTCGGGTTGCGTATCCTTCGGCGCCAAGCCGCCGTCGCAATTGCTGACGCTGGATGCGGCGCAGAAGGTGCCTTCAGGAGCGTCGCGGGTGGCGGGCGGCGGGCGAACGCTGATCGTCGCCGATCCCGATGCGCCCAAGATGCTGGATACGGTGCGCGTGCCGGTGCAACTGGGGCCGACATCGGTCGCCTATGTGACCAAGGTGCAATGGGCCGACACGCCCCGCCATCTGTTCCGGCGCCTGCTGGCCGAAACCATCTCCGCCACCACGGATCGGGTGGTGCTGGATTCGGGGCAGTTTTCGGGCGACGGCGGGCAGCGGCTGAGCGGCGAACTGGTCGCTTTCGGACTGGATGCGGCGAGCAACAATGCCGTCGTCACCTATGATGCCGTGCTGACCACCCCCAATGGCGTCGCGCTGGCGCGGCAGCGGTTCACCGCCAGCCAGCCGGTGGGCGGCAAGATCGAAGCCGGGACGATCGGGGCGCCGATCAATGTCGCGGCGAACAAGGTGGCAGCCGACGTGGCGGCCTGGGCCGCAGCGGTGAAGGACTGAGCATCCTGCCGGTTCGCGTCGCGCCTGGACGCGGACCGAACCGGCGATGCCCGCTTATTCCAGGCTCTTGCCTGCCTGCTCGGTCACGTCCTTGGACAAGCCCGATTGCGCCAGGATGCGTTGCAGTTCCGCCCGCATCAGCGCCGCGCGCCCTTCCTCGAACCGTTTCCAGCGACCCAGCGGCGGCACCAGCTTCGCGGCGGTCTGTGGGTTGAGCCGGTCCAGCGCGATGATGCAGTCGGCCAGCAGGCGGTAGCCCTTGCCCGACTTGTGGTGGAATCCCCATTGGTTGCCCGCAAAGGCGCCGAACAGCGACCGCACCCGATTGGGGTTGGCGAGCGTGAAATTCTTATGCTCGCTCAGTTGCGCCACCAGTTCCACCGTGTCGGGATGCAGCGCGAACGCCTGGGTCTGGAACCATTTGTCCAGCGTCAGCGCGTCCGCGGCATAGCGATTGTAGAAAATGTTCGAGCGCCGCCTCGCGCTCCGGGCTGGCGCCATTGGCCAGCGTGCCCAGCGCCGCCTGCCGCTCGGTCATATTATCGGCTTCGCTGAACTGGGCGAAGGCGATGGCGGGGCCGTCCTGCGCGCCCGACGCCACCAGATAATGGAGCGCCGCGTTGCGCAGCTTGCGGGCGCCCTTGGCGGCCGGCGAGAGGGAGAAGGCGTTGGCCTTCGTCCGGGCATGGATATCGCGCCAGAATGGCTCCAGCGCCGCCCCGATCTGCTGCTGCAGGGCATCGCGCGCGGCATGGATGGCGTCGGGATCGACCAGGCGCATCTGATCGCCCAGATAGGCTTCGCTGGGCAGGCG
This sequence comes from Sphingomonas sp. VDB2, assembly GCF_047946695.1. Classification (NCBI taxonomy): domain Bacteria; kingdom Pseudomonadati; phylum Pseudomonadota; class Alphaproteobacteria; order Sphingomonadales; family Sphingomonadaceae; genus Sphingomonas; species Sphingomonas sp. VDB2. The sequence continues at coordinate 2,616,776 of NZ_CP159615.1, forward strand.
GATCGCTTCCGCGACGAAGGCCGGGTCGAGCAGCGGATCGGTGATGATGTTGCGCACGGCATCGACAACGTCCGCGTCGTCCGTGGCATGACCGGCGATGCGGCCGACCAGCACATTGACCATCAACTGTTGCATCGCCTCATAGCGGGCGAAGGGATCGTCATCATGCGCCGACAAAAAGGCGAGATCGGCCTGGCTGCGATTCGTCTCCACGATCACCGGCGCGGAAAAGCCGCGATTGATCGACAGGATCGGCGCAGCAGGGAAGCTGGTGAAGGTGAAGCTCTGCCGGCCCTCCGTCAGCATCAGCAGCTCGTCGCCGCGATGCTCCCCGCTCGCGGGATCGAACAGGGCGGTGCGCAGCGGGATCGCCATGGGCTGCTTGTCCACCTGGCCCGGCGTCGGCGGCATCGTCTGGTCCAGCGTCAGTTCGACGCTTTGGCTCACCGGATCATGGGTGACGAGCGCGCGGACATGGGGCGTACCGGCCTGCTCATACCAGAGGCGGAACTGGGTCAGGTCGATGCCCCCACCCTCTTCCATCGCCAGCACGAAATCCTCGCACGTGGCGGCCTCCCCGTCATGCCGGTCGAAATAAAGGTCAGTACCCGCCCGGAAGCGCTCCGCCCCCAGCATCAAGGCCATCATCCGGATCAGCTCGGCGCCCTTATTATAGATGGTCGCCGTGTAGAAGTTACTGATTTCCATATAGGATTCGGGACGCACCGGATGGGCTAGCGGGCCTGAATCCTCCGGGAACTGGCCGGCGCGCAGGATGCGGACATCCTCGATCCGCTTGACCGCATGGCTGCCCATGTCGGCGGAAAAATTCTGGTCGCGGAAGACGGTGAAGCCTTCCTTCAAGGAAAGCTGGAACCAGTCGCGGCAGGTGACGCGGTTGCCAGACCAGTTGTGGAAATATTCATGCGCCACCACGCCTTCCACCCCGTCATAATCGATGTCGGTCGCGGTTTCGGGATCGGCCAATATGTAGCGCGAATTGAAGATGTTGAGGCCCTTATTCTCCATCGCGCCGAAATTGAAGTCGGCGACCGCGACGATGTTGAACACGTCCAGATCATATTCGCGGCCATAGACCCGCTCGTCCCATGCCATGCTGTTCTTGAGCGCCTGCATGGCGTGATCGGTCCGGGCGATATCGGCTTCGCGCACCCAGATACCGAGGGTGACTTCCCGCCCGCTCATCGTCACGAAGCGGTCGGCATTGCAGGCAAGATCGCCCGCGACCAACGCGAAGAGATAGCAGGGCTTGGGAAAGGGATCGTTCCAGCGCGCCCAGTGACGGCCGCCGGTCAGGTCGCCCTGTTCGATGGGGTCGCCATTGGCGAGCAGGATCGGGAAACGCGCCTTGTCCGCTTCCATCCGCACGCTGTAGCGCGACAATATGTCGGGGCGGTCGGGGAAGAAGGTGATGCGGCGGAAGCCTTCCGCCTCGCACTGGGTACAGAGCAGGCCGCCGCTGGCATAAAGGCCCATCAGCTTGCTATTGCCCTCTGGCGACAGCTCCACCAGCGTTTCGACGCTGTGCGCGCTGTCGGGTAGCGCGATGATGAGCGCGCCGGCTTCCAGATGCCATTCGTCCTGCGCCAACGGGCGGCCATCGACGCAGACCGCCAGCGGCACGATGCCTTCGCCGTCGAGGCGCAGGGGGCGGTCGTGATCGCCGTTGCGCGTGACCGACAATGTCGCGCGCACCTTGGTCAAAGCAGGATCGAGATCGAAATCGAGCGTGACATCGGGGACGAACCAGTCGGGCGGACGATAGTCCAGCCGGCGGATGATGACGGGCGCAGCGGCGTGGGTGGAGATCATGTCGGCCATCCCCGCAACCTAGGGAGCGGGGGGCGAAAAGACCAGTGGGCTTTGCGGATGCGCTGCCCGAACTTCGCGAACGTCGCGCTTATGCGCTGTGACGAATCGTGGGCAACGGCCGCTAGATGCGTTCGCCCGACAGGCGCTGGCACAGCATGTCGAGCTGATCGAGATTGGAATAGCGCAGCGCCAGGATGCCGCCGGTCGATGCGCCTTCATGCGCGATCTCGACCTTCAGGCCCAATATGTCGGCCAGATGCTGTTCCAGCGCCGCGATGTCCGGGTCTTTGTCGCCGTTTCCGGCATTGCGCCGGGCGGCGGGCGCGTCGGCGCCGGTCTTGACCCGGCGCACCAGCTTCTCGGTGTCGCGGACCGACAGGCCCTTATCCTCGACCTGCCGCGCCAGCGCCTCGCAATCAGGCACGCCGATCAGCGCGCGGGCATGGCCCATGCTGATCTTGTTCTCCATCACCTGCTGCTGCACCGTCTGGGGCAGTTCGAGCAGGCGCATCAGGTTGGCGACATGGCTGCGCGATTTGCCGACGATGCGGCCCAGCGCATCCTGGCTGTGATGAAATTCGGCGATCAGCTTGCGATAGGCTTCCGCCTCTTCGATCGGATTGAGATCCTCGCGCTGGATATTTTCGATCAGCGCGATTTCGAGCGTTTCCTGCTCGTCGAAATCGCGGACGATCGCCGGGATACGGTGCATCTGCGCCCGCTGCGCCGCGCGCCAGCGGCGTTCGCCGGCGATGATCTGGAACCCGCCGCCATGGGGGCGCACGATGATCGGCTGGATCACGCCGCGCTTGGCGATGCTTTCGGCCAGTTCCTGCAACGCGCCTTCGTCGAAATGGCGGCGCGGCTGCTCGGGGTGCGGCTGGATCAGTGAGACTTCGATGCTCTGCACCGCCTTGCCATTGGCGGGGATGGCGCTGGGCGACACCGGTTCCTCGCGCGCGACGTCACCCAGCAGGGCGGACAGGCCGCGGCCCAGACCATGGGGGCGCTTGGCGATCTTGGGCTTGTCGGTCGTTTCGTCGCTCAAGCGGCAACCTCCTGTCGGGGCAGTCGGGCGATCAGTTCGCGCGCCAGACGCATATAGGCTTCGGACCCCGAACAGCGGAAGTCGTAGATAAGGGCGGGCACGCCGTGGCTGGGCGCTTCCGACAAGCGAACGTTGCGCGGGATGACGGTCGAAAAGACAAGATCGCCGAGGCAGGCGCGCACATCGTCGGCCACCTGATCGGTCAGGCGATTGCGGCGATCATACATGGTCAGCGCCACGCCCATGATCGACAGGCCGGGATTGAAGCGGCCGCGGATACGCTCGACCGTCTGGAGCAGTTGCGACAGGCCTTCCAGCGCGAAAAATTCGCACTGCAACGGGACCAGCAGATATTGCGCGCCGACCATCGCATTGATGGTCAGCAGGCCCAGCGACGGCGGGCAGTCGATCAGGCAGATGTCCCAGCGGCCCGGTTGGGCTTCGGCCAGCACGCGCTCCAGCCGGTGGGTGCGTTCCTCATAATCGATCAGTTCGATCTCGCAGCCAGACAGATCCTGTGTCGCCGGGACCAGGTCCAGCTTGGGAACGCGGGTTGCGATGACGGTATCGTCCAGCGCGCAATTGCCGACCAGCAGGTCGTAGCTGGACTGGGCGCGATCGGCATGGCCGACGCCCAGGCCAGTGGAGGCATTGCCCTGTGGGTCAAGATCGACCAGCAGCACGCGCAGCCCGGTCGCGGCCAGACCGGTGGCGAGATTGATCGCGGTGGTGGTCTTACCCACGCCGCCCTTCTGATTGGCGATGGCGATGCGGATCATCCTTAGCCTTTCCTTTTGGCGGGTTTCACGGCGTGGGCAACGATGATGGCGCTATCGGCGTCCGTTACGCTGGGTTCCACGTGAAACACACCTTGCCATGCCGGACGCGCCGCCTCCAGTTCATTTTCTGCATTTCGTCCCTTGGGCAGCACCCAGAGGCTTTTTTTATCCGAAAGATGGAGCGCCGATTCAAACAATTTAGGCAGAGGCGCATAGGCGCGCGCACTGATGACAGCCGCATGGGCTGGCGGCACCATTTCGACCCGGCCGCCGAAGACGCGCGCGTGGGTGAGGCCCAATTCGGCGATCACGCCTTCCAGAAAATCGATCCGCTTGCGCCGGGATTCGACCATCATCAGCGGCCGGCCGGACAGGCAGGCCAGCACGATACCGGGCAGACCGGCGCCCGATCCGAGATCGATCCAGTCGCCATCGCTCGCATCCCTGGTGTGCAGGAGCAGCTGCGCGGAATCGACGATATGCCGCGCCCAGACATGGGGCCGGGTCGATTGCGCGATCAGATTCTGCTCATCCATCGCGGACAGCAGGATTGCGACATAGCGTTCCAGCCTGTCCCATGTTTCACGTGAAACATCGCACTGCGCCGCTAGCCAGGCGCGGGCTTCCTCTTCGGTCACGCCGCCACCCGGCGGACATGGACGAGGATGGCAGCCAGCGCCGCGGGGGTGATACCGCGGATGCGACCGGCGGCGGCCAGCGTATCGGGGCGGGCGGCGTCAAGACGTTCGATCATCTCGGTGGACAGGCCACCGATAGTGCGGAAGTCGAAATCGGCGGGGATGATGACACGCTCGTTCCGGCGTAGTTCGGCAATCTCGCTATCCTGCCGTTGCAGATAGGGGGCGTAATGGGCGTCCTCCCATATTTCGTCGCGCATGTCGGCGGGCGCGTCGCGCAGGGCAGGCGCGAGCGTACAGAGCAGGTCCCGATCGACTTCAGGGAAGCGCGCCCAGTCGAACAGGCTGCGTCGCGCGCCATCCTGCCGGACCGCTGCGCCGGCGCGCGCCATCTCACTGGCGGTCCTCGGCTGGGCCAGTTCGGCTTCGATCGCGGCGAGCCGGGTCTGGCGGTCAGCCAGTCGTGCCGCGCGATCGGCGCCGATGACGCCATGGGCCAGGCCGATCGGGCCTAGCCGTGTTTCCGCATTGTCGGCGCGCAGCCGCAGCCGATATTCGGCGCGGGCGGTCAACATGCGATAGGGTTCGGTCACGCCCTGCAAAACCAGGTCGTCGATCATCACGCCGATATAGGAACTCGCGCGGTCGAGGATCATCGGCGCGTCGCCGCGCGCGCGGGCAGCGGCATTGACGCCGGCGATCAGCCCCTGGGCGGCCGCCTCCTCATAGCCGGTCGTGCCATTGATCTGGCCGGCGCAGAAAAGGCCGGGCAATTGCCGCACCTCCAGCGTGGAATCGAGTGCGCGCGGATCGACATGGTCATATTCGACCGCATAGCCCGGCACAGCAATCTCGACCTGCTCCAGCCCCGGCATCGACCGCACCATCGCGATCTGCACATCGGTTGGCAGCGATGTGCTGATGCCGTTGGGATAGACGAGCGGATCGTCCAGCCCCTCCGGTTCCAGGAAAATCTGGTGTCCGTGGCGGTCGCCGAAGCGCAGCACCTTGTCCTCGATCGACGGGCAGTAACGCGGCCCCCGCCCTTCGATCGCGCCGCTGAACAAGGGCGACCGGTCCATGCCGTCCCGGATGATCGCATGGGTCGCGTCATTGGTGCGGGTGATGGCACAGGCGAGTTGCGGCAGGACGCGGCCCGGCGAGAGCGGCGACATGGTCCACCCCTCCCCGTCCGACGGCTGTGTTTCCAGACGCGCCCAGTCGATGGTGCGGCCGTCGAGGCGCGGCGGCGTTCCGGTCTTGAGCCGGGCGATCGGCAGGCCGAGGTCGCGCAACTGGACGCCCAGCGCGCTGGCGGCGCGTTCGCCGATCCGGCCGCCGGTTTCGCGCTCATCGCCGCGAAAGAGCTTGCCGCCCAGGAAGGTGCCGGTCGCCAGCACCACGGTTGGCGCTGCGATGGTCCGGCCATCGGCCAGCGCTACGCCGGCGATCGCGTCGCCCGCGATCAGCAGCGCGTCGGCCTCCCCTTCGACGATCTCCAGCCCCGCCTGCGCGTCGAGCATCTGGTGAATGGCTGCGCGATAGCGTTTGCGATCGGCCTGCACGCGCGGTCCCTGGACGGCGGCGCCCTTGCTGCTGTTGAGCATCCGATAATGGATGGCGGCAGCGTCTGCCGCGCGGGCGATCAGCCCGTCGAGCGCATCGACTTCGCGCACCAGATGGCCCTTGCCCAGCCCGCCGATCGCCGGGTTGCAGGACATGGCGCCGACGGTGTCGCGGGCGAAGGTGAGCAGTGCGACCGACGCGCCCTTGCGCGCAGCTGCAGCGGCGGCCTCGCAGCCGGCATGGCCGCCGCCGACCACGATCACATCATAGCGTATTTGCATGAGCCGCCCCTTATCAGAATGAGGGGGGTGGGGTCAAAAGCGTTCCACGTGGAACATGCATCATTTGCCGATGCAGAAGCCCGAAAAGAGACGGTCGAGCATATCTTCTGTCCCCGCCTGCCCCGTCAGCGCGTCGATGGTGCGGCGTGCCTGGCGCAAATCTTCGGCGATGACGAGCAGATCGGAGGTCGCGCCCGCCGCGTCGAGAAGTGCGTGCAACTGTCCAACTTGCTGTCTCTGTCGCGCATGCAGGGCATAGTCGCCCTCCCCGGGCAGCAGCGCAGCGGCACGGCTCTTAAGTGTGGCGATCAGCCTGTCCATGCCTTCACCGGTACGGGCGGAAAGGCGCAGGCCGGGGCGATCCGCCTCGCTGCGGTCGGACTGGGCGGCGACCAGCAGGGCGTCGGTGCGCGGCAATTCAGCCGCATCGCCCAGCCACAGGATGATGTCGGCCGCGTCCAACGCCGCGCGGGCGCGGTCGATGCCGATCGCCTCGATCGCATCGTCCGTCTCCCCGCGCAGGCCGGCGGTGTCGGTGAACAGGAAGGCGGTGCCGCCGATCGCGGCGGGGACTTCGATCCGGTCGCGGGTGGTGCCGGCAATGTCCGACACGATCGCCGCCTCGCGCCCGACCAACGCGTTGAGCAGGGTGGACTTGCCGGCATTGGGTGGCCCGGCCAGCACCACGCGGATGCCGTCGCGCAGACGCTCGGCGGATGGGGCGGCGAGGATGACGGCGACGTCCTGCGCCAGCGCGGCGATCCCCTCCCCGATCCGCGTTTCGATCGCGGCGTCGGGCACGTCATCCTCGTCGGAAAAATCGAGCGCGGCTTCGGCCATGGCGGACAGGTCGAGCAAGGTGCGACGCCAACCGTCGATGCGGCGGGAAAAATGCCCCTCCGCCATCAACAGGGCGGCGCGGCGCTGGCCCTGGGTTTCGGCGGCGAGCAGGTCGGACAGGCCCTCCACCGCGTTGAGGTCCATACGGCCATGGGTGAAGGCGCGCCGGGTGAACTCTCCGGCTTCGGCGCGGCGCAATCCCGGCATGGCGGCCAGCGCCGCTTCGACCGCGGCCACCACGGCGCGGCCGCCATGACAATGGAGTTCGGCCATATCCTCACCGGTGACGGTGGCGGGACCGGGCAGCCAGAGCAGCAGCGCCCGGTCGAGCGGCGCATCGTCGCGCGGGTCTTTCAGCAGCGCCAGGCTGGCGGTGCGGGGGGATGGCAAGCGGCGGGCCAAAGCAGCAAGCGCTGCCCCGGCCCGGACGCCGCTGATCCTTATGACCGCAATCCCCGCCGGCGGGGCACCGCTCGACAGGGCGAAGATCGTGTCGCCGTCGGAACCGGACACAGGCCTATTTCTTGTCGCCGCCGGACATGCCCGCCAGGCCCATATTCATCATCTGCTGGAACAGGCGCATCCCCGCATCACCCATGGGCGAGAAGCTTTTGAACAATGTTTCCATCTGCTCGACATTGGCGACGCCGTCGAAGCCGTCGAGCATCGTCTTGATATATTTATCGTGGATGGGGGTGACATCGGGCAGGCCCAGGAAAGAGCGGGCTTCGGCCGGAGTGCAGTCCACGTCGACGGTAACCTTCATGTCGCTGCCCTTCCCTTGGCCTTTGCATCCACTGCGCGCTGTCATGCCGCAATTGCCGGCATCAAGGCAAATTTTTAAACGCGACAGGCGGTTGCGCCTCCGCCCGGATCGGCCAATATGCGCTCCATTCTCATAGCGGAAAGGATATCGGCATGGGCGAGTTCACTTCTATCACGACCCTGGACGGTGACGCACAATTCGACGCCTATGTGGCGAAGCCCGAAGGCGAGGCGAGCGCGGCGATCATCGTCATCCAGGAAATTTTCGGGGTGAATGAAGGCATTCGCCGCAAATGCGATAGCTGGGCAAAGGCCGGCTATGTCGCCTATGCGCCCGACCTGTTCTGGCGGCAGCAGCCGCATGTCGAACTGGATGCCGATGTGCCCGAAGAGTTTCAGACTGCACTCGGCCTGATGCAGAAGCTCAACCAGGACCAGGCCATTCGCGATATCGAGGCGACGATCAAGGCGGCGCGCCCCGCCGCTGGCGGCGGCAAGGTAGGACTGGTCGGCTATTGCCTGGGCGGGCGGCTGGCCTTCATGAGCGCCTGTCGCACCGATGGCGATGCGTTCGTCGCCTATTATGGCGTCGGCATCGACGGCTTGCTGGGCGAACAACATGCGATCGGCAAGCCGGTGCTGCTGCATGTGCCGACCGCCGACCATTTCGTCCTGCCCGACGCGCAAAAGGCGATGCATGAGGGGCTGGCCGACAATCGCCATGTCACGCTGCATGACTATGCAGGGCTGGATCATGGCTTCGCAGCGGAGATGGGCCAGCGTCGCGACGAAGAGGGCGCCGAACTGGCGGATGGCCGCACCGCTGATTTCTTCGCCGAGCATCTCGCCGGATGAGCGGCGCATGGCGCATGGTCGCCCGCGCTCATGGCGGGCCGGAGGTGATCGCGCGCGAGGATTTCGATCCCGGCGCGCCGGGTGAAGGCGAGATATTGATCGCGCAGGATGCGGTCGGCCTCAACTTCATCGATACCTATTATCGCACCGGCCTCTACCCGGCCCCCTTGCCCACCCCCCTGGGGTCGGAGGGGACGGGACGGATCGCCGCGATCGGACCGGGCGTGACCGGTTTTGCGGTCGGCGATGTCGTTGGCTGCACCACCGGGCTGGGCGCCTACGCTACCCATCGGATCGTCGCGGCGGATCGGGTGGTGCGCATTCCCGATGGCGTATCGACGCAGGATGCGGCGGCGATGATGCTCAAGGGCATGACCGCCTGCTATCTGGCCGAAGACACGATCGCGCTCCGGGCCGGGCAGGTCGCGCTGGTTCATGCGGCGGCCGGCGGCGTCGGCTCCGTCCTCGTCCCCTGGCTGCGCGACAAGGGCGTGATCGTCATTGCCCATTGCGGATCGGCAGAAAAGGCGGCCAGCGTCGATGCCGACCAGAGCCTGCACGGACGTTTCGATGATCTGGCTGCGCGTGTGCGCGACCTGACCGGGGGCCAGGGCGTGGACGTGGTCTATGACGGCGTGGGCAAGAATAGCTGGGCCGCCTCGCTCGCCAGCCTCAGGCGGCGTGGGCTGATGGTCAGCTATGGCAATGCGTCGGGGGCAGTGCCGCCGGTCAGCCTGCTGGACCTGAGCCGCGGCGGATCGCTCTATGTCACCCGGCCGACCCTGTTCGACTATATCGCGACGGCCGAGGAACTGGCGCATAGCGCAGACCGGTTGTTCGACCGGATGCGACGCGGCGTGGTGAAGGCGGTGATCGGCCAGCGTTTCGCCCTGGCGGATGCGGCCGAGGCGCACCGCGCGCTGGAGGCGCGGCAGACGACGGGGGCGACGATCCTCATCCCCTGATGCTCTGCTGAAGCACGAAAAATGGGGGCGGAACCGATATGGTTCCGCCCCCATTTTTGCGCGTCCGGCCATTCAGCCGAACAGCGTCAATATCCCGACCTGATGGTCGACAAAGCCTTCATAGATCATCTTGACCGCGACATAGATGATGACGGCAAGGCCGAGATAGGCGATCCAGCGGAAGCGTTCGATATATTTGGCGATGATGTTGGCGGCGATGCCCATCAATGCCACGGACAGGATCAGCCCGATGATGAGGATGCCGGGATGGTCCTTCGCGGCGCCCGCAACCGCAAGCACATTGTCCAGGCTCATGCTGACGTCGGCGACCGCCACGGCCCAGGCAGCCGCAGCGAAGCTCTTGGCCGGGCGCAGGCCCGACACATCGTCATCGCTGCTGTCGCCCGGCGTGTCCCCGCCCCGCTTGGGATGGAGTTCGCGCCACATCTTGAAGCTGACCCACAGCAACAGCAGCCCACCGGCCAGGATCAGCCCGACGATCTGCATCAACTGGCTGACCACCAGCGCGAAGGCGATGCGCAGCACCAGCGCGGCGATGATGCCGATCAGGATCACCTTCTTGCGCTGGGCGGCCGGAAGCCCCGCCGCCAGCGCGCCGACGACGATCGCATTGTCGCCGGCCAGGAGAATGTCGATCATCAGCACCTGCCCGAAGGCGGCCAGCGCGCTGGGTGAGGTTATATTGCTGAAATCATTGACGATATGCTGCCAGATATCGGCGGGAGAGCCGAGGCCCTGGGCCGCCGACGCGGCGGTGGCGATGAGGTCGATCATGGCGGCCTGCTAACGTCCCTGTCTGTAGGAAGAAGAAAGCCGGACCATATACATGGCCCGGCTGTCGCGGCAAAATTTATGATGGACCGGCGCGCGACCGCAAGGATCGCGGGCGCCGCTTACTGATTCATCGAATCGAAGAAATCTTCGTTGGTCTTGCTGTCCTTCATCTTGTCGAGCAGGAATTCCATCGCGTCGATCGTGCCCATCTGCATCAGGATGCGGCGCAGCACCCACATCTTGCTGAGTTTGGGCTTGTCGACCAGCAGCTCTTCCTTGCGGGTGCCGGACTTGCCGACGTCCAGCGCCGGGAAGATGCGCTTGTCCGCGACCTTGCGGTCCAGCACGATTTCCGAATTGCCGGTGCCCTTGAACTCTTCGAAAATGACTTCGTCCATGCGGCTGCCGGTGTCGATCAGCGCGGTGGCGATGATGGAGAGCGAGCCGCCTTCCTCGATATTACGCGCGGCGCCGAAGAAGCGCTTGGGGCGCTGGAGCGCATTGGCGTCGACACCGCCGGTCAGCACCTTGCCCGACGAGGGCACGACGGTGTTATAGGCGCGGCCGAGGCGGGTGATCGAATCGAGCAGGATGACGACATCCTTCTTATGCTCGACCAGGCGCTTGGCCTTTTCGATCACCATTTCGGCGACCTGGACGTGGCGGGTGGCGGGCTCGTCGAAGGTGGAGGAGACGACTTCCCCCTTCACGCTGCGCTGCATGTCGGTGACTTCTTCCGGGCGCTCGTCGATCAGCAGGACGATCAGGAACACTTCGGGATGATTGTCGGTGATCGCCTTGGCGATATTCTGGAGCATCACCGTCTTGCCGACGCGGGGCGGCGCGACGATCAGCGTACGCTGGCCCTTGCCCTGGGGCGAGACGATGTCGATGACGCGGGCCGACTTGTCCTTCTGGGTCGGGTCGCCCGGATCGAGCGTCAGCTTCTGTTCGGGATAGAGCGGCGTCAGATTGTCGAAATTGACGCGATGGCGGACCACATCGGGGTCGTCGAAATTGACCGACACCAGCTTGGTCAGGGCGAAATACCGCTCGCCGTCCTTGGGCGCGCGGATCTCGCCGTCTACCGTGTCGCCGGTGCGCAGACCGAAACGGCGCACCTGGTTGGGCGAGACATAGATGTCGTCGGGGCCGGCCAGGAAGTTCGCTTCGGGGCTGCGCAGGAAGCCGAAGCCGTCGGGCAACACCTCGATCGTGCCCTCGCCCATGATCTGCTCGCCATTTTCCGCCTCCGCCTTGAGGATCGCGAACATCAGATCCTGCTTGCGCAGCGTCGATGCGCTTTCGACACCCAGCTCTTCGGCCATGGTGACGAGGTCTGCGGGCGCTGTTTTCTTGAGGTCCTTGAGATGCATTGCGAATCGGTCCGATGGCGAGAGGAGGAATGCGCCGGAAATAAAGAAGGTTTTAGAACCGGGCAGGATGCCGGTCGAGTCCCGTTCCGGACGGACGGGATGGATCGTTCGCCGTTTAACGATCCGACCATGGTCAAGTCAAGATGTGTCGAGCAGGGAAAGCCGCCGGAAATCGCCTTTTTGCGCCCCATCCGGGCCGGACGGTGCCGCTGGCGCGACGACGGCCTTCCATGGTATGAATGGGCGATAAAATGGAAGGATGAGGATGGGACGGCGCCCTGTCTCGCCAAGGATCTCGTTGCGGGCTCTGCTGGGTTTCGCGCTGGCGATCGGCGCTCCGGCGCTTGCCGCCCAGGACGCTCCCCTCCCCGCCCCCGCGATCCTCGATCCCGACGTGCCGCCGGCGGTCGTCCACACCGGACCGGCGCTGGATGATCGGGTGACCATCCCGATTTCGATCGACGGCAAGGGACCATGGAACTTCGTCATCGACACCGGATCGCAGAGGACGGTGATCGCACGCGACCTGGCGCAAAAGCTGGCGCTGTCGCCTCGCGCCAATGTTACGATCATCAGCATGACCGGCCGGTCGGAGGCCGGGACGGTCGCAGTGCCGCGGCTTGGCTTTGGCGGCGGCACGATCGACGATATCGAAGCGCCGGTGCTGGAGGGCGTGGATCTGGGCGCGCCGGGCCTGCTGGGGCTGGACAGCCTGCACGCGAAACGGGTGACCCTCAATTTCCGCACCGGGCGCATGGAGATCGCCAACAGCGGCGCCACGCGCGCCCGGTCGACCGATCCCGATACGATCGTGGTGGAGGCGCGGCGCAAGCGCGGCCAGTTGATCCTGCTGGATTCCGACGTCAACGGGATGCGGGTCAACATCATGCTCGATACCGGCACCAATTTCAGTATCGGCAATCTGGCGCTGCGCGACCGGCTGCTGGCGAAGAAGCGCGCACCCGCCATGCTGGAAGCGACGCTGACCAGCGTGACCGGCGGCCTGTTGACGGGGCAGGTCGGGCGGATCAAGTCGGTGCGCATGGGGCGCGTCAACCTGACCGAGGTGCCGGTGCTGTTCGCCGACGCCAGCCCCTTTGCCGAACTGGGAATGAAGGACAAGCCGGCGCTGCTGCTGGGCATCAGCGCGCTCAAGATTTTCGACCGGGTGGCGATCGATTTCGGCAGGGGGAAGGTGGATTTCCTGCTGCCCGACGCGAGCGCGCTGAGCAAGACGCGCTTCGCCGCCAATGACGGGGTGAAGGGTTAGGGCCTAGGGATTGGGTGTCGGCCGCGGCGGTGGCTGCTGCTGCCGCTGGCGGTCGCGGCCCAGCACATTGTCGATCCATTGCTGGTCGATACGCGGCGGCTGCGGCCGGTCCTGCTGGGGCCGGTCTTCGGGGTCGACCTCCATCTGCGGATCGTCGCTATCCCCGTCCGGAGACCGTGCGCGGGGGCGTTGGATCGGCAGGCCATTCTCGTCGACCATCATGCCGCCGGGCCCGTCCGCGCCGCCGTCCATCCCGTTGTCCGGACTGCCATAATAGGCCTCCTCGTCCGGCTCCAGCTGCCATTCGGGCAAGGTCACCTGAGTTTCGAACTGTTCCACGGGGCGTTTGGCGACGGCCGCCTTCATATAATCGGCGAAGGCGCGGGCGGGCGCGCGGCCGCCCTGTAGTCCGCCCACGGACTTGGCGTCGTCGCGCCCCATCCAGACGCCGGTCGTGATGCCGCTGGAAAAGCCCAGGAAATAGCCGTCCTTGTTGCTGGTCGTGGTGCCGGTCTTGCCCGCGACCGGCCGGCCGATCTGCGCGGCCTTGCCGGTGCCGGTGCTGACCGCCGTCTGCATCAGGTCGGTCATGCCGGCGGCGACCCAGGGGGCGACCAGCACGCGGCTGGTGTCGTCCTGGTGGCTGTAGAGCAGCCGGCCGTCGGCGGTGGTCACCTTGGTGATGCCATAGGGCGTCACCGCGATGCCCTTGCGCGCGATCGAGGCGGCGGCGCGGGTCATGTCGATCAGGCGGACGTCGGACGTGCCCAGCACCATCGAGGGATGGGTATTGACCGGGGTCGTGACGCCGAAGCGGCGGGCCATGTCGGCGACGGTCGGGAAGCCGACCTCGACGCCCAGCTTCGCGGCGACCGTGTTGATCGAATAGGCGAAGGCGGTGCGGATATCGATGTCGCCGGAAAAGCGGCCCGAACTGTTGCGCGGCGACCAGCCATTGATCGTCACCGGCTCGTCGGTCACGCCGGTATCGGGCGTATAGCCCGCCTCCAGCGCCGCCATATAGACGAAAATCTTCCAGGCGGACCCCGGCTGGCGCGTCGCGGTGGTGGCGCGATTATAGTTGGACGTCACATAATCGAGGCCGCCGACCATTGCCCGCACAGCGCCGTCGCGGTCCAGGCTGACCAGCGCACCCTGGGTGCCGGACGGGACATTGGCCTGGATCGCTGCGGTCGCGGCCTTCTGCATCCCCAGGTCGATGGTGGTATAGACCTCCAGCGGCTCGTTCGGCTCGTCGATCAGCAGGTCGAGTTGGGGCAGCGCCCAGTCGGTGAAATAGCGCACGCTGTTCTGCGGCGCTTCGGGCGCCAGCTTGACGTCCTGGATGTCGGCCGCGGCCCGCTGCGACGCGGAGATGGCGCCATTTTCCTGCATCAGGTCCAGCACCACGCCGGCGCGGCCGATCGCGGCTTCCGCGTCGGCGGTGGGGGAATAGCTGGACGGCGCCTTGACCAGCCCGGCGACGATCGCGGCTTCGGGCAGGCTGAGGCTGTTGGCGGGATGGCCGAAAAATTTGCGGCTCGCGGCGTCGATGCCATAGGCGCCGCCGCCGAAATAGACCTTGTTCAGATAGAGTTCGAGGATCTGCCGCTTGGAGAATTTGCGCTCCAGCGCCAGCGCCAGCACCATTTCGCGGAGCTTGCGGCCGAAACTATAGCTGTTGTTGAGAAAGATGTTGCGCGTCACCTGCTGGGTGATGGTCGAAGCGCCCTGCCAGCGGCGGCCCGATCCGCGTCGTTCCACCGCGACCCAGGCGGCGCGCGCCATGCCGATCGGATCGACGCCGGGATGGAGGTAGAAACGCTTGTCCTCGGTCGACACCATCGCGTCGACCATGACCTGCGGGATCTGGTCATAATCCATCCAGCGGCCAAAGCTCGGCCCCAGGGACACGATCACGCTGCCGTCGGCGGCATGGACGCGGATCATCTGGCCATTGGGGGAGGATTTCAGGCTGTCATAGTCGGGCAGCGACTGCATCGCGATCACCACCGCGATAACCACGGCCAGCAGCCCGGCCACCGCCGCCGCGAGGCCGATCTTCAGCCCGCGCAGCATCCATGTCTTCGCGCGGCCACGCGGCGCGCCCTTGCTCTTGCCTGATCCTGCCATTTGTGCCGCCCCGGATACGCGCTAATCCCGGCCCCTGCCAGCGCAAATCATGCGTCCGGCGCGGAAAAAGACCGTCGCGCCTTCCATGGAGAGCGGCGCTTTACCGGGGATGAACCGACGCCAACAAATCCGTTTGCTTCGAGCTTAGTCGAGAAGCGGCCAGCATGGCGCACGCGTTTCTCCACATGCTCGAAACGAGCGGATAGTGGTGGTTACGCCTCTTCGTCGCGCGGCTTGAAGTCCAGGCTGGCGCTGTTCATGCAATAGCGCAGGCCGTTGACGCCCGGCCCGTCAGGGAAGACATGGCCCAGATGACCCTCGCAGGTCGCGCAGCGCACTTCGGTGCGGACCATGCCGTGGCTGGCGTCGCGAATCTCCTCGACCGCGTCGATATCCACCGGCGCGGTGAAGCTGGGCCAGCCCGATCCGCTGTCATATTTTTCTTCCGCGTCGAACAGTTCCGCGCCGCATCCGGCGCAATGATAGACGCCGTCGGCCTTGTTGCCATTATAGGGGCCGGTGAAGGCCCGTTCCGTGCCGGCTTCGCGCAGCACATGATATTGTTCGGGGGAAAGGCGCGCGCGCCATTCGGCTTCGCTCAGGTTCAGCTTGTCCATGGCGACAATATGGCCCCGGCGAACCGGGGGTTCAAGTCAATCGACGTTAGTCGAGAACAAACATGGTAAGCACTATATGTTGTACATTCTAAAACATGATTCATAACAACAGCTTGAATCCTGTTGACTCTTGCACAGGGTTAATACAAATTTTTCCTTGGCGCTGGAATCACTAAGGCCGCCAAGGGCTGGCACCCTTGACGGCCTGTAATTCCAGCTTCCGCGTTCGTAGGCCGAACTGCGGAAAACAGGGTCTGTCGACATGGAGACAATGAGTCTCTTCAGTCCTGATGTCAAGTTCGGCCATTTCACTCGCGAGGAGTTGCGAGGCTATGGCTAGTTACAAATATGCTCACTATGTGAGCTCGTCCGATAGCGATGCTTTTGATAAGGAATATGGTCCCGGACAAAATGTGCCTTGGTCGGGAATCTATCGTTGCAAGGGCTGCGGGTGGGAAATAGCGGCCAATGGTGGCAACCCATTTCCGCCGCAAAATCACCACCAGCATCCGCAAAGTAGCGGGAGCATCAGGTGGAAGCTGATCGTTTACGCTGTCCACAAGTCCTAATTTTTAGTGTGGGCGCTGCGGTGCCCACACTATCGCTCGCGCGCTGCCTGCCGCGCGATCGTCAGCAATTCGTGGCGTACCATCAGGTCGCCCAGCCCCCGGCCCGACCGGGTGGCGCGCTCTGCATCCAGCAGCCGTTGCAGCACGCGGGCGATGCCAGGCGCATCCCATTGCCGCACCTGCCGCGACACCAGCCCCTTTTCCTTCCAGAATACTGCCTTGCCCGCCGCCTCGACCGCGCCTTCCAGCCGGCCGCCGGCGTCGAAATCGGTGCGGATATGGGCGATCAGCATCGCGCGGTTCAGCAGCGGGCGGATGACCGAGGCCATCGCCGTGCCGGTTTCGCTGAGGCTGGTGAGTTCGCGGTGCATGGCCTTGAGGTCGCCGCCCAGCACGGCGTTGACCAGCGGGCCGACTTCCGTGTCGGGATTGTCGGCGGACAAGGCGTCGAGCGCCTCCGCCGTCGCCTCGCGCGGCCGGTCGGGCGCGGCGTCGAGATAGAGGATCAGCTTCTCGATCTCGCCGGCCATCAGCGCGCGGTCGCCATTGGCGAGATCTACGATGCGGCGGGCGAGGTCGGATGGCAGGCGCAGCCCGCCGTCGCGGGCGATGCCGACCGCGATCTGTTCCGATTCGCGCGCGTCGGGCTGGTAGGAGATGCAGGCCATCACCGCCTTGTGATCCAGAGCCAGCTTGACCAGCTTCGACGTGGCTTTCAGCGCGCCGGCGACCGCGATCACCGGGTTGCCAGCGGCTTCCGCCTCCAGCAGCGCCGTCAGCGCCGGCACCGATTCCTCGCCCATGCCGTTGATGCGAATCCAGCGTTTGTCGCCGAACATGGAAAAGGATGCGGCTTCGTCGGACAGCCGGGCGGGATCGTCCTTCAGCGTCGCGCCGTCCAGGTCGATCCGTTCCGCCTGCGGCCCCATGGCGCGCTCCAGCCGCTTGGCCAGCGATTCGCTGCCTGCTTCGTCGGGTCCGTAGAGCAGGAAGAAGCGGATATCCTGTGGCGGCGCGTCGAGCGCCCGTTCGATCTGGCCGCGATTGGCCTTCAAGGATTGGCCGCCTTGCGCGAATAGAGCGCCAGCCGGGTGACGATCTGGTCCGCCACCGTCTGCGACAGCCGTTCCAGCGCCGTGTCTTCGGCCGCGATCGTGGCATATTCGCTCGACGTGACGTCGATGCCCGCGTCGGACCCGGCAGTATCGTCCAGCAACTGCGCGCCGGTGGCTTCATCGACGAGTTGATAGCGCGCCCGCAACGTGCGGCGCTCGCGGGTGATGGCGGCGTCGGCGCGCAGGCCGAAGCCGCTGATATCGTCGTCCAGCTTCACCACCAGCTTGTAGCGTGGGCCGCTGCCGCTGTTCATCGCCGACAGCCGGTCGTTGAGCGCATTGCGCACCAGCCATCCGCCCTTGCCCTCGATCGGTTCGACCGTGACATTGCCCAGCGCCTGCGCCACCGCACCCTGTCCGCCCCCGCCATAGACGGGGCGCAGCCCGCAGGCGGAGAGGAACAACGGGATGGCGAGCAGGGGCAGGATGCGCTTCATGGGTGAGACCTTTAACCGTTCGGGCTGAGCTTGTCGAAGCCCCTTCCTGCCTTCAAGGCCGTTTTAGAAGACGATATTCACCAGCCGGTCGGGCACGACGATGATCTTCTTGGGCGTGGCCCCGTCCAGCGTGCGGATGACGTTGGGCGCGGCCAGCGCCAGCCGTTCCAGTTCGTCCTTCGGCGTCCCCTTGGGCACGGTGATGGTGTCGCGCAGCTTGCCCATCACCTGGCAGGCGATGGTGACTTCGTCGTCCACCAGCAGCGCCGGATCGACCGGCGGCCAGGCGGCGTCGGCGATCAGGCCGTTTCCGTGCATCTCCGCCCAGCCCTCTTCGGCCAGATGCGGGGTCATCGGCGCGACCAGCAGCGCAAGGCCACGGATCGCGGCGGTGCGCGACGCGGACGGCTTGGCCTTCTCGATCGCGTTGACCAGTTCGTAGATTTTGGCGACGGCCTTGTTGAAGCCCAGCGCCTCGATATCCCGGGCGACGCCATCGACGGTCTGGTGCAGCTTGCGATCCAGCGCTTTGTCGGCGCCTTCCGCCGACGCGTCATATTCGCCGAACAGCCGCCACACGCGGTTGACGAAGCGCCACGATCCCTCGATTCCTGCCTCGGTCCAGGGCAGGTCGCGCTCGGGCGGGCTGTCGGACAGCATGAACCAGCGTACCGCGTCCGCGCCATATTGGGCGATGATGTCGTCGGGATCGACGACATTCTTCTTGGACTTGGACATTTTGATCACGCGGCCGACCTCGACCGGCGCAGCGTCGGCGATCAGGGTCGCGCCCTCGGACGTCCGGTCGATCTCGCCGGGTGCGAAATAGACGGGGGGCAGCCCCTCGCCCTGCTCGCGGCTATAGGTCTCGTGCGTCACCATGCCCTGCGTGAACAGGCCGGTGAATGGCTCGGCGAAGCCCAATTGCCCCATATGCTGGAGCGCGCGGGTCCAGAAGCGGGCGTAGAGCAAGTGCAGGATCGCATGTTCCACGCCGCCGATATATTGGCCGACCGGCAGCCATTTCTCGACCGTCTCCCGATCGAACGGCTTGTCGGATGGCTGGCTAGCGAAGCGGATGAAATACCAGCTTGAATCGGCGAAGGTGTCGAGCGTATCGGTTTCGCGCACCGCCGGTTGGCCGCAGGACGGGCAATCGACATGCTTCCAGGTCGGATGGCGATCGAGCGGATTGCCCGGCACATCGAAGGTGATGTCTTCGGGCAAAATGACCGGCAACTGCGCTTTGGGCACGCCCACCGGGCCGCACGTCTCGCAATGGATCACCGGGATCGGCGTGCCCCAGTAGCGCTGGCGCGACACGCCCCAGTCGCGCAGGCGGAACACGGTCTTGCCCGCCCCCCAGCCTTCCGATTCGGCGCGGCGGATGACGTCGGCCTTCGCCTCGTCCACGGTCATGCCGTCGAGAAAGCGGGAGTTCACCAGGCGGCCCGGCGCACTATAGGCTTCGTTATGGATCGGCGCCTGCTCGTCGCCCTCGGCCGCGACCACGCGCTCGACGGGGAGCATATATTTGCGCGCAAAGTCGAGGTCGCGCTGGTCGTGCGCGGGCACGCCCATGACCGCGCCGGTGCCATAGTCCATCAGCACGAAATTGGCGATGAAGACCGGCAGGTGCCAGTCGGGATCGAACGGATGCGCGACGGTCAGGCCGGTGTCGAAACCCAGCTTCTCCGCCGTTTCCAGTTCGGCCGCGGTGGTGCCGCCCGCCTTGCATTGATCGATGAAGGCGACCGCTTGCGGGTTGTTCGCGGCGACGGCCTGCGCGATCGGGTGGTCGGCGGCGATCGCGACGAAGCTGGCCCCGAAAATCGTGTCGGGCCGGGTCGAATAGACCTCGATCCGGCTGTCGAACGGCGCGACCGGTTCGAAATGGAATTGCAAACCGACCGATTTGCCGATCCAGTTTTCCTGCATCAGCTTCACCTTGTCAGGCCACTGGTCCAGCGTGGCGAGGCCCGCCACCAGATCGTCGGCGAACTGGGTGATCTTCAGGAACCATTGGCTCAGCTTGCGCTTCTCGACCAGCGCGCCCGATCGCCAGCCGCGCCCGTCGATCACCTGCTCGTTGGCCAGCACGGTCATGTCGACCGGGTCCCAATTGACCGCCGATTCCTTGCGATAGACCATGCCCGCTTCCAGCATGTCCAGGAACAGCGCCTGTTCATGGCCATAATAGTCCGGCTCGCAGGTGGCGAGTTCGCGGCTCCAGTCGATCGCGAAGCCCAGCTTCTTCAACTGCGCGCGCATGTTGGCGATGTTGGACCGCGTCCATTCGCCCGGATGGACCTTCTTTTCCATCGCCGCATTTTCGGCCGGCATGCCAAAGGCGTCCCAGCCCATCGGATGCAGCACTTCATGCCCCGTCATCCGGCGGAATCGCGCCAGCACGTCGCCCATCGAATAGTTGCGGACATGGCCGATATGGATGCGCCCCGACGGATAGGGGAACATCTCCAGCACATAGCTGCGCGGCTTGGGCGACGCATCGTCGGCCTTGAAGCTCTGCTGCTCGTCCCAGGTCGCCTGCCAGCGGGCGTCGGCCTCAAGCGGGTTGAAGCGCCTTTGCATGTCATGTCCTTACAAATGCGATCGGGCTGGACCTTTCCAAGCCCAGCCCCGACGGATCAGAAAAATGGGACGCCGCGCCTGCGCCGCCCGAACCGGTGGGTCAGCCGATCGCCATGCGGCGCAGGTCGCGCGCCTTGGTCAGGATCACTTCCTCCAGCTTCTGCACGGTGGCCGCGGCGACCGGGGCGTCGACCCACTGGCCGCCCTGGTTGACCTGGCGGCTGGCCGCGACGCGCAGCGCGTCGGCGCGCAAATCCTGGTCCAGGATCGACACGGTCAGCTTCATCCGTTCATTGGGGCTGTTGGGATTGGCATACCAGTCGGTGACGATCACGCCGCCGTTCGAATCGGTCTGCACCATCGGCATGAAGGACAGGGTGTCGAGCGAGGCGCGCCACAGATAGGCGTTGACGCCGATCGTCGTGACCTTCGATGCGGCGAGGTCGGCCTTGGGCCGGTCCTTGGCGCCGCCACCGCAAGCGGCCAGCGGAAGGAGCGCGGCCAGCAGCAGGCCGGCGGTTGCAGAAGCGGGAAGGCGGCGGACCATCAGGCATGTCCTAGCATGAAAAGACGACAAAAACTGACCGCTTCTATAGTGGTCGTGCGGCGCGGGGCAAGGGGGCGCGACCGCGCACGCGACGGGATGCGTGATCGCGCGCGCTGGTAACGCTCCCGTTCGGCGGCCGACGCCTGTGTGTTCCATGCAACAGCTCGGACAAAAAGGCGTTCTGCCCCTAGTCAGTGGAGGCTTTGCGGGTGTAGAGCGTTACGCAAGACATATCGGCGGGGAAAAGAATCGGGTCATGCGTGTGAACAGGGGATATTTGGCAGGAACGGGCGCGGCGCTGGCCGTCGCTGGCTTCATGCTGTCTCCCGCTTTCGGCGCGGCGACCGATCTGATGCGGCTGCGTGCGGAAGCGCCTGTGTCGCTGGGCGATCTGGGCAGCATTTCCTCCTTCACCCCCACCATCAAGGACCCGCGTCTTGCCGCGGCCTATGCGAAGATCGCGGCGTCGGCGGGTCGGCAGGGTTTTCGTTTCACCCCGACCAGCGGCTCGCAGAGCGGCCAGCGTTCGATCACCGTCATGGTGCGCGCGGCCGGTGACGACCGGGTGGCGGTGAACCGCGCGATCGATGCGATCGACATCAAGCCGGTGGCGTTCAGCCTGAACGGCGCGCATAACTGGCGCAAGTTCGCCCTGCCCGACGCGGTCGGCCGCAAGGCGCTGGACCCGGTGCCGGTCGAAACCATGGTCGATGCGAAGAATTTCTCGCTGGATGACGGCAAGAAGGATCGGTTCAGCACCAAGGTGCTGCTCGAAAGCCGCCGCGAACCCGGCGCGACCGTACGCAATCCGTCGGCGGACAAGGATTATTCGCTCGATCTCGCCAGCTCCTATTCGCTGACGCGCAACCTGAACGTCACCGCCGGCGTGCGCTACAATAATAGCGTGGCGGGTCGCCTGACCCCGATGACCGACGAGCGGCAGGACAGCCAGGCCGTCTATCTGGGCACCATCTTTAAATTCTGATGCGCTGACGGTCCGTCGATCGTCTTCCCGTTCATCTGATTGCTTTGCGTTCGTTGATTCGGCCGTGCTGCGCCTTTCGCCTTGTCGTTTCGATCGATTCGGCGTCACCCGTGCCCGGTCACGAGCGATGGCAGCGGTTCGCCGGCGAAATGGGCGGCCAGATTGGCCATCAGCGCCTGCGCCATCCGGCCCACTGCCTCATGCGTCGCGCCGCCGCTATGCGGGGTCAGCACCAGATGGGGCATATCGGCCCAGCGTGACGGATCGGTCGGTTCGGGGTCGAACACGTCGAGCGCTGCGCCGCCCAGCCGCCCCTTCCGCAACGCGACGACCAGCGCCGCCTCATCCACCAATTGTCCGCGTCCGACATTGACCAGCAATCCGTCCGGGCCGAGCGCGTCCATGATCCGGGCATCGATCATGCCGCGATTATCTGCATCGGCGCGCGCGGCGACCAGCAGGATGTCGCTGTCTCGGGCCAGAGTCTCCAGCGTGTCGGCGCGGGGCCACGGCAGGTCGGGCTTGGGCCGTGGCCCCCACCAGCCGACGCGCATCTTCATCGCCGCAGCCCGTTCGGCCGCCGCCTGGCCGATCGCGCCCATGCCGACGATCCCCAGCCGTGCGCCGCCGATCGACCGGGTGATCATCTTGGTCGCGGCGGTCCAGCCGCCGCCACGCACCTGGCGGTCGCCGTCCACGATCCGGCGGCGATGCGCCAGCATCAGGCCGATCGCATGGTCGGCGACATCCTCCGCATTGACATTGCCGGCATGGGCGACGGCGATGCCCCGCTGCCGCGCCAGCCCCAGATCGACACCATCATAGCCCACGGTGAAGCAGGCGATGAGGCGCAGCCGCGGCATCGCGTCGATCAGGTCGCGGCCGAGTGGAAATTCGCCCGCCCAGACCAGCGCATCCACTGCGGACAGCCGATCCGGCGCGGGCGCATCCCACAAGGCGATGACGTCATGATCCGCCTCCAGCAGCGGCAGCAGCGGCGCCAGATGCGGCTGGCCCAGCAACAGCAAGGGGCGGGTCATGGCTCAGCCGACCTGCCGCAACGCCTGGGCGAAATCGGCGATCAGGTCGTCGGCATCCTCGCAGCCGATCGAGATGCGGACCATATTGTCGCCGATCGCCAGCGCCTTCTTGCGCTCGGCCGGCACGGACAGATGGGTCATGGCGGCGGGATGACTGGCGAGCGTCTCGGTCCCGCCCAGGCTGACCGCCAGCTTGGCGATCTTGAGCGCGTCGAGAAAGGCGAAGGCCTCCGCCTCGCCACCCTTGAGGTAGAGCGAGAAGGTCGATCCCGCGCCGGTGCAATGACGGCGGTAGATATCGGCCTGCCGCTCGGTTTCGGGGAAGCCGAGATAGACGACCTTCTCCACCTGCGGCTGGTCCTTGAGCCAGGCGCAGACTTTCTCCGCATTCTCGCCCGCCCGGCTCATGCGCAATTCCAGCGTCTCCAGCGATCGCAGCAGCATCCAGGCGCTATGGGGATCGAGGATCGTGCCGATCGTGTTGCGCATCAACCGGATGGTGGTGATCAGCGCGTTGGAGCCCAGCACCCCGCCCGCGACGAGGTCGCTATGCCCGCCGGCATATTTGGTCAGGCTGTAGATGACGAGGTCAGCGCCATGGGCGAGCGGCTTGTGCCACAGCGGCCCCAGGAACGTATTGTCGATCGCGATCGGCGGGACATGCGCTTCCCCGGCGAACAGCGAGTCGCGCCGCGCGACCACCGCTTCCACGTCGACAAGCACGTTGGTCGGGTTGGCCGGGCTTTCCAGATAGAGCAGGGCGACGCGGCCCAGACCCCTGGCCTTCTCGATCACCGCGCCGATTTCTTCTTCGGTCGCGCCGGCCGGAAAATCGAGCCACTGCACCCCGAATTTGCCCAATATGCGGCCGATCAGCGATTCGGTCGCGGCATAGAGCGGCGCCGAATGGACGATCACGTCGCCGGGCTGCACCAGCGCCAGCAATGTGGTGGCGATGGCCGACATGCCGCTGGAAAAGAGCAGCGCATCTTCCGCCTCTTCCCACACCGACAGGCGATCCTCGCAAATCTCCTGATTGGGGCCGTTGAAGCGGGAATAGACCAGCCCTTCCGACCCGCCGGGACGAATGCCGGTCACGCCCTCGAAATGGCGCTTGCCGGCCGCGGCGCTTTCGAAGGCGAAGGTGGAGGTCAGGAAGATGGGCGGCTTGAGCGACCCCTCCGACAGGGTCGGATCATAGCCATGGCCCATCATCAGCGTGGCAGGCTTCAGCTTGCGGCCGTCGATCTCCATGATCGGGGCCTTGGGGCGGCGGCGGTTGCGCGGGGCTTCCACGCCGGTCAGGTCGGCTTCGGTTTCGCCGGTCATATCATATCTCCTGCTGGCGGCGTCTGATGCGCCGCTGTCGTGGCGGGAGTGTAACGCAGGGCGGCGGCGGAGGGCCAGAGGGGCGCGTAAGATTATTTCTTGCCGTTATATGATTATTCCGCGTGCCCCGCGGCGATTCAGGCGACCAGCCCCTCTTCGACCTCGATATCGACCGGCGACTCATCCTGTACGACCGGATGATGCGGCGTGCAGAGACGACCGACATTCAACGTCTCGGCATAAAAGCCCCACCATTGGGTCCAGAAGGCGGCAGGCATGAACCAGATGTCGAAAAAGACGTCCGGCATCGGCTCTGTGTGGATGGTCTTGGTCATGGCCACTCTCCATGCGCTATGCTGCGCAACAGACTATACGCTTGATCCTGTAGGGCGTTGCGCGGTCCTGAAGGAAGAGGCGCAATCTACCATGGCCGAAACCTCGTGGCAAAGCGCAGAGCGTGACAGCGGGACCATGGCTCCCTACATCCCCCTGATGCCGCTCGCCCTCCCCGCCATCATTGGACGCTGGTTCGCGTCGCGCGGATGGCGACCGCGGCGGCACCAGATGGACATGCTGGGGGCGGCGCAGCGAGGCGACCATGCTTTGCTGGTCGCGCCGACCGGCGCGGGCAAGACGCTGGCCGGATTCCTGCCCAGCCTCGCCGATCTGATCGCCCATCCGACCGACCGGTTGCATACCCTTTATGTCTCGCCCCTGAAGGCGCTCGCGGTCGATGTGCGGCGCAACCTCCTGACCCCGATCGAGGAGATGGGGCTTCCCATCAGCGTGGAGACGCGCACCGGCGACACGCCGTCCGATCGCAAGGCGCGGCAGCGCGTCCGTCCGCCGCAGATATTGCTGACCACGCCCGAATCGCTGTCGCTGCTGCTCAGCTATCCCGACGCGGCCTTGCTCTTTTCCGACCTGCGGACCGTGATCGTCGATGAAGTCCATGCCTTCGCCACGCAGAAGCGAGGCGACCTGCTCAGCCTGTCGATGGCGCGGTTGCAGGCGATCAACCCGGCGCTGCGCCGCGTCGCCCTGTCCGCCACGGTCGCCGATGTCGACGCCTATCGCGCCTGGCTCGCACCCGATGGCGATATCGACAGGGTGACGCCGGTGATGGGCGAAGCGGGCGCGGAGCCGAACGTCGCCATCCTGATCCCCGAAGGCCGCGTCCCCTGGTCGGGCCATTCGGGCAAATATGCCGCGAAACAGGTGATGGCGGAGATAGAGGCGCGGCAGACGACGCTGGTCTTCTGCAATACGCGCGGCCTCGCCGAACTCATCTTCCAGGAACTCTGGTCCGCCAATGACGCCAACCTGCCGATCGCCATCCACCATGGCAGCCTGTCGATCGAGGCGCGGCGCAAGGTCGAATCGGCGATGGCGGCGGGGAAGCTGCGCGCGTTGGTGGCGACGGCCTCGCTCGATCTTGGCGTCGACTGGGGCAATGTCGATTGCGTGATCCAGATGGGCGCGCCCAAGGGATCGTCACGCCTGCTCCAGCGGATCGGCCGCGCCAATCACCGGCTGGATCAGGCGAGCGAGGCGATCCTGATTCCGGGGAACCGCTTCGAATATCTGGAGGCGCGCGCCGCCCTCGATGCCGTCGAGGCGGGCGAGCGCGACGCCGACGATTTCCGCGCCGGCAGCCTGGATGTGCTGGCCCAGCATGTGATGGGCCTGGCCTGCGCCGGGCCGTTCCGGGCGGAGGATCTGCTGGACGAGCTGCGATCCGCCACGCCCTATAGCGGGCTGACCGCCGAAGCCTTCGACCATGTCCTGCATTTCATCGAGGGCGGCGGCTATGCGCTGCGCGCCTATGACCGGTTCAAGCGGCTGACGCAGGACGATGATGGCCAGGGCAATGTGCTTTGGCGCGTGTCCCACCCGCGCTTCATCCAGCAGCATCGGCTCAATGCCGGCATCATCGTCGACCAGCCGGCGCTCGCCGTTCGCTTCGCCAACGGGCGCAAGCTGGGCACGGTCGAGGAAGGCTTCGCGGCGCAGCTACGCCCCGGCGACAGTTTCTTCTTCTCCGGCATGGCGCTGGAGGTGGTGCGGATGGACACGTCCGACCTCACGGTCCGGGCGACATCGAAGCAGGCGCGCATTCCCAGTTGGGGCGGCACCCGCATGGCGATGTCCACCCGCCTCGCCGACCGGGTGCGGCATTTCCTGGCGGCGCCGCAGGAATGGCATCGCTTTCCACCCGATGTACGCGAATGGCTGGAGATGCAGAAGCTGCGCTCCGCCCTGCCCCAGCCCGGCCAGCTCCTGATCGAAACCTTCCCGCATGAAGGGCGCCATTATCTCGTCTGCTACAGCTTCGAGGGCTGGAATGCGCACCAGTCGCTCGGCATGTTGCTGACCCGGCGGATGGAGAGCCAGGGGCTGATGCCCTTGGGTTTCGTCTCCAACGACTATGCGCTGGCGGTCTATGGACTGAAGCCCGTGACGGATCCGAAGAGCCTGTTTTCCGCCGATATCCTCGACCATGAATTTGTCGACTGGGTTGAGCAGTCGAGCCTCCTGAAGCGCGCCTTTCGCGATGTGGCGGTGATTTCGGGCCTGATCGAGCGCCAGCATCCGGGCAAGCGCAAGACCGGGCGGCAGGTGACCTTCTCGACCGACCTCATCTATGACGTGCTGCGCAAATATCAGCCCGACCATCTGCTCCTGAAGGCCGCCTGGGCCGATGCGCGCGCGCGGATGACCGATGTCGGGCGGCTGGGCGACCTGATCGACCGGGCGGCGACGACGATGCTCCATGTCACGCTGGAACGGGTCAGTCCGCTCGCCGTGCCGGTGCTGATCCTGATCGGCCGCGAACATGTGGCGCAACCAGCGGCCGAGGATGCGCTGCTGATAGAGGCCGAAGCGCTGGTGGCCGAAGCGATGCGCGCGGATTAAGGCGCGTCGTCGCCCCCGTCCCGTTCGCCCCCGTCCCGTTCGCCCCCATCCCGTTCGCCGCCGCAGCCTTTCAGCGTCCCCTCGCCGAACGCCACCTGCACCCGGTCGGACCAGATCGCATCGCTCATGCCGTCGCTGCACGGTCCTTGCGTCAGCGTCATGGCAAAGCCGTCGCCCTGATAGCGGATAGCCTTGTCGTCCGCCTCCGTCCGCACGGAAAAGCGCTGCGGCGCATGGCCCGGCCGTTCCAGCGTAGCGGTCGATCCGCGGACAGTGACCGCCCAGAAAGGCTCGGTGCCGATCGCGCGATAAGCGGGTGCGGCGGGGCGTGGCGATGATGTTCCACGTGAAACCAAAGGCTTGGGCAGTACGGCGGTCGGCGGAGGCGGGGCCGCCGTCATCGCCTCATGCACGACGCCCCCCTTGTCGATCGGCACGGCGATCGCCTTGGCCGGCACCGGCTGCGTCTGATTCGCGACCGGCTCCCCGTCCCCGCACCCGCCGAGCAGGGCGACGGGCAGCAGCAGGCGCGCCGCCTTCATGGCCGCAGCGCGTCGCGGCGGAAGCAGGAGACGGCATGGTCGTTGACCAGGCCGGTCGCCTGCATCCACGCATAGGCGATGGTCGGGCCGACGAATTTGAAACCGCGCGCCTTCAAATCCTTCGAGATAGCAACCGATAGCGGGGTCTGCGCCGGGACGGTCACCCCGTCCCCCTGCAACGGTACCCCATCGACGAAGGACCAGGCATAGGCGGAAAAATCCTCGCCCGCGTCCCGCATCGCGCAGAAGATGCGCGCGCCCGCGATCGTCGCGACGATCTTGGCCCGCGCCCGGACGATGCCGGGGTCGCCCATCAGCCGTTCGACATCCGCATCGGTGAAGGCCGCGACCTTGTCCGGGTCGAAGCCGGCAAAGGCGGCGCGGAATGTCTCGCGCTTGCGCAGGATGGTGATCCAGGACAGGCCAGCCTGGAATCCCTCCAGCATCAGCATTTCCCAGAGCATCCGCGAATCGCGTTCCGGCACGCCCCATTCATCGTCATGATAGGCGCAATAAAGCGGGTCGGTCCCGGCCCAGCCGCAGCGGACCCGCTCCATCACAGATTCTTCATGCGCTGCAACGCGCATGTCGCCGCACCAGCCCACCCAGGCAGGGAGGCCGGGTGGAGGCGTGGGCTGGCGCCGCGATCAAATCAAACGTCCAGATTGGCGACGTTCAGCGCATTGTCCTGGATGAATTCGCGCCGCGGCTCGACCACGTCGCCCATCAGCCGGGTGAAGATTTCGTCGGCGACGTCGGCCTGCTCGACCTCCACGCGCAACATCGAGCGATTGTCCGGGTCCAGCGTGGTTTCCCACAGTTGTTCCGCGTTCATCTCGCCCAGCCCCTTGTAGCGCTGGATCGCCAGTCCCTTGCGGCCCGCGGTCAGGATCGCGTCGAGCAGCTCGCTCGGTCGCGTCACCATCGCGCCCTTGGTCGGTGCGGCGGGCAGGTCATCGTCATTCGCCTCGGCGGCCAGCGCCTTGACCGTGATCAGGCGGCTGGGTGTCAGATAGCTGCCGGCATCTTCGGCGGCGATGCTGTGCAGCTTGCGCGCTTCGGCCGATCCGACGAAGCCGCCCTCGATCACATGATGGTCGGTGACGCCGCGCCACAGGCGCTGGAAGTGGAAGCCGCCCTCTTCGGCGACGCTGCCGGTCCAGCGGCCCTCGGCATCCTGCGCGCCCATCCAGGCGACGGTTGCGGCCAGACGCTCGGCCTGGGTGCCCTGATCCAGCTCGGGATCGAGCGCGCCATTGAGGCTCAGCGCCTCGATGATCGCGGGATTGTAGCGGCGCGGCACATAGCGCATCACCGCGCGCATCCGGCGGGCATGTTCGATCAGGCTGCGCAGATCCTCGCCGGTGCGCGGTCCCTTGCCGGTTTCCAGCGCCATCGATTCGACGCCATTGTCGACCAGATATTGCTCCAGCGCGGCTTCATTCTTCAGATAGACTTCGGACCGGCCGCGCGTCGCCTTGTAGAGCGGCGGCTGGGCGATATAGAGATGCCCGCCCTCGATGATCTGCGGCATCTGCCGATAGAAGAAGGTCAGCAGCAGCGTGCGGATATGCGCGCCGTCGACGTCCGCGTCGGTCATGATGACGATCTTGTGGTAGCGCAGCTTTTCCAGGTTGAAATCGTCGCGAATGCCCGTGCCCATCGCCTGGATCAGCGTGCCGACTTCCTTGGACGACAGCATCTTGTCGAACCGCGCACGTTCGACGTTCAAAATCTTGCCCTTCAGGGGCAGGATCGCCTGATTATGCCGGTTGCGCCCCTGCTTGGCCGATCCGCCCGCCGAATCGCCTTCGACCAGGAAGAGTTCGGACTTGGCGGGGTCGCGCTCCTGGCAATCGGCCAGCTTGCCTGGCAGGCTGGCGATATCCAGCACGCCCTTGCGCCGGGTCAGCTCGCGCGCCTTCTTGGCGGCCTCGCGCGCGGCGGCGGCGTCGATCACCTTCTGCACGATCATCTTGCCGTGCGCGGGATTTTCCTCCAGCCATTCGGCCATCTTGTCGGCCATCAGGCTTTCGAGCGGCTGGCGCACTTCGGAACTGACCAGCTTGTCCTTGGTCTGCGAGCTGAATTTGGGATCGGGCAGCTTCACCGATACGATCGCGGTCAGGCCCTCGCGCATATCCTCGCCGGTCAGCGACACCTTCTCCTTCTTCAGCGCGCCCGACTTTTCCGCATAATTGTTGAGCGTGCGGGTCAGCGCCGCGCGGAACGCCGCCAGATGGGTGCCGCCGTCGCGCTGCGGGATGTTGTTGGTGAAGCAGAGGACGTTTTCATAATAAGAGTCGTTCCACTCCAGCGCGACGTCGATCGTCACGTCGTCGCGGGTGCCCGAAATCGCGATCGGCTCCGGCATCATCGCCGATTTGTTGCGGTCGAGATATTTGACGAAGGCCGCGATGCCGCCCTCATAATATAGCTCGATCTCCTTCGTCTCTTCATGGCGCGCATCGACCAGGAACAGGCGCACGCCGCTGTTGAGGAAAGCCAGTTCGCGATAGCGATGCTCCAGCTTCTCGAAATCATATTCGGTATGGTTCTTGAACGTCGCGCCGTCGCCCGGCGCCTTCTCCATACTGGCCAGGAAGGTGACGCGCGTGCCCTTCTTGAGCGTCCCGTCTTCTTTGGCGGGCGCATCGCCGATCACCGCCAGCGGCGCGGTCGCATCGCCAAAGGCGAAGCGCATATAATGTTCCTTGCCGTCCCGCCAGATATTGAGGTCCAGCCATTCGGACAGCGCGTTGACCACCGACACGCCCACGCCATGCAGGCCGCCCGACACCTTATAGGCATTGTCGTCGCTGGTATTCTCGAACTTCCCGCCCGCGTGCAGTTGGGTCATGATGACCTCGGCCGCCGACACGCCCTCTTCCGTGTGGATGCCGGTCGGAATGCCGCGCCCATTATCCTCGACGCTCACCGATCCGTCGGGATTCAGCGTGATGGTGATGCGGTCGCAATGCCCCGCCAGCGCTTCGTCGATCGCATTGTCCGAAACCTCGAACACCATGTGATGCAGGCCCGATCCATCGTCGGTGTCGCCGATATACATGCCGGGGCGCTTGCGCACCGCGTCCAGGCCTTTGAGCACCTTGATGCTGTCGGCGCCATATTCATTGCTGTTGGGGGTATTGACGGGTTCTTCGCTCATGCCGAGCATATAGGGAAAGCGGCCCCAAAACTAAAGCGAAACATGGCGGCTTCCGCTTGGGTCGGGCGCGGTCTATCACGGCGTTCATGCGCGTCGCCCCTCTCCTCCTTTTGCCCTTGCTGCTGCCGATTGGCGCCTGCTCGAAAAGCAACGACGTCTATGAGGAATTGCCCAACAGCTCGCTCGCCGGCGCGCCGCGCGCGGACGTGCCCGAAACCCGCATGGATGCGCCGGTCGCGCGGCCGGTGACGATCGGCGAGGACGGACCGCGGCTCGACGCCTGCGGCACGCTGGGACAGGTCAGCCGTGCCGGCCCCAACGGCCTGGGCCTCCATGCCGCGCCCTTCGGCGACGCGAAGGAACTGGGCCGACTGGCGGAGGGCCAGCGGGCCTACGTCTGCACCCGCAGCCTCGACCAGAAATGGCTGGGCGTCGTCGTCCTGCCCGCACCGGCGGCTGGCCAAGCGCCGCCGGCGGCCGACTGCGGCGTGGTGTCTCCCGTGGAACGCAAGCAGCCCTATGCCGGCCCCTGCGCCAGCGGCTGGGTCGCCAGCGCCTATGTGCGGCTGATCGCGGGTTAAATCCCGCCCAGAAAATCGATCTTGCCGACCGGCACGCCCGCCTGGCGCAGCAGCGCATAGGCCGTCGTCAGGTGGAAATAGAAATTGGGCAGGGCAAAGGTCAGCACATGGCTGCGCCCGGTGAAGGGAATCTCGCCACCCGGCACCTTGAGCACCACGGCGGCGTCCTCCCGCCCGTCGATCTTCTCGCGCGGCACCGCTTCCAGCAGAGCGATCGTTCTGGCGATGCGCGCCTGCAATTCCGCGAATGTCTGCTCGGTATCCGCCATCGCCACCGGCTCCAGCTCGCCCAGCCGCGTGACCGTGCCCTTGGCGGTGTCGCAGGCGAACTGCACCTGCGCGGTCAGCGGCTTCATGTCCGCGATCAGTTGCGCGCCGGTCAAAGTCGCCGGGTCGATGCCCCTTTCGGCGGCAAAGGCGGCGCCCTTGTCGAGCAGTCCCGACAGCGCGGTCAGCCCGCGGACGAACAGCGGCACGGTCAGGTCATATAATGCGGTCGCCATGGCGCGCGTCCCTCTTCTCATTGGATGCCGGTATCGGCCCTGATCGCATAGATATGGCGGCCGCTGCCGGTATCAATGCCGTGGAGTTCAAACGCATCGACCCGAAGCGGCGCCACCGTCACGCGCGCGCCGGACGCTCCGGCGCGGCGATGCGGAAAAAGGGCAACGCATGGTGGACGATCCAGCCGATCGTCGCGGCATAGAGGATGGTGCCCACGCCCACCGTGCCGCCCAGCAGCCAGCCGATCGCCAGCACGCCGATCTCGATCGCGGTGCGCACCCATTTGACCGGCCAGCCGGTGCGGCGGCACAGGCCCGTCATCAATCCGTCGCGCGGCCCCGGCCCCATCCCCGCGCCGATATAGGCGCCCCCGGCAATGCCGTTGAGGATGATCCCCGCGCCCAGCCACGCCGTGCGCACCCACAGGCCTTCGGGTGTCGGCAGCAGCATCAGCGACAGGTCCACCGCGGTCCCGATCACCAGGATGTTAGCGATCGTGCCGACCCCCGGTCGCTGCTTCAGTGGCCACCACAGCAGCAGCACGAGCGCGCCGATCAGGTTGACGGTCATGCCGAAGCTCAGGCCCATCCGGGGCGCCAGCCCCTGATGCAGCACGTCCCACGGATCCAGCCCCAGATTGGCGCGCAGCATCAGCGCCATGGAAAAGCCGTAGAGGCCAAGGCCCCAGAAGAGTTGCCAAAAACGGAGGGCGTAGCGGTTGTGCGTCATGGGGAGGCTTATTTCGCGCAACTGGCCTTTTCCAAAACAGCCAATTGCGGGTAAATGGCCTTGATCCATGGCCAGATTGGAATGCGCCCCATGTCCACTTCGCTTCTCCGCCCCCCGTCCCTGCTCCGCCTGCTCGGCGCCTGGCGCGCGCAGGACAGCGCCGAACCGGCCTATCGCCAGTTGGCGCAGGCGCTGCGGATGCTGGTGCTGGACGGCCGGGTCGGCCTTAATGTCCGCCTGCCGGGCGAACGCGAACTGGCCGCGGCGCTGGGCCTCTCGCGCACCACCGTCGCCGCGGCCTTCGACCGGCTGCGCGACGAAGGCTATCTGGAAAGCCGGCAGGGGTCGGGCAGCGTCACCCGCATCCCGCCGGGCCGGGCCGAAACGACGCCGGGGGAGATCGACGCGACGACCGGCGGCAACCTGCTCAACTGGACCCATGCCGCCCTGCCCGCCGCGCCCGGCGTCGCGCGCGCCTATGCCCATGCGGTGGAGGCGCTGCCGGCCTATCTGGGCGACCTGGGCTATGATCCGCTGGGCATCATGGTGCTGCGCCGCGCGATCGCGGCCCATTATGAGCGGCGCGGCTGCCCCACCTCC
Organism: Sphingomonas sp. VDB2; assembly: GCF_047946695.1. NCBI lineage: Bacteria > Pseudomonadati > Pseudomonadota > Alphaproteobacteria > Sphingomonadales > Sphingomonadaceae > Sphingomonas > Sphingomonas sp. VDB2. The sequence goes on from NZ_CP159615.1 coordinate 2,650,192, forward strand.
CCGGACCAGATCATGGTCACCAACGGTGCGCAACAGGGCTTTTCGCTGCTGCTCAAATGGCTGGCCGGGCCGGGCGACCGCGTCGTGATTGACCATCCGACCTATCATAACGCGATCCAGGCGCTGCAACGCGCCCATGTCGTGCCGGTGCCGGTCGGCCTGCCCATGCAGGGCTGGGACGTCGACGCGATGGAGGCCGCCTTCCGCCAGACCAGCCCCCGCTTCGCCTATGTCATCGCCGATTTCCACAATCCCACCGGCCGCAGCATGGACCCCGCCACCCGCCGCGCGCTGGTCGCGGCGGCGATGCGTACCCACACGCCGCTGATCGTCGACGAAACGATGGTGGCGATGGGGCTGGACTTCGCGCCGCCGCCGCCGGTCGCGATGCACGATCCGTCGGGGCGGCAGGTTATCACCCTGGGGTCGGCGAGCAAGATTTTCTGGGGCGGGCTCAGGGTGGGCTGGATTCGCGCCGATGTTCAGACGGTCGCGGCGCTCGGCCGTCTGCGCACCACGATGGACATGGCCAGCCCGGTGGTCGAACAGATCGCGGTCGCGCAACTGATCGACGCCGATGTGGGCCTGGGCGAACGGGCCGGCCTGCTGCGCGGGCGGCGCGACCATCTGCTGGGCCTCATCGCGCGTCGCCTGCCCCATTGGCGGGTGGAATCGCCCGCGGGCGGCCTGTCGCTCTGGGCCGAACTGCCCCGTGCGGAGGCGACCGCGCTGGCGGCATTGGCCGAAAGTCTGGGCGTCCGCATCGCCGCCGGCCCGCGCTTCGGCGTCAGCGGGGCGTTCGAACGCTTCCTGCGCCTGCCCTTCACCCTGCCCGAAGAGCAACTCGACATCGGCGTCGAGCGGCTGGTCGAGGCCGACGCCCGGCTCCATGCGCGTCTGCCCAAGGGCCGCGATTCGCTGGCCATGGCGCTGGACGCGGACCGGCTGATTTGAGCGGGCGCTTGCATTGAATGCTGCGTGTTCCCGCGAAAGCGGGAACACGGCATATATATGTATAACAGAAAGGCCGCGCGGATCACTCCGCGCGGCCTTTTATGTCATTCGAAGAACAGACCTCAGTCCGCCTTCTTCGCTGCCTGATAGCGCGCGATCGCTTCCAGGGTGATCTGCTTGGCGTCCTCCGCCCCGCCCCAGGTGCCGATGCGGACCCACTTGGTCTTTTCCAGATCCTTATAGTGGGTGAAGAAATGCTCGATCTGCTCCATCACGATGCCGGGCAGGTCGTCCTTTTCGCTGATGTCGGCATAATAGGGGAAGGTCTTGTTGTCGGGGACGCAGACCAGCTTTTCGTCGCCGCCGGCTTCGTCTTCCAGGTTCAGCACCGCGATCGGGCGCGCGCGCACGACGGAGCCGGGGACGAAGGGCGAGCGGGCGATGACCAGCGCGTCCAGCGGATCGCCGTCGGGCGACAGCGTGTGCGGCACGAAGCCGTAATTGGCCGGATAGCGCATCGGCGTGTGCAGGATGCGATCCACGAACAGCGCGCCGCTGGCCTTGTCGAATTCATATTTCACCGGTTCGCCGCCGACCGGCACTTCGATGATGACGTTCAGGCTGTTGGGCGGATCGTCGCCGACCGGGATCAGTTCGATGTTCATGGAAACGCCTTCTGCTTCATGTTGCGTTGCGGGTGAGTCACGTTCTGGCTTTGAGCAGCTTATCGAGACTGCCTTCACCCTCTCCTGTCTTTTCGAGGCGCGGATAGCGCAGCCCGCCCGAATAATCGAGTGTCAAAACACGATAGTATTTATCCTGCTTTAGGATGATCTGGATCGGCGTCTTGGCCTTGATCGCCGCTTTCCATGCGTCGCCCGAATATTCGTCGCCATTGACCGCAACGATCTTCGCGCCGGTCACAAGGCCCGCCTTGAACGCCGCGCTGTCCCAGATGACGCCACTGACTTCGCCGTCATTCTTGACGATCGCGCCGATGCCGAAACTCTGGTCGACCATCTTGTTGGCGCCCTCGGCCGCCTTGGTGATGGCGCCCGGTTCGTCGCCATAGACGAGGGAGTAGCCGCCCAGGATGAAGCCGCCCTTGGGCGTTTCCCTGGTGGGTGCATCCACATATTTCTGGAAGAAGCCCGCCCAGTCATAGGGCGCGATAGCGTTCAGCGTCTTGATGACGTCGCCGCGATTATAGACGACCTGACCCCAGTCGCCCGGATTGATGCCGAAGAAGGCCTTGGCGAAATCGTCCAGCCCCTTCCTGCCGCGGGTCGCCTTGGCGATGATCGCGTCGGCCTCCAGCCAGATCATCAGCCCTTCATTATAATAGTCCTCGGACCGCTGCCAGCTTGCCCAGCCCTTGGGCCGGCGGGCGGAGATGATGGGATCATGGGTAGTGTCCTCCATCGGGCGCCACTGGCGGCCGACCGCCGTGTCCAGCTTGGCCGCGATCTGGGCATAGGCGTCCAGCGTCTCCTGCTTGCTGAACATCCCCGACCGCGCGCCCAGCACATAGCCCCAGAATTGCGTCTGCCCTTCATAGACCCACAGAAGATTATCCTGCATCGGCACGTTGAAGTCTGGCGTCCACAGCAGGTCCGGGCGGCGGAACTTGCCGTCCCAGCTATGGGTGAATTCATGCGGCAAGAGGTTGCGGTCCAGCAGCGCCTCGCCCTTGTCCCAGCTCTTGAAATAGCCCGGTTCGACCTGGTTCTCGGACGAGCGATGATGCTCCAGGCCGATCCCGCCCATCTCGTCGGTGATGGCGAGCAGGAAGTCATAATGGTTGAAATGATAGGCGCCGAACAAGGCGCCTGCCTCCGCTACCAGCTTCTTGTGCTTGGCGATCTGCTCGGGCTTGTAATCCAGTTCGTCGGCATCGTCGGCGACCAGGTTCAGCGTGACGTTTTGCCCCAAGTCCACCGCCTTGAAATGCGTGCCTGCGAACACCGGCGAATCCTGCAACGCTTCATAGTCGATCGTCTCATAGGCGACGACATTGCCGCTCTTCGTCCCGCGCAGCGCGGTCGCGGCCTGCCAGCCGGCGGGATAGGTCACGGTCGGCTGGATCGGGATCTGGCGCGTATAATAGCCGGCGGGATAGAGCGACACGCTCTCCCACTGGATGTTCAGCATCTTGGGCGTCACGACGACGCGGCCCTGGGCGGGCTGGGTGGCGGACAGGAACTGGAACTGCGCCACGACTTCGGTCACACCCTGCGGCACGTCGAGATTGAAGGCATAGACGTTCAACGGATCGCGCTTCCATGCCAGCGTCTGGCCATTGGCGGTAAAGGTCAGGCCCGTCAGCTTCTCGATCTGCCCGCGCGGGGCGTGATTGCCCGGCAGCCAGGCCGGCATCATCAGCGTCATCGGCCCGGCGGCGGCGACGGGGATCGTCTCCTTGACGCGGAAGATGCGCTGGACCGTGTCGGTCGCATCGACCTCCAGCTTGATGGTGCCGCCCGGATAGGGGATGTCCTTTGGTGCAGGTGCGGCGCTGTCGACGGGCAGGGCGGTCGGCTTGGACCGGATCGCGTCCTGGGCGAAGAGCGGGCTGGCGATGGCCGTCGAAAGGCAAAGGGCGGCAGCAATGCTGCGGATCATGGAGGTCTCCGAAAATGCAGATGGGCCGAACGGCCCGATTGCCCCTAGCATGGCGAGGGCGCGGCGCGTCGTCCACCCCCTGATGGCGGCCGGTAAAAAGCGCGTTTCCTTGGGGGTGATTTGCCGTTAAAGGCCCGGCCCCATGGCGAAGATAGAAACGCCGCGCCCGGTGCGCGGAACGCAGGACATGCTGGGCGGCACCACGGAGGCGTTTGCGGAACGCTTCGCCCATGTGGTCGCGACCTTCGACCGGGTGCGCAAGCTTTATGGCTTCCAGCGGGTCGAAGTGCCGGTGTTCGAATCCACCGCCGTCTTCGCCCGGTCGCTGGGTGAAAGCACCGACGTCGTCTCGAAGGAGATGTACACGTTTACGGATCGCGGCGGCGACAGCATCACCCTGCGCCCCGAATTCACCGCCGGGATCAGCCGCGCCTACATCACCGAAGGCTGGCAGCAATATGCGCCGCTCAAAGTGGCGACCCACGGCCCGCTCTTCCGCTACGAACGCCCGCAAAAGGGCCGCTTCCGCCAGTTCCACCAGCTCGACGCCGAAATCATCGGCGCGGGCGAACCGGGCGCCGACGTGGAACTGCTGGTGCTGGCCGACCAGTTGCTCAAGGAACTGGGCGTCGCAGACGGCGTGACGCTCACCCTCAACACGCTGGGCGACGGGCCGAGCCGCGATGCCTGGCGCGCGGCGCTGATCGCCCATTTCGAGGCGCATCGCGACCAGTTGTCGGAAGACAGCGTCGAGCGGCTGGCGAAGAACCCGCTGCGCATCCTCGACAGCAAAGACCCGCGCGACCGCCCGGTCGCCGACAGTGCGCCGGACATCGACGCCTATCTGACCGACGAAGCGCGCAGCTTCTTCGAGAAGGTGACGAGCGGCCTCGATGCGGCGGGCGTGGCATGGGAACGCAATGCCCGGCTGGTGCGCGGCCTCGATTATTATCGCCACACCGCGTTTGAATTCATCACCGATCGTCTGGGCGCGCAGGGCACGGTGCTGGGCGGCGGGCGTTATGATGGCCTTATCGAGAATCTGGGCGGTCCCGCGACCCCGGCGGTCGGCTGGGCGGCCGGGATCGAGCGGCTGGCGATGCTGGTGGATATGCCGGACATCGAGAAGCCCAGCGTGGTGCTGATTCCTATGGGCGAAGCGGCCGAAACGAAGGCGATCGGCATCGTCGCCGATCTGCGTCGCGCTGGCGTCGCCTGCGACATGGGCTATCGCGGCAATATGAAGAAGCGGATGCAGCGCGCTAATGCGTCTGGTGCGTCATGGGCGATCATATTGGGCGACGATGAACTGGCCCGCGGCGAAGCGTCGGTGCGGAATCTAGGCACGGGCCAGCAGCAGGCCGTCGCGCTGGACGCCCTGATCGGGACGGTGACGGCGCTCTGATGCACATCTCCGCCGAACGCATCGCGCAGATCGAGGCGCGCCGGGACGAGGTGCAGGCGTCGATGACGCGCGCCGACCTCGCGCCCGAAGCGTTCGTGAAACTGTCGAAGGAATATGCGGAGATCGAACCGGTCGCCCGCGCCGCGCATGAGGTGCGCCGCCTGCGGCAGGAACTGGCCGCGCTCGATGTCATGGCGGGCGGCGGCGGCGATCCCGACGCCGACCCCCTCATGCGCGAAATGGCGCAGGAGGAAATGCAGATCCTCAAAAGCCAGCTTCCGCAAGCCGAACGCGCGCTGGCGCTGCAATTGCTCCCCCGCGACGCCGCCGACGCCCGCCCCGCCATGCTGGAAATCCGCGCCGGCACCGGCGGCGACGAAGCGGCGCTCTTCGCGGGCGACCTGTTCCGCATGTATCAGCGCTATGCCGATACCCAGGGCTGGAAGATGGAACTGATGTCGGCCAATGCGTCCGAAGTCGGCGGCTTCAAGGAAGTGGTGGCCAGCATCAATGGCGTCGGCGTCTTCGCCAAGCTGAAGTTCGAAAGCGGCGTCCACCGCGTCCAGCGCGTCCCTGCGACCGAAAGCGGCGGGCGCATCCACACCAGCGCGGCGACCGTCGCCATCCTGCCCGAGCCGGAAGAAGTCGACGTCCAGATCGCCGACGGCGACCTCAAGATCGACATCTACCGCGCATCGGGCGCGGGCGGTCAGCACGTCAACACCACCGATTCTGCCGTGCGCATCACCCATCTGCCCACCGGCACCGTCGTCATCCAGCAGGACGAACGCTCGCAGCACAAGAATAAGGCAAAGGCGATGCAGGTGCTGCGCGCCCGCCTCTACGAAGCCGAGCGCGAGCGCACCCAGAGCGAACAGGCCGGCGCGCGCAAGGCGATGGTGGGATCGGGCGACCGCTCCGAACGCATCCGCACCTATAATTTCCCGCAGGGCCGCGTCACCGACCACCGCATCAACCTGACCCTGCACCGTCTGCCCGAGATTCTCGAAGGCCCGGGCCTTGCCGACGTCATCGACGCGCTGGTCGCGGAAGATGAAGCGGCAAGGCTGGCGCAACTGGACGGGGTGTCTTGATCCCTTTGCCCGCATGACGATCGAGGGCGTGGCAGACGCGCTCCGTGCAGCCACTGTCCAACTCGCCGTCGCCAGCGACACGGCCCGGCTCGACGCCGAACTGCTGATGGCCCATGCGCTGGGCCTGTCGCGGGGTGACATGCTGCTGCGCCAGCGCGACCTCGGCACCCCCGATACCTTCCCCGCGCTGCTGGACCGACGCCTGTCGGGCGAACCGATCGCCCATATCACCGGCACCCGCGATTTCTGGACGATCAGCCTGTCCGTCACGCCCGACACGCTGATCCCTCGACCCGACAGCGAAACGCTGATCGAGGCGGCGGTCGATCATTTCGCAACCCAAGCGCCCGCCACGATCCTCGACCTGGGCACCGGCTCCGGCGCCCTCCTGCTGGCGGCGCTGGCGCAATGGCCCGGCGCGCACGGGCTCGGCATAGACGCTTCCCCACCCGCGCTCGCGGTGGCGCAGGGCAATGCGATGCGACTGGGCATGGCCGACCGCGCCGTTTTCCGCTTGGGCGACTGGGCGCAGGATGTGGAAAGCCCGTTCGACCTGCTGCTCATCAACCCGCCCTATATCGTCGCCGACCTGCCGCTGTCCGGCGACGTGCTGCGCGAACCGGCCAGCGCGTTGTTCGCGGGCGCCGATGGCCTGGACGATTATCGCCGCATCGCGCCCGATTTGCCGCGGCTGATCGCGCCGGGCGGCATGGCCGCGATCGAGATCGGCCATGACCAGGCGGTCAGCGTCACCGCGCTGTTGAAGGAAAGGGGGCTGGCCGTCGCCCTGCGGCGCGACCTGGCCGGGCACGACCGCTGCCTGATCGTGACAAACCCAGGTTAGAAATGGTCGATTTACCATCGGGCAAGCGAAAATTGCTTGGTTTATCGCGCGAAAGCCACTACATCAGCGTCAGGGACGGCTCTATCTTGTGACATGGTCGCTTAGATCGTTGATAGAAAAGGCCGTTTTCCCGCTCCTTAAAGTCATGACGGCGCATGCTGCGCAGCGCCGCTGGCAGTCGGGGTAATGATCCGGGAAGGATCATGCCGTGGCGGAGCCGTATCCGGCCTGAAGGACAGGCCGTGCTTGGGGATGGCGACTGAACAGTGTTTTCAGTGAATGATATCATAGCGAACGCAAGGATCATGTCTTGATCAACAACCGGCAGGCCGGCCGCCGCAATCGCGGCCGGAACAATAATAACAACGGACGTCCCAACGGCAATAATCGGGGCGGTGGCGACAACGGTAATCGCATCGACAACCGCGCCCGCGGCAATGCGACCCAGCTTCTTGAGAAATACAAGAATATGGCCCGCGACGCCCAGATGGCGGGCGACCGGGTGAATGCCGAATATTATCTCCAGTTCGCCGATCATTATTTCCGCGTGCTCGCCGACAACCGCGCCCGCCAGGAGGAACAGAACCCCCGGCAGCGCACCCGCGACGAGAATTTCGACCAGGATGGCGACGATTTCGACGGCGGCTACGATGGCGTCGACGATTTCCGCAGCGACCAGCAGCACGCCTATGATCGTACCCCGCGGGAGCAGGCCCCTCGTGAACAAAATGGGCGGGACCAGGGCCAGCGTGAACAGGGTCAGCGCGACCAGCAGGCCCCGCGTGACCAGCAGGATCGCCGGTCTGAGCGTCAAGACGATCGCGAAGCCCGCGAGCCGCGCGACAATCGCGACTATCGGGAACCCCGCGAGGCGCGCGCCGGCAATGTCCGTCGCGACCGTCCCCGCCGCGATCGCTTCAATGCCGACGGCGATGCCCCGGTGCAGCAGGAAATGGGCGTAGAAGGCCCGGCGGGCAATCCCGCCACGGAAGCCCCGCGCCAGCAGCCGGTCGTCCAGACCGCACCCGAAGCGGCCGCGCCCGAAGCCGAGGCCCCGCGCCCCCGTCGCGGTCGCCCGCGCAAGGTCGTGGCTGAAGCGGAAGCGAGCGAAGGGCTGGACCTGGCGGTGCTGCCGCCCTCGATCGCCCGCGCCGACAATGACGCCGAAGTGGCCGAGGAAGCGCCCAAGAAGCGTACCCGTCGCGCCCGCCCGGCGACCGAAGCCGCCGAATAAGCGCTCGATAGTGAAAAAAATCAGGGGACGGCGCCGCAACGCGCCGTCCCCTTTTTCATGGCGCTGTCTTTTCTCGCCGCTACCGACAAGCCGGCTTTGCAACCCCGGCGCGATCCGGCACAAGGCGCTAGAGCGGTTGATCCGATTGTATCGGATCAACCGCTCTAGATTATTGGTTTTACGCGATTTCCGAGTCATCAGATGATTTCATCTGATTAGAAATCGCTCTATATATCTGGCACATATCTGGAGAGAGGCCGATGAGAGCCGCGCACCTGCTGCCCCTGATGCTCACTGCCCTGCCCCTGTCGGCCCTGTCCCCTTCGGCGATGGCGCAAAGCGCGGCCGATCCTACCGGCGCCACCGCGCAGGGCGATGTCGCCGTCACCATCTACAATAATGGCCAGTCGCTGGTGCAGGACGATCGGCAATTGCCGGTGACGGCAGGCCGCAACCGCATCGAATTTCCCGACGTGTCGGCCCGCATCCGCCCGGAAACGGTGAACCTGTCCGGCCCCGGCCTCGCCATCGTCGAACAGAATTTCGATTATGACCTCCTTTCCCCCGACAAGTTGATGGACAAGGCGGTGGGGCAGGAAGTGACGCTGCTGCGCACCAACCCGGCCACCGGCGCGGAAACGCGCGAACGCGCCAAGATTCTCGCCGCCAATGGGGGCATTGTCCTCCAGATTGACAGCCGGATCGAGGTGCTGCGCGACGATGGCCTGCCGGTCCGCGTCATCTTCGACCGGGTGCCCCCCAATCTGCGCGCCCGTCCCACCCTATCGGTCACGGTGCAGGCGGATCGCGGCGGCACGGTGCCCGCGCGCCTCTCCTACCTCACCCCCAATCTGGGCTGGACGGCCGACTATGTCGCGCTGTTCGACGCGGCCAAGGGGGCCATGGACATGCAGGGATGGGTCACGCTCACCAACAATACGGGCACGACCTTCACCGACGCGAAGACGATATTGGTCGCGGGCAACCCGGCCAATGGCGGCGGGCGCACCAACTGGTGGCAAACAGGCAGCGGCGCGATCGATCAGGCCGGGACCGAAAGCGGTCCACGCGAACGGCTGGGCAACTATTATCTCTATCCGCTCGCCGCCCGCACCACGATCGCCAATGCGCAGCAGAAACAGGTCAGTTTCCTCGACGTGAAGGGCGCTCCGGCTCGCGCCACCTATGAATATGTCAATGGCTGGCTCGGCAGCTCCGCCGAACCGATGAGCGCATCGAGCGTGCTGAAATTCTCCACCTCGAAGGAAGGCGGCCTGGGCGATCAACTGCCTGCCGGCACGATCCGCGTCTATATGCGCGACGCGCGCGGCAACCCGCAATTCATCGGCGAAAACAGCATCGACCATACGCCCATGGGGTCTTCCATGGCGCTCCGCACCGGCGAGGCGTTCGACGTGAAGGTGCGCCCCACCGTCGAACAGCGCACGCGCAAGGGCAGCGCGCGCTGGGAAACCAGGATGCGCTACACGCTCACTAACGCCCGTTCCGAATCCGTGACGATCGATCTGGCGCAGCAGGGATTATGGGGCGACACGCGCGTGACGGCGCAAAGTCTGGAAGGCAAGCGCGTCTCTGCCGACCGGATGGAATGGAGCGTGCCGGTGCCGGCCAACGGCACGATCGACCTCAGCGTCACCTTCGATTCGCGCTACTGACGGGAGAGCGCCCGTGCCGCGCATTCTTGTCCTGTTGTTGGCGCTCTGGGCGCTGGCCATCCCGGCGCAGGCGGAAACGATCGTTTCGCCCCGCGCCGATTCCGTCTCCGTCACCGTCTACCGCGCGCCCTTCCGGGCCAAGGGGCCGATCGACCGCGACTGGCCGGGCGGCTATGCGCTCGTCACCGAAAGCCGCACCGTCGATCTGCCCCAGGGCGACTCGGTCGTGCGGTTCGAAGGGGTGGCCGAAGGACTGATGCCCGAAACCGCGATCCTCTCCGGCATGCCGCGCGGCGTGCGGGAAAAGAACCGGGACGCCCGGCTGCTGTCCCCCGCCGGCCTCGTCGACGCCTATCTCAAGCGCAGCGTCACCCTGCGCCGCACCGACCGCAAGACCGGCAAGGTGACCGAGCAGGACGCGATCATCAGCGCCGGGCCGACCGGGGGCGTGATTCTCAAGACGGCGCAGGGCTATGAGGCGCTGGGGTGCAGCGGCCTGCCAGAGCGGATGCTCTATCCGCAAAGACCCGCCGATCTGTCGCCCCGCCCGACCCTGTCGGTGATCGCCACAAGCGACCGGCCGACCCGCGCGACGCTGCAACTCACCTATCTGGCCGAAGGGTTCGACTGGGCCGCCAACTATGTCGCGGACATGGGCGACGATGGCAGCATGCTCGACCTCATGGCCTGGCTGACGGTCGCCAATGGCGGGGTCACCGGCTTTCCCGACGCGCAGTTGAGCGTCATCGCGGGCCAGCCCAACAAGCAGGCGCGCGGGGTGCAACCGCGCCCGACCGGCGGTCCGCTGCGCCTGACCTGCTGGCCGATGGACGTCACCAGCACCCATCCGCGCTGGGATCTGTTCCCGGTGCAGGCGCCCGAAGCCGCGATGATGATGGAGGGCGCGCAGGACATCGTCGTCACCTCGATGCGCCGCACCGAACGCGTCGCCATGGCAGCGCCCGCGGCGCCGCCCCCTCCTCCGCCACCGCCACCGCCGCCGCCCGAAGATGTCGGCGACCTCAAACTCTATCGCGTGCCGGTGACCGTCGATGTCGCCGCCAATGCCCAGAAGCAGGTCGCGCTGCTGCGCCAATCGGGCGTCAAGGTCGAGCGGCTCTATGCCGCCACCATCGGCTATGGCGACGGCGCGAGCGACTCGCGGCCGATGATGCTGCGGCTGCGATTGCAGAATCGCAAGGATGACGGCCTCGGCCTGCCCATGCCGTCGGGCCGGGTCGCGATCTTCGAGGATGTCGGCGGCCTGCGCCTGCTCGCGGGCGAAGCCGATATCGGCGACAAGGCGGAAGGCGAACGGGTCGATTATGACATCGCGGCCAGCGCCGACGTCCGCATCGCCGCGCGGGCGACGGGACAGTCTCGCAAGTCCCGCAACTGGGCGATCACGCTGAGCAACGCCCGGCCCTTCGCGGTGACGGCGGAAGTCACCATCCCGCACGACATCATGTCGGCCCCCGCCGACATGGAGCGGCGTGGCAACGGATGGATCTGGCGGGTCACGATCCCGGCCAACGACACGGTGACCTGGTCCTATGCGGAGCGGCTGGCGCGCTGACCGTCAGGCGTCGGACGTCAAAAGTCGGGGAGGGGCCGCGGCCGGTGATTGGCGTCCAGCGCCACGAACGTATAGACGCCGCTGGTCAGCAGCACTTCGTCCATGCCGACGCCGCGGATCGCCACCACGTCAATCCGGATCGCGACCGACGTGCGGCCGCGCCGTTCCTCGACCGCATAGACCGACACGACATCGCCCAGCAGGATCGGCGTGATGAAGGTCATGCTCTCGATCGCCACCGTGGCCACCGCGCCGCGCGCGATTCGCGCCGCGACGATGCCGCCGGCGATATCCATCTGGCTCAGCACCCAGCCGCCGAAGATGTGGCCGTTGGCGTTGATGTCGGTCAGATGCGGCACCAGCCGCAGCACCACCTCACCCCGCTTTCCGGTTTTCGCCGTGTCAGTCGTCAAGCGGCACCTCGTCCTTCAGCCTGTCCATCACCTGTTCGTCATGCCCGGTGCCGCTCGACAGGAATGTCAGCGCCATCAGGCCGGTCCCCAGCATGAAGGTCAGCCATACGCCCAATATGGTGGCGATCACCATGTGAATCGGCAACTGGCCGGCCCACCAATGGAGGAACAACAGCGCCAGTCCGACACAGACCGCGCCGCCCAGCGCCATCCACGCCATGATGCGGCGAAACCGCGCCCAGGCGGTTGCGGCGATCTGTGGATCATCCAGGGCTTGCTTGCGCGTCATCTCTTTTCATTGGGCCGCGAAAGTGGGATCATCAAGCGCCTATCGGGAAATGTCTCGGAAAAGGAGAGTGGTCATGAGCATCGCAACGATTTTGCAGGGCAAGGGCGACGTTGTCAGCGTACGGCCCACCGACAGCGTGCTCTCCGTCGTGCAATTGCTGGCGGAACGGCGGATCGGTTGCGTGCCGGTGGTTGAGGATGGGCAGGTCGTCGGCATTTTTTCCGAACGCGATGTGGTCTATCGGGTCGCCACCGAAGGCGCAGCCGCACTCGACCATGATGTCGGCGAAGTCATGACCGCGCCCGCCATCACCATCGACCATCAAACGCCGGTAATTCACGGCCTGTCGCTGATGACGAAGCGGCGTATCCGCCATCTGCCGGTCGTGGTCGACGGCGCGCTGGTGGGCATGATCTCGATCGGCGATCTGGTCAAATTCCGGATCGATACCATCGAATCGGAAGCCGCGGCGCTGCGCGACTATATCCAGACCGCCTGATCCGGCCCCAGCCGTCGGTTCAGGCCGGGGCCTGGACCGGCGGCGCGCGCCGCACCACCAGCGCGACCAGTTCCATCAACGTGCCGCGCGCGCACAGCATCAGCGCGGCGAGGAAGGCCAGCCCTCCCGCCGGCACCAGCACGCACAGCCGCAACGGCGCTGCCAGCGGCGGCAGCAGCCGGTCGATCGCCATCACCACCCCCGCCATCAGGATCGAACAGCCCAGCCCCGGCGCGGCGGCGCGGATCAGGTCGGCGAATTGCAACCCCATCGGGCCGCCCGCCAGCCGGGCAGTAACTGCGGTCAGAATCGGGAAGGCGATCAGCCAGGCCCAGGCCAGGCCGATCGCACCGGACTGGATGCCGATCAGGAAGGCGACCGGCATCAGCACCGCGCCGACCGCGGCGACTCGCGCGGTCGTGCCGGGGCGGCCCAGCGCATTGCTGACCGGCGCGAACATCACCTGCAGCGTCATGAACGGCATCGCCAGCGCCAGGATCGCGACGAAGGGCGCCATTTCCAGCCATTTCTGCCCGAACAATGTCTCGACCAGCGGCTCGGCCGTCACCGCCATGCCCAGATAGATGGGACAGGTCAGCAGCAGCAGCAGCTTCACCGCCTTGCAGAAGGACCAGGCCACCCGCGACACGTCCTTCTGCATCCGCGCATAGGCGGGGAAGGCGACGTCGTTGAGCGGCGGCACGAATTTGCTGACGAAAATCTGGGTCAGGAACAGGGCTTCGGCGTAGAGGCCCAGTTGGTGCGGTTCCAGCATCCGGCCGCCGATGAAGATATCGGCCTGGCTCTGGACGATCCAGAAGAGCTGCCCGCCCAGCAGCGATGCGCCATAGGCGACCATCGCGCCGGTGCCGCGGAAATCGAAGCTGGGTATCGGCCTGAACCCGGTCGCGATGACATAGCCTGCCGCCTTGATCCAGAAACCCGCAATCGGCGCGAACACCAATGTCCATACGCCCCATCCCGACAGGGCGCCGATCAGCGCCACCGCGGCCGAAGCGATCGCGGCGATCAGGTTGACGAGGGCGGGCCGCTTGAAATCGAGCGCGCGTCCCATGATCGCTTCGGGCACGGAGAGGAAGGGGGTGGAAAGATAGAGCAAAGCCTGCACCCGCAGCAGGTCGGCGACCATCGGCTGGTCATAATAGTCGGCCGCCAGCGGCGCGATCGCCAGTTGCAGCAGCGCCAGCGCGCCGTTCAGCAACAGCATGATGGTGAAGGCTTGCCGCAGCCGGTGTGTCTCGACCGTGTCGGACTGCACCAAAGCGCTCACCAGCCCATAGCCGTTGAGGAAGGTCGCGAAGTTCAGGATCACCTGGGTCATGGCGAACAGGCCGTAATCGGCTGGATCGAGCAGGCGGATGACCGCGAGCGTCACCACCCAGCTCATCATCTGCGAGAGGATCTGACTGCCCGATCGCCAGAAGATGGCGCTGCGTATCCGTGCGCCGAAACCCGCGTCATTCGCGTCGGCATCCTGCAATGTCATGCGCCCGTCTTTCCTGAAATCCGATCGATCATGCATCGGCTGTAGCGCCCAACCCCCAAAAATTTCTGAAATAAAATTGCAAAAAGCATTTGACGGGTCAGGGCGACGCGCTTAGAGGGCTGTTCACCGGACGGGGCGCTGCCATCAGGAAGCGCTCGGCACGGTCGCCAACATAGACGGACGACAGTCCTCCGAAACGCAAGGATCGGGGTGGCATGGTTGTCCGCTCTGATGTTTGGCAGGGTTCTTTGACATTGTGATTGAGATGAAGGGACATGTGGGCGGCGGCTCCGGTCTGTGGCGGCTTTCAGGCGTCATGCGATCGGTTAAATTAGGCCGTTCCTTATTGGGGTTTGTCGGGCTTGCCCGGCAGATCGTTCATATGTCTCAATATATTCCACAAGACTATATTGTGCAGGAATGGCTCCTGGAAATGAGCGGTATATATCGGCCTTATTCCGGCTGGTATGTATCGGACATCAAACTTGAGAGTTTGATCCTGGCTCAGAACGAACGCTGGCGGCATGCCTAATACATGCAAGTCGAACGAGATCTTCGGATCTAGTGGCGCACGGGTGCGTAACGCGTGGGAATCTACCCTTGGGTTCGGAATAACGTCGGGAAACTGACGCTAATACCGGATGATGACGAAAGTCCAAAGATTTATCGCCCAGGGATGAGCCCGCGTAGGATTAG